>NZ_JAKRKC020000001.1:3956548-6358096 GCF_022664455.2 Actinomadura luzonensis
GGCGCCGCCCTGCTGGCCGGCCTGCCCTCCCGCCCGGCCACGGCGGCCGACCTGGAGGCCGCCCGCGAGGTCAGCGAGCGGGCCGCGCGCCGCATGGGCCGCCGCGTCGACCCGGACGGCGTCAAGGAGCGGCTGGCCGCCCGGCGCGACTCCCCCGTCTGGGACGAGATCGGCTCGCGCTGCCTGACCTGCGCCAACTGCACCATGGTCTGCCCGACGTGCTTCTGCGTCACCGTCGAGGACGGCACCGGCCTGGCCGACGGCACGGCCGTCCGCACCGAACGCTGGGACTCCTGCTTCGCGCTGGAGTTCACCGAGCTGGGCGGCGCGCCGGTGCGCTCCTCCGGCGGGGCCCGCTACCGGCAGTGGCTCAGCCACAAGTTCTCCACCTGGGCCGACCAGTTCGGCACCCTGGGCTGCGTCGGCTGCGGCCGCTGCGTCACCTGGTGCCCGGCCGGCATCGACCTCACCGAGGAGCTGGAGCGGCTGCGATGACCCCCGATCCGATCCAGGACATGGTTCCCGAGCCGTACCGGGTGCGGGCCCGCCGCCCGGACCGGGGCGAGGCGGTCACGCTGACGCTGGAGCCGGCCGGGGGCGGCGCGGCGCCGCCGTTCCGGCCCGGCCAGTTCACCATGATCTACGCCCCCGGCGTCGGCGAGATCCCCGTCTCCATCAGCGGGCGCGCCCGCCACGGCGGCTACCTGCAGACCGTCAGGGACGTCGGCGCGGTCAGCCACGCGCTGTGCCGGGCCGGCCGCGGCGACGTGGTGGGCGTGCGCGGGCCGTTCGGCACGTCCTGGGACCTGGCGGCGGCCGAGGGCATGGACGTGATCGTGGCGGCGGGCGGCCTCGGCCTGGCGCCGCTGCGGCCGGTGATCCGCGGCCTGCTCGCCGCCCGCGCCCGCTACCGGCGGATCGCCGTCCTCGTGGGCGCCCGCGACCCCGGCGGCCTCATCTACCCGCGCGAGCCGGCCCGCTGGGCGCGTCACTGCGACGTCCGGCTCACCGTGGACCGTCCTGACCGGACCTGGAGCGGGCACACGGGCCTGGTCACGACGCTGCTGGACACCGTCGGCCTCGCCCCGGAGCGCACGTACGCCTACGTGTGCGGGCCCGAGGTCATGATGCGCGCCACGGCCGGGGAGCTGCTGCGCCGCGGCGTGCCCGCCGGCCGGATCGCGCTGTCGCTGGAGCGCAACATGAAGTGCGGGATCGGCCGCTGCGGCCACTGCCAGCTCGGCCCCCTGTTCACCTGCTTGGACGGGCCGGTGCTGAGCTACGCCGAGGTCGCGGCGCTGCTGGAGGTGAGCGAGCTGTGACCGGGTCGAGGACGAAGGCGCCCAGGGTCGCCGTGTGGAAGTTCGCCTCCTGCGACGGCTGCCAGCTCACCCTGCTCGACTGCGAGGACGAGCTGCTCGCGCTCGCCGCCGAGGTGGACCTGGCCTACTTCCTGGAGGCCGGCAGCGCCCGCGGCCCGGGCCCGTACGACCTGTCGCTGGTCGAGGGGTCGATCACCACGCCCGCGGACGCGCGGCGGATCCGGCACGTGCGCCGGGTGTCGAGGAAGCTCGTGACCATCGGCGCGTGCGCGACCGCGGGCGGCGTGCAGGCGCTGCGCGACCTGGCCGGCGTGCGCGCGTTCGCCTCGCTGGTGTATCCGCGTCCTGACCACATCCGGGCGCTGGAGCGGTCGGCGCCGGTCTCGGCGTACGTGCCGGTGGACTTCGAGCTGCGCGGCTGCCCCATCGACAAGGGGCAGCTCCTGGAGGTCGTCGGCGCGTTCCTGGCCGGGCGGCGGCCGGTCGTGCCCCGGCACAGCGTGTGCGTGGAGTGCAAGGCGCGCGGCAACCCGTGCGTGCTGGTCGCGCGCGGCGTCGCGTGCCTCGGCCCGGTCACGCGGGCCGGGTGCGGGGCGCTCTGCCCGGCGTTCGGCCGCGGCTGCTTCGGCTGCTTCGGCCCGTCGGAGAGCCCGAACGCCGCCGCGCTCAACGCCCGCCTGCGCGCGGGCGGCCTGGACGACGACGAGCTGGCGCGCCTCTACCGGACCTTCAACGCCGGCGTGACGGGAGGCTGCGGTGACGCATAGGACGATCAGAGTGGGCGGCCTGACCAGGGTCGAGGGCGAGGGCGGGCTGCTGGTCCGGGCCCGCGGCGGCCGGGTCGCGGAGGTGCGGCTGGAAATCTACGAGCCGCCCCGCTTCTTCGAGGCGCTGCTGCGCGGCCGGTCCTGGACCGAGGCGCCCGACCTCACCGCCCGCGTCTGCGGGATCTGCCCGGTGGCGTACCAGATGAGCGCCTGCCAGGCGCTGGAGTCGCTCTGCGGGGTCACCGTGGACGGGCCGCTGCGCGACCTGCGGCTGCTGCTGTACTACGGCGAGTGGATCGAGTCGCACGCCCTGCACATCCACCTGCTGCACGCGCCCGACTTCCTCGGCTACCCCAGCGGCATCGCCATGGCGGCCGGGCACCGGGCGGAGGTGGAGCGTGGCCTCGCGCTGAAGAAGGCGGGCAACGAGCTGGTCGCGGCCGTCGGCGGGCGGGCCGTGCACCCGGTGAACGTGCGGGTCGGCGGCTTCTACCGGGCGCCCGGCCGGGCCGAGCTGGCGCCGGTCGCCGAGCGGCTGCGGCACGCCCTGGACGCGGCGCTGGAGACGGTGGCGTGGGTGAGCGGGTTCGACTTCCCCGACGTCGAGCATGACTACCGCTTCCTCGCGCTGCGCCACCCCGCCGAGTACGCCGTCCTGTCCGGCGAGGTGGCGGTGAGCGACGGGCCCGGCCTGCCGGTGCGGCGGTGGCCCGTGGAGGAGTGGCCCGGGCACGTGGCGGAGGAGCAGGTGCCGTACTCGACGGCGCTGCGCGCCCGGCTGGACGGCCGCCCCGGCTACCTCACCGGGCCGCTGGCCCGCTACGCGCTGAACGCCGGCCGGTTGTCGCCGGCGGCGGCGCGGGCGGCGGCCGAGGCGGGGCTCGGGCCGGTGTGCCGCAACCCGTACCGGACGATCGTGGTGCGGGCCGTGGAGACCGTGCACGCCTGCGAGGAGGCGCTGCGGCTGCTCGCCGCCTACACCCCGCCCGACCCGCCCGCGCTGCCCGTCGAGCCCCGCGCCGGCGTGGGTCACGGCGCGTCGGAGGCGCCGCGCGGCACGCTCTACCACCGCTACCGGGTGGACGAGGCGGGGCTGATCACCGAGGCCGCGATCGTCCCGCCGACCGCGCAGAACCAGGCCCGCATCGAGGACGACCTGCGCGCGCTCGTCGAGCCCCGCCTGGACCTGCCGGCGGAGCGGCTGGCCGCGCTGTGCGAGGCCGCCGTGCGCAACCACGACCCGTGCATCTCCTGCTCGGCCCACTTCCTCGACCTGCGGGTGTCCCATGAGTGAGCCGCCTCTGCAGGGTCCGGGCGCAGCCGGGCCGGTCGTCGTGGGGCTCGGCAGCGACCTGCGCGGCGACGACGGGGCCGGGCCCGCCGCCGCCCGGCTGCTGCGCGGGCTCGGCGTGGCCGCGCTGGAGAACGACGGCGACCCGGCCGAGCTGATCGAGGCGTGGACCGGCGCGGGGACGGCCGTGGTGATCGACGCGGCGCGCTCGGGCGAGCCGCCGGGGACCGTGCGCCGCTACCGGCACGTCCCCGGCTCCGGCGGCGGGCCGGGGCCGCGTTCCGGCTCCCACGCGCTGTCGCTGGGCGACGCGGTGGAGCTGGGGCGGGCGCTGGGGCGGCTGCCCGGGGAGCTGGTGGTGTACACGGTGGAGGGTGAGCGTTTCGGCGTGGGCGACGGGCTGTCGGAGCCGGTGCGGCAGGCGGTCGGCGCGCTGGCCCGCACGATCGCCCGCGACCTCCGCCCCTGACCGGTCCCTCCGCTGCCGCCCGGTCAGGCGGGTTCGGGGAGCCAGGAGCCGTGGAAGCCGGTCGGGACGGCGCGGGGCAGCTCGACCGCCGCCACCGGGCCGCCCTCCACGCGGGCGGCGTCCAGCACCAGCAGCCGGGAGGCCGAGCCGTCGCGGCGGGTGGCGACGGCCAGCAGCCAGCCGTCGTCCTCCCCGCGCGGCCCGCCGGTGGCGGGCGCGAAGACCGCCTCGCCGAGCACGGTGTCGGCGTCCAGCTCGTAGGCGGCGGCGCGGGCCCCGGCGGCGGTGTCGTACTTGACGATCGCGCACCGCTCGCGGCTGCCCGGCTCGCCCCCGGTGACGGTGTAGAGGTAGCGGGAGCGCCGGCCGGTCAGGTCGTCGTCGATGGTGGGGAACTCCACCGACCGGTCGTCGAGCCGCTGCCCGGTGGCCGTCCCCGTGGCCGGGTCGAGGGTCCAGCGGTGCAGGTGGGAGCGTCCGGCGAGGGCGGCGGCCGACGGCGCGAAGCCGCGCGCGGCGTCGGCGCGGGACAGCAGCGTCCACAGGGCGGTCCACTCGGCGGCGCTGTAGCGGACCGCGTCCAGGACGACGCGGCCGCTCTCGTCCTCGTGGGCGTTGCCGACGTGGAAGATCCAGCAGGGCTCGATCTCGAACCAGGTGACCTCCGCGCCGGGCCGGTCGTGACGCATCAGGCCGAGCCGCGCGCCGTGGGAGTCGTCCCAGCCGTACGGCATGCCCTGGGCGGCGAGGGCGGGCTGGAACGTCATGGGCAGGTCCAGCCAGACGACGTGGTGCTCGGTGATCGCGAAGTCGTGCATCATCGTGCCCGCCCGCACCGGCACCTCGCGGCTGTGGACCAGCTCGCCCTTGGCGTCGAGGCGGTGGTAGGTGAGCAGCGGCGGGACGAAGCCGTAACCGAAGAAGTGCAGCTCGCCGGTGCCGGGGTCGCGTTTGGGGTGGGCGGTCATGGCGGTGGTGAGGCGCCCGCCGAAGTCGCACGGGCCGACGGTGGCCAGGCCGGGCGTCACCTCGTACGGCAGGCCCACCTCGACCAGGGCGTAGACGTGGCCGGCGTGGCCGATCACGTGGGTGTTGGCCGAGGTGGCGGCGCGGTCGAGGCGGCCGTCGGGGGTGACGAACGGGCGGCCGTGGAAGGCGCCGGTGCGCACCCACCGGTTGCGGTACCACTCGGCGCGCCCGCCGCGCAGCCGCACGCCGTGCAGCATGCCGTGGCCGGCCTGGAGGATCCCGCTGCGCTCGCCCGGCAGCGGGTTGGGGCCGTTGCGGAGGTAGCGGCCGTCCAGCTCGGGCGGCAGGGCGCCGGTGACGGGCAGGCCGGCGGCGTCGATCTCGTCGGGGACGGCTCTGAGGTGGCCGGGCAGCTCGTAGCGTGCGACGGTCTCCGGATCGATCACGGGACCCCTCCTGCGGGCGGGGCGGCGTCTGGACACGCCGCCGCAGCCACCAGAGTGAGCCCTCCGTGACCCGCTGTCACCCGCTTTCCGGCATGATCTTGGTGCGGTATCGTCGGCGTCCCCCCTTGGGAAGGACTCCTGGTGTTCCGTGTCCTGGCCGTGCTGGCGGCCGTCGCGCCGGCCGTGCTGGCGTCGGTGCTGCCCGGCGAGAGCTGCGGGTACTTCGGCTACGCGACGCCGGAGCCGTCCGCGCTCGCCGTGCTCGTCCACTCCGTCTCGGCGTGGGCCGCCCGCCTGCTGCCCGTGGTGCTGGCGTCGGCGTGGCTGTGGCTGCCGCGCCGTTTCCCGGTGCTGGGCGCGGCGGCGTCGGGCGTGGTGCTGCTGCTCGGCGGGGTGACCTTCGTGGTGCCGTACACGTCGGTGTGCGGGACCACCCGGGGGGTGTGGGTCACGGTCGTGACGGCGGCGGTCGCGACGGCCGCCTGCGTGCTGGCCCGCCGCGACGCCGCGCCGCGCCCGATCCCGCCCGCGGTGGCGGCGGCCTGGACGGCCGTGCTGGCGCTCGTGTGCGGCCGGTACGTGTCCTACCTGCTGACGCGGGACGACGCGGACGCCGCCGGCTGCTTCGCCGACCTGAAGGGCGCGTGGGCGCTGTGGTGGATGCGCCTGGACGACGCGGAGGCGTACGGCCTGTGGGTGGGCGTGGCGGCGCTCGGCTGCGTCCTCGTCACCGGGTGGGCGGCACGGGCGGCCGCCGTGGCGCTGCTGGTGCCCGCCCTGTACGTCCCGGCCGCGACGCTCCTGTCGGGCGTGTCGCCCGGCTGCTCCGGCCTGCCGGCGCTGGTGGTGTGGCCCTACGTGGCGGCGGCGGCCGTCGGGGTGCTCACCGGGACGCGCCGGGCCGTCAGCTGAGCCGCGCCCCGGCGACGTCGGGGACGTGCGTCTCGACGCGCGGCGGGCGGCGGTAGCCGGTGGAGGCCGGGCGCTCGGGGATCTCCAGCGGCGTGCGCTGCACCTCGTGGTACGGGATCGACGACAGCAGGTGGGAGATCATGTTGATGCGGGCCCGCCGCTTGTCCTCGGACTCCACGTCGTACCAGGGCGCCTCGGGGATGTGGGTGTGCACCATCATCTCGTCCTTGGCGCGCGAGTACTCCTCCCACCGGGTGATCGACTCCAGGTCCATCGCCGACAGCTTCCAGCGCCGCATCGGGTCCTCCAGCCGGGCCCGGAAGCGCCGTTCCTGCTCGGCGTCGCTCACCGAGAACCAGTACTTGCGCAGCAGGATGCCCTCCTCCACCAGCAGCCGCTCGAAGATCGGGCACTGGTGCAGGAACCGGGTGTACTCCTCCTGCGTGCAGAAGCCCATCACCCGCTCGACCCCGGCCCGGTTGTACCAGCTCCGGTCGAACAGCACGATCTCGCCGGCGGCCGGCAGGTGGGCGACGTAGCGCTGGAAGTACCACTGCGTGCGCTCCCGCTCGGTCGGGGCGGGCAGGGCCGCGATCCTCGCCACGCGCGGGTTGAGGTACTCGGCCACCCTCTTGATCGTGCTGCCCTTCCCGGCCGCGTCGCGGCCCTCGAAGATCACCACGACCCGCCGGCCCTCGGCCCTCACCCACTCCTGCAGCTTCACCAGCTCCGCCTGGAGGCGGAACAGCTCCTTCTCGTACGGCTTGCGCTTCAGCCTGCGGGCCTTCCCATCGGTGCTCATCCTGGCAGCCAACCGCCTACCCGCCCGCGGGGGCAAGCGTCAGCGGACCACCGCGACGGCGCACCTGGCGTGGTGCAACACGCCGCGGCTGACCGAGCCGAGCAGCGCCGAGCCCATCGCGCCGCGCCCGTGCGAGCCGACCACGACCAGGTCGGCCTGCGCGCCGGCCGCCGTCAGGGCGTCCACCGGGTGCCCGGCGGGCGTGTCCTCGATGACCTCGACCCGCGGGTACTCCTTGCGCAGCGACTCCACCGCGCCGGCCACGAGCCGGTGCTGGGCGGTGCGGACCTCGTCCATGTCGTACGGGATCTCCGGCGCGAACGCGTGCACCGGAAGCTGCCAGGCGTGCACCGCCCGCAGCTTCGCGCCGCGCAGCGCCGCCTGGCGGAAGGCGTAGCCGAGCGCGGGCAGGCAGTCGGCGGAGTCGTCCACGCCGGCCACGATCTCGCCGCAGACGGGCTGCCGCTGCGTGCGCACCACGACCACGGGGCACCTGACGTGCCCGGCCACGTGCATGCTGACCGAGCCGAGCAGCGCCCCGGCGAACCCGCCGAGCCCGCGGCTGCCGACGACGACCTCGGTCGCGTCCTCGGCCTGCTCGCGCAGCACGGCGGCGGGCGTGCCCTCCACGTCGCGGGTGCTCACCTCGACGTGCGGCTGCCGCTCGCGCACCAGGGCCACCGCCTCGTCCAGGATCCTGCGACCCTCGCGCAGCAGCGCGTCGGGCAGCGCCGGGGTGGGGAAGCGACCGATCTGGTACGGGGCGCGGTCCACCGCGTGCACGATCCGCAGCGGCACGCGCATCCGCAGCGCGTCGCCGGCCGCCCATTCCACGGCGGCGCGCGCGGCCACCGATCCGTCGACGCCCA
The DNA here is from genome assembly GCF_022664455.2 of Actinomadura luzonensis. Classification (NCBI taxonomy): domain Bacteria; kingdom Bacillati; phylum Actinomycetota; class Actinomycetes; order Streptosporangiales; family Thermomonosporaceae; genus Actinomadura; species Actinomadura luzonensis. The sequence continues at coordinate 3,964,396 of NZ_JAKRKC020000001.1, forward strand.
CAACAATCATGGCTTCCTCCTTTGCCGTACTCCTAGATGACCTCCTGCGCCGCGGCCGGGTGCAGGGCCGGAGGTCCCCCGGGGCCGGGTCCAACGGCCCATGGCTGGGCGGGGCGGGCGCGGGTAGCGTCCAGGCATGGCTGCCAACGACGCGACCCTCGACCTCGGCGGACTGCGCGCGGTCGTCTTCGACACCGACGGCGTGGTCACCGACACCGCCCGCGTGCACGCGGCGGCGTGGAAGCACGTCTTCGACGGCTTCCTGCGCGCCCGGGGCGGCGCGCCGTTCGACGTGCGCGCCGACTACCTGGCCCACGTGGACGGGCGGCCCCGGCTGGACGGCGTGCGCACGTTCCTCGCCTCGCGCGGCATCACCCTGCCGGAGGGCGGCCCCGGCGACGAGCCGGGCCGCGCGACGGTGTGGGGCATCGGCCTGGCCAAGGACGCGTTGTTCGTCAGGGAGATCGAGGAGCACGGCGTGGCCGCGTTCCCCTCGACCGTGGCGCTGCTGCACGAGCTGCGGCGGCGCGGCTGCCGCACGGCGGTGGTGTCGGCGAGCCGGCACTGCCGCGCCGTGGTGGCCGCGGCGGGCCTGCTGCACCTGTTCGACGCGCTCGTGGACGGCAACGACGCGGCCCGGCTGGGGCTGCCGGGCAAGCCGGACCCGGCGCTGTTCCTGGAGGCGGCCCGCCGCCTGGAGCTGCCGCCCGCCGAGGTGGCGATCGTGGAGGACGCGCTGCCGGGCGTGGAGGCCGGCCGCCGGGGCGGGTTCGGCACGGTGCTGGCCGTGGACCGGAGCGGCACCCAGGCCGCCGCGATGCGCGCGGCCGGGGCGGACGCCGTGGTCGGCGACCTGGCCGAGGCGGCCGTGGCGGGGCGCGTGCCGGTGGGCCGGCGATGACCGCCTGGACCCTCGCCTACGAGGGCTTCGACCCGGGCGGCGAGGGGCTGCGCGAGGCGCTGTGCACGCTGGGCAACGGCAGGTTCGCCACGCGGGGGGCGACGCCGGACGGGCGGCTGCGCACGCCCGGCACGTACGTGGCCGGCTGCTACGACCGCCTCGACTCGGTCGTGGCCGGGCGTACCGTCACCAACGAGGACATCGTCAACCTGCCGGACTGGCTGCCGCTGACGTTCGCCACGCCCGACTCCGGCTGGTTCGAGCCGGAGCGCGCGGAGCTGCCCCGCTACCGGCACGAGCTGGACATGCGGCGCGGCGTGCTGCTGCGCGAGCTGCGCTGGCGCGACCCGGCGGGCCGGCTCACGCTGGTGCGCCAGCGCAGGGTGGTGTCGATGGCCGACCCGTACCTGGCGGCGCTGGAGTCGACGTTCACGGCCGAGAACTGGTCCGGCCCGCTGCGGGTGCGCGCCACGCTGGACGGCCGGGTCGCCAACGACGGCGTGGCCCGCTACCGCGACCTGCGCGGCGACCACCTGACCTGCCACGACACCGGCACGCAGGACGACCTGGCGTGGCTGAGCGCCGTCACCCGGTCCTCGCGCATCACGGTCGCGCTGGCCGGCCGGATCGACGCGCCCGAGGGCGCGCAGCGGTGGCCGGCCGAGCGGGAGCCCGGCCGGATCTCCTCCGAGCACGTGCTGGAGCTGGCCGAGGGCGTGCCGGTGACGCTGACGAAGACGGTGGCGCTGACCACCTCGCGCGACCACGCCGTGCACGACGCCCGCTCGGCGGCGCTGCGGCACGTGCGCCGCGCGCCGGCCTTCGCCGGCCTGCTGGCCAGGCACGCGGCCGCGTGGGAGCGGCTGTGGCACCGCGCCCGGCTGGACGTGGACGGCCCCGAGCTGTCGCAGCTCGTGCACCTGCACATCTTCCACCTGCTGCAGACGTTGTCGCCGCACACCGCCGACCTGGACGCCGGGGTGCCCGCCCGCGGGCTGCACGGCGAGGCGTACCGGGGGCACGTGTTCTGGGACGAGCTGTTCGTGCTGCCCTGGCTCAGCCTGCGCTTCCCGGAGATCTCCCGCGGCCTGCTGCGCTACCGGTGGCGGCGGCTGCCCGAGGCGCGCGACGCCGCCGCGGCGGCCGGGCTCGCCGGCGCGATGTTCCCGTGGCAGAGCGGCAGCGACGGCCGCGAGGAGACGCAGACCGTGCACCTCAACCCGGCCTCCGGCCGCTGGCTGCCCGACCACTCCCGGCTGCAGCGGCACGTCGGCCTGGCCATCGCCTACAACGTGTGGCAGCACTACCTGGCCACCGGCTCGATGCCGTCGTGGTGCGCCGAGCTGCTGCTGGAGATCGCCCGCTGCTTCGCCTCGATGGCGGTGCGGCACGGCGACCGGTACGAGATCCGCGGCGTGATGGGCCCCGACGAGTACCACGAGAGCTACCCGGGCGCCGCCACGCCCGGCCTGGACAACAACGCCTACACCAACGTCATGACCGCCTGGCTGCTGATGCGCGCTCACGAGACCGTCCACCTGGTGCCCGAGCTGGCTCCGGACGCGGCCGAGCTGAAGCGCTGGGACGACATCAGCCGCCGCCTGCGGGTCGACTTCCACGACGGCGTCATCAGTCAGTTCACCGGCTACGGCGACCTGGAGGAGCTGGACTGGGAGCGCTACGGGGGCGTGCGCCGCCTGGACCGGGCGCTGGAGGCCGCCGGCGACGACGTCAACCGCTACAAGGCCTCCAAGCAGGCCGACACGCTCATGCTGTTCTACCTGCTGACCGCCGAGGAGCTGACCGGCCTGCTGGACCGGCTCGGCTGTCCCGCCAAGCCGGACCTGATCCCCCGCACGATCGCCTACTACCTGGAGCGCACCAGCCATGGCTCGACGCTGAGCGCGGTGGTGCACGCCTGGGTGCTGGCCCGCTCGGACCGGGCGCGTTCCTGGCGCTTCTTCACCGAGGCGCTCCACAGCGACGTCAGGGACGTGCAGGGCGGCACCACCGCCGAGGGCATCCACCTGGGCGCCATGGGCGGCACGCTGGACCTGCTGCAACGCTGTTACCTGGGGCTGGAGCTGCGCCGGGACGGGCTGCGGCTGGACCCGCTGCTGCCCGACCGGCTCGGCCTGCTGTCCCTGCCGATCCGCTTCCGCGAGCGGCAGGTCTTCATCGACGCCGACCACCGGGAGGCCCGCATCAACGGCAGCCCGCGGCGCTCCTACCGACGGGGGGAACCCATCATGACCGGAACCGGTGATCTCGGCCGGCGCCTCATCCACCACCGCGAACGGCTCGGCCTGACCCGCGACCAGGTCGCCGAGCGCGCCGAGATGTCGCCCGGCTACCTCAAGTACCTGGAGGAGAACGCCGACACGCCGGACACGGGGGCGCTGTACCGGCTGGCCGACGCCCTCGGCACCACCACCGACGAGTTGCTCGGCGGCGGGCGCGACCGGCCTCCCGGGCACGGCCCGGCCAGGGCGCACCCGTCGCTGGAGGTGCTGGACGAGGAGGAGTGCCGGCGGCTGATCCAGCCGGGCGGGATCGGGCGGGTGGCCTTCAGCGGCTCCCACGGGCCGACGGTGCTGCCGGTCAACTACAAGGTGCACGAGGGCGCGGTGGTCTTCCGCACCGCCTACGGCGGCCCGCTGGACCGGGACCTGCGCAGCGGGGTGGCCGGCGTCGACATCAAGATCGCCTTCGAGGTGGACCGCATCGACGAGGCCGCCCGGGAGGGGTGGAGCGTGCTGGTGCAGGGGGCCGCGCACCACGTCCCTGAGGAGGAGGCGGCGGCCGTGACGGGCGCGGGGGTGACGCCGTGGGCGGGCGGCGAGCGCCACCTGTACGTGCGGATCGTCCCGCAGCAGATCACCGGGCGCCGCATCCACGGCATGTAGCGCGGGCGCGGTCAGCGGCGGGCCGCCGACCTGATGCCGGCCTCCGGCCGCGGCCAGGGCCTCGACCGGGCCGCCGCCGCGCAGGCCGGGCACGCAGACGACCTCGCCGCCGCCGGCGTCCAGGGCGGCGAGGGAGGCCGCCACCACCGCGTCCACGGGCATGCCCGTGGCGTCCGGGGCGGGCGCGTCGTCGGGCACCGGCTCCTCGCCCCTCGTCAGGTGGAACTCGGTGACGGTCAGCCCCGGGCACAGCACCTGCACCCGCAGCGGGCCGCCGGCCAGTTCGGCGGCCAGCGTGCGGGTGAAGGTGACGACGTAGCCCTTGGTCCCGGCGTACACGGCCCGCTCCGGCAGGGGGCGCGGCGGCAGCGAGGCGGCGAAGGCGAGCTGGGAGGCCACGTTGACCACGACGCCCCGGCCCCGCTCCAGCATCGCCGGGACGGCGGCCCTGGTCAGGGCGGTGAGCGCGACGACGTTGAGCCCGAGGACCCTGCTCATGAGACCCGGGTCGAGCTGGGCGAAAGGGCCGTAGCCGTTGATGCCCGCGTTGTTGACCAGGAAGTCCGCCTCCGCGGCCCGCTCCGCCACCCTGGCCAGGTCCGCGGGGTCCGCCAGGTCGGCGGTCAGCGGCTCGGCGGACGTGCCGTGCTCGGCCCGCAGCCGCCGGGCCAGCTCGTTCAGCCGGTGCGCCCGCCTGGCCACCAGCACCGTGTCCCAGCCGCGGGCGCTCAGCCGGGCCGCGTACTCCGCCCCGATGCCCGACGACGCCCCTGTCACCAGGGCCGTGCCCCGTTCGTTCCGCATGCTCGGCACCGTGCCCCGCCGGGCCGCGCTCAGTCGCGGCCGTAGTGCCCGGCGACGGCGGCGAACGCCTCCTTCGGCTCCCAGGGCAGCTCGGGGTAGGTGGTGCCGCGGCCGTGCTCCAGGACCTTGACGATGCCGTAGCTGGCGAGGTCGAGGTCGTCGCGCGGGTCGCCGTCCGGGCGGTGCACGTGGTCGTAGAGCGCGAGGACGAACACGAACGCGCTGTCCACGCCCGCGGCGTCGAAGACCTCCAGCAGCTCGCGCACGTACGCGGCCTGGCCCGGCTCGTCCCGCTCGTACGCGGCCCGCAGCCGCACCGGCCCGTGCTCGCCGTACTCGACGGCGTCCAGGCCGGTCGCGCCGAGGTCGCCGGCGCCCCGGTAGCCGGCGCTGCCGAACTCGGTGATCGCGACCGGCTTGCCGGCCTGCGCCACCAGCGCGCGCACGCCCTCCTCGAAGCGGTCCGCGACCTCGGCCGAGCGGTAGAGGTCGACCGAGACGAGGTCGAACGGCGTCCAGTCCACGCGTTCGAGCTGGATGGAGGCGTAGGTGACCCGGCCGCCGAACCGCTCGCGGACGACCCGCGCCGCCCGGCCGAGGAAGTCGTTGACCCGGGCGCTCAGCCCGGCGATCCGCTCGGGCAGCCCTTCGGGCCGCAGCAGCCCGTCGAGCCGCTGCCGGAGGTCGGCGCCGGGCAGGAAACCGGGGGCCATGAGGCTCAGCTCGGCCCCGGTGACGAGGACGACCTCCGCGCCGCGCCGCCTGATGCGCTCGGCGCGCTCCGCGCAGTCGGCGAACAGCGCCAGCATCTCCTCGGCGGTCTGCTCCAGCGGGTAGGGCGAGAACCACACCTCCAGGCCGAGCTCGGCGGCGCAGGACGCGGCGAACTCCAGCCGGTCGGGGTCGCCGCCGATCACCCGTACGGCGGTGCAGTGCAGGTCGTCGCGGATGATCCGCAGCTCGCGGCGGACCACGTCGGGGTCGAACTCCTTGCGGGAGAACTGCCCCTTGTGCAGGAAGCCGGTCTCGTAGCTGATGCCTCTGGCACGCACTGTCTCACGCTCCTTCTTAGGGTACGGCGAGTACCGTAACGCGCGAGCGGGCAGCGCACAACCCCGATGCGCTAAGGTACGGTCGTGAGCGAATCGACGAGCAGGCCACGGCGCAGGGGCGCCGCGCTGGAGGAGGCCATCCTGCGCGCCGCCGCCGACGAGCTGGCCGAGTCCGGCTACGCCGGGCTGACGATGGACCGCGTCGCCGCCCGCGCCGGCACCAACAAGAACGCCCTCTACCGCCGCTGGCCCAACCGCCTCGCGCTGGGCATCGCCGCCTACCGCCTGCTGACCGAGGCCGTCCGGCCGCCCGACACGGGCGACCTGCGCGAGGACGTCCTGGAGATGCTGCGCCGGGCCAACCGCCACTGGAGCTCACCGCTCGGGGGCATCCTGCGCGAGCTGATCGGGGCGGCCGGCGGCGCGGCGGAGCTGCTGTCACAGCTGCCCGAGCAGGCCACCGACAGCACGGCCGCCACCTGGCTGACCATCCTGGGGCGCGCGGTCGCCCGCGGCGAGGCCGCCCCGGAGGCGCTGCACCCGCGCGTCGCCACCGTGGCCGTGGTGCTGCTGCGCAACGAGTTCGTGGTGCGCGGCGTCCCTACCGCGCCCGACGACGTGCTGGTCGAGATCGTCGACGAGGTGTTCCTGCCGCTGGTGCGGCAGCGCGGCGCGCCGGCCGCGTCATGAGATCTCCAGCACGATGGTCGTGCCGTGCGCGTCGGAGTGCAGCAGGAAGCTCTCCACGTTGTTCCTGGCCAGCCAGAGCCCCCGGCCCCTGGGATGGTCCGGCGGCGGCAGCCGCGGCTCGGCCGCGCCGCCCGGCCCGTGGTCGAGGACGCGGCAGCAGAGCCGCCGGCCCTGCTCCCACAGCCGCAGGTGGCCCCGGCCGCCGCCGTGCCGCACCGCGTTGGTGGTGATCTCGTTGACCGCCACGACGAAGCGGTACAGGGTCAGGTCGGCCAGGCCCCACAGCCGGCACACGCGCTCGACCTCGTGCCGCACCTTGACCAGCGTGTGCCGGTCGAACTCGCAGGCCAGCAGGGCCGCGGCGGCCGGCTGCCGGTCAGGGGTGCGCGGCCCGCTCATCGCGCCTCGCCGGGGCCCAGCGGGCGGGCGGCCAGGACGCACGTGTCGTCGTCGGGATTGGCGTCGCGGAGCTGGCCCAGCAGGTCCGCCAGCGGGCGGGGGGACGGCTCCGCGGTGATGCGGTCCAGGACGGCCAGCACGGAGGCGAGCCCTTCGTCGAGATGGCGGCCGCGATGCTCGACCAGGCCGTCGGTGTAGAGGAGCAGCACGTCACCCAGGCGCAGGTGGGTGACGCCGGTCGGGTAGTCGGCCGCGGGGAAGGCGCCGAGCAGCGGCCCGCCCGGCCCGTCGAGCTCGGCGGTGACCCCCGCCCGGGCCAGCAGCGGCGGGGGGTGCCCGGCCCGGGCCCACACCAGGCGGCCGGTGGCCGGCTCGTAGCGGGCGATCACGGCGGTGGCCGTCACCGGCACCTGGCTGCGCGGCGGGCGGGTGACCTCGCCCGCGAGCAGCAGCCGGTTGAGCGCGAGGAGCAGCCGGCCGGGGTCGTCGGTGGTGGTGGCGGCCAGCGCGGCCAGGGCGTGGCGGAGCTGGGCCATGGCGGCGGCCGACTCGATGCCGTGCCCGGCCACGTCGCCGACGGCGAGCAGCACGCCGCCGTCGCCCGTCGGGGCGGCGTGGTACCAGTCGCCGCCGACCCTGCTGGCCTGCTCGGCGGGCAGGTAGCGGATCGCGACCCGCAGGCCGGGCAGGTCGATGGGCTCGCGCGGCACGGGCAGCACGATCTGCTGGAGCCGCCCGGCCAGCTCGTGCTCGGCGGCGAGGCTGCGCTGGTGCTGGCGGAGCTGCTCCTCGACCTCGCTGAGCCGGCGGCGGCTGGTCTCGGGACCGGTGACGTCCTGGACGATGCCGTACACCTTGACCGGCACGCCCGCGCTGTCGCGCACCGCGTCCACGATCGTGCGCACGTGCTTGACCCGGCCCCCGACCTGGATGCGGAAGGTCACGTCCACCGCCTCGCCGCGGCCGAACGCCTCGGCGGCCTGCCGCCGCACCGGCAGGTCGTCGGGCAGGACCAGCGCCTCGGTCTCCTCCCGCGGCAGCGGGCCCTGCGACGGGTCGCGCTCGTAGATCTGGTAGAGCCCCTCCGACCAGGCGGACTGGCCGGTGATCAGGTCCCATTCGGCCCAGCCGAGGTTGCCGAGGCGTTCGGTGTGGGCGATGCGCTCGGCCAGGCGGGTCTCCTCGTCGTGCCGGACCCAGCTCTGCAGCAGCCCGCCGCCCACCGGCCACACCTTGACGGTGAGCGGGATCTCGGCGGGCGCGCGCTCGGCGGGGCTGACGTAGGGGACCGGGCCGACCTCGCGGGGCAGGCCGTCGCGCAGGGTCCGGCGCCAGGCGTCCCAGATCGGCCCGCCCACGACCTCGGGGTAGACCTCGCTCATCCGGCGGCCCAGCAGCTCAGGGCCGCTGCGTCCGGACAGGTCCACCACGGACGGGCTGACCGCGGCGAAGACGTAGTCGGCGACCTGCCCGGCGGTGTCGTACTGGGGCAGGAGCAGGATGTAGCGGTCGGGCAGGACGGCGAGGACCTGCCGCACGGCCTCGATCCACGCCTGCCGGGCCGGCGTCGGGCCGGGCAGCGGCGGCGTGGGCCGGCGGGCGCGTCCCGGCTGCAGCGGCAGGGCGGCCGCCACCGTGTCGGCCAGCGCCGACTCCCCGCCCGGGGGCAGCCGCTCCAGCGCCGTCAGCAGCTCCGCGGCCACCTCGTGGGCCGGCCGTCCCCGCTCGGCCGCCAGCCGCACCAGATAGGCGTGGGCCTCCCCCACCCGGCAGCCGGCCCGCCCGGCCAGCAGCCCGCTCGCCCGCGCCAGCACCACCTCCGGGTGGGCGCGGGCGCGGGCGATGCTGGCGTCCAGGTCCGCCAGCCGACTGCGGTAGCCCTCCAGCGGGTCCATCATTCGAGGCCGAACGCCGTCAGCAGTCCTGTCGTGCGCAGTTGGTCGAGCATCCGGCGGGTCGGGTTCTCGACCCGGAAGTCCGCCTGCGCGGCCAGCGCGACCCGCATGGCGTCGACCAGCACGCCGATGCCCGTGGAGTCGATGAACGTGACCTCGGCCAGATCGACCCGGACGTGGCGGGGGCGGCGCTCGGCGACCGCGTCCGTGACGAGCTTGTGGATCTCGGCCGAGTTCGTGAAGTCGATCTCGCCGCGCAGCGTCACGCGCAGCACACCGGCCTCGTCCATGTCGATCGACGCCTCATGCATGGGCGCTTACCCCCTCCAATACCGTTCGAGACATTGAAACCGGCATGAACGCCACGACGTATCGAATCGCGACTCTGCGTCTCACACGGGTTGCACTAGGCGTATTGTTCCGCAACCTCAGGGCTCTGTCAGGGGGACGGCTCATCGGAGGTCCGAGTGGCGTTCTGGACGGCGTGCTGGACGGCGTCCGTGACGGCCTCCCGGACGGTGACCGGCGCGGCGCGGGCCGTCCAGCGGCCGTCCTCGCTGCGGGCGATTCTGACGGGGTGGCCGAAGCAGGCGCTGACCAGCTCGGTGGTGAGCACGCCGCCCACCGGGCCCGAGGCCAGGCAGCGGCCCTCGCGCAGCAGCAGGGCGTGCGTGGTGGTGGCCGGCAACTCCTCCAGGTGGTGGGTGACCAGGACGGTGGCCAGCGACGGATGCCGGTGCCGCAGCGCGTCGATGCTGGCCAGGAGCTGCTCGCGGGCGGCGAGGTCGAGACCGGTGGCGGGCTCGTCGAGCAGCAGCAGGCGGGGGCGCGGCATGAGCGCGCGGGCGATCAGGGCGCGCCCCCGCTCGCCCTGCGACAGCGTGGCCCAGGACGCCCCGGCGCGCCCGCTCATGCCGAGCAGGGCGAGCAGCCGGTCGGCGCGCTCCGCCTCCTCCGGCGTGGGCGCCCAGCGGGGCACGAGCGCGGCGGTGTTGGTCAGGCCGGTCAGGACGACCTCGCGGGCCTCCAGCGGGCCGTCGGGCGCGTGGCGGGGGTTGACGTGCCCGAGGTAGGTGCGCAGCTCGCGCACGTCGACCCGGCCGAGGGTGCGCCCGAGCACCTGGACGAGGCCGCGCGTGGGGTGGTTGACCGCGCCGAGCAGGCCGAGCAGCGTGCTCTTGCCCGCGCCGTTGGCGCCGAGCAGCGCCCAGTGCTCGCCGGCGCCGACGGTGAGGGAGATCCCGCTCAGCAGGTGGCGGCCCGCGCGGACGAAGTCCACGCCCTCCGCCCGCAGCACGGGCCCGCCGTCCACGGGACTGGAGACCACGGGACTGGAGACCACGGGACTGGAGACCACGGGACTGGAGGCCGTGGGACTGGAGGCCGTGGGACTGGAGGCCGTGGGACCGGCGTCCGCAGGGCCGGAGGCCGCGGGACCCGCGCGCTCCGGGTCGCGTCGCGATGCCGTCAGCTCGCTCATCTGCGCCCTTTCCTCGAAGGTGCGGAACACCCTAGCGCAGACCTCAGACGTCTGATGAGTGAGCGGGGCGGCTCAGTCGGGCAGGCGCAGCACCAGCATGGCCACGTCGTCGTCGTTGTCGGCGGGCCGCACCCCCGCCAGCAACTGGTCGCAGAACGTCTCCAGCGGCCGGTGCGCGAGCGCGGCCGCGTACCGGCGCAGCTTGGCCAGCCCCTCGTCCAGGAGCCGGGCCGGCGACTCGATCAGCCCGTCGGTGTAGAGCAGCAGCGTGCAGCCGGGCGGCAGCTCGACGGCGGCGTCCGGCCGCCGCGTCCGCAGGCCGGTGCCCAGCAGCAGGCCGTGCCCGGCCTCCAGGAACCGGCTCTGCCCGTCGTGCTCCACCAGCAGCGGCGGCGGATGGCCGGCGTTGGTCCAGCGCAGCAGCCAGCGGCCGGCGCCGGTGGGCTCCAGCCGGGCGAAGACGGCCGTGGCCATGACGGGCTGCGCCATGCGCGTCACGGCCTGGTCGAGCCGGTCGACGATCACGTGCGGCGGGTCGTCCTGGGCGTAGGCGTAGGCGCGCAGCATGTTGCAGATCTGGGCCATGCCGGCCGCCGCGTCGAGGTCGTGGCCGACGACGTCGCCGATCACGAGGGCGGTCGCGCCGCCGGGCAGGGCGAAGGCGTCGTACCAGTCGCCGCCGACCTGGGAGGCGCGGGGCGCGGGCCGGTAGGTGGCGCTCATCCGCAGGCCGGGCGGCGAGGGCAGTTGCGGGAGCAGGTGGCGCTGCATGGTCTCGGCGACGCGCCGCTGCCGCTCGTACAGGCGGGCGTTGTCCAGCGCGAGGCCCGCCCGGCGGGCGATGTCCTCCACCAGCAGCAGGTCGGCCGGGGTGAACGCGTCTGCCCGCTCGGCGCGCCCGAGGGTCAGCGCCCCGATCACGTCGCGGACGCCGCGGATCGGCGCGATGCTCGCCGAGTGCATGCCGGTCACCTGGAACAGCTCCCGCTGGACCACGGCGATGCCGGAGTCGGGGCGCCCCCGGTAGGTCTCGGGGCCGGCCAGCGTCGCGGTCACGCCGCGCAGCGCTCGCGACAGCGGCATCGGCGAGGTCTCCGGGACGGGCGGCATGGGGCCCTCCAGCTCCTCGCGGCGGACCGGCAGGCCGCCCTCGTGGTGGACGACGACCTCCCGCGTCACCCCGCCCCCCTCGGCGAGCAGGTCGACCACCGCCCAGTCGGCCATGAGCGGCACCACGAGCCGGACGAGCTGACGCAGGATCTCCTCCACGTCGAGCGTCGAGGTGAGCGTGGTGGTGGTCTCGGCGAGCAGGGCCAGCCGGTCCAGCTCCGACATCGGCGCCTCGGCCCCGGCCGGCCGCCCGCCGCCGCCGCCCAGCGGGGCCGGGTCGACCTCGTGGAAGAGCACCAGCGCGCCCCGCTGGGCGGGGGCGAGCTCGCAGGGCGCGATCGTCCACGCGATCGGCAGCAGCGAGCCGTCGCCGCGCTCGAACCACCCGAGGTCGCCGTGCAGGGTGCGCCCGGCGAGGAACGCCTGCTTCATCAGGCACCGGATGCGCGGCAGCGGCTCGCCGTGGCTGCCACGATGCAGCAGGTCGTGGGCGTCGCGGCCGAGCAGCTCGGCGGCGCCGCGGCCGACCAGGCGCTCGGCCTGGGCGTTGACCTCGACGATGCGTCCCCGGTCGTCCACGACGTACGCGCCGGCGTCGATCAGCTCGGGCAGGGCCCACGCCCGCCCGCCCTGCCCCCGCGCGCCGTCGCCGCCGCCGCTCATGTCCGGTCCCTCCGATCCGCTTCCTGCTGCCTTACCCGGGCCACCCCTGGGCCTCACCCTCGGCCTCCTCACGGTGACGCAGCGTCGCCGCCCCTCCGCCGGAGCAGTACGTAACCGGCCAGGGCCGGGAAGAACAACAGCCGGGCGGGCTCCCGCAGGATCTCGCCGAGAGTGAGCCAGTGCAGCAGGCCGGCGTCCACCTCGATGCCCCAGCCGCCGGTGAGGCGGACGGCGAGAACCGTCACCGTGGAGATCACCAGGTAGTCCATGAGCAGCGTCACCGCCCTCCGCCAGGCCGGCGTCGCGGGGCGGGGCGCGGCGGGCCGCTCGCCCTGCCCGGTGGCGAGCAGCACCAGCAGCGCCGCCGCCAGGAGCGCCAGCTCCCGGCCGCCCCACACCTCGGCCACCGTCCCGAACCAGGCCGGGCTGAGCAGGCGCAGCGGCGGGTCGCACGGGCCGTCGCCGGACCACACCGGGGTGACGGGCCCGGCCACCGCGATCAGCGTCAGGACCGCCGCCGCCCACCGGCCCGCCCGGGGCGAGCCCCGCAGCGCGAACGCGGCGAGCACCGCGACGGCGGGGACGCCCCACGTCGTCGTCCAGGAGGTGAGGGTGTGCAGGTCGCCGCGCAGCGGGCCGAACGGCGAGGTGTCCGCGAAGCCGGCGAACGAGAGGACACAGCTGTAGGCCAGCGGCTCGCCGTCGGGGGTGCCGAGGCGGGTGCTCCAGTCGTCCCAGGTGGGGTACGCCGCGGCGGCCAGGGCGGCGACCGGGAGGAGGAGGGCTGATCGACGCAAGGGGGACTCCTTCCGCGCCGGAGCCTATCGGCGATCACGCCTCCACGGGGCCGCTGTGCCGCTACGAGGCGACGGACGGGACGCGGGCCCGCGGCGGGGCTCCCTCCCGGGGGTGGGCGGTGGTGCTCGTGCCGGGAGTGGGCGGCGTGGTGTGATGGCGGGATGGGTCGCCACCGCTGGGGTCGCGCCGCTGCGCCGGCGCTCCTCGCGTGGCGGGCGCTCCTCGCGTGGCGGGCGCTCCTCGCGTGGCGGGCGCTCCTCGCGTTGTCGGCGCTCCTCGCGCTGTCGGCCTGCGCCCCCGCGGGCGCCCCCGCGCCGCCGCCCACGGCGAGCGCCCCTACGCCGCGCGCCACCGCGAGCGCCCCGGCCGGCAGCGCCGCTCCCTCCGCGAGCGCCGGCACCCCGCCGCGGTCGTCCGTGCTGAGCGGGTTCGTGGCGCTGGGCGACTTCGGGACGGGCGGCGCGGCGCAGCGGGACGTGGCGCGGGCGATCGGGCGCTGGGCCGACGCCGGTCACCGGGTGGACGCGATCGTCGGCACCGGCGACAACGTCTACCCCGACGGCTCCCCGGCCCGCTTCGCCGAGACGCTCGACCGCCCGTACGCCCGCTGGACGGGCTCGATCTGGGCCACGCTCGGCAACCACGACGTGATGGGCGGCCACGGCGGCGACCAGCTACGCCACCTGGCGCTGCCCGCGCTGCCGTTCGCCAGGCGGCTGGCCGGCGTGGAGCTGCTGTTCCTGGACGCCAACCGGCCGGACGCGCGGCAGGCCCGCTGGCTGGAGGACCGGCTGGCCGCGCCGGGCCCGCCGTTCCGGGTGGCGGTGTTCCACCAGCCCGCCTGGTCGTGCTCCACGCACGGCTCCACGGCGGCCGTGGACCGGCTGTGGGTGCCGGTGCTGGAGCGCCGGCACGTCACGCTCGTGCTGAACGGGCACGACCACAACTACCAGCGCTTCGTCTCGGCGGGCGGCGTCACGTACGTGGTGACCGGCGGCGGCGGGGCCGGGCTGTACGGGCTGCGGCCGTGCCGGGACACGCCGCGCCGCGCGGCGGCGGCCGTGCGGCATCATTTCACCGCGGTCGAGGTGACGGCCGGCACGCTCACGATCACCGTCGTTGCCGCCACGGGCGACGTCCTGGACCGGGCGGTGTTGCGCCCTTCGTGACCGGGTTTCGGGCAGACCATGGATGTACGAGCCTTCTGGTGTCTTCTGGGCTAGTGTCACCGGTATGGCGGGACCGCGGAAGGTGCCACGCGGGTCCATCGCGCGGCTCGGCGTGGTGGCCCTGGTTCTGCTGTCCATGGTGCTGGCGGCCTGCACGAACGCGGGCTCCGCCGGCGCGGGCCGGGCACCGGCCGCCGTCTCGCACTCCGGCTGGACCCCCGACGGTCTCAACGCCGAGCTGTCGAGCCTGCCGCCGGCGCATCCCGTCGCCGCCCGCGAGCACCACGTCCTGCCGCTCTGGCCGCCGCTCCGCGGTGACCGGCGCACGGCCGCGGCCGCCCGCCTCGCCCTGCTGCCCGCCACGCGCCGCGAACCGGCCGCGTTCCGCGATCCGCAGCAGCTCGGGCACTGCGCCGCGGGCTCCAGGAGCCCGCCGCTGATCTGACCGGCTCGCGCACTGGTTCCCTTCCCCGGGGCCGCCCGCCGTGGCGGGCCGCGCCCCTTCCCCATCGCCTTTCCCCGAAGGAGCCGATCTTCGTCATGGCCGGCGTTGGATCACTCAACGACCTCATGCGGCACTACGACCGTCATCTCGCGCAGCTGGAGAGCCTGCGCGAGCTGCTGCACGACGAGCTCTCCGCCGAGCGCCCGCGGGGCTCCCGGCCGGCGCGGCGGCGGGTGGCCGCCCTCGAGGCCGCCCTGGAGCGCATGGACCGCGGCTGCTACGGCACCTGCCTGCGGTGCGGGGCGCTGATCCCGTACGAGCAGCTCGCCGCGCGGCCCGAGCGCACCCGCTGCGACGGCTGCGCCGAGCACCACCACAAGGCCGCGTAGACCGGGCGGCCCGCTACGGGCGGGCCGCCAGGGGCACGACCCGGCGGAACTTGCCGCCGGGTTCGCGCTGCGGCGCCTCCTCGGCCCGGACGAGGGCCACGTCGCCGGCGTGGTGCTCGGCCAGCAGCGTGGCCAGCGCGTCGCGGACGACCTGCCAGACCCGCTCGTCGGCGGGCCGCAGCCGGACGAGCAGCGCGGCTGGCCCGGTCTGGACGATCTGGTACTGCTCGACGCCCGGCAGCCGGTCCAGCAGGGTGCCGAACATCATGGGCGACAGGCGTACCGGCTCGCCGCCCTCGCCCGGGAAGGCGAGCAGGTCGGCGGCGCGGCCCTGCACCCGCACGGCCGGGAACGGGCTGCCGCACGGGCAGGGGTCGGGGCGCAGCAGCACGCTGTCGCCGAGGTCGTAGCGGAGGATGGGCTGGACCCTGTTGGCGAGGTTGCTCACCAGGACGGTGTGCGACGGCTGGCCCGGCGGCACCGGCCGGTGCTCGGCGTCGACCGGCTCGGCCACCGCCCAGTCGCTGTTGACGTGGTACCAGCCGTGGGCGCAGCCGAAGCTGAGGAAGCCGCACTCGGAGGCGGCGTAGGCGGCGCGGGCCTGGGCGCCGAAGGCGGTGGCGAGCCGCCGCAGCGCCTCCGGGGTCGCGGTCTCGCCGCCCGCGATGACCATGCCGGGGCGGAGCCGCAGGCGGCCCGCCTCCTGCTCGCCGGCCAGCAGCGTGAGCTGGCTGAGGAAGCCGGTGAGGCCGGCCGGGTCGTAGCGGTTGAGCTGGGCGACCAGGTCGGGCAGGGGCTGGTTGATGGAGAAGACCCGCATCATCCAGGCCAGCCTGGGATGGTCGCGGCGGAACCGCTCGACGCTCGCCACGGTGGAGAAGTGGCCGCCTGGGGCGGTGACGATCGCGGTGCGCGCGCCCCGGGCGAGCAGGCGCAGCGCGTCCCTGGCGGTGAGGCCGCCCCTGGCGCGCCCGCCGACGGCGTTGGTCACGGCGAGCGTCCGCTCGTCGATCACGAACAGGCCGCGCAGGCCGCTGGTGCCGGAGGTGGTGACCACCAGGTGGCGGCCGAGGAAGCGCTCCCCCACGCGGGCGGGGTCGGCGACGAAGTCCTGTACGCGTTCCAGCGTGACCTCGCGGTCGGCCGCCCAGTCGTCGAAGCGGGACATCAGCAGCTTCTTGTCGGTGACCGGGAGCAGCGCCGGGTCCTCCACCCGTTCCGGCAGCCCCTGGTAGAGCTCGCGGTAGAAGGGCGAGCGGGCGCGGGCGTGGGCCACCATGGCGGCCAGGCGGTCGCGTTGCCGCCCGGCGATGCCGTCCGCGCCCTCGCGGGCGGCGGCGCGCGCGTCGCGGGCCAGCTCGCGCGGGCTCTCCCGGGTGATCGGCCGGTCGTCGGTGGCGGTCATGCCTGCTCGCCGCCCTCGACCGACAGCAGCCCGTGCAGGGCGACGTCGAGGCCACGCCTGGAGGCCTCCCACAGCTCCCGCTGGGAGCGGCCGAGCCGGACGCTGGCCAGGCCCGCGTGCTGCAGGGCGCCCAGCAGGGCGCCGGTCATCGCGGCCGCGGTGACGGGGTCGAGCCGGGGGAACGCCTTGACCAGCTCGTCGGCGATGCGCTGCTGCAGGTCGAGCAGCAGGTAGAGGCCCTTGGCCTGGATCGCGGGCGTGGTCAGCGCCACCCGGGCCGTCGCGGACAGCTCCTCGGGCTCCTTGTCGGGCACCTTGGCGCGGCGGTGAGCGGCGTACTCCTCGACCATGCGGGCCAGCACCTCGCCCGGGCCCTCACCCGGACGGCGTGCGGCGACGGCGGCCAACAGCACGTCGAAGTCCTGCTCGACGTCGCTGAACAGCACCTCGTCCTTGCTGCGGAAGTAGTTGAAGAACGTCTTGGGGTCGACGTCGGCCGCGGCGGCGATCTGCGCCACAGTGGTCTGCTCGTAGCCCTGCTCCTCGATCAGCCGGAGCGCGGCCCTGACGATGCGCTGCCGGGTCTCGCGTTTCTTCCGTTCGCGGCGTGATTCCTGCACGCGAGCGAATATACGCGCGATGGAAACTTCCATCAACTGGAAGTTTCTACTCGCGCGGATCCTCTCAGTGCTGTCCGGCGGAGGAGGCCGTGACGTGCGCGGGGCGGCGCACAGGTGCGGTGGCGTTGGGCCCGGCGGGCGCGGAGGCGGAGTGCTGGGCCTGCTCGGCGGGGGTGTGATGGCCCCGGCAGTAGCCGTTCGTGACGATCAGCCGGCCGCGGGAGGCGGTGTACGCGCTGCTGTCGGTGGCGACGAGCACGCCCTGGCAGGTCGGGCAGAGGAGGGGCTGGTCGGCGGTCATGGTGGCCCTTTCCGTGGTGTCGAGCTTTCGATCCAGGGGCTTTTGCCCAGGACACGCCAGGTCACACCCGGAACTTTCGCATCCCTCGCACCCCCGGCGCGCCCGGCAGGCGTGCCACCTCGCAGTATGCCCGCCGCACCGGACCCGGACATCGGGCGGGTCCGGGGCACGGCGGAGGATCGTCCTCCCGCGGATGGGTTTCCTTACAACCCGCGAGGCACAAGTTCTCCCGCCATGCCGATCCCCGTGCTTAGCTTGCCCAAACCTTGCCCTCCGGCCCTGCCGGGAAGGCGGTGCGGGCTTCTGCGCGGACGCGGCCGGCCGAAAGCCCGCTGTGCCATGATGCTGGCATGCCCGCCGCCGACCTCGCCCGCGCGCCGCTGCGGGCGTGGCGGGCCACGGCGTTCGCGGCGGTGGCGTTCTTCCTGGGCAGCCTGGCGCACGCCGTCGCCGGCGGGGCGGCGCCCGTGGAGTCCACGGCGGCGGCCTTCGCCGTCTGCTTCCTGCCCGCCTGCCTCCTGGCCGGGCGCGAGCGCGCCCCGGCCGTGGTCGGCGGCGCGCTGGTGGCCACGCAGGTGGCGCTGCACTGCTGTTCTCCGCCGCCGACGCCGTGGCCGAGGCGGCGGGGCACGCCCAGCACCCGCACGTCGGGCTGGTGCCCGGCCTCGGCATGCTGCTCATGCACGGGTGGGCGATCGGGCTCAGCGCGCTCTGGTTGTCGCACGGCGAGACCCTGTTGTGGTCGCTGCTGCGCCGCCTCGCCGTACGGCTGCGGGCCGTCCTGGCTCCTCCGGCCGTCCCGGCGCGGCCCGGCGCGGCCCCCGCCCGGTTCGCGCCGCCGGTGGCGCCGCGTCCGGCGCCGACCGGGCACGGCGTGTCCAGGCGCGGGCCGCCGGCGGCCGCCTCCGCGCACGCCGCCTGAGCCCGGCACGGCCGCGGGCGGCCGTCGCGCGCACGCGACCACCGGCCCCGCTCCCCCTTCAGAGGTTCACCGTGACTGCCCACCGATCCTGGATCATCCGCGCTCTCGCCCTCGCCGCGCTCACGCTGGCGGCGCTCGTCACTGCCGGGACGGCGGCCTCCGCCCACGCCGGGCTCAAGTCCAGCGACCCCGAGGACGGCTCCACCGTGAAGGAGGCGCCGTCCCGCATCGAGCTGGTCTTCACCGAGGACGTCAACCCCGTCTACACCACGGTCGTCGTCACCGGCCCCGGCGGCGCGAAGGTGGCCGACGGCAAGCCGCGCGTCAAGGGCGACACCGTGACGCAGGCCCTCGAACCGGGCCTCGCGAACGGGCGCTACCGCATCGCCTTCCGCGTCATCTCGGCCGACGGCCACCCTGTGGCCAAGGAGCTCACCTTCACCGTGAAGGCCCCGTCCGCGAGCGCGCCGTCCCCGAGCGCCCCGGCCGCGAGCGCCCCGGCGTCCGAGAGCCCTGAAGCGGCGCCGCTCCCGGCCTCGGCTTCGGCATCGGCTTCGGCTTCGGCCTCGGCTTCGGCATCGCCGGCCGCCGCCGCGACGGCGGGCGGCGGGCCGGGGGTGCCCGTCGCGCTGATCGTGGTGGGTGCGCTGGTCGTCGTCGCCGGCGTGGTCGTCGTCCTCGCGGGGCGGCGGCGGACGTCCGGGGGGCCGGGCGCTCGCTAGAGGCCGGGCGCGGCGTTCGACGAACAGCACGTCGCGCCACACCCCGTGGTGCCGCCCGACCCGCTCGCGGACGCCGGCCACGCGGAAGCCGAGCGCCCGGTGCAGGGCGCGGCCGACCCCTCGCCCCTGGCGGCCGGGGTGCACGCAGACGCTGTGCTCGACCACGCCGGAGTAGACGCACCGCTCCGACACACGGGAGGCGGCCGCGTCCGCGCCGGTCATGGGCCGGACGGTCAGCCCGCGCCCGGCGTCCGGCGCGGGGGCCGGGTTGCGGTGTCTAGGGCTCGATGTGGTCCTTCATCGGCTGCCAGGGCGCGCTGTCGAACACCAGCAGGATCGCGACGATCAGGCCGCCGTCCAGGCGGAAGTGCTCGGCGGTGCGCTGGGTGCCGGCCGGCGTGGCGGTGTGGACGTCGTAGACGAGCGTCGCCTCGCCGTCGCCGTACAGCTCGCTGATCAGCTCGACGCCGGTGACGATCGACACGAAGCCCGGCAGCGTGGCCAGGTGCCCCTCCCGGTCGCCGGAGCTGATGAACGGGCTCTGGAAGCGGAACGGCTCCCCCACGAAGGCCGCCGCGGCGGCCGCGTCACCGCGGAAGCGGGCCTCGTGGTAGCCGCGCACGACGTCCCTGGTCCGCTCCCGGGCGGTGGCGGCGGTCACGGGCGGCCCTCCGCCCGGCCGAGGCGTTCGGCGAGCCGGTGCTGGTTGGCGGCCAGCCGCAGGCACAGGTCGCGGAAGAGGCGCAGCTCGGCAGGGGTGAAGCCGTCGAACATGGCGCGCATCGCCAGCCGGGAGGGCTCGCGGAACGCCTCGACCCAGGCGCGCCCGGCCGGCGTGATCTCGGTCAGGACCGAACGCCGGTCGGCCGGGTCGGGGACGCGACGCACCAGCCCGTCGCGCTCCAGCGTGTCGACCAGGCCGGTCACGTTGCGGGAGCTGACGCCCGCGGCGCGGGCCAGGCCGCCGATGCTGATGCCCTGCGCGGCGGTGCTGAGCCTGAGCAGCAGGTCGAGCGCGCCCGCGCTGACGCCCCGGCCCTCGGAGCCGTGGGAGCGCATGCGCTCGATCGCGTGGTAGGCGGTGCGGACGGCGGCGCCCGCCTCCAGGGCGGGCAGGTCGTCCTCGCCGCCGGCGAAGGCGGTCATGGCGGCTCTGGTGTGCGGGTCGAAGAGGAAACCGTCCGGATCATGCTGATAAGTCTGTACATCCTTCATAGTAAGAAAAGAGATTAGTACGTACTTACTTTTATGGCAATCTCACATTCTGGGAACAATTGTCCTAGTAAATGAGACGTATGAGAGAGTTGCCGCATGAGATCCCCCAATCGCTGGGCCATGCTGAGCCTGGGCATGGCCGCACAGGGCGCGGGCTGCGTCTTCATGTACGGGCTGCCGTTCCTCCTGCCCACCCTCCAGGCGGAGCTGGGGCTCACGCTCGCCCAGGCCGGGATCCTCGTCGGCGCCCCCAGCGCCGGCATGCTGGCCACCCTCATCGCCTGGGGCTGGGTCGCCGACCGCCACGGCGAGCGGCTGGCCATGACGGCGGGGCTGGCCCTCGCCACCGCGTTCCTGACGGCCGCCGCGTTCGCCGCCCACCCCGTCGCGCTGGGCGTGCTGTTCGCGCTGGCGGGGGCCTCGGGGGCGGCGGCGAACGCGGCCAGCGGCCGGGTGGTGCTCGGCTGGTTCCCGCGCGAGCGGCGCGGGGTCGCGATGGGCTGGCGGCAGTGCGCGCAGCCCATCGGCGTGGCGGTGGCGGGCGTGCTGGCCCCGCTGTTCACCGGCGTGCGCGGGACGTTGCTGGCCATGGCGGCGATCTGCGCGGTCGTGACGGTCGCGGTGGGCGCGCTGGTGGCCGACCCGCCCCGCACCGCCGCCGCGCGGCAGGCCCGCGCCGCGTCCCCGTACCGGGAGCCGGCGTTGTGGCGGGTGCACGGCGCGAGCATGTTGCTGGTGGTGCCGCAGTTCGCCACGGCGGCGTTCGCGCTGACGTACCTGGTGCACGCCCGTCATTGGGACGTGGCCGGGGCCAGCGCCCTGGTCGCCGCGGCGCAGTTCGCCGGGGCGGGCGGGCGGCTGGCGTGCGGGCGCTGGTCGGACGCGGCGGGCAGCCGGGTGCGGCCGATGCGCCGGCTGGCCCTGGTGAACGGGGCCGTGATGGTGCTGCTGGCCGCCGCCGTCGCCACGCCCTGGGGGACGCCGCTGATGATCGCCGCCCTGGTGGTCGCGATGAGCGGCAACGGCCTGGCCTTCACCGCCGTGTCCGAGCTGGCCGGGGGCGCCTGGGCGGGCCGCGCGCTGGGCGCCCAGAACACCGGGCAGAACCTGGTCGCCGCCGTCACCCCCGGCGTGGTCGGGGCGATCGTCGCGGGCCCGGGGTTCGGCCCGGCCTTTGCCCTCGCCGGCGTGCTCGCCCTGGCGGCGGCGCTGGTCACCCCGTCCGAACGGGCCCCCGCCCCCGCGTACGCCGCCTGAGGGACGCCGCCTGAGGGACGCCGCCTGAGGGACGGCGCTCAGCCCGCGCGGCCGGGGCCGCGCAGCACGGCGAGGGCGATGACGACGGCGCCGATCAGCAGCGCCGCGCCGAGCGTGAGCCCGAGCGCGTACCCGGCGGTCAGGGTCTCGGGGGTGGCGACGGGCCCGATGCGGTTCTGGGCGGCGGTGCCGAGGGCGGCCAGGCCGAGGGACGCGCCGATCTGCCGCGAGCTGTTGAGCAGCCCCGAGGCGGTGCCGCTCTCGTGCGTCGCGACCCCGGCGGTGGCGGTCGAGACGACCGGCCCGAGGCAGAGCCCGAACCCGACGCTGGCCACCACCGACGGCCCGAGGACGTCGGTGACGAACGCGCCGTCCGGGCCGATCAGCCCGAACCAGGCGAACCCGGCCGCGGTGAGCAGCCCGCCGGCGACGAGCAGGGTCCGCGGCGCGACCCGGTAGCCGAGCCGGACGGCGAGCACGGACCCGGCGACCACGCCGAGCGCGAACGGCAGGAACTCCAGCCCGGTCAGCGCCGGCCCGGTGCCGAGCACGCGCTGCAGGTAGAGGGAGACGAAGTAGAAGGCCGCCGCCATGGCCGCGCCGAGCAGGAGGTTGTAGGCGTTGGCGGCGGCGACCGAGCGGTTGGCGAGCAGTCCGGGCCGGATCAGCGGCTCGCGGGCGGTGGTCCGCTCGACCCCGGCGAACGCGGCCAGCAGCACGGCGGCGGCGGCCAGCGTCACCAGCGTGACCGGCGACGTCCACGGGTGCTCGCCGGTGCGCACGACGCCGAACACCAGCAGCGTCATGCCCGCCGTGACCAGCACCGCGCCGAGCGCGTCCGGCCGCCCGGCGCGCGCCGGGGGCGGCCCGGCCGGGACCCGGCGGGCCAGGGCGGGGCGCCGGCGGCCATCGGCACGTTCACGAACATCACCCAGCGCCAGCCGGCGTACTCGGTGAGCACGCCGCCGATCAGGACGCCGAGCGCGCCGCCGGCGGCGTTCATCGCGCTCCACACGCCGAAGGCCCGCACCCGCGCCCGGCCGGCCGGGAACGCGGCGGTCAGCAGCGCCAGCGCGGCCGGCGCCAGCGCGGCGGCGCCCACGCCCTGCGCGGCGCGGGCGGCGACGAGGTGGCCGGGCTCCTGGGCCAGGCCGCCGAGGAGCGAGGCGAGGCCGAACAGGGCGAGCCCGAGCAGCAGCACCCGCCTGCGGCCGTAGCGGTCGGCGGCCTTGCCGCCGAGCAGGAGCAGCCCGCCGAAGGTGAGCGCGTAGGCGTGGATCACCCAGGTCAGGCCGACCGCGCCGAAGCCGAGGCCGGCGGCGATGCGCGGGAGGCCGACGTTCACGACCGACAGGTCCAGCGACACCATGAACTGCACGACGGCCACGGCGGCGAGCGTCACTCCGGCCCTGGCCGGCGGTTCCGCCGTCGCGGTGATCGCGGGCTCCAGGGCTCTCACAGACTTTCGGAACATGTTCCGAAAGTACCATCGGCACCGCCCGCCGTCGAGAGGCGGCCGGATTCGCCGAGGCAGGGGGCCGGGCAGCATGATGGGACGGTGTCCCGACCCGAACCGTCCCGAGGCCGCACCGGCCGGCCGCCGCTGACCTCACGCCCGCAGATCCTGGCGGCGGCCCGCCGCATCATCGACCGGGACGGGTGGGAGAAGCTGACCGTCCGGCGGCTGGCCGCCGAGCTGGGCATCGGCACGACGACCCTCTACCACCACGTGCGCGACCGCGAGGACCTGCTCATCCAGCTCCTCAACGAGCACGCCGACCGCACGCTCGCCCTCGACCTGCCCCGCGAGCCGCGCGAGCGCATCGTCGCGGCGGCCACCGCCATCCACGACTCCCTCGCCGCCTGGCCGTGGGCCGCGGAGGTCCTCACCACCGACGGCTTCCTCGGCCGCCTCGGGAAGTCGTCGCTGCGCATGGTGGAGGCCGTCCTGGCGGGGGCGGTGGATCACGGGTGCACGCCCGAGCAGGCGGTGCACGTCTTCCGCAGCATCTGGTACTTCACCGTCGGCGAGATCCTGGTCCGCGCCCGCTCCACCGGGACGGACGGCGAGCGGCCCGCCTTCTTCGCCGGCGTGGACATGTCCGGGCTGCCGCGCCTGGCCGCGCTCGGCGAGCGGTGGCCGGAGCTGGCCGCGCGCGACACCTACCCGCGCGCGCTGCGCTCCTTCGTCGACGGCCTGCTCGCCGGGACCGCCCCCCGCCCCTCGAACTCCTAGGGCCAGGTCGCCCGCGGGGCGGTCCGGCGGGCCCTGCTCAGCCCCGCCGGAAGGCTCCGGCGTGCTCGGCGGCCCAGGCGGCGAAGGTGAGGGCGGGGCGGCCGAGGACGGCCGGCACCGCGTCCGTGGCCGGGCCCGGCCGCTCGGCGTAGTCGGCCAGCGAGCCCAGCAGCCGGTCGGGGATCTCCTCGGGCAGGCCCTGGCCGAGCATCGCCTGCCGGACCTGCTCGGGCGGCACCTCCTCGTAGCCGACGGTTCTCCCGATCGCCTCGCCGATGAGGCGGGCCTTGTCGCGCTGGGTGAGCGAGTGCGGCCCGGTGAGCACGTACGCCTGCCCGTCGTGGCCCTGGCCGGTCAGGGCGTGGACGGCGACGGCCGCGATGTCGCGTTCGTGGATCGGGGAGGTGGCGGCGTCGCCGTACGCGCCCCGCACGACGCCGGTCGCGCGGATCTGCGGCGCCCAGGACAGGGTGTTGGCGGCGAAGTCGGCGCAGCGCAGGAACGTCCAGCGCGGGACGGCGGCCGCCACCGCCTCCTCGGCCGCCCGGAACCCGGCCGCGAACTCGGGCCGCCCCGCGGGGTGCACGACGGTCACGGCCGACAGCAGCACCACCCGCTCGACCCCCCGCCCGGCGGCGAGCGCCAGCAGGTCGCGGAGGCCGCGCCCGGCGGCGCGCGGGCTGAGGAGCATCGCCCGCGCGCCGTCCAGCGCTTCCTCCAGCGTGGCGGGCGCGGACGGGTCGCCCCGGACCACGCGCGCGCCCTCCGGCAGGCGGGCCCGTCCCGGGTCGCGGGTCACCGCGGTCACCTTCTCGCCTGCCTCCAGCAGCAGGTCCACGGCGGCGCGGCCCACTGTTCCCGTCGCTCCGGTCACGAAGATCATGAGGTGTCCTCTCCTGGTAGTCATGTCGGCATCCCGAGAGGCGGGCGAGGGCCGGAGTGTGACACCCCGGGGCACCGTCGGGTGAATTTTCGGGAAGCTGCCGCCGGACACGCATAGCGGCCTCGCTTTTCGTGAAGAGAAGCGCCATGGACACCAGCCCCCGCGCCGACGCCCAGCAGCCGGACCTGCTCGACACCACGCCCGGACTGTGGGTGGACGACCGTGAGGACGACGACCCGGTGCTGCTGCGCGCCGACGGCGCCCCGGTGGACACCTGGCGCCAGCACTACCCGTACGACGAGCGGCTCTCGCGCCACGAGTACGAGCGCGACAAGCGGCTGCTGCAGATCGAGCTGCTCAAGCTGCAGTACTGGATCAAGGACACCGGGCAGCGGCTGGTGATCCTCTTCGAGGGCCGCGACGCGGCCGGCAAGGGCGGCACGATCAAGCGGTTCATGGAGCACCTCAACCCGCGCGGCGCGACCGTCGTGGCGCTGGAGAAGCCGAGCGAGCGCGAGCGCGGCCAGTGGTACTTCCAGCGGTACATCGCCCATCTGCCGGCCAAGGGGGAGATGGTGCTGTTCGACCGCTCCTGGTACAACCGGGCCGGGGTGGAGCGGGTCATGGGGTTCTGCAGCGACGAGGAGTACCTGGAGTTCATCGAGCAGACGCCGCGCCTGGAGAGCCTGCTGGTGGAGTCGGGCCTGCACCTGGTGAAGCTGTGGTTCTCGGTGTCGCGGGCCGAGCAGCGCACCCGGTTCATCATCCGGCAGGTGGACCCGGTGCGGCAGTGGAAGCTGTCCCCGATGGACCTCGCCTCGCTCCGCAAGTGGGACGACTACACGCGGGCGAAGGAGGAGATGTTCCTGCACACCGACACCGAGTGCGCGCCGTGGACGGTCATCAAGAGCAACGACAAGAAGCGCGCCCGGCTGGAGGCGATGCGGTACGTGCTCAGCCGCTTCGACTACGAGGACAAGGACCACGAGATCGTCGGCACGCCCGACCCGCGCATCGTGATCTCCGCGGCCGACATCTTCGACGAGGACCACACGCTGGACGAGCCGTCATGACCCGGCCGCTCCCCCGGCCCGCAGGCGGCGGCCGGCCGCGGACAGCGCCGGGATCGTGACCAGGAGCGCGCCGGTCACCGCGGCGACGCCGAGGAAGGCCCGCTGCACCCCGGCCGCGTCGGCGAGCAGCCCGAAGCAGGCCGGGCCGGCGAGGAAGCCGAGGTAGGCGACGGTGGTGACGGCGGACGTCGCCCGGCCGCGGGCGGCGCCGCGCACGTCGCGCAGCCCGTACGACAGCAGCGTGGGGAACAGCGCGGCGGTGCCGCAGGCCGCGACGACCACGCCCGCCACCGCGAGCGCCGGGACCGGCGCGAGCGCCGTGAGCACGCCGCCGGCGGTCGCGACCAGGGCGCCCCCGGCCAGCGCGGCGAGCGGCCTGCGCAGCATGAACGCGCCGGCGGCGAGCCGGGACAGGGCGGCCGTCGCGGCGAAGGCGGCCGGGGCGGCGGCGGCCGCGGCGGGACCGGCCGCGAACGTGTCGGTCAGCAGGACCGCCGCCCAGGACTGGTAGGCGTTCTCGGCCGCGAACGCCAGCGCCCCGACCGCCCCCACCACGACCAGCCCGCCCCACAGCACCGCCGCACCGCGCGCGGGGGCAGGCGCGGAGTGGTCGTCGCCGACCGTGGAGGCGGGGGCGGGGTGGTCGTCGCCGGCCGTGGTGCCAGGGGCGGGGTGGACGTCGCCGGGCGTGGTGCCAGGGGCGGGGTGGTCGTCGCCGGCCGTGGTGGCGGCCCCCGTGCGCGCCACCGCCGCCGCGCCGAGGGCGACCACGACGGCGCCCGCCGCCGCGAAGTTGACCACCAGGCTCCCCGCCAGCCCGGCGAGCGCCCCGGCCCCGAGGCTGGACAGCGCCACCGCGCCGGAGAAGGCGGCGTGCGACCGGGCCACGACCGGCCGCCCGGTCCGCCTCTCGACGGTCGCCGCCAGCGTGTTGATCGCCACGTCGCACGCCCCCGACCCCGCCCCCACCAGCAGGATGCCGGCGCACAACCCGGCGTACCCGGCCGGGACGACCGACAGCACGACGCCCAGCACGCCCAGCGTCGCGAGCAGCGTGCCCGCCGTGCGCAGCCCGAGCGCGTCCACGAGCCGCCCGGTCAGCAGCATGGCGGGCAGCGCGCCCGCCCCCACGAGCAGCAGCGCGACCCCGAACCCGGCGTCATCGACGCCTGCCCGCTCCCGCAGCAGCGGCAGCGTGGCCCCCCACACCCCCCAGAACACACCGAACCCGGCGAAGCACAGAAAGGGCGCCGCGCGGGACAGCTCGCCGCGCCGGACGATCGAAGCCACCATGTGTGTAACGCTACACAACTACCATGGGTCCGTGTCCACCCACCGCAGACGCGTGACGCTGAAGGACGTGGCGGCCCGCGCCGGCGTCTCCCTCATGACGGCCTCCTACGCCTTCACCCGCCCGGGCAGGGTCGCCGACGCCACCCGCGAGCGCGTCCGCCGCGCCGCCGCCGAGCTGGGCTACCGTCCCGACGCGGTGGGCCGGGCGCTGCGGTCCGGCCGGACCCGGCAGCTCGGCATGGTGTTCAGCGAGCACCTGACGTACGCCTTCGACGACCCGCAGGCGGCCCGGTTCCTGGCGGGCGTGGCGGAGGTCTGCGTCGAGGAGGACCACGGCCTGACCTTCCTGCCGACGCGGGGCGACGCCGCCGACGCCGACCGGGTGCTGTCGGCGGCGGTCGACGCGTTCGTGCTGTGGACCACGGCGGAGGACGACCCGGTGCTGGCCGCGGTCGCCGAGGACCCGCGGCCCGCCGTCATCCAGGGCGGCCCGGCCCGCGACGGCATCGCCTGCGTCACCCAGGACGACTACGAGGCCGCCCGCGCCGTCGCCGCCCACGGGCTCCGCGACGGCCGGGCGCCCGCGGTGATCGCGTTCCCGCTCGACCGGGGCCGCGAGCCGCTGGTGGGCACCGGCGCCGACCTGCCCGCGCGCGTGCCGTTCCCCGTCACCGAGGCCCGGTTGCGCGGCTACCGCGCCGCCGTCGAGGCGGCCGGCCTGAGCTGGGCGGACGTCCCTGTCGCCGTGGTCGCCCGCAACAGCAGGCACGACGGCGCGGCCGCGGCGCGCGAGCTCGCCGGCCGCCTGTCCCCGCGCCCGCTCGTCATCGCCATGAGCGACGAGCTCGCCCTGGGCGCCCGCCAGGCACTCGGCGAGACCCGTCCCGACGCCGGCTACCTCGGCTGGGACGCCTCGCCGGAGGGCCGGCTGGCCGGTTTCACGTCGGTCACGAACCCGCTGCGCGACCAGGGCCGCCGCTGCGCCCGGCTCGCCCTGCACCCCGGGACGGCCGGCGACCGCGACATCCCGTGGAGCATCACCCCGTGACCGCCGTACCCCTCAGGGAGTAGCGCGACCCCCGCTCCGCGGCGGACGCCGCGCGAACCCGCCACGGAGACGATGGACCGCATCCGACGACGGACCGCATCCACGGAAGGCGGACGACGATGACCACGAGCGACGAGCACACCCTCGGCGCCCTGCTGCGGCGCTGGCGGGAACGCGCCCTGCTCACCCAGGAGCAACTGGCCGAGAAGACCGGCCTGAGCACCCGCACGATCCGGCGGATGGAGCAGGGCGGCCCGCACCGCCCGCGCAGCTCGTCGCTGCGGCTGCTGGGCGAGGCGCTCGGCCTGGGCCCGGCGGAACTGGCCCTGCTGGCCGCCGCCGCCCGGGGACGCCTCCCCCGGGCCGCCGCGCCGCCGACCCCGCGGAGCACGGCCGCCCCCGCGCCGCCGTCCCCGCAGAGCACGGCCGCCCCCGCGCCCCCGCCGCGCCTCGTCGTCCGGCCGGGCCCCTGGCCGCCGTTCAGCGGCTCAGGATGGTCTCCTCCCGCATGTGCGACAGCTTCTCCGGATTGCGCACGGCGTAGAGGCCGGTGATGAGACCGTCCTCGACGCGCAGCGCGATGACCGAGTCGAGGGCGCCGTCGCGCCGGACCACGAGCGCCGGATGGCCGTTAACCTGCACCGGCTCCAGGGTCCCCGCGGCCTCGGCGATCCGGCGCAGCACGTACGCGACGCCGTCGGCCCCCACGACGGGTTCGAGCGCGGCCCGTACGACGCCGCCGCCGTCGCCGAGCAGCACCACGTCGGGCGCGAGGATGTCGAGCAGGTGCTGCAGGTCGCCGGTCTCGACCGCCTGCCGGAACGCCTCGATCGCGCCGCGCGTCTCGTCCTGGCTGACGGCCCCGCGCGGACGGCGGGCGGCCACGTGCGCCCGCGCCCGGTGCGCGATCTGCCGCACCGCGGCCTGGTTCTTGCCGACGGCCTCGGCGATCTCGTCGTAGTCGAGGTCGAACACCTCGCGCAGCACGAACACCGCCCGCTCGGTCGGCTGCAGCGTCTCCAGCACCAGCAGCATCGCCATCGAGACGCTGTCGGCCAGCTCGACGTCCTCGGCCACGTCGGGCGCGGTCAGCAGCGGCTCGGGCAGCCACGGCCCGACGTAGGACTCCTTGCGCCGGCTGAGCGTGCGCAGCCGGCCGAGGGCCTGCCGGGTGGCGACGCGCACCAGGTAGGCGCGGTGGTCGCGCACCTCGGCGAGGTCGACGCCGGACCAGCGCAGCCAGGTCTCCTGGAGGACGTCCTCGGCGTCGGCGGCCGAGCCCAGCATCTCGTAGGCGACGGTGAACAGCAGGTTGCGGTGCGCGACGAACGCCTCGGTCGCCGCGTCCAGCCGCTCGCCCGCCCCCGTGCCCGTCCCGCTGCCCTCCGTCATCACCGGCTCCTGCCCGCTCGCCTTCGTCTGCTCCATACGCACAAGACACCGGCCGCGCCGGCTCTGTGACAGCCGCGATCAGTGGCGCACGTCACACAGCCGGCGCGAGCGGCCATCGGATGTCCGATAAGTTCTCTTTCGGACCTGTCGTCGCTCGTTCCCGGGAGTGTAATCGGTGCGCAGAACGCTGCTGATCGCGGCCTTCGCCGTGACCCTGTCCGGCTGCGCCGCCGTACCCGGCCGCATCCCCTGGCCCGCCGCCCCGCCCTCCCCCACCGCGACCCCCACCTCAACCCCCGTCGCGTCCACCCCCACCCCGACTCCCGCACCCTCCTCCCCCGCACGAGCGGCGCTGACCGCCCCCGAAGCCCGGAAAGCCCTGCTGACCTGGCTGGACGACTACAACGCCACGCTCAAGCGGCGCAAGTGGTGGCGGCAGAACAGCCGCCTCGACGCGCTGTTCATCGAGGCGGCGCTGCACGAGGGCGTGCTCGAACGCAACCACGAGACCTTCGGCTGGAAGCCGGGCCACAAGCCCATCCACCCGACCGGCACCCCGGCCGTCTACCTGCCGCGGCCCGAGCGCCAGCCCCCGATCGGCGACTGGTTCATCGCCAAGGCCACCTACAAGGACGTCAAGGGCCACGCCCGCCCGCATCTGCTGGCCTTCTTCCGCGCCCCCGGCGGGCCTTTCAAGCTGGCCGTCGCCACCCCGCTCCACTGGGGACAACGCGCGCCCGAGCCGCTGCTCGACGCCGCCGGCCACGTCACCGACATGAACGCCACCATGGCCGCGGCGGTCGCCGAGGAGTACCGCAACTTCTGGAACAACGAGAAGAAGGAGGGCGCCTCCGGCTACCGCCTGGCCAGGGACAGCTACAGCCGCAAGGCGTTCCCGGCCGTCAACAAGGGCATGTACGTGCGCTTCGCCGGCCACGGCTCGGTGTTCGGCTTCCGCACCGCCGACGGCGGCTCGTTCTTCCTGTTCGCCCTGGTGAACTCCACCAAGAGCGTCAACCAGGTGCTCAGCGAGGCCCTCCTGGTCCCCAAGGGCAGCAGGACCATCCGCGAACTCGGCGCCAACTGGTTCTCCTGACCCACCGACGCCGACCCCGGTCGTCAGGCGATCCGTTCCCGTTCGATCTCCGTCGTCAGGTGTGCGCCGGGGTCGACGATCAGTTGCCCCGGCTCGGTGGGCAGCCCCAGGCCCCGGGTCACCTCGATCGGGATGAAGACCTCGCCGGCGAGGGGGCCGCGGGACCTGACGGCCTTGGCGGGGATCCGCTTGCGCGGCGGTCCCCCGCAGCCGCAGCAGCGCCCGGTCGCCGATGACGGCCGGGCGGAAGCGCCGCCCGCGCCGCCGCCGCGGCGAGGGCCATCGCCAGGAACCCGGGGACCGCCGGCCCCGTCCCCGCGAACAGACCCCAGGACCTCACCCGCGACGAGCCACGCGCCCGGGCCGGCAGCCGCACCGCGACGACCACCGGGCCGCAGGCGAGCAACGCGAGGCTCGCAGCCGGTGACGGCACGCGCAACTCCGACCACGACCTCTGCCGGAAACCCCCTCATGGCGAAGGAGCGCTCCGAAGCGATCCAATGAATCCATGGGCACACAACGCATGATCGGCAGAATCGTCCTGTGGACCCTGTTAGGGGCTGCCATCGTCAGCTTCTGGACCGGGTTCGGCATGCTGTTCGCCGATGACGACAGGCTCCGCGGCGCGGCCCTGATCGCCGGCTCCTGGCTGCTGGTCGCAGGCGGCGTCGTCCTCGGGGACAAGCTGGGCGTACCCCTGATAGCGATCAAGCTGGAAAGAACCGGCACCTCAGAGCGCTTACGCCAGGCGGCAGAAGATCCTGGCAGACGCCTGCAGCGCCGGATCGAGCGCGTCAACTCGGCGTTCGCGGAAGCTGCCGCTCTCATGGACGAGCTCCGGCGCGACCTGGCAGCTCAGCAGATCGCTCGTCAAGCACTTCTCGAGGAAGCCGAGCGGCAGCAGCAGATCCTCGACATCGACGAGGAAGAGGCGGAGAAGATCCGCCAGATCCTCATGAGGGAGACCAGGACCGCCATTCAGGCCGAGCGGCGTCAGCAGTGGTTCTTCTTCGCCCTCGGCGCGCTGGCGTCGATCCCGATCGGGGTGGCCGTCAACCTGCTCGTGCCCTGAGCGGCAGGCCCCTCCGGGTACCTGTCAAGGCGGGGTGTATCAGCGGACCTGGAGGCCGGTGACGGCGCGGCCGATGATGAGGCGCTGGATCTCCGACGTCCCCTCGAAGATGGTGTAGATCTTGGCGTCGCGGTGGAAGCGTTCGACCGGGTGCTCGCGGGTGTACCCGGCGCCGCCCAGGATCTGGATCGCCTGCTCGGTCACCCACACCGCCGTCTCCCCCGCCACGAGCTTCGACATCGAGCCCTCCGCCTGCTCGAACTGGCGGCCGTTGCGGGCCATCCACGCGGCGCGCCAGGTCAGCAGGCGGGCGACGTCGACGCGGGTGGCCATGTCGGCGAGGAGGAAGGCGATGGCCTGGTTCTCGGCGATGCGGCGGCCGAACTGCTCGCGTTCGCGGGCGTAGTCGCGGGCGTACTCGAAGGCGGCGCGGGCGATGCCGACCGCCATGGCGGCGACGGACGGGCGGGTGGTCTCGAAGGTGCGCATCGCGGCCTGCCCGCCGGCGCGCTCGCCGCTGCGGACGCGGGCCAGCCGGGCCTCCAGCTTGTCCTCGCCGCCGAGCAGGCAGGAGCCGGGCACGCGGACGCCGTCCAGGACGACCTCGGCGGTGTGCGAGGCGCGGATGCCGTGCTTGCGGAACTTCTGGCCCATGGACAGGCCCGGCGTGCCGGGCGGGATGACGAAGGACGCCTGTCCCCGGGCGCCGAGCGCCGGGTCGACCGAGGCGACGACGACGTGTACGTTCGCGATGCCGCCGTTGGTGGCCCAGGTCTTGACGCCGTCCAGGACCCAGTCGGAGCCGTCGCGGACGGCGCGGGTGCGGATGGCGCCGACGTCGGAGCCGGCGTCCGGCTCGGAGGCGCAGAAGGCGCCGAGCTTGACGTCGTTCTCGGTGCCGAACATCTGCGGCAGCCACTCCCCCATCTGCTCGGGGGTGCCGTTGGCGGACAGCGCGGCGGCGGCCAGGCCGGTGCCGACGATGGACAGGCCGATGCCCGCGTCGCCCCAGAAGATCTCCTCGAACGCGACGGGCAGCCCGAGCCCGCTCGCCTCGAACCACTGGGTGGCGAAGAAGTCCAGGGAGTACAGGCCGACTTTGGCGGCCTCCTGGATGACCGGCCAGGGGGTCTCCTCGCGCTCGTCCCACTCGGCGCCGGCCGGGCGGATCACGTCGCGGGCGAAGTCGTGCACCCAGTCGCGCACCTGCTTGACGTCGTCGCTGAGCTCCGGGCAGAACCCGCTCATGGGCCGCACCCTCCCCTTCCGATCCCGCCGCGAGGGTTACCAGTGGTAACACCCTACCGGTCAGTACGCCCCGGCAGGAAGGCGATCGGGAAGGGTGATCATGGGCGGGCGTTCGGCGATGCGGACGTCCCGGCTCGCCGCGCTGTGTCCGGCCGGCCCGCGCCGGAACTGGGTCAGCAGGCCGGACGGGTCGTGGCAGGACCGGATCTTGCCCTGACGCTCCAGCCGGGACCAGGCGGCCAGCATGATCTGCCCCGCCATCGCGCCGAGGGCGTCCACGGACTGCGGCGCGTGCTCGCGCGAGCCCAGGTCCACCTGGGCGAAGGCGTCCAGCCCGGCCAGGTCGAGCAGGTCGATGAGCAGGCCGAGCTCGACGCCGTAGCCGGTCAGGAACGGCACCCGCTCCAGCGCGGAGCGACGGCCGGCGTACTCCCCGGCCAGCGGCTGCACGAAGCCGGCCAGCTCGGGCCAGTGCAGGTTGAGCAGCGGGCGGGCGACCAGCTCGGTGACCCGGCCGCCGCCGCTCGGCGCGCCGTCCAGGGGACGGTCGTAGCAGCCCTTGACGTAGACGAGGCTCGGGTCGGCGAGCAGCGGGCCGAGCACGCCGCCGACCAGCGAGGCCCGGAAGTGCCGGATGTCGGCGTCGGCGAAGACCACGACGTCGCCCCGGGTGACGGCGAGCGACTTCCACAGCGCCTCGCCCTTGCCGTCGAGCGGGCGCAGGTGCGGCAGGATGTCGTCCTGGGCGTGCACGCGGGCGCCGGCGCGGGCGGCCACGCGGGCGGTGTCGTCGCGCGAGCGCGAGTCGATGACGACGAGCTCGTCCACCAGGCCGTCCAGGTCGCGGCGGAGGGTCTGGACGATCTCGCCGACGGTCTCGCGCTCGTCGCGCGCCGGGAGCACCACGCTGACGGTCGTGCTCCCCTTGGCGGCCAGCAGCTCTGGGAGCGGCCAGTCGGCGGCCGACGACATCCGGCGCCGCAGCCATCCGCGCACCTCGGGCAGCATCCTCCTGACCACCTCCCCCACACCCCCCGATACCCGTTATGTCGGGTTATGTACCTTTTGTGTGGCGTTCCAGGAAGGTGTACACGTCCGCCTCGTCCACGCCGGGGAACGACCCCGGCGGCAGCGCGGCGAGGATGTGGGAGTTGGCGCGGGCCGACGGCCAGGCGTACCCCTCCCAGCGCTCGGCCAGCTCGGCGGGCGGGCGGCGGCAGCAGTCGCCGTTCGGGCAGTTCGACTTGGTGCGGTGGGTGGTCTCGCGCCCCCTGAACCACCGCGACTCCTTGTACGGCACCCCCAGCGTGATCGCGAAGTCCCGCTCGCGCGAGGGGTCCACGTGCGCGACGCAGAAGTACGTGCCGGTGGGCGAGTCGGAGTACTGGTAGTAGACCGAGAACCGGTCCGGCGACTGGAACACCTGCCGCCCCGACCACTGCAGGCACATCCGCTGCCCCTCGATGGCGCCCTGCTCGTCGGCGGGGAAGACGATGCCGTCGTTCTCGTAGGCCTTGTAGATGATGCCGCCGGCGTCGTTGCGCACGAAGTGGCAGACCAGGCCGAGGTGGTGGGTGGCGAGGTTGGTGAAGCGGTGCGCGGCCATCTCGTACGACACCGCGAAGACGTCCCGCAGGTCCTCGACCGACAACGCCCGGTCGGACTTGGCCTCCTGCAGGTAGAGCGCGGCGGCCCGCTCGGGGACCAGCACGGCGGCGGCGAAGTAGTTGGCCTCGGTGCGCTGGCGCAGGAAGTCGGCGAAGTCGCGGGGCTTGTCGTGGCCGAGCGCGAGGTGGCCGAGCGTCTGGAGCAGGATCGTGCGCGGGGTGTGCATGCCGAGCTGCTCGTGCTTGACGTAGATGCGCCGGTTGCGCATGTCGGTGATGGAACGCACCGAACGCGGCAGGTCCTGGGCGGTGTGGACGGTGTAGCCGAAGTGCGTGACCAGGCTCTGGATCGTGCTCTGCGACAGCGCGCCGGTGCGGTAGCCGACCGCGTCCAGGGCCTCGGCGGCGGCCTGCTCGATCTCGGGGAAGTAGTTGCCGACCTCGCGCTGGCGGCGGCGCAGCTCGGCGTTGGCGGCGCGCGCCTCCTCGGGGGTGGCGGTGCCGCGGGCCTGGCGGGCGCGCAGCTCGCCGTACAGGCCGAGCAGGTGCTCCAGGACGTCGTTGGGCACGCGGGCGGAGACCTTCAGCCGGGGCAGGCCGAGCCCGGCGTATAGGGGGTCGCGCTGGGCCTCCTCCAGCGCGATCTCCAGCTGGGCGCGGCGGTTGGGCGGCTGGCGGCGCAGCAGCTCCTCGACCGGGACGCCGAGCGCGGTCGCCAGGGACTTGAGCAACGACAGCTTCGGCTCACGTTTGCCGTTCTCCAGCAGAGAGAGCTGACTGGGCGCCCGGTTGACCCGTGAGCCGAGGTCGGACAGCGTCAGGCCGCGCTGTTTGCGCAGGTGGCGCAGGCGTTGGCCAAACGCGATCAGATCGAGCTCCTGCGTCAAAGACAGCGGTTCTTCGCCCAGCAACGACGCCATGCAGGCATCTTAGACAGAAAATCGGCCCATCTTCTAGCCCGCGCGTGCCGCTCGCCGGCCGCAGGGGAGGGCCCGCCGGATTGGTCTAGGCCAACGGTAAAACTCGCGATTTCTTCTCCTCTGAATACCCGTGAGTAATGGCTGTATCGGAAACTTTGGCGATTCTTCTGCGCGTTCGCGGCTGTTGATCCGGTACGTGAGGGCACAGACTCGGCATAGGCACCCAGGGGACGACAAAGGAGTGAAACAATGATCGATCGCCTCAAGGGAGCTGCTGAGCAGCTGCAGGACGAGTGGGACAACGACCCCCGCTGGGAGGGCATCGAGCGCACCTACAGCGCCGAGGACGTGATCCGGTTGCGCGGCAGCGTCCAGGAGGAGCACACGCTGGCCCGGCTGGGCGCCGAGCGGCTGTGGCACCTCCTGCACACCGAGGACTACGTCAACAGCCTCGGCGCCCTGACCGGCAACCAGGCCGTGCAGCAGGTGAAGGCGGGCCTGAAGGCGATCTACCTGTCCGGCTGGCAGGTGGCCGCGGACGCCAACCTGGGCGGGCAGACCTACCCGGACCAGAGCCTGTACCCGGCCAACTCGGTGCCGGCCGTCGTGCGCCGCATCAACAACGCGCTGCTGCGCGCCGACCAGATCACCTGGTCGGAGGGCATCGAGGGCCCGCACTGGCTGGCGCCCATCGTGGCCGACGCCGAGGCCGGCTTCGGCGGCGTGCTGAACGCGTTCGAGCTGATGAAGGGCATGATCGCGGCCGGCGCCGCGGGCGTGCACTGGGAGGACCAGCTCGCCTCCGAGAAGAAGTGCGGCCACCTGGGCGGCAAGGTGCTCATCCCGACCGGCCAGCACATCAAGACGCTCAACGCCGCCCGCCTGGCCGCCGACGTGTGCGGCGTGCCCAGCCTGGTCATCGCGCGGACCGACGCTCAGGCCGCGACGCTCCTGACCAGCGACGTCGACCCGCGCGACCAGCGGTTCACCACCGGCGACCGCACCGCCGAGGGCTTCTACCGGGTGCGCAACGGCATCCAGGCGTGCATCGCGCGCGGCCTGGCCTACGCCCCGTACTCCGACCTGCTGTGGATGGAGACCGGCACGCCGGACCTGGACGTGGCGCGCGAGTTCGCCGAGGCGATCAAGGCCGAGTACCCGGACCAGATGCTCGCCTACAACTGCTCGCCGTCGTTCAACTGGAAGAAGCACCTGGACGACTCGACGATCGCCAAGTTCCAGCGCGAGCTGGGCCACATGGGGTACAAGTTCCAGTTCATCACCCTGGCCGGCTTCCACTCGCTGAACTACTCGATGTTCGACCTCGCCCAGGGCTACGCCAGCGACGGCATGAGCGCCTACGTCGAGCTGCAGGAGCGCGAGTTCGCCGCCGAGCAGCGCGGCTACACCGCCACCCGGCACCAGCGTGAGGTCGGCACCGGCTACTTCGACCTGGTCAGCACCGCCGTCGCCCCTGACTCCTCGACGACCGCGCTGCGCGGCTCGACCGAAGAGGAGCAGTTCGCCCACTAGGACACCAGGGCTTCTCCCCCGATCTCGCCGGCCACCTCCAGGGCATGGGACGGTTCCCCGGCGACCAGGGCCGCGCCGGTCCCCCCAGCACCGGCGCGGCCCATCTTCACGTGCGTCACGCCGGGTCCTCCTCCGCCGCGCCCGGCCCGGCCCGCGCGGGCAGCAGCGACCAGGCGCCCGCCAGCCATTCGGCCAGCCGGTCGCGTTCGAGCAGGACCAGCGGCTGCCTGGCCTCCAGCGCCTCCAGCCGGGCCTGCCTGGTGAGGCGGCCGGAGGTGACGAGGACGCCGGTGTGACCGGCGAAGGCGTTGGCCAGCGCGCCCTGGAAGTTGCGCACCGCGGGCGCGCCCACCGACCCCTTGTAACGCTTGCACTGGACGGCGTAACGGCCACCCCCGGGGGCCACCGCCGTGATGTCCACGCCGCCGTCGGCGGCCCGCCCGCACACCCGCACCCGGCGGAAGCCGTCGGTGACCAGCCGCTCGGCGACCAGGTGCTCGAACTCGGGCCCCGACAGGCGGTCCACCTTCTCCAGCTCGGCGTTGGCGGCCACGAACAGCCGCCTCCGCGCCTGGACGACCCGCTGCCGGGCGATCAGCCCGGCGACGAACAGCACCGCGAGCACGCCGGCGCCCACCGCCGTACCGACCGGATGCTCGGCGACCAGCCACGCCGCACCCGCCGCGCCCGCCACGACGCCGGCCGTCCGGACGTCCCGGATCCTCCGCCTGCCACGGCCCCTCGCCATCGCCGCCTCCCCGCGCCCGCCCGTCAGGGACGAGTATGAACGGCGGGACCGACAGATCCGGGCTCAGCCGCGGATGACCTCGGCCAGTTCCGGGATGCGGGCACGGTAGCCGTCGAGCAGGGCGCGGGCCGTGGAGACGGAGTCGACCAGGGGGTGCAGCGCGAACGCCTCGACGGCGAGCGCGGCCGACCCGCTGAGCGCCGCCTCGACGGTGGTCTGCTCCACCGCCTTGACCTGCTGCAGCAGGCCCAGGAAGCGGCCCGGCAGCGGCCGGGTGGCCAGCGGGCGGACGCCCGCGGCCCCCACCGCGCACGGGACCTCCACCACCGCCTCCGCGGGCAGGCCGGGGACGGCCGCGCCGTTGCCGACGTTGAGGATCATGGTGGACGGCTCGCCGCGCGCCAGGGCCGCCATCAGGGCCAGGGCGATGCCCTCGTAGCCGCCCGCCTCCAGGTCGGCGGCGTCGCGCTCGCCCGCGTCGGCGGTGTCGCGGGCCTCGGCCATGTACGACTCGTCGCGCTCCCTGCGCGCCCGCCGCCACGCGGCCAGCGCCTCGCCGGGGCTCGCCCGGACGGCGGCGTAGAAGGCGTTCTGCTGGCCGAGCAGGGTCTCGCCCCGGGTGCGGCCCCGCAGGGCGGCGACCGACTCGCGGGTGAAGTAGTAGTAGTACAGGTACTCGTTGGGCAGCGCGCCGAGGGTGCGCACCCACTCGGGGCCGAACAGGCGGGCCTCCTCGACCCGATGCAGCGCCGCGTCGTCGGCCAGCAGCTCGGGCAGCACGTCGCGGCCCTCGTGCAGGAGGCCGCGCAGCCAGCCCAGGTGGTTGAGCCCCACGTAGTCGGGCCAGACGCGGGCCGGGTCGAGGCCGAGGGCGGCCGCGGCGCGGCGGATGAGCCCGATCGGCGAGTCGCAGATGCCGATCACCCGGTCGCCGAGCACCCGGCGCATCGCCTCGGTGATCATGCCGGCGGGGTTGGTGAAGTTGATGACCCAGGCGCGCGGGGCCAGCGCGGCGACCCGCTCGGCCACCCGCACCGCGACGGGCACCGTGCGCAGGCCGTACGCGACGCCGCCCGGGCCGGTGGTCTCCTGGCCGAGCAGGCCCAGCTCCAGCGCCACCCGCTCGTCGGCGGTGCGCCCGGCCAGCCCGCCCACCCGGATCGCGGAGAAGACGAAGTCGGCCTCCCGCAGGGCCTCGTCGAGCGAGGTCGTGACGCGCACCGCGGGCGGGTCGTCGTGGCCGGCGGCGAGCTGACGCAGCACGTGCCCGATGACCGCCAGCCGCTCGGCGGACACGTCGTACAGCACGATCTCCTTCACCCGCGGCTCGGCCCGGTCGCGCAGCAGCGCGCCGTAAACCAGCGGGACGCGGAAGCCGCCGCCCCCGAGCACGGCCAGTCTCATGAACACCCCTTCACGTGAGCAGCACCTCGGTGCCCGCGGCGGCCAGGCAGGCCAGCGTGGCCGGGTCGGCGCCCGCGTTCGTGACGACGACGTCGACGTCCTCGGGCCCGCAGACCCGCAGCGCGCCGGTGCCGGGGAACTTGTGCCGGTCCACCAGCAGCACCACCTGCCCGGCCGCGGCGATCATGGCGCGTTTCAGCGGCACCTCGGCGAGCGTGGTGTCCACGAGCTGGCCGTCGGGCCGCACCCCGCTCGCGCCGAGGAACACCCGGTCGGCCACCACCTGCTTCAGCGCGGCCTCGGTGAGCACCCCGACCAGCGAGTGGTACGAGCGCCGCACCATGCCGCCGAGCAGCAGCAGCTCGGCCTCGGGGTCGCAGCGCAGCGCGTCGAGCACGGCGAGGCTGGAGGTGACGACGGTGACCCGCCGGCCGCGCAGCCGCCGGGCCAGGCGCATGACCGTGGTGCCGATGTCGAGCAGGACGACGTCGCCGTCGCGGACCAGCTCGGCGGCGCGCGCGGCCACGGCCTCCTTGTCCTGCTCGTCGACCTCGGCCACCTCGGCGAAGGGACGGTCGGCGTCGGCGTCGACGCTGGCCAGCGCGCCCCCGCGGACCCGGCGCAGCGTGCCGTCGCGGTCGAGGACCTCGAGGTCGCGGCGGATGGTGGACGGGCTCACGCCGAGCTGGCTGGCGAGATCGCGCACGCTGGTGGCGCCCGAGAGCCGCACGCGGCGCATGATCTCGGCATGCCTGAGGCGCTGGAGCACGGCGTCACTGTATCAGTCAGTTTCGCCCACGAGTAAGCACCAGAATGAGCATCAAACAAGCATCCAGCGCCACCTGACTCGCGCGGAACACTTGAAGTGTGCGAGCAAACGTGCAAGATTGCGCACATCGCGGTGTGTCGAGGAGGACCCATTCCCGTGTCTGCCCAGGCGTACGACCCTCTCGCCGGCGAGCGGACGCCCGGCGGCCCGCAGTTCGACGTGTTCCTGGCCGGCACCGTCTTCCTGGACATCATCTTCACCGGCCTGCCCGCGATGCCCGCCGCCGGCACCGAGATCTGGGCCGAGGGCATGGGCTCGTGCCCCGGCGGCATCGCCAACCTGGCCATCGCCACCAGCCGCCTCGGCCTGCGCACGTCCCTCGCGGCGGCCTTCGGCGACGACGACTACGGCGACTTCTGCTGGCGCACCCTGGAGGAGCAGGAGTCGGTCGACCTGTCGCGCTCGCGCCGCTTCGAGCACTGGCACTCGCCCGTCACGGTCTCCATGGCCGTCCACCGCGACCGCAGCATGGTCACCCACGGCCATCCCCCGCCCATGCCCGCCTCGGAGATGATCGGCAAGCCGCCGCGCTCCAAGGCCGTGATCGTGTCGCTCTCCCCCGACGAGCCGCTCGGCACCCCCGGCAGCGCCTGCAACTGGGCGGAGCTGGCGCACCGCGACGGCGCGCTGCTGTTCGCCGACGTCGGCTGGGACCCCTCCGGCGCCTGGCCCGCCGGGGTGCTGGAACAGCTCTCGCTGTGCCACGCGTTCATGCCGAACGCCATCGAGGCCATGGCCTACACCCGCACCGACACCCCGCGTGACGCGCTCTACGCGATCGCCGACCTCGTCCCGCTCGCCGTGGTCACCGACGGCGCCAACGGCGCGATGGCCATCGACTCCTCCACCGGCGAGGAGTCGTTCGTCCCCGCCCCGCGCGTCACCGCGCTGGACCCGACCGGCGCGGGCGACGTGTTCGGCGCGGGCTTCGTGCTCGGCACGCTGTGCAACTGGCCGCTCGCCGACCGGCTCGCCTTCGCCGAGGTGTGCGCGGCGCTCGCCGTGCAGCAGTTCGGCGGGTCGCTGGCCGCGCCCGGCTGGGGCGACATCGCCGACTGGTGGCACGAGGTGCGCGCGGCGGCCCGGCACAGCGGCGCCTACGGCAGCTCGCTGGCCCGCCGCTACGCCTTCCTCGACCGCCTCGTCCCCACCGTCCCGGTCGGGGCGGTGCGCCGCGCCGCCGCCACGATCGCCCGCTACGCCGACGTCGGCGTCGCACCGGGTGCCCAGCAGGCCCCGGCCGCGGCGGACGAGGACCCCGGCACCCCCCGCGTGCCCGCGCAGAAGGAGTAACCCCCCATGACCCCCTCGACGCGACGGCCACGCCGCGCCCCGGCGACCGCGGCGACCGCGCTGCTCGCCGCCGCCCTCGTCCTGACCGCGTGTGCCCCCGGCTCCACCGCCCCGCCCGCCCCCGTGACCTCGGCCCCGGCCGCCGTCCGCACCGACGCCGCCGCCCTCGGCGACGTCACGCTCACCGTCTGGGACCAGGAGGTGCGCGGCGGGCAGGCGGCCCAGATGAAGCAGCTCAACGCCGCCTTCGAGGCCAAGTACCCCAACATCAGGCTCAACCGGGTCTCCCGCTCCTTCGACGACCTCAACACCACCCTCCGCCTCGCGCTCAGCGGCAACGAGCCGCCCGACGTGGTCGAGGCCAACAACGGCCGCTCGTCGATGGGCGCGTTCGTCAAGGCCGGCCAGCTCCGCCCCCTCGACGCCTACGCCGACGCCTACGGCTGGAAGCGGCGCTACCCGGAGTCGGTGCTGCGCTACTCGCGCTACAGCGCCGACGGCAAGCTCTTCGGCGAGGGCAACCTGTACGGCCTGCCGCAGGTCGGCGAGGTCGTCGGCGTCTTCTACAACAAGGCCAAGCTGACCGGGCTCGGCCTGCAGCCGCCGAGGACGTGGGCCGACTTCGAGACCGCGCTCGGCACCGCCAAGGCCGCCGGCGAGGTGCCGCTGCAGCTCGGCAACCTCGACAAGTGGCCGGCCATCCACGTCTTCGGCACCGTGCAGGGCCGCCACGTGCCGCCGCGGCAGATCTCCACCCTCGCCTTCGGCCGCAAGGGCGCCTCCTGGACCACCCCGGAGAACACCGCCGCCGCCGAGCAGCTCGTGAGCTGGGTGGACAAGGGCTACTTCAACAAGGGCTTCAACGGCCAGGGCTACGACCCGGCCTGGCAGGCGTTCGGCAAGGGCCAGGGCGTCTTCCTCATCGGCGGCACCTGGCTGCTGGCCGACCTGCAGAAGGCCCTCGGCGCCGACCTCGGCTTCATGCTGCCGCCCGGCGTCACGGCCGACGCCGCGCCGGTCGCCACCGGCGGCACCGGCCTGCCCTTCGCCATCACCGCCAAGAGCCCCAACCCGGACGCGGCCGCGGCGTACATCGACTTCATCACCAGCGCCGACGCCATGCGAACGCTGACCCGGACCGGCAACCTGCCGGTGGCCGAGACCGGGCAGCAGAGCGTGCCGGCGGGGCCGCAGCAGGACGTCTTCACCGCGTTCGGCACGGTCACCGCCAAGGACGGGCTGGTGCCGTACCTGGACTACGCCACCCCGACCTTCGCCGACACGCTCGGCGCGGCCCTGCAGGACCTGCTGGCGAAGAAGACGGCGCCGCAGGAGTTCCTGACCACCCTGGAGAAGGACTACAAGACCTTCGCCGAGAGCAACGGATGACCCAGCGGACGACGGCGGGCCGGCCTCCCGGGGAGCCGCGGCGCGTCGCTTACCTGTACCTGTTGCCGGCCTTCGTGATCTACGCCGCGTTCCTGCTGTTCCCGATCGGGCGGGCGGTGCAGTTCTCGCTCTATGACTGGGACGGGCTGTCCGTGGGCAGGTGGGCGGGGTTGGACAACTACGCCGCCATCGTGGCCGACGAGGGGTTGCGGGCCGCCTTCGGTCACGCGCTGGTGCTCGTCGTGTTCTACGCGCTGATCCCGCTCGGCATCGGGCTGGTGCTGGCGGCGGTGCTGAACCACGCCAAGGTGCGCGGGCTCGGCTTCTTCCGCACGGTGGTGTTCCTGCCGCAGGTGGTGGCCATGGTCGTGGTGGCGGTGGCGTGGCGGCGGGTGTACGCGCCGGACGGCACGCTGAACGGGCTGCTCGGCGCGCTCGGCCTGGAGTCGCTGGCGCGGGGCTGGCTGGGCGAGTACGCGTTCGCGCTGCCCGCGGTGGGGGTGGTGGGCACGTGGTTCGAGACGGGGCTGGTGACCGTGCTGCTGCTGGCCGGGATGAGCCGGGTGCCGGGCGAGCTGTACGAGGCGGCGCGGCTGGACGGCGCGGGCGCGGTGCGCGAGTTCCTGGCGGTCACGCTGCCGTCGGTGCGCGGGGAGATCGCGGTCGCCCTGACGCTGACGGTGATCGCCGCGCTGCGCACGTTCGACCTGGTGTACGTGACGACGCGCGGCGGCCCCGGCACCTCGACCACCGTGCCGTCGTACGAGGTGTACCACCGGGCGTTCGGGCTCGGGCAGGTGGGGTCGGCGGCGGCGGTCGGGGTGACGCTGACCCTGGTCATCTTCGTGATCTCGTTCGGGGTCAACCGGTTCGCCGACAGGAGGCTCACGTGATCTCGCGCGGGGAGCGATTGGCGAACTACGTCATCCTGTCGGTGTTCGCCGCCTTCGCGCTCTTCCCGATCGTGACGATCCTGGGGGCGGCGCTGGGGCCGGCCGAAAGCGGCGGCACGTCGGGACCGGCGAACTTCGCGGCGGCGTGGGAGGCGGGCCGGTTCGGGACGTACCTGCGCACGAGCCTGGCGGTGTCGGCGTTCGTCGTGGTCGTCAGCGTGACGTTGTCGATCATGGCAGGGTACGCGTTCGGGACGATGCGCTTCCGCGGCCGGTCGGCGTTGTTCTACCTGTTCATGCTCGGGATCATGATGCCGAGCGAGGCGGTGGCGGTGCCGCTCTACTTCGACCTGCGCTCGCTGGGGCTGATCGACACGTTCTGGT
Organism: Actinomadura luzonensis; assembly: GCF_022664455.2. NCBI lineage: Bacteria > Bacillati > Actinomycetota > Actinomycetes > Streptosporangiales > Thermomonosporaceae > Actinomadura > Actinomadura luzonensis. The sequence continues at coordinate 4,007,880 of NZ_JAKRKC020000001.1, forward strand.
CGGTGGCGTTGCCGCAGGTGGCGTTGTCGGTGGCGTTCGGGACGTTCTGGATGCGGGCCTACTTCCTGGCCTCGAACCGGGCGATCGTGGAGGCGGCGCGCATCGACGGGGCCTCGACCTGGCGGGTGCTGTGGCAGGTGCTGGTGCCGCCGGCGCGGCCGGCGGTGGTCACGCTGACCGTGCTGGTGTTCATGTGGACGTGGAACGAGTTCCTCATCCCGCTGATCATGGTGACCAGTGAGTCGCTGCGGACCGCGCCGCTCGGCCTCGCCTTCTTCCAGGGCCAGTACACCTCGGGCTTCACGCTGCTCGCGGCCGGGTCGGTGATCGTCGCGACGCCGGTCGTGATCTTCTACCTGTTCCTCCAGCGACACTTCGTCCGCGGGCTGCTCCAGGGGGCGGTCCGCGAGTAGAACCCCCCGGAGGCGCCATGCGATTGTTCCTGTCCGCCCTGCTGATGCTCGTCCCGGCCGTCGTCGCCGCTCCGGCGCCGGCCGCCGCCGCGGCTGCCGTGGACCTCGACGCGTTGTTCGTCGGGGCGCACCCCGACGACGAGGCGTTCAGCCTGTCCACGCTCGGCCAGTGGAACGAGGACCACCGCGTCCGCACGGGCGTCGTCACCGTGACCAGGGGCGAGGGCGGCGGCAACGCCGTCGGCCCCGAGGAGGGGCCCGCGCTGGGCCTGCTGCGCGAGGCCGAGGAGCGCGCCGCGGTCGCCAGGGCCGGCGTGCGGGAGGTGTTCAACCTCGACGACGTCGACTTCTACTACACGGTCAGCGCCCCGCTGACCGACCAGGTGTGGGGCGGCGACACGCTGGAGAAGGTGGTCCGGGTGGTGCGGCAGACCCGGCCGGAGGTCCTGCTCACCATGGACCCCGCGCCGACGCCCGGCAACCACGGCAACCACCAGGAGGCGGCCCGCCTCGCGGTCGAGGCGTTCTACGCCGCCGCCGACCCGAAGGCGTTCCCCGAGCAGCTCACGAAGGAGGGGCTGAAGCCGTTCGCGCCGGCCCGGCTGCTCACCGGCGGCGGGCGCGGCACGTCGCAGCCGGGGCCGTCGTGCGCGGCCACGTTCCAGCCGGCCAACCCCGCGCAGAACGTGTACGGGGTGTGGAGCGGGCGCGCCTCCGGTTCCGGCCGCACGTGGGCGGCGATCGAGCGGGACGCGCAACGCGTGTACGCCTCCCAGGGCTGGGCCGTCTTCCCCGACGTGCCGGCCGACCCCGCGCAGCTCGGCTGCGACTTCTTCACGCAGGTGGACGCCCGGGTCCCGTTCCCCGAGCCGGGCAGCCCGGCCGCCGCGGCGCCCACCGCGATCCTGGACGGGGCGCTGACCAGGCCGGCGGGCGGATTGCCGCTCGGCACCGGGCTCACGCTGCGGACGTCGGCGTTCGACGTCCGGGAGGGCACGCCGTTCACGGTGGAGGTCACGGCGTCGGCGCGCGAGCCGCTGGGCCGGGCGCGGGCCGCGCTGCGCGTCCCCGCCGGCTGGACGGTCGCCGGCTCCGGCGACCTCGGCCGGCTCGCGGCGGGCCGGTCCGCCACGGCGCGGTTCACCGTGACGCCCGCGGCGGGCGCGAGCGGCCGGGCGCGGATCGGCGCGGTGCTGACCACCGAGCGGGGCCGCGGCTACACCGACCGGCAGGTGGAGGCGGGCCCGGCGGTGCGCGGGCAGCAGCAGCTCCTCCCGCAGGTCGCGCAGTACGAGAGGTGGACCTCCGACGTGGGCGTGCCACAGCTCCGCGGCCTGGTCACGCCGGTGCTGACGCTGCCGTCCGGCGGCTCCCGCCAGGTCGGCGTCGTGGTGACGAACGTCGGCGGCGCGGCGCGCTCCGGCACCGTCCGGATCGGCCTGCCCGCGGGCTTCACCGCCGACCGCACCGAGGCCGGCTACCCGGAGCTGGCTCCCGGCGCGTCGGCGACGGTGCCGTTCACCGTCACCAACACCGACACCGCGCTGAAGACGTCCAACGAGGGCGGCGACTACGCCTACACGGTCACCGTGGACGGCGTCGTCACCGGCCGGCCGGCGCTGGAGCTCGTCCCCGCGACAACCATCCCGCGGGCGGCGACGGCCCCGGCGGTGGACGGCGACGACGGCGACTACCCCGGGCCCGCGCTCGACGTCTCCCGCCTGTGGGAGGGGACGGCGTGCTCGTCGGCGGCCGACTGCTCGGCCACGGCGAAGCTGGCCTGGCACGAGGACACGCTGTACGTGGCGGTGCGGGTCAAGGACGACGTGCTCGGCACCCGGCTGGCCGCGGCCGACTGCAAGCGGCACTGGCGGACCGACTCGGTGGAGATCGCGCTCGACCCGCGCGGCACGTCGGAGAACACCTCGACCACCTTCAAGGCGGCGGTGCTGCCGGTGACCGCCGAGGGGCCGCCGTGCGCGCTGCGCGACGCCGACAACCACCAGGGCCCGGCCACCGGGGTGCGGATCGCGTCGAAGGTCGCCGCCGGCGAGTACGTGGTGGAGGCGGCCGTACCGCTGGAGCTCCTGCCCGGCTCGGTGGATCCGCGGCACCTCGGGCTGAACATCCTGGTCTACGACTCCGACACCCAGGACAAGACCGGGCAGACCCGGATCGGCTGGTCGACGTGGGGCGGCGTGCAGGGCGACCCGTACCGGTGGGGCGTGGCCTCCCTGGACGGCTACCAGGCCGCCGAGCGGCCGGCGCCCGACCCGGTGATCCCGGACACGGCGCTGTCCAGCCTGGACTCGCCGCAGTCGCTGGAGCAGGCGGTCCGCGTACGCCTGCCGCTGGCCGGCGGGCCGCCGGCCGCGGACGCCGGCGCGGTGGTGTCGGCCGTCCGGGCGGGCCAGGCGGTGCGGGTCACCTTCCGGGCGGCCGGGCCCGGCAGGGCGCACCTGTTCGCGCGGGACGCGCAGGGCACGGCGGGCGGCAAGGTGGTCACGGTCGCCGCCAAGGGGACGGTGACGGCGAGCGTGCCGCTGACCCGCGCCCTCGCCGGTGACGCGACGGTGGTGGCGGGCTGGGAGCCGTCGCGCGGCGGCACGTCGGCCTCGCAGGCCCACCTCCGCTGAAGGGGCCCGCCGCAGGGGCACGTGGGTGCCGGCCGCCCGCCAGTTGGTCCGGCCGGCACCCGTGCCCCGGTGCGGCCCCGGTCAGGAGGTCCCCGTGGCCGTCTGCGCCGGCGGGGCCGGCGTGGACGGTTCAGGGGACTCGCCGGGGCCGTCCTGGGGGATCGTGGTGACCGAGCCGGTCGGGCGGGGGCAGTCGCGGCGGGCCGCGCCGTTGCCGCGCCGCCGGCCGGCCGGGTCGGCGCACCCGCCGGGGTCCGGGTCGCCGGGCTCGCCGGCGTCCGGCGGGCGGAAGGTCTCCTCCCGGTCCGGGGTGGGCGTGATGACGGCGACCGGGCCCTCGGTGCGGGTGCGGGTGACGTACACGGTGGGCGTCGAGATGACGGGGACGGTCGCGGCGGTGGCCGCCCGGCTGGGCGGCGGCCCGCCGGTGCGGCCGGCGCGGGGCCGGTAGGTGGACCCGGCGCTGCCCTGCGGGTGGACGGCGGCGGGCGGCGCGACGGACCCGCCCTCGGGGTTCCCCGGCGGCCCGGCCGCGGCGGCGATGACGGTGACGGCCGCGATCGACACGGTGGCGAGGGCCGCGAAGGTGGCGTGCGACAGGTGCGCGCCGCCCCTGGCCCGGCTCCGGCCGCGCCGGGGCGCCGTACGGGCCGCCGGAGCGGACGCCTCCGCGTGCGGGAGCCCGGCCCGCGAGGAGGACGCCTCCTGGAGCGGGAGGGCGTCGTCCGGGAGCGGCCCGTCCGGGGGCGCGCCGCCGCCCGCCGGGTACGGCACGGGCGTCCAGATCTCGGCGAGCACGCCCTCGACCGCCTGCCGCAGGTCCCACGGGTCACCGACGCCGCCCGCCGCGAGCAGCGCGCGCAGCAGCGCGGCGGCGCCGGGCCGGGCGTCCGGGTCCTTGGCGAGCGCGGCCTCCACAGCGGGCCGCAGCAGGGCGGGGACCCCCTCCAGCCGGGGCGCGCCGAACAGGATCCGCCGGGTGAGCGCGTCGGTCTCGCCGCCGCCGAAAGGGTGGTGCCCGGTGGCCGCGAACGCCACCAAGCAGCCCCAGGCGAACACGTCCGAGGCGGGCAGCGCGGGGCCGCCGGTCAGCCGTTCGGGGGCGACCCAGCCGGGGCTGCCCATGACCTGACCGGCCTGGGTGTGCGCGGCGGCGACGTGCCCGCCGCCGGGGCCGTCCGCCTCCGGGGCGACGTCGCGGGCGATGCCGAAGTCGATGACGCGCGGCCCGCCGGGGGACAGCAGCACGTTGGCGGGTTTGAGGTCGCGGTGCACGAGCCCGGCCTCGTGCGCGGCCACCAGCGCGGCCGCCGCGCCGAGCGCGACGCCGTAGGCGAGGTCGGGCGTCAGCGGGCCGCCGGCGAGGACGACCTGCGACAGCGCGGGCCCCGGGATGTACTCGGTGACCAGGTAGGGGCGTTCGGCGCCGGTGGCGCGGTCGGTGCCGTCCTCCAGCACGGCCGCGGTGCAGAAGGGCACCAATCTGCGCGAGAATGCGACTTCTTCGGCGAAGCGCGCCCGCAGCGTGTCATCGTGGAGGTGCGCCGCGTGCGGTGTCTTGAGCGCGACCAGGCCGCCCTGAGGGTGCTCGGCCAGGTAGACCACTCCCATCCCGCCCGCCCCGAGGCGGCCGAGGAGCAGGTACCGGCCGATGACGACCGGGTCGCCCACCGTAAGCGGTCGCACGCCGGGAGGCATGCCGCTCGCACCACGCGCCATCCGGATCTCGCCTCTCCTGTCTGGAACACGGCCAAGCACACTGTGGCCGGATCCGGGGAGGCTTTCCGCATGTCTTACATAAGGGGTATTGGAGGTAAGGCGGTCGTCCCCAAAAGGTAAGAAATGGGTGGGATGCGATGGCCTGAAGTGGCCATACGGGAGAAATGTTCCTGGCGGCGTCAGCGCGTGAGCGCGGCGGCCTCCTCGGCCTCGACCTCGCGGTTCCAGTCGCGCTTCACCGCGCGCCAGCCCTCGTCGTCGACGCCGCGGCGCCAGTAGCCGGAGATCGACAGCCGGTTCAGCGGGACGCCCCGCTCGACGCGCAGGTGACGGCGCAGCTCCTTGACGAAGCCGGCCTCGCCGTGGACGAACGCGTGCACGTCGGCGTCCGGGAACTCCAGCTCGCGGACCGCCTTGACCAGCTTCTCCCCCACCGGGCGGTCGCCGCGGTAGAGCCAGGTCACGTGCGCCTCGGCCGCCGTGCTCAGCTTCAGCTCGTCCTCGGGCCCCTCGACCTCGACGAGGACGTGCGCGAGCGCCCCGCCGGGCAGCGCCTCCAGCGAGGCGGCGATGGCGGGCAGCGCGCTCTCGTCGCCCACCATGAGGTGCCAGCCGGCCTCGGGGTCGGGCGCGTAGCCGCCGCCGGGGCCGAGCAGGAACACCTCGTCGCCGGGCGCGGCCCGCTCGGCCCACGGCCCGGCCAGGCCCTCGTCGCCGTGCACGACGAAGTCGAGCGTCAGCTCCCGCGTGTACGGGTCCCAGGCGCGCACGGTGTACGTGCGCAGCCGCGGCCACACCTCGCGCGGCATGGTCTCCCGGCACGCCTTCACGCTGAAGGGCCGGGGATATTCGACGCCCTCGTACGGGAATACGATCTTGACGTAGTGGTCGGTCAGCCCTGAGGTGCCGAAGTCGGCCAGCCCGTCGCCCCCGACCACGACGCGGACCATGTGCGGCGACAGCCGCTCGGTGCGCCGGACGACCCCCCGGTGATGATCCACAGGCTTGTCAGCCATGAAGAACTGCCCCCTGACGAAGTAAGGTATACCTTACCTTACACTCCGTAGGCCGAGCGGGGCCAGCGGCCCTTGCGTCACATAACGCTCAGGCGGCCGCCTCGTCATCCCGGGAGGCCGGTTCCGCCCCGACCGCGGCCAGGAAGCGGGCCATGTGCCGGAAGGCCAGCCGCGCCTCGGGCAGCACGTCGGCCAGGATCGGGAAGACGTGCGGCATGCGCCGCCACTCCTCGTAGCGGACCGGCACCCCGGCGCGGCGCGCCGCCTCGGCCACCCGCCGCCCCTCGTCGCGCAGCACCTCGGTGGAGCCGGTCATGATCATGAGTGGTGGCAGCCCGGTGAAGTCGCCGTGCACCGGCGAGACCAGCGGGTCGCGCGGGTCCAGCCCGTCGGTCCAGTGGCGGGCCAGCCAGCGCACCCGGCTGGCCGGCAGCAGCGGGTCCTGCCAGCGGTTGGCCCGGCGCGGGACGTCGGTCAGGTCGGCCCACGGCGACAGGCACAGGGCCGCGGCGGGCAGCGGCATCCCCCGGTCGCGCAGCGCCAGCAGCGTGGCGAGCGTCAGGTGGCCGCCGGCCGAGTCGCCCGCGACGATGATGTCCTCGGGCGCGTGGCCGCGCCGCAGCAGGCACGTGTAGGCGTCCAGGGCGTCGGCCAGCGAGTCGGCCAGCCGGTGCACCGGCCCCTGCCGGTAGTCCAGCGCCAGCACCGGCCGCCGGGCCACCACCGACAACCGCCAGGTGATGGACCGGTGCGTCCGCGGCGAGCAGGAGAAGTAGCCACCGCCGTGGAAGTACAGCAGCGCCTTGCGCTCGTCGAGCCCCTGGCCGCCGCGCACCCACTCGCCGCCGCAGTCGGAGAAGGCGGCCGGCACGATCGACACGTGCGCCGGGTGCGGCACCTGGACCAGCCGGGCCAGCTCGCCGACGCGGGCCACGCCGACCAGCGCGAGCGGATGGCGCATGAAGAGCGTGGAGGCCGGTTTCAGGGTGCCGCGCATGACGCCGGTGAGCGCGCGCGCCTGCCAGCTCAAGGGGTATTGCGGTACTACGTCCCCATCAATCCACATAGTGACCCTCCGACCGTTTTCTTCCCCCCAGACGGGCCCCCTACCGGCGAGTAAGTATCTCATTGCTTACACGGATATTTCGGGTTGATGTCGCCGGAAAATCCGTTGCGTCCCCAGCCGCGCCGGACGGATAATTCCGTGCTTTCCGTCGGCAGACCCGTGCGCGGGTCCGGTCACGGCTCGTGACCGTGCCCTCACCCATCGGAGGTGCAGAACCATCCCGCTCTACGCCCGGCTCGTCCGGTACGGCTTCCGCAAGCACGCCACCTACGTGTGGGCGGCGCTCGCCGGCGCGTTCACCAACAGCGTGTTCGGCGTCCTCCGCTCCTACATCCTCATCGCCCTGTGGCAGGCCCGCCCCGGCCTGGCCGGCTACGACGTCACCGACGCCGTCACCTACTGCTTCGTCACCCAGGCCCTCATCGGCCCGATGCAGCTCTTCGGCGGCGGCCTCGGCCTGCCCGAGCGCATCCGCAGCGGCGACATCGCGCTCGACCTGGTCCGCCCCGCCTCGCTGCAGCTCTGGACGTTCGCCGAGGACGCGGGCCGGGCCGGCTACCTGTTCCTGGTGCGCGGGCTGCCGCCGATGCTGCTCGGCGCGGCGCTGTTCGGCATCACCGTGCCCGCCGACCCGGCCCGGTGGGCGGCCTTCCTCGCCGGCTTCGCGCTCGCGTTCGTGGTCAGCTTCGGCTGGCGCTACCTGGTCGCGCTGTCGGTCTGCTGGCTCGCCGACGACCGCGGCGTGGCCGTGCTGTCGCTGGTGCTCAGCACGTTCTTCTCCGGGCTGATGCTGCCGCTGCGGATCTTCCCCGGCGCGCTCGGCGACCTGGCGGCCGCCCTGCCGTGGGCGGCCATGGTCCAGGTGCCCACCGACCTCTACCTCGGCCGGGCGCCCGTCCCCGGGGCGCTGGCCTTCCAGGCGTTCTGGGCGGCGGTGCTGCTCGGGCTGGGCGCGCTGGCCACCCGGGCGATCCGCCACAAGGTGGTGATCCAGGGTGGTTAGGACGTACGTGCTGCTGGCCTGGACGTGGACCCGCGCCGCCGCCGCCTACCCCGCCTCGTTCTGGCTCATGACCGTGCTCGGCCTCGCCGTGGCCGTCACCGACGTGGCCGTCATCCTCGTCGTCTTCGCCAACACCACCACCCTCGCCGGCTTCTCCCGCGAGGAGGTCCTGTTCCTGTACGGGGCCGCCGGCCTGCCCTTCACGCTGTGCGACATGTTCGTCAGCAACATCGACCGGGTCAGCCAGCACATCAAGGCCGGCACCCTCGACACCTTCCTCATCAGGCCGGCCGGCGCCTGGCTGCAGCTCGCCACCGACCGCTTCACCGCCACCAGGATCGGCCGGGTCCTCCAGGCGGGCGGGGTGCTCGGCTACGCCCTGACCGCGCTCGGCCCCGACCCCGGCCGCCTGTGGATGCTCCCGGTCATGATCGCGACCGGGGTCGTCATCTTCACCTCGCTCTGGACGCTGGCCGGCGCCCTGCAGTTCGTGCTCACCGGCGCGCCCGAGGTGGTCAACTCCTTCACCTACGGCGGCTTCCAGCTCACCCAGTACCCCATGTCGATCTACGGGCGCGACCTCGTCAGGGGCGTCACGTACGTGCTGCCGCTGGCCTTCGTCAACTGGCAGCCCGCCCTGTACGTGCTGGACCGGGCCGACCCCTTCGGCACGCCGGGGTTCACCCGTTTCCTCGGGCCGGTCGCCGCGGCCGTCCTCGCCCTGCTGGCCGCGCTGGCCTGGCGGCAGGGCATCAGGCACTACCGATCCACCGGGAGTTGAACAATGATCGAGCTCGATCGGGCGGGACGCTCGTTCAAGGTCAGGCGGAACGTCGTGCACGCCGTGCGCGACCTGTCGTTCACCGTGTCGGCGGGCGAGTTCGTCGGCTACCTCGGGCCGAACGGCGCGGGCAAGTCCACCACGATCAAGATGCTGTGCGGCATCCTCACCCCCACCTCCGGCCGGGTCCGGGTGGCCGGGCTCGACCCCTCGCGCCGCCGCACCGCGCTCGCCCGGCGCATCGGGGTCGTCTTCGGCCAGCGCACCACCCTGTGGTGGGACCTGCCGCTGGCCGACAGCTTCGAGCTGATCCGGCTGCTGTACAAGGTCGAGCGGAGCGCCTTCCGCGCCCGGCTCGACGAGCTGACCGCGACGCTCGACCTCGGCCCGTTCCTGCGCACGCCGGTGCGCCAGCTCAGCCTCGGCCAGCGCATGCGCGGCGACCTCGCGGCGGCGCTGCTGCACGCGCCCGAGGTGCTCGTCCTCGACGAGCCCACGATCGGCCTGGACGTGGTGAGCAAGGCCGGCATCCGGGAGTTCCTGCTGCGGCTCAACGCCGAGCGCGGCACCACCGTCCTGCTGACCACGCACGACCTCGGCGACATCGAACGGCTGTGCCGCCGGGTCATGCTCATCGACCACGGCCGGCTGGCCTTCGACGGGACCCTGGAGGAGCTGATGGCGACCGCACCCGGCCAGGCGAGCATCGAGGACGTCGTCACCCGCCTCTACACCGGCGCCGGCGAAGAAGGCCCTGCCGTGATCCAGTAGCGGCGTGGTTCAGTAGTAGCTGCCCTCCGGCGAGCTCTCGTAGTCGTCGTCGGCGTCGTCGTGCGGGCGCGACCAGCGCGAGGGCATCAGCACGGGGATGAACAGCGCCACGCCCAGCAGGGCCAGCACGCCGCTCGTCAGGAGGGTCCGCGCGCCCGCGCCCGCCTCCCTGAGCAGGGCGTTCACCGACGGCTCCGCGGGGATGAGGGAGAGCGCGCGAGGCTGGTCCAGCGCGTACACCACCGTCCAGGCCAGCAGCACCATCGAGGGCACGAACGTCGCCAGCGGCGAGACCCGCCCCGCCACCACGAGCCCGAACACCAGCCCGACCGCGGCCATCGCGCCGAGGGCGATCCACAGCTTCTGGTCGTCGAACGGGACCGCCGCGGCCTGGCCGGCCTGCGCCGCGGCGGTGCCGGCCGCCTGGGTCAGGGCCTCCGACGTCGCCCAGCCGCCACCCGCCAGCACGGCCGCCGTCACCACGAGCCCGAGGAGCAAACCAGCTAAGTGCCGCAACGTTCTCACCTCTATGTCAACGTAGATCGGCACGACCCTAGCGACAAAAGCGGCCCGACGCCCAGGCATCGCCCGGTCGAGGTCACAGGGGACCTTGCCCCGTGAGACGATGTGGCACACCCATGCGTGCGCGACTCCCCCTGAGGCTGGCGCGGACGGCGGCCTTCTCCGCTGTCTGCGTGACCCTCGCTGCCCTGGCCCACGTGCTGGGTGGCGGCTCGGGGCCGGCCGCGGCGACCGCCGGGCTGGGGCTCGCCGCGGCGGCCGGGCTGGGGCTCGCGCTGTCCGGCCGGGAGCGCTCGGCCCCCGCCGTCAACGTCGCGCTCGTCGTGGCCCAACTGGGGCTGCACGAGCTGTTCGCGGGCGACGACGCCTCAGGGACCACCGCATACGTGCCGGTGCACGGACACGGGCAGGGGCTCGCGGTCAACGCCGGCATGCTGGCCGCCCACCTCACGGCCACCCTGATCACCGGGCTGTGGCTGGCGCGCGGCGAGGCCGCGCTGTGGGCGCTGCTGCGCCGGGCCGGGCGGCGGCTCACCCTGCTCCGGCCGGTCGCGGCGCCCGCCGTGCCGCCGCGCCCGCGGCCGTCCGGCCGCACGCGGGCGGTCCCCCTCCAGCCGGTCCTCCGGCACTGCCTGGCCAGGCGCGGTCCTCCACTTCCCGCCTGACCGTCTGACACCCCTTTTTCTTCTTCTCACCAAGTGGAGTTCCCGCATGTCCTTCGTACGCCGTGCCGCGACCGTGCTCGCCGCCGCCACCGCCCTCACCGCCGGGCTCGCGCTGCCCGCCCTCGCCCACGTCACCATCCAGCCCGGCTCCGCCGAGCAGGGCGGCTTCACCAAGGTCACCTTCCGGGTGCCGAACGAACGCGACGACGCCTCGACCACCAAGATCGAGGTCGCCTTCCCCGCCGACCACCCGCTCGCGTTCGTGTCGGTCAAGCCGGTGCCCGGCTGGGACGTCAAGGTCACCGAGGGCAAGCTGCCCACGCCGGTCAAGACCGAGTACGGCGACCTCAAGGAGGCCGTCACCAAGGTCGTCTGGTCCGGGGGCAAGATCGAGTCGGGGCAGTTCCAGGAGTTCGAGGTGTCCATGGGGCAGCTGCCCAAGGACGCCCAGCAGCTGATGTTCCCGACGAAGCAGACGTACTCGAGCGGTGAGGTCGTCGACTGGAGCGAGGCGCCGAAGGCGGACGGCTCGGAGGCCGAGCACCCGGCGCCGCTGCTCAAGCTCACCCCGGCCACCGGCGAGGACGGCCACGCCGCCGCCTCCGCCTCCCCCGCCACCTCCACCGGCGCCTCCTCCGGCGCGGCGCCCGCCGCCGGCTCGCCCAGCGTGGCCCCGGTCGCGGCCGGCTCCTCGCCGTCGTCCTCCGACGGCACCGCCCGGCTGCTGGGCGGGGCGGGGCTGGCGGTCGGCGTGATCGGCGTCGTCATCGCCCTCCTCAGCCTCCGCCGCCGCCCCACCGCCTGACCACCCCTCAAGCCCCTGCCACCTCCCCACCCCCGCCCGGCCCCGGCGCCCTGTCCCGGAACCACGCCTTCGGGGGCTGAAGAGGGCGGCGAACCACCGCGCCGACCCGCCGGACCGGGCAGCACCAGGGGCGACGCGACCGGGCCAGGGCGGCACGACCAGGCGGTGCGGCGCCGGACGACTCGGCACCGCACCGCCCCCGGCTCGGCCCAGCCGGGCGCCCCGCACCCGCTCGGACTGGCGGCAGAGCGAGTCGGGACGGCGGGGTGCCGGGCGTCCCCCCGGAGCACGGAAGGGGCCCGGGAGCAAGCGGCCCACGGCAAAGCGGCGCCGGGCGACTCGCCACCGTACCGCCCTCGGCTCGGCCCAGCCGGGCGCCCCTCGCACCCAGCGGGCCGGGCCTCAGGGCGGGCCAGCACAGAGCCCACCAGCACCAGGGCGGGCCAGCGCCAGGGCGGGCCAGCCCTAGAGCCGGCCGACGCCGGCGCGGGCGTCGGGGTGAGCGAGGGCCGGGTGGGGGTGGACGGGGTGGGGGTGGACGGGGGAACGTCGGAGGTATGGCCGGTAACAGGCGTACCTCCGTGACGTGGACCGCGTTCGGGCCGATGATGATCGCCGCCTGCGAGCGGTTCCTCCCCCCTGAGGCCAGGATCGTGGACGACGACCTGGCCCCGCGGCTCCTGCCGCCCGCCCTGCGGCTGCTGATCCGGCTGCCGGCCGCCCGCCGGGCGCTGGTCGCCGGGTCGGAGCGCCGCCTGCCCGGCATCTGGGCGAGCGTGCTGTGCCGCAAGCGGTATGCCGACGACCAGGTGCGGGCCGCGCTGGAGGCCGGCGTCGACCAGGTCGTGGTCCTCGGCGCGGGCCTGGACACCCGGGCCTGCCGCCTGGCGGGCCCCAAGGTGCGGGCGTTCGAGCTGGACCTGCCGGACAACGTGGCCCGCAAGCGGCGCCGGCTGACCCGCGCGTTCGGCCGGGTGCCCGAGGGCCTCACCCTGGTCCCGATCGACTTCGACCGCGGCGGCCTGGCCAGGACGCTGGCGACGGCCGGGTTCCGCGCCGACCGCCCGGCGGTGTTCGTGTGGGAGGCGGTCACCCAGTACCTCAGCGAGGACGGCGTCCGCGCCACCCTCGCCTCCCTGTCGAGGGCGGCCCCGGGCAGCCGCCTGCTCTTCACCTACGTCCGCCGCGACTTCCTGGACGGCGTGAACCTGTACGGGGGCGGCCGCATGCGCCGCGACTTCGTCGAGCGGCGGCCGGTGTTCCGCTTCGGCCTGCTGCCTGAGGAGGTGGCCGGGCTGCTGGCCCCGTACGGGTGGGCGGAGGCGGAGCAGGCCGGTCCGGCCGAGTACGCGGCCCGCTACCTGCGTCCGTCGCGCCGGGACCGGGGCCTGAGCGCCCCGACGGAGATCGAGCGGTTCGTGCTGGCGACGACCGCGGCGGCGCGAGAAGGTTAGTTAAGGCAATATAATAGTTATATGGCACTAACTAATGTCGGCCGCCGCGGCCGTCAGGAGGCCCGGCCGCGCAGGCCGATGCTCGTCCTGGCCATCTGCTGCACGAGCCTGTTCATCGTCGGGCTGGACAACACGATCGTGAACGTCGCGCTGCCGTCCATCCGGCGCGACCTCGGCGCCTCGGTCTCCGGCCTGCAGTGGATCATCGACGCGTACACCGTCGTGCTGGCCTCGCTGCTGATGTTGTCCGGCTCGACCGGCGACCGGGTCGGCCGGCGGCGCACCTTCCAGACCGGTCTCGCCCTGTTCACGCTGGGGTCCCTGCTGTGCTCGCTGGCGCCCGGCCTGGGCTGGCTGATCGCGGCCCGCGCGCTGCAGGCCATCGGCGGCTCGATGCTCAACCCCGTCGCCATGTCGATCATCACCAACACCTTCACCGAGCCGCGCGAGCGGGCCCGCGCGATCGGCGTCTGGGGCGCGGTCGTCGGCATCAGCATGGCGCTCGGCCCGCCGCTCGGCGGCGTGCTGGTGGCCTCGATCGGCTGGCGGTCCATCTTCTGGATCAACATCCCGGTCGGTCTGGCGGCGCTGGCGCTGTGCGCGCTGTTCGTGCCGGAGTCGCGCGCGCCGCGCCCGCGGCCGGTGGACGCCGTGGGGCAGGTGCTGGTCGTGGTGCTGCTGGCGAGCCTCACCTACGGGCTGATCGAGGCGCCCGACGCCGGCTGGGCCTCGGCGCAGACGCTGGGCTGCTTCGCGCTCGCCGCGCTGGCGCTGGCCGTGCTGGTGCCGTACGAGCTGCGCCGCCGCGAGCCGCTGATCAACCCGCGCTTCTTCCGCAGCGTCCCGTTCGCGGGAGCCACGGTGATCGCGGTGTGCGGCTTCGCCACGCTCGGCGGCTTCCTGTTCCTCAACACCCTCTACCTCCAGGAGACCCTGGGCTACTCCGCCCTGCACGCCGGCCTGCTGACCCTGCCCATGGCCGCGCTCACGGTGGTCTGCTCGCCGGTGTCGGGCCGCATCGTCGGCGCCGCCGGGCCGCGCGTCCCCCTGGTCATCGCCGGGACCGCGCTCACCGCCAGCATGCTCATCCTGACCACGCTCACCGCGCACACCCCGCTGTGGCTGCTCATCACGGCGTACGTGCTGTTCGGGCTCGGGTTCGGGATGCTGAACGCGCCCATCACCAACACCGCCGTCTCCGGCATGCCGGTCGCGCAGGCCGGGGTCGCCGCCGCGGTGGCCTCCACCAGCCGGCAGATCGGCCAGTCGCTCGGCGTCGCCGTGCTCGGCGCGCTGGTCACCTCCGCCGTACGCGGCCCGCTGCCCACCGGCTTCCCCCAGGCCAGCCACATCGGCTGGTGGGTCGGCGCCGGGTGCGGCGCGGTGATCCTGCTTCTCGGTATCCTCACCACAGGCCACTGGGCCAAGCAGAGCGCCGCCCGCACCGCAGAGCGGCTCATCCACGGCTCGACGAGGACGGCGGACACCTGATGAGCGACCCAGCGCCCCCCGACGCGCGCGCCACCGCCGTCGCCCGGGTGTGGGCGGCGATGCGCGTGCTGGTGCTGGAGGAGGAGGACCGCCGCAAGGAGGTCGCCGACACGCTCGGCATCAGCTTCTCCCGCGCCAGGGCGCTGCGCCGCCTGCTGCCCGGCCCGCTGACCATGCGCGAGCTGACGGCCCGGCTGAGCACCGAGAAGCCGTACACGACGCTGGTCGTGGACGACCTGGAGGAGCGCGGCTACGTGCGCCGCACCGTGCACCCGGACGACCGGCGCAGCAAGATCGTCACGCTGACGGACGCCGGCCGGGCCGCCGCCGAGCGGGCCGACCGCATCCTGGCCCGCCCGCCGCGCCGCCTGGCCGCACTCGCCCCCGACGACCTGGCGGCCCTCGACCGCATCCTGACCGGCCTGTTCGCCGCCGAGCCCTGAACCGCGCCTCCCCGGCCGGCCTTCCCGGCCCTCAGGACGTGATGTCCTTGCCGGTGAAGCGGGCCCAGGCGATCGAGCCGAACAGCGCGATGTAGGCGGCGAACGACAGCAGCCCGTCGCGCAACGCCCCAAGATCGATGGGGGTGCGCAGCACCGCGTCGAAGCCGGTGAACCGGGTCGGCAGCAGGTACGGCGTGATCGGCGCGAGGTCCGGCACCGCGCGCAGCACCTGGCACACGATGAGCAGCACCATCGTGCCGGCGATGGCCCCGATGGCGACCTCGGTGAACGTCGACAGCGCCAGCGCGACGGCGGCCAGCGCCGCCATGCCGGCCCCCACGTAGCCGATGGCGATGAGGATGCGCAGCAGGCCCTCGCCCATCGTGATCGTGGTGCCCGACAGCAGCGTCACCGAGCCGCCGGGGAACAGCGCGAGGCCGGTCAGCAGCGCCGACACGGCCACGACGACGGTCGCGGCGTAGGCGAAGACGACCGCGTTGAGGTACTTGACCGCCAGCAGGCGGGTCCGGCCCGCGGGGGCGGCCAGCAGGTAGCGCAGCGTGCCGCCGCCCGCCTCGCCCGCGATCGAGTCGCCCGCGACCACGCTGACCGCGACCGGCATCAGCAGCAGCACCAGGAACGAGAACGACAGGAACGTCAGCATGAGGCTGTTGCCGGCCACGTCCTGGATGATGCCGCCCATCTCGCCGTCGCCGGTCGTGCCCGCGGCGAGGCGCAGGCCCACGCCGAGCACGATCGGGACGACGCCGAGCACGGCGAGCAGCGCCATGTTGCGGGGGCGGCGGAAGGTCAGGCCGAGCTCCGAGGCCAGCAGCCGCCAGAACGCGCCGGGCCGCCGCCGCCCGGCCGCCGCGCCCCCGCCGGCGGTCACCCGAATCAGGTCCTCGTGCTCCTCGCCGGCGGCCGGGCCGCCGGGCTCGGGCGGGCGGCGCTCGACCGTGCGCAGGGTCTCCGTGACCGGCACCAGGCCGGGCATGCGGCGCGGCTCCCGGCGGCCGGCGGCCGCCCGTCCGCGGCGGGCGTGCCCTGCGGAGGCGCCGGGGCGGCCGTCTCCCTGGGCGCCCGCTCCCGGGCCGCCGCGCCCGCCTGGGTGCGGGTGTCAGCCGTCGACATCGAATCCTTCTCCCGTCAGTCCGACGAACACGTCCTCGAGGCTCGGCCGGACGACCGCCAACCCCCGTACCGCCACCTCCTGCCCCACCAGAGCCGCATTGATCGTCTCGGGCCGGGCCGCGCCGAGCTCGGCGGTCACCTCGTCCCCCTCCGCCCGCACCGCGGCCAGGCCGAGCGTGCCGAGCACCCGGGCCGCCGCGGCCGCGTCGGGCGTCTCCACGCGGATCAGCGGCACCCGCCCGGCGCTCAGCGAGGCGATCGTGCCCTGCGCGACCAGCCGGCCGGCCCGCATGATGGCCGCGTGCGTGCACATCTGCTCGACCTCGGCCAGCAGGTGCGAGGAGACGAAGACGGTGGTGCCCTCGGCGGCGATCTCCTTGACCAGCGCGCGCACCTCGCGGGTGCCCTGAGGGTCGAGGCCGTTGGTGGGCTCGTCCAGGATCAGCAGCTCGCGCGGCCCCAGCAGGGCGGCGGCGATGGCCAGGCGCTGGCGCATGCCGAGGGAGTAGGCGCGGTAGCGCTTGCCCGCCGCGGCGGCCAGGCCGACGCGGTCGAGCGCGGCGGCGACCCGCCGCCGGGCGGTGCCGCGCTCGGCGGCCGGGTCGGCGGCGTCGAAACGCAGCAGGTTGGCCGCGCCCGACAGGTACGGGTAGAACGCCGGCCCCTCGACCAGCGCCCCCACCCGGGTCAGGGCCTGCGCGGGCGGCAGCCCGAGCACCGAGAACCGGCCCGCCGTGGGCGTGACCAGGCCGAGCAGCATGCGGATCGTGGTGGTCTTGCCCGAGCCGTTGGGCCCGAGGAAGCCGAACACGGCGCCGCGCGGCACGGTCAGGTCCAGCGCGTCCACCGCGACCTGGCCGCCGCGGAAGCGCTTGGTGAGGCCGCGGGTGACGATGGCGGCGGCGGGGTCCGGCGCGGGCGGGGCCGCCCCGGAGGGCAGCCCCGCTTCCTGCGTCAGGGCGCTCACTTGACGCCCGCCGCCTTGACGATCTCCTCGGGGGTGACCGCGCCGGCCAGCAGGCGGCCGTCGTCGGTCAGCAGGGCGGTGACGAGCTTCGTCTTGATCAGCTTGCCCGAGCCCCACGGCCCGCTCACCGGGGTGGCGGACTTGAGCACGGTGTCGAGCAGCGCGCCGGGGTCGGCGTTCTGCCCGTTGCGCCCGCCCTGGCCGTCCTGCCCGGCCTGGGCCTTCAGGTCGGCCCGCGAGAACGGCAGGACCGCGACGGTCGTCCACCCCTCGCCGACGACCTTGGCCTTGCCCGCCATGTCGGCGGCGTGCTCGGCCCGCTGCTCGGCCTGCTTGCCGAAGCCCTCGTCGCCGATCGTCGCCTCCTCCACCTTGGCGCCGGCGGGCGGCGTGAAGCTGAAGTTCTCCGGCGCCGGCGGGGTGAAGGTGACCTGGGTGAAGCCCACCTGGTACGCCGGCTCGGCCGACCCCTTGGCGTAGAGCTGCACCTGGAGCGGCACGTACGTCTCGCCGTCGAGCGCGATCCGCACCTCCTGCACCAGCGAGCCCTCGGCCTTAGGCGCCAGCACGAGCTGGTAGACCGGCCGGCCCGCGACCTCGGCGGTGTTGATCACCCGGACCGCGGTGTGCTCGTCCACGGCGGCCAGCAGCCGCGCCGCCGCCTGCTGCGGCGTCAGGTCGGTCGGCTGCGGCGTGGGCAGCGCGTGCTGCTCCTCCGCGCCGGCCTTGACGCTCAGCCGGGTGGCGGTGTTGGTGGCGCTGTCCCAGTACCAGATCTGCTTGCCGTTGTAGATCAGGTTGGTCTCGTTGAGCTGGGTGGGCATGGCGACGCGGATCTTGTCCTCGCCGCCGTACCAGACCTTCACCTCGTGCGTGCCGGACAGCAGGCTGAGCGGCGACGTCTCCCCGGCGGACGGCAGGGCGGGCAGGCCGAGCGAGGCGGTCTGCTGCACCGTGCCGGACATCGGCTTGACGCCCTGCTGCTTGCCGGTGGCCGCCGCGGCGTCGGCGAGCAACTGCTCGGCCGAGCGCTCCGGCAGCGCGGGATCGCCGCTCACCGCGGCTATGACGGGGCCGGCGCCGATCGCGGCTCCGATCACGGCCGCCGCCGCGATCGGGACTCCCCACCTCACGAACGTGCCTCTGCGCATCTCACTCCTTAACGGTATGTCGATGCTCATAGCCTGCGTGGGGCATCCTTAGGCGGACCTGAGACAGTCTGAGACCCCTCTCAGTCTTCTCAGCGCGGTCTCAGGGAGGGGACGGGAGAATCAGCACATGAGAGTACTTGTCGTCGAGGACGAGCGGCGGATGGCGGCGGCGCTCCAGCGCGGCCTCCAGGCCGAGGGCTTCGCCGTGGACCTCGCCCACGACGGCGAGGAGGGCCTGCACGCGGCCCGGCAGGGCGACTACGACGTCGTGGTGCTCGACATCATGCTGCCCCGGCTGTCCGGCTACAACGTGTGCAAACAGCTCCGCGCCGAGGAGAACTGGGTGCCGATCCTCATGCTGTCGGCCAAGGACGGCGAGTACGACATGGCCGACGGCCTCGACCTCGGCGCCGACGACTACCTGACCAAGCCGTTCTCGTACGTGGTGCTGGTGGCCCGGCTGCGGGCGCTGCTGCGCAGGGACGCGGGCCGGCGGCCGGCGGTGCTGCAGGCCGGCGACCTGTCGCTGGACCCGGCGCGGCGGCGGGTGGAGCGCGACGGCGCCTCGATCGAGCTGACGCCGCGCGAGTTCGCGCTGCTGGAGTACCTGCTGCGGCGGCGCGACGAGGTGGTGTCGAAGTCGGAGATCCTGGAGCACGTCTGGGACACCTTCGACACCGACCCGAACGTGGTCGAGGTGTACGTCGGCTATCTGCGGCGCAAGATCGACGCCCCGTTCGGCAGGAACGCGCTGCAGACCGTGCGCGGCGCCGGGTACCGGCTGGCGGGCGACGGTGGCTGAGGGCGCCCCGCCCTCGCGCTCGCCGATGGCGTGGTGGCGGCGGCAGGGGCTGCGCTTCCGGCTGACGGCCGTGGCCGCCGCCGTGCTCGCGCTGGCGCTGGCGTTGTCGGCGTCGGTGCTGCTCAGCGTCCTGGACCGGGCGCTGATGGCCACCGTCGACGACAGCACCAGGCAGCAGGCCGACGTGGTGCGCGTCGCGGCCGACGCCGGCACGCTGACCAGCCCGATCACCACCCACGACGGCACGATCGTGCAGGTGCTCGACGCGCGGGGCCGGATCACGCACGTCACCTACGGCACCGACCGGCTGGTGCCGCTGCTGGACGCCGCCGGCCGGGCCGCGGCGCTGACCTCGGGCAGGGCGGTGGAGGTGGACGGGCGGCCGTACGCCGTCCCGGGCTTCCTGCACGTGGTGGTGCTCAGCGCCGACCACGGCCAGACCGTGCTCGCGGCCCGGTCCGTCAGCGAGATCAGGACCAGCCTCGGCACGGCCTCCCGGGTGCTGATGGTGGGCACGCCCGCGCTGGTCGTGCTGCTCGCCGTGGCGAGCTGGCTGATGATCGGGCGCACGCTGCGCCCGATCGCCGCGCTGCGCAGGGGCGCCGACGGGATCACGCACACCGCCCGCTCGCGGCGGCTGCCGGTGCCGGCCTCGCGCGACGAGGTGCACTTCCTGGCCACCACGCTCAACGGCATGCTGGCCCGGCTGGAGGAGGCCGAGCAGCGTCAGCGCGGCCTCGTCTCCGACGCCGCGCACGAGCTGCGCAGCCCCCTGGCCAGCATCCGGCTGCAACTGGAGGTGGCGCTCGGCCACCCCGAGGGCCAGGACTGGCGGGAGACCGCCGAGGGCGTCCTGGAGGACACCCTGCGCCTGTCCCGGCTGGCCGAGGACCTGCTCGCGCTGGCCCGGCTGGACGAGCGCGGCGGCGTCCCGGCCAGGAGCGAGCCGGTCGAGCTGGACGAGGTGGTGCGCCGGGCCGTGGACCGTTACGCCGAGGCCCGGCTGACGGCCTGCGACCCGGTCGTGGTCCGCGGCGACGCGCTGGACCTGAGCCGGGTGCTGACCAACCTCATGGACAACGCCGTGCGGCACACCTCCTCCAAGGTCGAGGTGGCGCTGACCGCCGACGGCGTGCTCACGGTCACCGACGACGGCCCCGGCATCCCGGAGCAGGACCGTGAGCGCGTGTTCAACCGCTTCACCAGGCTCGACTCCGGGCGGAGCAGGGACGAGGGCGGCGCCGGGCTCGGGCTGGCCATCGTGCGCGAGACCGTGCGGGCGCACGGCGGCACGGTGGCCTTGGAGGACGCCGCGCCAGGACTGCGTGCGGTGGTGCGGCTTCCCGTGTCCCGATGAGGTGTTCCCGTGTCCCGGGGAAGGATCCGCCCCCGCCGCCGTCGCCTGAGGGGCGAGGCCGTGGCCAGGGGGCTGAGGGACGAGGGGCCGGTGAGAGGGGCGCCCTCTG
Organism: Actinomadura luzonensis; assembly: GCF_022664455.2. NCBI lineage: Bacteria > Bacillati > Actinomycetota > Actinomycetes > Streptosporangiales > Thermomonosporaceae > Actinomadura > Actinomadura luzonensis. The sequence goes on from NZ_JAKRKC020000001.1 coordinate 4,028,185, forward strand.
GGCCGGGCTGCGTCGCCGGGCCCTGCATATCGGTGCGGATCGGGGGGTTCTTCGGGGTGGTTCTTCGGGTGGTTCTTCGGGGGGTTGCGCAGGAGGGTTCAGGGGTGAGTGGAGCGTTCCGGGGTCAGGCGGCTGTCGTTCCCTTCTCCGCGGTCGCCAGGAAGTCCTGGGCGATGAGCGGCAGTCTGCGGCGGGCGTGCACGACGGCGATGACGCGGCGCACCGCCGGTTCGAGCGAGCGCACCACGAGGCCGGCGCGGGCGGCCTGCTCGGCCATGCCGCGGTACCACAGGAGCGAGGCCCGGCCGGCGCGGACGGCGTTGAGCCAGCCGTTGCGCTCGTCGGTCTCCAGCACGACCGTCGGGGTGACGGCGTAGCGGCCGAACATCGCGTCGAGCTCCCTGCGCCGGGTGCTGCCGCGGGCCGGGAGGGCCAGGCGCATGCCGTGCAGCCTGCCCATCGGCACCGGGTTCGGCAGTTCGAGCCCGGGCGGGGAGATCAGCACGATCTCCTGCCGTTCGAGGGGGTGGGTGACGAGGTCGGCGGGCACCGGCAGGTCGGTGAGACCGAGGTCGGCCCGCTGGTCCCGGATGGCGCTGACGACCGCCTCGCGGCCGTCGCAGCGCACGATCTGGACGCGTACGCCCGGGTGCTCGGCCGCGTAGGCCGGCAGCAGCCGCCCCGCGAGTCCGGGCTCCAGGCTGGGCGTCGAGGCGATGCGCAGTTCGGCGTCCGTGGCGCCGGTGTGGTTGGCCAGGCCCTCGATCTCGTGGACGGCGTCGAGCGCCTCCCGTGCGAGCTTGACCACCCGCCTGCCCTGGGCGGTGACGACGACGCCACGGCCGGAACGGGCGAACAGGGTCATGCCGAGCTCGCGCTCGAGATCGCGGATCGCGCGGGAGAGCGCTGGCTGCGCGATGTACAGCGACCTGGCCGCGTCGGTCATGGTGCGGTGCTCCGCAGTCGCGACCACATAGCGGAGCTGCTGGAGATTCATGCCAAAGAAGCTAGGACACAGCCCGCTCCGCGGACCGAAAGATAACCGAGATCACCTCGAATGATTTCGGACTGTGACCGTGCACTGCTACATCCGTGACGGGTGATAAATCAGTATGCTTTTGCCCCAAATTTGCCAAGGGTCCGTCAAGTCGCCGGACGAAGCGCGGCAAACAGACAACGGGGCGAACGGGGAGACAGGGTGACAGGTAACGGGCAATATCCACCCCCGCCACAGGGGCCAGGGCAGCCACAGCGGCCCCCGTCGTTGCCGTGGCCGCCGCCCGGCCACGGCCGGCAGGGCCGGCAGCCCCAGCCGCCGCAGCCCCAGTCCCAGCCGCAGGGCGGCAACCCGTACGGGCAGCCGCCCGCCGCGCCGCCGCCGGGATACCCGCCGCCGCCCGGATACCCCCCGCCGCCGCCGCAGGGCCCGCCGGGGTACCCGCAGGGGCCCGGGTACCCGCAGGGGCAGCCCGCGTACCCGCCGCAGGGGGCGCCGCAGCACGACGGCCTGACGCGGCCCTACACGCAGCAGATGCCGCCGCCGCCTCCCCCGCCGCCGCAGTACGCGCAACACTACCGGCAGCCCGCGCCTCCCCCTCCTCCGCCGCCGCCCCCGCCGATGCCGCCGCGGCAGTGGCAGCATCCGCCGCCGCGCCGCCGGTCCGGCATGGGCGTGGTCGGCGTGCTGGGCGCCGTGTTCGGCGCGATGGCGGCGCTGTTCGTGCTGCTCGTCGTGGGGGCGGCGATGCTGAAGAGCTCGTCGCGGTCGGAGACGACGACGCCGATCGCGGTCCCGACGTACGAGCCGCCGTCGCGCTTCACCCGTGAGCCGTCGCCGGACCCGAGCAGCACCGCCACCAGGCGGCCGACGCCGCGGCAGACCCGCACGCCGGAGGAGACGGTGACGCCGCCGGCCAGGGTCACGGTCAACACGAGCCTGAAGAACAACACGCTGTACCGGGCGGGCGCGCTGCCCCGGCTGAACTGCCGGGCGGGCAACGTCAGCATCTTCAGCCACAGCCAGCTCAAGGCGCTGATCCTGAGGACCGGCAAGTGCATGGACCGCGCGTGGGGGCCGCTGCTGGAGAAGCAGGGCTTCGACTTCAGCCCGCCGGGCTACGCCATCGCCTCCGGCCGCGGCCGGGGCGCGTGCGGCGACTACCCGCACGCCGGCAGCATGGTGCCGTACTACTGCCCGCGCAACGAGACGATCTACGCCTCGACCTCGGCCATGGCGCGCGGCAACGGCAACGCGCGCGGCTACGGCCAGATCATCTCCTGGCACGGCGGCATCATCAGCATGATGGCCCACGAGTACGGCCACCACGTCCAGAACGAGACGGGCCTGATGAACTCCTGGTGGGACAGCACGCTGGACAGCTCCAGCCAGAGCTCGAAGCTGGCGCTCAGCCGGCGGCTGGAGCTGCAGGCCACCTGTCTCGGCGGCCTGTGGATGCGCTCGGTGGCCTCCTCCTACCCGGTCAGCACGGCCAACAGGAGCCGGCTGTTCTGGTTCTACGGCCAGGTGGGCGACTACCCGGGCTGGCCGCGCGACCACGGAACGCCGGCCAACAACAACCGGTGGTTCCGCCAAGGTTGGGAGAGGAACAAGCCGTTCCAGTGCAACACGTGGATGGCTCCGTCCTCGACAGTGTCCTGAGAACCTCCTGAGAATTCCACGTGGAGTTCATCTCAGCTTGGGCAAGTGTCTGTGTTGTCCGCTTATGGGGACTAGAATCCTGGCAATCTTCGTCCCCGACGGGGGATTGTCCTGCCTGGTGAAGGAGCCGGTGTGAGAGAGCGCGACGGGGTCGACACCGAGCCAGGAGGCGGTTCAGAAGGCGGCGGCGATCGCCGCCCGCGCCGGCCGCGCCCGGCCCCGGGCGGGCCCCGCTTCGCCCGGCCGCTCACGCCCGGCGCGGTGCTCGGCTGGACCGCGCTGTCGGCGGTCGCGCCCGGCGCCGCGCACCTGCGCGCCGGGCGCCGCCGCACCGGGCTGGTCATGCTCGGCGCGTACGCGGCGCTGCTGCTCGCGGCCCTCGCCTTCGGCCTGACCCGCAGCGTGACGGACCTGACGTCCTTCGTGGACGGCGGGATGATGATGCTGGTGATCGTCGTCGCCTCGGCGCTGGCGCTGGCCTGGTTCGCGATCGTGGTCACCTCGTACGTGGTTCTCAGCCCGAACCGGCTCAACCAGCAGGGCCAGATGCTGACCGGCGTGCTGGTGGGGGTGTTGTGCGTGGCGGTGATGGCGCCCTTCGCGCTCGTCGCCAACACCGTCCTCACGCTCAGGAACACCGTCCAGAACATCTTCCCGTCCGCGCCCGACTCCGACACCCCGGCCGTCGCGCACAACCCCGAGGACCCCTGGGCGGGCAAGGACCGCGTCAACTTCCTGCTGGTCGGCGGCGACGCGGCCGGCAACCGCACCGGCGTGCGGACCGACAGCATGAACGTGGCCAGCATCGACGTCAAGACCGGCAACACGGTCCTGTTCAGCCTGCCGCGCAACCTCCAGCACGTGCACTTCCCGCCCGGCTCGGCGCTGGCCAGGCAGTTCCCGAACGGCTACATGGCCGAGCTGCCGAACGGCGGCCTGCTCAACGAGGTCTGGCAGTACGCCAACGAGAACCCGCAGATCGCGGGCGGCAGGAACAAGGGCCCGCGGGCGCTGATGGACGCCATCGGCTACACCCTCGGCCTGCGGATCGACTACTACGCCCTCATCAACATGTACGGCTTCGCCTCCCTCGTGGACGCCATCGGCGGCCTGAAGATCCGCGTGGAGCAGGACGTGAAGTGGGGCGGCCTCTACGGCACCGCCGGCACCATCAAGGCCGGCTACCGCAAGCTCACCGGCGAGCAGGCCCTCTGGTACGGCCGCTCCCGCGTCAACAGCGACGACTTCTCCCGCATGGCCCGCCAGCGCTGCGTCATCGGCGCCTTCGCCCAGCAGGCCACGCCCGCGGTCATCCTGGCGAACTTCGAGAAGATCGCCGGCGCGACCAAGCGCATGGCGCAGACCAACATCCCGCAGCAGCTCCTCAAGCCGCTCGCGGACCTGGCGCTGAAGGTGAAGGACGCGAAGATCACCAGCCTGCAGTTCGTGCCGCCGGAGTTCTACTCGGGCCGGCCCGACTGGGCCAAGATCCGCCAGGCCACGAAGAAGGCGATCGCCGACTCCGTGCGACCGGCCCGCCAGGCCCAGACCGCGAACGTCACGGCCTCCCCCACCGCCACCGGCCCCGCCGACTCCACCACCGGCCCCACCACCGGCCCCACCGCGTCGCCGACGCGGACCCGCGCCGCCGCGCCCACGCAGACGCCGACCCGCAACACGCAGAAGGCCGGCGCCCGCTCCCTGGACGAGCTCTGCGGCCTGTGAGGCGGCATGCGGGGGCTTCCCGTGAGGGTGTGAGGGGCGCGGCGCGGCACGCCCCTCACACCCGGCCACCCCGCCGGGAGGTCACTTGCCGAGCTGCCCGAGGATCCACTCGGCCAGCGTCGCGGTCACCTTCCCGTGCTCGCTGTTGTGGGCGTCGCAGTGGTAGTCGTCGAGCTGGCTGTGCTCCGGCGACAGGGCGGTGATGTCGGTGTAGAGGTCCACCGGCCACTCCAGGGGGTCGTACTGGAGGGCGACGGAGCTGACCGACGGGACGAAGCAGGCCGAGCGGTAGCGGCCCTCGATCGGCGCGCCGAACCCGTCGGCGACCATGCCGTAGCAGGGCATGGTGCCGCCGGGCGCGCCGTCGAAGGACGGCACGCCGCTGGTGTAGCTGCGGCTGGCCCACAGCGGCAGCGCCCGCATGCCGCCCACCAGGCGGTCGCGGCCCCGCTCCGGCTGGGTGCGCACGCTCGCCCCCACCAGGCCGCCGAGCTCGCTCCACTCGAACACCGGGTCGTCGGGCGGGATGTTCCTGCCGGTGCCGTCCGCGGCGCCGTTGGAGACGCCGAGCTTGCGCGGCCGGACCGGGAACCAGCCCACCCGCCGCAGGTCCTCCAGGAACTCCACGCGCAGCAGGCTCGCGGTCGCGACCGGCCCGGAGTAGCGGCCGCTCTCCACCCACGCCCACAGCACCTGCTGGGCCATGGGGCTGCTGACGAGGTCGGCCTGGCCGGCCGGGACCAGGCTCTGGCTGAAGTAGGCGAGCTGCTGGAGGACGAGCGGGATCCAGGCCCCGTTGTGCGGGGTGTCGTAGGACAGGTACGTCCCGGTCTGGTGGTCCTCGCCGCGGTTCTCCATCTCGGCCAGCGCGTACCGGGTGATCAGCCCGCCCACGCCGAGCCCGCCGACGATCAGGGGCGCGTGGCCGGACCGCTCCTCGATGGCCCGGCGCACGCACGCCGCCGCCACGCCGGCGTTGGCCTGGATGTGGCCGTGCCGGGCGGCGAAGCCCAGCAGCACGACGTCGATGCCCTGGGCGAGGAGCTGGTCGAGCAGGCACTGCTGGTGCGGCGGGTAGGGCGTGTCGAGCTGGTTCCACAGGCCCGCCAGGTCGCTGGGGCCGTGGTTGAAGCCGTCGGCGATGATCATCGGTCTGACCAGGCGGTCGTGGCCCGCGCCGTAGTGGACGGCGGCGGTGCCGGCGGCGCTGCGGCCCTGGTGGGACCAGGCGGCGCCGAGCGTCCACACCTCGTCGGCGGTGCGCGCCTGCCCGGCGGGCGGCGGCGTCGCGAAGAACACCTCCCGGGGCATCACCCGGGCGACCTCCTCCGCTCGCCCGGCCGGCGCCGGCTCCGACTCCTGCCGCAGGGCACGCACCACGTCGATCCTGGCTGCCCCTTGTGTCGCCATGATTTGTTCACCTTTTTTCTCGCGGGTTACCGGACGTCACCCCCGATCTCGGCGCCTCCTTTTCCGGGAAGAGCTGTTTCCTTTTTCCGCGGCCGGGCGATCAGCTCACCCGGCCGCGGGCTGGTATGTCCAGCTCACCTCGCGCCCGGCGACAAATCAAGGCACGGCGAAAACAATCGTCCTGACCGTCCGTCAAGGTGTTACTGGGAGCGTTTCGAGAAATTGACGGGGATCAGCGGAAGTCGGAGATGCGCAGCACCGCGAGCATGTCCGTCGCCCGCGACCCGGTGGAGAACGACGCCTCGACGCCGACCCAGCCGCGGAAGGCGCCCGTGTCGTCGATGATCTGCATGAGCGGCTTGACGTGGGAGTTGCCGGTGTAGCAGAACTCGTGGCGCTCCATCGCCAGGCAGGTGCACCAGTGCCACAGCGTGTCGCGGCGGTCGGAGGTGGAGATCGTCGTCAGGTAGTACTGGATGGAGCTGACGTTCGCGCGGGTGCCGCCGCCGTACTTGGGGCAGCCGCCCGACTTCTGGCAGGCGCCGCGCGAGGACGGCTGCAGGTACGTCAGGCACGAGGTGGTGGCGGCGCAGGCGCGGAAGGCGGAGTGGCCGAACGGCTGGCCGGCCGAGGTGACGAGCTTGCCGCTCGCCCAGCTCGTCAGGTCCTGGCGGAGCGAGCCGCGGAAGGCGCGCACGGACGTCATCGCGCGCCGGGTGCCCGCCGCGGCGTTGCTGCCGTAGCCGTACCCGTGGGTGGCGAGGGTGCTGTGCTTGAGGTCGAGGCGGGCCAGCCGGCCGTCGGGCGCGGAGCGCACGTACCACTGCTCGGTCCAGGTCTGGGCGATCTTCCACCGGATGGTGAGCACGCCGCCCGCCACGCTGTAGGTGCCGGTGCGGCGCTCGCCTGGCGCGCCGGTGAAGCCGCCCGCGGTCAGCACCTCGCAGGCGCGGGGCCGCGTCCCGGAGCCGCCCGCCTTGGTGGTGCAGCTCGGGTCGGGGACGGTGCCGGTGCGCTGGCGGGCCGTGGGGTGCCGCTGCCACCACAGGTAGCCGGCGGCGCTCACCGTGCCGTCCGTGGCGAAGCGGTAGGTGGCGAGACGGACCCAGTTCTGCCGGGAGGAGGTCTTCAGGTGGCCCTGGGAGACGACGAAGGTCGTCTTCCCGCCCGGCAGCCGCGCCGCGGCGGGCGCCGTGGCGGCGGCTGTGGTCGTGGCGGCTGTGGCGGGCTGGACGGGCAGGAGGGTGATGGCGAGCACGAAGGACAGGATCGCCGCTGCGGTGCGCATGAACAGACTCCGGAAGGCTTGCTTACGGTCTTGACCGATCGTCAACGGGCCACCGTAGTGGCCGCCGGCCGGATCTGTCCCGTGAACGCCCGGTCACGCCGCGACGGCGCCCCGGCGGGGCAGCAGCAGGAACGCGCCGACGTACAGCAGGGCCGCGACGATCAGCAGCCCCTTGTAGCCGATCACCAGCGCCGCGTACTCCAGGCAGCCGCCGACCATGGCGCCCAGCAGGTTCGCGCCGAAGGACGTGGTGGCGTCGGCGGTGTCGGCGAAGCGCTTGGCGAAGACGACGTTGGCGGCGAAGATCGGCAGGAAGGCGACCGTGACGGCGGCCAGGGCGCGCAGCGGCACCGGCAGCGACAGCAGCCAGGCGTTCGGCACCAGCCAGGCCAGCAGCAGGCCGCCCAGCAGCACGGCGTACATGACGGGCAGCGGCGGGGTGCGGAAGCGGCGGGTGACCTCGACGGCGGCGAGCACGGCGACCAGCACGCCGGCGAAGACGATGGCGTTGACCACCCACGTGGTGCCGAACAGCAGCGCGAAGCCGGTCACGCTCTTGGTCTCCAGCAGCATGAACGCCACGCCCAGCAGGAACAGGTCGGCGTAGGGGCGCATGCGCCGGTAGGGGCCGGCCACGACGCGGACCGCGATCAGGCTGACGGCGAGGACGAGCGCCAGCGTGATGAGGTAGATCGGCGGGATGGTGGCGTCGTGCAGGTAGAGGAAGGGCCGGTCGTCGTCGGCGGGCGGCGGGGTGCCGGCGGCGGCGCCCGGCCACTCGGCGGCGCAGCGCTGGTCGGCGGCGGCCAGGCCGGCGGTGATCACGGCCTGCTGCCCGGCGGTGCTGACGACGTCCACGCACGGCTTGTGGCCGAAGGCGCGCTGCATGGTGAGGGCCAGCCGGTCCACCAGCCAGCTCTCGCGGTAGTAGTTGTACATCGAGAAGGTGCCGCCGGGCTTGAGGTGGGCGCGGGCGGCCCGCATGGCCTCCTCGGTGAACAGGTAGCTCTCCAGCCGCAGCGAGCTGGCCCCGGAGACGAGGGTGAGGGAGTCGGGCAGCGCGAACAGGATCAGGTCGTAGGAGCCGCCGCCGCGCTCCAGGAAGGCCCGGCCGTCGGTGACGTGGGTGGTGACCCGGGGGTCGTCGTAGGGGTGGTCGGGGTGGACCGAGCCGCCCAGCTCGCGCAGCTTGGGGTCGATCTCGACGGCGTCGACCCGGCGGGCGCCCTTGGACAGCGCGATCGCCACGTCGGTGCCGCTGCCCGCGCCGACGATGAGCACGTCCTGGGGGGGCTTGGCGGCCCGCTCGTACGGCAGCCCGTACTGGGCCTCCCACTGCAGCCGGGCGGCGGCGGGCACGGCCTGCTGGTGCGGGATGCCGTTGACGGAGATGTCGGTGACGGGCACGCCGAGGACGCGCAGCGGCTTGGCGGTGACCTTGTAGTACGGCGACCACAGGGCGCCGGCGGTGAGCGTCTCGGCCAGCAGCAGCCCGACCACGGCCAGGGAGGGCACGGTGACCAGCCCCAGGTAGAGCGCGCGCGGCCGGGGCGCCAGCAGCGCGCCGTAGCACAGGGCGGCGACCAGCCCCCAGAAGACCGGCGGCGCGCTCAGGAACGACAGCGCGGTGAAGGCGGCGATGCCGCTGAGGCTGCCGATGAGGTCGTAGCGGTAGGCCTCCAGCCGCGGCAGCTCGGGGAAGCAGCGGCCGACCAGCTCGGCGGGCCCCATGAGGACGAGCGCGGCGGCGCAGAAGACGACCGGCAGGATGAGCCAGGCGGGCGGGCCGGTGGTGGACAGGCTGGTCCAGTACAGGACGCCCTCGGTGTCGCGGTCGACGGTGACGGGGAAGGCCAGCACGACCATGACCAGCAGGGCGAGCACGACCGGCGAGTAGTACGGCTGCCGCCGCGAGCGCCCGACGCGCAGGAAGCCGAGCCCGATCCCGAGGAACGACCCCAGCAGCACGAAGTTGGTGAAGTAGCTGAGGTGCACGATGTTGGAGCCGGTCCAGCGGATCAGCGCGAGTTCGAGGAAGAGCATGAACCCGCTGGCGAGGACGAGCCGCGGCCGCACCGCCAGCCAATGGGCCTTCTCTCCGTCATCGACCGGCTTCTGCGCCTGGAGCGTCATGGTGCCTCACCGTAGTGAACGGACCGAAAACACGGAAGCCTGACGGCCCAGAAGAAATGTCGTCCGCTTCGCGCTTTTTGCGTTGTTTCCGCAGGTCAAACCGTCGGAATCCGCTGGACGGACCTGGCCGGATGAAGGAATGTTGGGGGGTTCCTTCCCTCCGCGCAACCTTCGGTGGTGACACATGCGGGTCATGATCCAGCTCCGCCCCTCCCCCGACCTCGTCGCGGCAGTGGCCGATCCGTCCCGGACGGCGACCACGGCCGACGTCGCGGACGGCCTGCCGGGCGTCGAGCTCGACACGGCGTTCACGCCGGTCGCCGTGCCGCGCCCCGTCCCGGCGGCCGGCGGCGACCCCCTCTCGCTCAACCAGCCGCTCGACTTCTCGCTGGCCCCCGACGACGCCTCCGTGCTGGTCCGCGGCACGATCTCCGACGACGAGCTGGTCTCCAGGGTCACGCTGCTGCCCACGCTGCGGCCCGGCGTGGTCGGCGTGTTCGCCGACCCGGTCATCGAGTCCTCGCCCACCTGCGGCGGCGCTCCGCCCGTGGGCGACTGGCACGACGTCGAGCGGCTGCTCAGCGTGGCCGCGCTGCACGCCGAAGGGCTCGACGGCGCCGGCGTGGCGCTGGCCGTGCTCGACACCGGCGTCAACGCCGCCCACGCCGCGCGCCGGCTCGGCCGGGCCGTCACCGTCGACGCGGCCCGCTGCTGGAGCCCGCAGGGGGTGACCGGGCGGCCGGGCGAGTTCGCGGTCGACCACGGCACCATGTGCGCCTTCGACGCGCTGATCGCCGCCCCGCAGGCGGCGATCGTCGACATCCCGCTGCTGCTGTCCACCCGGCCCGGCGGCACGGCCATGGACGGCCTGCTGTCGGACGCGGTGGCCGCCTTCGCGCACCTGCGCGGCGTGCTGGAGGCCCAGCCGGCCGAGTCGCGGGCGCTGGTGGTGACCAACTCGTGGGGGTCGTTCTCGCCGGAGTGGGACTTCCCCGTCGGGCATCCGGGCAACTACTCCGACAACGCGGCGCACCCGTTCAACCTGATGGTGGCCGCGCTCGACCGGATCGGCGGCGACGTGCTGTTCGCGGCGGGCAACTGCGGGCGGGAGTGCCCCGACGGGCGGTGCGCGTACCCGAGCCGGCCCATCGTGGGCGCCAACTCCCATCCGCGGGCCCTGTCGGTGGGCGGGGTGGACGTCAACGGCCGGCGGGTCGGCTACTCCTCCCAGGGGCCGGGGCGGCTGACCGCCCGCAAGCCGGACGTGTGCGCGTACACGCACTTCGCGGGCTCGCGGGCGTTCGGCGAGAGCGAGCCCGACTCGGGCACCTCGGCGGCCACGCCGGTGGCGGCCGGGCTGGTCGCCGCGGTGCGCACCAGGTGGCCGGCCGCCCGGCTCTCGCCCGCCCAGCTCCGGGCGCTGCTGCGGCGCACCGCCGAGGACCGCAGCGAGGTCGGCTTCGACTACGACTACGGGTACGGCACCGTCGACCCGCACGCGGTCATGGCCGCGCTGGAGCGGCGGTCGCGGAGCGCGGCCTGACCGTCAGGCGTTCTCCCGGTTGAACACCCGCGTGCCGACGGTGAGGCTGACCGCGGCGAAGACCGCGGTCACCGCCACGCCGAGCGCCACCGTGCCGGTGGCGTAGTGGCCGTGGAACAGCTCGCGCAGCGCTTCCAGGGGATACCTGAAGGGGCTGAGGCGGGACAGGGCGTCGAGCCAGCCCGGCGCCATCGACATCGGCAGGAACGAGCCGGACAGCAGCACCAGCGGCACCACGGCGGTGGACATGACGGGCGCGAAGAGCTCCTGCTGGATGGTGAGCGCGACGGCGTACGACAGCGCGGCCAGGCTGACGCCGAGCACGAGCACGAGCGCGAACCCGGCCAGCACGCCGGCCAGCGGGGCCCGCAGGCCGAGCGCGTAGGCGGCGGCCAGCAGCAGCACGGTCTGGATGATCAGCGTGACGGCGTTGTTGAGCACCCGGCCGAGCAGCAGCGCGAGCCGGCTGGCCGGGGTGACGCGCATGCGCTCCAGCACGCCCGAGCTCCGCTCGAAGACCACGCCGAAGCCGGCCAGGCCGGTGCTCATCAGCCCGAGCTGGATGATCAGGCCGGGCACGAGCGTCTCCCACGTGCCGATCGTGGTGAACAGCGGCCCGAACAGCACGAGGAACATCAGCGGCTGCACCGCCCCGAAGACGATGCCGAGCTTCTGCCGCAGCGTGGCGCGTACGCCGTGGCGGAACAGCACCCAGGTGTCGCGCAGCATCAGGCGGACACCTCCTCGCGCAGCGAGCGGCCGGTGATGTCGAGGAAGACGTCGTCGAGGGTGCGCCCGCCGCGCTTCAGCTCGGCCGGCGTGCCCTCGGCGACGATGCGGCCGTGGTCGATGATCAGCAGCCGGTCGCAGAGGGCGTCGGCCTCGTCGAGGTAGTGGGTGGTCAGGAAGACGGTCAGCCCGCGCTCGGCGCGCAGCGCGCGGACGTGGTCCCACAGGTTGGCCCGGCTCTGCGGGTCGAGGCCGGTGGTGGGCTCGTCGAGGAAGAGCAGGACCGGCTCGTGCAGCAGGGCGAAGGCGATGTCGAAGCGGCGGCGCTGGCCGCCCGACAGCGCGGCGCCCGGCCGCTCCTCCAGGCCGGTGAGCTCCAGCCGGGCCAGCAGCTCCCGGGTGCGGGCGGCGGCGCGTTCGCGGCTGAGGCCGTACAGCATGCCCTGCAGCTCCAGCTCGCCGCGCAGGGGCGCGACGGGCGAGATGCCGCCGTTCTGGGACACGTAGCCGATGCGCCGCCGCACCTCGCGCGGGTCGGCGAGCAGGTCGCGGCCGGCCACGGCGGCGGTGCCCGAGGTGGGCTTGAGCAGGGTGGTCAGCATGCGCATGGTCGTGGTCTTGCCCGCGCCGTTGGGGCCGAGGAAGCCGACGATCTCGCCGGCCTCCACGGTGATGTCCACGCCCGCGACGGCGGGGGCGCCGTCGCCGAAGGTCTTCGTCAGACCCGAAGTCTTGATCATTTCATCGCCTCCAAGATTGAGGTAACCACAAAATTGGAGTGACTGCAATTTAGGTAGCATGAGGGCATGGAAGAGGGGCTGCGGGAGCGGAAGAAGCGCGAGACCAGGCAGCGCATCGCCGACATCGCGATGGGGCTGTTCATGGCGAAGGGGTTCGACAACGTCACCGTGGCCGAGGTGGCCCGCGCGGCCGACGTGTCGGTCAACACGGTGTTCAACTACTTCAGGACCAAGGAGGACCTGTTCGCCGACCGCCAGGACGTCGTGGTCGACCTGCCTCGCAAGGTGCTGCGGGAGCGCAGGCCGGGCGAGGGCGTCGTGGCCGCCTTCCGGCGCGACTTCCTCGACGCGATGGCCGGCCGCGACTGGCGCTACGGCCTCAACCAGGGCGGCGACGCCGTCAGCAAGGTCATCGCCGGCAGCCCCGCGCTGGTCGCCCGCTTCCGCGAGATCCAGGAGCAGCGCGAGGAGGCGCTGGCCGCCGCCCTGGCCGACGAGCTGGACGCCGCGCCCGAGGACCTGACGCCGCGGCTGGCGGCGGCGCAGATCCTCACCGCGACGCGGCTGCTGAGCGCCTACGCGACGGAGCGCCTGGCGGCGGGCGAGGACTGGGTGAGCGTCGAGCCCGACCTCAGGGCGCAGGCGGACACCGCCTTCGGCCTGCTGCGGGACGGGCTCGCCGACTACGGCAGGCGGCCCCTAGGAGCCGGCCTCGGTGATGATGGCGACGGTGAGGCCGAAGGCGACGAATAGCAGCGTGATCCCCATCAGGACGCTGCTGACGATGCCGCAGATCCGCCCCGCCTGGATGTGGCCCCGGTTCTCGTAGGGGTAGCCGCTCTGGTCGATCTCGCGCAGCGCCCTGGTGCCCATCGACCAGGCGAACGGCCCGAGGAAGGAGCACACCACCAGGCTGAGGATGCCCAGCACGAGGACGGTCGTGCCGTTGGGGTGGCTGCGCAGCGGCGGGCCGTAGTACGGGTCGTACGGCGGCGGATCGTAGGGAGGCGGGTCGTACGGGGGATATGACATGGCTTCTTATATACCGCCATGCCCTTGATCACGTTGCGCCATCATGGTACGGCACTTCATCCGTCCTCCCAGGAGTCTCATCCGTGCGCGAACGCACCCGTGCCGTCCTCGCCCATCCGCGCTTCCAGCGCTTCATCGTCGGGGTCATCCTCGTCAACGCCGCCACCCTGGGGCTGGAGACGTTCCCGCCCGTCGTCGAGCGGTACGGCGGCCTGCTGACCGCGGTCGACCACGCGGCTCTCTACATCTTCGCGGCCGAGCTGCTGGCCAAGATGTACGTCGAGCGCCTCCGGTTCGTCCGCGACCCGTGGAACGTCTTCGACTTCGTGATCGTCGCCATCGCCTTCGCGCCCGCGACCGGCGGCCTGTCGGTGCTGCGCGCGCTGCGCATCCTGCGGGCCCTGCGGCTGCTGTCGGTGGTGCCGAGCCTGCGCAAGGTGGTCTCGGCGCTGCTGCGGGCGATGCCCGGCATGAGCTCGATCGTGGTGCTGCTGGCCCTGGTGCTGTACGTGGCCGCGGTGATGGCCACCAAGCTGTACGGCGCGGCCTCCCCCGACCGCTTCGGCAGCCTGCCGACCTCGCTGTTCACCCTCTACCAGACGATGACCGGCGACGACTGGGGCAACATCGCCCGCGACGTCATGACCCGGCACCCGTCGGCCTGGGTGTTCTTCACGATCTTCATCCTGGTGTGCACGTTCGTGATACTCAACCTGTTCATGGCGGTCGTCGTCAGCGCCATGGACGAGGAGGGCGCCGAGGAGCGCGCCGCCCTCGAGGACACCACCGCGCACCACTCCGAGCTGATCCTGCGCGAGCTCGCCGAGCTGCGCAAGGAGGTCGCCGAGCTACGCCGGCACAGCGCCGTCGAGTGACCCGCCGGCCGCGCCGCGCGGCCGGTAGGCCAGCCGCCACAGCGTGACGGCCAGCAGCAGCGCCACCACGAGCCAGCCGGCCAGCAGCCCGGAGACGGCGGCCACGGCGAGCGGCCCGAGCACGGTCGGCACCCCCCAGGCCCAGATCCAGGCCGGCCGCGCGCCGATCGCGACGCCGAGCGCCAGGGAGGCGGCGAAGTAGGCGGCCAGGCCGCCGCCCAGCACCCATCCGACGCCGCCGTGCAGGTGCGCCTGCGGCTCGGCGGCCACCACGCCGAGCCCGGCCGCGGTCGCGGTGATGCCGGCCGTCATGACGAAGTGGGCGGGCAGCGCCACGTACGAGGGCAGCCCGCGCGCGGTCGCGCCCGGCACGGCGCTGAGGCCGTAGTGGAGGGTCAGCCACCACAGCGCGACGATCAGCCCGAACCCGGCGAGCGCGGCCAGCGCGAGCTCCGCCCCCCAGGAGTGGCCGGAGGAGGCCGTGACGACCTGCACGACGGCCTCGCCGAGCACGATGATGACGAACAGCCCGAGCCGCTCGCCCAGGTGCGGCAGGTCGAGCACGGCGGCGGCCGGCCGCTCCACGGGGTGCGCGGGCCGGCCCGGCCTGGCCCGCCGCCGCTCGCGGTCCTCGCGCCGGTCAGCCTGCTTGCGCATCTCCTCGAGCAGCCGTTCGGGGCGGCGGCTCTGCAGCACCGAGAAGAGCACGTCGAGGAGCGCGCCGAGGCCCCACAGCCAGTACCGCGCGGGCGGGTCGGCCCAGACGGAGGCGAACCACGGGGCGACGCCCGCGCCGAGCTGCGCCGCGGGCCAGGCGGTCAGCACGGTGCCGGACGCCTGCAGCCGCCGGGAGGCGCCGATCCGGCAGAAGATGTACGCGGCGATGAACCAGCCGTCGTGGGTGCCGGCGCCGGGGATCAGGTGCGCCACGTCGGGCGCGGCCGCGGCCATGACGGCGATGCCGAACATGCCGATGAGCATGGAGCGCGTCCTGGTCTTCTCGCCGCGGACGTTGGAGTAGAGCGTGAGGGTGGTCCACACGCTCCACACCGCGTAGTAGAGCAGCCCGAAGAGCGCCACGTCGCCCCAGGTCGGGTGTGCCAGCCGGTGGGCGAGCTGGGCCACCGCCACGACGACCACGAGGTCGAAGAACAGCTCCAGCCAGCTCGCGTGACGCTCTCCCGCTTGATCCACGGCTAACGAGAATAGAACTCCACCACGAGCTGCTCGTCCACGGGGATCGCGATCTGCTCGCGTTCGGGCCGCTGCAGCAGCGTGAAGCGCAGCTCGGCGTGCTCGACCGACAGGTAGGCGGCGGTGCGCTCGTCGGCGTAGGTGCCCTCGGCGGCGGCCACGAACGGCTGCATGCGGCGCGAGCGCTCCCTGACCGACACGACCTGTCCCGGCTTGACCAGGTAGCTCGGGATGTCCACCTTGCGGCCGTCCACGGCGATGTGCCCGTGGGCGATGTACTGGCGGGCAGCGTAGATGGAGGGCGCGAGCCCGGCGCGCAGCACCAGCGAGGCCAGGCGGGTCTCCAGCAGCGTCACCAGCTCGGCGCCCGACGCCCCGGGCTTGCGCACGGCGAGGTCCCAGTAGCGGCGGAGCTGCCGCTCCGAGACGTCGTAGTACCAGCGCAGCTTCTGCTTCTCCAGCAGCCGCAGCCCGTAGTCGCCGGTGGTGCGGCGGTTGGTCTTGCGGCCGTGCTCGCCCGGCGGGTAGGGGCGCTGCTCGAAGTAGCGGACGGCTTTCCTGGTCAGCGGGACGCCCGCGCGACGGGACAGTCGCACCTTGGGGCCGGTGTAGCGCACGTTCACCTCAATGTGATTAGGTAGTCCTTACTTAGGTAAGCCTAACCTACACTATTGCTCCCTCAGGAGGCGTCATGCTCCCGATCCCCGAACGGGTCCGCACCCTCGCCGCGACCGCCGGCGTCGCCAAGCTCACCGTGGACGGCGCCCCCTCGCCGGCCCGCGGCGGCGTGGACGAGCGCGGCCGCCCCGTGCTCCTCGTCCGCCCCGGTGAGACCCTGCACGGCCTGACCGGTGACGCCGTGGTGGCGGTGAACCTGACGGCGATGCGCCGGCTCGGCGAGGCCACGCACCCGCGCGGGCTGATCGAGGTGCAGGGCTGGGCCGAGGCGGTGCCGGAGGAGGAGGCCCGCCCGGCGGCGGTGGCGGTGGCCGCGCACTGCGCGGACGAGAGCCTGTTCGAGGCGCTGGAGCGCTTCGGGGCGCCGGACGCGCCCCGGCTGCTGCGCCTGGACGTGGCCCAGGTCGTCTACCTGACCGGCCAGGAGTCCGGCCTGCTGGACGCCGACGACTACCTGGAGGCCGCGCCCGACCCGCTCACCGAGGTCGCCGAGCGGGTGCTGGCCCACGTCAACGCCTCGCACCGGGCGCAGCTCACCGCCGGGGTGTCGCGCCAGCTCGGCGAGTCGCCCGGCGAGGTGTGGCTGTGGGAGCTGGACAGCTACGGCGCGACCGTGCGCGTGGACGAGTCGCTGGTGCGCTTCCCCTGGCCGCGGCCCGCGAGGTCCGGCGTGTGCCTGGAGACGGCGCTGCGCGGGCTGCTCTGCACCTGCTGACGGCCGTTCCCCCGTCAATCACGGTTCGATGATGATTATCCGGACATAGCGTCACTTCGGCATGACCAGGGCGCGCACGTCTCTAGCATCGTGACGCGTGAGTGCGAGGCACAGAAGTCCCGGCGCGGCCGGGACAGCGGACCGGAGCGGCCGCCGGCAGCGGATCCTGATGATCAGCGGAGTCCTGGCCGGCACGCTGATGCTGGCCGTGGCGGCGGTGCTGATCAGCGGCGCGTTCGGCACGACGCGGCTGGACGCCGTGCGGTCGCCCGGCGGCGACCCGACGCCAGAAGTGACCGAACCCGGGACCGGCCCCCGATCCACCGGCCCCAGGACCACCGATCCCAGGACCACCGGGCCGTCGGCCACCCGGACGGGCACCTCCTCCCCCGCCGCGCGGGACATCCGCCCGGCCACCCCCAAGTCGTCGCCGGTCTCCCGCCGCACGACGGCCCGCACCTCCGCGCCCGCCAGCCAGGCCCCCGTCGTCCGGCTCAGCGGCCGCCCGTCCGCCACGACGTCCGCGCCCACCCGGGCGCCGTCGGCCGATCCCGTCACGTCCGCGCCCGCGACCTCCGCTCCCACCGCCTCGAGCTCGACGCGCCGGCCTCCCGGCCTCGACCCGAACAGGACACGCGGCCCCAAGAAGTGACCCGGCGCGCGCGGGCCGGCGCGCGGCCGTCAGGGGCCCGGCCGCCGGGGCGGCCCATCAGGCGGGCGGGGGCGTCCGCGTCGTGAGACGCCTGGCCTCCTCCATCCCGGCGAGCAGGTGGCCGAGGCCCTCGGCGAAGACCGCGTCCCACTCGGGGTCGAGGCCGTGCTCGGCGAGGGCCGGGTAGCGGGCGGCACGCTCGCGCAGGAACGCGCCCGAGCCCGCGCCGCCGCGGTCCTGCCAGGTCACCTGCATGAGGACCGAGCCCATCACGTAGTTGGACAGGGCGTGGGCGGCGGTGGCGGGCGCGGCCAGCCCGGCCGCGGCCAGTGCCTGGAACAGGAACTCCGTGCGGGCCAGGGCGTTCGGCCCGAGCAGCGGCCGGTCGAGCACGGTCGCCGACCACGGGTGGCGCAGCAGGGCCGCCCGCCAGCCGCCCATCAGCGCCCGCACCGGCTCCCGCCAGGACGCGCCCGGGGGCCGGGCCGGCTCGGGCACCTCGCCGAAGACCGCGTCGAGCGCCAGGTCCAGGACGTCGTCCTTGGTCCTGACGTGCCAGTAGAGGGTGGTCGAGCCGGTGCCGAGCCGTTCGGCGAGGCGGCGCATGGTGAGCCGGGCGACGCCCTCCTCGTCGAGCAGCGCGACCGCCTCGGTCACGATGCGCTCCAGCGTCAGCGTCTGCCTGGGCGCCCGGCGGGGGCGCGACCACACGTTCTCCACCGGACGATAATACGTTGTACGGCGACCGGATCAATGGTCTAGTAGTGGAACGGCGATCGAGAAGGCGGGCGGTCATGGGGCACATCGAGGTGAGCGACCTGACGTACCTGCTGCCGGACGGCCGCCCGCTGCTGCTGGAGGCGTCGTTCAAGGTCGGCGACGGGGCGAAGGCGGCGCTCGTCGGGCCGAACGGCGGCGGCAAGACCACGCTGCTGCGGCTGATCGCGGGCGAGCTGCGGCCGGCCGGCGGACGGGTGACGAGCAGCGGCGGCCTCGGCGTGATGCGGCAGTTCCTCGGCACGGGCACGGTCCGCGACCTGCTGCTCGGCGTCGCGCCGCGCCGGGTGCGGGAGGCCGCGGCGGCCCTCGCGGCGGCCGAGGCGGCGCTGGCCCGGCGCGACGCCGAGCCCGAGCAGCTCGGCTACGCCGAGGCCCTGGCCGGCTACGCCGACGCGGGCGGCTGGGAGCTGGAGGTCGTCTGGGACGTGTGCGCGGGCCAGGCGCTCGGGCTGCCGTACGAGCGCGTCCGGGAGCGGAGCCTCGCCACGCTGTCGGGCGGCGAGCAGAAGCGGCTCGTGCTGGAGGCGCTGCTGCGCGGCCCCGACGAGGTGCTGCTGCTGGACGAGCCGGACAACTACCTCGACGTGCGGGCCAAGCGGTGGCTGGAGCGGGCGCTGCGCGACTCGTCCAAGACGGTGCTGCTGGTCTCGCACGACCGGCAGCTCATCGCCGAGGCGGCCGACCGGATCGTCACCGTGGAGGGCCGTACGGTGTGGGTGCACGGCGGCGGCTTCGCCGGCTACGGCGAGGCGCGGCGGCGGCGCGCGGAGCGGCTGGAGGAGCGGCGGCAGCGCTGGGAGGACGAGCGGGCCCGGCTGCGCCGCCTGGCGCACACGCTGCGGCAGCGCTCGGCGCACAACGACGCGCTGGCCGGGGCCTACCGGTCGGCGGTGACCCGGCTGGAGCGCTTCGAGCGCGAGGGCCCGCCGCGGCGGGCGCCGAAGGAGCAGAACGTGCGCATGCGGCTGCGCGGCGGGCGCACCGGCAAGCGGGCGGTGGTGTGCGAGGAGCTGGAGCTGACCGGGCTGCTGCGGCCGTTCTCGGCCGAGATCGGCTACGGCGAGCGGGTCGGCGTGCTCGGCCTGAACGGCACCGGCAAGTCCCACTTCCTGCGCCTGCTGGCCGGCGAGCCGATCGCGCACACCGGCGAGGCCCGGCTGGGCGCGCGGGTGGTGCCGGGGCGCTTCGCGCAGACGCACCTGCGTCCCGACCTGGCGGGCCGGGCGGCGGCGGAGGTGCTGATGGAGCGGCACGCGCTGACCCGCAACGAGGCCATGGCGGCCCTGGCCCGCTACGAGCTGGCTCCGGCGGGCGGGCAGCCGTTCGAGACGTTGTCGGGCGGGCAGCAGGCGCGGCTGCAGATCCTGCTGCTGGAGCTGTCCGGGGCCACGCTGCTGCTGCTCGACGAGCCGACCGACAACCTCGACCTGGCCAGCGCGGAGGCGCTGCAGCAGGGGCTTGAGGGGTTCGCGGGCACGGTGCTGGCGGTCACGCACGACCGCTGGTTCGCCCGCGACCTCGACCGGCACCTGGTCTTCTGCGCCGACGGGCGGGTCAGGGAGAGCGCCGAACCGCTCTGGGACGTGTAGCCGACGGCCGGGGCCAGGGACGCGCGGCCGGTCAGACCGGCTGGCGCCGTAACGCGGTGACCGTCATGGTCTCGTCGACCGCCTCGGGCGAGAGCACGTGGTCGAGCACCATCACCGCGCACCCGCTGATGCCCGCCTGCGCGCCGAGCCGGCTAGGCTCGATGCGCAGCCGCCGCGTGGCGAGCGCGGTGGAGCGCCGGTAGACGACCTCGCGGATGCTCGACACCAGCGGGCCGAACGCCTCGGCCACGTCGCCGCCGAGCACCACGACCGACGGGTTGAGGATGTTGACCGCGCCGGCCAGCACCTCGCCGATGCGCCGCCCGGCGGTGCGGACCATCGCCATGGTCTCGGCGTCGCCGGCCCGGACCAGGGCCGTCACGTCGGCGATGGTCCTGACGTCGCGGCCGGCCGCGCGCAGCTCGCGCAGCAGCGCCGTGCCGCTGGCGACGGAGTCGACGCAGTCGGTGTTGCCGCAGCGGCACAGCACGCCGCCGCCGTCGAGGACGGGGATGTGGCCGATCTCGCCGGCCGCGCCGAGCGCGCCGCGCAGGATGCCGCCGCCCGCGATCACGCCCGCGCCGATCCTGGTGGACACCTTGACGAACATCAGGTCGTCGAGGTCGGGGTAGAGGCCGCGGTGCTCGCCGATGGCCAGCACGTTGACGTCGTTGTCGACCAGCACTGGGACGGGGAAGCGGGCGCGGATGACCGGCGGGATGACCACGCCGGTCCAGGAGGCCATCACCCGGGCGCTCTCGGTGCGGCCCTGCGCGAACTCGACCGTGGCGGGCACGCCCATGCCGACGCCGCGGATCATGCCGCGCGGCCGGTCGCCGAGCAGGTCGTCCCAGGTGTCCATGAGCAGGGGGAGCACGACGTCGGGGCCCTGCTCGACGTCCATGGCGAACTCGCGGCCGTCCAGCTCGCGCCCGGCCAGGTCGCAGATGGCGACGCGGGTGCGGGTCGCGCCGAGCGCGGCCACCAGCACGACGCCGCCCGAGGCGTTGAACTCGAGCCGCACGGGCGGCCGGCCGCCGGTCGAGGGGGCGTCGGTGCGCTCCACGACGAGCCCGCGTTCCAGCAGCTCGGCGACGCGCAGCTGCACCGCGGGGCGCGACAGGCCGGTGACCCGGCCGAGGTCGGCCCGCGTGACGGCCTCACCGGTGCGGATCAGGCGGAGCACCTCGCCGCTCGTGGCGAGGGTCGCGGCGGTACGACGTGGCATCGGCTAAGTGAACCACACAGGGTTGTGTAATGAAAACTCCGAACTTTTTCATCTCAGATGGCAAAACTCTGCTTGTGCAAGACCCAAACTCTGGTTAGTGTCCGTTCTGTCCTTGCGTTGGTAGATCTTGCGGAGTCCCTCACCGTGTCCACCCATTCCGTCCCCGGTGTCCATACGGCCGACCTCGTCGTCTTCGGCGGGACCGGCGACCTGTCCATGCGCAAGCTGCTGCCCGCGCTGTACCACTGCGACCGGGACGGCCGGCTCTCCCCCGCCACGCGCGTGATCGCGATGTCCCGGGGCGGGCTGACCGACGCCGACTTCCGCGGCAAGGTGGACGCCGAGGTACGCGCCTTCGTCCCGGTGGACGACGACCCGTCCGGATGGGAGCGCTTCCTCGGCCGGCTGCACCACGTGTCGGTGGACGTCGGCGGCGCCGACGGCTCCGGCTGGCACGACCTCGCCGCGCTGCTGGCCGGGCACGAGGACCGCGACCGGGTGTTCTACCTGGCCAGCCCGCCCCGCACGTTCGGCCCCTTCTGCCGCGAGCTGGCCGCGGCCGGGCTGGTGACGCCGCGCTCGCGCGTGGTGCTGGAGAAGCCGCTCGGCCACGACCTGCCGAGCGCGCAGCGCATCAACGACGAGGTCGGCGCCATCTTCGACGAGCGCCAGATCTTCCGCATCGACCACTACCTGGGCAAGGAGACGGTGCAGAACCTGCTGGTGCTGCGCTTCGCCAACGCCTTCCTGGAGCCGATCTGGAACTCGCTCTGGATCGACCACGTCCAGATCACCGCCGCCGAGACCGTCGGCACGCCGGGCCGGCGCGGCTACTACGACCACGCGGGCGCGCTGCGCGACATGGTGCAGAACCACCTGCTCCAGCTCCTCACGCTCACCGCGATGGAGCCGCCCGCGCGCAACGACCGCGAGGCCATCCGCGACGAGAAGGTCAAGGTGCTGCAGGCGTTGCGACCCATCGCGGGCACCGAGGCCGGCCGGTTCACCGTGCGCGGCCAGTACACCGGCGCCGGCGACCTGCCCGGCTACCTCGACGAGCCCGGCTCGACGCCGCCCACCGAAGGCTCACGCCGGGTGGAGACCTTCACCGCGATCCGCGCCGAGATCAGGAACTGGCGCTGGGCCGGGGTGCCGTTCTACCTGCGCACCGGCAAGCGGATGCCGTACCGGCGCTCGGAGATCGTGGTGCAGTTCAAGGACGTGCCGCACTCCATCTTCCCCGGCGGCAGCCCGAACCGCCTGGTGCTGCGCCTGCAGCCGGAGGAGGGCATCGAGCTGCACATCATGGCCAAGGAGCCGGGCGCGGGCGAGGTGACGCTGAAGCCGGTGCCGCTCGCGCTGAGCTTCGGCAAGACGTTCAGCAACCGGGTGCCCGAGGCGTACGAGCGGCTGCTCACCGACGTGCTGGCCGGCAACCCCACCCTGTTCATGCGCCGCGACGAGGTCGAGGCCGCCTGGCGCTGGATCGATCCGATCCTGGACGCCTGGCGCGCCGACCCCGCCCTGCCCGAGCCCTACCCCGCCGGAACCACCGGCCCCGCCGGAGCCCACGAGCTGCTCGGCCGCAGCGGTCGCGCCTGGCACGAGGAGGAACTGTGAACCCCGACCGGACCGCCATGAACCCCGTCGTCCAGGAGATCACCGACCGCATCCGCGAGCGCAGCGCCGCCAGCCGGGCGAACTACCTGGCGCGGATCCGCCGCGACGGGGAGGCCGCCAGGGCCAAGGGCCCGGCCCGCGCGCACCTCGGCTGCGCCAACCTGGCCCACGGCTTCGCCGCCGCGCCCGCCGAGGACAAGCTCGCGCTGCGCGGCTCGGCCAAGCCCGGCGTGGCCATCGTGACCAGCTACAACGACATGCTCTCCGCCCACCAGCCGTACGAGACCTACCCGCCGGAGCTGAAGGACGCGGTGCGCAGGGCCGGCGGCGTGGCGCAGGTCGCGGGCGGCGTGCCGGCCATGTGCGACGGCATCACGCAGGGCCGTCCCGGCATGGAGCTGTCGCTCTACAGCCGCGACGTCATCGCCATGGCGACGGCGATCGCGCTGTCGCACGACATGTTCGACGCCTCGCTGCTGCTGGGCGTGTGCGACAAGATCGTGCCGGGCCTGTTCATCGGGGCGCTGCACTTCGGGCACCTGCCGGCGATCTTCGTCCCGGCCGGGCCGATGGCCTCGGGCCTGCCGAACAAGGTCAAGGCCCGCACCCGCCAGCTCTTCGCCGAGGGCAAGGTCGGCCGGGACGAGCTGCTGAACGCCGAGGCCGAGTCGTACCACTCCCCCGGCACCTGCACCTTCTACGGCACCGCCAACTCCAACCAGGCGCTGATGGAGGTCATGGGCCTGCACCTGCCGGGCTCGACGTTCGTCAACCCGCACACCGAGCTGCGGCACGCCCTGACCAGGGCGGCCGGGCGGCGCGCGGTGGAGATCACCGCGCACGGCGACGCGTACACGCCGATCGGCGAGCTGGTGGACGAGAAGTCGATCGTCAACGCCTGCGTGGCGCTGCTGGCCACCGGCGGCTCCACCAACCACACGCTGCACCTGGTCGCCATGGCCGCCGCCGCGGGCCTCGTGCTGACCTGGGACGACTTCGCCCGCCTGTCGGGCGTCGTGCCGTCGCTCACCAAGATCTATCCCAACGGCCAGGCGGACGTGAACCACTTCCGCGACGCCGGCGGCATGCAGGTGCTCATCGGCGACCTGCTGGACGCGGGCCTGCTGCACGGCGACGTCCTGACCGTGGCCGGGCCCGGCCTCGACCGCTACCGCGAGGCCCCGGAGCTGGTGGACGGCGAGCTGGTCTGGTCGCCGGTGACCGGCGGCAGCAAGGACCGCGACGTGCTGCGGCCGGTGGCCGAGCCGTTCTCCGCCGACGGCGGCATCCACATGGTCGAGGGCAACCTGGGCCGCGCGGTCAGCAAGGTCTCGGCGGTCAAGCCGGAGCACCTGGTGATCGAGGCGCCGGCCAAGGTGTTCGACGACCAGCTCGACCTGCTGAAGGCGTTCGA
Organism: Actinomadura luzonensis; assembly: GCF_022664455.2. Lineage (NCBI taxonomy): Bacteria > Bacillati > Actinomycetota > Actinomycetes > Streptosporangiales > Thermomonosporaceae > Actinomadura > Actinomadura luzonensis. Next base: position 4,052,189 of record NZ_JAKRKC020000001.1, read on the forward strand.
GGCGGGCGAGCTGGACGGGCAGGACTTCGTGGCCGTCCTCCGCTACCAGGGCCCGAGCGCCAACGGCATGCCCGAGCTGCACAAGCTGACGCCGCCGCTGGCGGTGCTGCTGGACCGCGGCCAGCGGGTGGCGATCGTCACCGACGGCCGCATGTCCGGCGCGTCGGGCAAGGTCCCGGCGGCCATCCACCTGTCGCCCGAGGCGGCCGACGGCGGCCCGATCGCGCTGGTGCGCGACGGCGACGTGATCAGGCTCGACTCGGCGGCCGGGACGCTGGAGCTGCTGGTGCCGGCCGAGGAGCTGGCCCGGCGCGCGCCCGAGGGCCGGCCGCTGAGCGACGCGCAGTGGGTGGGCACCGGGCGCGAGCTGTTCGCCGCGTTCCGCCGCATGGCGGGCCACGCCGAGCAGGGCGCGGGCATCTTCGGCGTCAGCGGCGCCGAGTCGCCGCACCACGGCCCCGGGCTCGGCTTCCCCGCCGAGGCGGGCGCCTCCCACCTGGAGACGGGCGCCCCGTTCGGGGCGCGGCCCGCCGGGCTGGCCCGGTGAGCCTGCTCTGGGCCGGCGCGGGCGTCCGTGACATCCTGCGGAGGATGGCGAGCGATCTTGACGCCGCCCTGATCTCCGGAGGTGCGCGGTGAGTGCCTTTGACCTTCCGTGGCTCGTCGCCGACATCGGGGGGACCAACGCCCGCTTCGGGCTGGTCACCTCGCTGGACGAGCGGCCGTCGAACGTCGCGGTCCTGGCCGGGGCCGACTACGACACCCTCCCCGAAGCCGTAGCCGCCTATCTCGCGCAGCACGCGGGCGGAGTGCGGCCGGGGGCGGCGTGCCTGGCGCTGGCCGGCCCGATCGACGGCGACCGCTACCGGCTCACCAACTCGGCGTGGGCCGGGTCGGTGCGCGACCTCGGCATCCCGTACGCGCGGCTGCTCAACGACTTCGAGGCGCTGGCCGTGTCGCTGCCGCACCTGGACGGCGACGACCTGGTCTCGCTCGGCGGCCCCGCGCCCGGGCACGGCGTCAAGGCGGTGCTGGGCCCGGGCACCGGGCTCGGCGTCGGCGGGCTGGTGCCGGCCGAGCACGGCTGGACGCCGATCCCCGGCGAGGGCGGGCACGTCACCGTCCCGGTCGTGGACGCGCGGGAGCTGGAGATCGTCCGGGTCCTGCAGGCGCGGGGGCTGCCGCACGTGGTGGCCGAGCACGTGCTGTCCGGGCCCGGCCTGGTGCGGCTGCACCGGGCGCTGGCCGAGGTCAACGGCGTGAGCGCGCCCGAGCTGTCCGCCGCCGACATCGTCGCCCGGCTGGACGACTCGTTGTGCGCGGAGACGGTGGAGGTGTTCTGCGGCATGCTGGGCAGCTTCTCCGGCAACGTCGCGCTGACGCTGGGCGCGCGGGGCGGGGTGTACCTGGGCGGCGGCGTGCTGCCCCGGATCGTGGAGCGGGTGTGCGCCAGCGACTTCCGCGCCCGTTTCACCGCCAACCCCGACATGTCGGCGTACCTGGAGGGCATCGGGACGGCGCTCATCGTCGCCCCGCAGCCGGCGCTGACCGGCGCGGCGGCCTGGCTGAGCCAGCACGCCCGCCGCGAGCTGGTGAGCTGAACAATGAGGAGAGAAGACCCTATGAGCTTGCTCGATCTGGCCCCCGTGATCCCCGTCGTGGTGATCGACGACGTCGGGACGGCGGTGCCGCTGGCCCGGGCGCTGGTCGCCGGCGGCCTGCCGGTCATCGAGGTGACCCTCCGCACCCCGGCCGCCCGCGAGGCCATCGCCCGCATCGCGGCCGAGGTGCCGGAGGCCACGGTGGGGGCGGGCACCGTGCGCACCGCCGAGGACATCGCGGCCTCGGCCGCCGCCGGCGCCCGGTTCCTGGTGTCGCCGGGCACCACGCCGTCGCTGGTGGAGGCGCTGGAGGGAAGCGGGATGCCGTACCTGCCGGGCGCCGCCACGGTCTCCGAGGTGATGGCGCTGGCCGAGCGCGGCGTCAAGGAGCTGAAGTTCTTCCCGGCGGAGGCGGCGGGCGGCGTGCCGTACCTGAAGTCCCTGTCGGGGCCGCTGCCCGACGTGCGCTTCTGCCCGACCGGCGGCATCCGCGCCACCACGGCCGCCGACTACCTGGCGCTGCCGAACGTGGGCTGCGTGGGCGGCACCTGGCTCACCCCGGCCGACGCCCTGGCCTCGGGCGACTGGGCCCGCGTCGAGAAACTCGCCGCCGAGGCCGCCGCCCTGTGCCCATGAGGCCCCCGAGGGCCCCTGAGGGCTCTGGTGGCGCGCGTCCGGTGGGCCTAGCTCCAGATCGAGACGTGCACCGGCGGGCGGAAGCGGTTGCGGGGGATGCCGTCGTCCGGGGTGCGCATGGTCTGGGTGGCGGACGGGGTGGTGAGGAAGTCGAGGAAGGTGCCGGCGGCCGCGGAGCGGGTGGCGGCGTCGAGGGTGGTGGCGTACCAGTAGGACGGGAGCGGGGTGGCCGGGGTGTCGACGGGGATCAGGGCGCCGCGGCGGAGCTGGGCGGAGACCAGGTGGGCGGTGGCGGGGGCGAGGCCGGCGCCCTCGGCGGCGGCCTTCCAGGCGGCGCTCTGGTTGGCGTAGACGCGCACCTGCGACTCCGGGACGCGTAACAGGCGCAGCAGGCGGCTGGTGTCGCTGGCCGGGTCGGCGCCGGAGGGGCCGACGAGCCAGTGGTCGCGGCGGCCCCGGGGCGCGCCGACGACGATGAGGCGGCAGCGCAGCACCGGGCGGCTCACTAGGCCGTCGCCGCCCGCCTGCGCGCCGAGCGCGACGTCGGCGAGGCGGCTGGACAGCAGCAGCGGGACCTCGGCGGTGGCGGCCACCCCCGAGGTCGCGTCCACCGGCTTGCGCTGGGTGAACAGGCACAGCAGCGGGCCGGCCACGTACTCGGCGAGGCCGGCGTCCATGACGACGTGGAGGCGGGCGGGGCGGCCGGGACGGACGGCGTCCATCGCCTCGGCGCCGAGCGCGACCATCCGGGAGGCGATGCCGAGCAGCCGGCGGCCGCCCTCGGTGAGCACCATGCGGTCGCCGCTGCGGGTGAGCAGCGGGTCGCCGAGGTGGCGGCGGAGCTGGCCGAGCGACTGCGAGACGGCGGGCTCGCTGACGCCGAGGGCCCGCGCGGCGGCCTTGACCGAGCCGAGGCGGGCGACGAAGACGAACGCGCCGAGCTGGCTGAGTGTCACGCCCCTTTCATAGACGCCGGGCGCGGATTAAGGAATCCCTTATTTGTGGATTGTCGCGACAAATCGGCGCCAGCAATGTGCTGGGCATGCAGGTTCCCGCGACGTTCGAATACGAGCGAGCCGACAGCGTGCCGCACGCGATCGCGCTCTTGGAGCGGTACGGCCCGGAGGCCAGGATCGTGGCCGGCGGCCACAGTCTCATTCCCATGATGAAGCTGCGCCTGGCCCAGCCCGAGGCGCTGATCGACATCAACGGCCTGGCCGGCGAGCTGGGGCGGATCGCGGTGGAGGGCGGCGAGCTGGCGGTCGGGGCGCTCGTCCGGCACGCCGAATTGCTGGAGAGCGAGACCGCCACCGACCTTTTCCCGATATTTCGTGATGCGGAGCGGGTTATTGCCGATCCGATAGTGCGTAATCGGGGGACCGTTGGCGGCTCGCTCTGCCAGGGAGACCCGTCCGAGGATTTGCCGGCGGTGTTCGCCGCGTTGCGCGCCACCGCCGTCATCCAGGGCCCGGGCGGCCTCCGCGCCGTCCCGGTCAGGGAGTTCCACCGCGGCCCCTACGAGACCGCCGTCGAGCCGAACGAGCTGCTGGTCCAGCTCCGCGTGCCGGTCACGCCGGGCACGGGCAGCGCGTACGAGAAGGTCGAGCGGCGGGCCGGCGACTGGCCGGTGGCCGCGGCCGGAGCCGTGCTCACCGTCGCGGACGGCGTGATCACGCAGGCCGGGATCGGGCTGACGGCGGTCGGCGCCGAGAACTTCTGCGCCCCTGAGGCCGAGCGGCACCTGATCGGCCGCCCGCCGGCCGCCGAGGCGTTCGCCGAGGCGGGCCGGATCGCGGCCGGGCACTGCGAGCCGCACGCCGACCAGCGCGGCCCGGCCGACTACAAACGCCACCTGGCCGCCGAGCTGACCCGGCGCGCCCTCACCCGCGCCGCCGGGAGGATCTGACATGCGCATCACGGTCACGGTGAACGGGCAGCCGCACACCCGGGACGTCGAGCCCCGGCTGCTGCTCGTGCACTTCCTGCGCGACGAGCTGGACCTGACCGGCACCCACTGGGGCTGCGACACCTCCAACTGCGGCGTGTGCACCGTGCGGCTCGACGGCGTGCCGGTCAAGTCGTGCACGGTGCTCGCGGTCATGGCCGACGGCCACGAGGTGACGACGGTCGAGGGGCTGGAGCGGGACGGCGAGCTGGACGCGGTGCAGAAGGGCTTCGTGGAGTGCCACGGGCTGCAGTGCGGGTTCTGCACGCCGGGCATGCTGCTGACCGCGCGCTGGCTGCTGGACCGCGACCCCGACCCCGACGAGGGCCGGATCAGGGAGGCGATCTCGGGCCAGCTCTGCCGGTGCACGGGCTACGAGAACATCGTCCGCTCGATCAGGTGGGCGGCGGAACAGGAGGCGCGGTCATGAGCTTCGGGCGGATGCACCGCAAGGAGGACGCCCGGTTCATCCGCGGGCGCGGCCGTTACACCGACGACGTGCGGCTGCCCGGCATGCTGTACGGCGCCGTCATCCGCAGCCCCCACGCGCACGCCAGGATCGTCTCCGTCGACACCAGCGCCGCCGAGGCGCACCCCAAGGTCCGGGCGGTGATCACCGGGCGGACCCTGGAGGGCCTGGGGCTGGCCTGGATGCCCACCCTGTCGCAGGACACCCAGGCGGTCCTCGCCACCGACAAGGTGCGCTTCCAGGGCCAGGAGGTCGCGTTCGTGGTGGCCGAGGACCCGTACTCGGCCAGGGACGCGCTGGAGCTGATCGACGTCGAGTACGACCCCCTGGAGGCGGTCGTGGACGCCCGCCGCGCCCTCGACGAGGGCGCCCCGGTGATCAGGGACGACCTGGAGGGCCGCACCGGCAACCACATCTTCGACTGGGAGGCCGGCGACCGGGCCCGCACCGACGCCCTGTTCGAGCAGGCCGAGGTGACGCTCGCGCAGGACATGCTCTACCCGCGCGTGCACCCGGCCCCGCTGGAGACCTGCGGCGCGGTGGCCGACTTCGACAAGGTCACCGGCAAGCTCACCGTATGGTGCCCGACGCAGGCCCCGCACGCGCACCGCACGCTGTACGCGATGGTGGCCGGGCTGCCCGAGCACAAGATCCGGGTGATCTCCCCGGACATCGGCGGCGGCTTCGGCGGCAAGGTCGGCATCTACCCCGGGTACGTGTGCGCGATCGTCGGCTCCATCGTCACCGGCCGTCCCGTGAAGTGGATGGAGGACCGCTCCGAGAACCTGATGAGCACGGCCTTCGCCCGCGACTACCACATGCGCGGCGAGATCGCCGCCACCCGCGACGGGCGGATCCGGGCGATCCGCGTCAAGGTGCTGGCCGACCACGGGGCGTTCAACGGCACCGCGCAGCCCACCAAGTTCCCGGCCGGCTTCTTCCACGTCTTCTCCGGCTCCTACGACATCGAGGCCGCGCACTGCGAGGTCACCGGCGTCTACACCAACAAGGCGCCCGGCGGCGTCGCCTACGCCTGCTCCTTCCGCGTCACCGAGGCCGTCTACCTGGTCGAGCGCATGGTGGACCTGCTGGCCGCCGAGCTCGGTCTGGACCCGGCCGAGCTGCGGCTGCGCAACCTGCTGCGGCCCGAGCAGTTCCCGTACCACTCCCCCACCGGCTGGGAGTACGACTCCGGCGACTACCCCAAGGCGCTGCGCCTGGCCATGGACATGATCGGCTACGACAAGCTCCGCGCCGAGCAGGCCGACCGGCGCTCCAGGGGCGAGCTGATGGGCATCGGCGTCAGCTTCTTCACCGAGGCCGTCGGCGCGGGCCCGCGCAAGCACATGGACATCCTCGGCCTCGGCATGGCCGACGGCGCGGAGCTGCGCGTGCACCCGACCGGCAAGGCGGTGCTGCGGGTGTCGTGCCAGTCGCAGGGCCAGGGGCACGAGACGACGTTCGCCCAGATCGTCGGGCAGGAGCTGGGCATCCCGGCCGACGACGTGGAGGTCGTGCACGGCGACACCGACCAGACGCCGTTCGGGCTCGGCACGTACGGCTCCCGCTCCACCCCGGTCTCCGGCGCGGCCACCGCCCTGGTGGCCAGGAAGGTGCGCGACCGGGCGAAGATCGTGGCGGCGGCCATGCTGGAGGCGTCCCCGGACGACCTGGAGTGGGACGGCGGCCGCTGGTCGGTGGTCGGCGACCCGGCCGCGGGCAGGTCGATCGCGGAGATCGCGCTGGCCGCGCACGGCAGCCTCGAGCTGCCCGAGGGCGTCGAGGGCCACCTCGACGCGGTGACCGTCTACAACCCGCCGAACCTGACCTACCCGTTCGGCGCCTACATCTGCGTCGTGGACGTCGACCCGGGCACCGGGCAGGTCAAGGTGCGCCGGTTCGTGGCGGTGGACGACTGCGGGGTGCGCATCAACCCCATGATCGTCGAAGGGCAGATCCACGGCGGGCTCGCCGACGGGGTCGGGATGGCGCTCATGCAGGTGATGGCGTTCGACGAGGACGGCAACCACCTGGGCGCCTCGTTCATGGACTACCTGCTGCCGACCGCGATGGAGTGCCCGTCGTGGGAGCTGGGCGAGACGGTGACGCCGTCGCCGACGCACCCGATCGGGGCCAAGGGGGTGGGCGAGTCGGCCACCGTCGGGTCGCCGCCGGCCGTGGTCAACGCCGTGGTGGACGCGCTCGCCCCGTACGGGGTGCGGCACGCGGACATGCCGCTCACCCCCGCGAACGTGTGGCGGGTCGTCCAGGGACGGCCGTTCCGCACGGACCTGGCGATCCCGTGAGCGAGTTCCTGGGCATGCCGGCGCCCGTGCGGCGGGCGCCGGCCGCCCAGCCCGCGGGCGGGCTCGACGTGCAGGCGCGGGCGGCGGAGCTGCGGTCGGGGCGGGAGCCGTACGTGCTGGCCACGGTCGTGCGGGCGCAGCGGCCGACCAGCGCCAAGGCGGGCGACCGGGCGCTGGTGCTGCCGGACGGGACGATCGAGGGGTTCGTCGGCGGGGTGTGCGCCACGGACACGGTCCGCGCGCAGGGCCTGCGCCTGCTCAGCACCGGACGCGCCACGCTGCTGCGCATCACGCCCGAGGCCGGCGAGCCGCACGAGGAGGAGGGGCTGGTCGCGGTGGGCCAGCCGTGCCTGTCCGGCGGCACGCTGGAGATCTTCCTGGAGGCGGTGCTGCCGCCCGTGCTCGTCCAGGTGCACGGCGACAGCCCCATCGCCCGCGCGTTCGCCGCCGTGGGCCGGGCGATGGGCTACCAGGTGGAGGCGAGCGCCGACCCGCTGACGCCGATCGCCGGCGACGCCGCCGCCGTGCTCGTGGCGAGCCACGGCGTGGGCGAGGAGCCGGTGCTGCGGGCGGCGCTGGCGCAGGGGGTGCCGTACGTGGCGCTCGTCGCCAGCCGCCGGCGCGGCGCGGCCGTGCTGGCCCGGGTGGAGGGGGGCGAGCGGGTGCACGTCCCGGCGGGCCTGGACATCGGGGCCAGGACGCCCGGGGAGGTGGCGGTGTCGGTCTACGCCGAGCTCATCGATCTGCGCTGACCTGCGTATTTGGGGACGCGGCCGCCGGGGTAGGTCAAGGGATGTCAAGCCGCAGTCTCGGGGAAGCCCCCTCCTGCTCGCGCAGAGCGAAGGGACACTGATGCTCACGCAAACGGCCGGCCAGGAGCCACCGCTCGCCGGCGACCGCCCGGACGTCCACCCGGGCAGCCGCCCGGACGTCCGCCCGGACACTCACCCGGGCAGCCGTCCCGGGTCGCAGCCGGGAAGCCTGGACAGGGGGATCGACATCCTGCTCGCGCTCGCCCAGGCGCCGGGGCCGGGGCCGGTCAGCCTCGCCCAGCTCTGCCGCAGCACGGGCCTGCCCAAGTCCACCGCCCACCGCATCCTCGGCGTGTTGTGCGGGCGCGGGCTGGTCCGCCGGGCGGGCACCGGCTACCTGCCCGGCGAGCTGCTGGACGTGCTCGCGGGCGGCGGCCGGGCGCGCGTCCCCGGCACCCGCCGGGTGGTCCTGCCGTACCTGCTCTACCTGTACGAGACCACCCGGCAGACGGTGAACCTGGCGGTGCCGTGCGGCCTGGAGGCCCGCTACGTCGAGCGGCTGTACGGGCACAACCGGGTCGGCACGCCGTCCGACGCCGCGGACCTGGCGCCGCTGCACTGCACGGCGACCGGCAAGGCGCTGCTGGCCTTCGACCCGCGGCTACGGCAGGAGCTGCTGGCGCGCGGCACGTTCGAGCGCATGACCCGTCGGACGATCACCACGCCGGCGCGGCTGGAGCGGGAGCTGGCCCAGGTGCGGCGGCACGGGGTGGCGTACGCGCAGGAGGAGTTCGCCGACGGCGTGGCGTGCGTGGCCGCACCGGTGTTCGGGCCGGGCGGGCGGATCCGCATGTCGCTGGGGGTGGCCGCGCCGGCGCCCGGCGCGGCGCTGGGGCGGCTCGGCATCGCGGTGCGCGGGGCGGCGCAGGCGATCTCGGCGGCGCTGCTCGGCGGGTAGGCGTTCCGCGGGCCGGGACGCGAAGGGGTTTCGCGGCGGGAAGCGTTCCACTGGCCGAAACCCCGATTGCGGGCGGGCGGGCCGGCGCGATCACATGACCGGTATGGACTTCCTTCCCGCTCCGGCCACCCCGGAGGCGCCCGCGGTCCGCTGGGCACGGGCCCGTACGGCCCCGGACCAGCGGGCGCCGGGGAAGCGGGTCCGGCACCCGCGGTCACCGCGGGAACGTTCCAGCGCCCGGCTCCGGGCGCGGCGGCCCGGGCGGGAGCACACCGGTGCCTAGGGGGCTGCCCAGGGCGAGCGTGCTGGAGAGCCTGCGGCTCTCGGCCGCGCTGGTGCCGCCGTGGGCGCCGCACGCCCTCCCCGGCCGCGACCTGCTGCGCGCCCGCTCCCTGCTCACCGCGCTGGAGGCCAGGTACGGCGGCCGTCCCGTGCTCGTACGCGGCCGCCGGCGCGGCCCCGCGCTGCTCGTGCTGTCCCGCCGCGACGTGCTGCGCGTGCTGGTGGAGGAGCGCGACGCCTACGCGCCCGGCGTCGAGGAGCGGCCCTTCGGCCTGCCGACGGACGTCCTGCGCCCGGCGTTCATCGAGATCGCCCGCGAGGAGGCCGCCGCGCTCACCACCGCCGCGCTCACCACCGGCGCGCTCACCACCGGCGCACTCACCACCGGCGCGCGCACCACCGGCGTGGTCGACTTCGCCCGCCTCGACGCGCGCTGGCAGCGGGTGGCCCGCCGCTGCGTGTACGGCGACGGCGCGGCCGGCGACGAGGAGCTGACCCGGCTGCTGACCGGCCTCAGGCGGGCGGGCAGGCGGCGGGCCGGGCGCCGCCAGGAGGTGCTGTCCGGCCGCTACGACGCCCGCATCCTCGACCATCTGCGCAGGGCCGAGCCCGGCAGCCTGGCCGGGCTGATCGCCGAGACCCCCGACGAGGCCGAGTCGCGCGGGCTGATGCAGGCCGCGTACTGGCTGATGGGGTTCGGCGTCACCGCGGGCGCGCTGCTGCAGACGCTCGCGCTGCTGGCCACCCACCCGGCGCACCGCAAGGCCGCCCGCGCCGACCCCGAGCACCTGCGGGCCTGCCTGCGCGAGGCGCTGCGGCTGTGGCCGCCGGTGCCCGCGCTGTCGCGGGTCACCGCCGCCGAGACCCACTGGTACGGCACCGCCCTGCCCCCCGGCACCCCCGTGCTCGTGCCGCTCGCGGTGCACCAGCGCAGCCCGCGGCTGCCGTACGCCGACGCGTTCACGCCGCGCATCTGGCTCGACGGCACCGCCGCCGGCGAGTGGTGGGCCCGGCCGGGCTGCGACGCCGTGCACCTGACGCTCGCGGTCGGCACCGCCTTCCTGGCCACCCTGCTGCGGGACGCCAGGCCCAAGCAGATCGGGCGGTCGCTGTCCCCGCACCGCCCGATCCCCCACGCCGTGAACCTCGCCCGGCTGCGCGTCCGGATGCGGCCCACCCGCCGCAAGCCCGCCCGTCCCTGAGGGCCGTCCCCGCGGGCATGCCTGCTCAGCGCCACTGGCCTACGGAGGGCCCCTTCCTCCGTTAGAGTCTGGGGTACAAAACGGCATGCCGGGCGGAGGAACGGTTCGGTTTGGGACAGGACGACGACGGCGAGAGGACGGCGACATTGGGGCGCTCCGCAGGCACTCCGCTGAAGCCGGAAGACCCGCCGGCGATCGGTTCCTACGAGCTGATCAGCCGTCTCGGCTCCGGCGGCATGGGGGTCGTCTACCTGGCGAAGGCCGCCGACGGCTCACGGGTGGCGCTCAAGGCCATCCGGCGCGACTACACCGCCGACCCGGTCTACCGGGCGCGCTTCAACGAAGAGGTGTCCAACGCGCGCAAGGTGGCCTCGTTCTGCACGGCGCGGGTGCTCGACCACGGCGAGGACCGGGGCGTGCTCTACCTCGTCACCGAGTACATCGACGGCATCTCGCTCGAGGACCACCTCATCGAGCACGGCGCGCTGTCGCCGTCGGTGCTGCACGCCGCCGCCGTCGGCGTGGCGGCCGCGCTGACCGCGATCCACGCGGCGGGGCTCGTGCACCGCGACCTCAAGCCGGCCAACGTCATGCTGACGCTGGCCGGGCCGCGCGTGATCGACTTCGGGCTGGCGCGCTCGACGCACGTCAGCGCCCGGCACACCAACGCCGGCATGGTCATGGGCACGCCCGGCTGGATCGCTCCCGAGCAGGTCTTCGAGGGGAGGACCAGCCCGGCGGGCGACGTGTTCGCGTGGGGGTCGCTGATCGCGTACGCGGGGCTCGGCGGGCATCCGTTCGGCGAGGGCGACGCCTACGTCATGGCGGCCCGGGCCCGTACCGCGCCGCCCGACCTGCGGGGGCTGCCCGCGCCGCTCGACCGGCTGGTGGCGGCGGCCATCCACCCCGACCCGGCGCGCCGGCCCACCGCGCGGCAGTTGCTGCTGGAGCTGGTGGAGGCCGCCGACGAGCCGGCCGCGCAGCTCGCGGCCACCAAGCACCTCACCAACGCGTGGAACGTCTCCGAGTTCGCGCCGCACGCCGTGCCTCCCGGTGAGCGCACGGGCCCGCCGCCGCACGCCGTTCCCCCCGGTGAACGCACCGGCCCGCCGCCGCACGCCGTTCCCTCGAGTGAACGGACGGGCCCGCCGCCCGTGCCGCCCGCCGAGCGCACCGGGCCGACCCCCGGGATGCAGCCGCCGCCCGCCGAGCGGACGGGGCCGACGCCGGGCATGCAGCCGCCACCCGCCGAGCGCACCGGGCCGACGGGCTCGGCCGGGCGTGGAGCGTACGTGCCTCGCAGGGCGGGCACGGGCCGCAGGCGTCGCCGCGGCACCCGGGCCGGCAGGGCTCGCCCAGGCCCGGCGGGTCCCAGGTGCCGCCGCAGGGCCGGGTCGCCCATGCCCGGCGGGTCGCAGCAGGTGCCGCCGGGGTCGCAGGTGCCGCCGGGGTCCCAGGTGCCGCAGGCCGAGCGGTCGGGCCCGTGCCCGGCATGGTGCCGCCGCCTTCGCGCGCCTCGGGCCAGCTGCCCGGCGGGGGCGGGCAGCGCGGCCAGCGCCCGCCCGCGCGGGGCCGCGACGGCCGCCCGTCCCACCCCGAGCGCACCGGACACCCGGACCGCACCGGGCCGGTACCGCACGCCGACCACACGGGCCCAGCGCCCCATGCCGACCGCACGGGGCCGATGCCGCACCCCGACCGGACGGGGCCGGTGCCGGGCGGGATGGCAGGGCCGCACCAGACGGGGCAGATGCCGCTCCCCCACCCGCACCAGACCGGCCAGGGCCCGCTGCCGCACCACGCGACCACCGGCCAGGGCCCGCTGCCCCGCTACCGGCCGCCCCGGCCGCGCCGCGGCGTGACGACCGGCTGCCTGACCGCGCTGGTGGTGGTGGCCGTCCTGCTGGTGCTGCTGCTGGCCGCCCTGGCCTGGCTGTTCCGCGGCCCGGCGGCCGGCGCGGAGGGCGGCCCGGTCCAGGACGGCAGGCTGCGGTTCGCGGTGACCAGCACCAAGTGCCCCAAGCCGGCCAAGGCGGCCGCGAAGCGTACCTGCCGCGTCGGCGTCCAGGTGGACAACGTCGGCCCCGAGGCCCGGGTCCTGTACCCGGGCCAGCAGAAGCTCGTCGGCGAGGACGACGACGTGCACGGCGGGGTCAGGCTGCTCGACGCCGACGGCAAGGAGATCACCCCGATCCGCATCGAGGCGGGCGGCGAGTTCACCGGGACGCTGGTGTTCGACCTGCCGCGCGACATCCAGCCCGTCGGCCTGGAGGTGCACGACTCGGGCCTGAGCACCGGCGCCCGCATCACCTTCGCCTGACCGGCCGGGCCGGAAAGGGTCGTCAGAAGCCCTCGGACGGGGAGACGCGGCCGGCGAGCGGGGCGCCCGCGGCGAAGCGGCGCACGTTGTCCTCGACCCGTTCGGCCAGCCCCCGCCAGTACGCGGCCCGCGGGTTCGCCGAGTGCGGCGTGATGAGGACGTTGTCGAGGCTCCACAGCGGGTGCCCGGCGGGCAGCGGCTCGGGGTCGGTGACGTCGAGGGCGGCCCCGCCGATACGCCGTTCGCGCAGCGCGGCCACCAGGTCGCCGGTGCGGACCAGGCCGCCTCTGGCGACGTTCACCAGCCACGCGTCGGAGCGCATGAGCGCGAACTCGGGCGTCCCGAACAGCCCGCGCGTGCGGGGCGTGAGGGGCGCGGCGACCACCACGTACGCGGCGTCGGGCAGCGCCTCGCGGAAGCGGTCCCTGGGCAGGATCAGGGCCGCGCCGGGAGCGTCGCCGCGGTCGGTGACGGCGGTCACCCGGCAGCCGAACGGCTCCAGCAGCCGCATGAGCGCCCGCCCGATGCCGCCGTACCCGACGACGGCGACGGTGGAGCCGGCGAACACCTGCGAGTCGTCCGGCCCCCAGCTCGTCGCCCTGGCGTGGCGGTGCAGCCGGCGGGCGGCGGCCAGCATGAGCATGAGGGCGTGCTCGGCCACCTGGGGGCCGTACGAGCCGGTGGCGGCGGTGAAGACGGGGTCGTCGGTGATGACGCCGGCGGCGGCCATGCGCTCGACCCCGGCGTTCGGGAGCTGCACCCACCGGACGCGGTCGCTGATCATGCCGCGCAGCTCGTCGGGGTCGCCGCTGCCGTAGTAGACGACGGCCTCGGCCTCCTCCAGCGGCACCACCCGCCCGCCGCCGCGGCGGACCGCCTCGACGAGGGCGGGCACGGGCTCGGGCCCGACGTGAACGGCGACGGTCATGGGGAGACCTCCTGGTCGTACGCTGCGGGGCGGAGCGCGCAGGGCCCGCCCTCCAGAATCTGCTGCACTTCTTCCCCGGCCGCCCGCACGATCGACTCGATCGCCCGCGCCGCCTCGTCCGCGCGCCCGGCGGCGACGGCCTCGGCCGCGTCGAGGTGCCGCAGGACCGCGGCCGTGGCGAGCGGGTCGGGCAGCAGCCGCAGCTCCCGCCGGGAGGTCAGCAGCTCCTCGGTCACGGCGGCGAGCTGGGCGAACATGCCGTTGCCCGAGGCCGCGAGCAGCACCCGGTGGAAGGCGGCGTCGGCGGCGACGAAGCCCTCCCGGTCGCCCGCCCGCGCCGCCCCGGTCAGGGCCCGCGCGGCGGCGACCAGCTCCCGCCGGTGCTCCTCTCCGGCGCGGGCGGCGGCCAGCGCGGCGGCGGCGGGCTCGACGGCGGCCCGCAGCTCGGCCAGCTCGCGGAGCTGGTCGCCGGCGCCGGGCGAGGCGAGCCGCCAGCGGATGACCTGCGGGTCGTAGCGGTTCCAGGCGTCCGCCGGGCGGACGGTGACGCCGACCCGGGGCCGGCTGGTGACCAGCCGTTTGGACTCCAGCACGCGCACGGCCTCGCGGGCGACCGTGCGCGAGACGCCGTACCGCTCCTGGACGTCCTCCAGCCGCAGGACCTGGCCCGCGCGCAGCTCGCCGGCGGCGAGCGCGCGGCCGAGGTGGTCGACCACCTGCCCGTGCAGCCCCTGGAGTGCCATCGGCGGGGCGCTCAGCGCGCCTCGGCGAGCCGGGCGAGCAGCGCGGTGACGCGCGCCCCGGCCGCCTCGGCCCCGCCGGAGGTCAGCGCCGAGCCCATGCCGCAGGCGACGGCCCCGGCGGCGATCCACTCGGCGGCGTTGTCGAGGGTGACGCCGCCGGTGGGGATGGCGGGCACCTGCGGCAGCGCGGCCCGCAGGTCACGCAGCCAGGACGGCGCCAGGCCGGAGGCGGGGAAGATCTTCACCGCGTCCGCGCCCTCCTCCAGCGCCCGCACGATCTCGGTCGGCGTGGCGACGCCGGGGAAGACGGGCACGCCGTAGCGGTGGCCGGCTCGGATCACCTCGGGGTGCAGGCTGGGCGAGACGAGGAAGCGGGCGCCGGCCTCGACGGCGGCGCGGGCGGCGGCGGCGTCCAGCACGGTGCCGGCCCCGACCAGGGCTCCGGGCCGCCGCTCGGTGAGCCGGGCGACGGCGGTGAGCGCGCGCGGCGTGGTGAGCGCCACCTCGACGGCCCGCAGCCCGGCGTCGAGCACGGCCTCGGCCGCGGTCAGCGCCTCCTCGGGGCCGGCGCTCCTGACGATGCCGAACACCCGCTGCTCGGTGACGGCCCGGACGATCTCCCAGCGGTACATGGTCGCCTTTCTTCAGGTGAGGTGGGGCGGCTGCTCAGCGGTGGACGGTCTCGCCGGCCGAGGTGAACGCGGCCAGCGCCCGCTCCAGCCCCGCCCGGTCCGGCAGCCCTGAGGTGTCGTCGGCGCACTGCACGACCAGCGCCGCGACGGCCGCCGCCTCGCGCAGGCACACCTCGTACGGCTCCCCGCGCAGCAGCCCGGACAGGAACCCGGCCGCGAACGCGTCCCCCGCCCCCACCGGGTCGGTGACGGGCACCGGGAACGCCTCCTGCCGCAGCCCGGCGCAGCTCGCCGACTTGTCGCGGTGCTTGACCACGGCCAGCCCGGGCAGCCCGGCGGGGTCGACGCCCAGCAGCTCCAGCTCGTCCTCGCCGGCGAACACCACGCCGGCGCGGGCCAGGAGCGGCGCGACGCGCTCGCGCCACCGCCCGGGCGGGCCGAGCTTGAGCCGCACGTTGGGGTCGAACGAGATCGTCGCGCCCGCCTGCTCGGCCAGGTCGAACAGGCGCAGCGTGGCCTGGTGCGCCGAGCCGGACAACATCGGCGTGATGCCGGTGACGTGCACGATCCGGGCGCCGCGTAGCATCTCGGGCGTCAGCTCGCCGGGGGCCAGGCGGGAGGCGGCCGAGCCGGCGCGGTAGTACTGGACGTCGATGGCGCGGGCCGGGTGGCTGTCGCGCAGCAGCAGCCCGGTGGGGGCGTCGGGGTCGACGACGGCGTGCCGGGTGTCGATGCCCTCGGCGCGGAGCATGGCGAGCACGGCCTTGCCGGCCGGGTCCGCGCCGAGCCGGCCGAGCCAGCGGGCCTCGTGGCCGAGGCGGGCCAGCCCGGCGGCGACGTTGGACTCCGCGCCGGCGATCGAGCGGCGGAAGGCGGTGGCGCGTTCCAGGGGGACGCCCGGCTCGGCGAGCATCAGCAGCATGGCTTCGCCGCAGACCACGACGCTCACAGCTCGACCTCCTGAGGTATGCGGCGCATCATGCGCCCCAATCGTAGTATCACATCATCTTTAGCTAGTTGGGCGGGGGTGTCATCCGGGCTCCTGTCTCACCCGTCTACCCTGAGCACCTTCGAGCCGGGAAAGACAGGGCAACACCGCGTGAGGCGTCCATTCATCACTCTGCTGGCCGCCAACGCGCTCTCCGTCACCGGCACCATGCTCTGCGTGCTGGCCGTGCCGTGGTTCGTGCTGGAGACGACGGGCAGCGCCGGGCTCACGGGGCTGGCGGCGTTCGCGACCACGCTGCCCGTCGTCGTCTCGGCGGCCTTCGGCGGGACGCTGGTGGACCGGCTCGGGTTCCGGCGCTCCAGCGTGGCGTCCGACCTGATCAGCGGCGTCGTGGTGCTGGCGGTGCCGCTGCTGGCGCAGCGCGAGGGGCTGTCGTACCCGGCGCTGCTGGGGCTGCTGTTCCTGCGCTGGCTGGCGGCGACGCCGGGCGAGACCGCGCGCAAGGCGATGCTGCCGGAGCTGGCGGCGCTCGGCGGGGTGCGGATCGAGCGGGCGGCGGCGGCCTACGACGGGATCTACCGGGGGGCCGCGATGGTGGGCGCGCCGCTGGCCGGGGTGCTGATCGCCTGGCTCGGCACGGGCGCGCTGCTCGTCGTGGACGGGCTCACGTTCCTGCTGTCGGCGTTCCTGGTGGCGGGGCTGCCGTCGACCACGGGGGCGGCGCGGGGCGGGCGGGACGGGTACCTGCGCGGGCTGCGGGCCGGGCTCGCGTTCCTGTGGCGCGACCGGCTCCAGCTCAGCGCCACGGCGATGATCGTGGTGGTCAACATGCTGGACACCGGCGTCACGCAGGTGCTGCTGGCCCTGTACGCCCGCGACGTGGCGGCCGGTCCGCGCGCGTTCGGCCTGCTGGCCGGGGCGGTGGCCGCGGGCGCGCTGGCCGGGACGGTGGCCTACGCCGCCGCCGGCGACCGGCTGCCGCGCCGGCTAACCTACGGGGTGGCGTTCCTGCTCGCCGGGGTGCCCCGGGTGCTGGTGCTGGCCCTCGGCGCGCCGCTGCCGGTGGCCGTCGCGGTCGCGCTGGCCTCGGGTTTCGCCGCGGGCGCCATCAACCCGATCCTCTGCGTGCTCCAGTACGACCGCATCCCGCCCCCGCTGCGGGCCCGGGTGATCGGCGCGATGAGCGCCGCCTCGTACGCGGCCATGCCGGTGGGCGGGCTGCTGGCCGGCTCGCTGACCGAACTGGCCGGGCTGGGCGCCGCGCTCGCCGCGTTCACCTGCGTGTACTTCCTGGTCTCGCTGCCGCCGTTCGTCGGCCGGGTGTGGCGGGAGCTCGACCGGCGCGGGTGAGCGCGGGCATTCCTGACCCGGCGATCTGTACGGATCGTCATGGCGTACGTAAGATCACGATCATGCGCCTGACCCGATCGATCCAGGTGTTGTCCGTTCTATGTCCCGTGGCCGTCGTCCTCACGGCCCCGGCCGCGTCCGCCCCCGCCGGCGCGGCCACCGCCGTCGTCGTCCTCGACTGGAACATCCAGGGCGACAGCGCCGACATGAAGGCCGTCGCCGAGGTCGTCCGGGCCAGCGGCGCCAACGTCGTCACACTCCAGGAGATCCACCGCCGCCCCGACGCCGACCAGGTCAAGGAGCTGGCCGACGAGCTCGGCTGGGACCTCACCGCCAACGCCCACTTCGGCGCGGGCGACAACCCGGGCCCCTGCGACGACCCCCAGCCGGGCAAGGCGGGCAACGCGATCCTGTCGTCGTTCCGGATCGCCGAGCGGGTGACGATCCCGCTCACCGACTTCGCGACCTGCCCGGTCAACCGCTCGATGGCCGGCGTCAAGCTCGACCTGGGCGGCGGCGCGTCGATCACCGTGTTCACCACGCACCTGTCGCCGGGACTGTCGGCGACCTCGCTGGCCCGCCGCGAGGCCCAGGCGGACAAGGTGCGCGCCTACTTCGGCTCCCGCACCGGCCTGGTGCTCACCGGCGACTTCAACGCCCCTCCCACGGACGCGCTGTCGAAGAAGTTCGTCAGCGCGGGGTGGACGGACACGGGCGCCAGGTACGCCAACAAGCCGACCCACGGCAACGCCCGCATCGACTACGTCTACACCCGGGGCATCACCACGACCAGCGGCTCCGTCCTGTCCAGCACGCTGTCCGACCACCTGCCGGTGGTCATGCGGATGGTCCGCTGACCGCGTCGCCCGGCGGCCGGCTGCGCCGCCGGTACTCGGTGGGCGTCAGCCCGGCCAGCGCGCGGAAGCGGCGGGCGAAGTACGTCGGGTCGTCCCAGCCGACGGCCGCGCCGACCCTGGCCACCGGCAGCGACGAGTGCGCCAGCAGCGTGGCGGCGCGCTCGGCCCGCAGCCGGGCCAGGAAGCCCAGCGGCGTCACCCCCGCGTGCCGCCGGAACAGCCGCCCGAGGTAGGCGGGGTCCAGGCTGACCGCCCTGGCCAGGTCGTCGAGCCGCCACGGGTGCGCGGGCGCGGCCTCCATCCTGGCGATGGCGGCGGCGACCGCGGGGTGCACGGCGGCGGCCGGGGGCTCGGGCCCGTCCGCGCGGCCGTCGGCGAGCACGCCGAGCACGGTGACCAGCCGGCCCAGCACCCGGCCCGGGCGCGGCGGGTCGGCGGCGAGGTCCCGTTCGAGCAGGGCGATCTCCTCGACGGCCGCCTCGGCGGCGGCCGGCTCGACGGCGGTGACGGCCACGCCGTGGGTACCGGACGCCACGGGGTCGGTCCACACCAGGCGGCGGAGCATCGGGACGCCGTGCAGCGCCGCCAGCTCGCCCCGCAGCGCTGGGGCCGACAGGCAGCAGTTGGCGACGGTGAGCCCGGCGCAGTCCCGGAAGGCGTGCCAGGCCCCGGGGCGCAGCACGATCACCTCGCCGCGCCGCAGCGGGCGCTCGCCCTGGCTGGTCACGTGCCGGGCCCGGCCGGCGGCGATCACCGCGATCTCCAGGAAGTCGTGCGCGTGCGGCTCGACGTCGGGGCCGTGACCGGGGCCGAGATGGTGGACGCGGGCCAGGACCGGCCGCTCGGCGAACAGCGCGTGCTCGTGCAGCGTGGCGGGCATGTCGGGATCGTACGAGCACCCGCCGGGATCGGCCTAGCCCCGGGCGGCGTGCCACGGCGAGGCTGGGAGGCATCGAAGGCACGAACCTCAGGAGGTCGGAGATGGTGACGACGGCGGACGAGCGCTCCCGCGGCGATGTCGGCGCGGACGGCCGGGTGCCGGATGAGCTGGTGACGGCGTACCGGCAGCACGGTTTCGTCCGGGTGCGCGGGCTGCTCGGCCCGGACCGGGTGGAGCGGTTCCTCGCCGGGGCGGAGGCGTTCCTGGCGGCGCACCGGGCGGAGAGCCTGGAGCGGCAGGGCGTCTTCAGCCAGCTCGTGAACGTCTGGCAGCGCGACGCGACGCTGCGCGAGCTGACGCTCGACACCGGGATCGGCCGGATCGCCGAGCAGCTCGCCGGGTTCCCGCTGCGGCTCTGGCACGACCAGATGCTGGTCAAGGAGGCGCGCAGCAACGCCGCGACGGAGTTCCACCAGGACCGCCCGTACTGGCCGCACGCCGGTGACCGGCTGCCGCTGTCGGCGTGGATCGCGCTGGTGGACGTGCCGCCGGAGCGGGGCTGCATGACCTTCCTGCCCGGCACCCAGGACCGCACCGGCCTGCGGCCCCAGGACCTGCACCAGGAGGAGGACCTGTTCGAGACGGACCCGTCCCTGCGGTGGGAGCCCCGGGTCACGGTGCCGCTGCGGGCGGGCGACTGCACCTTCCACAGCGGCTACACCGGCCACATGGCGCTGCCCAACCGGACCGACCGGGCGAGGTTCGCGCACGTGATCATCTACATGGACGCGGACACCGTCTACAGCGGGGCCCCACATGTCGTGACCGACCCGCTCGGGCTGGCCGCGGGCGACGCCCTGGCCGGCGACGCCTTCCCCCGCCCCTGGGCGTGACCGCCGGTCAGGAGGCGGCCCAGCCGATCCCGCACCGGTCGCGCGGCCGCCGTCCCGGGCGGTCCGGGGCCGGACGGTCAGCGGACGGTTCGGCGGGGGTCAGAACTTCGTCAACCGGCCGGGGCGCGGGCGGGCGGGCTGCCACGATGCCCCGATGCGCAAGCCGCTCGCCCTCGCCCTCGTCCTCGCCCTCGTGCTGCCCGCCGCCGGGTGCTCGGTGACCGCGCCGGGCCGCCCGGTGGCGCCCGCCCCGCCCGGCGCCCGCCCCGCCGTGCGGCCGCCCGCGGTGCCGTGGGGCCGATCAGGCGGGGCGCCGAGCACGAGATCGAGGGTACGCCGACCGCGTGAGCGTGCTGCCCGGCGAGCGGTTCGGCCTGCGCGTCTCGACCACCGCGCCGCGCTTCACCGCCGTCGCCTTCCGGATGGGCGCCCGGCCCGCCGCCGTGTGGCGCTCGCCGCAGGTCGAGGGCGTGCGGCAGCCGCCCGCCCGGCTCGTGCGCGGCACGGTGACCGCCGCGCACTGGCGTCCCTCGCTCACGGTCGACACCACCGGCTGGCCCGAGGGCCCCTACCTGATCAGGCTGGACGCCTCCACCGGCGCCCAGCGGTACGTGCCGGTCACCGTGCGGTCGGCGTCGGTCCGGGGCCGGGTGGTGCTGCTGGACGGGGTCACCACCTGGCAGGCGTACAACCTGTGGGGCGGTCGCAGCCTCTACCTGGGCCCGGGCGGGTTCGCCGGCCGGTCCCGCGCGGTCACCTTCGACCGTCCCTACGACGGCTCCGGCGCCCGCCTGTTCCTCGACTTCGAGCAGCCGGCGTTCGCCGAGGCCGAGCGGACCGGCGTGCCGCTGGCGTACCTGACCAGCCTCGACCTGCGGCCGGGCGCGCTGGACGGGGCCCGCGCGGTGATCTCGCTCGGCCACGACGAGTACTGGTCGCCGCGGATGCGCGCGACGCTCACGCGGGCCCGCGACCAGGGCGTCAACCTCGCCTTCCTCGGCGCGAACGCCGTCTACTGGCGCATCGCCCTGCGCGGCCGCACGGTCGCCTGCGACAAGGAGCGGGAGTGCCTGCTGTGGCGCGAGACCCGGCCGGAGAGCGAGCTGGTGGGCCAGATGTACGACTGCTTCCCGGCGGAGGGCGCCTACACCGTCACCCGTCCCCGCCACTGGATCTTCGCCGGCACCCGGGGCACGCGCTTCCCCGGCATGGCGGGCGTGGAGACCGACCGGGTGCAGCGCGGCTCGCCCGCCGGCGTCGAGGTGCTGGCCGAGTCGCGGTTCTCCTGCGGCGGGCGGGCGACGGTGGCGAACAGCACGTACTACGTCGCGCCGAGCGGGGCCGGGGTGTTCGCCTCGGGGACGATGCGCTGGGTGTGCGCCATGCGCGGGCGGGCCTGCGGCCACGGCGTGCCGCAGGCGGCGGCGGCCTTCACCCGGCGGGCGACGGCGAACCTGCTGGCCCGCTTCGCCCGCGGCCCGGCCGGGCGTCCGGGGAGCCCGACCGCCGACCGGCCCGTCAGCCCGCCCGCCGCAGCAGCAGGCTCTCGGTGATCGGCGACTCGTGGGTGCCGGCCACGGTGCAGGCGTGCGCCCCCGCGATCGCCCCCAGCCGGACGCACTCCTCCAGCGGCCGGCCGCGCAGGGTGCCGTACAGGAAGCCGGAGACGAACGCGTCGCCCGCGCCGTTGCTGTCGGCGACCGGCCCCGGCAGCGGCTCGGCGGGGAAGGCCCGCACCTCGCCGTCGTGACCGCCCGGGCCAGGGTCGCGGGTCAGCACGAGGCAGCCGTCGGCGCCGCGCGTGCACACCACGGTGCGGGCGCGGCCCCGCGCCAGGATCCCGCGCATCGCGGCGGCCGGGTCGGGCAGCGCCACGGCCGACAGGAACACCAGGTCGGAGCGGTAGGCGAAGTCCTTGTGGTAGTCGTTGACGCCGTCCCAGTCGTGCAGGTCGGTGGAGGTCGGCACGCCGTCGAGGTCGTCGTAGACGTGGCGGCAGAAGTCGGTGAGCGACACGTGCGCGTGGCGGGCCCGCACGCCGGCGTAGGTGTGCCGGGGCAGCCGCTCGCCGGGCGTGGCCTTCGGGTCGAAGAACGAGGTGCGCCGGCCGTCGGGGCCGACCAGCAGCACGCTGCGGCGGGTGCCCGCCTCGGCCGTGCCGTAGGAGCAGTCGAGGTCGCGCAGCGCGTGCCGGATCAGCGCGCCCTGCGGGTCGTCGCCGAGGAGGTCGGCGAAGGCGACGCCGAGGCCGAGCGCGTGGCAGCCGAGCGCGACGCCCGCCCCGGTGTTGCCGATGCGGTCGACGACCGGCGGCACCTGGTAGGTGTCGCGGTACGGCAGCGGCAGCTCGGGCACGTACACGGTGGTGTCGACCCCGGCGCCGCCGAGGACGAGGACGTCGTGGCTCACCGGTTGACCAGCGGGCCCGAGCCGGTGGAGCCGCGCACGACGAGCTCCGGCTGGAAGATCAGCTCGACGTGCTTGGCGGGCGCGCCGTTGACCTCCTCCAGCAGCGTCTGCACCGCCGCCGAGGCCATCGCTCCTATCGGCTTGCGCACCGTGGTCAGCGGCGGGTCGGTGAACGCGATCAGCGGCGAGTCGTCGAACCCGACCACCGACACCTCGCCCGGCACCGACAGCCCCTTCTCCCGGCAGGCGCGGATCGCGCCGAGCGCCATGAGGTCGCTGGCGCAGACGATGCCGGTGCAGCCGCGCGACAGGAGCTGGGCCGCCGCGGCCTGCCCGCCCTCGACGGAGAACAGCGAGTGGGCGATCAGGTCGTCGACGTCGGTGGCGCCGAGGAGCTGCGCCATCGACTGCTTGTAGCCCTCGATCTTCCTGATGACCGGCACGAACCGGCGCGGGCCGAGCGCCAGCCCGATGCGCTCGTGCCCGAGGTCGACCAGGTGCTGCACCGACAGCCGGGCCGCCATGCGGTCGTCGGGCGAGATGAAGGGCGCGTCGATGTGCTCGCTGTAGCCGTCGACCAGCACGATCGGCAGGCCGCGGTCGGTGAGCCTGGTGTAGCGGTCCATGCGGGCGGTGGTGTCGGCGTGCAGCCCCGAGACGAAGACGATGCCGCTGACCCCGCGGTCGACCAGCAGCTCGGTGAACTCGTCCTCGGGCGCGCCGCCGGGGAGCTGGGTGCACAGCACGGGCGTGTAGCCGTGCTGGGTGAGCGCCTTCTCGATGGCCTGCGCGAACGCCGGGAAGATCGGGTTGTCCAGCTCGGGCGTCACCAGGCCGACCAGCCCGTTGCTGCGCTGGCGCAGGCGGGGCGGGCGTTCGTAGCCCATGAGGTCGAGCGCGGTCATGACCGCCTGGCGGGTGGCGGAGGAGACTCCGGGCTTGCCGTTGAGGACCCGGCTGACCGTGGCCTCGCTCACCCCGGCCTGGGCGGCGATGTCGGCAAGGCGAGCGTGACCGTTCATGGGAGCTACTTTACTTTCCACCACGCCGCCGAATCCGCTGCTCCAGGGACATCCGAGGCCAGCAGGAGCCGTCCGCCGACGTCGAGGTCCACGGGGGCGTCCGTGAGATTGACGGCGCACACCAGGTCATCGCGGGAGAACACCAGAGTGCCGTCCGGCGAGTCGTGCCAGACCAGGTCGCCGGTGAAGGAGCGGCGCAGCCGCAGGGCCGCGCGGTACAGCTCCAGGGTCGAGCCCGGCACGCCGTGCTGGGCCTCGACGCTCAGCTCGCCCCATCCGGGCGGTATCGGCAGCCACGGGTTCAGCCAGCCGCCGTCGCGGGTCCACGGCAGCGGCACCCGGCAGCCGTCCCTGCCGCTGTCCGGGTCGCGCAGCCGCTGCGGGTCCTGGCACAGCTCGGGCGGCAGGTCCAGCACCTCGGGCAGGCCCAGCTCCTCGCCGTTGTACAGGTAGGCCGAGCCGGGCAGGGCGAGCGTCAGCAGCGCGGCGGCGCGGGCCCTGGCCAGGCTGCCGTGCCGGGTGACGTGCCGCTTGACGTCGTGGTTGGACAGCACCCAGGTGGTGGGGGCGCCGACGGAGCCGGCCGTGGCGAGCGAGGAGTCGATCACGGCGCGCAGCTCGGCGGCGTCCCAGGGGGCGAACAGGTAGTGGAAGTTGAACGCCTGGTGCAGCTCGTCCGGGCGGACGTACCTGGCCAGCCGCTCGGGGGTGGGCGCCCAGGCCTCGGCGACGCCGATGCGCTCGCCGGGGTAGGAGTCGAGCAGCCGCCGCCAGGCGCGGTGGATGTCGTGCACGCCGTCGTTGTCGAAGAACGGCACCGGCTCGCGGCCGATCATCCTGGCCTGGCCGCCCTGGCCGATGTCGGGCAGGCCGGGCGGTTTGACCATGCCGTGCGCGACGTCCACGCGGAAGCCGTCCACGCCGAGGTCGAGCCAGAAGCGCAGGATCGACTCGAACTCGCCGCGCACCTCGTCGTGCTCCCAGTTGAGGTCGGGCTGGCTCGGGTCGAACAGGTGCAGGTACCACTGGCCGTCCGCGACCTGCGTCCACGCCGGGCCGCCGAAGATCGACTCCCAGTCGTTGGGCGCGTCGCGGAAGATGTAGCGCTCGCGGTTCCGGCCGCGCAGCGCCTCCTGGAACCAGGGATGGGCGGAGGAGGTGTGGTTCGGGACGACGTC
Source organism: Actinomadura luzonensis (assembly GCF_022664455.2). Lineage (NCBI taxonomy): Bacteria > Bacillati > Actinomycetota > Actinomycetes > Streptosporangiales > Thermomonosporaceae > Actinomadura > Actinomadura luzonensis. The sequence goes on from NZ_JAKRKC020000001.1 coordinate 4,076,501, forward strand.
CACGATGACGCGCAACCCGAGGGCGTGCGCCTCGTCGAAGAGCGCCTTGGCGTCGGCGAGCGTGCCGAACAGCGGGTCCACGTCGCGGTGGTCGGCGACGTCGTAGCCGAAGTCCGCCATCGGCGAGGGGTAGAAGGGCGTGAGCCAGAGGGCGTCCACGCCGAGCCCCGCCAGGTACGGCAGGCGATCGCGAACCCCTATCAGGTCGCCCACGCCGTCGCCGTCGCCGTCGGCGAAGCTCCGCACGTACACCTGGTAGATCACGGCGTCACGCCACCACGCAGTCATAGTCTCCCCCCGCGGACGTCCCGACCATGAAAGCTGTTTCCGCAAGTTTACGCAAGCCCTTCCACGCCCCCGAAATACGGAAATTTCGGCCTTCGGATGCCCAAAACCACCGACCGAAACGCCCTAGGTGGAGATTCTTTATGTCAAGGGTGGACATGTAGCGTTAAGGCGCGATGTACTACCTCTTCAATCCGTCTCGTCACAGGTGACACGCGCGCAAGGTGTGGGCCCATGAGCTCGGTCGTTCTCGACAAAGTGACCAAGGTGTATCCGGGCGACTACCTGGCCGTCGACCGGTTGAGCCTGCAGGCCCAAGACGGTGAGTTCCTGGTCCTCCTGGGGCCGTCGGGCTGCGGCAAGTCCACCCTGCTGCGCATGATCGCGGGCCTCGAGGAGATCACCGAGGGCGAGCTGTGGCTGGACGGCGAGCTGGCCAACCACCTCGCGCCACGCGACCGCGACGTCGCCATGGTCTTCCAGAACGGCGCCCTCTACCCGCACCGCACCGTGCGCGGCAACATCGCCTTCCCGCTGGAGATCGCCAAGTCGGACCCGAACCTGGTGCGCGAGCGGGTGACGGAGCTGTCCAAGGCGTTACACATCGACGAGACGCTGGACCGCCGCCCCGGCACGCTCTCCGGCGGCCAGCGGCAGCGGGTGGCGATGGGCCGGGCGATCGTCCGCCAGCCGAAGCTGTTCCTCATGGACGAGCCGCTGTCCAACCTGGACGCCGGCATGCGGACCGAGCTGCGCATGGAGATCTCGGCGCTGGTCAGGTCGCTCGGCGTGACCACCATCTACGTGACGCACGACCAGGTCGAGGCGCTGACCCTCGCCGACCGGATCGCGATCCTGAATCGCGGCGTCCTCCAGGACGTCGGAACTCCGGCCCAGATTTACAACGATCCAGCGACGGCCTTCGTGGCGGCCTTTCTCAACTCCCAGCAGTTGAACCTGTTGGCGGCCACTGTCAGAACGCCGCAGAACCAGTACGTGATGCTCGACTTCGGCACACACCGCCTCACGATGCCCTGGAGCGATCCCAGGGCGTACGCGATCTCGCAGCACACCGGCGGGCAGGTCCTGGTGGGGCTGCGGCCGGACGGGCTCGCGCCGGTGCCTGAGTCGTACGAGGGGGCGTCGTTCTTCGGGCGGGTGCGGGCGCTGGAGTACCACGGGCACGAGTGGCTGGCGTACCTGGAGTGCGGCATGCCCGCCGTCCCGGTGCCCGAGCCGCCGGACCCGAGGGGGCGGGCCCGGGCCAACGGCGGCAAGAACGGCTCGGGCAAGCTGACCGGCCTCATGCGCCGGATGTTCTCCACCGGGCACGAGATCGAGCCGCAGGACCAGGAGCGGGTGGGCAGCCCGGGCAGCGGCATCCACCGCCGCTCGGACCTGATCGTCCGGCTGGGCGGCCGGCCGGTCTGGCGCGCCGGCGACGCCGCCAAGGTCGCGGTGGACCTCTCCCGCATCATGATCTTCACGGTGGACGGCGCCCGCATCGACCCGCCCCGCCGCTGACCCGGCCCGCTCACCCTGGCCCGCTCACCCTGGCCCGCTCACCCGCCCCGCCGCTCAGGCGGGCCGGAAGGCCGCGCCCCAGCCCGTCGCCCGCCACACCGCCTCGTGCGGCCGCAGCCGGGCCCGGTGGTCCTCCCAGCTCGTCCGCTCCCGCGTCCAGGCCCGCTCCGCGACGCCCGGCAGGCGGGGCAGCAGCAGGAACGCCAGGTCGTCGAAGCCGGTGATCGTCTCGGCCCAGACCGCCGCCTCCACCCCGGCGATCCGCACGTCCAGCCCCCGCACCAGGGACTCCGGCGTCCAGTCGAACATCTCCCGCAGCGTCTTCGGCGGGTACTCGCGGAACCCGAGCCGGGCCCGGCGGGCCTCCCCCTCGGCGTCCGCGGCCGGCTGCCCGTACGGGCGGTCGAGGTACAGCACGTCGCTGGAGGACAGCAGCACCGGCAGCCCCGCCGCCGCGGCGGCGGGACCGTCGGCGGGCGCCCGGGCGAACAGCTCCACCATCGCGTCGACCAGCGGATGAGCGGCCTCCGGCAGCCCGGCCTTCTTGGCGTCGGCGTCGATGTGCGTCTCCGCGCCGATCCAGAGCTGCACGAGGTCGCCCTCGCCGAGGGCGCCGGTCCGCACCGTCTCCTGCCAGGCGACGACCCGCCGGCCGGCCGCGTGCGCCGCCCGCACCGCCATGGCGACGGCCTCGCCGTACGCCTCGTCCGGCATGCCGAACGGCTCGTCGCCGCCGACGTGGACGAACCGGCCACGGGAGGCGGCGGCGAACTCGGCGACGGTCTCCTCGACGAACGCCGGGGTCTCCGGGGCGGCCGGGTCCAGGTAACCGAGCCGGGCGGCGGCCCTGCTGCCCGCCAGCCCCGGATAGGCGCGGACCGCGGCGCGGGAGTGGCCGGGCAGGTCGATCTCGGGCACGATCGTCACGCCCCGCGCGGCGGCGTACGCCGTCAGCGCGGCCAGCTCGGGGCCGGTGATCAGCTCGCCGGGCGAGGTGGCGTCCAGCCCGGGCCGGGCCGTGGACCGCAGGCGCCAGCCCTCGGAGTCCGTGAGGTGCAGGTGCAGCACGTTGAGCTTGTAGCGGGCCAGCAGGCCGATGACGCGGCGGATCTCGGCGACGCGGAACGGGTGCCGGACCACGTCGAGCATCAGCCCGCGCCAGGCCAGGGCGGGCCCGTCCGCGACGCGCCCCAGGGGGAGGCGGCCGGCCCCGCACTCGGCCAGCTGCACCAGCGTCGCGGCTCCGCGCAGGACCGCCTGGACGGACGGGCCGGCGATCGTCACCTCGCCGGGTGTGATCGTCACCGTGTGCCGCTCGTCCGGCGCGACCGGCTCCGGCGCGACCCCGGCCGCCGGCGGCACCTCCCTGGGCGCCTCCCCGCACCGCAGCGTCACCCACAGCACCGGCCCGTCATCCGCGCGGCCGTCATCCGCACGGTCGCCGTCCGGGCGGTCGCCGTCCAGACGGGGCGCGCCGGTAAGGCGGGTGAGCTCGGCGGCGAGCCAGGCGCGGGCGGCGGCCAGCGGCGGGTCCGCCCGGATCACGACCCGGCCGGGGTCGAGGGCGGTGGTGGCCGCGGGGTCCAGCGAGACCACGTGCGGCCAGGGCACCAGCGCGACGCCCGCGCCCGCCCGCCCCGGCGCGACGCCTGCGCCCGCCCGCCCCGGCGCGTCCGCCGTCACGCCCCGGCCCCGGCGTCCGGGTCCAGCGCCGTCCCAGCGTCCACGGTCGCCTCGGGGTCCACCTTCGCCTCGGGGTCCACCGTCGCCTCGGGGTCCACCTCCGCCTCGGTGGCCAGCGTCGCCTCGGGGTCGCGGGCGAGCCGCCCGAACCAGCGGGCGCTGGGCTTGACCGTGCGGCGGAACGTCGTCCGGTCCACCGCGACGAGCCCGAACGTCGGCTCCCACGATCCCCACTCGTAGTTGTCCAGCAGCGACCAGTGCAGGTAGCCGCGCACGTCGATCCCGTCGGCCATGGCCCGGCGCAGGCCCGCGACGGCCTCGCGCGTGTACGCGACCCGCTCGCCGTCGTCGCCGGTCGCGATGCCGTTCTCGGTGACCAGCAGCGGCGTGGAGCCGCCGAGCCGGGCGTCGGTGTGCCGCACGGCGTCCTCCAGCGCCTGCGGGTAGTACTCCCAGCCCGTCATCGTGCGCCGGTCGTCAGGACCGGGCAGCAGGGGGCCCCGCTCCCCCGCCCGGAGCCGGCTGTAGGCCTGCACGCCGACGAAGTCGTCCCCTTTCGCCACGTCGAGGTACTGGTCGTCGATCAGGTACGAGATCTCGGCGGTGCGGTCGGGGCCCGCGCCGTGGTCCTGGACGTTCTGGTTGGCCACCGTCCAGCCCGACCGCAGGCCGGGCACGGCGGCGAGCAGGTCGCGGGCCGCGGCGTGCGCGCGGGTCAGCGCGGCGGTCACCTCGGCGTCCGGCGGGCCCAGGTAGGCGGCAGGGGCGCCGCCGCCCCGCTTGCGGCTCGCGGCCATGAAGGCGACCATGTTGGGCTCGTTGATCGTGCAGACCCAGGGCACGCCGTCGAGGACGGGCAGCACCGCGCGGACGTACTCGGTGAAGTGCGCGATCGCGTCCTTCGAGGTCCAGCCGCCCTCGGCCGTCAGCCACGCGGGGTTGGTGAAGTGGTGGAGCGTGACGACGGGCGTCAGGCCCCGCTCCCCGCAGCCTTCGATGATCCGCCGGTAGTGGGCGAGCGTCGCGGGCGAGGGACGGCCGGGGGCGGGGACGACCCGCGCCCACTCGATGCTGAACCGGTAGGCGTTGAGCCCGAGGTCGCGGACCAGGTCGAGGTCCTCGGGCCAGCGGTGGAAGCTGTCGCAGGCGTCGCCGGAGCGGTCGGCGAGGCCCCACGAGCCGTCGTTCTCGGCCTGCCAGAAGTCGCTGCCGACGTTGTTGCCCTCCACCTGGTGGGCCGAGGTGGACGCCCCCCAGAGGAAGCCCGGGGGGAAGGACGCGGTGGTCATGCTCGCTCCTGCGCTAGGTGTCGGGAAAGTCGTCATTTGAGGCCCACCGTGGCGATGCCCTGCACGAAGTGCCGTTGCAGGGCCACGAACAGGGCGAGGATCGGCGTGATGATCAGCACGGCCCCGGAGAGCAGGGTGCCGTAGTCGGTGGCGTACTGGCCGGTGGAGTAGAGGGAGAGCGCGACCGGCAGCGTGTACATCGACTCGGACTGGCCCGCCACCAGCGGCCAGAGGAAGTTGTTCCACGAGCCGAGGAAGGTGAGGATGCCGAGCGTCGCGAGCGCGGGCCCGCACAGCGGCAGCACGATCCGGGTGAAGATGCGCGGCTCCGACGCGCCGTCGATGCGCGCCGCCTCCAGCAGCGAGTCGGGGATGTCCAGCATGAACTGGCGCATCAGGAAGACGCCTACCGGCTGCGTGAGGAACGGCAGCACCAGCGCGCCGTAGGTGTTGAGGATGCCGAGCTTGGCGACGATCACGAAGAGCGGGACGAACGTCACCACGCCGGGCACCATGATGGTCACCAGCACGACGCCGAGCAGGAGGCGCTTGCCGGCGAAGTCCATCTTGGCCAGGGCGTAGCCGGCCATCGAGCAGAACAGCAGGTTGCCGAGCACGGTCAGCACCGCGACCAGCAGGCTGTTGCCGAAGAACGTGCCGAAGTGCAGCTCGGTGAGCCAGCGGGCGAAGTTCCCGCCGGTGGGCGAGCGCGGCCACCAGGTCGGCGGGTCGGCGAAGATCTCGTCCTGGGTCTTGGCGGAGCCCAGCACCATCCAGGCGAAGGGCGCCAGCCACGCCGCCGCGCCCGCGGTCAGCAGGACGTAGGCGGTGCGGCGCGCCGGGCGGAGCCGGGTCATGTGGCCCTCCTCAGCAGGCGGAACTGCACCAGGCTGACCGCGGCGATCACGACGAACATGAGGTAGCTCGCGGCGGAGGCCTTGGCGAAGTCGCCGAACCCGAAGGTGTTGAAGGTGTAGTAGGTGAGGGACAGCGTGGACTCGAGCGGCCCGCCCTGCGTCATCACGAAGGACTCCTCGAAGAACTGCAGGTAGCCGACCGAGATGAGGACGCCGCCGAGCAGCATCGCGGGCCGCAGGAGCGGGAGCGTGACGCTGCGCAGGCGCCGCCAGGGCCCGGCGCCGTCCATCGCCGCCGCCTCCATGACGGCGGGCGGGATGGACTGCAGCCCGGCCAGGAAGATCACCATAAGGGTCCCGGCGTTGCGCCAGACGGCCATGAGGACGAGCGAGGGCAGGGCCCAGGTGGTGCTGTTCAGCCAGTCCGGCCCCTGGACGCCGACCAGGGCGAGGAGCATGTTCAGCAGCCCGTCGCGGGCGAGGATGTGGCGCCAGATGACCGAGACGGCGACGACGCTGGTGACCACGGGCGCGTAGAAGGCCACCCGGTAGACCGGCTTGAAGCGCCGCACGCCCGAGTTGAGCGCGAGCGCCAGGGCCAGCCCGAGCGCCACGGTGAGGGGGATGCCGGCGAGCACGAACACCGCCGTCACCCCGGCCGCGTGCTGGAAGCGCGGGTCGGTGAGCACGTCGGCGTACTGCCGCAGGCCGACGACGTCCACGTTGAACGGCGTCCGGACGTCCTGCGCGGTCAGGTCGGTGAAGGAGAAGCCGAGCGAGGCGGCGATCGGCAGGACCATGAACATCGCGAAGATGATCACGAACGGCGCGGCGAACGTCCAGGCGATCGCCGTCTGCCGGCGCCGGCGGGCGGCGTTGGCACCGCCCGCCGGGCCCGTCAGGGATGCTGCTCCGGACACCGTTCAGGACACCCCGATGCCGTCGGCCTGCTGCTGGAGCTGCCGGAGCGCGTCGGCGACGGGCGTCCCGCCCTTGACGATGCGCTCGATCGCGGAGTCCCCGGCCGCGCCGACCTTGTCGAAGGAGACGAGCTGCGGGGGCGCCTTGGCGGTCTTGAGCTGCTCGGCGAACGCGGCGAGCGTCGGGTCCGCGGTCAGCGCCGGGTCCTGCCAGGCGCTCCGGACGGCGGGCAGGTCGCCGCTGGCCCGGTACCAGGCCACCTGGGTGCTCGGCTCGCTGAGCCACTGCACCAGCTTCCACGCCGAGCCGGGGTTCTTGGCGGCCTTGAAGACCACGAGGTTCGCGCCGCCGACGAACGAGGTCGAGCTCTTGCCGGCGGGCAGCGGCACGGTGGCGTACTTGCCGGTGAAGGCGTCGCCGGCGGACTGGGTGATGGCGCCGCGCACGAACGGGCCCGCGACGAGCATCGGGGTCGCGCCCGTCAGGAAGTCCTTGACGGCGGCGGCGGGGGCCGGGTCGGCGTTGGCGTCGGCGAGCCCCTGCTCGAAGTACGAGGCCAGGTACTCGTAGGCGGCGGCGAACTCCGGCGTGTCCAGCGTCCAGGCGGAGCGGCCGGCGTTCATCAGCTCGCCGCCGTTCGACCACGGCATCCACAGCGTGGACAGGAACGAGCCCGTCATGCCCGCGGGGAGGCGGATGCCCCACTTCGCGCCGGCCTTCTTCCGCAGGTCGCCGGCCAGCCGCCGCAGCTCGTCCCAGGTGGCGGGCGGCCGGTCCCAGCCGGCCTTGCGGGCCAGGTCGGTGCGGTAGTAGAGGACGCGGACGTCGACGTACCAGGGCACCTCCAGCAGCCGGCCGCCCATCGTGCCGGTCGCGACGGCGCCCGGGTACATGTCCGCGGTGCGGACGGCCTCGGGGACGGGCGCGAAGGCGTCCTTGAAGACGGGCAGGCCGGGCATCATCGCGACGTCTGGAACGTTCCCGGAGGCGATGGCGGTCTGGAACTTCTGGTAGGAGGAGTCCCACGGCACGGCGGTGACGTCCACCTTGACGCCCGGGTTGGCGGCCTCGAACGTCTTCAGGAACGCGGGCAGCAGCTCGCCCTCGGTGCCCATCGCCCACATGGTGATCCTCCCGGTCGCCTTCGCCGCGACGGTCGAGGACGGCTGCGCCTGCCCGGGACTCTCGGCGCTCCGGCCGCAGGCGGTGAGCGCGGCCGCGGTGGCGAGCCCGGCCAGGACGGCCACCGCTGATCGGTATCGCATAGTCAGCTTCTCCCTTTTGACCTGGTGTGCCCCCGTACGCCTTGCAGATTTAAGCGCTTAACAAAACATGTTTCTAGCACCAGTGCGCAATCGAGACCAAACCTTGTCCGCGCCCGTCCCCGGACCGCGCGGGCGGCGTCAGCCGCAGCCGCAGCTCCCGCCGAGCACCAGGCGGGTCGGCAGCACGTACGACCGGGGGTGCTCCCGCCCCGCGATCGTGTCCGTGAGGATGCGCACCGCGAGCCGCCCCATCGAGGCGAACGGCTGCCGGATCGTGGTCAGCGACGGCTCCGACAGCCGCCCGGCGACGATCCCGTCGAAGCCCGTGACCGCGACGTCCTCCGGCACCCGCAGGCCGTGCCGGGCCAGCAGGTCGAGCACGGCGAGCGCGAGCTGGTCGGTGGCGCAGACCAGAGCCCGCGGCAGGTCGCCGGCGGCGATGGCCGCGCGCAGCGGGCGCAGGCTGTCCTGGGTCATCGCCGTGGCGTCGAAGGGCTCGGCGGAGACCGGCAGCCCGTGCGCGGCCAGCGCCGCCTGGAAGCCCCGGAACCGCGCGCCGATGTCGGGGGCGGCCAGCTCACCCAGGAACGCGACGGACCGGTGACCGTGGTGACCGACCAGGTGGTCGACCAGCTCCCGCACGGCGGGCTCGTTGGCCACGGTGATGTGGTGCATCGGGTCGTGCGCCGGCGGGCTGCTGAAGATCACCACGGGCACGCCGCGGCCCACGTGCTCCAGCAGGTCGCGCCCGGCGCTGCCCGGGAAGATCGCCAGCCCGTCGACGCTGCCGGCCAGGTCGATGCTGCCCAGCGAGTCGCGGCTGGCCCCGGCGCCCAGCATCACCGTGCGGCCCAGCCGCCGCGCCTCGATCTCGAAGCCGTGCTGGATCTCATCGACGTACAGCGGGAAGCGCCGCGCGTCGCCGCGCCCGTCGAGCTCTCTCCGCACCAGGTCGTCCAGGCTCAGCGCCGGGGCGTTGACGTCGGACGGCAGGAACATGTCGAAGGCGTACAGGCCGAGCGCCTGCGAGCGGCCCTTGGCCAGCCCGCGCGCGCTGCCGCTCGGCACATAGCCGAGGGCCCGCGCCGCCGCGAGGACCAGCTCCCGTGTCTCGGGACGGACCCGCTCCGGCTGCCGGAAGGTGTGGGACACCGTCGCGATGGAGACGCCCGCCCGCTCGGCGACGTCATAGACGGTCGTCCTGTGCGCCACCGGGCCTCACTCGTGCTCTTCCGCCATCGCTGCCGGATCGATCGTATCCGCTACGGCCACCGCGACCACCCCGTCGCACCCGCCCGCCGCGTCCCTCTTACGAGGTAAGGCTCCACCGGGGGCCGTCCGGCGTGTCCTCCACCTGGACGCCGCCCGCCTGCATGGCGGCGCGCAACGCGTCGGCGACGTCGTAGCGGCCCTGCTGGCGCAGCGCGGTGCGGAGCGCCAGCAGCGGCCCCACCAGGCGGCGCAGGGCGGCCGAGCGCGCCCCCGCCGCGGCGGCCGTCTCACCGAGCCGCGCGATGAGCAGGCGCATCAGCTCGCGCGCCTGCTCGACGCCCCCCGCGTCCTCCTCGGTGTCGGCCGCCCACTTGACCAGCTCGGCCTCCAGGTCGAGCACGGCCTGGGCCGCCGCCACCAGGTCGGGCTCGGCGACCGCCGCCCCGAAGCGCTCCTCGCTGGCGCGGATCGTCTCCTCCAGCGTCACCTCGGCCGCCGGAGCCTCCGGCGGCGCGGCGGGCGGCGGCACGGCGGCGCCGCCGGCGCCGCCCTCGGCCAGGCGGCGCAGCCCCGCCAGGTCGGTACGGGCGCCCGCCGGCAACACCGCCGAGGCCCCGGCCCGCCGCACGGTGACCCCGCCCCGCCCGGCGACCTGCACGCTCTCGCTCTCCAGGTCGATGACGAGCGCGGTGTGCTCGTCGATGCCGAGCACGGCGGTGCCCTCGGGCAGCTCGCGCTCCATCCGCGACAGCCGCCGCTCGCCCAGGTAGCAGTAGCGGGTGTCGTGCGTGCCGCCCTCGGCGTTGTCGAAGTGCGGGATGAGGACGGCCTGCAGCCCCAGCGGCTCCAGCAGGTCGATGCCCTCGCGCCAGCGGGGCTCGGCGCCCACCTTGTAGATCTCGTACACGGGCACCGTGGCCAGCCCGGCCGTGCAGGCGGCCGCCGAGGCGAGCACGGTGACGCCCTGCCGGGCCCGCACCCGGGCCCGCAGGTCGCCGGCGACGCCCGACTCGGCCCAGCGGTCCAGCGCGTACGTGGGGCTGCCCGGCCCCGAGAACACCCAGTCGGCGCCCGCGATGCCCGTGCCCACCTCGACCCGCAGCCCCACGCTGTGGGAGAAGTAGCGGCAGGCGCGGGCGGAGATGTCGGCGCGGTTCTCCTGGAAGGCGTAGGGGGTGTCGAGCAGCACGGCACGCGCCCCCGGGCGCAGCGCCCGCGTGGCGGCGCGGTGCACCTCCACCATGGTCGGGCTCGTCTCGCCCGACCCCATCAGCACCAGCAAACCTGGCATGGCTGTTCGGCCTCTCTCTCGCACGCCATCGACTACAGCCGGGCTCGCCGCGCGGTTCAAGAGCGGGAGACACATGCGTGGTGGACGCAGTTGCACATGCTTGGCAGTAAGTTGGTGGCGATGACGGCAGGACACGTGGTCTCCGTTGAGACGCTCATGCTACGGGTGGACACCGACAATCGCTGGTCCTACCGGCACGCCTCGACCCGCCCCCGGCCTGGCGAGACGCCCGACGAGGCGGCCCGGCGCCTGGCCGGCGTGCGCGAGGCCGACCCGGACGTCGTGCTGCACTCCACGAGCTGGCGGTACGAACCGGACGGCCGGATCGTGCTCACCTACGCCGTGTGCCCGGATCCGTCCCCCTGGCTGCCGGCCGTCGAGGCGCCCGACCTGGTGATCGCCAGAGGCGCCGCGCCCGCGACGCCGGCGCCGGAGCACGTCGCCGTGGCCAACGTGGTGGCGCACGCCGTACGGCATCTGGCGTTCCTCGTCGCCGAGGACCCGGTCGTGGCCCGCGTGCTCTCCCGCCACCCTCGCCTCGGCCCGGCCCTGTCCGACCACCCCGCCGCCCTCGCCCCGGCCCGGCCCTGACCGATCAGCCCGCCCCCCTGGAGCTCCTCCCGCGGCCTGCCTGGCTCAGCCCTGCCGGAGGCCGGCGCGCGCGCCCGAAGCCGCGCGGCGGTCGGGGCGATCGGGCCGGTCGGGGCGGTCGGGGCGGTCGGGGCGGCGGCCGAGGCGGCGGCCCCACGCCTGGCCGGGCCGTTCGACGTACCGGTAGGCCAGCGCGCTCACGCCCAGCACCAGCGCCAGGGCCAGCGCCGACATCGCCACCTGGTACGCCGGCTCGGCCCGCCGCAGGTCACCGGTGACCTCGGTGAAGTACTTCAGCAGCGGATGGTGCACCAGGTAGAGCGAGTAGCTGACGAGCCCGAGCCAGACCACCGCCCGGGGCAGCCGCCGCCCCCGCAGCGCCATGCCGCCCGCGAACGTGGCCGCCGCCAGCGCGATCGTGGTGATCCACACGTCGGCCCGCACCCACCACCAGCCGCCCTCGATCGCCCACAGCGGCGCGAGCACCACCAGCGCCGCCGTCACGGCCACCGGCCACAGCCCGCCCGCGCCCTCCTCCCAGCGGCGGATCGCGGTGCCCGCGAACATCACCGCCAGCACCGCCACGCCGAGCCACGGCACCCGGCTGCTCAGTACGAGCGCCGCCAGCGCCATCACGCCCAGCACGCAGGCCGCCGCCGTACGGGCCCGCCCCCACAACACGCACGCCAGCCCCGCCGCGAACAGGGCCCCGGTCACGTACGCCGGCCACCCGCCCCGCAGCGCCGCACCGGAGGCCACCAGCCCCACCACGACGGACGCGCCCGCGAACCCCACCGCCAGCGCCCCGCTCCGCCGGTGCGCCCCGACCAGGAACAACGCCGTGACCATGAGGTAGAACACCATCTCGTACGACAGCGTCCACATGGTGTCGGCCACGCCGCCCACGCTGACCACGTCGAGCAGCATGGTGGCGTGGGCCGCGACCGCGCTGCCGTCGCGCGGCACCTCGCCGCGTACCGGCACCCACCAGGCCAGCGCCAGGACGAGGCCGATCACGGCGAGGTAGAGCGGGTAGAGGCGGAAGATCCGGCTGATCCAGAAGGCCCGCACGTCGCCGTGGCGCTCCAGCGACGTGGGGATGATGTAGCCGCTGACCAGGAAGAACACCAGGATGCCGTACACCCCGAGGCTGAACCAGTACGGTCGCAGCCCCGGCAGGAACCAGGGCAGCAGGTGCTCGGCCACCACGGCCGTCGCCCCGACGCCGCGCAACGCGTCGAGCCAGGCGAGCCGCCCGCCGGAGCCGGGACGGCCGGGGTCGCTGGGGACGATGGGAGCGGCGGCGGCGGACACCCGCACCAACTTACCCGTAAGTCCCCCGGCGACACCGCCCCCTCCGCGCAATAGCGCGGACCGCCCGGGCGAGGCGGCAGGGCCGCGCCTGCCGAGCCGGCGCAGGAACACGCGCGGGTCAGGTGATGGGGCGGGTCAGGTGATGGGGCGGGTCAGGTGGCGCGGTGGGTGGAGAGGGTGGCGTGGTGGTCGGCGCCGTCGGGGCCGTAGGGGTCGGTGTGGACGGTGGCGGCGCGGAGGCGGGGCAGGTCGTGGATGAGGCGGTGCTCGGCCTCGACCGCCACCGCGTGAGCGTCCACGACGGACATGTCGTGATCGACGAGGATGTCGACCTCGGCGTGCAGGGCGTGCCCGATCCAGCGCAGCCGCACCGCGCCGACCTGCCGCACGCCCCGCACCCCGGACAGGATGCGTTCGGCGGCGTCCACCAGCTCGGGGTCCACCGCGTCCATGAGGCGGTGGTAGATCTCGCGGGCGGCGTCGCGCAGCACGAAGCAGATGGCGATCGTGATCAGCAGCCCGACGACGGGGTCGGCGACCGGGATCCCGAGGGCGGCGCCGCCCGCGCCCAGCAGCACGGCCAGCGAGGTGAAGCCGTCGGTCCTGGCGTGCAGGCCGTCGGCGACCAGGGCGGCCGAGCCGATCTCCCTGCCCACCTTGATCCGGTAGCGGGCCACCCACTCGTTGCCGAGGAAGCCGACCACGGCGGCCGCGGCGACCCAGCCCACGGCGCGCATGTCCTGGGGGTCGAGCAGGCGGGTGACGGCCTCGTACCCGGCGAGCGCGGCGGAGACCGCGATGATCACCACGATGACGATCCCGGCCAGGTCCTCGGCCCGGCCGTAGCCGTAGGTGAAGCGGCGGTTGGCGGCGCGGCGGCCCAGCGAGAACGCGATCGCCAGCGGCACGGCGGTCAGCGCGTCGGCGACGTTGTGCAGGGTGTCGCCGAGCAGCGCCACCGAGCCGGAGGCCACGACGATGACCGCCTGGAGGGCGGCGGTGACCATGAGGGCGGCGAAGGAGACGGCCAGGACGCGCATGCCGCGGCTGCTGGACTCCAGGGCGGTGTCGGTCTTGTCGGCGCTGTCGTGGCTGTGCGGGGTCACCGCGTGCGCGGCCCGCCCCACCAGCCCTTTCAACCGCCCCGCGACCCCACCTCCAGCACCCCCGTGCCCGTGCCCGTGGCCGTGCCCGTGCCCATGTCCGTGGCCGTGCCCGTGCTCGTGGTCGGGCCGGGAGTCGGAATCGGGGTTCTCCTGGTCAGCCATGGCATCCCTCGCTCGCGCACGTCGTCCCTGCCGACCAGGATATGTAGTCCGTCCCGGCAGCCCCGCCGGGCCGCGCGTGTCAAGCTGGCGACGATCTTCCCGACGACGCCCGCCCCTACGTCCGCTCGGGCGCCCTCGACGGCCCGCCGTGCACGGCGCGGCGCTGAAGGTCTCCAAGGACGACAGCGCCCGCTTCTGGGAGGACGTGCGGAGCGAGGATCGGCCGGGGGCGCGGTGAGCGCCGCCCTCCCGGCGCCGCCCGCCGCGGGCGTGCCGGTCAGCCTGCGGGCGCAGGCGTCCGACGCGGCCGGCGACACCGTCACACGGACCCTGCACGACGTCTACGGCGTGCGCTGACCCCGACGGGACCCGGGCGGGCCGGACCGGCGCCGTCCCGCCCGGGCGGGACGGGCCGTCAGTTCAGGCCGCGCAGCCCGTACGTCCGGTTCGTGGTGGTCCCGCCGGACAGCACGTTGCGGTACCCGACCGCCAGCACCGAGCCGCCCACGGCCGCCGCGCCCAGCAGCGTCGAGCCCAGGTCGCTCGGCGGCGCCAGCTCGCTCCGCCAGGCGGCGCCGTCCCAGCGCAGCACCAGCGACTCGGGCGTGACGGCCCCCGAGGAGGTGTAGCCGACGGCCCACACGTGGTCGGCGGCGGTGGCGGCCAGGCCGTACAGGATGGTGTTGCCGGTGCCGCCGGGCGCGGGCAGCGCGACCTCGCGCCAGGCCGTGCCGTCGTAGTGGAAGGCGACGGGCGTGCGGTAGTCGCGGTAGCCGACGGCCCACACGTCCGTCGGGGAGATCGCCTTGACGGCGCGCAGGGCGCCGCCCGTGCCGCCCGCCGGGTCCGGCGCGGCGACGCTGTTCCAGGCCGCGCCGTCCCAGTGGAGGGCGAGCGGGTGGTAGACCTGGCCCTTGCCCTGGTCGCGCCATTCGCCGACGGCCCAGACGTCCGCGCCCGAGGTGCCGGAGACCGAGGTGACCTCGTTGAGGTAGTCGCCGGGGGCGGGGGCGGCGACCCGCGTCCAGGCGGCGCCGTTCCAGTGGGCGGTGTAGACCTCGCCGCGGGCCGGCGCGACCGGGTCGTAGTACGAGCCGACCGCCCAGGCGTCGGCAGCGGACAGGGCGTCGACGCCGGTGACACTGGGGGTGCCGGCCGCGCCGGGCAGGTCGCCGATGCTCCAGGCCGTGCCGTTCCAGTGCCAGGCGGCGGCCTTCTTCGGGCCGTCGCCGCCGCCGTTCACGCCGTGCGCGGTCTCGACGAAGCCGACCGCCCAGGCGTCGGCGGCCGAGGCGGCGTCCACCGCGTAGAGCCGGTTGTAGAGCTGGGAGCCGTTCGGGCTGGCCACGCGGGACCACGACGTGCCGTTCCAGCGTTCGACGAGGGTGCGTTCGGCGCCCAGGGTGAAGTCGTAGGCCGAGCCGACGGCCCACGCGCCGGTGGCCGAGGTGGCGGCGACGCCGTTGAGCCGGCTCAGGTCGCCTCCGGGGGTGGGGGTGACGGCCCAGGTGGCGGCCGCGGCGGGGCTCGCCGCGACGGCCAGGCAGAGCGCGGTGACGGCGGCGGTGCGGGCGAAGGTTCTCATGGCTCATGCTTCCTTCCGACAGGGGAGCCGCGTACCTCCCCCACGGGCGGGAGCGCCCGCCCGGCCCGATCGTGACCGGACCGTGACCGCATCCGGCAGGGCCACTTCGCCGGCCGCGCCGGCCGCCTCACCAGCCGATCTTGCCCTTCCCCGACACCAGCGAGCGGGCGATGACCAGCCGCTGCACGTCGTTGGTGCCCTCGCCGATCGCCATCAGGGGCGCGTCCCGGTAGAGCCGTTCGACGGCGAACTCCTGCGAGTAGCCGTAGCCGCCGTGGATGCGCATCGACTCCAGGGACGCCTTCAGCGCCACCTCGGAGGCGAAGTACTTGGCCATCCCGGCCTCCATGTCCACCCGCTTGCCGCCGTCGGCCTGGGACGCGGCCCAGTACGTGAGCAGCCGGGCCGCCTGGATCTCGGTGGCGAGGTCGGCCAGCTTGAGCTGGACGGCCTGGAAGTCGGCGATGGGCTGCCCGAACGCGGTGCGCTCCTTGGCGTAGGCGAGCGCGGCGTCGTAGGCGGCCTGGGCCACGCCGACGGCGCGGGCGGCGATGTTGATGCGGCCGATCTCCAGGCCGCCGAGCACCTGCTGCATGCCGCGCCCCTCGACGCCGCCGAGCAGCGCGGAGACCGGCACCCGCACCTCGTCGAGCACGACCTCGCAGGTCTCGGTGCCCTTGTAGCCGAGCTTGGGCAGGTCGCGGCTGACCGCGAAGCCCGGCAGGGACGGGTCCACGAGCAGCACGGACATGCCCTTGTGGGCGGGCTCGGCGATCGAGGTCTTGACGAGGACCGGCAGCGGGTCGGCGTGGCGGGCGTTGGTGATCCAGGTCTTGGTGCCGGTCACCACGTAGTGGTCGCCGTCGCGGACCGCTCTGGTCCGGATGCCCTGCAGGTCGGTGCCGGCGGCGGGCTCGGTGAGCGCGATGCCGGTGCGGCGGGCGCCGGTGGCGAGGTCCCTGAGGTGGAGCCGGCGCTGCTCGTCGGTGCCGTGCCGGTGGATCATCCAGCAGGCGATCGAGTGGGAGCCGAGGGTGCCGGCCACGCCCATCCAGCCGCGCGCGATCTCCTCGAAGACCAGCGCGAAGGAGACCATGTCGGCGCCCATGCCGCCGTACTCCTCGGGCACGGACAGGCCGAACAGGCCCATCTGCTTCATCTTGTCGACGATCTCGGCCGGGTACCTGCCGGAGTGCTCCCACTCCACGGCCACCGGCAGGATCTCCTTGTCCACGAACGCTCGCAGGGTCTCGCGGAAGGCCTTCTGTTCGTCGCTCAGCTCGAAATCCATCTGCCTCGATCCCCGCTCGCCGTACTGATCAGGCAGCTCACGTTAATAAGGCGGTACTTACCGGGTCAACGCCCTAGGCGGATCGGGCGGCGAGCTTGGCGACGACGTCCACGATGCGGGAGGCGCGGTCCAGCTCCGCGCGGTGGAAGCCGGGCCCGTCGGCGGCGCGGGCGACGACCAGGTGCACGCCGTGGTCCAGGACGGGGAGCAGCATCAGGCGCAGTTCGCTGGCGTCCACGGCGGCGGGCCGCGGCGGCGGCTCGGGCAGGTCGAACGACTCCGGCGCGGCCAGCGAGGCGTGCCGGACCGCGCCGTCGGCGACCGCCAGCGACCATTCGGCGCCGCACAGGCCGGGCAGGGCGTCCACCAGGGTGGCCAGGCCGCGGCCGGGCTCGGCCACGACGTGCGAGAGCAGGTCGTAGTCGAGGGCCGTGCCGGGGACCTCCTTGGTGGTCCAGACGCCCTCGATCTTCACGCCGGGCACGGCCGAGAGCCGGTCGCGGGCCTCGGCCGGGGTCACGGGCCCCGGCCAGGAGACGGTGAAGTCGTCCACGGCCCGCCCGGCCTCGCGTTCGAGCACGGTGACCTGCAGGATGTCGGCCCCGAGCGTGCCCAGGGCCTTGGCGACCTGGCCGAGTCCGCCCGGCCGGTCCGGCAGCGACACCCTCAGTCGCAGCAGCATTGCCGCCCCCTTTCCAGAGCTCTCACAGTGCCGTGGCAAGGTTTCCGGCATGTTCCACGGATATGTCGTGCATGCTGCGGTTATATCCCGAGATAGAGGGTTAAGTCCGGATTATCAACCACGGTCTGTCCATGGTGAGCCGATGGCCGCCCCAAGCCGGGTCAGGCGAACACGTCCTGCTGGTAGCGGCCCGCGGCCTCCAGCCCCGCCAGCCACGCCTCGCCGTCCCCGCCGGCGCGCTCCCGGTACAGGTCCAGCAGGGCCTGCCGGACGGCGGGCGCCATCCGCAGGCCGTCGCCGCAGACGTAGACGTGGGCGCCCTGCTCCAGCAGCCCCCACACCTCGTCGCCGTGCGCGGCCACGGCGTCCTGGACGAACCGGTACGGGTGCCCCGGCACGGCGGAGAACGCCGTGTGCACGCTCACCTCGGGCCGCCCGGCCCAGGCCGCGAGCTCGTCGCGGTAGAGCAGGTCGTGCTCCGGGTGCCGGCACCCGGCGAACACCACCGCCCGCCCGGGGGCCGCGGCCAGCGCCCGCTCCTCCAGGAAGCCGCGCAGCGGCGCGAACCCGGTGCCGGGCCCGACCAGGATCACCGGCGTGGCCGGGTCGGCGGGCAGCCGGAACGGGGGCGCGGGCACCCGCACGTACCCGTAGAAGACCTCGCCCTCCGCCAGCCCGGCCAGGTACGCCGAGCACATCCCGTGGTAGGTGCCCGTCCCCGACCAGGCCGTGCCCGACCAGGCCGGGCCCTCGACCAGCCCGACCGTCAGCCGCACCAGCGACGGGTCGGCCAGCGGCGAGGAGGAGACGGAGTAGTAGCGCGGCCGGATCGGCCCGGCCAGCTCCAGGAACACCGGCAGCGGCAGCTCGATCGCCGGGAAGCGGTCGAGCAGCGCCAGCGGGGAGACCCGCTTGGCGAGGATCTCCTCGGCGTAGTTCGCGCTCAGCTCGGCGAGCTGGCGGCGGGTCC
Organism: Actinomadura luzonensis; assembly: GCF_022664455.2. Lineage (NCBI taxonomy): Bacteria > Bacillati > Actinomycetota > Actinomycetes > Streptosporangiales > Thermomonosporaceae > Actinomadura > Actinomadura luzonensis. The sequence goes on from NZ_JAKRKC020000001.1 coordinate 4,094,529, forward strand.
ACGGGCAGCCGGTGTGCGCGCTCAGCGCCTCCAGGTCGGCCCGGGTGGCGACCTCCTGCAGCTCGGCGAACTCGGCCAGCAGCAGCCCGGCCGTCACCGGCGTGTCCACCGGCAGGTGGGTGGCCCCCTCGGCGCGCAGCCGGACCACCTGGTCGCGCGGGACGCGCAGGCAGCGCAGCGCCCATTCGACCAGCTCGGGGTCGTTCTTGGCGAAGACGGCGAGGTGGTCGCCGGCCTCGTAGGTGACGCCTTCCGGCAGCCGGGCCACGATGGAGCGCACGCCGGGCCGCGGGGCCTCGGCGGAGAAGTCCCAGAGCCCGGCGGGGTCGCCGGTCAGCTCCTCGTTGGAGACGACGGTCAGCGGGACGGCGCGCCCGGAGACGACCGACGGCCGCACCTCGGCCTCGCTCAGCACCTCCATGCTGTAGCGGGGGCCGCTCGCGCCGGCGCCCGCGCCGTACTCCTCGGCCAGCGCCGCCCACAGCCGGGCGGTCCACGCCGAGACGTCGCCGTCGAAGTCGCCGTCGGTGTCGGCCTCGCCCCGCTCGACGAGTGGCACCGCCCCCGCGGCGGTCAGCTTCTCGTACGCGCGCCGCGGGAACTCCTGGTAGGTCGGCCACTGCGTGTTGCCGCAGCCGAGCACCGCGAGCCGCACCCCGGACAGGTCGGGCAGCGTGTCGAGGGCGTCGAAGCGCTGGGCGTTGTCGGGGGCCTTGCCGTTGTAGGAGGAGGCGACCACGACGAGCAGGCCCTCGCGCGGCGGGTCCAGCTCGTCCAGCGTGGTCAGCGTGGTGGCGAACCCGGCCCGCCCGGCCCGCTCGGCCAGCCGTTCGGCGAGGTCGGCGCTGGTGCCGAGGTTGGAGCCGTAGGCGACGGTGAGCGGCACCCCGGCCACGGCCACGTCCTGCCGCGGCTGCTCGGGGGCGGCGGCGGCCTGGGGGGCCGCCGGGACGGCCCGCTCGTGGGCGCGCCGCTCGCGCGCCCGCAGCGTGAACCCGTCCGGCTTGAGGGTGAGCGTCTGCTTGATCTTCATCCGGTACGCCGACGGGTCGGACAGCGCGAAGCGGCGCAGGATCATCGCCAGGGCCAGCCGCGCCTCGGTGAGCGCGAACTGGCGGCCGATGCAGGCCCGCTCGCCGTTGCCGAACGGCTTGTACGCGGCCGGGTGGTGGGCCTTGCGCTGCTCGGGCAGCCAGCGGTCGATGTCGAACTCCTCCGGCCGCTCCCACGCCTTGGGGTGGCGGTGCAGCATGGGCAGCAGCACGCCGACGCCCTGGCCGCGCGGGATCGGGTAGCCGCCGATCTCGGTGTCCTCGATCGCGCTCACGCTGAAGGCGGGGATCGGCGACCAGATGCGCAGCGTCTCCTCCAGGATGCGCGGCACCACGTCCAGCTTCATGACCGTCTCGTAGGTGGGCGGCTCGTCGCCGGGCAGCAGCCGGTCCACCTCCTCGTAGGCGCGGGCCAGCGTGTGAGGCTCGCGCAGCAGGTTGTACAGCGCGAAGGAGAGCAGGCCGCTGGTGGTCTCGTGGCCGGCGATGAGGAAGGTGAGCACCTGGTTGCGGATGTTCTCGTCCGGCAGCCGGGCGCCGCTCCGCGGGTCGGCGGCCTCCAGCATGAGCCCGAGCAGGTCCTTGGCGGCCCCGCCGCCGCCCTCGGCCCTGCGCGCCTTGATGACGTCGTCGACCAGGGCCTGCATGGTGGCGATGTCGCGCCGGTAGCTCTCCTCGTGGCCGCGCTTGAGCCGGGTGACGAAGGGGAGCTGCTGGTTGCGCAGCATGGCCTCGGTGAGCGCGCCGCCCATGGCCTGCAGGAACGGGTGCAGCTCGGGCGAGGAGAAGGAGTCGAACCGGTGGCCGAACCCGGTCAGCGAGATCGTGTCGAGCGTGAGCCGGGTCATGTCGTCGGCGACCGGCAGGTCCTGGCCCTGGCGCGCCGCCCACGAGGCGACGAGCTGCTCGGCCACCTCCAGGAACTGCGGGTAGTACCCCTTCATCGAGCGCTGGCTGAAGGCCGGCATGAGGATGCGGTGGGCCTGGCCCCAGACCGGCTCGTCCTGCTCGGCGGTGAACAACCCGTCGCCGCCGAAGTCGCGCACGATCGACAGCGGCGGCCTGATGCGCTTGACGAACCTGCTCTCGTCGCACACCTCGGCCACCAGGTCGGGGTCGAAGACCAGCACGATCGTGCGGCCGGCGACCTCCAGCCGGAAGATGCCCTCCTCCTGGTAGCGGCCGGCCACCTCGACGAAGTGCTCCATGGGGGCGTGCGAGGGGATCTGCAGCGTGTTGCCCAGGAGGGGCAGGCCCTGCGGGGCGGGGATCATCCGAGCCATGAGAGCTCCCGAAACGTAGCCATACACTGTATGGCTCACGCTACCATACGGCGTATGGCAGTGAGCGCGCGCCGGGGCACCCCGCTGAGCATCGACGAGATCTGCGCCGCGGCGCTGCGGCTGGTGGACGAGGGCGGCGTCGAGGGCCTGTCCATGCGCAAGCTGGCCGCCGAGCTCGACGTCAACCCGATGTCGCTCTACCACCACGTGGCGAGCAAGGACGCGCTGCTGGAGCTCATTTGCGCCACGGCGGCGTCCCGGATGAGCCTGCCGCCGGACGACGGCACGCCCTGGCAGGAGCAGCTCCGCGCCCTCGCGCTGGCCTACCACCGGCACGCGCGGCTGCACCCCGCGCTGTGGATCCACGTCCACAACCACCCGCGGATCATCGCCGACCGGCGGCTGTCGCTGTGGCAGGTGCTCGAACGCGTGCTGCGGCTGGCCGGGGTGCCGGAGGAGGAGCTGCGCCGCACCAGCGACGTGCTGCACGCGTTCGTCTCGGGGATCATCCTCGCCGAGCTGCAGGGTCACCTGCCCGACGACCCCGAGGAGACCGGGCGCAGGCTGGCGACCGCGGTCGAGCTCATCGTGCGCGGGCTGGAGGGCGGCGCGGCCGGCGCCCGCCCCGCGGCCCGGGGCTGATCAGCCGGCCGCCTCCCAGACGGACTCGAAGGCGGCCCCGTTGATCTCGGCGAGGTCCCAGATCTCCAGCGGCTGGTCGGTCAGGAAGCCGTCCTGGTCCTGCGGATGGGCCCACCAGTAGCGGCGGGCGGCGCGGTCGGCGCCGACCTCGACCTGCCGGATCGCCCAGTGCTCGCCGTCGCCCTCGACGCTCTCGAACAGCCACACCCGCCCGGTGTCGTCGGCGGTGTGCCAGTAGCGGCGCGGGCTCTCGGACTCGGCGAGCCGCCGCAGCAGCGGCGTGCGATGATCTGGACCTGCCACCCGCTCATGCTAGCGGCCGCTCTGGTAGGCGCCCGCGTCCGGCGTGCCGTCGAGCTCGCGGCCCTGCACGTCCTTGGGCCGGGCCCGGCCGCCGCCGAACCAGGCGCCGCCCAGCGGCACGCCCCGGCCGAGGGCCGGCGAGCCGGGCCGCAGCCGCAGGTCGGCGCGGGAGACGAATTTGGGGTCGGCCACCACGGACTTCGGCCCCAGCTTGAACCTGATCCGCCCCCGGTAGACGTTGGCGTCGTCGTCGGCGCCCTGGCCGTCCTCCCAGCCGGCCTCGCCGCCGACCACGATCACGTTGTTGCGCAGCTTGAGTATCGCGGGCGAGCAGCCGTCGTGGCAGGACCAGCCGACGGTGTCGCGGGCGGGCAGGTAGACCGAGTTGTGCACGGCGACGGTGCCCATGACGGGGCCGACGACGTGGCGGGGGCCGCGGGTGATGAGGAAGGAGCCGCGGGAGCGGGAGGAGGTGACGACGTTGAAGGCGAAGACGTTGCCGGCGGCGGTCCTGCCCTTCTCGGCGCCTAGCTCGGTGAAGGTCTCGTTGTCCCTGGAGACGTTGCGGACGATCAGGTTGCGGTCGCCGTTGAAGACCTCGACGGCGGCGCCGTCCGCGCCGTAGTCGGCGCTCCTCGCGAAGCTGCCGGTGATGGTGTTGCCGGCGACCACGTTGTCGTCGCCGTTGAGCAGCACGCCGAAGGCGCCGGAGTCGTTGTCGCCGCCCACGTCGTTGACGCTCATGCGGTCGTTGCCGGTCAGGACGCTGTCGCGGACGATGTTGCGGGAGCCGATGACCTGCACGCCGGCGATGTTGCGGTCGGCCTGCACGCCGGAGAGCTGGTTGCCGCGGCCCTCGACCCGGAAGCCGGCCCAGCGGCAGCCGGAGGCGCGCAGGCCGCCGATCCGCCAGTGGTCGCCGCTGACGACCACGCAGTCCTCGTCCGTGCCGGTGATCTTCGCCAGCGGGCCCTTGCCGTAGGCGGTGACGGTGATGGGCCGGGCCGGGGTGCCCTTGGCGGCGAGGGTGAGCGAGCCGGTGAAGGAGCTGCCGCGCTTGACGGCGACGGTGTCGCCGGGCTTGAGGTCGGCGGCGTTGACGGCGTCGAGCGACTTCCACGGGGTGCGGGCGCTGGTGCCCGTGGCCGAGTCGTCGCCGGATCTGGAGTCGACGTAGTAGGTGGTGCCCGCATGGGCCGAGGCCGCGGCGGCGGGGACAGCGGCGGGGACAGTGGGCAGGAGCGAGGCCATGACGGCTACGGACAGCAACCTCATCGGGGCACACCACTATCTAGTTGAAACGTAAAGTGACACAGGTCACAGTAGCGTCTTCAGTGCGTGACGCGCCATACGGAGAGTGATGGTCCGTCGCCGGAGATCTCGTCGCCGTCGGCCGCGTCGTACACGCCTTGCATGCGCACGCCCACCGGAAGGGGCGCGCCGGGGGCCCGGCGGGCGGCCACGACCAGCGTCTCCCGCTCGCTCTCGCGGGCGAGGACCAGGCAGTCGGCGTCGGCGTGCAGCCAGCGCAGCCCGCCGTGACGCAGCGTGGGCTCGGCGCGGCGCAGGCCGAGCAGGTCGCGGTAGCCGGCGAGGGTGGCCGCGTCCTGGTCGGCCGGCCGGTTCCAGGGCATGGGGGTGCGCGAGTGCTCGCCGTTGACGCCGGTCAGGCCGAACTCGCTGCCGGCGAAGACCATGGGCGTGCCGGGCAGCGTGGCCTGCAGGCCGAGGGCGAGCAGGTGGCGCTCGCGCGAGCCGGTGACCGTGCGGATGCGCGGCGAGTCGTGGGAGTCGAGGAGCTGCCAGGAGTGCACGAGCGAGCGCCACGACATGGCGGCGGCGAAGGCGCGGAAGGTGGCGAGGGTGGCGGGCCCGTCGCGCTCGGGGACCCCGCCCGGCACGCCGAGGAAGTGCTCCAGGTCCAGGCCGGGGCCGCGCAGCCAGGCCCAGACGGGGCGGGTGAAGCCGCCGTAGTTCATGGTGCCGTGCCAGCCGTCGCGGTCGAGGTCGCCGCTCGCGTCGTGGTTGTGCTCGGCGATGAGGGCGGCCTCCGGGCCGAGCGCGGCCCGCAGGTACGCGGCCGCGGCGTGGGCGTGGTCGTCGGCGCCCCGGCGGCCGGTCATGTTGGCGACGTCCACGCGCCAGCCGTCGAGCGGGCCGAGCCAGCGGGTCAGGACCTCGCGCATGCCCTCGCGGACGCGGGGGCTGCCCCAGTTGAGCTTCGGCAGCGTCTTGACGCCCCACCAGGAGTCGTAGTCGCCGGTGTCGCGGTCGAAGTAGAACATCTCGCGCTCGGGGGCGGCGACGTCGGAGACGGCCCGGACGAACCACTCGTGGGTGTCGCCGCAGTGGTTGGTGGTGATGTCGCCGAGCAGGCGCATGCCGCGCGCGTGCAGCGCGTCCGACAGGCGGCGCAGGGCCGCGTCGCCGCCGAGCAGCGGGTCCACGCGGGCGAAGCTGGCGGCGTCGTAGCGGTGGTTGGAGCGGGCGGGGAAGAACGGCGTCAGGTAGACGGTGTCGGCGCCGAGGCTCTGGACGTGGTCCAGCCGCCGCACGACGCCGTCGAGGTCGCCGCCGTAGAACTGGCGGGAGGCGCCGGGCCCGTCGGGGATGACGGGGTCGGCGTCCCAGTCGCGGGGCAGCGCCCAGTCCGGCACGTCGCGCATCGGTCGGGAGCGCTCGAAGCGGTCGGGGAAGATCTGGTAGACGATCGCGTCGCGCAGCCAGGCCGGCGGCGGCGTGTGGCAGACCAGCCGGAAGTCGGTGGCGTCGGTCACGTCGTGCCGGGCCAGCCCGGCGGCGCTCAGCCACCGCTGGCCACGCCGGGTGGCCAGCAGGAAGCGGTACGGGGTGACCGGGTTGACGGCGGTGATCTCGGCCCGCCACCAGACGTCCGGGCCGCCCACCCCGGGGACGTCCCTCGGGGCGGGCGCCGCCTCGGCGTAGCGGGGCTCGCCGTCGTGCACCGCGCGCACGGTCACGCCGGTGACGCCGGCGGCGAGCGGTGCGCGCAGCCAGAGCGTCACCCGCGCGCCGAGGGCGGGCTCCTGGTCGGGGACGTACAGTGCCGAGCCGTCGTGATGCGGCTCCCCGAGGTAGCGCAATTCCACCTATCCCTTGACAGCCCCGGCGGTCAGCCCGGAGACGATGTACTTCTGCAACCAGAGGAACACACCCACGGTGGGAATGGCGGTAAGCAGCGTGCCCGCGGCGAACATGCCGAAGTTGGCGTTGCGGTGGTCACCGGCGATCATGCCGTACATGCCGACCGCGAGCGTCTTGCTGCCGGGGTCGCGCAGGAACACGTTGGCCATGAGGAACTCGCTCATGGTGCCGATGAAGGCGAGCAGCGCGGTCACCGCGAGGATCGGCGTGACCAGCGGCATGATGACCCGCCAGAAGATCTGCGCGTGCGTGGCGCCGTCCACGGTGGCGGCCTCGTCGAGCTCCTTCGGCACGGTGTCGAGGAAGCCCTTCATGAGCCAGGTGTTCACGCCGAGCGCGCCGCCCAGGTAGAGCAGCAGCAGGCCCCACACGGTGTTGAAGCCGAACGCCGGGTACAGCTCGGTCACCTCCGTGAAGATCATGAAGATCGTCACGATGGCGAGGAACTGCGGGAACATCTGGATGAGCAGCAGCGCGAGCAGCCCGGCCCGGCGGCCGGCGAAGCGCATGCGGCTGAAGGCGTAGGCGGCCAGCATCGACAGCAGCAGGCTCGCGAACGACGAGACCAGCGCGATGAACACCGAGTTGAAGAACCAGCGCGCGAACGGATAGGTGTCCGAGCCGAACAGGTTCGCGAAGTTGGCCAGGCTCGCCCCGGTCGGCAGCAGCTCGGTGGAGGCGAGCGTGCCGCGCGGGTTGATCGCGGCCGACACCACGAACACGATGGGGAACAGCGCGAACGCGCAGACGGCGAGCACGAACCCGTGCCTGAGGGCGAGCTTCACGCGTAGACCTCCTCCTGCCTGCGGGTGCGGCGGAAGGCGACCGCCGAGATGAGCGCCACGATGGCGAAGATGAACACCGAGATCGCCGCCGCGAACCCGAACTGCGCCCCGCCCGCGCCGAAGGCCAGCCGGAAGGTGTAGGTGATGAGCAGGTCGGTGGCGCCGACCTGCGGGCTCGCGGCCGGGAACGGCCCGCCCTCGGTGGTGAGCGCGATGGCGTTGAAGTTGTTGAAGTTGAACGCGAACGACGAGATCAGCAGCGGCGTCAGCGCGACCAGCAGCAGCGGCAGCGTGACCCGGCGGAAGGCCCGCCACGGGGTCGCGCCGTCGATGGCGGCGGCCTCGGTCAGCTCGCGCGGGATGGCCTGCAGCGCGCCGGTGGTGACCAGGAACATGTAGGGAAAGCCGAGCCACAGGTTGACCAGGATCACCCCGAGCCGGGCGGTGCCGGGCTCGCCGAGCCAGTCCACGTGCGTGCCGAGGAGCTGGTTGACCAGGCCGAAGTCGCGGTTGAACAGGTCGCGCCAGACCAGCAGCATGGCGAAGGCCGGCATCGCGTACGGCAGGATCAGCGCGATCCGGTAGAACCGGGTGCCGCGCATGCGCGGATGGTGCAGCGCCAGCGCCACCCCCATGCCGAGCGCGAACGTGCCGAGCACCGAGGCCAGCGCGAAGACGACGTTCCAGCCGAGCACGCCGAGGAAGTAGCCGGAGATGGTGGGGTCGGTCAGCGCGCGGGCGAAGTTGGCGAGGCCGACGTTGACCTGCCAGCCCTGCGCCAGGTGCTCGCCGCGGGCGTTGACGAAGTAGCCCTGCTCCTCGTCGGCGGTCCAGGTGCCGTCCGGGCCGCGCACGCAGTCGCAGGAGGCGTCGTAGGCGAGCGCGGCGCGGCCCTCGACGGCGCGGCTGAGGCCGTTGGCCTTGATCAGCCCGCCGGGGGTGGGCACCGCGAAGGCCGAGATGTCCTGGGCGCGGGCGGCGGCCTCGGGCCCCTTGAGCACGGTCAGGCCGGGCGCGGAGACGACCTTGCCGGTCAGGCCCAGCTCGGCCCCGGCCAGCGGGGTCAGGCCCGCGGGGTCGCCGAGGGAGACCTGCTTGGTCTTCGGGTCCACCAGCAGGAACACCAGCTCGTCGCCGCGCAGGGCGGGGGTCAGCGCGTACTCGGGCGAGCCGGGCGCCTGGCGGACCGAGCCGGTCTCGATGGCGGTGACCGCCTCGGCCTTGGTGCCGCGGTGCCCGTCGCCGAAGTTGGTGAACGCGGTGGTCGCCGTGTACACGACGGGGAAGACCTGGAAGGCCAGCAGGAAGATCGTGCCGGGGACGAGGTACTTGGCCGGCACGAAGCGACGGGTCAGGTACAGGAAGGCGACGGCCGCGGCGGCGGCGCACAGCAGCGTGAGCGCGGCCCATGAGCCCGCGGCGGCGAGCGGCGGCACGGCGTACAGCAGGATCGCGGCGGTCACGGCGAGCACCGCGATCCTGCTCACGACGAACGCCGTGGTGATCTCCCGGCGGGGCCGGGCGGGCGGGGTGCTCTCCGCCCGCGCGGCCTCGCGCACGTCCACAGCCACGGCGTCAGTTGTTCTTGAGCGCGCCGTCGATGGCCTTCTGCGCCGCCGCTGCGGCCTCGGCCGGGTCGCCGCCCTTGACCGCGGCGTTCTCGGCGATGCCGAACGGCTCCCAGATGGCGGCCATCTCGGGGATGGCGGGCATGGGCGTGCCGTCCTTGCCGGCGTCCATGAACTTGGCGGCGTCCGGGTCCTCGGCCTGGACCTGCTGGAGCGCGGCGGTCAGCGCCGGGGGCCGCGGGTCGGCCTTGTACAGGGCCATGGCGACGTCGACGTTGGTCACGTAGTTGGCGACGAACTCCTGGGCCAGAGCCTTGCTCTTGCCCTTGGAGGCGACGAAGAAGGTCTGGACGCCGACGAACGGGGTGGCGGGCTTGCCGTCCTTGAACGACGGGACGGCGCTGATGTCGTAGGACAGGCCGGCCTTCTTGACGTCGGCCATCGCCCACGGGCCGGAGACGAGGTAGGCGCACTTGCCGCCGGCGAAGTTGACGATGTAGTTCTCGTTCGTGATGGACGTGCGCAGCGCGCCGTCGCCCTTCTCGCCGAGGTCCTTGAGCTTCTCGAACGCCTTGACCGAGTCCGGGGCGCCGAGCAGCACCTTCTTCGGGTCGGGATCGCCGGTGGCGGTGGCGCCGAACAGCGCGCCGCCGGCCGAGGCGAAGATCGGGTAGACGTGGAAGGCGTCGCCCTTCTGGCCGACCGGCAGGCAGAGCACCTCCTTGACCTTGCCGGCCTTCTTGAGCTCCTTGCCCTTGGCGATCATGTCCTCGATGGTGGCGGGGGCGTCGGGGGCGAGCTCGGTGTTGCGGATCAGGGCGATGTTCTCCATCGCGTACGGCGCGCCGTAGACCTGGCCGTCGAAGGTGACGGCCTGCATGGCCTTGGCGGAGAAGGCGGCCTTCTGCTCCTCGGTCAGGGTGACCGGGTCGATGGCGCCGTTCTGCACGAGGTTGCCGATCCAGTCGTGCGCGCCGATCATGATGTCCGGGCCGCTGCCCTGCTGCGAGGCGGTCAGGAAGGTCGTCTGGTTGTCCTTGCTGATCTCCTTCACCTCGACCGTCACGCCGTTCTCCTTGCCGAAGGCGTCGGCGAAGGGCTTGAGCGGCTGCACCCGGCTGGGGTCGGCCCAGATGACGAGCGTGCCGCCGCCCGCGGCCGCCGAGGCGGGGGCGGAGGTGCCGGACGCCGCCGGGGCGGCCGGCTCGGCGCCGCCGCCGCAGGCCGTCGCGGCGAAGGCGAGGGTCGCGAGTGCGGCCACACCCAGAGCACGCTTGCGCATGAGACCTCCTGAGGTCACACAGAAGCAGCGGCGCGCGAGACGCGCGCCGCCGCGGAGGAAAGCCCGAACGTTTCCGGGACGTTAGCGGCTCTTTGCAAGAATTGGAAGAACTTGCGAAAGAGCGTTACCAAACGCCTATGTGGCTTCTGCAACTTGCGGAAAGTTGCGCTTGACCGGGACGGGCGATCGCGACATCCTTCACCAGAACATCACCCGACCACTCGGGTCCCCGGGGAAGGACGATCATGCTGCTCGGCAACGACGACTGGTGGCGGGACGCCGTCGTGTATCAGGTGTACCCGCGGAGCTTCGCCGACGCCGACGGCGACGGCACCGGCGACCTGAAGGGCGTGCGCGAGCGCCTGGACTACCTGGCCGGCCTCGGCGTGGACGCCGTCTGGCTGAGCCCCTTCTACACCTCGCCCCTCGCCGACGGCGGCTACGACGTGGCCGACTACCGCGACGTGGACCCGCGCTTCGGCACCCTCGCCGACTTCGACGCGCTCGTCGCCGAGGCCCACGGCAAGGGCGTGCGGGTGATCGTGGACCTGGTGCCGAACCACTCCTCCGACCAGCACCCCTGGTTCCGCGCGGGGCTGCGCGACCGTTACGTCTTCCGCGACGCGCCCAACGACTGGGAGTCCATCTTCGGCGGCCCGGCCTGGACCCAGGTCGAGGGCGGCCAGTGGTACCTGCACCTGTTCGCGCCCGAGCAGCCCGACCTCAACTGGGACAACCCCGAGGTGCGCGCCGAGTTCCGCGACATCCTGCGCTTCTGGCTGGACCGCGGCGTGGACGGCTTCCGCGTGGACGTCGCGCACGGCATGGTCAAGGCCGCGGGCCTGCCGGACGTCGGCGCCAAGGAGGGCCCGCAGGCCGAGATGCTCGGCGACGAGCAGGTGCCCTACTTCGACCAGGACGGCGTGCACGACATCTACCGCGAGTGGCGGCCCATCCTCGACTCCTACCCCGGCGGCCGGATGGCCGTGGCCGAGGCGTGGGTCTCCTCGCCCGAGCGCCTGGCCCGCTACATCGGCCCGGACGAGCTGCACCAGGCGTTCAACTTCGAGTTCATGCTCGCCGACTTCCACGCCAAGTCCTTCCGCGCGGTCATCGAGAAGTCGCTCGCCGAGGCCGAGCTGGTCGGCGCGCCCACCACGTGGGTGCTGTCCAACCACGACAAGCCGCGCCACGTCACCCGCCACGGCAGCCTGGCCAGGGCCCGCGCGGCCACGCTGCTCATGCTGGCGCTGCCCGGCTCGGCCTACCTCTACAACGGCGAGGAGCTGGGCCTGCCCGAGGTGCTGGACCTGCCCGACGAGCTGCGCCAGGACCCGGCCTTCAAGCGCCGCGGCGAGAGCCGCGACGGCTGCCGGGTGCCGATCCCGTGGACCGCCGAGCCCGGCTGCGGCTGGCGCGACCCGTGGCTGCCGATCCCGCCGGAGTGGACGGCGCTGTCGGCCGAGGCCCAGGAGCACGACCCGGACTCGACGCTGAACCTCTACCGGGCGGCGCTGCGGCTGCGCAAGCGGCACCCGGCGCTCGGCGGCGGCACGCTGGCCTGGCTGGACTCCCCCGAGGACGTCCTCGCCATCGAGCGCGAGCCCGGCCTGGTCGTGGTGCTCAACACCGGCGAGGAGCCGGTGCTGCCCCCCGTCGCGGGCGAGGTGCTGCTGTCCAGCGGCCCGCTCGCGGCCGACGGGTCGATCCCGCCGGACACCGCGGCCTGGATCCAGCGCTGAGCATTGGGGGAATCTTTCCCCGCACCCGGTATGTGCCGGTGATGACGGTCGGTAATGTCGTGGGATGTCGGCGCTGTTCCGATCGATGTGGGCGAGGTCGCTCCGCGGCCGGGTGACCCTCATCGCGACGATCGTGGCGGCCCTCGTGCTCGTGCCCGTGGGCGTCGCCGGCGTCGTCCTGTCCAGGACGCTGGTCGAGGCCAGCGTGTTCGGCGACACCCGCGACACCGCCGAGCGGGTGGCGTACGAGATGCGCGGCGGCACCCTGCCCCAGGGCGCGGCCATCCCGGTGACCGACCCGTCGGTGGACCTCATCCAGATCGTCGGCCCGGACGGGCAGCTCCTGGCCTCCAGCGACGCGGCCAGGAACATGCCGCCGCTCGCCGACGTGCGCCCGACCACCGAGAACCGGGTGATCAGCACCACGAGCTGCCTGCCGGCCGAGTGCCTGCACCTGTCGGCGGTGCGGGTGAGCGTGTTCGCCGACTCGCCGGTCGTCTACGCCGGGCGCAGCACGCCGGAGGTGCTGGCCACCCACACGCTCGAACTCATCGTCTTCGCCGAGGTCGCGGTGCTGGTCGCGCTGGCCGGCTGGGCGACCTGGCTGATCACCGGGCGGGCGCTGCGGCCGGTGGCGACCATGCGCGAGGAGCTGGACGCCGTGCACACCGGCGACCTGAGCAGCCGCGTCAGCCAGCCGCCGGGCGAGGACGAGGTCGCCCAGCTCGCCCGCTCGATCAACGGCACCCTGGCCCGGCTGGAACGTTCCGCCGAGCAGCAGCGCCAGTTCGCCTCCGACGCCTCGCACGAGCTGCGCACCCCGATCGCCGGGCTGCGCGCCCAGCTGGAGAGCGCCCAGCTCTACCCGGACGACACCGACCTGGACTCGCTGGTGCGCTCCGCCCTGCGCGACACCGACCGGCTGGAGGCCATCATCACCGACCTGCTGCTGCTGGCCAGGATCGGCTCCCGGGTGGACGCGGCCAAGGAGCGGGTGGACCTGGCCGGGCTGGTGCGCCAGGAGCTGGCCCGGCGCAGCGACAAGCTGCCGGTCCGCGCCGACCTGGCCGACGGCGTCGAGGTGGACGGCGTGCGGCTGCAGCTCGCCCGGGTGCTGACCAACCTGCTCGACAACGCCCAGCGGCACGCCGAGACCTACGTCCAGGTGCGCGTGACGCGCAAGGACGGGACGGCGGTGCTGTCGGTGGAGAACGACGGCCAGGAGATCGCCGAGGCCGACCGCGAGCGCATCTTCGAGCGTTTCACCCGCCTGGACGCCTCCCGCAGCCGCGACGCCGGCGGCACCGGCCTCGGCCTGGCCATCGCCCGCGACGTGGCGATGGCGCACCGCGGCCGGATCTGCGTCGAGGACTTCCCGGGCGGCGCCCGGTTCGTCCTGAGACTTCCGGCCGTGCAGTGATGTCCACCCGGCCGATAGTGGATCATTAGGACATGACGGAGCAGGCGCCGCAGGGCGTAGACCCCCACATCCCGAACGCGGCCCGCATGTACGACTACTTCCTGGGCGGCAAGGACAACTTCAAGGCCGACCGCGACCTCGGCGACATGGTGCTGAGCGTCATGCCGGAGGTCCGCGACGGCACCAGGGAGAACCGCGCGTTCATCGGCCGCATGGTGCGCTACCTGTGCGAGCAGGGCGTCACCCAGTTCCTCGACCTCGGTTCCGGCCTGCCGACGCAGGAGAACGTGCACGAGGTCGCCCACCGGCACGCCCCCGAGGCCCGCGTGGTCTACGTGGACAACGACCCGGTGGTGGCCGCGCACGGCCGGGCGCTGCTGGCCGACCCCAACCGGGTCGCCATGGTGCACGGCGACGCGCGCCGGCCGGAGGAGATCCTCAACGACCCCGAGGTGCGCGGGCTGCTCGACTTCTCCCGCCCGGTGGCCGTGCTCATGATGTTCATCCTGCACTTCATGCCGGACGAGGAGGACCCGCAGGGCTTCGTGGCCGCCTACCGCGACGCGCTCGCGCCGGGCAGCTACCTCGCGATCTCGCACATGGGCAACGACGTGGCGACCGAGCGGGCCGAGCGCATCGCGGCGTTCTACCGGCAGTCGGGCATGCCGTTCACGCCGCGGCCGGGCAAGGAGATCGCGGCCTTCTTCGGCGACTTCGAGCTGATCCCGCCGGGCCTGGCCAACGGGCTCGCGCCGGCCGTGTGGCCGTTCTCCGACCCCGACCACCCGACGATCGTGGACGAGGAGACGGCCCGCATGGGCTACGCCGGCATCGCCCGCAAGCCCTGACTTCCCGGCCGGCTGCAACCTTTCGCCCCGCGCACCGCGTTGGCAACGGGCGAGAGGAGAGTTCATTGGATCGTCACGAGGGCTTCCGCGAGTTCGTGCTGGCCCGCCAGCAGGCGCTCATGCGGACCGCCTACCTGCTGGCGGGCGATCCCCACCTGGCCGAGGACCTGTTACAGAGCGTCCTCGCCAACGTGGTGGGGCAATGGCACAAGCTCGCCAGGGACGGCAACCCGGAGGCGTACACGCGCCGGGCGCTGGTCAACCAGTACATCTCGTGGAGGCGCCGGCTCCGGCCCGAGCTGCCCAGCGCCGAGCTGCCGGAGCACGGCTTCTCGCCGGACGAGGCGGCCCTCGACCGGGTCGTGCTGCGGCGCGCGCTGGCCCGGCTGACCCGGAAGCAGCGCGCCGTGATCGTGCTGCGCTACTGGGAGGACCTCACCGAGGCGCAGACCGCCGACGTGCTCGGCTGCTCGGTCGGCACCGTCAAGAGCCAGACCCACCACGCGCTGGCGCGACTGCGCGCGCTCGCGCCCGAGCTGGTGGACGCCCGAGCAGAGGAGGCGCTCAGATGACCCGGTTGCGCGACGCCCTGGCGGAGCTCGCGGAGCAGGCCCCGGCCGGACGCCCGGGCGTGAGCCTGGCCCACGCCGCGATCGCCCGGCACCGGCGCAGGCGGCGGGGACGCGTGACGCTGGCCGCCGTCGCGGCGGCCGCGGCCGTGCTGGCGGACGGCGGGGTGAGCGCGCTGCGCCCCACGGCCGCGCACCCCGCCTCCCCGGCCCGCCAGGCGGAGGTGATCGACCTGCCCGACGGCCCGGTGGGGGTGATCAGCCACTCCTACCGCGTCCCCTGCGCGTACGACCACGCCGCGCAGAAGGCGGACTGCGACGTCGCGGAGCTGCGGGTGGTCACCGTGAGCGGCAAGACGTACAAGGTGGCCCAGGCGCTGCTCCACGGCTCGAACGAGCGTCCGACGCCCGTCGCGATCAGCAGGGACGGCCGGCTGTTCGCCTACTACCGGGCCGACGCGGGCACGTTCGTGGTGCGCGACCTGGTGAAGGGCGGCGAGAGGGCCGCGCCGGTGCGGATCGAGCCGAGCCGGATCGGCGTCGGCGCCATGCTGGCGCTCTCCGACGACGGCCGCTACCTGGTCTTCGACCCGCGCGAGGGCAGCAAGCAGGACGCCACCATGATCGACGTGATCGGCGGGAGGACCACGCCGATCCCGGGCGTGTACGAGGTGATCAGCATCAGGGGCGACGTCGCCGAGCTGATCCGCTACCGCAAGACGGACCTGTGGCTGCGGCCCTTCGCGGGCGGCGGCAAGCCGGTGCGGTTCAAGGGGCCGCACATCATGTTCAGCGAGCTCGCCCCCGACGGCCGCACGGTCGCCGCGACCAGGTTCCCCGAGCACACGAAGAACCTCCTGACCATCCTCGACGTCAAGACGGGGCGGTCCCTGCGCAAGGTGCCCATCCGCGGCCTGCCGCGGGGCAGCCGGCTCACGGCCGTCACCACCTGGGCGAGCCCGTCGGAGGTGCTGATCGTCGCCGGGGGCAAGCAGGACCACGCGGCCTACGCCGTGGACGTCCGCAGCGGCCAGGCCCGGCACGTGCGCGACTTCAGGCAGCAGCTCTGGGTCGGCCTGCCGGGCGTCACCTCCACCGGGTGACGGACCGGCCGGGCCGGGCACGGGGACCCCGGACCGGCCGGCCCGCCGGCACCAGCGCGGGGCGGGGTCAGGCGCGGGCCATCTCCCGCTCACCGGATCCGTTGTCCGGGCCGTCCGGTCCGGGGCGCTCGCCTGCGGGCTCGTCCTCGTCGATCAGCGTGGCCTCGTCGAACGGGGCCCGCCCGGACAGCACCTCGCCGGCCCGCTCCCGGTCGAACTCGCCGGTCCAGGTGCCGACGAGCACGGTCGCCACGGCGTTGCCGGCGAAGTTGGTCAGCGCCCGCGCCTCGGACATGAAGCGGTCGATGCCGACGATGAGGCCGACGCCGTCCACCAGCTCGGGCCGGTGCGCCTGCAGCCCTCCGGCGAGGGTGGCGAGGCCCGCGCCGGTGACGCCGGCCGCGCCCTTGGAGGCGACCATCATGAACAGCAGCAGCCCCACCTGCTCGCCGAGCTGCAGCGGCGACCCGGTCGCGGTGGCGATGAACAGCGTGGCCATCGTCAGGTAGATGGCGGTGCCGTCGAGGTTGAAGGAGTAGCCGGTCGGGACGGTGATGCCGGCCACGGTCCGGCTGACGCCCAGGTGCTCCATCTTGGCGATGAGCCGCGGCAGCGCGCTCTCGGAGGAGGAGGTGGACAGGATCAGCAGGAACTCGCGGCCGAGGTAGCGCAGCAGCGACCACAGGTTGATCCGGGCGACCAGCCACAACATCGGGCCGAGCACCAGGCCGACGAAGAGCACGCAGGTGAGGTAGAAGGCCGTCATGATGATGGCCAGGCTCTTCAGCGCCTCGATGCCGGTCGCCCCCACGACGGCCGCGATCGCGCCGAACGCGCCCACTGGCGCGGCCCACATGATCATGGCGAGGATGCGGAAGACGAGCCGCTGCAGGTGCTCCACGCCGCGCAGGATCGGCGCGCCCTTGGCTCCCATGGCCTGCACCGCGAAGCCGGTCAGCAGCGCCACCAGCAGCGCCTGCAGCACCGACCCCGACGTCAGCGACGACACCACCGTGTCGGGGATGATGCCGAGCAGGAACTCGACGGTGGTGCCGCTCTCGGCGCCCTTGGCCGCCTCGGCCTCGGCCGCCTGCCGGGCGGTGTCGGTGAGCTGCAGGCCCTCCCCCGGGTGGATGACGTTGCCCACGAGCAGGCCGATGAGCAGCGCGACCGTGGACATCACCAGGAAGTAGCCGAGCGCCAGGCCGCCGACCTTGCCGACCCTGGCGGCCTGCCGCACCGAGCCGACGCCGAGCACGATGGTGCAGAAGATGATGGGCCCGATCACCATCTTGATGAGGGCGACGAACCCGGTGCCGAGCGGCTTGAGCGCCTGCCCGACGTCCGGCCAGGCGAAGCCGACCAGGATCCCGAGCAGGACCGCCGCGATGACGGCCAGGTACAGGTAGCGTGTGCGATCGCGCATGGGGGGTTTCTCCAGCGACTACGGACGGAAGTTCCAGTTGTGCGACTATGCGCGGCGCGCGTGACCCAGGTCACCATTGCGTAAGTTACGTTCACGACAAACGCACGAAAAGGTGTCTTCACATGCGGCGCTGGAGCCTGGCCGGCCAGATGCTGGTCCTGCAGCTGCTCGTGGTCGCGGTCACCGCCACGGGCGGCGCCCTGCTCGCCCTGGTGCAGGCGCACCGGCTGCTCACCGACGACGCCGGCCACCGCGCGACGGCCGTCGCGGTCAGCGTGGCGGCCGCCCCCGACGTGGCCGACGCCCTGGACGACCCCGACCCGAGCGCGCGGCTGCAGCCGTACGCCGAGCGGGTGCGGCTCCGCACCGGCGTCGACTTCATCACCATCATGCGGCCCGACGGCACCCGCCTCAGCCACCCCCACCCGGCCGAGATCGGCCGGCGCTTCCTCGGCAACACCGCGCCCGCGCTGCGCGGCGAGACCTTCACCGAGACCTACACCGGCACGCTCGGCCCCTCCGAGCGGGCCGTCACCCCCGTGCTGGCCGGCGGCCGGGTGGTCGCCCTGGTCAGCGCCGGGATCACGGTGGACAGGATCAGCGCCATGCTGCGCGGCCAGTTCGGCTGGGGCGGCTTCATCGTGGCGCTCGCGCTCGGCCTCGGCGCGGCCGGCACCTGGCTGGTGACCGCCCGGCTGCGCCGCCAGACGCACGGCCTCGGCCCGGTGGAGCTGGGCCGCATCCACGCCCACCACGACGCCGTCCTGCACGCCGTGCGGGAGGGCCTGCTGCTGGTCGGCGCCGACGGCACGCTGACGCTGTGCAACGACGCCGCCCGGCTGCTGCTCGGCCTGCCCGCCGACGCCGAGGGCCGGCACGTGCAGGAGCTGGGCCTGGCCGAGGTGCTGACCGCCGACGAGGAGCGGGTGCACCTGGTCGGCGAGCGGGTGCTGGCGGTCAACAGCGCCGCCAGCCGGCTCGGCCGGGTGGTGACCGTGCGCGACACCACCGAGCTGCAGGCGCTGACCGGCCAGCTCGACGCCGAGCGCGGCTTCGCCGAGTCGCTGCGCTCGGCCGCGCACGAGGCCGCCAACCGCCTGCACACCGTGATCACCCTGGTGGAGCTGGGCCGCACCGAGGAGGCCGTGGCGCTCGGCACCGCCGAGCTGCGCGCGGCGCAGGAGCTGACCGACCGGGTGGTGGGCGCGGTGCGCGAGCCGGTGCTCGCGGCGCTGCTGCTGGGCAAGAGCGCCGAGGCCGCCGAGCGCGGCGCCGAGCTGGTCATCAGCGAGGACAGCGAGCTGGACGACCTCGGCCTGGACGCGCGCGACCTGGTCACCATCGTCGGCAACCTCATCGACAACGCCATCGACGCCGCCACCCGCGTCGAGGTGCGGCTCGGCTCCGACGGCGGCCAGGCCGTCATCCGGGTGGCCGACGACGGGCCGGGGCTCGCCGACCCGGCCGCCTGCACCGCCGCCTTCACCCGGGGCTGGACCACCAAGGGCGACGGCCGCGGCCTCGGCCTGGCGCTGGTCGGGCAGGCGGTGCGGCGGCTGGGCGGCAGCGTGGAGGTGCGCGGCTCGGCGTTCACCGTCCGGCTGCCGATCCCGGAGCGGGCCCGGTGACCCGCGTGCCGGGCGCGCCGATCTCCGTGCTCGTGGTGGAGGACGAGGAGATCACCGCCGAGGCCAACCGCATCTACGTCGAGCGGGTGCCCGGCTTCGAGGTGGCCGGGGTGGCCCGCTCCGGCGGCGAGGCGCTGCGCTTCCTGCGCGGGCGGCCGGTGGACCTCGTCCTGCTCGACCTCCACCTGCCGGACCTGCACGGCCTGGAGGTGGTGCGGGCGATCCGGGCGGGCGGCCTGATGTGCGACGTCATCGCCGTCACCTCGGCCCGAGACCTCGCCATGGTGCGCTCGGCGGTGTCGCTCGGCGTCACGCAGTACCTTCTCAAGCCGTTCACGTACGCGACACTGCTCGAAAAGCTCACCCGTTACGCCCGGTTCAAGGAGGAGGCCGGCGAGGCCGTCGGGCAGGGCGACGTGGACCGCGTGCTCGGCACCCTGCGCGGCAGCTCCGAGCTGCCCAAAGGGCTGTCGAGGGACACCCTCGACGCGGTCGCCGCCCGGCTGCGCGAACAGCACGGCGGCATGGCCGCGCAGGCGGTGGCCGACGCCATCGGGGTGTCCAGGGTGACCGCCCGCCGCTACCTCGAACACCTGGTGGACCTGGGGGTCGCGGTCCGCGTCCCGCGCTACGGCGCGGTGGGCCGGCCAGAACTGCTCTACCGGATCCCCATGGAAAGTTAATGATGGTGACGCTGGCCGTTCAATCCGGGCCTCTAGCTTCTGGTTGCAATCAGATGCTTTGAGGAGAAACCGTTGCGAGTCTTGGCCGTAGTTCCCGCCCGCGGAGGTTCGGCGGGCGTTCCCCTGAAGAACCTCGCCCTGGTCGGGGGCGTGCCGCTGGTCACCCGTGCCGTGCGCGCCTGCCAGCGCGCCGAGCTCGTGGACCAGGTCGTGGTCAGCACCGACCACGACGGGATCGCCGGGACCGCCCGCGAGGCGGGCGCGCTCGTGGTCGAGCGGCCCGCGGAGCTGAGCGGCGCGACCGCCTCCAGCGAGTCGGCCGTCCTGCACGCTCTCGACGCGCTCGGCGAGGACCCCGAGGTGGTCGTGCTCGTGCAGTGCACGAGCGCGTTCATCGACTCCGCCGACCTGTCGGAGGCCGTGCGCAAGGTGCTCGACGGCGAGGCCGACTCGGTGGTGTCCGGGCTGCCGACGCACGAGTTCCTGTGGACCGCGGCGGGCACCGGCGTCAACCACGACCCGGCCGTCCGGCAGCGCCGGCAGGACCGCGAGCCCGAGTTCCGCGAGAACGGCGCCTTCTACGTGATGCGCACCGCCGGCCTGCGCGAGCACGGCCACCGCTTCTTCGGCCGCACGGCCGTCCAGCCGGTGCCGCCGCAGCACGCCGTCGAGGTGGACAACCCCGAGGACCTGGAGCTGGTGCGGGCCCTCGCGCCGTTCATCGACCGGCCGGAGCCGATCGACGTCGACGCCGTCATCACCGACTTCGACGGCGTGCACACCGACGACCGCGCCTACGTCGACTCCGACGGCCGGGAGATGGTGCTGGTCAGCCGCTCCGACGGGATGGGCGTGTCGCTGCTGCGGCGCTCCGGCGTCAAGGTGCTGATCATGTCCACCGAGCACAACCCGGTGGTGGCGGCCCGCGCCCGCAAGCTCGGCGTGCCCGTGCTGCAGGGCCTGGCCGACAAGCGCACGGTGCTGCGCGACTGGCTGCAGATCGAGGGCCTGGACCCGGCCCGGGTGGCCTACGTCGGCAACGACGTCAACGACCTCGGCCCGATGGGCGAGGTCGGCTGGCCGGTCGCCACCCCCGACGCGCACCCGCGGGTGCGCGCCGCCGCCCGCGTCGTGCTGACCAGGGCCGGCGGCTCGGGCGCGGTGCGCGAGCTGTGCGACCGCGTGGTGGCCGCCCGGCCGGAGGCGCCCGCCGCCGAGGCCAAGGCCCGCCCCAGGCTCGGCCCGGTCGCCATCGGCGACGTGCTGGTGGGCGACGGCGAGCCCGTCTACGTCATCGGCGAGATCGGCATCAACCACAACGGCGACCTCGACCTCGCCCGCCGGCTCATCGACGTGGCCGCCGACGCCGGCTGCCAGGCGGTCAAGTTCCAGAAGCGCACCCCCGCGATCTGCGTGCCCGAGGAGCAGAAGGGCCAGATCCGGCAGACGCCGTGGGGCGAGATGACGTACCTGGAGTACAAGGAGCGCACCGAGTTCGGCCGCGACGAGTACGCCCAGATCGCCAAGTACTGCGACGAGCGCGGCCTGCACTGGTTCGCCTCGCCGTGGGACGTGCCCTCCGTGGAGTTCCTGGAGGAGATGGACGTCCTGGTGCACAAGGTGGCCTCGGCCAGCGTCGCCGACCACGAGCTGCTGCGCGCCCTGGCCGCCACCGGCAAGCCGGTGATCCTGTCCACCGGCATGTCGACGCTGTCGGAGATCGACGCGGCGGTGGAGATCCTCGGCACCGACAAGCTGATCATGATGCACGCGACGTCCACGTACCCGCTGCCGCCGGAGGAGGCGAACCTGCGCACGATCACCACGCTCAAGGAGCGCTACGGCGTCCCGGTCGGCTACTCCGGCCACGAGCGCGGGCTGCAGATCTCGCTGGCCGCCGTGACGCTCGGCGCGGTGTGCGTGGAGCGGCACATCACGCTCGACCGCACCATGTGGGGCTCCGACCACGCGGCCTCGCTGGAGCCGTCCGGGCTGGAGCACCTGGTGCGCGACATCCGGATCATCGAACAGGCCCTGGGCGACGGCGTCAAGCGCGTCTTCCCCGGCGAGGAGGCCCCGAAGGCCCGCCTGCGCCGGGTGACCGTCTGACCGCCGCCACCCCCCAGGAGCACTCCCGTTGATCACCCTGTCGGTCGTCGTGCCGATCCGCGACGGTGAGCGGTACATCGCCGACGCCCTCACCTCGCTGGGCCGCAACGCCCGGCACGACTTCGAGTTCATCGTCGTCGACGACGGCTCCGTGGACGCCACCCCGGACATCGTCGACGACTTCCGCGCCGAGCTGCCCGGCCTGACCGTGGTGCGCAACGCCACCGCGGCCGGGCTGGCCGACGCGCGCAACACC
This sequence comes from Actinomadura luzonensis, assembly GCF_022664455.2. NCBI lineage: Bacteria > Bacillati > Actinomycetota > Actinomycetes > Streptosporangiales > Thermomonosporaceae > Actinomadura > Actinomadura luzonensis. The sequence goes on from NZ_JAKRKC020000001.1 coordinate 4,116,393, forward strand.
GGCCTGGCCGCGGCGTCCGGCCGGTACGTGACGTACCTGGACGGCGACGACTGGCTCGCCCCCGGCTACCTGGCCCGCCTGGTCGAGGCGATCGACGGGCTCGGCTGCGACTTCGTACGCGCCGATCACGTGCAGGTCGAGGGCCGCAAACGGGTCGTGCACCGCGCCCCCGTGGCGCGGCGGGGCGTGGTGCTCGACCCCCGGGAGGCGATCCTGCCGGCCGGTGTCCGCACGATGGTCGACTACCCCTACGCCTGGGCCGGGGTCTACCGGCGTTCGCTGGGCGACCTGCTGCACTTCCCCGGCTCGCTGCACACGGCCGAGGACCGGCCGTGGATCTGGCGGCTGCACCGGGAGGCCGCCTCGTTTGCCGTGGTGTCGCTGGCGGGGGTGTTCTACCGCCGCCAGGTGGCGGGCTCGCTCACCCAGGTCGGCGACGAGCGGCAGCTGCACTTCTTCGACGCCTTCGAGCTGGTCTTCAAGGATCTGGAGCCGGAGTTCATGCCGAAGGCGGTGCGCAACTTCTGCGCCCTGCTGGCCCACCACCTGGAGCTCGGCGACCGGTTCACGCCGCCGCTGCGGGCCCGCTTCGAGGAGCGCGGCGCGCAGGCGGTGCGGGCGCTGCCGCTCGACCTGGTGGCCGGCGCCGTGGCGCGGATGCCGGCCGAGCGCGAGGCGCGGCTGCGCGCCCTGCTGCCCGACCTGCCCCCCAGCCCGCACGTCCGGGTCCGCCGCGACCGGGAGGAGACGTAAGTGAAGGTCTTCTACGCCTCGACGTTGTTCGGGGCGATGTCGCTGGCCGCCGCGATCGACGACGGCCGGTTCGGCGACGGCCGGCGCGTGCTCGTGGTGTCGAACAACGCGGCCATCCCCGAGGTGGCCGCGCCGCTCGACGAGACGCCCGGCTTCGCGGTGCTGCGCTCCCGCTTCGACGCGGTGCACTCGTGGAACGAGCTCATCGCGCCGCTGCACCCGTCGGACTGGCGGGCGCGGGTTATCGAGGTGCCGATGATGGAGCGGCTGATCCGCTCCCACTTAGGGCTCGACGGGGTCGAGGAGCTGGTGCTGGAGTCGATCGCGGTGCCGCCGGCGCGCACGATCGCGGGGCTGGTGCGCGACTGCCCGATCACGGTCTACTCCGACGGGCTGATGAGCTACGGCCCGACCCGCGACCCGCTGCCGGCCGAGATCCACCGCCGCGTCACCCGCCTGCTGCACCTGGACCTGGTGCCGGGGCTGACGCCGCTGCTGCTCAGCGAGTACGGCGTGCCGCCCGAGGTGCTGCCCGGCGAGCGTTTCCTCGCGGTCGTCGCCGAGGTGACGGCCACCGCCCCCGACATGCTGGCCGGCCAGGCCGTCATCCTCGGCCAGTACCTGTCGGCGCTGGAGCTGCTGAGCGCCGAGGAGGAGGCGGAGCTGCACGAGGCGATGCTGAGGGCGCTCGCCGCCCGCGGCCACGGGCACGTCGTGTTCAAGCCGCACCCGGCGGCCGGGCGGCGGCACGCGCAGCTCATGCGGGCCGCTGCCGAGCGGATCGGGGTGCGGCTGTCGGTGGCCGGGGAGAGCGTCCCCGCCGAGGTGTGCTTCGCCGCGCTGCGTCCCGAGCTGGTCGTGGGCTGCTTCTCCACCGGCCTGGTGACCGCGCGGCGCTACTTCGGGCTGCCGGTCGCCTCCTTCGGGACGGACCTGGTGCTGGAGCGGCTGGCGCCCTACGAGAACAGCAACCGCGTCCCGGTCACCATCGTGGACGCGCTGCTGCCCCGCCTGTCGGCGGACGGGCGGATCGAGGAGCCGCCGCCGGTGGAGCTGGAGGCGCTGGTGCGTGCGGTCGGCTACTGCATGCAGGCCGAGGCGTACCCGGAGCTGCGCCCGGCGGAGATCGCCTTCGACGCCCGCTACTTCAAGCGCAAGCGGCTGGAGACCCTGGGCTTCCTGGCCCGGCCGACGGCGTTGTCCCGGCTGAAGAAGAAGATCCGGGCCGCCATATGAGGCGCCGGGCCCCCGGGGAGGTACGGCCGGGGGCCCGGCGCCTGCTCAGGTGAGGGCCCTGCTCAGGTGAGGGCCCTGAGGTAGCGGCGCATCCGCCGCTTGGCCCGGTAGCCGGCCCGCAGCATGGACGGGTGCACCTCGACCCGCAGCCGGGCCCGCCGCCGGGCCGCCGCGTGCTCGGGGCCGTCCAGCAGGGACGCGGCCGGCCTGCGCGGCCGGGCGGTCACCAGCCCGGACAGCAGCGCGGCCCAGTCGCCGCGCTCGGCGGGATGGAAGTAGTTGGCCGCGCACCAGGCGGGCGAGGCCGTGCGGAAGCCGCCCTCGGCCAGCTCGTCGAGCGTGCCCAGCAGGCCGCTGCCCTCGAACACCAGGTTGATCATCTCGGCGCTGACGCCGAAGTCGCTCAGCACCAGCGACGGCACGCCCAGCGCGATCGCCTCCAGCGCCGCCGTCGAGCTGACGGTGACGAACCCGGCCGCGCGCGTCAGGTGCTCGTGCATGGAGCCGGCGGCGAAGCGCAGCCGTCCCGGCTCGCCCATCTCGCGCCAGAGCCGCTGGTAGTGGTGGCGCTCGTGGTGGGTCTGCCGCTCGTCCTCCAGGGCGCGCAGCTTGACGACCACGTCCAGGTCGGGGCGGCGCGCGGCCAGCCCGGCCAGCGCCCGCAGGATCTCCTCGCGCTGCTCGCGCTCGCGCGGCACCTTGGCCTGGGTGGCGAAGACGACCCGGTCGCCGCCCGCGGCCGGCGCGCCGGCGCGCAGGAACGGCAGCCGGGCCAGGCCCACCGCCCCTCCCCCGCCGAGCCGCGCGGCGATCTCACCGAACTCGGCCGCCTCCCGCTCGCTGTGCACCACGAACAGGTCGCAGCCGCTGCGGAAGATCCACGCCTTCTCCGTCGCCGGCACCGAGATGCCCGGCAGCCCGCTGACGAACACCGGCCGCGGGTCGAGCCCGTCCAGCACCTCGGCCACCAGCACGTCCACCACGGGGCCGGTGCAGGCCACGAGGATCACGTCGGGCCGGGTGCGCTCGGCCAGCCGGCGCACCGACCGGGCCGACAGCACCGGCGGGGCCGCCCGGCCGCCGACCGCGGCCGCGATCTGCTCGGGCGAGGGCGCGATCGGCGTGCGGACCACGGCGAGGTCCGTCACGGCGCCCTCGGGCAGGTCGTCGAGCAGGCAGGCCGCCCACTTCAGGTACGAGTCGGAGTCGGCAACCGCCAACACGTTCAACCGGGCACTCCAGTCAGATGCGAGCGCAGGGCGGGGGCCGCCCTGCTGGTCCACCAGTCATCGGGAACGTCCACGGGCTCGACGGCGACGCCGCGCGGGCCGAGCAGGACCCGCAGCGAGGTGATGGCGGTCGAGGGGAGGCTGAGCACGCGCTGGCCGGCGTGCAGGCCGCGCAGGGTCAGCTCGGCGGGCGCGCCGGGGTCGTGCACGGTGATGCCGGGCCGCTCCCGGATCAGCGCCACGTCCAGCGGGTCCTCGCGGCGGTGCGGGTAGTAGGCGAGCGGCTCCTGGGCGGCGAGGTCGCTCAGCCAGCGCAGGTAGCGGTCGCGGTGGACCAGGCCGTTGCGGACCAGGGAGGTGCCGAGCACGACCGTGCGCTCGGCCGGGCCGTGCTCGCTCGGCGGCTGGGCGCGCAGCCAGTCGAACTCGTGCCGCACCAGGTGCACGCCGGCGGCGCGGACGGCCTCGGCCAGCTGGTCGTCCACGGTGAGCGCGGTGAAGACCGACACCTTGCTCAGGCGCAGCCGCAGCGCGGCGGCCAGGCCGAGCGCGGTGCGCAGCGGGGCCGGCTCGGCGCGGGCGCGCAGCAGCGGCCGCGCCGGCCCGGCGGCCAGCAGCTCCAGCAGCCGCAGCGTGGCCAGCCCGTCGTCGACGACGACGATGTGGCCGGGTCGCGACAGCAGCCAGCGGAGCTGCACCTTGCCGGAGAAGGCGTCGCCGACGGCCTGGACCCGGCGGGGCATGCGCTCGCGCGGCTCGGCCAGCACCAGCCCGTCCGGCAGCCCCAGCGAGCGCAGCTCCTTGCGGGTGGCCTTCAGCGGCCGCAGGCCCGCGCGCGGCACGACGGCCGTCTCGGGCCCGAGGAGCCCGGCGTGGTGGGCCTCGACGGCGCACAGCATCTGGAGCGGGGACTCCACCCAGGCCGACGCCTGTCCGACCACTCGTTGCCCTCCCGACCGGGTGTTGGGGCCCTCCCAGCCTGGGGTGATGGCCCGTTCATGACCCCGCTAAGTTACCCCTGCCGCCTTAAGCCGCTCGGAACGCGACGTGAACAATGGAGGGTATGAACTCGCTCATGCTCAACACCGACGGCGTGCAGATCCCGCAGCTCGGGTTCGGCGTCTGGCAGATACCCGGCGACGAGGCCGAGCAGGCCGTGCGGACCGCGCTGGAGGCCGGCTACCGGCACATCGACACCGCCGCCGCGTACGGCAACGAGGAGGGCGTGGGCCGGGCCGTGCGCGACAGCGGGCTGCCGCGCGAGAAGGTGTTCGTCACCACCAAGCTGTGGAACGGCGACCACGGCCGCGCCGAGCAGGCCTTCGACGAGAGCCTGTCCCGTCTCGGCCTCGACTACGTCGACCTCTACCTCATCCACTGGCCGGTCCCGCGGCAGGACGCGTACGTGCAGGCGTGGCGGGCCTTCGAGAAGATCTACCGCGACGGCCGGGCCAGGGCGATCGGCGTGTCCAACTTCACCGTCCGGACGCTGACCCGGCTGATGGAGGAGACCGACATCACGCCGTCCATCAACCAGATCGAGCTGCACCCCTACCTGCAGCAGCGCGAGATGCGCGACTTCCACGAGGCCAACGGCATCCTGACCGAGGCGTGGAGCCCGCTCGGGCAGGGCCGGGGCCTGCTGGGCGACCCGGCGCTCGCGGTGCTGTCGGAGAAGTACGGCAAGACGCCGGCTCAGATCGTGCTCCGCTGGCACCTGCAGCTCGGCAACGTGGTCATCCCGAAGTCCGCCACCCCGGCGCGGATCAAGGAGAACATCGACGTGTTCGACTTCATCCTGGACACCGAGGACATGGCCGCTCTCGGGGCCCTCAACCAGGGCAAGCGCCTCGGACCGGACCCCGACACGTTCAACGTCGCCTGACCCGTCTACGATCTCGCCTTGTGCGAGATTTTGCGTGGGGCATAGCGGCGACCGGCGGCATCGCCCGGACGGTGGGGGCGGCCATCGCGGCCGAGCCCGGCATGCGGGTGGCCGCGGTCGGCTCCCGCGACCTCGGGCGGGCGCGGGCGCTGGCCGCGACGCTGGGCGCGGAGTCGGCGCACGGCTCCTACGAGCAGTTGTGCGCCGACCCGGCCGTCGACGCGGTCTACGTCGCCACGCCGCACGCCCAGCACCTCCAGGTGGCCGAGGCCGCCATCGCGCACGGCAAGGCCGTGCTGTGCGAGAAGCCGCTCGCGGCCACCGTCGAGGACGCCGCGACCATGGTGCGCCTGGCGCGCGAGGCGGGCGTCTTCCTCATGGAGGCGATGTGGATGCGGTTCAACCCGCTCATCCGCCTGATCGCCGCCGACGAGCGCTTCGGCGAGATCCGCTCGGTGCAGGCGTCCTTCGGCTTCGCGCTGCCCTACGACCCCGCGCACCGGCTGTGGGCGCCCGAGCTGGGCGGCGGCGCGCTGCTCGACCTCGGGATCTACCCGTTCGGGCTGGCCCAGCTCCTGCTCGGCCGGCCCGCCGGGCTGCACGTGACCGGCTCGCTCGCTTCGAACGGGGTGGACGCCGAGACGGCCGGGGTGCTGACCTACCCGGGGGGCCGGCACGCCCTCGTGGCGACCTCGCTGCTCGCCGACTACCCCAACGACGCCCGGGTCGTGGGCACCGGGCTGCGGGCGGAGATCCCGGCCCCGTTCTGGGCGCCGCAGCGGATCGTGCTGAGCGGTCCCGGCGTGGAGCGGGAGGAGCACGTGCTGGATCCGGCCGACAACGGCTACGCCGGCGAGCTGCGCGAGGTGCGCGCCGCGGTGGCCGAGGGCAGGACCGAATCAGCGATCATGCCTCTTGACGAATCCCTTGCCATGATGGGGCTTCTGGCCGAGGCGCGGGGGCAACTCGCTTAGCTGGGCTTTTATGGATTTGTAATCCCCTTGCCATGTGTATTACCTTGTGGGGCATCTCAGGGCATACGTCCGGTTTGTCCGGCTATGTCTGACCATCAAGTGAGAGATCACATCACAGGATCGTCCTGTGACCGCTGAATCCGCCCACGGGCGGAACCGGGGACCCACGTCCTTTGGGGTGAGTCGGCACCGCGGTGCCGTAGGGCAGCTTCCACGCCCGAACCCGTCAGCTAACCCGGTAAGCGGCATGGAAGCAAGGAGCAACCCCCTCGATGGCCATGCACCGCATCACCGCTGCCCGAAAGATCGACATCGCCCGCGCCGCGCTCGGCGCGACCATCGCCGCCGCCGCGTTCGGCGCCCACTCCGCCGCGAACGCCGACAGCGCCCCGGCCACCGCCGGGCAGCACCTCGCCACCTCCACCAGCGCCACCACCGCCACCACCGGCACCGCCGGCACCGCTGACGCCCGCCCCGCCGACCACGCCGCGCCCCGGGCCCACGAAGAGACCAAGATCAGCGTCACCGCCGACCAGGTGCTGGCGCTGGCCCGCTCCCAGGTCGGCACCAGCGAGAATGCCGCCGGCGGCGGCACCCCGTACCAGCAGTGGTACGCCGGCTCCCGGCGGGCCGCCGAGACCATCGCCCGCGACGGCGGCTCCCCCACCGCCTACCTCAACGCCCCCTGGTGCGCCATGTTCGTCTCCTGGGTCGGCGAGAAGACCGGCGCCCGCCCGCAGGTCGGCTGGGACGCCTACACCGTCACCTACGCCAAGTGGTTCCAGGCCAACCACCGCTTCGGCGCCCTGGCCAAGCCCGGCGCCGTGGTGTTCTTCTCCTGGAGCGGCAGCAAGGACCTCGACGACATCAACCACGTCGGGTTCGTCGTCAAGGACAACCAGAACGGCACCATCTCCACCATCGAGGGCAACACCGGCAACGGCAAGGTGGAGGAGCGCGTCCGGCCCAAGTCGCAGGTCGTCGGCTACGGCTACCCCGAGTACGCCTCCTGAGCCACTCCCCCACGCCACTCCCCCACGCACGAGCGCGCGTCCCCATCGCCCGGGGACGCGCGCTCGTCGCTTTCCCGGCTCTTCCCGGATCACGCCTCCAGGAGGCGCAGGCTCTCGCGCGCCCACTCGGCGCGGGCCGTCGCGACGGCGATCTGCCCGGCGAAGACGTGCGCCTTCAGCGCGGCGATGCGGTCGTGCTCGGCCGCCGGGCGGCTCTTCAGCCGCTCCTTGATCAGGTCGGTCTCCTTGGCCAGCAGCGCCTCGCGGTGCGCGCGCCACTCGGCGACCAGCTGCTCCTGCTCGGCGATGAACGCCTTCAGCACCGACGCCGCCCGGTCGGGCTCGATCATGTCGAAGAACAACGCCTGCAGGAAGAACGCGTCACGCGCCGGCGGCGGCGGGTGCGGGGTGGCGAGCCAGGTGCGCAGCTCCGCCAGGCCGCGCTCGGTGATCGAGTAGACGGTGCGGCTCAGCCTGGTGCCCCGGACCTCCTTCTGGCCCTCGATGAGCCCGGCCTGCTCCATCTGGCGCAGCGTGGGATAGATCTGGCTCTGCGGCGCCGACCACACCCAGCGCGGGGCGGCCTCGAAGAAGCGGGTCAGCTCGTACCCGTTCATGGGGCGCGCCTCCAGGACGCCGAGCAGCGCGTGCTGAAGCGACATGCCCTCCAGCATAGGGACGGGGTGAACGCTTCCTCTAGAACAGGTATGGAGATACATGTATTGTCCTCCCTGTCTTGAGAGGGGCTGGGGTCGTGCGCGGCTCTGACTTGTGCGGGCCGGGCCGTGGGAACGCGGCGCGGCCTTGTCCGGGGCGGGCCGAGTCGTGCGGAGCTGGCGCGGCGGCCTGGTGGGCGAGCGGGAGAGGTGACGGCGGTGCACACGGAGCCGGATGGCGAGACCGCGCGCGCGGAAGCGGCGCCCGGCATGCCGTCCACGCCGGGGCAGCGGGTCGCTACGGAGCCTGCTGGGGCGGAGCGGGCTGTGGTGGAGCTGGTGGCGGCGGGGCGGGCGTTGGCGGGGGCGGGGCTGGTGACCGCGTTCGGGCACGTCTCCGTGCGGATCGCTCCCGACCGCCTGCTGATGACGCCGCCGTCGCCCCTCGGGACCCTCACCCCGGCCTCCCCGTACGCCGAGATCCCGCTCGACGCGAACGACCTGCCCGCCGGCGCGCCGCGCGAGGCGTGGATCCACGTCGAGCTGGCGCGCGCCCGGCCCGGCGCCGGCGCGATCTGCCGGGCGCAGCCGCCCGTCGCCACCGCTCTCGCCGCGGCCGGGGTGCCGATCCGGCCGCTGCACGGGCAGGGGGCCTTCCTCGGCCCCGAGGTGCCCGTGTTCGACGACGCGGTGCTCGTCCGGGACCGGGAGCGCGGCCGGGCGCTGGCGGAACGGCTCGGCGCGGCCCCCGCCGTGATCCTGCGCGGCAACGGGGCGGTGACCGTCGGCGCGACCGCCGGCGAGACCGTCGCGCTCATGTGGGTGCTGGAGGCCAGCGCCCGCATGAACGCCACCGCCTGGAGCGTCACCACCCCGAAGACCGCCACCCCGAAGACCGCCACCCCGAAGAAGGTCGCCCCGGAGGCCGCCGCCCCGAAGACCGTCGGGCCCGCCCTCGCGGGTCCCGTCCCCGCCGGTCCGGGTCCCGCCGGGCCCGTGCCGCTCTCGCCCGCCGAGCAGGAGGCGTGGCGAGCCGCCCAGCCCGAACTCCTCGCCCGCGTCTGGGCCTACCTCCAGGAGCCGTCATGATCGAGTTAACCGACATCGCCTACGTGCGCTCCGGCGCCGCCGACCTCGACAACGCCGTGCGCTTCGCGGTGGACGTCGTCGGCATGGAGCTGACCGCCCGCGAGAACGGCGTCGCCTACCTGCGCGCCGACCAGCGTCACCACTGCCTGGCCCTGGTCGAGGGCGAGTCCGGCGTCATCAGCTCCGGCTTCCTCGTCCGCGACGAGGACGCGCTGGCGGCCGCCGAGACCGAGCTGGAGAAGGCCGGCGTGAGCGTCGCGCGGGGCGGCGCCGAGGAGGCGCGCTCGCGCCGGGTCCGCGACTTCCTGTCCTTCGACGACCCCTTCGGCAACCGCGTCGACCTCGCCGTCGACCAGGTGACGCTGACCGCCCCGGTCCGGCACGGCCGCGAGGCGGGCATCACCGAGTTCGGCCACCTGTGCCTGGACGCGCCCGACGTGCGCGAGGCCTACCGCTTCTGGAACGGCCTGTTCAACGCCCGCGTCTCGGACTGGATCGGCGACTGGGCCTGCCTGATGCGCATCGACCAGGTGCACCACAAGCTGGCCGTCTTCCAGGGCAGCCAGCCGGGCCTGTGCCACATCAACTTCCAGGTCGACTCCCTCGACGACGTCATGCGCAACTGGCACTTCCTGGAGGCCAACGGCGTCGAGATCGAGATGGGCCCCGGCCGTCACCCGCAGTCCACGGCCGTCTTCGTCTACTTCAAGGGCCCCGAGGGCATCACCTACGAGTACTCGTGGGGCGTACGCCTCATCACCGACGAGGACGCCTGGCGTCCCCGCTACTTCGACCCCGCCGAGCCGGGCTCGATCGACATGTGGCAGGGCCCGACGCGCCGCGTCCACACGCAGCCGCAGCTCCGCCGTCCGCTGCCGGGCAAGGGTGAGGTGTGAGATGCCGCTGGTCGAGGTGTCCCTGTCCGAAGGCCGCGACCCGGCCGCGATCCGGGCGCTGATCCACGAGCTGCACGCCGCCGTCGAGCGGGCGATCGGCTCGCCGGCGCAGAGCATCCGGGTGATCGTCCGCGAGGTGCCGCGCACCCACTGGGCCGCCGGCGACCAGACGCTGGCCGAACGCGACCAGCTCGCGCAGGGCGGCTGACATGGAGTTCTTCGGGCACGTGATCGACGGCGCCGAGGTGAGGTCGGCGAGCGGCGAGAGCTTCCCCAGCGTCGACCCCTACACCCGCGAGCCCTGGGCCGAGGTCGCGCTCGGCGGCCCCGCCGAGGTGGAGCGGGCCGTCGCGGCGGCCAGGCGCGCCTTCGACGAGGGGCCGTGGCCGCGCATGGGCCGCGCCGAGCGCGGGCGGCTGCTGCACCGCCTGGCCGACCTCGTCCTCGCCGAGGCCGACCGGCTCGCCCTGGCCGACACCCGCGACATGGGCAAACCGATCGCCCAGAGCCGAGGCAACGACGTGCCCCGCGCCGCCGACAACTTCCGCTTCTTCGCCGACCACGCCCGCCTGACGGCCGCCGAGGCCCTGCCGATGGACTCGGGCCACCACGCCTACACCCGGTACGAGCCGGCCGGCGTGGCCGCCGCCGTCGCGCCGTGGAACTTCCCGCTCATGCTGGAGACCTGGAAGATCGCGCCCGCGCTGGCCTGGGGCAACACGGTGGTGCTCAAGCCCGCCGAGGACTCGCCGGTCTCCGCGACGCTGCTGGCCCGGCTGGCGCTGGAGGCGGGCCTGCCGCCCGGCGTGCTCAACGTCGTGCACGGCTACGGCCCCGGCTCCGCCGGGGAGGCCCTGACCGCTCATCCCGGCGTCGACCGCATCACGTTCACCGGCGAGTCGGCGACCGGCCGCGTCATCTCGGCCGCCGCCGCCCGCAACCTCGTGCCGGTCAGCCTGGAGCTGGGCGGCAAGGGCGGCAACGCGGTCTTCGCCGACGCCGACCTGGACAACGCCGTGAGCTGGTCCCTGCGGGCCGTCTTCACCAACGCCGGCCAGGTGTGCCTGGCCGGGTCCCGCCTGTACGTCCAGCGCCCGGTGCTGGAGGAGTTCCTGGCCCGGTTCACCGCCGCGGCGGAGGCGATGCGTCTCGGCGACCCCAAGCTGGAGACGACCGAGCTGGGCCCGCTGGCGTCCGAGACCCACTACCGCAAGGTGCGCGGCTACGTGGAGAGCGTCGCGACCGAGGGCGGCACCGTGCACGCGGGCGGCCTCGGCGAGGGCTGGTTCGTGCGGCCGACGATCGTCACCGGCATGCCCGCGACCGGCCGCCACCAGCGGGAGGAGATCTTCGGGCCGGTGGTGACGGTGACGCCGTTCGACACCGAGGACGAGGTCGTGGCGCTCATGAACGGCACCCGCTACGGGCTGAACGCCATGCTGTTCACCGAGAACCTGTCCCGGGCGCACCGCGTCTCGGCCCGGCTGCGGGCCGGCACGGTGTGGGTGAACTGCTTCTTCGTCCGGGACCTGCGGGCCCCGTTCGGCGGGGCGGGCGACTCGGGCGTCGGCCGGGAGGGCGGCACGTTCAGCCGGGAGTTCTTCACCGAGCCGAAGGCCGTCGTCATGCAGATCACCTGACCCCGGGTGAGGCGGGCGGGCCGGCCCACTCCCCCGGCCCGGCGGCGGGCAGCCGCACCACGAACGCCGTCGCGCCGGGGCGGCCGCGCACGGTGATCTCGCCGCCGTGCGCGGTCACCACGGCCCGGACGATCGCCAGCCCGAGCCCCGTCCCGCCGGAGGCCCGCGACCGGCCCCGGTCCACCCGGGAGAACCGCTCGAAGATCTCCTCCTGGAGGTGCTCCGGGACGCCGGGCCCGTCGTCGGCGACCGACAGCTCGGCGACGCCGCCGTCGCGGCGCAGCGCGACCGTGACCGAGGTGCCGTCGGGGGTGTGGGTACGGGCGTTGGCCAGCAGGTTGGCCACCACCTGGTGCAGCCGCCCGGCGTCGCCCCGGACCGTGACGGGCTCCTCCGGCAGCTCCAGCAGCCAGCGGTGCTCCGGCGCGGCCGCCCGCGCGTCGCCGGTGGCCTCCAGGGCCAGCCGGGTCAGGTCCACCTCGCCGGTGGCCAGGGGGCGGCCCGCGTCCAGCCGGGCCAGCAGCAGCAGGTCGTCCACCAGCTCGCTCATCCGGCCGGACTCGGCGTCGATGCGTTCCAGCGCGTGCCGGGTCTGGGCGGGCATCGGCCCGCCGCCGCGCAGCGCCAGCTCCGCGTGGCCGCGGATGGCGGCCAGCGGGGTGCGCAGCTCGTGGCTGGCGTCCGCGGCGAAGGCCCGCAGCCGCTGCTCCACGGCGTGCCGCCGGGCCAGCGCCTCCTCGACGTGGCCGAGCATGCGGTTGAACGCGGCCCCCACCGCGCCCGTCTCGGTACGCGGGTCGGTGTCGCGCACCCGCCGGTCCAGGCTCACCGCCCCGGCGGCCAGCGGCAGCCGCGCCACCTCGCGGGCGGTGGCGGCGACCCGCTCCAGCGGGCGCAGCGACAGCCGCACCCACACCGCGCCCGCGATGCCGGTCACCACCAGCGCCCCGCCGAACAGCAGCAGCTCGAACACCTGGAGCCGGCCCAGCGTCTCCTCCGCCTCGTGCATCGGCAGCCCGACCACCAGCACGTCGCCGTCCTGGCCCCGGGCCGCGGCCACGCGGTAGTCGTCCAGCCGCGACAGCTCCACCGTGCGCGGCCGGCCGTCGGCGGGCAGCGCGGCCAGCACCGCCCGGTCGTCGGCGGTCAGCGTGAGGTGCGCGTCGTCGCCGGAGGTGACCACGGCCGCGTCGGTGACCTGGCCGTCCACCAGCCGCACGCCCAGTGTGCCCGGCGACTGGCCGCGCGAGTCGCCGCGCCCGGCGTAGCGCTCGCCGTGCTCCAGGCTCGCCGGGTAGCGCACGCCGATCACGGCGAGCTGCTGGTCGACCCGGCCGAGCAGGAACCGGTCCATGCCGAGGGAGGTGGCCACGCCGACGGCGGCGCAGGCCAGCGCGAGCAGGGCCAGCAGGCCCGCGATCAGCCGCCCGCGCAACGTCCGCGGCAGCACCGCGCGCAGCGCCCTGCTCATGGCCGCAGCACGTACCCGACGCCGCGCACGGTGTGGATCAGCGGCTCCCGGCCCGCGTCGATCTTCTTGCGCAGGTAGCTGATGTACAGCTCCACCACGTGGGCCTGCCCGCCGAAGTCGTAGGACCAGACGTGGTCGAGGATCTGCCCCTTGCTCAGCACCCGGCGCGGGTTGCGCATGAGCAGCCGCAGCAGCTCGAACTCGGTCGGCGTCAGGTCGATCAGCGTGCCGCCCCTGGTGACCTCGCGGGCCTCCTCGTCCATCGCCAGGTCGCCGGCCACCAGGCGGTTGTCCGGCTCGGCGCGGGCCATGCCCGCCCGGCGCAGCAGCCCGCGCAGCCGCGCCAGGACCTCCTCCAGGCTGAACGGCTTGGTCACGTAGTCGTCGCCGCCCGCCGTGATGCCGGCCACCCGGTCCTCCACCGCGTCCCGCGCGGTCAGGAACAGCACGCACACCTCCGGCAGGCGTCCCCGGACCCGCCGCATGATCTCCAGGCCGTCGAGGTCGGGCAGCATGACGTCCAGCACCACCGCGTCCGGCCGGAACTCGGCGGCCAGCCGCACCGCCGCGGCGCCGTCGCCGGCCACGCGCACCTCCCAGCCCTCCTGGCGCAGCACCTCGTGCAGCACCTCGGCGATGTCCGGCTCGTCGTCCACGACGAGCACGCGGACCGGCGCGCCGTCCGGGCGCAGCAGCATCGGCATCTCGACCCCCACACCCCAGACCATACGAACAACTTCTGAGAATCCTCTGAAATCCCCGCGCGACGGGGCCGTTCAGAGGGAAAGCAGAGACTCCTCCGGCACGGTGACCTTCGTGACCCACACCTTCGCGACCTCCCCCTTGGGGACATCCACCTTCACGACCGGGCGCCGCGCGCTGCCCCTGGGCCTCATCGGCCTGGGCGCCGCCGCGGTCGTCCTGCTCTGGTGGCGCAGCACCGCGGCCGTGGCGGGCGCGGACGGCTGGCTCACCGAGGCGGGCCGGCTCACCGGCCTGCTCGCCGCCTACGGCCTGGCCGTGCTGATCGCGCTGATGGCCCGCGTCCCGTGGCTGGAGCGCGGCGTCGGCACCGACCGGCTCACCCGCTGGCACGCGACGGGCGGCCGGTACGTCATCGGCCTGTCGGTCGCGCACGCGCTCACCGTCATCTGGGGCTACGCCCTGGCCGACGGCAAGGACGTGGCCGGCGAGACCGTCACCATGGTCCTGACGTTCCCCGACGTGCTCAAGGCCACCGTGGCGCTGCTGCTGCTGGTCGGCATCGCCGCCGTCTCCGCCCGCCGGGCGCGCGCCCGCATGCGCTACGAGACCTGGTACCTGCTGCACTTCTACACCTATCTGGCTGCCTGGCTGGCCTTCGGGCACCAGCTCGCCACCGGCGCGCAGTTCGCCGGCGACCCGTTCGCCCGGGCCGCCTGGTACGCCCTCTACCTGGGGGTGGCGGCGCTGCTGGTCTGGTACCGGGTCCTGGCCCCGGTCCGGCTGTCGCTGCGGCACCGGATGCGGGTGGCCGCCGTGACCGCCGAGGCTCCCGGCGTCGTCTCGATCCACATCACCGGGCGCGACCTCGGGGCGCTGCGGGCCGAGGCCGGGCAGTTCTTCCGCTGGCGGTTCCTGGCGCGCGGGCTGTGGTGGTCGGCGAACCCGTACTCGCTGTCCGCGCCGCCGACGGACGAGGGGCTGCGCATCACGGTCAAGGCGCTCGGCGACCACAGCGCCGCGCTGGCCCGGCTGCGGCCCGGCACCCGCGTCTTCGCCGAGGGGCCCTACGGGGCGTTCACCGGCCGGCTCCGCTCCCGCGAGCGCGTCGTGCTGATCGCCGGCGGCGTCGGCATCACGCCGCTGCGGGCCCTGTACGAGTCGCTGCCCGGCCGGCCCGTCCTGCTCTACCGCGCCCGCAGCGAGGACGACCTGGTCTTCCGTCGCGAGCTGGAGCACATCGCCGCCGCGCGGGGGGCCGAGCTGCACTACTCGGTCGGGCCGCGCGCCGCGAGCCGGGCGTTCGAGCCGGGGGTGCTCGACCAGGTCGTGCCGGGGCTGCGGCACTGCGACGCGTACGTGTGCGGGCCGCCCGAGATGACCCGCGAGGCGATCGGCGCGCTGCGGGCCGCCGGGGTGCCGAAGCGGCGCATCCACCACGAGTCGTTCGAGTTCTGACGGGAGAGACCCGAGATGCGTAGATTCCTGCTGGCCGTGGTCGTCACGGCCATCGGCCTGGTGCTGCTGCTGTCGTTCAAGCCGCACGACCTGACGGCGGGCACCGCGCCCCCGGCCGCGCTGTCCGCGCCCGCCGCCACCGCCGCGCCGGCCGCCCCCGGCCAGGGGAGCGCCCAGGGCCGCGGCGACGAGGGCGACGAGGGCGACGACGACTCCGGTGACGACTCCGGTGACGAGGACGACGACGACCAGGCGCCCCCCGCGACCACCGCGCCCCCGGCCTCCAGCCAGTCGGGGACGAAGGCCGGGACGAAGGCCGGGACGAAGGCCGGGACGAAGGCCGGGACGAAGGCCGGGACGGTCGCCGGCGACACCGCGCAGACCCGGTGGGGCCCGGTCCAGGTCCAGATCGCCGTCTCCGGCGGGAAGATCACCGACGTCCAGGTCCTCCAGGCCCCCGACGGCAACCGCCGCGACATCGAGATCAACACCCGGGCCCTGCCCGTCCTCCGCCAGGAGGCCCTGGACGCGCAGAGCGCCCAGATCGACACCGTCTCCGGGGCCACGTACACCAGCGACGGCTACACCCGCTCGCTGCAGAGCGCGATCGACCGGGCGGGGCTGTAGATGAGGCACGTCGAGCACGTCATGGGCACCGTCTTCTCCTTCGACGTCCCCGGCGGCGCCCCCATGGGCCCGGTCGTCGCGTGGCTGCACCACGTGGACGCGGTCTTCTCCCCCTACCGCCCGGACAGCCCGGTCAGCCGCCTGGCGCGCGGCGAGCTCGAACCGGCCGGCTGCCCGGCCGAGGTCACCGAGGTGCTGGCGCTGTGCGCGCAGGCCGAGCACGACAGCGACGGCTACTTCACCGTCTTCCCCTTCGGCCGGTTCGACCCGTCCGGGCTGGTCAAGGGCTGGGCGATCGACCGCGCGGCGGCGCTGCTGCGCGAGTCGGGGGCCCGCTGCCACAGCGTGAACGGCGGCGGCGACGTCCGGCTCGGGGCGGCGCCCGGCCGTCCCTGGCGGGTCGGCGTCGCCCACCCGCTGCGGCCCGGCCGGCTGGCGACCGTCGTGACCGGCAGCGACCTGGCCGTGGCCACGTCCGGGACCGCCGAGCGCGGCCCGCACATCTGCGACCCGCGCACCGGCTCCCCCGCCACCGGCCTGGCCTCCATCACGCTCGTCGGGCCGCGCCTGACGACGGTGGACGCCTACGCGACGGCGGCCTTCGCGATGGGGCCGGTGACGGCCAGGGAGTGGGTGGAGGCGATGGACGGGTTGGAGGCGTTCGCGGTGCTGCCGTCCGGCTCCACCTGGCAGACGTCCGGATTCGCCGCCTTTACAGCGTAGATTCGCTTCCCGTGTACGACAATCGAGGACCCGATGTCGAACCGGCCCTTCGCCGTTCGACGCGTCGACGAGACGCCGAACCCAAGGAGCAGACGATGAAGTTCATGATCGTGGGCCGGGGCAACGCCGCGACCGAGGCCGGGGAGCTGCCTCCCCAGCAGGTCGTCGACGACATGCACGCCTACAACGAGGCGCTGGCCAAGGCGGGCGTGCTGCTCGCCGCCGAAGGGCTCCACCCCAGCTCGCAGGGCGCGCAGATCGCCTACAGCGGCGGCCGGGCGAGCGTGATCGACGGGCCGTTCGCCGAGACCAAGGAGCTGATCGCCGGGTTCTGGCTGATCGAGGTGAAGTCCAGGGAGGAGGCCGTCGAGTGGGCGCTGCGGGTGCCGGCGCCGCCCGGGTGCGAAGGCGTCGGGCTGCACGTGTGGCGCGTCTTCGACCCTTCCGACGTGCCGGAGGCGTCCCTGCCCGAGGAGGAGCGGGAACGCGAGCAGGCCCTGCGGGCCCGCCTCCGCGGCGGCACCGCGGACGGGACGGGTCCCATCGGGTCCTGACCCGGTTGCGGTGCGGCGCGCGCCGCTGGTGGGATGGGGTCCGTGACGACGGCCCCGGACGCGCACCGCCCCGACCCCCATCGCGCCGTGGAGGCGGTGTGGCGGATCGAGGCCGCGCGGCTCATCGCCGGCCTCGCCGGGCTGGTGCGCGACGTCGGCCTGGCCGAGGAGCTGGCGCAGGACGCGCTGGTCGCCGCCCTGGAGCAGTGGCCCGCCGAAGGGGTGCCGCGCAACCCCGGCGCCTGGCTGATGACGGTCGCCAGGCGCCGCGCCATCGACCTCGTCCGCAGGAACGAGCGCCTGCGGCGCAACCTCGCCGAGCTCGGCCACCGCCTGGAGCAGGCCGAGGGCCGCGAGGAGCGGCCCGAGCCCGACGAGATCGAGGACGATCTGCTGCGGCTGGTGTTCACCGCCTGCCATCCGGCGCTGTCGATGGAGGCGCGGGTGGCGCTGACCCTGCGCGTGCTCGGCGGCCTCACCACCGAGGAGATCGCCCGCGCGTTCCTGGTGCCGGAGGCCACGGTGGCGCAGCGCGTCGTCCGCGCCAAGCGGGCCCTGGCCGACAAGGGCGTGCCCTTCGAGGTGCCGGGGGGCGGCGAGCTGGCGGGGCGGCTGGCCGCCGTCCTGGAGGTCATCTACCTGATCTTCAACGAGGGCTACTCGGCCACGGCCGGCGACGACTGGCTGCGGCCCGCTCTGTGCGCGGACGCCCTGCGGCTCGGCCGCGTCCTGGCCGGGCTGATGCCGGGCGAGCCCGAGGTGCACGGCCTGGTGGCGCTCATGGAGCTGCACGCCTCCCGCTCGGCGGCCCGGGTGGGCCCGTCCGGCGAGCCGATCCTGCTGCTGGAGCAGGACCGCGCCCGCTGGGACCGGCTGCTCGTCGGCCGCGGCCTGGCCGCGCTGCGGCGGGCCGAGCACCTGTCGGGCGGCGCTCCTGGCCCGTACGTCCTGCAGGCCGCCATCGCCGCGTGCCACGCCCGCGCCGCGGCCGCCGCCGACACCGACTGGGTGCGCATCGCCGCGCTCTACGAGGACCTGGCCAAGCTGCTGCGCTCCCCCGTGGTCGAGCTGAACCGGGCGGTGGCGCTGTCGATGGCCTACGGCCCGCAGGCCGGCCTCGGGCTGCTGGACCAGATCGCCGGCGAGCCGGCGCTGCGCGGCTACCACCTGCTGCCGAGCGTCCGCGGCGACCTGCTGTTCAGGCTGGGCCGGCGCGAGGAGGCGCGCGCCGAGTTCGAGCGCGCCGCCGCCCTGACCCGCAACACCCGCGAGCGCGCCCTGCTCCAGGACCGCGCCGCCGCCTGCTGAGGCGGGCCCCCGGGGTCACACCCCCGCGCCGGCGGCGGCGCGCTCGGCGGCGACGACGGCGTCGAGCAGCCCGGGGAAGGCGGCGTCGAACTCGTCGCGGCGCAGCGCGTTCATGCGCGCGGTGCCCACGTAGTACTGCCGGATGAGCCCGGCCTCGCGCAGCACCCGGAAGTGGTGGGTGGCCGTCGACTTGCTGACGGGCAGGTCGAACGAGCCGCACCTGACGTCGCCCGGAACGTCGCGGAGCCGGGTGACGATGCTGCGCCGCACCGGGTCCACGAGCGCTTCGAGCACCTGCTGCAGGGTGACCTCCCGCAGGTCGGGGTGGCGCGGGACCCGGTCGTCGTCCAGGAGATCGGCCTTGGTTCGGGACATGCCCCCATCGTACGACAGACATCGAAGTTTGACAGACATCGTACTTAAGTGCTTGCCTGTGATCCTCCGACCGCGCGAGCGAACGAGGACCATGTGATGACCAGGACAGTGTTGTTCGACGAGCTGGGCGGCCCCGAGGTGCTGCGGCTGGCGGACGTCGAGGTCGGCGACCCCGGCCCCGGCGAGGTGCGCCTCCGGGTGGACGCGATCGGCGTGAACCGCGCCGAGGCGCTGTTCCGCTCCGGCCACTACATCGAGCCGGTCCGGCGCTTCCCCGCCCGGCTCGGCACCGAGGCCGCGGGCGAGATCGAGGCCGTCGGCCCCGGCGTCCCGGGGCTGCGCCCCGGCGACCCGGTGAGCGTGGTGCCGGCGTTCTCGCAGAACGACTACGGCGTCTACGCCGACCGGGCGATCGTGCCCGCCGCCGCGGTGCTGCCCCGCCCCGCCGGGACCGACGCGGTGACGGGCGCGGCCGTGTGGATGCCGTACGTGACCGCCTACGGGGCGCTGCTGGAGGTGGGCGGGCTGCGGCCCGGCGACGCGGTGGTGCTGAACGCCGCCTCCAGCAGCGTCGGGCTGGCCGCCGTGCACGTCGCCGACCGGATCGGCACGCTGCCCGTCGCCCTGACCCGCAGCGCCGCCAAGCGCGAGGCGCTGCTCAAGGAGGGCGCGGCCGAGGTGATCGTGACCGGCCCCGGCGTGACCGCGGCCGAGATCGCGGAGCGCGTGCGGGCCGCGACCGGCGGGCGGGGCGCGCGGATCGTCCTCGACGCGGTGGCCGGCCCCGGCATGACGGACCTCGCCCGGCTGGTCGCCGACGAGGGCACGCTCATGGTGGTGGGCGCGCTGAGCGGCGAGCCCACGCCCTACCCCGGCATCGAGCTCGGCATGCCCGCGCTGAACGTGCGCACGTACACGATGCACGAGACCACCCGGCGGCCGGAGCGGCTGCGGCGGGCGGCGGCGTTCGTGACCTCCGGGCTGCGCTCAGGGGCCTTCCGGCCGGTGGTGGACCGCACGTTCGAGCTGGCCGAGGTCGCCGAGGCGCACCGCTACCTGGACGCGCACGCGCACATCGGCAAGATCGTGCTGACCGTGGACCGGGGCCCGGTCAGCTGACGCGGCCGTCCAGGGTGGGGGCGGTGGAGGCGGGGGCGCGCGCCGCCGCCGTCACGGCCGGCCGACCCCCATGTAGGTGAACCCGAGAGCGCGCATCGCGGCCGGGTCGAGCAGGTTGCGGCCGTCGTAGAGGACCGGGCGCCGCATCGACGCCGCGACGCCGGCCCAGCCGACCTCCTGGAGCTGCGGCCACTCGGTGACCACGATGGCCGCGTCGGCGCCCTCCATGGCCAGCTCGGGCGTGGCGTGCCGGGTGGTGGACGCCCACGGCTCGCCCTGCCCCGGCCGCGCCATCGGGTCCCAGCAGCGCACCTCGGCGCCCTCGGCCAGCAGCCGCGAGGCCAGCACCGTGCTCGGCGCCTCGCGCATGTCGTCGGTGCCCGGCTTGAACGTCAGCCCCAGCAGCGCCACCCGCGCCCCCGCGAGCGTGCCCAGCTCGTCGGCGAGCTGCTGGACGGCCCGCCGCTTCTGCAGGTTGTTGACCTCGATGACGGCGGACAGCAGCTGCAGGTGGTAGCCGGTGTTGCTGGCCAGCTGCCGCAGCGCCTCGGAGTCCTTGGGGAAGCAGGAGCCGCCCCAGCCGATGCCGGCCCGCAGGAAGTGGGGGCCGAGCCGGTGGTCGAGGCCGACGGCGTGGGCGACCTCGGTGACGTCCGCGCCGGTCTTCTCGCAGAGCGTGGCGATCTCGTTGATGAAGCTGATCTTGGTGGCGAGCAGGGCGTTGGAGGCCAGCTTCACCATCTCGGCCGAGCGCACGTCCATCGTCACGACCGGCCCGTCGACGCCCTCGTGCAGCTCGGCGACGAACCGCGCGGTCTCCTCGCCCGACGCGCCGACCACGATGCGGTCGGGACGCAGGAAGTCGCGCACCGCGGTGCCCTCGGCGGTGAACTCGGGGTTGGAGGCGTAGCCGACGTGCGCCAGGCCGATCTCGTCCAGGACCGCGCGCACGCGTGAGCCGGTGCCGACCGGGACGGTGGACTTCACCACGACCGCCTTCAGGTGCGTGGCGCCCGCCAGCGAGCGCACCACCGCCCACACCCGCGACAGGTCGGCGTCGCCCGAGGCCGACGGCGGGGTGTCCACGCACACGTACGCCGCCTCGGCCCCCTCCAGGGCCTCCTCCAGGTCCAGCGTGAACGACAGCCGCTCCTTGTTGCGCGCGATCAGGTCGCCGAGCCCCGGCTCGTAGATCGGCACGTCACCGGCCCGCAGGAGCCGGACCTTCTCCGGGTCGATGTCCCTGACCACCACCCGGTGCCCCAGCTCGGCGAAACAGGCGCCGGTCACCAGACCGATGTACCCGGCCCCGAACACCGCCACCCGCCGTTCCGGCTTGCCACCCATGACCGACCATCCGTTCGTGACTGTTGAGGATGCCCACCATAACGGCCACGCGGGCGCACCCAAGATCTGAGGTGCGGGCACGGGCACGCCGGGCGGCACGCGGCACAGTGGCGCACGGCCCGGCTGTGCGCGGTGCCCATGGGGTCCACGCGGGGCTTCCTACAGTTTCCAGCACGTCGACAGGAGGCCGCGCCCCGGGGGAAGGCGGCGGGCTCTCCACAGCGTCCACCGCGCACCGAGATGTCCATCCGCGCACCGAGAAACAGGAAAGCCCATGCACATCAGGAAACACGGGATGGCAGCCGGCGCCGCCGCCGCGGTCCTCGCGCTCAGCACCGCGTGCGTCGCCCCCGGCTCGGAGACCACCGCGGGAACCGGCGCCGGGGCCGCGCCGGCCTCCCGCTCCGCCCAGGACGCGGGCGCGCAGAAGCGCATCGCCTTCTTCGGCTTCGCCCGGGCCAACGCGTTCGCCGTCGCCACCTGGACCGGCATCGAGGAGCACGCCAAGGCGAACAACGCCACCGCCGAGTTCTTCGACCCGAACTTCGACGCCCAGACGCAGGTCCAGCAGATCCAGGACGCGGTCACCAGCAAGCGCTTCGACGTCTTCGTCGTGCAGGCCAACGACGGCGCGGCCGTGGTGCCGGCGCTCAAGCAGGCGGTCGCGGCGGGGATCACGGTCGTGGCCGAGTTCACGCCGGTCGGGACCGCGTACGACACGGCCGCCTCGCAGGTCCCCGGCGTGATCACGCTCGTGGACGTGCCCGCCGACAACGGCAGGAAGCTCGGCGAGCTGGGCGTCGCGGCCTGCCGGAGCAAGAACCTCGACCCGTGCAAGGTCGCCTACCTGGAGGGCCTGAAGTCGCTGCCGCTGGACAACGCCCGCACCGAGGCCGCGGTCAAGGCCCTGGAGCCGGCGAGCGGCGTCGAGCTGGTCTCCCGCGTCGAGGGCGGCTACACCCAGGAGAGCGGGCGCAAGGCCATGCAGGACGTGCTCCAGGCGCAGCCGGACGTGAACGTCGTCATCGGCAGCTCGCAGGCGATCGCCGGCGCGGAGAGCGTGGTCAAGGGCAAGGGCGTGCTGCTCATCGGCAACGGCGGCTCCCGGCAGGCGGTCAAGGCCGTCCAGGACGGGCGCTGGTTCGCCACCTACTACCTGCCGGAGAGGACGGCCGGGGCCAAGGCCGCCGAGCTCGGCCTGGCCAAGGCGCGCGGGCAGCAGGTGGAGGAGGCCAACAGCGAGACCGTGCTCGCGCCGAACGAGGGCAAGGGCACCAAGGAGGCGCTGGCCGGCGTCACCGGCGAGTACGACGAGTAGGAGGGGCCGCCGGTGAGGATCGACCTGGAGGGGTTCGGCAAGTCCTACGGCGGCGTTCCCGTGCTGCGGGACGTGTCGTTCACCCTGCACGGCGGGCGGGTGCACGGCCTGCTCGGCGAGAACGGCGCGGGCAAGTCCACGCTGCTCAAGGCGGTGTGCGGGGCGGTCACCCCGGACACCGGCCGCGTCCTGCTGGACGGGCGGCCGATCGCGGTCGGCTCGCCCAGGGACGCGCTGCGGCACGGGTTCACGCTGATCTCGCAGGAGCTGGCCCTGGTGCCGGCCATGACCGTGCTGGACAACGTGTACCTGGGCCGCTGGCGCAACCGGCTCGGCTGGCGCGACCGGCGCGCCGACCGGCGGGAGTTCGCGGAGCTGACCGCGCGGACCGGGTTCGAGCTGGACCCGTCCGCGCTGGTGCGCGACCTGCCGATCGCCGCGCAGCAGCAGGTCGAGGTGCTGCGGGCGCTCGCCTCGGGCGCGTCGGTCATCGGCATGGACGAGCCGACCGCGCTGCTGACCCGGAACGAGACCGACCGCCTGCTGGAGGTCATCAGGCGCCTGGCGGCCGACGGCGCGGCCGTGGTGCTCATCTCGCACTTCCTGGAGGAGGTGCTGTCGGTCTGCGACGACGTCACCGTGCTGCGCGACGGCCGGCACATCAGGACCGGGCCGGCCGCGGGGCAGACGCCGCAGAGCCTGGTCGGCGACATGGTGGGCCGTCCCGTCGAGCTGCTCTACCCCGAGCCGCGGCCGGTCGCGGCGGACGCGCCGGTGCTGCTGCGCGCCCGCGGCCTGAGCCGGGGCGCGGCCGTGCGGGACGTGTCGCTGGACATCCGCGCGGGCGAGATCGTCGGCCTCGCCGGCCTGGTGGGCAGCGGCCGCTCGGAGACGCTGCGGGCGATCTTCGGCGCGGACGCGCCCGACGCCGGCACGGTCGAGGTGGCCGGCCGGGCCGTCCCCAAGGGCTCCCCCGCGCACGCGATGCGGGCGGGCCTCGCCATGGTGCCGGAGTCCCGCAAGGACCAGGGGCTCGTGCTCGGCCGCTCGGTCCGCGAGAACGTCGCCCTGGCCAGCCTCGGCTCGCGGCAGCGGGCCGGGTTCGTGCGCGGCGCGGCCGAGCGGGAGGCCGCCGGGGCCATGCTCGGCGACCTCGACGTGCGCGGCTCCGACCTGGCCGGCCCGGTCTGGACGCTGTCGGGCGGCAACCAGCAGAAGGTGCTGTTCGGCAAGTGGCTCATGGACCGGCCCGAGGTGCTGCTGGTGGACGAGCCGACCCGGGGCGTGGACGTCGGCGCCAAGGGCCAGATCCACCAGCTCCTGGTCGAGCTGGCCGCCGAGGGCATGGCGGTGCTCGTGGTCTCCTCCGAGGTGGAGGAGGTGCTGGGCCTCGCGCACCGGGTGCTGGTCATGCGGCACGGCCGCCTGGTCGGGGAGTTCGCGCGCGGCCGGGCCACCCCGGAGCAGGTCGTCGCGCTGGCCTTCGCCGACACCCCCGACACCGAACTCGCTGAGGAGAACCGATGACCGCTGAGGTGGTTGCGAAGTCCGCGCCCGGCCGCTCGGCCCGGCTGCGCGACCTGGGGATCGTGCTGGGCGTGGTCCTCATCGTGGTGGTGCTGTCGCTCAGCACCTCGACGTTCCTGACCACGGGCAACCTGGTCAACCTGCTCGACCAGGCCGCCGTCGTGGGCCTGCTGGCCACGGCCGCCACGCTGGTGATCATCTCGGGGTCGTTCGACCTGTCGATCACGGCGGTGCTGGCCCTGTCGGCGATCGTCGCCGTCGCGGTCACCAACGCCGCCGGGGTCGGCCCGGGCCTGATCGCCGGCGTGCTGGCGGGCGCGGTGCTCGGCACGGTCAACGGCATCGTGGTCGTCCGGATCAAGGTGCACTCGTTCATCGCGACGCTGGCGCTCAGCATCATCTACCGCGGCGTCGCGGTGATCCTCACCGCGGGCGCGATCGTCTACCCGGCCGAGGACCGGGCGACCGCCTTCCAGGCGCTGAGCTGGCCGACCGTGCTCGGCGGGGTGACGGCGGCGTCGCTGCTGTTCCTGGCCGTGGTCGCGGTCTGCTGGGTCCTGCTGGCCCGCACCACGTTCGGCCGCCGCGTGTACGCCATCGGCGGCAACGAGGAGGCCGCCCGGCTGTCCGGCATCCGGGTGGGGCAGATCAAGGTGGCGGTGTTCGCCATCAGCGGCGTGTGCGCGGCGCTCGGCGGGCTCATCCTGGCCGCCCGCGGCGGGTCGGCGCAGGCGAGCCTCGCGACCGGCATGGAGATGACGGCGATCGCCGCGGCGGTCGTCGGCGGCACCAGCGTCATGGGCGGCGAGGGCGCGATCTGGCGCGGGCTGATCGGCGTCCTGCTGATCACGCTGATCGGCAACGGGTTCAACCTGCTGGGCTGGGATACGATATATCAGCAGGTCGTACAGGGTGCGCTCATCCTCGGCGCGGTGAGCCTCGACCGGCTGCTGCGAGGCCGAAGGAGCTAGGTGGAGGGCGCGCGGATCGGGATCGTGCTGGCCGCCGGGCGCGCGCACGCCGCCCTCGTCGGCGCCCCCGTCGGCGCCCCCGTCGGCGGCCCCGCGAGCCCCGGCGAGCGGCTGGAGGTGCGCCACGCCAGCGGTCCCAACGCGGGCGAGCGGGTGCTCGCCCGCATGTTGCGCGGCCTCGCCGCCGGCGCCCGCGTCGGCTCCGTCACCTGGGACGTCGCCGCCGAGCTCGACCCCGCCCGGCCGGCACGCCGGTCGCGGCCGGTGCGCATCGTACCGCGGCTGCCCGCCGGCGGGCTCGGCGCCGGCCACCCCTCGCCGCTGCTGCGGTCGCTGCAGGCGCGGCGGGGCGCGGTGGTCGGCGGGCACGACCTGTTCGGCGTCGAGCTGGCGCCGCTCGACATCTACGCGCTGCTGGCCGAGTGCGCGGCGGCCCGCGGCATCCCGGCGCTGGCGGTGACCGCGAGCGGCGCGCCCGGCTGCGCCGACCACGAGCTGGCCGCGGCCGAGCTGGTGCACGACACCAGGCCCGAGGCCCGCGTGTCGCTGTCGCACCAGGTGGGCGGGCTCGGGCTGCTCGACAGGGAGGCCGCGACCGTCATCAACGCGGCGCTGCTGGCCCGCGCGGCCGAGCTGGCCGAGCGGTGCGTGCGGGTGGGCGAGCTGGTCGGGCCGCGGGTGACCACCTGGTTCGCGGCCGGCGACGGCGGGCGCATCTCGGCCGAGCGGCTGCGGCTGCTGCCGGTGCTCGCGCTGGCGGCGTCAGGCCGCCGCGCTGACCGGGGCGGCCCGGCTGGCCGGCGCGGGCGACGCGCTGGTCGGGCTGGCCCTGCCGGACGCGCTCGCGGTCGGCCACGTCGTCGGCGGGCTGCCGGAGGTCACCGTCGACCGGCCGGGGCCGGGCGGGGTGCGGATGGCCGTCCCCACCGCGTCGCTGACCCGCATCCCGGGCCCTCCCGAGGTGTCGGCGGCGGCGTTCGCGCTGCTGGCCGAGCACGAGCCGCACCCGGCGGTGGTGGCGGCCGGGCACGACGAGCGGGCCGCCGGCCGGGCCCGGGCCGCCGCCGCCCGCCTGCCCGCCCGTCCCGCCGCCCCGGGCCCGCTGGTGCTGCCGGGCGGCGAGCCGGCCGCCGTCGGCGCGGCCTGCACCGAGCCGACGGCCTGGCTCGACACCGTCGTGTACGCCGAGTCGCGCGAGGAGCTGGAACGCCGGCGCGGCATCGCCGAGCAGCGGGCGCTGACCCTGGTCGCCGAGAGCGGGGCGCGGCTCGGCAGCGAGCGGGTGGTCAGCTCGCGGGCGGTGTCGATGTCGTTCCTGCGCAGCGGCTCCTACCGGCTGATGGTGCGCGCCGGCGGCGAGGCGGGCGACGAGGCGGGCGACGAGGCGTGAGCGAGCGGCTGATCACCTCCGCCGACGTGCCGGCGCTGCTGGCCGGGGCGGAGTTCTTCTCCACCAGCGCGGCCGGCGAGGGCATCGACTTCGCCGGCGTGTGGCTCGGCGACATCCTCGACCACGCGGGCCCGGTGCGCCTGGTGGCGGCCGGCGACCTCGACCCCGGCACGGTGTGCGCGGCCGTCGGCGCCATGGGCTCCACCACCGCCATGGCCGAGCTGCCGCCCTCCGGCGACGAGCCGGCCGTGCTGGCGTCCGCCCTGGCCGGCCGGTGCGGGCCGCTCGGCGCGGTGCTGCCGCTCAACGCGGCCAGCGTCAACGCGTTGTTCCCGGTGGCCGCGGCGGCGCTGCTGGAGCTGCCGCTGATCGACTGCGACGGCATGGGGCGGGTGTTCCCGCTCATCCATCAGACGACGTTCGAGCTGGCCGGGCTGCCGCTGGCGCCGATGGCGGCGGTCAGCGCGGGCTTCGACGCGCTGCTGCTGGAGACGGGGTCGGCGCGGGCGGAGCGGCTGGCCAGGGTGGTGGCGCAGAGCGCGGGCGGGTGGCTGCTGTGCGCGCTCTACCCGACGCGGGTGGGGCGGCTGGCCGGGGCGGCGATCCCGGGGTCGGTGAGCCGGGTGCTGGAGGTGGGCCGCGTCCTGCTCGCCCACGCCCCCGGCCGGCCCGCCGGGGCGGGCCCGGTCACCCTGGCCGGCGGGCGCTGGCAGGGGGACGCGGCGGTCGCGCCGCACGAGCGGCTGCTGGCCGGGCTGGCGGCCGTCACCGGCGCGAGCGTGCTCGGCGGCGGCCGGCTGGTCGAGGTCGGCCCCTCCGTCCGGCAGGCCGCCGCGCTGTTCCCCGGCAACCCGGTCGGCCTGGCCGTGCACGACCACGACAGCGGCCGGCTGATCCGCATCGAGGCGCACAACGAGCTGATCCTCGCCCTGTCCGACGGCTCGCTCGCGGCGGCCGTCCCCGACCTGGTGTGCCTGCTGGACCGCGGCACGCTGCGCATGACCGGCCCCGGCCGGCTGACCGCGGGCGACCAGGTGGACGTGCTGGTCGTGCCGGCCGCGCCGCTCTGGCACACGATCCCCGGCCTGGCGCTCGGCGGCCCCGGCGCGTTCGGCTTCCCGTTGCGCCACCCGAAGGAGGCAGCCGGATGAGCAGCGTGCGCCCGCCGCGCGTGGCCGAGCAGCTCACGGTGGACGAGCTGGTCAGGTACGGCCCGCTCGGCCGCGCCCAGATGCTGGTCGGCGAGGACCTGACGCGCCGGGTCTCCCGGGTGGCGCTGGTGTCGGAGCTGGACCAGATCCGCTCCCACGGCCCCGGCACGGTCGTCGTGCTGTCGGGCGCGCTGGGCCACGGGGCGTGGATGGTGGAGTCGGCGCTCCGGCTGGCGTGGGAGCGCAGCGCGTCCTGCCTGGTGAGCCCGGCCGAGACCGGCCCCACCCCGGCGACGGCGCAGCTCGCCGCGCGGATGCGGCTGCCGGTGTTCGCGGTGGGCGAGGACACCTCGGCGTACGCGCTGGAGCTGGCCGCGGCCGTCGCCAGCCCCGAGGCGGCGCGCGCCCGGCTGGCGGCGCGCTGCGCGGAGCTGTTCGCCGAGCGCAGCAGCGCCCGCGGCATCCTCGGGGTGATCAACGGGGAGGTGCCCGGCGTGTCGGCGGCGCTGCTGCTGCCCGACGGGCACGTGCTGGCCGGGCAGGCCGCCGCGGCCCGCGCCGAGCACCAGGTGCGGGTGGAGGTGCCAGGGCCGGACGGCCGCCGCTGGGCCGACCTGGTCGCGGGCCTGGCCGCGCCCCCGGCGCCGACGTGGGCCGAGAGCGTCCGGCTGATCCTGCGGCTGGCCCGCGCCCCGCTGACGACGTCGGTGGCGCGGGAGCGGGTCAACGCCGTCTACGGCGCCGAGCAGGCCAGGACCGCGCTGACGGCGCTGCTGGCCAGGCCGGGGCGGGGCGCGGCGGCCGAGCCGGTCCTCGACCTGCCGGGCTGGCGGACGGAGGGGCGGCACGTGGCCGTGTTCCTGCGCACCGACCCGGCGCTGGAGGGCGCCGGCCTGTCGCCCGGCGTGGTGTCGGCCTGGCAGGAGGTGCTGCCCGACCTGCCGCTGGCCCCGTGGCGGGACGGCTGGGCGAGCTGGTGGACCGAGCCGGAGGTGGAGCCGGGCCAGGTCGCCGCCGCGCTGCGCAGGCACCTGGCGCGGATGCGGGTCCCGGTGCCGCTCAGCGCGGGCGTGGGCCGGGCCGCCGACGGCGGCGAGGGGCTGCGCGCCTCGCTGGAGCAGGCGGTGCTGGCCGCGGGCGCGACGGTCCGGCTCGGGCACGGTGAGGTGCGCACGTTCGACGAGCTGGGCTACCGGGCGCTGCTCGGCACGCTCGGCCAGGCGGAGCTGGCCGCCGCCGCGCGGCTGGTGCTGGCCGGGCTGCTGGCCGCGCCGGACGGCCCGGTCCTGGTGGTGACGCTGGCCGCGGTGCTCGACTGCGGCGGCTCCACCGGGCGGGCCGCCGCCCGGCTCGGGCTGCACCGCAACACCGTGCTCGGCCGGGTGGAACGGATCCGCGGCCGGGGCGTCGACTTCGACCACCCCGACCAGCGGCTCGCGCTCCACCTGGCCTGCTACGCGCTGCTGCCCGAGCTGGCGGGCGGCCAGACGGGCGGCCAGACCGGCGGTCAGGCGGGCAGGGAGTAGACCTCCCCGGCCCGCGCGGCGGAGACCTGGCCGTCGAGCACGTCGGCCCGCACCGCCTCGGGGTCGCGCCCGGCCGGGTCGCCGAACCCGCCGCCGCCTCCGGTCGCGCAGAGGATGACGTCGCCCTTCTTCAGCTTCATGCCGTTGCACTTGAGCAGGCGGCGCTCGTCCTCCCTGCCCGGGTTGACGACGATCTCCGGCGGGGTGGCGTCCTGGCCGCCGAACAGGCCCCACGCGGGCGTGAGCGAGCGCTCGAACCACAACGACACCGTGCAGTCGTGCAGCGCGGTGTACTGCCGCACGACGCCGTTGCCGCCGCGGAAGCGGCCGGCGCCGCCGGAGTCGGGGCGGATGCGGTACTCCCCGATCCGGAACGGGTAGCGGGTCTCGAACACCTCGACGGGGATGTCCTTGAGCGAGCCGTTCACGTTGTTGATCAGCGCGGTCTCGCCGTCGGAGCCGTCCCAGGCGCCCCAGCCGCCGAGCGTGGCCTCCAGGCTGACGTAGTCGCGGCTGGTGCGCGGGTCGGTGCCGGCCAGCAGGACGATCATGGAGTCGCCGTGGCTGGCCCCGGCCACCTTGTCCGGCATGGCCGGCGCGAGCGCCTTGGCGACCATGTCGATGAGCAGGCCGAGGTGCGAGAAGTACCACTGGCAGGCGGCCGGCGCCACCGCGCCGAACACCGAGCCCTCCCGCACCTGCACGGTCATCGGCCGGAACGAGCCGCCGTTGCCCGGCACGTCCGGGCTGACCAGCAGCTTGTAGCCGACCCGGCAGGCCGAGACGGTCTGCGCGACGCCGCAGTTGACCGGGCCGACGGTCTGGTCGGCCGAGTCGCGGACGTCGAAGTCGATCTCCGAGCCGGACACCGTGATCCGCAGCCTGATCGGGATCGGGGTGTCCAGGTCGATGCCGTCGTTGTCGAGGCAGCCCTCGGCCTCGTACACGCCGTCCGGGATGGCCGCGATGACCTCGCGCTCCAGCACCTCGGTCTGGGCGAAGATCTCGTCGCGGGCGGCGCGGAGCGTGTCCAGCCCCCACCGGCGGACGATCTCCTCCAGGCGGGCCTGGCCCATCTTGATCGTGGCGATCATCGCGTGCATGTCGCCGCTGGTCTGGTACGGGAAGCGCACGTTCGTGGCGATCGTGCTCATCGCGCCGTGGACGTCCACGCCGCCCTCGACCAGCTTCTGCGGCGCCAGGCGCAGGCCCTCCTGGAAGATGTTGACCGAGTCCATGGAGCCGCCGGGGTCCTTGGAGCCGACGTCGATCCAGTGGGCGCGGGTGGCGGTGAAGCCGACCAGCTCCTCGTCCACGAAGACCGGGCCGAAGATCGTCACGTCGTTGAGGTGGGTGCCGCCGAGGTAGCTGTCGTTGAGGATCCACACGTCGCCCGGCTGCCACACCTCCCGCCCGAACTGCTCCTCGGTGGCCTTGGTGCAGGTCTCCAGGTTGCCGAGGAAGATCGGCAGGCCGGCGGACTGGCCGAGCACCTGGTGCTGGTCGTCCAGCAGGGCGACGACGCAGTCGCCGCACTCGTAGATGATGGGCGTGTACGCCGACCGGATGAGGGTGGCGTTCATGTCGTCGGCCGCGGCGGCGAGCGCGTTGCGGATGATCTCGACGACGACCGGGTCGACGGTCCTGGTGTCCGTCACTTGGCCTCCTCCTCCGTGTTGCGGATGACCAGCGAGCCGATGGGGTCGACCGACACCGAGAAGCCGGGCGGGACGACGGTGGTGGCGGTGCTCTCGACGATGATCGCCGGGCCTTCGAACGTGTGGCCGGCGGCCAGCGCCTCGCGCCGGGCGAGGATCGTGGGGCGGGCCTGGCCGTCGAAGACGACCTCGCGGGTCTCGTGCGCGAAGTCCTGGCCCCGCGCGGGCTCGACCTGCTCGGCGGCGCCGCGGCCGAGGTCGCCGAAGGCGGTGGTGCGCAGCGTCACGAACTCGATCGGCGCGCCCAGGTTGGCGTGGCCGTAGCGGGTCTCGTGCTGCTGGGCGAACCGCTTGGCGATGATCTCGACGAAGCCGTCGCCGGCCGGCTCGCCGGCGTCGAACAGCGGCACCGTGAGCGTGTACTCCTGGGCCGCGTACCGGATGTCCACGGCGTGCTCGACGCGGCGGCTGTCCTCCGGCACGCCCTCGCCGGCCAGCGAGGCGAGGCCCTCCTCGGCCATGGCGCGCAGCCGCGCCGCCATGTCGGCGCCGTCGAGGTCGGCGTCGAGGTGGAAGTAGGTGTCGGAGAAGTCCTTGCGGATGTCGGTCTGCAGCATGCCCCAGGCGGAGAACGCGCCGGGGAAGCGCGGCACCACGACCTCCTTGATGCCCAGCTCCCGGGCCAGGAAGACGGCGTGCATCGGGCCCGCGCCGCCGAACGCGACGAGCGTGAACTCGCGCGGCTCGATGCCCCGCGAGACGGTGATCGTCCTGATGGCCTGGGCCATCTTGGCGTTGGCGACGTCGCAGACGCCCTCGGCGATGGCGAGGGTGTCCAGGCCGAGGCCCTGGCCGACGGTGTCGAGCGCGCGCCGGGCCGCCTCGGTGTCCAGCTCCAGCGTGCCGCCCGCGAACCAGTCCGGGTCGATCCGGCCGAGCACGAGGTTGGCGTCGGTGACGGTCGGCTCGGTGCCGCCGCGCCCGTAGCAGGCCGGGCCGGGCGTCGCGCCCGCCGAACGGGGCCCGACCCGCAGGCCGCCCGCCTCCAGCCAGGCGACGGAGCCGCCGCCCGCGCCGATGGTGTGGATGTTGACGACGCTCATGAGCATCGGCAGGCCCTCGATGTTGGCCTCGGGCGAGATGTCCGGCTGGCCGTCGATGACCAGCGACACGTCGAACGAGGTGCCGCCCATGTCCACGCCGATCAGGTTCGGCCGGCCGATCGCGCGGGCCAGCTCGACGTCGCCCATCGCGCCGCCCACCGGGCCCGACAGCAGCGTCTGCAGCGGGCGGCGGCGGGCCGACTCGGCGGTGAGGATGCCGCCGGAGGACTGCATGACGTGCATCGGCACGGTCAGGCCGCGCTCCTTGAGGTTGGCCTCCAGCCGCTCCAGGTAGCGGCGCACCACCGGGCCGGTGTACGCCTCGACCACGGCCGAGGAGGTGCGCTCGTACTCGCGCCACTCCTTGGCGGCCTCGTGCGACAGCGACACCGTCACCTCGCCGCCCAGCTCCTCCAGCAGGATCTCCCTGGTGCGCAGCTCGTGCGCCGGGTCCAGGTAGCTGAACAGGTACGCCACCGCGATCGCGCCGAACCCGCCCTCGCGGTAGCGGCGGGCCGCCTCGCGCACGGCCTGCTCGTCCAGCGGCTCCAGCTCCTCGCCCGCGGCGTCGAACCGGCCGCCGACCTCCACGATGTCGCGCTTCGGCACCAGCGGCTCGGGCTTGCGGAAGTGCAGGTCGTACAGGCGGGTGCGGGGGCCGCGGGCGATGTGGTACGTGTCGCCCGCGCCCTTCGAGGCCAGCAGCAGCACCTTGACGCCGCGCCGTTCGAGGAAGGCGTTGAGTCCCTGCGTGGTGCCGTGCACGGTGAACGAGATGTCGGCCGGGGAGTCCACCAAGGACTCCAGCGCGGTCAGCACGCCCCTCGTCAGATCGTCGGGCGTGGTGGACGACTTGCCGACGTGGTAGCGGCCGGTCGTCTCGTCGTACCCGATGACGTCGGTGAACGTGCCGCCGATATCCATGGAGACCCGGTATCGGCTCATGGGCGAGCTCCTCTCTTCAAGGCGGTGACCGCGACCGTAACCCGGCCAAGATCGCCGGGGATGTGCGCGGCGACCACTCCCCCGCCGCTTCACCGTGCCCGCGGCCCTGTCGGGCGGCCGCGCGCTCCGGCAGACTGACGCGGCACATCGAGCGGAGGCGGGGGAGGCGCGGGTGGCGGGGGCGCCGTACCTGGGGGGCGGGCAGATCCGGCGGATGCTGCCGATGGAGCACGCGGTCATGGCCCTGGAGGCCGCCTTCCGCGCCGGCCCGCCGGCCCCGGACCCGGGCGGGGCGCGGACGGTGCTGCCGGGCGGCCACCTGATCCTGTCCACCGCCACCCACGGCCCCTGGACCGCCGCCCGCCTCACCACCACCCCCCAACCCGCCACCCCCAGCGACCCGCCCACCCCGCACCCCGCCACGGCCACCCCGCACCCCGGCACGGCCCCCCTACACTCCGGCACGGCCACCCCGCACCCCGCAACGGCCGCCGCTCACCCCGGCGCCGACAGCGGCGAAACCGCCCTGCGCAGCAGCGCAGCCGGCGTCCTGGCCGCCTCGCACACCGGCGCGGACGGCGGCGCGGACGTGCTGTTCGTGCTGCTCGACGCGCGGGACCTGCGCCCGCGGCTGCTGCTCGACGCCGGGGCCCTGGCCGTGCTGCGGGCGGCGGCGGCCGGCGCGCTCGCGACCCGCCACCTGGCCCGGGCCGACGCCCGCCGCGTGGTGGTGTTCGGGACGGGCGAGCACGCCCGCGCGCACGTCGAGGCCGTCCTCGCCGTCCGCCAGCCGGACGAGGTGCGCATCGTCGCCCCGGACGCCCAGCGGGCCCACCGCCTGGCCGCGGAACTGACCGCCCAGCACGCCGCCAGGATCCTCCCCGGCCGCCCCGAGGACGCGGCGGAGGCCGACATCGTGTGCGTCTGCACCCCCGGCCCCCTGCCCGCCACCGCCCTGCCCGCCGCCGCCCTGCCCGGGCCGGGCTCGCACGTCACCACGCTCGGCCAGGGCCTGCCGTGCCCGCCGGGGCGACACCCGTACGTGGTGGGCGAGCACGCCGGCGTGCCGGGCTGCGACACCGACCTGCACCGCGTCCTCACCGGACAGGGCAGCCCGCCGCCCGGCGCCACGACCCTCTTCGCCCCGTCCGGCCTCCTCGCCACGGACCTGGCCCTCGCCGCGGAACTGGCCGCCAAGCTCCTTTCCTGACCATCCGGTCGTCGTTTCCGCCGACACTCCTCGACTGCGGTCGTCCGGAGGCCGCAGGGCCCTATCGCACGGAATTGTCCAGGGTGAACCCGGCTCTGGGCGGGACACCTTTCGGCCCGTATGCGCCGTCGATCACCAACGACCTATCCGCTCGCAATTGCTGGCGAGGAGCCGGACAACCGGGGAACGGCCGGATCCGTAGCTCACGATCGAGACCGCAGCTCGGACCGAACGTCATGGAGAAGGTCAGATTCTGCAATTTCGCACGCTTGCTGAGCCAGAACACATCATCCCGCCCGCCTTCCACCAAGTGCCGGTAGAAGCCAGGCCAGACCCAGGTGATATGTATTTTGAGGCGCCGCCCCTCCTGAATGGGCTGGTCAAGAGGAAGATAAATGACCAAAGCATTTTCCTGCCAAACCTCGACAAGGTCGTAGTCGGCTCCGTCGCGCCGCCCCTGAGGCGTATCAGTGAAATTACAGGCGAACACTTCTATCTTGCGGCGTTCCGTCTCGGTCGGCCGCCCCGCCGATTGTTCGGTGCCCGCCCAGAGAATGCTCAGCTCCTGCCCCTGCTCCACCACCACCTCTTTCCACTGGTCTATCACCGTGTCGCCGTGCCGCGATACGACTACGTGTTCATCCCAGGTCCGGTACGCGTAAGGGGCGGGTTTGTCGCTGGCCGCGAGAATCCCGACCAGGCGAGTGATGACCTTGTCCCGCTCCGCTCTTCTGCGTCGCTCCGTCCGGAGCTGCTGAGCCAGAGCGACGACAAGGATCACCGAGATGAGCAGCGTCAGGGACGCCGCGATGACGGAGACCGTCGATCCCCCTGCCACCAGGCCCAGAGCAGCCAGGATCGGCACCAGGAGGAAGGGCCCCGTGGCCACCCGCCATACGCCGTACTTGGTGATCAGCGCCTCGATGAAACGGCGCACGTCCTCAGCCATGTGATCTATTCGTCCGATCGCAACTCTGTCGTCGATCCATGCTCACATACAGACGCGCCAGGACGCGGCGGGTTTACTGACGCACCGCCGAAGGAAATTCGGCAACATCGGCATAACAGGCGATCCAGCGCCCCCGAATAAACTCTGGCAACAGCTCGCACTTGGAATTCCAGAGGAAAGAAGTGAAGGACCGCGACGGGCACGACCACCAGGGATCCCCACGGGCAGGTCCTGGCATCGTCGGCAATGCGCCGCGCGCGTGCCCGGGGAAGGTGAACCGGCGGGTGGTGGCGCGCGTACCCCCGTACATGCGTTTGAGAATGGCGGCGGTCCTGCTGACGATCCTGCTGGTGCCGGTGGCCGGCTGCGCCGCGGCCGGTGCCGAGCCGGGGTACTCCGAGGCGGACGTGCGCTTCAACCAGCAGATGATCACGCATCACCGGGAGACGATCCACCTGGCCGAGCTGGCCGCGAAGCGCGGTTCCGGCGCGTACGTGCGGGAGCTCGGCGCCCGCCTCATCCCCGAGGAGCAAGCGGACATCACGGCCATGTCGGGCTGGCTGAAGTCCTGGGACCAGGCGGTGCCGCCGGAGGAGGCCTCGACGGCGGCCACCGGGCTGAAGGCCGGGCCCGGGTTCGACCAGGGCTGGCTGACCATGGTGTCGGAGCATCTCCAGCACGGCATCCACATGGCGGAGGAGCTGCGGGCGGGCGGCAAGCACGCGCCCACGCGGGAGCTGGCCGAGCGGATCGTCAAGGCGCAGACGGCGGAGATCGCGGAGATCGCCGGGCACCTGAGCTGAGCCGGCAGGTCCCCCGTTCCGGTACGGGGGGTCAGGCCGGCGGGTGGTGGAACAGTTTGGTGATCAGGGTGTGGAGCTGGGCCTGCTCGGCCGGTGAGAGCGGGGCCAGGCGCCGCCGTTCGGTGTCGGCGACGATCTCGCGGGCGCGGGCCAGGCGTTCGCGTCCCGCCGGGGTGAGGGTGACGCGGTAGCGGCGGCGGTCGTCCGGGTCGCGCTCGCGTCCGGCCAGGCCCTCGCGCAGCAGCCCGTCCATGAGGCGCACCATGTCGCTCGGGTCGGCGCCGAGCCGCGCGCCGACCTCGCGCTGCGCCGCCGGGCCGCCGTCGGCGAGCGTGGCCAGCACGGCGAACTCCCACAGGCTCAGCCCTGTCTCCCCCGCCAGCCGCGCGGCGATCGCCCGCCGGTTCGCCACGCCGACCTTGTGCAGCACGAACGTGGTGGTCCCCAGCAGGGTCGGCGGCAGCTCCATGCCGACCAATAGTAGGGTGTCCCCAATAGTTGGTAGTTACCCATTGTTGGAGGAGATCCGGATGGACGCTCTCTACCCGCGCCTTCTCGTGCGCGACTTCCCGGCCGCCGTCGCCTTCTACCGGGCGGCGCTGCGCGAGCTGCACGGCGTGGACCCGGTCAAGGTCGTCCCGGAGGCGTCGTACGCGAACTGGGACCTCGCCGGGGAGGCGGGCCTGGTGCTGTTCGGCCGCGCGGCGATCGCCGCCGCCGTCGGCACGGCCGGCCTGCCCGGGACCGCCGCCCCGCCCGCGCAGGACTCCGCGATGCTCGTCATGCGGGTGGACGACGTGGACGACGCCGCCGCCCGCCTGGTCCGGCACGGCGCCACCGTCGCGGCCCCGCCGCAGGACCGGCCCGGCTGGGCGCCCACCCTGCGCACCGCGCACCTGCGCGACCCCGAGGGGCACCTGATCGAGCTGCAGTCGTACTGACCGGCGACCGCCGGCCGGGGGCGCGGCCCGGCATGAAGCGTGCGGGAGAGGGCACTATCCAGGGAACGTGGGTGAGCGGTGGCCCGGCTGTGCCCCCGAGACCCCCGTCGGGAGGGGCCATGACCTCCTTGGCCGGCGGCGAGGCGTACATCACGCCCGTCCTCCACCCGTTCGGGCTGCGCCTGAGCGGCCGGATCGACCGCGACGCCCGCCACGAGCT
Source organism: Actinomadura luzonensis (assembly GCF_022664455.2). Taxonomy (NCBI): domain Bacteria; kingdom Bacillati; phylum Actinomycetota; class Actinomycetes; order Streptosporangiales; family Thermomonosporaceae; genus Actinomadura; species Actinomadura luzonensis. Next base: position 4,153,160 of record NZ_JAKRKC020000001.1, read on the forward strand.
GGCCCGCACCCTCACCTGGGCGGCCCGCGTGCACGACGGCGACATCCACCTCGACATGGGACGGCTGGCGTTCATCGACGCGGGCGGGCTGCGGCTCATCGTCGGCTGCGCGGACGGGCTGCCGGCGCCGCGCCGGGTGGTGCTGGATCCGGCCACGCCTGTCACCCGCAAGCTCCTGGGGCTGCTGGGGTGGCAGGCGGAGGACGGCCGGCTCTGCTCCCCGCCCGGCGGCTCGGCTCTTCATGCCGTCCCGACGGCTTCGGCGGACGGGAGCACGGTGGAGGTCGATGGGGCCGCGGCGCCGGAGGCGATGGCGAGGCGATTCCGGGTGATCCGGAAGCCCGGCCCGGGCGGGACGCCGCCCCCCGCGTGAACGCGCGTGGCCGCCGCCGCTCGCCGCCCCCGGCCGGCGCTCGTGATCGCCGATCGGGTATCGCGGACGGGTGAACGGCGGGGGTGGGTCAGGAGACCGAGCGGCGTTCGTCGTCGCGTCGGCCCGGCTCGTCGTCGCGGCCGCGCCAGCCCGCGGCGCGCCCGTCCCCTTGCCGCGGGAGCCCCTGGGGTCCCTGGGCGGCGGGGCGCGCGGCCGGGCGTCCCCGCTCCGCCTCCGCCGCCGGGCGGCGCACGGTCAGGCTGAGGCGGGAGCCGAGGCCGGTCTGTTCCAGGGTGACCTCGTCGCACAGGTGCTGGATCACCCACAGGCCGAACCCGTGCCCGCGGGTCGGGTCCACCACGGCCGAGGTCAGGTGCTCGTCCGTGAGGAGCCCGGCCGTGTCGAGGACCTCGACGGTGATGCCGTCGCCGTGGCCGCGCGCGGTGACCAGCCCGGCGCGGCCGCCGTGGTCGAGGACGTTCGTCACGGCCTCGTTGACGGCCAGCACGAGTTCGTCCAGCCGCTCGCCCCGAAGGCCGGCGTACCGTCCGCAGACCTCGACGAGGTCCCGGATGAAGCCTAGATCGGCGCTGACCGGGCAGCGCAGCTCGAACCACATGCTCATGACCGTCACGCCCGCGCTGGTTGGGGTCGGTGATGAAACTTTCGCGGGCCCACGTCCGGTTACCTGATGGCCGATCGTTAAACGCGGCTCCGCCTCGCGAGGAGCGCCGGGCCTGGTCATGCCGCGTGATCACGCCCGTCCTCCGGGCGGATTCCGCGGTCCGGCCGGTGCGCCCCTATGATCGGCGGCGCCCCTCGCCCGGGGGCTGTGTCGTGAGGAGTGACCGCATTGGAACGCAGACGTTTTCTCGCCCTGGCCGGCGCCGCCGGCCTGACCGCCGCCGCGACGGCCGCGACGGCCGGGCCCGCCTCGGCGGCGGCCTACCCGTTCTACGACTCCGGCGTCCCGGCGGAGGCGCACACGAAGCTGGGTGAGCTGGCGCCGTACGGGGTGACCGCGTTCGCGTTCACCCCGTCGGGCGGCTGGGCGGTGGTGACGCAGGACGGCCGGTATTTCGCCCGCGGCATCCCTGACGCCTGTTTCGCGGAGCTGGGCGCGCTGGCGAAGGCGGGCCGCCGCGTCCATTGCCTGGCCTTCCCGCCGGAGGGCGGCGACCGCTGGGTGATCACCACCGACAAGGGCGTGTCGTCGCGCGGCCTGCCCGCCGCGTGCCTGCAGCGCGTGCAGAGCTCTTACGCCGCCGGGCAGCAGGTGGTGGACGTGGCCTTCCCGCCGGCGGGCGGCGACCGGTGGGTGGTGACCACGACCGGCGGCTTCCACGCCAAGGGCGTGGACGACGAGTGCTACCAGATGATGCGCAACCTCACGGAGGGCGGCCGCAAGGTCACCCGCGTGGCGTTCCCGAAGGCGGGCGGCTGGGCGGTGGTCGCGCAGGACGAGTACCACGCGCGCGGCATCCCCGACGCCTGCTTCACCAGGATGGGCACGCTGGCGGGCGGCGGCTGGCAGGTGCACACGGTGGCGTTCGCGCCGGGCGGCGGCTGGGTGCTGAGCACGCGCGGCAAGGCTCCCGCCCTGCCCGCCGACCGGGTCAGGCAGGTCGAGAACGCGGTCGGCGGCGCGACGGTGTGGCAGCGGATGAGCGCCTACCGCACGCCGGGCGTCACGGTCGCCGTGGTCGTCGGCAACAAGATCGCCTGGTCGACGGGGTACGGCCGGCTGGAGGCGGGCGGCGCCGCCGCGGCCCATCCGGAGAGCGCGTTCCAGGCGGCGTCCATCAGCAAGGCCGTGGCCGCGCTCGGCGTGCTGCGCCTGGCGCAGACCGGCGGCCCGGCGCTGAGCGCGGACGTCCGCCCCCACCTCGGCTGGACGCTGCCGAGCCGCGACTGCGTGACCTCCACGGCGGTCCCGACGATCGACCGGCTGCTCGCGCACCGGGCGGGCGTGATCGGGCGCGGCTCCACCTCCCCCGCCGACGCCTGCTCCGGCTTCGCCTCGGGCGGCGGCGGCTTCGCCGGCTACGGCCCGGACGCGGACGTCCCGACGCTGCTGCAGGTCATGAACGGCGAGGGCAACTCGCCGCGGATCGAGCTGACGACCACGCCCGGCGCCGAGTACCACTACTCCGGCGCGGGTTTCGTGCTGCTCCAGCGGATGCTGGAGCAGCGGACCGGGCTGCCGCTGGCCGACTACATGCAGCGCGAGGTCTTCGCGCCGCTCGGCATGACGACCAGCTCGTACGCGCTCGCGCCCGCCTTCGAGCTGGCCGCCGGGCACACCGCGACCGGCGCCGTGATCCCCGGCAGGCGCAACCGCTACCCCGAGTCGGCCGCCGCCGGGCTGTACACGAGCGTGCTCGACCTGTGCCGGCTGGTGTCCTGGCTGAACCGCGCCTGGACCGCCTCCGGCGACCTCGCCGGCCCGCTGACCAGGGCCTCGGTCCGCACGTTGTTGTCGGAGGGCGCGCAGCCGGGCATGGGCCGCGGCCTGTTCCTGGCGGACGCGGGCACCGACGGCTTCTCCTACACCCACGACGGCGCCAACTACGGGTTCCGCTCGGTGTTCAAGGGCTACCCGAAGCTCGGCGCGGGGTACGCGGTCCTGGCCAACGGCAGCGACGCCGCCCTGGTGACCGAGATCGCCGCGGCGATCAGGAAGGTGTACGGCTGGCCGTGACGGGCCGGTGGGTCACGCGCCGCGGCACGGTGCTGCTCTCACGCTCCCGCACCAGGCGCGAACGCGGCGAGCCGGACCTCCGGCGGCTTGGGGGTGCGGGAGGTCCAGCTCGGCGCGCCGGTCAAGGGCGCGGTGCGGCGGAGGCGGCCGCCTCCGCGGGCGCGCGCACGTCCGCGAGCACGATCCCGCTCGCCGGGCGGGCCGGGACGCGCCGCAGCGAGATGCCGAGGTCCTGCGGCGGCAGGTCGTGCTCCAGCCGGGCCAGCCGGATCACCAGCTCGCGCAGCACGGCGACGGTGACGTCCTCGCCGGGGCAGCGGTGGCCGGTGCGCGCCTCGCCGCCGCCCTGCGGGACCAGCTCGTACGGGTCGATCGCGCGGCCGAGGAAGCGCTCGGGGCGGAAGGCGTACGGGTCGGGCCACAGCTCGGGGTCGTGGTTCTGGCCGTACAGGTCGAGCAGCACCAGCGTGCCGGCCGGGATCTGGTAGCCGCCGTAGGTCAGGTCGCGGGCGGCCCGCCCGCCGACGAACGGCGCGAACGGGTAGAAGCGCCGCAGCTCGTGCGCGAACGCCTCGGCGAAGGCCTCGTCGCCGGCGCGCAGCCGCTCCCGGTGCTCCGGCCAGCGGTGCAGCGCGTGGCCCGCGTACGCGACGAACCAGCAGACGGCCACCGTGGGCCGGATGACGTTGAGCAGCTCCACGGCGGCCACGCGCGGGTCGAGGCGTTCGCCGTGGGCGTCCCGGTGGCGGGCGACCGCGGCGAGCGCGGAGCCCTCGGCCGGGTGGAAGGCGCCGCGGCGCACGTCCTCGACCAGGCGGGCGAGCCGGGCCTCCTGCCGGGCGCGGGCCCGCCGGGCGCGCCAGTGCCGCGCCCCGAGCGTGGCGAAGCCGTCCACCATGGCGACGCAGTCGGCGGCCAGCTCGTCGGCCTCGTCCCGGGGCAGCTGGACGCCGGCCCAGTCCGTGACGGCGCGGGCCAGCACGCGGGCGGCCTCGTCGAAGAGCACGACCCGCGGCCGGCCGGCCCACTCCGCGGCGGCCTCGTCCCAGGCCGCGGCGGTGCGGCGGGCCAGGTCGGCGACGCCGCCGGGGGTCATGAGCGACAGGAACATCGCCTTGCGGACGCGGTGGTCGGCGCCGTCCAGGGTGTGCACCGGGCCGTGGCCGAACAACGTGCTCTGCACGAGGCCGGGGATGGCGCCGTGCCGGTGGACGTGGTCCTCGTCGTAGAAGAAGCGGGCAGCCTCGGGACCGCACAGGCCCGTGGCGCGGCGGCCCAGCACGCGGGTGCGGGCCACGCCGTCGGGGCTCTCGCGGCGGCGGGCGGGCAGCCAGCCGTAGCCTTCCAGGAGCATGAGCGGGGTGTTGTCGAGCGGCATCGGGGTCAGGTTCCCTGTCCGGCGGCGCCGAAACGGGCAGGACGCGCGGCCCCGCGCCCCCGGCCCCGCGCCCCCGGCTCAGGCGCCCGGCCGGGCCGGCAGTGACTCGCCGTCCTCGCTGTCGGGCTGGGGGTGCCAGGTGACCAGGTCCTGCCAGCGGCGGCGGGCCTGCGGGAGGCGTTCGGCGGGGGCGTGCCGGGGGACGACCTCGTCGACCGGCAGCCGGGCGCGGCGCTGGAGCCGGGCGTGGTGGCGTTCGGCGGCCTCGGCGGACGGCAGGCCCAGGGCGGCGGCGATGCGCGGCCAGTCGAGGCCGGCGGCGCGGGCGGCCTGGAGCAGCCGGTGCTCCAGGCGGTCGACGTCGAGCCGGAGGGCCTGCGCGGCCACCAGGGCGGAGGTGAGGTCGGCCTCGGCGGCCCGGCCGGCGAGGGCGGCCGAGGCGGCCTCGGTGATCGCCGTGGTGTCAGGCATGGGCTGGCCGCGGGCCTGCCAGAACAGGTGGTCGACGCCGGTGGCGTACCGGTCGCTCAGGTGGGCGCGGGCCGCCCGTACCAGGTCCGGCGGCGGCGCCGGCGGCGGCCGGTCCCCGTCGGGGCCGCCGTCTTCCTGCTGGTTCAGCAGCCGGATCACCGTCCCACCGGAGAAGAAGCCTTCGGGTTTTCTCTTATACCCGGACCGGAGATCGTGATGCCTTGACAAGGGGGCGGAGCGGGCTCACTATCTTCACCACTAACTTTATTCCTAAAGAAAGTCGTCATCCATGGCAGGCACGGACCGCGGCGACCTCACCCGGACGGCGATCCTCGCCCTCCTCGGCACGGTCGGCCCGCTGAGCCGCAGCGAGATAGCCCGCGAGCTGGACGTCAGCGCGGCCACCGTCACGCAGCTCACCAAGGAGCTCATCGGGCACGGGATGCTGGAGGAGCTGGACCGCCGGCCGTCGCGCGGGGGGCGGCCGGCCCAGCGGCTCGGGCTGGTGGGCAGCGCCGGGCGGGCGCTCGGGGTGAAGGTGACGGCCGACCACCTGGTGCTGGTGGACGTCCGGCTGGACGGCGAGGTGCTGGGCTCCTGGCGGGTCCCGCACGACCCGGCGGCCCCCGACGCCCTCGACCGGCTGGTGGACGCGGTGGAGTCGGTGGTGCGCGAGATCGACGCGGCGCCGCCGCTGCTCGGGGTCGGGGTGGGCGTGCCGGGCGGCGTGGACGACCAGGCGGTCGGCACGGTCAACGCGCCCACGCTCGGCTGGCAGGGCGTGCCGGTGGGCGAGCGGCTGCGCCGCCGGCTCAGCCTGCCCGTCCTGGTGGAGAACGACGTCAACGCGCTGGCCGCGGCCGAGCGGCTGTACGGGCGGGGGCGGACGCACCGCGACTTCCTCGTGGTGACCATCGGGCGGGGCGTCGGCGCGGCGATCGTCGCCGACGGGCGGGTGTACCGGGGGGCGCGGGGCGGCGCGGGCGAGTTCGGCCACCTGCCGGTGGACCCGGAGGCCGCCGTGCGGGTGCGGGGCGCGGGGCTGCCTGGAGGCGCTGGTGGGGTCGGCGGGCCTGCTGCGCCCGGCCCGCGCCAGGTACGCCGGCGGCGGAGGCCCGGGTGACGCCGCGACGCCGGCCGAGGCGGGCAGCGCCGCGACGCCGGCCGAGGCGGGCAGCGCCGCGACGGCGGCCGAGCTGGGCAGGGCCGCGGCGGCCGGCGACGCCGTGGCGCGCGAGGTGTTCGCCGAGGCCGGGACGGTCCTGGGCCGGGCCACGGCGGGGCTGGTCAACGTGGTGGACCCCGAGGTCGTGGTGGTGCTCGGCGAGGGCACGGCCGACTGGCCGCTGTGGCGCACCGGCTTCGAGCCGGCGCTGCGGGCGGCGCTCTACCCCGGCCGGCGGGACATCCCCGTCGAGGTGGAGAGCTGGGACGACACGAGCTGGGCGCAGGGCGCGGCGGCGCTGGTGCTGGCCACCCCGTTCGACGCGGCCGGCGCGGCCGGGGAGCAGGGCCGCCTGGTCCGCGCCCGCCTGATCGGAGCCGCCTCGTGAAGCTGCACTTACCGCCGGCCGCCCGCCGCTCCCCCGCGAAGGACCAGGCCGGGAGCGGGGCGCGGCAGGCCGTCCCCGAGGCCGGGCCCCGCCCGCCGCGCCGCGGGCGCTGGCGTCACGCCGCCACGGTCGCGGTGTTCCTGCTGCCTAGCCTGGTCCCGCTCACCCTCTACACGCTGATCCCGATGGTCGGCTCGTTCTGGACCAGCCTGCACGAGTGGGACCTCATCACCGACATGCGCTGGGTCGGCCTCGGCAACTACGCCGACCTGCTCGGCGACGCCGACACCCGGGCCGCGTTCCTGCACACCCTGTACTTCATCGCCGGCTACCTGCCGCTGGTCTACCTCGGCGGCCTCGGCCTGGCGGTGCTGCTCGACCGGAGGATGCCGGCCCGCGCCCTGCTGCGCGGCGTCTACTTCCTGCCGGTGATCACGAGCTGGGTGGTGGTCGCGCTGATGTGGAAGTGGCTGCTGAACCCGGCCAGCGGCATCGTCAACTGGGCGCTCGGCCTGGTGGGCGTGCACGGGCCCGGCTGGTGGACCGACCCCGGCTGGGCGATGCCGTCGATCATCCTCGCCTCGGCGTGGAAGGACCTCGGCTTCGTGATGATCATCCTGCTGGCCGGGCTGCAGGCGATCCCCCGCGAGTACCAGGAGGCCGCCATGGTGGACGGCGCGACCGCCTGGCGCAGGTTCCGGCACATCACGCTGCCCCTGCTGTCGCCCTCGACGTTCTTCGTGGTGGTGATCTCGCTGATCAACGGCTTCCAGGTGTTCGACCAGGTCAAGATCATGACGGGTGGCGGGCCGGGCGGCGCGACGCAGGTCGTGGTGTCGCAGATCTACGACCTCACCTTCCGCTACGGCCGGGCGGGCGCGGCCTCGGCGCTGTCCTGGCTGCTGTTCGCGCTGGTGCTGCTGGTGACCGTCGTGCAGATCCGGGGCCAGAGGCGGTGGGTGACCTATGGGTAAGGCGCTCCGCTACCTGCTGGTGGGCCTCGGCGCGCTGGCGATGTTGTTCCCGTTCGGCTGGGCGGTGATCACGTCGGTGACGCCGGGCGACGCCGTGCTGGCCGTGCCGCCCGACTTCACGCCCGAGGGCGCGAGCCTGGACGCCTACGGCCGGCTGCTGGAGACGCTGCCGTTCTGGCGGATCGTGCTGAACAGCGCCTGGGTCGGCGCCGCCTCGACCGCGCTGCAGCTGCTCACCAGCGCGATGGCGGCCTACGCCTTCGCGCGGCTGCCGTTCCCCGGCCGGGGCGCGCTGTTCGCGGTGTACCTCACGACGCTGATGATGCCGCTGCCGGTGCTGGTCGTGCCGCTGTTCCTGGAGATGCGCATGTTCGGCCTGGTCGACACGTACTTCGCGCTGCTCGCGCCGACGATCGCCTCGGCGTTCGGGGTGTTCCTGCTGCGGCAGGCGGTCAACCAGGTGCCCCGGGAGTTCGACGAGGCGGCGGTGCTGGACGGCGCCGGGCACTTCCGCATCTTCCTGTTCGTGGTGCTGCCGCTGATCCGCCCGGCGCTCGCCACGTTCGCGATCTTCGGGTTCATGGCGAGCTGGAACAGCTACCTGTGGCCGCTGATCATCATCAAGTCGCCCGAGTTCATGACCCTGCCGCTGGGCCTGGCGACCCTGCACGGGCAGTTCACCACGCAGTGGGACGTGGTGATGGCGGGCTCGGTCGTCAGCGTCGTCCCGATCCTCGTCCTCTACGTCTTCGCGCAGAAGCACGTCATCGCCAGCGTCGCGCAGAGCGGGCTCAAGTAAAGGAAACCCCCCATGTCACGACACATCAAGATCGCGGCGGCCGTCGCCGCGGCCGCGCTGCTCGCCTCCGCCTGCTCGCAGGGCTCGGCCACCCGGGGCACCACCGGCGAGGGCGGCAAGGTGACGCTGCGGTACTTCACCTTCTCGGCCGCGCCCGACCACCTCAAGGACCTCGACGCCATCGAGAAGGCCTTCGAGAAGGACAACCCGAACGTGGACGTGGTGGTCGAGACCGCCCCCTTCGAGCAGTACTTCACCAAGCTGCAGACCAGCATCGCCGGCGGCACCGCGCCCGACACCTTCGAGCTGAACTACGAGAACTTCGTCACCTACGCCGGCGCCGGCTCGCTGCTCGACCTCGGGACGGTGGCGGGCGACGGCGGCACCTCGGTCTACGCCCCCGCCTCGCTCGACGCCTTCAAGCACGACGGCAGGCAGTACGCGCTGCCCGCCTCGTTCTCCACGGTCGTGCTCTTCTACAACAAGGACCTGTTCGACAAGGCGGGCGTGGCCCCGCCCACCGCCTCCTGGACGTGGGCCGACGAGCAGGCCGCCGCCGAGAAGCTGACCGACCGCAAGAAGGGCGTCTTCGGCGACTTCCAGCCGGTGCAGTTCTTCGAGTTCTACAAGACGCTCAAGCAGGCGGGCGGCACGTTCCTGGCCGCCGACGGCAGGAGGACCGCCTTCGACAGCCCGCAGGGCGTCAAGGCCGCGACCTGGCTGGTGTCGAAGGTCGGCAGGACCATGCCGACCGAGGCCGAGATCGGCGGCACCGCCGACTACGACACGAACCTGTTCAAGTCCGGCAAGCTCGCGATGTGGCACAACGGCATCTGGCAGTTCGCGGGGCTGAAGGACGTGCCGTTCCAGTGGGACGTCGTCGTCGAGCCGGGTGACACGGCCAAGGCCAGCGCCGTCTTCCACAACGCGGTGGCCGCCTCCGCGACCACCAAGCACGCCAAGGAGGCCTACGCCTGGGCCCGCTACCTGTCGTCCTCGGACGTCGCGGCGACCACCCGCATCCGCTCGTCGTGGGAGCTGCCCCCCGTCTCCGACCAGCAGGTGCTGGCCGGCTACCTCAAGGACCCGAAGCCCGCCAACCGGCAGGCGGTCTTCGACTCGCTCAAGTCCATCGCGCTGCCGCCGGTGATCAAGCGGCAGCAGGAGATGCAGGACGCGGTGACCAAGCAGCTCAGCGAGGCCGCGTCCGGGCGCAAGTCCGTGGCGGAGGCGCTGAAGGCCGCCGCCGCCGAGGTCGACGCGCTGCTCGGCTGAGCCGTCCCCGTACCTACGCAGTTCAGGAGAGATCGTTGTCCCTCGTCGCGCACAGCCTCGACGTGATCAGGAGCCTCCAGGCGCCGTCGGGCGCCTACCCGGCCTCGCCCACCTTCTCGGCCTACCGCGGCTACTCGTGGCTGCGCGACGGCGCGTTCATCGCCGAGGGCGTGAGCCGGCACGGCGACACGGCCGGCGCGGACGCCTTCCACGCCTGGTGCGCGCGGGTGGTCGGGGACCGCGCGGGCCAGGTGGACGGGCTGGTGGCGCGTGCGGCGCGCGGCGAGGAGGTGCCGGTGGCCGAGATGTTGCCGACCCGGTTCACGCTGGACGGCGTGGCCGGCGCCGACCCCTGGTGGGACTTCCAGCTCGACGGGTACGGCACGTGGCTGTGGGCGCTGCGGGAGCACGCCGCCCGGCACGGCGGGGCGCCGGCGGGCGTCGAGAAGGGCGTGCGGGCGGCGGCCCGCTACCTGGCCGCGTTCTGGCACCTGCCCTGCTACGACTGGTGGGAGGAGCACGTCGAGCACCGGCACGTGGCGACGCTCGGCGCGGTGCACGCGGGGCTGCGGGCCGCGGTCGCGCTCGGCGTGCTGACGGCGACCGAGGAGGCCGCGGCGGAGCGGGCGGTGGCGGGCATCGCCGCGCTGGTGGCCGCCGAGGGCGTCGCGCCGGCCGGGCACCTGCGCAAGTGGCTCGGCGGCGACGCGGTGGACGCGAGCCTGCTGGCCTGCGTGGAGCCGTTCGGGCTGTACCCGGCCGGGCATCCGGTCGGGCGGGCGACGGTGGCCGAGGTGGAGCGGCGGCTCGCCCGGGACGGCGGCGTGTACCGCTACCTCGCCGACACCTTCTACGGCGGCGGCCGGTGGCCGCTGCTGTCGGGCTTCCTCGGCTGGAACCACGCCAGGGCCGGGCGGCGGGCCGAGGCGGAGCGGTACCTGGCCTGGATCGCGGCCCAGGCCACCCCGGAGGGGGACCTGCCCGAGCAGGTGGGCGGGCCGCTGCTGGCGCCGGAGCGGCGGCAGGAGTGGCTGGAGCGGTGGGGGCCGGTGGCGACGCCGCTGCTGTGGTCGCACGGCATGTACCTGATCCTCGCGGGCGAGCTGGGGGTGGCGGCGTGATCCGGCACCGGCCGTACGGATCGGGGCACCCGTACGCGGACAGCGAGGACCAGCGCGTCCCGGCCCGGCCGCTGGACGGCGAGAGCGCGGAGCTGCGGGTGCGGGCCGCCGCTTCGGTCACCGCCGTGGTGTGCGAATGGGCCGTGGACGGCTCCACTCCCGTGGAGCTGCCCTTGACCAGGGGGTACGCCCCGACCGGCGCGGGCACGGCCGGGACGGCGGGGGCAGGCGGGGCGGTGGACGGCGGGCATCTGGCGGCCGCGCAGGCGCGGGCCGCCCGGGCGGTCGCGGGCACGTGGACCGTGCGCACGCCCGCCCTGCGTGCCGGCCACCGTTACGCCTACCGCTTCCGCGCCGCCACGGCGACGGGGGCGACCCGCTCGACCAGGTGGTTCGAGGTCACGGCCGCCACCTGGTCGGACGCGGGCGGCAAGCTGGAGGTCACCGGCGCGGACCGGATCGTCCCGGGCAGCGTGCGGTGGCTGGCCGACGGCGACGGCCCGCTGCGGGCCCGCTTCGAGCTGGCGCTCGCGCCGGACGAGCACGTCGTCGGGTTCGGCGAGCGGTTCGACGCGGTGGACCAGCGGGGGCGGGCCCTCGACGCGGTGGTCTTCGAGCAGTACAAGGCGCAGGGCCGGCACGGCCGCACGTACCTGCCGATGCCGTACGCGCTGGTCACGGGCGGCCCGGCGAGCTGGGGCTGGCACCTGCGGACCTCGCGCCGCACCTGGTACGACGTCGGCGCGGCCCGCCCCGGCCGGATCGCCGTCGAGGCCGAGGTGGGCCGGGACGGCGTGCTGGAGGTGCGTTTCCTCGGCGGCCCCCGCCCCGCCGACGTGCTGCGCGCCTTCCTCGACGACACCGGCCGCCCGGCCGAGCTGCCGCCGTGGGTGTTCCGGCTGTGGGCCAGCGGCAACGAGTGGAACACCCAGGAGCGCGTCCTGGCCGAGCTGGACCGGCACCGCGAGCACGACGTCCCGGTCGGCGTGCTGGTCATCGAGGCGTGGAGCGACGAGAGCACGTTCACGGCGTTCCGCGGCGCCCGGTACGAGCCGTCGGAGGAGCCGCACCGGCTGGCCGACTACACCTTCCCCGCCGACGGCCCGTGGCCGGACCCGAAGGGCCTGGTGGACGAGCTGCACCGCAGGGACGTCAAGGTGCTGCTGTGGCAGATCCCGCTGCAGAAGACCCGCCCCCACCCCCGCCACCAGGCCGCCGTGGACGCCCGGCAGCTCGTCGAGCGCGGCTACGGCGTGCGCGAGGCGGACGGCCGGCCGTACCGCAACCGGGGCTGGTGGTTCCCGCTGGCGCTCATGCCCGACCTGTCCAGCCAGGAGGTGCGCGACTGGTGGACGGCCAAGCGCCGCTACCTGGTGGAGGAGGTCGGGATCGACGGGTTCAAGACCGACGGCGGCGAGCACGCCTGGGGCCACGACCTGCGCTACGCCGACGGCCGCGACGGCTCGGCGGGCAACGCGCTGTTCCCGGTGCACTACGCCCGCGCCTTCGGCGACCTGCTGCGCGCCTGCGGCAAGGCGCCGGTGACGTTCAGCCGGGCCGGGTTCGCCGGCTCGCAGCCGCACGGCGCGTTCTGGGCCGGGGACGAGGACTCCACCTGGGCGGCGTTCCGCGCCTCGATCAGGGCGGGGATCACCGCCTCCGCGTGCGGGATCGTCTACTGGGGCTGGGACCTGGCCGGCTTCTCCGGGCCGGTGCCGGACGCCGAGCTCTATCTGCGGGCGGCGGGCGCGGCCACGTTCATGCCGATCATGCAGTACCACTCGGAGTTCAACCACCACCGCACGCCCGTCAGGGACCGCACGCCGTGGAACGTCGCCGCGCAGACCGGCGACGAGCGGGTCGTCCCGGTGTTCGGGCGGCTGGCCCGGCTGCGGGAGCGGCTGGTGCCGTACCTGGCCGGGCAGGCGCGGGCCGCCGTCGCGGGCGGCGCGCCGCTGATGCGCGGCCTGTTCTTCGACCATCCGGACGACCCGGCGATCTGGCGGCACCCGCTGCAGTTCAAGCTGGGCGACGCGCTGCTGGTGGTGCCCGTCACCGAGCCCGGCGTGCCGGAGGTGCCCGCCTACCTGCCCGAAGGCGCCTGGGTGGACGTCTGGACCGGCCGCGGCCTGACCGGCGGCCGGACGGTGACGCTGCCCGCGCCCCTGGACCGCCCGCCCGTGCTGTGCGCGGCGGAGCACTGGTCCCGTCTCGCCCCCGTCTTCTCCGAAGGAGCGCCACCATGAGCCGGTCACGCTCGGCCGACGCCGTCTCCGCGTCCTCGCTGCCCGCCGACCTCGCCGACGCGCTGGACGGCGTGTACCACAACCCGACCGGCGTCGACGACCTCTACTCCACCGAGCCGACCGAGCGGTCGCCGCGCGACCCGATGGCCGGCGACGTGGTGCGGATCGACGCCACGACGTGGCCGGTCCGGCCCGGCCAGCGCGTGTGGGTGGCGTGGGCGCGGAACGGCGAGGAGCAGCCCCCGGCCGGGGCGGCCTGGGACCACAACAGCGGCGGCAACAGCTACTGGCGGGCCGAGCTCGGCCCGTTCGCCCGCGGCGACCGCGTCTCCTACACGGTGGAGGCCGAGCTGAACGGCGGCGGGCGGCGGAGCTCCGGCCCGTTCGCGTTCACCGTGACCTCGTGGAGCACCGCGACGGACGTGACCGGGTTCGCCGACAACGGCACGTCGGTGGACGTCACGACCGGCGACAGCGCGGGCGGCTCGTTCACGCCGCGGATCCGCTTCGCCTTCCCCGCGCCGGGCCGTCTCACCACGCAGATCTCGCCGAGCGGGGCGGGCCTGACCGTGTCGGGGCTGCCCGGCTACAAGGTGGCGGAGTCGCCGGCCGCGCTGACGATCTCCACCGGCTCGCTGGTGCTGGAGATCCAGAAGTCGCCGTACCGGCTGTCGCTCTACCGGGGCGACGGCACGACGCTCGTCACCCGCCACTACGACCCGGCCGGGTTCCGCAACGTCGGCTGGGCGAGCGACGGCGCCACCACGGTCACCCGGATCGAGGACCACTTCCTGTCGCCGCCCGGCGAGCGCTTCGAGGGCTTCGGCGAGCGCTACGACCGTCTCGACCAGCGCGGCACCGACGTGCACACCTACGTCTACAACCAGTACCGCGACCAGGGCGCGACCCGCCGCACCTACCTGAGCGTGCCGTTCTTCCTGAACTCGGCCGGGTACGGCGTGCACGTCGAGGGCACCCGCTACACGGTCTTCAACCTGAACACGCACCTGCCCGACCTGGCCGGCTTCACCGCCGACACCGGCGGCGCGCGGGACTCCACGCTCGTCTACCACGTCTTCACCGGCACCCCGGCCGAGATCCTGGACGGCTTCACCGAGCTGACCGGCCGGCCGCAGCCGCCGCCGCGCTGGGCGTTCGGGCCGTGGATGTCGGCCAACGAGTGGAACACGCAGGCCGAGGTGGCCCGCGAGCTGGCCAACGTCGAGGCGTACCGGATCCCGCACACCGCGATGGTGCTGGAGCAGTGGAGCGACGAGGCCACGTTCTACCTGTGGCACGGGGCCGCGTACGAGCCGGGGCCCGGCGGCGGGAAACCGGCGTACGCGGACCTGACGTTCCCGCCGGGCGCCGCGTGGCAGGACCCGAAGGCGATGGTGGCCGACGCCCACGCGCGGGGCGTCCGGGTGGTGCTGTGGCAGATCCCGGTGTTCAAGGAGCACTTCGCCGACAATCCGGCGGCCGCGCCGCAGCAGCACCTCAACGACAAGGCGTACGCGCTGGCGCAGGGGTACGTCGTGCGCGACGCCGCCGGCGGCCCGTACCGGATCCCGTCCGGCCAGTGGTTCGGCGACAGCATGGTGCCGGACTTCACCAGCCCGGCGGCGACCGCGTGGTGGATGAGCAAGCGCGACTACCTGATGGACGAGATCGGGATCGACGGGTTCAAGACCGACGGCAGCGAGGCCGTCTTCGGCCGGGGCGTGCGCTTCGCCGACGGCCGCCGGGGCGACGAGATGCACAACGCCTACCCCAACAGCTACACCGGCGCCTACGACGCCTACGTCAAGGACCGGCGGCCGGACGGCGCGATCTTCAGCCGGGCGGGCACGACGGGCGCGCAGACCAGGTCGATCTTCTGGGCGGGCGACCAGAACTCCAGCTTCGCCGCCTTCCGCGAGGCGGTCCGGGCGCAGCTCAGCGCCGGGCAGTCGGGCGTGCCGTTCACGGCGTGGGACCTGGCGGGCTTCACCGGCTCCTTCCCGGGCGCGGAGCTGTACCTGCGGGCGGCGGCGCAGGCCACGTTCTCGCCGATCATGCAGTACCACTCGGAGAAGTCCGGCCCGGCGGTGTCCGAGGCCCGCACGCCGTGGAACGTGCAGGCGCGCACCGGTGACACGCGCGTGGTGCCGGTCTTCCGCGCCTTCGCCAACGTGCGGATGAACCTGATCCCGTACCTGTGCGCCGAGGCGGCGGCGAGCGCCGCGACGGGCGCGCCGATGATGCGGGCCATGAGCTTCGCCTTCCCCGGCGACGCCGAGGCGGCGGCGCTGGACCAGCAGTACCTGTTCGGCTCGCAGCTCCTGGTGGCGCCGGTGACCACGGAGGGCGCGACGACCAGGGACGTCCGCCTGCCCGCCGGCGAGTGGACGGACCTGTGGAACGGCGGCCGCTTCACCGGCCCCGGCGTCAAGACCTACGGCGCGGGCCTGGAGACGATCCCGGTCTACGCCCGGCCGGGCGCGATCGTCCCGCTCGACCTGGGCGCCGGCTACCGGCTCGGCGGCGAGATCGGCAACGACGTGGACGCCTACGAGAACCTGACCTTCCGCGTCTACCCGGCGGGCGCCTCCTCCTACGCCTGCCTGGAGGGCACCGTCAGCGCGGCCGCGGACTGGGCCGCGCACACGGTGACCGTCACCGTGCCGCCGCTGACCGTCACGGCCACGCTGCAGGTGCACAGCACCCGGCCGGCGTCGGTGCCGGGCGTCAGCCCGCGGGCGAGCCTGGCGGAGCTGGCGGCCGCGCCCGAGGGCTGGTGGTGGGAGCCGGCGGGGCAGCTCACGCACGTCAAGCTGGCGAGCGCCGGCGCCGCCCGCACCGTCACGCTGACCGGCGTGGACAAGGCGGCCTACGAGGCCGAGTTCGCCGACGGCACCGGCACCTCGGTCGGCGCCGACCATCCCGGGCACACCGGCACCGGGTTCGCCGACGGCTTCGCCACCCCCGGCGACGCGGTGACCTTCCACGTCAACGCGGACGCGGCGGGCGAGCACCTGCTGCGTTTCCGCTACTCCACCACGGTCGCCGCCACCCGCACCGTCGTCGTGGACGGCGTCACCGCCGGCCGTCTCGCCCTGCCCGCGCTGCCCGGCTGGGACGCCTGGGACACGGCGACGCTCGCCGTGCCGCTCGCGGCGGGCCCGCACGCGGTGACGCTCGCCTACGGCGCCGCCGACACCGGCGGCGTCAACCTCGACCACCTGGTGGTGGCCCGGCCATGAGACGATCGCTGCTGCTGCTGGCCGCGCTGCTGGTGCCGCTGGTCCCGCTGGCGGTGGCGTCGTCGGTGGAGGCGGCGGTGCCCCGGGTGCAGTTCACCAGCGGGCCGGCGTACCTGGTGGTGGAGTTCCTGGACGACGACCTGGTGCACTTCGAGCTGGCCGAGGGCGCGCCGCCCGGCACCGGCTCGCCGATCCGCACCACGCCGCAGGTCGCCAAGTCCGACTACCCGGGCCCGTCGAGCTTCACCCAGCAGGGGAACACGCTCACCACGGCGGCCATGAAGGTCGAGGTCGCGCCGGGCACGCTGTGCGTGACGGTGTCCGACCCGGCCCGGCAGCTGTACCAGGCGTGCCCGCGCGACCTCGGGCAGGCGTGGAAGGGCCTGTCGATCACCAAGGGCGCGATGCGGAACGCGTACGGGCTGGGCGAGCAGTTCTTCAAGGGCGGCAGCGCCGACGGCGACTGGGTGGGCCGCGTCCGCACGCCGGGCGGCCCGTACGGCAACGCGATGGCGTTCGACACCGACAACGGCCCGGTCGGCAACGCCCAGATCCCCGTCCTGTTCGCGACGGGCCCGGACCGCCTCGGCTACGGGCTGTTCCTCGACCAGGTCTACAAGCAGGAGTGGGACCTGACCGGCGACCCGTGGACCGTCGGCACGTGGGGCGACCAGCTCAGGTGGTACACGATGACCGGCCACGGCCTGCCCGACCTGCGCTCCGACTACATGGAGCTGACCGGCCGGCCGCCGGTTCCGCCGAAGAAGGCGTTCGGCATGTGGGTGTCGGAGTTCGGCTACGACGGCTGGGGCGAGATCGACGACCGGCTCGCCGGGCTGCGCGCGGCGGCGTTCCCGGTGGACGGCTTCGTACTGGACCTGGAGTGGTTCGGCGGCGTCACGGCGGGCTCCGACACCACCCGCATGGGCACCCTCGCCTGGGACACCCGGGCCTTCCCCGACCCGCCCGGGCACATCGCCGCCTACCGCGACCGCGAGGGCCTCGGCCTGATCACCATCGAGGAGTCCTACGTCGGCCGCGGCCTGCCCGAGCACGCCGACCTGGCGGCGCGCGGCTACCTGGTGAGGTCGGGCTGCGGGACGTGCGCGCCCGCCTACCTCACCGGCAACGACTGGTGGGGCCGCGGCGGCATGATCGACTGGACGCAGGACGCCGCCGGCGACTACTGGCACGCGCTCAAGCGGCAGCCGCTCGCCGACGCCGGCATCATGGGCCACTGGCTGGACCTCGGCGAGCCGGAGATGTACGACCCCGGCGACTGGACCGCCGGCCTGCTGCCCGGCAAGCACGCCCACGCCGACTACCACAACCTCTACAACCTCAAGTGGGCCGAGAGCGTGGCCCGCCGCTACGCCTCCGGGCAGCGGCGGCCGTTCCTGCTGGCCCGCTCGGCGGCGGCGGGCATGCAGCGCTTCGGCGTGGCCATGTGGTCGGCCGACATCGGCTCCAAGCTGACCGCGCTCGCCCAGCAGCAGAACGCCCAGATGCAGCTGTCGATGTCCGGCATCGACTACTACGGCTCCGACATCGGCGGCTTCCGCCGCGAGATGCTGAACTCCGACCTGGACGAGCTGTACACGCAGTGGTTCGCCGACGGGGCCTGGTTCGAGGTGCCGGTGCGCCCGCACACCGAGAACCTGTGCAACTGCCGGCACACCGCCCCCGACGAGATCGGGCACGTGCCCAGCAACCTCGCCAACCTGCGGCAGCGTTACGAGCTGACGCCCTACTACTACTCGCTGGCGCACCGCGCCCACCGGTACGGGGAGCCGGTCGTGCCGCCGCTCGCGTACTACTACCAGGACGACCCGAACGTGGCCGAGATGGGCGGCGAGAAGCTGGTCGGCCGCGACCTGCTGGTGGGCGTCGTGGCGGGCAGGGGCGAGCGCGAGCGGGACGTGTACCTGCCGGCCGGCACCTGGTACGACTACGCGACGGGCGAGCGGCTGACCAGCACCGGCCAGTGGTTCATGGACCGGCCGCTGTGGGTGGACGGCGTCTTCCGGCTGCCGGCCTTCGCCCGCGCCGGCGCGATCCTGCCGAAGATGCACGTGGACGGCCGGACGATGAACGTGCTCGGCCGGCGCACCGACGGCAGCACCAGGGACGAGCTGGTGGCCCGCGTCCACCCGGACGCCGCCGCGACGAGCTTCACCCTCTACGAGGACGACGGCGCCACCACCGCCTACCGCACCGGCGAGGTCCGCACCACCCGGATCGGCCAGCAGCGCACCGGCGACACGGCGACCGTCACCGTGGACCCGGCCGAGGGCTCCTACGCGGGCGCCCCGTCCGCCCGGCCGGTCGTCGTCGAGCTGGTCACGGACACGCAGGCCGCGTCCGTCACGCTGAACGGCGCCGCCCTGCCGCGCCTGCCCGGCAGGGCCGCCTTCGACGCGGCCGCGAGCGGCTGGTACAACGCGGGCGGCAACCTCGTGGTCGCCAAGTCGGCGAGCACGCCGGTCGGCACGGCGCTGACGTTCGCGTTCACGCTCGGGCAGGCGCCGGTGTCGGCCACGTTCCGCTGCGCGAACGGCGTCACCGAGCCGGGCCAGTCGGTCTACGCCGTCGGCGGCGCGCCGCAGCTCGGGTCGTGGTCGGTGGCCGGGGCGGTGAAGCTGTCGCCGACCGCGTACCCGGCCTGGACCGGCACCGTCACCGGCCTGCCGCCGGAGACGAGCGTGGAGTGGAAGTGCGTCAAGCGGCGCGAGCAGGGCTTCCCCGACACCGCCGACCAGTGGCAGCCGGGCGCGAACAGCGTGCTCACCACTCCGGCGAGCGGCGACGCCGGCACCACGGCCGGGTCGTTCTAGGGGGCGCACAAGGGGTCGCAGGGGTGTGTGAGTTGTCCCGGATCTGACACCGTTGTTTCACCGCGCCGCCCCATCACAGGACGACGTGCGCGGCTCATTGTTGATCGGAAACTCCGCACCCCCCAACGGCCCCTCACCTGCCCGGAGGAGTTCCATGTCCCGACGCCTGTTCAGCGTGCTCGCGTTCGCCGCCCTCCTGCTGACGATCACCCCGCCCGCCGCCCACGCGGCCGTCCAGGACGACGTCTACGTCGCGCTCGGCGACTCGGCCGCCGCCGGCCCGCTCATCCCGAACCAGGTCCTGCCCGACCTCGGCTGCTGGCGCTCCGACCACAACTACGCCCACCTGACCGCCCAGGCCATCGGCGCCCGCACGCTGCGCGACGCCACCTGCTCCGGCGCGAAGACCACGCACATGTACCAGTCGCAGAGCACCGACCTCGGCTCGGTGCCGCCGCAGCTCGACGCGCTCACGGCGGACACCACGCTGGTCACCGTGCAGATCGGCGCCAACGACGTCGGCCTGACCGACTTCATCGAGGACTGCCTGAACATCCTGCCGCCGCCCGTCGGCGACGCCTGCAACGACGACTACGTCGTCAACGGCCAGGACAGCTGGCGGGTCGCGACCGACGCCCTGCGGCCCCGGCTGACCCAGCTCGCCGCCGACATCCGCGCCCGCGCCCCGCAGGCCCGCGTCTTCGTCGTGGGCTACGCCACGTACGCGCCGCCGAACGGCTGCTACCCGCGCGTGCCGATCATCGCCGCCGACGCCAACTACATCCGCGGCACCCTGCAGTACTTCAACCGCATGCTCGCCGAGCAGGCCGCCTCGGCCGGCGTCGGCTTCATCGACCTGCAGACGCCGAGCGTCGGCCACGACCCGTGCACGCCGGCCGGCACCCGCTGGATCGAGCCGTACGTCCCGGCCTCGCCCGCCGCGCCGTTCCACCCGAACGCCCGCGGCATGCGCGGCTTCGCGACCGCCGTCACCGCCGCCGTCTCGGGCGCCTGACCACCCTGTTTCAGGCTTGACTTATATAAGTCTTGCCTGAAAGATAAGGACCCATGACCCAGAAGACGACGACCTTCCTCATGTTCCAGAACGGTGACGCCGAAGAGGCCATGACGTTCTACGTCTCGCTCTTCGACGGCTCGGAGGTGATCCGCGCCGACCGCTACGCGGCCGGCGAGCCCGGCGGCAAGGAGGGCACGATCAAGCACGCCACGTTCACGCTGGCGGGCCAGGAGTACATGTGCATCGACAGCGCGGTGCAGCACGGCTTCACCTTCACGCCGTCGATGTCCATCTACGTCACCTGCGACACCGAGGAGGAGATCGAGCGCCTGTACGCGGCGCTGGGCGAGGGGCGGCAGGCCCTGATGCCCCTCGACTCCTACGGATTCAGCACGAGGTTCGGCTGGGTCAACGACCGGTTCGGGGTCTCCTGGCAGCTCAATCTGCCCTGAGACCCCGACCGGGCGAAATTCGTTCTGTCCAGTATGTCGATTGACGAGCTATTTGCCGGAGAATTGGAGTTACGGCCCATTTTCTTTCCCGCGGGCGCGCGATGAGATGCGAATGAACCACCGATCATTGATCTCCCTCATCGGCGACCAGGAAAGGCGGCTCAATGACCGTGCTCGCGGAAGTCTCCGGCAACGTCACCGCCATCGCCTACGGCCTGGCCGCGATCGGCCCTGGCCTCGGCGTCGGCGTCATCTTCGGCCAGGGCGTGCAGGCGATCGCGCGCCAGCCGGAGGCGTACGGGCTCATCCGGCAGAACATGCTCCTCGGCTTCGTGCTCACCGAGGCGCTCGCCCTGATCGGCCTGGTGGCGCCGTTCATCTTCCGGTTCATCCAGTGATCGCGCGCCGGGTCCCGCCCGTCAGCGGTAGACGGCGTCGTCCAGGGTGAAACGGATGAACTCGCCCTCGGGCCAGAGCCGCGTGCCGGGCCACCAGCCCGCGCGCACCCGTCCCGGCACGGTGAAGCCGTCGAAGGTCAGCTCGTCCAGGCACTCCACGCCGAACAGGTGCCGCCGGTAGGGGCCCTTGTCCGGATTGCCCCAGCGGAGGACGGTCACCCGCTCCAGCCGGCCGTCCTCCGCCACGCTCAGCCGCACGTCGTGCTCCTCGCCGCCCACCGGCACCGTGGCGACCGCCTCGCGCTCGTTGAGCGACTTCCAGCCCACGGCCGGGTCCAGGGCGGCGGCAGGGGCGAGGACGAGCTCGCAGGCCAGCCGGCCGGCGGCGCTGCGCGTCACGTCCGGCCCCGAGGCCGACAGGACGGGCAGCGCGCCCATCGCGCGCCAGCGCATCTCGCCGGCGCCGTCGCGGTAGCGGTCGAAGCCCCGCACCGGCAGCAGCCCGAGCCGGGTGCCGGCCGACCAGACGTAGCCCCTCAGCGGGTCGAGCACCTGCAACGCGCGGAAGTCGTGCCAGCCGTTCAGCCGGATCGTGCCGTGCATGCTGAGCACGACGGCCCGCAGCAGCGGCGTGCCGGGCGCGATCGCGCGCAGCAGCCAGCGCCGGGCCGGCTCCGGCAGCAGCTCGGCCTGCTCGGGGTCGAACACCGGCGGCCGCTCCGCCGGCTCCTGCAGCACGTCCCAGTCGCGGGCGGCCTCCTCGGTCAGGTACGGGGGCGCGACGACGACGGTCGCGCTCACGACGCCCTCCAGGGGGCGCGGACCACGGCCACCGGGCAGGGGGCGCGCCGCAGCACGCCGTGGCTGACCGAGCCGAGCACCGCCGAGGCGAGCGCGCCCAGCCCGCGCGAGCCCACCACCAGCAGGTCGGCGTCGCGGCAGACGCGCGCGAGCCCGGGCACCGGATGCCGGTGCAGCACCACCCGCTCGATCGCGACCTCCGGGTACTTGGCCCGCCACGGCTCCAGCGCCTCGTCCAGGTCGGGGGCGAAGTCGGGGACGGGCATGGGGCCGTACCCGGCGGGCTGGGGCGCCAGCCTGGGCGCCCGGCGGCAGTACACCACGGCCAGCCGGGCCCGGCGGGCGCTCGCCTGCTCCAGCGCGAACGCCAGCGCCGCCTCGGCGTCCGAGGACCCGTCGAACCCGGCCACGATGCGGCCCCGCTCCCGCGCGCCGGGCTCGCGTACCACGACCACGGGGACGCCGGCCTGCCCGGCCAGCGCGTACCCGGCCGAGCCGAGCATCATCCCGATGGCCCGCCCGCCCGTGCCGCCCAGCACCAGGGTGTCGGCCTGCCCGGCCTCGGCGCGCAGCCGCCCCACCACCCCGCCGCCGGCCGCACCATCAGCCGCACCGCCGGCCGCACCGGAGGCCGCACCGGAGGCCGCACCGGAGGCCGCACTGCCGAGCACCGCCGCCGTCGCCCAGCCGGCCCGGCCCGCCCGGCCCGCCGGACGGCTCCGGCCAGCAGGCTCGCGCACCACCCGCGCCCCCGGCCGCTCCTGCCCGCCTGCCCGGCCGCCGCCGGGGACCGGGCGCCCGCCCGGCCGCGGCTCGCGGACGTGCACGACGCGCAGCGGCCGGCGCCGGCGCAGCGCGTCGGCCGCGGCCCAGTCCAGCGCGGCCCACGCCGCCGGGGATCCGTCGATCCCCACCATTACCGGCTTGCTCGTCACGGCCCCTCCCCTCGCCGACCCACAGCCCCAGCACACCTTCCGCGAGGCCGGCCCGGCCAGGGGAGGAGGTCACCCGCCCGCGGGACCTTCGCCCCTCCCGCCCACGGGCCGGAGGCCCCCTCCCCGGGGGTCCCCGGCCCGGTGTGTCACCTGTACGCCTCCGTCCGCGCGGGCGGCGTCTTGCTGCCCGGCATGAAGGCGTGCCGCACGGTGGCCACGAGCCAGAGCGCGATCGTCGACCAGAACAGCACGGCCAGCGCGAACTCGCTCGCCGCGACCAGCGCGACCACGCCCGCGATCAGGGCGAGCGCGCCGATCGCGCTGGCCACCGCCACGTAGCCGGTGCGGCCCTGGAACTCCTCGGCGAGGCTGCTCAACGCGCAGCCGCCGACCAGGCCGAGCACCAGGATCGTCGCCGCCGCGCCGCGTACGTCGTTGAAGAACCACACGTCCGCGCCGCGCGTGAAGACGACGTAGACGGCGACGTCGGCCGCCGCCGCCACCGTTGCCAGGGCGTCCTTCCAGGTCAGTCTCATGGGTGCCACCTCCTTCCGCCTCCGAGCGTGCGCCGGGGGGGCGGGCGGGCGACAGAGTCATAGGTCCCGCATCAGCGGCAGCCCGTCGCGCCGAACGCCAGGAACCTGGTGGCCTCCTCCTGGCTGAAGTTGTCGTCGGAGCCGACGACGAGCGTGCACTCGCCGTCGTCGAGGCGCGGCCCCCAGGCCAGGCTCTCGTAGTTCTGCGCGGGCGGGGCGACGCGGCTGAGGTCGAGCACCAGGCGCTTGGCCACCGGCCGGTACGCCGGGCCGCCCGCGAGGGAGCGGCGGCCGAGCACGTTCGTGGCGCCGCGCAGGTCGAACTCGTAGAGGCGGGCGCTGTAGCCCACGCCCTGCGTCCAGGAGCGTTCGAGGGCGAGGTAGCGGAACTCGTCCACGGCCAGGAGCTCCGACACGCCGCCGTCGGCGTCGCCGGACGGCGGGACGGGCGCGGCGGGCAGCGCGTCGAGGGGGTAGGCGTACTGGCCGCGCAGCGCGCCCGCCCTGCTCCACACGGTCAGCCGGACGGGCGCGCCGCGCTCGGCGGTGGGGAGGGGGCCGTCCTCGAAGCGGGGCCCCTCGGTGACGGCGGTGACCGCGCGGGGCGTGACGGCCAGGCCCTCGAAGCCGAAGTTGCGCCGCGGCCCGCGCGGCGCCTCGGTCAGCCGCAGGCCGCGCGGCAGCGGGAACGCGCCGAGGTGGCGGCCCTGCCGGTCCATGCTCCGCACGGCGGCCTGGGAGACCGGGATGCCGGGGTTGCGGTCGTCGGGCCGGTCGCCCTCGTCGCCCCACAGCAGCCGGCCGCTCCAGCGGTCGAACCTGATGGACTCGGGGTCGGCCGACCCGGGCTTGCCGTAGCCGGGGTAGGGGGTGCCGTCGGCGCGGGTGAGCGTGGTGACGCCGGTGAGCCGCACGCCGCCGAACTGGCCGGTCGCGCGGTCGATGTCGAGGCGGCCGGTGTAGAAGCGGGCGGGGTTGTAGCGCCACCGGTCGTCGGAGATGAAGTACCAGGTGCCGGTGCGGGGATCGTGGTCGATGCCCGACAGGCCGCCCACGGCCGTGCCGTCCAGGCGGGCCAGGTGCGGCAGCCGCTGCTCGCCGAGGAAACGGGTGACGCGCACCGGGTCGCGCCGCGCGGCCGCCGACGCCGGGTGCGCGACGGTCGCCGCCGCGAGCACGGCGGCGACGGCGACGGCCATTGTTCTCCGCCTTTGAGCCATTTATTCCCCCATCGTGGAATGCCGATGACGGGGAAATGAAATCGTGAATTCTTCAGCACGTCTACGCAGGTAGATACGGCTACAGGCGGCTAATTACCGACATTTCCCAAGAAAGAAAAAGGGGCGGGACGGCGGGAGGGTGTCCCGCCGTCCCGGGGCGGCCGGGGGTCAGGCCGGGACGGCGTGGGCGGCGGCCAGGCTCTCGCCCCACTCCCTGGCCCGCTCCAGCTCGCCCGGCAGCAGCGGCCCGCGTACGCCGTCGACGTAGAAGCTCTGCGCGGGGCCGGCCAGCCGCACCCCGGCCCGGCGCAGCCGCCGGGCCACGGCCCGCGCCGCCGAGCCGGGCATGCGCGGCTTGGCGACGCGGGTGTCGAAGGCCGCCGCGCCGAGGGTGGCCGACGAGGTGCGGAGCGCGCCCAGCCACTCGCGCACGCCGCGCCCCTGGGAGACCAGCGGCGCGCCCTTGGCCTGCTCGGCGGCGGACTGGCGGGTCGAGACCCGGCTCAGCCCGAACGCGTGCGTCGGGCCGCCCACCACCAGCAGGCACACGTCCTCGCCCACCACGACGGGCGCCGAGGCGACCTCGGCCACCTCGGCTCTCATGCCGCCGGCCAGCCCTTCGGCGATGGCCTCGGCGATCGCCTTCGTGTTGCCGAACATCGACTCGTACACCACCAGCGCGTGCATCTGGCTACTCCCTCCCTCGGCTTGCCTCCGGCAGCACGGGTTCGAGGCGGAACATGCCGGTCACCACCTCGCTCGCCGCGCCGGTCCGCTCCGGCCGGCGGCCGGCCACGGCCGCGACGACGTCGCGCGCGGTGATGAGCCCGGCCAGGCCGTGCTCCCCCACCACCGGCACCGCGTCGCAGCCGGAGTCGGCCATGACGGCGGCCACGTGCGGCAGCGGCGTGCCGGGCGCGACCCGGGGCCGGCGTTCGCCCGTGAGCAGCGCGCCCACCTGGCGGGCCGACTGCTCCCACGGGCCGCCGGACCACGAGGCCGCCAGGTCCTCGCGGGTGAGCACGCCCACCAGGTGCCCGCCGGACACGACGGGCAGGTGGTGCACGCCGGCGCGGCGCATCAGCTCCCACGCCATGAGCGGCGACTCCCCCGGCTCGACGGCGACCAGGATCCGGCTCATGACCTGCTCGGCGACCAGCGTCTCGACACTCATGACACACCTCACCACCGGCGGCTGGACCTTCACCCCTCAGCCTGTCCGTGGCGCCCCGGCCGCGCCCGGGGACGAAGTCCCGACAATCGGGTGCCGTTGGTCCTTTGTCCCGAGGCCCCTCGCCCTTGGCCGGGGACGGCCTGGGCCGGGGAGGCGCGGCCCAGGGGGCCGCGAGCCGGCGGGCCGGTCAGCCGTCGCCGGGCGTCCCGATCGCGGCGGCGACGCCGTCGAGGATGAGCCGCAGCCCGTGGGCGTACGCCTCGTCGCCGCCGGGCGCGCCGCCGTCGCGGGCGGCGGCGCGCGTGAGCGGGAACTCGGCCAGGTGGGCGGCATAGTCGGGGACGCCGCCGGCGGCCAGCCGCTCGCGGCGGGCCTGCTCGTTGAGCACGAAGCCGAGCGTGTAGTGGCTGATGGCGCCGATGGCGTGCAGGCCCTGGGCGGGCGTGAAGCCGAGGCCGGTGAGGATCTCCAGCTCCTTCTCGAAGGCGCGCGCCACGGTGAGGCCGGGGTCGCCGCCGGCGATCAGCCTGGCTCCGTCGCGGTGGCCGAGCAGGGTACGCCGGTAGCGGTGGGCGCGGCGGGCGAGCCAGTCGCGCCAGCCCTCGCCCTCGCGCGGGCCGCCCATGTCGGCGGCCAGCAGCTCGCGGGCCATCTCGTCGAGCAGGTCCTGCTTGTCGCGGAAGTGCCAGTAGAGCGCCGGGTTGCGGACGCCGAGGCGCTCGGCCAGGCGGCGCACCGTCAGGCCGTCGAGGCCGGTCTCGTCGAGCAGCTCCAGCGCGGCGCGGACGACGGTGTCGCGGGCCAGTCCCTTGGGTGCCATCGCCTGCCACTGTAACAGCGCTAAGGGCGCCGGCGGGCCCCGGAATCCGGGGCCGGCGGGGCGGTGGCGATGACGGCGGTGGCGTCCAGCTCCTCGGAGCCGGCGACGCGGGCGGTCAGGCCGGCCTCCTCGGCGGCCCGCGCGGTGGCGGCGGCCTGGCGCTCGCCGGTCTCCACCAGCAGGTGCCCGCCGGGCGCCAGCCAGCGCGGCGCGCCGGCGAGCACCCTGCGCACCACGTCCAGGCCGTCGGCGCCGCCGTCGAGGGCGGTCAGCGGCTCGTACAGGCGGGCCTCGGGCGGCAGCAGGCCGACGGAGGCCGACGGCACGTACGGCGGGCTGGCGATCAGCAGGTCCACCCGGCCGCGCAGCGCGGCGGGCAGCGGCTCGTACAGGTCGCCCTCGTACACGCTCGCCTCGGGCAGGTTGCGGCGGGCGCAGCGCACGGCGGCGGGGTCGAGGTCGGCGGCGTGCAGCTCGATCGGCCGGGCCAGCCCGGCGGCCAGGGCGGCGCCCATCGCGGCCGGTGCCGCAGCACAGGTCGAGCACGACCGGGACGCCGGGCAGCGCGCGGGCCAGCGCCACGGCCTGCCCGATGAGGAACCCGGTGCGGGGCCGCGGCACGAACACGCCCGGCTCGACGGCCAGCCGCAGCCCGCAGAACCCGGCCCAGCCCAGCACGTGCTCCAGCGGCTGCCCGGCGGCCCGGCGCTCGGCCATGGCCGTCACCTCGGCGGGGGTGCGGGCGGTGGCGACGATCAGCTCGGCCTCCTCCTCGGCGAACACGCAGCCCGCGGCGCGGAGCCTGGCCACGAGCGCGGGCTCCGGAACGGGTTCGCGGGCGGGCGATGAAGAGACCGACATGAGGGTCTTTCCTATCAGAGCCCGTCCACACCGCCGTGATCCGCCCCCTCCGCCGGGCCGGGGGGACGCGGGACGACGCCGCGCAGGCGCAGCCCGCCGCCCGGGCACGTGTCGAGGGTGAGCGAGCCGCCGACCGCGCCGAGCCGGTCGGTCATGTTGGTGATGCCGTGACCGGCCAGGACGGTCTCGGGCCTGGCGCCGCCGCCGGTGTCGCGGAAATCGAACGTCAGCCCGTCGCGCTCCTCCAGGGCGATGGTGACGGTGGCCCGCTCCCCCGCGTGCTTGATGGCGTTCTGCAGGGCCTCCAGCAGGCAGAAGTAGACGTTGACCTCGATCTCCGGCGGGTAGCGGCCGAGGCCGGCGGCGTGCACGGTGGCCGGCAGCGGCGAGTGGCGGGCCGCGGCCCGCAGCGCCGCCTCCAGCCCGAACTGGGCGAGCTGCGGCGGGTAGATGCCGTGGGCCAGGTCGCGCAGCTCGGCGGCGGCCTCCCGCAGGTCCTCGGCGAGCCGCGCCAGCAGCGGCTCCACCCGCGCCGGCTGCGCGGGCAGCAGCCGTTGCGCGACACGGGCCTGCACGGCCGCCGCGACCAGGCGCTGCTGGGCGCCGTCGTGCAGGTTGCGCTCGATCGCGCGCCGTTCGCGGTCGGCCGCCGCGACCAGCCGGGCGCGCGACCCCTGCAGGGCCTCGGCCCTGGCCACCAGCATGACGTGGTTCTGCCAGGCGAGGTAGCAGACCCGGGTGAGGGCGAGCACGACGGCGACGATCACCAGGAGGCCCGCCCAGAGCGGGTCGCCGGGCACGACGCCCGGGGACAGCCGCCCGGCGACGGCGACGGCGACCGCGGCGGTCATCGTCCCGGCCATGACCGCCTTGAACCCCTCCCGCGGCAGGTAGGCCACCGACAGCAGCACCGGCGCCACCACGACGAGCGCGGCGTAGGGCAGCGCGGCCGGCACGACGGCGGTGAGGACGAGCCCGAAGCACCAGGTGTTGACCGCCGACAGGGCGATCACCCGCTCGATCGGGCCGCGCCGGACCGTCCGCAGGCCCGCGAGGGCGAGCAGGGCGACGACCGCCGCCGCCACCGCCAGGGCCGGCAGCCCGGGGTCGCGGGTGCGGGCGAAGGCCACGGCGGCGGCCACGTCCCCCGCGGCGGCGACCGCGAGGGTCGCCAGCAGGCCGGAGGCGATGTAGCGGCGGGGGTACGGGTCGCGCTGCACCAGCGCGTACGCGCGGGCGGTCAGCTCCCAGACCCGCCGCAGCCCGCTCACCAGGGCGGTGCCGGGCTCCCGCCTGGCCCGGGTCACGCCGGCGCTCTCCAGCGCGGCGCGCGGCAGGTGGCCGTGCAGGCGCAGCCCGCCGCCCGGCTCGGTGGCGATGGTGAGGGTGCCGCCGACCGCGCCGAGCCGGTCGGTCATGTCGACGAAGTCGTGGCCGGCCCGGACCGCCTCGCGGGTGGCGCCGGCGCCGGTGTCGCGGCAGTCGAACGACAGCCCGTTGCGGTCCAGCAGCGCGATCGTGACGGCGGCGGCGCCGCCCGCGTGCGCGACGGCGTTGCGCAGCGCCTCCAGCAGGCAGAAGTAGACGCTGATCTCGATCTCCGGCGGGTAGCGGCCGAGGCCGGTCGCCCGGACGGTGACCGGGATCGGCGCGCGGCGGGCGGCGGCCCGCAGCGCGGCCTCCAGCCCGTACTGGGCGAGCTGCGGCGGGTAGATGCCGTGGGCCAGCTCGCGCAGCTCGGCGCCGGCGTCCATGAGGTCGCCGGCCAGCCGCGACAGCAGCGGCCCCACGCGTTCGGGGTCGGCGGCCAGCAGCCGCCGGGCGCTCTGCGCCTGCACGGCCGCGGCGGCCAGCCGCTGCTGGGGCCGTCGCGCAGGTCGCGTTCGATGTCGCGGCGCTCGCGGTCGGCGGCCGCGACGAGGCGGGCGCGGGACTCGCGCAGCGCCCCGGTCCTGGCGACCAGCATGCCGTGGCTCTGCCAGGCGGCCAGCGACACCAGGGCGGCGATGAACGGGACGAACACGACGGACAGCAGGTCGAGGACGGCGTCGCGGGCCCGGTCCGGCGGGCCGGGGCGCAGCTCGCCGGCCAGCACGAGCGCCGTGCCGGCGAGCATGGTCGCGCCGAGCATGGCCGACAGCCGCCGCTGGTTCATGTGCTGGACGGCCACCAGCACGGGCAGCAGCACGGCGAGCGTCAGCGTGCACAGCGCCTCGGGCACGACGGCGGTGGCGGCGAGCGCGACCAGCCAGTTGGACAGGGCGAAGATGACGACCGCGGCGAACCGCCGGTAGCGGTGGATCATGTGGATCGCCCGGGCCAGGCAGGCCGCCATGGCGGCCAGCAGCGCGAGCACCACGAGCAGCGCGGGCTCGGTGACCCGGCCGGTGAGGCGCAGCACGGCCAGCCAGCCGGCGGCGACCAGGACGCCGGCCAGGTCGGCCTGGATGTAGGTGCGCAGCCGCTCCCACTCCGGCGCGCCGATCTCGATGATGTCGTGCCCCCGCAGGCCGGCTAGGAGCCGCCGGACCCCCCGTCGTGCCACAGCGCCTCCAGTTCGTCGGGGCCGAAGCGGTCCTTGTGCCGGTAGTGGGCGCCGCCGGCGAGCGCGCCGGCCGGCAGGTCGTCGGCGGCGGCGACCGACAGCAGGACCACCAGCACCTCCGGGTGCCGGCACCTGATCAGCCGCGCCGCCTCCAGGCCGCCCATGCCCGGCATGTTCACGTCCATCAGCACCACCCCGACCGGGTGCTCGCGCAGGAAGCTCAGGGCCTCCTCGCCGCTGGCCGCCTCGCCGGCCAGCTCGAAGCCGTCCGTCACCGCTATCACGCCGGCCACCGCCCTGCGGTACGACGGCAGGTCGTCCACCACGAGGACGGGCACGAGGACGGGCACGAGGTCTCGCTCCACACGCCCGATCGTCGCACCCGGCGGGCCCGCTGTCGGTGGTGCCACCATCACCGTCGGCCGCTAACCGGGCCGCGCGCCGGAGTCGAGGAACATCAGGACGGCCTTCACCCGCCGGTTGGTGTCCCGGCCGGCGGGCAGGCCCAGCTTGGAGAAGATCGAGTTGATGTACTTCTCCACCGCGCGTTCGGAGACGCGGAAGGCGGCCGCGATGGCCAGGTTCGACCGGCCGGCGGCCACCTCGGCCAGGGTCTCGCGCTCGCGGGGCGTCAGCAGGCGCAGCGCGCCCGCCTCGTCGCGGGCCCGGCCGGGGCCCTCATCGCGGGCCTCGTCGCGGATCTTCGCCGTCACCAGGGAGTCGACGACCACGGGGTCGATGAACGAGCCGCCGGCGGCGACCGTGCGGACCGCCGAGACCAGCTCGCCGGGCGCGGCGAGGCGTTCCTTCAGCAGGTAGCCGCGGCGGCTGCTGCCCTGCGCGATGAGGGTCAGCAGGTAGGCGGGGTCGAGGAACTGCGACAGGACGAGGACGGCGACGCCGGGGTGGGTGGCGCGCAGGGCGGTGGCGGCCCTGATGCCCTCGTCGGTCATGGTCGGCGGCATGCGGATGTCGGTGACCACCACGTCGGGCTTCTCCTGCTCGACGCAGGCGAGCAGGGCGTCGTGGCCGGAGCAGGCGCCGACGACCTCGACGTCGTCCTCGGTGCCGAGCAGCGCCTCGATGCCCGCTCGGACCAGGAGGTTGTCCTCGGCTATCACTATCCGCAGCGAAGTCACCACTAAACCGTAATCCGGCGCAGGTAGGCGCTCAACACCCCGAAGGGCGTGCGGGAAACCGAACCGGGAATCCGGGAGCCAGCTTCATCGGCGGGCGGCCGGGGCGGGAGGACACTGGGCGCGACGGGTATTCACGGGCCACCGGACGAGGGCGGACAGGGGATCCGGCGACGGCGGCCCGGGGAGGGAATGGGGGACGCGATGGTTCACCTGGACGAGTGGATGTCGCGGGCCACGGCGTGGGCGAGCGGGCTCGCCGGCCGCGCCGACCGGGCGATCTGCCAGGAACAGGACGAACGGGCGGCCGGGCACGGGTGGACGGTCACCCGGACGGGGTTCGGCGCGCGGCGCTACCGCGACCCGCGCTTCGCCGCGCTGAAGGCCGCCCGCACGGGAAGCGCCGCCCGCGCGGGAAGCTCGGCGCGCGCCGAGGCCGTGAGGTGAGCGTCATGCCCAGGCACGACATCCACGACACGTACGACACGTACGACACGTACGACACGTACGACACGTACGACGTGCCCGCCCGGCACGGGGCCGGGCGCAACGTCCGCTACAAGCCGAACCTGCACCTGGCGGACCTGCTGCCGCCGCGCCGGCCGAACCCGCTGGTGCTGGCCTGGCGCTGGCGCACCGAGCTGCTGCTCCTGACGCTGGCCGCCGGCGCCGCCGCCGTCCTGTACGCCGCCGCGGCGCACGGCATGTGGCCGGCCGTGATCGCGCTGGCCTGCTCGGTGGCCGCGCCGGCCGCGGTGCCCGCCGGGCGGCGGCGGCTCGCCCGGCACTTCTGGTGCGTGTTCTCCCGGCACCGGGTGCAGCGGGTGTGCCTGGAGACGCCGATGCACACGCGCAAGGGCCGGATCCCGCTGGTGCTCTGGATCACGCCCACGGGGCTCGGCGAGAGGGCTTACCTGTGGCTGCGGGCCGGGATCTCCGCCGAAGACTTCGAGGCGTTCGCGCCGGAGCTGGCCGCGGCCTGCTTCGCCGCGTCCGTCCGGGTTTCGCGCGACCCGCGGCGGGCACAGGTGGTCACCGTCGAGATCGTCCGGCGTGGGGAGGTGCTGGGGGCGGGGACGTGGAGCGACGGCACGGACACCGGGCGCCGGGCCGAACCGCTCGTCCGATAGTCCCCGCCCTCGCCACCTGGTACGCGGGCTGAGCGCCTCGCCGGGCCGGCGGTCGCCCGCGAGCGGCGCGGCCGGGTTACGGACAGGCGGCGCGTCCGTTTCCCCTCGGGGTGGAACCGCGGGGCGGGGGCGGGCTGTCCAAGCCATGGGCGACGTTCCACACCGGTGCCCGGTACCCGGAGCCGGAGGCCGCCGGGGACGGCCCTTCCCGTCCGCCCGGCGCGAGCTGGGCGTCGCCCCCGCCAGGCTCAGGCGTCCGCGAGCGCGCCGTCGAGCACCCGGGTGAGGAAGCCGTCCAGGTTGGCCACGGCCCGCGCGACGCGTTCCTCCGCCGTCAGCGTCTCGAACCGGCTGCCCGCCTCGGTCTGCCTCCTGCCTCGCGCGTAGAGCGAGCAGCCGAGGTCGGCGCACATGTAGAGGCCGACCGTGTTGCCCTGGCGGCCGGCCGCGCCGACGCGGGGCGCGGCGAACAGCGCGACGCCGGTGCCGGTGTGCGGGGTCAGGCACACCGAGCACAGGGTGCTCTTGGCGGCGCTCCTCCGGACGTCCTGGGCCAGGCGCAGCGCGATGCCGACGAGCCCGCCGCCGCGCTCGGCCACCAGGTAGGCGCGCTCGGGCGCGCCCGGGTCGCGCCAGCCGAGGAAGTCGAGGTCGGGCCAGGGGGCGGCGGCCAGGTCGCGCGGGAGGCCGAGCCGGCGGGCCTCCCCTTTGGAGCAGTTGACGAACGACGCGCGCAGGTCGCGCTCGGTGACGGGGTTCATGGCTCATCCCTCGAAGACTAGGAACTCTAGGATAAAACCTAGGGGCATTAGGTTCGAGAGCGCAACGCATTTACGGACACCCGGCCCCAAGGGGTCACAGGGCGGCGGGCAGCACCGGCCGGCCCCGCACGCCGGGGTCCGCCGCGAAGACGGCCCCCGCTTCCGGCTGCTCGTCCCGGTCCACGTCGAGCGCCGAGGTGGTGATGAACAGCCGGCCGAGGTCGTCGCCGCCGAAGGTGACGGCGGTGACCTTGCGCACCGGCAGGGTGACGACGGCGTCGAGGCGGCCGGCGGGGTCGTAACGGTGCACGGCCCACCCCTGCCACAGCGCCACCCACACCCCGCCTTCGGCGTCGACCGTCAGCCCGTCCGGCCGGCCGGGGCCCGGCTCGACGCTCACGAACGGCCGCCGCCCCGACAGCCCCTTGTCCGGGTCGTAGTCGAAGACGTCCACGCGGCCCGTCTCGGTGTCGGCGTAGTAGGCGAGCGAGCCGTCGGGGCTGAAGTCGAACCCGTTGGAGATCGTCACCTCCGGCAGCACCACGCGCAGCGTCCCGCCGGGCTCGGTCACGTAGAACGAGCCGCGCCCCGGGGCCGCGTCGTAGGCCATGCTGCCGATGTAGAAGCGGCCGTCCGGGTCGCAGCCGCCGTCGTTCATCCGCACGGACGGGTCGGCCCACGCCTGGCCGAGGCTGCGCAGCGGGGCGTCGAGGTCGTCGGTGTCGGCCAGCAGCAGCTCGCGCTCGGCGGCGACGACGTACCCGCCGGCCTTGCGGGGCCGCAGGGCGGCGGCGACCGGCCCCACGTGCCGGCGCCGCACCGCCCCGGCGTCGTCGAGCGCGAGCACGTCGCCGGCCAGCATGTCCACCCAGCGCAGCCCGCCCCAGCGCGCGGCCCACACGGGCCCCTCGCCGTGCTCTGCGACGGGATCGGTCACGGTGTACGCGGCGATGCTCATGCCGGTCTCCTCGAAGCGTCCTGGAGGTCACGTCCGACGATGCCCCACGCGACCGGCCCGCGCGGGGACGCGGCGGGCGTGCGGCCGGGTCAGCGGCGGCAGGGGCAGCGGCGGCCGGGTCAGCGGCGGCAGGATCAGCGGCGGCGGGGTCAGCGACGGCCGGTCAGCGGCGGCGGGGCCGGGGGGGACGCCGCCGGTGGCGGCCGGTCGTCGCCCGCGGCTCCGGCCGGCCGGCGGGCCAGTGCGCGGGGCGGGCCAGCGCGGGCGGGACACGGGTCGCCGCGTCGCCCTGGGCGGCGTTGAGCTGGGCCTGGGTGAGGAAGATCGCGCCGGTCAGGTCGGCGCCCGCGAGGTTCACGCCGCGCAGGTCGGCGCCGATGAGGTCGGCCGCGCGCAGGTCGGCCCCGCGCAGGTCGGCGCCGATCAGGTACGCGCCCCGCAGGTTCGCCCCCCGCAGGTCGGCCCCGCGCAGGCGGGCGCCGATGAGGTCGGCCCCGCGCCGGTCCTGCCCCCGGTGCCCGGACCTGACCAGCTCGCTCGTCCGCAGCAGCAGTTCGTTGACGGCGGCGCGGTGCGGCGCGACGTCGTAGCCCGCCAGGACGTCCGCGTCCTGCCGGGTGAGCCGGTCGGTCTCGTCGAGCGCGCGGCGCAGCTCGGCGTGGACGGGCCGGGCAGGCTCCAGGGACAGCGCCTCGGCGAGGTACCACAGCAGCTCGTGGAGCTGCCGCATGACCGGGAAGACGGCGTACATGCGGCCGGCCGTCCCCGGCGCCTCCCGCCAGCTCCGCCCGCCGAAGGTGACCTGCGAGACCTTCTGCCCGGCGCCGAAGCAGTCGAAGACGGTGCAGCCGGGGTAGCCGCGCCCGCGGAGCTGCGCGTGGATGGAGCAGCGGAAGTCCTCGCGCAGGTTGCGGCAGGGCTCGCCGGCGGGCTTGTCGGCGGCGAAGTCGGCCGAGGCCGCGAACGGCAGCGCCACGCAGCACAGCCCGAAGCAGCTGCCGCAGTCGGCCAGCAGGCCGAGGTCGCGGGGGTCGTCGGAACGGGGCAACGTACGGGTCTCCTGTCGGGAGGGTCGGCAGGTCCAAGGGTATGCGAGGCGGCCCGCGCGGGCGGACGGCCGCTCGCGTCGCTCCCTCCCCAGGGTCAGGGGTGCGTGTACGGCGTCGTCGTCGCCAGGGCGGCGAACCCGAGCCTGGCCAGGATCGGCCGGCTCTCGCCGGAGGCGTCCACCTGCAGGTACCGGTAGCCGAGCGCGGCGGCGGCGCGGGCCCGGTAGGCGACCAGGGCCCGGTACACGCCGCGGCCGCGCCACTCCGGCTCCGTGCCGCCGCCCCACAGGCCGGCGAACTCCGTCCCGGGGTACAGGTCCATCCGGGCCGCGCTGACCGGCACGTCGCCCGCCATCGCGACGACGGCCACGACGTCGCCCTCGGCGAGCTGCTCCGTCAGCCGTTCCCTGACGGCGAGCCGGCCCGCCCCGAACACCCGCTCGTGCACCCCGGCCACCAGCTCGACGCCGTCCGCGTCGGTCACCGGCACCAGGCGGACGCCGTCCGGCTCGGGGGCGGGCAGGGCGGCGATCCGGCCGGTCTCGGCGATCATGAGGGTCTCGGGCGGCTCGGCGGCGAAGCCGGCCGCCAGCAGGCGCTCGCCCAGGTCGGCGGGGCGGTCGTGGTCGTAGAGCTTCCACTCGAACGCCGTGCCGAGCGCCCCGAAGTGGCGTACCTGCTCGGCGATCGCGCCGTCGGCCGTGCGCTCGTCCAGGTCGGACCACAGGACGCCGTTCCAGCAGGGCGGGGGGCCGGACTGGCGCACCACGCCGCCGGTCCGCTCGATCACCGCCCCCGGCGTGTCGGGGCGGGGCTCGCGGCGGAAGCGCGACTCGTACAGGTGCAGCAGGGCGTCGTGATTCATCCGGACCACCCCAGCACCAGGGGACGCGCGACGGCAACCGAATTATCCGCCCCCGCGCGCCCCCTTCGCGGGTTCAGCCGCCGAAGCGCCGCTGGCGGGCGGCGAAGCTGCGCAGCGCGCGCAGGAAGTCGATCTCGCGGAAGGCCGGCCAGTACGCCTCGCAGAAGTACAGCTCGGAGTAGGCCGCCTGCCACAGCAGGAAGTTCGACATGCGCTGCTCGCCGCTGGTGCGGATGACCAGGTCGGGGTCCGGCTGCCCGGCGGTGTAGAGGTGGCCGGCCAGGTCGTCGGCGGTCAGTGTCTCGGCCAGCTCGTGCATGGACTGCCCGGCCTCGGCCCGCTCGTACAGCAGCTCGCGCAGCGCGTCGATGACCTCCTGCCGGCCGCCGTAGCCGATGGCGAGCGTCAGGTGGAAGCCGGTCGCGCAGGTGCGGGTGGCCTCGACGGCGTTCTTCAGCGCGCGGGCGGTGGTGTCGGGCAGCATGTCGAGCAGCCCCGCGACGTGCACGCGCCAGCGGGCGTCCGGGCGGGCCAGCCGTTCGGCGACCATCTCCTCGATGACCTTGAGCAGGAAGGCCACCTCCGCGTCGCCGCGCCGCTGGAGGTTCTCCGTCGAGCACAGGAACACCGTCAGGTGCCTGATGCCGAGGCCCTCGCACCACGACAGCACGTCCTGGATGTGCTCGGCGCCGTACTGGTGGCCGATGCTCGGGTTGGGCAGGCCCTTCTGCCTGGCCCAGCGGCGGTTGCCGTCGATGATGAGGCCGACGTGGCGGGGCAGCGGGCCGGTCATGACCTGGCGGCGCAGGCGCCGGGCGTACAGGGAGTGGAGAAGATCGTTCGCGTGCACCCCATAAGCATGCAGTGCGGGGTCAGCCGGTTCGGGACGATTCGAGAAAGTCGGCGCAGCGGCCGAGGAGCGCGACCAGCGTCTGCCGCTCCTCGTCGGTGAACTGGGCGGCGAGGGCGCGCTCCAGGCGGACGGCGCGGGCGTCGGCGGCGGCCCTCGCCCGCTCGCCCTCGGGCGTGAGCCGGGTCTCCAGGATGTTCTTGTGCCACTCGTGCGGGGTGCGCTCGACGAGGCCGAGCTCCTGGAGGTTCTTGAGCACGGTGTTCATCGTCGGCGGGGTGACGCCGCAGGCCCGGGCCAGGGCAGCGGCCGAGATGCCGGGGTTCTCGCCGAGGTGGAGCAGCGCCGAGTACTGCGGCACGGTCAGGCCGGCCGGCTTGAGGGCGGCGTTCTTGGCCGCGTTGAGCGCTTGCTCCGCGCGCTTGACGTGCGCCCCCAGGCGCTCGGAGACGGGCATGGACGTCATCTCCGCATGATAACGAGGGGACCGAAATGACGTTGACGAGCATTAGAACTCTAACTATCGTTCGTATGCGTTCTTACTTCTTCTTCGATGGAGGGATCGTCCTGATGATCCGCATGTCCGCCGTCCTGGCGTCCGCGGTCCTGGCCGGCGCGCTCGCCGCGCCGCCCGCCCTGGCCGATGCCGCCGGCCCGGCCGCCGCGCCGCGCACCACCACCGCGCCGCGCGTCACCACCGCGTACGAGCTGCCCGGCGACCGCGTCTACCCCGAGGGCATCACCGCCGACCCGCGCACCGGCGTCCTGTACGCGGCCTCCTGGGCCGACGGCACCGTCTACGAGCTGACGCCCGGCCGGCGGGTCGCCGCGACCTTCCTGCCGGCCGGCTCCGACGGCCGCGACACCGCCAACGGCCTGGAGGCCGACGACGCGGGCCGGCTGTGGGTGACCGACTCCACCAGCGGTGTCTTCGTCTACGACACGCGCACCCGGGAGCTGCTGGCCCGCTTCGACGTCCCGGCCGGGGCGCCGAGCTTCGTCAACGACCTGGCCGTCGCCCCCGACGGCGCGGTCTACGTCACCGACAGCCTGCGCGCCGTCGTCTACCGGGTCACGCCCGCGCAGTTCGAGCGGGCGCGGGGCGGAGCCGCGGAGCTGACCCCGTTCGCCGCGCTGGAGGCCGCGCTCGACCCGCACGCGGACGGGGCGTACACGCTCAACGGCATCGTCACCGACCCGTCCGGGCGCTACCTGCTGACCGCCGACATGACCGGCGGCGACCTGTTCCGCGTGGACCTCGCCACCCGCGCCGTGCGGCGGGTCACGCTGCGCGGCGGCGACATGCTGCACGCCGACGGGCTGGAGCTGCGCCAGGGCACGCTGTGGGCGGTGCACAACACCGCCGACACGATCAGCCGCTGGCACGTCGCGGCGGGCGGGGGCACGGCCACCGTGGAGAAGCGGCTCACCGACCCGGCGCTGCAGCTCCCGACGACGCTGGCGCGGGTGAAGGGGACGCTCTACGTCGTGCGGTCCCAGTTCGACCGGGGCGGGCCGCTGGGGGACGAGGGCGCGCCGCAGATCCCGTTCACGGTCGCCGCAGTGCGCGGCCTCTGACGGTCACCACGGCCTCTGACCGTCACCGGGCCCCTCGCGCTTGGGCTTCGTCCGCCGGTGGGGCGGGTCAGTCGTGCTCAGGGCCGCCGCCCGGCCAGGCGTCCCCCCAGCCGACGTCCCTGGCCTGGCGGTAGAGCTCGCCCTGCCGCTTGGAGACGATCTCGTCGCGCAGGCCGTCCGTCTCGGTGCACAGGCGCAACGACACCAGGCCCTTGCGCTTCTGCGGGTGACGCAGCACCCGGGCGGCGGGGCGCGGCCGGGGAACGGCGGTGGCGGCGACGTAGGAGAACTTCTCGTCCTCGAAGCTGAGGGTGCCCGCCTTGAGCCGGCGGTGCAGGGACGTCCTGGGCAGCCGTACCGAGAAGTGGCACCAGTCCTGGCCGGGCCGGATGGGGCAGGCGCCGTCGTGCGGGCAGGGGGCGACGACGCTCAGCCCCTCCTGCACCAGGGCCTCGCGGGCGGCGGCGATCGTCGCGTAACCGGCGGGGGTGCCCGGCTCGACGACGATCACCAGGGCGGCGTCGCGGGCGAGCCAGCGCACGACGTCCGGCCGGTCCTGTTCGGGCAGCTCGCCCAGCGCGTACGACATGGTCGCCAGGTCGGCGCGGGGCCGGTCCAGGCCCGGGCGGACGGCCGCCTGCCGCCACGCGGCGCCGCGCACCCCGGCCGCGCCGGACGTACGGGCCAGACGCCGGCCCAGGTCGAGGACGTGCGGCTCGCGCTCGATGACGGTGACCTCGCGCAGGGACGGCCACAGGTCCGCGGCCGCCCAGACCGCCGCGCCCGTGCCGCCGCCCGCGTCGAGCTGGCTGACCGGCTCGAACCCCGGCATCAGGGCCGCCGCGTGCCGCATGGCGGTCGCGGCGGCGGCGTACGTGGCGGGCATGCGGTAGGCGGCGTACGCGGCGACGTCCGCCTCGCCGCGCATGTGAGCGGTCTCGGCGGGGGCGCCGGCCCGGTAGCGCTCGGTGAGCTGCGCGACCGAGCGGGCCAGCTCCTGGGGCGAGTGACGGGCCAGGGCCTTGTCCAGGGCGGCGCTGAGGTCGTCGGGCAGCATGGGCGGGTTCGCTTTCGGGGTGACGGGTGGGTGCGCGGGCCCCGCTCGTCCGGGCCCCCGGCCGCGGGCGGCCCGCACGGCGGCTGCCCGGCCCCGATGAACGGCGGCTCGGCGCCCTGAGCCATTATCGACCATCCCCACCCCTGCGACCACCGCCCCTCTCCCCGTACGCCCGCCCCGCCCCCGAACGCCCATCCCTCTGCCATACGCCCGCCACTCCCTCGGACGCCCATCACACCCCCGCACGTCCACCGCTCCCGGACGCCCACCGCTTCCTCCGGACGCCCACCGCTTCCCTCGAACGTTCGCCACTCCTCCGGACCCCCACCGCTTCCCCCGGGCGCCCGCCCCCTGGGACGCCCGCCGCCTGCCATCCTCCTCAGACACCTGCCGCACTCCCCGGACGCCCGCCACTTTCCCAGGACCCCGCCTCCCACAGTCCGGGGGTGCGCCGGCGGCGAACAGGCGCCCGCCCCGCCCCCACGCCCACGTAGCGTCGTCGGCGTGACGATCGTCGTGGACGGCGTGGAGATCGCCTACGAGGAAGCGGGCCCGGCCACGGGCAGGGCCATGGACAGGGGCACGGGCAGCGGCGCGGTCGTGTTCGTGCACGCCAGCGTGGGCGACATGCGCATGTGGGACCACCAGTTCCGGTCGTCGTCCGAGCGGCACCGGGTGATCCGCTACGACCGGCGCGGCTTCGGCCGCTCCGGCGACGCCACGGGCGAGGTGTGCCACCACGAGGACCTGCTGGCCGTGCTCGACGCCCTGAACATCGGCCGGGCGGTCCTGGTCGGCGCGTCGATGGGCGGCGGGTACGCCGTCGAGGCGGCCCTCGCCGCGCCGTCCCGGGTGGCGGGTCTCGTGCTGGTCGGCGCGGGCCTGCCGGGCCACACCTGGCCGCCCGAAATGCTGGAGCAGGCCCGCGAGCGCGTGCACTCCTCGGTGCCCGCCGACCGTCTGAAGAGCTACCGCCACGGCACGGCCGCGCACGTGGACCCGGCGGACGTGCGGGCGATGGCGGAGGCGCACACGCTCTGGCAGGTCGCGGGCCCCGACCGCGGCCGGGACGCGCTGAGCGACGAGGTGTGGGAGGCCGCGGTGGAGATGTGCGAGCTGGTCTTCCTGCGCTCCTGGTCCGTCCCGAGTCCGCCGGAGCGCTTCCTCGACCCGCCGGCCGCGGGCCGCCTGGCGGAGGTCTCCGCGCCCACCCTGGTGATCAACGGCCTGTCGGACGTGCCCGGCATCCAGGAGGTGTCACGCATCCTGGCCAAGGGCATCCCGGGCGCGCGCCTGCTCGAACTCCCCAGCACGGGCCACCTGCCGTCCGTCGAACGCCCGGAGCAGGTGACCCGGGCGCTGACCGCGTTCATCACCGAGACCCTGAACCCCTGAACCCTCGGACCCCCGGACCGCCGGGAAGCCGAGTCACTGAACCACCGCGCCACGCAGGGGCGGTCAGCCCGCGCTGTCCAGGAGCGCGGCCAGGCGTTTGGGCGCGACGAGCCGGTAGCTGTCCCTGATCAGCTCGTCGAGCTCGTCCCAGTCCTGCTCGACGTCGAGCCGCGCGCCGAGCCAGCCCTTGCCGCCGACGTAGTCGGGCACGAAGAACCGGTCGGGCTGGGCGCTCACCATCGCCTCCTGCACGCCCGGCCCGGCCTTGAACGTCATCGACCGCCCGTCCTCGCTGGTCATGACGAACAGCTTCTCCCGCACCCGGTAGGACGGCGCGGTGTGCCCGCCGAAGGGTTTCTCCGCCGCTTCCGGCAGGCCCAGGCAGATCTCCCGCAGCCGCGCCGCCACCTCATCGTCGATCATGTACGCCTCCCGTTCGCCGAGACGGCGAGAGTACCGCGCCCCTCCGACAATTCCCGCCCTCCTGACGGCAGTTGCGCTCCTCACGGCAGCAGGGCGCGCAGCGGCAGCAGGACGGCGCTGGCCAGCCCACCCCCGAGGATCAGCCCCGACCCGGCCGTCGCCGCCAGGGAGCCGCCGCCGGCGACCAC
Source organism: Actinomadura luzonensis (assembly GCF_022664455.2). Classification (NCBI taxonomy): domain Bacteria; kingdom Bacillati; phylum Actinomycetota; class Actinomycetes; order Streptosporangiales; family Thermomonosporaceae; genus Actinomadura; species Actinomadura luzonensis. The sequence goes on from NZ_JAKRKC020000001.1 coordinate 4,194,277, forward strand.
CCGCCCGCGGAGCAGGCGCCGCACGACCCCGCCCGCCACGACGGCGGACGACGTCGCGGGCGGGAGCAGGATCCCGAGGCCGAGCATGGTCGGCATCGCCGCCGGCCACCACGACAGGACGGCCCCCAGCCCGCCCGCCGCCGCCAGGTACGCCCCGGCCGAGGCCGCCTGCCGCGCCGAGCCGCGCAGCAGGTCGTCGAGGAACGCGATCGCCGTCGCGACGGGCGCGGGAAGGACGGCCGTGCCGGCGGCCCCGCTCCTGGCCACCGCGTACAGCAGGCCGACCCCGGCGAGCGCGCCGACGGCGCTCCCGAACGCCTGGCAGGACAGCAGCACCCGCCGCGGAGGCGTCTCACCGGGCGGCGCGTGGTGCGCCACCTTGGCCGCCTCGACGAAGTAGGCCGAGGCGAGGGAGACGCAGCACACGAGCCCGGCGACGGCGTACCCGACCGGGGCGGGGACGCGCAGCAACGCGAGCACGACGATCGCCAGATACTGCAGGACCGCGACGGGGGCCAGGCCGATGGCGGCGTTGACACGGTTGAGCAGCAGGGCGAACAGCAGCGTCATGGCGGGCAGCCCGGCCGCGACGAACAGCCCGGCCGGCACGTCCCGCAGCACGACGCCGAGCACGACGACGACCGCGCCGTACCCGCCGGCCACCGCCGCCACGGCGAGAGCCTTCGAAGCGCTCCCCTCCCCCGTCACCCGCCGCTCGACACCTTTCTCGTACGCCCCGCGCCGCCCCGCCCCGAGGAGCCGCGATCGTGCGCCGCCGCAGCCCCGCTCCCGCACCACGAAGCCCACCCCGTACCCGAGCAGCAACCCCGCCCCCACCGCCACCACGTACGGCGACCCCAGATGCTCCACATACCCCTCACCCCCGCCGGACGACGCGGACAACCCCCACGTCAGTACCGAGTAGCCGGCCCCGCCCGCCACCCAGACCGCCGCCGCGCCCGAGATCCTGAGCCCCAGCCCGAACAGCATGGGCGACAACGACACCGCCACGTAGGACGGCAGCCCCGGGCCGAGCCGCACGCTGTCGTGCCCGGTCAGCGTCGCCGCCGCCGCGACGAGCGCGCCCGCCGCCGCGGCCACGAGCAGCACGCGCTGCCCGCCGTCCCCGGCCGCCTCGCCGCCGCCCGGCCGGGTGAGCGTCCGCATGAGGTCGATGACCGGCCACAGCGCGGGATAGCGCAGCGACGCGTCGCTGACGACGGACGGGGCCAGCAGCAGCCCCGCGCCGATGCCGGCCAGGTTCGCCAGCAGCGCGAGACCGGCCAGGGCGGGCCAGGACGGCTCGCCGCCGCGCAGGAGCGCCGCGCCCACGGCCGCGTCCAGCCCGGCGACCGCGAGCGACCCGCCCGAGGCGGTGGCGTACGCGACGAACAGGGCCGGCCAGCTCAGCAGCCGGACCAGCCGCAGGACGGCGCCGCCGGCCAGCACGACGACGATGGCGCCGCCGAAGCCGGTGCCGACGGTGAAGGTGAGGACGACGTTGAGCGCGCTCAGCCCGGTCCCGAGCACCGCGCCGATCGCGAGCGACACGACCAGAGCCCGGCGGGGCGGCCCCCGCCCGACCCCGCCACTGGCCGCGCCCAACGCGGCGGGGCCCGCCGTCCCGGACGCGGACACCGCGGCCTCGGGAGCGGAGCGCCGCCGCTTGGGGGCCCTGGCCACGGTCCGGTGTTACCCGCACCCTTAAGGCCCTTAACGGCAGCCATTCCATACAGGCGAGGTATTGCGGTGACACGCCGATGTCGCGTAGAGCGAAGAGGGGAGGAGTATGCGTTCTCGCAGCGTGTGGAGGGTGGCGCTGGTCGTCGTCGCGCTCGTGGCCGGTCTGGGTCCGCTCCAGGGGCCAGAGGCGCTGGACGGGCTGGTCGGGCTGGCGGTACGGCGGCTGCGGCTGGCCGACGAGGTGGCGGCGGCCAAGTACGTCACCGGCGCGCCGGTCACCGACGCGGCGCGGGAGCGGCGGCTGCTGGAGCGGGTCGGCGAGGAGTCGGCCGGTGTCGGGCTGGCTCCAGCGATCGGCGTGCGGTTCTTCCGGGCGCAGATCGAGGCGGGGAAGGCGGTGCAGCGCGGCCTGCACGCGCGCTGGCGCGCGGACCCGGCGTCCGCTCCCCGTCGCCCGCCCGACCTGGCCACCGGCGTGCGGCCGCGGCTCGACCGGCTCACTCTCCCGATGGTGCGCCTGCTGCTGCGGCTCGGCCCGTTGCGGGAGGAGCCGGGACGCTGCCGGGACGCGCTCGTCCGGGCGTGGCCGGCCGCGCGGGCGGGGCTCGACCGGCTGCACCGCGACGCGTTGGGCGTGGCCCTCGCCCCGCTGTGCGCCCCCGAGCCCGCCGCACGCGCGCCGGAGCCGCCCCGGTCCGCCGCGCCGGCAGCCGCCGGGGCCGGTCGACGGGCGTGCCTCAGTGCGTGCGCTCGCCCTCGGGCTTCTCGATGAGCGGCGTGTCCACCAGGTGCTCGATGAGGAACCACGTCTGCAGCTCGTTGGTCCGGATCACCTCGGACACCAGCAGGTCGTTGGTGCCGTCGTCGCCCATCTCCTGCGCACGGGACGCGGCGTCGTGGCAGGCGACCAGGATCGTCTCGTGCGCCTCGATCAGGCGGGAGAGCATCGCGGGCACCTCCTCGCAGCCGTTCGGGGGCCGCGGGATCACGGTGATCTCGGCGACGTGGCGCGGGTCCCCGACGGCGACGCCGCCGAGCGTCTGCACCCGTTCGGCGATCTTGTCCACGAGTTCGACCTGCTCCTCGGCGTGCTTGTCCAGCAGCAGGTGGAGCTGGTAGAAGGTGGGGCCGCGCATCAGCCAGTGGTGCTTCTTGTACAGGGCGTAGAGGATCTGCGTGTCGGCGAGGATCTGGTTGAGGCGCTCGCACGAGTACATGCGCGCGTCCCGCGACAGGCCGAGCGGGAACATCCGCACGGTGCCGAACTCCTGGATCTCCACGCCGTTGACGTGCAGCCACGGCTGGCTGTCTGCCTTGGCCTTGGTGGCCTTGGTGGAACGTTTGGTCGGCATGCGCGTCTCCTCGGAACGGCGAACAGCAACAATCGCCATCAACCTCCCCTCCCCCGCCCCAAGCGCCGCCGGGAACCTGCACAAAAGACGGTCAATCCTGCCGCACAGGACGACGGGCAGAGCGAGGGGCGGGGCGAGGGACAGCATGGCGGGCGGGGAACGCGTGCCGCCGGGCCGCGACCGCCACCGCCAGGGCGCCGGCCAGCAGCGGCAGCGCGGCCCACGGCAGGGCCGCCGCGCCGGCGGATTCCAGCACCAGGCCCCCGGCCAGCGACCCCCCGGCGATGCCCGCGTTGTAGACGGTGGTCTGCATGGAGGTGGCCACGTCGGCGTCGGCCGGTCCGGCGGCTCGCACCAGCGCCGTCTGCAGCAGCGTCGGCACTCCCCCGAAGGCCGCCCCCCACAGTGCCGCGCCGATCAGAGTCAGGGGTAGGGACGCGGCAAGGGACGCGGCGCCGCCGAGCAGGGGCATGACCGCTGCCATCACGGCCAGCACCGCCAGCAGCGCGGCCCGCGGCCACCGGTCGATCACCGCGCCGGTGACCCAGATCCCGGCGACCGTCCCGGCCCCGAACACCAGCAGCACGACGCCCGTCGCCGCCGTCCCGGACAGCGCGGCCAGCGGCGCCAGGTACGTGTACACGGCCTGGTGCCCGACCAGCACCGCCGCGGTGACGCCGAGCACGGTCCGGACGCCGGGCCGCGCCGCCACCCGGCGCAGCGGCGTCCGCTCCCCCGCCGCCTCGCCGGGAAGGTCCGGCACCTTCCACCGCGCGAACGCCGCCAGCGCGCCCGCCAGGCAGGCGAGCGCGGCGAAGGCGGCCCGCCAGCCGAGCGCCCCGGCCAGCGCCGCGCCCGCCGGGATGCCGACGCACAACGCGACCGTGATGCCGGCCGAGACGATCGCGATGGCCCGGCCGCGCCGTTCCTCGGGCACCAGGCGGGCGGCGTACCCGACGAGCATGGCCCACAGCAGCCCGCCCATGACGCCGGCCAGCAGCCGCGCGGCGAAGGTGACGGCGTACCAGGACGACAGCGCGGTCACGGCGTTGAGCAGCGCGAAGCCGCCGAGCGCGGTGACCAGGACGGGCCGCCGCCGCAGCCCGCGCACCAGGGCGGTCAGCGGGATCGCGGCCAGGGTGGACGCCGCGGCGTAGCCGGTGACGAGGAACCCGGCGCGGCTCTCGGGCACGCCCAGGGCCGCGGCGAGGCCGGGCAGCAGCCCGGCGGGCAGCAGCTCGGTCATGACGGCGGTGAACGCGGCGGCGAACAGGGCCGTCAGCGCCGCCCACGGCATCCGCACGGCGGGCCCCGGCGGGGCGAGGGTGGTCTGGGACATGCGACCATGCTGAAACCTTCACACTGATGAGAAGGCAAACGAGGAGGGCGGCATGCGGATCGGGGAGCTGTCGCGGCGCACCGGCGTGCCCACGCGGATGCTGCGCTACTACGAGGAGCAGGACCTCCTGCACCCGGACCGGGCGGGCAACGGCTACCGGGACTACCCGGAGCAGGCGGTGTACCGCGTCCAGCAGATCCGGGGGCTGCTCGACTCGGGGCTGACCACGGACATCATCCGCCGCATCATCCCGTTCCTCGACCGTCCGGACGACATCCACCTGCACCCCGACTGTCTCACCCCCGAGCTGGCCGACCTGCTCAGGGCCGAGGCGGCGCGCATCCAGCAGCGGGTGGAGTGCCTGTCCCGCAACCGCGACCGCATCCTCGCCTACCTCGCCGCGGTCGAGGCGGCGAAGAGATGACGGCGGGGAGATGACGGCGGGGAGAGGACGGGAGAGATGACGGCGGCGTCCCTGCCGGGCATCCTCGCCGCCGCCGAACGCGGCCGGCCGCCCGCGCCGGACGGCGGTCTGACGGTGGTGCCGCAGTCGTCCCCGCGCGACCTGGGCGTCATCGCGTTCACCGCGCACTCGGTGGTCTTCGCCGACCTGCCGGCCGCCTGGGTGCGCGACCGGCTGTCGCCCGGCGACCTGTCGGCGCCGCTCGGCCCGCCGTTCCTGCTGGACCTGGCGCGGCGGACCGGGCGGCGCGCCGGGACGCTGGACCTGCTCGCGCTCGCGGCGCCGCTGCCCGGCCCGGCGCCGCTCGCGCTGGAGCGGAGCGCCGGGCTGGAGCACGCGCGGGCGGCTCGGGCCTGGAGGTACCGGGACGAGGTCCGCGTGTGGGTGTGCGAGGGCGGCCTGCTCTGCGTGGGGCGGGGCGTGGGCGGCCGGTGGGAGGTCGCCGTGGAGGTCGAGCCGGCGCACCGGGGGCGGGGGCTCGGCCGGCTGCTCGCCACGGCCGCCCGCCACCTGGCTCCCCGGCCGCTGTGGGCGCAGATCGCCCCGGGCAACGCGGCGAGCGTGCGGGCGTTCCTGGCCGCCGGGTACGTGCCGCTCGGCGCCGAGGTCCTGCTGACGCCGCCCTGAACGGGCTTTTACCGGTCATCGGCTCCCCGTTGCCCTAAACCGGGTGTGGCGTAGCGCGAACGCCTCAAGATCGCTACGTATAGTGATCAGCGATGTCACTTCGTGATCACAGGGGGGAATCATGAGACGTAGCCTCATCGCCGCCGGTGGAGCCTTCATCGCCGCAACCGTCATGTTCGGGGGCGTGGCCGCGGCGGGCGGCAACCCGAACGACGAGTGGAACGACCAGTGGACTCACGCCTGGGGCCACTGGGCTCACGAATCGCCCCAGGACTGCGCCCTCGGCATGAACGACGATGCCACGTACCACCACGTCACCAAGCACGGAGTGTTCGCCGGCACCCGGGACGCCGACGCCTGCAAGGGCGGCCCCGAGACCACCATGGACAGGCCGGAGGAGGACGCCCCCGGCGCCTGACAACCGGCACCGTCGCAGCAGCCGGCCGTCCCGGCGCCCGCTTCAGGGCGCCGGGACGGCCGCGTTCCCGGGGCCCGTTCCCGGGCCGCTCTTTCCGGGCCGCTCTTCCCGGGCGGCCGGACTTCGGGCGCTGCTACGCTTCACCGCGTAACCAGGTCGGGACCGCAAGGAGAGTCGCGCGTTGGTCGTCTACGCCGGTCAGGGGGACGCCCGCCGTTCGATGGCGCTGCTGTGGCGCGCCGGGCAGGAGCGGGGCGAGCCGCGGCCGGGCCCCAAGCCGGGGCTGAGCGTCGACGTGATCGTCGACGCGGCGATCGAGGTGGCCGACGCCGAGGGCATGGCGGCGCTGTCGATGCGCAAGGTCGGCGAGCGGCTGGGGCGCACCGGGATGGCGCTCTACACGTACGTGCCGAGCAAGGGCGAGCTGGTCGACCTCATGTACGACCAGGCCATGGCCGAGCTGCCCGCCGAGTACGACCTGAGCGGCGGCTGGCGGCCGGCCGTCACCGCGTGGGCCGAGCAGACCCGCGCCTTCTACCTGCGCCACCCGTGGATCCTCCAGGTGTCGCAGGCCCGGCCGGTGCTGGGGCCGAACGAGTTCGCCGCGCTGGAGACCCTGGTCGGCGTGCTGCGCGCGACCGGGCTGCGGCCGCCCCGGGTGCGGGGCGTGGTGGCCCTGCTGTACGACTTCGTGCGCGGCGCGGCCAGGACGGTCGCCGAGTCGCGCCAGGCCCCGTCGGAGACCGGCGTGTCGGACGAGGAGTGGTGGCGGGCCCGCTCGTCGCTGCTGGAGGAGGTGGCGCCCGGGTTCGCCGAGCGCTACCCGATGGCGCGGTGGGTGGAGTCGGAGGACGACTGGCCCGGCGAGGACATTCCGTACCTGGAGCATCGGGTGCGCGAGACGTTCCTGGCGGGCCTGGAGGTGATCCTCGACGGCGTCGAGGCGGCCGTCCGCGACGCCGCGCCGCGCTGACCCCGCCGCACCGACCCCGCCGCACTTGCCGCGCGACGCCAGGCCCCGTGACGCTAGGCCGCGCGGCGGGCGGCGAGCTCGTCGAGGTCGCGGACGAACCAGAGCTGCCGGCCCCGGTTCGACTCGGTCACCCAGGCGCGCAGCGCGGAGCTGCCGGCCGTGAAGCGCGAGATGTCGCCGACGACGGCGAGCCCGAGCCGGTAGTTGGCGAACTTCTGGGTGATCTGCCCGGCGACGCCGGTGGCGAGCGCGAAGAAGTCGTCGTGCAGGCGCCCGGCGGGCACGGCCACCCAGGTGGCGCCGCTGCCCCAGGTGCCGGCGATGAGGTCGAGCGCGTCCTGCTCGTCGCGCAGCGGCGGGCCGTCGGGCGGGCAGACGTGGACGTCGTCGAGCATGGTTCCTCCGGTCGGGGTCGTGAGGTCGCGCGGGGGCGGGGGCGTCATTGGCGGGTCAGGGCGTCGATGATGCGCAGCACCTGGGCGGCGGGCTCCAGCTCGCCCAGCACGATCACCTTGAGGGCGGCCCGCTCCTCCTCGTAGGCGAACTGCACGCGCACGCCGTTCGGCCGCCCGGACAGGGAGCCGGTGACCATGGTGGTGACGCGGTCCATCTCCGCGCGGCCGATCCCGTCGAGCTGGACGATGGCCGACACCTCGGCCCGCCGCGGCGCGGACGCGGCCGGCGCCGGCAGCCCGGCGAAGGCGGCCAGGTCGTCCTTGGCGATCCGGTAGCGCTTGCCGACCCGGACGGCGGGCAGCCGCCCGTCGCGTACGTAGTTGCGCACGGTCTTGACGTGCAGCCCGAGCACCCCGGCCGCCTGCTCAACGGTGTATTGCTCCATATCGTTCCCTATCGTAGGGCACGACAGGGAGTGTTTCAGGCATGTGCGCCCACGGTGACCACGCCGACGGTCAGCCGTGGCCGGGCCTCCAGCACCTTCCCCAGCCGCTCGACCTGCTCCTCCAGCTCACGCTCGCGCGCGGGGCCGAGGTCGCGGAGCGGTTCGACGGTCACGTCGAGGCGGTCGCCCGAACGGCGCTGGTGCCACACCCCGGCCACGACGCCGTCCACGAGCAGCACCGGGAAGTTGCCCGCCTGCCCGCGGTTGAGCGCCCGCCCGGCCGCCGCCCCCGGGTACAGCAGCTCGCGCGGCTGCCCCGCCACCACGTACGCGTCGAAGTACGGCAGCAGCCGCACCCCGCGCGGCGGCTCCCCGGGCATCGCCGTGTCGCCCGCGACCACCCACGCCGGCCGCCCCTCGAACCGCACCTCCTCCACCCCGGCCGCCTCGAACGCCCGCGCCGCCCACCGCACGGGCCCGCCCGCCCACCGGGCGAACTGCGCGGGCGTGGCCGGCCCGTACCCGGTCAGGTAGCGGCGGGCCAGCTCGGCGGCCCCGTCCGCGACCGCCCCGGTGCCGGCGGGCGGCCTGGTGTAGGTGACCTTGCGCCCCCTGTCCGGCCCGAACACGAACGCCCCCCGGTGCGCGGCCAGGCTCATCGCCTGCCGCCAGCGCGGCCACTGCCCGCCGAACGCGGGCACCACCAGGTCGCCCGCCCACGGCCCGGCCGCGGCGACGACCCGCTCGCTCAGCTCGTCGATGGTCAGCTCGCCGTCCCCGACGGCCGCGCCGATCGCGGCCACCACCCGTTCGGTCTGCTCGGGGGTCATCCGGATGTGCGGCGCGTGCGGGTTGCGCTCGCCCGGCATCGAGGACAGGGCGCTCACCCACATCGGCAGGTCGCGGGCGGGCAGCAGGTGGACGGTGCCGCGCGGGCCGTAGGTCTTGACCAGCTGCCCGCCGGGCCGGAGCGCGTCGCGGACGTGCGCGCGGGTCGCCCCGGCCAGGCGCAGCCCGACGGACGCCTCGGCGGCCGGCATGACCTGGGCGTGCGCGCCGCACATGGCGGCCACGGCGTCCACCGGTCCGGGCAGCGCGGGCCCGGCTCCGAGCCCGGCCCGCTCCAGCCGTCTCGCGCTCACCTGCGGCCACGACAGTTCGATCACCACGTCCTCCTCGCTTCTGCGGCGTTCTCCCTCACGGTAGAAGCCAATGCGGAAAGGTGGCTTCCGCTATCGTGCCGCGTCCCGGCTCGCCCGCGCAGGGCTGACCGCGCGGGGTCAGCCGCCGCAGGCCGCCCGTACGTCGGCGACGAGGGCGGCCGCGTCGTCCAGGGTGCGGCCGATCTCCTCGGGCGTCCGGCCGGTCGCGGCGAGCAGCGCCTGGGCGCGTTCGGCGAAGCGGCCGGGGGCCGACGGGAGGCGGCCGGCCGAGGCGACCATGCCCTTCTCGTTGATCAGCCAGGCGCCGTCGGCGGCGTGCAGGGCCTGGCAGGCCACGCCGATCGCGCGGAACAGCGCGCCCGCCGCGTACGCCGGGTCCGCGCCGGCGGCGCCCTTCCGGGCGATCATGAGGCAGAAGTCGCACTCCCACAGGCCCCTGACCAGCGCCTCGCGCAGCGCGGGCGGGTAGCCGGCGGCCAGCTCGGCGCGCAGCGCGCCCAGCTCCCCCGCGGGGTCGGCGAGGACCCGGCACAGCGCCACCTCGCCCGCGTAGGCGTGCGAGTAGAAGCCCAGGGGGTGGCCGGCCTGCGCGCCGACCTCGTAGCGGCCCTCCTGGCAGTCACGCCAGACCCGGCGGACGCGGTCGAGGTCGCGGTAGATCCAGTCGACCCGCAGGCCGCGCACGGTGAGCCAGCCGCCGCCGTCCACCCAGGGGCCCCAGCCGCCGGGCTCGGTCACCTCGGCGGGCTCGCCGGTCACCTCGCGGGCCAGGGCCCGCAGGCGGGCGGTGTCGAGCGGGTGGCGGTAGTAGAGGCCGAGGTCGGTGTCGGAGTCGGGGCGGTGGGTGCCGCGGGCGCGGCTGCCGCCCAGGACCACGGCCGCCACCCCGGGCACGGCGGCCAGCCGTCCGGCGAGCTCGCGCAGTTCCTCGTCGCGCACCCGCCGAGCCTAGCGCCCGCGCGGCTCAGGAGGCGGAGACCGAGAAGCTGTTGGTGGTGAAGTTCATGCCGCCGCTGCTGGAGGTGATCTCGTAGCCGAACTGCACGTTGCCGAGCGTCACGTCGCCCATCCAGCCGTTGGAGCGCAGCCAGGTGAGCACCGCCTTGACGTCCACCGTGCCGGAGGTGGCGTTGCCGGTCCTGACGAAGGAGAAGACCTGGTTGGCGCCGTTGCTGCCGCGGTAGACGTCCCAGCTGTGGCCGCCGACGGTGGCGCTGGTCCGGCGGGTGCCGAGCGGGCCGACGGCGCCACGCCTGTTCATCCAGAGCATGATCTCGTAGGCGTTGGCGGAGTCCCAGATGTCGTAGGCGGTGGTGTAGGCGCCGCCGCTGGGCACGGTCACGTTGAACGTGCTGGTGACGCTGCCGAGGGCGCTGACGCGCTTGCCGACGTACTTGGTGGCGTTGGGGTAGGACTTGACGCCGCCGGTGTCGGGGTGGTTCGCCCACACGCCCCAGTTGCTGGAGGAGTTCGCCCAGATGGTCTGGGGTCCTGCGCCGCTGCCCCAGATGTTGTTGTAGAGCGTGTAGCCGCCGTTGGTCCAGGTGCCCCAGCGGTCGCTGGAGGACCAGGTGGCGGCGAGCGCGGGCGGGGCGAGGAGGCCGAGGACGATCGCCAGCGCGGCGACGGGGGCGGCGAGGGGCACGATCCTGCGCATGACGCTTCCCTTTCCTTGGAGTTAGTTTGGATAGCGTCCAAATGAAAGGAGAGGGAGTCAAGCGGGCGTGAAACTTTCGCCCCTAGGATGTGCGGGGTGAAGTACATGCTGATGATCTACGCCAACGCCGAGTCCCAGCAGCACGTGGCCGACCACGAGGCCGAGGTCATGGCGGAGGTCGACGCCCTGATGAAGGAGCTGACCGGCAGCGGCGAGCTGGTGGGCGGGCAGGCGCTGGACGGGCTCGGCTCGGCGCGCACCGTCCGGGTGCGCGGCGGCGCGCCGGCCGTCACGGACGGGCCGTTCCTGGAGGCCAAGGAGTTCCTGGCCGGCTACCTCGTCGTGGAGTGCGCGAGCGCCGAGCGGGCCACGGAGATCGCCGCCCGCTGGCCGGACGCGCGGCTGTGCGCGATGGAGGTGCGGCCGATCATCGACGAGGTGGAGCCGCCGGCGGGCGACCCCCAGGATGACCGCACAGGGTGAGCGAACGGGACGAGCGCGCGGGGTGAATGCGCGGGGTGAGTGGACGGGATGAGTGCGCGGGATGAGCGTGGCGTGAGCGAGGTGGCCGAGGGGCTGCTGCGGGAGCTCGCGCCGCAGGTGCTGGGCGTCCTGGTCCGGCGGCACGGGCAGTTCGACGCCTGCGAGGACGCCGTCCAGGAGGCGCTGCTGGACGCCGCCGTGCAGTGGCCCGAGCAGGGCGTGCCGGACAACCCGCGGGCCTGGCTGGTGACCGTGGCGTCCCGGCGGCTGATCGACCACGTGCGCAGCGAGCACGCGCGGCGGCGGCGCGAGGAGGGCGTGGCGGTGAGCGCGCCGGCCGACGCGCTCACGATGCCCGCGCCCGGCGAGGAGCGGGCCGGCGACCGGGACGACACGCTCACGCTGCTGTTCCTGTGCTGCCATCCGGCGCTGTCGCCGCCCTCGCAGCTCGCGCTCACGCTGCGGGCGGTGGGCGGGCTGACGACGGCGCAGGTGGCGCGGGCGTTCCTGGCGCCCGAGGCGACGATGGCGCAGCGCATCAGCCGGGCCAAGCAGCGGATCAAGGCCGCGGGGGCGAGGTTCGCGATGCCGCCGGAGAGCGAGCGGGACGAGCGCCTGCGCGTCGTGCTGCACGTCCTCTACCTGATCTTCAACGAGGGCTACACCGCCACCTCGGGGCCCGACCTGCACCGGGCCGAGCTGACCGGGGAGGCGATCCGGCTGGCCAGGGCGGTTCGCCGGCTGCTGCCCGACGACGGCGAGGTGGCCGGGCTGCTGGCGCTGATGCTGCTCACCGAGGCGAGGCGGCCGGCCCGCACGGGGCCGGACGGGCGGCTGGTCCCGCTCGCCGAGCAGGACCGCGGCCTGTGGGACCGGCGGCTCATCGACGAGGGCGTCGAGCTGGTGAGCAAGGCGTTGTCCACGAGCGCGCTGGGGCCGTACCAGGTGCAGGCGGCCATCGCGGCGGTGCACGACGAGGCGCCCTCGGCCGCGGAGACCGACTGGCCGCAGATCCTCGCCCTGTACGGGGTGCTGTCCGGCCTGGACGACAACCCGGTCGTGGCGCTCAACCACGCGGTCGCGGTGGCCATGGTGCACGGCCCGCGCGCCGGGCTGGACCGGCTCGACCGGCTGGCGGCGGACGACCGGCTCAAGGGCCATCATCGCCCGGCCGCGGTGCGGGCGCACCTGCTGGAGATGGCGGGCGACCCGGCGGGGGCGGCGCGCGCCTATCAGGAGGCGGCGCGGCTGACGTCGAGCCTGCCGGAGCGGGACTACCTCGAGCACCGGGCCGCCAGACTTTCTTGACAATTTTTGTTTTCGGTGCCATGGTTCCGACATGCACGATGTCGAGGTGATCGAGGATCCGGCGGCGGCCGAGGCGTCGCTCGACCCCATGCGCTCGCGGCTGCTCGCCGAGCTGGCCGAGCCCGGCTCGGCCACGTCGCTGGCGGCCAAGGTCGGCCTGGCCCGGCAGAAGGTCAACTACCACCTGCGCACGCTGGAGAAGCACGGCCTGGTCGAGCTGGTCGAGGAGCGCAGGAAGGGCAACGTCACCGAGCGCGTCATGCGGGCCACCGCCGCCTCGTTCGTGATCTCCCCGAACGCGCTGGCCGCCGTCCAGCCCGATCCGTCCCGCGCGCCCGACCGGCTGTCGGCGCGCTGGCTGCTGGCCGTGGCCGCGCAGCTCGTCCGCGACGTCGGCGTGCTCATCAGCGGGGCGGCCAAGGCGCAGAAGCGGGTGGCGACGTTCGCGATCGACGGCGAGGTGCGCTTCGCCTCGGCGGCCGACCGGGCGGCCTTCGCCCAGGAGCTGGCCGAGTGCGTCACCTCCCTGGTCGGCAAATACCACGACGAGACGGCGGAAGGCGGGCGGCCGCACCGGCTGGTCGTCGCCGTGCACCCCGCCGTCGAACAGCAGCAGCAGCGGCAGGAGGGCTGAGATGGGGCACGCGTTCGAGCTGCCCCACGAGGGGGCGGTCGGGGCGACGCCCGAGGAGGTCTGGGACGCCATCAGCACCGGCCCCGGCATCACCTCCTGGTTCATGGGCCGCAGCGAGGTGACGGACGGGGTGGTGCGCACCGCGTTCGGCGGCTTCGAGCTGCCCGCCTCGACGGTGACCGAGGCCGTGCCGCCGCACCGCTTCGCGCACTCCAGCGACAAGACGGACGACGGCCGCTTCGTCGCCTACGAGTTCCTGGTCGAGGGCCGCGAGCGGGGCAGCACCGTGGTCCGCATGGTGACCAGCGGCTTCCTGCCGGGCGACGACTGGCAGGACGAGTTCGAGGCCATGTCCAGGGGCCTGGAGATGTACTTCGCGACGCTGGTGGAGTACCTGAACCACTTCGCGGGGCGCACGGCCCGGCCGGTCACCGTGTTCGGGCCGCCGGTGCGGGACTGGGCGCGGGCCTGGGACGGCGTGTACGCCGAGCTGGGCGGCCGTCCCGCGATCGGCGACGTGGTACGGCTCGGCCCGGTGGAGGGCGTCGTCTACCACCGCAACACGCAGACGCTCGGCGTCCGGGCCGCGGACGGCCTCTACCGCGTCCTCCAGGGCTTCGGCGGCTCGATGATCGCCTCCCACCTGCGCTACGACGCGGGCGGCGACGTGGAGCCGGCGTGGCGGGAGTGGCTGGAGCGCCTGCACGCCGCCGGGGAGTGACGAGGGGTGACGAGCCCCCGCCGGGCGGGCAGGGGCAGGGCATGAACGTGGTCGCGCTGTCCGACACCCACGCGCCCCGGCGCTGGCGCTCCTGCCCGCCCCGGGTCGCCGGGCACCTGCGCGGCGCGGACGTCATCCTGCACGCCGGGGACGTCTGCGTCGCCTCGGTGCTCGCCGAGCTGGCCGCCTACGCGCCGGTGCACGCGGTCAAGGGCAACAACGACGGCCCGGACGTGACGGCCCCGGAGACGCTGGAGCTGACCCTGGAGGGCCTGCGGATCGGCATGATCCACGACAGCGGCCCGGCCAAGGGCCGCCTGCCCCGCCTGCGGCGCCGCTTCCCCCGCGCGGACCTGGTCGTCTTCGGCCACTCCCACATCCCGTGGGACGAGTCGGGCGAGGGCCTGCGCATCTTCAACCCGGGCTCCCCCACCGACCGGCGCCGCCAGCCGCACGGCACCGTGGGCCTGCTCACCATCGAGGACGGCGCCCTGACCAGGGCCGAGATCGTGCCGGTCACCTAGCGCGGCCCCGACAAGGAGCGGGGCGGCGTCCCGTGCAGCTCCAGCGTGCAGCACTTGATGCCGCCGCCGGCCTTGAGCAGCTCGGTGAACTCGACCCCGATCGGCTCGTAGCCGCGCTCGGCGAGCCGGCCCGCCAGCCGGCCGGCCGCGCGGGGCAGGATCACGTGCCGGCCGTCGGACAGGGCGTTCAGCCCGAAGACCGCGGCGTCCGCCTCCTCGGCCGCCAGCGCGCCGGGGAAGCGGGCCGCGAGCAGCTCCCGCGACGCCGGGCAGAACGCGGGCGGGTAGTACATGATCTCGTCGTCGCCGAGCACGGTCAGCGCCGTGTCCAGGTGGTAGAAGCGGGGATCGACCAGCGTGAGGCCGAGCACCGGGCGGCCGAAGAAGCGGGCCGTCTCGGCGTGCGCGGCGGGCTCGGTGCGGAAGCCGGTGCCGGCCAGGACGGTCCCGCCGGCGACGAGGAAGTCGCCCTCGCCCTCGTTGACGTGCGCGGCCTGGCGGACCTCCCGGTAGCCCCGGGAGCCGAACCACTCCAGGTAGGCCGCCGGCTCCTCGGCGCGCTGGGGGTGCCGGAAGCGGGCGACGAGGGCCCGCTCGCCGAGCGCGAGCGCGCCGTTGGCGGCGAAGACCATGTCGGGCAGGCCCGGCAGCGGGTCGATGAGGTCCACGCGGTGTCCCAGGTCGACGATGACGTCGTGCAGCCACTTCCACTGCGACAGGCCGATCTCGGGGAACGTGGGCCGCCCGGGATCCATCCACGCGTTGATCGAGTAACGCACCTCGAAGTTGTCGGGCCGGCACATCAGGTAGTGCCGCCGTGTGCTGTCCCGCACGGCGTTCCCCTCCTTCGTGAGTCTCCCTGTCTACTGGCCGGCGCGCGGGCGGGGGCGCGCGGCGAAAGATGTCGGCAAGACATCGGCGCCCGCCGCGGCGGCGCTGTGAGCATGCGGGCAAGAGGAGCTGCCCCCGCCTGAAGGGAAAGCGATCATGCTCGACGGCTTCGTCCCGTGGCCGGACCACCTCGCCGAGGAGTACCGCCGGGCCGGTTACCGGCTCGGGCGCCCGCTCGGCGACCTGCTCCACGAGTCGTGCGCGCGGCACGCCGGCCGGGTGGCCGTCGTCTGCGGGGAGCGCCGGATGACCTACGCCGAGCTGTCGCGGGCGGCGGACCGGATGGCGTACGGCCTGCTGGAGCTGGGCGTCAAGCCGCTGGACCGGGTCGTGGTGCAGCTGCCGAACGTGCCCGAGTTCGTCGTGCTGCTGTTCGCGCTGCTGCGCGCCGGCGCCATCCCCGTCCTGGCGCTGCCCGGGCACCGGCGGGCCGAGATCGCCGGAGTGCACGGGCACGCGGGCGCGGTGGCGTACGCGATCAAGGACGAGTTCGGCGGCTTCGACTACCGCCGGCTCGCCCGCGAGCTGCCCTCGCCCGGGCACGTGCTGGTCAGCGGCGACGCGCAGGAGTTCACCGCGCTCGACACGCTGGAGGGGACGGCGCGGGAGCTGCCGGCGGCCGACCCGGGCGACCCGGCGCTGTTCCTGCTGTCGGGCGGGACGACCGGGCTGCCCAAGCTGATCCCGCGCACGCACGACGACTACGGCTACTGCATGCGGGCGACGGCCGAGGCGATGCGGGCCGGCTCCGGCCTCGTGTACCTGGCGGTCAACCCGGCGGCGCACAACGCGGCGCTCGGCTGTCCCGGGGTGCTCGGCAGCCTGCTGCTCGGCGGCAAGGCGGTGCTCACCTCCAGCGTGCGGCCCGACGAGGTCTTCCCGCTGATCGAGCGGGAGGGCGTCACCGTGACCACGATCGTGCCGGCGGTGCTGCGGCTGTGGGCCGACGCGGGCCCGCGCGGGCACGACCTGTCGCGGCTCACGTTGCAGGTCGGCAGCGCCCCGCTGGACCCGGCGCTGGCGCGCCGGGCCCGCGAGGGCCTGGGGTGCGGGCTGACCCGGTGGTTCGGCCTCAGCGAGGGCCTGCTCACCCACACCCGGCTGGACGACCCCGACGAGGTGATCGACGGCACGGAGGGGCGGCCGCTCGCGGCGGCCGACGAGGTCCTGCTCGTGGGGCCGTCCGGGGAGCCGGTGCCCGACGGCGAGGCGGGCGAGCTGCTGGTACGCGGGCCGTACACGATCCGCGGCTACTTCCGGGCGCCGGAGCACAACGCGCGCTCGTTCGCCCCCGGCGGGTACTTCCGGACCGGGGACCTGGTGCGGCGGCGGCCTGACGGCAACCTCGTCGTCGTGGGCCGGGTCAAGGACGTGATCAACCGGGCGGGCGAGAAGATCTCCCCCGAGGAGGTGGAGCGCTGCCTGCTCACGCATCCGGCGGTGCGGGACGCGGCCGTGCTCGGCGTGCCGGACGGCGCGCTCGGCGAGCGCACGTACGCCTTCCTCGTGCTGGCCGGCGACGTCCGGCCGCCGGCGGTCAAGGCGTACCTGCGCGAGCGCGGGCTGGCCACGTACAAGATCCCGGATCGGATCGTGCCGATGGCGGAGCTGCCGCGCACCCCCATGGGCAAGATCGACAAGAGGGCGCTGCGCGACGGCGTCACCGCCCGGCGCGCCTCCTGACGCCGGTCAGGAGGCGCGGGACAGGGCGCGGATCAGGAGGCGCGGATCAGGAGGCGCGGGCGGCCCTGCGGGCGCGGTCACGCAGCCGGCGGGCGGCCAGGTGGATGGTCGAGAAGTGCCGGGCGGCATTGGCCCGCATCGGCGCGGGGATGTCGGCGAGCCCCCGGTAGAGCACGCACGACAGCTGCAGGTAGCTCATGAACAGCGCGAGCTCGTCCACCAGCGGGTCGAGCCGCCCCTCGGCGGTCACCGCCAGCGGCCCCCGCCAGCCGTCCACGAGCTCCAGCAGGGCCCGCTGCCGCTCGACCAGGACGGGCAGCACCTCGCCCACCGGGTAGGGGCCCGAGCCGCGCATGGGGTGCGCGGCCAGCACGGCGGCGATGGCGTCGGCCGCCTCGGCGACCGCGTCGGCGAGGCGGTGCCGGTCGGTGTCGGGTGCGGTGGTCATGGCGTGCTCCCTTCCAGGGCCCGGCGCAGGTAAAGGGCGGTGGGCGAGCCGGCGACGTCGAGCAGCCCGGCGGGCGGGCCCTGGTAGAGCAGCCGGCCGCCCCGGCTGCCGCCCTCGGGGCCGAGCTCGATCAGCCAGTCGGCGTGCGCGATCACGTCGAGGTTGTGCTCGATCACCACCACGGTGGCGGCGTAGGAGTCGACCAGCCGGTCCAGCGTGCCGAGCAGCCGCTCCACGTCGGCCAGGTGCAGCCCGCTGGTGGGCTCGTCGAGGACGTAGGTGGTGCTGCGGCTGCTCAGGTGCCCGGCGAGCTTGATGCGCTGGCACTCGCCGCCGGACAGGCTGGTGAGCGGCTGCCCGAGCCGCAGGTAGTCGAGCCCGACGTCGCCGATCGCGGTCAGCACGGGCACGATCTTGCGGTTGCCGGCGAAGAACTCGCGGCCTTCGGCCACGGTCAGCTCCAGCACGTCGCTGATGTCGAGGCCGCGCAGCCGGTAGCCGAGCACCTCGTCGGTGAAGCGTCTGCCGTTGCAGGTCTGGCAGGTGAGGGTCACGCCCTCCAGCGAGGCGAGGTCGGTGAAGACCACGCCGAGGCCGTTGCAGGTGGGGCAGGCGCCGGAGGAGTTGGCGCTGAACAGGGCGGGGCTGACGTGGTGGGCCTTGGCGAACTCGGCGCGGATCGCGTCGCCGATGCCGGTGTGGGTGCTGGTGGTGGAGCGCCGGTTGGCGTGCGGCATCGACTGGTCGACGATCACCGCCTCCGGGTGCTGCGCCCGGAAGGCGCCGTTGATCAGGCTGGACTTGCCCGCGCCGGCCACGCCGCAGAGCACGGTGAGCGCCCGCTCGGGCAGCTCGACCGTGAGGTCGCGCAGGTTGTGCATCCGGGCGTGCGCCACCGTGAGCATGCCCGCCGGGGTGCGCACGCGCTCCTTCAGCCGGGTGGCGCCGGTCATGAACCTGCCGGTGAGCGTGCCCGAGCCGGCCAGCTCGGCGACCTGGCCGGCGAAGACCACCTTGCCGCCCGCCGCGCCCGCGCCGGGGCCGAGGTCGATGACGTAGTCGGCGGCGGCGATCACGTCGCGGTCGTGCTCCACCACCAGGACGGTGTTGCCCTGGTCGCGCAGCGCGTGCAGCAGGTTCGTCAGCCGGTGCACGTCGCGCGGGTGCAGGCCCATGCTGGGCTCGTCGAAGACGTAGAGCATGTCGTTGAGGCTGCCGGACAGGTGCCGGACGATCTTCACCCGCTGCGACTCGCCGCCCGACAGCGTGGCGGTGCGGCGCTCCAGGCTGAGATAGCCGAGGCCGATCTCCACCAGGTGGCCGACGCGCGAGATCAGCGCCTCGATCACCGGCTTGGCCTGCGGCAGGTCGAGCGCGCGCAGGACGCCCACCAGCTCCTCGGCCTCCATCGCGGCGTAGTCGGCGATGTTGCGGCCGTCGATCCTGCAGTCGAGGGCGAGCGCCGACAGCCGGGTGCCGCCGCAGACCGGGCAGGGCACCGAGGTGACGAACCGGGCGGCCATCTGCCGGGTGCGGGCGCCGAGCTCGCGGTCCGGCTTGACGAAGCGGCGGCGGAACTTCACCACCGCGCCCTCGTAGGCCATGTTGATCCGCTGCCCGCCGACCTCCAGCGGCACCGTGCCGTCGGTGCCGTGCAGCAGCTCCTCGCGCTCGGCCGGGGTGTAGTCGGCGACCGGCTTGTCGGGGTCGAACCGGCCGGAGGCGGCCAGCAGGTACCAGTCGCGCGAGCCGACGTCGAAGACCGGCGCGCGCAGCGCGCCCTCGTTGAGCGACTTCGACGGGTCGAGGAAGGCGTCCATGTCGATGCCGACGACCTCGCCCAGGCCCTCGCACTCGGGGCACATGCCGGCCGGCATGTTGAAGGAGAAGGCGTCGGCGTAGCCGACGAACGGCTCGCCCGCGCGGGAGAACAGCAGCCGCAGCAGCGGCGCGATGTCGGTGATGGTGCCGACCGTGGAGCGCGGCCCGCCGGAAAGGGGCCGCTGATCCACCGCGACGGTGGCCGGCAGATGCTCGATCAGATCGAAGTCGGGGCGGGCCGAACTGGGCAGGAAATTGCGGACGAATGCCGGCAGCGTCTCATTCCATTGCCGTTGCGCCTCGACCGCGACGGTGTCGAAAACCAGCGACGACTTTCCCGATCCGGATACTCCGGTGACGACCGTGAGGGTGCGTTTGGGGATCTCCGCGTCGACGGTGTCCAGGTTGTGCTCCCGAGCGCCGACCACCCGGATCCATTCCGGCACCGATGCGATGTCCACGCGCCGTTCAGCATTCACGACTTCGACCCTATCATTGAAGTTTTACGTTGAGAGTGAGCCGCGATAAGACCCGGAAAACACGGGACGACCGGATGCCAACTCTCAACCGGACCTGATTGCCGCCGGTCCGGCCAGGGTAGACAGGCGGCGCCCGCCGCTCAACACCCCGGACGCGTTGACGGGCGAAAGCACGGCGTGCGAACAATGAGGCGCCGGGCCGGTCCGGGAAAGCCGCGGCGCCTTTTCATTCGCGCCGCCCGCCCCGGACCGCCGCCTTTCCGGCGGCCGCGGGCGGATGTCCTGTCGCCGGGACACCCACCGCCGGGCCGCGCGAGCGAGAGGGGAAATCGCATGACCTCCACGACCGTCTCCAGCCGTTTACCGTCGCTGACCGGGCTGCGTTTCGTGGCCGCGTTCTGCGTGCTGCTCGAACACCTCAACATCATCGCGGTTTTCGTGCCGCCGGCGCGGGTCTCGGTGTCGTTCTTCTTCGTGCTGAGCGGTTTCGTGCTCACCTGGTCGTCCCGGCCGGGCGACACGTACCGGTCGTTCTGGCGGCGCAGGTTCTGGAAGATCTTCCCCAACCACACCGTGAGCTGGGCGCTGATGCTGGTCATCCTGGCCGTCACCGGCGTCTCGCTGGTGCCGGGGGTACTGCCGCCAGGGCCGACGCCGCCCCTGCCCGCCGCCGCCAACCTGACGCTGCTGCACTCGTGGGTGCCCACGTTCGACTACATGTTCAGCGTCAACCCGGTGAGCTGGTCGCTGAGCAGCGAGATGCTCTTCTACCTGCTGTTCCCCGCGCTGCTGCCGCTGGTGCTGCGCATCCCGGCGCGGCGGCTGGCGCTCGCCGCCGCGGGGCTGGTGGCGCTGGCCTGGCTGATCCCGCTGGTGTCGCTGACCTTCTCCGGCCCGGCGCTCATGCCCGGGCTGCTGCAGAGCCAGTACTGGTTCGCCTACTTCTTCCCGCCCGCCCGGCTGCCGGAGTTCGTGCTCGGCATGGTGCTGGCCCGGATGGTCATCCACGGCTTCACCCCGCGGCTGGGCGTGGCGCTGACCGGGGCCGCCACGCTGGTGTTCCTGTTCGTCGCGACGGCCGCGGGGCTGCCCGCGCCGTTCATGTTCGCGGCCGTGACCCTCGTGCCCGTGGCCCTGGTGGTGCTGGGCGGCGCCTCCATCGACGTCCGGCACGCGCGCTCGTTCTGGGGCACCCGCCTCATGGTCTTCCTCGGCGAGATCTCCTTCGCGCTCTACCTCATCCACCCGCTGGTGAACCTGGCCTTCAACCAGCTCACGCAGGGCCGGGTCCGGGCGGCGCTCGGCGACGCCGGCGCGAACGTCATCGTCATCGCGCTCTGCCTGCTGGCCGCCTGGGCGCTGTACCGGGCCGTGGAGCGGCCGCTCATGCGGCGGTTCGGCTCCTCCCGCCCGGCACCCGCCCCGGCGCCGGCGGCGCCCACGGCCCAGGGGGCCTGACCCTCCTCCGCCCATCGTCCGTCCACCTCCGACGACAAGGACCGGCATGACCACGACATCCGCACAGTGGGACACCGACGAACGCCAGTTCTGGCTCCGCGGCGAGCAGCCCCCGGCCTGGGTCGACTTCGACGAGGCCATCGGCGTCTGGCGGGTCTTCGGCTACCCGGAGGCCCTGCGCGCCTTCACCGAGATCGACACCTTCTCCTCCAACACCGAGCGGCTGGCGCCGATGGAGGTCCAGTACACCGAGGGCAACCTCGTGGAGATGGACCCGCCGCAGCACGGCAAGCTGCGCAAGCTGGTCACGCACGCGTTCACCCCGCGCATGGTCGCCAACCTGGAGCCCCGCGTCCGGGAGATCACGAACGAGCTGCTCGACGCGACCGGCGGGGCCGGGCGCATCGAGCTGATCAACGACCTGGCCTACCCGCTGCCGGTCATCGTCATCTGCGAGCTGCTGGGCATCCCCGCCGACGACCGCCACCTGTTCAAGCGCTGGGTGGACGAGATGATGGCGCAGACGCACGAGTACTCCTTCTCCGAGCCCACCGAGCTGCAGGAAAGCAGCATGCAGCACGCCATGGAGCAGATGGGCCGGCTCGTCGACTACATCTGCGAGCACGCCGAGGACCGGCGCCGCACACCCCGCGAGGACCTGCTCAGCAGCCTCGTGCACGCCGAGGTGGACGGCCGCCGGATGAGCAACAACGAGGTCGCCATCTTCGCCAACTCGCTGCTGGTGAACGGGCACCTGACCACCACGATGCTGCTGGGCAACTCGGTGCTGTGCCTGGACGCCCACCCCGAGCAGTTCGCCGAGGTGCGCGCCGACCGGTCGAAGATCCCCGGCGCGATCGAGGAGGCCCTGCGCTTCGTCACGCCCGCGCCGGTGCTCGGCCGCGCCACGCTGCGCGAGACCGAGCTCGGCGGCCGCGTCATCCCCGCGGACCAGATCATCCAGGTCTGGGTGGGCGCCGCGAACCGGGACCCCCGCCAGTTCGAGCGGCCGGACGTCTACGACCTCCACCGCGACCCCAACCCGCACCTGACCTTCGGGCGCGGCATCCACTTCTGCGTCGGCGCGGGGCTGGCGCGCCTGGAGAGCCGGGTGGTGATGGACCTCCTGCTCGACCGCTACCGCAGCGTGCGCAGCGACCCGGACGAGCCGCCCGCGTTCCTCACCAACCCGTACGTCACGGCCCTGCGCTCGTTCCCGCTGCTGGTCGCCTGAAGGAGAAGCCGTCATGACCGTCCTCACGGACCGATGGAACGTCAATCCGCGGCACTTCTGGCTGCGCGGCGAGAAGCCGGAGCAGCCGGTCGCCTTCGACCCCGCGCTCGGGATCTGGAACGTCTACGGCTACCCGGAGGCGGTGGCCGTCCTCGGCGACCCGAAGACCTTCTCCTCCGACACCACGCGGCTGGTGGCGGCCGACCTCGACCCCTCGCTCAACGACGGCGTGCTGTTCCAGATGGACCCGCCGGCGCACCGCAAGCTCCGCAACCTGGTCAGCCACGCCTTCTCCCCGAAGATCGTCGCCGGGCTGGAGCCGCGCATCAGCGGGCTCACCGCCGAGCTGCTGGACGAGGCCGCGGAGCGGGGCCGGCTGGAGCTGGTGGGCGACCTCGCCTACCCGCTGCCGGTGATCGTCATCGCCGAGCTGCTCGGCGTCCCCGCGAGCGACCGCGACCTGTTCAAGGGCTGGGTGGACCGGCTGTTCGAGAGCACGCACCAGTTCTCCATGGCCGAGGAGCCGCAAGGGCTGGAGACCCACCTGGAGATCACCAAGGCGATGACCGGCTACCTGCGCGAGCACGCCGTCGAGCGCCGGCGGCGGCCGCGCGAGGACCTGCTGTCGGAGCTGGTGCTCGCGGAGGTGGACGGCGAGCGGCTGAACGACAACCAGATCGTCAACTTCGCCAACATCCTGCTGATGGCCGGTCACATCACCACGACGATGCTGCTGGGCAACACCGTGCTCTGCCTGGACGCGCACCCGGAGTGGTTCGCGGCGGTGCGCGCCGACCGGTCGGTGCTGCCGGCGGCGCTGGAGGAGACGCTGCGTTACTTCAGCCCGTTCACCGCCGCCGCGCGCTCCACCACGGCCGCGACGGAGCTGGCCGGTCACACCGTCCCCGCCGACCAGATGATCATGGTGTGGGTGGCCGCGGCCAACCGCGACGGGCGGCAGTTCCCCGACCCGGACGTCTTCGACCCGTCCCGCGACCCCAACCCGCACCTGGGCTTCGGCCGCGGCGTGCACTTCTGCCTGGGCGCGCCGCTGGCCAGGATCGAGGCCAGGATCGCGCTGGAGGTGCTGCTGGAGCGCCATCCGGTGCTGCGCACCGACCCCGGCGACCCGCCGTCGTTCGTGCCGGCGCCGGACATGAGCGGGGTCGAGCGCCTGCCGCTGCTCACCTCATGAGCGCTGTGACGAGCCCCGGCTCCGCATCTGCGCGAGGACGGCGTCGCCGAGCGGCGTGCCGCGGCGGCCGAGGTCCAGCGGCAGGTCGAAGTGGTTGCGCCCGCGGGCGATGAAGGAGACCAGCTCCGGCGTCCGCGGGCGGGCGGCGGCGACGAAGTCGTGGTGCTGCCGGGTGAAGGCCGCCGTCTCGTTGTCGCCCACGGCGACGACCAGCGGCGGCAGCCGGTCCGGCAGCCGCCGCAGGGGGCTGTTGCGCGCCGCGGCCGCCGCGTCCAGCCCGAGCGCCGCGTTGACGTAGGTGCGGCGCAGCTCGCCGAGCTCGTAGACGCCGCTGAGCAGCGCCGCGCCGGCGACCGGCGGCCCGTCGAGCAGGGCCATGGCCACCAGGTGGGCGCCCGCCGAGCTGCCGCTGAGGTGGACCGGCCCGTGGGCGCGCGCGGCCAGCCACCGCACGCCCTCCCGCACCATGGCGACGATCTCGTCGAGCCGGTAGCGGGGGGCCAGCCCGTAGCCGAGCGCGGCGAAGGCCATGCCCTCGCGCCGGAAGTCGGCCGCGGCGAACGCGGAGTCCTCCCTGCCGAGCTCCTGCCAGTAGCCGCCGTGCACGTAGACCATGAGAGGCGCGTCCGGGGAGCCGCCCGGGAAGTGGTCGGCGACCTGCTCGGGCCGCGGGCCGTACCGGAGCGGCCGGTAGCCGGCGGCCCGCGCGGCCCGGCTGCGCCGCTCGTACTCCTCCAGATGAACCCGCAGGTCGGCGACGCGCGTGCTGGGCGAGTAGTCGCGGTCGAGGCTCACCGCGCACCCCTTTCTCCGAGACGAATGCTGATGATCCGGGAGGCGAAGTGTCCAGAGACTCGGCCGAGGTACGGTTCGTCCGCTGGCCGGCCCAGGCGGAGCTGCGCAACCGCTGCAGGAGCGAGGGGATCCCGTGCCTGCTGGTGGTGGAGGGCGGCGCGCGGCCCCCGGTGTGCAGCGACCCGCGGGAGGACTGGGTCCGCGCGCCGATCTCCCGGCCGGACCTGGAGGCCCGCGTCGCGGCGCTCCGGCAGCGCGTCCACGACCGGCGCAACCCGGTGCTGGACGCGACCGGCACGTTGTTGTTCGACGCGCGGTCGGTCACCGTCTCCAGCACGCACACCGAGCTGATGGCGTTGTTCGTGGAGCGGTTCTGCGAGGTCGTCTACCGCGAGGAGCTGATGGAGCGCCTGGCCGCGTGCGGGCCGCCGCCGACCAGGAACGCGCTGGACCTGCACATCATGCGGCTGCGCCGCCGGGTCGGCACGGTGGGCCTGGCGATCAGGACGGTGTGGGGCCTCGGCTACCTGCTGGAGCCCTCACACGCGGCGTGAGGCGTCGCACTCGGCCACGAAGTCCAGCAGCCGCGCCACGCCCTCACGCAGCACCTCGGGCGCGACGCAGAAGGCGATCCGCACGAGCCGGTGCGACCACGGCGCCGGCTCGATCGAGCGGACGGCCCCGGCGCCGTCCAGGCCGGGCTGGAGCGCGAACCCGGTGCCGGGCACGACGGCCACGCGCCGCTCGCGCAGCAGCCGGGCCGCGAACGTCTCGGCGTCGAGCCCCGAGCGGGCGATGTCCAGCATCGCGTACCAGCCGCCGGACGGCAGCCCGGGCAGCAGGCCCGCGGCCACCAGGCCGGGCAGGACCGCGTCCCGGTTGCGCCGGACCAGCTCGCCGTGCGCGTCCGCGGCCGGCAGGCACCGCATGGCGGCGATCCCGGCGTGCTGGACGGGGGTGGACGGGCCGATGATGCTGGCCTCCTGGACCACGCGCAGCGTGCTCGCGGTCCGCTCGTCGGCCGTCACCACGTAGCCGAGCCGGTAGCCGGTCATGGCCATGCTCTTGGAGAAGCTGAACGTGCTGTGCACGATGCGCTCGGCCTCCGGCAGCCCGCGTTCCAGCGACGCCGGGGAGACGTGCTCGCCGTCGAAGACGAAGTGCTCGTACGCCTCGTCGCTGACCACCCGCCAGCCGCGGGACCTGGCCGCGTGCAGCAGCCGGCCCACGGCGGCGGCGTCCATGACCACCCCGGACGGGTTGGCCGGGGAGTTCAGCAGCAGCACGCGGGTGGCCGGCCCGGCGGCGGCCAGGACGGCCTCGGGGTCGGGCCGGTAGCCGGGGCCGAGGGGGTAGAACACCGGCCGCAGCCCGGCCAGCAGCGCCTGCTGGAGGTGGACCGGCCAGTGCAGCTCGGGCAGCAGGATCTCCGCGCCCGGCTCGGCGATCGCCTTCAGCAGCGACGCCAGGCCCTGGCAGGAGCCCGGGGTGACGAACACGCGCGAGGGGGCGGCGTCGATGCCGTTGGCGGCGCGGAGCTTGGCCACGATCAGCTCGCGCAGCTCCAGAAGGCCGTCCACCGGGGTGTAGCCGGTCTCGCCGCGCCGCACCGCGGCCACGAGCGCGTCGGCGACCTCCGGCGGCGGGTCGAAGTACGGCTCGCCCACGTGGAGCTTGGCCACCTGCCCGCCGGGGCCTCGTTCCTCCTCGGCGGCCGCGTAGAAGATCTCGTGCAGCCACGACAGCGGGATCGTCGAGGCGATCGGCACCTGGCTCGGCACGTGGCTCGGCACCTGGCTCAGCATGGTCATGGTCTCCTCCTGGGCTGTCATGTGGTGCGGCCCCCGTCCACCGGGACGAGCGCACCGGTGATCCATCCGGCGAGGTCCGGGTCGAGCAGCTGGCAGACCCACCGCGCGATCTCCTCGCCCGTCCCGAAGCGGCCCATGGGGGTGGCCGCGAGCAGGCTCTCGCGCAGGTCCCGCCGGCCCTCCGGGGTCAGCCCGGCCTCCTCCCACATCGGGGTGTCCACCGGGCCGGGCAGGACGGCGTTGACGCGTACCTCGGGCGCGAGCTCCCGGGCCAGGGAGCGGGTCAGGCTGTTGAGCGCGGCCTTGCTGGCGCCGTAGAAGGAGCGGCCGGGCATGGACAGCACGCCGCCGACGGAGGAGACGTTGACCACCGCGCCGCGGGCGGCCCGCAGGTGCGGCAGCGCGCTTCTGATCAGCTCGGCGGGGGCGCGCACGTTGACGGCGAGCATCCGGTCGAACTCCTCGGGGCCGGCCTCCTCCAGGCGGGCGAACCGGGCCAGACCGGCGTTGTTCACCACGCCGTGCAGCGCGCCGAACCGCTCCACGGCGGCGCGCACGATCCGGCCGGCCGCGCCCGGCGCGGCCACGTCCTCCGGGACGGCCTGCGCCGCCCCGTCCGTGGCGAGCTCCTCCAGCGCCGCGCGCCGCCGCCCGACGGCGGTGACGAGCGCGCCCTCCTTCAGCGCCCGCTCCGCGATGGCCCGGCCGATGCCGGTGCCCGCCCCGGTGACCACCACCGATCTGCCCTGGAGGCTCATACCGGCGTCACCTGCACCGTGTCGGCGATCAGCCCGGCGAGGTCGTGCCTGAGGTGGAAGTGGCCGCCGGGCCGGACCCGCAGGGCGAAGTCCCCGGTGGTGACCCGCGCCCACTCGGGCTGCGTCGCCTCCTCCACCAGGGGGTCGCCGTCGCCGTGGTAGCAGCGGACCGCGCAGGACAGCGGCGCCGTCCCGGGGCGCGGCCGGTAGGTCTCGCTGGCCCGCACGTCGGAGCGCAGCATGGGCAGCAGGACCGAGCGCAGCTCAGTGTTGCCGGCGATGTCGGGGTCGATGCCGCCGAGCTCGCACAGCGTCGTCCAGAACTCCTCGTCCGGCCCCAGGTGGGTGCGCCCGCCCGCGGCCAGCTCGGGCGGCGGCGAGCTGGAGACGCAGAGGCGCAGCGGCTGCGACCCCGCCTCGCGCAGCGCCAGCGCCGTCTCGTAGGCGACCAGCGCGCCCAGGCTGTGGCCGAACAGCACGCAGGGCGTCTGCCTCGCGGTCTCCAGCAGCTCGGCGGCGACGCCCGCGGCCATCGTCCGGACGTCGCCCGCGGGCGGCTCGCGGAACCTGTCGCCCCGGCCGGGGTACTGGACGGCCAGCAGCCGCACGGCGGGCGGCAGCGCGGGCACCCACTCCGCGAAGAACCCGGCGGAGCCCCCCGAGTGCGGGAAGCACACCACGCTCAGCCCGGGGCGCTCCCCCCGGGTCAGCGGCCGCAGCCAGCGCCGTTCCCACGTTCGCACCATGACCTCCTCCGTCGCGGCCGGCCTTCGCTGACCACTGTTCCGCCCGGGAGGGGCGGCGGCGGCGTCCGCGAAAGATGTGGGCAAGAGATCGGGCCGCCGGCGGCCGCCGCGGCGACGATGGCGGGGCGACGACGGCAGGGAAAGGAGCGCCCACGTGAGCCCGTCACTCGATCTGACCGACCCGGCCGCGTTCGTCAGGACCGACCCCCACGCGTTCTGGCGCGAGGTGCGGAGGGAGCATCCGGTGTACTGGCACGAGCCGTCCGGCGGGCGGCCCGGCTTCTGGGTGGTCTCCCGGTACGCCGACGTGCTGGCCTGCTACGACGACTGGAAGCGGCTCAGCTCGGCCCGCGGTACGGTCCTCGACGTGCTGCTGCGCGGCGGCGACTCGGCGGGCGGCAAGATGCTCGCCGTCACCGACCGCCCGCGCCACCGGCACCTGCGCAACCTGATGCTCCAGGCGTTCTCGCCAAGGCGGCTGGGCGAGGTCGCCGCGAAGGTGGAGGCGCGCACCGCCCGCCTGGTCGCGGCCGTGACCGAGCTGGGCCGCTTCGACTTCGCCGCCGAGGTGGCCGAGCACATCCCGATGAACACGATCTGCGACCTGCTGTCCATCCCGGAGCAGGACCGCAAGGAGCTGCTGCAGTGGAGCAAGTCGGCGCTGTCGTCGGAGCGTCCCGACAGCGCCGAGCTGGACTCCCTGGAGGCCAGGAACGAGATCGTGCTCTACCTCATGGACCTCGCCTTCGAACGCCGCGCCCGCCCCGGCGACGACGTGATCAGCATGATCGCCGGCGCCGAGGTGGAGGGCCGCCCGCTCACGCCCGAGGAGATCGCGCTCAACTGCTACAGCCTGCTGCTCGGCGGCGACGAGTCCTCCCGGATGTCGGGCATCGCCGCGGTGCTGGCCTTCGCCCGCGATCCCGGCGAGTGGCGGCGGCTGCGCGAGGGCGCGGTCGGCCTGGACACCGCCGTGGAGGAGATCCTGCGGTGGGCCACGCCGGGCATGCACTTCGCCCGCACGGCGCTGACCGATCTCACGCTCGGCGGGCAGCGGGTGCGCGCGGGCGACATCGTCACCCTGTGGAACACCTCGGCGAACAACGACGAGACGGTCTTCCCCGGCCCGCGCGTCCTCGACCTGGGACGCCGGCCGAACAAGCACCTCACCTTCGGCCACGGGCCGCATTTCTGCGTGGGCGCGTTCCTCGGCCGGACCGAGCTGCGGGCCTTGCTGGAGTCACTGGTGGCGTGCGTCGGGACGATCGAACTCGACGGCACGCCCGCCCGCATCTACTCGAACTTCCTGTACGGCCACAGCAGCCTGCCGGTCCGGTTCCTGCCGCGCGCGCAGGCGTAGCCCCGGGGCTCCTCAGGCGTAGCGTGAGCGCAGCCCGGGACCGGCCGCGGGCCCGGCGCGGAAGACGTGGTCGGCGGTGTCGACGCGGCGGCCGGTGCGCCGGTCCACCACGACGGGCTCCACCTCCTGCCCGGTGCGGGCGTCCACCAGGATGAGGGCGCGCCGGCCGGGCTCCAGGTCCCGGTTGCCCCAGGCGGCCAGGACGGCGATGAGCGGCCGCAGCGACCGGCCGAGGTCCGTCGGCCGGTAGCCGTCGCGGTGCGGGGCGAGCAGGCCCGCCGCCACGGCCGCGTCCAGCCGTTCGCGCAGCGCTCCGGCGGTGAGGCCGAGGTCGTCCCGCATCCGCCGCACGTCGTGGACGCCGTTGAGCGTCTCGTGCAGCAGCTCCAGCGTCCGCCAGTCGCCGATGCGGTCCACGGCCCGCGCCAGCGGGCAGTCCTCGATGCGTGCGGCCATGCTCTCCTCCGGGGAACGGGCTCCCCGGGGGCGGCCCCGGGGAGCGCCTGGGTCAGTTCGGGTCGGCCGCCATGGCCTCGCGCAGGCTGCGCGGGCGCATGTCCGTCCAGTGCTGCTCGACGTACTCCAGGCAGGCCACCCGGTCCTCCTCGCCGAACACGACCCGCCAGCCGGCCGGCACCTCGGCGAACGACGGCCACAGCGAGTGCTGCTCCTCGTCGTTGACCAGGACGTAGAACCGGCCGTCGGCGTCGTCGAACGGGTTCGTGCTCATCATCGGACTCCTTTGCTCCGGTGTTCCAGGATCGAGGCGACGATCTCGCCGCTCCTGACCGCGATGTTCGACAGCAGCGACGAGCTCAGCCCGTGGCTGTGCTCGGTGCCGCCCTGCAGGTAGATGCCGCAGTCCAGGTCCGGGTCCGTCACCATCCGGTAGTCGCGTTCGACGCGGTAGCGGCCGGCCGCGTCGCGCAGGCAGTGCCGGTCGAGCTCGCCGAGGACGCGGCCCGGGTCCATCGGGTCGTAGCCGGTGGCGAAGACCACCAGGTCGACCTCGAAGTCGTCGTGGTCGTCGGTGAGCAGCGAGTGCACCGAGATCCTGGTGTCGTCGGCGACGCGCTTGACGCCCCGCACCCGGGTCATGGGCAGGAACGACAGCCGCCTGGTGCCGCGCAGCTCCTCGTCGTAGGCCCGGCGGTGCAGGCCCTGGATGACCTCGTCGTCCACGACGGAGTAGTTGGTGTTGCCGTGGTAGCGCCAGATGGCCTGCTTGGACGGCTCGGAGCCGTCGAAGTAGACGTCCACCGCGGCCGGGTCGAAGACCCGGTTGGCGAAGGGCGTGTCGTCGGCGACGCAGTAGCCGTAGGAGGGCATGACGGCGAAGATGTGCGCCCCCGGCACCTCGTCGTAGAGGAACCTGGCGATCTCCGCCGCGCTCTGCCCGGCGCCGACCACCGCCGCGCGCCTGATCGCGCCGCCGTCCCAGGCGCGGAAGTTGTCCAGGAACTCGGAGCTGTGCCAGACGCGCTGGTCGCGCTCGACGCCCGGCGGCAGCTTCGGCACCAGCCCGGTGGAGATGACGACGTTGCGGGCCAGGATGCGCCACTCGCCGCCCGCGTGGGCGTGCCTGCGCAGCTCCACCTCGACGCAGCCGCCCGGCCGGTGCGCCGGCCGGCGCAGCGCGACCACCTCGGCGTTGTACACCGGCCGCTGGGTGAGCCGCGACTCCGCCCACTCCAGATAGGAGTGGAACTCCTCCCGCGTCGGGAAGAAGTCCTGGTTGTTGACGAACTGCGGCAGCCGCCCGGCCGCGTGCAGGTAGGAGACGAAGCCGAAGCGCGAGCGCGGGTTGCGGAAGGTGGCGAGGTCCTTCAGGAACGAGACCTGCATCTTCGCCGAGGGCACCAGCATGCCGCGGTGCCAGCCGAGCGACGGCTGCCGTTCGAAGAAGACCGCCGAGAGCTCCGCGGCCTCCTCCTCCAGCGCGATGGCGAGGGCGAGGTTCGACGGCCCGAACCCGATGCCCACCACGTCGTAGGTGTCGTAGCTGGACGGCACGGTCAGTCCTCCCCGAGCGCGAGATTGACGATCCGGCAGATCTCGGCCGCGTGCTCCGGCCGGTACATCTCCTGGTGGGTGCAGCGGATGTCGTGCTGCCTGAGCTCCCCCTCGACGTGCGGCCGCCACAGCGCGGTGTAGTCCTCGGGGTTCAGCAGCGCGTTGAAGAACAGCGTGGTCCCGCGGTAGACGGGCGAGCGGAACCTCTTCATGATCGCGGTGTGCTCGACCATGAGCGAGGCCGACGTCTCGACGATGAGGTCGTACTCGTCCATGTCGTCGAGGTGGCGCATGTACTTCTCGAAGAACTCCCTGACCTGGCCGGGGTCGGGGTCGTCCGGCGCGTGCCGGGTGAAGTAGCTCGCCGGCGCGCAGTCCAGCAGGCCCAGCAGCGCCACCTCGTGGCCGCGGCGCTGCAGCTCGGCGGCGGCGGCGTGCGCGACCGTGCCGCCGAGCGACCAGCCGAGCAGGTGGAAGGGGCCCTCGGGCTGGACGGCGAGGAGCTGCGCCAGGTAGTCGTCGATCATCTCCTCGATCGAGGAGGGCCGCGGGTGCGCGCGGTCGAAGCCGCGGGCCTGCACGCCGTACACGGGGTGGTCCTCGCGCAGGTGCGCGGCGAACCCCATGTACGGCCAGCACAGCCCGCCGCCGGAGTGGAACCACCACAGCGGCGCCCGCCGGCCGCCGGTCCTGATCGGCAGCACCACGGCGAACGGGTCCTGGCCCTCGGGTGGCTGGGCGGCGTCCAGGTGCGCGGCCAGCTCGGCGACGGTGGGCGCCTGGAAGACCGTCCTGATGGGGACCTCGACGCCCAGCTCGGCGCGGATGCGCCAGGT
The DNA here is from genome assembly GCF_022664455.2 of Actinomadura luzonensis. Classification (NCBI taxonomy): domain Bacteria; kingdom Bacillati; phylum Actinomycetota; class Actinomycetes; order Streptosporangiales; family Thermomonosporaceae; genus Actinomadura; species Actinomadura luzonensis. The sequence continues at coordinate 4,225,991 of NZ_JAKRKC020000001.1, forward strand.
GAGGCGGATGACCCGCAGCGAGTGCCCGCCCATCGCGAAGAAGTCGTCGTCGACGCCGATCCGGTCCAGGCCGAGCACCTCGGCGAAGAGCCTGGCCAGCGTCTCCTCCCGCTGGTCGCGCGGCGCCCGGTAGACGCCGCCCGCGAACTCGGGCTCGGGCAGCGCGGCCCGGTCGAGCTTGCCGTTGCGGGTCAGCGGGAGCCGGTCGAGCACCACGAACGCGCTCGGCATCATGTACTCGGGCAGCCTGCCGGTCACGCGTTCGCGCAGCCCGGCCAGCAGCGCCCCGACGCCGCGGGCGACGGTCGGGGTGTTGGCCAGCCGCCCGCGCACGCCGCTGGGCCGGAAGACGCCGGTCACGCAGGTCCGCGCCGACGGGGTGAGCACCGCCTCGAAGCCGTCCGGGTCGGTCGCCGACCAGGTGCAGCGCACGGTGAGGCCGCGCGCCGCGCCCCACGCGCACAACGCCTCGGGGTCGACGCCGCCCGCGGGGCCGGCCTCGCTGAGCAGGCGGGCGTTGGGCAGCCCGGTCAGCCGCACCGGGCCGCCGGGACGCAGGTCCGCGAGCGCGCTGACGTCCTCGCCCCAGGTGAGGACGGGAACGCCGGCCGCGTCCATGGGCCGCACCGGCTGCTTGTGCAGCACGACCTCGTAGCGGTGCCTGGTCAGCTCGTTGTGGTGGCCGCCGCGCTTGAGCTGCACGTCCACCGCGCCGACGGCGGTGTTGCGCGCGGCCCACGCCGTGAAGTACTCCGGGTCGAGGACGAGCTCCTTGTCGGCGAGCACGGCCCGTTCGACGGCGGCCCGCACGGCGGCGGGCGGGTCGTCGGGGTGCTGGGCCCGGTGCACGGCGGTGTGGAAGGCCCGCAGCGTCGCCAGGTTGCGCACGTCGCCCACGACGATCCGCCCGCCCGGGGCCAGCAGGCCCATGGCGAGGTCGAGCACCTGCGCCAGGTAGCCGGCGTCGGGGAAGTACTGCACGACGGAGTTCAGCACGACGGTGTCGAAGTGGCCGGCGGGCAGGCCGGCGGCGTCCTCGGCGGGCTGGCAGCGCAGGGTGACGCGCCCGCCCCACGGCTGCCCGGCCACCTGGCCGCGCAGCCGGTCGATGACGGGGGCGGAGAAGTCGGTGCCCCAGTACTCCTCGACGTGCGGCGCCAGCGGGGCCAGCAGCAGGCCGGAGCCGACGCCCAGCTCCAGGACCCGGCGCGGCCGGTGCGCGAGGACGCGGGCCACGGCGGCGTCGCGCCAGGCCCGCATCTCCTCCAGCGGGATCGGGCGGCCGGTGTAGGAGCTGTTCCAGCCGGTGAAGTCGGCGCCGAGCGGGCCGGGCCGCACCTCGCCGCCCTCGTACATGGAGTCGTAGACCTGCCGCCACTCGCGGACGTGCTCGGCCGCCTCGTCGCCGGAGGCCAGGGCGGCGCCGGGCACCACGTAGGCGACCAGCCTGCGGTCCCCCGGGCGGTCCTCGCGGGCGATCACCGCGGCCCGGGCGACCCCCGCGTCCTCCAGCAGCACGGCCTCGATCTCGGCGGGCTCGATGCGGAACCCCCTGACCTTGAGCTGGTCGTCCACGCGGCCCAGGTACTCCAGCCGGCCGGCGGCGTTCCACCGGACCAGGTCGCCGGTGCGGTACATGCGCTCGCCCGGCCGGCCGTGGCGGCAGGCGACGAACCGCTCGGCGGTGAGCCCGGGGCGGCCGACGTAGCCGCGCCCGAGCCCCTCCCCCGCCAGGTACAGCTCGCCCGCCACGCCCGGCGGCGCCAGCTCCAGGCCCTCGTCCAGCACGTAGAGCCGCATGCCCCGCATGGGCTCGCCGATGGGCACGCTCTCGGCGCCGGGCGGCAGCTCGCGGACGCGGTGCCGGGCGGCGAAGGTGGTGGTCTCGGTGGGCCCGTAGCCGTTCACCACGGCCAGGCCGGGCCGCAGCACGCGCCGCACGGCCTCGGGCGGCAGCGCCTCGCCGCCGGCCCAGACCTCCTCCACGCCGGCGAAGCAGCCCGGGTGCTCCTCCGCCATGACGGCGAACAGGCCGGCCGTCAGCCACAGGCCGGTGACCCCGCCCTGCTCGACGGCCTCGGCCATGGCCGCCAGGTAGAGCTTGCCCGGCGGGGCCAGCACGAGGGTGCCGCCGGAGGTCAGCGGCGTCCACAGCTCGTAGGTGGAGGCGTCGAAGGTGTGCGGGGAGTGCACGAGCACCCGCCGGTGCGCCGGCCCCCAGCAGTCGTCGAGCACGAGGTCCGCGACGTTGCGGTGGGTGATCTCCACGCCTTTGGGCCGTCCGGTGGAGCCGGAGGTGTACATGACGTAGGCGGCGTTGTCCGGCCGCACCCGGGCCGCGGGCGGCGGGCCGTCCTGCGGCTCGTCCCGGAACCGCGCGGCCCACTCCTGGTCCAGGACGGCCACCGGCCCGGCGTCGCGCAGCATGTAGGCGACGCGGTCCGGCGGGAAGTCCGGGTCGATCGGCACGTACGCCGCGCCGCTCTTCACCACGCCCAGGATGGCCGCGACCAGCAGCGGCGAGCGGTCGAGCAGCAGCGCCACCCGCCGCTCAGGGCCCGCGCCGCGGCTGATGAGGTGCCGGGCGACGCGGTCGGACCAGCGGTCGAGCTCGGCGTAGGTCCATTCGTCCCCGCCGCCGGTCAGGGCCGCGGCGTCCGGGGTGCGGCGCACCTGGGCGGCGAACAGCTCGGGCAGGGTCCGGCGCGTGTCGCGGGCCGTGCCCGCCCGCGCCAGCAGCTCCTCGCGCTCGCCCGGCAGCAGCACGTCGCCACCGCCGATGGTGTCGCCCGCGTGGGTCACGAGGTGGTCCACGAGGCGGGCGAAGCGGGCGGCGACGGCCTCGGCGGTGCCGCGGTCGAACAGGTCCGTCGCGTACTCCAGCGTGCCGGCGCCGTCGGGCGAGAGGTTGAGGAACAGGTCGAACTTGGCCCGGCGCGTGGTCACCGGCTCCAGCCGGACCCGCAGGCCCGGCATCGCGCTCGCGCTCGGGGCGTTGTTCTGCCAGGCGAACATGACCTGGAACAGCGGGTGGTAGGCGGTGGACCGCTCCGGGTTCAGCAGCTCCACCAGGTCCTCGAAGGGCACGTCCTGGTTGTCGTAGGCGGCCAGGGCCTTGCCCTTGACGCGGCCGAGCAGCTCGCCGAACGACGGCCGCCCGGACAGGTCCACCCGCAGCACCCAGGTGTTGACGAAGAAGCCGACCAGGTCTTCCAGCGCCTCGTCGGTGCGGCCGGCGATCGGCGAGCCGATCGTCACGTCGTCGCCGGCGCCGAGCCGCCACAGCAGCACCGCGAGCGCGGCCTGCAGCACCATCGGGACGGTCACGCCCCGCTCCCTGGCCAGCTCCTCGACCCTGGCCAGCACGGCGGGGCCGAGCCGGACGGCGACGGCGTCGCCGCCGTTGCCGGCCACGGCCGGGCGGGGACGGTCGGTGGGGAGCTGGACGGGCTGCGGAACTCCGTCCAGCTCCCCGCGCCAGTAGCGGGTCTGCGCCGAGACCAGGCTGTCCGGGTCGTTCTCGTCGCCCAGCAGGTCGCGCTGCCACAGCGTGTAGTCCGCGTACTGGACGGGCAGGCCGGCCCAGCGCGGGGCCGTGCCCGCCAGCCGGGCCGCGTAGGCGCGGGACAGGTCGCGGGCGAGCGGGGCGGAGGAGCCGCCGTCGCCGGCGATGTGGTGGACCAGCAGGACGAGCACGTGCTCGCGCGGCGACACCCGGAGCACGCTCGCCCGGACCGGGATCTCCGCGGCCAGGTCGAACTCGTGCCCGACGGCGCGGACGACCGCCTCCTCCAGCTCGGCGGGGGCGGTGACGGGCATGTCGAGCACGACCTCGCCGGGCGGGACGACGTGCTGGTACGGCATGCCCTCGGCGTCCTCGCGGAAGACGGTGCGCAGGCTCTCGTGCCTGGTCACCACGTCGAGGAGCGCGGCGCGCAGCGCCGGCACGTCGAGCTCGCCGGTCAGCCGCAGCACGATGGGCAGGTTGTACGTCGGCGACGGCCCCTCGAAGCGGTGGATGAACCACAGCCGGCGCTGCGCGAACGACAGCGGCAGCCGGTCCGGCCGCGGCATGGGGGCGAGCCGGGGGCGCACCCGGTGGCCGCCGCCGAGCCGGTCGGCCAGCCCGGCGGGCGTGGGCGTCTCGAACAGGGCGCGGATCGGCAGCTCGACGCCGAGGACGGTGCGGATGCGGCTCACCAGCCGGGTGGCCAGCAGCGAGTGGCCGCCCAGGTCGAAGAAGCCGTCGTCGGCGCCGACCCGGTCCACGCCGAGCACCTCGGCGAACAGCCCGCACAGCTTCTCCTCGCGCGGGGTGCGCGGGGCGCGGCCGGTGCCGGAGCCGGCCTGGCCGGGGGCGGGCAGCGCGCGGCGGTCGAGCTTGCCGTTGGCCGTCAGCGGCACCCGGCTGATCGCGACCACGGTGGCGGGCACCATGTACTCGGGCAGCCGCTCCCGCGCGTGCGCGCGCAGCAGCGCGCCGAGCGCGCCGATCTCGCGGGCGGCGGCCGGCTCGTTCGCCCAGGCCCGGCCGTCGCGGGCGGCGGCCGGGGCGAAGGTCCCGGCGCAGACCTGGTCGTCGGGCACGCCGTCGGGCAGCACGATCGCGTCGAAGCACTCGGCCCCCGCCGGGGACCAGGTGACCAGGGCGGTGCCGCCCCGCTCGCGGGCCCAGGCGGTCAGCTCGTGCGGGTCCAGCGCGGGCCCGGCGGGCGGCGGGCCCGCCAGCACGGACAGCGCGCGGGCCGTCGCGGCCTCCCCGGCGAGACGGGCGTTGGGGATGCCGGTGACGCGCACCGGCCCGTCGTCGGGGACGTCGTCCAGCCCGGTCCACGGGACCGTCCCGACGTCGTCGAGCCGCAGCGGCCGCACGGGCTGCTTGTGCAGCACGACCTCGTAGCGGTGCCTGGTCAGCTCGTTGTGGCGGCCGCCCGGTTTGAGCCGCACGTCGAGCGCGCCGGCCTCGTGCGACGCGGCCCAGGCGGCGAACCACTCGGGATCCACCACCAGTTCCCGTTCGACCAGCAGCGCCTGCTCCACCAGGGCGCGGACGGCCGGGGCCGGCGCCTCGGGCCGGCGTCCCCGCTGGACGGCCGCCTGGAGCAGCGGCAGGGTGGCGGCCCGCCGGACGTCGCCGACCACGATCCGGCCGCCGGGGGCCAGCAGCCGCCAGGCCTGGCGCAGCACCCGGTCCAGGTAGCCGGTGCCGGGGAAGTACTGCGCGACGGAGTTGAGCACGACGGTGTCGAAGTGCCCTTCGGGCAGGCCGTCCGCGTCGTCGGCCGGCCGGCACAGCAGCCGGACGTTCGGGCCCACCTCGGGCCGGAGCCGCTCGATGACCGAAGGGGAGAAGTCGGTCGCCCAGTACTCCTGCGTGCCCGGCGCGATCCTGGACAGCAGCAGGCCGTTGCCCGCGCCGATCTCCAGCACCCGTTGCGGCGACCACCGGGTGACGCCCGCCACGGCCGCGTCCCGCCATTCCCGCATGTCCTCCATGGGGATCGGCTCGCCGGTGTAGCTGGACGTCCAGACCGAGAAGTCGTCGGCCCATTCCGCCGCGGCGGAGTCCGCGTACGCCTGGTCGTAGACGTGCTGCCACTCCTCGACCTGGGCGGTGGCGCCCTCGTCGGTGCCGCGGACGGCCGGGACCACGTAGGCGACCAGGCGCTCGTCGCGTGCCACGACGACGGCCTGCTCGACGTGGGGGTGCGCGGCGAGGGTGGCTTCGACCTCGCCCGGCTCGATGCGGTAGCCGCGGATCTTGACCTGGTCGTCGAGCCGTCCCAGGTACTCCAGTTCGCCGTTCTGGTTCCAGCGGGCCAGGTCGCCGGTGCGGTACATGCGTCCTGGGTGGAAGGGGTCGGGGACGAATCGGTCGGCGGTCAGGGCGGGCCGGTGGTGGTAGCCGCGGGCCAGGCCGGTGCCGGCGATGTAGAGCTCGCCGGGGGTCTGGGCGGGGACGGGTTGCAGGTAGGGGTCCAGGACGTAGACCCGGGTGTTGGCGATGGGCCGGCCGATGGTCGGCGGGCCGGTCACGGTGGCGGCGGTGGACCAGATGGTGGTCTCGGTGGGGCCGTAGAGGTTGGTCAGCTCGGCCGCGTGCTCGCGCAGCTGGGTCGCCAGGTGCGCGGGCAGCGCCTCGCCTCCGGTCAGCAGGCGCAGACCGGCCAGCCGGGCGGGGTCGTGGGCGGTCATCATCTGCCACAGCGACGGGGTGGCCTGCATGAGCGTGATGTCGTGCCGGGTGATCAGGTCGGCCAGCAGGGGCGGGTCGGGGTGTTCGGCGAGGATCACGTGACCGCCCGTGGTGAGCGGGCCGAACAGCTCCAGCGCGGCGATGTCGAAGGCGACGGTGGTGACCGCCAGCAGCCGGTCCTGATCGGACAGGCGGCAGCGGCGGCGCATGTCGGTGAGGAAGTTGACCAGCGCCTCGTGGCTGATCACGACGCCTTTGGGGGTGCCGGTGGAGCCGGAGGTGTAGATGACGTAGGCGGCGCTGCCCGGCAACGGGCGGCGGGCGGGGTCGGTGTCGGGGAGGCCGGTCAGGTCGGGCTCGCCGGTCAGGTGCAGCAGCGGGGCGGCGTCGTCGAGCACGAACTCCACCCGGGCCGGCGGGTAGGCCGGGTCCAGGGGGACGTAGGCGCCGCCGGTCTTGGCCACCGCCAGCAACGCCACCACCAGTTCCGCCGAGCGCGGCAGCCGGACCGCGATCCGCCGCTCCGGGCCCGCGCCACGGGCCAGCAGCCAGTGCGCCAGCCGGTTGGCGCGCCGGTTCAGCTCCCCGTAGGTGAGCGTCCGGCCGCCGCAGGTCAGCGCCGGAGCGCCGGGAGCGCGCGCGGCCTGCCGCTCCACCAGGTCGGCCAGGGTCGTACGCGGCAGCGGCGCGGCGGTGTCGTTGACCTCCGCCACCAGGTGCCGCCGTTCGTCCGCGGTCACCACGCGCACCGCTCCCACGGAGACGGCCGGGTCGGCCGTGACCTGGCGGACGACGTCCGCGAACCGGTCGGCGAGCCGCTGCGCGGACCCCTCGTCGAACAGGTCCTTCGCGTACTCCAGCGTCCCCGTGCCGTCGGGCGAGACGCTGAAGAACAGGTCGAACTTCGCGGTGCCCGTGCCGACCGGCTCGTAGGTCACCCGCAGGCCGGGGAAGTCGGCGTCGGCCTGGGTGTTGTTCTGCCAGGCGAACATGACCTGGAACAGCGGATGGTAGGCGGTGGAGCGCTCGGGGTTGAGCAGTTCCACCAGCCGTTCGAACGGCACGTCCTGGTTGTCGTAGGCGTTCAGCGCCTTGCGCCGCACCTCGTCCACCACCTGCTCGAACGAGGGGTCGCCGGACAGGTCGACGCGCAGCACCCAGGTGTTGGCGAACAGCCCGATGAGGTCCTTGAGCGCTTCGTCGGTGCGGCCGGCGATGGGCGAGCCGATCGCCACGTCCGTACCCGCGCCCAACCGGTGCAGCAACACCGCCAGCGCGGCCTGCAACACCATCGGCACCGTCGCCCCACCACGCCGCGCCACCCCCTCCACCGCCGCCAGCAACCCCGGCTCCAACCGGAACCCCACCGTCCCGCCCCGATAACTCGCCACCGCCGGCCGCGGCCGATCCACCGGCAACCGCACCGGCTGCGGCACCCCCGCCAACTCCGCACGCCAATACCCCACCTGCGCACCCACCAGCCGCTCATCACCCAGCAACTCGTGCTGCCACAACGTGTAATCGGCGTACTGCACCGGCAACTCCGCCCACCCCGGCACCCGCCCCGCCAGCCGCGCCCGATACGCCACCGACAGATCCCGCGCCAACGGCGCCGCCGACTCCCCATCCGCCGCGATGTGATGCAACAACAACACCAGCACGTGCTCACCCGCCCCCACCCGCAACAAGCACGCCCGCACCGGGATCTCCCGCGACAGATCGAACTCATAGGCCACCGCCCGCGCCACCGCCGCCCCCACCTCCACCGGCTCCGACACCGGCAGCTCCACCACCACCTCACCCACCGGAACCACCCGCTGCCCCGGCACCCCGTCCGCGTCCTCCACCAGCACCGTCCGCAAACTCTCGTGCCGGCCCACCACATCACCGATCGCCGCCCGCAACGCCGGCACATCCAGCTCACCGCACAACCGCAACACCACCGGCAGGTTGTACGTCGACGACGGACCCTCGAACCGATCGACGAACCACAACCGGCGCTGCGCGAAGGACAGGGGGATCATGACGGTCACCTTTCGGTCATCCTGCGGAGCGGCGCTCTGACGGACGCGGACAGCTCCTGCCGGCGTTGCGCCAGCCGGGCTACGGACGGGGACTCGAAGAGCATCCGGATCGGTACCTCGACGCGGAGCGTCGCGCGGATGCGGCTGACGAGCTGGGTGGCGAGCAGCGAGTGCCCGCCCAGGGCGAAGAAGTCGTCGTCCACGCCGACCCGCTCCACCCCCAGCACCTCGGCGAACAGCCCGCACAGGACCTCCTCGTCGCTGGTGGACGGGGGCCGGTAGGCCGACGAGCCGAATTCGGGCGCGGGCAGCGCGGCCCGGTCCACCTTGCCGTTCGGCGTCAGTGGCAGGGCCTGGAGGGCGATCACCAGCGGCACCATGTACTCCGGCAGCCGCTCGCGCGCGAAGCTCCGCAACGCCTCGTCCTGTACCTGGCCCACCACGTAGGCCACCAGCCGGCCGTCGCGTGCCACGACCACGGCCTGCTCGACGTCGGGGTGCGCGGCCAGGACCGCCTCCACCTCGCCCGGCTCGATCCGGAAGCCGCGGATCTTGACCTGGTCGTCCAGTCGTCCCAGGTACTCCAGTTCGCCGGCTGGGTTCCACCGCACGAGATCTCCCGTGCGGTACATGCGTCCTGGGTGGAAGGGGTCGGGGACGAATCGGTCGGCGGTCAGGGCGGGCCGGTGGTGGTAGCCGCGGGCCAGGCCGGTGCCGGCGATGTAGAGCTCGCCGGGGGTCTGGGCGGGGACGGGTTGCAGGTAGGGGTCCAGGACGTAGACCCGGGTGTTGGCGATGGGCCGGCCGATGGTCGGCGGGCCGGTCACGGTGGCGGCGGTGGACCAGATGGTGGTCTCGGTGGGGCCGTAGAGGTTGGTCAGCTCGGCCGCGTGCTCGCGCAGCTGGGTCGCCAGGTGCGCGGGCAGCGCCTCGCCTCCGGTCAGCAGGCGCAGACCGGCCAGCCGGGCGGGGTCGTGGGCGGTCATCATCTGCCACAGCGACGGGGTGGCCTGCATGAGCGTGATGTCGTGCCGGGTGATCAGGTCGGCCAGCAGGGGCGGGTCGGGGTGTTCGGCGAGGATCACGTGACCGCCCGTGGTGAGCGGGCCGAACAGCTCCAGCGCGGCGATGTCGAAGGCGACGGTGGTGACCGCCAGCAGCCGGTCCTGATCGGACAGGCGGCAGCGGCGGCGCATGTCGGTGAGGAAGTTGACCAGCGCCTCGTGGCTGATCACGACGCCTTTGGGGGTGCCGGTGGAGCCGGAGGTGTAGATGACGTAGGCGGCGCTGCCCGGCAACGGGCGGCGGGCGGGGTCGGTGTCGGGGAGGCCGGTCAGGTCGGGCTCGCCGGTCAGGTGCAGCAGCGGGGCGGCGTCGTCGAGCACGAACTCCACCCGGGCCGGCGGGTAGGCCGGATCGAGGGGGACGTAGGCGCCGCCGGTCTTGGCCACCGCCAGCAACGCCACCACCAGCTCCGCCGAGCGCGGCAGCCGGACCGCGATCCGCCGCTCCGGGCCCGCGCCACGGGCCAGCAGCCAGTGCGCCAGCCGGTTGGCGCGCCGGTTCAGCTCCCCGTAGGTGAGCGTCCGGCCGCCGCAGGTCAGCGCCGAAGCGCCGGGAGCGCGCGCGGCCTGCCGCTCGACGAGACCGGCGAGGTCGGCCGGCTCGACCGGCGCCGCCGTGCGGTTGTGCTCGTGCAGGAGCCGCTGCCGCTCCTGGCCGGTCAGCACCCGCACCGCCGCGATCGGGACGGCCGGGTCGGCCGTGACCTGGCGGACGACGTCCGCGAACCGCTCGGCCAGCCGCTCCGCCGACGACCGGTCGAACAGGTCGGTGGCGTACTCCAGCGTCCCCGTGCCGTCGGGCGCGAGGTTGAAGAACAGGTCGAACTTGGCCGACCCCGGGGAGACCTGCTCCATCGTGGCGTCGAGCCCTGGCAGGTCGAGGTGCGGCCACGGGGTGTTCTGCCAGGCGAACATGACCTGGAACAGCGGATGGTAGGCGGTGGAGCGCTCGGGGTTGAGCAGTTCCACCAGCCGTTCGAACGGCACGTCCTGGTTGTCGTAGGCGGCGATCGCCTTACGCCGGACGTGGGCGACGACGTCCTCGAACGACGGCCGCCCGGACAGGTCCACCCGCAGGACCCAGGTGTTGAGGAAGAGTCCGACCAGGTCGGTCAGGGCCTCGTCGGTGCGGCCGGCGATGGGCGAGCCGATCGCCACATCCGTACCCGCACCCAACCGATGCAGCAACACCGCCAGCGCGGCCTGCAACACCATCGGCACCGTCGCCCCACCACGCCGCGCCACCCCCTCCACCGCCGCCAGCAACCCCGGCTCCAACCGGAACCCCACCGTCCCGCCCCGATAACTCGCCACCGCCGGCCGCGGCCGATCCACCGGCAACCGCACCGGCTGCGGCACCCCCGCCAACTCCGCACGCCAATACCCCACCTGCGCACCCACCAGCCGCTCATCACCCAGCAACTCGTGCTGCCACAACGTGTAATCGGCGTACTGCACCGGCAACTCCGCCCACCCCGGCACCCGCCCCGCCAGCCGCGCCCGATACGCCACCGACAGATCCCGCGCCAACGGCGCCGCCGACTCCCCATCCGCCGCGATGTGATGCAACAACAACACCAGCACGTGCTCACCCGCCCCCACCCGCAACAAGCACGCCCGCACCGGGATCTCCCGCGACAGATCGAACTCATACGCCACCGCCCGCGCCACCGCCGCCCCCACCTCCACCGGCTCCGACACCGGCAGCTCCACCACCACCTCACCCACCGGAACCACCCGCTGCCCCGGCACCCCGTCCGCGTCCTCCACCAGCACCGTCCGCAAACTCTCGTGCCGGCCCACCACATCACCGATCGCCGCCCGCAACGCCGGCACATCCAGCTCACCGCACAACCGCAACACCACCGGCAGGTTGTACGTCGACGACGGACCCTCGAACCGATCGACGAACCACAACCGGCGCTGCGCGAAGGACAGCGGCAGGCGGGCGGGCCGCGTGGCGAGCGCCCGCAGCGGGGGCCGGACCGCCAGGCCGGGCGTCAGGTGAGGGGCCAGTTCGGCGACCGTGGGGGCTTGGAAGACGGTCCTGATGGGGACCTCGACGCGGAGCGCCGCGCGGATGCGGCTGACCAGCCGGGTGGCGAGCAGCGAGTGCCCGCCCAGGGCGAAGAAGTCGTCGTCCACGCCGACCCGCTCCACCCCCAGCACCTCGGCGAACAGCCCGCACAGGACCTCCTCGTCGCTGGTGGACGGGGACCGGTAGGCCGACGAGCCGAACTCGGGCGCGGGCAGCGCGGCCCGGTCCACCTTGCCGCTCGGCGTCAGCGGCAGCGCCGCCGCCACCACGACCGCGGAGGGCACCATGTACTCCGGCAGCCGGCCCTGGACGAAGCCGCGCAGGGTCTCGGCCTCGACCCGGCCCACCGCGTAGGCCACCAGCCGGCCGTCGCGTGCCACGACCACGGCCTGCTCGACGTGGGGGTGCGCGGCCAGGGCCGCCTCGACCTCGGCCGGCTCGATCCGGAAGCCCCGGATCTTCACCTGGTCGTCCAGCCGCCCCAGGTACTCCAGCTCGCCGGCCGGGTTCCAGCGGGCCAGGTCGCCGGTGCGGTACATGCGCGAGCCGGCCGGGCCGAACGGGTCGGCGACGAACCGGTCGGCGGTCAGGGCGGGCCGGCCGTGGTAGCCGCGCCCCATGCAGGCGCCGGTGACGTAGAGCTCGCCCGCGACGCCGGGCGGCACCGGCCTGAGCCCGGGACCGAGCACGTGCACGCGCATGTTGCCGAGCGGCCTGCCGATGGGGGCGCCGCCGCTGCCGCTCCGGGTGGCGGCCGTGCCGAGCACGCAGGTGGTGGCGTAGAAGGTCTCCGTCTGCCCGTACGCGTTGACGATCTTCGCGCCGGGCAGCGCCGTGCGGGCCTGCCGGACGAGCGAGGCCGGCAGCGCCTCGCCCGCGAACACGACCGCGTCGGCCGTGACCCGCCCGGCGAGCGCGCCGGCGAGCTCGGCGAAGGCGGACGGGACCGTGCTGATCACGCCGCCGGTCCAGCCGTCGCGTTCGCCGAGCACGAGCACGTCCCTGACGATCTCGGCAGTCCCGCCCCGGCAGAGCGTGCTGAACAGCTCGAACACCGACACGTCGAAGCTGACCGAGGTGCCCGCGAGCATCCGGGCGCGCGGCGGCAGGCCGAGCACGTCGTTGAGGCGCAGCACGCCGTTGACGACGTTACCGTGGGTGATCGCGACGCCCTTCGGCTCGCCGGTGGAGCCGGAGGTGTACATGAGGTAGGCGGTGTTGCCGGGCAGCAGCCCGGTGCGCGGGTCGTGCCCGGGCCCGGAGCCGAGCTCGTCGAGGTGGACGCGCGGGACGCGCGCGTCGCGCACCGCCCGCCCGGCGGCGGCGTCGGTCAGCAGCAGCGCGGGACGGGCGTCGGCGAGCACGTACTCCAGCCGCTCGCTGGGGAACCCCGGGTCGATCGGCAGGTACGCCGCGCCCGACTTCAGGACGCCGAGCAGGGCCACGACCAGCTCCGCGGACCGGGGCAGGGCCAGCGCCACCACGGTCTCGGGGCCCGCGCCGCGGGCGATCAGGTCGTGGGCGAGCCGGTTGGCGCGGGTGTTCAGCTCGCGGTAGGTGAGGGTACGGCCGCCGGAGGTCACGGCCGGGGCGTCGGGCGTCCGCTCCGCCTGCCGTTCGACCAGGCCGGGGACGGTGAGCGGCGGGGTCGCGACGGCGGTGTCGTTGAGCTGCCGCAGCCGTTGGTGTTCGCCGGGTTCGAGCAGGTCGAGCGTGGCGAGGCGGGCCTCCGGGTCGTCGGCCAGGCGCCGCAGGACGCGCACGACGCGCCGCGCCAGCCGGTCGGCGTCGGCGCCGGAGAGCCGGTCCCGCTGGTACTGCACGGTGAGCCGCAGGCGAGGGTCGGCGGCGGCCAGCAGCGCGACCGGGTAGTGCGTCGCGGTGTACGGCCGGACGCCGGTGACCGCGAGGCCGGCCGTGCTGTTGGCCTCGGCGAGGCCGATCCGGTCCACCGGGTAGGACTCGAACACGACGAGCGTGTCGAACAGGGTGCTCAGACCGGTGACCCGCTGGATGTCGCCGAGCCCGGTGTGGTGGTGTTCGAGCAGCGCCGCCTGCCGGTCCTGCAGGCGGGTGAGCACCTGCGCGAACGTGTCGGCGGGCGCGCACGGCACGCGGACCGGCACGGTGTTGATGAGGAGGCCGACCAGGTCCTCGACGCCGGGCAGCGCGGGGGTGCGGCCGGAGACGGTGGTGCCGAACAGCACGTCCCGGCGGCCGGTCAGCTCGGCCAGCAGCACGCCCCAGGCGCCCTGCACCAGCGTGTTGAGGGTGACGCCGAGCTCGGCGGCGCGGCGGGACAGGGCGGCGGCCACGTCGGGCGGCAGCGGGACGTCGGTCTGGCCGATGCCCGGCTCGGCGGTACGGGCGGGCAGGCTCGCCGCCAGCAGCGTCGGCTCCGTCACGCCGTCGAGCTCGCGGGCCCAGGCCCGCAGCGACGCCTCCTGGTCGCGGGAGCCCAGCCAGGCGAGGAAGTCGCGGAACCCGCCGGCCCTGGCCAGGCCGTCCGGCTCGCCGCCGGCCGCGTACAGCCGCAGGAGGTCGCGCATCAGCCGCGGCAGCGACCAGCCGTCGAGGAGGGCGTGGTGGGTGCTGAGGACGAGCTCGGCCCGGCCGGCGCCGAGCGTGACGAGCGTCAGCCGCAGCAGCGGCGGGACGGCGGGGTCGAAGCGGACGCCGCGGTCCGCGGCCAGCAGCCGCTCCAGCTCGCGGGCCCGCTCGGCCTCGCCGAGCCGGGACAGGTCGTGCTCGCGCCACGGCAGCCGGACCCCGTCCACCACGAGCTGGGCGAGGTCGCCGGCCTCGTCGGCGGCGAACGCGACGCGCAGGTTCGGGTGCCGGTCGAGCAGCGCCTGCCCGGCGGCGCGCAGCCGCGCCGGGTCGAGCGGCCCGTCGAGGCGGAGGACGAGCTGCATCTGGTACGCGTCCGCGCCCGTCCCGCCGAGCATCGAGTGGAAGAGCATGCCGGACTGGAGGGGCGTCAGGGGCCACACGTCGGACAGGCCGGGCCAGGACCGCTCCCACCGTTCGAGCTGGTGGCGGCTCACGCCGGCGCGCGTCAGGTCCGCGGGCGTCAGGCCGCCGGCGTCCGGCGCGGCGGCGTGCCCGGCGAGTGCCGTGACGGCGGCGGCCCACAGCTCGGCCAGGTCCCGCACCTCGTCGCGGGACAGCACACCGTCGGGGAAGGTGAACAGGGCCGTCAGCTCCTGCTCGCCGCTGATCAGCGCGTCGACCTGGAGCGTGGCCGGGACGGGCTGGCCGGGGCCGGGCATGGCGACCAGTTCCGGCCATTCCGGCGCGGGCCCCCACTCGCCGCCGGTCAGGTCCTCGGCGAGACGTCCGAGGTAGTTGAAGACGATCTGGCCCTCGGGGTGGCGGCCCAGCTCGGCCGCGGTCCCGTCGTCGAGGTGGCGGAGCAGGCCGTACCCGATGCCGTGCCCGGGCAGGGAGCGCAGTTGTTCCTTGACCGCCTTGATGGCGGCTCCGGCGGCGGGGCCGCCGGCGAACGCCTGCTCGACGTCGATGCCGGCCAGGTCGAGCCGGGCCGGGTGGACGCTGGTGAACCAGCCGACGGTGCGGGACAGGTCCGCGCCCGGCACCACGGCCTCCTCGCGGCCGTGCCCCTCCAGCCGGATCACCGCGGCGGTGCCCGGCACGCCCTCGCGGCGGCGGCGGCGCAGCAGCGCCAGCATGAGCGCGGCCAGCAGGCCCTCGTCCACGCCCGCGCGGAAGGCGGCGGGCCAGCGGGCGAGCAGGGTGCGGGTGATCGCCGGCGTCAGCCGGACGCGCACGGTCGAGGTGGCCGCGGCGACGTCGCGGGCGGGGTCCAGCGGGCGGGCGCCGAGCCGCGGCTCGTCGGTGGTGACGACGTCGAGCCAGACCGGCAGCTCGTGCCCGCGGCGGGCCGCCTCCGACCGCAGCGCGTGCGCCCAGCGGCGCATGGAGGTGCCCACGGGCGGCAGGACGGCCGGGCGGCCGTCGCGCACGGCCGCCCAGGCGGCGGCGAGGTCGGGCAGCAGGATGCGCCAGGAGACGCCGTCCACGACGAGGTGGTGCGCGAGAATCACCAGCCGCCCGCCCGCGACGGCGCCGGCCGAACCGGAGGCGCCGCCGCCGGAAGGACCGTCGCCGCCGCCGGAGGGGGCGAGCCAGATGAAGCGCAGCATCGAGCCGTGTTCCGGGTCCAGCTCGCGCTGGGCGGCCTCCAGGGCGGGCCGGACCTCGTCCGGGTGCCCGACGCGGCGGATCAGGCGGGCGACCGGCACCGAGCCGGCCGGCTCCACGCGCAGGTCGCCGCCGTCGAGCCGGGAGCGCAGCACGTCGTGGTGGTCCACCACGGCGGTGAGCGTCGCGACCAGCCCGGCGTGGTCGATCCCCGGCGGCAGGGTCACCGCCATCCACTGCGCGAACCGCGCGAACGCGGGGCCGCGCGCGGCGGCCTCGCGGGCCACCGGCAGGAGCGGCATCGGGCCGGTGCCGCCGCCGTCCAGCTCCTCCAGCGCGCTCCCGGGGCCGGTCCCGGCCGCGTCGGCGAGGTCGGTGACGGTGCGGCGTTCGAAGACGTCGCGCGGGCTGAGCGCGAGGCCGCGGGCGCGGGCCCGGGAGACGACCTGGATGGCGCGGATGCTGTCGCCGCCCAGGGTGAAGAAGTCGTCCTCGGCGCTGACCCGGTCCAGGCCGAGCACTTCGGCGTAGACCTCCGCCAGGACCTCCTCGGCGGGCGTGCCGGGAGCGACGTAGTCGCCGCCCGCGAACACGGGCTCGGGCAGGGCCCGCCGGTCCAGCTTGCCGTTGGTGGTCAGCGGCAGCCGGTCGAGCAGCACGAACGCGGCCGGGACCATGTACTTGGGCAGCCGTCCCGACACGAACGCGCGCAGCTCTCCCGCGTCGGCGCCCGCGCGGAAGTCGACCGCCTCCCCGCCGCCGATGCCGCCCGCGTCCCGCGGCACGACGTAGGCGACGAGCTGCCTGCCGCCGGTCCCGCGGCCCTCGCGGGCGATCACCGCGGCCTGCGACACGCCCGGGTGCCGCTCCAGGGCGGCCTCGATCTCGGCGGGCTCGATGCGGAAGCCCCGGATCTTCACCTGGTGGTCGGCCCGTCCCATGAACTCGAGGCGGCCGTCGGCGGCCCAGCGCGCGAGGTCGCCGCTGCGGTACATGACGGCGCCGGGCGGGCCGAACGGGCAGGCGACGAAACGCTGGGCGGTGAGTGCGGCCCGGCCGTGGTAGCCGCGGCCGACGCCCGCGCCGGCGACGTACAGCTCGCCGATGACGCCGGGCGGCACCGGGGCGAGGCCGGGCCCGAGCACGTACATCCGCATGTTGCCGATCGGCACCCCGATGGGGCTCGCGCCGCGCTCGGCGAACTCCGCCAGCATCTCCAGGTAGGTGACGTGGACGGTGGTCTCGGTGATGCCGTACATGTTGACCAGCACCGGCGCGCCGGGCGTCGCGCCGGGGTACCAGCCGCGCAGCCGGGCCGGGTCCAGGGCCTCGCCGGCGAAGACCACCATGCGCAGCCGCAGCCCCGAGGTGTCGGCGGGCCGGTTGGCGGACAGCTCGTAGAAGGCGGAGGGCGTCTGGCTCAGGACCGTCACGCCGTGGCGGAGCAGCAGCCGCCACAGGGCGTCGGGGGAACGCACGACGTCCCAGGTGGCCAGGACGATGCGGCCGCCGTGCAGCAGGGCGCCGCACAGCTCCCACATGGAGACGTCGAACGCCTGCGAGTGGCAGCACGACCACACGTCGTCCGGGCCGAAGCGGCACCACCGCTCGGTGCCGGCGAAGAGCGCCACGAGGTTGCGGTGGGTGATGGCGACGCCCTTGGGCGTGCCCGTGGAGCCGGAGGTGTACATGAGGTAGGCGACGTTGCCGGGGCGGGCCCGCGCGGGCGGGTCGTCCTCGCCGCCCTCCTGCCGGGTGACGTCGATGCCGAGGCGCGGTGTCCCGGCCGCGCGCGGCACGGCCCGCTCCCCCGCCTCGTCGGTCACCAGGACGTGCGGCCGGGCGTCGGACAGCACGTAGTCGAGCCGGCCGCTCGGGAACTCGGGATCGATCGGCAGGTAGACGGCGCCGGCCTTGTAGACGCCGAGCAGGGCCACGACGAGGTCGGCCGAGCGGGTCACGGCGACCGCCACCACGGACTCGGGCGTGACGCCGCGCCCGGCCAGGGCGTGCGCCAGCCGGTTGGCGCGGGTGTTCAGCTCCCCGTAGGTCAGCGTCACGTCGCCGGCGACCACGGCCACGGCGTCCGGCCGGGCCGCCGCGTGCCGTTCGAACAGCTCGGCCACCGTCGCGTCGGGCAGCGGCACGGCGGTGTCGTTGAAGTCGTCGAGCAGCCGCCGCCGCTCGTGGCCGGTCAGGAGCTCGATCGAGCCGGCCGGGGCACCGGGGTGCGCGGTCAGGGCGCGGACGGTGGCGATCAGGCGTTCGCTCAGGCCGGCCGGGTCGTGCTCGCCGTAGAACGCCGCCGGGGCGTCGACGCGCACGTGGAGGTCGCTGCCGGGCCGGCCGTCGAAGTAGGTGGAGATCATCAGCTCGTCCACCGAGCCGAACGAGCCGCCGGCGAAGTGCGCCGTGCTGCCGGCGAGGTCCAGCCCTTCGACGAAGGGGATGATGTTGACGATCGCGCCGAACGGGCTGCGGAAGGCTCCGGCGCGGCCCGTCTCGCGCTGGATGTCGGAGACCTGGTGCGTGGCGTGCCGGAAGACCTCGGTCTTGGCGCGCTGGGTCGCGTCGAGGACGGCGGGCAGGTCGGCGGTGACGGGCACGCCGATCCTGATCGGGACGAGGTTCGACAGGACCCCGGGGGTGCGCCGCGTGGCGCCGAAGCGGTTGTTGACGGTGACGGTGAACAGCGGCTCGGGCAGGTCGCACAGGTGGCGGAAGAAGACGGCGGCCGCGGCCATCAGCAGGGTCGGCAGGGTGACGCCGTACGAGCGGGCCAGCCGTTCCCAGGCGTCGGCCTCCTCGCGCGGCACGCGCGCGGTGTGGCTCCACACGCCGCTGGGGTTGGCGCGGGCTGGGGTGGGGGTGCCGGGCAGGCGGGCGGGGGCGGACGGGTCCGACAGGTAGCGCCGCCAGAACTCGGCGTCCCTGGCGAACCGGTCGGAGGCCCGGTAGCGCGCGTCCCGCTCGTGCAGCGCCGCGGGCTCCTCCACCGGCCAGTGGGGAGCGGGGTCGCCCTTGAGCGTCGCGGTGTAGACCTCGGCGATCCGCCGCGAGACGAGCGTGAGCAGGCCGAAGGCGTCGGTCACGACGTGGTTGCAGACCAGCACGAGGAACGACCGCTGCTCCCCCAGCGTGAGCAGACCGGCCCGGAACAGCACGTCCCGCTCCAGGTCGAACGGCTGGGCCGCGAGCTCGGCCACATACGCCCGCGCCGCCGCCTCGGGGTCGGCCGCCCCGCTGAGGTCCGCGGCGAAGGGCCGCCACGCGCCGAGGTCGCGCGGTTCCTGGCGCAGCCGCCCGGCCTCCTCCCTGAACGTGACCAGGACGGTGCGCGCCTCGGTGAGCACGACCCGCAGCGCGGAGTTCAGCAAGGCACTGTCGAGCTCGCCCTGGACCTCCCAGACGGCCGCCACGTTGTTGGGCGGCTCCGGCCGCAGCCGCTGTGCCAGCCAAAGGCTTTCCTGCGCCGCCACCACGCCGATCGAAGTCATCCGGGCCACCCTCCTCAAAGGTCTTTTCCAGCCTTATTCGCCGCGGTCCCGCGAGTCAATTGCCAGCGCCATTGTCCTGCCGACCGGACACCGTCCCCGCAGGTCCGCGGAGTTTTCCGGCGAGTAATGCGGAGCGCGTTCCCCGGTCAATTCCCGTCAGTTCGAAACCGCCCGCCGCGAACAATTCCCGCCATTCGCCGGCCGTCCGCTCGCGCCCGCCGAGCAGCACCAGCATGTGCAGGTCGAGGAGCTTTTCCGGGTGGCGGGCGTCGTCCTCGGGAATCACCTGCTCGACGACGAGCAGCGTGCCGTGCGGCGGCATGGCGGCGGCCACCTCGCGCAGGATCCGGGCCGCAGCGTCGTCGTCCCAGTCGTGCAGGATCTGGGCCAGCACGTAGACGTCGCCGCCCTCGGGCACGCCGGTGAAGAAGTCGCCGCCGATGACGGCGCAGCGCTCCGCCGGGACGTCGGCCTCCCGGACCACGTGCGGCAGGTCGAACAGCACGCCGCGCAGGTGCGGGTGGCCCGCGAGCAGCGTCCTCAGCAGCTCGCCGTTGCCGCCGCCGACGTCCACGACCGTGCGGGCGCCGCTCCAGTCCCGCTCGATCAGCGGTTGCATGCGCAGGGTGACCAGGCCCGCCTGGGCGGCGTCGAAGGCCGCCGACTCGGCGGGGCGGGCGCGCAGCCAGGCGAACATGGGCTGCCCGAACAGCTCGTCGAAGGCCGGTTTCCCGGTGCGCAGCGAGTGCCCGGCGAGGCCCCATGCCCGGTAGGGCGCGCCGGCCATCAGGGTGACCAGGTGCCGCAGCGAGCCGGGCCGGTCGGCGCGCAGGTGCGCGCCGGTCGCGGTGAGGGCGAAGGTGCCGCGCGGCCCCTCGGTGAACAGGCCCTCGGCGACGAGCACGCGCAGGAACCGGGTGAGCGCGCCGGCGTCCGCCCCGGCGCGCGCCGCCAGGCCGGCGGCCTCCGCGGGGCCGTCGGCGAGCAGGTCGGGCACGCCGGCCTCGGTGACCGCGAAGATGGCCTGCGAGACGATGTAGCCCATGATCGCGTGCCGCAGCGCGCGGTAGCCGTCGTCGTGCTCAGGCATGCGGGCCTCCTGGTGAGAGCGCGGGGAACAGCGGGCGTTCGGCCGCCTCCCGCAGGTAGTCGGCGCCGGAGCTGCCGCCGGTGCCCGGCACCCGGCCGATGATCTTGAGGGTGATCCCCCAGTGCGTGCGTTTCATCGCGTGCCACGCCTGGTCCAGGCCCGTCATGGCGGCGGCCAGGTCGTCCAGTCGTGGCCCGCCGCCCGCCGCCAGGTACTCCTCCTGGAGTGAGCGGCCTGGCCGCGGCCGCTCGTCCAGCCGGAGCAGCTCCATGGGGAGCCGTTCGGTGGGCAGGGGCGCGCTCAGGCGCTCCACCTCGCGGTAGGCGCGGGACTGGATGGCGCTGCGGCCGTCGGTGGACGACCGGATGACCGCGAACGACTCCTTCGGCATGGTGGTCAGCACCCGGTAGAGGCTGCCGGTGGCGGCCACGCGGGCCGTCGCGCCGCGCACCTCGGCCGCCGCGGCCGCCGGGTCCCCGCCGGCGAGGGCCGTCACCGCCCGTTCCAGGCAGCGCGCCACCTGCCGGTAGACCAGCTCGAACACCTGGATGCTGCGGATGAACATCACCTCGTCGTGCAGCGGCGTCATGGGCAGCAGGGTGATCTCGGCGGCCAGCCGCACGGCGGGCGGCACGGCCTCCAGGGCGAGCAGGGCGAGCTCCCCCGCCCGGTCGGCGGCGGGCGCCCCGGGGAAGCGGGCGGTCACCCCGGCCGCTCCGGGCGCCAGCTCCCCCGCCCTGGCCAGGGCCCGCAGGCAGGCCCGGACCCGGACCTGCTGCGGGGCGGAGCCGCACACCCGGCCGGCGGCGGCCTCGAAGGCCAGCAGGTCGCCCAGCAGCGCCACCTGCTGCAGGTCGAGGCCCGTGTCGGGGCCTCCGGCCGCGGTCCCGGCCACCTGGTGCAGCAGGGGCATCGCGCCGTAGGAGTCGTAGTCGCCGTCCTCCTGGTCGAAGGTGCAGGGCAGCCAGGACGACAGGATCGTCCCGTGGGCCGGCCTCCCGCCGCCGCCGTGCCGCCGGCAGCCCTGCTCGGCCAGCACGCGCAGGGCCTTGACCAGCTCGGCGTCCGCCCGGCCGCGGCCCACCGCCTGGTAGTGCCGCACGATGGGGCGGAACGGGAACGCGGCCGGGCCGGCCGTCTCCTGCCACTCCGCGAGGCTGTTCAGGGCCGAGGACGGGCACCTCGCCGTCTCGTCCAGCGCCCGCGGGCTGAGGCCGCCGACCCCGACGTTCGTCGTGGCTCGCATCCGATGTCCTTCCCGCTGGCTCACTGGGGGTCAGGCACGTGCCACAGCTCGGGGAAGGACGGCGTGAAGACCGTCGCGCGCAGGAACTCCGCGCCGGTCGAGCCGCCGGTCCCGGCCTTGTCGCCGATCACCCGCCGGGCCAGGACGGCGTGCTGGAAGCGCCACTCCTGGAAGGCCTGGTCCAGGTCGCGCAGCCCCTCGCACACCTGCGCCGCCACCGCGTCGTCCCGCTCCACCGTGCGGAGGGCCAGCGGCACGTCGTGCGGCGGGTACCCGCAGGCCGCCAGGTACTCCAGGAAGGAGGCGAACAGCCGGGGCCGGCCCGCCCTGTCCTCGATGCGCGCCCTGGCCGGGCTGCCCGCGGGGAACTGCCGCGCCACGTCGCCGTCGCACCGGCCCAGCACCAGCTCGATCTCGCGGAACTGGGCGGAGTAGAAACCGCTGCCGCCCAGCCGCTCGCGGAAGGCGTCGAACTGCCCGGCGGTGAGCGTCTCCAGCGCCCGGAGCTGCGCCGTCAGCACCGCGAACCCGGCGCCGAGCCGCCGCAGCGTCCGCAGGGCGTGGCCGCTGTCGGCCGCGGCGAGGGCCGCCTGGAGGCCGCCCAGCTCGTGCAGCAGCTCCTTGAACCACAACTCGTGCGACTGGTGGACGACGACGAACAACAATTCGTCGGGCTGCCCGGTATTGGGCTTCTGCAGGTCCAGCAACGTGTCCAGAGACAGATATTCGCGGTACGCGCGATATGCGGAAAGAGCGCTGGTCATACCTCTTCCCTAACACGGCCGCCGGCCCCTCGGGCAAAACCTTTCACCAGTCATTCACAGCCCGCCTCGCGAGGCACGAAAAAGCGCCCCGGAATATCTCCGAGGCGCTTTTCGAACGGTCAGGAGCCGGCTTGCACCAGCCCTTCGATATCGGCCAGGGTGGCCGCCTCGAAAATGCTTCTGATCGGCACCGAGACACCGAACTCCCGGCGAATTCTGCGGGCCAGCAGGGTGGCCAGCACCGAATGGCCGCCGAGGTCGAAGAAGTTGTCCTCAGGGCGGGCCTCCGGCACGCCCAGGATCTCGGCCGCCAGGCCGCACACGTCGTCGCCCGCCGCCGCCGGCGCGGGGGCCCGGCGCAGGGCGGCGCGGTCGATCTTCCCGTTGGGCAGGGTGGGGAAGCTCTCCAGCACGACGACGGCGGCGGGCACCATGTGCGCGGGCAGCGCGGCGGCGAGATGGGCGCGCAGGTCGGCTCCGGTGACCGGGTCGCCGGGGCGGGTCCGGGCGTAGGCGACCACGCGGGCCTCGGCGAGCCCGCCCTCCACGACCGCGCAGGCCAGCTCGACCGCCGGGTGCGCGCTCAGCCGGGCCTCGATCTCGCCCAGCTCGACCCGGAAGCCCCGGATCTTCACCTGGTCGTCGGCTCGCCCGGCGAAGAACAGCTCGCCGTCGGCCCGGCGCCGGCCGCGGTCCCCGGAGCGGTACATGCGGGAGCCGGCGGGGCCGTACGGGTCGGCGACGAACCGGGCGGCGGTCTCCGCGGGACGGCCGAGGTACCCCCGGGCGAGGCCGGGCCCGGCCAGGTACAGCTCCCCCTCCGCGTCGGGGGCCGCCTCGCCGAGGCGTTCGTCCAGCACGTGGACGGCGCTGCCGAGCAGGGGGCGGCCGATGCTGATCTCCTCGCGGCCGGTGATGGGCCCCATGGCGATGCCCACGGTGACCTCGGTGGGGCCGTAGCCGTTGAACATGCGCCGGCCGGCGGACCAGGTCGTGGCGAGCGGCCGGGTGACGGCGTCGCCGGTGGACATGACGACCCCGCCCGGCAGCAGCCCGGCGGCGTCGGTGACGCTCAGCGCGACCGGCGGCAGGGTCGCGTGGGTGACCGCGTTCCTGCGCATGGTGTCGTGCAGCGGCGGCCCGGGCAGCAGGTCGCCGGCGGGCGCGAGCACGAGCGCCGCGCCGGACAGCAGGGCGAGGCAGATGTCCCAGAAGGCCGCGTCGAAGCTGATGGAGGCCCACTGGAGCACCCGGTCGCCCGGCCCGGCGCCGAGCTCCGCGGCCTGACTGGCCGCGAGGGCGGCCACGCCGGAGTGCGTCACCGCGACGCCCTTGGGCCGGCCCGTCGAGCCGGAGGTGTAGATCACGTACATCAGGTGGCCGGGACGGAGGGGGGCGCGGCGGTCCCGGTCCGTCAGGTCGTGGTGCGGCTGCGCCGCGCACGCGGCGGCGACGGCGGGATCGTCGATCAGCAGCTCGGGAATGTCCGCGCCGGGCACGTGCGCCTCCGACGAGCGCACGAGCAGCACCGGCCGCGCGTCCCGCAGCATGAACGACAGCCGCTCCGCCGGGTAGGCGGGGTCGAGGGGCAGGTAGGCGCCGCCCGCCTTGAGCACCGCGAGCAGCACGGTCATCAGCCCGGCGGTGCGCGGGACCGCGACGGCGACCAGCGTGTCGGGCCCGACGCCGGCCGCGACGAGCCGTCTGGCCAGGCGGTTGGCGTCGGCGTTGAGCCGGGCGTAGCCGACCGTCCCGCCGGGCGTGATCAGGGCCGGCCGGTCGCCCATGCGGGCCACGGTCGATTCGAACAGGTCATTGACGGTGCGCATGTCCGCTCGCGTTTCCTGGTCGGCGCTTGCTACGGCTTGCTACGACGCTCTCCGGCCCGGTCCTTCCTGGACCGTCGCCGGGTCGCGCGGCGGGGGGACGGGCTCACCGGCGAGGCGGCCCATGAGCTCGGCGACCTGGCGGGCGCCGCAGGAGGGCCGCGCCGCGAAGGAGGCCCGCACGCGTTCCCTGATCTCCGGCCGCTGCTCCTGGCTGAGCTTGAACATGCCTTCGGCGCGGGTCACGGCGATCCGGAACGCGCCCACTCCCGGCAGGATGCGCCGGAAGTAGCCGAGCGAATCCGTCATGTCCCAGCCCGTCCCGAACGCCGCCTCGAAGGCGCGCACGGTGGCGCACACCACCTCCAGCGTCTCGGCCTCGCCGCGGATGGGGCTGAGGGTGCCGTGGACGTGGACGGAGGTGAAGTTCCACGTCGGCGCGGCCGGGCTGACCCGGTAAACGGCCGGCGAGACGTAGGCGTGCGGGCCGGTGAAGGTCACCAGCGCCGGCCCGCCCGGCTCCAGGGCCTTCCAGTG
The DNA here is from genome assembly GCF_022664455.2 of Actinomadura luzonensis. Taxonomy (NCBI): domain Bacteria; kingdom Bacillati; phylum Actinomycetota; class Actinomycetes; order Streptosporangiales; family Thermomonosporaceae; genus Actinomadura; species Actinomadura luzonensis. The sequence goes on from NZ_JAKRKC020000001.1 coordinate 4,250,437, forward strand.
CGGGTTCGCCCGGTTCATGTGCCCCAGCAACACGGCGCCCGACAGGTCGGCCGCCCACGGCTCGGGACCGGCCGGGTCGGGGATGACCGGCACGTGGGTGGCGTAGGGGCCGGCGTCGGCGGGCCCGTTGGTGGCCAGCAGCGCCAGCGGGTTGCCGCGGACCAGCTCTGCCGTCCAGCCGCCGGCCGGCTGGCGGTAGGGACCGGGGACGAACATGCGATGCGGTCCTTTCCTCAGGCGGTCTTCCTGTCAGGAGCGTTCCGGTCGCCGGACGCGTCGTCGATGATCCGCACGATCCAGTCCATGAACGGCATGTGGGCCGCCTCCGACGCCTGCATCCACCGGTCCCGGCGCTCGGAGTCCAGGCTCAGCGTCACCTGCACGCGGGTCGCCGGGTCGGCCTCGTCGAGCTTGCGCGCCCGCTTGCGCAGCTCCTGCCGGAGCCGGCGGGCCGACCAGCTCTCCCGCTCGGCGCGGGCGAGCCAGAGATCCTGCTCGGCCTCCGGCAGCGAGGCGGCCTCGGCGTGGTGCTGGAGGCTCAGGCTGTCCCGTCGCCGGGACGGCGGGAACTTCCTGGCCACCCAGGCATAGTTGCGCAACGTCTGGTAGCTGAGCGAGGTCTCCTCGCAGACGACCTGGTAGCGGCCGGGGAACTGCTCCTCGCCGTAGACCAGCCAGTCGGCCAGCCACCAGCACGAGGAGTCGCTGATCCGCCGGATCTGCTGCCCGATCCGGCACCAGGACTCGAAGCCGAGCCCGACGGGGATGCGCAGCTCGACGCGGCCCGCGTAGACCCCCGCGTCGATCCCCAGCCTGCCCCGGACGGCGCCCTGCTCGCCCGGGGCTCCGGCGCGCACCCCTGAGGCGAGCCCCGGACGGGTCTGTCGGTTGACGGCGGCACTCATCAGAACGATCGCATCCTTCCTCCTCGAAGGACGAAGCAACTGGTGACGCGATCGCCAGCTAAAACCGTCCGGTTGGTTTTGTCAATTCTGTCATCACCTGGGATGTTTATTGAGTAAATCCAGGTCAGCGAGGTTATCAAAAACAGCACAGAAGGTTTGTTCGGTGTGAAGGTGAGGGACTTGGCGATGATCCAGGAACGCGCGGAACTCACCCGAAACAAGATCATTCACGGTGCCGCGGAAGCTTTCGCCGAACGCGGTTTCGCCGGCACCTCGCTCATGGAGATCGTGCAGCTCAGCGGCACCACCAAGGGCGCGCTGTACTTCCACTTCGGCTCCAAGGACCGGCTCGCCGAGGAGATCCGGGAGCACGCCGACGAGATCTGGACCGGCATGGAGCGGCTGGCGTCCTGCCGTTGCGACGGCCGGGCCGCCGTCCAGGCGATGATCGACTTCACCCACCTGCTCACCCGCAACCTGGCCAGGGACGTCGTCTTCCGCGCCGGCCTCCGGCTGGACGGCGAGGGCGGCACCCCGCGCGAGCGCTGGATCCCGCTGCTCCGGCTCCTGCTGGCGGAGGCCGCCCCGGCCCCGGAGAGCGCGGAGGGCGTGGAGGCCATCCTCGTGGCGTTCGTGCCGGGCCTGGAGGCGCTCTCCCGCCGCCGCCCCGACCGGCTCGACGCGCGGACGATCACCGCCGTCTGGCGGACGCTCCTGCCGGCGCTGACCACGGCCCCGTCGGCCTACCTGCCCGCCGGCCGGCCGCACCCGCACCCCGGCGACCCGCTCGGCTGCGGGCGGCCCGCGGCGCGCGCCGCGGGGGCGGCGGAGGCGGCTATCCGGCCTGGGACATCAGGATGACGCTGCGCCCCTCGGGCAGCAGCCCGTTGAGCAGCACCTGCCACATCGTGTCGAGCCGCTGCATGAGGTCTTCACGGCGGCTGTAGATGAACGACAGGATCTGCGTGCCGTAGAAGGCGCTGTTGATGAACCTGGCGCACGCCTCCGCGTCGAGGTCGCCGCGGAGCTCGCCGCGGTCCTTGGCCTCCTCGAGCAGCTTGACGAGCACGAGGTCCCAGTCGGTGAACGCCTCCAGCGTGGGGCTGCCGAAGGTGCCCTCCGCCACCAGCCGCACGCCGGCCAGGTGGATCGGGTTGTCCTTGATGAGCCGCGCGTAGGCGTAGGACAGGTTGATCAGGGTGCGCAGCGGCGTGGCGCCCTGGGCGGCGACGGTCTCGGCCAGCCGGGCGCCCTCCTCGCGATGGGCGGCGACGACGGCCTGCGCCAGCTCCTCCTTGGAGGAGAAGTGGAAGTACACCGCGCCCTTGGTCACCGCGGTGCGGGCGATGATGTCCGCCATGCGCGCGCCACGGAAGCCGTCCGCGGCGAAGACCTCGGCCGCGGCCCGGAGCACGACGGCGCGGGTGCGTTCGGCGCGCTGCTGGAGCCGTCGTGCCATTCGACCGCCAAGTACAGGAAAGTCTTTTGGCCGGTATCTTAGCTGGCCGGTCCGGTAGCTACAATGCGGGATTTTCCTGTTCAGAGCGGCTGATATGACCGTAAAGCTACAGAAATCTGGCTGACGGTGGTGAGAAACAAGGATACCGGTAGGTTTGTTTTCACCATCCTCTCGGGAGGTGACATCCGCATGGGGCTCACCGGGCCGGATCTGCGCCACGAAGAGAGCCTGTTCGAACAGACCATCCCCCGCCGGCTCGTCCACCGGACCGCGGTCACCGAGGTGCTGATCACCGGCTTCCGGGCGGACGGCCCGGACCGTTATCTGCTGGGCGCCCAGTGGCCGCTCTGCCACCGCTTCTACCGGACCGTCCACGGGCGGCACGACCCCTTCCTGCTCGTCGAGAGCGTGCGCCAGGCCGGGCTGCTCATCGGGCACGCCGGCTACGGCGTCCCGGCCGGGCACGCCTTCGTCATGGACCACCTGGCCTTCGAGATCCCGGCCGACGCGCTCGCCTGCGAGCCGACCCACAGCGACGTGGTGCTGTCGGTGACCTGCCGCCCGACCGGCCGCGGCGGGCGCGCACCCAAGGGCCTCGGCTACACCATGGAGCTGCACCGCGGCGCCCGGCACGCGGGCACGGCGCGGGCGCGGGCCCGCTGCATCAGCCCGGCCGTGCTCGCCCGCCTGCGCGCGGGCCAGGTCAGGCGTTGCGGTCAGCCGTTCGCCGCCGGCCCGCCGGTGCCCGCCGAGCGGGTGGGCAAGGCGCACCCCGAGGACGTCGTCCTGTCCGCCACCGGCGAGGCCGAGGTCTGGACGCTGCGCTGCCGCCCGCACCCGGTCCTGTTCGACCACCCCATGGACCACGTGCCGGGCAACCTCATGATCGAGGCGATGCTCCAGGCGACCCGGTGCCGGCACTGGCCGCGCCAGGTCGGCGTGCGCGCCCTCAGCGCCAACTTCCACCGCTACGCCGACCTCGACCGGCCCGTCACCGTACGGGCCGCCGACCCGATCGGCGACGACGAGCCCACCCTGGTCTCCCTGACACAGGACGGCGAGCACCTGGCCGACGGGCTGATCACACCGGCCGCCCTGACCTGACCACACGGGAGACGACCATGACCGACAGCGCGTTCCTGACCGGCAAGGTCATCCTGATCACCGGGGCCAGCCGGGGCATCGGCGCGGCCGCCGCCCGGCTGTTCGCCCGCGAGGGCGCGGCCGTCGTCCTGACCGCGCGCGGCGGGCGCGAGCTCGGCGACCTCGTGGACGAGCTGACCGGGCAGGGGCACGAGGCGGTGCACGTCGCGGGCGACGTGACCGTGCCCGGCGACGCCGCCCGCGTGGTCTCCGCCGCCCTCGGCCGGTACGGCAGGCTGGACGCGGCCTTCAACAACGCCGGCCGCGGCGGCGGCCCCGACGCCATGCACCTGGCCGACGACGCGGCCCTCGACCGGGTGATGGCGGTGAACGCGGGCGGCACCTGGCACTGCATGCGCGAGGAGATCCGGGCCATGCTGCCGCGCGGCGGCGGCTCGATCGTCAACAACGCGAGCGTCGCCGGGCTGCTGGCCGGGCCCGTGTCGGCCGCCTACGTGGCCGCCAAGCACGCCGTCATCGGCCTGACCAAGGCGGGCGCGGCCGAGTACGGCGCGCGCGGCATCCGCGTCAACGCCGTCGCCACCGGCGTGGCCCGCACGCCCATGAGCGAGGCGTGGATGGCGGCCAGCCCCGCCGTGGAGCCCTCGCTGGCCGAGACCGCCCCGCTGGCCAGGGTGGCGGGCGCCGGGGAGATCGCCGAGGCCGCGGCGTGGCTGTGCAGCGACCGGGCCTCCTACGTCACCGGCGCCACGCTCACCGTGGACGGCGGGCTCAGCTCATGTGTCCTGCAACAGGCGCGCCGGTGAGGGCGGGCCGCCGTCGTGGGCGTCCATGCTCAGGTAGCCGTGCAGCACGGCGGCGCCCTCCAGCATCGCGGCGGCGGTGCGGGTGAGCGCGTGCCGCCGCTCCTCGACCGCGACGCGCAGGGCCTGCGTGCTGCCGGTCCTGCGCAGCTCGTCGAGCAGGGCCCTGATCTGCGGCAGCGGGTGCCGGCCTTGCCGCAGGATGTGGATCATCCGGGCGTCGCGGACGTCGTCGGGGCCGTACCGGCGGTAGCCGGTGACCCGCTCGCGTTCCGGTGCGAGCAGCCCGGCGGCCTCCCACACCCGCAGCGCCGAGGTGCGCAGCCCGAGGTGCCGGGCGACCTCCCCGATCCGCGTCAGGTTCCTCGCCGGGACCGGGGCGGGATCGTCCGCCACGGCCTGCAGGGCCTCGCTGGTCGAGCGGAGCGCGAGCCGCCGGGCGTGCAGGCCGGCGTGGGACTCGTCGATGAGGGCGAGCGCGCCCGGCACGTCGCCCGCGTGGATCGTCAGCATGATCGAACGGGCGGTGTCCCAGCCGAAGCCCTTCGCCAGCGACCGGTAGGCGAGCAGGGCGGCCCGGTGCCGGGCGTCGAACCGGCGGTAGCCCGAGGGCGTGCGCTCGGTGGGCGGCAGGATGCCGGCGTCGGCGTAGTTGCGGATCTGCTGGGTGGAGACGCCCACCTCGCGCGCCAGGTCAACCGGGCGCAACGCGGGAGTTGAGGGTTTCGCGACCACGGAGCCATCCTATGGGCGCTCAACAGCATGACAACGTTCAACGTAAAACTTCAATGAGAGACTTTAAGTATGGACATCACGCACCGGAAAGCCGCAGAACCATCGGAGAAAGGCCGGGCCCCTTCCGCGACCCCCGTGATCCAGACCCGCGACCTGCGCATGCGGTACGGGACGACGGACGTGCTGCACGGCGTCGACCTGCGTGTCCACCAGGGAGAGGTGGTCGCCCTGCTCGGCCCGAACGGCGCGGGCAAGACGACCACCATCGAGATCCTCGAGGGCTTCCGCCGCCGCTCCGCTGGCGAGGTCGAGGTCCTCGGCGCCGACCCCGGCCAGGCCGGCGACGCGTGGCTGGCCCGCATCGGCATCGTCCTGCAGTCGTGGCGGGACCACGGCAGGTGGCGCGCCGGGGAGCTGCTCGACCACCTCAGCCGCTTCTACGTGCCTTTCCGCGAGCCGTACCGGGCCGACGAGCTGCTGCGCCTGGTCGGGCTCGCCGACCGGGCCGGCGCGGTGATCGGCACCCTGTCGGGCGGCCAGCGCCGCAGGCTCGACGTGGCCATCGGCCTGGTCGGCCGCCCCGACCTGCTCTTCCTGGACGAGCCGACGGTCGGCTTCGACCCCCAGGCCCGGCGCGACTTCCACGACCTCGTCCAGAGCCTGTCGCACGGCCAGGACACCGCGATCCTGCTCACCACGCACGACCTCGACGAGGCCGAGCGGCTCGCGGACCGCATCGTGATCCTCGCGGGCGGGCGCATCGTGGCCGACGGCACCGCCGAGGAGCTGGCCGCCCAGGTGTCGAGCGAGTCGGAGGTCCGCTACACCCTCGACGGCGTCCCGCACACCGAGTCGGTCGCGGACGCCACCAGGTACGTCCGCGAGCTGTTCGCCACGCACGGCGACGCCGTCGGCAACCTCCAGGTGCGCGCGGTCAGCCTGGAGGACGTCTACGTGAGCCTGGTCCAGGAGTACGAGTCCGGGCGGCGCACCCAGCCGCCGGCGAAACTGAGGGAGGTGGCCCGATGACCACGGCGACGGACGCCCGCACGGCGGCCGCGCGCGCCGGTCTGCAGCGCGGCTGGATCGAGTTCCGCCAGACCATGACCAGCGGCCAGGACCTCTGGTCGGTGATGTTCTTCCCGGTCGTGACCCTGGTGGTCATGTTCCTGCTGCGGCACAACACCGTGCCGGGCACCGGCTTCTCCCTCGGCTCGCAGGCCCTTCCGGGCATCCTCGGCATGAACGTCGTGCTCAACGGCATGATGATGCTGGCCCTGTCGCTGACGATGGACCGCGAGGACGGCACGCTGCTGCGCGCGAAGGCCACCCCGAAGGGGATGACCGGCTACCTCGTCGGCAAGGTGACCAGCCGGGCGGGCACGGCCGTCATCGGGCTGCTGGTGCCGCTCGTCCCGGCGGCGTTCCTGTTCGGCGGGCTGGACCTCGGGCGGGTCTCGGCCTGGGTCACCCTCGGGTGGGTGGTGGCGCTCGGGCTCGTCGCGGTGCTGCCGTTCGGGGCGATCCTCGGCTCGTTGTTCGGCTCGGCGCAGGGCGTCGGCTTCGTCACCTTCCCGATGATGGTCCTGATGGGGATCTCCGGCGTCTTCTACCCGATCTCCGGCTTCCCTGAGTGGCTGCAGTGGGTCGGGCAGGTGTTCCCGCTGTACTGGCTGGCGCTCGGCCTGCGCTCGGCGATGCTGCCGGACGCGATGGCCGTCGCCGAGATCGGCGAGTCGTGGCGGCACCTGGAGACGGCGGTCGTGCTGGGGGTGTGGGCGGCCGCCGGGTTCCTGCTCGCTCCCGTGGTGCTGCGGCGCATGGCGCGGCGGCAGTCCGGCTCGGCCGTCGAGGAGCAGCGGCGCAAGGCCATGCAGCAGCGCACGACGTGACCGCCTGTTCGACCAGGTCGTCCTGGCCCAGGTGGGCTTGCTCGCCGTCTCCTCGGGCTTCATCGACTGGCTGCGCGCGCCGGAGAGGATCACGTCGGCCTGGTACCTGTCGGCGTGCTCCCAGCTCACGACCTCCCGGTGCCGGGCGACGACGCGCCGCGGGCGCCGCGACAGCGAGGGGAGCTGTCGGGTACCACTCCCGCCGCAGCAGTCCGGGCCTCCTCCTACCGCCGGCGGCGTAGCGGGAATGACGACGACGGCCGGATTCGCCGGCCGCGTTCCGACGAGATCCTGGCTCTCATCCGGTCTTAAGAGGTGCGGTAAGGCGACGGGAACGAGACCGTAAGCGCCCTTCCGCACAGTTGACGCAGGACCTGAGAGAAGGGCATCGAGATGAGCCGGCCGTACTACATCCAGGACGACATCACGCTGAGCGGTTTCACCGGCCCGGTGCACCGCCCCGGCGAGGAGCGTTACGACGAGCTGCGCCGCGGCCTGAACCCCGCCGTGGACGCCCGCCCGGCCGTCGTGGCCGAGGCGTACGGGGTGGCGGACCTGCGGGCCGCGCTGCTGGCGGCGCGGGCGCACGGGGTGCCGTTCGCGGTGCAGGCGACCGGGCACGGCACGCACGCCGCGGCCGACGACGGGGTGCTGGTGCGGACGTCGCCGATGGCGTCGGTGCTGGTCGACCCGGTCCGCCGGGTCGCCAAGGTGGGCCCGGGCGCGCGCTGGGGCGAGGTCGTGGCCGCGGCCGCCCCGTTCGGGCTCGCACCGCTGTCGGGCTCGGCGCCCGGCGTCGGCGTCACCGGCTACACGCTGGGCGGCGGGCTCGGCTGGCTGGCGCGCCTGCACGGCTTCGCCGCCGACAGCGTGCTGCGGGCCGAGGTGCTGCTGGCCGACGGCAGGCACGTCACGGCGAGCCCGGACAGCCACCCCGAGCTGTTCTGGGCGCTGCGCGGGGGCGGCGGCGGGTTCGGCGTGGTGACCTCGCTGGAGTTCCGGCTGCACCCGGTCGCGCGGGTCCACAGCGGGTTCGCCTACTTCCCGATCGAGGCGGCGGGCGAGCTCCTGGAGGCGTACCGGACGTGGATCGACGACGCGCCCGACGCGCTCAGCACGGCCGTGGTGCTGCGGCGGATGCCCGCCGACGGGCCGCTGCCCGGACGGCACGTGGCGCAGCTCAAGGTGGTCCACGCGGGCGACGAGGCGGAGGGCCGGCGGCTGCTGGCCCCGCTGTGGCGGGCGGCGGGCCCGGCGCTGCTGGACGAGACCCGCACGACGACGTACGCGGACACCGCGATGGGCGGCACCCCCAACCGGCACATGTCGATGCTGGAGGAGGTCCCCGGCGAGGTCGTGGACGTGCTGGTGGCCGCGGCCGGGCAGGCGCAGACCGTCGAGATCCGGCACTGGGGCGGCGCGATGGGCCGTCCGGGGCCGGACGCCGGGCCGGTCAGCCACCGGGGCACGCGGCTGTCGGTGATCGTGGACACGCCGGTGCCCGGGCTGGCCGAGGCGCTGCGGCCGTACGACAACGGGGGGACGTTCCTCAACTTCCTGGCCGACACCCGGCGTACGGCGGCGGCCTGGTCCGCCGCGGACCACGGGCGGCTGCGGCAGGTCAAGCGGGCCTACGACCCGGACGGGGTCTTCCGGGTCGGCCACGTCGTCGAGCCGTGAGGGCCGGCCTTCCGCGCCCCGGCGGCGCCGGCCCGGACGCGCGACTCGGCGGCGGCGGCCAGCGCCTTGCGGGTGCCGGCCGGCGGCAGCGGGGCGAGCAGCGTGACCTCGGCGGCGAGGTGCCGGGTGGCGGCCACCCGCAGCAGGGACGCCAGCAGCGAGTCGTCGCCGACGTACCCGGGGCGGGTCGAGAGCCCGGCTCCCGGGTCCTCCCGGTAGCGGATCGTGGCGGGCAGCACAGGGGCGCCCGCGTCGAGCGCGGCCTGGAAGAGCGCCGGGCGGAAGCGGCCCATCCCCCGGCCGCACCAGGTCGTCCCCTCGGGGAAGGCCACCACCGTGTCGCCCGAGCGCAGGGCGGCGGCGACGGCGGCGACCGTCGCGGGCAGCGCGGACAGGCGTTCCCTGTCGATGAACAGGGCTCCCGAGCCGGCCACCAGGCCGCCCGCGAACGGCCAGGAGGCGATCTCCCGCTTGGCGAGCGGGCGGGAGGACGGGAGGGTCGCGGCGATGATCAGCGGGTCGAGCCACGAGACGTGGTTCGCCACCACGAGCGCGCCGGTGCCGGCGGGCAGCCCGGGGCCGGTGCGGGTGAGCTCGACCCGGATGCCGAGGGACCGCAGCAGTAGCCGCGCCCAGGCCCGGGTGACGGCCGCCCGCTCCCTGCCCCGGCCGCCTCCGGCGGGGGCGCGGCCGCCTTCGGCGGGGATGCGGCCGAGAGCGAGGGCGAGGGGCAGGCCGGCGAGGACCACCAGCAGCGCCGCCGCCAGCCGGGCCGCCAGCCGCACCGGACCGGCCGCCGCGACCGGCGGCTCCAGGCAGGCGGCCGGGGTGCACGGCCCGAGCGGCCGCCACGGGCTGACCTCCGCGCGGGACGGGGCGAGCGAAGGGGCGAGCGGAGGGGTGAGGGGCGGGGTGACGGGCGGGGTGACGGGCGGGGTGACGGGCGGGCCGAGCGGAGGAGTGACGGGCGGGCCGAGCGGAGGGGTGGGGGGCGGGCCGAGCGGTGGGGCGGTCACCGGTGGTCTCCCAGGAAGAATCGCAGGTAGCGGGCGTTGACGCGGTCCATGGACAACAACACGAAGAAGTCGGCGGTGCCGAAGTCGCGGTCGTGCGCGGGCGCCCCGCACACCCATGAGCCCAGCCGCAGGTACCCGCGCAGCAGCGGGGGCGCCACGAACCGGTCCCCAGGAGCGGCGGGCCCGCCGCGCCAGGGCAGGCGCGGCGTCACCCGGTACTCCTCCGGGCCGAGCGGCACGCGCGCGGCCACCGCCGCCGCCGTCGCGCCCCCGTCGTCCAGGGGCACTGAGCAGCATCCGGCGAGCCACCGGTGCCCGCCGTCCACCATGTAGCGGGCGATGCCGGACCACATGAGCGCCATGACCGCGCCGTCCCTGTGGCCGGGGTGCACGCAGGTGCGGCCGACCTCCACCAGGCCCGCGCGCAGCGGCGCGAGCCGGCCCAGGTCGAACTCGCCGTCGGAGTAGAGCCGGTCGGAGCGGCCCGGGGCCAGCAGCCGGTACGTCCCGACGACCTCCGTCCCTTGGCGGACCAGCAGGTGGTCGCAGTAGGCGTCGAAGCGGTCGGCGTCGAGGCCGGACAGCGGGCTGTCCAGGCGCGCCCCCATCTCCTCGGCGAACACCTCGTGCCGCAGGCGTTGCGCGGCCCTGACGTCGGCCGCGCTGGTGGCCATCCCGACCGTGTAGCGGCCGGTGTCGAGCGAGATCGTCATGGCGCGCGTCCTTCCCTGAAGGGGTCTCGCGCCTATGTCGACATGCGGACATGACGGCGGCCTCTCGCGGCGGCGGCAGGCAGGCGTCGGCGTGGTGAACCTCGCCGGTGGGCGGGTCGCGGCCGGTAAAACGCGTTGGCCGGCGGAGGGCGTTTCACTACACTCGCCTCGAACCCGCCGCCATCGAGGACGAGTGCAGAAAGGACGAGCCATGCGCCGCGCGACCGCCACCGCTGCCGCCGCTGCCGCCGCTGTCGTCCTGCCCGTCTCGCGGTACGAGGTGATCCTGGTGTCTTCGTCGCCCCGGCGCCGGCTGCGCGGCCGTCGCCGGATGTCCTGACGAACGACCCGCGCCCTTCCCGGGCTGCCGGCGGTCCGTTCGCCGGGTGAATCGCGCTGTCCTCGTTTCCTGATTTTTCCTGAAAGGGCCGTAGGCCATGCGCACCCGTACCGTCACCGACCCGCTCGCCGTCGTCCGCAACCTCGGCATCCTCGCCCACGTGGACGCCGGCAAGACGACCGTCACCGAGCGGATCCTGTACCTCGCCGGCGCCACGTACAAGCGGGGCGAGGTGCACGACGGCACCACCGTCACCGACTTCGACCCGCAGGAGCGCGACCGCGGCATCACGATCTTCGCCGCCGCGGTGAGCTGCGACTGGGCCGGGCACCGGATCAACCTCATCGACACGCCCGGCCACGTCGACTTCTCCGACGAGGTCGAGCGGTCGTTGCGGGTGCTGGACGGCGCGGTGGCGGTGTTCGACGCTGTGGCCGGGGTCGAGCCGCAGAGCGAGTCCGTGTGGCGGCGCGCCGACAGGTACGGGGTGCCGCGCCTGGCGTTCGTCAACAAGATGGACCGGGCCGGGGCCGACCTGGACGCCGCCGTCGCCTCGATCCGGGCGCGGCTGCACCCGGCGCCGCTGGCCGTCCAGCTCCCGATCGGGCGCGAGGACGGGTTCCGCGGCGTCGTGGACCTGGTCGGCATGCGCGCCCTGACGTGGGACGGCGACGGCGGCCCGGTGCGGGAGAGCCCTGTGCCCGGCGAGCTGCTGGAGGAGGCGTGGCGGCGGCGCCGGCTGCTGGAGGAGGCCGTCGCCGAGCTGCATCCGGGCGCCCTGGAGGAGTTCTGCGCGGCCCCCGCGCCGGCGGACGCTCCGGCGGACGCGGACGCGGACGCGGGTGCGGGTGCGGGTGCGGGTGCGGGCGTGGCGGCGATCTCCGCGGGCACGCTGACCGGCGCGTTGCGGGACCTGACGCTCTCCGGCGCGGCCGTGGTCGTGCTGTGCGGGGCCGCCTACCGCGACCGGGGCGTGGAGCCGCTGCTGGACGCCGTCGTGGCGTACCTGCCGTCGCCGCTCGACGCGCCGGCCGCCGGGCATCCCGCCGACCCGGCGGCGCCGCTGGTGGCGCTGGCGTTCAAGGTCAGCGCGACGGCGACCGGGCGGCTCACGTACGTGCGCCTCTACTCGGGAACGCTGCGGAAGGGCGACACGGTGCTGGACGCGGGCGCGGGCCGCGCCGAGCGGGCCGGGCGGATCCTGCGGGTGCAGGCCGACCGGCACGCCGAGGTGGACCGGGCGGTGGCCGGCGACATCGTGGCGCTGGTCGGCCCCAAGGCGGCCCGGCCCGGCGCGACGCTGTGCGCGCCGGACCACCCGGTCGTCCTGGAGCCGCCGAGCCCGGCCGAGCCGGTGGTGTCCGTGGCCGTCGAGCCGCGCAGGAGCACCGACGCGGGCCGGCTGGCGGCGGCGCTGGCCCGGCTGGCGGAGGAGGACCCGTCGCTGTCCGTGCGGTCCGATCCGGAGACCGGGCAGACGCTGCTGTCCGGCATGGGCGAGCTGCACCTGGAGGTGGCCGCGGAGAAGCTGCGCCGCGACCACGGCCTGGCCGTCGCCGTGGGGCGTCCGCAGGTCGCCCACCGGGAGACGGTCGTGCGGGGCGTGTCCGGGGTGCTGTACCGGCACGTCAAGCAGGACGGCGGCGCCGGGCAGTTCGCGCACGTCGTGCTGGACGTCGAGCCGATGGACGGCGAGGGGTTCGCGTTCCGCTCCACGGTGAGCGGCGGGCGGGTGCCGCGCGAGTACGTGCGGGCGGTCGAGGCCGGCTGCCGGGACGCGCTCGCCGCCGGCCCGCTCGGCGGCCATCCGGTGACCGGGCTGCGGGTGACGCTGACCGACGGGGCCACGCACCCGAAGGACTCCTCCGAGCTCGCCTTCCGCGCCGCCGGGCGGCTGGGGCTGCGCGAGGCGCTGCGGTCGTGCGCGATGGTGCTGCTGGAGCCGGTGGCCGAGGTCACCGTGACGGCCCCGGACGACGCCGCCGGCGCGGTGCTCGGCGACCTCGCCGCCCGGCGCGGCCGGGTGATCGGCTCGGTGACCCGAACCGGCGGCGGCGATGGCGGTGGCGGCGGTGACGGTGACGGTGACGGTGGCGGCGTGCACGGCAGCGGCGCCGGTGGCGTGGGCACGGTCGTCGTGACGGCGGTCGTGCCGCTGGCCGAGGTGTTCGGGTACGCGACCCGCCTCCGCGGCCGCACTCAGGGCCGCGGCACGTTCACCACACGCCCCGCCGGCTACGCGCCCGCCCCTCAGCCGGCCTGACGGCCTGACGGCCGGCGCCGGCGGCAGCGGGACCGGGTGGAGTGATCCGCCCGGCCCCGCTGCCCGTCACGGGATGATGTTCTCGCCCCGCACGCCACCCTCGACCACCGTCAGGAACGCCCGCGCCACGTCGTCGACCGGCGTCCCGTCGGCGGGGTCGCGCCCCATCGACTCCAGGGTCTCGCTGATCCAGCCGGGGCTGATGAGGTTGATGCGCAGCCCGCGCGGCAGCTCGGCGGCGGCGTTGCGGACGAAGCCCGCCAGCCCCGAGTTGACCAGCGCCCCCAGCGACCCGCCGGGCAGCGGCTCGGTGAAGGTGCCGCCGGTCAGGGTGATGGATCCGCCGTCGCGCAGGTGCCGCACGGCCCGCCGGGCGAGGGCGACCTGGCCCAGCAGCTTGGCCCGCAGCCCGGCGGCGAACTCCTCGTCGGTCACCTTCTCCAGATCCACGAGCGGCCCGCCGGCCGCGCAGCACACCACCGCGTCGGCGTCGGGGACCCGCTCGAACAGCTCGTCCAGCGTCGCCGGGTCCTCCAGGTCCACTCGTACGGGGCCGCGCCGCGAGGCCGCGACGACCTCGTGGCGCGGCTCCAGAGCGGCCACGACGGCCCGGCCGAGGGTCCCGGAGGCTCCGATCACGATCGTCTTCATGAGGTCGATCATGCCGAACGCGGGCGTCCGCCGCCGCGCGACCCACCGGCCGGACCGGTCACGGCGTGGCGGCGGTGGCGCCGGTCACCGCGGCCGACCAGTACAACGCCCTGGCGACCTGCGGGAACAGCCCCTTCGGATGGTTGCGGAACATCGGCTCGGTGCCGAACATGACGACGGCCGCGCCGCGTTCGTCCCGTCCGCTGATCACCGCCGCCTGCCCCCTGGCCTGCTCGGGGCCGCCCGCGCCGGTGCCGGGGTCGGGCCGCCAGTGACCGGCGACGAGGGGCCCGTCGGCCGCGTACGCCTGCTCGACCGTGACCTCGGGCCCGAGCCCGGTGAACCAGCGCGGCGAGTACACGAACGAGTGCTCCGGCGACCCCGCCCCGACCGCCCCGGACGGGGCCGACACGACGCGGACCACGCCGTTGGCGTCGGAGCGGCCGGCGACCGCGGTCGCGGTGAGCAGCCCGGCCGCCGCGTTGAACGCCGCGCCCGTGCCGCCGCGGGTGACCACGCCGCCGGTGGCGAGGAAGGCGTCCAGCGCCGCCCGCGCGGCCGGGTTGAGCGCGGTGTGGCTGAGCCCGCTGGAGACGAACAGCACGTCCGTCGCGCTCCAGTCGAAGCCGGCGTTGAGCACGGCGGTGGAGACCGGGGTGACCTGGAAGCCCATCTCGCGCAGCGTGAACAGCTCGTCCGCGGAGACGGCGGCGGCGACCCGCACCGGCGTCAGCGGCGTCCCGGTGGCGTCGCCGGCCGGGGTGAAGGTCACGCCGTAGCGGTCGGCGACGGTCCTCGCCTGGCGGCGGGCGTCGGCGGGGACGATCGCGCGGCCGCCGGCCGTCCAGGTCAGCGCGACACCCTGGGCGAGCAGGTCGTTGACCGCCTGGACCTCCTTGGCGTCGCCGACCTGGAGCGCGAGCGGCCCGGCGGCGCGCGGCACCGACCCGGTCGGCGCGGCGGCGCGCACCGGCTCGGCCGCGACGCGCGGCGCCGCGCCGGTCACCGGCGTGACGGTGGCGCCCCAGAGCAGGGCGTGGCTCCAGCCGGAGATGTCGTACATGGCGTCCACCCGGGGCGAGATGTCCGCGCCGGGCTCCAGCATGACGTTGGCCAGGCCGCGCTTGGGCTGGCGCAGGTCCACGACGTACGAGCCGGCCGGGTACGTCCTGCCGTCCGCGCGGAAGGCGTGCCTGGCCCGCTCCACCCGCACGTCGTTGGCCACGAGGTGGTCGACCAGGCGGGCGGCGGCGGTGGCCGAGCGCTGCCCGGTGATGACGTACGCGCGGGGGTAGGTGGTGGTGTAGACGTCCTCGGGGCCGAAGCCGGGCACGATGCCGAGCGGCACCGTCCTCGCCGGCTCGCCGGCCGCGCCGCGCCGGAACACCTCGATCTGGTCGGCGATCAGCTCGTCGTGCCGGTCCCGCACGAACGTGTACGCGGCGCGGACGGCGGCGGCGGCCACGTCGGTGTTGATCGCCGAGCGGCGGCGCAGCTCCTCGACCGGCAGGTTGACGTAGTCGGCGTTGTTGACCCGCAGCGGGATCTCGACGGTGTGCGAGGCGACCGTGCCGTGGAAGGGGGCGTACTGCGGGGTGAAGATCGGCGGCCAGTCGTCCCAGCCCTCGGCGCTGTCGCGGAACGGGATCTGCGCCGGGCGCACGCCGTCCTTGTCGAAGGTGTAGCCGAGGCCGTTCACGGCGGCCTCCATGCCGAGGCCGTTGGCGTAGGCGTTCCTGATGAACAGGTCGTACTCGTAGTTGGCGCCGTGCGGCGGGGTCGTGGGCTCGATGAGCGTGCCGTTGACGTAGCCGTGCAGGTCGATCATGGTGACCGGCTGGGCGTCGATCATGAGCCGGCGCATCGCCCGGACCTCGGGCTGGGAGGCGGTGACGAAGTCGCGGTTGAGGTCGAAGCCGTTCCCGTTGGGGCGGACGCCGTTGACGCGGCCGTCGGGGTTGGCGGTGACGTTGAAGTAGAGGCGGGTGCGGGCGAGCAGCGCCGCGACCGCCGGGTCGGTGCTGGTGGCCAGTTCCTCCACGGTGCGGAGGACGGCGTCGGTGCCCTCCCACTCGTTGCCGTGGATGTTGGCGTTGACGTACAGCGGGGCCTTGTAACGGGCGGCCAACCGGCGGTCGCGGGCGGCGGCGGCCGGGTCGTTCTCGATGAGCTCGCGCAGCCGGGTCTGCTCGCGGGCCTCGGCGCGGCTCTCGGGCGCGGTGACGGTGACGAGGTAGAGGTCGCGGCCCTCGGCGCTGTGGCCGATGATCTCGGCGCTTACCCGGTCGCTGCGCCGCTGCAGGTCGTTGAGCCTGGGGGCGATGCCGTGGTACGGGACGAGGCCGAGCTTGACGGAGGCGTCGGCGGGATTCGCGGCGGGCTCGGGGAGGCGGGTGCGGCGGGGGTAGCCGAGGTCGCGGGACGGGCCGGCGGACGTCTCCCCCGTGGTGGCGCCGGGGGCGGTGCGGAGCGTCCGGGCCTGCTGCCCGCCGGCGACGCCCGCCGCCTCCTCGTTGCGTTCCGGGCCGTTGCCGAAGTCGCGGACGGCGGGCGCGGGCGGCTCGGCCGGTCCGGCGGTCGCCGCCCCTGCCGGGACGAGGAGCACGGCCGCGAGGGCGGCGCTCATGAGGGGGCTCATGAGGGGGCTCATGAGGGGGATGGATAAGCGCACGGCGGCCTCCATGTACGCGAATGAGAGGTACGGGTTCGTTCGTACGATTCCGCGACGAGGCCGCACAAGACGCCGTGATCAAGGCGACGCCCAATCCATGTCAAACCGTGGTCGTCACCCCTCGGCCGGCGGGCGGGCGAGCTGGGCGACGCCCGAGCGCGGCGAGGACAGCACCGGCACGCCGGCCGCCGCCCGGGTCACGATCCGCGCCATGGACGCCTGCGCCAGCACCACGACGTCCGCCTTGCCCGCCAGCTCGCCGAACCCCGCCAGCACCAGCGCGTCGTGCCGGGCCGCGTCGCCCGCGCGCAGCGCCTCGAACGCGCCCTCGCACAGGTGCGGGACGATCTCGCGCCGCAGCCCGCGCCGCGCCGCCGCCCGCCGGACCGCCCTGGTGGTGGGCCCGAGCGTGGTGGCCAGCGTGGCGAGGACGCCGACGCGCTCGCCCGTCGCCACCGCCTCCTCGGCCATGGGCTGGTCGATGCGCAGGATCGGCAGCTCCGCGAACGGGCGGGCGCGCTCGGCGGCCTCGCCGATGGAGGAGCAGGTGACCAGCAGCGTCTCCGCGCCCGACTCCTTGGCGAACGCGGCGTAGGCCACCAGGCGGCGCAGCACGTGCGGGGGCGGGCCGCCGTGGGCGATGGTGTCCTGGAGGAGGCTCTCGTCGGCGAAGTGCACGATCTGCGCGCCGGGGCGCACCTCGGCGGCGAGCTCGCCGAGCGGGGCGGCGAGGGCGGGGACGGTGTGCAGCATCGCGATCTTGCCGGTGGGGGTGCTCATCGGGCGCTCCAGGGGTGGGCGTACTCGTCCACGACGGCGGCCAGCCGCCGCAGCCTCGGCACGGCACGCTCCCGCAACGCGGCCCCCAGCTCATCCCCGCCGCCGGGTCCGCCACCTGCCCCTGCACCGCCACCCGTCCCAGGGCCGCCACCGATCCCGGGGCCGCCGCGACCGTCACCGATCCCCGCACCGCCGCCGATCCCGAGGCCGTCACCGATCCCCGCACCGCCGCCCATCCCCGCGCCGCCGGCCATTCCCGGGCCGCCGGCCCCCGTTCCGACCAGGTCGCTCCAGACGGCCCGGCCGGCGAGCATGCCGGAGGCGCCCGCCCGGCAGGCGGCCCGCACCGCCGCCGGGAAGTCGTCGCGCTCGACCCCCTGCGACAGCACCACCCACGGCACGGGGATCACCGCGTCCAGCCGCGCGCACTCCTCCACCAGCCGCTCCTCGGGCGCCGCGCCGCCCAGGGGCACCTGCGCCTTGTACAGGCTCGGCCGCAGCCCCGCCAGCTCCGCCGCCGCCTCCCGGATCGCGGCCGGCCCGTCGAACGCGTCGTCCTGCCCGGCCGCCGGCCTGGCCACGCCCTCCAGCACCGACAGCAGCCCGGCCGCCGCGCACCTGCGGACGAACTCGGCCGCGATCTCCAGGCGGCGGTCCCGCTCCTCGTCGTCCCGCCAGATGAGCAGCAGCTTGGCGGCGACCGCGCCGGCCGCGCGGGCGGCGTCCAGGTCCACCCGGTCGTCGAGCGCGGTGTCCTCGACGGGGCCGTCCGGCTCCTGCCGCAGGGCGTCGGCCGCGACGATCAGCCCGCCGCCGGTGACCAGGCCCTCGGCGGCCACCCGGTGGAAGCCGTGGTCCTGGTCGATGAGGAAGCCGGAGGCGTGCGGGCCGAGCTCGCGGGCCACGGCCAGCTTGAACGCGGTGAGGACGGCGTCGTCCACGCGGCGGCCGGTGGCGGCGGCGTACATCTGCCGCAGGCTCTCGCGCTGGTCCATCGCCACCATGGCGAACCCGCCGGAGGGGCGGGCCAGCAGGTCGAGCGTGGGGGTCGCGGTGCCGGTGGGGGAGGTCATGCGGGCTCCGATCGGTGGGTGTTCGTCCCGTTCCCGGGCCCGGCCCCGGGACGGCGGGCGGTGGCGAGGAAGCGGGCGTACTGGGAGGTGTAGTCGAGGGCCGGGTCGGGCGGATGGCGTACGGCGGGCAGGACGGGGACGTCGTCCAGCGAGCCGCCCGCCTGCCCGGCGACGAGGGCGGCCCCGGCGCAGACGGCGTCGCCGGTGCGGAGCACGTCCAGCGGGACGGGCGTGACGGCGGCCTTGACCCGCATCCAGAGCGGGATCCTGGCCTGCCCGCCGAACGCGACCACCCGCCCGGGCACCACCCCGGCCAGCGCGGCCACCTCGTCGGTGATCCAGCGCACGTGCAGGCACGCGCCCTCGACGGCCGCCGCCAGCAGGTCCCCCGGCCCGTGCTCCGGGCCGAGGCCGGAGATCGTCACCCGTCTCGCCCGGTCGGGCGCGGGCGCCACCCGGCCGCGCAGGTACGGCTCCACGACGACCCCGGTCGGCACCCGCACCCCGTCCAGCCACCGCGCCACCCTGCCGTACCGCCCGCCCGCCCCACCCCCGCCTTCCGGATCGCCCGAGGCGGCCCCCGGCTGCCCCGCCCCTGGCAGGGGCGTCGTGGCGGCCGTCCCGGACGACGCCGCACAGGCCAGGTGACGCGTCTCGCCGGACGGGAAGGCCGTCCCGGGCCTCGTGAGGGTGGTCTCGGGAGGCGGGAAAGCCGCGGCAGAGACCGGGCACGGCGTCTCACCGTGCGGAAGGGCCGCCTCGGGCGTCGGGAGGGACGCCTCGGAGAGCGGGAGAGGCGTCTCGGAGGGTGGGAGGGGCGGTTCGGGTGACGGGAGGAGGGTGAGGAGCCAGTCCAGGAGGGCGCCGCTGGTGGGGAGGGCGCCGACGAGGACGGTGCCGGACCCGTCCGGCGCGGGGTCGGCCGTGACGCCCAGCGCGAGCCCCGCCGCCCCCACCGGCCGCCCGCCGCACGGGACCATGACCGCCTCCGCCGTCCCCATCGAGTCGGCGACCTGCCCCGGCCGCCGCACCCCGGCCGCCCAGGCCCCCACCGCGTGATCGTGTCCGGCGATCACCACGGGCACGCCGGGCGGGATCCCCGGCACGCGGGCCGTCAGCCCGCCGACCGCCTCCGTGGGCCCCGCCAGGGGCGGCAGCCGGTCGGGGCGGAGGCCGGCGAGCGCCAGCAGGTCCTCGTGGTAGGCGCGCTCGGTGACGTCGTAGGCGAGGGTGCGGGCGGCGAGCGTGGCATGGGTGCGGAGGACGCCGGTCAGCGCGTACGCCACCGCGTCCGGCACGCTCGCCCACCACCGCATCGCCGCCAGCACCTCGGGCCGGTGCGCGCGCAGCCACAGCCACTTGGCGAGCGGGGCCTTGGCGTCGGCCCAGCGGCCGGTGGCGGCGTACAGGGCGGCGTCGTCGCGGCCGAGCGCGGCGGCCTCGGCGGCGGCGCGCGGGTCGTGCCACCACAGCAGCGGGGTGAGCGGCCGGCCGGCGCGGTCGAGCGGCACGCCGGTCTCCGCCATCCCGGCGATCCCGATCGCGCGCGGCCCGCGTCCGGCCTGCCGCGCGCAGGCGGCCAGGCCGGCCAGGACGGCGGCCACGAGGGCGGGCAGGTCGCCGGGGGCCGGCGTGCGGACGACGCAGGCGTGGGTGCCGTCCTCGGTGAAGAAGCCCACCTTGAGGTGGGTGGTCCCGGCGTCGATCCCGGCCAGCAGCGCCATGTTGTCACTATACGACCATAAGTTGGCGTAAATCCGCCATCCTCGGCGCGGCGCGTCCGCCATGATGGTGACCATGGACGACCCCGGCCTGCGCTACTCCTCGGCCCCCACCCGCAGGGAGGCGATCCTGCGCCGGGTCGAGCTGGACGGCTACGTCGCCGCCGCCGACCTGGTGAGCGAGCTCGGCGTCTCCCCCAACACGGTCCGCCGCGACCTGCGCAGGCTGGCCGGGGACGGCCTGGTGCGGGCGGTGCGCGGCGGGGCGGCGGCGGTGGACGCGGGCGCGGTGCCGTTCGCGGACCGCAGCGCCCAGGCGGCCGAGGCCAAGCGGGCGATCGCGGCGGCGGCGGTGCGGCACGTCGAGCCGGGCACGGCGGTGGCGCTCGACTCCGGCACCACCACGCTGGAGATCGCCCGGCTGCTGCCCGCCGGCGCGGGGCTGACCGTGATCACCCATTCGCTGCCGGCGATCGCGGTGCTCGCACCGCGCGCGGACGTCACGCTCATCGGCGTCGGCGGCCAGTACGGCCGGGAGACGCGCTCGTTCGGCGGCCCGGAGACGCTGGCGGCGCTGGAGCACCTGCGCGTGCGGACGTTGTTCCTGGCCGCGACCGCGCTCGACGCGGCCGGCGTGTACGGGGCGACGCCGTACGAGGCCGAGACCAAGCGCCGGCTGGTCGCCGCCGCCCGCCGCACGGTCGTGGTGGCGGACGCGCGCAAGTTCGCGCTGGACGCGCCGATCCGGGTGTGCGGCTGGGAGGCGGTGGAACGCCTGGTCACCGACGCTCCCCCGCCGCCCGGACTCCCGGCGGTCCCGGTGGACGTCGCCCGCCCGTGAGCCCGCCCGTGAGCCCGCCCGTGAGCCTTCCGCGATAGGCCCTCCGATTCACTGCAAATAAGTGCAGTGATTTCGCGAAAAAACGGTGCGGAACAGCAGCCGAAACAGCAGAGAAACGTATCCTTGACAAATTCAACGGGCGCGTTGATTATATCGATTCAATCCCGCGCCCTCATGCGGGCCGCATCCCAGGAGCCCGTTCGATGAGTCCCCCCATGGGCCGCCGCGGCGCCGTCGCGCTCGCGCTGGCCGCCCTCCTCGCCGTCCCCCCGACCGCGTCGCCCGCCGCCGCGACGGCGGGAGCGGGCCCCCGGGTCCAGCTCGAACACCTCGACCGCGGCCTGGTGGCCGCCGCGACCAGCGGCGGCGTCTTCCTGAGCTGGCGGCTGCTCGGCGACGAGGTGACCGGTCACGGCGCCTCCGGCATGACCGGCGCCGACTTCCGCCTCTACCGCGACGGCCGCCCGCTGGCCACGGTGACCGACAGCACGAACTATCTGGACGCCGCCGGCACGCCCGCCTCCCGCTACCAGGTGGCGCCGATCACGAGGGGCCGCGAGGGCGCCCGCAGTGCCGTTGTGACGCCGTGGGTTAAATCGTTTTATGATCTGAAGCTCACGAAACCGGCCGACGGCGTGACGCCGGCCGGCGAGGCGTACACGTACGCGGCGAACGACGTGAGCGTCGGCGACGTGGACGGCGACGGCCAATACGAATATGTCGTGAAATGGGACCCGTCCAACTCCAAGGACGTCTCCCAGCGCGGCTACACCGGCAACACCTACCTCGACACCTACGAGCTCGACGGCACCCTGCGCTGGCGGCTCGACCTGGGCGTCAACATCCGCTCCGGCGCCCACTACACGCAGTTCCTCGTCTACGACCTCGACGGCGACGGCCGCTCGGAGCTGATGCTCAAGACCGCCCCCGGCACGAGGGCCATCCGCTACGGCAGGCACGGCGAGGTCGTCTCCGAGCGGCACGTGACGATGCCCGCGGCCGACGTCCGGGCCGGCTACCGGCACTCCGACGACTACCGGCTGAGCGCCGCCGGCTACTTCGACCACCTGGTGGCCATGTTCGAGAAGTGGCACGAGCATCCCGAGGTGGTCGCCGGGCACTGGCCGAGGACGCTGGAGGAGGCCTTCGGCATCGCGCCCGCCCACGCCTACCCGCTCTCCCACGGGGCCGCCGTCGAGCTGGCGACCTACTTCGTCGACGAGTACGCCCCCGCCCGCAGCGGCAACAACAAGCTGCGGGAGTTCGCCGGTTTCGTCCTGGACGGCCCCGAGTACCTGTCGGTGTTCGACGGCGCGTCCGGCAGGGAGCTGCAGACTGTGCCCTACAAGCCGGGCCGCGGCGACGACGGGCTGATGTGGGGCGACTACGCGATGGCCCGCGTCGAGCCGGGCAACCGGGTGGACCGCTTCCTGTCCGCGGTCGCCTACCTGGACGGGCGGCACCCGTCGGCGGTCTTCGCCCGCGGCTACTACACGCGCACCACGCTGGTCGCCTACGACTGGGACGGCAGGCGGCTGAAGGAGCGCTGGTACGCCGACAGCGGCCACGTGCCGATGACGAACCCGTTCAAGGACTCGCCGCACGGCCGGCCGGGCACCGACCCCGAGTACGCCGACCTCACCACGCAGGGCTTCCATTCGATGAGCGCCGCCGACGTGGACGGCGACGGCCGCCAGGAGATCGTCTACGGCTCGGCCACCCTGGACGACGACGGCGGCGTGCTGTACTCGTCCTTCGACGTGGCGCCGCCGCAGAGCAACGTGCCGGGCCAGAACGTCCGGCTCGGGCACGGCGACGCGATGCACGTCGGCGACCTCGACCCCGACCGTCCCGGACTGGAGATCTGGACGGTGCACGAGGGCGCCGCGAGCGCCCCGTACGGCTGGGCGATGCGCGACGCCGCCACCGGCGAGGTGCTGTTCGGCGGCTACAGCGGCGTGGACACCGGCCGCGGCATGGTCGGCGACATCGACCCGGCGATCCGCGGCATGGAGGCGTGGTCGTCGATGCCGCCGGACCAGAGCGTCCAGGCGGGCCTGTGGTCGGCGCGCGGCGACCACCTGGGCCGCACCGCGCCCGGCACGAACATGAGCATCCGGTGGGCGGCCGACATGACGACCCAGCTCGTCAACGGCACCGCCACCACCGTGCCGCAGACGCCGACGGTGGACGACTGGCGGCGCGGCACCCTGCTCACCGCCGAGGGCACGCTGGCCAACAACTGGACGAAGGGCAACCCGGCCCTGGTGGCCGACGTGTTCGGCGACTGGCGCGAGGAGCTGCTGCTGCGCACGGCCGACAGCTCGGCCCTGCGGATCCACCTCAGCACCGAGGTGACCGGCCGCAAGCTGTACACGCTGATGCACGACCCGCAGTACCGGGCGGAGGTGGCCCGCCAGCAGACGGCCTACAACCAGCCCGCCTACCCGAGCTTCTACCTCGCCTCCGACCTCGACTGGTCGAAGGTGCCGGTGCCGCGGCTCCGCTGACGGAAACGCGAGGAGGGCGCCCCCCCTCGGGGGACGCCCTCCTCGTGGCCCGGCTGACGGATCAGCGCGGCGGGGTCAGCGGTTCTTGACCGAGACCGCGTGGGTGCCGGTGTCCTTCTCGGCCCACGCGCCGGTGGAGAAGGCGACCGGGTGGCTCTTGCGGCCGACGCCGTCGCCCCACTTGGTGATGACGTACTTGATCTTGATGTGGCCCTCGCCGGAGACGCCGTCCACGCCGAGCGTGTCGGGGTTGAACTTGCCGCCGGTCAGCTCGGCGAAGGTCTTGGCGTCGAGGTCCAGCATGACGCCGCGGTCGGACGGCTCGCCGGGACCGCGGTCGCCGACGAAGAAGGGCAGCTTCTTGCCCTGGTACATCACGTAGCCCTCGGTCATGAGGGGCCAGCTCGGGCTGGCGGCCAGGCCCTTCTGCATGGGCTTGCCTGCGGCCGGGAGTCCGGTGTCGCCGGCTCGGCCGGAGGAGTCGTCCCAGAAGTACGACGCCGTGGTCGAACCCGTGAGCAGGGTCGCCTGGCTGGTGGCGGCGGTGCTCTCGTGAGCGGCCTTCGCGTCGGCGTGAACGGTGGTCGCGCCGATGCCCAGGCCGCCGAGCATGGCGGCGGTGAGCAGGCTGAAGGCTCGCGTGCGGGCGGACATGGTCAAGGAAAGTCCTTTGTTAGGGGACACGGGCGTTGCGCTCGCTTGACTGATGTAGCCGGGCGTGAGCCATGCGGTCGCTACGTGGAGCGCTGTGGGAGCCGGAGATTCCGGTGATCCGGTGCCGCCGAGGGCGGGAACCACCCGACGGCCACACATACCAACGTACCGTCTAAACCGGACATAGGCAAACAAAACGCCATATATCCGGCAAAGATCTACGTCGGCGGGTAAAGCGTCGGATACGTAACGCCACCGGCGGCGTCACCATTCCCCCACGGGCGCGGGCGCGCCGGACCGCCGCGCCTCGGTAATCTTGAGAGCGATGCGCACCATACGGCACCTTCGCGTGACAGGGAGTAGCTGGAAAGCGACACGCCGGGCAGCAGCCGCGCCGGCAGGGCTGACCGCGCTGACCGCGCTGACCCCGCTGACCCCGCTGACCGCGCTGACTTTGCTGACTGTGCTGGCCGTGCTGGCCGGCGCGGCCGCGTGCTCGTCCGCCCCTCCCCCGGGCCCGGCCCGGCCGGACGTCCCCAAGGCGGCCGACCTGACCGCCTCCGTGCGCGCGGCGCCGCTGCTGCACTGGACGGGCTCGTGGCGGGCGAGCGTCACGACCCGCGAGCTCGCCCCCGGGATCAAGCCCACTGAGGACGTCACCGCCGACCTGACCGCGCTGGACGACGGCATCCTGTACGGCACCCTCACGGTGGCCGGCGCGCCCGCGAGCGTGCTGGTCCTGGGCGAGCAGGCCGTGTTCGTCAAGGCGAAGGCGGCGTACTGGCGCAAGATGGAGCACGTGGACGTCCCCGCCGGCGACCTGACCGGCACGTGGGTGCTCCACCGCCGGCCGGTCCAGTACGGCCTGGACCTGATGCGGCTGACCCCGCGCCGGGTCGCCGCGGACCTGGCCGCCGTCACCGCGCCGGTCGCGACCGGCACCGGCGCGCCCCCGGCGCCGTCCGTGCCCAGCTGGCAGGACCCGCCGACGGCCGTGCCGCTGGCGTACCCGCCGCCGGACGGCGCGCCCGCGACGGCGGCCCGCATGGACCTGGTGCGGATGGACGGCTCAGGCACGGGCTCGGTGCGCAACGGCGCGTACTGGTTCTCCGCCGCGGCCCCGTACCGGCTGCTGGGCTACTCGGGGGCGGAGCTGCTGACCGCGCCCTCCTCCCAGCGCGACACCGCCCGGCTGACCGCCCGGCCGGGCACCGCGGAGGAGGCCGCCGCCGCCTACGACGAGCTGCGCGAGCTGCTGCGCGAGGTGCCGCGCACCGTGACCGCCAACGCCTTCGCCCACCTGGACACGGAGCTGTCGAAGCTGACGCCGTGCGCGCCCGGGGTGTGCGGCCCGGTCGCGGTGGGCGTGCGCCTGCGCAACGACTCCGAGTCCTTCACGGTGAGCGAGGACCTCACCGTCACCCTCTACGGCGGCGGCTTCTGGCAGCCGGAGCGCATCA
Source organism: Actinomadura luzonensis (assembly GCF_022664455.2). Taxonomy (NCBI): domain Bacteria; kingdom Bacillati; phylum Actinomycetota; class Actinomycetes; order Streptosporangiales; family Thermomonosporaceae; genus Actinomadura; species Actinomadura luzonensis. The sequence continues at coordinate 4,275,708 of NZ_JAKRKC020000001.1, forward strand.
CCGGCAAGGTGGGCGAGTGCCGGGTGTCGGTGCGGCGGCTGGCGCCCGGCAAGTCGGTGCGCAAGGTGTGCACGGTGCAGGACCCGCGGATCCAGCGCATGCAGCGCAAGGAGAAGTACGTGTGGTTCCGGGGCTCGGTGTCCGGCGACCTGACCGAGGTCACGGCTCCGAGCGAGGCGGAGAGGCTGGCGCGGGAGCTGCCCCGGAGCTGACCCCGGCCGCGGCGCCGGCCGGCCGGGCGCGCATGCCGAACAGGAAGCGGGTCACCGCCGTGCGCCGCACCAGCAGGTCGTAGGCGGCGGCGAGGAGGGCGAGCGAGCAGGCGACGATCGCCGCGTACTTGACGGCGATGGGCGCGTCCCAGGGCACCACGACGTAGGCGACCGCGACGACGATCGGCTGGTGCAGGACGTAGAGCGGCAGCACCGCCTCCGCCAGGTACGCCCGCCGCCCTCCCCCGGGCTCCCCCGGGCGGGCGGCGGACGCCGGAGGGACCGGCGGGGCGGGCGGGGCGGGGCGGGGGCGGTCGAGGAGGCCGAGGATGCTCATGAGCCAGCACCACCCCGCCGCCCCGTACAGCAGCCGTCCCGCCATGGCCGGCGGGGTCAGCGCGGTGAAGGCGTCGTCGCCGGCGGCCAGCATCACCGGGGCGCCCACGGCGAAGAACACGAGCCCGCCCGCGACGACCAGCCGCAGGTCGCGGCGCAGGGCGGCGCGGAAGCGCGGGTCGGCGGTGAAGACGAAGCCGAGCAGGAAGAAGATCAGGTACGCCCACCGGTTCCAGCCCGCGTACTCCTGCTCCAGCCCCGCCACCGCGCAGAACAGCGCCAGCGGCACGGCGGGCAGCAGGGCCGCGCCCCGCCGGCGCGCCGCGTACGCCGCCGCCCGCTCCCACAGCCGCGACGCCCGCGCGCCGGCCGTCCACCGGCGCGTCAGGGCCAGCGCCGCGGAAAGGAGCAGGGCGAACGTCAGCAGCAGCACCAGGAACCACAGGTGCCCGGTCTCGAAGAAGTCGCCCTGGAGCACGAAGGGCACGTTGCCCGGCTCCAGGTGGATCCGGAAGAAGCGCGGCAGGAACTCCAGGTAGGAGACCTGCTGGTGGGTCTCGCCGCGCAGCCGCAGCCACTGCGGCACGGGCACCAGCGCGACCGTCCCGAAGACCAGCGGCACGCCCAGCCGCCGCAGCCGCTCGGCGGCGAACCCGGCGGTGCCGCGACGCCGCAGCGAGTGCCAGGCACCGAGCCCGGCCACGAAGAACAGCAGCGGCATCGCCCACAACACGCCGACGGCGGCCACGACGAGCGTGAGCTCGGTGGTCTCCGCGTTGCGCACGTAGAAGTCGTCGTGGGCGTCGAACACCAGCGCGGCGTGGAAGAACACCAGCCCGGCGACCATGAGGACGCGCAGGGAGTCGAGGTCCGCGCGCCGCCGGGCGGCCGCGGGGTCCGCCGGGGGCGGGGTCTGCGGCATGATCAGGGCCTCTCGGCGGCGGTCGCGTCCCGGTGGCGGAGGACGGTGCCCACCGTCACCATGGCGAGCACGAAGCCGGGCGGCAGCAGCCCGGTCGGCCAGAACTCCACGGGGCAGGGGTCGTTCGCGCTCATCACGGCCCACACCGCGACGTTGCCCGCGAAGACCGTGCCCCAGCCGGCCCAGAGCGCCTTGACCCAGCGGGGGACGCGCCGCGTCCGGCCCGCGCCGGCCGCCGGAGGCGCCGGGCGGCCGGGGGCGGGCTGGTCGGCGGGCCGGTCGGCGGGCAGGTCGGCGACCAGCGCGGCCAGCTCGCCCCGGGTGACCGAGCCGTAGGCGAGGCCCATGCGCTCGTTGAACTCGCCGAAGTCGAGGCAGCCCTCCTCGACGGCCACGCGCAGCCGCTCGGCGGCGGCCTCCCGGTCGGCGTCGGAGGCCCGTACGTCGCGGTACTGGCGGCCGGCGTCGAAGGCCCGTACGTCGCGGTACTGGTCCATGTGTAACTCCCGCCTGTCATCGGGGAAAAGGGGCCGGAAAGGGGTTAGGGGCTCGAAAGGGGTCAGGGGCCGACGGATCAGGGAACGGCGGATTCTCGCGCGAGAAATGCGGATATTTCAGCTTTCTCCTCCGCCGAGATGTGCTGGTCGGCGCGGCGCCGCTCAGCGATCGCGGGCAGGTGACGGCGGGCCGCCGAGGTGTCCACGCCCGCCAGGAAGCCCGCGAGCAGCCCGTCCCGCCACGCGTCGAGCGCGGGCTCGACGGGGGCGGCGGCGAGCACCAGCCAGGTGCAGGCGACGTCCACGCCGGGCGCGCCGCGGGCCGCGTTCGCCCAGTCGATGACCCGGGGGCCGTCCGGCGTCAGCAGCACGTTGGCGGGGTGGAGGTCCAGGTGGAGCAGGCGGTTGCCGGGGCCGCCGGGGGCGGCCTGCAGCCAGCCGGGCGCGCGGACGGCGGCCAGCCGGCGCAGCAGCGAGGCGAGCAGCCGGCCGTGCTCGTCCGCCCGGCCGGGGGCGCGCGTCGCCTCCTCCATGAGGCTCGGGCCGTCCACGCGCTCCATGAGCACGTCGGGGCCGTCGGCGTCGAAGACCTCGGGGGCGGGGAAGCCGTGCCGGCGGGCGTGCCGCATGACGGCGGCCTCGCGCTCGAGGCTGCGGCCGTCGCGGGCGCGGCGGACGACCCGGCCGGGCCCGGCCTCGAAGATCTCGCAGTCGCATCCGGACGCGATCAACGACCCAACATGCATATGGGTCAGATTAGGAAGTCAAGACCGATCACGAAATGTCAGCCCACTGGCCGACTTTTCCGGCAACTACCTGCCACCCGCCGGGCGCTTATTTCCCCGGATGATCCGGCCACCATGGCTCTAACCGTATTCGCCCGCTCAATTCCATGGAACACGGGGAGGTGACACGTTGCTGGTGGCAACCGATCTCGTCAAGCGGTACGGCACGATCCAGGCCCTCGACGGATTCTCGCTGAACGTGGCGCCCGGTGAGATCGTCGGGCTCCTCGGGCACAACGGCGCAGGCAAGACCACTTTCGTGGAGATCGTGTCCCACCTGGTCCGCCCGGACGGCGGACAGGTGACCATCGACGGCAGGAGCCCCGCCGCCGCCCGCGGCGAGGTCGGCGTGGCGCCCCAGCACATCGCGCTGTACCCCTCCGCCACGGTGCGCGAGCACCTGGAGCTCTACGGCAGGCTCGCCGGCCTGCGCCGCGCGGCGCTCCGCGCGGCCATCGAGGACCTGTCGGCCGTGCTGCGGCTGACCGGGCTGATGGACCGGCGGGCCGGCAAGCTGTCCGGCGGGCAGCAGCGCCGCACCCAGGCCGCCAGCGCCCTCGTGCACCGGCCCGGCCTGCTGCTGCTGGACGAGCCCACGGCCGGCGCCGACCTGGAGACCCGGCAGGCCATGCTGGACGTGGTCAAGCAGCGCGCGGGTGAGGGCGCGGCCGTCGTCTACACCACCCACTACCTGCCGGAGCTGACCGAGCTCCAGGCCACGATCGCGGTCGCCCGCGAGGGCCGGATCATCGCGCGGGGCGCCTGCGACGAGCTGCTGCGCGACCTGCCGGGCGAGGTGCGGGTCACCCTGGACGGCCAGGAGGAGATCGCCGTCTCCACCCGGGAGCCGGCCGCGACCCTCATCGACCTGCTCGGCCGCGCGGACCGCCCGGTCACCGGCGTGGACGTGCGCAACCCGTCCCTGGACGACCTCTACCGATCCCTGGCGGTCCACGATGCTCCTTGACACCCCGCCGAGCAGCGCCGGGACGGCCGGCGCCGCGCCGCGCCGGTCGGGCCTGCTCGACTCCGCGCACCGGATCGGCGCCCTCGCCCGGCACAACCTCACGCTGCGGCTGCGCGACCCCGGCCAGATGATCAGCTACGTCGTCATGCCGATGGTGCTGATGCTGGTGCTGAAGCCGCTCTACGTCCGGGCGATGCCGGGCGGGACCACGCAGATCGCGACCGGGCTGATGGTGATGTTCTCGGTGTTCGCGATCTCCATGGCCGGCAACTCGATCCTGTCGGAGCGCACCTGGCGCACCTGGGACCGGCTGCGGGTCAGCCGCGCGCCGGCGTTCGAGCTGCTGATCGGCAAGACGCTGCCGCTGTTCGGGGTGATGATCGCCCAGCAGGCGATCCTGCTGGTGTACGGGGTGCTGGCCATCGGGCTGCCGGTGCCGCCCGCGCCCGGCCTGGTGCTGGCGGCCATCCTGGTCTGGGCGTTCGCGCTGCTGGCGATCGGCGCGGCGCTGGCCACGCTGGTGCGCAGCCACGGCGAGCTCAGCGTGATCTCCGACGTGGGCGCGCTCACCCTCAGCTCGCTGGGCGGCGCCCTGGTGCCGCTCAGCATCATGCCGGACTGGGCGCAGGCCGCCGCGCACGTCTCCCCCGGCTACTGGGCGCTGGCCATGATGCAGGCCGCGGTCCGCGCGGACCTGCCGGGCGTCCTGGAGCCGGCCGCCGTCCTGCTGGCGATCGGCCTGCTGGCCGGGATGTTCGCCGCCCGCCGCCTGGCCCGCGGCTGGGGACGGGGCGGGCTGCTGTGAGTGCAACCTCCGTGAAGAAGGGCATGTCGATGAACCAGCACCAACCCACCGGCTCACCCGGCGACGACGGCATCGCGGTCATCGGCATGGCCGGCCGGTTCCCCGGCGCCTCGGACATCCCGTCGTTCTGGCGCAACATCAGCACCGGCGTCGAGTCCTTCACCCGGTTCTCCGACGACGAGCTGCTGGCGGCGGGCGTCTCGCCCGCGACCTTCCAGCAGCCGAACTACGTGCGGGTGCGGCCGGTCCTCGACGACGTGCGCGGCTTCGACGCCGGGTTCTTCGGCTACAACCCGCGCGAGGCGGCGCTGGCCGACCCGCAGCAGCGCATCTTCCTCGAGGTCGTGTGGGAGGTGCTGGAGTCCGCCGGGTACGCCGCCCCCGAGGGCCGGGGCCACGTGGGCGTCTTCGCCGGCATGAACATCAGCGGCTACCTGCTGACCCGGCTGATGGCGTTCGAGATGGGCATCGACACCAGCGCGCTGATGATCGGCAACGACAAGGACTCGCTGGCCACGAACGTCTCCTTCCGCCTCGACCTGGACGGCCCGAGCCTGTCGGTGCAGACGTTCTGCTCGACGTCGCTGGTCGCGGTGCACCTGGCGAGCGAGAGCCTGCGGCGCGGCGAGTGCGACATGGCGCTGGCCGGCGGCGTGTCGGTGCGCATCCCCGACCGCGTCGGCTACCTGTGGGAGGAGGGCGGCCAGGAGTCGCCCGACGGGCACGTGCGCACGTTCGACGCCGAGGGCCGGGGCAGCATGTTCGGCGACGGCGCGGCGGTCGTCGCGCTCAAGCGGCTGAAGGACGCGGTGGCCGACCGCGACACGATCCACGCCGTGATCCGCGCCTCGGCGATCAACAACGACGGCGCGGTCAAGTTCAGCTACCTCGCGCCCAGCATCGACGGGCAGCGCCGCTGCGTCTCGGCGGCCCTGGCCCGGGCCGGCGTGGACCCGGCCGACATCTCCTACGTCGAGGCGCACGGCACCGCGACCGAGGTCGGCGACCCGATGGAGGTGGCCGCGCTGACCCGGGCCTTCGGGCCGACCGAGCGCAAGCAGTACTGCGTGCTCGGCTCGATCAAGCCGAACGTGGGCCACCTCGACCGCGCCTCCGGCGCCACCGGCCTGATCAAGGTCGTGCAGTCGCTGCGCAACGAGCTGATCCCCGGCACCCTGCACTACCGCTCGCCGAACCCCGAGATCGACTTCGCCGCGAGCCCCTTCCGCGTCACCGCCGAGCCCACCCCGTGGCCGCGCGACCCCGGCAGGCCGCGCATCGCGGGCATCAGCTCGCTCGGCATGGGCGGCACCAACGCGCACGCGATCGTGACCGAGGCGCCGCTGCCGGAGCGGCGGGGCGCGCGCCCGCGCCGCTGGCAGATCCTGCCGGTCTCGGCCCGCACGCAGGCCGCCGCCGAGCAGTCCTGCGCGCGGCTGGCCGCGCACCTGGAGGACACCCGCGACGAGCTCGGGGACGTGGCCTGGACGCTGCAGGCCGGGCGCAAGGTGTTCGGGCACCGCAAGGTCGTCGTGGCCGACACCGCGCGGGGCGCGGCGGCCAGGCTCGCCGACCCGGCCGGCCCGCTCGGCCGGGCCGACTCCACCGTCGGCCGCAAGGTGGGCTTCCTCATCGCGGGCGTGGGCGAGCAGTACCCCGGCATGGTGGCCGAGCTGTACGCCGAGGAGCCGGGTTTCCGCGCCGACGTCGACGAGTGCCTGGCGGTGCTGGGGCTGACCGAGCCCGGGCAGCTCTCGGACGTGTTCGTCCCGGCCGGGACGGGCGAGACGGGCGGGGCCGGGGCGGGCGACCTGGCCCGGCTGCTCGGCCGGGCGGGGCCGGCGGCGCCGCGTCCCGCCGGGGAGGCGCACCTGATCCAGCCGGCCGTGTTCGTCGCCGAGTACGCCCTGGCCAGGAGGCTCATCAGGTGGGGCATCCAGCCGGACGTCATGATCGGCTACAGCCTGGGCGAGTACGTCGCCGCGTGCCTGGCGGGCGTGCTGTCCCTCGCCGACGCGCTGCGCCTGGTCGCCTACCGGGCCAAGCTCATCACCTCCCGCCCCGAGGGCGCGATGCTCGCGGTCTCCGCCGACGAGCAGCGCCTCCGCACGCTGCTCGGCGAGCTGTTCGAGCGCGAGCTGGACGTGGCCGTGCGCACCGGCTCGCAGGTGGTGCTGGCCGGGCCGCACGAGGCCGTCGACCAGGCCGCCGAGCTGCTGCTGAACGCCAGGATCGGGCACCGGCGGCTGGAGACCACGCACGCCTTCCACTCGCGGATGCTGAAGCCGGTCGCCGGCGAGCTGACGGCGTGGATCGCCGACAACGTCACCCTCAACCCGCCGCGCGTGCCGTACCTGAGCAACGTGACCGGCGAGCCCGCCACCGCCGAGGTCGTGACCGACCCGGCCTACTGGGCGCGGCACATGTGCGAGACGGTCGAGTTCGGCAAGGGGCTCGGGCACCTGCTCGGGCAGGCGGACCTGGCGCTGGCCGAGATCGGGCCGGGCCAGTCGCTCGGCGCGCTCACCCGCGGCCACGCGGCCTGCGACCGCTCCCAGTGGCCGCTCATCGTGACCACGCTGCCCGCCGCGAACGACCCGCAGGACGCGGGCGCGGCCCTCGCGACCGCCGTCGCCCGCCTGTGGCTGACCGGCGTGCCGGTGGACTGGGCCGCCCTGCACGAGGACGAGTCCCCCGGCGGATCGGGTGCCGAGCGCTGGCGGCCGGGCCGGGTGCCGCTGCCGACGTACCCGTTCGAGCACCAGGACTACTGGCTCGACATCGACCAGAGCGCGGCCCGCGGCGCGGCCCCCGCCTTCGACGAGAGCGACCCGACGAGCATCGCCAAGGCCTACCCGCGGCTGCCCGACACCCGCTGGATCCACACCCCGGTGTGGAAGCAGACCACGCTGCGCCCGCCGCGCGAGGAGGAGGCCGGCCGCTGGCTGGTCTACACCGACGACGCGCTGGCCGCTCCCCTGCTGGCCCACCTCGCGCGCACCGGCGGGGACGTGGTGCTGGTGCGGCCCGGCGAGCGGTTCTCCAGCGGCCCTGACGGCCTGACCGTGCGGCCCGGCTCCCCTGAGGACGCCCTCGCCGCGCTCCGCGACCTGGCCGGGCGCGGCTGGGAGCCCGAGCGGGTCGTCCATCTGTGGTCGGCCGGCGACGAGCCGGACGGCACGCCGATCGAGGAGAGCCTGCAACGCGGCCTGCACACCCTGGTCGCCCTCGCCCGCGCGGCCGGCGACCTGGGCCTCGGCGGCTGGACCCTCGACATCGTCACCTCCGGCGGCCAGCGGGTGCTGCCCGGCGACCGGGTGCGTCCGGCGCTCGGCACGCTGCTCGGCCCGACCCGGCTCATCCCCGTCGAGTACCCCAAGGTCAGGACGCGGCTGATCGACGTGGACCGGGGCGGCGGGGACCCCGGCAGCGGGGACGCGCTGCTCGCCGAGCTGCGCGCCGACCCCGCCGACCAGGTGGTCGGGCTGCGCGGCGGGCAACGCTGGATCCCCGACTACGAGGTCCTGGACGCGGCCGTCATCGAGGCCCGCCCGCCCGCCGCCGAGGTGCGCCGTGGCGGCGTCTACCTGGTGACCGGCGGCCTGGGCGGCATCGGGCTCGCGATGGCCGAGCGGCTGGCCGGGCAGTACCAGGCGCGGCTGGTGCTGCTCGGCCGGACACCCGTGCCGCCCCGCGAGCAGTGGGGCGCGATCCTCGCCTCCGACAGCGCCGTGCCCGAGGTGCGGCGGCGGCTGGAGGGGCTGCGGCGGCTGGAGGCGGCGGGCGCCGAGGTCGTCACCGTCGCCGGCGACGTCTCCCGCCCCGAGGACGCCCGCCGCGCGGTGGACGCCGCGATCGAGCGCTTCGGCGAGCTGAACGGCGTGCTGCACTGCGCCGGCGTGCCGGCCGTCGGGCTCATGCAGTTCAAGACCGTCGCCGACATGGACCGGGTGCTCGCGCCGAAGGTCATGGGCACGCTCGCGCTGGCCGAGGCGCTGCGCGGGCGGCCGGTGGACTTCCTGGCGCTGTACTCCTCCACCACCTCGGCCACCGGCGGCGGCGCCGGCCAGGTCGACTACTGCGCGGCCAACGCCTTCCTCGACGCCTTCGCCCTCGCCGGCGCCCTGCCCGGCACGGCGGTCGTCTCGGTCGACTGGTGCGAGTGGACGTGGAACGGCTGGACCGAGGGCCTGGAGAACTACGACGAGGGCTCCAAGCAGTACTTCGCCTGGTACCGGGAGAACTTCGGCCTCACCTTCGACCAGGGCTGGCAGACGCTGCTGCGGGCGCTGGCCAGCGGCGAGCGGCACGTGGTGGCCTCCACGCAGGACTTCGCGCCGCTGGTCGCGATGAGCCGCAAGTCGTCCATCGAGAGCCACCAGGCGACGGTGAAGAAGATCCGCGACGCGTTCGGCCGGCATCCGCGCCCGGACCTGTCCACCGCCTACGTCGAGCCGCAGTCGGAGACGGAGGAGACCATCGCCGGCGTGTGGTCGGAGGCGCTGGGCCTGGAGCAGGTGGGCGTGCACGACAACTTCTTCGAGCTGGGCGGCAACTCGCTGCTCGGCATGGAGATCATCGCCGACGTCAGGCGGGCGCTGGGGCTGTCCTACCTGCCGCCGCACATCCTCTACCAGGCGCCCACGATCGCCTCGCTCGCCGAGGCCGCGCGCGCCGGCCAGGAGGCGGGCGAGCAGCCGAGCCAGGACCGGGACCAGCAGCGGTCCCGCATCGCCCAGCGGCGGAACATGCTCAGAAGCGGGAGGACGTCTTGACCGGAACCGACGTGACAGGGATGGAGGCGACCGGGACCGACTACGACTCAGCGGTCGCGCTGGTCGGGATGTCGGGGCGCTTCCCCGGCGCCCGCAGCGTCGCCGAGTTGTGGGAGAACCTGGTCGCCGGCACCAAGGGCCTGCGGATGATCACCGAGGAGGAGCTGCGCGAGGCCGGGGTAGACCCCGGCCGGCTGGCCGACCCCCGCTACGTGCGCGTCGGCGGCCCGCTGGACGACCTCGACCGCTTCGACGCGACCGTCTTCGGCATCAACCCGCGCGAGGCCGAGACCATGGACCCGCAGCACCGGCTGTTCCTGGAGTGCTCGTGGGAGGCGCTGGAGGCGGCCGGCTACTGCCCGACCGACGTGCCGGGGCAAGTCGCGGTGTTCGGCGGGTGCGGGTTCCCCGACTACATCGTGCAGAACCTGCAGCACCTGCAGACCCAGCCGGGCGGGGCGCTGCTCATGGCCGTGGGCAACGAGCGGGACTCCCTCGCCTCGCTGGTGTCGTACAAGCTGGGGCTGCGCGGGCCGGCCGTGTCGGTGCAGACGTTCTGCTCGACGTCGCTGGTCGCGGTGCACCTGGCCTGCCAGAGCCTGCTGACGTACGAGTGCGACGTGGCGCTGGCGGGCGGCGCGTTCACCCCGCTCCCCCAGCCCGCCGGCTACCTGTACGAGCAGGGCGGCATCATGTCGCCCGACGGCCGGGTGCGCAGCTTCGACGCCGAGGCCGCCGGCACGGTGATGGGCAGCGGCGCGGGCGTCGTGGCGCTCAAGCGCATGGCGGACGCGCTGCAGGACGGCGACGTCATCCACGCGGTGATCCTCGGCTCGGCCGCCAACAACGACGGCCGGCTGCGCGCCGGCTACACCGCGCCCGGCGTGGACGGCCAGGCCGACGTCATCGAGTCGGCGCTCGGCGTGGCCGGGGTCAAGCCGGACACCGTCGGCTACGTCGAGTGCCACGCGACCGGCACCATGCTGGGCGACTCGATCGAGCTGGCCGCCATGAACCGGGTGTTCGCCACGCCGCGCGACACGCCGTGCGTGCTGGGCTCGCTCAAGCCGAGCCTCGGCCACCTCGACCGGGCCTCCGGCGTGACCGGGCTGATGCGGGCGGCGATGGCGCTCAAGCACGAGGTGCTGCCGGCCGTGCCGGACTACGGGACGCCGAACCCGGCGCTCGCCTCCGCGCAGGACCGCTTCACCGTGCTGACCGAGGACCGGCACTGGCCGGAGGCGCGGGCCCGCGCCGGGCCGGCGTGAGCTCGTTCGGGCTCGGCGGCACGAACGCGCACGTCGTGCTGGAGCAGGCGCCGCCGCGCCCGGCCCGCCCGGCGCGGCCCGGGCCGCACCTGCTGACCTTCTCCGCCGCCGACGAGCAGGCGCTCGGCGAGGTGACCGAGCGGCTGCGCGCCCACCTGGCCGAGGACGGGCGCGACGACCTGGCGGACGTGGCGTTCACGCTCCAGGTGTCGCGCGGCGGGTTCGCGGTGCGCCGGGCGGTCGTCGTCCGGGACCGCGAGGACGCCGTGGCGGCGCTCGGCGACCCGGAGCGGTGGATCGGCGGCCGGACCCAGCGGCGCAACCCCAAGGTCCGGCTCGTGGCGCCCGCGGCGGAGCCGCCGTCCGGCTGGTGGTGGGAGCTGCACGCGGCGGTCGAGGCGGTGCTGCGGCACGGGCCCGCGCCCGCCGGCTCTTCCCGCGAGGCGGCGCTCGGCGCGCTGGCCGACGCGCTCGGCGGGCTCGGCGTCCCCGTCGTCCGGGACGAGGGGACACCGGCCGAGGAGGTCGTGGTGGCCCCCGAGGACGGCACGACGGCCGCCGCCTGGCTGCTCGCGACCGTGGCGCGGCTGTGGCTGGCGGGCGCCTCGCCCGACTGGGCCGCGCTGCACGGCGGCCTGGGCCGCCGGGTCGAGCTGCCGACGTACCCGTTCCAGCGGCGCCGCTTCTGGGTGAAGGCCGCGCCCGCGCAGGCCGCGGCGCAGGCCGGCGAGGGCAAGACCTACGACCGCGACCGGTGGACGCACCTGCCGAGCTGGCGGCAGCGGCCGCTGCCCGTCGCCGGCCTGGACGAGCGGCTGCGCGAGGCCGGGCCGTGGCTGGTGCTCACGGCCGACGAGCGCGGCGAGGCGCTGGTGAGGCGGCTCGGCCGGGCCGGCGCCGAGGTGACCGCGGTGCGGTACGGCGACCGGTTCGCGCAGCAGGACAGCGGCGACTTCACGATCCGGGCGGGCAAGCCCGACGACGTGGCCGAGCTGATGTACTCGCTGGTCGCGATGCCCCGGGCGATCGTGCACGGCCTCAGCCTGGCCGCCGCGCCGCCCGCGCCCGGCGCCGACCCCGTGGAGCACTTCGCCGCCGCCCAGCACGACGGCTTCTACTCCGCGCTGGCCCTGGCGAGGGAGCTGGTGGACAACACCGGCGCCGCGCCGCGGGCCGAGCTGGTGCTGCTCACGCCGCAGGCCGTGAGCGTGGCCGGCCCCGACCTGCGCCACCCCGAGCACGCCACGCTCGCCGCGCTCGCGCCCAGCCTGCAGCAGGAGAACCCGCGGCTGCGCTGCCGCCACCTCGACCTGGACGCCGCCGCCGGCCCCGCCGCCGCCGACGCCCTGGCCACCCGGGTGCTGGCCGCCGCCGTCTGCCCGCACGAGGGGCCGATGGCGGTGCGCGGCGACGAGACGTGGCTGCGCCACTACGCGCCCTATCCGGTGCCGGAGCCGGCCGAGCCGCCCTTCCGCGACGGCGACACCGTGCTCGTCACCGGCGGGCTCGGCGACGTCGGCCTGGTCCTCGCCCGCCACCTGGCCGACCGGTACGGGGCCCGTCTGGTCCTCACCGCGCGCTCCCCGCTGCCGCCCCGCGCCGAGTGGGACGCCTGGCTGGCCGCGCCCCCGCCCGGCGGCGAGCGCGCCGCCCGGCACGTCGCCAGCATCCTGGACCTGGAACGCCGGGGCGCGAGCGTGCTCGCCCTGTCGGCCGACGTCGCCGACGAGGACGCCATGCGCGCCGTCGTCGAGGCCGCGGTCGAGCGGTTCGGCGGCATCGACGTCGTCGTGCACGGCGCCGGCGTCCAGGACGGCGCCTACTTCAACTTCGCGCACCTGATGGACCGGCCGCAGTGCGAGGCGCACCTGGCCGCCAAGGTGACCGGCTTCCACGTGCTGCAGAAGGTGCTCGGCGAGCACGCCGCCGACCGGCGCATCACGTTGTCGTCGATCGCGGCGGTGCTCGGCGGCATGACGCTCGGCCCGTACGCGGCCGCCAACGCGGCGCTGGACGCGTACGTGCGGACCGCCCGCGCCGAGGGCGCCGGCCGCTGGGTGACCGTCGACTGGGACACCTGGAACATCGACCCCGACCGGGTCGCCGGCCACAGCGGCGCGGTCGTGGACTACGCGATGACCCCGGCCGAGGGCATCGACGTGCTCGAACGGGCGCTGTCGGCCGCCGACCGGGTCGGCCACCTGGTGATCTCCACCGGGTCGCTGGAGGCCAGGCTCGCGCAGTGGGTCACCGGCGACCTGCACGAGGGCGACGACGACTTCGACGACCGCGAACGCCATCCGCGTCCCGAGCTGAACAACCCGTACGTCGAGCCGCGCCCCGGCACCGAGGCGGCGCTCGCCGACATCTGGTCGCGGGTGCTCGGCATCGACCCCATCGGGGCGCTGGACAACTTCTTCGAGCTCGGCGGCCACTCGCTGCTGGCGATCGAGCTGACCACCAGGATCCGGCGCAACCTCGCCGCGTCGGTGCCGGTCACCGGCCTGCTGGAGTGCCCGACGGTGCGCCAGCTCGCCGAGCTGCTCGACGACCGCGACGACGACGTCAGCGGCGGTGAGAGCTGATGAAGCAGCCCGACTACCTGCGGACCGTGCAGGGCTTCGCCCGGCGCGAGCTGCTGGGCAAGGAGCCCTACCTGGACTCGCTGGCCGAGGCGCCGCTGCCGCTCTACCGGCGCTTCGCCGAGACGGGCCTGGCCAACTGGTGGATGCCGAAGGAGTTCGGCGGGCTCGGCATGGGGCTGGAGGAGAGCGTCAGGATCTCCGCCGAGCTGGCCTACGCCGACGCCGGCGTCGCCTTCACCCTGTTCATCCCGGTGCTGGCCACCAGCATGGTCACCTGGTACGGCGAGGCGGCGCTCAAGGAGCGCCACCTCGGGCCGCTCGTCGCGGAGCACGGCTTCGCCGCGACGCTCGGCAGCGAGCACGCGGCCGGCAGCGAGCTGGCCCGCATCTCCACCACCGCCCGGCGCGACGGCGGCGACATCGTCCTGGACGGGCGCAAGGCGTTCTCCACCGACACCGACTTCGCGCGGTTCGTCGTGGTGATCGCGCGCGCCGAGGACGACCCGGCCGGCTACCTGGCCGTCCTGGTGCCGCGCGACACGCCGGGCGTCGCCGTGGAGAAACGGTGGGACGTGATCGGGCTGCGCTCGTCGGCGACGTACCAGGTGTCGCTGTCCGGCGTGCGCGTCCCGGCCGGGAACGTGCTGCGCGGCAACGGCCTGCGCCTGCTGGAGGTCGGCCTGAACGCCAGCCGCATCCTCATCGCCGCCACCGCGCTCGGCATCGCCCGCCGGATCAGGGACGTGTGCATGGAGTACGCCAAGTCCAAGTCGGTCAAGGGCGCGCCGCTGACCGCCAACGCGGTCTTCGCGGGGCGGCTCGGGCAGTTCGAGATGCAGATCGAGGTCATGGCCAACCAGTGCCTGGCGGCGGCGCGCGCCTACGACGAGATCGCCTCCCGGCCGGACGCGGGCGAGGAGTTCCTGCGCGTGGGGACGCTCAAGCAGGCGCTGACCACCAAGATGTTCTGCGGGCAGACGGGCTGGCAGATCGCCTCGGCGGCGTCGGAGATGTTCGGCGGCCTCGGGTACACGCACGAGTCGGTGATCGGCAAGCTGCTGCGGGACATGCGGTACGTGTCCATCGTGGAGGGCGGCGACGACGTGCTGCGCGACCTGGTGTTCAGCCGGTACGTGGTGCCGGTGTCGAAACGATCGTGACCAGCGCGGCGGCGTAGCCGGGGGCGACCCGGAGCCAGCGGACGGGACCATGGAGGGAGCGCGGGCCGGTGGAGGCCGCGCTCCCTTCGTCGTGCCCGTGGTCGGCGACGCGGACGGCGGACAGGCCCGCCAGGCCGGCGCCGGTCGCCTTGACGAACGCCTCCTTGGCGGTCCACAGGCGGAAGTAGCCCGTCAGGGCGGCGGCGGGGGCGGCGGCGCGCAGACGGGCGGCCTCCTCCGGCTGGTACAGGCGGTCGGCCATGGCCAGGGGGTCGAGGTCGGCGCGGATCCGCTCGACGTCCACGCCGGCGCGGACGCCCGGGGGCGCGAGCGCGATCAGGGCCCAGGAGTCGGAGTGCGACAGGTTGAAGTCGACGAGGCCGCCGGGGAGGTGGTCGTGCGTGCCGGGATGCAGGCAGGGGCGGCCGGCGTCGTCCGTGGCGAGGCGCACCTCGTGCGGGGGGAGGCCGCAGACGCGGCCCAGCACCGCCCGCAGGGCGGCGTGGGCGGCCACGTACCGGCGCCGGTCCAGCTCGCCCGCCAGCGCCAGCGCTCGCTCCCGTTCCCGCCCGGACAACCACTCCCACCCGCCCTGCCACCGGGGCCCGTCCAGGAACACCTTCCACACCCGCACCTCGGGCAAGGCCGGGAAGGACCCCCGCCCGCCCACCGGCGACGGGCGCGGGGCGCGCGACCCGATGCCCGCCCCCAGCCGGCGCACGACGAAGGGCCGCGCGCCCACCGGCAGCGGGCGCGAGGCGGGAGGCCGCTCCCCCGCGCGGGATCGACGCAGGACGAAAGACCGCACGCCCACCACCGACGACGGCAGCACCGAAACCCGCACACCCAGCGGACGCGCTCCCGTTGACCGCACACCCGAGGCAAGCCGGCGCAGCGCGAAGGACCCCGCACCCGGCGCCGGCGCAGACCGCGCAGGCGCAGGCAGCGGGCGCGAGGTGACGGGCGCACGAGCGGGGGCCGGGGTGGGCGTCGGGGTTGGGGAGGGCGTCGGGGCCGGGCCGGGAGCCGGGGTGGGGGTGAGGGTTGGTGGGGTGGGGGTGGGGGGACCCGCGGGGACCGCCGCCGGGCGGGGCGGCGGGGCCGCGGGTCCGGTCATGCCCACGGCCGCAGCGCCTCCGCGACGATCCCCTGGGTCCGCGCGGCCTGCTCGAAGACGGCGAAGTGCCCGCCCTCGAACGGGTGCAGGTCGAACGGCCCGGTGGTGAGCGCCCGCCATCCGGCCACCTTGGCGAACGCCACCCGCGGGTCGGCGTTGCTGGGCAGCGCCGTGACCGGCACCTCCAGCGGCGGCTCCGCCTCGTACTCGTAGGTCTCCTTCACGGTGAAGTCGGCCTGCACCGCCGGCAGGATCATGGCGAGGGCCTCCTGGTCGGCGAGCAGCCACTCGGGGGTGCCGCCGAGCGTGCGCAGCAGCTCGACGACCTGTTCCCTGCCCATCTGCCCGACCGGCGGCCCGTCCTCGTAGGTGAGGTGGGGCGCGTCGGAGCCGGAGACGAACAGGTGGACGGGCTGCGGCCCGCCGCGCCGCCGGATCTCGCGGACCAGCTCGAACGCCACGATCGCGCCGAGGCTGTGCCCGTACAGGGCGTAGCGGCGGCCGGCGGCGGCCGTCTCGACGTCGGTGAGGACGGCGTCGGCCAGGTCGGACACCAGCGGCGCCATCCGCCGGTAGGGCGGCTCCCGGTGCCGGGACTCCCGGCCGGGCGGCTGGACCGGCTGGACGGCCACGCCGGGCACCTTGCCCTGCCAGGCGCGGAAGGCCGAGGCCGCGCCCCCGGCGTGCGGCAGGCAGTACAGCGGCAGCGCGCCGGGCTCGGCCCCGGTGAGGGCGCGGAACGGCAGCCACCGCGCCAGCACGTCGTCGCCGGTGAGCACGCTCATGTCCCGATCTCCAGCCGCACGTAGGGCGGCGGCGGCTGCACCGCCTCCAGGTCCGCCTCCAGCACCACGGCGGCGCCGTCCCGCTGGATCTCGCGGAAGCCGGCGAAGGCGTAGGTGATCTGCATCATCCGGTTGCGCCCGGTCTCGACGAAGTCGGCGCGCAGCGCGACGCCCTCGGCGGCGGCCAGGCGCAGCAGGTGGTTGAGCAGCACCATGCCGACGCCGCGCGACATGACCCGGCACGACATCAGCATCATGCGCAGCCACCAGGCGTCCGGCCCCTTCTCCACCAGGGCCAGCCCGATCTTGCCGTAGCTGCCGAACCGGTCGGTGAGCGAGGCGACCAGCAGCAGGTGGTCGGGCGACTCCCGGAGGGCGTCCAGCTCGTCGTAGGAGTAGGTGCGGCCGGTGGAGTTGAGCTGGTTGGTGCGGACGGTCAGCTCCTCGGCCCGCTGCAGGTCCTCCCGGCGGGCGGGCGCGATGGTGAACTCCATCTCCAGCCCGGCCAGGAACTCCTCGTTGGTGCCGACGAACGTGCCCTCCAGCTCGTCACGGGCGAGCTGCCCCCGGTACATCTCGCGCCGCCGCGCCGACTCGTCGGTGACGAAGCGCGGCCGGAACTCCGGCCTGGCCAGCGCCTCCTCCAGCTCCAGCACGTCGACGCAGATGACCTCGGGCAGCTCGTGCGCCACCTCGGCGCGTTCGAACTCCTGGTCGTCGACGAAGGCGAAGGCGTCCACGCCGAGGTTGAGGGCCTTGGCGATGGCCTTGATGGAGTCGGACTTGGCGTTCCAGTTGATCTGCGGGTAGAGGAACATCTCGGTGAGGCCGAGCGCGGCCAGGCGTTCCATGGCGGCCTCGCGGTCGTTCTTGCTCGCGATGGAGTGCAGCACGCCCATGCGGTCGAGCTCGTGGATGCGCTCGACCACCTCGGGGCGTACCCGCACCTCGCCGTCCTCCAGCAGCACCCCGTCCCACAGGGTGTTGTCGAGGTCCCAGACGACGCACTTGACGCGGCCCCGCCTGGGCTTCTCGGGCAGGACGAGGGCGCCGGGCCGTTCGGTGGTCACGCTCATGAGGTCGTCTCCCGTTCCGCCTGGCCGGCGATGGTGATCCGCTGGATCTCGTTGCTGCCCTCGATGATCTCCATGACCTTGGCGTCCCGGTACAGCCGGGCGACCGGGTAGTCCGGGCTGCACCCGTTCGCGCCGTGGATCTGCACGGCCTCGGCGGCGTGCCGGACCGCGGCCGTGGAGGCGAAGTACTTCGCGATCCAGGTGGCCATGAGGGTGCCCGACTCGCCGGCGTCCTTGAGCCGGCCGGCCTCGGCCAGCAGCAGCCGCGCGGCCCGCGCGTCGGTCACCATGTCGGACAGCTTGGCCTGGATGAGCGGCAGCTCGGCGAGGGCCTTGCCGCCGACGCGGCGCTCGGCGGCGTACGCGGCCGACGCCTCCAGGCACGCCTGCACGATGCCGACCGAGCCGGCCGCCACGCTGTAGCGGCCGAGGTCGAGGGTGCCGGTGAGCACCATGCCGGCGGTGAAGCCGCTCGGGCCGAGCAGCGCGTCGGGGCCGAGCGCGACGTCCCTGAAGGAGATCTCGGCCAGCATGGACGCCCGGGTGCCCAGCATGTCGTCGATCGGCCGCACCTCGACGCCGGGCGCCTCACGCGGCACGAGGAACGCGCCGATGCTGGTGGCGGTGCGGGCGAACACCAGGAACAGGTCCGCCCGCTGGCCTCCCGTGGTCCACTTCTTGACCCCGTTGAGCACCCAGCCGTCGCCGCGCGCGGCTGCGGTCGTGGTGATGCCCGCGGTGTCGCTGCCCGCGCCCGGCTCCGACAGGCAGAACGCGCCGAGCGCGTCGCCGGCGGCGAGGGCGGGGGCCCAGCGCTCGCGCTGCGCCGGGGTGCCCCACCGCTGCACGGTCCAGGCCACCATGGTGTGCACGGTCAGCAGGCTGCGCAGCGAGGAGCAGCCGCGGCCCACCTCCTCGTGCACCTCGCCGAGCGTGACCAGGTCCATCCCGGCCCCGCCCGACTCCGGGGGCAGGAACGGCGCCCAGAGGCCCGCCGCGGCGACCTGCCGCAGCAGGTCCTCGGGGACCCGGCCGCTCCTGTCGTAGTCGTCGGCGTACGGCACGACGTGGGTGTCGACGAACGCCCGGGCCGAGCGCCGGTCGACGACCCGGGGCGGCGCCGTGGCGATGAGCGTCACGCGACGGCCAGCGTCGGCGAGAGCCTGGCCACCAGCTCGGCCATGGCGTTGGCGGTGCGGAAGTTGTCGATCTTCAGCTCCTCGTTGGGGATGGTGACGCCGAACGTCTTCTCCACGAACATCACCAGCTCCATCGCGAACAGCGAGTTGACGAAGCCGAGCGCAAAGATGTCCTGCGTCTCGTCGATCTCCGCCTGCGGGTACCGGCCGCGGACGAAGTCGAGGATCTGCTCCTTGGCGGTGTTCGACATGTGCGATGACTCCTTCTGTGCGTTCAGTTGGCTGGTGTGCGTTCAGTTGGCGGTGCTGTAGGTGTAGAAGCCGCGGCCCGACTTGCGGCCGTGCAGGCCCGCGTCCGTCATCTGCTTGAGCAGCGGGCAGGGGCGGTACTTGCTGTCGGCGTAGTGCTCGTAGAGCACCTCGACGCTGTAGAGGATCGTGTCGACGCCGATGAGGTCGGCCGTCTCCAGCGGGCCCATGGGGTGGCCGAAGCAGCTGCGGAAGACCTCGTCGACCGACTCGGCGTCGGCGACGCCCTCGTGCACGAGGTAGGCGGCCTCGTTGACGGTGAGCATGAGGACGCGGTTGGAGATGAAGCCGCAGGAGTCCTTGACGTCCACCGACTTCTTGCCCATCGCGGTCAGCAGGTCGCGGGTGCGCTGGACGGTGCCCGGCGAGGTGTGGAAGCCGGGGATCAGCTCCACGGCGGGCTTGGCGGGCACCGGGTTCATGAAGTGCACGCCGATCACCTTGTCGGGGCGGCCGGTGACGGCGGCGACCTTGGTGATGGGGATGGCGGAGGTGTTGACGACGAAGACGGTGTCGGGGCCGCAGGCGGCGTCCAGCGCCTGGTAGACCTCCCGCTTGACGTCCCAGTTCTCCGTCACGTTCTCGATGATGAGGTCGCACTTGGCGGCGCCGCCGACGCCGACCGAGGTGGTGATCCTGGCCAGCACCTCGTCCGGGTCGAGGGCGGGGCCGCCCATGAGCCGGCTCATCCGCGCGTTGCGGGCGATGGTGCCCAGCGCGTCGGCGAGGATCTGCTCGTCCTTGTCGACCAGCACCACGTCGTGGCCGGTCGAGGCGAGGTTCTGCGCGACGCCGACGCCCATCACGCCGGCGCCGATGACTCCGATCACGGTCATGTCCGCTCCGTTCACTCGTTCGCTATCGGGTCGTTTCCTGGGGGTGCCGTCCGCGTCGGCGGGCGGCGGAGGCTTCGAGGCCGCTGCGGCGCAGCTGGGCGCGCACCTGGCTGCCGCCGTCGGCGCCGGCCAGGGCGGGCGCGGAGCCCTCCCGCAGCGCCTCGACGGTCCGGCTGAGCGCGGCCACGGTCGGGGCCTCGTAGAGGATGTGCGGGGGCAGCTCGTCCAGGTCGAACGCGTTCCGCACGGCGGCGACGATCGCGACGCCGAGCAGGGAGTTGCCGCCGAGCTCGAAGAAGTTGTCGAGCGCGCCGACCCGGTCGAGCCGCAGCGACTCGCGCCAGATCGCCGCGATGGCCTCCTCCTCGGGGCCGGCCGGCTCCTGGTAGGCGGTGACCAGCTCGGGCCTGGGGTGCGACTCGCCGGCCGCGCCGCCGGCGGGCGCGGTGACGGCCTCCAGGGTGAACCTGGCGCTGCCGCGGACGAGGGTGGCGAAGTCCTGGGTGGAGACCACGACGCGCGGCTCGCCGGCGGCGAGGGCGCGGCGCAGGGCGCGCCAGCCGTCGGGGAAGCCGATGCCGATCCTGGAGCGGTTCTGCTTGAAGAACGCGCGCAGCGCCTCGTCGTAGCCGTCGAGGCCGGCCTCCCAGGCGTTCCACGTCCACTCGCCCCAGTCCACGGCGACGACGCGGCGGCCGGTGGCGGCGAGCTTGGCGGCGTAGGTGTCGAGGAAGGCGTTGGCGGCGCAGTAGTCGACCTGGCCGGGGCCGCCGCCGGTGGCGGAGGTGATGGAGGAGAACAGGACGAGGAAGTCCAGCTCGATCTCGCCGGGCTCGCCGAGGCGCAGCGCCTCGGCCAGGGCGAGCGTGCCGGCCACCTTGGGGGCGAGGACCTGCTCCAGCTCCTCGGGCCGTTTGAACTGCATGAGCCCCATGCCGGGGACGCCGGCCGCGTGCAGCACGCCGTGCAGCGCGCCGAAGCGCTCCAGCGCGGTCCCGACCGCGCGGCGCACGTCGTCGGGGTCGGCCGCGTCGCCGGTGACGATCTCCACCTGGGCGCCCAGCTCGACCAGCTCGGACACCTGGCGGACGCGCCGCCGGGTCGTCTCGTCGCCGTCGCCGGCGAGGACGGCGGGCCACTCCTCGCGGGGCGGCAGGCCGTTCCTGGCCAGCAGGACCAGCCGGGCGCGGTGCTCGCGGGCCAGCCGGCCGGCCAGCCCGAGCGCGACGCCGCCGAGGCCGCCGGTGATCAGGTAGACGCCGTCCTCGCGGAACGGGTCCGGCTCGGCGGGCCCGGGGTCGAGGCTCTCGTAGCCGGGCAGCCAGCGGCGGCCGCGGCGCAGCGCCACGACCCGGTCGGCGCGGGGGCGGGACAGCTCGGCGGCCAGCGCGGCCAGGTCGGCGTCCGCCGGGCCGGCGGGCAGGTCGATCAGGCGGGTGGCGACCTTGGGGTACTCCAGCGGGATCACCAGGCAGGGGCCGGTCAGCGTGGCCAGCTCGGGGTGGACGGCGTCGCCGCCGGTCACCTCCTGGGTGCCGGAGACGGCGACGTCGAGCGTCCACTCGGTGACGCCCGCCTCGCCCGCGGCCCTGGCCAGCGCGACGAGGGTGTGCAGGCCGAGCGCGGTGGCGTCCGGCGACGGCTCCAGCGTCCACAGGTGCAGCGCCCTGGTGAGGGGGTGGCCGGCGGCGCGCAGGTCGCGCAGCAGGGCGCGCAGGTCGGCGGCGTCGCCGGGCCGGACGGTGTAGCCGTCGGGCCCGGCCCGGTAGGCCTCGCCCGGCCGGACCGCGACGACCCGGGCGCCGGTGGCGCGCAGCCGGTCGGCGGCGGCGTCGGCGCGGCCGTCGCGGGTGAGGACCAGCCACGGGGCGCCGTCGTCCGGGGCGGGCGCGGGCGGGGCGCTCTGCCGCCACACCGGCAGGTGCAGCCAGCGGTCCTCGGGCAGCTTGGGCAGGCTGGTGATCGCCTCGAACAGGTCGTCGGGCTCGGCCGCGACCACCTGGCCCGGCCTGGGCGGCTCCAGCCAGTGGCGCTCCCGCTGGAAGGGGTAGGTGGGCAGCGGGACGCGGCCGGGCAGCGCGGCCGGGTCGGCGCCCGCGGTCCTGCCGTGGTAGGCGTCCCAGTCGAGGGTGACGCCGCACAGCCACAGCCGGGCCAGGCAGTCGGCGAGCACCTGGTCGCCGGGGCGGGGGTCGCTCGCGGCGGGCAGCGTCGCGGTGATCAGCGGCCAGCGCTCGGGCGGGCAGCCCGCGCCGCGCGCGAGCGCGCCGAGCGACTGGCCGGGGCCGATCTCCACCAGGGCGAGGCCGGGGTCGGCGAGCAGGCGGTCCACGCCGTCGGCGAAGCGGACCGTGCCGCACATGTGGCGGGCCCAGTAGCCGGGGTCGCAGACGAGCCCGGCGTCGGCGAGGCCGCCGGTCACGTTCGACACGTACGGCAGGGCGGGCGGGTTGAGCCGGACGTTGGCCTCGACCCAGCTCGTCAGCTCGGCGGCCAGGGGCTCCAGCATGCGGGAGTGGAAGGCGTGCGTGGTCTCCAGCGGGCGGCAGGGGACGCCGGCCGCGCGCAGGTCACCGGCGAGGCCGGTGACGGCGTCGGGCGGGCCGGCCACGACGGTGACCTGGGGGCCGTTGAGCGCCGCCACGTCCAGGCCGCGCGCGTCCAGCTTGAAGCGGCGGCGCAGCGCGTCGGCGGGCAGCGACACGGCCAGCATCGCGCCCGGCGGCAGCTCGGCGATGAGCCGGGCCCGGTGGGTGACCAGGGCCAGGGCGTCCTTCAGCGACAGGACGCCGGCCAGGGTGGCGGCGACGTACTCGCCGAGGCTGTAGCCGAGCATGAGGGCCGGGCGCAGGCCCCAGGAGATGAGGGTGCGGGCCAGGGCGTACTCGACGGCGAACAGGGCGGGCTGGACGACCTCGGTGCGGCCCAGCTCGGCCGCCCGCCCGCCGCTCCCGGCCGCGCCGCTCCCGGCCTCGTCCCTGCCGCCGGGTCCTTCGCGGCCGAGCAGGGCGGCGAGGGACGCGCCGCCGCCGTCGCGCTCCCCGGCGAGCAGGTCGGCCAGGCCGGGGACGGACTCGGCGAGCAGGCCGAGGCATTCGTCCAGCGCGGCGCGGAAGGCGGGCTCGTGGCGGTACAGGTCGGCGGCCAGCCCCGGGTACTGCTCGCCGACGCCGGCGAACAGGAAGGCGACCTGGCGGCCCTGGGCGGTGTCCACCCGGCTCATCGCCCCCGCCTCGCCGGTGAGCGCCTCGGCCGCCGCGGCGGTGCTCGCGGCGACGACGGCGCGGCGGTGCTCGAAGACCTTGCGCCCGGCCTGCAGCGTGTACGCCACGTCCGCGAGCCGCAGGCCGGGCGTGCCGGCCAGGTGCCGGCCGAGCCGGTCGCGGGCCTGGTCGGCGGCGGCCGCGCCGCGGGCGGAGACGGGCAGGACGTGGTACCGGTGCTCGGCCGGGCTCCCCGCCGGGCGGCCGGGCGGCTGCTCGACCACCATGTGGACGTTGGTGCCGCCCATGCCGAGCGAGTTGAGCCCGGCGATGCGGGGCCGCGCGTCACGGGTGCGCCACGGCGACAGCTCGGTGTTGACGTAGAACGGGCTGTCGTCGAAGTCGATCTCCGGGTTCGGGCGGGTGTAGTGCAGGCTCGCCGGGATGACGCCCTCGCGCAGCGCCAGCGACGTCTTGATCAGGCCGCTGGCCCCGGCCGCCCGGTCGAGGTGGCCGACGTTGGTCTTGACCGAGCCGATCGGGCAGTAGCCCTTGGCGGTCGTGGGGCCGAAGGCCCGGGTCAGGGCCGCCACCTCGATGGGGTCGCCCAGCTCGGTCGCGGTGCCGTGCGCCTCGACGTAGCTGATGTCGTCGCCGGTGACGCCCGCGTCGGCCATCGCGTCGGCGATCACCCGGGCCTGGCCGACGACGCTGGGCGCGGTGTAGCCGACCTTGAGCGCGCCGTCGTTGTTCATGGCCGAGCCGCGGATCACGGCCCAGATGTGGTCGCCGTCGCGCAGCGCGTCGGGCAGCCGCTTGAGCAGCACCACGGCCGCGCCGTCGCCGAACATGCTGCCCCTCGCCTCGGCGTCGAACGTGCGCACGTGGCCGTCGGGCGACTCCTGCCCGCCCGGCCCGTACAGGTGGCCGACCCGGTCGGGCACCCGGATGGACACGCCGCCGGCCAGCGCCAGCTCGCACTCGCCGTTGCGCAGGCTCTGCACCGCCAGGTGCGCGGCGACGAGCGAGGTGGAGCAGAAGGTCTGCACGGCGACGCTCGGGCCGTGCAGGTCGAACAGGTACGACACGGTCGTGGGCAGGGCGTCCTTGTCGTTGCCCATGATGACCTCGAAGTCGCTGAACTCCTGCTTGCCGCCGCCGAGCAGGCGGGCCGTCTGGCGGAGCAGGTACGTGCTGATGTTCGCGCCGCCGAACACGCCGACCCGGCCGCGGTGCTCCGGCGCGGCGTACCCGGCCTGCTCCAGCGCCTCCCAGCACACCTCCAGGAAGGCCCGCTGCTGCGGGTCGGTGACGGCGGCCATGCGGGGGCTCATGCCGAAGAAGGCGGCGTCGAAGCCGGCCACGTCGTCCAGGACGGGGCGGGCGGGCACGTAGGCGGGGTCGCGGAGCTGGTCGGGGTCCACGCCGGCGGCCAGGAGCTCGTCCTCGGAGAAGAAGCTGATGGACTCGACGCCGTCGCGCAGGTTGCGCCAGAACGTCTCGACGTCGGGCGCGCCGGGGAACCGGCCGGCCATGCCGACGACGGCGATCCGCCGGTCGTCGGCGTCCGCGTGGCTCTCGGGGCTACCGGGGCTTCCGGCGCTCTCGGCGCTTTCGGGGTTTCCGGCGCTTTCGGGGCTACGCGGGGCGGGCTCGGTCACACGGGCGGGCGGGCGCGGGGCGGCGCGCTCGCCGAGGACGGCGGCCAAGGTGTGCACGGTCGGCGCCTCGAACAGCACCACCGTCGGCACCGCCACCCCGAACCGCTGCTTCACCAGCGCCAGCATCTGCAACGCCACCAGGGAGTTGCCGCCCAGGTCGAAGAAGTTGTCCCGGGTGCCGACCGGCTCGACGCCGAGCACCTCCGACCAGAGCTCGGCCAGGTCGCGTTCCGCCTGGGTGAGCGGCGCGGCGTACGGCTGGGGCAGCTCGGGGCGGGGAAACCGGTCGCGGGTCCCGGGCGCCTCGGCCGTCGCCCGCCGGGGCAGGCGGTCCTCCAGGCCGCCGGCGGCCACCACGACGTCCGGCCGGCCGGCGGACAGCAGCCGGTCGAAGGCCGCCAGCGCCTCCCCGGCGGACATGGCGTGCGCGGCCATGGCCGCGCCCAGCCCGCCGTCCAGCCGGTCGAGGGTGACCTGCCAGGTGTCCCAGCTCGCCGCCGTCCAGCCGGGGTTGCGGTGGGCGAGCGCGGTGAGCGCCGCGTTGGCCGCGGCGTAGCTGCCGAACGTGATGCCGCCGAGCAGCGCGGAGGTGGAGGAGAACAGCACGCAGAACGCGGGCCGCTGCCCCGTCTCCGCCAGGACCCGCTCCAGGACCAGGGCGCCGGTGACCTTGGCGGCGAAATGCCGGGCCACGGCGGGCCCGTCGAGGTCGCGGAGGGGGAGGAAGGTGCCGGGAGAGGTCTCGGCGGCGGCGTGCACGACGCCGTCCAGCCGCGGCTCCCCTTGCGACGGCTCCCCTTGCGACGGCCCCCCTTGTGACGGAGCGGGGCCGGGGGTCAGGGCCTCGGTGAGGGCCCGGCGCATGGCGGCGGGGTCGGTGACGTCCACGCGCGGGGTCAGGACCTCGGCCCCGGCCTCCCTCAGGCGATCGACGGCGCGGCGACGCGGGTGGTCCGGGTCGGCGGGCAGGCCGGCGCGGCTGGTCAGGACGAGGCGGCGGGCGCCCTGGCGTACCAGGTGCTCGGCCACGAGCAGGCCGACGTCGCCGAGACCGCCCGTGATCAGGTAGGTGCCGCCCTCGCGGACGGCGGGCGCGGGCGCGTCCGCCGGCTCGGCCGGGACGTGAGCGCGCACGAGCCGGGCCCCGTCGCGGTAGGCGACGAACGTGTCGTCGCCGGTGGAGCCGCCGGCCTCGGCGGCGAGGAGGTCCGCCACGTCCTGCGGGGTGTCGCCGGGGGCGAGGTCCACGGTGCGGCAGTCGAGGGTGAGGTACTCCTGGTTGGCCACCATCGGGAGGGTCGCGGCGGCGGCCTGGCCGGGCTCGGGGGCCTCGCCGTCCCGCACCGCCTGGCCGCCCCTGGTGACCAGGACGACGCGGGTGGCGTCCCCGCCCTCCTCGCCCCAGGCGTGCAGCAGGCGGGCGACGGGCAGCAGCGCGTCCCGCCCGTCGGGTGCGGGCTCCTCGGGGCGGTCGAGCAGGCGAAGGTCCAGGACGACGGCGGCCTCGCGCAGGCGGCGGGCCAGCGCGGCGTGGTCCGCCGCCGAGCCCGGGTCGATGACGACGCCGGTGGCCGTCTCGGCGAAGGCGGCTCCCGGCAGCACGGTCACGACCTCCCCGCCCGCGCCGCGCAGAGCCTCCACCACCGGCTCGGCGGTGGCGGCCTCCCCCGCGAGCACCACGCACGTCCCCGGGGACCCGGTGGTGACGGCAGGGAGCGGGGACGGGACCCAATGGGGGGTCATCAGCCGCACGTGCGGAGGCGCGACGGCGGACGCGCCGGCCGGCACGGCACCAGGCACGGCCGCTCGTGCGTAGGCGGAACCGGAGGCGGAAACGACCGGGTCCCCGGGCGCCGCGGACCCCGCCGCCGTCCCCCCGGCCGGCAAAACGGCCGCAGACCCCGCCACCCCTCCCGCCGGGGAGACGGCCGCGGACCCCGCCACCCCTCCTTCCGAGAAGGCGGTCGCGTCCCCAGGCGGGGAGACGGTCGCGCCCGCGGACGGGGCTGCGGCGTGGGAAGCGGGTGACGTCCCGGCGCGGGCGGGCTGGGGGCGGGCGGGGGCGTCGATCCAGTAGCGGGCGCGCTGGAACGGGTACGTGGGCAGGGCGACCTTGGCGACCGGCCGGTCCTGCCGGTAGCCGGACCAGTCGACCGGGACGCCGCAGAGCCACAGCCGCCCGGCCGCCTCGGCCAGCACCTCCCGCGCCCCCCGCGGGTCGTCGGCCCCGGGCAGGGTGGCGACGACGAGGGGCCAGCGGCCGGGCGGGCAGCCGCGGTGGCCGCGGGCCATGGCGCCGAGCGAGCGTCCTGGCCCGAGCTCCAGCAGCGCCGCCTCCTCGTCCAGCCTGAGCAGCGTGTCCAGGACGGCGTCGAAGCGCACCGGCGCGCACATGTGCTCGGCCCAGTACGCCGGGTCGGTGGCCTGCTCGGCGGTGATGAGCTGGCCGGTGACGTTCGACACGTACGGGATCGCGGGCGCGCGCAGGGTGACGTTCGCGGCGATCCAGGCGGTGAGCCGGTCCCTGGCGGGCTCCATCATGCGGGAGTGGAAGGCGTGCGTGGTGGCCAGCGGCCGGCACGGCACCGCCTCGGCCGCCAGCAGCTCGCGGGCGGCCCGCATGGCGGCGGGCTCGCCGGACAGGACGGTGAGGTCGGGGCCGCTGACCGCGCCCACGTCCACGCCGGTGATGCCGGCGCGGCGGAGCCGGTCGGTGAGGTCGGCGGCGGGCAGCGGGACGGCGCTCATCTCGCCGGCGGGCAGCTCGCCGATGAGGCGGGCGCGGTGGGCGACCAGGGCGAGGGCGTCCTCCGGCGTCAGCACGCCGGCGAGGGTGGCGGCGACGTACTCGCCGAGGCTGTAGCCGGCCAGCGCGGCGGGGCGGACGCCCCAGGACAGCACCAGCTCGGCCAGGGCGTACTCGACGGCGAACAGCGCGGGCTGCAGGATCTCGGTCGGGGTGGCGGCGTCGGGGGTGGCCGCGCGGCCGAGCAGCCGCCCGAGCGCGGTCCCGCCCCCGTCCCCGCCCCCGTCGCCGTCGCCGTCGCCGTTCCCGGGACGGGAGCGGGGGGCGAGCATCTCCGCGAGCGGGTCCGCGGCGCCGGTGTCCAGGTGGCGGCGGAGCGCGGCCCGGCAGCGGTCCAGGGCGTCGCGGAAGACCGGCTCGGCGTGGTACAGCTCCTCGGCCAGGCCCGGGTACTGCTCGCCGGTCCCGGCGATGAGGAAGGCCACGGGACGGTCGGCGCGGCTCTCGGCGCGGCTGAGCACGGCCGGGCCGCGCAGCGCGGCGGCGGCCTCGGCGGGGGTCGCGGCGACCAGCAGGCGGCGGTGCCCGAACACCTGGCGGCCGGTCTGCAGGGTGTGCGCCACGTCCGACAGCCGCTGCCCGGCGCCGTCGCCCGCCAGGTGCTCGGCGAGGCGGGCGGTCATCGCGTCGGCGGCCTCGGCCGTGCGGGCGGACCAGATGATCGGCTCGGGCCGGGCGGGCTCCTCGGTGCGCGGCACCAGCGGCGCCTCCTCCAGCACGACGTGCGCGTTGGTGCCGCCGATGCCGAACGCGCTCACCCCCGCCCGCCGGGTCCGGCCCGCCTCGCGCGGCCAGCTCCGCAGGCCGGTGACGACCTCCAGCCGGGCCTCGCCGGCGGCGAGCTGCGGGTTCGGCTCGGCCAGGTTGAGCGTGGGCGGGATCTCGTCGTGGCTGAGGGCGAGGGCGGCCTTGATGAGGTTGGTGACGCCGGCCGCCCGGTCGAGGTGGCCGACGTTGGTCTTGACCGAGCCGAGCAGCAGCGACTGGCCGCGGAAGACCTGCTGCAACGCGGCCAGCTCGGCGGCGTCGCCGAGCGCGGTGCCGGTGCCGTGCGCCTCGACGTAGTCGATGTCGGCGGGCGTCAGGTCGGCGCTGGCCAGCGCCTCGGCCATGACGGCGGCCTGCCCCTGGACGCCGGGCGCGGTGAAGCCGACCTTGCGCCCGGCGTCGTTGTTGACCGCCCAGCCGCGGATGACGGCGTAGATCTGGTCGCCGTCGGCGAGCGCGTCCTCCAGCCGGCGCAGCGCGACCACGCCGACGCCGCTGCCGAGCGGCGCGCCGAGGCCGCCCGCGTCGAAGGCGCGGCACTCCCCGTCGGGCGGCGCGATGCCGCCCTGCTGGTAGAGGTAGCCGACGCGGTGCGGCACGTTGACGGCGACGCCGCCGGCGAGCGCGAGGTCGCACTCGAACCCGGCGAGGCTGGTGGCGGCCGCGCACGCCGCGACGAGCGAGGTGGAGCAGTAGCTCTGCACGCCGTAGCTGGGGCCGGACAGGCCGAGGGCGTGCGCGACGCGGGTGGTGAGCGAGTCCTTGTCGTTGGCGAGGCCGAGCGCGAGGTCGCCCATGACGGCGGCGAGGCCGCCCGGCAGGAGGTTGTTCTGCAGGTACGAGCTGTGGGCGCAGCCGCCGAACACGCCGATCGCGCCGTCGAACCGCTTGGGGTCGCAGCCCGCGTCCTCCAGCGCCGCCCAGCTGTGCTCCAGGAACAGGCGGTGCTGCGGGTCGAGGATCTGCGCCTCCTTCGGGCCGAAGCCGAAGAAGGCGGCGTCGAACAGCTCCACGCCGTCGATGACGGGGGCGGCCTTGACGTACGCGGGGTCGGCCAGCACGTCCTCGGGCACCCCGGCGGCGCGCAGCTCGTCGTCGCCGAAGCGGGTGATCCCGGAGCGGCCCGCCCGGATGACCGACCAGAGCTCGGCGACGTCGGACGCCCCGGGGAAACGGCCGGACATCCCGACGATCGCGATGTCGCTGCCGGGGCTCTCGATGTCGTCGTTCACGTCTAGCGTCCTCATTTCCGGCCTCATTTGCGGTTGCTGGAACGGGCCCGGCGCCGCCGCTGCCCCCGTGCCGAACTGGTGGTGAGCGTCTCCTCCTGGTCCGCGCCGCCGTGCAGGGCCGCCGCGAACTCGGCGACGGTGGGGTGCTCGAACAGCAGCGCCGGCGGCACCGGCCGGCCGAGCTCCTTCTCCAGGGCGAGGACCATGGCCATGCCGAGCAGGGAGTTGCCGCCGAGGTCGAAGAACGGGTCGTGCACTCCGACCCGGTCGATGCCGAGGTAGGCGCCCCACAGCTCGGCGATCTCGGTCTCGGGCTCGGTGCGGGGGGCGGCGTAGTCGGTGCGGAGCTGCGGGCGGGGGAAGCGCTGCCCCTGCGGGACGACGGTGGCCGCGCCGACGAGGTCGTCCAGGTCGAGCATGGCCGACCAGGCGCGCAGGACGTCGCGCAGCGGCTGCCGGACGGCCAGGACGCTGCCGTGCCCGGCGGCGGCGAGGCGGTCCAGCAGGGCGCAGCCGGCGTCGTCGGGGAAGCCGTGGCGGGCGCGGTAGTCCGCGACCTTCCCGGCCAGGCCGCCGCCGGTCGCCTTCAGCCCTTCGGACTGCCACACGTCGTGCTGCCAGGGCCCCCAGGCGACGGACACGACCCGGGTGGCGGGGGCGGCGGCGGCCAGGGCCTGGCCGTAGGCGTCGAGGAGGGTGTTGGCGGCGCAGTAGTCGGCCTCGCCGACGCCGCCGTACGCGGTGACGGCCGAGGAGTAGAGCACCAGCAGCTCGGGACGCTCGCCGGGCGGGGTCGCGGGGCCGGTCAGCTCGGCGAGGGGGCCCATGGCGAGCACCTTCGGCGCGAGGACGCGGCGGGCCTCCGCCGGGGTGCGGCGGCGCAGCATCCCGCCGGCGGGGAGGCCGGCGGCGTGGATGACGCCGGTGAGTGCGCCGAAGTGCTCGCGGGCACGGCGCAGGGCCGCGCGCAACTCGCCGGGGACGCCGGTGTCGGCGGCGAGCAGCAGCACCTCGACCCCGGCCGCCTCCAGCTCGGCCACGTCACGCAGGGTCCGCGCGGCGGACGTCAGGCCCTCGCCCGCGGGGGCCTCCGCGACGGCGGGCGGGATGGCGGGCGGGATGGCGGGCGGGATGGCGGGCGGGGCAGCGGGCGGGGCGGCCTCCGCGACGGCGGCCGGAATGGCGGCCGGCGTGCGGTCGGCCGGGGCGGTCGGGCGGGTGATGGGGGTGCGGGCGAGGAGGGCGAGGCGGCGGACGCCGGCGCGGGCCAGGTGCTTGGCGAGGGCCATGCCGAGGCCGCGGGTGCCGCCGGTGATGAGGTAGGCGCCGTCCGCCCGCCAGACGGGGGCCGGGGGCGGCGGGACGGCGGCCTCGGCCCAGGTGCGGGCCCAGCGGCGGCCGCGGCGCCAGCCGGTCAGCGGGTCGGGGGCCTCGGGGGTGGCGGCGTCCTCCTGCGGCGGGGTCGTCAGCTCCAGGGCGAGCTGGGCGGCGGCGGACGTGGCGGCGCAGCCGGTCTCGGCGTCCAGGTCGACGCCGCTCCAGGTGAGGGCGGCGTACTCGTGGCGGGCGGCGCGGCCGAGGCCGTGCGCCAGCGACTGGTGCGGGGCGGGGACGTCGCCGCCGAGGATCTCGCTCGCGCCCCGGCTCACGGTCAGCAGCCGGGCGGGACGGTCGCCGAGGGCCTGGAGGGCGAGCATGAGGCTGTCGAAGCCGAGCCCGATGGCCTCCCGCAGCTCGTCGTCGCCGGGCAGCGCGGCGGTGGTGGCGAGGCTCCACAGGTGGACGACGTGCACCGGGCCGGGCGGGAGGCCGGCGAACGCCTCCGCGTAGTGGGCGGGCACGGCCGGGTCGACGGTCAGCCGGCGGCCGTCGCGGCGCGGCTCGGGCGTCGTCCCGGCGACCACCTCGACGACGGGGGTGCCGGAGGCGGCGGCCAGGTCGGCGAGCGCCGCCCCGATCCCCTCGGGGTCGGCGAGGACGACCAGGGGGCCGGGCAGGGTCAGGGCGGCGGGGAGCACGGCGGGGCACGCGGCGTCACGCCGCCAGACCGGCACGAAGGCGAAGTCGGCGGCCTGGGCGTCCCTCGGCCCTGCACCGCCCATCCCGGCGGCGCTCATCTCAGCGGCGGCGCTCAGTCCAGCGGCGGTCCCCCCGGTGGCGTTCGCCCCGGTGGTGCTCGGTCCGGCGGCGTCCGACCCGGTGGTGTTCGGTCCGGCGGCGTCCGACCCGGCGGTGCTCACGTCGGGGGTGTTCGGCCCGGCGGCGGGCGGCTCGAGGGTGCTCGTACCGTTCGCGGAGCGCCCAGCGGCGGCGGGCAGGGGGTCGGGCCAGAAGCGGGTGCGCTGGAACGGGTACGTGGGGAGGCTCAGGACGCGGCCCCCGGCCGGACGGGTGCGCTCCCAGGCGACGCCGGCGCCCAGCTCCCACAGCGCGGCGCAGGCGGCCAGCACGTCGGCGCGGGCGTCGCGCGGCCCGGGCCCGGCCGTCCAGTACGGCGGCAGCGTCCCGAGCACGGCGGCGGGCTCGCCGCCCGCCAGGTTCTGCCGCACCAGCCCGCCGAGGGTCTGCCCCGGCCCCAGCTCGACGAAGGCGGTCACGTCCTGGTCCAGGCAGTGCCGGACGCCGTCGGCGAAGCGGACCGTGCTGACGAGCTGGTCGGCCCAGTACGAGGTGCCGGTGGCCTGCTCGGCGGTGAGCGGCCGGCCGGTGAGGTTGGCGACGACCGTGACGGCCGGCGGGTCGCGCCGGACCGTCTCCAGCACCGCGACCAGCTTCTCCCTGGCCGGCTGCAGCAGCGACGAGTGGAAGGCGTGCGCGGAGCGCAGGGGACGGCAGGCGACGCCGTCGGACGTCAGCAGCGCGGTCGCGGCCTCGATCTCGGCGGGCAGGCCGGACAGGACGGTCATGGCCGGACCGTTCAGCGCGGCGACGTCCACCTCGACGCCGGCCGCGGCGAGGGCGGCCCGGACGCGGTCGCCGGGGGCCGCCGCGGCGACCATGCGGCCGGCGGGGACGGCGGCGATGAGGTGGGCGCGCTCGATGACGACGTGCAGCGCGTCCTCCAGGCTGAAGACGCCGGCCAGGCAGGCGGCGACGTACTCGCCGAGGCTGTAGCCGATGAGCAGGTCGGGGGTGAGGCCCCAGTGGCGGAGGAGGCGGGCCAGGGCGTACTCGGCGGCGAAGAGGAAGGGGTGGGCCACGGCGGCGTGGCTGAGCGGGTCGTCGGCGGGGGCCGCCGGGGCGTCGCCGCGTCCCAGGAGGGCGGCGAGGTCGCCGTGGGGAGCGGCGGCGGTGGCGGCGAAGTGCCGGCGGAGGTCGACGCCGGTGCGGGCGCGTACCAGGTCGGCGCACTGGTCGACGGCTTCGGCGTAGACGGGCTCGCGGGCGTACAGGTCGCTGCCGAGGCCCGCGTACTGGTCGCCGACGCCGGGGAGGAGGAAGGCGACGCGGGGGGCGCCCTTGACGCGGTGGCCGCCGCCGTCCTCGGCGAGGGCGCGCAGCCGGCGGACGGCCTCGCCGGGGTCGGCGCAGAGGAGGGCGCGGCGGTGGTCGAGCTGGGCGCGGCCGGTCTGGAGGGTGTGGGCGAGGTCGGCGAGGGGGGTGCCGGGGTGCTCGGTCAGCCAGCCGGCCAGGCGTCCGGCCTGCTCGCGGAGCGCGTCGGGAGCCGCCGCCGACACCGGCAGCACGTACGGCCCCTCGGGGGTGGCGGCACCGGTGGTGCTCGTGGCGGTGCTCGTGGTGGTGGTGCTTCGGGTGGTGGTCGCGGCCTCGGCGGCGGCGAGGGCGGCGGGGGCGGACTGGAGGACGAGGTGCGCGTTGGTGCCGGACAGGCCGAAGGAGCTGACGCCGGCGAGCGTCACGTCCCCCAGCGGCGCCGCCGCCGTGACGGGCAGGACGGTCCCGTCCTCCGGGATGGCGGCGGCCGGGGTGGACAGGTTGAGGCTGGGCGGGATGAGCCCGTTCTCCAGCATGAGGATGGTCTTGATGACGCCGGCCACCCCGGCGGCGGCCTGGGTGTGGCCGATGTTGGTCTTGACCGCGCCCACCCGCAGCGGCCGCCCGGCCGGGCGCCGCCCGAAGACGTCGTGCAGGGCCGACAGCTCGATCGCGTCCCCGAGGTGGGTGCCGGAGCCGTGCGCCTCGACGTAGCCGATCTCGTCGGGCGAGACGCGGGCCGCCGCGAGCGCGCGGGTGATGACGTCGGCCTGGGCGCGCCTGCTGGGGGCGGTGAGGCCGTTGCTGCGGCCGTCCTGGTTGACGGCGGAGCCGCGCAGCACGGCGCGGACGCGGCGGCCGTTGGCGAGCGCCTTGGACAGCGGCTCCAGCACGAGCAGGCCGCCGCCCTCCCCCATGACGTAGCCGTCGGCCTGCTCGTCGAAGGTCTTGCACCGCCCGTCGGCGCACATCATGAGCCCGGCGCAGGCCTGCTGGAAGGTGGTGGGGTGCAGGGTGAGGGACGCGCCGCCGGCGAGGGCGAGGTCGCACTCGCCGCGCCGCAGGCTCTCGACGGCGAGGTGGACGGCGATCAGGGACGAGGAGCAGGCGGTGTCCACGGTGACGGTGGGGCCGACCAGGTCGAGCTGGTAGGCGATGCGGCCGGCCGCCACGCTGGGGATGGAGCCCTGCCCGAGGTAGGGGTCGGAGGCGGCCTCGCCGCCCTGGCGTTCGAGCTGGATGCGGCCGTACTGGAGGGTGTCCATGAAGCCGACCAGCACGCCGGTGCGGCTGCCCGCCATCCGGGTGGGCGACAGGCCGGCGTTCTCCAGGGCCTCCCAGGCGAGCTCCAGCAGGAGCCGCTGGTGCGGGTCCATGCGCAGCGCCTCGCGGGGCGACAGGCCGAAGAAGGCGGCGTCCCAGCCGGCGACGTCGTCGAGGAACGCGCCGTAGCGGGTGTACATGCCGCCGGGGACGCCGGGCCGGGGGTCGTAGTAGGCGTCGATGTCCCAGCGCGCGGCGGGCACCTCGCGTACGGCGCTGCCGCCGCGCCGCAGCAGGTCCCAGAAGCCCTCGACCGACTCGCCGCCGGGGTAGCGGCAGGCGATGCCGACGACGGCGACGGGCTCGTGGCGGCGTTCCTCCACGTCGGCGAGCCGCTGGCGGGTCTGAGCCAGTTCGACGGTCACGCGCTTGAGGTAGGAGCGGAGCTTTTCCTCGGTCCCCATCGGGAAGCCTTTCCGGTCGCGGTCGTGGGCGCTGTGGTGGGGCGGCGGGCAGGGGTCACAGGTCGTTGTCGATGAGGGCGAAGATCTCCTCGTCGGACGCGGAGTCGATCTTGTCCATGACGCCTCCGGCGGTCGCGAGGACGGAGCCGAGCCTGGTGAGCGCGTTCTGCAGGAGGGGCACCACGCGCTGCCGGATGGCGGCGGCCTCGCCGTTGGCGTGTTCGAGCACCTGGTCGAGGCGGTCGAGGGCGGCGCGGAGGGTGTCCTCGGGGGCGGACTCGGGGGCGGTCGACGGGGTCACAGACGGGGCGAGCGCGCCGATCAGGTGCGTGGCGAGCGCGGCGACGGTGGGGTGGTCGAAGACGAGCGTGGGGGGCAGCCGCAGCCCGGTGTCGGCGTTGAGCCGGTTGCGCAGCTCGACGGCGGTGAGGGAGTCGAAGCCGAGCTCGTTGAAGGGGCGGTCGATGTCGACGCCGTCGGCGCTGCCGTGGGCGAGGACGGTCGCGACGTGAGCCTGCACGGTCTCGGTGAGCACGCGCAGCGCCTCGGCGCGCGGCAGGGCGGACAGGCGCGCGACGAGCCCGGCGGCCGGGGCGGCGGCCTGCGGCCCGGTGGCGGCGCTCTGGCGTGGGGCGCGGACCAGGCCCTTGAGCAGGTGCGGCAGGTCGCCGTTCGCGGCGCGGGCGCGCAGCCCCGAGGTGTTCCAGCGGGCGGCGACGACGAGCGGGTCGGGCGCGGTGAGGGCGGCGTCGAACAGGGCGAGGCCCTGCTGGACGTCGAGCGGGGCGATCCCGGCGCGGGCCAGCCTGGCCCGGTCGGCGTGGCCGAGGGCCCCGGTCATGCCGGACTCGGCGTCCCACAGGCCCCAGGCGATGGAGACGGCGGGCAGGCCGAGGTCGTGGCGGTGCTCGGCGAGGGCGTCGAGGAAGGCGTTCGCGGCGGCGTAGTTGCCCTGCCCGGCGTTGCCCAGCACCCCGGCCAGGGACGAGAACAGCACGAAGAGGGACAGCGGCCGGTCGCGGGTCAGCTCGTGCAGGTGCCAGGCCGCGTCCGCCTTCGGGGCGAGGACGGTGTCCAGGCGGGTGGCGGTGAGGTCCTGGACGAGGGCGTCGTCCAGGACGCCGGCCGTGTGCACGACGCCGGTGAGGCCGGGGGTCGCGTCCAGGACCTCGCGCAGGGCCTCGCGGTCGGCGACGTCGCAGGCCAGGACGGTGACGTGCGCGCCCAGGGCCTCCAGCTCGGCCGTCAGGGCGGGCGCGCCGGGGGCGTCAGGGCCGCGCCGCGAGAGCAGGACGAGGTCGCGGACGCCGTGCCGCCGCACCAGGTGCCCGGCGACCAGCGCGCCGAGGCCGCCGGTGCCGCCGGTGACGAGCACCGTCCCGGCCGGGCCGGGGTGGCGGTCGCGGGGCGCTCGTCAGGCCGGGGTGGCCGCTGCGGCGGGGTCGCGGGGGCGCTCGTCAGCCGGGGGTGGCCGCGGCGGCGGGCGTCGCGGCGGCCAGCCGGGGCACCAGGAAGGCGCCGTCGCGGACCAGGACGCGCGGCTCGCCGACGGCGGCGACCTCCCGCCAGGGGACGTCGGCGTCGTCGGTCTCGACGATCGTGAAGCGGCCGGGCTGCTCGGCCTGCGCCGCGCCGACCAGGCCGCGCACGGCGGCGCCGGCCAGGTCGCCGGGCCGGGTGACGAACATGACGGGCACGTCGTCGGGGTGGGCGGCGACGGCGTCGAGGACGCGGGCGGTCAGGTCGCGGGCGGCGGCGGCCGGGTCGGGGTCGTCGCTGACGCAGGGGACGACGACGGGCTCGGGGGCTCCGGCGGCGGTGAGCGCGGCCTCGGTCCAGTCCACCCCGTACGGGACGGGCGCGGCGGCGGG
This sequence comes from Actinomadura luzonensis, assembly GCF_022664455.2. Taxonomy (NCBI): domain Bacteria; kingdom Bacillati; phylum Actinomycetota; class Actinomycetes; order Streptosporangiales; family Thermomonosporaceae; genus Actinomadura; species Actinomadura luzonensis. The sequence goes on from NZ_JAKRKC020000001.1 coordinate 4,311,985, forward strand.
AGCGGGGGCGGCGGCCCGGGTGCGCAGGGCCTCGATCGCGAGCACCGGCGCGCCGGCCGGGTCGGCGGCCTCGACGGTGGCGTCCTGGTCCGCGCCGGACAGCCGGACGCGGAGGACGCCTGCCTCGGCGGTGTGCAGCCGCACGCCGGAGAAGGCGAACGGCAGCCGCAGCTCGCCGTCGTCGCGGGCCAGCACCAGGGGGTGGAAGGCGGCGTCGAGCAGCGCCGGGTGCACACCGAAGCCGGTCACGTCGAGCCCTTCCGGCGCGGCGACCTCGGCGTACAGGTCGTCGCCCGACCGCCACAGGGCGCGCAGCCCCTGGAAGGCGGGGCCGTACTCGTAGCCGCGCTCGGCCAGGCGGGCGTAGCCGTCGGCGAGGTCCACGGGGGTCGCGCCGGGGGGCGGCCAGGCGGCGGCCCACGCGTACGGCGCGGCGGGCGCGGGGTCCTCGGCGAGGACGCCGCTGGCGTGCCGCTGCCAGGCGTCGCCGCCGGGCGGGCGGGACCAGATCGCGACCTGGCGGCGTCCGGCGTCCGCCGGGCCCACGGTGACCTGGAGGGCGAGCGGCCCGGACAGGTACAGCGGGGTCTCGATGACCAGCTCGTCGAGGCGGTCGCAGCCGGCGTGGGCGGCGGCTTCGAGCGCGAGGTCGGCGAAGGCGGCGCCGGGCAGCAGGACGCCGCCGCGCACGGCGTGGTCGGCCAGCCAGGGCGCGCCGGACCGGGCGAGCCGGCCGGTCAGCACGTGGGAGCCGTCGGCGGCGGACACCACCGTGTCGAGGAGGGGGTGGCGGGAGCCTTCGACGCCGGCGCCGGCCGGGCGGCCGACGGCGAGGCCGTCACCGAGCCAGTAGCGGCTGCGCTGGAAGGCGTAGGTGGGGGGCTGCGGCTCGGGACGGGGGCCGTCGCCGAGCACCGTGGCCCAGTCGACCGGCGCGCCCTCGGCCCACGCCTGGGCGAAGGAGGCGAGCAGGCGGGCGGGGCCGCCCTCGCCGCGCCGCAGCGACCCGGTGACGCCCGCCTGCACCCCGGCGTCCTCGCAGATCGCGGTGACGTCGCCGACGAGCACCGGGTGCGGGCTGGCCTCGACGAACACCGGCCGCCGCACCTGGGCGGCGGCGGCCCGCACCGCCGGGTCGAAACGCACCGGCAGGCACAGGTTGTCCACCCAGTAACGGCCGGTCAGCTCCGGCCCCTCCAGCAGGGCGCCGGTCACCGAGGAGCAGAACGCCACCGTGGCCGGGCCGGGCCGGACGTCGGCCAGCGCCTGGTTCAGCTCGGCCTCCAACGCGCGCATGTGCGGGGTGTGCGAGGCGTAGTCCACCGCGATCCGCCGCACCCGCGCCCCCGTCACCTCCTCCAGAGCCGCCGGGTCACCCGCGACCACGCAGCCGGCCGGGCTGGACTCCACCGCCACCCACAGCCGCTCACCGTCGATCAGCTCCCGCGCCACCGACGCCGGGACATCGAGCGCCGCCATCGCGCCGGTGCCGGTCATCCGCTCCAGAGCGCGGCTGCGCAACACCACCACGCGGGCCGCGTCCCGCAACGACAACGCGCCCGCCACACACGCCGCCGCGATCTCGCCCTGCGACTGGCCCACCACGAGCTGCGGCGACACCCCGGCCGCCGCCCACACCTCGGCCAGCGACACCATCACCGCCCACAACACCGGCTGCACCACGGCGGTCCCGGACAGCTCCGGCGCGCCCGCCTCCTGCCGCAACACCGCACTCGCCGTCCACCCCGTCAACGGGGCGAGCACCCGGTCACACCGCTCCAGCGCCGCCCGGAACACCGGGCACGCATCCAGCAGGCCGGTCGCCATGCCCGTCCACTGCGAGCCCTGGCCGGGGAACACCAGGACCACCCCACCGGCCCCCGGCGCGACCCCGCTGACCACCGAGGCGTGCGGACGGCCGCCGGCCACCGCGTCCAGCCCGTCCAGCAGGTCGTCCCGGCCGGCGGCGACCACCACGGCCCGGTGCGGGAAACGGGCCCGGCGGGCGAGCGTGCGGCCGGCCGCCGCCAGGTGCTCCTCCCCCAGGCCGGCCGCGTAGTCGCGGAGCCGGGCCGCCTGGGCGCGCAACGCCTGCCCGCTCTTGGCCGACACCACCCACACCAGCACACCCGCACCCGCCAACGGCTCACCCCGCGAAACCTCCTGCACGGGCGCCGACTCCACGATCACATGCGCGTTCGTGCCGCTCACCCCGAAACTCGACACCCCCGCCCGCGCCGCACCCGCGAGCCGCACCGGCTCCGTCAGCAACCGCACCCCACCCGCCGACCAGTCCACATGCGGCGTCGGCTCGCTGACGTGCAACGTCCGCGGCAACACCCCGTGCCGCAACGCCATCACCATCTTGATCACACCCGCCACCCCCGCCGCCGCCTGCGTGTGACCGATGTTCGACTTGACCGAGCCGAGCCACAGGGGCCGGTCGGCGGGGCGCATCCGGCCGTAGGTGGCGAGCAGGGCCTGGGCCTCGATGGGGTCGCCGAGGGTGGTGCCGGTGCCGTGCGCCTCGACCACGTCCACGTCGCGGGTGTCGAGCAGGGCGTCGGCGAGCGCCTGCCGGATGACCCGCTCCTGGGCGGGGCCGCTGGGGGCGGTCATGCCGTTGCTGGCGCCGTCCTGATTGACCGCCGTGCCCCGGACGACGGCGAGCACGCGCCGCCCGTTGCGGAGGGCGTCCGGCAGCCGCTCCAGGACGAGCACGCCCGCCCCCTCGGCCCAGGCGGCCCCGTCGGCGCTCGCCGAGAACGACTTGCACCGCCCGTCGGGCGCGAGCGCGCGCTGCCGGGAGAACTCCACGAACGGCACCGGCGACGACATCACCGTCACGCCGCCCGCCAGCGCGAGCGCGCACTCGCCGCGCCGCAGCGCCTGCACGGCCAGGTGCAGCGCGACCAGCGAGGACGAGCACGCCGTGTCCACCGTCAGCGACGGCCCCTCCAGGCCGAGCGTGTAGGAGACCCGGCCGGACACGACGCTGGGCGCGCTGGAGGTGAACAGGGTGCCCTCGACCGACTCGGGCGCGCCGGCGAGGAACCGGGTGGAGTAGTAGTCGTACATGTTGCCCGCGTAGACGCCGGTGCGGGTGCCGCGCAGCGCGCCGGGCTCGATCTCGGCCCGCTCCAGCGCCTCCCAGCAGGTCTGCAGGAACAGCCGGTGCTGCGGGTCGGTGGCGAGGGCGCTGCGCGGGCTCATGCCGAAGAACGCCGCGTCGAAGTCGGCCGCGTCGGGCAGGAAGCCGCCGTGCCGGGTGGAGGACTTGCCGAGCGCCTCGGGGTCGGGGTCGTACAGCCCCTCCACGTCCCAGCCGCGGTCGTCGGGGAACTCGCCGATCGCGTCCACCCCGCCCGCGACCAGCTCCCACAGGTCCTCCGGCGAGCGCACGCCACCCGGGAACCGGCACGCCATGCCGACGATCGCCACCGGCTCGTGCCGGCGGCTCTCCTCGTCCGCCAGCCGCTGCCGGGTCTCGGCGAGCTCGACGGTGGCCCGTCTGAGGTAGTCGCGGAGCTTGTCCTCGGTGCGCATGGGTGGTGCCTTCCGCTCACAGTTCGTTGTCGATGAGGGCGAAGATCTCCTCGTCCGAGGCGGCGTCGATCTTCTCCATGACGGTGTCGGGGGCGCTCTGGGGGGCGCCGAACCTGGCCAGGCCGCTCTGCAGCACGGCGACGAGCTTGCTGCGGATGGCCTCGCCGTCGTCCTTGGCGCTGCTGAGCATGGAGCCGACGCGTTCGAGCGCGCCGCGCAGCGTCTCCTCGGGCGAGGGGGCGGACGCGGCTGGGGCCAGCGTGCTGAACAGGTACTCGGCGAGCGCGCCGACCGTGGGGTGGTCGAAGACGAGCGTGGCGGGCAGCCGCAGCCCGGTGTCGGCGTTGAGCCGGTTGCGCAGCTCGACGGCGGTCAGGGAGTCGAAGCCGAGCTGGGTGAACGCCCGGTCGACGCTGATCTTCTCGGCGCTGCCGTGCGCGAGGACGACGGCGACGTGCCGGCGGACCCGGTCGGTGAGCAGCCGCAGCCCTTCCTCCCTGGTCAGCTCGGCCAGGCGGGACATCAGCGAGGACAGGCTCTCGCCCTGCTCGCCGCCGCCCGCGGCCCTCCTGGGCGTCCTGACCAGACCCTTGAGCAGGTGCGGCAGGTCGCCGTCCGCGGCGCGGGCGCGCAGCCCCGAGGTGTCCCAGCGCACGGCGACCACGACCGGGTCGGGCGCGGCCAGCGCGGCGTCGAACAGCGCGAGGCCTTGCTGGACGTCGAGCGGAGCGATGCCGGCGCGGGCCAGCCTCGCCAGGTCGGCCTGACCGAGGGTGCCGGACATGCCGGACTCGGTGTCCCACAGGCCCCACGCGATCGACACGCCGGGCAGGCCCAGGTCGCGGCGGTGCTCGGCGAGGGCGTCGAGGAAGGCGTTCGCGGCGGCGTAGTTGCCCTGCCCGGCGTTGCCCAGCACCCCGGCCAGGGACGAGAACAGCACGAACATCGACAGCGGCCGGTCGCGGGTCAGCTCGTGCAGGTGCCAGGCCGCGTCCGCCTTCGGGGCGAGCACGGCCGCGACGCGTTCCGGCGTCAGGTCCTCCACGAGGCCGTCGTCGAGGACGCCGGCCGCGTGCACGACCCCGGTCAGCAGCGGCACGGCGGCGAGCACCGACTCCAGCGCGGCCCGGTCGCCGGCGTCGCACGCCTTGACCGTGACGCGCGCCCCCAGCTCCTCCAGCCCGGCCGTCAGCTCGGCCACGCCGGGCGCCTCCGGGCCGCGGCGGGACAGCAGCAGCAGGTCGCGGACGCCGTGCCGCTCCACCAGCCGCCGCGCGACCAGCGCGCCGAGCCCGCTGGTGCCGCCCGTCACCAGCACCGTCCCCGGCAGGTCGGGCGAGGCCGCCGGGGCGGGCTCGCGCCAGGCCAGGCGCGGCACCAGGAGCCGGCCGGCGCGGACCCGGACCTCCGGCTCGCCGACGGCGGCGACCCGCGACCAGTCCGCGTGCCCCTCCTCGGCCTCGGCCAGCACGAACCGGCCCGGCTGCTCGGCCTGCGCCGCCCGCACCAGACCCCGCACGGCGGCGCCGGCCAGGTCTCCCGGCCGGGTGACGAACATCAGCCTCGACCCGGCCAGCCGCTCGTCCTGGACGGCGTCCAGCACCTGCGCGGTGAGCCGCCGCAGCGCGGCGGGCACGCCGTCGCGGCCGCTCGCGCACGGGATGACGACGGCGTCGGCGTCGCCGGGCTCGGCGGCGGCCTCCACCCAGTCCACGCCGTAGGCGGCGGGCGCGGCGGCCCGGCCGAGCGCGCCCGCGGGCAGCGGCCGGGTGCGGACCGAGGCCAGCGCGAACGCGGGCCGCCCCGACGGGTCGGCGGCCTCGACGGCCCACCCGTCGCCGCCGGCGGGGGTGAGCCGCACCCGCAGCCGGGTGGCCCCGGCGGCGAGCAGGCGCACCCGGCGCAGCTCGAACGGCAGCCGCAGGCCGTCCCCCGGCTGGTCGCCGGCGACCAGCAGCGGGTGGAACAGGGCGTCCAGCAGGGCCGGGTGGATGCCGTAGCCGTCCGGGTCCACGTCGCCGGGCAGCTCCACCTCGGCGTACAGGTCCTCGCCGCGCCGCCAGGCGGCCCGCAGGCCCTGGAAGGCTGGGCCGTACTCGTAGCCCTGCTCGGCCAGGCGCTCGTACCCGCCGGACAGCTCGACCGGGGCGGCGTCGGCGGGCGGCCAGGCGGCGGCCCAGGCGGCGGGGGCGTCGCCGGCCTGGTCCTGGGCGAGCAGCCCGGACAGGTGGCGGGTCCAGGCGGCCTCGGGGTCGCCGGCCGGGCGGGAGTGCACCCGGACGGGCCGCGCGCCCGAGGCGTCCGGCGGCTCGACGACGACCTGCACGGCGACGTCGCCGCGCTCGGGCAGGATCAGCGGCGCCTCGAACATCAGCTCCTCGGCCAGCCCGTGCCCGGTGCGGGCGCCGGCGGCCAGGGCGAGGTCGGCGAGCGCCGCGCCCGGCACCACGACGGACCCGGCCACGACGTGCTCGGCCAGCCAGGGGGCGGCGGCGGCCGACAGGCGGCCGGTGAGCGCCACGGGCCCGTTGTCGGCCAGCTCCACGGCCGCGCCGAGCAGCGGGTGCCCGGCCTCGTGCAGCCCGGCGGCGGACAGGTCGGCGCCGCGGGCGGGCGCGCCGAGCCAGAAGCGCTCGCGTTCATAGGCGTAGCCGGGCAGGTCGACGCGGCGGCCGTGGCGGGCCAGCTCAGCCCAGTCGACCTCGGCCCCGGCGGCCCAGGCGGCGGCGAGGCAGGCCGCCAGGGCGTCCGCCTCGTCGTGGTCGCGGCGGTGCAGGGCGAGGATCACGGCGTCCTCGCGGGTGACGCAGTCGTGCGCCATGCCGGCGAGCACGGCCTGCGGCCCGACCTCCAGGTAGACGCCGGCGCCGCCCTCCTCCAGCGCGCCGACGGCCTCGTGGAACAGGACCGGCCGCCGGATCTGGTCGAGCCAGTAGCCGGGGTCCGACCAGTCGCCGGGGGTGCCGGTGACGTACGGCACCTGGCGGCGGCCGAACGTGACCCCGGCCAGCTCGCCGGCGAACGCGGCCAGCATCGGCTCCATGAGCGGCGAGTGGAAGGCGTGGCTGACCGGGAGCCTGCGGACGCGGCGGCCCTGCGCCCGCCACTGCTCGGCGACGGCCAGGCAGGGCCGCTCGGCGCCGGAGATCACGACGCTCGCGGGGCCGTTGACGGCGGCGATGCCGACCTGGTCGGCCAGCCCGGCGAGGGTGGGCGCGACCTCGTCGGCGCCGGCGTTGACGGCGACCATGGCGCCCGGCTCGCACAGCTCGCGCATGAGCCGGCCGCGGGCGGCGATCAGGCGGGCCGCGTCGGCGAGCGACCAGACGCCGGCGACGTGCGCGGCGGCGTACTCGCCGACGGAGTGCCCGGCGACCACGGCGGGCCGCACGCCCAGGGACTCCAGCAGCCGGTGGGCGGCCACCTCGAAGGCGAACAGCGCGGGCTGGGTGTAGGCGGTGTCGTTGAGCAGCTCGGCCCCGGGGCTGCCGGGCTCGGCCCACATGACGTCGCGCAGCGGGCGGTCCAGGTGGGGGGCGAGCGCGGCCAGCACCTCGTCGAGCGCGGCGGCGAACACCGGGGAGGCGGCGGCGAGGCCGCGTCCCATGCCGGGCCGCTGCCCGCCCTGGCCGGTGAACAGGAACGCCGGGCGGGGCTGCTCGCCGGCGACGCCCTCGACGACGTCGGGGACGTTCTCGCCGCGGGCGTAGCGGGCCAGCCGGTCGGTCAGGGCGTCGTGGTCGCGGCCGAGCACAACGGCGCGCTGCGGGAGGGCGGCGCGGCCAGCCAGGGAGCGGGCGACGTCGGCCGGGTCGGGCCGCTCCCCCTCGGTGACGCGGGCGTGCAGCCGCGCCGCCTGCGCGGCCAGCGCCTCTGGCCGCGGGCGCTGATGGGCCAGGCGAGCGGGCCGGTGAAGGCGGGGGCGGGGCGCGGCCCGGGGGCGGGCTCGTACTCCTCGACGATGGCGTGGGCGTTGGTGCCGCTGATACCGAAGCTGGACACCCCGGCCCGGCGCGGCTGCTCGCCGCGCGCCCAGCCGGCCTGCTCGGTGAGCAGCCGGACGTTGCCCGCGGACCAGTCCACGTGCGGGGTGGGCTCGGTGACGTGCAGGGTGCGCGGCAGGACGCCGTGCCGCATGGCCATGACCATCTTGATCACGCCGGCCACGCCGGCGGCGGCCTGGGTGTGGCCGATGTTGGACTTGACCGAGCCGAGCCAGAGCGGCCGGTCGGCGGGGCGCATCCGGCCGTAGGTGGCGAGGAGGGCCTGGGCCTCGATGGGGTCGCCGAGGGTGGTGCCGGTGCCGTGCGCCTCGACGGCGTCGATGTCGCGGGTGTCGAGCAGGGCGTCGGCGAGCGCCTGCTGGATGACGCGCTCCTGGGCGGGGCCGCTGGGGGCGGTCATGCCGTTGCTGGCGCCGTCCTGGTTGATCGCGGTGCCGCGGACGACGGCGAGGATGCGCCGGTTGTTGCGGCGGGCCTGGGACAGGCGTTCCAGGACGAGCACGCCGACGCCCTCGGCCCAGGCGGCCCCGTCGGCGGTGGCGGAGAACGACTTGCACCGCCCGTCGGGGGCGAGGCCGCGCTGGCGGCAGAACTCGACGAAGGCGTCCGGCGAGGCGAGCACGGTGACGCCGCCGGCCAGCGCGAGCGCGCACTCGCCGCGCCGCAGCGCCTGCACGGCCAGGTGCAGCGCGACCAGCGAGGACGAGCACGCCGTGTCGACGGTCAGCGACGGCCCCTCCAGCCCGAGGGTGTAGGAGACCCGGCCGGACAGCACGCTCGGCGTGCTGGAGGTGAGCAGGCTGCCCTCCAGCGACGGCGGGACGGCGCCGTGCATGAAGCGGGAGGAGTAGTCGTTGTGCATGTTGCCGGCGTAGACGCCGGTCTCGCTGCCGCGCAGGCGGGCGGGGTCGATGCCGGCGTGCTCCAGGGCGTCCCAGGACGACTCCAGGAACAGCCGGTGCTGCGGGTCGGTGGCGAGGGCGCTGCGCGGGCTCATGCCGAAGAACGCCGCGTCGAAGTCGCCCGCGTCGTGCAGGAAGCCGCCGTGCCGCGTGTACGTCTTCCCGATCGCCTCGGGGTCGGGGTCGTACAGCCCGTCCACGTCCCAGCCGCGGTCGCCGGGGAACTCGGTGATCGCGTCCACCCCTGAGGAGACCAGCTTCCACAGGTCCTCCGGCGACTCCACGCCGCCGGGGAACCGGCACGCCATCCCGACGATCGCCACCGGCTCGTGGCGGCGGCTCTCCTCGTCCGCCAGCCGCTGGCGGGTCTCGGTCAGCTCGACGGCGACCCGCTTCAGGTATTCGCGAAGCTTGTCCTCATTGGCCATGGCCAGGCCCTTCCAGGGAGGTCCTCAACGGGGATGTCATCGATCGGTTGTCGATCAAGGCGAAGATCTCCTCGTCCGATGCGGACACGATCTCCTCGGCGGCCCCGCCCGAGCCGGGTCGCGTGGTGGCCGGGTCGGCGGCCGAGCCGGCGCCGATCCTGGCCAGGGCGCTCTGGAGGATGGCGACGAGCCGGCGGCGGACGGCGTCCGCCTGGCCGTTCGCGGCCTGGAGCGTCGACTCGGCCTGGTCCACCGCGGCCCGCAGCGCGTCCTCGGGCGAGGGCCCGTCGGGGGCCAGCGAGTGGAACAGGTAGTCGGCGAGCGAGGTGACGGTGGGGTGGTCGAAGACAAGCGTGGCGGGCAGCCGCAGCCCGGTGTCGGCGCCGAGCCGGTTGCGCAGCTCGACGGCGGTCAGCGAGTCGAAGCCCAGCTCGTTGAAGGCGCGGTCCACCTCGACCTGGTCGGGGCTCGGGTGGGCGAGCACGGCGGCCACGTGGCCGCGGACGAGCTGGATGAGGTGCAGGCGGCCGTCCGCCTCGCTCATCGCGGCCAGCCGCTCGGCCAGCTCGGGGCCGTCCGCCGGGGCGGCCGCGGTGGCCTGGCGGGTCTGCGCCGCCGCCCGGCGGGGCGCGCGGACGAGTCCGCGCAGCACGGGCGGCAGGTCGTCGCGTTCGGCCCGGGCGCGGAGGCCGGCGTTGTCCCAGCGGGCGGCGACGACGAGCGGGCCGGGCGCGGTGAGGGCGGCGTCGAACAGGGCGAGGCCCTGCTGGACGTCGAGCGGGGCGATGCCGGCGCGCGCCAGCCTCGCCAGGTCGGCCTGGTCGAGCGTGCCGGTCATGCCGGAGTCGGCGTCCCACAGGCCCCAGGCGATGGAGACGGCGGGCAGTCCGAGGTCGCGGCGGTGCTCGGCGAGAGCGTCGAGGAAGGCGTTCGCGGCGGCGTAGTTGCCCTGCCCGGCGTTGCCCAGCACGCCCGCCACCGAGGAGAACAGCGCGAAGAGGGACAACGGGCGGTCGCGGGTCAGCTCGTGCAGGTGCCAGGCGGCGTCCGCCTTGGGGGCCAGCACGGACGCCACCCGGTCCGGGGTGAGGTCCTGCACGAGAGCGTCGTCCAGGATCCCGGCGGCGTGCACGACGCCGGTCAGGCGGGGCGCGGCGTCCAGCACCCGGCGCAGGGCCTCGCGGTCGCCGACGTCGCAGGCGGCGACGGTGACGTGCGCGCCCAGCTCCTCCAGCTCGGCCGCCAGGTCGAGCGCGCCGGGCGCCTCGGGGCCGCGCCGGGACAGCAGGATCAGGTCGCGGACGCCGTGCCGCTCGGCCAGCCGCCGCGCCACCAGCGCGCCGAGGCCGCCGGTGCCGCCGGTGACGAGCACCGTCCCCGCCAGGCCGGAGGTGACCGGGTCGGGGGCGCCTGTCTGATCGGGCGTGGTCGTCGTGGCGGGGTCGCGGCGGGTCAGCCGGGGCGCGCGCAGGGTGCCGCCGGTCGCGGCGAGCTGGGTCTCGCCGGCCGCGATCGCGGCGGCCAGCCGGTCCCAGGCCGTGAAGCCCGCCGGCAGCTCGGCCAGCGCGAACCGGCCGGGCTGCTCCGACTGCGCCGACCGCACCAGGCCCCGCACCGCCGCGCCGGCCAGGTCGCCGGGCCGGGTGACGAAGACCAGGCGGGAGCCCGTCAGCCGCTCGTCGCCGAGCCAGCCCTGCACCAGGTCGAGCGCCTCGCCGAGCGTGTCGTGCGCGGCGTACGGCAGGTCGCCGGGGTCGCCGCGCAGCGGGGCCAGGACCAGGTCGGGGGGCTCGCCCGCGGCCATGTCGGCGAGGGAGACCAGATCGTAGGAGCGGGGGGCGGCGATCCCCGCCGCGGCGAGCTCCGCCTCGACCTCGTCGGCGAGCGCGGCCACGCCGGTCACCGCCCAGCGCCGCCCGCCGGTGGCGGGCGCGGCCGCCTCCGTCCACTCGATCGTGTACGCGGGCACGGCGGCGGGGCCGGCGGCGGCGGTCCTGCGCAGCGCCAGCGTCTCGACGCCGCCCACCCATTGGCCCGAGGCGTCGAACAGGGCCAGCGCCACCCGGTCGTCGCCCAGGTCGTCGAGGCGGACGCGCAGCGTGCCCGCGCCGGAGGCGGCCATCCGCACGCCGCTCCACGAGAACGGCAGCAGCAGGCCGTCGGCGCCGGCCACGGCCAGGTGGAGCGCGGCGTCCAGCAGGGCCGGGTGCACGCCGAAGCCGGTCACGTCGAGCCCTTCGGGCGTCGCGACCTCGGCGTACGCGGGACCGCCGGGGACGCGCCAGGCGGCGAGCAGGCCGCGGAAGGCGGGGCCGTAGCCGTAGCCGCGGGCGGCGAGCCGTTCGTACAGGTCGCCGGAGTCCAGCTCGTCGCCCTCCGGCGGCCAGGACGGCAGGCGTTCGGCGGGGGGCGCGGGGGCGGTGGCGAGCAGGCCGTGCGCGTGCCGGGTCCAGGGGTCGTCGCCGGCGCGGCGGGCGTGCACGGCGAGGGCGCGGCGGCCGTGCTCGTCGGGGCCGCCGACGGTGACCTGCACCTCGGCCGGGCCGGTGTCCGGCAGGACCAGGGGGGCCTCCAGCGTCAGCTCCTCGACCAGGTCGCACCCGGCGCGGGCGGCGGCCTCCAGCGCCAGCTCGGCGAAGGCGGTGCCGGGCAGGAGCACGACGCCGTCCACGACGTGGTCGGCCAGCCAGGGGGCGGCGGCGCGGGACAGGCGGCCGGTCAGCAGGAAGCCGTCGTCGGCGGCCAGCGGGACGGCCTGGCCGAGCAGGGGGTGGCGGGCGGCGTCGGCGTCCAGCCAGTGGCGGGTGCGCTGGAAGGCGTAGGTGGGGGGCTGCTCGGCGGGACGGGGGCCGTCGCCGAGCACCGTGGCCCAGTCGACCGGCGCGCCCTCGGCCCACGCCTGGGCGAAGGAGGCGAGCAGGCGGGCGGGGCCGCCCTCGCCGCGCCGCAGGGTCCCGCACACTCCGGCGCCGGTGTCGCGGCAGATCTCGGTCACGTCGCCGACGAGCACCGGGTGCGGGCTGGCCTCGACGAACACCGGCCGGCCCGGCACCTGCGCGACCGCCGTCCGGATGGTGGGGTCGAAGCGCACCGGCAGGCACAGGTTGTCCACCCAGTAACGGCCGGTCAGCTCCGGCCCCTCCAGCACAGTTCCGGTCACCGAGGAGCAGAACGCCACCGTGGCCGGGCCCGGCCGGACATCGGCCAGCGCCTGGCCCAGCTCGCCCTCCAACGCGCGCATGTGCGGGGTGTGCGAGGCGTAGTCCACCGCGATCCGCCGCACCCGCGCCCCCGTCACCTCCTCCAAAGCCGCCGGGTCACCGGCCACCACGCAGCCGGCCGGGCTGGACTCCACCGCCACCCACAGCCGCTCACCGTCGATCAGCTCCCGCGCCACCGACGCCGGGACGTCCAGCGCCGCCATCGCGCCGGTGCCGGTCATCCGCTCCAGAGCGCGGCTGCGCAACACCACCACGCGGGCCGCGTCCCGCAGCGACAACGCGCCCGCCACACACGCCGCCGCGATCTCGCCCTGCGACTGGCCCACCACGAGCTGCGGCGACACCCCGGCCGCCGCCCACACCTCGGCCAGCGACACCATCACCGCCCACAACACCGGCTGCACCACGGCGGTCCCGGACAGCTCCGGCGCGCCCGCCTCCTGCCGCAACACCGCACTCGCCGTCCACCCGGTCAACGGCGCCAGCACCCGGTCACACCGCTCCAGCGCCGCCCGGAACACCGGGCACGCATCCAGCAGGCCGGTCGCCATGCCCGTCCACTGCGAGCCCTGGCCGGGGAAGACGAGCACGGTCCCGGTCTCGGCCGGGGCCACGCCGGTGATCACGGAGCTGTGGGGGCGGGCGGCGGCGAGCGCGTCGAGGCCGGCCAGCAGGTCGTCCCGGCCCTCCGCGACCACCACGGCGCGGTGCGCGAGCTTCGCCCGGCGGGCGAGGTCGCGGCCGGCTGCGGCCAGGTCGTCGTCCGCGAGGGTCGCCGCGTAGTCGCGGAGCCGGGCCGCCTGGGCGCGCAACGCCTGCCCGCTCTTGGCCGACACCACCCACACCAGCACACCCGCACCCGCCAACGGCTCACCCCGCGAAACCTCCTGCACGGGCGCCGACTCCACGATCACATGCGCGTTCGTGCCGCTCACCCCGAAACTCGACACCCCCGCCCGCGCCGCACCCCCCAACCGCACCGGCTCCGTCAGCAACCGCACCCCACCCGCCGACCAATCCACATGCGGCGTCGGCTCGCTGACGTGCAACGTCCGCGGCAACACCCCGTGCCGCAACGCCATCACCATCTTGATCACACCCGCCACCCCCGCCGCCGCCTGCGTGTGACCGATGTTCGACTTCAGCGAGCCGAGCCAGAGCGGGCGGCCGGCTGGCCGGTCCTGGCCGTAGGCGGCGATGACCGCCTCCGCCTCGATCGGGTCGCCGAGCCGGGTGCCGGTGCCGTGCGCCTCGACCGCGTCCACGTCGGCGGCCGACAGCCCGGCGTCGGCCAGGGCGCGCCGGATGACCTCCTGCTGGGCCTGGCCGCTGGGGGCGGTGAGGCCGTTGCTGGCGCCGTCCTGGTTGACCGCGCCGCCCCTGATCACGGCCAGCACGGGGTGGCCGCGGCGGCGGGCGTCGGACAGGCGCTCCAGGACGAGCACGCCCGCGCCCTCGGCCCAGCCGGTGCCGTCGGCGGCGGCGGAGAACGCCTTGCAGCGGCCGTCCGGGGCCAGGCCGCCCTGCCTGCTGAACTCCACGAACATGCCCGGGCTCGACATCACCGTCACGCCGCCCGCCAGCGCCAGCTCGCACTCGCCGCGCCGCAGCGCCTGCGTCGCGAGCACGATCGACACCAGCGAGGACGAGCACGCCGTGTCGGTGGTGATGGCCGGGCCGCGCAGGCCCAGGGTGTAGGCGACGCGGCCGGAGACGACGCTGAGCGCGGTGCCGGTGAGCAGGTGGCCGTCGGCGGCGCCGGTGGGCTGGTGCAGGCGGGGGCCGTACTCGGGGGCCATCGCGCCGGCGAACACGCCCGTGGATGAGCCGCGCAGCGCCGCCGGGTCGAGGCCGGCCCGTTCCAGGGCCTCCCAGCACACCTCCAGCAGCAGCCGCTGCTGGGGGTCCATGGCGGCGGCCTCGCGCGGGCTGATGCCGAAGAACGCGGCGTCGAACAGGTCGGCGTCGTGGACGAAACCGCCGTGCCTGGTGTCGCTGGCGCCCGGGCCGCCGGGGGCGAAGAGGGTGTCGAGGTCCCAGCCGCGGTTGGCGGGGAACTCGCCGACGGCGTCCGCGCCGGTCGCGACCAGCCGCCACAGGTCCTCCGGGGAGGCGACGCGGCCGGGGTAGCGGCAGCCGATGCCGATCACGGCGATCGCGTCGTCGTCGTGGTCGTCGTGGTCGGTCGGCGCGGCCCCGGCGGCGACCGTAACGGCCGCGGCGCTGGTGGTCGCCGGGGCGTCGGTGCCGGCGGCGAGCTGGGCGCAGAGGTGGTCGGTGAGGCGGTCGGGGCTCGGGTGGTCGAACAGGAGGCCGGTCGGGAGCCGCAGCCCGGTCGCCGTGCGCAGGCCGTCGCGCAGCTCGACGGCCGCCGCCGACTCCAGCCCGAGGTCCTTGAACGAGCGCCCGGGCGGCACCTCCGCCGGGTCGGCGTAGCCGAGCAGCCGGGCGGTCAGGTCCAGGACGAGGCGGCGCACCTCCTCACGCGAGCGGACCGGCGTCGCGGCGACGCGCTCGCGCGCCTCGGCACCTGCGTCGGGCGGGGTCGCGGCGGGCCCGGTCTCCCGCCGGACCGTGACGGCCGCGCGGGGCGGGGTGTGGGGGCGGCGCTGGAACGGGTACGTCGGCAGGTCCACCGTCCGCGCCCCCGGGCAGAGCCGCGACCAGTCCACCGGCGCGCCCCACACGTACCCCTGGGCCAGGGCGCGCGTCACCCGTCCCGGCCCGCCGTCGTCGCGGCGCAGGGTGCCGAGGGCGGTGACGTCCCGACCGGCGGCCTCCGCCGTCTCCTCCACGCCCGCCACCAGCACCGGGTGCGGGCTGCACTCCACGAACAGGTCGCAGCCGGCCGCCAGCGCCGCCCGCACGGCCGGCTCGAAGCGGACCGGGCGGCGCAGGCTGCGGTACCAGTAGGCGGCGTCGAGGCCGGCGGTGTCCATGGGCTCGCCGGTCAGCGTGGAGACGAACGTCGTGGCGGTGCTGACCGGCCGGATCGGGGCGAGCGCCGCCAGGACCTCGTCGCGTACCTGCTCGACCTCGGGCGAGTGCGAGGCGTAGTCCACCGGGAGGATCTTGGTGGGGTGGCCGTCGAGCCGGGCGGCGAGCGCGGTCAGGGCCTCGCGCGGGCCGGACACCACGACGGCGCGCGGCCCGTTGACGGCGGCGACGTGCACGGGCCCGGGCAGCCCCGCGGCGGCCTCCTCCACGACGGCGAGCGGCGCGGCCACGGACATCATGCCGCCCCGCCCGGCGATGCCCGCGATGGCGCGGCTGCGCAGGGCGACGACCCGGGCCGCGTCCTGGAGGGACAGGGCGCCGGCGACGGTGGCGGCGGCGATCTCGCCCTGGCTGTGGCCGACGACCACGCCGGGCTCGACGCCGTGGGCCCGCCACAGCTCGGCGAGGCCGACCATCACGGCCCACAGGGCGGGCTGGACGACGTCCACGCGGTCCAGGCCGGGGGCGCCGGGGCTGCCGCGGAGCACGTCCAGGAGGGAGAAGCCGGTGAAGGGGGCGAGCGCGCCGGCGCACTCGGCCAGGCGCGCGGCGAACGCGGGCGAGGCGGACAGCAGGTCGCGGGCCATGCCCGGCCACTGCGAGCCCTGCCCGGGGAAGACGAACGCGGTCCCGCCGCCGGTCGCGGTCCCGGTGACGAGCGCGTCGTGCGGGCGGCCGGCGGCCAGGGCGCGCAGCGCGGCCGCGCGGGTCTCGCGGTCGGCGGCGAGGACGACGGCGCGGCGTTCGAACGCCGACCGGGTGGCGGCCAGGCTGTACGCGACGTCGCCGGGCTCCGTCTCCGGGTCGGCGGCCAGGGCGGCCAGGCGGGCGGCCTGCTCCCGCAACGCCCCTTCGTCCCGCCCCGACACCACCCACGGCACCCCCGCCCCGGCCACCCGGAGTGGCGGTTCGGCGGTGAGGGGAGCGGACGGCCCGTCAGACGCTCCGGCGGCGGAGGAAGCGGGCGGCACAGCACGCCGTTCAGGGGCGGGGGGCTCGGTGAGGAGGAGGTGGCAGTTGGTGCCGCCCATGCCGAACGAGCTGACCCCCGCCACCGCCGGCGCCCCGTCCGCCCCCGGCCAGGGCCGGGCCGCCCGTACGACGTCCAGCCGCAGCTCGTCCAGGGGGATCTCGGGCGGCGGCGCGGTGAAGTGCAGGCTGGGCGGCAGCTCGCGGTGCTTGAGCGACAGCACCACCTTCAGCAGGCCGGCGATGCCCGCCGCGCCCTCCAGGTGGCCGATGTTGGTCTTGACCGAGCCGACCAGCAGCGGCTCGCCGTCGGGGCGGGCCGCGCCGTAGGCGGCGCCCAGGGCGGCGGCCTCCACCGGGTCGCCGACCTTGGTGCCGGTGCCGTGCAGCTCGACGTAGCGGACCTGCTCGGGCCGCACCCCGGCGCGGGCGCAGGCGAGCGTGATGACCTCCTGCTGGGCGCGGGCGCTGGGCACGGTGAGCCCGTCGCCGCCGCCGTCGTTGTTGACGGCGCCGCCGAGGAGCACCGCGTGCACGGGGTCGCCGGCCGCCACGGCGTCCGCCAGCCGTTTGAGGACGACCAGTGCGCCGCCCTCGCCGCGCACGTAGCCGTTGGCGCGGGCGTCGAAGACGTGGCAGCGGCCGTCGGGCGACAGCGCGCCGAAGCCGGCGATGGCCTCGGTGGTCTCGGGCAGCAGGTTGAGGTTGACGCCGCCGGCGAGGGCGAGGTCGCTCTCGCCGCGGCGCAGGCTCTCGGCCGCCATCCAGACGGCCACCAGCGACGACGACTGCCCGGTGTCGAGGGTCAGGCTGGGGCCGCGCAGGCCCAGCACGTACGACACCCGGTTGGCGATCATCGCCCGGTTCGCGCCCGTGTAGGCGTGCCGGCTGAGCGCGCCGAGGCCGAGCCGGTCCTGGAGGGCGGCGTAGTCGTTGGAGATGGCGCCGAGGAAGACGCCGGCGGCGCTGCCGCGCAGCGCGGCGGGCACGGCGCGGGCGCTCTCCAGCGCCTCCCAGGCGAGTTCGAGCGCCAGCCGCTGGTGCGGGTCCATGACGGCGGCCTCGTTGGGCGAGATGCCGAAGAAGGCGGCGTCGAAGCCGTCCACGTCGTCCAGGAACCCGCCGCGCGGGTGGGCGGCGCCCGGCGCCCGGCGGCCCTCCGGCGCTTCGGTGACCGCGTCCTCGCCCTCGCGCAGCAGCTCCCAGAACCGGCCGGGATCGGCGGCGCGCGGCAGCCGGCACGCCATGCCGACGACGGCGACGGCCACCGGCTCGTCCTGTACGGCCCCCTGCCTCGACTCACCAGCCATCAATGCGCCACCTCAAAGCCTCGGGAATCGTCGTTGCACGACGCCGGCGGTTTATCCGGACGGCCGCGTGGAATTACTCGACAGCCGTGCAGTTCGCGGCTATTACATAGACATTGCGACTTTAAGGTGGCGGTCCGCCCCGGCACACGCCCGCGCCGCCGGCATGAAGTTGCCGCCATTTGTGGCCACCGCTCCGCGCGCGTCCCGGTCTTGACCCCGGCCATTCGCCTCCGCGATGAATGACGGACGGGAAAAGGCTGCGGAGGGGGATGACCGATGTCCGTCGAGGCGCGGCTCAGCCATGGCCAGCTCTTCAGCTGGCGGGAGATCGAGCGGTATCCGGAGGACTGGCTGGCCGAGGCCAACCTGCCCAGCACCTGGGACCTGCGCGGCAGCTCGGTGGAGCACGTCCTGCGCACGCTGCGGCGGCTGATGGACCGCCACGAGGCGCTGCGCACGACGTACCACGTGGTGGGCGGCGCGCCGGTGCAGCGCGTGCACGCGGCGATCGAGCCGCCGGTCGAGGTCGTGGACCGGGTGGTGACCGACCCGGGCGAGCACGAGCTGACCAAGGCCGAGCTGCTGGCGGTGCCGTTCGCGATGGAGGGCGACCTGAACTGGCGGGGGCGGCTGGTCGCCATGCACGGCTCGCCGCTCTACCTGTCGCTGACGTTCTCGCACCTCATCGTGGACCTGTGGTCGATCCACCACGTCCAGGACCAGTTCAAGGCGCTGCTGGCCGACCCGGGCGCGACCGCCGTCACCGGGCCCGCGCCGCGCGAGCTCGCCCGGCGGCAGCGGGAGGAGTCGTGGCGGCCCCGGCAGGAGGGCGCGGAGCGCTACTGGCGGGGCGTGCTGGCGCAGGGCCTCACGGACGCCCTGCCCACGCTGCCGGCGAAGGCGAAGCGCAACCGGCTGGAGCTGACGCTGCACTCGCGCGCCCTCGGCGGGTGGGCGGCCGAGGCCGGGCGGGTGCACGGCGTGACGGCTCCCGCCGTGCTGATGGCGTTCGTGGCGGCGGGCCTGGCCCGGCACCTGGGCACCGACCGGGTCACGATGAGCCTGATGTCGTCCAACCGGTTCGCGCCCGAGGACCAGCACAACGTGGGCACGATGAACCAGCTCGTGCCGTTCGTCGCGGGCGTGGACCCGCGCGCCACGCTCGCCGAGCACGTCAAGCGCCTGCACTGGGCGAGCGCCAGGGCCTACCGGCACTCCTGCTACGACTTCGACAGGATCGCCGGGCTGGCGGCGGAGCTGGGCGAGCGGCCGGAGCACGGCTGCTGGATGAACCACCTGTTCCGGGCCTGGTTCAACTACATCCAGGTGGACCGCAGGCCGAGCGACGCCCGCGACCCGGAGCCGGCCGAGCTGGCCTGGACGCCGCTGGCGCAGCAGTACGGGCAGGCGTTCCGGGTGCGGGTGGAGGTGCGCGGCGGCCGGACCAGCGTGCTCATGCTGGCCGACCCCGACGTGCTGCCCGCCGAGGCGATGACCGACGTCATGCGGACGGTGGCCGCCGGGGCGCGGCTGGCGGTGACCGATCCCGGGCGCGCGCTGAAGGACCTGTGGGACGGAACGGACCCGGCGCCGCCGCCCGCCCTGTTCCCGCCCGACCCGCCGCCTTACACCCCGTCCCCCCTGGCCCCGGCCCCGTAGCCTGCCGCCCCCGTAACCCCCAGCCCCGCAGCCGATCGTGGAGAGGCCATGGAACGCACGCTCTACCGGTGGTTCGCCGACTCCGCCGCCCGCCACAGCGACCTGGTCGCGCTGGAGACGGGGGACGGCCGGCACACCTACGCCGAGCTGGACGCGCTCTCCCGCCGGCTGGCCGCCGAGCTCGCCGACGCCTGCGGCGGCCCGCCGTCCAGGGTCGGCCTGTACGCGGCCCGCAACCTGCTCGCCTACGCCGGGTACCTGGCCGTCCAGCGGCTCGGCGCGACCGTCGTCCCGCTGAACCCGGCCGCCCCGCCGGCCCGCAACCGGGCGGTGGCGGCGGCGGCCGGGCTGGACCTGGTGCTGGCCGACGCGACGCTCGCCCCGCCGGTGCTGCCCGCCGCGACGCTGGCGGTCCGCCTGGACCGGCTCGGCCCGGGGCCGCGCGGCGTGCCCGACACCGTCGCCGCGAGCCTCGACGCGCCCGCGTACGTGCTGTTCACCAGCGGCTCGACCGGCGTGCCGAAGGGCGTGCCGGTGCGGCACCGCAGCGTGGACGCCTACCTGGCGCACGTCGTGCCCCGCTACGGGCTGGGGCCGGGCTGCCGGCTGTCGCAGACGTTCGACCTGACCTTCGACCTGTCGGTGTTCGACATGTTCGCGGCGTGGGGCAGCGGCGCGACGCTGGTCGTGCCGGGCCCGTACGACCTGCTGAAGCCGGTGGCGTTCGTCGCCAGGGAGCGGCTGACGCACTGGTTCAGCGTGCCGTCGGTGGTGTCGCTGGCGATGCGGCTGCGCCGGCTGGCGCCGGGCTCGATGCCGTCGCTGCGCTGGAGCCTGTTCTGCGGGGAGCCGCTGACGCTGCGGCAGGCCGCGGCGTGGGCCGCCGCCGCGCCGGGCAGCGTGCTGGAGAACCTGTACGGGCCGACGGAGGTCACGATCAGCTGCACCCAGTACCGGCTGCCCGCCGACCGGGAGCGCTGGCCGGTGACGGCCAACGGGACGGTGCCGATCGGGCTGCCGTACCCCGGCGTGGAGCACCTGGTGCTGGACGGCGACGGCCGGCCCGCGGCGGAGGGCGAGCTGTGCCTGCGCGGCGTGCAGCGTTTCCCCGGCTACACCGACCCGGAGGTGAACGCGGGCCGCTTCGCCCGCTCCGACGGCTCCCCCGCCGGCCCGCCGCCGGACGGCGAGGTGCCGCCCGGGCTGTGGTACCGGACCGGCGACCGGGTGGCCTGGCGCGACGGCCTGCTGGTGCACCTCGGCCGGCTGGACCAGCAGGTCAAGATCTCCGGCCACCGGGTGGAGCTGGGCGAGGTCGAGGCGGCGCTGCGCGAGCAGCCGGGCGTGCACGAGGCGGTGGTGCTGGCGGTGCCGGACGCGGACGGCGAGCTGCGGCTGGAGGCGGCCTGCACGGGCGCGGGCCTGGACCCGCCGGCGCTGGTCAGGGGCGTGGCCGCGGTGCTGCCCGGCTACATGGTGCCCCGCTCGGTCACCCTGCTCGACGCCCTGCCGCTGAACGCCAACGGCAAGGTCGACCGCCGCGCCACCGCCGCGGCCCTGCACCCGTAGCGGACAGTGCGACGGCCGCCCCGGTCTCCGGGGCGGCCGCCGGGCGACGCGGTGCGGGCCGGTCTCAGCGCAGCGGCGGCCACACGGTGGCCAGCGTCTGCCAGAGCGACCCGACCGTGGCGAACGTGGACTCGTTCAGCAGGTCGTCGGGCAGCTCGACCCCGTACGCGTCCTCGACGTCCACCAGCAGCCGCACGACCCCCATCGAGTCGAGCCCGAGCGCGCCCAGCTCGTCGTGGGCGGTCAGCTCACCGGAGTCGGCGTACGGCAGATGCGTGCGCAGAATGCTCTGGAAACCGTCGGGTATATCCAGCATGGCGCAGCCCCCATCTCACGATGTCAACCCTTCGGGAAAAGGCTGCCGAAATGGCCGGGCCGCGGTCAATGCCGGCCCCGCTGGCAGGTTGTGCCCCGCCGAACAGGTCAACGCGCGGCCGTTGCCCGATAACCGGGAAACGCCGATTCTCGGGTTATTGGGGTATCACGAATTCCGGCCGAGGTGAATGTGCGATGAAATCCGCGAGCCTGTGCTGGGGGCAGCGCTACATGTGGCTGCGCGTCCACCAGCTCCCGCCGGAGCACCAGCACGAGACGCACGTCGTGCTGCGGTTCCAGGTGCCCGGCGGGCTCACCGTCGCCCAGTGCCGGGCGATCCTCACCCACCTCGCGCGCCGCCACGAGATCCTGCGCACGACCTTCCCCCTCGACCCGGAGCCCGCGCAGCGGGTGGAGCCGCCGGCCGCGCTGCCGGTTACCGTGGCCACCACGGAGCGGGACGGCACGCCCGGCCCTGCCGGGGTGCTCGACGACCTGACCCGCCGCCCGTTCGACCTGGCCGCCGAGTGGCCGGTCCGGGCCTGCCTCATCACCACCGGGGGCCTGCCGCGGCAGTGCGTGCTGGTCTTCAACCACCTGGCCGTGGACGCCTGGACGATCGAGGAGATCAAGCGGGAGCTGCGCACGCAGGCCGCCGGCCTGGCCGCCCGCCGCCCGGCCGCGCTGCCGCCGGTCCGGCACCAGCCGTCCGACCTGGCCCGGCACGAGGCGTCGGCGGACGCGGCGATCGTCGCCGCCCGGTCGATGGCGCACTGGCAGGAGGGGGTGGCGCGGCTGCCGCGCGACCCGTTCGCCCGCCGCCGCCGGGACGCCGAGGGCGCGGGGCACGCGACGCTGATCTCGCCCGCGCTGCTCGCGGCCGGGCGGCGGGTGGCGGCCCGGCACGGGGTGTGGCCGTCGCTGGTGCCGGTGGCGGCGTACGCGGCGATGACCGCCCGCTACACGGGGCAGCGCACGGTGGGGTGGCTGGCGTTCGTCAGCAACCGCGGGTCGCATCCGTACCCGGACGTGCTGACCTGCATGTTCTCGCCGATGCTGGTGACCGTGGACGCCTCCGGCGACCCGCCGTTCGGCGAGCTGCTGCGGCGGCTGGCCGGCGCCTTCGAACAGGCCGGTGAGCACGCGTACGTGCCCTACGACAAGGTCGTGGAGATGGTCTCCCGCGAGGGCTCGCGGCGCGGCGGCGAGGTGCGGCTGGGCTCGGAGGTCAACTTCATCAAGCAGCGCAGCAAGGAGTACGGCGGCCGGCGCACCGCGTTCACCTGGAACCCGGCGCCGCTGTCGTGGGCGCGCTGCGGCCTGGACACCTACCTGCGGATCGACGAGTGGCGGGACGCGGTGTCGCTGTCGCTGCACGCCGCCGCCGCGGTCATGGGGCCGGCCGAGGTCGAGTGGTTCCTGCGCGGCATGGAGGCCCTGGTGCTGGCGCACGACGAGGGCCGCGAGACGCCGGCGGCCCCTCCCCCGCTCCCCCCGCCCCCGCTCCCCGCTCCCCCGCCCGTCGCTGCGCCGGTCCCCGCGGGGCCGGCCCCGGACGCCGCCGTGGCGGCGCTCGCCGAAGCCGTGCGCGAGACGCACGGCCTGTCCCGCGTCGACCCGTCCGACAGCTACGTGCTGGCCGGCGGCCAGGCCCTGCGCGCCCCGCAGGTGCTGGCCCGCCTGGCCGGGCGCGGCTGGACGGGCCTGACGCTCCAGCAGCTCACCGGGCCCGCGCCGCTCGGCGCGCTGGCCGCCAGGCTGGCGCCCGGCCCGCGTACTCCGTCCACCCAGATCCCCAGCAACTCGGAGTGAACCTCATGAACGACACCCTGACCGGCCAGGTGGCCAAGAGCCGCCGCCTCGTCGCCTCGGAGCAGGAGCTGCGCCAGGCGATCGCCCGCGAACTGCCCGCCGACGGCCTCGCCGACCTGGTGGTCATGGGCGGCCACTTCATGCTGTTCGAGGACCCGTCCTCCGGGCGGCTGACGCCGGGCGTCATCGAGGAGCAGCGGGACGAGACCATGCGCGGCCGCATCGCCGGCCGGGTCGGCGTCTTCCCCGGCTACACCTGGCGGATGTCCATCGAGCTGCTCAACGAGTACGCCGCCGCCGGCGCGGACGCCCGGCTGCTGCTGCTCGTCAACGACTGGCAGTACGTGCCGACCGGCGGCCGGCCGGCGAGCGAGCTGCGGGCGGAGTTCTTCGCCGGCCTGACCGCGCTGCCCGCCTCGTACGAGAAGGCGCTGCGCGAGGCCGGCCTGACGCAGGACGTGGTCCTGCCCAGCAGGAAGCACCCGCTGGCCTTCCCCGAGACCTGGCTGAAGTACCGCTTCCAGAAGGCCGCCGACCGCTTCGTCAAGGAGGGCCGCCTGGAGAAGCGCTACCTCGACTCCGGCCCGCGCGACACCGAGGTGGCCTTCCTGGACGCCGACGGCAACTACCGCACGCTCATCAGCTGCGGCATCACCGGCTGCGCCGGCGAGATCACCGAGATGGTGTCGGAGGTGTACAAGGCGGGGCACCGCAACCTGCTGATCTTCGCGCCGGGCGAGTGCCTGATGCCGGTGGAGACGGGCGTGGACATCGCGCTCAGCCTGTACGACCTGCCGGGCATGCGGGTGGTGATCGCCGACCCGGGCGGCAGCGGCGAGATGTCCGCCGAGGAGATCTACGGCAACCTCGTCACCGTCAGCACGTTCCGCAGGTGACGCCATGAAGGTCATCTACCTGGACGGCTGCGCCACCACCCGCGTGGACGACGAGGTGTTCGACGCGATGCTGCCGTACCTGCGGGAGGAGTTCGGCAACCCGTCCTCGCCGCACGTGCTGGGCAAGCGGGCCCGGCGCGCGGTGGACGAGGCGGCCGAGTCGGTGGCGCGGCTCATCGGCGCCGACCCGGCGGACGTGGTGTTCACCTCGGGCGCGACCGAGAGCAACAACCTCGCGCTGCTCGGCATGTTCGGCCACGACGAGCGGGCCCCGGTCAACGGCTTCTTCTGCCCGATCGACCACAAGTCCTCCCTCGCCGTCGGGCAGGCGCTGGCCGCCCGGGGCGTCGAGACGCGCACGGCGCGGGTGCGGCCGAGCGGCCAGGTGGACCTGGACGACCTCGCCGCCCGCCTCGACCTGCACACGAGGGTGGCCACGGCCGCCTGGGTGAACAGCGAGATCGGCGTCGTGCAGCCGGTCGCGGCGATGGCGGCCCTGTGTCACGCCGTGGGCGCCATGCTGCACGCCGACGCGGCGCAGGCGGCCGGGCGCATCCCGATCGCGGTGCGGGAGGCGGAGCTCGACACGTTGTCGCTGTCGGCGCACAAGATCCACGGCCCGAAGGGCGTCGGCGCGCTGTACGTGCGGCCGGAGATCCGGCACCGGCTGCGGCCGGTGCTGTACGGCGGCGGGCAGCACGCGCTGCGCAGCGGCACGATCCCCACGCACCTGGTGGTGGGGATGGGCAAGGCGGCCGAGCTGGCCGCGGCCCGGCTGGACACCGAGTGGCGGCGGGTCAGGGAGCTGCGCGCGACGGCGCTGGACGTGCTCGCGGCCGGCGTCCCCGGCCTGCGGGTCAACGGCGACCCGGACGCGAGCGTGCCGCACGTGCTGAACGTGGTGCTGCCGGGCGTGCGCGGCGAGAGCCTGGTCGCCGGGCTGCGGACGGTGGCGGTGTCGACGGGGTCGGCGTGCAACTCCGGCTCGCAGGAGCCCTCGTACGTGCTGACCGCCATCGGCGTCCCGGCCGAGGACGCGAACTGCTCGGTGCGGATCTGCCTGGACCCCGCGATGAGCTTCGCGGACCTGGTGCTGGGCGTCGAGCTGCTGGTGGAGCGGGCCCGCGCCCTGGCCGGGGTGGCGGTCGCCACGCCCGGCCAGGTGTGAGCCCTCGGGACGCGCCGGGACCTGCCTCGATCCGCGCCTCAGCCGGCGTTGAGGAAGGTCCTGGCCGCCTGGACGCCCGCCTGGAACCGGCTGGTGGCGTCGAGGTCGCGCATCATGGTCGCGATGTGCCGGCGGCAGCTCCGCACCGACATGCCGAGCTTGCGCGCCACCACCTCGTCGGTGTAGCCCTTGGCCATCAGCGCCGCGATGGACTGCTGCAGGTCGTCGGCCACCCCCGCGTAGCCGAAGTCGATGCCCTCCAGCGGCGTCGCCATCTCCCACAGGTGGTTGAACAGGTCGAGGAAGAACTGCGCGATGCCCTGGTTGTGCACCCGGGCCACGTTGGCCTCCTCGTCCTGCACGCCGAACAGCACCACCAGCGACCGGTCGAAGACGATCGCCGAGCGGGGCACGTGGCTGACGGTGTAGATGATCGCGCCGGCGTCGGTGAGGCGCTTCATCCGCATCCGGGTGGCCACGTCCGCGCGGTTGCGGTGCTGGCAGATGATGCGGACCGTCACGCCGCGCGCCACCAGGCCGAGGTAGGTGTCCGACAGCTCCTCGACCACGCCGCCGGCCTGCAGCACCAGCACCTCCTCGCGGCAGCCGTCGGAGGCGGTCTTGAGGAAGCCGCGCACCTCCAGCGTGCCCTCCAGGTACTCCACGGTGCTGCGGGGCTCGCCCTCGCCGTCCCGGCGCGGCTCGAACAGGGTGATGCGCTCGCGGATCTGGTCGATCAGCTCGCGCCGCCGGTAGATCTCGCGTTCCAGGTCCCGCACCGCCTCGCGCAGCTCCCCCGTCCCCATCACGCGGTCGGCGGCCCCGGCCGGCCCGAGCGCGCCGGGTCCGCCCTCTCCTGCGGGCGGCCCGCCCGCGTACGACGTCGTCAACGTCATGGTCGTGCCTCCTGCTGTCTGTTACCGAACTGCTCGGCCACCGAGATCACGTACTGGCCGTAGGCGGACTTGCCGAGTGCGGCGCCGAGCCGGTGGCAGTCCTCGGCGCCGATGTAGCCCATGCGCAGGGCGATCTCCTCCAGGCAGGCGATCCGGACGCCCTGCCGCTGCTCCAGGAGCTGCACGTACTGGCCGGCCTGGAGCAGGGACTCCGGCGTCCCCGCGTCCAGCCAGGCGAAGCCGCGGCCGAGGTGGACCAGGCTCGCCCGGCCGCGTTCCAGGTAGGCGCGGTTGACGTCGCTGATCTCCAGCTCGCCGCGGCCGGAGGGGGCGAGGTTCTTGGCGATGTCGACGGCCTCGTTGTCGTAGAGGTAGAGGCCGACGACGGCGAGGTTGGAGCGGGGGACGGCGGGCTTCTCCTCGATGGACAGCAGCCGGCCGGCCGCGTCGGCCTCGGCGATGCCGTAGCGGTGCGGGTCGCTGACCGGGTAGCCGAACAGCACGCACCCGTCCACGTCGCGGCAGGCCTGCCGCAGCAGCTCCTGGAAGTTGTGGCCGTGGAAGACGTTGTCGCCGAGGACGAGCGCCACGGTGTCGTCGCCGATGTGGTCGGCGCCGATGATCAGCGCCTCGGCGATGCCGTTCGGCTCGGGCTGCTCGGCGTAGGAGATGGTGAGCCCCAGGTGGGAGCCGTCGCCGAGGAGCCGCTGGAGCTGGGGGGCGTCCTCGGGGGTGGTGATGAGGAGGATGTCGGTGATGCCGGCCAGCATGAGGACCGACAGCGGGAAGTAGACCAGCGGTTTGTCGTTGACCGGCAGGAGCTGCTTGGAGACCGCCAGCGTGGTGGGCAGCAGCCGGGTGCCTCTCCCGCCGGCGAGCAGGATCCCCTTCATCGTCCCCGTCCTTTCCTACAGGTGGCGGTGCTAGATGGCGGTCAGCGCGCGGCGGCGGAACAGGGCCAGCGCGCCGCCCAGCAGCAGCACGGCCATCCCGGCCAGCACGGCGAGCTGGGGCAGGATCGCGGTCAGGCCGGTGCCGGGCCGGGCGAGGGTGAGCAGCGCGTCCATGCCCCACGCGTGCGGGAACAGGTGGCCGAGGGCGTTGATGACGTCGCCGGACGACTCGCGCGGCCACAGGCAGCCGCCGAGCATGCCGAGGATCACGCCGAGCGGCGGGCCGATCGCGGGCGCCTGGTCGGGGGTGCGCAGCAGCGTGCCGACGAGCAGCGCCGCGCCGGTCGCGACCAGCGAGAACACCACCACGACGGCGGCGACGCCGAGCGGGTCGCCCCAGGTGACGCCGAACGCCGCCGCGCTGACCAGCACGATCAGCGCGGCCTGGGCGAGCGCCACGAGGAAGCGGCTCAGCGCCTCGCCGGCCAGCACCGACGCGCGCCGCACGGGAGCGGTGAGCGCGCGCTGGAGCAGGCCGAGGCGGCGGCTCTCGACCAGCGCGGCGGCCACCGCCATCGAGTTGATGAAGGTGAACAGCAGCAGGTTGGCGGGGGCGGTGTAGGCGAAGCCGCGCGGGTCGGCGGCGCCGGCGGCCGCGCCGGTCACCGCGACGCGGCCGGACTCGGCCTGCGCGCGCCGGACCAGGGCGGCGGCCTCGGCCGGGCTCGCGCCCGCGGCCTCGGCGGCGCGGGTGGCCTCCTGGACGGCGGCGACCCGGCCCACGGCGACGTCGATGGCGCTGCGGGCGGCCAGGCCGCTGCCGTTGGCCTGGGTGACGACGAGGTTGAGCCGGGTGGAGCCGGGCGGGATGACCAGGCCGGCGGCGAGCGCCCCCGACCGCACGCCCGAGCGCAGCTCCCGCGCCGAGCCGGCCGCGGTGACCTCCAGGTCGGGACGGGCGCGCAACTCGGCCAGCAGCGCGGCGGTGACGGCGTCGGAGCCGGGGGCGACCACGCCGACCGGCAGCCGGTCGGCGGTGTTGCCGATCGCCATGCCGACGAACACGATCGACACGAACGGCATGACGACCATGAAGAACAGGCCCACCCGGTCGCGCGCGTGCCGCCGCAGGTTGGCCGCCACCAGCGCGAGCACGGGCCGGGGGGTGCGGGGGCCGGGCCCGCCGGGGCGGGCGTCAGGCCGGGGGGCTCGGGTCACAGCAGCATTCCCTTCTTCAGCCCGGCGACGGCGAGCCCGCCGGCGACCAGGGCGATCGCGCACAGCACCGCGATCGGCCCGGCCACGGCGGCGAGGCCCGCGCCGCCGCCGGCCAGCTCGGTCAGCGCGGTGGAGGTCCAGCCGTTGGGGGTGAGCAGGGCGGCGGCCTGGAGCACGCCGGGCAGGTTGTGCATCGGCACGAGGCTGCCGCCGAGGAAGGCCATGACGAACGAGACCACCATGATCACGCCGTCGGCCTGGGCGTCCGTCCTGACGCGGGAGGTCACCAGCATGGTGATCGCGGCGGCGGCCAGCACGTGCGCCACCAGCACGGCGAGCACGGCCGGCGGGTCGCCCCACGTCGCCCCGGACACCAGGACGGAGGCAGCCCAGGTGACGCACACGCTGACCAGGGCCAGCGCGAAGCCGACCACGGCCTTGCCGGCGAACGGCACCCACACGGCGAGCGGCCCGGCCCGCATGCGGTCGAGCGTGCCGAGCTTGCGCTCGGTGAGCAGGCCGCGGAAGGACGCGCCGACGACGAAGAAGGCGAACAGCGCGGCCATGCCGGAGCCGTAGTAGACCGACAGGTCCACCTTGCCGCCGGCCAGCGGGTCGTCGCCGAGCGTCAGGGCGGGCCCGGCCGCGCCGTTGCGCTCGACCAGCTCCTTGACCTCGTTCCCCGGCACGCCGGCGAGCAGGACGGCCCGCGCCGCGAGGGTCCTCGCGTCCACCAGGGCGGAGATGCGGTCCACGATCGCCCGCGCGACCACGCCGGCGAGCGGCGAGCGGGGCGAGGTCAGCACGTCGAGCCGGCCGCCCTCGCCGGCGCCGACGCTGGTGCTGAACCCGGCGGGGAAGACGATGGCCGAGCCGATCTCGTCGGCGTCGAGGGCGCGCGCGGCGGCGTCCCTGCTGGGCAGGTCGCGCAGCGTGACGCTGCCCTTCAGCTCGGCGGAGGCGGCCACCTCGCGGCGCACGCTGGCCGGGAACTCGCCGCGGTCCAGGTCCACGACGCCGACGGTGGCCTGCAGCGGCGGGTCGTCGCCGCCGAGGGCGAGGCTGAACAGCGCGGCCAGCGCCACCGGGACGACGACCGCGATGACGAGGGCCGTGCCGTCGCGCAGCCGGGTGCGCAGCTCCAGCGCGGCCACGGTGAGGAGGGGTCTCATGGTCAGTCCCGCAGGGTGCTGCCGGTGAGGTGCAGGAACGTGGCCTCCAGGTCGGGTTCGATGACCCGGGTGGCGGTCACGGTGGCGCAGCCGTCCACGGCGGTGATGAGCGAGGGCAGCAGCCGCCGGCCGCCCTCGGTGATCAGCCGGATGGAGGTGCCGCCGGTCCTCGCGCCTTCGAGCACGCCCTCGACGGCGCGGAGCTTGGCGAGGGCGGTCTCGACGTCGCCGTCGAGGGACAGCTCGACCTTGTCGTGGCTGCCGACCAGCGCGATCAGCTCCTCGCGGGTGCCGTCGGCGATGATGCGGCCGTGGTCGATGATGGCCACGCGGTCGCAGACCCGTTCGACCTCCTCCATGTAGTGGGAGGTGTAGAGCAGCGACATGCCGCCCGCGACCAGGCGCTCGACGCCCTCCAGGATGGCGTTGCGGCTCTGCGGGTCCACGCCGACGGTGGGCTCGTCGAGGATCAGCACGTCGGGACGGTGCAGCAGGGCGGCGCCGATGTTGATGCGCCGGCGCATGCCGCCCGAGTACGTGCCGAGCTTGCTGTCGGCCCGCTCGGCGAGCCCGACCAGGTCCAGCACCTCCTCGATGCGGCCGGGCAGCTCGCGACGGGGCAGGCCGAACAGGCGGC
Source organism: Actinomadura luzonensis (assembly GCF_022664455.2). NCBI lineage: Bacteria > Bacillati > Actinomycetota > Actinomycetes > Streptosporangiales > Thermomonosporaceae > Actinomadura > Actinomadura luzonensis. The sequence goes on from NZ_JAKRKC020000001.1 coordinate 4,341,597, forward strand.
CGAAGAAGCGCAGGTTCTCCCGGCCGGTCAGCTCGGGGTAGAGGGCGACCTCCTGCGGCACGTAGCCGAGGCGGGCCTTGGCCCGCATCGGGTCGGCGGCCAGGTCAACGCCGCCGACGGTGACGCCGCCCGCGTCGGGGCGCAGCAGGCCCACCAGCATGGAGATCGTGGTGGTCTTGCCCGCGCCGTTGGGGCCGAGCAGCCCGTACGCCTGGCCGGGCGCGACGGCGAAGCCGACGTCCTGGACGGCGACGAGGTCGCCGTAGCGTTTGGCGAGGCCGTGGCAGGCGAGCGCGGGGATCGGTTCCGTCGTCAGCACCGTCGTCATCGCCGCCACCCCTGGACCTCGGGCGGGTCGCCCGCGCCGGCGGTGTTGGCGGCGAAGCACTGGCGGCCGAGGTCGGCGCCGAGCTGGTAGTCCAGCGGGGTGTTGCCGTGGACGCGGTTCCACAGCGCGTACGTGTCGAGCACGTCGTCGCCGCCCCAGTCCTTGGACGAGCCGAGGACGAAGCCGGCGCCCATGACGGACTCGCCGGTGGGGTGGTTGCCGTGGATGTGGTTGTCGACGACGGCGACCCGGTGCGTCCCGATGAGCGCGAGGCCGACGCCGGAGATGGGCGGCCCGGCCGCGCCCAGCCCGTCCGGCTCGGCGCCGGCGGCCAGGTCGTTGCCGTGCAGGTCGTTGCCCGCCACCAGGCAGTCGGTGACGCCGCCCGGCGGCTCGCCCTCGTAGACCTGGTTGAGCAGCATGATGCCGATGGCGTTGCCGTGGCAGGCGTTGCGGAGCACCCGGGCGCCGGAGGAGTTGTCGACGAACAGGCCGAAGGCGTTGCCGTGCAGGTCGTTGCCCTCGACCAGGTGCTCCGACAGGGGGCAGAAGGAGAGGGCGGCGCCGGCGTACTGGCTGCCGGAGGCCCGGCAGGAGGTGATCCGGCAGCCGGTGGACTCGCGCAGGTAGACGCCCCAGACCGCGTTGTCCTCGGCGGTCACGTCGTGGACGGTGACGCGGGCGGCGGAGTGGGCGTACACGCCCGCGCCGGAGAAGCCGCGCACGGTGAGCCCTTCCACGCGGACGTCGGCGACGCCGTCGCCGTGCACGGTGACGCCGCTGACCACCTCGGGCCCGGCGTCGTGCAGGCGCGGCACATCGGGCCCAGCGTCCTCCCCCGGGCCTTCCCCGGGGACGAGGACCGTCCGGCCGGGGCCCGCGCCGGTCAGGGTCACGCCGGGGTGCCTGATCCAGAGGGCGCCGCGGTGCACGCCCTCGGCCAGCTCGACGCGCGCGCCCGGCCCGGCCTCGTCCAGCACCCGCTGCGCCGGCTCGCCGGCGGCCACGGTGAAGGCCGGGCCGGGGGCGGCCGGGGCGGGGCTGGCCGGGGTGGGGGTGTTCGTGGCGGGGGTGTTCGTGGCGGGGGTGTTCGTGGCGGGGACGGCCGTGGTGACGGTCATGAGGGGATCCCCTCCTCCTCGACGTAGACGATCGCCAGCGAGACGAACAGGCCGCCGCCCTCGCCCCAGCGGGCCGCGCCGGCGGCGGCGCCGGGGCCGAGGCGTTCGCGGGCGGCGGCGGCGCTCGCGCCGCGGACGGCGTAGGCGGCGCCGCCGGTCAGGCGCACGCCGGTGGCGTCGGCCAGCCGCGGCGGCCTCCGCCATGAGCCGGCCGGCCCAGTCGCGCGGCGGCGCGGCGAGGGCTTCGAAGTCGTGCCAGGTGAAGCCGGGCGGGCGCGCCCCGACGGCCTTGATCAGGCTCTCCTTGACGGAGAAGGCGGCCACGCCGGGCCCGCGCCCGCGCTCGGCGTCGGTGGTCAGGCGGCGGGTGAAGACGCTGCCGCCGCGCGCCGCGGCCCGGGCGAGCCGGTCGCTCGCCACGATGTCCACCCCGACGAGGACGCTCATGCGAGCGCTCCGGCGCAGCGGCCGGCGAAGTCCCGCAGCGCGGCGGTGTACTCCTCGGCCCGCTCGACCATGGGGATGTGGCCGCTGCCCTCGACCACCAGGACCTCGTTGTCCGGGTAGCCGGCCAGCAGCTCCAGCCACGGCGCGACGGGCGTCATACGGTCGTGGCGGCCCCACACGAAGAACGACGGGCAGCTCACCCGGTCCAGAGCGGGCCTGACCTGGTAGCGGCGGGTCGCCTTGAGGCTGCGGGCCATGCTGACCATGGACTCCGGCTGCCGCAGCAGGTCGCCGGCCTCGGCCATGCGCTCGGGCGCGAAGTGGCTGCGCCCGCTGTGGAACAGCGCGGCCACCATGCGCTCGCCGAAGTCGTCGCCGAAGGGCCGCACGCTGCCCCGCCGGTCGAAGCTCAGCCCCACGTCGGGGTCGGCGGTCAGGCCGGGCGCGCCGCTGACCACGATGCCGCGCACCCGGTCGGGGCACCGTCCGGCCAGGTCGATGGCGACCAGGCCGCCGAGGGAGTTGGCGCACACCACGGCCTCCCCGATGCCGGCCCGGTCGCAGGCGCGCAGGAAGGCGTCGCCGAGGCGTTCGATGGAGCCGGCCACCTGGCGGTCGAGGGCGCAGATGGCCTCGTTGGTGCGCAGCACGCTCCAGCCGTCGGCGTGCAGGGCGTGGAAGGGGTGGTCCCAGATCCAGCCGCCGGCGAACAACGCGGACACGAACACCACGGCCGGCCTGCCGTCGCCGGGCAGGTGCTCGGCGGTGAACTCGTTCATCGGGCTCTCCAGGGTCACAGGGTCGGGACGGCGGCCGGGCTCCAGCCGCAGCCGCAGGCCGCGTCGGTCCGCACGGCGGCGGAGCAGTCCGGGCAGCGGGCGTAGTCGCGGGCGCTGACGGGACGCCAGACGCTGGTGTGGACGCGGGTGCACAGGCCGGACTTGAAGAAGCGGCGCATGGCCCGCTGGTGCGGCCGGGCGTGGATGGCGCGGACCGACTCCAGCCGGTCGTAGGCGCTCAGCGTGTACTTGCGGTCGCCGAGGTCGAACGTGGTGACGCCGAGGAAGCCGCGGGCGGCGCGCAGCGACTTGACGATCTCGACGCTGAGCAGGTCCACCTCGGCGGCCTCGGCGTCGTCGCGGACCTCCAGCCAGGTCAGGACGAGCGCGCCGGGCCGCTCGGTGCGGGCGGTGCCGGCGCGGGCGCTGACGCCGAACTCGCGGACCTCGTCGGCGGCGGGCACGAACCGCGCGCCGTAGCCGAGGGATGCGGCGAGCGCCAGCCGGTCGTAGGTGCGGCGCACGTGCGCGCCGCGCTCGTCCACGGTGACCAGGTCGGTGCCGCCGACCTCGGCGCGCCCGCCGGTGGCGGGCATGCCCAGGTACGGCTCGCGGTGGTCGGCGCGCAGGCTCCAGCCGAGCGCGGCGGCGTCGGCGTCGCCGATCAGCCGCTCGGTCTCGAAGGCGGGGGCGCGGAAGCGGGCCAGCGTGGCGGCGGCGTGCGCGGCGAGCGCGGGGCCGGTCAGGACGCCGCCGGAGTCGGGGTCGGCGTAGCTGGCGGCGGTGGCGGCGACCGCCTCGGGGTCGCCGTCGCGCCAGGCCTGCAGGTGGTCCTGGGCGAGCTTGCGGGCGTCGCTGGTCATGGTGCCTGGTCCTCCGGCGGGGGCGGCGCGTGCAGGGCGACGGCGAGGGCGTGCCGGGCGGTGTGGCTGAGCGAGAGGCGGATGTGCTCCCCCGCTCCGGCCAGCCCGGACAGCTCGCCGGTGAGGCGGACGGCGGGCGGGTGCCCGTCGAGGCAGGCGGCGTCGCCGCGGCAGGCGGCGGTGGGCCGGGGCAGCACCTCGACCTGGCCGAGCGCGGCGGGGGTGGCGGGCAGCCCGAGCAGGCGCAGCACGGCCTGCTTGGCGGCCAGCCGGCCCGCCCAGTGCTGCAGGGTGCGGCCGCGGGCGGAGCGGACGCGTTCGGCGGGGGTGAAGACGTCCTCCACGGCGACGCCGGCGGCGAGCAGGTCGCCCGGCCGGGCGAGCCCGGCGTGGCCGACGACCGCGCTCCCCCACCGGTGCGCCGCCGCCGGAGCGGAGGCGGGCCCAGGAGCAGGGGCGGGCCCAGGAGCAGGGGCGGGCCCAGGAGCAGGGGCGGGCCCAGGAGCAGGGGCGGGCCCAGGAGCAGGGGCGGGCCCAGGAGCAGGGGCGGGCACGGCAGCGGGGGCGGGCACGGCAGCGGGGGCGGTCACGCGGCCACCGCCTTGGCCAGGCGGCGCAGCGTGCCGGGGTCGGACATCGACAGGCACCGGGCCTCGGCGCGCCGCGACAGCCCGGTGAGCACCTTGCTGTCGCCCACCTCCACGCCGGCGGCGGCCGCGTCGACGGCGGCGACCGTGCGGGTCCACAGCACCCGGCCGGTGAGCTGCGCGATCAGGGCCTCGCGCAGGGCGGCGACGTCCGTGGTGGGCTCGCCGGTGACGTTGGGGACGACGGGCACGCGCGGCTCGCGCATCGGCGTGGCCCGCACCGCCGCCGCCCAGCCGGCCACGGCGGGGGCCATGAGCGGCGAGTGGAAGGCGTTGCCGACCTGGAGCGGGACGACCTTGCTCGCGTCGGTGGCGAGCGCGCTCACCCGGTCCAGCGCGGCCGGGGAGCCGGAGACGACCACGTGGCCGGGGGCGTTCTCCAGCGCCACGACGACCGGCTCGCCGGGCGCGGCGGCGGCCGCGGCCAGCTCCTCGACCCGGTGGACGGGCAGCCCCATGACGGCCCGCATGCCGCCGCGCTCGCCGACCGCGGCCATCAGCGCGGCCCGCGTCTCGACCAGCCGGACGGTGTCGGCCAGCTCCAGCACGCCGGCCGCGTGCAGCGCGCTCAGCTCGCCCACGCTGTGCCCGGCGACGACGGCGGGCGCGTGGCCCTCCTCGTCCAGGACGGCGAGCGCGGCCAGGTTGCACGCCGTGACCGCGATCTGGGCGTGCTCGGTGGCGACCAGCCGGTCGAGCGGCCCGCGGGCGCACAGCGGCGTGATCGGGCGGGCCAGCAGCGCGTCCACCAGGTCCAGCCGGTCGCGCGCGACGGGCCGGCGGCGCAGCCACGCGCCCATGCCGACGCGCACGGTCCCCTGGCCGGGGAAGAGATAGCCGAGCTTCACGATGCGTCTCCCGGGGAGCTAGAGGCGGCGGCGCGGCCGTCGTTCCTCGTGGGCGGGCCGCTCGGTGCCGAGGAAGCCGAGCAGCAGCTTGTTGACCTGGTCGGGGGCGTCGAGCGGCAGCCAGTGCCCGGCGCCCTCGACGCGCTCGTAGCGCCAGGGGCCCTTGACGAACTTGCCGGAGCCGGTCATGCCCTCCTCCAGCAGCGCCTTGTCGCCGTCCCCCCAGATGCCGAGCGTGGGGGCGAGCACGGGCGGGAAGGGCCGCGAGGGCCGCAGCTCGGCGGCCGGGGAGCGGTTGGCGCGGTACCAGTTGAGGCCGGCGGTGAGCGCGCCGGGGCGGGCCAGGTCGCGCAGGTAGCGGTCGTGGTCGCCGTCGCGGCCGATGATCTCCTTGAACAGCCGCCAGCCGTTGCGCCGCAGCAGCTCCTCGCTGACGCCGGGGAACTGGTAGAAGAGCATGTACCAGGAGGCGGCGCGCTGCTCGATGGACGGGGTGGCGAAGACGCCGGGGTGGCCGACCGACAGCACGGCGAGGTGGTCGATCCTGCGGGGCATGAGGAAGGCGTACATCCAGGCGATGGCCGCGCCCCAGTCGTGCCCGACGAGGTGCGGGCGCTTGACGCCGAGCTTCATGGTGAGGGCCACGACGTCGTTGACGATGGTCTGCATGCCGTACGCCTCGATCTCCTGCGGCTTGCCGGAGTCGCCGAAGCCGCGCAGGTCGGGCGCGATGACCCGGAAACCGCCCTCGACGAGGGCCGGGATCTGGTGCCGCCACAGGTAGGAGGAGTCGGGGAAGCCGTGGAGCAGGATGACGGGGTCGCCCTCGCCCTCGTCCACGTAGGCCAGGTCCACGTCGTTGACGCGGACGACTTTCTTCTCGGTGGTCATGCTGTCTCCCTGAACAGCCGCTCAGCGAAGAACTCGCTGAAGCCGAACTCCGGTACGTCCTCGGGGGCGACCATGTTGAGCAGCCCGGTGACCTGGGCGGCGAAGTTGCGCGCCATGAGCCGGCGGACCCGGCGGCGGCGCTCCAGCGCGGCGGGGCCGAACTCGACGTGCAGCCTGCTGACGATGGAGGCGCCGAAGTCCAGCCGTTCCAGCCGGAAGTCGCGCTCCTCCACGTACGGGGTGAACGCCTCCGGCGACCAGTCGTCGGAGGCGAGCAGGATGTCGCAGACGGTGCGGGCGTCGCGCATCGCGCACGACAGGCCGGTGCCGAGCACGGTGTCGGCGTTGCCGGCCTCGTCGCCGATCAGCACCACGCCCTCGGTCAGCGGCGGCCCCTCGGGGACGCTGGAGACCGACGGCCACACCGACAGCGGGCCGGCCGGGATCGCCGCGGTGACGGCCTTGCCCCGGTCGGGCAGGCAGTTCAGCTCGAACGCGGCGAGGAAGCGCTCGACGCCGCCCGGCCCCCGGTAGCGGTGCTTGTTGACGGTCGGGAAGTTGAGGTAGAGGCGGGCGCGGCCGTAGCCCTGGGGGAACACCATGAACATGACGTCGCCCTCGGTGCCCATGGCCTGGACGTCCTGCGGCCAGTCGTCGAGGCCCTCGACCATCATGCCGCCGCCCCAGTGGTGCATGGAGTTGCGCATGGTGACGCCGATCTGGCGGCCCACGGTGTTGCCGCGGCCGGTCGCGCCGAGCACCAGGCGGGGGCGCAGCTCGTGCTCGCCTTCCGGGGTGCGGTAGGTGACGACCGGCCGCGGCCCGGCCGTGACGGTGATCTTGGCGGCGTCCATGACCAGCTCGGCGCCGCCCGCGACGGCCTGCTCGGCCATCAGCTCGCACACCCGGTGGTGGGGGAAGGAGTACGGGCCGCCGATGCCGGGGATGAAGCGGGTCATGTCGACCGCCTCGACCTCGTCCTCGCTGACGGCCTCGTCCCAGGTCATCCACTCGCGGATCTCCCAGGCGCCGCCGGCGGCGAAGCAGTCGTGGACGCCGAGCCGCTGGGCCTCCCTGATGCCCCAGGGTGCCAGCCACTCGCCGCGCACGAGGTCGCGGTAGGCGTCCTGCTTCTCCAGCAGCGTCACCGACAGCCCGCCGGCGACCAGCCGGCAGGCGGCCGACGCGCCGGAGATGCCGCCGCCGACGATGACGACGTCGGGCTGTTCTGGTCGTCGGGTCACGTGCCCCACCTCTCCCAGTAGGTGCGCTCCTTGGCGCTGTAGCGGTCGGCGGGGCGGAAGTCGGTGCCCACCGTGTAGGCGACCGGGATCATGCACACCTGCGTGACCCCGGAGGGGATGCCGAGCAGCCGCCCCACCTCGCGCTCGTGGGGCACGTGCAGGCAGGTGATGGTGCTGCCGAGGCCGCGGCTGCGCAGCGCGAGCTGGAAGGACCAGACGGCCGGGAAGATCGAGCCGTAGAAGATGCTGGCGCGGGTCTCGCCGTGCTGGACGAGGTGGCCGGGGTCCTCGGCGACCTTGTCGGCCATGCGCCGCCGCCACGCCTCGTTGATCGCCGTGATGTCCGGCGGGCGGCCCAGCACGCACGGGATCACCAGGGCGGGCACCGCCGCGATGGTCTCGGTCAGCGCCTGCGCGGAGGCGTGGTTGCGGCGGGCCTGGGCGTCGTGGCGGCGGCGGCCGGCCCTGGTCCAGATGTCGTTGAGGTGGAACTGCCAGGAGGAGCGGATCAGCTCCGCCAGCTGGGCCTTGGTGGCGGGCTCGGTGAGCACCAGCCAGCGCCAGTTCTGGTGGTTGTTGGCGGTGGGCGCCTGGACGGCGACCTGCAGCGCCTCCTGGATGACCTCGCGCGGGACGGGCCGCTCCAGGTCGAGGCGGCGGCGTACGGACCGGGTGGTGGTCAGCAGCCGGTCGGTCTCGGCCACGTCGAACGGCGTGCCGGTCTCGGGCGCGCGGACGGCGGTCATACCGCCTCCAGCAGGACGGCGCCGCGCACCGAGCCGGGCGCGGCGGTCAGCGCGAGCGCGCGGCGCGCCGGGCCGGGCAGGCCCGGCTTGGTGAGGTAGGCGGCCAGGTCCCCGGCGAGCGGGGCGGTGAGGCCGGTCAGCGCGGGCGCGGTCCCGTCGCGGACGGCGAGCGCGGCGAGCGCCACGTTGAGCGCGCCGGTCGCCGCCTGGCAGTCGCCGGTGAGCGCGGCGGTGCTGGTCAGCGGCGCGCCGGGGCGGCGTCGAGCACGGCGGCGGCCTCCTCGGCGTCCTGCGGGCGGCCGGTGGCCGCGCCGACGACCAGCTCGGGCGGGCGGCCGTCGAGCAGCGCGAGGCTGCGCGCGAGCGGCCCGGCGCCCTCGCCGGCGGCGTGGCGGGTGGCGGCCACCTTCGCGTACGGGGTGCCGCCGCGCTCCGCGCAGTGCCCGGCCGACTCGACCACGAAGGCCACGGCGGCCGATCCGGCGACGGGCCCCTCGGGGTTGTCGCCGTACGGGACCGGGCCGGGCCCGTCCGCGCCGAACCCGGCGGCCGCGCCACCGGGCCTCTCGTCGGCGGCCACCACCAGGACCACCTCGGCCTTGCCCGCCCGGATCAGCTCCAGCGCGCAGTCCAGGGCGATCGAGGCCGACGCCCCGCCGTTGCAGATGGTGGTGGTCGGCCCGCGCAGGCCCAGCGTCTGGCAGACCGCGCCGCCGGTGGCGTTCAGCACGACGTTGGAGAAGCTGAGCACGGCCGGCTTGTTGGGGTTGACCGCGATGCTCTCGTCGAAGCCGCCGGTGCTCTCGGCCGACCCGGCGCCGGTGGCGAAGACCAGCGCCACGTCGTCGAGCGCCTTCCTCGGCAGCTTCAGCCCCGAGTCCTCCCAGGCCAGCCGGGAGGCGGCGATCGCCATGCGGGACAGGTGGTTCATGTGCCGCCACAGCGAGCGCGGCGCGTACGTGCGGCCCTCCAGCGACGGCGGCGCGCCCGGGGCCTGGCGGCCGGCGGCGACCGCCTCGGCCACCTCGGCGATGCCCGCGCCGACGCCCGTCACCGGGCCGAGGCCGGTGATGACGGCGTCCCGTCCGGGCAGTTCCTCGTACGGGCGGGGGCCGCCCGGCGCGGTCAGCACGAGCGAGACGTTGTTGCCGCCGAAGGCGTAGTTGTTCGACACGACGGTGCCGATCGGCATCGGCCGCGCCTGGTTGGGCACGAAGTCCAGGTCGCCGGTCACCTCGTCGCCGTCGAACCCGATGGTCGGCGGGGCGGCGCCGTTGCGCAGCGCCAGCACGCTCGCGACCGCCTCCACCGCGCCGGCCGCGCCCAGCGTGTGGCCGACGAACGACTTGATGCTGCTGGTCGGCACCTGTCCGGCCCGCTCGCCGAAGACCAGGCGCATGACCTTGGCCTCCATGGCGTCGTTGGCGGGCGTGCCGGTGCCGTGGCCGCTGACGTAGTGCACGTCGGCGGTGGTGAGCCCGGCGTCGGCCAGGGCGCGGCGCACGGCGCTGGCCCCGCCGCGGCCGGTGGGGTCGGGGGCGGTGGCGTGGTAGGCGTCGGCGGACAGGCCGTAGCCCGCGACCTCCGCGAGCGGGGTCGCGCCGCGGGCGAGCGCCAGGTCCAGCGGCTCCAGCAGCAGGAAGGCGGCGCCCTCGCCCAGGTTGAGCCCGTCGGAGTGGCTGTAGGGCCGGCACGGGCCGGTGCTGAGCGCCTGGAGGCCGGCGAAGCCCGCGTACGTGCCGAACAGCAGCGGGTCCACGCCGCCCGCGAGGACGGCGTCCGCCTCGCCGGTGAGGATCTTGTCCTTGGCCAGGCCGACCGCGTTGCCCCCGGCGGCGCAGGCCGTGGAGACCAGGACGCGCGGCCCGCCGAGGCCGAGCCGGGCGGCCACCACGTCGGCGGTGCGGTGCATGGGCTGGTAGCGGCCCGCCGCGTCGGGGGTGGCCTGGCATTTGCCGAGGATGATGCCGAACCGCTCCGGGGCGGGGCCGCCCGCTGTCAGGCCCGCCTGGGCGATCGCCTGGCGGGCGGCGACGAGCGCGAGCCTGGCCGTGCGGTCGTACCCGGTGTCCTCAGGGGGGAGCTGGGCGTCGATCCACGCGTCCGGCACCTGGCCGGCGTGCCTGGCCGTGAACACGGCGAACGCCTCGTCCTCGATCGGGGTGAGTCCGCCCTGGCCGGCCAGCAGCCGGCTCCAGAACTCGGCGGGGTCGCGCCCGGCGGCGCAGATGATGCCCAGGCCGGTGACCACGACGGGCCGCAGCGCCATGCTTGTCTCCTTCTCCAGCGCACCGGACGATCAGATGATCGGGATGCTCCAGCTCTTGGGCACGATGTACGGGCTGGTCAGCGTGGTCACGCTGAGGCCGCCGACGGTGAGGTCCAGCCCGGCCGCGGCCAGGTCGGCGTCCACCCGGGCCAGGCCGAGCGTGGCGTCGAGCCCGACGCTGTGCACGGCGTGCACGATCTCGCCGACGTCCTGGCCGCCCGCCTGCACGCGGGTGCCGGGCGCGGGGACGCCCGCGCAGCCGGTGAAGCCGACCGTGCGCCGGCCGCCGCCGCCCTCGAACGCCTCGACCACGGCGTCCTTGCCGACGAAGTCGTCCTTGGTGATGTCGACCAGCCAGTTCGCGCCGATCTCGATGACGGTGGCGCCGGGCGTGGCCTCGTGCCGCGGGATCGGCTGGCGGACCTCCAGCATGGCCAGCTCCAGCGCCTCCAGGCCGGCCGGGCTCGCGTGCTCCAGCGCGCCGGTCCACAGGGCGGCGGCGGCTTCGATCGGGACGATCATCTGGTAGCCGTACTCGCCGGTCAGCCCGGTGCGGGCGAAGACGATCTCGACGCCGTCCCAGGTGGCCTCGGCGACCGACTCGAACGGCAGCGAGGCCAGCTCGGCGTCGATCAGGCGGCCCACGACGCCCCAGGCGTACGGGCCCTCCAGGCCGATGACGGTCAGGTCGCCCGAACGGTCGGTGATCTCGACGCCGTCCTCCTGGTGCGCCCGCAGGTGCGCGAGCAGCCGCGCGCCGGCGCCGCACGAGCTCTCCAGGAGCAGGCCGTCCTCCCGGCCGAAGGCGACGACCTGGTCGACGACCTGGCCGTCCTCGTCCAGGACGAGGCTCATCATGCAGCGGTCGGAGGTGAGGTACTCCACGTCGCGGGCCAGCAGGCGCTGGGCGAAGTCGACGGCGGCCGGGCCGGTGATCTCGATGAGGCCGTGGCCGCCGAGGTCGATGACGGCGGCGCGTTCCCTCAGCACGCCGTACTCCTCGCTCGTCGAGGAGAAGCGCAGAGGCACGGTGGCGTCGCCCACCTCGCCGTACACGGTGTCCGTCGGATGCGTGGTCGCGAGGACGCTTGCCATGTTCACACCTTTCGCGAAGAGCGTTGCGACGCCGGGTCGGCGATCGTGAGGTTTCCTTCGGCGGCGACCTGGCCCTCGACCCGGGCCGCGACCCGGAACTCGGCGAAGCCGCCGCCGCCGGCGGTCCGCTCGGCCGTCAGGGTCACCTGGTCGCCCGGGACGATCGGGCGGCGGAAGCGCATCGAGCGGACCCCCGCCAGGTAGCTGATCTCGCTGGCGCCGGCCAGGGCGAAGACCACGCCCGAGAGCTGCGCCATGGCCTCGACGATCACGACGCCGGGCAGCACGGCCTCGCCGGGGAAGTGGCCCTGGAACCACAGCTCGGTGCCGGCGACGTTCTTGGTGGCCGTGCCCTTGACGCCGGGGACGACCGGGCCGACCCGGTCGAGCAGCAGCATGGGCCAGCGGTGCGGCAGCACCTGCCGCACCTGGTCGTGGGTGAGCCCGGCGACCGGCTCCGCCTTCCCCGGGACGCCTGGCTTCCCCGGAGCGGCCTCCTCCTCGCCGGAGGTGGGGGCGGGCGCCTGCTCGGCGATCGTCATGCCGTCGCCCGCAGGGCCGGGTTGACCTCGTCGGCCAGGCGCGACACCGAGCCGAACACCGCCATCTCGCTGTCGTAGAGCGCCACGCCGAACTCGGCCTCGATGGCCACGTACAGCTCCAGCACGTCGAGGCTGTCCAGCTCCAGGCCGCGGCCGAACAGCGGCTGGTCGTCGGTGATCCAGTCGGGCTCGATCTCCAGGTCCAGCCTGGACACGATCATCTTCTTGATCTGGCTGCAGGTCTGCTGCCGCTCGGCGGCCTTGGCGCGCAGCTCGTCGATGGTCATGGCGATGCTCCTTGTGCGGGGGGCGGGGGCGGGAGGGGACGGGGGGCGCTCAGCCGAGGCCGCCGCCGTGGGCGACGACCACCGAGCCGGACATGTAGGAGGCCTTGTCCGAGGCCAGGAAGCTGACGATGGAGGCGATCTCCTCGGGCCGGCCCATGCGGCCCAGCCGGATGCGGGACTCGTACTGCTTCTTGAGGTGGCCGGGCACCTTGCGGGTCATGTCGGTGGCCACGAAGCCGGGGCACACCACGTTGGCGCGCACGCCGTGCGGGGCCGCCTCGTTGGACAGCGCGTGGGTGAAGGCGACGATGGCGCCCTTGGAGGCCACGTAGTTGGTCTGGCCGGGGAAGCCGCCGTCCAGCCCGCTGGAGGAGGACAGCGTGACGATCGAGCCGCTGCGCTGGTGCTGCATCAGCTTCAGCCCTTCGCGGCAGGCCAGGAAGGTGCCGATGAGGTTGGTCTCGACGGGCGCGCGGAACTGCTCCAGGCCCATGGCGATGAGGTAGCGGTCGGCCGTGATGCCGGCGCTGGTCACCAGCACGTCGAGGCGTCCGTGGTCGGCGCGGACGGCGCGGAACATCGCCCGTACGGACTCCTCGTCCGTCACGTCCGCCTGGACGGCCGCCGCGCTGCCGCCCGCCTCCTCGGCGAGCGCCACGACCTCCTTGGCCTCGCGCTCGGAGCGCGCGTAGTTCACCAGGACGTGGGCGCCCTCCCTGGCGAGGTCGAGCGCGACGGCCCGGCCGATCCCGCGCGACCCGCCGGTCACCAGCGCCACGGTGCCCTGCGCAAACAGCATGATGGACTCCAGAAATTCGACATTCGCCGGTCGGCGCGAATCTGAATCTGCATCCACAAGCTACTAAGCCGCGTTATCACGCCTGTATCACGCGGTTATCCCGGCATTGACCGGACCATTCTCGATATATGACTCTGGGCCTCATGAAAGAGCTCGAGGTCGAGGTTTTGGTGGTCGGCGGCGGACCGGTGGGGCTGTGCGCCGCCATCGAGCTCTCCCGTCTCGGAATATCGGCCCTGCTGGTCGAGCGGCACTCGGGAACGTCGATTTTCCCGAAGGCGAGGCTCGTCACCACCAGGACGATGGAGCTCTTCCGCGCCTGGGGGATCCAGGAGGAGGTGGAGTCGGCCGGCATGCCGCGCGAGGAGTACCTCGCGGTGGGCGTCGGCAGCTCGCTGAGCGCGCCCGACTTCGTCCGCTCGGCCGCCGAGCTGGACCGGGACGCCCCGCAGAGCCCCACCTACACCTTCCTGTGCGCGCAGGACGTGCTGGAGGTCATCCTGCGGCGGCTCGCGGCGTCGCGCGCCGACGTGCGGTACGGCACGGAGATGACCTCGATGCGGCCCGGCCCGGACGGCGTGACGGCCGTGGTGTCCGGCCAGGACGGCGAGACGCTGGTGCGCTGCCGCTACCTGGTGGCCGCCGACGGCAGCCGCAGCGGCGTGCGCGACTGCCTCGGCATCGCCTGGGAGGGCCCGCCGACGCTCGGGCACATGATCAGCATCATGTTCGAGGCCGACCTGGGTTTCCTGCCCGCCGACCGGCGGGCCGCGCTGTCGTTCCTGACCGACCCGCCGTGCGCGGTGGAGGCCGTGGACCACCGCCGGCGCTGGATGGTGCAGACCGGCTACGAGCCCGACCAGGGCGGCAGCCCGGACGACTTCACCGAGGAGGTGTGCCTGCGCGCGGTGCGGGACGCCGTCGGCGTGCCCGACCTGCCGGTCCGGCTGCTCGGCGTGATGCCGTGGCTCCAGCAGGCCATGCTCGCCGCCGCCTTCCGCGCCGGCCCCGTCTTCCTCGCGGGGGACGCGGCGCACGTGGCCACGCCGCAGGGCGGGTTCGGGATGAACTGCGGCATCCAGGACGCGCACAACCTGGCCTGGAAACTGGCCGCCGTCCTGCGGTGGGGCGCCGGGGAAGCGCTGCTGGACACGTACGAGGCGGAGCGGCGGCCCATCGCCGGGCGCACCGTGGACGAGAGCCTGGCCAACGCGCTCATCACCTGGCAGATGATGGAGGGCCGGCTGCCGATGGCCGAGGCCATCCAGCGGCAGGCCGACCGGCGCAGCTCGGAGGGGCTGGTGCTGGGCTTCCACTACGACTCGGCGGCCGTCGTCCCCGACGGCACGGCGCCGCCGGCGGTCGCGGACCCGTACCGGACGTACGTGCCGGCCGCCCGGCCCGGCCACCGCGCCCCTCACGTGTGGCTGTCCGCCGATGGAGGGCCGGTGTCGACGCTCGACGTCCTCGTCCCCGGTTTCACCCTCCTGTCCCCGGCCGGCTCCGGCTGGGCCAACGCGGCCACCGCAACCCCCGCCTCGGCGGCCGTCGTCGCGGGCGTTCCGCTGACGGCGGTGGAGATCGCCGACGGCGACACCGCCGGCGCGCTGTCCTCCCCCACCTGGGCGAAGGAGTACGGGCTCGGGCCGAAAGGCGCGGTCCTCGTCCGGCCGGACGGTCACGTGGCGTGGCGGGTCGCCGACGCCGCCCCGTCACCGGACGCCCTCGCCGCGGCCCTCGACACGGTCCTCGCCCGCCACCCCTGACCCCCTGCCGGTCCGGCAGCGCGAGGCCACCAGCCCGGCCGGCCGCAGGCCGCCGTCAGCCGTCAGTGCGGCCGGTGCCGCCGCGGGGCGGTGACCGCGATCAGCGGGATCAGGTAGCCCTCGGGCACGGACTCCTCCACCGGCCGGCCCTCCGCCTCGACCCAGGCGTGCGCCCCGAACGGCGGCCGGGTCCGCGTCCCGGCGCACCAGTCCGGCCACGACCCCCGCATCCGGCACAGCAGGACGGTGGCCAGCGACCGGGGCAGGCAGCCGTGCACCCCGAGGCAGGTCAGGCTGACCGCCAGGACGGCGTCCTTGGCGGCCTTGGCCTCGGCGTACCCGGCGGGCCTGGCGCCCCGGCTGACCAGCGCGAGCACGGCGCGCAGCCGCCGGGGCGGCAGCAGCGTCAGCGGGAACGCGGCGGCCACCGCGAGCCGCGCCGCCGCCCGCGCCCGCCAGGGAACCCCCTGGGGACGTTCCAGCGCGCTGGGGACGCTCACGACACCACCAGCCCGGCCGCCTGAAGCTGCTCCAGCAGCTCCCGCACGTCGCGCAGGGCCTCCTCCGGCGTGACCTCGAACTCGGCGTTGAGCGCCGCGGCGGCCCGCTCGGGGCCCCCGCCGCCGAGCAGGTGCCGCACGGCCAGCGCGGCGCTGGGGTTGAGCTGCCAGAAGTCGCCGCTGCGCTGGTCGAGCAGCACGACGCCGTAGTCGGTCTCGGCGGTGGACACGTCGGCGCGCAGCCGGAGGTTCATCGGTGCTCTCCCTTGCTGGAGTTCGTCGGGTGCGGGCTCTTGGCGGCGAGCCGGGCGCGGGGTCCGGCCGGCGTATTCATCGCTGCGGTCCGCCCGCGGAGGGCTCCAAGGTGCGTAGCCACACCTCGCAGGCGATGGTCGAGTAGAGGACGGCCGTGCGCAGCTCGGGGCTGTCGGGGCGGCCGGTGAGGTCCTTGAGCATCGCGGTGTCCACCAGCCCGAGCCGGGCCAGCCGGGAGTCGGCCCAGAGCTCCTGCAGGTCGGCGGCGTGCCGGCGCAGCCCCTCGGCCGCGTCGAGCGAGGCCTCGGCCTTGCTGGTGCGGCGCAGGCACTCCGCCGGCACGACGCCGCGCATGGCGGCCTTGAGCAGCGGTTTGTACTGCCAGGGCGTGACCCGGTCCTGCGGGCGCACCGACAGGCACGCCTCGATCACCCGGTCGTCCAGGAAGGGGTGGCTCATCGGCAGGCCGGCGCGGGCGCTCATCTGGTCCCACTGCCGGATGACGCGGCAGGTGTCGTGGATGGCGTACAGGTCGGCGTGCCGGCCGCGGTCGGGGCCGAGCGGCCGGGCCTGCGCAAGCGCCTCGGCCAGCGCCTCGGCGGCCAGGGCGGCGGCCTCGTCGGTGACCCAGGGGAACAGCCGCGGCGGCGCGCCCCAGCCGAGGGCGGCGGCCACCGGCGGCGCGGCGGGCTCGCGGAGACCGGCCGCCGCGCCCGCCAGCCAGCGGCGGTAGGAGCGGCCGTCGGCCAGCGTCCTGAGCATCGGGCCGTACGGCCAGTGGAACAGCGCGCGGAACCCGCGCAGCCGCGCCGCCGCCGACAGGGGACGCGTGCGCAGCAGCCGGTGGTAGTGCGCCTCGGAGCACCAGGCCACGTGGTCGCCGCCGATGCCCGTCAGGTGCAGCCTGCTGCCCATGGCGGCCAGCCGCGGCAGGTGCGCCAGCACCCGGGCCCGGTCCATGACGCCGATGCCGGGCTCGTCGAGCGTGTCGTCGACGCGCAGCAGGTCCTCGTAGACCAGCGGGGACTCCTCGGCGGGCCAGATCACGTGCTCGGCGCCGGGCAGGTGGGCGGCGGCCCGCCGGGCCCACTCCAGATCGTCGTCGGCGGGGTCGCGGCCGGGCCAGGTGGAGGCGATGACCCGCGCCTCGCCGCGGGCGGCGGCGAGGAAGCACAGCGAGGTGGAGTCGAGCCCGCCGGACAGGTCGAGGCTCACGGTGCCGCCCGGCCCGGTGCGGACGGCGACCGCCTCGTCGAGCGCCCGCCGCACGTCGGCGGCGGCCTCGGCCAGCGGGCGCACCGGCTCGGGCGGCTCCACCAGCGCCCGTGCCGTACGGCGCCGCCGGCCTCGACGGTCACGTGGTGGCCGGGCGGCACGGCGGTCACGCCCGGCCAGAGCGGCAGGTGGTGCAGCGGATGCGGGACCGGCCACAGCAGCCGCGCGGCCAGCCGGCGCGGCTCGACCTCCGCACCCGCCGCCGGGACCGGCATCCCGGCAGGATCGGCGGCCGACGGCGCACCGGGTCGGTCGGCGGCCAGGATGTCGGCGTGGCCGGCGGCCAGGACGTCGGCGCGGTCGGCGGTGACGGTGAGCCCGGCGAGCCGGGCGTGGAAGACCAGCCGCAGCCCCGAGGCCGTGCCGAGGGCGCGGATGCGGCCGTCGTGGGCGGCCACCAGGTGGAAGCTGCCCGGCAGGGTGCGGGCCAGCCGGTCGAGGTGGTCGAGGCGGTCGAGGTCGTGCAGCCGGGCGGCCTCGGCGGCCAGCCGGGCGGCGCCGATGGGGCAGCGGCCGATGACGGCGAGCCGGGTCGGGCCGGCGGCGGCCACGGTCAGCTCCTCGTCGAGCCAGTGACCGACCAGCCAGGGACGGCCGGAGGCGTGGGTGAGGGTGCGGGCGGTGGGGGTGCGGAGAGCCGCCGCCACGGCGGGCGCACGCTCGTGATCGGGCAGGACCACGAAGTACGCCTCGCCGCGGTGGGGCCGGCTCAGTGGTGGCCGGGCCAAGAAGGGCCTCGGTCAGTTCTTGCTGAGGATGAGGCGGTCGTTGCCGGCGCGTCCGAGGAGGCCGGTGACCTTGCGGAAGGATCCGGTTGCCGTCAGGCGGGGTTTCTCGTAGCGCTTCACGCTTCTTCCCTTCGTCGTGCTCAGGAATGACAACGACGACTTTCGCCCAGGTCCGGGAGTTCGTCCAGGTCAGAAGGTATGGGCCGCTATAACGCTCTTTTCCCGACGAATCGCGGTAAAGAGGGGGTGGGACAAAGCCGCGAATGCCCGCAATTCTCGGTTCAACCGCGCCCTGCCGACACAACTGTCTCGCCGGTGCGCACCCGGGCGTTCACCCCGGGGTCAGGCGGCCGGGGGCCGGGAGTGGAGGCGGGCGGCGGCGAGCCGCAGGGAGAGCGGGTTCCCGCAGGAGGCGGTCACCAGGTCGCGTACCGCCTCGTCCCCGTGCGCCGACGCGCCGACCAGCAGCCCGGCCAGCTCCCGCGCCGCCTCCTCGGGCAGCGGCCGCAGGAACGCCCGGTGCGCCCCCTGCCGGGCCACCAGGTCGTCCAGGGGGTCGGCGGCGGTGACGACGACGCGGCAGCGCGCGCCACCCGGCAGCAGCGGCAGCACCTGGTCGCCGTCCTCCGCGCCGTCCAGCACCACGAGCAGCCGCCGGGAGGCGGTGCAGCTCCGGTAGAGCGCGAGCTTCTCCTCCGGGTCGGCGGGCAGGTCGGGGGCGGGCACGCCGAGCGCGCGCAGGAAGCGGTCGAGCACGGCGTCCGGTCCGGCGGCCCCCGCCATGTCGGCGTGGAGCTGGCCGTCGGGGAAGGCGTCGATGCGGGCGTGCGCCCAGTGCAGGGCCAGGCTGGTCTTGCCGACCCCGGACGGGCCGCTGATGATCATGAAGGGGGCGCTCCGGTCGTCGCCGAGCAGGGCGGCGTCCAGGGCGGCGAGCTCGCGCGCCCGCCCCACGAACGGCAGGACCTGCGGCGGGAGCTGGCACGGCACCACCCCGGCCGCGCTCGGCACGGCGGCCGGCGGGCGCATCAGGTGGGACTCGTCGCGCAGGATCTGCTCGTGCAGCCGCCGCAGCGCGGGCCCGGGCTCCAGGCCGATCTGCTCCAGCAGGTAGCGGCGCGTCTCCTGGTACGTGCGCAGCGCCTCGGCCCGCCGCCCCGCCCGGTACTGGGCCAGCATGAGCTGCGCCCGCACCCGCTCGCGCAGCGGCCACTCCGCCACCAGCGCCAGCAGCTCGGGGATGACCTGGTGGTGACGGCCGAGCCCGATCTCCAGCTCCAGGCAGGTCTCCAGCGCCTCCAGCCGCGACTCCTCCATGCGGGCCGCGTCGTAGCGCAGCCCCCTGATGTCCTCGAACGGCCGCCCCTGCCACAACGCCAGCGCCTCGCGCAGCAGCAGCACGGCCGGCTCGGCCTGCCCGCCGCCGGCCAGCGCGCGGGCGCGCGACACCATGGAGGTGAAGCGCAGCCAGTCGATGCTGCCGGGCGTGGCCCGCAGCAGGTAGCCGGGGCTGGAGGTCTCGATCAGCCCGGCCCCGAGGGTGCGGCGCAGCCGGGAGACGCAGATGGCGACCTGCCGCCACGCGCTCGGCGGCGCGGACCCGGCCCACACGGCCTCGATGAGGCGTTCGACGCTCATCACGCGGTTGGCGTTGAGCAGGAGGCTGGCCAGGATGACCAGCTCGCGGTTGGCGCTCATGGGCAGCTCGACGCCGTCCTTGACGACCTTGAGCGGCCCCAGCACGTGGAAGGCGAACGCGGACGCCGGCGCCGCCATCACGCCGCCGTCCACGACGGGAGGCGTTCCAGCACGTCGGCGGCGCGGGCGGCGCCGCCGGAGGCGCGGATCTCGGCGCTCATGGCGCGCCGCGGCCCGCCGCGCGGCCGGGTGGCGGCCGCGACCGCGGCCACCTGCTCGGCGACCCGGGCGGCGGTGAGCCGGCCGGGGTCGAGCACGCGGCCGAGGCCCAGCTCGGCGACGCGGCGCGCGACCGGCCGGTCCATGGCGGTGGTCGGGACGACCACCAGCGGGCAGGCCAGGTGCAGCGCCTCCATGATGGTGCCGAGGCCGCCGTGGGTGACGGCCACGCTCGCGTGGCGCAGCACGCTGAGGTGCGAGACCCCGTGGCGCGGCTCGACGGTGGGCGGCAGCGGGCCGAGGACGGCCGGGTCGGTGCCGCCGGGCAGCGTGACCACGGTCCGCCAGGGCAGCTCGGCGAGGGCCTGGGCGCAGGTGCGCAGCAGCTCGGGCCGGGTGGTGCCGACGCTGCCGAACGACAGCAGCGCGACCGGCAGCCCGTCGCCCGGCGGCGCCCACTCCGCCAGGAAGCGCCGCTCCCCGAGGCAGGGCCCGACGAAGGTGAACCGCTCGTCGAAGGTCTCCCCGGCGAACTGGAACGAGCGCGGCAGCGCGACCAGGTTGGAGTCCTGGACCTCCCACCACAGCGCGGCCGGGTCGTCGGCCACGCCGTACGCCCGCGCGAGCGCCCCGATCCTGGCCAGCATGCCGTCCACCCAGCCGGGCAGCTCCCGGTCCAGGCGGCCCGCGTCCCCGCCCTCGTAGGTGGCGGCGAGGACCGAGAAGTGGGCGTTGGAGGCGAAGATGGGGATGAGCTGCGTCGCCGGCAGGCCGGTGGTCCTGGCCAGGATGCGGCCGGCGTGCAGGGTCGAGATGTCGTAGGCGACGGCGTCGGGCCGCTCCGGCAGGGCGGTGGCGGCGGCGAGCATGGCCTCGCTCTCGTCCAGCAGCAGCGACAGCAGCGCGAGCGGGTCGTCCTCGGCGGCGCGGGTGCGCACCCGCTCGTACGGCGAGTCGTAGGTGACGACCTCAGCCCCGGCCGCGGCGACCGCGGCCGCCGTGCTCGCCCCGGTGAGATAGGTGACGCGGTTTCCCCGTCGCGTCAATTCGGCGACCACGGCGAGCGTCGGAATGACATGGCCGTGGTCGGGAAAACACATAAAAAAGTGATGCCCCGTCATGTGAATTCTTTCGGCTCATTCGCATGATCTGTGCCAGTGCCACGGTAATGAGCGCCGCCGCCGGGCGTCACCCCCTACCGGTCCCCTCAACGACGCGGCCGTATCTAGGGGTTTCCCGGGCGCGCCGGCAGGGCGTTCACTGGGGCCGGAGTCTCTAGGAGGACGACGATGCCCACCCGTGTCTGGGACTATCTGCCGGAATACGATTCAGAGCGCGCCGACATTCTGGACGCCGTCGAGACCGTCTTCCGCTCCGGCCAGCTCGTGCTCGGCCGGAGCGTGCGCGGCTTCGAGGAGGAGTTCGCCGCCTATCTCGGCGTGCGCCACTGCGCCGGCGTGGACAACGGCACCAACGCCGTCAAGCTGGCCCTGCAGGCGCTCGGGGTCGGCCCCGGCGACGAGGTGATCACGGTGTCCAACACCGCCGCGCCGACCGTGGTGGCGATCGACGCCGTGGGCGCGACGCCGGTGTTCGCGGACGTGGACGCGGAGACGTACCTGATGGACGTCTCCCAGGTGGAGGCGCTGATCACGCCGCGGACGCGGTGCCTGCTGCCGGTCCACCTGTACGGCCAGTGCGTGGACATGGCGCCGCTGGAGCGGCTGGCCGCCGCGTACGGCCTGGTGATCGTGGAGGACTGCGCGCAGGCGCACGGCGCCCGCCACCACGGCCGCACGGCCGGCTCGATGGGCCACGCCGCGGCGTTCTCCTTCTACCCGACGAAGGTGCTCGGCGCGTACGGCGACGGCGGCGCGGTCGTCACCGGCGACGACGGCACCGACCGGGCGCTGCGCCGGCTGCGCTACTACGGCATGGAGCAGACGTACTACGTGGTGGAGACGCCGGGCCACAACTCCCGCCTGGACGAGGTCCAGGCCGAGATCCTGCGGCGCAAGCTGACCCGCCTGGACGCCTACCTCGCCGGCCGCCGGGCCGTCGCCGAGCGCTACGCCGAGGGCCTGGCCGGCACCGGGCTCGTGCTGCCCGTCACCGCGCCGGGCAACGAGCACGCCTACTACGTGTACGTGGTGCGCCACCCCCGCCGCGACCAGATCATCGAGGCCCTGCGCGCCCACGACATCCACCTCAACATCAGCTACCCCTGGCCGGTGCACACGATGTCCGGCTTCGCGCACCTGGGCCTGGCCCCGGGCAGCCTGCCGGTGACCGAGGCCCTGGCGGGAGAGATCTTCTCGCTGCCGATGTACCCGTCGCTGCCCGCGGGGCTGCAGGACAAGGTCATCGCGGCGCTGCGCGACGTGCTCGCCGCTCAGCCGTCGTAGCGGGGCAGCAGCCCCTGGGCCGCCGCCTCGGCCAGCGTGGGGGCCCGCCGGTCGCGTTCCGACAGCACCGGCGGGCCCGGCGGCAGCCGCAGCCCGAGCTCGCGGTCGAAGACCGACAGCGCCAGCTCGTGCTCCTTGCGGTACTCCTCCGACAGCAGGTAGCACACCACCGTGTCGTCCTGCAGCGCGGCGAAGGCGTGGCCGACGCCGGGCGGCAGGTAGACGGCGGCGCCGCCGCGCGGATCGAGCTCCAGCGACTCCCACCGGCCGAACGTCGGCGACCCCGCCCGCAGGTCCACCACGAAGTCGAGGGCCCGCCCGGCGGCGCAGTAGACGTACTTGGCGGTGCCGGGCGGCACCAGCGTGTAGTGCACGCCGCGCACCACCCCGCGCCGCGACACGCTCCTGCTGGCCTGCGCCACGGGGAACAGCCGCCGGCCGGTCGCGGCCAGGAACGCGTGCTCCTGGTACGGCGAGGCGAAGTCGCCCCGCTCGTCGGCGAAGACCTCGGGGAAGAAGGCGTAGGCGCCGGCGACGGCCAGCTCACGGTGCTCCATCGGTCAGGCCCGCACCAGGTGGACCTCGGGCACGTACAGGATCCAGGTGCCGCCGGCCGCGGCGAAGCCGGTCTCCTTCGCCATGATCTCCTCGGCGTGGTTCCACGCGAACAGCACCGCGTAGTCGGGGTAGGGGTCGGCGAACGCGCCGGGGTCGCGGACCGGGATGTGCGAGCCGGGCGTCAGCCGGCCCTGCTTGGCGGGGGTCGTGTCGCTGACGAACGTGATCAGGTCGGGGCCGATGCCGCAGTAGTTGAGCACGGTGGCGCTCTTGGCGGTGGCGCCGTAGCCGTAGACGCGGGCGCCCTGCTCGCGCAGGCCGGTCAGGAGCGCGACCAGGCGCTCGCGGGTGGCGGCGACGCGGTCGGCGAAGCGCTGCAGGGTCGCGGGGTCGTGCAGCGCGGCGGCCCGCTCGGCGGCGAGCAGCTCGGCGACGGCGGGGGCGGGCGTCCGGGCGCCCCGGCGGGCCAGGGTGTAGCGGACCTCGCCGCCGTGCACGGGCAGCCGTTCGACGTCGACCAGCTCGAAGCCGTGCCGGTGGGCCAGGCCGCGGACGGAGGTGGCGCTGAAGTAGTAGAAGTGCTCGTCGTAGATCTGGTCGAAGGAGGCGCGCTCGACGATGTCGCCGAGGTACGGGTCCTCGAAGACGAACACGCCGCCGGGCCGCAGCAGCGTGTCGAGCCCTTCCATGATCGAGTCGAGGTAGGGGATGTGGCACAGCGTGTTGGCGGCGTAGACGACGTCGGCGGGCCCGTCCGCGGCCAGGACGGCGGCGGCGGTGGCGGCCTCGAAGAAGTCCTTGCGCACCCGTACGCCCTTGGCCGCGGCCACGTCGGCGACGCCGCCGGACGGCTCGACGCCCAGGTGCCGCACGCCGGCGTCGGCGATGACCGACAACATGGCGCCGTCGTTGCAGCCCAGCTCCACCACGAACGGGTCGGGCCCGCTCAGCTCGGTGGCCAGCAGCCGCTTGGCCAGGCTCTCGAAGTGCCCGCGCATGACCGACGACCCGGACGACAGGTACGGGTAGCCGGCGTGGAACATGCGCTCGCGCGGCACCTCCTCAAGGAGCTGCACCATGGAGCAGTCCGCGCACACGCCGACGGCGAGGTCGAAGGCGAACGGGTCGGCCGGGCCGCCGGGGGCGGCGAAGGCGTCGGAGAGCGGCTGGCTCCCGAAGTCGGCGAACGGGTGGAGACGGCCCGAACAGATGCGGCACGCCATGCGATCCTCCTCAGGTCAGTGGGCGGCGGTACCTCACCCAGACGTCGCCGGTCTGCACGTAGCCGGTCAGGCGCACGGTCACGCCGTCGGGGGCGAGCGGCACGGACGGGTGATTGTGGACGGCGCCCATCCAGCGGCGCACGACGTCCTCGTCGCGGACCCGCCAGCCTCGCGGGACCAGGACGACGATGTCGCCGAACCAGGAGGTGATCTCGACGTCGAGCACGACCTCGCGGTGGGGGCAGTCGGCGCGGGTGAAGTCGACGCGCACCGTGCCCCACCGGCCCGCCCTGGCGCTCAGGCGCGCCGGGACCGTCCAGCGTCCCGCCTGCTCGATCCGCCCGCTGACGGTGTGCAGCTCCAGCACGTCGCCGTGGGGGACGGCGGGCAGGGCAGGGGACACGGCCGCGGGCGGCGTGGCGGGCAGGGCGGCGGGCAGGGCGGCGGGCAGGGCGGGGTCGGGGACGCCGGGGACCGGGAGGTCGGCGACGACCTCGTCCAGGTCGCCCAGCGTGCGGGCGGTGTAGGCGCGGTCGATGCGCTCGTGCAGCTCCTCCAGGGTGATGCGCCCCTCCGCGACGGCGACCCGTAACAGCTCGGCCACCCGCTCGCGGTCACGGTCGCCGGCCCGCACTTCCCGATGATCGGTCATGGCGTCCACATTAGAAGGCTACGAAGATCCGGCCCAGCCGAAGAACCCCTAACCGGCGGGCAGGGGGCGCGGCCGGGACGGGCAGGGGTTGAGACCCCCGCCGTGCCCGTGACAGCTTCGGCGGCATCGGACCTCGAACGACCGGGCGCTTGGTGAGGGGTGTGTCATCATCGACGTTCACGACTGGCTGCGGGAGGTCGCCGGGCTGACGGCCATGCGGGTCACGCCGGTGCCGCTGGAGGAGCTGGCGGGCTGGCGGGCCGACCCGGCGACGGGCGACCTGCGCCACGCCAGCGGCGGCTTCTTCACCGTCGAGGGCCTGGACGTGCGCCGTCCCGGGTGGGCGGTGCCCGGCTGGACCCAGCCCATCATCAACCAGCCCGAGGCGGGCATCCTCGGCATCCTGCTGCGCCGGCGCGGCGGCGAGCCGGAGCTGCTCATGCAGGCCAAGAACGAGCCGGGCAACCCGGAGGGCGCGCAGCTCTCCCCCACCGTGCAGGCCACCAGGAGCAACTACACGCGGCTGCACCAGGGGCGGGCGGTGCCCTACCTGGAGCTGTTCCGCCGCCCGCGCGGCCGGGTGCTGGCCGACGTGCGGCAGTCGGAGCAGGGCGCGTGGTTCTACCGCAAGCGCAACCGCAACATGGTGGTGGAGGTGGACGGCCACGTCGAGGCCGCCGAGGGCTTCCGCTGGCTGCCGCTGCGGCTGGTGCGGGAGCTGCTGTCGGTGCCCGACCTGGTCAACATGGACGCCCGCACGGTGCTGGCCTGCCTGCCGCTGCTGGGCGGCGAGCCGGAGCGGGCCTGGGACGGCGGCGGCTTCGGCGCGGCGGTCGCCCGTTCGCGCGACCCGCGCGCCGGGGCCCGGCACGGCCTGCCCGAGCTGCTGAGCTGGCTGAGCGGCATCCGGTCCACGGTGGACGTGCACGCCCGTCCCGTCCCGCTGAACCAGGTGCGGCAGTGGCGGCGGGCCGACGGCCGGATCGCGCACGAGAGCGGCCGCTTCTTCGAGGTGATGGGGGTGCGGGTGGAGGCCGGCGGCCGGGAGGTGACGTCCTGGAGCCAGCCGATGCTCGCGCCGGTCGGCACGGGCGTGGCCGCGTTCCTGGTGCGCCGCATCGGCGGCGTGGTGCACGCCCTCGCGCACGCCCGCGTCGAGCCGGGCTACACCGACGTGGTGGAGCTGGCGCCGACCGTGCAGTGCACGCCGGGCAACTACGACGTCCTGCCGCGCGCGGCCCGCCCGCCGCTGCTGGCCGAGGTGCTGGGCGCACCGGCCGGCCGGATCAGGTTCGACACGGTGCTGTCGGAGGAGGGCGGGCGCTTCTTCCACGCCCGCAACCGCTACCAGGTGATCGAGGTGGAGGAGGACCCGCTGCCCGGCCACCCGGCCTTCCGCTGGATCGCCCTGCACCAGCTCGACGAGCTGCTGCGGCACAGCTACTACCTGAACGTGCAGGCCCGCACGCTGAACGCCTGCCTGCACGCCCTGGCGCAGCGGCCCGCCAGCGCGGCGGTGGGCGCGCCGATCAGCGCAGCAGCGTGATGACCTTGCCGAAGTCCTCCATCGCCGCGTCCATGACGGTGACGTAGGAGAAGCCGAAGCGCTCCTCGCCGGCGCGGACCTGCTCGGCGATCTGCGCCGGGGTGCCGGCGAACAGGGTGGGCACCTCCAGCAGCTCGTCGGTGGTGAGGTCGGGGGCGTAGCGGCGCAGGCTCTCCACGCCGGCGCGCCGGTCGCGGGTCAGGACGGTGGCCTTGGACAGCACGTTCAGCTCCATCCGCGCGGCCCGCGCGCCCGCCGCCGCCCGCAGGTACGCCACCCGCTCCAGCAGCGCGGCGGCGGTGACGAGCGCGGTGCGGCCGTACTCGGGGCGGTGCGCGGCGCCGGTGAAGCCGGCGACGTCGGCGTGGCGGGCGGCCAGGCGCAGCACCCGGTCGCCGTGGCCGCCGATCATGAGGGGCGGCCGGGCGGGCAGGGTCTCCACCGCGCGGGCCAGCCCGGCCAGGCGGGCGATCCGGGTGGCCGGGTCGAACGGCAGGCCGGCGGCGGTGAACTCGGCCTCGACGTAGCCGGTGCCGAGGCCCAGCTCGAAGCGGTCGCCGAGGAGGCCGGCGGTGGTGGTGACGTCCCTGGCGAACAGGGCGGGGCGGTGGAAGCTGGCGTTGAGCACGTACGTGCCGATCCTGGGGCGCTCGGTGGCCTCGGCGGCCAGCACGGCGGTGGGGAAGGGCGACAGGAGGTTGAGGTGGTCGGGCACCGCGATCACGTCGTAGCCGAGGGCCTCGGCGCGGCGGCAGCGGTCGAGCCACTGCTTCCTGGTGGCGCGCTCGGCGATGAGCACGACCCCGAATCTCGTCATGGTCGGTCGGCCTTCCTGGCGTCAGGCGGGTCAGGCGGCGGGGCGGGTGGCGGGGCGGGCGCCGGGCGGGGCGGTCACGGCGATGGCGGTCAGCACCAGGCCGCGACCGGCCATCCAGCGGCCGGTGAAGCCGCTCACCCGCCGCCCCTGCCACCGGGGCCCGGTGACGAGGAGGCGGGCCTCGAAGGTGCCGCGCACGGGGTCGAGGTCGATCACCGCGTCCTGGAAGTCGAGCCAGCGCCGGGCCAGCGGGTACCACGCCTTGTACACCGACTCCTTGGCGCTGAACAGGATGCGGTCCCAGCTCGTCCCGGGGTGCTCGGCGGCCAGCCGGCGCAGCTGCTCGCACTCCTCGGCGACCGCGACGGCCTCCAGCACGCCCGGCGGCAGCGGCCCCTCGGGCTCGGCGTCGATGCCGATGGCGCCGGGCGCTGCGCTCACGGCGGCGGCGCGGTAGCCGGCGCAGTGGGTGATGCTGCCGACCACGCCGGGCGGCCAGGCGGGCTCGCCGTGCGCGCCGGTCAGCACCGGCGACGGCGGCACGCCGAGGCGTTCCAGCGCCCGGTGCACGCAGTGCCGCGCGGTGGTGAACTCCCTGCGGCGCTTGTCGGCGGCCCGCCGGACCAGCTCGGCCTCCTCGGGGAAGAGGACGGCCTCGGGCGGGTCGGTGAAGGTGTCGAAGGCCATGACGGTGGCGGGCAGGATCTCCTCGATCACCCCGGCCCCCTCACGTTCGGCTGCTTGGAACACCGGCACAGTAACCAAATCGGATATTTGGCGAAAAGAGCAATCCGGGAGTTCTGTGGGCCGCGCGCCACAAATTAGGGGTTCGCATAGGGGCCGGGAACGCATACCTTCTTGTCGGAACCGTCCCTCGATGTCCTACCATCGCGTAAGGGTTTGCTGTGATTCGCCGCACACCCCTTTACCACTGTCGCTGGTTGACAGTAAATTTGCTCGAACCTGACTGGTCCTGTTGAGGGACAGCCCGCGGCGCGAAGGGGATTTCGTGCGGTACACGAGGTTGGGTCCCGCGGGGCCGGTGGTCTCCGTCATCGGGCTCGGCTCGCTGGCCCTCGGCGGCGCCTACGGCCAGGTCGACCAGGGCGAGGCCGCGCGGCTGGTCCGCAGAGCGATCGACGCCGGCGTCACGCTGGTCGACACCGCCGACTTCTACGCCGGCGGCGCGGTGGAGAGCCTCATCGGGCGCGCCCTCGCCGGCCGGGCGGGCGAGGTGGTGATCAGCACCAGGGGCGGCGTGCGCTCGCCCGGCCCGGCCGGGCCGGTGGTCTACGACGCCGACCCCGACTTCCTGGAGACCTCCTGCGACGCCTCGCTGCGGCGGCTGCGCGCCGACTGCATCGACCTGTACTACCTGCACTGCCAGGACGAGCGGGTGCCGCTGGAGGACAGCATGGCCCGGCTGTCGGAGCTGGTGAAGGCCGGCAAGATCCGCCACCTGGGCCTGTCCGGCGGCACGCCGGAGCAGATCAAGCGGGCGCACGCGGTGCACGAGGTGTGCGCGGTCGGCGTCGAGTTCTCCCTGTGGGGGCCGCCGCCGTCCCCCGTCCTGCTCGACACCGCCCGCGAGCTGAACCTCGCCGTGGTCGCCGCCCGCCCGCTCGGCCGGGGCTTCCTGACCGGGCGCATGCGCCAGCACGCCCGGCTGGCCCCCGCCGACTGGCGGCAGGCCGACCCGCGCTTCCGCCCCGAGCACCGGCGCTTCGCCGACCGGCGGCTCCGCGCGCTCGAGGACGTCGCCGCCCAGCTCGACCTCGGCACCGGGCGGCTCGCGCTGAGCTGGCTGTTCTCCCAGGGCGAGCACGTCGTGCCGGTCCCGAGCACCCGCGACCAGGTGCACCTGGAGATGAACCTGGCCGCCGCGTCGGTCCGGCTGCCGCCGCACATCCTCGACACGCTGGCCGGGCGGCTGCCCGCCGGCCACTACGCTCAGTCGCCCTCGACCCTGCTGTGAGGCTGGATCAGCGACGCGGCCACGGCCTTGTTGACGGCGTCGATCCTGGAGACCGCGTTGAGCTTGACGAAGATGTTGCGCATGTGCCGCTTCACGGTGGCCTCGGCGACGCCCAGGCGGCGGGCGATCTGCACGTTGCTGAGCGCCTGGGCGGCGAGCTGCAGCACCTCCACCTCCTTGTCCGACAGCACGCCGGCGCGCGGCGACTCGACGTGGGCGAGGCTGTTGGTGGAGACGGCCAGCACGACGCGGGAGGCGTCCTCGTGGACGCTGTGCACGGCGGCGATCAGCTCGTGCCGGTGCACGCTCTTGAGCAGGTAGCCGCGGATGCCGGCGACCAGCAGCCGGCTGAGGAGCTGGGGCCCGTCGTACATGCTGAGGATGATGATCCGGGTCTGCGGCGAGGACGTCCGCATGCGGGCGACGGTCTCGGTGACCTCGTCGCCGGGGATCTCCACGTCCAGCAGCACGACGTCGGCCTGGGTGCGCGCCACCTCGGAGACCGCGCCCTCGGAGTCGCCCGCCTCGCCCACGATGGAGATCGCGCGGTCGGACTCCAGGATCTCCCGCAGCCCCTCGCGGAACAGGGCGTGGTCGTCGACCAGGACGACGGAGATGGGCGCCTCAGACGTCGCCGGGACCACGTGGCTGCCTCGCGAGGGGGATGAACAGCTCGACGAGGCACCCCTGCCCCGGCTCGCTGGAGACGACGGCGCGGCCGCCGAGCAGCTCGGCGCGCTCGCGCATGGAGGTCAGGCCGACGCCGCCGTGGCCGCGCACGGCGGCCTGGTCGAAGCCGCACCCGTTGTCCTGGACGGAGGCGAACAGCTCGTGGGGGGCGATGTTGACCCGGACCAGGATCATCGCGGGGCCGCCGTGGCTGAGCGCGTTGCGCACGGCCTCGCGCACGATGAGGAAGGCCTCGTCCAGCACGCGCGGCGCGGCCCAGGACTCGTCGCCGTTGACGGTGAGCGCGACGTTGACGCCGTCGTCCTCGACCGCCTCCAGGAAGCCCATGAGCGCCTTCTCCAGGCCGCGCAGCGGGGTCTGGGGGTGCAGCTCGGAGGTGAGCTGGCGCAGGTTCTCCATGGTCTCCAGGATGGCCTGCTGCACGACGCTGATCTTGGCCGAGGCGCGGGCGCTGTCGGCCACCCGGTAGGCCTCCGACAGGGCGAGCTGCTGGTGCGCGACGCTGATGCCGTGGCCGATGCGGTCGTGCAGCTCGCGGGCGATGCGCCGGCGCTCCTCCTCCTGGGCCCGGTTGACCTGGTTGAGCAGGAAGCTGTGGTAGCTCTCGGCCGACTCGCGGATGCGCCGCGACAGGCTCTCCTCCATGCCGGAGACGGCGAGGACGAACAGCTCGGCGGGGGTGTCGGACTCCTCCGCTATTCGACGGGCGATATGCCGCAGCGCGCACCGGAAAAAAAGTGAGCCCGCCTCAAGTGAGGCCTTCGGATGAGCGCCTTCGGCGGCCCGGATATTGCCGACTTCCCATGCTTGAAATTTGTACTGTTCGCTTACCAGAACCTTCCCGGCACGTAGCGTGGCCGCGACGTCGTCCAGGACATGTCCTGCGGTGGAGAGAGCCTGCTCCCTGGCCCGCTGATCTGCGAAAACGACGCTACCGGCGGATTGGAGGACGGTCGCGAACTCGGCGAGGATTTCGTCACGACATAATTCGACAAATCTCGCCGGGCCGGCCGCCGCCCCGTGAACCGAGCCCAATGTCCCCCCTCCGCCGCCGCGGGACGAGTGTTCGAACGCCCCTAACTATCCCCTGCCCTGAGCAACGGCGCAACATTTGTGGTCATATATGGCACACAAGCGCGGTCAGGTGAACCAGGTGTTGCGTCCCCATGAACGCCCCGTAAGAGCGCCGGCGCGTACTTCGTCCCACTGGCGCGTCCGGCGCGGGAGCGCCGACCCCGGTCGCCGTCACAGCGGCCGCGCCCACGGCCATCGCCAGGGAGACGCCCACGAGCGGCACCCTCAGCAGCACGACCGTCAGCGCGAAGACGACGAGGAGCACCAGCGCCGCCACGACCATCACCCGGCGTGAGCGCCGCTCCCCCACCCGCACGCCGAGCGTGCGCCGGCCGGCGGCCGCGTCGCCCTGAATATCGGACAGGTCCTTGGCCGGCACGCCGACGAACACCATCCAGCAGATGGCCGCCGCGGCGAAGACCATCAGCGCGGGCGGCACGCTGGCGTGCGCGCCGGCGGTCGCGACGACGAACCCGCCCAGGTAGGCGAGCATGCCCGACAGGCACAGCACCGCCATCGTGCCGCCCGCGCTGCCCTTCAGCGGCAGCGGCGGACCCGAGTAGAGGTAGCCGAGGACGAGGTTCGCGGCGACCACCCACAGCATCGGGCCGGGCAGTCCCACGGTGGCCAGCAGCGCCAGCCAGGCCGCGACGGCGGCGGCGGCCATGGCGTGGGCGGGGTCGAGGTCACCGCGGGCGATCGGCCGGCGCGAGCCGTTGATGCGGTCCTCGACGACGTCGGTGACGCCGTTGAAGAGGTAGACGGCGAGGATGGACAGGACCCAGGCGGCCGCGCCCCGCAGGATCACCAGCGGGTGGGCG
Organism: Actinomadura luzonensis; assembly: GCF_022664455.2. NCBI lineage: Bacteria > Bacillati > Actinomycetota > Actinomycetes > Streptosporangiales > Thermomonosporaceae > Actinomadura > Actinomadura luzonensis. The sequence continues at coordinate 4,372,645 of NZ_JAKRKC020000001.1, forward strand.
GCGGCGGCGACGGGCAGGGCGAGGGCGACCCCGGTCAGGAAACGGAGCAGGGAGACCCCCAGCACCAGCGGGCGCGCCTCGGCGACGCAGAGCACGGCAGCGCGAAGGATGGCCGTCATGAGCGGAGTGTGAACCGCCGTCCGGATCAAGGTAAGAGGCGGGAGCCGAAAGCGGTACCCGGCATACTCCTTTCGATACCCCCGTGGTGCTCACCCCGGATATCCTGCCCGAACTCCTGACCCCCCGTCTTGTCCGGCCTCCTGGCCGTCTATAGCTTCGGCCAGTGTCAGCCAGATTTCCACCGGGGACGGACCCGGCCGCCGTGAAAGCCACGGCGGATTCGCGTTTCCGCACCCCGACGCGCCGCGCGTCGCGCTCGTGAAAATCCCCGCCGCAGCCGGCGGGGAATTCGGCGGCCGATGCACGTCATCCGACGACGAGGTCATTCAGGGAAAGGAAATCCGAAGATGCACGGCGCCGAACGTTACGCAGAATTCCGGCCGATCGACCTGACCGACCGCGCCTGGCCCTCCCGGCGGCTCCGCGCCGCCCCGCGCTGGCTGTCGACCGATCTGCGCGACGGCAACCAGTCGCTGGCCCGGCCGATGTCCCCCGAACGCAAGCTCCGGATGTTCGAGCTGCTGGTGGGCATGGGGTACAAGGAGATCGAGGTCGGCTTCCCCGTCGCCAGCCAGGACGACCGCGACTTCGTGCGGCTGCTCATCGAGCGCGACCTCATCCCCGACGACGTCCGCATCACCGTGCTCACCCAGGCCCGCGAGGACCTGATCAAGGCCACCCTGGACACGCTGCGCGGCGCGCCGCGCGCGATGGTCCACATCTACAACGCCACGTCGCCGCTGTTCCGCAGGCTCGTCTTCGGCATCGGCCGGGACGGCTGCCGCGACCTGGCGGTCCGCGCCACCGAGGTGATGATGGAGCACGCCGAGCGCGCCCTGCCCGGCTGCGACCTCGGCTACCAGTACTCCCCCGAGCTGTTCAACGAGACCGAGCTGGACTTCACGCTGGAGGTCTGCGCGGCCGTCATGGACGTCTGGCAGCCGGGGCCCGGCCGCGGCATCATCCTGAACTTCCCCACCACGGTCGAGCGCTCCCTCCCCAACGTCTTCGCCGACCAGGTCGAGTGGCTGGACCGCAACCTGCCGCGCCGCGAGCACGTCTGCCTGTCGGTGCACCCGCACAACGACCGCGGCACCGGGGTGGCCTCGGCCGAGCTGGCGATGCTGGCCGGGGCCGAGCGCGTCGAGGGCTGCCTGTTCGGCAACGGCGAGCGGGCGGGCAACGTGTGCCTGGTGACGCTCGGCATGAACCTCTACGTGCAGGGCGTGGACCCGGGCATCGACTTCTCCGACCTCGGCGCGGTGCGCGACACGGTCGAGCGGTGCAACCAGCTCCCGGTGCACCCGCGCCACCCGTACGGCGGCGACCTCGTCTACACCGCCTTCTCCGGCTCCCACCAGGACGCCATCAAGAAGGGCTTCGACGAGCGCGAGCGGCGGGCGGCCGCGTCCGGGACGCCGGTGGGCGAGCTGCCGTGGACGATGCCGTACCTGCCGGTCGACCCCAAGGACGTGGGCCGCACCTACGAGGCGGTCGTGCGGGTCAACAGCCAGTCGGGCAAGGGCGGCGTGGCGTACGTGATGAGCGCCTGGCACGGGCTCGACCTGCCGCGCGGCCTGCAGGCCGACCTGGCCGTCCGGGTGCAGGCCCGCGCCGACGCCGAGGGCGGCGAGCTGTCGCCGGAGCGGATCGGCGCGCTGTTCCGCGAGAGCTACCTCTACCAGGGCGACCCGTCCGGGCCGCTGCGGGTGGGCGCGGAGCCCATCCGGGCCATCCTGCACGTGGACTTCGGTCCCGGCGGCGAGAGCGGTCGCGGCGGCGACGAGCGGGCGGCGGCCGTGCGCGGGCTCGGCGCGGTGCTCGGCCCCTGGGGCATCCAGGTGGTCGCGGTGCACACGACCACGCCGGTCGGGGACGTCGCCGACGCCGCCACCGCGCCCACCGCGTTCACCGGGCCTGCCGCATCCGCCGGGCCCGCGCGCCGCTCGGCCGGCGAGATCGCGATCTACGCCGAGTGCGCCACCGGCGCGGGCGAGCGGGACGTGGCCTGGGGGGCGGCGGTCGGCTCCGACGTGGCCGCCTGCGCCTTCTCCGCCGTCCGCGCCGCGGCCGGCACCGTGACCGGCACCGTGACCGGCACCGTGACCGGCACCGTGACCGGCACCGTGACCGGCACCGTGCCCGGCGACCGGCCGCAGCCGAGGCCCGCGCCCCGGCCGCGCCTGGCGGCGGCGGGCTGACCGCGGGCCGATGAGCGTGCGGCCGGCCCTCGGCCGCCGGCAGAAAGGAGACCCCGATGCTCCGCATCAGGACCGTACGGGAACGTCCGCGGCGCGCCCGCCGGCTCACCCACTGGCTGGACCTGCGAACCCCCGCGGGACGCCCGCTTCCCTACTGACGTACCAAGGAGGGCCGTCATGGCCGAGCACAACCAGCGGCAGGGGATGGCCCTCCTGCGCGAGCTCCTGGACGACGCGGTCGCCGGCCGGGGCCGCATCGCGGTCGTCACGGGCGCCATCGCGACCGGCAAGAGCCACCTGCTGTACGGGCTGACCGAGCAGGCCTTCGACCACGGGGCGCTGCCCCTCGTCGCGACCGGCTCGCGCGCCGAGCGCGACCTGCCGCTCGGCGTGCTCTCGCAGCTCGTGCACAACACACCGATGATGGAGCAGCACCGCGCGGTCACGCTCGGCCTGCTGCAGGAGGGCGCTCGCGCCGAGCTGGCCGGCGACACCCTCGACCACCTGGACGTGCAGATCGTGGACGCGCTCTGCACGATCCTGCTGGAGCTGTCGGAGCGCTGCCCGCTGCTGATCGCCGTGGACGACGCCCACCACGCCGACCGCGCCTCCCAGCTCTGCCTGACCTACCTGGCGCGGCGGATCAAGTACGCCAAGATCATGCTGGTCTTCGCCGCGCCCGACCACGCCGCCCACCAGCGTTCCCTGCTCCACTCCGACCTGCTGCGCCAGCCGCACTGCCGTCCGGTCCGGCTCGCGCACCTGACCGCCGAGGCGGTGCTGCGGCGGGTGGCCGAGCGCGCCGGCCCGGAGGCGGCCGGCCGGTTCGGGGCGGCGTGCCATGAGCTGAGCGGCGGCAACCGGCTCCTGGTCGACGCCCTGGTGGAGGACTTCCAGGCCGGCGGCGGGCCCGGCGAGCGGTACGCGGAGGCCGTCCTGACCTGCCTGCACGGCACCGACCCCGACCTGCTGCTGACCGCCCGCGGCCTCGCGGTGCTGGGCGAGCCCGACGGCGTGGCGCGGCTGCTGGGCCACGGCCCGGCGGCCGTCGCGCAGGCGCTGCAGGCGCTGAACCGGGCCGGGCTGCTCGCCGGCGGCCGGTTCCGGCACGAGGGGGCGCGCGCCGCGGTGCTGGCCGCGCTCGACGCCACCGACCGCACCGGCCTGCACCGCCGGGCCGCCGAGCTGACCCACGACGAGGGCGCCCCGGTCGCGGTGGTGGCCGAGCACCTGCTGCTGGCCGGATGCGCCGACGACCCGTGGGCGCTGTCGGTGCTGGAGGACGCGGCGGGCCAGGCGCTGCGCGACGGCGGCGTGGAGGCCGCGATCGAGTACTTGAAGCTGGCCTGGCAGGGCTGCGGCGACGAGCGGCGGCGGGCCAGGATCGCCACCAAGCTGGTCCGCGCCGCCTGGCGGATCAACCCGAGCACCCCCGCCGGGCACCTGGCCGAGCTGACCGCGGCCCTGCACAAGGGCCACCTCGGCGGCGGCGACGCGGTGGTGCTGGCCAAGGCGCTGCTGTGGCACGGTCACGTGGCCGACGCCAAGGACGTCCTGCACCACCTGCGGGAGCTGGGCGGCCTGGACCGGGAGGGCCTGGCGGAGCTGGCCGTGGCGCGGGCCTGGCTGCGCGGCGCGTGCCCGTCGTTCCTGGCGCACCTGCCGGAGGCGGGGCAGGAGGAGAGCAACAGCGCGGCGCACTCGCTCGGCGTCAGCCGCCGCATCGAGTCGGCGAACGCGCTGGTCAGGGCGCTGACGGAGGCGCCGCGGCCGGAGACGACGGCGGTCGCCGAGCGGGTGCTGCGCGGCTCGCGGCTGGATGAGATGTCCATGGACACGGTGGAGAGCGCGCTGCTGACGCTCACCTACTCCGGCCGTCCCGACCGGGCGGCGCCGTGGTGCGACGCCTTCGTCGAGGAGGCCGCCTCCCGCCAGGCCCCGAGCCGGCAGGCCCGGCTGTCGGCGATCCGCGCCGAGATCGCGCTGCGCACCGGCGACCTCGCGGCGGCGGCCAGGGACGCCCGCCGCGCCCTGGAGATCATCCCGCCGGGGAGCTGGGGCGTCGCGGTCGGCGGCCCGCTGGGGGCGCTGCTGCTGGCCGGGGCGGCCATGTCGCGGCACGAGGAGTGCCTGCCGTACGTCACCCAGCCGGTGCCCGAGGCCATGCTGGAGACCCGCTTCGGCCTGCTCTACCTGCACGGCAAGGCGCGTTACACGCTCACGGCCGGCCAGGCCGAGCAGGCGCTGCGGGACCTGCGGCTGTGCGGCGAGCTGATGGGCCTGTGGGGGCTGGACGCGCCGGAGTTCATCCCCTGGCGGGTGGACGCGGCCGAGGCGCTGGTCCGGCTCGGCGACCACGAGCAGGCGCGGCTGCTGCTGGAGGAGCAGCTGCGGCGCAGCGACCGGCGTTCGCGGCGGGTGCACGGCATGGCGATGCGGGTGCTGGCCGCCACGGGCGAGAGCCGCCACCGGGTGATGCTGCTGCGCCGTTCGGCCGAGCTGCTGCAGACCGGCGGCGACCGCTACGAGCTGGCCCGCACGTTGTTCGACCTCATCGAGGCCTACCACACGATCGGCGAGTACCGCCGGGCCGGCATGCTGACCCGGCGGGCCCGCTCGCTGGCGGTGGAGTGCTCGGCCGACGGGCTGAGCCAGGCGCTGTCGCCGGACGGCGAGCACGACGGCGACGCCTCGGGCGTGCAGCCGATCCTCAGCGACGCCGAGCGGCGGGTGGCGGCGCTGGCCGCCGACGGCTACTCCAACCGCGACATCTCCGCCAAGCTGTACATCACGGTCAGCACGGTGGAGCAGCACCTCACGCGGGTGTACCGCAAGCTGAACGTCACGCGCCGGTCGGACCTGCCGGCCAGGCTGGTCGGCGAGCAGTCATGAGGTCCCGGGGTCCCCGGGCGGGGACCCCGCCCTCCTCACTCGGCTATGGCGGTGTGCATCACCCATCGGTAGACGAGCGCCTGCTCGCCGTCGAGGGTGGTGCTCTCGCCCTGGTGCCGGAAGTGCTCGTAGCCGGCGCCGAGCGGCAGCTTGACCGTCTCGCCCGCGGAGCGCACGCTCTGCACGCGCCGCTCGGCGGGCAGCCCCGACGGGCCGCCGACGAGGACCACTCTGATCTCGGACATGATGCGCCTCCTGACCATCGGTGTTCACAGCGGGGGTCACAGGGGGATGTTGGAGTGGCGTCCCCGGGCGCGCGGCGCGCGGGCCAGCGCCTCGGCGACGCGCAGCCGCGAGGTCTCCGGCGCGATGACCTCGTCCACGACGCCGATCGCCATGGCCCGCTCGACGCCGCCGGCCAGCCGCCGGTGCTCCTCGGCGAGCCGGGCGCGCAGCGCCTCGCGCTCCTCCTCGGGGGCCGCCGCCAGCGCCTTGCGGTGCAGCACCCCGACGGCGGACTCCGCGCCCATGACCGCGACCTCGGCGCCCGGCCAGGCGAAGGTGGTGGTCGCGCCGAGCGAGCGGGAGTTCATGGCGATGTACGCCCCGCCGTACGCCTTGCGGGTGATGAGGGTGACGCGGGGCACGACCGACTCGGCGAAGGCGTGCAGCAGCTTGGCGCCCCGGCGCACGACGCCGCCCCATTCCTGGCCCACGCCCGGCAGGTAGCCGGGCACGTCCACCAGCACCACGAGCGGGACGCCGTGCGAGTCGCACATGCGCACGAAGCGGGCGGCCTTCTCCGCCGACAACGAGTCGAGGCAGCCGCCCTTGTGCAGCGGGTTGTTGGCGAGCACGCCGACCGTGCGGCCGCCGAGCCGGCCGAGGCCGGTCAGGATGTTGGCGGCCCAGCGCGGCTGCAGCTCCTCGAAGCCGTCGGCGTCGAGCAGCCGGCGGACCAGCGGGCGCACGTCGTAGGCGCGGCGCGGCGAGTCGGGCAGCAGGGCGCGCAGGTCCCGCGGCTCGGCCAGCGCGGCCAGGTCGGACACGCCGCGGTGGGTGAACAGCCCGGTCAGGCGGCGGGCGCGGAGCAGCGCGTCGTCCTCGCCGGCGGCCAGGACGTGCGCCACGCCGGACCTGCGGCCGTGCGCCTCGGGCCCGCCGAGCCCGGTCATGTCGATGCTCTCGCCGGTGACGCTGCGCACGATGTCGGGGCCGGTGACGAAGACGCGCCCCGCCTCCGCCATGATCACGAGGTCGGTGAGGGCCGGGCCGTAGGCGGCCGCGCCGGCCGCGGGGCCGAGGATGACCGACAGCTGCGGCACGACGCCGGAGGCCCAGGTCATGGCGGCGAACATGCGGCCCACGCCGTCCATGGACTCCACGCCGTCGGCGAGGCGGGCGCCGCCGGAGTGCCACAGGCCGATCACCGGGCAGCCCTCGCGCACCGCCGTCTCGATGCCGGCCACGATGCGCGCGGCCCCGGCGGCGCCGAGCGCGCCGCCCATGCGGCGGGCGTCGGTGCAGTACGCGACCACGGGGGCGCCGCCGACCGTGCCGTGGACGGCCAGCACGCCGCTGTCGTCGCCGTCCTCGCCGGCGGGGTGCAGCGGCACGGCCGAGCCCGCGTCGAGCAGCCGGGCCAGCCGCGATGAGGGGGCGCGCGGGTCGGGGTCTGCGGGGCTCTCGGCGGTCACGTCCTTCACGGGCACCGGGGACACGATGGTCATCGCACTTCCTCACGCCGGCTGACACGGGTACTCCCGAATGTGGCAACCGCGCGCCGGCCGGCCAACCCCTATCCGGGCCGCCCCCAATGGCAGCTTCCGGCCGTCGTTTCTGCTCGTTGACCCCCGCCTGCCACCCCGGTTTCGTGGCCTCGATCACACCCATTGGAGGGCTGTCGTGTCTGTTTGGTCCTTACCCGTCGTCGCCGCGCTCGTCGCGGGCGCGGCGTTCCCGCCAGGGCTGGCGACCCTGGCCGCCCAGGACGTCGACATGGTGCGCGATCCGGCCGCGCTGGTCAACGTCTTCCACGGTACGAAGGAGGCCGCCACCGACTTCGGCCACGGCGGCGGGGGCGGGATGACCTTCCCCGGCGCGGTGCTGCCGTTCGGGATGATGCAGTGGAGCCCCGACACGGTGGCCGACGCCGGCGGCGGCTACCGGTGGGAGGACAACCGGCTGCGCGGCTACTCGATGACGCACATCTCGGGGCCGGGCTGCACCGGGGCGCAGGACTTCCCGGTGATGCCGTTCTCCGGCGCGATCGGCCGCTCGCCCGCCACGCACGGCGAGGACTACGTCCAGACCTTCAGCCACGCCAACGAGCGGGCCGCGCCCGGCTTCTACAGCGGCACGCTGGACACCGGCGTCAAGACGGAGCTGTCGGTCAGCACGCGCGCCGGCGTGGCCCGTTTCACCTTCCCGCAGGGCAAGCCCGGCACGGTGCTGCTCAACACCAGCGGCTCGATCAACGGCGTCGACGACGGCGAGACCAGGATCAGCGGCAACACGGTCCAGGGCTGGGTGCAGACGGGCGGCTTCTGCGGCCCGCCCATGCGCTACAAGGTGTACTTCCACGCCGTCTTCGACCAGCCGGTCACGGCGTACGGCACCTGGAAGGACGACGAGGTGCGGCCCGGCACGCAGAGCGTCGCCAACGCCGGCGAGGCGCGCGTGCAGGGCGACGTGGTCACCCAGGACGACGTGGTCGTCAACGGGCCGGGCTCGGGGGCGTACCTGCAGTTCGACCCGGCGCGGCCGGTGCAGATGCGGGTCGGGCTGTCGTACGTGAGCATCGACGGCGCGGCGAAGAACCTGGCCGCCGAGATCGCCGCCAAGAGCCTGGACCAGGTGCGGTCGGAGGCCGCGGCGGTGTGGGACCAGCGGCTCGGCCAGGTGCGGGTCGGCGGCGGCACCGACGCGCAGCGGCGCACCTTCTACAGCAACCTCTACCACGCGCTGCTGCAGCCGTACGTGTTCGAGGACGTGGACGGCGCCTACACCGGCATGGACGGCAAGCCGCGCACGGTCGCCGCGGGCCGGCACCACTACGCGACCTTCTCCGGCTGGGACATCTACCGCAGCGAGGTCCAGCTCCTGGCCCTGCTCGCGCCCGACGTGGCCGGCGACATCGCCCAGTCCATGTACGACAACGCGATGGCGCTCGGCAACGTGTGGGACCGCTGGTCGCACCAGACGGCCGTCACCGGCGTCATGGTGGGCGACCCGTACCACGTGATCCTGTCCACCATGTACGCCTTCGGCGCCCGCGGCTTCGACTACTCCTCGGCGCTGAAGGCGATGGCGGAGGCCGCCCGCCGGGTCGGCCCGATGGACATCGGCCACCCGCTGCTCGGCTACGACGAGCGACCCGGCAACGCCGCCTACATGAGCAAGGGCTACGTCCCCGTCGACCCGTCCGCGACGCTCGAGTACGGCGCCGCCGACTTCGGCATCGCCCAGCTCGCCACCAGGCTCGGCGACCGGGCGACGGCCGGCGAGTTCATGAAGCGGGCGCAGGCCGCCTGGCAGAGCATGTACAACCCGGGCGAGGACTGGATCCAGCCGCGCATGGGCGACGGCTCGTTCAAGGCGCCGTTCGACCCGGCCGCGCCGGACGTCTACATGGAGGGCAACGGCGCCCAGTACCACTGGATGGTGCCGTACAACCCGGCCGGCCTCTTCACCGCGATGGGCGGCGCGGCCAAGGTGGAGGCCCGGCTCGACGGCTACTTCAAGGAGCTGAACGCCGGCCCGGCCGAGCCCTACTCCTACCTGGGCAACGAGCCGGGGCTGGGCTCGCCGTGGCTGTACTCGTGGCTGGGCAAGCCGTACAAGACGCAGGAAGTGGTGCGCAGGGCGCAGAAGGAGCTGTTCGGGCCGGGCCCGGACGGGCTGGTCGGCAACGACGACCTCGGCGCGATGGGCTCCTGGTACGTGTGGTCGGCGATCGGCCTGTACCCGGCGATCCCGGGCCGCGCGGAGCTGTTCGTCAGCACGCCGCTGTTCGACCGGATCACCATCGACCGGCCGGCCGGCGACATCGTGGTCAGCGCGCCCGGCGCGGCCGGCGGCTACGTGCGGGCGCTGCGGGTCAACGGCGCGGCGACGACGAAGGCGTGGCTGCCGGAGTCGTTCGCGACGGCGGGCGGGCAGCTCGACGTCACCGTGGGGACCACGGCGAGCACGTCGTTCGGCGCCGCCGCGGCCGACGCGCCGCCCTCGTTCGGGACGGGCTCGCGGGCCTACCTGGCCGGGATGGCGCCGGGCAGCGGCCCGGTGGAGCCGGGCGCGACGTTCAAGGCCGAGCTGGCGGTGCGCTCCCTCGGCGCGGCCGCGTCGGTCGCCTGGCAGGCCAGGCCGCCCGCGGGGATCACCGTGTCGCCGGCGAGCGGCACGCTCAACGTCACCGCCGGCGGCCAGGCCCGGGTGGCGCTCACCGTCACCGTGTCCGGCTCGCTCGGCACCGGATTCCAGACGGTCCCGGTCACGGTGGGCGACACGCAGGCGTCCGTACGGCTGAACGTGGCCCGGCGCGGCACCCCCGAGTGGCACCACAACAACGCCGGCATCGGCGACGACACCAGCCAGGGCGAGGCCAACCTCGACGGCACCGGCTTCAGCTACTCCGGCCAGCAGCTCGCGAACGCGGGCCTCGCCCCGGGCGCGACCGTGAGCTGGAAGGACTTCCGCTTCACCTGGCCGAGCCGCAGGAAGGGCGAGTGGGACAACCTCCGGCCCGGCACCCAGCCGCTGGAGGTGGCCGCCCCGGCCGGCGCGACCAAGATCGCTTTCCTCGGCTCGGGCACGCAGGGCGACCCGCAGTCCAAGGTGACGGTCACCTACACCGACGGCACGACGAGCACGGCCACGCTCGGCTTCAGCGACTGGATCCTCGACTGGAACCAGGACCAGCCGAGCTTCGGCAACGAGATCGTGGCCACCACGCCGTACCGGCTGTACTGGGGCTCGTGGGCGCTGCACCCGATCAACGCCTACGTGTACGCCTCCCAGCCGATCGCGCTGGACCCGGCCAAGAAGGTCAAGAGCCTCACCTTCGCGCCGGTGGACGAGGGCCAGATGCACATCTTCACCTGGGCCTTCGCCTGACCGGCCACTGATCGGCCACTGATCGGCCGCTGAACCCCCGTCCGCCCCCGGCTGCCATGGTCCGGGGGCGGACGGTTTTGCGCTGGGAGTGAAGAGGCGCGATCCGGCCGGGCCCGATGGCCCAGGATGGACCGCATGCGGACACTCGTTCTAGGCGGTACCCGGTTCCTGTCCAGGGAGATCGCGCGGCAGGCGCGCGAGCGCGGCCACGAGGTGGTGTGCGCGGCGCGCGGGCAGGCCGGCGACCCGCCGCCGGGGGTGGAGTTCGTCCGGGTCGATCGCGGCGCGGACGGCGGGCTCGCCCCGGTGCAGGGCAGCTTCGACCTGGTCGTGGACGTCGCCCGGCAGCCGAGCCAGGTGCGGCGGGCGGTGACGGAGCTGGCCGGCCGGGCCGGGCACTGGACGTTCGTCTCCTCGTGCAGCGTCTACGCCGACACCGGCGAGGCCAACCGGGTGCTGCACGAGCCGCTGCCGGCCGGCGCCGACGAGGGCGACCCGGAGAACTACGGGCCGGCCAAGGTGGCGTGCGAGCGCGTCGTCGGCGACGGCGCGCTCCTCGTCCGGGCCGGGCTGATCGTCGGCCCGGAGGACGAGTCCGACCGTTTCACCTACTGGGTCGAGCGGCTGGCGCGGGGCGGCCCGGTCCTCGCGCCGGGCTCCCCTGACGACCTCGTGCAGCTCGTCGACGTCCGCGACCTGAGCACCTGGATGCTCGACGCCGCCGAGAAGGGGCTCACCGGCCCCTACGACGCGACTTCCCTCCCCTTCACCAGGGGCGAGCTGCTGGCCAGCATCGCCGAGGGCCTGAAGGTGAAGCCCGAGCTGGTCTGGGCGGGTCAGGAGTTCCTGCTCGGCCAGGAGGTGCGGCCGTGGGCGGGGCCGCGGTCACTGCCGATGTGGCTGCCCCTCCCCGAGTACGCCGGTTTCATGGCCCGCGACACCTCGCCCACGCTGGACGCCGGGCTGCGCATCCGGCCGGTCGCCGAGACCGCCCGCGACACGCTCGCCTGGCTGCGCGCGTCCGGCCACCCGGTGAGCCGCGCCGGCCTCACCCCCGCCGAGGAGACGGAGCTCCTGAGCCGCCTCCGCTGACGGCCCGGGGCGTGCCGCCGCCGGGTCAGGTCACCACGTGGGCGAGGGCGGCCAGCAGATGACGGACGGCGGGCGCCGGCGGTCCGGGCAGGACCGCCAGCGACGTCGTCAGCGACGGCCCGGCCAGCGGTCGCACCGCCACGCGGGGCACCTCGGGCAGGCCCGCCACCTCGTAGAACACCGTCCAGGAGGGCGCGCTCACGCCGATGTCGGCGAGCGTCTCCTGCAGCGTGGTGAACGGTGGGCCGGGCGCCGGCGCCACCCCGGCCGCCCGGCAGGCGTCGGTCAGCAGGTCGTAGAAGGGCGGGTTGTCCGCCCGGGGCGCCCGCCGCAACGGCAACGCCCCCAACTCCGCCAGCCCCAGCGGCCGCGCCACGTCCTCCGCGCCCGGCAACGGCGGCACCTCGGGCCCCGCACCCCGCGGGGACAGCACATCCGGGGCGGACCCGGCGGTCTCAGCGGACCGGGCGGATGCGGCGAGGCCGGTGGCGCGGGCCAGTGGGTGGTCGGCGGGCAGCGCCACGTACAGCGGATCCGTCCAGATCGGCAGCAGCTCCAGACCGGGTGCCGTGGGGAGCGCACGCACCAGCGCCGCGTCCAGTTCGCCGGCGCGCACGGCCGCCAGCCGCTCGGGCAGCGGCAGCCGCCGGGGCCGGACCTGCAGCCGCGGCGCGACGCCGGCCAGCGCGTTGAGCGTCCGGTACAGCCGGTCGCCCGGCCCCTGCACGACGCCGAGACGCAGCACGCCCTCGGCGCCCGCACGCACGTCCGCGGCCACCCCCCGGACGTGGTCGGCCGCCGCCAGGACGGCCCGCGCCTCAGGCAGCAGCCGCTCACCCGCGCCCGACAGCCGCACGTGCCGGGTGGAGCGGCTGAACAGCGGCACGCCGAGCTCGCGTTCCAGCCGGCGCACCTGCTGGCTCACCGCCGACTGGACGATCCCGAGCCGTTCGGCGGCCCGCCCGAACCCGCCCTCCTCCGCCACCGCGACGAAATACGCGAGCTGCCGCAATTCCACCCGTACTCCCCCGTCTCATCTCGATTCGCGATAACTGCCGATCACAACCGCTCCTGGTTCCCCTCTTCTTCCCACGCTGCAATGGACTGCGATCCGCAAGCGCAAGGAACGGAGAACCATGACCAGCACATCGAAGGCCTTCGTCATGCCCGCGGCGGCAGCGGAGGTCGTCGCCCTGCCCGCGGGCGGAGCCTTCACCCTGCTCGCCGACGCGAGCGACACCGCCGGCGCGCTCGGCGCGAACCGGCTCGTCCTCGGGCCTGGCCGCGACGGCGCCCGCCCGCACTACCACGCCCTGTCCACCGAGCTGTTCTACGTCCTGGACGGGCAGGTGGAGTTCCTGCTCGGCGAAGAGCCGGTGACCGTCTCCCGCGGCGCACTGGTGACCGTCCCCCCGGGCCTGCCGCACGCCTTCGGCGCCGCACCGGGCTCGGCCGCGGACCTGCTGGCCGTCCTGACGCCCGGCGTAGACCGTTTCGGCTACTTCCGCCGCCTCGGCCGCGTCCAGCACGGCCTGGAACCCTTCGACGACCTCCTCCCCGACCAGGACCGCTACGACGTGCACTTCACGACCACCACCCGCTGGTCGTCCCTGCGGACCGCCCGATGAGCGCGGTCCGCCCAGCCGGGACCACGCCTCCTTCGGCACTCGGCGGGACCGGACGCGGACGGCGGCCGAGCGATCGGATCGGGCCGGTCTCGACCGCTCTCCGGCTCGGCGGGCTCTTCGGCCCGTCGGTCTTCGGCATCACCTCCGCCGCCGTCGCGCTGCCGCAGGTGGCCGCCGCGCTCAAGGCCGACACCGCGCAGGTCGCCTGGGTGCTCACGGCGCACGCCCTGGCGCTCGGCGTCGGCACGGCCGTCCTCGGCCGGCTGGCCGACTCCCGGGGGCCGCGAACGGCGTTGGCGGCAGCGGTGCTGCTGCTCGCCGGCGGCGCGCTGGTGTGCGTGGTGGCGCCCTCCCTCGGCGTCCTGGTGGCCGGGCGGCTGCTGCTGGCCGCCGGGTCGGGCGGCACCGCGGCGGTCGGCGCGGCGCTGCTCGCCGGGGTGACCGGGCCGGCCCGGCCGCGCGTGCTCGCCGGGTACGGCACGGCGGTGGCGGTGTTCGCCTCCGCCGCCACGCTGCTCGGTGGCCTGGTGACCGCCTGGCTGAGCTGGCGCGTCACGCTCGCGCTGCCGGCATTGTCGATCCTGGCGGCCCCGTCATGCCTGTCGCTCGCCACTCGCCCGGGCTCGCGCCGCCCGATCGACGTCCCCGGGGCGGCCGCACTGACAGTGGCCGTCGCCACACTGCTGGTGCTCGTGCAGGTCCGCACACTCCGGCTCGGCGCCCCGGTGGCCGTGACGCTGGCGGCGGGGTTCGTGCTCGCCGCTGGGGCCGTGGCCTGGCGGGCCACCCGGCGGCCGGACGGCTTCGTCCCGCGTGCGCTGGTCGCCGAGCCGGCCTGCCGCTCCGGGGCCGTGACCGGCGTCGGCGTGTTCGGCGGCCTCTTCGCCGCCATGTACACGATCCCGCAGATCCTGACAGGCACGCACGGGTGGGACGTGCTCGCGGTCGGCGTCGCGCTGCTCCCGGGCGCCGCGGCCGGCGCGCTCCTGTCGCGCCGAGCGGGACGGCTCGGTCCGGCCGGCGGCCGGCTCGTGCTGGCCGGCACCTCGCTGGCGGCGGCGATCGCCCTGGCCGTGACGGCGACGGAGTGGGGAGGCCCATGGCCGGCTGTGGTCGCGGCCTCGCTGTGTCTCGCCGCGTTCGCCGTCACCCAGGTCGTGATCACCGGCGAGGTGTCGGCGAGGTTGCCTGCCGCGTCGCGCGGGGCGGGCATGGGCCTGCTGAACCTGGCGTTCTTCGCCGGGGGCGGCGTGGCCTCGGCCGTCGTCGCCACCTGCGCCGCCGGGCTGGGCTTCTCCCGGGCGACGGCGGTCGTGGCGCTCTTCCCGCTCGCCGCGGCCGTCCTGGCCGTCGGGACCCGGAATCGCGGCGGCCGCTAGCCCCGTTTTCCGCACGTGCGGGTGTTTGAAGATCGCGGGGTTGCTGTGGTGATCGTCATCACGGTAGGACGTGGCGGGTGAGACAGCATGCGCAGTGGGGCCAGGCCAGTGTCGAGAAGATGCTCGGAGCATTACCGGTGATCGCGGGGTTCTGCTCGCGGCTGCGGATTCGGGAGCTGGTGGATGCGGCCTGCCCGGTGCGTGATGTCGCGCAGCTGACTCATGGTCAGGTGATCGAGGTGCTGGTGGCCAACCGGCTGACCTCGCCCGCGCCGCTGGTGCACGTGCAGGACTGGGCGCGCGCCTGGGCGGTGGGTGAGGCGTTCGGGACCGATGCCGAACTGCTCAACGATGACCGGATCGGCCGCGCGCTGGATGCCATCGCCCCGCATCTGGACCAGCTGGCCGGGTCGGTCGGGCTGGCCGCGATCGAGGCGTTCGGCATCGAGGTGACCCGCCTGCACTGGGACATGACCTCGATCTCGCTGCACGGCGACTACCCCCAGCCCGAGCCCGGATACGCGACGCCGCGTTTTGGTCACCCCAAGGACCGGCGGCCGGACCTGAAGCAGGTCCAGGCCGGGATCGCGGTGGCCGCTGATGGCGCGATCCCGGTCTTCCACCGCGCCTACGACGGCGCGGCCGGTGAGGTCGGGCAGGTCATCGGCGCCATGCAGGGCCTGCAGAAGCTGGCCGGCCCGCACCGCATGCTGATGATCGGCGATTCCAAGCTGATCTCGTATGCCAACCTGGCCGCCATGGACAGGGCGGGGGTGTCCTTCATCGCGCCGGCCTCCAAGCAGTACGTCAGCGCCGCGGCCCTGGCCGGTCAGAAGCTCGCCGACGCGACCCGGGTGGACTACGTCGCCGCCCGGGACGAGCGCAAGAGCGCCGACCGGCGCGGCCTCTGGCACGTGCACGAGGACGACGCCATGACGCTGGCCGGGCCGCGCAAGAAGGACCCGATCCTGACGCTGCGGCGCATCTTCGTGCACTCCTCCGCCCGCGCCCAGGCCGCCGCCACCGCCCGGGCCAAGAAACTCGATCGCGCCCGCGACGACCTGGCCCGGCTGGAACGCGGCCTGGGCAGCCGCCACTACCCCACCGAGCAGGCCGTCGCCGACCGCCTCGCCGCGATCGGCCGCGACCGCCGGGTCAGCCCCTACCTGACCGCCCAGGCCGGCACCGACCCCGACACCGGCAAACCCACCCTGGTCTGGCACTTCGACCAGAGCGCGATCGACGCCGACGCCGCCACCGACGGCTGGTACGCCCTGCTCACCAACCTGCCCCCCGAGGCCGCCGACGCCGAACAGGTGCTGCGCCACTACAAAGGCCAAGAAGCCGTCGAACGCCGCTACCAGGCCTTCAAAGGCCCGCTGGCCGTCACCCAGCTGTATCTGAAGAACAACCGCCGCATCCACGCACTGATCACCGTCATCTGCCTGGCCCTGCTCATCTTCTGCCTGATCGAACGCCAGGCCCGCCAGGCCCTCACCGCCCGCGGCCAGACCAAGGTCAACGGCCTGTACGCCGGACGGCCCGCGATCCCCACCGGCAGGCTCATCCTCGACGCGCTGGCCGGTATCCGGCTGATCCCGGGCACCGGCCAGTCACCCCCGACCATCCCGCAACCCACCGACCTCCAACTCCATCTCCTGGACCTCCTCGACATCGATCCACGAGACCTCCGCTGAAGATCACGCACGTGCGGAAAACGGGGCTAGCGTGCGGCGCGGAGGACCTTAAAACCAGGGTGACGTGGTAGCCGAGCTCTATCGCGAACTTCGCGGTGGACTCGACGCAGGTGTTCGCGAGCACGCCGGTTTCATGGCCCGCGACACCTCCCCTGCGCTGGACGCGGGGCTGCGCATCCGGCCGGTCGCCGAGACCGCCCGCGACACGCTCGCCTGGCTGCGCGTCTCCGGCCGCCCGGTGAGCCGCGCCGGCCTCACCCCCGCCGAGGAGACGGAGCTCCTGAGCCGCCTCCGCTGACGGTCGCACCGGCCGCCGCCCGGCAGGCGTCGGCCCGGTTCAGGCCCGTACGGCGCGGCAGAACGCGGCCGCCAGGTCCGCCGCCAGTTGGGCTCGCGCGGCCGCGGTCAGGCGTTCACCCGTGGCCAGCGCCGCGACGCTCCGCGCCAGCACCGGCCCGGCGAACTGGCTGAGCAGCGTCTTGTCCGGCAGGTCGCGGACCACGCCGGAGTCGACGTACCCCCTCAGCCAGCCCGTCATCAGGCCGGCGAAGCGGGGCGCGTAGCGCTGCCGCACGTGCGCGGCCAGCGCGCCCGCCGGCCTGGAGGCGATCTCGGCGAACATCGCGGCCATCACCCGTCCCTCGCCCAGCAACGCGTCGAGCACCTGCGCGTAGAGCAGGCGCGCGCCCCGCTCCAGGTCCGCGGGCGGCTCGGCCAGCACCTCCGCGACGCCCGGCATCGGGCTGTAGCGGTCGAAGACCGCCGCGAGCAGGCCGTCGCGACCGCCGAGCTGTCCCTGGATCGCCTGCACGGTGCATCCCGCCTCGGCGGCGACCATCTCCAGCGTCACCTCGCCCACCCCGAGCTCGCCGTAGAGCCGGGCCGCGGCCCGCACCGCCCGGTCCCCCGCGGACCGCCGGGACGTGCCCGCGCCGTGCCTGGCCAGGATCTCGTCGAGGTGACGCCGGTGACCGATGCGGCGGATCAGCGTGCTCCGCGAGATCCCCAGCACGGCGGCGATGTCCTCCAGGCTCAGCTCGCCGTACTCCGCCCCGGTCCCGGCGAGGTGGCTCCGCAGGACCCTCGCCACTTCCTCCAGCCGCGCGCCGCTCTCCACCCGCTGAAACTTACACTTGTCTTTAATACAAGACAAGTGTCATGCTCAGGTTCATGTACGCATTCATCCGCAGGTACCGCATGGGCACCGGCTCCGTCGACGACCTGATGCGCAAGGTCGACCGGCAGTTCGCGAGCCGGATCGGGACCGGCGCCGACGACCCGTCCGGCGTGCCCGCGGGCATCGTCAGCTACCAGGCGATCGACACAGGTGACGGCACGATCGTCACCGTGACGCTGTTCGAGACCGAGCAGGCCTGCCGCCGGGCGGCGCAGGGAGCGGAGAACATCCGCCTCGCCCTGGCCGAGTTCCAGGTGGAGGAGATCGGCACCTTCACCGGCCCGGTCATGCTGTCCCGGGCCGACGCCACGCTCCTCACCCCGATAATGCACTGACCCTCGTCTTGTAGCGCACAAGCGCCACCGATCAGCGAGACGAGCACCCGACGCCGCACGCAGGAACCGCAGTCACGCAGCTGGCATATCTCACCCCATCATTGGGCTCCCTGACTCGGGAAGCACCTCTGGCCGGAACTCCGATCCACAGCACCAACCGATCCGGTGACATTTGTCCGGTAAGCGACACTCCGTGCTCATTTAGTGGCTGAATTAGATCTTGTTGCCTGATCATCGCGAAGTTACGCTTTGCCCGTTTGGTCAGATGCTCCGAGCCGCACGAGCCGGGAACCTGTTTCCCGTCGGGTGGGTGGAGCGACGTCCGGCATTCGCCTCGCGTGAGTGCCCCTCGTTGTGGGTCGGAGCGTGACGGCGTATGCGCCGCTATTCGGCATGGGCTCGTTCGCCCTTCGCGGTGGGTTCGCTGCTGGCCGTTCTGTTGCCCGGCCTGCTCGGGCTCGCCGCCGGGCCGGCGCAGGCCCAGCCGCGGACCGCCCAGGCGCTCGCCGGTGCCGTCTCGCTCGATGACATCCCGCGGCAGGCGCGCGGGTCCGCGGCCCCGCTGCCCGCGTTGGTGGACAGCGCGGTCACGCGGACCTCCGCCGACCCCGGCACCCCAGGCCGGAGCGCGAAGCCGCCGAAGAACGCGATACCGAGGGAAGTGGTCACCGGCAGCAGGAGCCGCCAGACGTCACCTGCGGCGGCCGTCCCATCCGGTGGCGGCGGTTCGGCGATCATGGCCCAGCTGGCCGCCGAGCCGCCTTGCGGCAATGTACAGCCGTGGCAGGCCAGCTACGCGGTCTCGGCCGGCGCGCAGCGGCATTACCAGCGCATCATCTACCGCGCGAAGATCAGCATGACCGGCCCGGCCAACACCACCCCGCCGCCGCAGAACACCTCGGCCTGGGCGAAGGAAGGCCCCTGCCCGCCTCCTGCCGCCCCCACCGTGACGCAGATGAGCCCGGACGACCGGGCGCAGGTGACCACCGCCGAACCGGTCCTGTCGGCCTCGGCCAGTACCTGGGACGGCGGCACGGTCGGGTTCGACTTCGAGGTGTGCACCGGCCCCGACATGAACGAGTGCACCACCGGCGAGGACTGCTGCGCGCTGTCCGGTACCTGGACCCTGCCCCAGGGGACACTGACCTGGGGCCGGCAGTACTGGTGGCGGGTGAAGGTCTCCGACGCCTCCACCATCGGCGGCCAGAGCGCCTACTCCCAGACCCGCACCTTCGTTCTCGGCGTGCGCCAGCCGGCCATCACCTCGCGGCTGTCCACCCGCGGCGCCGACGGGCAGGAGTTCGACGAGGCGTCCGGCAACTACACCACGACCTTCACCGATGCGCAGGTCGCGGCCGTCGGGCCGCCGCTGAGCGTGGTGCGCTCCTACAACAGCCTGGACCCGCGCCGGGACGGTGCGTTCGGCGCGGGCTGGTCCACCCGCTGGGACATGCGCCTGGTCGAGGAGAGCGTACGCGGGCGGGCGGCGGCGCTCGTCACCTACCCGGACGGGCGGCAGGTGCGCTTCGCCAAGAAGAGCGACGGCGGCTACCAGCCGCCGCCGGGCATGTACGCCACGCTGGCCAAGAACACCGACGGCAGCTGGCGGCTGATGGACAAGTCGGCCACCTCCTATCTGTTCGACAGCACCGGTCGGCTGGCGAAGGTGAGCGACCAGCGGGGCCGCAGCCAGGTACTCACCTACGGCAGCGACGGCAAGCTCGCCACGGCCACCGCCGTCGGCGGCCGTTCCCTCACCTTCACCTGGACCGGTGCCCACGTCACCACGGTGAGCACCGACCCTGTCGACGGCACGGCGCTGGCCTGGAGCTACACCTACGACGGGGACGTACTGATTAAGGTGTGCAACCCACGCCAGGAATGCACCCAGTACGCGCACAACCCGGGATCGCTGTATCGCAGCACCGTGCTGGACTCCGACCCCATCGGCTACTGGCGCCTCGGCGAAAGCTCCGGCTCGGTGTCGAAGGACCTGGGCTGGCTCGGCGACGCGCACTACAACGCCGGCTACACACTGGGCCAGCCGGGCGCCCTGGCCGGCACCGCCGACACCGCGGCGGGCATCCCGGCCGCCCGGACGGACGCGATCAACCTGCCGGCGGGCATCATCCCCACCGTCGGCGCGTGGGGATCGGTGGAGACCTGGTTCAAGACGACCGGCACCGGCAGCATCATCACCGTCGGCGGCACCTGGGGCTCCATCACCAACGCGTTGCTGCAGGTGACCACGGACGGCAAGCTGTCAGCGGCCTACCACTACGACTCCGCCCGGATCACCTCGGCCCAGAAGGTCAACGACGGCGCCTGGCACCACGCGGTGCTGACCGCCGCCGGCGACCTGCAGACGCTGTACGTCGACGGCACACCCGCCGCGACCCGGGCCGCGGAGATCCGCTACACCGAGCCGGAGTACAGCCAGTACATGAACCTCGGCGGAGTCACCGCCGCGATCGACGAGGTCGCCGTCTACGACCGGCCGCTGACACCGGCGGAGATCAGCCGCCACTACGCCACACGTGCCGCGGCGCCGAACCGGCTCACCAAGATTACTCTTCCGTCCGGGCGGGTGTGGGCCGACAACACCTACGACGGCTCCACCGACCGGATCAAGACCCACACCGACAACAACGGCGGCACCTGGCAACTCAGCGAACCGGTCAACAACCACGACACCGGCACCTCCACGGTCACCGTCACCGACCCCATGAACGAGAAACTGACCTCCGTCCATGACGGCTGGCGCGGCTACCGGCTGACCTCGCACACCGACCAGGAGAACAAGAAGACCGGCTACGACTACGACACCGCGGGCTTCGTCTCCCAGATCACCGACGCCAACACCAACAGCGTCACCCTGACCAACGACGAGCGCGGCAACCCGCTGACCTACCGCACCTGCCGGGACACCACGACCTGCCAGACCACCCACTACGAGTACTACCTCAACAAGGACGACCAGTTCGACCAGCGCAACGACCGCGTCCTGAAGATTCGCGACGCCCGCTCGACCGGCGCGACCGACAACACCTACGCCGTCAGCTACGACTACAACGCCTTCGGCGAGCAGACCAAGCAGACCACCCCGGCCACCCTCGACTTCCCCAACGGCCGCTCCATCAGCACGGCCTACACCGACGGCACCGAGCCCGCGACCGGCGGCGGCACGACTCCGCCCGGCCTGGTCAAGACCAGCACCGACGCCAAGGGCAATTTCACCGCCTACACCTACACCGCCGCAGGAGACCTGGCCGAACAGACCGCCCCCACAGGGCTGGTCATCAAATACGGCTACGACGCGCTCGGCCGGGCGACAAGCGAGACGCAGGTGTCGGACGCCGAGCCGAACGGGGTGAGCACCGGCTACACCTACGACGCTGTGGGCCGGCTGGCGACAGTGACCGCGCCCGGGGTGAAGAACGAGATCACCGACGTCGTCCACACCGCCAGGACGACCTACACCTACGACGCTGACGGCAACCAGCTGTCGGAGACCGTCACCGACCTGACCGGCGGCGATGCCGAGCGCACCACCAGCTACACCTACGACGCCCACGGCCTGCAGGAAACCAGCACCGACGCCGAGGGCGGCGTGATCCACACCACCTGGAACCCGCTCGGGTTGCAGGCCACTCTCACCGACGAGCTTGGCGCGGTGTTCGGCTACACCTATACCAAGCGCGGCGAACTGGCCTTGCGCACGCTGAAGAACTGGACTGGCAGCCCGGTCAACCCGCAGCCGGCCACGACGATCACCCTGGAGTCGTTCTCCTACGACCCGGCCGGGCGGCTCGCCGCGCAGGTCGACGCGATGAACCGCAAGATCTCCTACACCTACTACGGCGACGACCTGCTGGCGCAGGTGATCGCCGATGACGTCCGGCTCAACGACCCCGCCGCTGCCCTGCGTGATGTGGTGCTGGAGGACTACACCTACGACGCGACCGGCAACCTCACCAAGCTCGACACTCCCGGGCCGACCATCGGCAGCTCGGTGACCAGCGCGTACGCCTGGGACGCCGCCTCCCGCCTCACCTCCGCCACCTTCGACACCGCCACGCTCAAGCGCAAGACCGTCTACGACTACGACGCCAACGACCAGGTGACGAAGGAGACCCGGACCGCAGCGGGCAGCAGCCGCGCCGAGACCACCAGCTACGCCTACAACCCGGCCGGCATCATCACTCGCCAGACGGTGGAAAACGGCGCCGAGGACCTGACCACCACTTGGGAGGTCGACGACCGCGGCCTGGTCACCGCGATCACCGACCCGCGCGGCAACACCGACGGCGCCACCGCTGCCGACTACACCACCCACCAGCGCTACGACGCCGTGGGCCGACTGGTCGAGATCAAGGTACCCAGCGTGCAGATCGACAAGGCCGGCACCGCGGCCGCCGGTCGTCCGGTGAGCCGGATCGGCTACAACACCTCAGGCTGGCAGACCCACGTGCTCGACCCCGAGGGCCGGCTGGCCACCTCCGGCTTCGACCGCAACGGCCGCCGCACCTCGCTGACCGCGATGCCCTACACCCCGCCCGGCGGCACCGCGCTCACCCCGAAGATGGGCTACGCCTATGACCCTGCCGGCCGCTTGATCAAGGTCACCGATCCGCGGGGTTACGCCACCGGCATCGACTACGACGCGCTCGACAACGCGGTGCGGGTCACCGATCCGCCGGCCGCGGCCGGGCAGCCGGCCGGTCAGTGGATCTCGGAGTACGACCTGCTCGGCGAGGAGACCGCCGGCGTCGACCCGACCGGCGCCCGGACCCAGGCCACCTACGACGACCTCGGCCGCCAAATCACCCAGACCGTCATCGAGCGCAAGCCCACCAGCGCCGCCTACGTCACGAATTTCGAATACAACGACGCCGGCTACCTCACCAAGCAGATCCGGCCGGGCAACAAGACCACCGGCTACACCCTGCACCCCGACGGCCAGGTCAAGACCGAGACCAGCCCGGCCGGCAACGCCACCAGCTATGACTACGACCTGGCGGGCCGCCCGGCCAAGATCACTAACGCGCTCGGCAATACGCTGACCGGCGCCTACGACCTGGCCGGCCGGCTGACCGGTCTGACCAGCTCGGACAACACCGGTGCGACGGTGCGCACCCGTGCCTTTGGTTACGACGCCGCCGACAACCTCATCACTTCCACTTCCGGCGAGGGCCGGATCACCCGCCGCGAATACGACGCCATCAATCAGCTGACCAAGCTGGTCGAACCGGTCACCGCCAGCAAGTCGATCACCACCAGCTTCGGCTACGACGCCTCCGGCGCCCCTACTCGCACCACCGACGGCCGCGGCAACGCCACCTGGACCGGCTACAACAGCCTCGGCCTGATCGAAACCCTCACCGAGCCGGCCACCACCGCCCACCCGGACCTGGCCGACCGCACCTGGACGCACGTCTACGACGCCTCCGGCAACGAGACCGCGCTCGTCCAGCCCGGCGGGGTCCGCCTGGACCGCACCTACGACGCCCTCGACCGGGTCACCAAGATCAGCGGTTCCGGAGCCGGGATCGTCGCCGCCGACAAGACCTACGGCTACGACCTGGCCGACCGAGCCACCACAGTGGGCGACCAGAGCCTGGAGTACAACGACCGCGGCCTGCTCACCAAGATCACCCCGCCCACCGGAACAGCCAGCACCTTCGCCTACGACGCCGTCGGCAACCCCACCCAGCGCATGGACGCCACCGGCACCACCACCTACACCTGGGACGCCGCCGACCGGCTCAAGACCGTCACCGACCCGGTCAGCGGCCGCACCAACACCTACGACTACGACCAGGCCGACCGGCTTTCCACCATCACCTCCGCCAACCCGGTCAACACCCAGGTCTACACCTACGACGCGCTGGACCGGCCGCTCACCCACACCCTGAAGACCAGCAGCGGCGGCCAGCTCGCCAAGATCACCTACGGCTGGGACAAGGACGACAACCTCACCTCCAAGAAGACCGAAGGCCTGGCCGGCGCCGGCGACAACACCTACACCTACGACCACGCCGGCCGGCTGACCTCCTGGACCGGCCCCGACGGCACCACCACCGGCTACGAGTGGGACGACTCGGGCAACCGCACCAAGGCCGGAGACAAGACCTACACCTACGACGAACGCAACCGGCTCACCGAAGGCGACGGCAGCACCTACACCTACACCCCGCGCGGCACCCTGGCCACCCAGACCAAGAACGGCGCCACCCGGCACCTCACCTTCGACGCCTTCGACCGGCTGATCAACGACGGCGAGGCCAGCTACACCTACGACGCCTTCGACCGCGTGGCCACCCGCCAGAAGTCCGGCGGCGCCCAGCAACGCTTCGCCTACGCCGGCCTGGACAACGACATCGTCGCCATCACCGACGCCGCCGGCGCCGTCCAGGCCCGCTACGGCCGCGACCCCTTCGGCGCCCTGGTCAGCGTCCAGGAAGGCACCGCCCCGGCCGCCGGCGGACTCACCGACCTGCACGACGACCTGATCGGCACCTTCACCGGCACCGCCCTGTCCAGCACCACCACCTACAACCCCTACGGCGAGGTCACCGCCCAGGCCGGTACCAAGCCCAGCCTCGGCTACCAGAGCGAATACACCGACATCGACACCGGCACCGTCAACATGCATGCCCGCTGGTACCAACCCAGCACTGGAGGCTTCGTCTCGCGCGACAGCTGGAATCTGGAGCCGGACCCTTCTCACCGGATGAATCGATATGGCTATGCGCAAGCCAGTCCACTGATCCACACCGATCCATCGGGCCACGCACCTAATCCAAGGTGCTATCGGCTGGTGAGCGTCCCTGTCGCGGGCGTCCCATTGGCTGCTGCCTGTGATGTGCTCACCGATGCGAAGCCGACCGCATCAGATGATGTCGCGAAAGGCTCATGCAAATGGTCAGATCCGCGGCCGGAGTGCAATAAACCCGCCGCCAAGAAGGATCCGTGTGCCGAATTCAGCAACAGATGCCCAAACAATAACCGAGGAAACCATCAGGACAGCACAGGACCTGAGCGGAAACGGAACCCTCAGCCCCAGACGCCTACTTCCGGCCCTCGAGGCGGCAACCCTCAGCAGAAACCGACTACCAAACCCAAAGCACCAGGAGACAAATTCCCGCAGGTAAACGTACATACACCTAACTGTAAGACGTGCTTCATAGATGGTCACGAGCCAGGCATCGAATGGCCTGAGACAGAATTTCTGACAGACGGCGACATCTTCCTTGGCCCCATACTGCCATTAATTCCAATAATCGCCCTGCCGGTGCTGACTGTCCCTCCGGCGGCGGTCGCTATTCCTGTAGTCATTGGCCCTCCTGCCACTAGTCTGCCCGTCGATCCACCACCACCGCCGCCTACGTCAGATACGGCTCCCTCCACCCCGAAGCGCTCGACTTCGCGGCCTTGCATCGCAGGGAACAGCTTCATCGCTGGAACCCCTGTACTCATGGCCGACAGCAGCACCAAAGCCATCGAGGACATCAAGATCGGCGACCGCGTCGTCGCGACCGATCCTGCAAGTGGCCGTACCGAACCTAAGCAGGTCACTGCATTGATCACAGGGCAGGGTGATAAGACCCTTAGTGAGATCACCCTGGATATCGACGGGGGCCACGGCGACAAGACCGGCATTATCACGGCAACCGATCGGCACCCCTTCTGGGTGCCCGCCCTCAGCGAATGGTTGGGTGCCGGCCAACTCAAGCCGGGCATGTGGCTGCAAACTTCTTCGGGGACCTACGTTCAGGTAGTCGCGATCCGACTGTGGACGTCGGTAAGATACGTCTACAACCTAACCACAGAGGGTCTGCACACCTATTACGTGCTCGCAGGTGGCGCGGCCGTCCTCGTCCATAATCAGAATCCAGACGGTTGCCAGCCTCCGTTATTCGTACTCAGAGATGGCGAGGGGTCACCCGCAGCGGACATTGCCAAGAGCAGGGGCGGCCCTACTGGCGGAAGGCCTGTACCCCGATCAATAAGAGACAGAATGCTTCAAGAGGAGGCCAACAGGACGGGCGGCGAATATCAGTGTTGGCGCTGCGGGCAGCGATCCTCGAATCCGGATAACATGCAGATTGGTCATCGAAATGTGCCCAGGAAAAGCAACGGAAATCTGGATCCCGCTAATCTGTGCGTGGAAGGGGCAGCCTGTAACAGCAGTGCCCAAAATCGCGGGTTCGTTACAACGGGCATGTCCTGCGCCGAACGCGGTGGGTGTGGAGCTGGTTATGGCCGTTTCGACTAAATTCCAGTCCGGGAGAGGTAATGGCACTCAATCTTCACCAGGCGATGGAGCAGCTCGGAGATCCCTCATCGGCACGACGGCGTAGCGCGGCCAAGAGGCTGAGGAAGCTACAGGATCCCTCCGCTGGGCCGGCTCTCTTGGATGCGCTGCAGCGAGAGGTCGTGAGAGAGCAGACCTGGGAAACGCAGTACCAGATGATTATGGCACTGGGGATGTGTGGGTACACACCCGCCCTGCCGACGCTGCAGAATCTGGCGACCTCTCCCGACATGCATCTCGAGGCCACCACTGTTACAGCCCTAGGAGATGCCATCGTTCGATTGGGGCGATCTTCCGCGGATGACGCATCCCCCATTTTGTGGTGCCTGGAGTCAAATAACGATGACCTGATCAATGGCGCACTTCGAGCCATGGCAACGCTACAAATGGTGCCGAACGACGGAGCCGTGGACACGATAATCAGTTCTGTATCAGAACGCGACCCACTAGATATGCTTCGCTTCTGGACAGCCGTAGCTGCAGCCGGCTGGCCAAGGGAGAGGGTGCGCGACTTCCTGGTGCAGTGCACGATGAGCGGCCGCACGGATACTTCAGAAGCAGCCAAGGCTGCACTGGCCGAGAAATACTACACCTATCGCGTCCTTTAGCTACAGCGACTGTTTGTAGAGGCTCTAGGGGCTGTGGCAGTCGATGCGATATAGGTCTGCAGTAGGAGCGACGGACGTAGTGGGGACTATGCGGTGGCTTGACGCCGCGGTCTTGCCACGCCGGAACACAGCAGCACCTACACGATCCCGCTGCGCGTCCTTACGCCGGCTCCGGCACGGACGCGCCGTCAGATGCCCGCCGAGCGCCAGAGACCAGCGTGGGATCGTTTTGAGGATCTGAAGGCTCGGAGCCTCTACTTGACGAACGGCCTGTTCCCGGCCGCCTCAGAACCACGGTGACCCTGCGACGCGGCCTTCTGGCGGGTCAGCGTGCGGCGCGGAGGGCCTTGAGGAGGTCGGCCGTGGTGAGGATGGCGTGGGCGAAGGTGGGGCCGCTGAGGTCGTGGGCGGCGTGCAGGAGCTCCGGGCTGTAGGCGGCGGTGGCGTCGCGGACCAGGGTGACGTGGTAGCCGAGCTCCATCGCGAACTTCGCGGTGGACTCGACGCAGGTGTTCGCGAGCACGCCGGTCGCGATCACGTGGGTGATGCCGTGCTGGCGGAGCAGCAGGTCGAGGTCGGTGTTGGCGAAGCCGCTCTGCGCCCAGTGCTCCTTGGCCACGACGTCGTCGCCGTCCGGCGGGACGAGGTCGGTGCGCCACTCGCCGCCCCAGGTCCCGGCCGCGAAGGAGTGGCGTTCCTGGATGCCGCGCTGGGTGGGGTTCGGGTGGTCCCAGTCGTCGTAGTCGCCGGGGCGCCACTGGCGGTGCGGCGCGATGAACACCCGGATGCCGGCCTCCCGGGCCGCGGCGGTCACCGCGCGGAGGTTGTCGAGGAGCTTGACCCGCTGGGCCACCTCCTTCAGCCGGGGCCAGATCTTGCCGCCCTCGGACAGGAAGTCGTTGTAGGGGTCGATGAGGAGGACGGCGGTCCGGCGGGGGTCGTACGACGGCGCGGCGGCTCCCCCGGCGGCGGGTGTCTGGGTG
Source organism: Actinomadura luzonensis (assembly GCF_022664455.2). Lineage (NCBI taxonomy): Bacteria > Bacillati > Actinomycetota > Actinomycetes > Streptosporangiales > Thermomonosporaceae > Actinomadura > Actinomadura luzonensis. Next base: position 4,400,189 of record NZ_JAKRKC020000001.1, read on the forward strand.
CTCACGCCCGTGGTGTACCCCGGTGCGGTTCTCGCGGCGCGGGGGCGGGGCTCTCTTGGCGCGGGGGCGGGACTTTCTTGGCGCGGGGGCGGGCAGGGGAGGGTGTGAACGTCATGCCGGAGGCCGCGCCCACGTTGCTGGCGTTGCGGGCGCTGAATCTCGGGGATCTGCTCGTCACCGTCCCGGCGCTGCGCGGGCTGCGCCGCCGCTATCCCGGGCATCGGCTGCTGCTGGCCGTCAATCCGGCGCTCGCGCCGCTGGTCCGGCTGATCGGGGCGGTGGACGAGGTCGTGCCGCACCGCGACCTGCGCCCGCCCCCGGTGCGGGCGCCCGACGTGGCCGTGGACCTGCACGGCGTGCTGCCCGACAGCGTACGGGCGCTGCGCGGCACCCGGCCCGCCCGCCTGGTGGCCTTCGCCTGCCCCGAGGCCGGGCATCCGCACGGCCCCGCCGTGCGGGACGTGGAGCACGAGGTGGCCAAGTGGTGCCGGCTGGTCCGCTCCGACGGCGGCGAGCCCGACGAGGGCGACCTGCTGCTCGCTCCCCCGGACGTCCCGAGCCCGCGGCCGGGCGCGGCGATCGTGCATCCCGGGGCGGCGTACGGCAGCAAGCGGTGGCCCGCCGGGCGGTTCGCGGCCGTCGCGGCGGCGCTCGCGGCCGGCGGCCACGACGTGGTGGTCACCGGTTCGGCGGCCGAGCGGGACCTGGCGGCCCGGGTGGCGGGCGAGGCCGGGCTGCCTCCGGAGGCGAACCTGGCCGGGCGGACCGGCCTGGCCGCGCTCGCGGCCCTGGTGCGCGGCGCGGCGCTGCTGGTGTGCGGGGACACCGGCGTCGCGCACCTGGCCAGCGCGTACGAGCGTCCGTCGGTCGTGCTGTTCGGCCCGGCCTCGCCGCGCATCTGGGGCCCGCCGGGCAAGCCGGTGCACGCCGCGCTCTGGCACGGCGACGGCGAGCGGGAGGTGCAGACGGACGTCCCGGACCCGGCGCTGCTCCGGATCACGGTCGAGGAAGTGGTGCACGCCGCCTCCGCAGTGCTCCATTGCTCCTACTCTGCGTAGTTTGGGCTGGTGAGGGGCGGGCACGACCTCGTCATGACGGGGATCCTGGAGGGCGTGAGGAAGATCGCGGTACTGCGGGCCAACGCGCTCGGCGACCTCATCGTGGCGCTGCCCGCGATAGCGGCGGTGAAGGACACCTACCCCGACGCCCGGCTCGTCCTGCTGGGCAGCGCCTGGCACGCCGACTTCCTGCGCGGCCGGCCAGGCCCGGTGGACGAGGTCGTCGCCATGCCGCCCATCACCGGCCTGACCACCCGGCCGGAGGCCCGCCCGGCGCCGGAGGAGCTGATGGGACGGCTGCGCGAGCGGCGCTTCGACCTCGCCGTGCAGATCCACGGCGGCGGCCGGCACTCCAACCCGTTCGTGCGGCGCCTCGGCGCACGGGTCACCGCCGGCTTCCGCACCCCGGACGCCGAGCCCCTGGACCTGTGGCTGCCCTACGTCTACTACCAGCACGAGACCCTGCGCTACCTGGAGGCCGCCGCGCTGGTCGGCGCCCGCGCCCGCGAGGTAGAGCCGCGCGTGGCCGTCACCGCCGCCGACCGGGCCGAGCTGCGGGACGTGCTCGGCGAGCCGCCGCCCGGCCTGGTGGCGCTGCACCCGGGCGCGACCGACCCGCGGCGGCGCTGGCCCGCCCGCCGGTTCGCGGCCGTCGCCGACCGGCTCGGCCGCCCGGTCGTGGTGACCGGCACGCCCGAGGAGGCCGGCCTGGTGGCGGAGGTCGTCGCCGCGATGCGCCGGCCCGCCACGCCGCTCGTGGGGGCGCTGAGCATCGGCGGCCTGGCCGCGCTGTACCAGCGCTGCGCCCTCGTCCTGGCCAACGACACCGGGCCGCGCCACCTGGCCGCGGCCGTCGGCGCCGCCACGATCGGGCTGTACTGGTGCGGCAACCTGGTCAACGCCGGCCCCCTCACCCGCGCCCGGCACCGGCCGCTGGTCTCCTGGACCACCGCCTGCCCGTGCTGCGGCGCGACCGGGGTGGACCTGCGGGCGGGGCGCTGCGCGCACGACGACTCGTGGATCGCCGCCATCACCGTGGACGAGGTGATCGAGCAGGCCGAGCTGCTCCTCGGCCGGAGTTGAGCGGGGGTGGACGCGGGCCGGGCGGGCGGCTGATCCGCCCGGCCCGCGCGGTCCTTCCCGGCACCCCGAGCTAGGCGACGGCGGCTCCGAGGACGACCGGCAGCTCGCGCACGTCGTTGCTGATGAACGACGGCTGCGGCGCCAGCGACGCCACCGGCCGCGCCAGTGCCAGCCGCGGGAACCGGGCGAACAGGGCGGGCAGCGCGATGCCCGCCTCCAGCCGGGCCAGCGGCGCGCCGAGGCAGAAGTGCATGCCGTGCCCGAAGGCGAGGTGCTGCCGGTCGCGCCGGTCGATGTCGTAGCGGCCGGGGTCGGGGTTGACGGCCGGGTCACGGCCGTGCGCGCCGAACCCGATGAGGATGAGGTCCCCCTTGTCGATGGTGACGTCCTCGCCCAGGTCGATCGCGGCGGTGGCGTAGCGGAGCGGCAGGTGCATGATCGGCGGATGCAGGCGCAGGCTCTCCTCGATCACGTCGGCCCACCGCGAAGGGGCCGCGCGCACGGCCGCGAGCTGGTCGGGGTGGGTGAGCAGGGCGACGACGGAGTGGTCGATGAGGGAGACGGTCGTCTCGCTGCCCGCCCCGATCATCAGGATCAGCGTGCTGACCAGCTCGTCCATGCTGAGCCGGTCGTCCTCGCGCCGCTGCGTGGACAGCAGCAGGCTGGTCAGGTCGTCGCCGGGCCGCTCGCTCTTGGCGGCGACGAGCCGGTGGATGCCGGCGTACATGTCCCGCTGCACGGCGGCCGCCTGGTCGGGGCCGAGGGTGGTGTCGAGGACGCCGTCGATGGCCGCCAGCATGGCGGGCCGCTGGACGTCAGGGACGCCGAACAGGTCGCAGATGACCCGGCTGGGGATGCGGTAGGAGAAGCGGGAGCGCAGGTCGAGCGGCCGGTCGGCGGGCTCGGCGGCCAGCTCGTCGAGCAGCGAGGCGACGATCGCCTCGATCGCGGGCCGCATCGCCTCGATGCGGCGGCCGGTGAAGGCGCGGCCGACCAGGTCCTTCAGCCGCTTGTGGTCGTCGCCGTCGGCGGTGAACATGCTGACCACGTCCACCCAGGCGGTCAGCCAGGCGACGGCGAAGGGCCGGTAGCCCGGCCAGGACTTGCGGGCGTCCTTGGAGACGTCGGGGTGGGTGAGCAGGCGCTTGACCACGTCGCCCCTGGTCACCGACCAGGCGACGAGGTCTCCGGGGAGCAGGACGCGCACGGCGGGGCCCGCGGCGCGCAGGTGGTCGGCCTGTTCATACAGGCGGGTGCCGGTGGTGTCGAGGGGGGTTGGTGCCATGGTCACGGAGACCTCCAGCGTTCGGCAAGGACGGTGCGGTGGGGGTGTCTGCCGTATGGGGGCGGAAGCGGATTCCGAGGCTGGCGGGGCATTGGTGGAACGGGCCGGGCCGGTTGGGCGCGAACGGGTCGATGAGGTCGAGGTCCCACAGGCGGTCGAGCAGCGTCTCGATGCCCGTCTGGGCGATGATCGAGGCGTGGCTCACGGCCGGGCAGCGGTGCGGCCCGGCCGACCAGGCCAGGTGGGAGCGGTTGCCGTAGCCGGGATGCGGCACGCTCGGGTCGGTGCCGGTGGCGGCGTGGCTGACGAGCACCGGCACGCCGGCCGGGATCGGCACGCCGTGCAGGGCGGTGTCGTAGCGGGCGTAGTGGACGGCGAAGTTGGCCATGGGCGAGTGCGTCCACAACGCCTGCTCCATGGCCCGCCGCACGGTGACCGCGCCGCCCGACAGGTCGCCCGCGTAGGTGGCGTCGGTGAGCAGCAGCCGCAGCGTGGCGGCGATCCAGGCGGCGGTGGGGATGGTGCCGGCGCCGATGAGGACGACGAGCTGATGCAGGATCTCCTCGTGGCCGAGCCGGGCGGGGTGGGCGAGCATCCAGGTGGTGCAGTCGTCGCCGGGCCGGCCGCTCTTGAGCTGGATGATCTCGGCGAGGACGGCGGCGAGGTCGGCCGCCGCCTGCTCGGCCCGCGGGCCGGCGTCGATCATGCCCTGGCAGGCGGTGACCATGCGCTCGACCATGGCCGCGGGGCAGCCCATCAGGTCGGCGAAGACCAGCAGCGGCAGCAGGTCGGCGTACTGGCTCATCAGGTCGGCGTGGCCGTCGCGGGCGAAGCGCTCGATCAGGACGGCGGCGTGGCCGCGGGTGCGGTCGCGCAGGTGGTGCAGGTTGATCCGGGCCAGGCAGTCGTCCATGGCGTGGCGGAGGCGGGCGTGGCGGTCGCGGTCGGCGTACAGGAGGCTGGGGCGGAAGGCCATGAGCGCCAGCACGGGGCTGTCGCGCGGCACCGCCCCCCGGGCCAGGTCGCCCCACAGGCGGCTGTCCTTGCTGTAGGTCTCCTCCTCGTTGAGCAGGTCGCGGGCGGCGCGCCGGCTGACGACGACGAGCGCGCGCACGCCGGGGGCGAGCTCCGCCCAGGCCACCGGGCCCTCGGCGCGCAGCTTGTCGTAGGCGGCCTCGGGGCGGGCGGCGAACTCCTCGCCGTACAGGCGCACGCCGCCGGCGGCGGGGCCGCTGCTGGTCGGGACGGTCATCGGGCGGGCTCCAGACGGGACTGCGTGATGATGGCGGTGACGAGGGCGATGAGGCCCTGCTTGGCCGAGCCGAGCTCGCGGGCGTCGAGGCTGACCAGGGAGCGGTCGTGGGGCAGCGCCAGGGCCTCGCGCAGGTCGGCCTCGCGGTGCAGCGGCGCGCCGGCGAAGTGGTTGATCGCGACGGTGTACGGCAGGCCCGCCTGCTCCAGCAGGTCGATGGCGGGGAAGCTCTGGTCGAGCCGGCGGGTGTCGGCCAGCACGAGCCCGCCGAGCGCGCCCTCCATGAGGCAGCGGACCATGCCGCTGAAGCGCTGCTGCCCGGGGGCGCCGAACAGGTAGAGCACGATGTCGGGGGTGAGCGTGAGGCGGCCGAAGTCCATGGCGACCGTGGTGGTGCTCTTGTCGCGCAGGTCGTCGAGGTCGTCGACGAGCTGACCCGCGCGGGTGAGCTGCTCCTCGGTGTGCATCGGCCGGATCTCCGACACGGTGCCGATGAACGTCGTCTTGCCCACGGCGAACGGCCCCAGCACGACGATCTTGACGGGCCGGGCGGCGGCGGGCACGTAGCGGTCAGAGTTTGTGTAGGGCATCCAGCACCTGCTGCAGGAATTCGAGGTCGTACTGACCGGCGGCGGGCACGTAGGGCGCCCGGGCGCCGAGGTGGCCGCTGTCGACGAGCCGGGCGACGATCGCCTTGACCACCGCGCCGGGCAGCCGCAGGTGGTAGGCCACCTCGGCCACCGACAGCACGCCCGGCCGGCACAGCGCCATCGTCCGCTGGGCGTGCGCGCCGAGGCCCGCGCACGGGCGGTGCGGGTCGGCGATGAGGAGGGTGGCCTCGTCCAGGGCGGAGCGGGACGGCACGTCGCCGCCGTCGATGGCGGCGTGCGAGCGCACCATCCCGGCCCGCCGCTGCCGTGGCCCGGTCACGACGGCTTGCCCCGCTCCCGGGCGCCCAGCACCGGCTGCAGGCCCCTGATCGTCTTCATGATGGCCGCGATGGCGACGGCGACCGGTCCCGTGGTGGAGCCGCCGCGCACCGCCGCGGCGAGCCCGGTGCGCTCCCCCGCGGCGAACAGCAGCACCGTCACGTCCGACAGGTCGCTGATCATGTGCCGCCAGGGCGCCGACAGCTCCTGCTCGGCGGGCATGCCGCAGAAGCCGGCCAGCTGGCGCTGCAACGACTGCAGGCCCGCCATCATCGCGGCGGTGCGCTCGGCCTCCTCCCGGCTGAGGCCGTGCGAGCGGGCCAGCAGCAAGCCGTCGGTGGTGAACAGCATCGCGTTGATGAGGCCGTCGTTGTCGCTGACGAGGCGGTTGAGGTGGCCCGTCATGTCGATGGTGTCGGCGGTGTGCTGGGTGGTCATGGCTGGGGTTGTCCTTGGTCGGTGTCACGGTCGGCGTACGCGGCCCGCAGCGCCTCGAAGATCGACCCCATGCCGGCGTCCAGGTCGTCGGCCGGCACGGCGTCGGTCATCGGACGCTGAGCCGCCGCCGGGGCGGCAGGGCGGCGCACCGGCTGCTGCGCCCGGCGCTTGGGCAGGCCGGAGGCGGTGGTCAGGGGCACGTCGGCGGCGGCCGGCCGCTGCGCCGGGGGCTCCTCGCGGGGCTCGCCCGGCTCGCCCGGCTCGCCGGCCAGGGGGACGGCCGGGGCGGGCGGGAGGAACTGGTCGGGCAGGGTGGCCCAGTCGGGGTGGCCGGGGCCGTACGGGACGCCGTCGCCGGTGCCGGCGCCGGTGCCGGCGCCGGCACCGGCCGGGCCGGGGCTGGTGAACTCGGTGCTGAACGGGTCGGCGGCGTCGGCCGGGACGCGGATGATCATGTGCGTCGGGACGAGGCAGACCGCCTTGACCCCGCCGCTGCTGGAGGGCGCGCTCACGTCCACGCGGAAGCCGTACTCGTGCGCCAGGCGGCCCGCCACGGCGAACCCGAGCCGGCGCTCGTCCCTGAGGGCGGCGGCGTCCATCGGCGTGCCGCTCGACAGCAGGTGCTCGGCCTCGGCCCGCTGGAAGCCGTTCATGCCGAGCCCGCGGTCCTCCACGACGACGCGGTAGCCCGCCTGGACGGCCTGGACGTAGACGTCGACCCGGTCGTCGGAGTAGCTGGTGGCGTTGTCGAGGAGCTCGGCCAGGGCGACGATGATGGGCTCGGCGACCCGGCCCTCGACCACGACCTCGCCGACGTCGGCCTGGTAGGTGTGGTCGACCCGCAGGTACGGCCCGATGCGGCCGCGGGCGCTCTCGACGATCTCGCGGAAGGTGCAGTCCTCGCGCTGGACGCCCGGCCAGGACCCGGCCAGGATGCGCAGCCGCTGGAGGCTGTGCAGGGCCTGGGTGGCGAGGTGGTCGATCTCGACCAGGCCCTGGTGGTAGGCGTGGGCGCCGGCGTGGTCGTCCAGCTCCTCGTCGATCTTGATCTGCAGCCGGGTGAGTGCCGCCTGGGCGGTGTCGGCCACGCCGCGCACGCCCGAGCGGGCGGCGGCGGAGACGTCGGCGCGGATGGCGGCGGCCCGGTCCTTGAACAACTGCTCGGCCTCCTTGCAGCGGACGGCCACCGCGGTCTCGGCCAGGCATTCGTGCAGGAGGCCGGGAAGCTCGACGGAGGGGTGCCCGGCCTCGATGTCGGCGACCGCGCGCAGCCGCTCGACCAGGCGGCCGAATTCGCCGGCCGCGGCGTCGTACCACTGTTTATTGATCTCGGCCTGTTGCGCGGCGGTGTCGGCATTCTTGCGCGCCGTCTCGGCCTTCTGTTCCGCGGCGCGGGCGTCGCGGCGGGCGACGTCGCGGGCCCGTAGGGCGGCCCGCTTGGCGCGGGCCTGCCAGAGCAGGGCGCCCGTCAGCGCGAACACGGCGGCCGCGAGCACGGCGCCGAGCAACGCACCGACCAGGAGATCCGGTGTGATCATGACGAGTCCTTGGTCGTCGGGACTGCCTTGACTTCACTTTTACCAGTTCTCCACGTTGACTCCACGGTAAATCGGCGGGCAAATTCCCCGGCGAAAGGTGAATAAAATTCAGGAGGTTATACGAGGATTATTCATAATTGCCGCCGAATAAACGGCGGAAGGGAGACCGCTCAGGCCCGGCCGCGGTCGCCGCCCGCGTGGAGGGCCACGAGGAGGGGCCAGGTGAGGGCGGCCATCTCGGCGGGCGGCCGAGGGCAGCCGCGCTGCAGCCAGTCGGTCGCGACGCCGAGGAGCGCGCCCGCGGTGAAGGCCGCCGGCACGTCGTGCGGAGTGGCGGCGTCCGGGCCGGGGGCCGGGCCGCCGGCCCGGCAGACGCTCGCGTACGAGGCGACGGTGGCGCGCCGGCGGACGTGGTCGATGACGCGGGCGCTGCCCTGCGGCCCCAGCACGCCCCGGTAGAGGCGCGCGTGCTCGGCCAGGTGCGCGAAGAACGTCACCAGGGTGCCGGACGGCGCCCCGGCCGGGCCGGGGGCCGCCGCCGGCCCCATGGGGATCGAGTCGACCAGTTCGTCGATCATCGACGTGCAGGCGGCCTCGGCCAGCTCGTGCACGTCCCGGTAGTGGTCGTAGAAGGTGGACCGGCTCACCCCGGCGCGCCCGGCGACGTCGGCCACGCTGATCCTGGACAGCTCCCGGTCCTGGACGAGCTCGATCAGCGTGCGCCGCAGGGCCTCCCGGGTCCGGCGCACCCGCCGGTCGCCGGGCTCGCCCGCGCGCTGCCCGGTCGTCGTCGTCGCCACGGCCTCAGTGTACGTTCCCGGACATCTGTCGGTTAGCCTGCAACTGTAGGGAAGCTGTGCGGTCGGACACCACACTCGAATGGGGAGAGCCTTGACCACTGACGCCGCCGACACCACCGACACCGGCTCCGCCGGGACGCTGCAGGTCGCCCGGGGTTGCCCGTTCGCCCCGCCGGAGCAGCACATGCGGCTCCTGCGCGAGCGGCCCGTCGCCAAGGTCACGCTGCCGACGGGACGGGACGCCTGGGTGGCCTCCCGCTACCAGGACATCAGGACGGTCCTGAGCGACCCGCGCTTCAGCGCCAACCGGCGGCACCCGGGCGCGCCGCGCCTGGTGAACGGGCCGGACAACGAGATGGCGATGTCGCCGCTGCCGAAGATGATGCTGGAGATGGACGGGGCCGAGCACGCCCAGGCCCGCCGCGCCGTGGTCGGCGAGTTCACGGTGCGGCGCATGGCGGCGCTGCGCCCGCGCATCCAGCAGTTCGTGGACGAGCACCTCGACGCCATGCTCGCCGGCCCCCGCCCCGCCGACCTGGTGACGGCGCTGGCGCTGCCGGTCCCGTCGCTGGTGATCTGCGAGCTGCTCGGCGTCCCGTACGCCGACCACGACTTCTTCCAGGTCAACAGCGCCCAGTTGCTCAACCGGCGGGCGACGGAGCAGGAGCGGCAGCACGCCGTCCTGGAGCTGGCGATCTACCTGGACAAGCTGATCGCCGCCAAGGAGCAGGAGCCCGCCGACGACCTGCTGGGCCGCCAGATCGCCAAGCAGCGCGACAACGGCGGGGTGGACCGGCCGGCGCTGCTCAGCCTGGCGTTCCTGCTGCTGATCGCCGGGCACGAGACGACCGCGAACATGATCTCGCTGGGCACGTACACGCTGCTGGAGCGGCCCGAGGCGCTGGAGGCGCTGCGCGCGGACCCGGACCGGTGGGGCGGCGCGGTGGAGGAGCTGCTGCGGTACTTCACCATCGCCGAGTTCGCGATGGCGCGGGTGGCGCTGGAGGACGTCGAGCTGGGCGGCGCCGTGATCCCGGCCGGGTCGGGCGTGCTCATGCTGGCCAACGCCGGCAACCGCGACCCCGAGGTGTTCGAGGACGGCGACCGGTTCGACCCGGCCCGCGACGACCGCAGCCACCTCGCCTTCGGCTACGGCCCGCACCAGTGCCTGGGCCAGAACCTGGCGCGGGTCGAGCTGGAGATCGTCTTCGAGACGTTGTTCCGGCGCGTGCCTGGGCTGCGACTGGCGGTGCCCGCCGACCAGCTCACGTTCAAGGACGAGGCCGCCGTGTACGGCATGCACGAGCTGCCCGTCACCTGGTGACCGGATCTTCTCCGCCTCCGGGGTGAACTTCGGGGCGTCCCCGGCCGTCGTACCCTGCATGACACGACACACGATGGCCCGGGCGACGCTGGCGACGGCGCTGGCCGCGGGGCTCCTGGCCGGCGCCGTCCCCGCCGCGCAGGCTTCCAGCGCGGCGGGCGGCACGTTCGGCCCGTACGGGTACGGGGGCGTCAAGCTCGGCATGAGCGCCAAGGCCGCCAAGGCCACGGGCCTCATCAGGCACAAGGGCGGCCTCGACTCCGGCACCTGCACGGGCTGGGAGCTGAAGGCCCACCCCGTCGGCCGCGACGCGGTCGGGCTCTACATCTCGAAGAAGCGCGGCGTCGCGATGATCTTCGCGCCGAAGGGCGCCAGGACGCCGGCCGGCATCGGCGTGGGCTCCACCCGCACCCAGCTCAAGAAGGCCTATCCGAAGCTCAAGACGGCCGCCAGCGGCTATCCGTACATCAAGGCGCCGGGCAACCCGAAGGCGTACTACGCCTTCCTGGTCAACGGCAAGGGCCGCATCTACGAGATCGCGCTGGCGCTGAACACCCAGGACTGCGCCAACTAGCCCGGCCGGTCAGCGTCCGGGGAAGAACGCCAGCGCGTTCGCCACCAGGACCGCCGCCACGGCCACCCCGCCCACCCAGGCGGGCACCATCGCGGCCCTGCGCCCGCCACGCAGGGCCCGCAGCCCGTGCCGGACGGCCTCCTCCTCGGGCGCGAGCAGCACCAGCAGCGCCGGGATCCCGGCCAGCAGCGCCGCCCCCGCCGGCAGCGCGGCGTTCACCCCGTCCGCGTGGCCGAGGACGCCGAGCAGCGCCTGGCCGACCACCACGGCGAACAGGTACGCCACCGGCAGCAGCAGGAGCGCCAGCCAGGCGTCGCGGTAGTCACGCCCGGCGTCCGCGCCGGGACGGCCCGGCCGGATGCGGGTGTCGCCGGAGGACCGGGTGTCGCCAGAGGACCGGGTGTCGTCAGAGGACATCGTCGTCGCCTCCTCCCTGACCCTTCCACCGTCCCTCCGGCCGGCGGGCGCCGGCCAGAGGCTTTCGGCCCGTTCCCGGGCCGCTCAGTGGACGACGACGGTGTCGCCGACCTTCAGCCAGCCGCTCGCCCACAGCCAGTCCATCGCGCCGGTGCTCACCCGCACGCAGCCGTGCGAGGCCGGGTAGGGCGGGACGGAGGCGTAGCCGTGCACGGCGATGCCGCCGTTGAAGTAGCGCGGCCGGTAGAGCAGCCCGAGCGGGCCGCGGTCCCAGCCGTTCACCTGCCGCTGGACGCGGAACGTGCCGCGCGGGGTGACCGCCCGCTTGGTGACGCCGCCCACGGTGTAGAGGCGGCCGGTGCCGGTGGAGGTGTTGAACACCTGGCGCACCCGGCCGCCGTCGGCGAGGACGAGCAGCTGGCGGGCCAGGTCGATCTCGGCGCGCCGCCCCGAGGCGGTGTACGGGCGGGGCAGCGCGCCCCGGTCCAGGGCGGCCCACGTCCGGGGGCCGACGACGCCGTCGCGGGGCAGCCCCGCGGCCTTCTGCAGGGCGTACACCGCCTGGGTGGTGTACCCGCCGAACCGGCCGTCGGCGGCGCCCGTCCAGTAGCCGAGCGCGGCCAGCCGCCGTTGCAGCGCGAGCACGGCGGCCCCGGTGGCGCCGGCCGCAGCACCGGCCGCGAGCGCCGCCGGGGTGGGAGCCGCCTGGGCGGGAGCCGCCCGCGACGCGGGCACGAGGGCGGCGGCGGGCGCGCCCGCCGCGCAGACGGCCAGCGCCACCCCCGCCGCCAGGAACGCATGGCGGATCATGATGGCCTCCTGAGATCCTCACCTCCATGATCCGGCGGCGTCCCCGCCTCCGGCAGGGTCTTTGGGCCTCTGGGACGCCCGCCGCTCAGGCCAGGCAGGCGGCGGGCAGCGGGAACCAGCGCAGCCGCTCGAAGTCGTCCGGCAGCCCCGCCGGGGCCGCGCCGGACGGCTCCGGCCGGGACTCCAGCAGGGCGCGGGCCTGCTCCAGGTAGCCGGGCAGGGCGTCCTCGCCGGCCCGCTCGCGCGGCACCGCCGTCCCGTACGGGTCGTCGAAGCGCAGGTCGGACAGGTGCAACGGCGGGTCGGCCGGGGCGTCGCGGTGCCGCCACAGCCCGTCCGCCGGGTCGAAGCGGTAGTCGGGCAGCAGCCGGTGCCCGAGGCGGGCCAGCAGATCCACGGCGTCGATGAGGTAGTCGCACACGGCGTCGGAGATGAAGTAGTGGAAGTTGACCCGCACCCAGCCCGGCTTGATGCCCTGGCAGCCCTGCCCGATCTCCTCCTCGAACGCGCGCGAGCGGGCCGCGTCGATGGCCAGCAGCCGGTGGCCGTACGGCCCGGCGCAGGAGCAGCCGCCGCGCGCCTGCACGCCGAACAGGTCGTTCAGCACCGCCACCACGAAGTTGTGGTGCAGGAACAGCCCGCCCGCCGCCCGGATCCTGATCGAGACGATGGACAGCCGGCGCGAGTGCCGGTCGCCGAGGATCTCGACGGCCGGGTTGCGCTCCCAGCGGGCCAGCGCGCGCTGCCAGAAGCGCTCCTCCAGCGCCTGGATGACGTCGGTGCCGATGGCCTGCTTGAGCCGGAAGACCAGCCCGGCGCGGATCGACTCGACGATGGCGGGAGTGCCGGCCTCCTCGCGGGCGACCGGGTCGTCGAGGTAGCGGTGCCCGACGGGGTCCACGAACAGCACGGTGCCGCCGCCCGGCGCGGTCGGCACCGGGTTCCTGACCAGCTCGCGCCGGACGACGAGCACGCCGGGCGTCTGCGGGCCGCCGACGAACTTGTGCGGCGACAGGAACACCGCGTCCTTGTGGTCGTCCGCGCCGGGCGCGCTCGCGGCCATCCTGATCGGCACGTACGGGGCCGCCGCCGCGTAGTCCCAGAACGACAGCGCGCCGTGGGCGTGCAGCAGCGCCGCGATGCGCTCGGTGTCGGTGAGGATGCCGGTGACGTTGGAGGCGGCCGAGAAGCTGCCGATCAGCAGCGGCCGGTGGGCGTGCCGGGCGAGCTGGGCGGCGAGGTCGTCGCAGTCGATGTGGCCGGCCGCGTCCTCGCCGATGGCGACGGTGTCGGCGATCGACTCGCGCCATGGCAGCTCGTTGGAGTGGTGCTCGTACGGGCCGACGAACACCACCGGCCGCTCCCGTTCCGGCAGGGGCCGGGCGTGGCGGGCGGGGACGCGCAACTCCAGGATCGCGACCAGCTTGTTGACCGCGGCGGTCGCGCCGGAGCCGCAGAAGACGACCAGGTCGTCGGGGCCGCCGCCGACGCCCTCGTGCACGGCGCGGCGGGCCTCCTCGCGCAGCCGGCCGGTCTGCAGGCCGGTGCCGCTGCTCTCGGTGTGGGTGTTGGCGTAGCGGGGCAGGACGTGGTCGCGGACGAAGTCCTCGGATGAAGGCCAGCGACCGGCCGGAGGCGGTGTAGTCGGCGTAGGTCACGCGGCGGGGGCCGTACGGGCCGGGCAGCACCTCGTCGTCGCCGATGATGGCGGCGCGGAGACGGTCGAGCAGCGGCGAGGCCGGCGGCGCCTTGGGGGTGGGCATGCCCCCAGCATCCGCCGTCCGGTCGCGCCCGTCACGTGCGCACCAGGCGCGGCGCCTCCGCCTGGAGGCGTCAAGAACCGTAGGCGCGCGAGTGATGGTGATCTGGGCGGACGTCGGCCAGGATGGGGCCATGCCCGCCTGGCGGTCACGCAGAGTACCCTCACGGCGACCGGGCACGGGCCCGGCGGCGGTGGCGATCGCCTTGGTGGTGCTGGGCGTGGTGGCGACGGCGGCGTCCCTGGACGCGCCCTCGGACGGGACCGTCGTCCGGCTGGGCTGGCGGGCCTCCGGCGTGGTGGTGGACGTCCCCGGGCCGGGGGCGGGGCTGCGCGCCGGCGACCTGGTGACCGGCGTGGGCGGGCACCGCCTGGCCGAGGGGCCGGGCAGCGTCCCGCGCCCGGCCCTGGGAACGGTCCTGCCGTACGCGACGGCGCGCGGCGTCGTCGCCGTCAGGGCGGTACGGCCGGACCCGTACCGGCTGGCCCTGGAGGGCTGGGGGAACCTCGTCTTCGTGGTCGCGCTCGCCGGCCTGGCCGCGGCGCTGCGCCTGCGCCGCCCGGAGGAGCCCGCCACGGGCCCGCTGCTGGTGGTCGCGGCGGCGCTGCTGGGCAGCACGGTCACGGTCGCCGCCGGGCTGCCGGTCCTCGCGCTGGCGACGGGCGGGCCGCAGCTGTGGCTGTTCCATCTCAGCGCGGTCGGCGCGTACGCGGTGGGCTGGGGCGCGCTGCTGGCCTTCGCGGTGGCGTTCACGGCCCGCGCGCCGCACTCGCCGGGCCGCCGCCGGGCGGTCGCCGTCGCCTACGCCCTGCCGCCGGCCGCGACCGCGCTGTGGGCCGTGGCGGCCGCGCCCCTCTCCGCCGGCGTGTTCGGCTGGCTCGGCCTGCTGCACGCCGGGCAGACCGCAGTGGTGGCGCTGTCGCTGGTGGCCTCCGCCGTCTGGGGCGTGCTCGCCTACCGCCGCGACGCCGACCCGCTGGTGCGCGGCCGGCTGCGCTGGGTGCTGGGCGGCGGGGTGGTGACGAGCGTGCTCGGGCTCGCCGGCTGGCACCTGCCGGAGCTGCTCGCCGGGGCGCGCCCGCTGCCGTGGGGGGCGCTGGGGCTGTCGGGGCTGCCGTTCGTGGCGAGCGTCGGGGTGGCGCTGCGCCGGCACCGGCTGTTCGACATCGAGCGGCTGGCCAACCGGTCCCTCGTGTACGCCGCCGTGGTCGCCGTCCTGGTCGCCGGGTACGCGGCCGTGGTGGCGTTCCTGGTGGGCGGCCTGCGGCTGTCGCAGCCGGTGGCCGCCGCGCTGACCGCGGCCGGCGCGGCGCTGGCCCTCGCGCCGCTGCGCAACCTCGCGCAGAGCACCGTCAACCGGGTCATGTACGGCGACCGGCACGACCCGGCGGGCGCCCTGACCCGGCTCGGCGCCCGGCTGCAGGCCGCGCCGCTGCCGGCCGACGTGCTGCCCGCCGTCGTGGAGACCGTGGCGCGCTCGCTGCGGGTCCCGTACGTGGCGATCGACCTGGTGGACGGCGCGGGCGGCAGCCACGAGGCGGCCCGGCACGGCGAGCCGGCCGGGCCGGTGCACGCCGAGCCGCTGCGCCACCACGGCGCGCTGATCGGGTGGCTGCGCGTGTCGGCCCGCGAGCCCGACGACCCGCTCGAACCCGTGGACCTCGTCCTGATCGGCTCGCTCGCGCAGCAGGCGGGCACCGCGGTGCAGGCGGTGCGGCTGCACGAGGACCTGGCCCGCTCCCGCGCCGAGGTGGTCGCCTCGCGCGAGGACGAGCGCCGCCGGCTGCGCCGCGACCTGCACGACGGGCTCGGGCGCAGCCTGGCCGCGATCGGGCTGAAGGCGGGGCTGGCCGCCAGGGCGGTGCCGGGCGGCTCGCCGGCGCGGCCGCTGCTGGAGGAGATCGCGGCGGAGGCGGCGGCGTCGCTGGCCGACGTGCGGCGGCTGGTGGAGGCGCTGCGCCCGCCCGCGCTGGACGAACTGGGCGTCGTGGCGCGGTCCGGGCCCGGGCGGCGGCCCTGGCGGGCGACATGCGGGTCGAGGTCACCGGCCCGGCCGCCGGGCTGCCCGCGCTGCCGGCCGCGGTCGAGACGGCCGCGTACCGGATCGCGGTGGAGGCCGTCACCAACGCCGCCCGGCACAGCGGCGCCACGGCCTGCACCGCGACGATCGCGGCGGCGGCGGGCGGGGTCGAGGTGGTGGTGCGCGACGACGGCCGGGGGCTGGACCCGGCGCGGCCGCCGGGGGTGGGGTTCCGCTCGATGCGGGAGAGGGCCGCCGAGGTGGGCGGCACGTGGTCGGCGCGGTCCGGGCCGGAGGGCGGGACCGTGGTCCGCGCCTTCCTGCCGGTCGCGCCCGGGAAGGAGGGCTCGTGATCCGGGTGCTGCTGGCCGACGACCATCCGCTCTTCGTCGCGGGCCTGCGGGCCGTGCTGGACGCCGAGCCCGGCCTGGAGGTGGCCGCCGTGGCCGTCACCGGCGAGGACGCCGTCCGCCTGGCCGCCGAGCACAGGCCGGACGTCGCCGTGCTGGACGTCAGCATGCCGGGCGGCGACGGCATCGCGGTCACCGCCCGGCTGCGCGCCGCCGGGCTGCCGTGCCGCGTGCTGATCCTGACGATGTACGACGACGACGAGAACGTCGTCGCCGCCCTGCGCGCGGGCGCCCACGGGTACGCGCTGAAGGGGTCGGGCGGCGAGGAGATCGTGGCGGCGGTGCGGGCGGTGGCGCGCGGGGAGGCGGTGTTCGGGGCGGGGGTGGCGGCGCGGCTGCTGGCGCACTTCGCCCGCGCCGCGGCGGTCGCGCCGTTCCCGCAGCTCACCGAGCGGGAGCACGAGGTGCTGGGGCTGGTGGCGCGGGGGCTGGGCAACGCGGCGATCGGGCAGCGGCTCGGGCTGAGCGCCAAGACGGTGCGCAACCACGTGTCCAACATCCTCGCCAAGCTGCACGTCGCCGACCGCGCGGCCGCCATCGTGCGGGCCCGCGAGGCGGGCCTCGGCGGGAGCTGACCGGCCCGTCCCGGCGCGGATCCCGGACGGGGCGGGACGGATGCCTCATGACGGCGGGACACCGGGCCGCGCATCCTGACCGGCATGAGGACGCGGACGGCCGGCGCCGGGCTCGGCCTCCTGGCCTCGGCGCCGGTGTGCCTGCTCGGCACCTGGGAGGGGACGGCGCCGTGCGGCCTGTGGTGGAGCGCCGGCGCCTGGCTGGCCGTGGCGGCGGCGGCCCTGGCCTACCGGGACGTCGCCGCGCACGGCCGCCGCGCCCTGCCCGCGGCCGCCATGGCGCTGCTCGGCGTGGTCGCCTCGGCGGGGACGGTGGAGGCGACGCTGCGGGCGGCGGGCGAGCACCTGCTCGCCGGGCAGCCGGGGTTGCTGCTCGCCCTGGTGTGCGGGGCGGCGGCGGGCGTGGCGGGGCTGGCGTGGGCGGGCGGCCGGGCGGGGCTCGTCCCGCCGCCGGCCGCCGTGCTGGCCACGGCCGCGACGCTGCTGAGCACGCTCACCGCCGACCCCGCCGCCCCCTATCTCCTCGGCGCCGGGCCGCTCGGCGCCGTCCTGCTGGTCGAAGCGCTCCGACCGGGCGCACGGAAGGGACAAGCGACATGAGAACGGTGTACAAGGTGCTCGCGTACGCGATCGCCGTGGAGGTCGCCGTGCAGGCGATGGCGATCGTGCTCGCGGTCGCGGGCCTCGGCAAGTGGGTGTCGGCGGGCAACGTGTTCGACAAGTCGGTGATGGAGAGCGACCAGTTCGCCTTTCCCGAGGTCATCGGCATCATCGTGCACGGGCTCAACGGCGGCGTGGTGATCCCCGCCCTGGCGCTGATCCTCCTGGTGGTCTCCTTCTTCGCCCGGGTGCCGGGCGGGGTGAAGGTCGCCGCGCTGGTGCTGGCGCTGGTCGCCGCGCAGGCGATGCTCGGCTACGCCGGGCACGACCTGCCGATGCTGGGGGCGCTGCACGGCCTGAACGCGATGGTGCTGTTCACCGCCGCCCTGGCGGCGGGCCGCCGGGCGCGCAGGCCGGCCGCCGTGGCGGGGACGCCGGCCGGCACCGCGGTCTGAGATGGCGCTCCCCCGCCGGCTCCGGCTCGCCGTGTCCGCCGGCGCGGCGCTGGCCGTCGTGGTGCCGCTGGCCTGGCTGTGGCGGGCGAGCCTGCTGCCGCCGGCGTACTCGGTGATGAGCATGGGGTACGCCGACGACGGCGGGGCGCGGGCGCACCGCCCGGCGGCCGTCCGCGACATCAGGAGCCTGGTCGCCGACCCGCGCCGCGCGCCGGACGTCCAGGTGACGCTCACCGCCCGCAGGGAGCGTTTCCGGCTGGCCTCCGGGCGCGAGAGCGACGGCTACACGCTGAACGGCCGCTCCCCCGGCCCCGAGATCACCGCCGTGCGAGGGCAGCTCGTGCAGGTGCGGCTGGTCAACGCCTCGGTGCCCGGCGGGGTCACGCTGCACTGGCACGGCGTGGACGTGCCGGGCGCCGAGGACGGCGTGGCCGGCGTCACCCAGGACGCGGTGCCGCCCGGCGGCTCGTACGTCTACCGCTTCGTCGCCCGGCAGGCCGGGACGTTCTGGTACCACTCCCACCAGCTCTCGCACGAGCAGGTGGCGGGCGGGCTGCTCGGCGCGCTGGTGGTCCGGCCCGCGGCGGCGCCCGGCCCCGGGGCCGATGTGGTCGCGCTGACCCACCTCTACGACGGCGTCCGCACGGTGAACGGGTCGGCGTCCGACCTGCGGATCACGGGCGCGCGGGCCCGGGTGCGGGTGATCAACACCGACAACGGCCCGATGCCGGTCTGGGTCACCGGGGGCGTGGCCCGGCTGGTCGCCGTGGACGGCACGGACCTGCACGGGCCGGGCCCGATCGGGCGGGCGGCGGTGCTGGTGACCTCGGGGGGCCGCGCCGACCTGGAGGTGGCCGTGCCGGCCGGCGGGGCGGCGCGGGTGCAGATCGGCGGGCCGCTGTCGGTGGTGGTGGCCGCGTCCGCCGCCGTCCGGCCGCCGCCCCCGGCGCCGCGCCCGCCGGCCACCCTGGACCTGCTGGCCTACGGCACGCCCGCGCCGGCGCCCTTCGACGCCTCCCGGCCGGACCGGGTCTTCCGCTACGCGATGGGCCGCCGTCCCGGCTTCCTGGACGGGGTGCCGGGCCTGTACTGGACGGTCAACGGCCACCTGTTCCCCGACGTGCCGATGTTCGTGGTGGCCGAGGGCGACCTGGTGCGCATGACGGTCGTCAACGACAGCGGCGAGGTGCATCCGATGCACCTGCACGGCCACCACGCGCTGGTGCTGTCGCGCGACGGCGTCCCGGCGACCGGCGGCCCGTGGTGGGTGGACTCGCTGAACGTCGAGGACGGCGAGTCGTACGAGCTGGCCTTTCGCGCGGACAACCCGGGCGTGTGGGTCGACCACTGCCACAACCTGCCGCACGCCGTGCAGGGCCTCATGGTGCACCTCATGTACGAGGGCGTCGCCACGCCGTTCGTGGCCGGCGGGCCGGCGGGCAACGCCGCCGAATGACGCCGGACAGGGCGGCTCAGCCGGGCGGGGCGGTGCTGGCGCGCAGGATGAGCGTGGTGGCCAGCTCGATGCGGGTGCCCGCGGGCCCGCGCGGGTGGGTCAGCTCCTCGCTGATGAGCCGCACGGCCTCGTTCGCCATCTCGTCGAGCGGCTGGCGGACGGTGGTGAGCGGCGGCGACATCGTCTCGCACAGCGGCGAGTCGTCGAACCCCACGACCGACAGCTCGCCGGGCACCCGCACCCCGCGCTCGGCGGCGGCCTGGTAGACGCCCGCGGCCTGGAGGTCGGAGCCGGCGAAGACGGCGCTCGGCGGGTCGTCGCGGTCGAGCAGCTCGGCCCCGTTCCGCTTGCCGCCGGAGACGAGGAAGTCGCCGTAGCGGGTCAGCCCGGGGTCGGGCTCGATGCCGAACGTGCGGTGGGCGGCGAGGTAGCCCTCGTAGCGGTCGAGCGTGCACTGCACGTCGAGCGGGCCGCCGATGAAGCCGATCCGGGTGTGGCCGAGCTCCAGCAGGTGGGTGGTGGCGAGCACGCCGCCGTTCCAGTTGGTGGCGCCGACGGTGGACAGGCGCGGGTCGCGCTGGCCGACCGGGTCGAGCAGGACCAGCGGGACGTGCAGCAGCTCCTCGATGGCCCGGATCTCCTCGGCGTTGGCGCGCGAGAGCACCAGCACGATGCCGTCGGTGCCGCGCTTGCGCATGATGCCGATCCAGCGCCGCAGGTCGAAGTCGGGCCGCGCGGAGGAGGTGATGACCAGCGAGAACCCCCAGCGGGCGGCCGCCTTCTCGGCGCCGCCGACGACGACCTGCGACCACGGCGAGCCGAGCCCGTCGATGAGCAGGTCGACGATGCCCACCCGGGGGGTGGTGGGCGGGCGCGGGGTCTCGTAGCCGAAGGCGCGCACCGCCTCCAGGACCTTGTCCCTGGTGGCGGCCGAGACGTGCTTCTTGCCGCTCAGCACCTTGGACACCGTGGGGACCGACACTCCGGCTGCCGCCGCGACGTCCGCGAGCGTGGCTCGGCGCACGGAAATCTCGCACCTCCACAACTTTTCGGAAAGTATCGGAAAGCCTGGTAGCCCCGTTGAGCTGGGACAACCGCGGCCATGCCGCTCCCGTACTGGATCTGTTGACATTACTACGAGCGGCAGCCTACCGTAACGCTTCGGCAATGTCACGGTAATATTTCGGAAAGTTAGCCGGAAACTTTCTGTCGGGGTTGGTGATGGTCATGCTTGAGGAACGCCGGGAGCGGCGGGTCAGGGAACTGGTCGCGGAGATGACGCTGGAGGAGAAGCTCGCCCAGCTCGTGGGCGTGTGGCTGAACGTCAACCGCGACGAGGGGGTGGTCGCGCCGCTCCAGGACTCGATGCAGGGCGAGGAGGTGGCGTTCGAGGAGTTCGCCCGGCAGGGCCTCGGTCAGATCACCCGCCACTACGGCACCCGCCCGGTCGAGCCGCTGCGGGCGAGCGGCGCGCTGGCCGCCCGCCAGCGGTGGCTGCGCGACAAGACCCGGCTCGGGATCCCCGCGCTGGCCCACGAGGAGTGCCTGACGGGGGTGGCCGCCTGGCGGGCCGCGGTCTACCCGGTGCCGCCCGCGTGGGGGGCCTCGTTCGACCCCGGGCTGGTCGAGCGGATGGCGGCCGCGATCGGCGCGGACCTGCGGCTGCTCGGCGTGCACCAGGGCCTCGCGCCCGTGCTGGACGTGATCCGCGACCAGCGGTGGGGCCGGGTCGAGGAGTGCGTCTCGGAGGACCCGTACGAGGTGGCCACCATCGGCGCGGCCTACGTGCGCGGCCTGCAGTCGGCGGGCGTGATCGCCACGCTCAAGCACTTCGTCGGCTACTCCAACTCCCGGGCCGGCCGCAACCTGGCGCCGGTGCACGCCGGGCCGCGCGAGGTGGCCGACACGCTGCTGTTCCCCTTCGAGGTCGCGGTGCGCGACGCCGGCGCCGGCTCGGTCATGAACTCCTACGCCGAGATCGACGGCGTCCCGATGGCCGCCGACGCCCACTACCTGACGCGTGTGCTGCGCGAGGAGTGGGGCTTCGAGGGCACCGTCGTCGCCGACTACTTCTCGGTGGCGTTCCTGCACACCCTGCACGCCGTCGCCGAGGACGCCGAGGACGCCGCCGTGCAGGCGCTCACCGCGGGCATCGACGTCGAGCTGCCGACCGGCGTGGCGTACCTGGAGCCGCTGCGGGACGCCGTCGGCTCCGGCCGGGTCGACGAGGCGCTGGTGGACCGGGCGCTGCTGCGCGTGCTGCGGCAGAAGGCCCGGCTCGGGCTGCTCGACGACGACTACGAGCCGGCCGAACCCGGCGGGCCCGTGGACCTCGACGGCCCCGGCGCGCGCGAGGTCGCGCGGCTGCTGGCCGAGGAGTCGGTGGTGCTGCTGGCCAACGACGGCGTGCTGCCGCTCGGCGACGCCGCCGGCCGCCGGCTGGCCGTGGTCGGGCCCAACGCCGACGACGTGGCCGCGCTGTTCGGCTGCTACTCCTTCGTCCAGCACGTGCTGCCGCACTTCCCCGGCGTCGAGCCGGGCATCGCCGCGCCGACGCTGCTGGAGGCCCTGCGCGCCGAGTTCCCCGGCGCGGTGATCGAGACGGCGCGCGGCACCGGCGTGGACGACGGCGACCGGTCGGGCATCCCGGCCGCCGCCCGCCTGGCCGCCGGCTCGGACGTGGCGATCGTGGTGCTCGGCGACCGGTCGGGGCTGTTCGGGCGGGGCACGTCCGGCGAGGGCTGCGACGCGGAGAGCCTGGAGCTGCCCGGCGCGCAGCGCGAGCTGGCCGAGGCGGTCATCGCCACCGGCACGCCGACCGTGGTGGTGCTGATGACCGGGCGCGGCTACGCGGTGCCCGGCCTGCTGCGCGACGCCGCCGCCGTCGTGCAGGCGTTCTTCCCCGGCGAGGAGGGCGCGGGCGCGATCGCCCGGGTGCTGAGCGGGGCGGTCAACCCGTCCGGGCGGCTGCCGATGAGCCTGCCGCGGTCGGCCGCCGGGCAGCCGTACAGCTACCTGCACCCGAAGCTGGGCGGGGCCGGGTCGGTCAGCAACGTCGATCCCGCGCCCGCGCTGCCGTTCGGGCACGGGCTCAGCTACACCTCCTTCGCCTACGGCGGCATGACCGCCGCCGCAACGGCCCCCACCGGCGGCTCGATCACCTGCTCGGTGACGGTCCGCAACGCCGGCGACCGGCGCGGCGCCGAGGTCGTCCAGCTCTACGCCGCCGACCGCGTCGCCTCGGTGACCCGCCCGGTCGCCCAGCTCGTCGGGTACGCCCGCGTCGAGCTCGGCCCCGGCGAGAGCGCCAGGGTCGGCTTCGAGGTCCCGGCCCGGCTGCTGGCCTTCACCGGCCGCGACGGCCGGCGCGTGGTGGAGCCCGGCGAGGTCGGGCTGTCGGTCCGCCGCTCGGTGGCGGACGTCGTCGAGGAGCGGACGGTGACGCTGACCGGCCCCGTCCACGAGATCACCGGCGCCGAGCCGCGCCTGACCGCCGTGACCGTCGAGCAGGAGCTTTGAGCATGACCCGCATGGACGCCTTCCGCCGCCGGATGCAGGGCCTCGCCTACGGCGGCGACTACAACCCCGAGCAGTGGGACCGCGAGGTCTGGCTGGAGGACGTGCGCCTGATGCGCGAGGCCGGGGTGAACATCGTCTCGCTCGGCGTGTTCGCGTGGGCGTCGCTGGAGCCGGAGCCGGGCAGGTACGAGTTCGGCTGGATGGACGAGGTCATGGACCTCCTGCACGCCCACGGCATCAGCGTCAACCTGGCCACCCCCACCGCGGCCCCGCCCGTCTGGCTGACCCACCTGCACCCCGAGGTGTTCCCGATCAGGGAGGACGGCCACCCGTTCGGCTTCGGCAACCGCCTCCAGTACGACCCCTCCTCCCCGATCTACCGCGAGTACGCGGCGAACATCACCACCAGGCTGGCCGAGCGCTACTCCTTCCACCCGGCCCTCGCGATGTGGCACATCAGCAACGAGTACGGCCCGACCGCCTACAACGAGGCGGCCGCGGTCAGCTTCCGCCGCTGGCTGCGCCGCAGGTACGGCACCCTCGACCGGCTCAACGAGGCGTGGACCACCCGCTTCTGGGGCCAGGTCTACACCGACTGGGAGCAGATCGACGTCCCGCACATCCCGCGCACCTGGATGAACCCCACCCGCCGCCTCGACTTCAAGCGCTTCACCTCCGACGCGCTGCTGGAGTGCTATCTGGCCGAGCGCGACATCGTCCGCTCCTTCCGCGACGACGTGCCGGTGATGACCAACTTCATGCGCTTCTACCGGCACGCCGACTACTGGAAGTGGGCGCCGGAGGAGGACGCGGCGGCGCTCGACATCTACCCGAACCCGGCCGACGCCGACTCCCACGTCTCGGCGGCGTTCAACTTCGACCTGTTCCGCTCGCTGAAGGGCGGGCAGCCGTGGATGCTGATGGAGCAGTCCAGCAGCGCCGTCAGCCAGTGGCGGCTCAACGTGGTCAAGGAGCCGGGGCGGATGCGGCTCGGCTCGCTGCAGGCGCTGTCGCGGGCCTCGGACTCGGTGATGTTCTTCCAGTGGCGGGCCAGCCGGGGCGGGCAGGAGCGCTTCCACTCGGCGATGCTGCCGCACTCGGGGCCGGACTCGCGGACGTTCCGCGAGATCAAGGACCTCGGGCGGGAGCTGAAGCTGCTGGCGCCGCTCGCGGGCACCACCTCCCGCGCGGAGATCGCGATCCTGTTCGACTGGGACGGCTGGTGGGGGCTGGAAGAGGTCTTCGGCCTGCCGCGCAGCGACTTCAGCTACACCGACACGGTGATGCGGCACTACACGCCGCTGTGGGAGCGGCACCACGCGGTGGACGTGGTGTCGGCGGCCTCGCCGCTGGAGGGGTACAAGGTGCTGGTGGTGCCGAACGCGTACCTGATCGACGACGAGGGCGTGCGGCGGATCACCGAGTTCGCCCGCTCCGGCGGCACCGTGCTCATGTCGTTCTTCTCGGGCGTCGTGGACGGCGACAACCGGGTCCGCCTGGACGGCTACCCGGGGGCGTTCCGCGAGCTGATCGGCGCCAAGATCGACGAGTACTGGCCGGCCCGGCCGCACGAGAGCTTCACCGTCGAGTTCGCCGACGGCTCCGCCTGCACCTCCACCTGGTGGCGGGAGGACCTGCACCTGGAGAGCGGCAAGGCGCTGGCCACCTACCGGGACGGGCTGCTGGCGGGCCGGGCCGCCGTCGTCGAGAACCGCTACGGCGCCGGCCGGGTCGTCTACGTCGCGACGCTGCTGGCGGAGGCGGCCTTCGACGACCTGGTGGCGGACACGGTCGAGACGGCGGGCGTGCGCCCGCGCTTCCCCGGCGTGCCCGCGCACGTGGAGTGCGCGGTGCGGGGCGACGAGCGGCACGAGTACGTGTTCCTGCTCAACCACAGCGGCGAGGAGGGCGCGTCGGTGCCGCTGGCCGGCGAGGGCACGGACCTGCTCACCGGCCGGGAGGTGCGCGGGCGGGTGGAGCTGGCGCCGCTCGGCGCGGCGGTCGTCCAGGTGGCCCGCCCCGCCTGACCAGGCGCCCGGCGGCGGGGAGCGCTGCGCCTGAGCGTCCGGGAGGTCAGGCGAGGCGCAGCGACACCGCGGAACCCGGCATCAGGGCCAGGAACGCGCACAGCGCCACGTACAGGCCGAGCACCAGCCCGCGGCGCCACCATTCGACGCCGCGGGCGGTGGCGAGGACCGCGAACGGGTAGGCGAACACGCCCGCCAGCAGGATCGCCACGCCCACGAGGTCGCCGACGAGCACCCGCACGGGCAGCAGGAAGACGGGCGCGGCCAGGGCGACCGGCCAGGCGGGGCGCACCCGCAGCAGGTGCAGCAGCGGCCAGGCCAGCACGAGCGTCGCCCACCACCCCGGCTCCGCCACGCCGGGCGACGCCGGCGGCGCGGCGTCGCCGCCCAGGGCGAACAGGAGCAGCGTCCATCCGGCGTACGCCAGCGGAAGGACGGCCCCGGCCAGCCCCGCGAGCGCCACCTGCTGGGCCAGGCGCTCCCGGGCGGACTCCTCCAGCGACGTCGCCAGGTTCACATTGTCAACATTGCAGCACGACATGCCCGATGACCAGATGCGCGCGCAAGACGCGCGCGGAAGAACACCGGCCGCGGGCCGGCCGCCGGTGCGATCAGCGGGCCCGTGCGGCGCATCTCGGCGCCCGTGTGCGCGGCCCTTCTCACCACCGGCGGAACACCCCCCACCTCATGCCCGGTACGGCTGAATGCCCGGTGCGTCTTGGATGCCCGGTGCGGCTAGCTCAGGTAGTCGCGCAGCGCCAGCGAGCGGGACGGGTGGCGCAGCTTGGACATCGTCTTGGCCTCGATCTGGCGGATGCGCTCGCGGGTGACGCCGTAGACCTTGCCGATCTCGTCGAGCGTGCGCGGCTTGCCGTCGGTCAGGCCGTACCGCATGCTGATCACGCCCGCCTCCCGCTCGGACAGCTGGTCGAGCAGGCTGTGGAGCTGCTGCTGGAGCAGCGTGAAGGAGACCGCGTCGGCCGGGGAGACGGCCTCGGTGTCCTCGATGAGGTCGCCGAACTCGCTGTCGCCCTCCTCGCCGAGCGGCGTGCTCAGCGAGATCGGCTCGCGCCCGTAGCCCTGGACCTCGGCCACCCGGTCGACGTCGAGGTCGGTCTCGGCGGCGATCTCCTCGGGCGTGGGCTCGCGGCCGAGGTCGCTCTGCAGGCGGCGCTGCACCCGCGCCACCTTGTTGATCAGCTCCACCATGTGGACGGGAATGCGGATGGTGCGGGCCTGGTCGGCCATGGCCCGGGTGATCGCCTGCTTGATCCACCAGGTGGCGTAGGTCGAGAACTTGTAGCCGAGCCGGTAGTCGAACTTCTCGATCGTGCGGATCAGCCCCAGGTTGCCCTCCTGGATGAGGTCCAGGAAGAGCATGCCCCGGCCGGTGTAGCGCTTGGCGATGGACACCACCAGCCGCAGGTTGGCCTCCAGCATGCGGCGCTTGGCCTCGACGCCGTCGGCGGCGACCCACTCCAGATCGCCCCGCAGCTCGTCCGACAGGCCGGACTCGGTGTCGAGGCGTTCGCGCGCGAACAGCCCCGCCTCGATGCGTTTGGCCAGGTCGATCTCCTGCTCGGCGGTGAGCAGGGGCACTCGGCCGATCTCCTTGAGGTAGGCCTTGACCGAGTCCGCGCCGACGGGCGCACCACCGTCGGCGCTGTGGTTGTCGTCCAGTTCTAGAACCTCTGCTGCTTCGGACAAAACACTCTCCTCGCTCGCGTTGGACGGACGCACGGAACACGTGTGGAGGATGTGACTACGGCATCGCCACCTTTGCGAACGAACGGCGCACAAACGGGTATATCGCGGAGAAACAAGTGGCCGGGTGGCCGCCATTACCACGCTACCCAACCGGGGTGGGTCACCGGCACGTTCGGCCCGCCGGAGGGCGTGTTCAGCGCGACGCGGACCGCGCCGGGAATCGCGGCGGCAGCCAGGCGAACCTCCCCTCCTCGACGCCGGCGAAGGCCATCAGGCGCGCCCCCTCGGCGGCCAGCTCGTCCATCACGCCCCCGGGCAGCGGGTGGAAGGGCTCGGCCGTCAGCACGCCGTTCTTAAGGTCCCACACGCCACCGACAGAACCGTCGACGAGGAAGGTCGGGTAGACGGCCGCGCCGACGCACACCGCCTTGCGCTGCTCGGCCGTCATGAGCCGGCTCCGGTCGGCGTAGGCGACCATGAGGTTGTCGAACCAGGGCAGGAAGCGCACCGGGGCGGGCGTGCCGGGGTCGGCGAGCGGCGCGCCGGGCAGGTCGTACAGGACGCGGCCGTCCTCGTCCCGGTAGGTGCGCAGGTCGCGCATGCCCTCGACGACGGGGCGCAGCCGGGTCAGCCCCGACCACGCCTGCACGTCCATCACCGACGCGGGGCCGAAGGCCGCGAGGTAGCGCCGCACCAGCCGCTCGACAGCGGGCCCGGCGGCGGGCCCGGCGGGGGACCCGGCGGGGGGCTGCGCCTCCAGCGGGCGCTCCAGCCACTGCTCGGCCAGCGTGAACGGCGTCGCGCCGCCCTGCCCCCACAGGCCGTTCGGCGGGGTGTGCACGATGGGCAGCAGCGTCTGCGCCGAGTAGGCGAGCGCCACCGGGTCGGCCTGCGGCCACCGTTCGAGCAGCAGGTCGCGGAGCTGGGGGCGGGTGAGGGTGCGCCCGTCCCGGTGGGCGCGGGCCAGGTGGGCGCGGATCAGGCCGGCGCACTCCGCCGCGTCCACCCCGGACAGGGCGCGCGCGAAGGCGCCGCGCCGGATCCGGTCGAGCACCGGTTGCAGCAGCGGGCGGATCCACACGTAGTCGTCGGCCAGGGCCAGGTGCTGGGTGCCGCGCAGCAGCGTGCCCCGGACGACCTGCTTGCCGCGCAGCAGGGCGGCGAGGTCGTCCTGGGTGAAGGAGGCCAGGCGGGACCAGAGGCCGAGGTAGGGCGCGCCGGTGTCCTGCCCCTGCAGGGCGACCAGCCGGCCGACGGCCTCGGCGGGCGTGACGGCGGCGCGGTCCAGGAGGAGCTGGCGGTCCAGGGCGGTGCGGTTGAGCACCCGGCGGTCGAGGATCATGCGCCGAGCGTAGGCGTCAATGCGGCAAGGTTGTTTCCGCGTTCAGGAGGTCGTCGAGGGCGGTGCGCAGGTCCCCGGCGAGCTCCCAGGCGTCGGGCACCATGCTGCGGTCGGTGACGACGCCGATGTCGAGCGAGCCGTTGTAGGAGAACGCGGTGATGTTGACGCCGCCGCTGACGTCGGTGATCACCGAGACCGGGTAGTGGGTCAGCAGCAGGCCGCCGCACACGTACAGCGGGAGCTGCGGCCCCGGCACGTTCGAGATGATCACGTTGATCGGCGGGACGGTCTCCCCCACCAGCGAGAACGCCGAGCGCGAGGCCAGCCCCATGAGCGCCGCCGGCATCGACTCGCTGAACTCGCGCAGCCAGCGCGCCGGGGCCAGCGAGAACCGGTCCTTGATCAGGTGCATGGCCCGCCGCACCTCGCCCAGCCGGGCCACCGGGTCCTCGACGTGCACGGCGAGCGGCGCGGTCATGATCGTCACCTGGTTGCCCTGACCGGTCACGCCCGCCTCGCGCAGCGAGAACGGCACCCCGGCCACCAGCGGGTGGTCCGGCACGCCGCCGTGCGCGGCCAGCCACTCGCGCAGCGCGCCCGCGCACACGGCCATGACGACGTCGTTGACCGTCACCCCGAACGCCTTGCGCACCGCCTTGACCTCCTCCAGCGGCAGCGACACGAACGCGAAGCGGCGGTGCTGCGAGACCGGCCCGCTGAACGGCGTCCGCGGCGCGGGCAGCGGCGGCAGCCCGGGCGCGCCGCCGGCGCCGGCCAGCCTGCGCGCCAGCCCGGACAGCAGGCGGCTGCCGGGCAGCCGGGACACGACGGGGATCTCGTCCAGGTGCGGCACGGCCGCCGCCGCGAACCGGACCGCCTGCGCCGGGTTGAGCGCCAGCCTGGCCAGCCCGCGGGCCAGCATCTCCGCCGGCGCGGGCGGCGGCTCGTCCCGCTCGGGCGCGGCCGGGGGCGGCGGCGCGGGCTCGGGGGTGGTGTCGAGCAGCGCGGCCAGCACGTCGGCGCCGCCGATGCCGTCCACGGCGGCGTGGTGGATCTTGGTGTAGAGGCCCATGCGGCCGCCGGACAGGTTGTGGATGAGGTAGATCTCCCACAGCGGGCGGCTCCGGTCGAGGCGGCGGGCGTGCAGGCGGGAGACCTGGTCGGCGAGCTGCCGGTCGTCGCCGGGCGGCGGCAGGCCGATCTCGCGGACGTGGTAGTCGAGGTCGAGGTCGTCCTCCTGCACCCAGTACGGATGGTCCAGCCCGAACGGCACCGGGGCCAGCCTGCGCCGCAGGGCCGGCACGTACGGGAGCCGCCGTTCGAGCAGGGCCTGCAGGTCGGCGCGGTTGAGGTCGCCCGCGAGGATCGCCAGGCCGGCGATGTTGGCGACGTTCGTGGCCGTCTCGACGTTGAGGAACTGGGCGTCCAGGGCGGTGAGCTGTGGCATGGGGCATACCACCTCCGCCCCGAACAAATCAGACTGCGCGCACGGCGGCAAGGCCACCCGCGCGTGCCCCTACCCCTCCACCCCGAGGTCGTACGCGGCCGCGTCCGGCTCGGCGAAGGCCAGCATCCGCAGCCCCTCCTCCTCCACCTCCGCCCCCGGGGCGGCCCCGAAGGGGGCGAGCAGCAGCCTCGCCTTCCTGCCCGAGCGCTTGACCTGCCACGTCCCCGCCGCGAACCCGTCCACCAGGTAGACCGCCCGCACCCGCAGGTTCTTGGTGGTGACCAGGCCCTTGTGCTCGTCGGCCAGCACCCGCGCGCGGTCGGCGTGGCCGAGGACGAGCGTGTCGAAGTCGGGCAGGAACCGCACGGGCGCGGGGACGTCGCCGCCGGGGCGGGGCGCGCCCGGCAGGTCGAACAGCTCCTTGCCGTCCGGCCCGGCGAGCCGTTCCAGCTCCATCGCCTCCATCACCGGGCGCAGGCCGCGCACCCCCGACCAGGTCTGCGCGTCGGCGGGCGTGGCGGGGCCGAAGGCGGCCAGGTAGCGCTCGACCAGCGCCCGTGGGGAGGGCTCCGGGTCGAGGGCGACGCCGGGCGGGGCGAAGGCGGGGTCGCGCGGGAAGCTCCACCGGTCCTCGGTGGGCACCATGGCGAGCGGCGTCAGCAGGCGCACCGCGTAGCCGAGGGCCCGGTCGTGGCCGCCGGGGAACTCGGCCAGCAGGCGGGGCCGCAGCTCGTTGAAGGTGTGGGGCCGCTCGGCCAGCAGCCGGTCGGCGACGGCCGCCACCGCCGCGAAGTCGATCTCGTCGAAGCGGCGCGCAGCGGCGAGCAGCATCGGCTCCAGCAGCCGCCGGAACGCCGCGAAGTCGGCCGCCGTCACCAGGTGCAGCGTGGCCCGCCACATCGTGGCCCGCAGCACCGCGCCGGCCCGCAGCGCCGCGTGCAGGTCGTCCCGCCCGAACCCCTCCAGCCGCGACCACACCCCCAGGTACGGCGGGCGCGGCTCCTGCGCCTGCAGCCCGGCGAGCCGGTGGACGACGTCCGTCACCTCGCCCTTGTGCCGGCCGAGCAGGTGCTGACGGGCCAAGGTGGCACGGTTGAGGTCGCGGAGGCTGAGCATCTACCTATCATGCCTTTCCCCATCAAAGCGGTACGCGCCTGCTACCCCGCTCTCACCGACGGCTACGCCTACCTCGACGGCGCCGCCGGCACGCAGACCCCCCAGTCGGTGATCGACGCCATCTCCCACGCCTACCGCAGCGGGATCGGCAACGCGGGCGGCGCCTTCCCCGCCAGCCACCGCTCCGACGCGATCGTGGCCGCCTGCCGCGCCGCCGTCGCCGACCTGGTCGGCGGCGACCCGCGCGGCGTCATCCTCGGCCCGAACATGACGACCCTCACCTACCGCCTGTCGCGGGCCCTCGCCGGCCCCGGCGACGAGGTCGTGGTCTCCCGGCTCGACCACGACGCCAACGTCCGGCCCTGGACGCAGACCGGCGCCACCGTGCGCTGGGCCGAGGTCGACCCGGTGACCGGCGAGCTGCCCGTCGAGCAGTACGCCGCCCTGATCAACGAGCGCACCCGCGTGGTGGCCGTGACCGCCGCGTCCAACATCATCGGCACCCGTCCCGACGTCGCCGCCATCGCAGAGCTGGCGCACCGGGCCGGGGCGCTCATGTACGTGGACGGCGTGCACGCCGCCGCGCACGGCCCGGTCGACATGCGGGCGCTCGGCGCGGACTGCTACGCCACCAGCGCCTACAAGTGGTCCGGGCCGCACATCGGGGCGGTCGTCGCCGACCCGGCGCTGCTGGAGACGCTGCGGCCGGACAAGCTCGCCTCCTCGCCCGACACGGTGCCCGAACGCTTCGAGACGGGCACGGCCGCCTTCGCCGACCTGGAGGGCGTGACGGCCGCCGTGGACCACCTGGCGTCCATGGTGCCCGGCACGGGCTCCCGGCGCGAGCGGCTGCTGGCCTCCATGACGGCGGCGGAGGAGCACGAGACGGAGCTGTTCGGGGTGCTGATGGAGGGGCTGGAGACGATGCCGCACGTCACCACGTACGGCAAGCCCGCCCGCCGCACCGCCACCGCCTACTTCAACGTCGCCGGGCACACCCCGCGGGCCGTCGCCGAGCACCTGGCCCGGCAGCGGGTCAACGTCTGGAACGGGCACAACTACGCGTGGGAGCTGACCGGCGTGCTGGGCATCCGCGACTCGGGCGGGGCGGTGCGGGCGGGGCTGGTCCCGTACAACGACCGCTCGGACGTGGACCGCCTCCTGACCGCCGTCGCCGGCCTGGCCTGACCCCGCCCCTCCCGGCACCGGGACGGCAGCCCGGCCCGTCCCTCCCGTCGCGTGGGTCTTCCTGAGGAGGGGCGGGCCGGCACCGTAAGATCGTCCAGGTGAGCCTGCCTGCCGTACCCGGACCGGCGGCGCCGCCGGTCGAGCCGGCGCGAGACCCGTACCACGTCTACCTCGACTCGCTCACCAGCCCCGAGTCGCGCCGCACCATGCGCGGCTGCCTCGACCGGCTGGCCCGCCTGCTCACCGGCGACGACACGGCGACCGGCGAGGGCCAGCCGTGGCACCTGCTGCGTTACGAGCACACCGTCCGCATCCGCACGCTGCTGACCGACCAGGGGTGGTCGGCGGCGTACGTCAACAAGCACCTGGTGGCGCTGCGGCGGGTGCTTAAGGAGGCGTGGCGGCTCGGCCAGGTGAGCGCCGAGGACCTGGCCCGCGCCTCCGACCTGGCCCCCGTACGGCAGCACCGGCTGCCGTCCGGGCACCACGTGCCGCCCGAGGTGGTCGGCGCGGCCCTGTCCGCGTGCGCCGACGACACGCCGGCCGGCGTCCGGGACGCGGCCCTGATCGCCGTCCTGTACTCCACCGGCTGCCGGCGGGCCGAGCTGGGCGGCCTGACGCTGGCCGACTACGACCCGGGGGCGCGTTCGCTGCGGGTGCGCGGCAAACGCGACAAGGAGCGCCTGGTCTACCTGACGGCGGACGCGATCGGCCTGGTGGAGCGGTGGCTCGCGGTGCGCGGGCCGATGCCGGGGGCGCTGTTCAGCCCGATCAGCAAGGCGGGCCGCCTGCGCGTGCGCGACGGCCGCCCCGTCGGGCTCACCGGGCAGGGCATCGCCGACATCCTCACGCGCCGCTTCTCCTCCGCCGGGGCCGCCCGGCGCACCGCGCACGACTTCCGCCGCACCTTCATCGGCGAGCTGCTGGACGCGGGCGTGGACCTGGCGACCGCCCAGGCCCTGGTCGGCCACTCCTCCCCCGCCACCACCGCCCGCTACGACCGCCGCCCGGAACGCACCCGCCGCGAAGCCGTCGACCGCCTCCGCCTCCCCGCCCCACGTCCTTTGGCCTGACCCACCCCAGCCCCGGGGCCGCCACGGCACCCCCGGACACCCGAAGGACAAGCCCACCGGCTTCAGCGCGCGGGCTCAGCGTATGGGCCGACTCAGCTCGGGCCGGTTGAGGGCGGGCCGGCTCAGAGCGGGGCCGGCTCAGGGCAGGTCGGCTCGGGTCGGTTCAGACGGGTCGGTTCAGGGGCGGGTCAGCTCCGGCCTGTGGGTCGGCCGGTACGGGTGACTTCGGCCGCGGGTCAGCTCGGGCCTGTGGGTCGGCCGGTACCGGTGACTTCGGCCGCGGGTCAGCTCGGGCCCGTGGGTCGGCCCGGTGCGGATGGGTTCGGCCATGGGTCGGCTCGGCGTGCGACCGGTGGGGTGCGGGCCGGCTCGGTGGCCAAGGCACAGCGCGCCGAGCCGACCCCGCCTGAGCCCACCCGGCCCTGGACCGACCCGGACGAGCCGACCCGGACGAGCCGACCCGGACGAGCCGACCCGGACGAGCCGACCCCGGCGAGCCGACCCCGGCGAGCCGACCCCGGCGCAGTGTGCCGGCCCGGGCGCAGTGTGCGGCCCGGGCGCAGTGTGCGGCCCGGGCGCAGTGTGCCGAGCCGTCCTCGCGCCGGGCCTCCGGCGGGTCCGGCGCGGGGACGGGCGGGTTCAGCCGGCGAGCCGGGGCAGGATCCCCGAGCTGCGGAGGCGGTCGCGGGCGGCCGCGATGGCCTCCGTGGTGGTGGCGAAGACCTGGCCCGCCTCGTCGAGCCGGGCGATCACCCCCAGCGCCTCCAACGGCTGGTGGTGGCCGTCCGGGATGCCGGACACGTAGACGAGGATGCCGCGGCGTTCCAGCCGTTCGATGGCGTCGCCGAGCACCAGCGCCCCGCTGGCGTCGATGGTGGTGACCCGTGACATGCGCAGGACGACCACGGACACGTCGGTCACCTCCGACAGCTCCAGCAGGAAGCGGTGGGCCGCCGCGAAGAACAGCGGGCCCGCCAGCCGGTAGGTGACGATGTGCTCGGCGAGCAGGGCGTGCTCGTCCTCGGTGTGTTGCAGGTGGGCCTCGTTGCGCAGCGGCTCGGCGTCGAGGCGGACGTTGCGCGCCAGGGTGCGGAGCGCGAGCGCCCCCGCCACGACGAACCCCACGATGATGGCCAGCACGGTGTCGAGCGTGAGCGTGGCCACGGCGGTGAGCACCAGGACCACGGCGTCGGCCCGGGTGGAGCGGAACATGGCGCGGACCGCGTCCACCTCGATCATGCGTATGGACGTGGCCAGCAGCACGCCGGCCAGCGCGGCGAGCGGGATCTTGGAGACGAGCCCCGCCGCGGTGCAGACGATGGCGGCCAGGATGGCCGCGTGCGAGAGCGCCGCCAGCCGCGAGCGCGCCCCGGAGCGGACGTTGACGGCGGTGCGGACCATGGCCCCGGTGCCGGGCATGCCGCCGAACAGCGGCGTGACCAGGTTGGCCAGCCCCTGCCCGAACAGCTCCCTGTCGGGGTCGTGCCGCGGCCCGCGGGTCATGCCGTCGGTGACCGAGGCCGACAGCAGGGACTCGAGGGCGGCGAGCGCGGCCACCGCGACGGCGGGCGCCAGCAGCGACGGCAGCGCGGCCGGGTCGAAGAAGGCGAACGACGGCGCGGGCAGCCCGGCCGGCATGTCGCCGATCCTGGCCAGCGGCAGCTCCGCGGCTTCGGCGACGACGGTGGCGACGACCACGGCGAGCAGCGAGAACGGCACCGTGGGCCGCAGGCTCGCCCCCACGAGCAGCACCGCGGCGACGCCCAGCGTGACGCACATGGCCCACCAGTGCGGACGGGCCAGGAAGTCGAGGAGGGCGTGCCAGGCGACGACGGCGACCTTGTCGTGGCCGCTCGCCTCGACGCCGAGCGCGGACGGCAGCTGCTGGAGACCGATCACGCAGGCCACCCCCACGGTGAACCCGGCGACCACGGGCGCGGGCACGAGCGCGATGTAGCGCCCGGCACGGGCCAGCGCGAGCCCGATCAGCAGCAGCCCGGCCAGCGCGCCCACGGTGAGCACCCCGGCAGGCCCGTGGACGCTCATGATCGGCATGAGGATGACGGTCATGGCCCCGCTCGTGCCGGTGACCTGGACCCGCGAGCCGCCGAAGACGGCGGCCAGCGCGCCGGCGACGACGGCTGTGGCCAGGCCGGACTCGGCGCCCATGCCGGAGCTGATGCCGAAGCCCAGTGCGAGGGGCAGGGCGACGATCGCCACGGTGAGCCCGGCCACGAGGTCGCTGCGCGGGGTGCGGCCCATGGCGGCGAGGTCGGCGGGGTCGGGCAGGACGCCGCGCAGGCGCGCCCGGACGGAGGACATGCGCGCCCCCATCACGAACCGTGATCCTGGACGAACGTACGGTAGTCATACAAATGCGTAATTGGGCCTTCCATTTCTTCTCCTTCTGGTAAAGCGAACCCCGCAATGCCCCAAATTGCATAACTATGCAATTGGCCAAACAGTTGTCAGAATATCAAGGACACCCGGTCCGACCTGGTTGCGCACCGGCGATCTCGCGCAGAGCGCAAAGCAGCATTACGGGTCAAGCCGCACAAATCGCCAACAAGGAGAATGCCCGATTTGCGGCTTGAATAGCCTCCGGTTCGACCTCGCTCAGCGGACGGCCGTCGGCGATGAGCTGCCAGGTGCGGCGCGCGAGCACCCGCTGGGCGGCCAGCACCTGGGCGGCGAGCAGCGCGGCGGTCAGCTCGTCCAGCCCGCCGCCCGTGCCCGCCGGAGCACCGGCGCCGCTTGACGCCCTCCCTGGCAGGGGCTCGGACAGGGCCTCGGCGAGGGCGCGCTCGTCGCGGGAGATCTGCTGGAACAGCCGGGCCTGGAGGCTCGGCGTCGAGAACACCATGCGGTGGAAGGCCACGACCTCGGGGTGGTCGTTGAGGCCGGTGACGGGGTCGCGGCGGGCGAGCCCGTCGAGGAAGTGGCGGCGCAGCGCCTCCAGCGGCGGCTCGCCCGCCGCCCGCCCCCGCACCACGCGGGCCGCCTCGCCCTCGTGGTCGGCGATGCGGTGCAGGACCAGGTCCTCCTTGGCCGGGAAGTACTTGAACAGCGTCGGCTTGGACACCCCGGCCGCCGCCGCGATCTCGGCCACGGGCACCTCGTCGAAGCCGCGCCGCAGGAACAGCGCGACCGCCGCGCCGGAGATGGCCTCGCGCACGCGCAGGCGCTGGAGCTGCCGCAGTCCCGTCATGCCGCCACTCTAGCAAAGTGTTAACCTGGTCAAAGATTTAACCGGGTCAACGCTTTCAGGGGGTGCGATGGGGACGCTCGACGAGGAGCGGCGGCACGTCGAACGCTGCCGGGCCGGGCTGCGCCGGATGCTGGAGGGCGCGCGGGACAACGTGATCGTCGGGGAGACCGTGGCCGGCGACCGCTACAGCGCCGAACGACTCGGCCGCCACCTCAAGAGCCTGGCCAAGGAGCTGAGCGAGGAGCCCGAGGGCCCGCCGTTCTTCGGCCGCCTCGACTTCGGGCCGGGCTCGGCCGAGCACCGGGGGCGCGCGTACCACATCGGCCGGCGGCACATCGCCGGCGAGCACGGCGGCCCGCCGGTGGTGGTCGACTGGCGCGCCCCGGTCGCGCGGGCCTTCTACCGGGCCAGTGCCCGCGACCCGCAGGGCGTCGCGGTGCGCCGCCGCTTCGGCTGGTCGGGCACGACGCTGACCTCGTACGAGGACGAACGACTCGACCAGGGCGAGCCGGGCGGGCAGGGCGGGAGCCGCCTCCTGGCGGCCGAGATCGAACGCCCCCGCGTCGGCCCCATGCGCGACATCGTCGCCACCATCCAGCCCGAGCAGGACGACCTCGTCCGCGCCGGCCTCGACACCAGCATCTGCGTCCAGGGCGCGCCCGGCACCGGCAAGACCGCCGTGGGCCTGCACCGGGCCGCGTACCTGCTGTACGCCCACCGCCGCCGCCTGGAGCGCGGCGGCGTGCTGGTCCTCGGCCCGAACCGGGCCTTCCTCGGCTACATCTCGGCCGTCCTGCCGGCGCTCGGCGAGGTGGACGTCGAGCAGACCACGCTGGAGGGGCTGCTCGCGTCCGTCCCCGTCACCGCGGCCGACCCGGAGGAGGCCGCGCTGGTCAAGCACGACGTGCGCATGGCGGAGGTGCTGCGCAGGGCCCTGTACGGACGCGTCCGCAAGCCGGTCGAGCCGGTCGCCGTGGCCGACGGCTCCTACCGGTGGCGCGTCCCGGAGGACGAGCTGCGCCGCATCGTGGACGACACCCGCCGCGCCCGCCTCCCCTACGGCGTGGGCCGCGAGCGGGTGCACGCCCAGGCGGTCGCCGCGGTCCGCCGCCGCGCCGAGGCCCGCGGCGTGACCGCCACCGCCGCGTGGACCCGCCGCATGGCCCGCGGCCTCGCCCCCGCCCTGGACGCCCTCTGGCCGCCCGTCAAGCCGGAGGAGGTCCTGTACGAGGTGCTGCGCGGCCCCTGCGGCGACGACGCCGACGACCCGGCGCGCGGCGTGCTGAGCGACGCCGAACGGGCCGCGATCACGTGGGCGAGGCCGCCCCGCAGCCACCGGAGCGCCCGGTGGACCGCGGCCGACCTGGTGCTGCTCGACGAGCTGGCCGGCCTCGTCGAGCGCCCGCGCGGCTACGGCCACGTCATCGTGGACGAGGCCCAGGACCTGTCGCCGATGGAGTGCCGGGCGGTGGCCAGGCGCAGCGAGCACGGCTCGCTCACCGTCCTCGGGGACCTGGCGCAGGGCACCACCCCGTGGGCGGCGGCCTCGTGGCCGGAGCGGATGGCGCTGCTCGGCAAGCCGGAGGGCCGGGTGGTGGCGCTGACGACCGGCTTCCGGGTGCCGGCCGCGGTGGTGGAGCTGGCCAACGGGCTGCTGGACGCGCTCGGGGCGGAGGTGCCGCCGACGCGCTCGTACCGGTCGGACGGGCGGCTGCGGGTGACCCGCGTGGAGGACCTGGGGAAGGGGGTGGTGGCGGCGGTGCGGGAGGCGTCGGGGTTCGAGGGGTCGATCGGGGTGATCGCGGCGGACCACGGGACCGCGGCGCTGGAGTCGGCGCTGCGGGACGAGGGCTTCGAGGTCGGCGGGCCCCGGCTGAGCGTGGTGCCGGCGTCCCTGGTGAAGGGGCTGGAGTACGACCACGTCGTGGTCGCCGAGCCGGCGGCCGTCGTCGAGGCGGAGCGGCGCGGCCTCAACCGGCTGTACGTGGCGCTCACCCGGGCCGTCTCCCGGCTGGACGTGGTGCACGCGCGGCCGCTCCCGCCCCAGCTCGCCCGGCTGGCACCGGCTCGACAGGGCGGGGGCGGGGGTGTGTGATGTGGTTCCCGTCCAGAAGGAGCCCGCCCGGTGCCCCACGCGCAGGACCCGCCTCCGCCCTCCCCCGCACCGCCCCCGGACGACGGGTCCGGTGGGCCCGCCGCGTCCGGCGCCGAGAGCGAGGAGAGCGCCCAGGTCGAGCGGGCCGTCCCGGACGAGGACGGGAGCGGCGGCCCCGGGGCGGCGCCGCCGGCCGCCTCCGCGCCGCCCGCCGCCTCGGCGCCGCCCGCCGCGAGCGTGGCCCGCCCGCCGCGCCGCCAGGGCATCGACCAGGTGCCGTCGATCCTCGGGTGCGTGTGCGCGGCGGTGGCCGTGCTGTTCGACCCGGTCCTGTTCGGCCTGGCCGGCATCGTGCTGGGCGTCGCGGGTCACCTGCGCGGCGAGCCCCTGGGCAAGTGGGCCGCCGTGGCGGCGGGCGCCGGCATGGTGGCGGGGACGGTCCTCACGCTCGTCCTGGAGAGCACCATGCCCTGACCGGCGGCCGCGCCGCTCAGCCGGCCGCTAGGGCGACCGTGGGCGACAGGCGGGCGGCCCGCATCGCCGGGTAGATGCCCGCCAGCGTCCCCACCACCAGCGTCGCCGCCACCGCCCCGCCCACCGCCCACGGCGGCACCACGGGCGGCCAGCCGCGCGAGAGGGCGTACCCGGCCGTGGCGAGCGCGCCGAGCACCGCGCCCGCCGCCCCGCCGAGCCCCGACAGCAGCAGCGACTCGGCGAGGAACTGCAGGCGCACCTGCCCCCGGGTGGCCCCGAGCGAGCGGCGCAGCCCGATCTCCTTGCGCCGCTCCAGCACCGAGATGACCATGGTGTTGGCCACGCCCACCCCGCCGACGAGCAGCGCCACCGCGCCGAGCCCGAGCAGCAGGCCGGTGAACGCCCCCGCCGCCGCGGCCTTGGCCGCGAGCGCGTCGGACGGCCGGCTGACCGCCACCTCCTCGGGGTTCTCCGGGTTGACGGTGCGCGGCAGCGCCGCCCGCACCTGCTCCACGGTCGCGTCGGACGAGCGCTCGTAGATCGTCGTCGGGTGGCCGTCGAACCCGAGCAGGTCCGCGGCCGCCGGGAAGCCGACCAGCGCCGACCGCTCGATCTCCGGCGCGAGCGGCATCGGCCCGAGGATGCCGATGACGGTGAACCACCGCCCGCCCATCCACACCTGCACGCCGGTCCTGGCCAGCCCGAGCCGCCGGGCCGCCTCCGCGCCGAGCACCACGGCCGGCTGCCGGGCGGTGGCCTCGTTCAGCCAGGCGCCCCTGGCGACGGCGCCCTCCAGGGTGGTGAGCAGGCCGGTGCTGGCGGCCTGGACGGCGATGCCGCCGGTGACGGCGTCCGGGATGTGGTTGTTGCGCCGGACGGTGGCCTCGACGCCGCCCGTGGCGGCGGCCGTGCGGACCGGTCTGATGCGCTGCACCATGGCCAGGGCGGTGCCGGGCAGCTCGGCCTCCTCCCCGAACATGGTGCGGCCCGGCGACACGGTCAGCAGGTTCGTGCCGAGCCGGTCGAGCCGGCGCAGGAGCTGTTCGCGTGAGGACGACGAGATCCCGATCACCGCGATCATGGTGGCGATGCCGATCGCGATGCCGAGCGCGGACAGGATCACCCGCGCCGGGCGGGCCCGCAGCCCGGCCGCCCCGGTCCGCACGACGTCGCCGGGGCTCAGCCGGCCGGGCGTCAGCCGCTCGCCGCGCGTCGTCCCGGCTCGCGGCGCGCTCATCGTCCCGCTCCTCTCAGCAGCGCGACCGGTCCCCGGTCGTCGTGGTCGTGGCCGTCCACGACGAGCCCGTCGCGCAGCCGCACCTGGCGGCGGCACCAGCCGGCGATCTCGGCGTCGTGCGTGATGAGGGCGATCGTGGTGCCGGCGGCGTGCAGGCCGGCGAGCACGGCCAGCACGTCGGCGCCGGCCGCGGAGTCCAGGTTGCCGGTGGGCTCGTCGGCGAGCAGCAGCGCCGGGTCGCCGGCGACCGCGCGGGCGACCGCCACCCGCTGCTGCTCGCCGCCGGACAGCTCGGCCGGCCGGTGCCCCAGGCGGTGGCCGAGCCCGACCCGGTCGAGGGCGGCGGCGGCGCGCTCGCGGCGGGCCCGCCGGCCCGCGCCGGTGTAGAGCAGCCCGTCGGCCACGTTGTCCAGGGCGGTGACGCCGGGCGCGAGGTGGAAGTGCTGGAAGACGAAGCCCAGGTGGCGCGAGCGCAGCGCGGACAGCTCGCGGTCGGACAGGGCCGCCACGTCGTGCCCGGCCACCCGGACGGCGCCGGTGGTGGGCCGGTCGAGGGTGCCGATCAGGTGCAGCATGGTGGACTTGCCGCTGCCGGAGGGGCCGACGATGGCCAGCAGGTCGCCGCGGGCGACGGCGAGATCCACGCCGCGCAGCGCGTGCACGCCGCCGGGATAGGACTTGGTGACCCCGGCCAGCTCGGCGATCACCGGCGCGGAGGGCTCGGCGGTCATGTGGCGGGCACCCCGACCTTCATCCCCTCGCGCAGCCCCTCGCCCTCGACCTCCACCAGCCCGCCGCCGAACGCGCCCGTCTCGACGGCGACGATCCTGGTGCCGGAGCCGGTCACGACCTCCACCCCGAACCCGCCCTCGCGCAGCGCCAGCAGCGCCTCCACGGGCACGGCCAGCACGCCGGCGTGCCGCGCGCTCTGCAGCTCCACCTCCACGGGCGCCTGGTCGAGCCGGGTGCGCGGCCGCTCGGCCAGGGTGATGTCGACGTCCACGGTGGTGCTGGTGTCCGGCTCCTGGCCGGTGACCTCGGCGACCATCCCGATCGAGGTGATCCGGCCGGCCGCCCGCTCGCCGCCGGGCAGCGTCACGGTGACCCGCGCGCCCTTGCGGGCCAGCGACTGGTCGGCGGTGTCGAGGTCCACGTGCACGAGGCGGCGCATGCCGCTGACCGTGAGCACCTGGCGGCCGGGCGCGACCCGGTCGCCGACGGCGGCCCTGGCCTCGGTGACGCGGACGGCGGCGGGCTGGAAGACGACCTGGGCGGCGTCCACCTCGCCGGTCTCCGGCAGCCCGCGGTCCTCCTGCCAGTCCAGGACGGCCTGGCGGGTGGCGCCGCTGAAGTGCCCGTCCACCGTCAGGTAGGAGCCGTGGCCGAGCGCCTTGAGGTTGCGTTCGAGCTGCTCGACGTCCGGGCCGTCGGACACGCCGAGCCGCAGCGTCCGGTACAGCGGCAGGGCGCCGTACATGAGGACGGTGGGCCGGCGGTCGACCTTGATCAGCGGCCGGCCGCGCCGCACGACGGCGCCCTGCGCCGGGACCCAGGTGACGACGCCGGAGCCGCCCGCCGTGAGCTGCCGCTCCCCCGCGTAGGTGAGCGCGCCGTCCACGGTCTTGGTCTCGACCAGGTCCCGCCGGGTGACCTCGGCGGTGGCCGGGACCGTGGGCGGGGCGGCCGGCGCGGCGGCGGGCGCGGCCGGCCCGTCGTGCAGGACGGCGACGGCGGTCCACGTCCCGGCGACGGCGAGGACGGCGCCGCCGCCCAGCAGCAGGCCCTTGCCCCTCACGAGCCGCCTCCGCCGCCGGCCGGGCCCTTCTTCATGCCGGGCGCGTACTCCTCGCAGGCCTTGTGCGCGGCCTCCAGCTTGTCCTTCGAGCCGCCCTTGGCCATGATCCGCATCGGCTGGCCGGGCTTCGGGTCGGCCACGTCCACGCCGTGCGCGCGCATGCACTGCGCGAACTTCAGCATCTTGTCGTAGTCCTCGGCGCTGGGCGTGCCGGCCTTCACCGCGGACTCCATGATCGGCCCGCACGCCTTCTGCGCCTTGTCCATCTTCTCCTTGGACGCGCCGCGCGGCACCGTGAGGCGGATGTCGCCGCCCTGCGGGTCGGGCATGTCGATCCCGTGCTGCCGCATGCACTGCGCGAACTTCAGCGCCGCCTGCTGCGGGTCCAGCGTCGGGGACGGAGAGGCGGACGCGCTCGCCGTCGCGCCCGTGCGGCTCGCGCTGACCACGTCGTCGTCCGTGGCCGCGGGGCCGCCGCAGGCGGCCAGCGCGAGCACGAGCGGCACGGCGGCCGGCGCCCGTCGAAGGTTCATGGCTCTCGCTCCTCCGCGCCGCCGGGTCACTCGCCCGCGGCGCGGCCCCACTCCAGCCCATCGGGTGCTAGAACCGGATAAGCCCTTACCCGCGGCTAACACGTGATCCGTCACGCTCGTCGCCGAGGGAAGGGGCCGTCATGCGGGTGCTTGTCGTGGAGGACGAGGAACGGCTGGCCGACGCGGTCGCGCACGGCCTGCGGCTGCACGCGATCGCCGTGGACGTGGCCTACGACGGGCAGGACGCGCTCGACCTGGCCGCGTACGTCGACTACGACGTGGTCGTGCTGGACCGGGACCTGCCGGAGGTGCACGGCGACGACGTGTGCCGGCGGCTGCGCGAGGCCGGCCGGCCGGGCCGGGTGCTCATGCTGACGGCCGCCGGGCAGATCCGCGACAAGGTGGACGGGCTGGCCGTCGGCGCGGACGACTACCTGGTCAAGCCGTTCGCGTTCGCCGAGCTGGTGGCCCGGGTGCGGGCGCTGGCCAGGCGCGCGCCGCGCCGCCCTGAGCCGCCGCTGGAGCGGGCCGGGATCAGGCTCGACCCGGCGCGCCGCACGGTCACCAGGGACGGGCGGGCGGTGCCGCTCAACCGCAAGGAGTTCGACGTCCTGCACGTGCTGCTGCGCGCCGGCGGCGAGCTGGTCACCTCCGGCGAGCTGCGCAGGAGCGTGTGGGACGAGCACGCCGACCCCGGCACCGGCGCGCTGCGCGTCACGATCACCGCGCTGCGCAAGAAGCTCGGGCCACCCGCGGCGGTCCAGAACGTGCCCGGCCGGGGGTACCGGCTGTGACCGCCGGGACCGGGCTGTCGCGCCCGAGGGCCTGGTGGGACCGGCGGCGGCTGCGGCTTCGGCTGACCCTGCTGTACGGCGGGCTGTTCTTCGTCGCCGGGTCGCTGCTGCTGGCGCTCACCTACCTGATCACCGCGCAGGCGCTGCGGCAGCAGTTCACGCTGGGCGGGAAGAAGGTGATCGGGGTGCCGCCGCCGGCGATGCCGGCCGACGCGCAGCCGCAGCGCGCGGCGGTGCAGGACGTGCTGTTCCAGGGCGACCTGGTGGCGCGCGCCGACCAGGT
This sequence comes from Actinomadura luzonensis, assembly GCF_022664455.2. Lineage (NCBI taxonomy): Bacteria > Bacillati > Actinomycetota > Actinomycetes > Streptosporangiales > Thermomonosporaceae > Actinomadura > Actinomadura luzonensis. The sequence goes on from NZ_JAKRKC020000001.1 coordinate 4,442,811, forward strand.
GCTCACCCAGGTCGTGCAGTACACCGCGACGGCGATGATCCTGGTCGGCGCGGTCGCGCTGGTGCTCGGGTACGTCGTGGCCGACCGGGCGCTGCGGCCCCTGGACCGGGTGACCGAGACCGCGCAGCGGCTGTCGGAGAGCACCCTGCACGAGCGGATCGGGCTGGAGGGCCCGCCGGACGAGGTCAGGCGGCTGGCCGACACCTTCGACGCGATGCTGGACCGGCTGCACCGCGTCTTCGACGGGCAGCGGCGCTTCATCGCCAACGCCTCCCACGAGCTGCGCACCCCGCTGGCGGTCAACCGTACGGTGCTGGAGGTGTCGCTGGAGGAGCCGGAGGCGTCGGCGGACCTGAAGGCGCTGGCCAGGGCGCTGCTCGGCACCAACGCCCGGCACGAGCGGCTCATCGAGGGGCTGCTGCTGCTCGCGCAGTCGGAGCAGGAGCTGACCGTACGCAGGTGGGTCGACCTGGAGCAGGTCGCGCGGGCGGCGCTGGAGCAGCTCGACCCGGGCGGGCGCAGGCGGGCCGTCACCGTGCACAGGGACCTGCGGCCGGTGCTGGTGGAGGGCGATCCGCTGTTCCTGGAGCGGTGCCTGGTCAACCTGCTGGAGAACGCGGTCACGCACAACGTGCGCGGCGGCGAGGTGTGGCTGGCGCTGCGGCGGGCGGACGGCGGCGGCGCGGTGGTGACGGTGGACAACACCGGGCCGGTGGTGCCGCCGTACGAGGTGGAGGACCTGTTCCAGCCGTTCAGCCGGTTGCAGGGGGAGCGGGTGCGCTCGTACAAGGGGGCGGGGCTCGGGCTGTCGATCGTGCGGGCCATCGTGACCGCGCACGGCGGCGAGGTGGGCGCGGAGGCCAGGGAGGAGGGCGGCCTGCGGGTCACCGTGCGCCTGCCCGCCCGGCTGCCCTGAGCGGACGGGGCGGGCCCGGCGTGAGATCCTGGGAGGGTGCTGCCGCCCATCGACGAGCTGCGTGCCGGGATCGCCGCCCGGCTGACCGCCTTCGACCGGCGGGAGGTGCCGCCCGCAGGGGGCATCCGCCGGGCCGCCGTCACCGTGTGCGTGCTGGAGGACGCGGCGGGCGCCCCGTACACGGTGGTGATCAAGCGGGCGCCGCGCGGCCGCAACCCGGGGCAGTGGGCGCTGCCCGGCGGCCGGCTCGACGACGGCGAGCTGCCGGTCGAGGCGGCGCTGCGGGAGCTGGCCGAGGAGACGGGCCTGACCGGGGTCGAGGTGGCGGGGCTGCTCGACGACTTCGTCACCGACTCGGGGTTCGTGATCACGCCGGTGGTGGCGTTCGGCGGCCGGCAGCGGCCGGTGGCCGACCCGCGGGAGGTGGCGTCGGTGCACGCGGTGCCGCTGGAGCGGTTCCTGGCGCCGGGGGTGCCGCGGTGGCGGGGCGAGCTGCTGCAGATGCCGCTGGGGCCGTCGATCGTGATCCACGCGCCGACGGGGGCGATTCTCTGGCAGTTCGCCGAAGTGGCGTTGCGTGGCCGTGAGCAGCGGGTCTTCGACGTCGCGCAGCCGCACTGGACGCGCACCTGACCCGCCGGTGGAATATCACCCCCCGAACGTCCGTTAGCATCGAGAGGCCGATGTGGTTAGTGTCCCCCGGGCCGCAAATTACCGCCTTCACGGAATACCGTCCGGCTGGAGCCGTGTTGTGCATCTCGCCGAGGAGGCGACCGCCACATCGGCCTAACAGCTCTTTTCCCAGGCGCCCCGCTCACCGGCGGGGCGCCTGCTCTATGGTGGGTGGCCGGACGCCCGATGATCCAGGAGAGCCTGTTGCTTTACGAAGTGGTCAAGTTCGCCGCCGCGCCGCTGGCGCACGCCATGTGCCGGCCGCACATCACCGGCGCGGCGCACGTCCCGAGGACCGGGCCCGCGATCCTGGCCGCCAACCACCTGTCGGTGCTCGACTCGTTCCTGCTGCCCGCGCTGCTGCCGCGGCACGTGACGTTCACCGCCAAGAACGAGTACTTCGACGGCAACCCCGTCTCGGGCTTCTTCATGCGTCTCGGCCGCAGCCTGCCGATCGACCGCGAGAGCGCGCACGCCGCGCAGACCATGCTGGACGAGGCCGCGGCCCTGCTGGAGCGGGGCGAGCTGTTCGGCATCCACCCCGAGGGCACCCGCTCCCCCGACGGCCGGCTCTACCGCGGCAAGATCGGCGTGGCCTGGCTGACGCTCAAGACGGGCGCGCCCGTGCTGCCGGTGGCGCTCACCGGCACCGAGAAGGTGCTCCCGCCGGGCACGAAGGTGCCGCGCCCGGCCAGGATCGGCATCGCGATCGGCGCCCCGATGCGCTTCGAGGGCGACCACCGTGACGCGCGCGACCGGCGGCGCGTCACCGACGAGATCATGGCCGCCGTCCAGCGGCTGTCCGGGCAGGAGTACGTGCCCGTCTACGCCTCCAGCGTCAAGGCGTCCGACGGGGTGGCCGGCATGTCGGTGAAGGAGGCGTCCGAGGGGGCGCCCGGCGGCGGGCTCTAGGCTCGTACGTCTGTCGAGCAGGATCAGGGGGCTGATCAGTGGCGCGGAGCCGTACGATCGCGATCGTGTCCGTCGCCGCCGTGCTCGCGGCGGGAGCCGCGGCCGGTGGCGCCTACTACGTGCTGCACACCCGAGGCACCCCGGCCGCGACCGCGCAGCGCTTCGCCGCGGCCTGGCAGGCCGGCGACACCGCCGCGATGGCCAGGGAGCTGGCCACGGCGCAGCGGCTCGACGTCTACGGCCAGCAGCGCGGCGCGCTCGGCGTGGAGCGCACCTCGGTCCGGCTGGGGCCGGTCGCCCAGGGCGACGACCAGGCCAGCGTCCCCTACACGGTGACGCTCGCGCTGAAGAACGTCGGCGAATGGACCTACGACGGGAAGATCGACCTGGTCGTGGCCGACCGCGCCTGGAAGGTCGCCTGGTCGCCCGCCACCCTGCACCCGCAGCTCACGGCCGGGCAGACGTTCTCCCTCAGGACGCGCTGGCCCGAGCGGGCCGCGATCACCGACGCCGACGGCGGGCGCATCGACGACGGCTCGGGCGGCGGCTCGGTGCAGCAGCTCGTCGGCTACCTCGACAAGGCGAAGAAGAAGGACGTCGCCAAGCTGGGCTCGGCCTACCAGGTGGGGCAGGCGATCGGCCGCGACGGGCTGCAGGAGGCCTTCCAGCGGCGGCTGGCCGGCACCCCGTCCACCGACATCCAGCTCGGCGGCAGGACGCTCAAGACGATCAAGGGGTCGGCGGGCGAGCCGGTCGAGACCTCGCTCGACCGCGACGCGCAGGCCGCCGCGGTGACCGCCGTCAAGGACCTGGACAAGCCCACGTCCATGGTGGCGATCCGGCCCTCGACCGGCGAGATCCTGGCCGTGGTCAACAACCGGGGCGGGTTCAACCGGGCGCTCGACGGGCGCTACCCGCCGGGCTCGACGTTCAAGGCGGTCACCGCGATCGGGCTGCTCGCGGCCGGCATGTCGCCGCAGGACCGGGTGACCTGCCCCGAGTACGCCACGGTGGGCGGGCTGAAGATCCGCAACTCCGACAACGAGGCGTTCGGGTCGTTGTCGTTCCTCGACTCCTTCGCCCACTCGTGCAACACCACGTTCGCGCCGCTCGCCCAGTCGAAGCTGGGCGCGGACAAGCTGGTCAAAGCGGCCGAGAGCGTCGGCTTCAACCAGCCGCTGAACATCGGCGTCCCGGCCACCCCGGCGAGCCTCCCCAGGCCGCAGTCGGACGCCGAGCTCGCGGCCGAGTCGTTCGGCCAGGCCCGCATCACCGCCAGCCCGCTGTCCATCGCGTCGGTGGCGGCCGCCATCGCCGACGGGACGTGGCGGCCGCCCACGCTGGTGCCGTCGCTGAAGCAGAAAGCGGCCGAGCGCGAGCTGCCGGACGGCGTGAAGGACCAGCTCCACGCCATGATGGCGGCCGTGGTCACCAAGGGCACCGCCAAGTCCGCCGGCCTGCCCGCGGGCACCCACGGCAAGACCGGGACGGCCGAGTTCGCCAACGGCGACAAGCTGGACACCCACGCCTGGTTCATGGGGTTCAAGGGGGACGTGGCGTTCGCCGTGGTCGTCGAGGGCGGCGGCGGGGGCGGCGCGGTGGCCGCCCCGGTGGCGGCCACCTTCCTCAAGAACCTGTGACGGGCCTCAAGAACCTGTGACGGATCAGCCCGCGCTCAGCAGGAACCGGCGGATCTCCGCCGCGACCCGGGCCGGCCTGCCGCGCATGGCCGCGTTCGAGGTGGCGCTGTGGTCGAGGCCGGGCAGGTCGGCGCGGCGGCAGCGGGGCAGGACGCCCTGCAGGGCGGTCAGGGCGTCGCGCAGGTAGGCGGGGCTTCTGGTGCCGCCCAGCAGCAGGACCTCGGCGGTGAGCGCGCGGTAGGCGGCGAGGTCGTCGGCGGTCTCGGCGACGAGCTGGGCGTCCTGGCGGAGGGTCGGGGCGAGGGCACGGAACGTGGGCTCGCCCGCCACCGCCACCTTGTCCTGATTTTTCAGCATCGCGGCGGTCATGGCCTCCAGCAGGAAGCGCGGCACCACGGTGAAGACCGCCGGCCCCATGCGCGTCGCCCGCATGCCCGTGACCAGCGCCGCCGGGACGCGGCCCGCCGCGATCTCCCGGTCGAAGCGCGCCAGCCAGCCGGTCGGGTTGGAGCCGTCCAGGTCGAGCGGCGGCTCGAAGGCGACGATCTTGCGCACCGCCGGGCCGCCCGGGACCGCGCCCAGGGCGAGGGCGGTGCGCAGTGCGATGATCGCGCCCGAGCTGACGCCGGCGACGTGCTCGGCGCCGGTCGCGGCCAGCAGCGCGGTCAGGTCCTCGACCTCGCGGGCCAGCCCGTAGCGGGGGCCGGCCGGGCCGCTGCGGCCGCGGCCGCGCCGGTCGGGGACGTAGCAGGTGAAGTCCGCCGACAGGGCCTCGGCCAGCTCGATGTTGCCGTGCCCGGTCTGCATGGCGCCGTGCAGCAGCACCAGGCCGGGGCCGTCGCCGCCGAGGCGGCGGTAGGCGATCGTGGTGCCGTCCCGCGACGTCACGTGGTCCAGAGTGGTGATCATGTTCGCTCCCCATGGGTGGGTACGCGGGGGAGCCCGGCTATTGTTGCCAGTGCCATCTCGTGGCCGGGGTCCGCTCCGCGGGTCTGTCGGTACGAGGTCGTCCGGCGGCGGTGTGCCAGCACCGCCGCCGGATCTTGCTAGTCGGCCGTGCGGCCCCTCTCCGCCGCCTCGGCCACGTCGCCGGGGACCCGGCCGCTCTCGTGGTAGGCGCGCCAGTCGTCCAGGCCGGGGAAGCGGCCCTCCTCCAGCTCCGCCAGCAGGCCGCGGACCCAGGCGGCCTCGGCCTGCCGCATCGCCAGGGCGTACTCGGACTCCAGGAGGAACAGCCGGGGCAGCTCCCGCCCGTCCCGCTCCAGGTCGTCCCGGCCGGCCTCGACCCGCCGCTCCAGCGCGGCCAGCCGGCGCCGCAGCAGCGTCACGACCTCGCCGGGCCCGAGCCCGCCCAGCACCGACAGCCCCGCCTCGAACGCCGACGGCTCGTGGACGGGGGCCGCCAGCAGCTCCCGCGTCCAGTCCGCGGCCTCCGCCAGCCCGGCGTCGGTGAGCCGGTAGACGGTCCGCTCGGGGCGGGCGCCCTGACGGTTGCTCTCGACGGCGGCGATCAGGCCGTGTTTCTCCAGGTTGCGGACGACCGTGTAGAGGGAGCCCCATTTGATCCGCATGTCGTGGTCCTTGCCGCGGGCCCGCAGCACGGAGGCCATCTCGTACGGGTGCATGGGGCGGTGCACGAGCACGGTGAGCACGGCCAGCCCGAGCAGGTTGCGCACCGGACGTCGTTTCACCCTGCCTCCTCCTTGTCGCTCCCTGTTACTCGTATGCGAGTATACGTGCGCGAATATTCGGCGGCAATGGGGTCATTTCAGGCGGCCGCGTCGGCGGCAGGCTGGGCCCCGCCGGAGCCGAGGCCGAGCAGGTCGGCGACCGACCAGGAGCCACCGGTCTCCCCGTCCCGGCGGCAGGTCCCACCGGCGGGCAGCCAGGCCCACTCCCCCACCGCCACCGGAGCGCCGCCCAGAGGGAACCGGCCGGAGCCGGGCGCCGGACCCGCGGGTGGCGCCGGCGGGGTGAGCGCCGGCGCCGCCCAGGAGGCGGCGAGGCACAGCACCGCCACGACCAGCGCCCCCGACACCACGACCCGCCGCCGCCACCGCCTCCCCCGGCGTCCGGCGGCGCGCGCCGCGCCGCGCGGCCCCGCCGCCCGCTCCCACTCCGCCAGCCCGTCGCAGGACCGCCGCCACTCAGAGAACCCGCCACCAGGCCACTCGTCGTCGTCCCGTTCCACGCCCACCCGGCGTCCCCCTCTCGTCGCCCACGAGTGTACGAACGATTACGCTCCGCGTCCGGTCCGCGTCCGAGGTATGTCCCGCGCCGGGTGCGCCTCTGTACCGGCTGACGATCGGCGTCCGCACCCGGCGGAGCCGAAGGAGGCTAAATGCATAGATTGCGGCGCGACGGTGGAGAGAGGATGCCACCGGACGTCCCGTGGCCGCACGGAAGGCGGAGGGGCATGGAGCTGCACGTCCTCGGACCGTTGCAGGTGCTGGAGCAGGGCCGCGCGCTGGCCCTCGGAGCCGTCAAGCAGCAGGTGGTGCTGGCCGTCCTGCTGCTGCACCCGAACGAGGTCGTCTCCCCGGCGCGCCTCGTGGACGAGGTGTGGGGCGAGTCGCCGCCGGCCACCGCGCCCAAGGTCCTGCAGGGCTACATCTCCAGCCTGCGCCGCATCCTGGGCAGCGGCGCGATCATCACCCGGGGCGGCGGCTACCAGGCCGTGGTGCCCGCCGGGGCGCTGGACAGCGTCCAGTTCGACCGGCTCGCGGGCGCCGGGCGGGCCGCCGCCGCGCGGGGCGACCCCGTGCGGGCCGCCGACCTGTTCGCGCGGGCGCTGGCGCTGTGGCGGGGAGAGGCGCTGGCCGGGCTGGAGTTCCGGGCGTCGGCGGCCGGGGAGGTGGAGCGGCTGGCCGAGCAGCGGCTCAGCGTCGCCGAGCAGCTCACCGAGGTGGAGCTGACGCTCGGCCGCCACATCGAGCTCGTGCCCCGGCTGCGCGAACTGGTCGCGGCGCACCCGTACCGGGAGAGGCTGCGCGCCCAGCTCATGCTGGCGCTCTACCGGTCGGGACGGCAGGCCGAGGCGCTGGCCGTGATACGCGACACCCGCCGCCTGCTGGCCGACGAACTGGGCATCGACCCGGGGCCCGAACTGCGGCGCCTGGAAAGCCGGATGCTCGCCCACGCCCCCGAACTCGACCCACCGCCCACGACCTGGGGCCCCCACGAACCCACCCCCGCCCCTGACCCCGAACCCGCTCCCGAGCCCTCCTCCCGGCCCGCGCCGCCGTTGCTTCCGGTGCCGTCCGCCGCGTCGGCGCCGTTCCCCGAGCCCGGGACGCGGCGGCTGGTCACCGTGCTCAGCGCGGAGCTCGCCGCCGAGCCGCCCGGTGGGCTCGATCCCGAGGCGCTGCACCACCTGCTGGACGTCTTCGCCCGCGCCTGCGAGGAGGCGGCCGCCCGGCACGGCGGGACGGTGGAGCGGGCCGGGCAGGCCGCGACCGGCGTGTTCGGCCTGCGGGAGCTGCGCGAGGACGACGCGGCGGGCGCGGTCCGCGCCGCGGTGGCCCTGCGCGACGCCCTGTCCGGGCGGCTGGCGGCCGTGGCCCGCGATCACGACGTCGTCCTGCGTCTCCGCACGGCCGTCGAGTCCGGCGAGGTGTACGTCGCCCCGGACGAGCCCTCCCCCGCCGGCGTCCCGCCGCGCGCGGCCGGGCAGGTGTTCGAGGTCGCCGCCCTCCTGCGGCAGGCCGCTCCGCCGGACGCCGTCCTGCTCGGCGACCGCGCCCGCCGCCTGCTCGGCCCGGCCGCGCGGGTGGAGCCGTACCCGGCGGCCGGGGGCGAGCGGGCCTGGCTGCTGGGCGCTCTCGACGCCGAGCCGCCGCCGCTCGCGTCGTTCGTGGGCCGCCATGACGAGTTGCACCGGCTGCGCACGGCGCTGGAGCAGGCGTCCGGCCGGCGGGCCTGCCACCTGGTGACGGTGCTCGGCCCGCCGGGCATCGGCAAGTCCCGCCTGGCGGCCCAGCTACGCGACGAGCTGCCGCCCGACGTCACCGTCGTCACCGTCCGCTGCGGCGCCTACGGGGCAGGCGAGGGTCCCCTCGCACAGCTCACCGCCGCCCTGATCGGCGACGCGCGCACTTCGGCGGGCGATGCTCACGACCCGGCCGGCGACGATGCCCCGGCCCGTCACACCGACGACCCCACCCGCGAGGCAGAGGACGAAACGGGTGTGGCGGAGGGCCTGGCGGGGTGGTTGCTGGGGGAGACGCAGGCCGGGCTGGTGCGTCGGCGGCTGCTGGCCGCGCTGGGCCTGTCGGGTGAGCCCGCGCAGGCCGACGAGACGTTCTGGGCCGTCCGCCGCATGCTCGCGCACGCCGCCCGCCGCCGCCCGCTGCTCGCCGTCCTGGACGACCTGCACCGCGCCCAGCCCGAGCTGCTGGACCTGCTGGACTACCTGGTGGCCTGCGGCGGCGGCGCGCCGGTGCTGCTGCTGTGCCTGGCCCGTCCCGAGCTGACGGAGGACCACCCCGCCTGGGCCGCCCCGCACCCCGGCAAGGCCGTGCTGGCGCTGGGCCCGCTGCCGGACGCCGAGGCGGCCAAGCTGGCCGAGATGGTCGCGCGGGGCCCGCTCGGGCCGGCCGCGACCAGGGAGATCCTGGCGGCGGCCGAGGGCAACCCGTTCTTCGTGGAGCAGCTGGTGGCCGCCCGGGCGGAGAGCCCGGAGGCGCGTCTGCCGCTGACCGTGCAGGCCGTGCTGGCCGCCCGGCTGGACCGGCTCCCTCCGGGCGAGCGGGCGGTGCTGCGGCACGGCTCGGTCGAGGGCCCCGCCTTCCACCGGGGCGCGCTGGCCGCGCTGCTGCCGCCCGCCGTCCGGCCGGAACTCGGTACGCACCTGGTGTCCCTCGTCCGTAAGGGCCTGATCCGCGCCGAGCGTCCCGAGTTCGCCGACGAGGACGCCTTCCGCTTCGCCCACGCCCTGATCGGCGAGGTCGCCTGCGCGAGCCTGCCCAAGGCCACCCGCGCCGGCCTGCACGAACGCCTGGCCGCCTGGCTCAAGGGCAAGCCGGCGGCGCACCCGGCCGCGATCGGGCACCACCTGGAGACGGGCCTGCGGCTGCGGGCGGAGCTGGGCCCGCCGGGCGAGCGGGAGCGGGCACTGGCCGACGAGGCGGCCGCGTACCTGGCCGAGGCGGCCCCGGCCGCGCTGCTGCGGGGCGACGTGGCGGCCGCGCGGGCGTCGCGCCTGTGGGAGCGGGCGGCGGCGCTCATGCGTCCCGGCGACCCGGCGCGAACCGCGATCCTGCCCCGGGTGGGGGCCGCGCTGCACGAGGCGGGCCGGTTCGCGGCGGCGGCCCGCGTCCTGGAGGAGGCGGCAGGGACCGCGGCCGACCCGCGGGTGCGGGCGCTGGCCGAGGTCGAACGCGAGCGGCTCCGCCTCCAGACCGGTGCGGGGCGGGTGCTCGGCGAGGCCCGCCGGGTCGCCGGCCGGGCGCTTTCCGCGCTGGACGGCGACGACCGGGCGTTGTGCCGGGCCTGGTGCCTGCGGGCGTCCATCGCCTGGACCGAGGGCCGCGCCGCGGCGGCCGACGACGCCTGGCGGCAGGCCGGGCGGCACGCCCGCCGGGCCGGCGACGACCGCGAGCACCACGAGATCCTGGGCTGGCGGGCCTCGGCCGCCGCCTTCGGCCCGACGCCGGTGCCCGAAGGGCTGGCGCGGTGCGCGCGGAGCCTCGCCGTGGTGGCGGGCAACCCGGCGGCGACGGCCGTCGTGCTGCACCCGTACGCGCTGCTCCAGGCCATGCACGGCGACCTCGCGCAGGCCCGGGAGAGCGTCCGGCGGGCCAACGAGATCCTCGGCGACCTCGGCCGCCTGCAGTCGGCGGTCTCCCACCACGAGGCCATGGTGGAGCTGCTGGCCGGCTGCCCGGGGGCGGCGGAGCCGGGGTTGCGGGCGGGCTGCGACCGGCTGGCCGAGCTGGGCGAGCGCACCCTGCTGGCCACCACCGCGGCGATGCTCGCCAGGGCGCTGCTGGAGCAGGGCCGCGAGGAGGAGGCCGAGCTCGCCTGCCGGCTCAGCGAGGAGCACGCGGGGGCGGAGGACGTCCCGACGCAGGTGATGTGGCGCGGCGTCCAGGCGCGGCTGCTGGCCGCCGGCGGCCAGCCGGGCGGCGAGTCGCTGGCCCGGCAGGCGGTCCGGCTGGCGGGGACGACGGACCTGCTGCCGTTCGTCGCCGCGGCCCGGCTCGACCTCGCCGAGGTGCTGGACGCGGCGGGCCGCCACCGGGAGGCCCGTGAGGAGGCCCGCCGCGCCCTGGCCGGTTACGAGCGCAAGGGCGACGTCGTGTCGGCGGGGCGGGTGCGGAGCCGGCTCGCGGCGCTGGGCCGCGGGCACTGAGTGAAGGGAGGAGCGCCATGTCGTTGTCGCTGATCGTGCGGGTGGAGGTCACCGGGACGCAGGCCGTCGTGGTGGGGACGCACAGCCCGTCGCCTGGGGAGGAGGGCGCCGAGATCTACTACTTCTACGTGCTGAGCAGGGACGGCCAGGTCGTGCTGCGCGGGGACGTGCGGAGCGTGCTCGACCCGGTCAAGCCCGAGTGGCGGGGCGCGCCGCATCCGCGCCCGGCCGAGCTGGCCGACGGGGAGACGGTGCAGGCCACGGCGCTCGGCGTCATCCAGGTCGCGGACCGGGCCGGCTTCCAGACGCTGGTCTGGGCGCAGGACATCCCGGTCGTCCCGGTCTGAGGCGAAGGGCTCTGACCGGCGATCGGGCCTGAGGCGAAGGGCGCCGACCGGCGATCCACCCAAGCTGCACCGGGAGCGAACCGGGCCCCCGCAGGATCGGGGCGTGACCCGCGGACGCCCGTTCAGGCGTCCGCCGCCTCGATTCCCGGAAGGACCGAGCACCCATGCGCAGATCTTCTCTCCTCGCGGCCCTGGCCGCCGCCGGAGCCCTCGCCGTCACGGCCGCCGGGCCCGCGACGGCGGCCGTCCCCACGCCGGGGACCGCCGCCGTCGCGGGCCGCACCCTCGTCTACATGGCGGGGACGCAGGTCGCCAACAACGTCTCGATCATCGAGCGGGTGTTCATCGTCGGCGGCTTCCGCCAGCTCTTCTACGTGGTGGACGATAGCTTCCGGCTGAACCCGGGCGCCGGTTGCGCCCGTTTCGACGCCGACCTGACGAAGGTCCGCTGCCGGGGCGCGACCGGCATCGCCGCGATCAGCGTCAACGCCCGCGACGGCAACGACCGGGTGAGCGCCCCCGTCGGCGTGCCGGCCACGATGCGGGGCGGCGCGGGCGCGGACGTCCTGACCGGCGGCCGGGCCCGCGACGTGCTGATCGGCGAGCGCGACGCGGACACCCTCCAGGGCGGCCTCGGCGACGACGTGCTCAGCGGCGGCGCCGGGCGCGACACCCTCAACGGCGGCCCGGGGACGGACCGCGCCGACGGGGGCGCCGGCTTCGACCGGTGCTTCGCCGAGGTGCGGGTCTCCTGCGAACGCTGACCCGCGCGCCCCCGTGGACGGTCAGGCGGGCAGGGTCCACTTCTGGTTGGCGTTGCCGGTGCAGGTCCAGATCTGCAACGGGGTGCCGGCGGCCTGGCTCTGCCCGGTGGCGTCCAGGCACCTGCCGGTGGCGGGGTTGACCAGCCGCTGCGTGCCGGCGTCGTAGCGCCACTGCTGGTTGGGGTTGCCGGCGGCGCAGTCCCAGATCTGGGTCCTGGTGCCGTCGGCGTTCACGCCGCCGGCCACGTCGAGGCACTTGCCCAGGGCGCGCAGGGTGCCGTCGGCGGCGACCGTCCACGCCTGGGCGGTGCCGTTCGCGTCGCAGGTGTAGAGCTGCACCTTCGTGCCGTTGGCCGGGTTGGCGGCGGCGACGTCCACGCACGTGCCGCCGAGGCCCTTGATCTTCCCGGTCCGCGTGGCGGTGGTGCCGCCGCCGACGGTGAACTCGCCCCGGTTGAGCACGCGCGGCCCGAAGTAGCTGGCCTGCACGCTCGCGTTGGTGTTGTACGCCGGGTCGGTCAGCCACTCGGCCCACACCATGAACCAGGTCCAGCGCGGCTGGGCGTCGAGCAGCGCGGGGCCGGGGGCGCGGCCGACCTCGGCCAGCGCGATCGGCTTGCCGCCCGCCACGTCGAGCATCGCCTGGTGGTCGGCGGCGGAGGGCTCCATCTTGACCCAGACGTCGAGCGAGGCGACGTCGGCGTACCCGGCGCCGGGCCAGTAGTCGCCGATCGAGCTCATGGCGAGGTCCTTGACGTTCCAGACCCACACGAGGTTCGTCAGGCCCTGCGCGGTGAGGTAGTCGTGGGTGATCTGGTAGAGCCTGCGGCTGCCGTTCGCGCCGGGCCGGCCGCCCCACCAGGACCAGCCGTCGTTCATCTCGTGGACGGGCCGCCACAGCACGGGCACGCCGGCGTTCTGGAGCTGGCGGAGGTAGGGGACGGCCTCGGCGAGGCGGCTCTTGAAGGCGTTGTTGAGCGCGGTGCCGTCGGTGACGAGCTGGCTCCACTGGCTGTCGGACAGGTGGGCGAGCACGCCGTTCGCGTCCCAGCCGCAGGTGGGGCCGGTGGTGGGCGGGCACATGTGCCAGGTCAGGGCCACCACGGAGCCGCCCTGCCACTGCCGGACGGCCTCGTTGACCATGGTCTGGCGGGCGGCGACGTCGGCGGCGGAGAACAGGAGGTCGCCGCCCCACAGGCCGGGCGTCTGGCCGGTGATGCCCTGGGCGAGGCGGGTGTACGTGGTGGGGTCGCTGTTCGGCTCGCGGTTGTGCTGGCCGGACAGCGTGGCGCGGCCGGAGATGCCGGTCAGGAACGCGATCAGCTCGGCGCGGGAGGCGGCGGGGAAGGCGAGGGCGGGCGGGGCGAGGGCGGGCAGGGGGAGCGCGGGCAGGGCGAGGCCGATGACGACGGCCAGGGCGAGCGCGAGGCTCCGCCGGCGGGGGGTGCGCATGGGGTCGTCCTCTCTACGGGCCGGGGTAGGCGGTGACCTGGCCGACGGTGAGCGTCCCGGCGCCCGGGCCGCCGCCGACATAGATCGACAGCTGGTCGAAGCGGGTCAGGTCGAGCGGGCCCGCGCCGGCCCAGCTCGGGTGGTCGAAGCCGGCGAAGGGGATGCGCGCCGCGCCGCCGGGGACGGCGTCGAGGGTGTGCTCGAAGTAGACGCCGCCGGTGACGAACTGCACGGTGACCTTGACGGGCCGGCCCGTCCCGGTGAGCCGCAGCTCCAGGCCCTTCAGCCCCCACAGGTCGAGGGACGGGGCGAAGGCGCGGGTCACGCCGGCGTACCCGGCCGCGCCGAGGGTGTAGTCCAGCCGCATGGCCGGCCCGGCGTCGAGGACGGGCGTGATCGGGTCGCCGTTGGGGTTGCGGACGTAGGCGCTCGCGAGCCCGCCGGTGTCGGCGTAGCCGGTGAAGTCGTCCACGACGGCGGGCCGCGTCGGCAGCGGCCGGGTGGTGAAGCTCGCGACGGGGCCGGCGGTGCTTCCGGCGGCGTTGACCGCGGTGACCCGCCAGTGGTAGGTGGCGCCGGGGTCGAGCGCGGCGGACGGGGTGTGGCTGGTGCCGGTGATCGCGGTGCCGGTGATCGCGGTGACGGTCAGCACGGGGTCGCTGAGGTCGGCGTTCCTGGAGACGGTGAGCGTGTAGCAGCCGGCGCCCGCGGCGGGGCTCCAGGTGAACGCGGGGGCGCCCAGCACGTCCCGGGACCCGGGGGCGGGGGTGAGCGGCGCGGGGGCGGCCGGGGGCGCGGTGACGGGGGCGGGGTCGGCCGCCCACAGGGTGGCGCGGGTCAGCGTGCCGCCGCTCCAGAGCACGCGGACGTGGCCCGCGCCGCCGGCGTCGGCGCTGACCTGCCCGTCGCCGCCGTCGTGCCGGACGGTCCGCCAGCCGGCGCCGTCCTGCGACACCTGCACCCGGACGCGCGGCCGGCCCGTCAGGTCGAAGCGCACCCGCCGCAGGCCGGGGCGGCTCCACGACACCCGGCCCGCGCCCTGGGCGGTCGCGCCCGCGGGGGTGAGCGTGATGCCGGCGTGGCCGTCGGCCAGGTCCGTGGTCTGCAGCGGGTCGGCGAGGACGATCTGCGTCCGGCCCGCCCGGACCGGCTCGGACGGCGTGCCGCGGCGGCCGTCCCTGCCGATCGGGACGACCCGGTAGGTGACGTCGCCGCGCGCCTCGGTGTCGAGCCACGGCGTGCTGCCGTCGCCCAGCGTGCCCTGGTGCGCCGGGGTCCAGCCGCCGTGCGCCGCGCGTTCCACGACGTAGCCGTCCGCGCCGGCCGCGCCGCGCCAGCGCAGCTCGTTGAGCCCGCCGCGCTTGTCCACCTGGGTGATCAGCGGCGGCCCGACCCGGGTGGGGCGCGCCGAGGCCGGGGAGACCTGCCCGGCGAAGGCGATCTGCGCCTCGACCGAGGCCCGCATGCGCTCGTCGTCGCCCGGGTAGTGCAGGGTGAAGCCGTCGTCGTGCTGGACGAACCCGCCCCGGTCGTGGTGGCCGAACAACGACCACGACATCATGCCGGTGACGGCGGGGTCGGCGGCGAGCGGGGTGAGCAGCTCCGCGCCGGCGGCGGTGGAGGCGTACTCGCCGGCGAGGTAGACCTTGCCCGCGCCGGTGACGGTGGCGGCGTCGGCGGCCACCCGTGCGGCGGTCGGCGGGTAGTAGTGCACGTCCACGATGTCGACGCCGGGGGCGGCGAGGGTGTCGGGGTCGATGTCGAAGCGGCGGCCGGCGGCGATGAGCTGGCGCGGCGCCCACTGCCGGAACACGGCGGCGTTGGCGTTGATCCAGCCCGGCGTCATGCCCTCCAGCTCGTTGCCGAGCTCCCACGCCATGATCGTGGGGTCGGCGTTGTAGGCGCGGCCGGTCAGCGGGTTGACCCGGCGCATGAGGTGCCCGGCGTAGGCCTGGTAGTCGGCGATCACGCGCTGGTCGGTGTAGAACGCCTCCGGCGGCAGCCCGTACGGGTCGGTGAAGTCGTGGTGGCCGCCGTGGTAGTAGGACCACTCGTCGGTCAGCGGCAGGACGAGCCGCAGGCCGATCGAGCCGGCGTAGGCGATCGCGTAGTCGACGGTGGCGAAGGCCGCCTCGTTGAAGCCCTTGTCCTTGGCGGGCAGGATCGACAGCGGGTTGCCGGTGGAGGTCAGCATGTGCGAGCGCACCACGGTCATGCCCATGGCCTTGGCGGTGTCGAGCGCGTCGCGGATGCGGAAGAACGTCGGGTAGGCGACGCCGCCGACGTTCTCGTCGAGGCCGAGCCAGTAGATGTTGGTGCCGGCGAAGCGGAACGGCTCGCCGTCGAGGGTGAGCCGGCTGCCGTCGCGGGTGACGTAGCGGGTGTTCCGCGTGGGGAGGTCCGTCGCGGGCGAGGCGTGGGCCGGCGGGGTCAGGGTGAGCGCCAGGACGATCGCGGCGAGGCTCGCCCATCCGATGGATCGCATGTCAGCACCTTTCTCGGGACGTGCGGGGACCGCGTGCTGAACGCTTGCTTTACCGGATAAGTGACCCTGACCCTAGATCCGCGTGACAGCCGCGTCAACACCGGAAAACGCCTGGGTTACGCGTGCCGACCCATCACCTCACCGGTTCATAGCCTCACCAGGGCCGGCGCCCCGCGACCGCCTCGCCGTCGCGCTCGGCGACCTGCGCTTCCACCCGTTTACTGAAACGCTCTAGACAGGTTTAGCGCCCATCACCTACCTTGATCGGACGCCAAGGGACATTTGCCCCATTGCCTGAAGGAGCGCCGGTTGACGAAGCAGATCACGTTGGTGGACTCGGGGTGGACGCTCCGGCTGGCGGGCGGCACGGCGCCCGGCGGCCTGGCCCGGCTCCGCGACGAGCCCGTGCCCGCCCGGGTGCCCGGCTGCGTCCACGCCGACCTCCTGGCGGCCGGGCTGATCCCCGACCCGTACCGCGGCCTCGCCGAGCTGGAGGTGGCGTGGGTCGGCCGGGCCGACTGGCGCTACGACACCGCGCTGGCGGCGTCGCCGGCCGGCTTCGAGCGTACGGACCTGGTCTTCGACGGCCTCGACACCGTCGCGCAGGTGCTGCTGGACGGCGAGGAGCTGGGCCGCACCCGCAACATGCACCGCTCCTACCGCTTCGACGTGACCGGCCTGGCGCGCGCGGGCGCGGCGCTGTCGGTGCGCTTCACCTCGGCCTACACCGAGGCCGAGGCGCTGCGGGAACGCCTCGGCGAGCGGCCGAACGAGTACCCCGAGCCGTTCAACTACATCAGGAAGATGGCCGCCTCCTTCGGCTGGGACTGGGGCCCCACCCTGGTCACCGCGGGGATCTGGCGTCCCGTCCGGCTGGAGAGCTGGAGCACCGCCCGCCTGGCCACGGTCCGGCCGCTGGTGACCGTCAGCGGAGGCGACGGCAGAGGCGAGGGCAGGGTCACTGGCAGGGTCGAGGCGCACGTCGAGCTGGAACGCGCCCCCTCCGGCGCGGGCCGCGAGCTGCTGCTGACCGTCGAGGCGGCGGGCCGCTCCGTCACCGTGGCCGTCCCCCCGGGGGCGGACGGCGCGGTGGCCGTGCTGGAGGTGCCCGCGCCCGGCCTCTGGTGGCCGCGCGGCTACGGCGAACAGACCCTGTACGCGTGCCGCGTCGTCCTGGCCGACGCCGCGACCGGCCGCGCGCTGGACGTCTGGCAGCGCCGCGTCGGCTTCCGCGACGTGCGCCTCGACACCGCGCCCGACGAGCACGGCAGCGCCTTCACGCTGCGCGTCAACGGGCAGCCGGTCTTCGCCCGCGGCGTCAACTGGATCCCCGACGACGCCCTGCCCGCCCGCCTCACGCCGGAGCGCTACCGGCACCGGCTGGAGCAGGCGGCCGCGGCCGGCGTCGACCTGGTCCGGGTCTGGGGCGGCGGCATCTACGAGGACCACGCCTTCTACGACGCCTGCGACGAGCTCGGCCTCATGGTGTGGCAGGACTTCCTGTTCGCCTGCGCCGCCTACCCGGAGGAGCAGCCGCTGCGCGGCGAGGTCGAGGCCGAGGCCCGCGAGAACGTCACCAGGCTCGCCCCGCACCCCAGCCTCGTGCTGTGGAACGGCAACAACGAGAACCTGTGGGGCTTTCGCGACTGGGACTGGGAGCCCCGGCTGGCCGGCGAGAGCTGGGGCGAGGGCTACTACCTCGGGCTGCTGCCGCGCGTCGTCGCCGAGCTGGACCCGACCCGGCCCTACCAGGCGGGCAGCCCGTGGTCGGGCTCCTGGGACCACCACCCCAACGACCCCGCGCACGGCCCGTCGCACTTCTGGGAGGTGTGGAACCGCCGCGACTACGCCGACTACCTGAACGACGTGCCGCGCTTCGCCGCCGAGTTCGGCTGGCAGGCCCCGCCCGCCTACGCCACGCTGCGCGAATGGCTCGCCGACGACCCGCTCGCCGCCGGCTCCCCCGGCATGCTGCACCACCAGAAGGCCGAGGACGGCAACGGCAAGATCGAGCGCGGCCTGGCCCGCCACTTCGCCGTCCCCGAGGACTTCGACCGCTGGCACTACCTGGCCCAGGTCAACCAGGCGCGCGCGGTCGCGACCGGCGTCGCGCACTGGCGCTCGCACTGGCCGGTGTGCGCGGGCACGGTGGTGTGGCAGCTCAACGACTGCTGGCCGGTCACCTCGTGGTCGGCGATCGACGGGGCCGCCCGGCCGAAGCCGCTCTACCACGAGCTGCGCCGCCTGTACGCCGACCGGCTGCTGACGTTCCAGAGCAGGGACGGCGTGCGCGTGCTGGCCGCCGACAACCAGTCGCCGGAGCCGTGGCGGGGCGCCGCCGAGGTGCGCCGGCTGCGCGCCGACGGCACGGTCCTGGCCGGGGAGCGGGTGCCGTTCGAGGTGCCGCCGCGCTCGGTCGCGCTGCTGCCGCTGACGGTCGCGGAGTTCAAGGAGGCGCACGAGGAGCTGCTGGTGGCCGACGCGGACGGCCTGCGCGACGTGGTGCTCGGCCGCCCGGACAAGGAGTTCGCCTACCCGCCCGCCCGCTTCGGCCTGCGCCTGGGGGCCGCCGGCGGTACGCTCAAGGTTGTGATCACCGCCCACGCCTTCGTACGCGACCTGCTGCTGCAGGCCGACCGGCTCGGCCCGGCCGCCACGGCCGACCGCGGCCTGGTCACGCTCCTGCCGGGCGAGAGCGTGACGATCACGGTGCGCGGCGCGGACGCCGCCCGCGCCGGCGAGGCGGCCGTCAGGTCGGCGCTGTTCTGCGTCAACCCGGCGGGAGGGGCTGCCCGGTCATGAGTGCTGCCGCCCGGCCCGGCGGCAAGGTGACGATCGCCGAGGTCGCCCAGCGTGCCGGGGTGTCCAAGGGCGCGGTCTCGCTGGCCGTCAACGACAAGCCGGGCGTGTCGGCCGCCACCCGCGAGAAGGTGCTGAAGGCCGCCCGCGAGCTGGGCTGGCTGCCCAACCAGGCCGCCAAGTCGTTGTCGTCGGCCTCGGCGCAGGTCAGCAACGTCGGGCTGGTGATCGCCAGGCCGGCGCGCATGCTGGGCCTGGAGCCGTTCTACATGGAGTTCGTCTCGGGCATCGAGAGCGTGCTGGCCGAGCGGTCGCACTCGCTGCTGCTGCGGCTGGTGCGCGACGTGCGGGAGGAGATCGACGTCCTCGACGGGTGGGGCCGCAGCAAGCAGATCAGCGGCTCCATCATGGTGGACTTCACCCTCGACGACCCCCGCGTGGCCGCGGTGGGAGCGCTCCACCTGCCGGTGATCGCGGTGGGGCACCCCGACCTGACCGGCGGCCTGCCGTCGGTGTGGACCGACGACGGCGCGGCGGTCACCGAGGCGGTGCGCTACCTCGCGGCGCTGGGGCACCGCCGCCTGGCCCGGGTGGGCGGCCCGGCCACGCTGGGCCACAGCGCGATCAGGAGCGAGGCGTTCGCCAGGGCGGTCGCCGACCTCAACCTCGAGCCCGGCCGCATCCTGCCCACCGACTTCTCCGGCGAGCAGGGCGCCCGCGCCACGCGGGCGCTGCTCGCCTCCGCGCAGCGGCCCACGGCCATCCTGTACGACAACGACATCATGGCCGTGGCCGGCCTGTCGGTGGCGACGGAGATGGGCGTGTCGGTGCCGGCCGAGCTGTCGCTGCTGGCCTGGGACGACTCGCAGCTGTGCCGGCTCACGCATCCGCCGCTGTCGGCGATGAGCCACGACGTGTTCGCGTTCGGGGCCGAGGTGGCGCGGCGGCTGATGGACCTCGTCGACCGGGGCGAGACGGAGGCCGGCGCGGTGCCGACGCCGGTGCTCGTCCCGCGCGGCACCACGGCCAGGGCGCGCTGACCCCTCACCAGCGTTTCCCCCGCGGCTCTCGCACGCCCCGCCCTAACTAAAACGCTTTAGTAGCTGTTTTCCCAGCTCAGAGCCTATGAAATTCTGGCCTCCAGCCCGATTCCTGGTAACGGTTATGTATCGTCAACACTTCGTCCCTTTTACCACTAAACGCGGCGTGCCACTGTTCACCGCAACCACGGTGCTTCCGATAGGAGATGGTGTGAGATGCGCAGACTCGCGCTGACCGGTCTGGCCCTCGCGATGACCACGGCCCTGACCGCCTGCGGTGGCAGCGGCACGACCACGGCGCCCGCCACGGCGGCGGCGGACCCGGCCAAGGTCTCCGGCGACATCACGGTCCTGACCAACCGCACCGACCTGGTGAACGACGGGACGATGAAGAAGTACGCCGCCGAGTTCGCCAAGGTCTACCCCGGCGTGCGGGTCACCTTCGAGGCGATCACCGACTACGAGGGCGAAGTCAAGATCCGCATGAACACCGACAACTACGGCGACGTGCTGCTCATCCCCAACGCGATCGCCAAGGGCGACTACCCGAAGTTCTTCGCCCCGCTCGGCCCCGCCGCCGAGCTGTCGCGCAAGTACCAGTTCACCGGCTCCGGCACGGTCGGCGACCAGGTCTACGGCATCGTCTCCTTCGCCGCCGCCAACGGCTTCGTCTACAACAAGGACCTGTGGACCAAGGCCGGCGTCACCGCGTGGCCGAAGACGCCGGAGGAGTTCCTCACCGGGCTCAAGGCCGTCAAGGACAGGACCGGCGCGATCCCGCTCTACACCAACTACAAGGACGGCTGGCCACTGACCAACTGGACCAACGCCAACGGCTCGGTCTCCTGCGACCCCAAGGCCGACCAGGCGCTCGTCACCGAGGACCCGTGGGCCGCCGGCAAGGACCTCAACGTCATCGACTCGCTGCTGTTCAACGCCGTGCACCAGCGGCTCACCGAGAAGGACCCGACCACGACGAACTGGGAGGACTCCAAGAAGTTCCTCGCCACCGGCAAGATCGGCGCCATGTGGCTCGGGTCGTGGGCGATCCCGCAGATGCGGGCCGCCGCCGCCACGGCCGGGCAGAGCCCGGACTCCATCGCCTTCATGCCCTTCCCCTCGCAGGCCGGCGGCTCGTTCTGCTCGGTGCTGAACCCCGACTACCAGTACGCCGTCAACAGCCACTCCACGAACAAGGCGGCGGCGCGGGCCTGGCTCGACTGGTTCGTCGACAGGTCCGGCTTCTCCGCCACCAACCAGGGCGTCTCCCCCGTCAGGTCCGACCCGCTGCCCTCGGCGCTCAAGCCGTACAGCGACGCCGGCGTCAAGCTCATCGAGCTGGACACCAGCCGGCGGGTCACGGTGGACAACATCGACAAGGAGTCCGAGGTGGGCCTGAAGTCCCCCGACTATCGGCAGAAGCTCATCGACGTGGCCCGCGGCGCCGCCAAGGGCGACCTGAGCGGCCTCCTCGCCGACCTGTCCGCCCGGTGGAAGGCCGGCCAGCAGGCCGCCGCCTGACCCTCCCCGCGCCCGGTGCCGGCGCGCCGGCACCGGGGTCCGACCAACGAAAGGCAGAGATGACACGGACCTCGTCATCCCTGAGACGCGGCGCCGCGGAGGGCGACCGGCCGCGGGACCCGGCCCGGCGCTCCCGGCGCAGGCCGCGCCGCCCCTGGAGCCAGAGCCTGACCCCCTGGCTGTTCCTGCTCGTGCCGCTGGCCCTGCTGGCGACCTTCTCCTACGTGCCGATCATCAACATGGTCGTCTACAGCTTCACCGACTGGGACGGCGTCAGCCCCGGCTACACCTTCACCGGCCTGGAGAACTACGCCGAGATCCTCACCCGTCCCGAGCTGTTCAAGGTCTTCGTCGCCAGCGCTTACTATCTGGGCGCCTCCGTCGTGCAGATCGTGCTGGCGCTGTACTTCGCCACCGTGCTCAGCTTCAGCACCCGCTTCCGCAACCTGTTCAAGGGCATCCTGTTCTTCCCCTACCTGATCAACGGGGTGGCCATCGGCTTCGTCTTCCTCTACTTCTTCCAGGAGGGCGGCACCTTCGACACCGTGCTGCGGCTGTTCGGGATCGGCGGCGAGCACCTGTGGCTGGGCGACCCCGACCTGGTCAACTTCTCGCTGGCCGGGGTGTCGGTGTGGCGCTACCTCGGGCTGAACTTCGTGCTGTTCCTCGGCGCCATCCAGTCGATCGCGCCCGAGCTGTACGAGGCCGCCGAGCTGGACGGGGCGAGCCGGTGGCAGCAGTTCCGCTTCGTGATCGCGCCCAGCCTGCGGCCGATCATCGGCCTGACCGCGATCCTGGCGATCTCCGGCTCCCTGTCGGTCTTCGAGATCCCGTACATCATGACCGGCGGGGCGGGCGCGAGCGAGACCTTCGTGATCCAGACCATCAAGCTGGCCTTCCGCTTCAACAAGACCGGGCTGGCCTCGGCCGCCGCGGTGGTGCTGCTCGTCATCATCCTGCTGGTGGCGTGGGCGCAGCGGCGGCTCGTACCGGAGGAGAGGGTGACCCCGTCATGACGGCCGTCCGTGCGCGGGTGGCGAGCGCGCTGAAGTACCTGTCCCTGATCGTGGCGAGCGTGGTCGTCCTGCTGCCGCTCGGCGTGATGCTGCTGACCTCGCTGAAGACCTCGGGCGAGCTGGCCACCGGCAGCGGGCCGCTGACGCCGCCGGACGACTGGCTCAACCTCGCCAACTACGTCACCGCCTTCGACAAGGGCCGGATGGCGCAGGCGGCGTTCAACACCTTCGTCATCCTGGTGGTGTCGATCGCCGGGACCGTCTTCGTCGGCTCGGCCGCCGCGTACGCGATCGACCGGTTCGCCTTCCGGCTGAAGAAGCTGGTCGTGGCGCTGTTCCTGTTCGCCACGCTGGTGCCGAGCATCACCACGCAGGTGACGACGTTCCAGGTGGTCGACCGGCTCGGGCTCTTCAACACCCGGCTGGCCCCGATCATGCTCTACCTCGGCACCGACATCGTCGCGATCTACATCTTCCTGCAGTTCATCCGGAGCATCCCGGTCTCGGTGGACGAGGCCGCCCGGCTGGACGGCGCCTCCTCGTTCGCGGTCTACTGGAGGATCATCCTGCCGCTGCTCAAGCCGGCGATCGCGACCGTCGTCATCGTCAAGGGCATCGCGGTCTACAACGACTTCTACATTCCCTTCCTCTACATGCCGGACCAGGACCTCGGCACCATCTCGACGTCGCTGTTCCGCTTCAAGGGGCCCTTCGGGGCGCACTGGGAGAACATCTCGGCGGGCGCCATCCTGGTGATCATCCCCACGCTCGTGGTCTTCCTGCTGCTGCAGCGCTTCATCTACAACGGCCTGACGCGGGGCGCGGCCAAGTAGCCGTTTGCATGCAATGTATGCAAACGGCTAGTCTCCCCGCATGCAGACCGATCTGGCGTGCAGCCGCCTGCGGGAGCTCATCCTCGACGGCGTGTACCCGCCGGGGTCGCGGCTCACCGAGACGGAGGTGGCCGCGACCCTCCACACCAGCCGCACCCCCGTCCGCGAGGCGCTGCGGGCGCTGGCCGCCGACGGCCTGGTCCGCCCCGCGGGCCGGGGCGTGGTCGTCGTGGCACTGGAGGAGGGCGACCTCGACGAGGCCTACCAGGTGCGGGCCGCGCTGGAGGCGCTGACCGCCGAGCTGGCCGCCGTCCGGCAGCGCGAGGGCCGCATCGCCCCCGCCGACCTGCGCGAGCTGCACGACGTCGCGGCGCGCACCGCGACGGCCACGGCCGAGGGCCGCCTGACCGACGCCGTGCCGCTCAACCGCCGCTTCCACCGCACGATCGCCGAGCTGGCCGCCAACGCGCTCGCGCTGCGCACGCTGGAGCGCGTCTGGGACCAGATCCAGGTCTCCACGCTGCGCTCGCTGGCGCCGCCCGCCCGGCACGCGCACGTCTCCGCCCAGCACGAGGATCTGCTGGCCGCGATCACCGGCGGCCGGCCCGAGGAGGCCGCCGCGATCGCCCGCGCCCACGTCCTGGACACCCGCGTCACCACGATGAAGGAAGGCCGCCCATGACCCGCCTGCACACCTATGCCACCGTCGTCACCTGGACCGGCGACCAGGGCTCCGGCACCAGCGGCTACCGCGACTACGCGCGCGCCCACGAGCTGTCGGCCGACGGCCCCGCCGAGGTCATCCTGGGCAGCTCAGACCCGGCCTTCCGCGGCGACCCGGCCCGCTGGAACCCGGAGCAGCTGCTGGTCGGCGCCCTGTCGCAGTGTCACATGTTGTCGTACCTGCACCGGTGCGCGGTCAGCGGCGTCGTCGTCACCGCGTACGTGGACCACGCCGCCGGGACGATGGCGGAGACGGCGGAGGGCGGCCATTTCACGGAGGTCGTGCTGCGGCCCGAGGTCACGGTGGCCGCGCCGGAGATGGCGGAGCGGGCCGCCGCGCTGCACGAGGAGGCGCACAAAGCCTGCTTCATCGCCTCGTCGGTGAACTTCCCCGTCCGTCACGAGCCGACCGTCCACGTCGGCCCGGCCCGCTGAGCACGGGGAACGCGGCCGTCAGGGCGCGGCGGCCGGCGCGGTCTCGGCGGCGAGCTCGGCGGCCGGCTCGCCGGGCACCGCGCCCAGCGCCACCCCGGCGGCCGGCTCGTTGTGCAGGACCATGATCAGCAGTGTGGCGACCAGCGTGGCGATGAGCAGCCAGCTGACCAGGATGATGACCGTCGAGCGGCGTGGCCGGCGCCAGGTGCCGGACTGCCCCTGCGACCTCGACTCGCTGCGACGGGCTCGCTCGTTGAACGATTCGAGCCGTGCGACGAGCCGTGGATCGTCCTCGACGAGGTGCTGCTCGATCTGGGCCAGCATCCGCTCCTCGTCCTGCGACCAGGCCATAGGTGCACCTCCGGAACGCAAGCTCTGTGGCCTCTTCCTGCCCAACCATGAAGATCATTAGCCACGGCCTGACCAGGTAATTGCACCCTCTTTTCGGTTTGCGATCAAGCTCGAACTTTTGTTCTAATCATGGGATGCGCTGGGACAATCTGCGCCTGACCCCCGCCGACGAGGCCGATCCGGCCGCTCCGCTGTTCGCCCGCGGAGCGGTCACGCGCACCTTCGACACCCCCGAGTTCCAGGGCATGACCTTCTACGAGATCCAGGCCCGCTCCATCGTCAACCGCGTGCCCGCCGCCAGCCGCGTGCCGTTCGAGTACACGATCAACCCCTATCGCGGCTGCAGCCACCGGTGCGTTTACTGTTTTGCCCGAAAAACGCATGAATATCTAGATTTGGATGCCGGAGCGGACTTCGACTCCAAGATCGTGGTCAAGGTCAACGCCGCCGAGCTGGCCCGCAAGGAGCTGTCCTCGCCCCGCTGGGGCGGCCACCCCGTCGCCATGGGCACCAACGTCGACTGCTACCAGCGCGCCGAAGGGCGCTACCGGCTGATGCCCGGCATCCTGACCGCGCTCCGCGAGGCCGCCAACCCGTTCTCGATCCTCACCAAGGGCACGCTCATCCTGCGCGACCTCGACCTGCTCGCCGAGGCCGCCGAGGTGACCGAGGTCGGCGCCGACGTCTCGGTCGGCTTCGTCGACGCGGAGCTGTGGCGGGCGGTCGAGGCGGGCACCCCCAACCCGCGCCGCCGCCTGGAGGTGTGCCGCACGCTCAACGAGCACGGCGTCCCGTGCGGCGTGCTGATGGCGCCGATCCTCCCCTACCTCACCGACTCCCCCGCGCAGCTCGAACGCACGGTCAAGGAGATCGCCGACGCGGGCGCCACGCATCTCGCGCCCATCGTGCTGCACCTGCGCCCCGGCGCCCGCGAGTGGTGGCTGCGGTGGCTGTCGCGCGAGCACCCGCGCCTGGTGCCGCGCTACCTGGAGCTGTACGGCCGCGGCGCCTACGCGCCCAAGGCGTACCAGGCGCGCGTCACCGCCCAGGTCAGAGAGCTGGCCGAGCGCTTCGGCGTGGGCCGCGACGCCCCGGCCGGGCCCCGCCGCCGGCCGCCCCGCCCGGCTCCCGTCCCGCCCGCTCCCCCGCCTCCGGAACAGCTCCGCCTGCTGTGACCCGCGCGCCCCGGGCGCGGTAAATCGCTGGCCCGGGCGCCGCCCGCCCTGGCAGGATGGCCGGGTCCCGTCCGCCTGCGATCAGGAGCATACGATGCGAGGCCTCCTCGGAATCTCCCAGCGCCCCATCGGCACGAGAGTTCTCGAGGGCTCCTTCACGCATGCACATCCGCAAGATCCTCAACATCGGCGTCCTCGCGCACGTGGACGCGGGCAAGACCAGCCTCACTGAGCGCCTGCTGTTCGAGACCGGCGTGCTCGACCGGCCCGGCAGCGTCGACGAGGGCAGCACCCAGACCGACACCGGCGCGATCGAACGCCGCCGCGGCATCACCATCCGCACCGCCGTGGCCTCCTTCACGCTGGGCGACCTCCAGGTCAACCTGGTGGACACGCCGGGCCACGCCGACTTCGTGGCCGAGGTGGAGCGGGCGCTCGGCGTGCTCGACGGCGCCGTGCTGGTGGTGTCGGCCGTCGAGGGCGTCCAACCGCACACCCGGGTCCTCATGCGGACCCTGCGCAAGCTGCGGCTGCCCACCCTGATCTTCGTCAACAAGATCGACCGCGCGGGCGCGCGCGAGGCCGAGCTGCTGGCCGACCTGCGGCGGCGGCTGTCGCCGCAGTGCGTCCCGCTCAACACCGTCCACGGCGCCGGCGGCCGGGGGGCGGTCACCCGTCCCCTGCCGGCGGAGGCGGCCGGCGAGGCGGCCGAGGTGCTGGCCGAGCACGACGACGGGCTGCTCGAACTGCTCGTCGAGGGCGGGCGGCCGGACGCCCGGCGGGTGCGCGCGGCGCTGGCCCGGCAGTGCGCGGCGGGCCTGGCCCACCCGGTGCTGTACGGGTCGGCGATCACCGGCCAGGGCGTGCCCGACCTCCTGGACGCGATCGCCGGCCTGCTGCCCGCCGTCACCAGGCCCGCGGACGAGGGCCGGACCGGGGAGCCGGTGCGGGCCGGCGTGTTCGCCGTCGAGCGCTCCCCGTCCGGCGAGAAGACCGCCTACCTGCGGGTCCGCGCGGGCGTGCTGCGCACGCGCCGCCGGCTCTCCTTCCACCGCGCCGACGGCTCGGCCTACGAGGCCCGCCTGACCGCGCTGTCGGTGGCGGGGGACCCGCGCCGGGGGCACGGGCTGGCCGGCGACGTCGTCAGGGCGCGGGGCGTCCCGGAGATCCGGGTCGGCGACCACGTGGGCGCGCCGCCGCCCGGCGGGTCGCACTTCACGCCGCCCAGCCTGGAGACGGTGGCGCGCCCGCGCGTCCCCGGCGAGGAGGCGCGCCTGCACGCGGCGCTGCTGGCCCTGGCCGAGCAGGACCCGCTGATCGGCACCCGCACCCTGGCCGGCGGCGAGACGTCGGTCCTGCTGTACGGCGAGGTCCAGAAGGAGGTGATCGCCGAGACGCTGGCCGTCGAGTACGGCGTCGAGGCGGAGTTCGAGCCGAGCCGCCCGATCCTGTTCGAGCGCCCGTCGGGCACCGGCGAGGCGCTGGCGGAGATCCAGCGGCACGGCCCCAACGACTTCATGGCCACGGTCGGCCTGCGCGTCGAGCCGGCCCCGCACGGCTCGGGCGTCGGCTACCGGCTGGAGGTGGATCTCGGCTCGCTGCCGCACGCCTTCCACCGGGCGATCGAGGAGAGCGTGCGCCTGGCGCTGGCGGCGGGCCCGCGCGGCCGGCCGGTCACCGACGTCGTGGTGACGCTGACCCGCGCCGGCTACAGCTCGCCGGTCACGGTCGCGGCCGACTTCCGGGGGCGGGTGCCGCTCGTGCTCATGGAGGCGCTGCGCCGGGCGGGCACGACGGTGTACGAGCCGTGCCACCGTTTCGAGGCGGAGGTGCCGCTGGAGACGTTCGGGCCGGTCACGGCCGCGCTGGCGGCGCACGGCGGCGAGCTGGACGGGGCGCTGCGGCGGGCCGGGGCGTGGGTGCTGACCGGCGAGATCCCGGCGGCGGCGGTGCACCTGTTCGTGCGGCGGCTGCCGGGGCTGTCGCACGGTGAGGGCGTGTGGTGGTCGGAGCCGTCCGGCGACCGTCCCACCCGATAAGCGGCATGTCGGGTTTCGTGCCGTAATGGGTACTAACGAGCTTGGTGCACGAATCGTGCGTGCACCATGTCCGTACAGGGGGGAATTCCAATGGCAGACACGAAGAAGAAACCCGCCGCGAAGTCGGGCAAGTCGAAGAAGCAGTCGATCAAGACGAACCGGCAGGCCAAGGAGACCAAGAAGGAAACCAGGAAGGGCTCCGACGAGAGCTGATCTATGGTGACATGATCAGACAGCCGGGGGCCGGGCTCCCGGCTGTCGCATCGCCCGTGGAGCCGCGACCCTGGAGCTGCTGTCATGTCGGCCTATCTGCGCTTTCCCTCCGTCTTCCAGGACGTCGTGGTCTTCGCCGCCGAGGACGACCTGTGGATGGTCTCGGCCCAGGGCGGCCGGGCCTTCCGCCTGACCGCGGGACTGGCCGAGGCGGGCTACCCGCGCATCTCCCCACGCGGCGACCAGCTCGCCTTCGTCGGCCGCGAGGAGGGCCCGGAAGAGGTCTACGTCATGCCGGCCGGCGGCGGCGCGGCCCGCCGGGTCACCTTCCACGGCGCGCGCTGCACGGTGACCGGCTGGGACCCCGAAGGCCGCATCCTGTACGCCAGCGACCAGTCCCAGCCGTTCGAGGGCCGCAAGTGGCTGCACCGGGTGGCGCCCGGCGGGGTGCCGGAGCGGCTGCCGTACGGGCCGGCGAACTCGATCGCGCACGGCCCCGGCGGCATGATCGTGCTCGGCCGCAACACCGCCGACCCGGCCCGCTGGAAGCGCTACCGCGGCGGCACGGTCGGCGACCTGTGGATCGACCCGGACGGCGCGGGCGAGTTCCGGCGGCTGATCCGGCTGCCGGGCAACCTCGCCTCGCCCTGCTGGAGCGGCGAGCGGGTGTGCTTCATCAGCGACCACGAGGGTGTCGGCAACGTCTACTCGTGCCTGCCGGACGGGCACGACCTGCGCAAGCACACCCACCACGACGACTACTACGCCCGCAACCTGTCCGGCGACGGGCACCGGTTGGTCTACCACGCGGGCGCGGAGCTGTACCTGCTGGAGCCCGGCGAGCGGCCGCGCCGCCTGGAGGTGACGCTGGCCAGCTCGCGCACGCAGCGCAACCGCCGCTTCGTCGAGGCCGCCGACTACCTGGAGAGCGCCACGCTCAGCCCGGACGGCAGCGCGCTGGCGGTGACCGCGCGCGGCAAGGCGTACGCGATGGCCGACTGGGAGGGCCCGGTGCGCCAGCACGGCGCGCCGGACGGCGTCCGCTACCGCTTCCTGACCTGGCTCAACGACGGCGTGCGGCTGATCGCGGCGGCCAGCGACGACGCCGACGAGGAACGCCTGGTCGTCCTGGAGAGCCGCGCCGGCGGCCCCGGCACCGAGGTGGCCCGGCTGGGCCGCGTCACCGACCTGGTGCCCGACCCGGCGCACGACCGCGTGGCCGTCGTCAACCACCGGCACGAGCTGCACCTGCTCGACCTCGCCACCGGCCGCTGCGACCTGGTGGAGGCCAACCCGCACGCCTCGCCCGAGGACCCGGCCTGGTCGGCCGACGGCACCTGGCTGGCCTACGCCGCCCCGCTCAACGCCCAGACCACCGCGATCAAGCTGCACCACCCGGAGAGCGGGCGGACCGTGCAGGCGACCGAGCCGGTGCTGATCGACTCGATGCCGGCCTTCGACCCGGAGGGCCGCTACCTGTACTTCATCGGCCAGCGCGCCTTCTCCCCCGTCTACGACCAGCTCCAGTTCGACCTGGGCTTCCCGCTGGGCACCCGCCCGTACGCGATCGCGCTGCGCGCCGACGTGCCGGACCCGTTCGTCCCGAGACAGCGCCCCCTGCACGACAAGGACGACGACGATGACGATGACGACGACGAGGAAGAAGAGGAGGAGCGCGAGCCGGAGCCGCTGCGCGTGGACGTGGACGGCCTGACCCGCCGCGTCACCGCCTTCCCCCTGCCGGAGGGCCGCTACGAGCGGGTGGCCGGGCTGAAGGGCAAGGCGCTGATCCTCACCAGCCCCCTGGAGGGCGACAACACCCTGCACCTGTACGACTTCGCCAAGAACGACAACGAGACCTTCGCCGACGGCGTCACCGACTTCGAGCTGGGCCGCGACCACAGGACGCTGCTGTACCGGGCCGGCTCGCGGCTGCGCGTGGTCAAGGCCGGCGAGGTGCCGGGCGGCGACGACGACCGGCCGGGACGCGAGAGCGGCTGGATCGACCTGTCGCGGATCAAGGTGTCGGTGTGCCCGGAGGCGGAGTGGCGGCAGATGTTCCGCGAGGCGTGGCGGCTGCAGCGGGAGAACTTCTGGACCGAGGACATGGCGGGCGTGGACTGGCCGGCCGTCTACGAGCGCTACCAGCCGCTGGTGGACCGGGTGAGCACCCGGGGCGAGTTCTCCGACCTGCTGTGGGAGCTGCACGGCGAGCTGGCCACCAGCCACGCCTACGAGAGCGGCGGCGAGTACCGTCCCGGCCCCGACTACACGCAGGGCAAGCTGGGCGTGGACTGGGACTACCGGGACGGCGTCTACCTCATCCGGTCGATCGTGACCGGCGACCCGTGGGACCCGAAGGCCACCTCGCCGCTCAACCGCCTCGGCCTGGACGTGCGCCCCGGCGACGCGGTGCTGGCCATCAACGGCGCGCCCATCGGCGAGGGCGTCGCCACCCCGAACGAGCGCCTGGTCAACCAGGCCGGCGAGGAGGTCGAGCTGACCCTGCGCCGCGACGGGGAGGTGTTCGCGGTCACCGTGCGGGCGCTGGCCGACGACCAGCCGGCCCGCTACCGCGACTGGGTCAACCTCAACCGCGCCCAGTGCCACCAGCGGTCGGGTGGGCGGGTCGGCTACGTGCACGTCCCGGACATGGGGCCGGACGGGTTCGGCGAGTTCCACCGGGGGTTCCTGGCCGAGTACGACCGCCACGCGCTCATCGTGGACGTGCGCTTCAACGGCGGCGGCCACGTCTCGGCGCTGCTGCTGGAGAAGCTGGCCCGGCGGCGGCTCGGCTACGACTACCCGCGGTGGGGGGCGGCGGAGCCGTACCCGCCGGAGTCGCCGCGCGGGCCGCTGGTCGCGATCACCAACGAGTGGGCGGGCTCCGACGGCGACATCTTCAGCCACACCTTCAAGGTGCTGAAGCTCGGCCCGCTGGTGGGCCGGCGCACCTGGGGCGGCGTCATCGGGATCTGGCCGCGCCACCAGCTCGCCGACGGCACGGTGACGACGCAGCCGGAGTTCTCCTTCGCCTTCGACGACGTCGGCTGGCAGGTGGAGAACTACGGCACCGACCCGGACATCGAGGTCGACATCACCCCGCAGGACTACGCGCGCGGCGTGGACACGCAGCTCGAACGGGCCATCGACGTGGCGCTGGAGCTGCTGGCCGAGCGTCCCCCGCACACGCCCGATCCGCGGCATCGGCCGCGAATGCAACCTTAGTCACCTTCACGGCGTCTAAAGATCATAGGTGGGGAAAGCACACCGGGGATGAACAGTGCCCCTCGCCGACGTGATCGCCGGCCGGCGGCAGGGGCTCGACCTTGTGGTCGGTCATGTGTGTTTGTTGACTGTTTTCGTCCTTAAGGGGGACCTGTCAGGTGCGCGCACTCGCACGCAAGGGCAAGTCGGCCGCGCGGCGGCTCTACCGGGGATACAACCGGCGTAAGGCACGCAACGCGCCGCCACCCTCGATCCAGCGGGTCCGCATCCTGCTGCTGCACGCCTACGGCATGGGCGGCACGATCAGAACCGTGTTCAACCTCGCGAGCTACCTCGCCGAGGAGCACGACGTGGAGATCGTGAGCATTCTCAAGGAGGCCGAGGAGCCGTTCTTCCCCGTCGACCCGCGGGTGCGCTTCCGCTTCCTCGACGACCGGGTCCGGCCGAGCCGTGACCCGTTGCGGGCGATGTTGTCCAAGATGCCGAGCCGGCTGATCCCTCAGGAGGAGACGGCCTACCACCGCTTCAACCTGTGGACCGACCTGCAGCTCGCCCGCTACATCCGGTCCCTCGACACCGGCGTGCTCATGGCCACCCGGCCGGGGCTCAACCTGGCGATGGCGCAGTTAGCGCCGCCCGGCGTCATCACGATCGGGCAGGAGCACGTGGCGCTGCGCACGCAGGCCGAGCCGATGCAGAACCTGATCAAGTGGCGCTACCGCCGCCTCGACGCCCTCGTCACGCTCACCAAGGCCGACCTGCGCGACTACCGCGAGACGCTGCCGAAGAAGCCGCGCAAGCTGGCCCGCATCCCGAACGCGGTGCCGCCCATGTCGGGCGGCCAGGCCAAGCTGGACGCCAAGGTCGCCATCGCGGTCGGCCGCCTCACCCGGATCAAGGGCTTCCACCGGCTGATCACCGCCTGGGAGACCGTCGCCGCCGCCCACCCCGACTGGAAGCTGCGCATCTTCGGCGCCGGGCCGCAGGAGGCCAACCTGCGCCAGCAGATCGCCGAGGCGGGGCTGGAGGACAAGGTCGAGCTTCCGGGGCCGACCAGCGACGTCGGGGCCGAGCTGGAGAAGGCGTCCGTCTACGTGATGAGCTCGCGCCACGAGGGCTTCCCCATGACGATCCTGGAGGCCATGGCCAAGGGGCTGGCGATCGTCAGCTTCAACAGCCCGCACGGCCCCAAGGAGATGATCACGCACGAGGTCGACGGGCTGCTGGTCAAGCCGCGCACCAACGCCAACCTGGCGGCCGGCATCCTCCGCGTCATCGAGGACGAGCCGCTGCGCCGCAGCCTGGCCGAGCACGCGGTGGAGACCGCGGCCACGTACGACGTGGACGCCGTCGGCCGGCAGTGGGACGCGCTGCTGGCCGAGCTGCTGGCCCGCCGCGACGGCAGCTACGTGCGCCCGCAGCCGGCCGGCGCCTCCCCCGGCACCGCTCCGGACGCCGACGCCGACGCCCCCGCCACCGAGCAGGCCGGGGCGCAGGTCATACCCCTGAACCCGTGAGCTCCACCGGCTCGGCGATGACGTCCACGAGGGCGCCGTTGCGGTAGACGGTGATCGGCAGCGGCCGGCCGATGGCGTCGGCGAACATGAGCCGCTGCAGGCTCTGCGCGTCCCCCACCGGGCTGCGGCCCGCGCTCAGCACCAGATCGCCCGAGCGCAGCCCGGCCCGGTGCGCGGGCGAGCCCGGCACCACCTCGACCACGCGCAGCGCGCCGCTCTGCCCGGTGCGCTGCCGTAGCTGCTCGGGCAGGGGGGCGGGCGAGGTGACCAGCCCCAGGAACGCGCGCCGCACCCGCCCGTCCCTGATGAGCGCGGCGATGATCGAGCGGGTCGTGCTGTTGACCGGCACGGCCAGCCCCACCCCGATCCCGGCCACGGCCGTGTTGATGCCGACCACCCGGGCCCGGGAGTCGGCCAGCGCCCCGCCCGAGTTGCCGGGGTTGAGCGCCGCGTCGGTCTGGATGACGTCCTCGATCAGGCGCATGTTGGCGCCGCTGCGCGCCGGCAGCGACCGGCCGAGCCCGGACACCACCCCGGCCGTCACCGAACCGGCGAGCCCGAGCGGCGTGCCGAGCGCCACCACGAGCTGCCCGACGACCAGCTCGTCGCTGTCGCCGAGCGTGGCGGGCTCGGGCGTGGCCGTCTGCGCCCTGATCACCGCGAGGTCGGACAGGGGGTCGCGGCCGACGACCACGAAGTCGCCCGAGGTGCCGTCGGCGAAGGCGACCGTCCCGGCCCTGGAGGTGCCGACGACGTGCGCGTTGGTCAGCAGGAACCCGTCGGCGGTGAACACCACCGCGGACCCGCTGCCCTGACCGGCCCGCACGCTGGCCACTTTAGGCAGCAGCTCGGCCGCCACGGAGGAGACGACGCGCGAGTAGGCGTCGAGGGGATCTTCCGCCATACGTGCACTCCTTTGCTTACACGATTACACGGTAACTCCGTGACGGGCTTCCCGATACGCCGCAAAACCGCCAACAGTTCTTCGCGAACGACTCTTTGCGAAGAACTGTTGGCGGTCTAGCGTGAGGGCATGAGCGATCCACGGGAGAGCGGCGTCGTCGTCCTCGACGCCAAGGGGTTGCGGGCCCTCGCCCACCCCGTCCGCGTCCAGCTCGTCGACCTGCTGCGCAGGCACGGTCCCTCGACCGCCACCCGCCTCGCCGAACGCCTCGGCGTCAACTCCGGCACCGCCAGCTACCACCTGCGGCGGCTCGGCGCGGCCGGTCTCGTCGAGGAGGACACCGAGCGCGGCAACGCGCGCGAACGCTGGTGGCGCTCGGTCCACCAGGTCACCCGGCTCAACGACGAAGGGCTGAGCGACCGCGAGCCGGAGGCCGTGCACACCTACATGCAGTCGATCGCGGCCCTGTACAACCTGCGTACGCAGCAAGCGCTCAACGAGTTGCAGACCATGCCGCACGCCTGGCGGCGGGTGTTCGACCTCAGCTCCTTCGCGCTGCGCCTGACCACCGAGGAGGGGCGGCGGCTGCGCGCGGAGCTGGGCGAGGTGATCGCACGCTACCGGCGCGACGACGAGCCCGCCCCGCCGGACGCCGAGCGGGTCGTGCTGATCACGGAGCTCCTGCCGGAGCCCGCCGGCGGCCCCCCTGGCTCCGGCGGCCCCGGGGAGGACGAGTGAGCGCGCCGTTACCGCGGCCCCTCGCCGGGGTACTGGCGGCCGTCGCGGTGTCGCTCACCGGGACCCGGGTCTCGGCCGTCGCGCTGCCCTGGTTCGTGCTGGAGACCACGGGCAGCCCGGTGCTGACGGGCGTCGTGGCGTTCGCCGAGATGGGGCCGTACGTGCTGGTCAAGCTCGTGGCCGGGCCGCTGCTGGACCGGATCGGACCACGGCGCGTGTCGTGGGCGGGCGACGTGGTGAGCGCCGGCGCGGCCGGGGCGATCGCGCTGCTGCACCCGCTGTCGCTCCTGCCGCTCGGCGTGCTGGCCGCGCTCGTCGCGGTGATCGGGGCGGCGCGCGGGCCCGGCGACCTGGCCAAGGAGATCATGGTGCCGGAGGCGGCCGAGCGCGGGCGGATGCCGCTGGAGCGGGCGACCGGGCTGATGGGCGCGGTGGAGCGGCTGGCCCAGCTCGCCGGTCCGGTGACGGGCGGCGCGCTGGTGGCGGCGCTCGGCGCGACAGCCGGGCTCGCGGTCAGCGCGGCCTGCTTCGGCCTGGGGTCGGTGGTGGTGGCCTGGGCGCTGCCACGCGGCATGGGCCGCCGCGCCACGGACGACCCCGCCGCGGCCGGCTCCACGGGCGGCTCCACGGGCGGCTCCACGGGCGGCTCCACGGGCGGCTCCGCTGCTGAGGGCGGGTACTGGCGGCGGTTCGGGCAGGGATGGGCGTTCCTGCGGGGGCAGCCGCTGCTGCTCGTCGTGATCGCCATGGTCGCGGTGACGAATCTGCTGGACGCCGGCTTCGCCCAGGTGCTCGGCCCGGTCTGGGCCCAGCGGTCCGGCAACGGGGCCGCCGCCTGGGGGCTGAGCCGGAGCATCATGGGGCTGACCGCGCTCGGGGGCGGGCTGCTCGCGGCGGCGCTGGCGCACCGGCTGCCGCGGCGGCCGGTGCTCTTCGCCGCGTTCCTGGTGGCCGGGCCGCCGCAGTACCTGATCCTGGCGGTCCCGGACGTGCCGCTGGGTGCGGTGCTGGCGGTGTTCGCCGTGGGCGGGTTCTGCGGCGGGTTCCTCAACCCGATCCTCGGGGCGATCACGTACGAGCGGGTGCCGCGCGGCCTGCTGGGCCGGGTGGGCGCGATGCAGACGTCGCTGGCCTTCGCCGGCATCCCCGTGGCCGGGGTGCTGGCGGGCGCGGCGGTCGCGGCCGCCGGTCCGGCCCCCGTCCTGGTGGCCTGCGGCGTGGTCTACGGGCTCACGACCACGCTGGCGGGGCTGCACCCGGCGGCCCGCGACATGGACCGGCTACGCGGCCGGGGCCCCGCCCCCGAGGCCCCGGCCGCCGTCGGTCCCCCTCCGGGAAGCGCGGGGCGCCGTCAGACCGGCGGCGGGGAGGCCGGCGGGGGGCCGTAGCCGCCGCCTCCGCCGGACTCGCAGCGGAGCACGTCCCCGGCCGTGACCGGCAGGGCGTTGACCTTGAGCATCCGCCGCTCCCCCGCCCGCCCCGGGTTGAGCGTGACGCGCGGCGGGGCGCCGGGCCCGCCGCCCGCCAGCCCCCACGCGGGCGTCACCGACCGCTCGAACCACAGCGACAGCGCGGCGTCGCCGCAGAACTCGTACTCGCGCACCACGCCGTCGCCGCCCCGCCACCGCCCGGCCCCGCCGGTGCCCTCCCGCACCTCGTAGCGGGTGACGCGGACGGGGAACAACGTCTCCAGCACCTCGATCGGCATGTCCCGCAGCGCCCCGTTGACGTTGTTGATCAGCGCGGTCTCGCCGTCGCCGCCCTCCCAGGCGCCCCAGCCGCCGACGGTCGCCTCCTGGGAGACGTACAGCTTGCCGGTGCGCGGGTCGACGCCGGTGAACTGCACGATCATCGAGTCGCCGTACGAGGCCGCGGCCGCCTTGCCGGGCAGCGCCGGGGCGAGGGCCTTGACCACCAGGTCGATGAGCAGCCCGAGGTGCGAGTAGTAGTACTGGCAGGCGGCCGGCGACTCGGCGGCCAGCATCGAGCCGGGGCGCGTGGTGACCGTCAGCGGCCGGAACGAGCCGCCGTTCAGCGGCACCTCGCCGGAGACCAGCAGCTTGTAGCCGACCCGGACGGCGGCCACGGCCTGGGCCGCGCCGCAGTTGACGGGGCCGAGCGCCTGGTCGGCGCAGTCGGTCAGGTCCACGTGCATCGACTCGCCCGCCACGGTGACCCGCACCGTGACCGGCAGCGGCGTGTCCAGGTCGATGCCGTCGTTGTCGAGGAAGCCGGACGCCTCGTACACGCCGTCGGGGATGGCCGCGACGGCGGCGCGCTCCATGCGCTCGGTCTGGTCGAAGATCGCGTCGCGGGCGGCCAGCACGGTCGCCGGGCCCCACCGCTCCATGATCTCCGTCAGCCGCCGCTGCCCGGTCATCGCGCAGCTCACCTGGGCGCGCAGGTCGCCGAGGGTGGCGTGCGGGAAGCGCACGTTGCGGGCGACCAGGTCGTGCAGGTCGCGGCAGGGCCGCCCGCCCGCGTACGCCCGGACCGGGCCCATCCGCAGGCCCTCCTGGAAGATCGAGGTGGAGTCCATCGAGCCGCCGGGGTCCTTGGAGCCGACGTCCAGCCAGTGCGCCCGGGAGGCCGCGAACCCGGCGAGCGCGCCGTCCACGAAGATCGGGCCGTAGACGGTGACGTCGTTGAGGTGGGTGCCGCCGATGTAGGAGTCGTTGAGCACCCACACGTCGCCCTCCTCCCACACCCCCGGGCCGTGCAGGCGCTCGGTCTCGCGGGTGCACACCTCCAGGTTGCCGAGGA
Organism: Actinomadura luzonensis; assembly: GCF_022664455.2. Taxonomy (NCBI): domain Bacteria; kingdom Bacillati; phylum Actinomycetota; class Actinomycetes; order Streptosporangiales; family Thermomonosporaceae; genus Actinomadura; species Actinomadura luzonensis. The sequence goes on from NZ_JAKRKC020000001.1 coordinate 4,479,646, forward strand.
AGATCGGCAGGCCGGACGACTGGCCGAGCACGTTGTGGTCGCGGTCGAGCAGCGCGACCGCGCAGTCCTTGGCCTCGTAGATGACGGGGGTGTAGGAGCTGCGGATGAGGGTGGTGTTCATGTCCTCGGCGGCCTGGAGCAGGGCGCAGCGGATGATCTCGGTGGTGACGGGGTCGATCATCGGGACTCCACCTTCACGATGAGGAAGCCGCCGGCGCCCACGGTGGCCAGGCAGCCGGGCGGGACGACGGTGGTCGCGGTCTCCTCGACGATGACGGCGGGCCCGGCGAGGGCCCCGTCGAGGGAGGAGCGGCGCAGCACCGGCGTGGGGTGCGCGACGCCGTCGAAGATCACGTCCCGGACGACCGGGGCCGCCTGCTCCGGCTCGGGCGGCGGGGCGGGCGCGGCGGCGCGCGGGAACGAGCCGAGCCCGGTGCTGCGCAGCATCACGACCTCCACCGGCGCCTCCGGGGTGGCGTGCCCGTAGCGGGCGGTGTGCGCGTCCGCGTAGCGGGCGGCGAGCGCGGTGAGGAAGCCGGGCTCGGCGGGCTCGGCGGCGTCGCGCAGCGGGACGGTGAGCGTGTAGTCCTGGCCCTCGTAGCGCAGGTCCGCGGCGTGCTCGACGCGCCGCCGCTCCTCGGGGACGCCCTGCGCGGCCAGCGCCGCCAGCGCCTCCCGCTCCAACATCACGAGATTTCCGGACATGTCGGCGCCGTCGAGCGTGTCCTGCGGCCGGAAGTACGGCTGCGTCAGGTCCCGCCGCACGTCCGCCTCCAGCATCCCCCACGCCGAGAACGCCCCGGGGAAGCGCGGCACCACCACCTCCGGGATCCCCAGCTCCCTGGCGATGAACGCGGCGTGCATCGCCCCCGCCCCGCCGAAGGCCACCAGCGCGAACTCCCGCGGCTCGATCCCGTGGTCCACGGTCAGCGTGCGGATCGCCTGCGCCATCTTGGCGTTGGCCACGTCGCACACGCCCTCGGCCAGCCGCAGCGGGTCCATGCCCAGCTCGGCGGCGAGCGCGCCGATCGCCCGGTGGGCCGCGGCCATGTCCAGGGTCATCAGCCCACCGGCGAACCAGGCCGGGTCCACCCGCCCGAGCACCACGTTCGCGTCGGTCACGGTGGCGCGCGCGCCGCCCCTGCCGTAGCAGGCCGGGCCGGGCACCGCGCCCGCCGACTCGGGGCCGACCCGCAGCGCGCCCGCCTCGGCGTAGGCGATGGAGCCGCCGCCCGCGCCGATCGTGTGCAGGTTGACGACCGGCATGAGCACCGGGTGGCCCTCGATGCGGGCCTCCGCGCTGACGTCGGGCCGCCCGCCGACCACGAGCGAGACGTCGAACGACGTCCCGCCCATGTCCACGCAGATCACGTTGTCCCGGCTCGGGCCGCCCGCGCGGGACAGGAGCCGGGCCGCGGCGACGCCGCCCATCGTGCCGCCCACCGGCCCGGACAGCAGCGTCTGCAGCGGCCGGCGCATCGCGTGCGCGGCGTTGACCAGCCCGCCGGAGGACTGCATCACGTGCACCGGCACCGTGAGCCCCCGCTCGGCGAAGCGCCGCCCGATCCTGGCCAGGTAGCGCCGCACGACCGGCCCGGTGTACGCCTCCAGCACCGCCGAGGAGGTCCGCTCGTACTCCCGCCACTCCCGCGCCACCTCGTGGGAGAGCACCACGAGCACGTCCTCGCCCAGCTCCGCCCGCAGGATCTCGCCGGCCCGCAGCTCGTGGACGGGGTCGGCGTAGGAGAACAGCAGGCACACCGCCACCGCGTCGAAGCCCTCCTCGCGGGCGCGGCGCGCGGCCCGGCGCACCGCCTCCTCTTCAAGGGGGACGAGCTCGCGGCCCCGGTGGTCGAGCCGGCCGCCGGCCTCCATGACGTCCCCGGGCGGCACGAGCGGCGCGGGCTTGCGGTAGCGCAGGTCGAACATGCGGTCCCGGTTGCCGCGGGCGATCCGGTACACGTCCCCGGCGCCCGCGCCGGCCAGCAGCAGCACCCGGCCGCCCTTGCGCTCCAGCAGGGCGTTGAGGCCCTGCGTGGTGCCGTGCACGAAGAACGAGATGGCCCCGGGGTCCTCCACGACCCGGCCGAGCGCGGCGAAGACGCCCTCGGTGAGGTCCTCCGGCGTGGTGGGCGCCTTCGAGGCGGTGACCGCCCCGGTCCGCTCGTCGTAGCAGACGACGTCGGTGAAGGTGCCGCCGATGTCCATGGCGACGCGATAACTCATGCGATGAACGTTATGCCGGATTCCACCGGCAGCACACGGGCCGCCGCGCGGTCAGAGGCCGTAGCCGCTCACCGAAGACCGCGGCAACATCGCGGCCACCTCCCGGCTCAGCGCCGGGTCGTCGCCGAAGGCCGCCACGATCGCCGACCGCAGCGCCGCGTGCGCGGGCACGTCGTCCGGTTTGGCCTCCGCCACCTGCGCGACCAGGCCCCGCGACCAGGCGTCGCCGCGGCCGAAGACCCGCTGCAGCAGCCGGGTGCCGAGGGCGACCGGCGTGTCGGCGGCCAGCTCGCTGGTCTTGGCCAGCACGCTCGCGCCGTACGCGCCGATGGCGGCGGTGGCGAAGGGCATGACGTCGTCGGCGACGTCCGTGAACGTTTCCGTGGAGCTTCCCATGAGACCCTCCCCTGAGGTCTTGAAGGAGATGGTAGCTCGCGGCACCCCGGAGGCTAGGGCATACCCTGTCGAATGTGCCTGCCCCGTACCTCACACTCCTGACCACCGTCGAACACGAGACCGAGGTGCGGCGCTCGCGCTTCGTCTGCGCGGTCGCGCCCGCGCGCAGCGTGGAGGAGGCGGCGGCGTTCATCGCGGAGCGGCGGCGCGAGCACGCGGGGGCGAGCCACAACTGCTCGGCCTACGTCATCGGGCAGCGCGTGCAGAAGGGCGACGACGACGGCGAGCCCGGCGGCACCGCCGGCACGCCCATGGTGCAGGCGCTGACCGGCCGCGGCTACAACGACGTGGTGGCGGTGGTGACCCGCTACTTCGGCGGCGTGCTGCTCGGCGCGGGCGGGCTGGTGCGCGCCTACGGCTCGGCCGTCACCGAGACCCTCGACCGGGCCGAGCCGGTGCGGATGGTGCCGGCCAGGCGGGTGCGCGTGGCCGTCGCGCACGACCAGGCCGGCCGGGTGGAGAACGACCTGCGGGCCTCGCGGTACGCGGTCGAGGACGTCGCCTACGCCGACCGGGTCACCTTCAGCGTGGCGGTCGGCGAGGACGAGGTGGCGGCGTTCGCCGACTGGGTGGCGACGCTGACCGCCGGCCGCGCGCGGGTGGAGCCCGGCGAGGACGTGCACGTCCGCGCCTGAGCCCGGCGGCAGGAGCGCGACGCGAGGAGGAGGGCGGGCGCGGCGCGGAGGAGGGCGGGCGCGCTCACCCCTCCAGCGCGTACTGCATGACGCGGAACTTGGCCTGCGCCTCGGCCAGCTCGGCGGCCGGGTCGGAGTCGCCCATGATGCCGCCGCCGGCGAACAGCCGCGCCCGCCGCCCCCTGATCAGCCCGGAGCGCAGCGCGATGCCCCACTCCCCGTCGCCGTGGGCGTCGATCCAGCCCACGGGGCCGGCGTAGCCGGCGCGGTCCATGCCCTCCAGCTCGCGGATGACCTTGATGGCGAGGTCGGTGGGGGTGCCGCCGACGGCCGCGGTGGGGTGCATGGCGGCGACCACGTCGAGCACCGACGCCCCGTCGGCCAGCCGCCCGGTGACGTGGCTGGCCAGGTGCTGGACGTTGGGCAGCACCAGCAGCTCGGGCTCGTCGGGCGTCTTCAGCGCCGAGCACAGCGGCCCGAGCGCGGTGCGGACGGAGGCGATCGCGCACTCGTGCTCGTGCCGGTCCTTGGCGGAGGCGAGCAGCGCCTTGCCGCGCGCGAGGTCGTCGGCCGCGCCGGTGCCGCGCGCGGTGGTGCCGGCCAGCACCAGCGACTCGATCTCCTGCCCCGTGCGCCGGATCAGCAGCTCGGGTGTGGCCCCGACCAGGCCCGCCACCGAGAACGTGTAGCACTCGGGGTAGCGCCGGGCCAGCCGCGCCAGCAGCAGCCGCACGTCGATGGCGCGTTCGGCGGTGGCGACCAGGTCACGGGCGAGCACCACCTTCTCCAGCTCGCCGTCGCGGATGCGGGCCGCGGCGCGGGCCACCACGTGCTCCCACTCGGGCGCGGTGAGGCTGCCGTCGCCGTAGCTGATGCGGCCGGGGTCGAGGACCGGCGTGACGGTCTCCAGCGGCGCGTCGCCGACCGTGGTCAGCCAGGCGCGGCCGCCCCGGCGGGCCAGCACGGCCTGCGGCACGACCAGGACCGAGCCCGGCGCGTCCTCGTCGAAGGTGAAGCTGCCGAAGGCGACGGGCCCGGACCCGGGGACGCGCTCCGCACCGCCCGGCCCGGCCCCGGCCTCGATCTCGGCCCTGCCGAGCACGCCGGCCAGCCACTCGCGGGCCCAGGCGAACCGGCCGGGGCCCGGCGGCACCGCGACGCGGGCGGCCTCCCCCCAGCCGACGATCCCCTCACCGTTCCTGATCCAGGCGTAAGGGGACGACCTGGGCAGGGAGGCCAGCAGGTCGCCGGGATCGCCGACCAGTGTGGTGCGAACCGGCAGCGGGCGGGTTGTTCCGAGCGCGACACTCACTCAAGACATGCTATGCGGGACCTGAACATGTTCGACTCTGACCCCCGTGAATGCCACGTTACGGCAAGCGAACCGGGGAAAAACCGGATGTCGCGGTGGATCGGCCCGCAACCCGGCCAGGCTTCGGCCTGTCAAGCCGCCATATGAAGTCGGTCCCGAAACGGCAGAGCTACCCCGAACATGATGGCCGGGACCCGGCCCGCTCTCTACCTTGATGTCCATGATCGGTCGCCTGGCCCCTGTCCTCGCCGCAGCAGTCGTCCTCACCGGTTCGGGCACGGCCGCCCAGGCCGCCGCCGCCCAGCCGGCCCCCGAGGTGATGGCCGCCCTCGGCGACTCCATCTCCACCGGCTTCAACGCCTGCGGCTGGTACGTCTCCTGCACCTCGCGCTCGTGGTCGGCGGGCGACAACACCGCCGTCGCCAGCCACTACACCCGCCTGTCGAAGCTGTCTGGAACGCTCCAGGGCCACAACCTCAACTACGCCGTCCCCGGCGCGACCAGCGCCGACCTGCTCGGCCAGATGCGCAAGGCGGTCGCGGCCAAGGCCGACTACGTGACGATCCTCATCGGCGCCACCGACGCCTGCGTGCGCACCGAGCAGGCCATGACGCCGGTCGCCACCTACCGCCGCCGGCTGGAGGCCGCGCTGTCCGAGCTGCGCGCCGGGGTGCCGCAGGCCCGGGTGCTGTTCGCCAGCATCCCCGACCTGCGCCGGCTGTGGCAGGCCGGCAAGGACAACCCGGTGGCCCGCACCTTCTGGACCGTCGGCCGCATCTGCCCCACCATGTTGGCCGACCCGTCGTCGATGAAGAAGGCCGACGTCGAGCGCCGCGCCCGGGTGCGCGCCCGGGTGATGGCCTACAACCGGGCCGCGGCCGAGGTCTGCGCCGCCTACGGCCCGCAGTGCGACACCGACGGCGGCGCCGTGTTCGGCTACCCGTTCACGCTGGAGCACGTCAGCAAGTGGGACTTCTTCCACCCCAGCGCGGCCGGGCAGCGGGTGCTGGCCGCGCAGACCTTCGGCCACGGCTTCGAGTGGATCGACCCGCGCTGAGCGGCCGCCTCACCGGCACTGGGCCAGCATCGCCTTCTTGTCGGCCGGGGTGACCGGCACGCCGTACTTCACCGCGACCTGCGCGAAGCGGGTGACGTAGGCGCAGCGCACCCGCCGCTGGGGCGGCAGCCAGCCCGACGGGCCGGCGGCGTCCTTCTGCTCGTTGGCGTCGCCGTCCACCGGCAGCAGGTTGAGCGGGTCGTTGGCGAAGTCGAGCCGCTTGGACATCGGCCAGCGCGGCGCCCCCATCCGCCAGCCGTAGTTGAGCGGCACCACGTGGTCCACCTGCACCTCGTCGGCGTTGTCCTTGTGCCAGTGGATGATCCGGCCGGTGTAGGGGTCCTCCAGCGTCATCGACACGACCTCGCAGCGCGAGCCGGCGCGGTACTCCACGTCCCGGCCGTCGCGGGCCAGCAGGTCGTCGCGGGTGCGGCAGCCGTTGCGCGCGTACGGCACGCCGCTCGCCGTGTCGGCCCAGTTCTCGCCGTACCGGGTGCGTTCGTAGCCGGCGTTGGAGCCGAGGCCCCGGGTGGGGAGCCGCTGGATGAGGGCGCGTGCCCGGGCCCTGTCGGCGTTGGAGATGATGGGAGCCAGACCGGGTAACGTGCCGCTGGCGTTGCCCAGGGGGCTGGCCGCCGTGGCGGGCGGCGTCCTGGCGGTGCCGACGAAGGAAACGGCGATGATGGCTCCTGCGAGAAGGGCGAGGGCGTCCTTCGTGCTCAATCGGGCCTCCGAGCGCTTCCAGATCTCTAGGGAAATTCCCGGCTTGAGTTGTTCTGACACGGGGAGGGTTGTGTGACCGAACGCCCTATCGATCCGGACGTCGATCTCCACGTCCCGGCGCAGCGCGCCGAGCTGCACTGGCCGGTCCTGGCCGCCATCGCCGCCGGGGGCGCGCTCGGGGCGCTGGCCCGGTACGGCGCGCAGTCCGCGCTGCCGGCCCCGCCGGGCGGCTTCCCGTGGGCGACGTTCGCGGTCAACGTCACGGGCTGCCTGCTCATCGGCGTGCTCATGGTGGTGATCACCGAGGTGCGGCGGGCGCACCGGCTCGTCCGGCCGTTCCTCGGCGTGGGGGTGCTCGGCGGCTACACGACGTTCTCCACGTACGTGGTGGACGTGCAGCGCACGCTCGGCGCGGGCGCGCCGGTGACCGCGCTGGTCTACCTCGCCGGCACGATGGCGGCCGCGCTGGCCGCCGTCGCGACCGGCATGTGGCTGGCCCGCCGGGCCGCCGGGGCGCGGGCGGCGGTGCGATGACGCTGCTGCTCGTCGTCGTGGGCGCGGCCGTCGGGGCGCCGCTCCGCTACCTGGCCGACCGGGCCGTGCAGGCCCGCCACGACACCGTCTTCCCCTGGGGGACGCTCACGGTCAACGTCGCCGGCTCGGCGCTGCTCGCCTTCCTCGCCGCGCTGCCCGCCCAGGGCGCGGTGATGGCACTGGCCGGCACCGGTTTCTGCGGGGCGCTGACGACGTACTCGACGCTCGGCTACGAGACGGTGCGGCTGCTGGAGGAGGGCGCCCGCTTCCACGCGGTCGCCAACGCGGCCGCCAGCATCGTCGCCGGTCTCGGCGCCGCCTCCTGCGGCGCCGCCCTCGCCCAGGCGCTCGCCTGAGCGCCCGCTACGGCAGGACGTCGCGCAGCAGGCGGGCGCGGGGCGGGCGGCGCTGCCACTCGCGGGGGTAGCCGAGCGAGACCTCCTCGAACCGCACCCCGTCGTAGGTGGTGACGCGCGGGATGTGCAGGTGGCCGTAGATCATGGCGGCGGTCGGGTAGCGGCGGTGCCAGTCGCGGGTGGCGTCGGTGCCGCACCACTGCGCGAACTCCGGGAACCACAGCACGTCCGTCGGCTCGCGCACCAGCGGGTAGTGGTTGACGAACACCAGCGGCAAGCCGTCGGCGGGCAGGGCGGCGAGGCGGGCCTCGGTGGCCGCCACCCGGGCCCGGCACCAGGCGTCGCGGCTCGGGTACGGGTCGGGGTGCAGCAGGTACTCGTCGGTGCAGACCACGCCGGTGCCGCGGGCGTACTCCAGCGCCTCCTCCTTGGAGGCGGTGCCCGGCGGCAGCCACGTGTAGTCGTAGAGCAGGAACAGCGGCACGATCCGCACCGGACCGCCCGGCCCCTCCCACAGCGGGTACGGGTCCTCGGGCGTGAGGACGCCCAGCTCGCGGCACATCGCGACCAGGTGCTCGTAGCGCGCCACGCCCCGCAGCTCGGGCGGGTCGCCGCGCGGGGTCCACAGCTCGTGGTTGCCCGGCGTCCACACCACCCGCTCGAACCGGCCCGCGAGCAGCCGCAGCGCCCAGCCGATGTCCTCCAGCCGGTCGGCGACGTCGCCCGCGACCAGCAGCCAGTCGCCGGGGGTGAGCGGCTTCAGGTCCTCGACGATCTCGCGGTTCTCTGCGTAGGAGACGTGCAGGTCGCTGATGGCGAGCAGGCCGCCGTCGGGGTGGGCGGGCAAGGGCGGTGCCTCCTTCCGGCCCGGCCTTCCCGCGGCCCGGCCTCCGGCTGCCACGAGCATGCCACGACAGGCCCCGCTCCCCCACCCCCTGGGCGGGCCTGGAGGCGGCCGGGGCCCGCTGGCCCCGGCCGGCGGCGGGTAATAAGGGGCCGCTCCGCAGCAGCTCCCGGCCGTGCCTCCGGACCCGGTAGATCAAGAATGCAGCCAGTTCCGCAGCGCGTGGACGGCCAGGCCCATCGCGGCCTTGTTGGCGTTGGTGTCGCGCAGCAGGTCGATCATCGCGAAGTCGTGGACCATCCCGGCCAGCCGGACCGCGGTCACGTCCACGCCCGCCTCGCGCAGCCGGGCCGCGTACGCCTCGCCCTCGTCGCGCAGCACGTCCGCCTCGCCGTTGAGGACGAGCGCGGGCGGCAGGCCGCGCAGCTCCTCGTCACCGGCGCGCAGCGGCGAGGCGTGGCTGTCGGCGCGCTGCGCCGGGTCGGTCGTGTACTGGTCCCAGAACCACTTCATGCCGTCGCGGTTGAGGTAGTAGCCGGTGGCGAACTGCTGGTAGGACTCGGTGTCGAAGTTCGCGTCGGTGACGGGGTAGAACAGCACCTGGCCGCGCAGCCGCACGTCGCCGCGCTCCTTGGCCATGAGGGCCAGCACGGCGGACATGTTGCCGCCCACCGAGTCGCCGGCCACGGCCATGCGGTCCGGGTCGAGGCCCTTCTCGCGGCCGTGCTCCATCACCCACTGCGCGGCGGCGTAGTTCTGCTCGATCTGGGTGGGGTACTTCGCCTCCGGGGCGCGGTCGTACTCGGGGAAGACCACGGCCGCGTCGCAGTGCACGGCGAGCTCCCGCACCAGGCGGTCGTGGGTGTGGGCCGAGCCGAACACCCAGCCGGCGCCGTGGATGTAGAAGATCACCGGCAGGGTGCCGGTGGCGCCGCGCGGCTTGACGATGCGCACCGGGACGATGCCCGTCGGGCCGCCCTGAACCTGGATCCACTCCTCGTCGATGTCCGGCTTGGGGACGTTCGGGTCGGACTGGACCTTCTCCAGCACCTCGCGCCCCTGCTCCGGCGGCAGCTCGTAGATGAAGGGGCGCTTGGAGTTCGCCTCGGCGAACTCCCGCGCCGCCGGCTCCAGCACGACCTTCTTGTTGATCATCGTGGTCACGGGCGACTCTCCGGGCTCTCGATTACGGCACGCCGAAGTGGTCGTACCTCCGCCCGTCTCCAGCGGACCGCCCGGAACCGTCAATTCCGCCCCAAGCCCGCCCGGCCCCTCACTCGCGGCGGAGCTCGTGCGCCAGCTCCTCCAGCTCGGCCCCGCCCGCCATGAGCGCGGTCAGCTCCTGCGGGGTGATGTCGGCCTTGCCGTGCTCGCCCAGGCTCGTCCCCCGGTTGAGCAGCAGGAACCGGTCGCCCACCGGGTAGGCGTGGTGCGGGTTGTGGGTGATGAAGACCACGGCGAGGCCCCGGTCGCGGGCGCGGGCGATGTAGCGCAGCACCACCCCGGCCTGCTTGACGCCGAGCGCGGACGTCGGCTCGTCCAGGATGAGCACCCGAGCCCCGAAGTGCACCGCCCGCGCGATGGCGACCGACTGCCGCTCGCCGCCGGACAGCGTCCCGACCGGCTGGTCCACGTCCCGGATGTCGATGCCCATGGCCCGCAGCTCCTCGCGGGCCACCCGCCGGGCCTTGGCCACGTCGAAGGCCAGGCCCTTGCGCGGCTCGGAGCCGAGGAAGAAGTTGCGCCACACCGACATCAGCGGGATCATCGCCAGGTCCTGGTAGACGGTGGCGATGCCGCGGTCGAGGGCGTCGCGCGGGCTCGCCAGGCGCACCTCCCGGCCGTCCACCAGCAGCGTGCCCGTGTCGTGCTGGTGCACGCCCGACAGGATCTTGATGAGCGTCGACTTGCCGGCGCCGTTGTCGCCGAGCACGCACAGCACCTGCCCGGCCGCCACGCCCATCGACACCTCGCGCAGCGCCAGCACCGACCCGAACGTCTTGCCGATCCTCCGCGTCTCCAGGATCAATGCCGGACCTCCTCGGCGTAGCGGCGCACCAGCCGGTTGGCCAGCGTGGCCAGCAGCAGCATCGCGCCCAGGAAGAACTTGAACCAGTCGGCGTCCCAGCCGAGGAAGACGATGCCCTTGTCGGCCATGCCGAAGATGACCGCGCCGATCGCGGCGCCGACGGCCGAGCCGTAGCCGCCGGTCAGCAGGCAGCCGCCGATCACGGCCGCGATGATGTAGATGAACTCCTGGCCGATGCCGATGTTGGCCTGGACGCTGGTGTAGCGCAGCGCCAGGATCGAGCCGACCAGCCAGGCGGCGAACGCCGTGGTCATGAACAGCGCGATCTTCGTACGGGCCGCCGGCACGCCCACCGCCCGCGCGGCCCGCTCGTCGCCGCCGACCGCGAAGATCCAGTTGCCCGCGCGGGTGCGCATGAGCACCCACGTCGCCACGGCGGTGACCAGCAGCCACCACAGGATCGCCACCCGGTAGGAGGTGCCGCCGATCTCGATCGTGCCGGCCAGCAGCGCGCTCGCCCCCTCGAAACCGGCGGCCCGGCGCAGCCCGCCGACCTGCACGGTGCCGGTGATGGCCTTGGTGACGCCGAGGTTGACGCCCTGCAGCATGAGGAACGTGCCGAGCGTGACGATGAAGCTGGGCAGCCTGGTCCTGGTGACGATGAGCCCGTTGGCGAACCCGACGGCCAGCGCCACCACCAGCCCGGCCAGCATCGCCGTCCACACGTCGAACCCGAACCGGGTGGCCAGCGTGACCAGGATCAGCCCGCTGGTGCCGGTCAGCACGCCCGCCGACAGGTCGAACTCGCCGCCGATCATCAGCAGCGCCACCGCGACCGCCATGATGCCGAGCGTGGCGGCCGGGTCCAGCCAGTTGGCGATGCCGGCCGGCGAGCGGAACACCTCCGACTGGGCGGCGAAGAACGCGAACACCAGCACCGCGCCGACCACCGCCCCCAGCTCGGGGCGGATGAGCAGCCGGCGCGCCACACCGACCCGGGCGACCCGCTCGTCGGCCGCCGTGGCCGTCATCGGGTGCCCGCCGCCGCCAGCTTGGCCACCTGGTCGGCGTTGTCCTTGGTGACGAAGCCGGGCCCGGTGTTGACCGGCAGGCCGCCGCCGACGGTGTTGAGGTTGGCCGTGTAGAGGTGCAGGAACGTGATGGGCAGGTAGCCCTGGAGGTACTGCTGCTGGTCGACGGCGAACAGGATCTCGCCGGCCTTGACCGCGTCCACCACGTCGGCCGACAGGTCGAACGTGGCCAGCTTGGCCGGCGAGCCCGCGTCCTTGATCGCGTCCCTGGCGGCCACGGCGACCGCCGGGTTGAGCGCCAGCACGCCGTTGACCTGTTTGTCGGACTGGAGCTTGGCGGTGACCTTGGAGGTGACGTCGGCCAGGTTGCCGATGTCCACCTGGAGCCGCTCGACGGTGCCGCCGAGGGTCTGCTCGGCGCCCTTGCAGCGCTGGTCGAGGCCGATGTTGCCGGCCTCGTGGACGACGCACAGCAGCTTGGTGACGCCGGCCGCCTTGAGCTGCTCGCCCGCGCCGCGCCCGGCGACGTCCTCGGACTGGCCGACGTGGGTGAGGGCGCCGAACGCCTTGGAGGAGTCGGCCCCCGAGTTGATCGTCACGACGGGGATCTTCGCGGCGACGGCCTTGCCGATCGACTCCTTCAGCGCGTCCGGGTTGGCCATGGAGACCACCAGGCCGTCCACCTTCTCCGACACGGCCTGGTCGATGAGCTGCGACTGCTTGGCCGGGTCGCCGTCCCCCTGGTAGGTGACGGTCACGCCGTACTGCTTGCCGGCGGCCTCGGCGCCGTTCTTGACCACGTCCCAGAAGGCGTCGCCGGCGCCGCCGTGGGTGATGACGGCGTACTTGGCGCCGCCCCCGCCTTGTTGCGCCGGCGACGCGGCGGCCGGGGCGCTTTGCCCGCTCTGCCCTCCGCCAGAAGATGAGCAGCCGGTCAGGGCAAGCGCTCCCAGCAGGGCCAGCACGATCGGGGTACGTCTCACAGGACACCTCCAAGACCAACAGGCTTGGCCCGGTTCTACCCCAATGTCAACTCTTTGTATAGACATAAGGACAGACCCGTGATCCACACCAGCCCACCGCCTCCGCCCGGCACGTCAGGTCGTGGACGGGTGGCGTTCCGAACGCCTTGGCCACATGTTCTTCGGAGAGAAGTCAACTCACGTAGATGCCGCCTGCGTATCGACTTCTACATCTGGCCCGCCACTCTTTGCCCTGATCCGGCCAGGACGGCTGCCACTCGTGCGGCGGAGCCGGGCAGTCAGCGTGTCGCGATGGCGGGCTGCGTTCGAACGCCGAAAGGTACTCAACGGTTGCTCGAGGTCGCGTCCGAGATGCGGTGTAAAAGTGAACGAGCGTAGGTTGCCGTGCTGAACCGACCAAAGTTCGCACAACGCAAGGACCTACGCTCGTGGCACGCACACTACCGCCCGTTCAAGCCATCCGCGCCGAGATCGACGCCCTGTTCACCGAAGGCCGTGACCTGGTCGAGGTCATCGAGCACGTCGCCCGGCTCGGCGCCCGCCTGATCATCCAGACCGCCGTCGAAGCCGAGGTGGACGCCTTCCTCGGCCGCGCCCGCTACCAACGCGCCGCCACCATCTCCGCAGACAGCAGCGAAGAGACGACGGTGCGGCCTGGTCACCGCAACGGGCACTGCCCGACCACCGTCAAGACCACCAGCGGGCCGATCACCATCGCCCGCCCGAAGCTGCGCGGCACCACCAAGAAGTTCGCCTCCCGCCTGTTCGGCACCGGCGTCACCCGCACCCACGCGCTGGAAACCCTGGTCATCGCCTCCTTCGTGCGCGGCCTGTCGACGCGCGATGTCGAAGGCGCGCTGGCCGACGCGCTCGGCCCCGAGGCCGCCCTGTCCAAGTCGACGGTCTCCACGATCTGCCAGGCCATCGTCGCCGAGTACGACGCCTGGTGCCGCCGCGACCTTGCCGCGGTGGAGCTGGACTACCTGTTCCTGGACGCCTCACACTTCAAGATGCACGACGGGCAGCGGGCCGAGCCGATCCTGGCCGCCTGGGGCATCACCACCGAAGGCAAGCCCGTCTTCGTCGGCCTGGCCGCCGCCGGCTCCGAATCCACCGACGCCTGGCACGACTTCCTCACCGACCTGACCGCCCGCGGCCTGCGCCCACCCCTGCTGATCATCTCCGACGGCGCGCCCGGCCTGATCAGCGCCGCCGAGCAGGTGTTTGCCCGCTCGCTGCGCCAAAGGTGTCTGGTGCATCGCGCTAGAAATGTGCTGGCCAAGGTCAGCGCCGGCGACCAGGCCGAGGTGAAGGCCGCCTACTGGCAGATCTTCGACCTCGCCGAGCTGGGCGAGGACGTCAAGGTCGGTCAGCAGCTCGTCGACTGGGTGCAGCGGCGCATCGACGCCTTCGCCGACATGTGGGCCGGCCGCTATCCGGCAGCGGTCAAGTGCCTGCTCACCGACCGTCAGAGCCTGACCACCTACCTGCGCTTCCCCCTCGAGCACCACAAGCGCGTGCGGCACTCCAACTTCATCGAGCGCACCTTCGGCGAGACCCGCCGCCGCGTCAAGGTCATCGGCCGCTTCCCCGGCGAGACCAGCTGCGTGTCCCTGGTCTGGGCCGTACTGGACCGCGCCTCGCGGGGCTGGCGCGGCTTCACCATGACCAGCAAGGGCCTGCGCACCCTGCACGACCTCCGCCGAGCCCTGCTCCACCCGCCCACCCAGCTCCACCCGACCGACGACCCGGCCTTGGCACCCACCACCGAGGCCGCCTAAGATCCACCCACGGCACCTACCTCGTCGAGCTATTTACACCGCTCCGAGACACTGTTGGCGAATGCGGTGATCATCTAGTGCGGTCGGGTCGCGTCCTCGGAGGACACTGTTGGCGAATTGGCCAAAGAGCCCGGGCTGATCGGCCCGCCGAGCGCACGATGAGTGCATCCACCAGCATCGTGAAGGCTGATCAAGATGTCGCTTCATCCCCGTGTCCCGGGCGAGATCCCCGCTCAGACGGAGCTGATCGCCCACCGCGCTTTCCCCAAAGGCTGCCTGTGCATGCGTCTGCGTGACGCGCTCGGTCCGCTGTTCGCCGACCGAGACTTCCTCGACCTGTTCCCGCAGCGCGGCCGCCCGGCCTGGCCACCGCACCAGCTCGCGATCGTCTCGGTCCTGCAGTTCCTGGAGTCTCTCCGACCGGCAGGCGGCAGCCGCCGTCCGTGCCCGTATCGATTGGAAATACCTGCTCGGGCTGGAGCTGACCGATCCGGGATTCGATCATTCGGTGCTGAGTGAGTTCCGTGACCGCCAGTTCGCCGGCACTGCCCCGGAACACCTGCTGGACCTGGTCTTGGACCGGCTGCGCGAGCATGGCCTGCTGAAGCGGCCGGGTCGGCAGCGCACCGACTCCACTCACGTGCTGGCCGCGATCCGCCGGCTCAACCGGCTGGAAAACGTCGCCGAACATGTGCGCGCCGCGCTCAACGCCATCGCCACGGCCGAACCGGACTGGCTGGCCGCCTGGGTCCCGATGGTCTGGTTCGACCGCTACGCGCGACGCATCGAGGACTTCCGGCTGCCCCAGGACAAGGCCGAGCGCACCGCGTACGCCGAGCAGACCGGGCACGACGGCCGCACCCTGCTGCAGGCCCTCCACCACGCCGACACGCCCCGCCAACTCCGCGACCTCCCGGCCGTGCAGGCGCTTCGGATCACCTGGATCCACCAGTTCGTCACCGACGACGGCCAGATGCACCTGCGCGATGCCAAGGATCTGCCGCCCTCGCGCCAGCGCAACGCCTCCCCCTACGACGACCAGGCACGCCACAGCCTCAAGCGCAGCATCGGCTGGACCGGCTACAAGGTCCACTACAGCGAGACCTGCGACACCGACGCACCCCACCTGATCACCCACGTGGCCACCACCGACGCCACCGTCACCGACGTGGAGATGACCGCGGCCATCCAGAACGCGCTCATCCGCGCCGACCTGGCGCCCCGCGAGCATCTGCTCGACACCGGCTACATCAACGCCCAGCTCCTGACCACCGCGGCCGGCCCCGGCGCCACCGAACTGATCGGGCCGATCCGGCCGGACGTCTCCTGGCAGGCCAAAGCCGGACAGGGCTTCAGCCTGGACGACTTCACCATCGACTGGGACGCCGAGCACGCCACCTGCCCACAAGGTCACCGCAGCATCCGCTGGAAACCGCATCGCGGCCGCGCCGGACACCCCGCCATCCACATCGACTTCGACCAACGGCACTGCACTGCCTGCCCGGTCCGCGCCCAGTGCACCCGCTCGGCAAGCGCCGCCCGCGCCCTGACGCTGAGCACCCGCGACGAGCACGAGAGCATACGGCGAGCCCGTCAAGCGCAATCCACCACTGCGTGGCAGCGGCGCTACCAGCAACGCGCCGGCGTCGAAGCGGTGATCTCCCAAGCCTTACGCTGCTGTGGCCTGCGACGATCCCGCTACATCGGCCAGGACAAGACGCACCTGCAGCATGTGCTCACCGCCGCAGCCATCAACCTCATCCGCATCGACGCCTGGCTGACCGCAACCCCGCTGGCCAAAACCAGGATCTCCCCGTTCGCCCGGCTACGACCGCACTAGAACCGCATTCGCCAACAGTGTCCTCCGAGGACGCGACCCTGGACGACATCACGCCTTCAACTCGAATCGCCCCGCCTTCTCCCGGACCTGAAACCGCAGCAGGTCATGGATGGTCTTGTCGATGCCGTCCCTGCGCCAGGCGGTGTAGTAGTAGACCACTGCGCTACGAGGTGGCAGGTCGTGGGGCAGCATGTTCCACTGGCAGCCGGTGCGGCTCTGGTATAGCAGGGCGTTGACGATCTCGTGCATCTCGTATCTGCCCTGGTGGCCGCTGACCGAGGGGTGCACGGCCTTCCAGGCCGTGATGACCGGCTCGATCAGGGCCCACCGCTCATCGGATAAGTCGCTCGCGTATGGCTTGCGCTCAGTCACGCCGCCATCCCAGCACACCCACGCCCACCAGGCAGGCATAACGCTACAGATTCACTCAACCACACTGCGATATCACAGGCATGGACTCTCGAATCGCCCTCAGATGAGGTTGGGTCGTGGGAGGCACCAGGCGTAGGTTTGAACCGGAGTTCCGGGCGGGTGCGGTGCGCATCGTCAAGGAGACCGGCAAGCCCGTCGCGCACGTCGCGAAAGATCTTGGTATCAACGCCTACACGCTGCACAACTGGGTGCAGATGGACCGGCACGCCGCCGGCCAGGACGGCGGCAACGGCACGAGGAGTACGACGCTGAAGGAATCGGCGGCGGAGGAACTGGCCCGGCTGCGGCGGGAGAAGGCCGAGCTGGTCAAGCAGCATGCCCGGGAGAAGGCCGCCTGGGAGAAGCAGCGCGAGCAGCTGGAGGACGAGCGTGATGTCCTCAAGCGTTCGGTGGTCTTGTGGGTCAAAGAGGCGATGGGCCGGTGAGCGTGGCGGCCTTCATCTGCTCCCAGAAGACCGATCATGGCGTTGACCATGCTGTTCGCTGGGCGTCTCGCAGCCGTGGTTTTACAAGTGGCGGAGACGCATCGGCCAGGCCGCCCGACGGCGCGGCAGCAGCGGCGGGCGGCTGGATGAAGAGATCAAGCGCCTGTTCGAGGCCTCGGGCGGCACCTATGGCTCGCCCTGGATCACCCAGGACCTGCACGAGCTGGGCTGGAAGGTGTCGGAGAACACCGTGGCGTCGAGGATGGCCGAGCTCGGGCTGGCCAGTCGGCCGCCGAAGAAGCGCAGGTCGCTGACCCGGCAGGGCAAGCGAGTGGCGGCGCCGGACCTGGTCGGACGGAAGTTCACCGCGGTCGCGCCTGATGTGCTGTGGGTGGGCGATGGCACGATGATCGACACCGACGAGGGGCCGCTGTACCTGGCCACGGTCGAGAATCTGTTCTCTCGCCGGCTGCTCGGTTATGCGATGTCGGAGCATCACGACGCGGCGCTGACGGTCGCTTCGCTGCAGATGGCGGTCGCGACCCGGGGCGGCGACGTGGACGGGGTGATCTTTCACTCGGATCGCGGGTCGGAGTACACTGCCGCCCGCTACCAGGCCGAATGCCGTACGCATGGAGTGGTGCAGTCGATGGGCCGGGTGGGATGTGCGCTCGACAATGCCGCCTCGGAGGCGTTCAACAGCACGCTCAAGGTTGAGTACGTGCACCGGCAGCGTTTTCGGACGCGGGCGGAGGCTCGGCTGAAGATCGCGACTTGGATCACCGATTTCTACAACGTCAGGCGGCGGCACAGTGCCAACGATGGGCTTCCGCCCGTCACATTCGAGCGTCACATGATCGAGAAGAGGCAAGCGTCAATGGCCCTGCTGAGGGCTGCTGTGGCATAGGACCGTCTCTACGCTTTGAGGGGATTGACACGCGGCTGCAGGTGGAGCCGCGCCATCGCTGTCGTGGGGCGTGTCGAACAGGTCCAGGGGGTGGGAAAGCCAGGAAGGCCGATCACGATGGCGGCCAAAGCCAGGGACAGAATGCCCGCTGACAGGATGGTGATCTTTAGGAGTGATGCGGGAAGACGACGGCGTTTGGGAGGCAGCGAAGACGACTGCGCTGTCACGTGAGAGAGCGCTGTCCGATCGATGCCATCCTGATCCCTTCTGTCGATCTCTTGGAATCGGCTCGATCTAGCCACGAGACGCCTGTGCTCGTCAAGGCGGCTGTCAGCATTCGGACCCGCGTTGCCCGAAGCATGGAGTCCGGGCCAGGGATAGTGGCGACCAGGTCCGGAATCCAGGGCGAGAGGTTGAGGGACTTCCGGGGGAGGATTTTGGTGGGCTGGCATTGGTGAGGGGCCCGGCGTCACGGCCGATGAGGTGACGTGGTGCCATGCCTGGGTCGCGTCTTCGGAGCGGTGTAAAAGGCTCAACGAGGTAGGTGCCGTGGAGCGATCTTAGGCGGCCACCGTGTCGGGTGTCGACTCGGCCGTCGTGGTGCTGGTCGGGCGAAGCTGGGCGGGCGGGTGGAGCAGGGCACGGCGCAGGTCTTGAAGGATGCGCAGGCCCTTGCTGGTCATGGCGAAGCCGCGCCAGCCTCGCGCGGCCCGGTCCAGCACCGCCCACACGAGGGAGACGCAGGAGGTCTCGCCGGGGAAGCGGCCGATGACCTTGACGCGGCGGCGGGTCTCCCCGAAGGTGCGCTCGATGAAGTTGGAGTGGCGGATGCGTTTGTGGTGCTCGGGCGGGAAGCGCAGGTAGGTGGTCAGGCTCTGCCGGTCGGTCAGCAGGCTCTTGACCGCGGCCGGGTAGCGTCCGCCCCAGGTCTCGGCGAAGGCGTCGATGCGGGCCTGTACCCAGGCCACCAGGGCCGGGCCGGGCTCGATCTCCGTGCCGTCGTTGTTCAGGCTGCTGGTGTCGAAGATGTTCCAGAAGGCGGCCTTGACCTCGGCCTGGTCGCCGGCGCTGACCTTCGACAGGACGTTGCGGCATTTGTGGATCACACAGCGCTGGCGCAGCGAGCGGGGAAATGCCTGCTCGGCAGCGGCGATGAGGCCGGGCGCGCCGTCGGAGATGACCAGGAGCGGCGGACGCAGCCCGCGGATGGCCAGGTCGGTTAGGAAGTCGTGCCAGGCGTCGGTCGACTCGGCCGCGGCGGCCGACAGGCCGATGAAGACGGGTTTGCCCTCGGTGGTGATGCCCCAGGCGGCCAGCACCGGCTCGGCGCGCTGGCCGTCGTGCATCTTGAAGTGGCTGGCGTCCAGGAACAGGTAGTCCAGCTCGATGCCGGTCAGGTCGCGCCGGCTCCAGGCGTCGTACTCGGCGACGATGGCCTGGCAGATGGTCGAGACCGTCGACTTCGACAGTGCTGCCTCGGGGCCGAGGGCATCGGCCAGGGCGCCTTCGACGTCGCGCACGGACAAGCCACGCACGAAGGAGGCGATGACCAGGGTCTCCAGGGCGTTGGTGCGGGTCACGCCGGTGCCGAACAGGCGGGAGGCGAACGCCTCGGTGGTGCCGCGCAGCTTGGGCCGTGCGATGGTGACGGCTCCGGTGGTGGTCTTGATGGTGGTGGGGCAGTGCCCGTTGCGGTGGCCAGGTCGTACCACGGTCTCCTCTTCGCCGCTGCCGGTGACGGCGGCGGCGCGCTGGTAGCGGGCGCGGCCGAGGAAAGCGTCCACCTCGGCCTCGACGGCGGTCTGGATGATCAGGCGGGCGCCGAGCCGGGCGACGTCCTCGATGACCTCGACCAGGTCACGGCCTTCGGCGAACAGGGCGTCGATCTCGGCGCGGATGGCCTGAACGGGCGGTAGTGTGCGTGCCACGAGCGTAGGTCCTTGCGTAGTGCGAACTTTGGACGGTTCAGCACGGCAACCTACGCTCGTTCCCTTTTACACTGCATCTCGGACGCGACCCCATGCCTGACCCTTTCGTGCGGCGCGAGACCGCATTGATCTACGCATGGGACGCAGGCGCACGTCAAGAGGTTAGGCGTGGCTGTGATCTGGTAATTCGGTCTGCTTGTTAGTTAGCTGTGAAGTTGCTGGGAGTCGGAGATTTCCAGCCTTGTGTCAGGTTCTTCCGTGATCTGCGGTGTTTACGCACCGTCACATTGACCGCGAGTCGACAAGGCGGTCCGCTCGTAGCGGATCACGCCAGCGAGAGAGCCGCTCGCTGCGAGCGGGAGCGAGTGTTCGAAAGTCGCCCCTAATCACTCGGCGTGATTATTGACCAGATGTCCCGATTTGTGGCGTGATGCGGATGTTTTGCTCCGCCGATCTTTATCCCGCCCTTCTCGGTAGCCTCTGCTGGCCTGTCTGGACTGGAGTGCCTCGTTGTCACCGTTATCCCCAAAACGATCCCCTGAGACGCAGGGGCGCCGCCGCCGTTCACGGTGGCGGAACATGCCGGCTTCCCTGACCGCTCTCACACTGCTGGCATCACTCACGCCAACCACTCCGGCCCTCGCAGAAACGCCTTCATCGCCGACCACGCCCAGCCTGGTGTCTCAATTCACCTCCTGGGCCAGCTCCACCGTGGCCGGCTGGTTCACGGAGGACCCCGAGGGCGAGACCCGCCCGTCCACGCGGCCAATCACCCTGCCCGGCCGCGACACCTCACAGGCGGCCCAGCGGAAACAAGCGGCACCCCCTGGTAAACGGGTCAAGGAGGTGCCCGGCAAGCGTTCCCGATTCGCCAGCGTGTACGAGCTGGAGGACGGGCGTCTGCAGGCCGAAGTCTCCACTCGCCCTGTCTCCTACCAGGACAGCAAGGGCAACTGGCAGCCGATCGACACCCGGATCGAAGCGAACTCGGAGGACGGGTTCGTCCACGGCAATGACAAGGCGGGCTATGGCACCCGCTTCGGCGACAAGTCCGACAAGCTGGTCCGGATCAAGATCGGCGAACATCAGCTCACGCTCGGCGTACCGGGTGCGGCGCGCCCGCTCACGCCGAAAGTCGACGGCTCAACCGTCACCTATCCGAGCGTGTGGGACGGTGCTGACCTGGTTTACAAGGTCACCCAGGAGGGGGTGAAGGAGTACCTGGCCTTGTCCAAGGCGCCGGCGGCGGGAACGTCGTTCGCATTCACCGTCAAGACCGGCGGCCTGACGGCGCAGGAGCAGCCGGACGAGTCAATCGCCTTCCTCGGTGAGGACGGAACGCCGGCGTTCACGATCCCGAAGCCGTTCATGATTGACGCTGAGGCGGATGCCGCCTCTCCGTACGGCAAGCGCTCCAGCGACGCGGTCACCCAAACCGTCCAGCAGCAGGGCGACGAGGCGACGATCACCTTGGCTCCGGATGCCGGTTGGCTGGCGGCGCCGGATCGCAAGTGGCCGGTGGTGATCGACCCGACCATCCGCATCCAGCCGGAGGCCGCCGAGGCGACCGACACCTACATCGACTCGGCCAAGAAGAGCACCAACTTCGATGAGGCCTGGAACCTGCCGGTGGGCAAGACCAGCGCGGGCGCGATCAACCGGGCGCTGCTGCACTTCAACCTGCCGATGCCGCTGGGCACCCAGGTCGACCAGGCCAGGTTGGAGACCTACTTCGACCAGGCCTTGGGCGAGGCCGGGCCGGTCACGGTGGAGGCGCGGGAGATCACCGGCGACTGGGACTCGTGGCTGGTGACCTGGAACAACCAGCCCGCCGTCGCCACTACGGCAGCGGCGACGGTGACGCGCAACCCGGGCGAGCTGTCGCGCTGGCACTCCTTCGACGTCACCGGCGTGGTCAACAAGTGGATGACCAGCGAGGGCGACACTCCCGGGTTCATGCTCAAGGCGGCCGACGAGTCCACCACCGGCAAGGTCGGCGGGCCGGTGTACGAGGCCGCCGCCGACGTCTACGGCGGCGACGGCATGACCGGCGAGACCGTCAACTTCCCCAAGCTGGTGGTCACCTACGGCACCCCCAGCGTGACACTCAAGCCGGTCACCACGGCCACCTCGGTCGGTGCGTCGCTGTCCTGGACCGCCTACCAGGACCCCACCCCCGGCAACGACGCCGATGACCTGGTCGGCTACGAGCTGTACCGGCACTGCCCGTCCGGGTGTCAGCTCGGCAACGGCACCTCCAGCCTGGGCGACGAGCTGGTCACCACGCTGCCGACCGACATCACCTCCTACACCGACACCTCCAGCGGCGGCGACCCCGATGCGGTGTCCGACCCCTCCTACGTCCACGAGGCCACCTACTGGGTGACCGCGGTGCTGAAGAACGGGCAGCGCTCGCCGTCCCAGGAGCTGACGGTGATCCTGCCGCGCCCCGGCAAGATCGCCAAAACGCTGTACGGGTCGGCGGACACCACCCTGGCCTCCGGCGAGCCGTCCATCGCCCATGACGTGATGCTCGGCCAAAAACGGCTGCAGGTCGGCAACACCGCCACCGCCCAAGCCAATACCCGCGCGGTCGTGAAGTTCGACGACTTCGCCGCCGAAATCCCCGCCGATGCGCAGATCAGCCAGACCACGCTGTCCCTGTGGGGGGCCACCTCGACCGGGTCGGGGGCGAGCTTCACCGCGCACAAGCTGACCAAGACCTTCGACGAGACAGCCACGTGGACCAATCCGTGGACGACGGCGGGCGGCGACTTCGACGCCGCCGCGCTCGGCACCGTCACCGCGGTCACGGCCACTCCGGGGTGGCGGCGATGGACTGTCACCGACGCCGCGAAGGCCTGGGTGAGTGACCCGGCAAGCAACAAGGGCCTGCTGGTCAAGGTCGCCAACGAGGCCGGTACGGCCAAGCAGTCGGCCTCCTTCCTGGCCACCGAGGCCGACGAAAGCGTGCTGCGGCCCCGCCTGCGGGTGGAGTACGCGGAGAAGACCTCCGGGTCCTCGGCGTTCTACGTGCCCGGCACGCCGGAGCGGCTGAACGCGGGCGAAAGCCGTGAACTGCCGGTGGTGGTGACCAACACCACCGCCGAGACCTGGACAGCAGCCTCCACCGCAGTCTCCTACCACTGGCAACTGCCCGACGGCACCGACATCTCCACCGCCGACAACCAGCTCAGGAAGCAACTGCCGACCAGTCTCGCGCCGGGCGAGTCGACCGTGGTCTACGCCACCGTCAAGGCTCCCACCGCAAGCAGCACGAACCTGGCCGAAGGCGCGGTGCTGGTATGGGACGTGCAGGACACCGTCACCAACAACTGGAAGTCTGCCACCCACCACCTGCCCGAACTACCCCAACAGATCCGCGTCGACTCCCCGACCAGTGACCTGCTCGGCCTGGAGAAGTTCTACGCCTACACCGGCAAGAACACCGGCGCCGGAACGACCGCGCTGGTCAACCCGTACGCGGGGAACGTGGTGTGGAGCTACAACGCCTTCTCCAACCCCTCGCGCGGTCCGCAGACGTTCGCCCGCATGACCTACAACAGCCTCGACACCAGCACGGCCTCGCTCGGCTACGGCTGGTCGCTGCAGACCTCGACACTGGCCAAGCTGGGCTCGCAGCTGCAGTTCCACCCACCCGGCCAGGACTGGCCCTCCCAGGTGCGGCTGACCGACGGCGACGGCACCACACACGTGTGGACGCTGCCCGAAGGCACCGACACCTCCACCTGCAACCCCTCCACCTGCGCCTACAAGAACCCGCGCGGCGTGCACCTGTACCTGCAACAGGTCGCCCGCCCCGACGATCCCACCCGCCGCAGCACCGACCCGCTGCGTCAGTGGGTGTTCACCAAGCCCGACCGCACTCAGTTCTTCTTCGACGACGAGGGCTTCCAGTCGGCGATCGTCGACAAGAACGGCAACACCATGTCGTTCACCTACGAACGGCGCCGTTCCAACAACAAGCCCACCAAGTTCCTGCAGTACATCACGGACGCCACCGGCCGTAAGACGCTGAGCCTTTCGTACTACAAGAAGGGCCAGAACTACACCTACATCGACGACACGACCTGGCAGCCGGTCGACGACACCAAGCTGACCAACCCGCACATCATCGACAACGTCGAGTCGATCACCGACATCGCCGGTCGCAAGGTCACCTTCGACTACACCGACAAGGGCCTGATGGCTCGGATGATCGACGGTGCCGGTGACGAACAGGCCAAAACGTTCCGGTTCCGCTACGACGCCACCCAGGGCAACAAGAACGTCAAGCTCGTCAGCGTCAAGGACCCCCGGGGCAACGACACCGACCTGAAGTACTACGAGGCGCCGGTCGACCCCAAGGACCTGTGGAAGATCGAAACCCTCACGGACCGCCTCGACGGCGTGACCAAGTTCGACTACGTCGACCCGGACGGCCCGCAAGGCGGCGTGATCAACGCCACGGTCACCGACCCGCTCCAGCACCCGACCAAGTATGTGCTGGACGCCTACGGCAGACCTGAGTCGATCACCAACGCCAAGAACGAGACCACGAGTCTGCAGTGGGACCCCGACCACAACGTCGTCAAGCTGACCGAGGCGAACCAGGCGTACGCGACGTGGGCCTTCGACCAGAAGACCGGGTACCCGCTGGAGCTGAAGGACGCCGAGGCCAATAAGAACGGGACCACCCCCACCACTCTGGTCTACCAGACCGGCCTGAACGGCTACGTCGCCGACCTGATCGAGAAGACCTCGCCCGAAGGTCGCAAGTGGAAGTTCGGCTACGACGCCAAGGGCAACCTCAAAACGGTCACCGACCCGCTCGGCGTCGAAACCGCGACAGTCGACGACTACACCACGAAGTACGACTACGACGGCTACGGCCAGCTGCTCAAGTCGACGGATGCCAACACCAACCCCACCACGTTCGGCGACTACGACCCGACCGGCTACCCCAAGACCATCACCGACGCCTACAACAACGTCACCACCACCGTCTACGACGTGCGCGGCAACGTCCTGTCCGTCACCGACGCGCTGGGCAAGAAGACCACCCAGACCTACGACGTCTTCAAGCGTCCGCTGGAGTCGAAGGTCCCCAAGGACCAGGACAAGAACGACTTCATCGTCACCCCGGCCCCGGTCTACGACCGCAACGACAACATCACCAAATCCACCGCTCCGAATGGCGCCGTGGCCACCGCCGCCTATGACGCGGCCGACCAGCTCACCGAATCGCTGCTGCCCAAGGACAGCGACACCAGCCCGGAGCGCAAGGCGACCTTCACCTGGGACCTGGCCGGCAACCTCAAGACCCAGACCGAGCCGAAGGGCAACCTGGCCGGCGCGACCGCGACCGACTTCACCACCACCTACGTCTACGACCCGATCTACCAGCTGACCGACGTCCTCAACGCCGACCAGCACAAGATCACCTACGAGTACGACAACGTCGGCAACACCACCAAGGTCATCGACCCCCGCAAGAACGCCACCGCCGACGCCGCCGACTACACCGCCACCTACACCTACGACCTCAACCACCAGGTCAAGACGTCCAAGGACGCGGCCGGCTTCGTCACCTCGGTCGACTACGACCTGGACGGGCTTGTGGTCGGGCAGACCGACCAAGAGAACAACAAGACGATCACGACGTACGACAAGCGCGGCGCCGTGATCGAGACCAAGGTCCCGCACGCCAACGTCGACGGCGACATCAAGTACATCACCACCCAGTACGCCTACGACCAGGTCGGCAACAAGACCAAGACCATCACCCCGCGCGGCGTGGAGACCGCCGACGACCCCACCGACTTCATCGCCGAAACCAAGTACGACAAGCTCAACAGGCCGGTCGAGGAGATCTACCCCTTCGACAAGGACGACCCGGTCTACAACCAGCCCGACAGCGTCACCTACGCCTACGACGAGGTCTCCCAGCTGAAGGAGATCTCCGCGCCGCCCTCCCACGGGCAGACCATCCGCAACATCACCAAGATGACCTACTGGGACAACGGCTGGTCCAGGACCACCACCGACCCGTGGGACATCAAGACCACCTACGACTACAACAAGCTGGGCCTGCAGACCAACCGCACCGTCACCTCCGCGGGCGGCTCCTCCCAGCGCGCGCTGGACTGGGACTACTACCCCGACGGCAAACTCAAGACCCACTCCGACAACGGCGTCCCACTCGGCCTCGACGTCGTGCTGGAGGACAACTCCGACACCGGCCAGGTCGTCGCCACCGGCTCCTGGACACCGACCTCAGGCGCCTCCGCCTCCAACATCGCCGGCCCGCAGGTCGCCGCCTCCACCGGGTTCGTCGGCTACGACTACGCCACCGCTCCGGCCGGCACCGGCCAGAGCAGCTTCACCTGGAACCTGACCACCCCCACCGCCGGCACCTACAAGGTCGCCGTCCAGTACCCCTCCGGCGCCACCGCCACCAACGCCAAATACACCGTCAAGCACGACGGCGGCACCGCTGACGTGGTCGTCGACCAGACCAAGAACGCCGGCACCTGGGTCGAACTCGGCTCCTACACCTTCACCGCCGGCACCGCCCACAGCATCACCCTCACCGACGCCGCCAACGGCACCGTCGTCGCCGACGCCGTCAAGCTCGTCCGCGACCCCGGCGGCGCCAATGACACCGAGAAGAAGGACTTCTCCTACACCTACGACGTCAACGCGAACCTGACCCAGATCGACGACAACTCCCCCACCGCCAAGATCGACCTGTGGGACATCGCCTACACCAACCTCAACCAGATCGAGAAGATCCAGGAAAAGCTCGACGGCGTCCTGAAGAACACCACCACCTACGACTACAACGAGAACAGCGCCGTCACCGTCCGCACCCATGACAAGACGGTGGCCACCTACGGCTACGACGTGCGCGACCTCGTCAACCAGGTGGTCAACAAGAAGACGGCCACCGACCCGTCACCCAAGACCACCGCCTACACCTACACCCCGCGCGCCGAACGCCAGAGCGAGACCAAGGCCAACAACAACACCGTCACCTACGACTACTTCCTGTCCGGCGTCCTACGCCACTCGGTGGAGAAGAAGCCCAACGCCGCCATCGTGGCCGAGCACACCATCGGATACCAGGGCAACCTGCAGCGGGCCAGCGATCACGCCAAGATTCAGAACGCCGACAACCCAGGCGCCTACCTCGACAACACCTACGCCTACACCTACGACCCCCGCGACCGCATCGCCAAGACCGTCAAGACCCCGACCGGCGGCGGCACGGCCGAGACCGAGACCTACTCCCACGACCCCAACAGCAACGTGTGGGAGGAGGAAGTCCTCGGCAAGAAGACCACCTTCACCTACGACCGCAACCGCCTGATGACCTCGGTCACCAACGGCCAGACATCGACCTACACCTACGACCCCTACGGCCGGCTGCGCACCATCCAGGGCGGCGGCAAGACCTGGGAGAAGTACACCTACGACGGCTTCGACCACGTCACCAAACACGAAAAACTCGGCACCGACGGCGCCACTTCAACGGTAACTACCTACACCTACGACCCGCTCGACCGCACGACCACTAAGACAGAAAAGGAAGGCACAGCCTCCGCCAAGACCACCACCTACTCCTACCTCGGCCTCTCCGGCGAGGTCCTGGACGAAGAAGTGGCCGGCAAGCTCACCAAATCCTTCCAGTACTCACCTTGGGGCGAGCGCCTGTCCCAGGTGAAGATCAAGGCCGACAGTTCGGAGGAGTCCTCCTACTACGGCTACAACCCGCACACCGACGTCGAACAGATCACCGCGGACACGGGCGACACCCGCGCCACCTACGGCTACACCGCCTACGGCAAGAACGACGACAAGCTCTTCACCGGCGTCGACAAGCCCGACCCCGTGGACCCCACCGCCAAGGAGGAGTACAACCCCTACCGCTTCAACGCCAAGCGCTGGGACAACTCCACCGGCATGTACGACATGGGGTTCCGCGACTACAACCCGGGCCTCAACCGCTTCCTCAGCCTCGACTCCTATAACGGAGCCCTAGATGATCTAGCCCTGGGCCTGGATCCATGGACCAGCAATCGCTACACCTTCGCTGGCGGGAACCCCATTGGCGGGATCGAAATAGATGGGCACGATTTCTGGGACAGCGCGGCGAGCTGGCTCGATAACAACAGGGATAATATTCGCGATGCCGCTCTGAGCGCAGGCGAAATGGCTCTAGGCGCATACGCAGCATACGAAGGCATAAGCATCTCTGTTGTAGGTGCCGCAGCGTGCCCGCTGACGGCTCCGGCGGCAGGAGGCAGTTGCTGGGCGGTCGTAGGCGGAGTGGCAGCAGCAGCTGTCGGAGCTGCGGCCATGGCGGATGGAGCTGACCGGTTTGCGAATATTCGCTGGCGGCAGGCTCAGACCACGAGTAAGGGTAACACGCCCGCTTCCAAGGGCAGCAGCGTAAAGCCTAGACAGCATCTCTCCAACGCGGAGGAAGAAGCTCTCGAAGGCCAGATCGACTACGGCGCCGGCCTCAGCAAAAAGGCTATTGAATTCCGGAAGTCCGAGGGCATTACTGGTGGCCGCAACGTTTCCGTCTGGGAATATGTAGATCTCGACGGGAACATTCGGACCATCAGCAGAGTCAGCAAAGGACGGCATGCCGAAAAGATCATCAGAATGGAGCTTGAGGAACTGGGCATTCCAGACGCGAATGTCAGAAGAATTTATACGGAGTACAGCCCCTGCGACTTTCAATGCGACAAGTGGATCGGAAGGTACAAGAACGCGAAGGTCACATACAGCTTCCAGTACAACCCGAAGGGCGCGACGCGCAGAAAAGCCGTTAGAGATTTGAAAAAAGCTGTAAAGGAGGCGCTCGCCAAGGAAGCGATTGCCGAGACGAATGCGCGAATGGACGCAGCGTTCGGATGACAGCCAGGGGCATCGCAACCCTGTCGGTTGCGATGCCCCGCCTTTGCTGCTATTATTTCCACATGTCAATAGCAGTTATGCGGCTAGATCAATCGATCCTCGACCTTGCACTCCAACTCGCCGACCTAGAGTGGAACGTGGAAGAAGTTGACACCTTTTTCCACACCAAAGGCGTGGAATGGGGCTCGACAGACCCTCTCTCCAAAAGGCTCTTCGAGGATCTGGATGGACGAATCAGGCTAGGCGATAGAACTATCTATGCCGTACCGGATCCCGATTCTGGTAGAATTTTGAGTTTTCACATTCCTTCCGCCCTTTGCTATCTAGCCGACAACGATCCAACCGACCCGGACTTCCGGTTCTTTCGAGAGCTTCGCGAAGCAGAGTCAGGATGGCAGGTCGACATGACCGGAGATGGCGAAGAGTACAGTCAGGCATGGCGAGATGGGCGGTGGCTCGTACAGAAAACCTTGGGTCCTCCCGCAAAACTTGGCGTTCACGGCATCGGCGGATGGCTGCATGCCGTTTGGCGCAGAGGTGAACGTCTGATTGCCGTGATTCAGACGGAGAGTTTCGCCACGTATATACCGCTCAAGCAAGTGGCTCTATGGGTCGTGGATTTTTCCTCTGATCAGCCGATTCCCTCTGGCGACGAGCTGTACGAAGTGATCACCAAGAACGCCTGACACTCTGGTCCGACTCGATCAGGGCCCTCGGCCCTTCGAACTCACTGTCATGCAAGGTCCTGCATCCGCTACCGCTTTTCGTCAGACCTGACACAATCATGCGCTGCATTGCGCCCTGCTGATGCGGCGTCACTGTGTTTTTCGGAATTCCGCCCGAAGAGCCCTCCCCACCCTGAGTACACAGGTTGAATGCGTAGAGGCAGGTGACGGCATCACCTCGGCTCGATCGTCAGGCCGGTCCCGGCCAGGCATCCGGTGAGCAGATGGGGCCGGTACTGGATCTTCTTCAGCTTGCGTTTGACGATGCGGACCAAGGCATCAACATCGGGGGCGTAGAAGTTGGCGACGGCGCGCTTGAGCCCAATGCCGTTTAGATAGAGGATGATCATGGTCCTCGCTGGGTGGCCGAGGGGGTGGGCAACAGCGCGACGGTCGGTGGACCCGCGTACCGGATCCCCTTGTCCGATGGGCGGCGTTCACGGTAGCTGCTGCGGCGTGAGCGTTTGACGGCTCGTGGATAGGAGCGGTGTCGGCGGCGCGGGTTGACGTTGCGTCGGTGCGCGACCTGGTGGAGAGCCCGGGTCCAGGAGGCGTCGGGCGGCTCAGGGGGAAAGGCCGCGCGGTCGGTGACCGAGCGGCGCACGATGCGGACGGTGCCCAGGAACTTGATCCGGTCGGGGTCGAGCCCGGCCGTGGTGGCGGCGGTGCAGATCAGCGTGCATAACGCCCAGTGGGTGAGCAGGTAGGCCCAGATCTCCTGATAGGCCGGCTCGGGGGTGCGGGAGCGGAGGATCCGGCCCGGCCCGCGCAGGTGTGTCTTGAGCTGATCGATACCGGTCTCGGCCTCCCAGCGGTCGTGGTAGCAACGGGCCAGTTCCTCGGCGGTGACCTCGGCCGGGTCGAGGATGCTGGTGATCAGCCGGATGTGCTCGCCCTTGCGGTCGGGCACGGTGTAGTCGACCACCCGGACGATCACCGCGTGCTCGGGATCGAGGTCGCGGCCCTGACGGGCGGCCGCGCGCAGCCGGTCCTTCTGCGATTGGCGCAGACCGGCGGGTTTGGTGATGACGGCGAGCCAGGACCCGTCGGCCAGATCGCGAAGCCAGTATGGGCGCAACCCGGCCTGGACCCGCCACAGCAGATGCGCGCCACTGTGACGGGCCTCGTTCCAGGCGGGGAAGCTATAGAAGCCGCGGTCGGCGGTGAGCAGCATCTCCTCGGTTAGCCGCCGATACAGGGAGAAGGCGAGCGTCTGCTCGCCGGCCCAGCAGCCCGCCACATCGGCGGCCACGATGGCGTGGCTGGCGCACTCGCTGATGGCGACTACCCGGGCCTGTGGGAAGGCGGTCTCGTACCCGCCCGCGCTGTCGCGGCCGAACTCGGCGACGTTGGCCTCGGTGTCGGGCAGGTCCAGGACGACGGTCCCCTCGTCATCACCCTGGATGACCTGCCGACCGTTACCTCGGTTTCACGTTCGACGCGACCTTTGCTTTTCACTCGGCTAGTTTTCCACACTTTTATTGCCCCGGTCTCGCATCCGCACCCGCACCTGCACCGCACTTCTGGATCACACCTCACCTCTCTTGCATGCCGAACCACCACCATGCCGCACCACACACCACCACCACCACCACCTTCACCGCCACCGGTACCTCCGTTACATCACCTTACGGCTACCTGGGATCAGCAGAGCCTCGTCTGCAGGCACACCGCCACACCACCACCACCTGATCACCACCATGACCGTCACCCTTTCGGTCCACGAGTTCGGGACGAACCCGTCGATCGCCATCACCCGCTGGCCGTGCAACCATGCGCCCGGCGTCGACTCGGTTGCAGCAGGCCGCGCGACCTGCTGGAACACCTCTTTGACCGGCTCGGTTCCCAGGCGCTGGCGGGCTTGGGTGATCGCCCCGCGGGTCGGCGCCTGCCAGCGCGCCCCCGGCACCAGGGCCAGCATGCCCGTCAGCTTCTCGGCTACCTCCTCGTAGTCGTCGTCTGGGTAGAGGCACAACGCGATCCGCCAGTGCGATCATCATGGACTTGGTGAAGTGAGAAAGCGCCTTTACCAGCGCTTACGATTGGCGAGCGTGCGTCACTGTGCGACGCTCATCGAGTACCCGTGCGCTGTTGGCGTCGTGCATGGGTGAGCTGGCAGACGCGCCCAACGGCAGCCTGTGAGCCAGCCTTGTACCCGCTGCACTGCACTGGCGCTCCCGGCATCCGTGCGTGGCGATCACCGCATCCAGGACCTGGCGGGGGACCAACGACGTCAGCGCACCGACCGCGACCAGATCCGTCAACCGCCCCGAATCACCCGCGTCACCCGACAAGATCACCGAGCGAAGGTACCAGCAAGATCGCTATCTAAACGGCATTGGCGCTTGAGCCAGGGCCGAAGCGTTCTCGTCTGACGAGACATGCACGGGCTCGATGAAGCCGGGCGGTTGAGGGCACCCCGGCGGGCAGACGGCAAACGCGACCCCTGAAGATCGTTGGGTGTCTACGCCAGTCGATCAAGAACAGGGGCCGCGTTCGCGTGCCATCATCCCCGATCGACGTGCTCACCCGCCACCTGGAGCACGTCACCATCACCGACCCACCGGCTGACCTGCCCACACTCGCCGAGCTCCTGGACGCCATCCCGGACCCGCGCAGCCGACGAGGCCGCCGCTACCGGCTCGGCCCGCTGCTGGCGATATCCCTGCTCGCCGTGCTCGGCGGCGCAACCTCCCTGACCAAGATCGCCCGATTCATCACCGGATACGACCCCGACCTGCGCGCCCGGGCCGGCCTGCCCGGCACCGTGCGCCTGGCCGCCAGCACCCTAGGACGGCTGCTCGCCCGGCTGGACGGCGACGCCTTCGACACGGCGACCTGCACCTACC
The DNA here is from genome assembly GCF_022664455.2 of Actinomadura luzonensis. NCBI lineage: Bacteria > Bacillati > Actinomycetota > Actinomycetes > Streptosporangiales > Thermomonosporaceae > Actinomadura > Actinomadura luzonensis. The sequence goes on from NZ_JAKRKC020000001.1 coordinate 4,511,647, forward strand.
TGGCCACACTCGCCGACTGCGGCCCGCCCACCACCGACATCCAACTCCCGGCCCGGACGGCGCTGTCCGGCCTGGCCGTGGACGGCAAGACCCTGCGTGGCAGCCGTACCCCGGACGGTGTCATCCATCTACTGGCCGCCACCCGCCACGACACCCAGACCGTCGTCGCCCAACGGCAGGTCGAGGCCAAGAGCAACGAGATCCCCGCCTTCACACCCCTGCTGTCCCACCTGGACCTGACCGGCGTGGTGGTCACCGCCGACGCCCTGCACACCCAGCAGGAACACGCCCGGCACGTCATCGCCGCCGGCGGCCACTACCTGTTCATCGTCAAGGGCAACCAGCCCACGCTCCTGCACCGGCTCAAGGCCCTGCCCTGGCGCGAGCCATCCTCAACGACCGCACCGACGAGACCGCGCACGGCCGCCGCGAGATTCGCCGCATGAAGATCTGCACCACCCGCCCCCACCTGCCCTTCCCGCACGCCGCCCAGGCGATCCAGATCAAACGCCGCCGCACCGACCACCGCACCGGCAAAACCACCATCGTCACCATCTACGCCATCACCGACCTGCCACCAGGCCGGATCACCCACGCCCAACTCGCCGCACTCATCCGCGGCCACTGGAGCATCGAAGCCCTGCACCACATCCGCGACGTCACCTACCGCGAAGACGCCTCCCGCATCCGCACCGGCACCGCACCCCGCATCATGGCCGGCCTCCGCAACCTCGCCATCGGCCTGGCCCGCCTGATCGGCTGGACCAACATCGCCGCCGCCACCGACCACTACCGCAGCCACCCCGCCGACGCTCTTCAGCTACTCGGTTTCATCACATGAGAACGCAACGGCCCTGCCGCTTGAGCCAATGCCGTTTAGATAGCGATCTTGCTGGTACCTTCGCTCGGTGATCTTGTCGGGTGACGCGGGTGATTCGGGGCGGTTGACGGATCTGGTCGCGGTCGGTGCGCTGACGTCGTTGGTCCCCCGCCAGGTCCTGGATGCGGTGATCGCCACGCACGGATGCCGGGAGCGTCGTGTGCGTAAGCTTCCCGCGCATGTGGTCGTCTACCTGCTGATCGCGTTGTGCCTCTACCCAGACGACGACTACGAGGAGGTAGCCGAGAAGCTGACGGGCATGCTGGCCCTGGTGCCGGGGGCGCGCTGGCAGGCGCCGACCCGCGGGGCGATCACCCAAGCCCGCCAGCGCCTGGGAACCGAGCCGGTCAAAGAGGTGTTCCAGCAGGTCGCGCGGCCTGCTGCAACCGAGTCGACGCCGGGCGCATGGTTGCACGGCCAGCGGGTGATGGCGATCGACGGGTTCGTCCTGGACCTGCCCGACACCGAGGCCAACGTCGCCGAGTTCGGCCGCGACAGCGCGGGCGGGTACGAGACCGCCTTCCCACAGGCCCGGGTAGTCGCCATCAGCGAGTGCGCCAGCCACGCCATCGTGGCCGCCGATGTGGCGGGCTGCTGGGCCGGCGAGCAGACGCTCGCCTTCTCCCTGTATCGGCGGCTAACCGAGGAGATGCTGCTCACCGCCGACCGCGGCTTCTATAGCTTCCCCGCCTGGAACGAGGCCCGTCACAGTGGCGCGCATCTGCTGTGGCGGGTCCAGGCCGGGTTGCGCCCATACTGGCTTCGCGATCTGGCCGACGGGTCCTGGCTCGCCGTCATCACCAAACCCGCCGGTCTGCGCCAATCGCAGAAGGACCGGCTGCGCGCGGCCGCCCGTCAGGGCCGCGACCTCGATCCCGAGCACGCGGTGATCGTCCGGGTGGTCGACTACACCGTGCCCGACCGCAAGGGCGAGCACATCCGGCTGATCACCAGCATCCTCGACCCGGCCGAGGTCACCGCCGAGGAACTGGCCCGTTGCTACCACGACCGCTGGGAGGCCGAGACCGGTATCGATCAGCTCAAGACACACCTGCGCGGGCCGGGCCGGATCCTCCGCTCCCGCACCCCCGAGCCGGCCTATCAGGAGATCTGGGCCTACCTGCTCACCCACTGGGCGTTATGCACGCTGATCTGCACCGCCGCCACCACGGCCGGGCTCGACCCCGACCGGATCAAGTTCCTGGGCACCGTCCGCATCGTGCGCCGCTCGGTCACCGACCGCGCGGCCTTTCCCCCTGAGCCGCCCGACGCCTCCTGGACCCGGGCTCTCCACCAGGTCGCGCACCGACGCAACGTCAACCCGCGCCGCCGACACCGCTCCTATCCACGAGCCGTCAAACGCTCACGCCGCAGCAGCTACCGTGAACGCCGCCCATCGGACAAGGGGATCCGGTACGCGGGTCCACCGACCGTCGCGCTGTTGCCCACCCCCTCGGCCACCCAGCGAGGACCATGATCATCCTCTATCTAAACGGCATTGGCCGCTTGAGCAGCGACCACACCCCTTCGGCCGGGTTCAGCTCGGGCGCATAGGCAGGCATCCGGTAGATGCGCAGCCAGTCCTTGTTATCGGTGGCGAAGTCGGCCAGCTCGGCGGCCAGGTGCACGTTCAAGTTGTCCCAGCACCACACCAGCGGGATGCCGAGCTGCTGATGGGCGGCGGTGATCAGGTCGCGGTAATCCCGCCAGCCGAACGCCTTCGGCTCACCTCGCCGCCCACGGTAGACGTGCAGCCGACACAGCAGGTGCGGTTGCCGCCCGCCGGGCGGGAAGCTGTGCTTCCCGCCCGGCGGGCGGGAAGCACAGCACCCCGGCGATGTTGACCCGGCCACTGCCCCGGCCACGCACGCGCACCACGGGCCGGGCGCCGCGCGGCGCCCAGGTGCGGCCCTTGGGCGGTCTCAGCCCTTGCCCGCTCTCGTCCTCGAAGCAGATGGCGGCGCCCAGGTCCGCAGCGGTTCTTTTACCTGTGGCCACACCTCGGCCTTCCACCCCGCGATGGCCTCCTCATCCCGCTCAACGGCTTGTCGGGACGGCACCTGGCAGGACCAGTCGTGCCGGCGCAGCAGCCGCCACACCCCCTCGACCGTGTAGCCGATGTGGAACAGCCGCCCGATCATCGTCTTGACCCGGCTCAGCGTCCAGTACTGATCCTCGGTGAAGCCGTGCGCGAGCGGCCCGCGCTTCAGTTCGGCCTCCAGCCGTGCCCATTGGCCGGCCGACAGCTTCTCCTGCGAGACCGGCCCGCGCGACCGCAGCGCCTCCCGCCCACCCTGTGTCCAGGCCCGGCGCCATTTGGCCACCGTCCGCTCGTGCACCCGTAACTCCCGGGCGATCTCCCTGGTGCTGTGCCCGGCCGCGAACTCCTCGGCCGCGCCCAGCCGCAACCGCTCCCGGCGCTCCTGCTCGGCGGGCGTGTACCCACCATGCTGGCCATATCGCATGACCCCGTCGTACCGCGCAGACGACGAACTGTCACGACCCCACAGCCTCTACGCATTCAACCTGTTGTAACTGTCCTCCTCGATGAGCTGCCATCGTGCTTGACGGTGTACTTGGCGTTGGTCGCGGTGGCACCGGACGGGTAGTTGACCTGGACCTTGTAGATCCCGTCCGCAGGAATGGTCAGGTTCCAGGAGAAGCTGCCCGCGCCAGTGCCGACGGAGGCGATGGCATAGTCGTAGCCGACGAATCCGCCGGTGGGCGTCGTCTGCGGGCCGACGACGTCCGACGACGGGATGCTGCCCGAGGTAGCCGTCCAGGATCCCGTGACGGTGACCTGCCCGGTGTCGGAGTTGTCGTTCATGACGACGTCGAGGCCGAGGGGGACGCCGTCGTCGGAGTGGGTCTTGACTTTGCCGTCGGGGTAGTAGTCCCGGCCCAGGGCCCGCTGGGAGGAGCCGCCCGCGCTGGTGACGGTGCGGTTGGTCTGCAGGCCGAGCTCGTTGTAGTCGTAGGTGGTCTTGATGTCCCACGGGTCGGTGGTGGTCTTGGACCAGCCGTTGTCCCAGTAGGTCATCCTGGACACGTTGCGAACCGTCTGGCCGTGCGAAGGTGGGTGGGAGATCTCCGTCAGCCGCGAAACCGCGTCGTAGGCGTACCGCACGCTCTCGGGCTGGTTGTAGACCGGATCGTCCTTGTCGAAGGGGTAGATCTCCTCGATCGGCCGGTTGAGCTTGTCGTACTTGATCTCCTGAAGGAAGTCCGTCGGGTCGTCCGTCGTGTCCACGCCCCGCGGGCTGATCGCCTTGATCTTGTTGCCGACCTGGTCGAAGACGAATTGTGAGACCGTGTACTTGACCTGCCCGTCGGTCTCGGAGTGGGGGACCTTCGCTTCGACCTGATCGCCGCGCTGGTCGAGGGTGAAGAGGACCTTGTTCCCCTCTTGATCAGTCTGGCCCGTGATCAGACCGTCCAGGTCGTACTCGGTGACGGTGTCGTGGCCGACGGCGTCTTCGGCACTGGTCACCCGGTGGTTGAGGTCGTGGGTGAAAGTTACGGTGCGAGCAGGAGCGGTGACATCAGCGGACCCCTCGACCAGCCGCACCTGGTCCAGATAGAGCACGGTCGCGGTGGACGGCGTCCCGGCGATGACGAAGCGGATCTGGGCGATCACCGCGTTCGGCGGGGCGGTCGCGGTGACCTTGACCGGCGTCCATTCGCCCTGGTTCAAGTCAGTGGAAACCGCGTCGGTGCGCAGCACCGTGCCCTTGGCGTCGATCCAGTTAGCCTGCCGGGACGGAGGGACATGCGCCACGCCGATCACACTTGCAGAACGGAACCCTTCGTTCCTTATACTCTGAGGTATGACCAGCGCACCCATGAGCGGCCGCAAGGCGCAGGCCGCCCGCAACGACGAGCTCATCCTCCAGGCGGCGCGGGCGGTCTTCACCGCCGATCCCGGCGCCCCCATCGCGGCCGTGGCCGAGAAGGCGGGGGTCGGGATCAGCGCACTCTACCGCCGTTACCCCAGTAAGGAGGCCCTGCTGCAGAAGCTGTGCGGCGACGGGCTGAAGCTGTACATCGAGGTGACCGAGCGGGCGCTGGCCGAGGAGGGCGACCCGTGGGAGGCGTTCGCCGGCTACCTGCGCGGCATCGTGGACGCCGACACCAACTCGCTGACGATCCGGCTGGCGGGCACGTTCCAGCCGACCGAGGAGCTGGGCCGCGACGCGCGGCGGGCCGGGGCGCTGGCCACCGAGATCCACCGCCGCACGGTCGAGGCGGGCGTGCTGCGCCCGGACGTGACCACTGCCGACATCGCGCTGCTGCTGGAGCAGGTCGCCTCCATCAGGCTGGGCGACGAGCGGCGCGTCGCCGAGCTGCGCCACCGCTACCTGACGCTGCTGATGGACGCGCTGCGGATGCCCCCGGCCCGCCGCGACCTGCCCGGCGCGCCGCCCACGGAGGAGGAGCTGTCGGCCCGCTGGTGGTCCGGCCCCCGCCCCGCCTGAGCCGGGGCGCCGGCCGGATCAGGGGGCGAGGTGGCGGGCCAGGGCGAGCGTGCGGCGGGCCCGGGCCACGACGGGTGCGTCCACGAAGCGGCCGTCGGGCAGCGCGACCGCGCCGATTCCCTCCCGCTCGGCCCGCTCCGCCGCCGCGACGACCTCAAGAGCCCTCGCCGTCTCCTGCTCCCCGGGCCGGAACGCCCGCCTGATCACCGGGATCTGGCGGGGGTGGATGGCGGTCCGCCCGAACAGGCCGAGCGCGCGCCCGGCGCGGCAGGAGGCGTCGAGCCCGGCCTCGTCCCTGACGTCGGGGTACACGGACATGGGCACCGGCGGCAGGCCGGCCGCCGCGGCGGCCAGCACGGCCCGCAGCCGCAGGTGGTCGAGCGCGGCCTCGGCGGTGATCGACAGCTCGGCGGCGAGGTCCTGCTCGCCCAGCGCGATCCCGGCCACGGCGGGGTGCGCGGCGATCGCCTCGGCGCGGACGAGGCCGGCCGCCGACTCCAGCAGCGCGTACGCCCGCCCGTCCGGCAGGCCGTCGAGCACGGCGGGGTCCTCGACCTTGGGCAGCCGCACCGCGTCCGCGAGGTCGCCGACCGCCTCCAGGTCGGCCCGGCCGCGGTCGCCGGCGAGATCGTTGACCCGGACGTGCACGGCGGGGCCGCCCGCGGGACGCTCGCGCAGGTAGGCGACGGCGTTGGCGCGGGCCTCGTCCTTGCGGGCCGACGCGACCGCGTCCTCCAGGTCGACGATGACGACGTCGGCCCCGGACGCGGCCGCCTTGGCGAACCGCTCGGGCCGGTCGCCGGGGACGTACAGCCAGGTCACCGGCGGCAGGCCGGCGTTCACGCGATCACCCCCGCCGCGCGCAGGTCCGCGACCCGCTCGCCCGGGTAGCCCAGCTCGTCCAGCACCTCGTCGGTGTCGTGGCCGAGCGGGCGCCCGGCCCAGTGGATGCCGCCGGGGGTGTCGGACAGGCGGAACAGCACGTTCTGCATGGTGACCGAGCCGAGCTCCTCGTCGGGCAGTTCGACGAACGAGCCGAGCGCGGCGTACTGGGGGTCCGCGGCGATGTCGGTGACGTCGTAGATGGGCGCGACGGCGGCCTGGGCCTCCTCGAAGCGGGCGATGACCTCGGCGGCGTCGCGCTCGGCGATCCAGGAGGCGACGGCCTCGTCGAGCTCGTCCACGTGCTGGACGCGGCCGTGCCCGGTGCCGAACCACGGCTGCTCGACCAGGTCGGCCCGGCCGACGAGGGTGAGCACGCGCTCGGCGATGGGCTGGGCGCTGGTGGAGATGGCGAGCCAGCGGCCGTCGCGGGTGCGGTAGGTGTTGCGGGGGGCGTTGCTGCTGGAGCGGTTGCCGGTGCGCTCGGCCACGACGCCGAGGGCCTTGTAGGCGGTCATCTGCGGGCCGAGCAGGTGCATGATCGGCTCGATGATGGCCAGGTCGATCACCTGGCCGCGGCCGGTGCTCTCGCGGGCGTGCAGGGCCACCATGACGGCGTACGCCATGGCGAGGCCGGCGATGCCGTCGGCGAGCGCCAGCGGCGGCAGGGTGGGCGGGCCGTCGGGCTGGCCGGTCATGGCCGCGAAGCCGCTCATGGCCTCGGCCAGCGTCCCGAACCCCGGCCGGTGGGCCAGGGGGCCGCTCTGCCCGAAGCCGGTCATCCTGGCCACGACGAGCCTCGGGTTGAGCTTCAGCAGGTCCTCGGGGGCGAGGTTCCAGCGTTCGAGGGTGCCGGGGCGGAAGTTCTCGATCAGCACGTCGGACCGCTCGCACAGGCGGCGCAGGATCTCCTGGCCGTCGGCGTGGGACAGATCGACGGCGGCGGTGCGCTTGTTGCGCGAGAGCGTCTTCCACCACAGGCCGACGCCGCCGACGGAGGCGCCGTGGCCCCGGGAGGGGTCGCCGCGCCGAGGGTGCTCGATCTTGATCACGTCGGCGCCGAAGTCGCCCAGCATCATCGCGGCGGAGGGGCCGGCGAACAGGGTCGCCGCGTCGATGACCCGCAGGTCGGCGAGGCTCGTCATGGTTATGTAACTTATAAGAAATAAGTCATAGGTCAACCCGGAAGCGGATATGAGGGACACTTAGCGACATGTCAGCCACCGAGCCGCGGCCCCCCATGAGCAAGGCCGACTACGTCTACAGCGTGCTGCTGGACGACATCCGCCACGCGCGCATCCCCGGCGGCACCGCGCTGCGGGCCGGCGAGGTGGCCAAGCGGCTCGGCGTGTCCGTCACTCCGGTGCGCGAGGCGCTGCGCAGGCTGGAGAAGGACCGGCTGATCAGCTACGAGGCGCACCACGGGGCGACGGTCGTGGACCTCGGCGAGGAGGCGCTCGCCGAGTACTACGGGCTGCGGGCGGTCGTCGAGGGCCTGGGCGCGCGGCTGGCCGCGGCCCGGATCACCCCGGCGGAGCTGGCCGAGCTGCGCGAGCTGCACGCCGCCATGGCCGCCGACGCCACCGCGGGCCGCCACGACCGGCTCGGCGACCAGAGCGCCCGTTTCCACCTGCGCATCGTCGACATCGGCGGGCCCGCGTTCCTCGGCGCGCACGCGCGGGCCGTGCGCACCAGCATCCCCGTGCCGGCCGAGGCGTCGCTGTGGCTGGACGCCTCGCGGGTGCGGGAACAGCTCGACGCGCACGAGGCCGTCCTGGCGGCCCTGGAGTCCGGCGACGCCGACGCCGCGGAACGCGTCATGATCGACCACATCCGCCGGGCGGGCGCCTCCCGCGCCCACGGCTGACGGCGGGGTCCGCCCACCGGCGCCGATGACGAACGTCAGCGTTTGCGGCCGCGCTGTTGCCACGCGATGACCGGTGTTGCACGATGGCCACTCCGGTGCTCCCGCATCGCCCGCATACGCCGACTCGCGAAGGGCCCGACCGTGGCGGACACGTGGATCCTGCATCCCGACTACCGGACTCCCCCGGTCCCCACAGGCGCGGGCATCCCCCCGGGCCCCTGGCGTCACCCCGAGGGCGGCCACATCATGAACGGCACCTACCAGCGTCCCCTGCCCGAGCGGCGGGTGGAGGTCGTCACCGTCTGGTACGGCTACGTGCTCAGCCACTGGCGCGGCCCGCGCATGCCGCGCTTCAGCAGCCCCATGGTGTCGGCCTGGAACCCGGTCCTGGCGCAGGGCCTGACGGCCGACCCGGCCGCGCCGGTGCCCTACCGCGACGAGCTGTGGTGCGACCGGTGGATCGCCGAGGCCCTGCTGTACGGGCGCAAGCCGTACGGGGCGTTCACGCTGCCGGTGGAGGAGGCGCTGCGCTGGTTCGCGATGAGCGGCGGCACCGGCCTGGTCTACCGCGCGGAGCTGGCGGGCGAGCTGGTGCGGGTGGTGGCGGGCACCGCCGAGCGCTACGCCCACCTGTTCGACCTGGACTCGCTGATCGCCGACTACCTGGAGGCGCTGCCGCCCGGGCTGGCCGAGCCGGAGGCGGCGGCGCTCGACGCGCACCGCCGCCACTCCCCCGCCGTGCGCTACGTGCTCGCCGACGACGCCGAGGCCCGCTTCGCCGAGGCCCCGCTGTCGGTGCGCGGCCTCACACTGGGCTACCCGCCGCACGAGACCGCCGAGCGGATCGCGGCCGCGCGGGCCGTGTCGTCGGGGTCATGATCAAGGGCGTCGCGTTCGCGGGCCCCGGCTGAGCCGCCGGGCCTCAGGAGGGGTCGCGGCGGAGGTGCCCCGCCACCTCGGCGAGGGCCGACCCGGCCAGGTCGAAGCCGCCGACGTGCGCGAGGTAGTCGCCCTTCGCGAGCGGGTCGCCCAGGTAGACGCCGCCCGCCCGGCGCACCAGCAGCGCCCCGGCGGCCACGTCCCAGGGGTGCGACCAGGTGCCGTAGGTGGCGTCCGACCAGCCGGCCGCGACGTGCGCGAGCTGGAGCGCCGCGCTGCCCGGCCGCCGGATGGTGGAGAAGGAGCTCAGCAAGCGGCCGTAGCGCAGCAGCGCCGGCTCGCCCTCGGTGTCGAGGTCGATGGGCTGCGGGTAGGAGCACAGCAGCACGGCCTCGCGGTCGCGGGCGGCGCCCCGGGCGCGGATCGGGGAGCCGTTGCACCAGGCGCCTTCGGTGCTCGCGGTGAACTCGTCCTCGCGCACCGGGTCGTAGACCACGCCCGCCACCAGCTCGCCGCCGACGGCGGCGGCGATGGAGACGCAGAAGAACGGCAGGCCGGCGGCGAAGTTGGCGGTGCCGTCGATCGGGTCGACGTACCAGACGAGGTCGCCGGAGCCGGTGGGGCCGCCCTCCTCGCCGACGACGGCGCTGCCGGGGGCGCGCGCCTCGAGGACGGCGCGGATCGTCTCCTCGGCGGCGCGGTCGTGCTCGGTGACGGGGTCGTGGAAGTCGCGCTTGGTGTCGATCTCGGGCCGGGACCGGAACGCCTTGCGCAGCCGGGGCCCGACGGCCCTGGCCGCCTCGGCGGCGGTGTCGAGGAGCTGGGTCGCGTCCATCTGTGTGGCATCCATCGCGCTCCAGCCTAGCGGGCCGGGTGGCGGCGGACGCGGCAGGGCCGCGCCGTTTGTCAGGACATTCTGACCTCGGTTAAGCTGATCAGCATGACCTCCAACCTGGCGATCGACCTGGATCGATCCAGCCCCGTGCCGCTCTACTTCCAGGTGGCCGAGCAGATCGCCGAGGCCATCCGCCGGGGCGACCTGGCCCCCGGCTCGCGGCTGGACAACGAGATCCTGCTGGCCGACCGGCTCGGCCTGTCCAGGCCGACGATCCGCCAGGCCATCCAGTATCTCGTGGACAAGGGCCTGCTGGTGCGCAAGCGCGGCGTCGGCACGCAGGTGGTGCACGGCCAGGTCAAACGCTCGGTCGAGCTGACGAGCCTGTACGACGACCTGCGCCGCGCCGGCCAGGAGCCGGCCACCCAGGTGCTGGCGCTGGAGCCGCGCCCGGCCGAGGAGGACGTCGCGGCCGTCCTCGGCGTCGAGCCCGGCGCGCAGATCCTCTACCTGGAGCGGCTGCGCTTCGCGGCGGGCGAGCCGCTGGCCCTGCTGCACAACTGGCTGCCGCTCGGCCTGGCCCAGCTCGACGCCGGCGACCTGCGCCGGCGCGGCCTGTACGAGCTGCTGCGCGGCGCGGGCGTGCGCATGCGGGTGGCCAACCAGCGCATCGGGGCGCGGGCGGCCACCCAGGTGGAGGCGAAGCTGCTGGCCGAGCGCCGCGGCGCGCCGCTGCTCACCATGGTCCGCACCACCTACGACGACCAGGGCCGCGCCGTCGAGCACGGCTCCCACGTCTACCGCGCCTCGCTCTACTCGCTGGAGGTCACGCTCATCGAGCGCTGAGAGCCGCCGGGCGCGCGGTGGCGGCGGACGATCACCAGGGCGACGTCGTCCTCGCGCGCCCCGAAGGTGTCGATGAGCCGGCCGGCCGCCTCGTCCATGTCGTCGCCGATGCCCTCGGCGGTGCGGCGGGCGATCTCCAGGCTGTCGTCCAGGTACTTGTCGCGGTCCTCGACGAGCCCGTCGGTGAACATCAGCACCGACCCGCCCGGCGGCACCACCACCCGGTCGATCCGGTAGACCTCCTCGGCGACGCCCAGCAGCAGGTTGCCGAAGTGCTCGTGGTAGCGGGCCGTGCCGTCGCCGCCGAGCAGCAGCGGCGGGATGTGGCCGGCGTTGGCGATCTGCGCCTCGCCGGTCGCCGGGTCGAGCAGCGTCAGGCACACGGTCGCCGTCATCCGCGGATGGTAGCGCCGCAGCACGTCGTTGAGCAGCGACAACGACTGGTCCAGCTCCACCTTGCCGATGAGCGAGGCGCGCAGCGCGTGCCGCAGCTCGGCCATCACGGTCGCGGCCAGCAGCGAGTGCCCCTGGACGTCGCCGACCGCCACCAGCACCTGGTCGCCGAGCTCCAGCACCTCGTAGAAGTCGCCGCCCACCTCGACGTTGTCCACGGCCGGCTGGTAGCGCCAGACGATGTCGAGCCCGGGCACCTGCGGCACGCGGGAGGGCAGCAGGCTGCGCTGCAGGGTGAGCGCGATCGCGTGCTCCTCGGCGTAGGCGCGCAGCGCCTCCACCGCCAGCGCCACGGCCTGGCCGATCTGCCGCATGATGCTCAGCTCGTCCTGGTCGAGCTCGGGTTCGGGCTCCAGGCCGAGCAGGATGGGCGGCCGGTCGCGCTTGGTGCGCGCCACGACGGCCACGATGTCGCGGCGCGAGGGCGTGTCCGGCGCCACCGACGTCCAGTAGTCGTACGGGACGTCGAGGAACTCGATGCCGGCCTTCTGCCCGAGGGCGCGCCCGCCCAGCGTCTCCAGGGCGCCGGGCGGCGAGCTGCGGACGGTGACGGTGCCGTCCGGCGGCACGGCGGTCAGCCGGCGGGTCCGGCCGTCGGGCGCGAGGGCCACCACGCCGGCCGTGCGGCCCAGGATGCGGCTGGTGCCCGAGACGGCGGTGGACAGCAGCTCGTCGAAGGTCTGGGCGGCGTTCATCGCCAGCGTGAGGTCGGTGAGCGCGCCGAGCCGGCCCGCGAGGCGCTCGGCCCGCTGCCGGGCGCGGTGGTAGCGCAGGGCCGCCTCGACGGTGGCGACGAACTCGTCCGGCTCGATGGGCTCGGCCAGGTAGCCGTCGGCGCCGCGGTGCAGGCCGAGCGCCCGGTCGGCGGCGGTGATGGCCGCGCCGGAGATCTGGATGACCGGGATCGAGGAGGTGGCCGGGTCGTTCTTGATCCGCTCGCACACCTCGTAGCCGGAGATGTCCGGCAGCCGCACGTCGAGCACCACCAGGTCGGGGTGCAGCTCCGCGATGCGCCGCAGCGCCTCCAGACCGGCGGTGGCCTCCACCACCGCGTACCCGGCGCGGCGCAGCCAGCTCGACAGGATGTACAGCTTCGTCGGGGTGTCGTCCACGACGAGGATCGTGGCCGCCGACGGGGTGGTGTCACTCATGGCGGGCCCCCAGCGCCTGCCGGATCGTGTTGAGCAGCACGTCCCTGCGCAGCCCCTGCTTGCCGAGCACGGCCGCGGCCCGCTCGATCTGGCGGTGCGCCTCGGCCAGCGTGACGACGATCACCGGCACGTCGCGCAGCCGCTCGTCGCCGGCCATGCGCTGCAGCACCGCGGTGCCGTCCAGGCCGGGCATCATCAGGTCCAGCAGGGCGAGGTCGGGCCGCGCCGCCGCCATCGCGGCCAGCGCGGCGGCCCCGTCGGGGGCCTCGTCGATGTGCGCGGCGAACCCGGTGAGCATGCGGCGCACGCCGGCGCGGAAGTTCTCGTCGTCGTCGGCGACGAGGATGCGCTGCACCACGGGGACGTCGTACGGCTCGTGCGGCAGCCGCAGCACCGCCGTGGTGCCCTCGCCGACCGTGCTGGCCAGCGTCAGCGTGCCGCCCATGGCCTGGGCCAGCCGCCGCGCGTACGGCAGGCCGAGCCCGGTGCCCTTGGCCCGGGTCTGCGCCGGCCCCGGCACCTGGTAGAACTCCTCGAAGACGCGCTCCAGGTGCTCGGCCGGGATGCCGATCCCGGTGTCGGTCACGGTGAAGACCGTCTCGCTGGCCGCGGCGTCGTGGGCCGCCTCCAGCACCACCTCGCCCTCCTGGGTGAACTTCAGGCTGTTGGCCAGCAGGTTGCGCAGGATCCTGGTGAGCATCGCCTCGTCGGCGAGCATGGTGAACGGCGGCGGCGGCACGCGCACGCTCAGCGTGACCCGGTCGGTGCTCTGGGCCGGGCTCATCGTCATGCGCAGCCGCTCGGTCAGGGTGACCAGGTCGACGGAGGTGAGCTGCGGGTCGAGCCGGCCCGACTCGGCCTTGCCGATGTCGAGCAGCTCGCTGACCAGCGCGAGGAGCGTCTCGGCCGAGGAGCCGATCAGCTCGATCTGGCGCGCCTGCTCCTCGGCCAGCGGCTCGCCGCCGGGCCCGGTCAGCAGCCGGACCAGGCCGATGATGGAGTTCAGCGGCGTGCGCAGCTCGTGGCTGACGGTGGCCCAGAAGCGGTTCTTGGCGTCGCTGGCCTCGCGCAGCTGCATCGACTTCTCGTCCAGCTCGGCGTAGAGGGCGACGACGCCGCGGTTGGTCTCCTCCAGCTCCGCCGAGAGCTGGTTGTACAGCGCCATGACGCCCTGGTTGGTCTCCTCCAGCTCGGCGTTGAGCTGGCGGACCGCCTCCAGGGTGGAGGCCAGCTCGTGGTTCTGCTGGCGCAGCTCGTCCAGGGCGCCGGCCGGCGACAGGGCGTTGACCTTGGCGCGGACCTGCGCGATCGACAGCGCGGACGCGCCGGGGGGCAGCCGCTTGCGCATGACCACCAGGCCGGGGCGGGCGCTGTCGACGACGTCCATGAGCCGCCTGGCCATGCTCACGCCGGCGGAGTCGTGGCCGCCGGCCTCGCCGGGGAAGCTCACCTCCACCACCAGGTCGGTGAGGTCGAGGACGAAGGCGACCAGCATGCCGGCCTCGCGCTCGATGACGAACTCGCGGCCCAGCTCGCTGAGCGCGGTGGCGACCCGGATCTGGTCCTGCTCGGACATGCCGAGCGCGGCCGCGACCTCGCGGCCGACCTGGCGCATGGTGAAGACGTCCTGGTCGCCGCTCACCGTGACCGTGGTGAGCTGCGCCGCCCTCACGCCGCCGCCCTCACGTCGCGGCCTTCATGGCGAGCACGGTGGCGTCGTCCCTGCGGGTGCCGGCGTCGCGCAGCAGGGTCGCGGCCACGACGGCCGGGGAGCGCGCGGCCAGGCCGGGGAACGCGGCGACGTCCCAGCGCTCGGTGAGCCCGTCGGAGTGCAGGACGAGCATGCTGTGCGGCGGCACGGCGTACTCGTACTCGCGCAGCCGGCTGCGCTGGTGCCCGGCGATGCCGGGGACGGAGATCATGCCCTGCCGGCCCTCGGCGTGCACGATCCAGCCGGAGACGTTGCCGAGCCCGGCGTAGCGGACCACGCCGCCGGCGCGGTCGAGCCGGGCCACGGCCACCGCGCCGCCCCTGGTGCCGGCCAGCGCGCGGTGCAGGCGCTCCAGGAGCTGCAGCACGGGCAGGTCGGACAGGTCCTGGAAGACCTCCACCGCGCGCCGGGAGGCGGTGGCCGCGGCCGGGCCGTGGCCGAGGCCGTCGCACAGCAGGCCGGTGGCCGTGTCGCCGTCCTCGACGTAGGCGTAGGCGTCGCCGGAGACGATCTCCTCCCCGATGGGACGGGTCACCCCGCTCATGCGCGAGGCGGGCGGCGCCGTGCCGGCCGCCGTGAAGGACATGCTCACCACGGTGCCGCGGCCGGGCAGCGAGTAGACCTCGTGGGCCGAGGCCATCCTGGTGATGCCGCCGAGACCGATGCCGAGCGTGCCCGCCGTGGAGTACCCGTCGCGCACGGCGCGGGTCAGGTCGCGGATGCCCGGCCCCTTGTCCAGGGCGATCACCTCGACGGCGTCGTCCGCCTCGGGATGGGTGCGGATCAGCATCGAGCCCTCGACGGCGTGCTTGACCAGGTTGGAGGCCGCCTCGCTGACGGCGACGGCCACCCTGCCGCGGTCGTGCTCGTCGAAGCCGCACGCCTCGGCCAGCGACGTGGCGGCCCGGCGGGCCGCCCCGATCGCGCTGGCGTCCTCGATGCGGACCCATGACTCGTCCCGCGAGCGGATCATCGGGCCCACTTGGTCACCGTCACCCGGGTGCCCTCGCCCGGCTTGGACTCCAGGTCGAACTCGTCCACCAGGCGGCGGGAGCCGCTCAGCCCGAGGCCGAGGCCGCCGCCGGTGCTCCAGCCGTCGGTGAGGGCCAGGTCCAGGTCGGGGATCCCGGGCCCCTCGTCGGTGAAGTCCAGGCGCAGGCCGTCGCGGACGCCGTTGCTGACGACCTCGATCCGCACCTTGCCGCCGCCCGCGTACATGAGGGCGTTGCGGGCGAGCTCGCTCGCCGCGGTCACCAGCTTGGTCTGGTCCACCAGCGACAGGCCGACCTGCTGGGCGCTGTTGCGCACCTGCTGCCGCACGATGACCACGTCGCTGTTGCCCGCGATGGCGAGCTCGATGAGGGAGCTCACTCCGGCACCGCTGCCGCGCCGATCCCGCTGCGATCCTTGAGCATCGCAACACCCTTCTCAAGGTTGAGCGCGGTCCGCACGCCGCCGAGCGAGAGGCCGAGCTCGACGAGTGTGATCGCGACCGCGGGACGCATGCCCACGACGATGGTCTCGGCGTCCAGCATGCGCGAGATCGACGCGATGGTCGAGAGCATCCGGCCGATGAAGGAGTCGACGATCTCCACGGCGGTGATGTCGATGATCACGCCGCGGGCGGCGCTCTCCACGATCGCGTCCGCCAGGTCCTCCTGCAGCATCAGCACGCTCTGGTCCTGCAGGTCGATCTGGATGGAGACGATGAGCAGATCGCCGAGCTTGAGTACGGGGACACGTTCCATCAGGACCGCTCCAGCCCCACGACGACGTGCCGGTCGGGCCCCTGCGAGATCTGCACGCCGCTCTGCCGCAGCGCGTAGGCCAGGGCGTCGGCGAGGGAGGCCTTGGTGACGATGTCGCCGAACTCGATGCCGAGGGTGACGATGGTGTGCGCGATCTGCGGGCGGATGCCGGAGATCACGCACTCGGCGCCCATGAGCCGCGCGGCCACCACCGCCTTGAGCAGGTGCTGGGCCACCTGGGTGTCGACGGCCGGCACGCCGGTGATGTCGATCACCGCGTGCTCGGAGCCCGTCTCCACCAGGCCCTGGAGCAGCTTCTCCATCACCACCTGCGTACGGGCGGAGTCGAGGGTGCCCACCAGCGGCACCGCGAGGATGCCGTCCCACAGCTTGACGACCGGCGTGGACAGCTCCAGCAGCTGCTCGGCCTGGTCGTTGATGATCCTCTCGCGGGCGCTGACGAAGGTCTCGAACGTGAACAGGCCGAGGTCGTCGATGTACCGCGACAGCCAGATGTAGCCGCGCAGGGCCTCGAAGTCCTCCTCGGACTCGATCAGCCCGTACACCGCCTCCTTGAGGCTGAAGACCACGACGGCGGTCTCCGACGGGGTGAAGCCCTCCCTGGCCTGGTGCCGGGACAGGTCGGCGAGCTGGCCGCGGAGGTCACTGGCGTCCCCACCCTCGCTGATGGACTGCAGAAGGGCCTGGTATATCTCGCGCAGCCGCCCGGCCAGGACGGCGCGGTCGGCCCGGCCGCCGACGGTGGCTCCCGCGGTATCGATCCAGCGCTTGAGGACGGTCTCCTCCTGCGCCCGCAGGAGTTCCTCCATGCGGAGCCGGCCGGCGTCGCCGTGAGCGGTCAAGGTGTGCTCCCGAGGGTGGGTGGTTTGTCGTGAATCGACAGGAAGGCTACCGGGCTTTTGGCCGTGTCTGCATTCGTTCCTGCCGACACCCTCTCACCTGGGGGCCGGTGGCTCGCAAGCGATGATCAAGTGGCGTGCAAACGCGTATGCCTAGAAATGCCAAGGAAGGTCTGGAAAGCACGAGAAACGGGGTAGGACAGTGAGCACGGGAATCTGGATGGCGGCGGCGATCGCGGGCGGCACGCTGCTCGTCACGGCCGGCGTCTGGGCGCCGTTCCTCGTCGCCGCGCGCAACGGGCGGAGGCTGCTGGCCACCGGCATTCCCACGCGGGCGGTCGTGGAGGCGGTGGCCGACACCGGCATGTCGGTCAACGAGCGGCCTGTGGCCAGTTTCACCCTCGCCGTACGGGGCCAGGACGGCGAGGTGTACCGCGTCCGGCACCGGCAGACGCTGCCGCGCATCCCGTTCGGCGTCCTCGCGCCGGGCGCCGTGCTGCCGGTCCGGGTGGACCGGGAGCGGCCCGAGCGCGTCCGCATCGACTGGGCCTCCTGGCGGCCCGCCCCCGCCCCCTCCCCCGGCGGCTTCCCCGCGCCCTACCCGTACAGCCCGGCCCACGGCGAGCCGCTGTAACGGGCTCGAAGCGCGCCGCCGGACCAGGCTCAGGGCGTGTCGCTGTAGCGGGCCTGGCGGGCGGCGGAGGTCAGCGCGGCCGCCCGGGCCGCCTCGGTCGGGGTGAACGGCAGCCCCGGCCGCCTGATCAGCAGCGCCCGGTCCGGGTTGACCGAGACGACCATGGTGGTGTTCAGCTCGGCGCCCTCGTCCACGGTGTCGCCGGGCCGGCGCCACTCGACCTCCGTGACGCGCAGCAGCTCGCCCAGGGCCTCCGGCAGCCGGTCGGGATCGGCGGCGACCCGCTGCGCCAGCACCAGAGCCTGCACGCCCGGGTCGGTGAGGTCCTTGACCTGCGCGGGCACGATCACCACGTCGTGCCCGCCCGCCCCGGCCAGCGC
Organism: Actinomadura luzonensis; assembly: GCF_022664455.2. Classification (NCBI taxonomy): domain Bacteria; kingdom Bacillati; phylum Actinomycetota; class Actinomycetes; order Streptosporangiales; family Thermomonosporaceae; genus Actinomadura; species Actinomadura luzonensis. Next base: position 4,529,248 of record NZ_JAKRKC020000001.1, read on the forward strand.
GGCGGCGAGCACGCCGAGCGGCAGGCCCCTCGGCGCCTCGATGACGAACTCGTCCAGCGCGTCACAGCCGGCGGGCGTGATCGCGCTGCTGCCGGTGGGCGCGATGTGCAGCGCCAGGATGTTGCAGCCGAGCCGCCCGAACGCGGCCGCGACGGCCGCCAGGCGGCCGGGCCGCTCCACGACCCGCATGCGGATGCGCCACAACGCCATCGGCCCGCCCGCTCCCCCGCCGTCCGGCGCCGCGGCCTGCCGCCCGCTCCGCCCGCTCCGCCCGTTCCGCCCGTTCCGCCCGGTGGCCCGCCGGTGCCCGAGCCGCCGGTGCGCGGCCGTCCCGAGGATCAGGGCCAGGCCGAGGCCGACGAGCACGATCGGGCCCGGCTCCTCGTGACCCAGCAGCGTCGCGATCAGGTGCGCCAGCCCGACGGCCACGAACAGGACGGCCAGCTCGGCGAGCTCCCACCGCCACGAGCGCAGGTGTCCGGTGCGTACGGTGATGACCTTGCGTGCGTCACTCATGGCTCCAGTCTGCGGACGCCGTGTTACCTGACCACGGCCGCCGGGGTTGCGGCGGCATTAAGGCGCGATCACCGCGTGACGGGGAGATGGCCCACACCCCACAATCCGGAATGGGCTCGTGCCGGACGGCGAGCTGTCCAGGTTCAGGCCCGGGCCACCTCGATGACCAGCACCGACGCGGGCCGCAGCGCCGGGGCGGGCAGTCCCAGCTCCGCCAGGACCGCGCCCGGCAGCCGTACCGGCCCGGCCGTCCAGCCCGGCATCGCCGCCGCGGCGGGCGCGGGCCCGGCCACCCGCACCTCGTAGCGCGCGGCGGGGTCCAGGCCGGGCAGCCGCAGCGGCGCGGGCGCGGACTCCGTCCGGGAGGCGAGCTGCACGTACCCGTACACCGCCCGCTCGGGCGTCACCACGCCGTGCAGCAGCGCCGACGGGTCCGGGTGGTCGGCGTGGACCACCCGGCCGGCGTGCAGCACCGGCCGCAGCCGCTTGTGCAGCGCGATCCACTCGGCCAGTTCCTCAAGCTCCGCCTCGCTCGCCGAGGTCAGGTCCCACTCCACGCCCATGTGGCCGAACAGGGCGGTGCCGGCGCGGAAGGCCAGCGGCAGCGACCGGCCGGTGACGTGGTCGCGCGGCGCGCCGACGTGCGCGCCCATCCGCTCCGGCGGCACCAGCAGCCCGGTCCAGCGCTGGATGGACTGCCGGTCGAGCGCGTCGTTGCTGTCGGAGGTCCACACGCGGTCGGTGCGGGCCAGGATGCCGTGGTCGACGCGGGCGCCGCCGGACGAGCACGACTCGATCTCCAGCGCGGGGTGGCGGGCGCGCAGCTCGTCCAGCAGCCGGTAGGTGGCGAGGGTCTGCGCGTGCACGCCGGGCACCCCGTCGTGGACGGGCTCGGCGATGTCGCGGTTGTGGTCCCACTTGATGTAGTCGAGCTCGTACTCGGTGACCAGGGCGTCGATGCGCTCCAGCAGGTACGCGTACACCTCGGGGCGGGCCAGGTCGAGCGTCTGCTGGTTGCGCTGCGGCGGCGGCAGCCGCCCGGCGTGGCCGAGCACCCAGTCGGGGTGGGCGCGGGCCAGGTCGGAGTCCGGGTTGACCATCTCCGGCTCGAACCACAGGCCGAACTGCATGCCGTGCTTGCGGACGTGCTCGGCCAGCGGGTGCAGGCCGCCGGGCCAGACGCCCTCGTCGACGTACCAGTCGCCGAGGCCGGCCCGGTCGTGGCGGCGGTGGCGGAACCAGCCGTCGTCCAGCACGAACCGCTCGATCCCGGCGGCCGCGGCCCGGTCGGCCAGCTCCAGCAGCCGGTCGAGGCCGTGGTCGAAGTAGGTGGCCTCCCAGTTGTTGAGCGTGACGGGCCGGACCGGCAGCGGCCGGGCGGCCCGCAGGTGCTCGTGCAGGCGGGCGCTGGCGGTGTCCAGCCCGTCGCCGGACCAGGTGAAGTACACCACCGGCGTGCGGTAGCTCTCCCCCTGCCGCAGGACGATCTCGCCGGGCTCGGGCAGCTCGCCCGCGGCCAGCAGCGCCACGCCCTCGGGGACGCGCTCGGCGTGGTGGACGTGGTCGCCGCTCCACCCGGCGTGCACCGCCCACACCTCGCCGGCCCGGAACCCGAACCCCGGGGTGCCGGCCACCAGCAGGCCGGTGGCGTCGTGCCCGGTCCGGCCGCGCCGGCTCTCCCTGGACCACACGCCGTGGCCGAACGCGCGGCGCTGCGGCACCTTCTCCAGCGCCCAGCGGCCGGTGAAGTCCAGCAGCTCGGCGGCCCGGGCCGGGACCGGCAGCGCGCACTCCAGGCTCGCCAACCGGTACGGGGACGCGGCGGTGTTCGTGATCGTGTGCCGCAGCGTCACCAGGCCGCCCGCGTCCATGCCCAGCTCGCTCACCAGCGCCAGGCCGGCCCGGGCGTCGGAGGCGGCGATCGTCGCCGTGCCGCCCGCGCCGGGGCGCGCGTCGGCGTCCACGCGGTCCAGGCTCCAGCGCACCGGCCAGTGCTCGCCGTCCCTGGACCCGGCCAGGCCCGGCCGGCCGTACCAGCCGTCGCCCTGAGCGGGCAGCAGCGGCGGCGCGGCCGCCAGGGAGGCCAGCACGGGAGCCAGGTCGGCGTCCTCCGCGCCCGCGGCGCCGAGGGCGGCGCCGAAGTGGCGGACGCGGGGCAGGCCGGGACCGCCGGTGTCGAGCAGGAGACAGACGCCCGCGGCGGACAACATCAAGGACGACAAGCCGGGCTCCTCACGCGAAAGGCTCAGGAGGTGCGACCTCACTGAAAACGCTATCGAACCCGGCCAGGCGGACGCGAGGCCCGGCGGGCGGCCGCCGCTGCCGGGCGCGTTGGCCGTTCGCCCCTCGATCGTTTAGGTTAGGCTCACCTAATATCGTTGGAGAGGTCGGGATGAACCAGCCGTTTCACATGTTCCACGTCCAGGTAGACCGGCTGCAGCGGCTGAGCCCGTCGTTCCTGCGGGTGACGTTCACCGGGGACGATCTCTGCCATTTCGCCGACAACGGCTACGACCAGCGCATCAAGCTGATCCTGCCGCTGCCCGGCTGCGGGCTGGCGCACCTGCCGTCCGGGCCGGACTGGTACACCCAGTGGCGGGCGCTCGGCGACGACAAGCGCAACCCGATGCGCACCTACACCGTGCGCCAGGCCCGCGCCCACGCCTGCGAGGTGGACGTGGACATCGTCATGCACCCCGACGGCGGCCCGGCCGCCCAGTGGGCCGAGCGCGTGCGGCCCGGCGACGAGGCCGTGCTCTTCGGCCCCGACGCCCGGCACGACGGGGTGCACGGCGGGCTGGAGTTCCGGCTGCCGTCCGGCAGCACCACCGTGCTGCTCGCCGGGGACGAGACGGCCGTGCCCGCCATCTGCTCCGTCCTGGAGCGCCTGCCCGCCGGGGTCGCCGGGGAGGCGCTGATGGAGGTGCCCTGCGACGACGACGTCCTGCCCGTCGAGACCTCGTGCTCGGTGCGCGTCGGATGGCTGGCCAGGAACGGCCGCGAGCGCGGCGGACAGCTCGTCCCCGCCGTGCGGGCCGCCGCCGGGCGGCTGTTCAACGCCCCCGGCGCGGGCGCGGCCACCTTGCGGGAGGTGGACGTGGACGCCGAGGAGCTGTGGGAGGTGCCCCAGGAGGAGGCCGCCGACCCGCTGTACGCGTGGCTGGCGGGCGAGGCCGGCGTGATCAAGACGCTGCGCCGGCACCTCGTGGGCGAGCGGGGGATGGACCGGCGGGCGGTGGCGTTCATGGGGTACTGGCGCGAGGGCCGCGCCGAGGGCGGCGGCTGACCCGGGCCCCGCCGCTCACTTCCTGCGCAGCGTGGTGTGGATGGCCTGGTCGTAGCTCGTCCGGTACGCCAGGCCGCCGTCGGGCTGCGGCCGGAACAGCTCGCCCGCGCCCGGCCGGCACACCTTGCGGTCGCTCGTGGCGTCGAAGTCGGCGACGCGGAACTCGTACTGGTCGCCGACGACCTTCTGCAGGTAGATGCGGCCGTGGCAGGGGACGTGCGAGACGGCGATGTAGCCGCACCACCGGCCGAGGTCGCAGCCGGGCCGGACGTCGAGGTCGACCAGGAAGCGGGCCCCTTCGCCGTCGCGCGCCGAGCCCTGCCAGGAGCCGACCAGCCGGTCCACGCCGTTCGCGCCCCCCGCTCCACCTGCCGCTGACGGCGTCGTGGGGGCCGGATTCGGGCCGGGGCGTCCCGTCTGGGTCAGGAGGGTCACCACCCCGGTGATCAGGGCGGCGACGATCGTGCCGAACGCGATCCACGCCTCCCTGCTCCAGCCCCTCCCCCGGGGCCCGCCTGACGCGGTCGCTCGGTCCTCGTGCACGTCGGGCTCCCCTCGCGGCGGCCGGATGCGGATGGACCCATCATCCGGCGTGGGGGTGGCAGGCGCATGAGTAACCGCACTTCCGGCCGCGCGAAGTCAACGACCGGCGACGCCCACGCCAGGCTCAGCCGCCACCGGCCGCGCCCGCCCCCTCCCGCGCCACCCCAACCCCGACCGCCTCCCCACCCGAAACCAACTCCCCGTCCGTGACCGACTCCCCGTCCGCGACCGGCTCTTCGCCGGAGGGCGGCCCGCCTGCCCCAACCGGCCCCTCCTCCGACGACGTCTCCCCGTCCGAGGACGACTCGATCGCCGGGGCCGGGTCCGCACCCGGGGGCGGCTCTTCCGCCTGGGCCGCACGCGGCTCCTCGGCCGGATCGCCGGCCTGGGGCGGCTGGTGCGGCGACTCCGGTCGCTCGGCGGTGATCGCGCCCAGCAGGCCGGCGACCGCGCTCTGCGGGTCGTGCAGCGCGGCGTCCCCCAGGGCCGCGAACTCGCCGGCGAGCAGCGGCAGCGGGATCGGCCGCGACGGCTCGGCGGCCGTCAGCACGCCGCGTTCCCAGTCCGCCCGCAGCGCCCCGCCCGCGTCGTGGTAGGCGCTCAGCCCCTCCAGGAACGCGGCCTCGGCCTCGGGCGCCAGCCCGAGCCCCAGGTCCCGCCCCTCCGGCGGGCCGGCCGCGAACCCGTCGCCGGCGTCCGCGCCGGTCCGGTCGCGCCGGAGCCACCAGACCACCGTCGCCACCACCACGGCGGCCGGCACTGTGACTGCGATGGCCATCCACACGGTCGTGCCACTCCCCCTCGTCATTGCAGGGCAGCAGCGTAGTGGGATCGTTCCCGCAGATCTCCGGAATTTCGTGAAATAGCTCCATCCGTCCCCCCGGCGCCCACCGCCGGAGGGACGGTTCCCCCGAGAGCCCCCTCCCGGACGGCGGCGGCCCACGGCGCGCCGCATGCCCGGCCTCCCCCGGACCGGCTGCCGCACCTCGTCGTGCCGCCGCCGTCCGGCCCAGTAGACCCCGCCCCGCCCACGCCGAAAAGGTAAAAAGCCACACAACCGGCAGCGGGTGCCCGCACCCCGCCCCGCTGGCTCCCCCGGGTGATGATTCTCCACCCTGGGAACGCCGTTTTGTTTTCCTGAGGATTTCTCTTGTCCACCAGGACGGCTCGCGTCCCGTGGACCGCTCCGGCCCCGTGGTTAGACTCCCTTCCGGAAACGCGCGGTGGCGGCCGGTGACCGCCACGGCGTCTGGTGCACAACGGCAAGGGCGGGTCCGCGCAACACCAGGAGTCCCCGGCCCTCGACACAGCGCGGAGCCAGAGATGGACCCACTACACCTGAGCACCAGCCGCGACGACGAGACCGTGACGGTCACCGTCGCGGGCGAGCTGGACATCGCCACCACCGAGCTGCTCCGCGGCCACCTGCTGGAGCTGCTGCGGGAGGCCGGCCGCGGGCGGCGCGACGTCTCGCTGGTCATCGAGGTCGGCCGCCTGTCCTTCATCGACGCGGCCGGGCTCGGCATCCTCGTCTCCGTGCGCAACCAGGCCGTCCGGCAACGCACCCCGGTGCGGCTGGCGAACGTCCCGCCCGCCATGGAGCGGCTGCTGCGGATCACCGGCCTGGACGATCACCTGACCGCCGACGGGGACGGCGGGCCGTCCCGGTAGGTTGTGCCCGTGTCGATGATTCAGGTTCCCGAAGAGATACCCCTCAGGCTCGAAGACGGGTTCGACCGGATCAGGCGCGAGATGACGCTGCCTGACGGCTTCCCCGGCGCCGTGCTCGACGAGGCGGCGTGGGTGGCGCAGGTGCCGCGGCTCGACGGCAAGGACCTCACGGACGTGCCGTTCGTGACGATCGACCCGCCCGGCTCCATGGACCTCGACCAGGCCGTGCACCTGGAGCGGACGCGCGCCGGCTACCGGGTCTGGTACGCCATCGCCGACGTCGGCGCGTTCGTGCGCCCCGGCGGCGTCATCGACACCGAGGCCCGGGCCAGGGGCGAGACGGTCTACCTGCCGAAGGACAAGGTGCCGCTGCATCCGAAGGTGCTGTCGGAGGACGCGGCCAGCCTGCTGCCCGGCGCCCCGCGCCCGGCCGCCGTGTGGCGGATCGACCTCGACGCCGACGGTGAGATGGTGGGCGCCGACGTGCAGCGCGCCCTGGTCCGCAGCCGCGAGCGCCTCGACTACGCCTACGTGCAGGCCGCCGTCGACACCGGCACCGCCGACGGCGTGCTCGGGCTGCTGGCCGAGATCGGGCGGCTGCGGCTGGCGCTGGAGCGCGAGCGCGGCGGCGTCACCCTGCCCACGCCCGAGCAGGAGGTGGTGCCCGCCGACGGCGGCTACCGGCTGGAGTTCCGGCTCCCGCTGCCGGCCGAGGCGTGGAACGCGCAGATCTCGCTGCTGACCGGCATGGCCGCGGCGTCGATGATGCTGGACGCCGAGATCGGCGTCCTGCGGGTGCTGCCCGAGCCGCGGCCGGACGACCTCGCCAAGGTCCGGCGGGTGGCCGAGGCGCTGGGCGTGCCGTGGCCGGACGGGGCGGGCTACGGCGAGGTGGTGCACGACCTCGATCCGCGGAGCCCGCAGCAGGCGGCGTTCCTGCACGAGTCGCGGGTGCTGCTGCGCGGCTCGGGCTACGAGGCGTTCGACGGCGCGCCGCCGAAGGAGGCGGGGCACGCGGCGGTCGCGGCGCCGTACGCGCACGTCACCGCCCCGCTGCGGCGGCTGGTCGACCGGTACGCGACCGAGGTGTGCCTCGCGGTCGCGGCGGGCGAGCCGGTGCCCGCGGACGTGCGGGCGGGGCTCGCCGCGCTGCCGGAGGCGATGGCCTCCTCCGGACGGCGGGCCTCGGCGGCGGAGCGGGCGTGCGTGGACCTGGTGGAGGCGTTCCTGCTGCGGGAGCGCGTCGGGGAGGCGTTCGAGGCGGTGGTGATCGACGTGGACGAGCGGCGCGGCGGCGGGCAGGTGCAGCTCGTCGAGCCCGCGGTGATCGCCCGCTGCGAGGGGACGCTCCCCCTCGGCGAACGGGTCACGGTCCGCCTCACGCAGGCCGACCCGGCCACCCGCGAGGTCCGCTTCACCCACTGATCCCCCGCGCCGGGCCCGCCGCACCACAAGCGCCGGGCCCGCCGCACCACAAGCGCCGGGCCCGCCGCACCACAAGCGCCCGTCGGCCGCGTCCTGCGGCGTTGCGGGCGCTCAGCGCGGCTGGGAGCGCATGCCGTCGCAGACCACCTCGGCCATCGGCACCTTCCCGCCCCTGGCCCGCGCCCGGCGCTCGGCCGCCAGGCAGCCGCGCAGCAGGTCCTGCACGTCGGCCGGCACCAGGTCGGCGCGCACCGCGCCGGCCCGCTGGGCGCGTTGCAGCAGCCGGGCCAGCGCGGTGGCGAAGGCCGCCTCCAGCGCCGTGCCCCGGCTGAACGCCGGCCCGGTGCCGCCGTCCAGCATGTCGCACAGCGCCTGGTTGGCCGACGCCTGCTCGACCACGGCCCGGAACCAGCCGAAGAACGCCTTTCCCGGGTCCTCGGCCGTGGCCAGCGCCCGCGCGTCGGCCACGAAGCGTTCCATCCGGCCGAGCAGCACCGCCTCGAACAGCGCCTCCTTGGTGGGGAAGTGCCGGTAGACGGTGCCGACCCCGAAGCCGGCGCGGCGGGCGATCTCGTCGAAGGAGATGGTCAGGCCGTCGCTGGCCAGGGCGTCCTGGGCGATCTGCAGCACCCGTTCGCGGTTGCGGCGGGCGTCCGCGCGCAACGGCCTGGCCGTGCTGTCGTCGTCACCCATGCGCTCCACCCGCCCTCGATCGGCAACCGGAGAGGTTTCTCCGATTCTATCGGCGAAGATCCCGGACAAACAGTCCTTGACCACCAGGAACAGGGAGACACCCGCCCCCGAAGGGACGGGTGCCTCACGGGCGGACGCGAGCGGCCTACGGGCCCGGGTCGGTGACCCCGGGCTCGGGTTCGAGCGGGCGGCGCGGCCGCGGCACCGGCCGGAAGGTGTGCGACGCCGGCTCGGCCCGCACGGCGTGCGCCCCGGCATCCGGCCGCACGGCGTGCGTTCCCGCGTCCGGCCGCGCGGCGTGCGAAGCGGTGTCGGGCCCCGGCCCCTGGGCGGGCCGGACGTCCGGGGCGGGTGGCGCGTCCGTGCCCGCCCGGCCGCGCGCCAGGCGCGGCACGCCGGCCCGCTTGAGCCGGATGCGCTCCTCCCGTGGCACCGGCCGCAGCCCGATCACGCGCGCCCCCGACGGCACCTGCCGCAGGTCGTGCGTGATGAGGATGGTGGTCCGCCCGGCCATGAGCCGCCCGAGCGGCCCCATGACCTGCGCGGCCGTCTCCTCGTCCAGCCCGGTCATGGGCTCGTCGAGCACCAGCACCGGGGCGTCGCGCAGCACGGCCCGCGCGATCGCGATCCGCTGCCGCTGCCCGCCGGACAGCAGCCGCCCCCGCTGGCCCACCGGCGTGTCGTACCCGTGGGGCAGCAGCTTGACGAAGTCGTGCACGCCGGCCGTCTCGGCGGCCCTGATGACCTCCTCCAGGGAAGCGCCGGGCCGCCCGTAGGCGATGTTGTCCCGCACCGACCCGGAGAACAGCAGCGTCTCCTGGTGCAGTACGGTGACGTTGTCGCGCAGCGACTCGCGCGTCAGGTCCCGGAGGTCGGCGCCGTCCAGCAGGATGCGGCCCTCGTCCGGGTCGTAGAAGCGCACGAGCAGCTTGGCCAGCGTGGACTTGCCCGCCCCGCTGGGGCCGGTGATCACGAGCACCTCGCCGGGCTCGGCGGCGAAGGACACCTCGCGCAGCGCGGGCCGCGCGGCCCGGCCCGGGTAGGCGAAGCTGACCCGGTCGAACTCCACCCGGCCCCGCCCGGGAGCGGCGGCGACCGCTCCGGGCGCGTCGGTGACGGCGGGCCTGGCCCGCAGCACCTCGATGATGCGGTCGGAGCCGGCGGCGGCCTCCGACACGGTCAGGGCCAGCTCGCCGAGCCCCTGGACCGCCGGGTAGAGCAGGGCCAGGTACGCGGCGAAGGCCAGCAGGCCGCCGATGGTCAGCCGGCCGGCGGCGATCTCCCACGCGCCGACGCCGAGGACGACGATCAGGCACGCGGTCTCGATGACCTGCACGACGGGGCCGTACAGGCCGGACAGCCACGCCTGCGTCAGGTTGGCGCGCAGCCACGTCCGTCCCTCGCGGTGCAGCCGGCGCGCCTCGTCGCGCTGCCGGTTGTAGGCCTGCACCAGCGGCTGGTTGGCCAGCCCCTCCTCCAGGACGCTGTTCATGGCGCCGTTGCTGTGCCGCTCGCGCGCCGCCGCGGTCCTGAACCTGGCCGCGAACACCTTCGAGACCAGCAGGAACGCCGGGATCAGGGCGAGCGTGACGAGCGCCAGGTCCCAGCGGACGAGGAAGGCGGCCCCGGCGAAGAACACGACGCTCGCCGCCGTGGTGATCGCCTTGACCAGCCCCGAGCCGACGAGCTCCTCGATGGCCTCGACGTCGTCGGTGAGCCGGGCGATGAGGTCGCCGAGCCGCCGGTTCTCGGCGTAGTCGGGCGCGAGCGTCTGCAGGTGGTCGAACACCCGGTCGCGCAGTCTCAGCAGGAATCGTTCGGCGCCGAGCGCGGTGGCGTACGTCCCGGCGAAGGACGCCAGCCCGGCGACCGCGGCGAGCCCGAGCCAGCTGAACGCGGGGGCCCAGAAGGCCTCCAGCCGCCGGGTGGTGAGCACCTCGTCGGTGATGTGACCGAACAGGCGGATCGCGGCGACCTCGCACAGCGCGGCGAGGACGGCGAACACCACTCCGGCCGCGAACAACCGCCGCAGCCCGCGGGTGTCCGGCCAGAACTCGCGGAACGTCCGGCGAAGGGTGATCGCCGGCGCGAGTTCACGGCCGGAGGCGGCAAAGGAGAGCCGGCGGCTGAGCCGCCGGCTCTCATTGGGCGCTCTTAGCACCCCCAACCCCACCACCTACGCCGACCGCAGTGCCAGCGGCGACGCCAGCGACGTCGTCGACAGCCCCATCCCTGCTCGTACCCGACGTGAGTGAGCTGCGTGTTCGCCATGGTTCCTCCCCCGTTGAACGGCTGAACACTTGACAATTCGGACGCTACCCGCTCAATTCGCATAAATCACGACATTTCATACGAAAGGCGAGAAGCTTGACCAGTAAAACGCGGCGGAGAAGGCAATCCGCGTCCATTGTTCAAAGCGCCGTAAACAGGTAAAAGCGCAAAAGGCGCACAAAGCGGCGACCATCGGCGCTTCTCCCGGGGCCTCAGGCCGACCCGGCCCGATACTTTCGTCCGATGGCACGCCCGCATCTCTTCGGCCACCACTTCGGCCTGCTCCACCTGGTCTTCGACGGCACCGCCCACACGGCCGCCGCCCCTGTCACCGGCCTGCTCGGCCTGGCCCTCACCGTCGCGGGCGTCCGCCGGGGAGGCCGCCGGGACGAGGGGTGAGGGGGGCCGCGGGGGCGGCCGGGGGCATCAGCCCGGCTCCAGGTGCCGGGCGATGCGCTCGATGGCGGCGAGGTCGTCCGGGGTGAGCCGGTCGATGAAGTGACGGCGCACCGAGGCGAGGTGGGCCGGCGCCGCCTCCCGCAGCGCGGCCATGCCGTCGTCGGTGAGCACGAGCAGGCAGCCCCGGCCGTCGCTCGCGTCGGGCGCGCGGCGCAGCAGGCCACGGGCCTCCATCCGGGTGGCGTGCCGCGACAGCCGGCTGCGTGACCAGCCCATCTTCGCCGCCTGCTCGCCCAGGCCGCTGGTGTGCCCCGGACGCTCCGACAGCGTGCTGAGCACCTCGTAGTCGGCCTCGGAGAGCCCTGCCTCGGCCAGGTCGTGCGCCGTGCCGGTCTGCACGGCGATCATGATCCGCCGGAACGCCCGCCAGGCCCGTTCCTCGTCGGCGTCCAGCCAGCGCACCGTCCCGGCCGGCGTCTCCCGGCGTTTCGTTGACATGTCATCAATCTACCGGATACGTTCGTTTCCATGTCAACGAACTTGCCGCGAATCGTCGTGCTCGGCTGCAGCACCCGTCCCGGCGCCCTGGGGCCGCACGTCCTGCGATGGCTGATGGAGGCCACCGGGCCGCGAGCCGCCGCGCTCGGCGTCGAGCTGCAGCCGGTCGAGCTGGCCCAGCTCGGCCTACCGCTCCTGGACGAGGAGGAGCATCCGTCCTCAGGCGTCTACCGCAACGAGCACACCAGGCGGTGGAGCACCGTCGTCGACGGGGCGGACGGCTTCGTCGTCGTCACGCCCGAGTACAACTACGGCATGCCCGCGAGCCTGAAGAACGCCCTCGACTACCTCGGCCGCGAATGGGCGTGGAAGCCCGTCGGGTTCGTCAGTTACGGCAACACCTCGGCGGGCACCCGGTCCGTCCAGCACGCCAAGCAGGTCGTGACGACGCTGCGGCTGGTGCCGGTGGGCGCCACGGTCGCCATCCGCATCGCCGAGGCCGTGCACGAGGGGCGCCTGCGGCCCGACCCGGCCCGCGACAGGGCGGCCGAAGAGCTGCTGGAGGAGGTCGTCCAGGTGGCCGCCGCCCTCCGGCCCCTGCGCGAGCGGCACCGCTCCGGCTCCCGCCCGGGGCCGCTGCCGGGCTCTTATCTGCGCCCGCTGTCCCCCGCCGACGCGCCCGAGGTGACCGTCCTGCAACGCTGCTGCTGGGTGGAGGAGGCCCTCGCCAACGACACGACGTCCCTGGCGCCGCTGCACGAGGACGTGGACGACGTGCGCGGCTGGCTGACCGATTGGCAGGCCACCGGCCTGTGGCTGAACGGCCGGTTGCTCGGCATGGTCAGGGCCCGCGCCGACGGGGACGACTGGCACGTGGGCCGGCTCGCCGTCGTCCCCGACCTGCGGGGCCGCGGGCTGGGCCGCGAGCTTCTCCGCGACGCCGAGGCCGCCGCTCCCGCGGGCGCCCGCGTCGTGCTGCACACCGGCGCCAACAGCCTGCGCAACCTCGCCCTCTACCGCAGCGAGGGTTTCCGGGCGCTGGAGTCCGACGGCGAGACGGTCATGCTGGTCAAGGCCGCCGCGCCGGCCGTCGCCGCAGGGTGAGGGCCGGCGCGGCACAGATCACGTCAGCGACGAGTACGCCACCACGCCGCGCCGCATCGCGTCCACGGCCTTGCCGGCCGTCTGCCTGATCCTGCTGCCCGGCGCGGAGGCGTTCTGGAGCTGCCCCAGCAGGTCCATGAGCTGCTTGATCCACCGGACGAAGTCACCGGCCGCCAGCTCGTTGCCGTTGACGCCGTCCATGAGCACCGCGTCCAGCGTGTGCCCCTTCGTCCACCGGAACGCCGCCCACGCGAACCCGAGGTCCGGCTCGCGCAGCGTGGACAGCCCGTGGTCGGACTCGATGCCCTCCAGCTCGCCCCAGAGCCGCAGCATGGCCGTCAGCGCGTCCTGCGCCCGGCCGGCCGGGATCTTCGGCCGCCGCGCGTCGTCGGCCGCCCGCGACTCGAACACCAGCGCCGACACGCACGCCGCCAGCTCGGCCGGGTCCAGCTCCTCCCACAGGCCCTGCCGCAGGCTCTCGGCGGTCAGCAGGTCGAGCTCGGTGTAGAGGCGGCCCAGCCGGCGGCCCTCGTCGGTGACCGCCTCGCCGTCGAGGTAGCCGAGCTGCTCCAGCACCGAGCAGATCCGGTCGAAGGTGCGGGAGATGACGTGCGAGCGGCCCTCGACCCGGCGGCGCAGCCCCTCGGTCTCGCGCAGCAGCTTGTAGTAGCGCTCGGCCCAGCGGGCGTGGTCCTCGCGCTGGTCGCAGCCGTGGCACGGGTGCTGGCGGATGCGCCGGCGCAGCTCGTTGACCTCGTCGTCCTCCACCGTGTGGTCACGCACCCGCGGCGGCTTGCCGAGGTCGCGGTCGCCGATCTTGGCCAGCAGCGTGGAGACCAGGTTGGCGCGTTCCTTCGGCGAGCGGCCGTTGAAGTTCTTCGGGATGCGCAGCTTCTCCAGCGGCTCCACCGGCACCGGGAAGTCCGCCGGGTCGAGCTTCTTGACCTGCTTGCCGATCGTCAGCACCAGCGGGCTCGGGCCGTGCCCGCGCGGGTTGCGGCCCGGGTCGAGCACGATCGCCAGGCCCGCCCGGCGCCCGCCCGGCACCCGGATGACGTCGCCCGGCTGCAACGCCTCCAGCGACCGCACCGCCGCGGCCCGCCGGGCGGCGCCGCGCTGCTTGGACAGCTCGGCCTCCCGGTCCGTCAGCCGCCGCCGCAGCGCCGCGTACTCGGGGAAGTCGCCCAGGTGGCACGTCATGGCCTCCTGGTAGCCCTCCAGGGCCTCCTCGTGCTTGCGGAGCTGCTTGGCCAGCCCCACCACCGCCCGGTCGGCCTGGAACTGCGCGAAGGACTCCTCCAGCAGCGTGCGGGCCCGCTCGCGGCCGAACTGCCCCACCAGGTTGACCGCCATGTTGTACGACGGCTGGAAGCTGGAGCGCAGCGGGTAGGTACGGGTGCCGGCCAGCCCCGCCACCGACAGCGGGTCCATGCCCGGCTGCCACAGCACCACGGCGTGACCCTCGACGTCGATGCCCCGCCGCCCCGCCCGCCCCGTGAGCTGGGTGTACTCGCCGGGCGTCAGGTCGGCGTGGGTCTCGCCGTTCCACTTGTCGAGCTTCTCGATCACGACGCTGCGGGCCGGCATGTTGATGCCCAGCGCCAGCGTCTCGGTCGCGAAGACCGCCTTGACCAGCCCCCGCGTGAACAGCTCCTCCACGACCTCCTTGAAGGCCGGCAACATGCCCGCGTGGTGGGCGGCCAGGCCCCGCTCCAGGCAGTCGCGCCATTCGAGGTAGCCGAGCACGGCCAGGTCCTCGTCCGGCAGGTGGGCGGTGCGCTCGTCGACGAGCTGGCGGATCTCGTGCCGCTCGCGGTCGGTGGTGAGCCGGATGCCGGCGTACAGGCACTGCTGCACCGCCGCGTCGCAGCCGGCCCGGGAGAAGATGAACGTGATCGCCGGCAGCAGCCCCTCGGAGTCGAGCTTCTCGATCACCTGCACCCGGTCCGGCGGCCGGGCCCGCTGCGGCCGGCCGTAGCCGCGGCCCCGCCCCCGCCCGGCGGTCAGCCGCTCGGCGTCCCTGGTGACCCGCATCAGCGTGGGGTTGATGCGCGGCGTCAGGTCGTCGTTGACGAACAGGTCGTAGATGCGGTTGCCGACCATCATGTGCTGCCACAGCGGCACCGGGCGGTGCTCGTCGACGATCACCGTGGTGTCGCCGCGCACGTCGCCCATCCACTCGCCGAACTCCTCGGCGTTGCTCACCGTGGCCGACAGCGCCACCAGCCGGACCGACTCCGGCAGGTGGATGATGACCTCCTCCCACACCGCGCCGCGGAAGCGGTCGGCGAGATAGTGGACCTCGTCCATCACCGCGAAGCCGAGCCCGGCGAGCGTGGCCGAGCCGGCGTACAGCATGTTGCGCAGCACCTCGGTGGTCATGACCACGATCGGGGCCTCGCCGTTGACGCTGTTGTCGCCGGTCAGCAGGCCCACCTTGGCGGTGCCGTAGCGCTTGACCAGGTCGTTGTACTTCTGGTTGGACAGCGCCTTGATGGGGGTGGTGTAGAAGCACTTCTGCCCCTGCTGCAGGGCCAGGTGGACGGCGAACTCGCCGACCACCGTCTTGCCCGACCCCGTCGGCGCCGCCACCAGGACGCCGTCGCCCGCCTCGAGGGCGCGGCAGGCGTCGAGCTGGAAGTCGTCCAGCGCGAAGTCGTAGAGACCTCGGAACGATGTGAGCGCGGCCCCGTCACCGGCGTGCTTCTGACGGAAGGCCGCGTAGCGTTCCGCTGGCGTTGTCATACCCGCCAGCCTACCGAAACCGCCATTCCGGTCCGTCCCGCCGCGTGCCGGGGGCTCCCGGCCCCGGCGCCTTTACAAAGTAGATCTCATACGAGGACGCGCAGCGCGCCCGGCTGGACCTCGCACTCCACCGGCACCGGCCCGACGCGCTCCCCGTCGGCGTAGGCCACCATGCCGTCGAGGAGATCGCGCACCGGGTCGCCGCCCAGGGTCTCCAGCCGGACCGTGCGCGCCCGGCGCATCGTCACCGCGCGGTGCCCGACGTGGGTCCCCCGGTAGACGCTGGGGAAGACGCGCAGGAACTCGCCCTTGGAGATCGCCTCCACCATCAGCACGTCGAGCAGCCCGTCGTCGGGCCGCGCGTCGGGGCAGACCCGCATGCCGGCGCCGTAGGAGCGGGTGTTGGCCACCGCCACCAGCATGGCCTCGCGCTCGATGACCTCCTCCCCGTCCAGGACGAGCCGGAACGGGACGGGCCGGAACGTGCGCAGCTCCCCCACCACGGCCCGTACGTACCGGCCGGAGCCGGCGGGCCAGGTGAGCCGGTTGGCCCGCTCGTTGACGCGGGAGTCGAACCCGCAGGCCACCACGCCGGCGAACAGCTCCTCGGCCCGCCCGGCGCGCACGCGGGCGGCGTCGACCAGCCGCGACTTCATGCGCAGCACCACGCGGGCGGCGGCCAGCGGGTCCTTGCACGGCACACCGAGCGCGGCCGCGATGTCGTTGCCGGTGCCCGCCGGGATGATGCCGAGCGGCACGTCGGTGCCGGCCACGGCCTGCACGGCCAGGTGGACCAGGCCGTCTCCGCCGAAGGCCACGAGCGCGTCGGGCCGCTCTGCGACGGCGGTGCAGGCGCGTTCGAGCGCGTCTGCGGCGTCGTCGCCGACGATCACCGACAGCTCGGCGCCGCCGGCGCGCAGGCGGCGCGCCACGGGTTCGAGCTGGCGCAGCGTCCGGCCGCCCCGGGCGGCCGGGTTGACGAGCAGGGCGAGTTGGGGGGACACGCCCGGAACCTATCGCCTTCCGGGCGGAACGGGAATGCCCGTCAGGGCCTCTTGTCGCCCAGGTCCCCGTCCGCCGACGCGTCGACCGGCGTGTCGAGCGGCGTGTGGTCGTCGATCGGCGTGTCGTCGTCGCTCAGCGGCGAGGCCTCGTCGTCGGACAGCCCGGCGAACTCGCTCGCCGGCTGCCGGCGCTCGCGCAGGTACATGAACAGCTCGGCCGCCAGGAACAGCACGATCATCGGCGCGGCCAGCGCCATCATGGTGATCGGGTCGCCGCCGGGCGTGATCACCGCGCCGAAGACGAACATGAGGAAGACCACCAGCCGCCGGTGCTTGGCGATCGCCGCGTGCGACACCACGCCGATGATGTTGAGGAAGACCAGCAGCAGCGGCAGCTCGAACGACACCCCGAAGATCATCAGCATGATCAGGACGTAGTCGAGGTAGTCGTCGATGGAGATCGTCGCGACCGTGCCCTCGAGCGAGAAGCCCAGCAGGAACGTCAGCGACGTGTCCATGATGAAGTAGCACAGCCAGGCGCCCAGGGCGAACAGCGGGATCGCCAGCCCGAGGAACGTCAGCGTGTAGCGCTTCTCGCTGCGGTAGAGGGCCGGGGTGACGAACGCCCAGATCTGGTACAGCCAGGCGGGCGAGGACACCACGAGGCCGACCATCAGCGAGATCTTCAGCGTGATGAAGAACGACGAGAAGATGCCGTTGTAGGTGAGGCTGCAGTGGCCGGTGAGCTGCTGGGCCTGGGGCGTCTGGCAGTAGGGCTCCTTCAGCAGGTCCCACACCGGCCCGGACACGAGCCAGCCCACGATCAGGCCGACCGCCACGGCGGCGATCGCGATCAGCAGCCGGTTGCGGAGCTCCCGCAGGTGCTCCATCAGCGGCATCCGGCCTTCCGGGTCCCGCGGCGGCTTCGGGCCCGACTTCTTCAGCAGCGCCATCTAGACAGTCCTCGGGACGAGGGGCGGAATGGGGGAAGGCTCAGGCGTGCTTGTCGGCCTGCGCGCTCGCGCGCAGCCGCGCCGCCTGCTCCTCCAGCAGCCGGGCCTGCTCCTCGGCGGACAGCCCCGGCGCCGGGGTGGCGGAGCCGGCCGGGATCTGCTGCGGGGGCGCGGGCTGGGCCTGCGGCTGCGCCTGGGCCTGGACGACGGTGGGACGCTCGTCGTCGTCGTTCATCTTGCTCGTCTCGGCCTTGAAGATGCGCAGGGACCGTCCGACGCCACGGGCGAGGTCCGGCAGCTTCTTGGCCCCGAAGAGCAGGACCAAGGCCACCAGGATCAGGATGATCTCCGGAGCTCCCAAGTTCATGTGACGTCCTTACAGGTGAGCTGAGTGCTGTCCAAACCCGATCGTACGCTCCCGGGGGCCCTGCCTCATCCCCTGGAGTCCGGTTTCACCCTGAATTGCTGGTTAATTTGAGCAACCTCCCTGTTCAGGCCGCGTGCCGCGGAGACCACGCGGACGGCCGCCGCCCCGAGCACGGCCAGCCCCGCCACGACGAGGCCGGCCGCCAGAAGGATCCAGGTCATGACCGGTGAGCGTACCGGGCCAGCGCCCGCTCGGCCTCCTCGCGCACGGTCTCGGCCATCCGGGGCGGGGAGACGACCCGCCCGGTGTCGCCGAGCCGCAGCGCGAGCTTGAGTATCCAGTCCTCGTCGCGGGCCCGCAGCGCCACCCGCAGCCGGCCCTCGCCCAGCTCGGCGACCTCCTCGCACGGGTAGTACTCGGCCACCCACCGCCCGGCCGCGCTCAGCTCCAGCTCGACCAGCTCGTCGGTGGGCGAGGGCCGGAAGACGCCCCGGGTGACGTCGATGGGCTCGGCCTCCTCGGGCGGGTCGGCGGGCACGTCGAGCACGTCGACGCCGAGCATGCGGTCCAGCCGGAACAGCCGCATCGCCTCGGCCCGGTAGCACCAGCCCTCCAGGTAGGCGCGGCCGTCGGCGACGACCACGCGGGTCGGGTCGACCTCGCGCGGGGTCACCTCGTCGCGGCCGGGCACGTAGTAGCGCAGCGACAGCCGCCGCTTCCTGGTCAGCGCCTCGCGGACGCGGGGCAGCGCGTCGGGGGCGGCGTCGACGTCGACGGCGACCTGGCTGCTGACGGTGGCGGCGCCCTCGCCGGCGGCCTGCTCCAGCTTGGCCATCACGCGCGGCAGCGCGTCGCCGGGGATCTCGGCGAGCTCGGGCGTGGCGGCCAGCATGCGCAGCGCGACCAGCAGGGCGCTGGCCTCGTCGATGCCGAGCCGCAGCGGGCGGGCGATGGTGTCGGCGTTGTCGATGATGATCTCGCCGCCGTCCCAGGAGACGTCGATGAGGTCGCCGGGGGTGTGGCCGGGCAGGCCGCACATCCACACGAGCTGCAGGTCGTCGATGAGCTGCTTCTCGCTCAGCCCGAACACCTCGGCCACCTCGCCGACCTGCGCCCCCGGATGCGACATCAGGTACGGCACCAGCGCCAGCAGGCGCGGCAGCCGGTCCGCGGAACCACTCATGCCCTGCTTCCCCTCGTCCTTCCGCCGGCGTTCACGCCAGCGCCCCCTTCAGCCTGCGGATGACCGCCTCGCGCGCGTCCGGCGGCTCGACGACCTCGACGTCGGCGCCGAGGCTGGCCATCCACCCGGCCAGCCGCTCGGGGTCGGAGAAGGCCAGCTCGGCCTCGTCCCAGCCGTCGGTGCCGGGGTGCACGGCCCTGGCGAGCTGCCGCACGCCCTCGCACGCCCCCTGCCGCACCCGCACGATCGCGATCCGCTCGTCGCTCGTCTCGTCGGGGAAGCCGACCATGGCCTTCAGGTCCACGCCGTCCGGCACGCGCACCGCGCCCGGCCGACCCGCGTGGGAGACCTGCCCGGTGATGCGGCTGAGCCGGAAGGCGCGCGGCGCCTGCCGGTCGCGGTCGAACCCGGCGAGGTACCACCGGCCGCGCCGGCTCACCACGCCCCACGGCTCCACGGTGCGGGCGCGCACGCTCTCGCTGCCGGCGCCGCGGTAGTCGAAGCGCACCACGCGCCGGTCGCGCACCGCCTCCCACAGCGCCGGGAAGGCCGGGTCGCGGGTGTCGACCCGCAACTCCAGCGCGCCGGTGCCGACCGGCCGGTCGGTGGCGACGCCGCCGGCGCGCAGCTTCAGCAGCGCCCCCGAGGCGGCCTCGGCGAGGCTGGCCCGCTGCCACACCTGCGCGGCCAGGCCGAGCACGGCGGCCTCGTCGGGCTCCAGGGTGATCTCCGGCAGCTCGTACGACTCCCGCTGGATGCGGTAGCCGGGCTCGTCCTCCCACGGGTCGCGCACGACGTCGATGGGGATGCCGATCTCGCGCAGCTCGTTCTTGTCGCGTTCGAACATGCGCTGGAACGCCTCGTCGCCGTCGCGGTCGTAGCCGGGCACGGCCTGGCGGATCTGCTCGGCCGACAGCGGGCGCCGCGTGGCGAGCAGGCAGATCACCAGATTGAGCAACCGTTCTGTCTTCCGGCGCGACATCTGCTCCACTCCTCCTTCATCGACGCTACCCTGCCCCCGTGATCAGATGGCGCAAGGGCGAGGTCGTACGGATCCGACGCGAGTGGCCGGGAGCGGTGGAGCTGGACGTCGCCGTCCCCGAGGGGGAGTGCCGGGCGCTTGCGTACCCCCCGCTGGTGGGCCGCCCGGAACCCGGCGACGAAGTGCTGCTCAACACGACCGCGCTCGCGATGGGTCTCGGTACGGGAGGTTACGCCATGGTGGTGGCAGTCCCGAACCGTTTGCCGGAAGATCCTCAGGGGCCGGGGCACCTGGTGAAGGCCCGGTACACGCCGTCGCAGGCCACGGTGCTGGGCGCGGACGAGCAGGGCTCCCCGCACCACGAGGCGCTGCGCGAGGCCGACTCGCTGGAGGACATGCCTGTCGTGGTGGCCGACCTGCACTCGGCGCTCGCGCCGATCCTGGCCGGCCTGTACGAGGCCGCGCCCGGCACGCGGGTGGCGTACGTGATGCAGGACGGCGGCGCGCTGCCGGCGTGGTTCTCGATGACGGCGGCCCGGCTGCGCGAGCTCGGCTGGCTGGCCGGCGTGGTGACGACCGGCCAGGCGTTCGGCGGCGACCTGGAGGCGGTGACCGTGCACACGGGGCTGCTGGCGGCCCGGCACGTGCTGGAGGCCGACGTGGCGGTGGTCGCGCAGGGGCCGGGCAACCTGGGCTCGGGCACCCGGTGGGGCTTCTCGGGGGTGCAGGCGGGCGAGGCGGTCAACGCGGCCGGGGTGCTGCGGGGCCGGCCGGTGGCGGCGCTGCGGGTCAGCGAGGGCGACCGGCGCGAGCGCCACTACGGCGTCTCGCACCACTCGCTGACCGCCTACGGGCGGGTGGCGCTGTCACCCGCCGACGTGCCGGTGCCCGACCTGCCCGGCGAGTTCGGCACGCGGGTGCGCGACCAGGCCGAGCTGCTGGCGGTGCGGCACCGGCTGGTGCCGGTGCCGGTCGACGGCCTGCACGAGGCGCTGCGGGCCGCCCCGGTGCGCCTGTCGACGATGGGGCGGGGGCTGGAGGAGGACCTGGCCTACTTCCTGGCCTCGGCGGCGGCCGGGAGGTTCGCGGCCTCGCTGCTGTCGTAGGAGTCCTTGTAGGTGAAGGCGGCGGGGCTCGGCCCCTCCGCCTTCAGGTGCTCCAGCCGGGCCATGCCCTCGGCCAGCGACGGGATGTGGCCCTCGGGGATCCACCACATCACCATGTACGGCTCCGCCATGCGCAGGAACCACTCCCTGCGCCGGCGCAGCACCTCCAGGTGGGGGCTGCGGTAGACGTAGTTCCACAACGACTCCAGCGACTCCCACACCGAGAAGTTGACCAGCAGGTGGTCGCCGTAGTCGTGCACGACGGTCGCGGTGGGGTCGGTCTCGCTCTCCTTCATCCGCCAGACGAAGCCGGGGGCGGCGTCGGCGAGGGCGTTGATCGGTTCGAGCAGGGCGACGAACTCGGCCAGTTCGGCCGAGTCGATGGGCGCGCGCAGGTGGGCGAGGTTGAGCTCAGCGAGGTGCATGACGCTCAGCACACCACCCTTCCCCTTCTATGTCAATCCTCATTTGTTTTAGAAAGAACGACGCAGCACTCCCCCGGCCGCGGATCCAGCCGCGCCCGCGCCGGATCGCCGCCGAGACCGCGCAGCAGCCCCTGGCACAACGCCAGGTTCATCGAGCACACCAGCAGCGGCTGCTCGTCGGCCAGCACGTGGAAGGGACAGTTGCGCAGCCGCAGCAGCCCGCCCTCCTCGTACGGCTCGTAGCCCCGCTCGCGCAGCACCCGCTCAACCGGCTCGCCCGCGTGCCGGCCGCCGACGCGCTCGCCCGCGCCGCGCGCCATCTCCTCGGCCCGCTCCTCGGCCCCCAGCGTCTCGACCACGCCGGCCAGCACCGAGGCGAGCGTGACGTAGTCGCGCGGGGGCAGGCTCACCGTCCGCTCGCCCCTCGCCCTGCGGTACACCTTGGCCGGCCGCCCGCTGCCCGGCCCCTTCTTCTCCTGCGGCCGGAAGCCGCTCTCCAGCAGCCCCGCCTCCACCAGCTTGTCGAGGTGGTGGCCGGCCAGCGTCCTGGACACCCCGGCGGCCTCGGCCGCCTCTCCCCTGCCCACGTCGCCGCCGCCGGCCGCGACCGCCTCGTACAGGCTGCGGCGTACCGGGTCGTTCAGCAGGGCCAGCGCGTCGAGGTCGTCGGTGCTCACAGCCGGGAGTCTACGTGCGGCGCCGGCGCCCGCCGTCCCGCGCTCAGTACGCGGCCAGCACGTCCACGACGAACACGAGCGTGTCGGAGCCCCTGACCCCGTACGCGGGGTGGCCGGGCGCGCCGTAGCCGTAGGACGGCGGCACCACCATCAGCACCCGGCTGCCGGCCGGCACCCCCACCAGGGCCTGCTCCCACGCCTTGATGACGCCGCCGTCGCCGAGCTTGAACGCCTTCGGCAGGCCGCTCGTCCAGGTCGTGTCGAACACGCGGCGGCTCTCCCAGACCGCGCCCGCGTACTGGACGACCACGAGCCGGCCTGCCTGCGTCCTGCGCCCGCCGCCCCGGTCGATCACCTTGGCCGCGAACCGGGCGGGCGGGGCCGTGCGGGGCACCTGGAGCGCCGGGCGGGCGCCGGCGGTGACGCGCACGCCCGCCAGCGAGCCGCCGCGGGCCTGGACCGCGTCGCCCTTGTGGTGCGCGCCGAGGATGTCGACGACGTAGAACAGCTCGTCGGAGGGGCCGACGCCGCGCGGCGGGTTGGGGCCGAAGCCGTCGCCCGGCGGGATGGCCGCGATCACCCGGCTGCCGACCGTGCGGCCCTCCAGGGCGCGGTCCAGGCCGGGCAGCAGGGCGCCCACCGGGAACGCGGCGGGCGCGCCGCGGGTGAAGCTGGAGTCGACCAGGCGGTTGCGGCCGCCGTCCCAGACGTGCGCGGTGTACTGGACGATCGCCACGTCGTCGGGCTCCAGGCGGGCGCCCTTGCCGGTGGTCAGCTCGTCGATCTGGAGGCCGGGGCCGGGCCTGCCGTCGGGGAAGACGACGGTGGGCCGCGCGCCGAACGCGCCGCCGACCGTCAGCTCCAGCCCCCGCCCGGCCTCGCCGGTGCAGCCCGCGGCCAGCAGCGACACCACGAGGAGCACGGGCACGAGAAACACGGGCATGTGCAGCACGGGCACGCGGAACACGGGCATGACGGCACGGCGCCGCCGGGGTGTCCTGTCCTCCGGCGCGACGGCACGGCGCGGCATCGGCCCTCCCACGCGAGGCGGCCCGGGGCCGGACGCCTCCGGGCGCTCGCGATGCTACCGCGCCGACCGTCGCAAACCCGCCGAAACGGTCGAATCCTGGATCAGTAGGCCGCCAGGACGTCCACCACGAACACGAGCGTGCTGCCCGCCGGGATGTTCTGCTGCGCCTGGTCGCCGTAGCCCAGCTTCGGCGGGATGCTCATCACGACCCGGCTGCCCACCGGCACCCCGGCCAGGCCCTGCTGCCAGCCCTGGATGACCTGCCCCAGCGGGAACTCGGCCGGCTCGCCCCGCTCCCAGCTCGAGTCGAACTTCTTGTCGGTGCCCCAGATCTTGCCCGTGTAGTGCACGGTGAGCGTCTGGCTCGGCTGCACCTTGGCCCCGGTGCCCTCGATGACCGTCTTGACCACCAGGTCGCCCGGCGGCTTCTCGCCCGTCTTCGTGGTGAGCGTGGGAGCCTTCTCCCCGCCCGGGTTGTCGACCTTGACGCCCTTGATGGACTGCCCGGTCTCCTTGCCGGTGGCCGCCTTCAGCGCGGGCGGCTGCGTGCCCACCACGTCGAACACGAACACCTTGGTCGGCTCGGCCGGGCTCGTCTGCTGCTGCGGGGCGACCGAGTCGTTGGCCAGCACCGCCAGCAGCCGGCCGCCGTGCTTGACCTTGGTGAAGCCCTCCTGCAGCACCTGCGGGAGCTGCGCGTTGACCGCGATCGTCTCGGGCGCCTTGTTGTCGTACGACGAGCCCTGGGCCGCGTTGGTCTTGCCGTCCCAGTCGTAGACGGTCAGGTTGACGATGACCTTGTCGCCCGACTTGACCTGGGTGCCGGTGCCCGGCTGGATCACCTCGTACGACGACTTGGTGGCCGGCGAGCCGGAGGGGAAGGTCACCGTGGGCTTGGCGCCCACGTTCCCGGTGACCTTGACCCCCGACGACCCGCCGGAGGCGGCGCCCGTCGCGCCGTCGTCGGAGCCGCATCCCGCGGCGAACAAGATCAACGGCATCGCTGCCAGAACGGCCAGAACGCGGCGCATGCGTTTCCCTCGGAAAAGACGTCAGATTCGCGCCACCTTACCCGACCCTCGGGTAGGCCCGAGGTAAACGCCCGCCTACATCCCGGCGATGAGCTTGTCCACCCGCTCGTCGACGCTGCGGAACGGGTCCTTGCACAACACCGTGCGCTGCGCCTGGTCGTTCAGCTTCAGGTGCACCCAGTCGACGGTGAAGTCGCGCCGCTTCTCCTGCGCCTTGCGGATGAACTCGCCGCGCAGCCGCGCCCGGGTGGTCTGCGGCGGCACCGACTTGGCCTCGAAGATCTTCAGGTCGGACGCCACCCGCTCCACCGAGCCGCGCTTCTGCAGCAGGTAGTACAGGCCGCGCTTGCGGTGCACGTCGTGGTAGGCCAGGTCGAGCTGGGCCACCCGCGGCGAGGACAGCGGCAGGTCGTACTTCTTGCGGTAGCGCTCGATGAGCTGGTACTTCGTCACCCAGTCGATCTCCCGCGACACCAGGTCGAGGTCGCCGGTCTCCACCGCGCGCAGCGTGCGCTCCCACAGCTCCAGCACGCGGTGCGCGATCGCGTCGCCGCCGCGCCGGTCCACGAAGTCCTTCGCCTTGGTCAGGTACTCCTGCTGGATCTCCAGGCTCGACGCCTCACGCCCGTTGGCCAGGCGCACCCGCCGCCGCCCGGTCATGTCGTGAGAGACCTCGCGGATCGCCCGGATCGGGTTCTCCAGGCTGAGGTCGCGCATCACCGTGCCGGACTCGATCATGCGCAGCACCAGGTCGGTCGCGCCGACCTTGAGCAGCATCGTGGTCTCGCTCATGTTGGAGTCGCCGACGATGACGTGCAGCCGGCGGAACCGCTCGGCGTCGGCGTGCGGCTCGTCGCGGGTGTTGATGATCGGCCGCGAACGGGTGGTGGCGCTGGAGACGCCCTCCCAGATGTGCTCGGCCCGCTGCGAGACGCAGTAGACCGCGCCGCGCGGCGTCTGCAGCACCTTGCCGGCGCCGCAGATGATCTGCCGCGTCACCAGGAACGGGATCAGCACGTCGGCCAGCCGGCCGAACTCGCCGTGCCGGCCCACCAGATAGTTCTCATGACAGCCGTAGGAGTTGCCGGCCGAGTCGGTGTTGTTCTTGAAAAGGTAGATGTCGCCCGCGATGCCCTCCTCGCGCAGCCGCTTCTCGGCGTCGACGAGGAGACCTTCGAGGATGCGCTCGCCCGCCTTGTCGTGGGTGACGAGCTCGATGACGTTGTCACACTCGGGTGTTGCGTATTCAGGATGGCTGCCCACGTCGAGGTAGAGACGGGCGCCGTTGCGGAGGAAGACGTTGCTCGATCGGCCCCAGGACACGACCCGCCGGAACAGGTAACGCGCGACCTCGTCCGGGGACAGCCTGCGCTGGCCCCGGAACGTGCAGGTCACGCCGTACTCGTTCTCCAGCCCGAAGATGCGACGATCCATCACCTCACACTATGCCCATGGATCGGCGAGCGGGAGAGATCTTGCCGGGTGTTTTCGGTAGCCGCCCCGTATGCGGCGCTTCGTCCCCGTGCCCGCCCCCGCGGAGCACGGCGGCGCGCTCAGGGGACGTAGATCTCCTGCACCTTGACGATCTTGCCCTTGTAGACGGTGATCAGCGACGGCTGACGCTGCTTGCCGTGCCGCTTGACCAGCACCGACGACGGGCACCGCTTGACGCCGAGCCCCGAGTTCCTGCTCACCGTCAGGGACCCGGCGGACTGGCGGCAGCCGTACGCCGACAGGAACGTGACGTCCTTGGCGATCGGCGACGCGTACGCCATCGCGTCGCCCTCGGGCGGGCCCGTGAAGTAGCCCTCGGTGTGCTTGGACCGCTTCCACTTGATCGGCTCGTACTCGGCCACGCCGCCGCGCACATAGGTGATCCAGCCGCGCAGGACGCCGTCGTGGCGGGAGTGGATGCGCTTGGTGAAGTCGTGCCGCGGGTCGGGCTGGAACGAGGTGCCGAAGACCTTGGGCGCCTTGAAGCTGGGGTACGCGGACGTGGCGGCGGACGTCTCCTGGGACGCCGCGCCGGACACGGAGGCGGCCTGGGCCGCGACGGCGGAGGCCATCAGCGCCGCGGCGGCCACGCCGCCGGCGAGGAGGGTGCGCGTCGAAGTGTTCACGCACGTTGAGATTCATGAGGCAGCGACCCGGTTCGCCCCCGCCCAGGTGATCCACCTCACACCACCCGAGCCGCGGGACATCCTAAGACGCCCGGTCGGGGCCGCCGCCACCGGCAACCCCGCCGCAAGCAGCCGCAGCCGACTTTCCCGAACCCTCACCCGCCCGCCCGCCCTCCGACAACGCGACCGGCCTGCGGCACCCCCGCCCTCCGGCCGACGGGCGACCTCAGCGCCACGCGATCGCCGCCCAGCCGACGTGGACAACCACCCAGCCAACGTGGACAACCGCCCAGCCAACGTGGACAACCGCCCAGCCGCCCCGGAGCGAAGTCCGCGACCGACACGAGCGAGCTGCCCACCTACCTCGCGGAGCAGCCGGCCGAGACGAGCGGCCCGCCCACCTGCGCGAGCAGCCACCCCGACCGGCCTGACGAACAGCCCGGCCTGACGAGCGCCCGCCAGCCCGACACGAGCGGGCCGCCCGCCTGCGCAGACGGCCCGTACGAACAGGCTCGCTGCATCGAGGCGGGCAGTCTTCCCGCGAAGCGAACGGCAGCCGACGCCGGCGCCGACGCCGGCGCCCGCCACAACCGACCGGAGGCCGCTCCCATTCAGGCGAGCGACGGTCTTCCCCGCCGACGGAACGGCCTGCCCGGCCGTAGTGGTGCGGGTCTGCGCCTGGGTCCGCTGGAGTTACAGGGGCGAGGAGCCGTCGTCCACCGGGCCGTCAGGGCCCGTCGGCGGCGGGGTGTCGTCGGAAGGCCCGGACGACGTGCCAGGCTCCGTCCCGCCGGCCCCGGACGCCTCGGACGAGGACGAGGACGAGGACGAGGACGAGGCGCCCGGCGACGGCGGCTGCGTGGTCTGCGCCAGCAGCCGCTCCAGCCGCGCCCCCGTCAGCCGCAGGAACTTGCGGTGCTCCCGGTTACGGTCGAGCACCGCCACCTCGAGCTGCGCCACCGGCGGCCGTTCCCCGCCGGGCTCGGTCAGCGCCGTCAGTGCCACCTCCAGCGCGTCGGCCAGCGACATCGACTCGCGGTACCGCTCCTTCAGCCGCCCCGCGACCGCCTCGGCCTGCCCGCCCATGGCGGCGAAGCCGTGCTCGTCGAAGACGGACCCGTCGAAGGTGAGCCGGTAGATGGCGTCGCCGTCCTTGGTCTCGCCGACCTCGGCGACCACGACCTCCACCTCCAGCGACTTGATCGACTCGGTGAAGATGCGGCCCAGGTTGGAGGCGTACAGGTTGGCCAGGCCGCGGCCGGTCACGTCGGAGCGGTCGTAGGTGTAGCCGTTGATGTCGGCGTAGCGGATGCCGCCGAGCCGCAGCTCCTCGAACTCGTTGTAGCGGCCGACGGCCGCGAACCCGATGCGGTCGTAGATCTCGCT
The DNA here is from genome assembly GCF_022664455.2 of Actinomadura luzonensis. Lineage (NCBI taxonomy): Bacteria > Bacillati > Actinomycetota > Actinomycetes > Streptosporangiales > Thermomonosporaceae > Actinomadura > Actinomadura luzonensis. The sequence goes on from NZ_JAKRKC020000001.1 coordinate 4,556,663, forward strand.
GATCTTGTGCAGCGCCCGCGACGGGTTGGGCGCGACGAACAGGATGCCGTCGACGTACTGGAGCACGACGACCGACCGGCCCCGCGCGATGCCCTTGCGCGCGTAGTCGGCCTTGTCCCGCATGATCTGCTCAGGGGACGCATATCCAAAAGGCATGGACACGGGCAGGAGGTCCTTTCTAGCGCAGCGGGGCGATGGGGCCGTCGGGCGAGATCAGCCGGGCTTCGAGCATCTGGTCGACGTAACCGGACACCTGCTCGTCGGTGAGCCGGCGGAAACCGTCGGCGTCGATCACGCCCACGATCGGCCAGATCTTCCTGGTGACGTCGGGCCCGCCGGTCGCCGAGTCGTCGTCGGCGGCGTCGTACAACGCCTGGATCAGCGTCATCGCCATGTCGTCGGCCGACGAGCCGTCACGGTAGAGCTTCTTCAGCGAACCCCGCGCGAAGATCGAACCCGACCCGATCGCGTCGAACCGGTCCCGCTCGTACGGCCCGCCCGCCACGTCGTAGCTGAAGATGCGGCCCTCGTCCTTGTCCGGGTCGTACGCCGCGAACAGCGGCACCACCACCAGGCCCTGCATCGCCATGGCCAGGTTGCCCCTGATCATGGTCGCCAGCCGGTTGGCCTTGCCCGCCACCGACATCGTCCGGCCCTCGAGCTTCTCGTAGTGCTCGAGCTCCACCCGGAACAACCGGGCGAACTCGATGCCGGTGCTCGCCGTGCCCGCGATGCCCATGCACGAGTAGTCGTCGGTCCTGAACACCTTCTGCACGTCGCGCTGCGAGATCACGTTGCCCGACGTCGCCCTCCGGTCACCCGCCATGATCACCCCGCCCGCGAAGGTGGCGGCGACGATCGTGGTCGCGTGCGGAACCTGGTCGCCGATCGGGGTGGCCAGAACCTCATCCCGCCGTGGCAACAACTCCGGCGCATACGAGCTCACGAACTCCGTGAACGACGAGCTCCCGGTGTTGTGGAAAAGCTGGTTCACCAAGCCGGCGGGCAGATCCCTGTGCGATGCCACGCGACTCCCTCCCAAACGTCACTGTCCCTAGGGCGACCCTACTGTTGTTGCGTTGCTGTCTGCACTTCCCACGATCAGCTCACGGCGAACCCTCCCCCACCGCGGCCAACCTACCCCCCTGCGGCCCGATCGTTGTCCAGATCGTTTCTTTACGGCCGTCCCCCGCCGTGCGACCGTCGGTATGTCTGCACGTCCTGGACCGGAGGCCGACATGCGACTCCCCCGCCGACCTGCGGTGATCGCCACCCTCGCAGTGCTCACCCTGGCGGCCTGCGGCACCGGCGGCGGCACCTCCCGAGGCAGCACCACCCTCACCATCGCCGCCAACGCCATCGAAGGCGGCAAGAACTCCGAGTCGGCCACCTGGATCAAGCAGTGGGTGATCCCCGGGTTCGAGAAGACCCACCCCGGCGTCAAGGTGCTCTTCCGCCAGAGCGGCGTCGACGACGAGCAGTACAAGACCAAACTCGCCCTCGACCTCAAGTCCAGGGCGGGCGCCGACGTCATCGACCTCGACGGCATCTGGGTCGGCGAGTTCGCCCAGGCCGGCTATCTCAAGCCCCTCACCGAGCTGGGCGGCCCCGCCGTCGAGCAGTGGGAGGGCTGGTCCCAGATCCCCCAGGCCGTCCAGGGCCTCGGCATCTTCGACGGCAGGAAGTACGGCCTCCCCCAGGGCACCGACGGCCGCGTCCTGTTCTACAACAAAACGCTCTTCAAGAAGGCCGGCCTGCCCGACCCCTGGCAGCCCAGAAGCTGGCAGGACCTCCTCGACGCCGGCGCCAGGCTCAAAGCCGCCGGCGTGCCCGTCCCCATCCAGCTCGACGCCGGCACCGCCATGGGCGAGGCCACCACCATGCAAGGCGTCCTGCCTCTGCTCGCCGGCGCCGGCGCCGAGATCTACACCGCCGGCAAATGGACCGGCGCCTCCCCGGCCATGAAGGACGTCCTCCGCCTCTACCAGCAGATCTACGGCGGCAGCGGCCTCGGCGACCCCAAGCTCCAGCAGGAGGCCAAAGGCCGCGACAAGTCCTTCGCCCAGTTCGCCGCCGGCCGCATCGCCATCCTGGCCGAGAGCGACTACTTCTGGCGCTCCGTCATCGAGCCCGAAGCCGGCGTCGCCCCCATGAAGGACCGCGACCAGGTCGTCGGCTACACCAGGATCCCCGCCCAGCGTCCCGGCGCCGGCATCCGCGGCCAGGACTACGTCAGCATGTCGGGCGGCGCCGTCCGCGTGCTCAACCCCTCCAGCAAGAATCCCCGGCTCGCCTGGGAGCTGCTCGCCTTCATGCACTCAGCCGCCGCCACCAAGTCGCAGCTCGCCGGACAGGCCCGCATCAGCTCCCGCACCGACGTCAACGACGAGGTCCTCGCCACCGACCCCATGCTCAAGTACGTCGCCGACGAGGTCCTGCCCATCACCGCCTACCGCCCCGGCCTCGCCGTCTACCCCCAGGTCTCCGCAGCCCTCCAGGAGGCCACCGCCGCCGTCATCAGCGGCAGCACCGCGGACCAGGCCGCCACCGCCTACCAGGCCGCACTCGAAAAGCTCGTCGGCGGCGCCGCCCACGTCACCGGTTGACCTCAGCGCAGTCGCGGCGCCGACGCGGAGAGCTCGCCCCGCAACCGCTCCTCCGCCGCCTCCGCGTACGACAACGCCCGCCACACCCGTCCCCGCGTCGTCCCGCAACTCCCCGATCCCCGCGCTGCCGCCGCCGGCGAACGTCTCCGGCGTCTGCCGGCGGACGGCGCAGAGCCCGCCCTGGCGGGCGAGCGTGCGCTCACTGCCGTGTCTCTTTTGTTCTACTCTCCGCCCTTCTGGACGTAACTACGCACGAACTCCTCTGCGTTCTCTTCGAGAACTTCGTCGATCTCGTCCAGGATCGCGTCGACGTCGTCGGTGAGCTTCTCCTGCCGCTCCTGCACGTCCGGCGTCGCCGACGCCTCGGTCTCCTCGACCTCGTTCTCGCGCCGTCCGGCCTGCTTCTGGCCGCCGGTGTCCTTGGTTGCCATGTCCTACCTCCGCTTGGGGGACTGCCTCTACGGCATATCTTCCCCGAACCGCCCGACATTTCGCGCGGAACCTGCTGCGATCTTGGCGAGGTTGACTGGATAGCAGCACTATCCAATAATGGACCCCTACACACAAGGAGGTCCAGGATGTCCGCTGCGTCCCTGAGCACGGCAGGTGTGCTCCTCATCACAGTCCCCACGATCGCCTTCGGCGGCGTGTCGCTCTTGACGTTCCTGATGCGGAACGTGCCCGGTTACCGGGACAACCCGGTGCGGCGCGGCCTGTGGCGGGCCGGACACGCGCACGCGGGGGTGCTGGTGTTGTTCGCCCTGGTGGCGATGTTGTACGTGGACCAGGCGGCGCTGCCGGAGGGGGTCAGGACGTTGACCCGGGTGCTGATCGTGGCGGCGCCGATCCTGATGCCGCTGGGTTTCTTCCTGTCGGTGGCGCGGCCGAAGGACACGCGGCCGAACAGGCTGATCTGGCTCGCGGTGGCGGGCGGGGTCTGCCTGTCGGTGGGCACGCTGACGCTCGGGATCGGTCTTCTGTGAGGGAGGACCGGCCCCGGCGCGGGCGTCAGCGGGTCATTCGCCGCCGGTGAGGGCGGCGACGAGGTCGGCGGCGGTGCGGCAGCGGTCGAAGAGCTCGCCGACGTGGGCCTTGGTGCCGCGCAGGGGTTCGAGGGTGGGGACGCGCTGGAGGGATTCGCGGCCGGGGATGTCGAAGATGACGGAGTCCCAGCTGGCGGCGGCGACGGACTCGCTGTACTGGCGCAGGCAGCGGCCGCGGAAGTAGGCGCGGGTGTCGTTGGGGGGGTGCTCGACGGCGCGCTGGACCTCTTCCTCGGTGACCAGGCGTTGCATGCGGCCGCGGGCGACGAGGCGGTTGTAGAGGCCGCGGTCGGGCCGGATGTCGCTGTACTGGAGGTCGACGAGCTGGAGCCGGGGGTGGGACCAGGCCAGGCCGTCGCGGCTGCGGTAGCCCTCGAGGAGCTCCAGCTTGGCGACCCAGTCGAGCTCGCGGGAGAGCTGCATGGGGTCTTCGGCGAGGCGGGTGAGGACGGACTCCCAGCGGTCGAGGATGTCCTTGTTCATCTCGTCCTGGGCGGTGCCGCGCTCCTCGACGAACTTGCGCGCCTGTTCGAGGTACTCCATCTGGAGCTGGACGGCGGTGAGCTTGCGGCCGTCGCGCATGGAGATCTCGTAGCGGCAGGTGGGGTCGTGGGAGACGGCGCGCAGGGCCTGGACGGGGCTCTCGACGGCGAGGTCGCGGCTGAGGAAGCCCTCCTCGATCATGGCGAGGACGAGCGCGGTGGTGCCGAGCTTGAGGTAGGTGGAGATCTCGGACATGTTGGCGTCGCCGATGATGACGTGGAGGCGCCGGTACTTCTCGGGGTCGGCGTGGGGCTCGTCGCGGGTGTTGATGATGGGCCGCTTGAGCGTGGTCTCGAGGCCGACCTCCACCTCGAAGAAGTCGGCCCGCTGGCTGATCTGGAAGCCTTCGCCGCGGGAGTCCTGGCCGATGCCGACCTTGCCGGCGCCGACGACGACCTGGCGGCTGACGAAGAAGGGGGTGAGGTGGCGGACGATGTCGGCGAAGGGCGTGGCGCGGCGCATGAGGTAGTTCTCGTGGCAGCCGTAGCTGGCGCCCTTGGCGTCGGTGTTGTTCTTGTAGAGCTGGATGGGGGCGTTGGAGGGGATGGCGGAAGCGCGGGTGGCGGCGTCGTACATCACCCGCTCGCCTGCCTTGTCCCAGATGACCGCGGCCCGGGGGTTGGTGCACTCGGGTGAGGAGTACTCGGGGTGGGCGTGGTCGACGTAGAGCCGGGCGCCGTTGGTGAGGATGACGTTGGCCAGCCCGAGGTCCTCGTCGGTGAGCTGGGTGGGGTCGGCGACCTCTCTGGCCAGGTCGAAGCCGCGCGCGTCGCGCAGCGGGTTCTCCTCCTCGAAGTCCCAGCGCGCGCGGCGCGCACGGGCCGCCGAGGCGGCGAGGTACGCGTTCACGACCTGCGAGGAGGTCACCATCGCGTTGGCGCCTGGCTGGCCGGGTACGGAGATGCCGTACTCGGTCTCGATGCCCATCACCCGACGCACCGTCATGCAACACCCTCTGTTCGTCCGGGGTCTGTCTATCCGCCGTTTATATGCCCGAGCCTATGCCCTTCACAGTGCCCCGAGGCCACAAGGTTATGGCACCGACGCTTTTTCCATCTGTACGGCGGGAGCGTCTGAGGCGTGGGTGCGCCTGCGTGGCTTGAGTAGCCGCTGAATGGGGCGTTCGGCAAAGGCATACACCAGATAGGACAGGAGCACGGCTATCAGCGTGGCGGCGGTGGCGGCGGCCCAGGGCGGCAGGTGGCCGGTGAGCGCGGGGATGGCGGCGACGGCGACGACGCTGTGGAGCAGGTAGAGGGGGTAGGTGACGCCGCCGAGCGCGGTGAGGAGTTTCGAGGGCTTGAGCCGCAGCAGGCCGGTGGCGGCGAGGGCCATGAGGAGGAAGACGATCGTGAGGGCGACGACGACGCCGGTGTCGGTGACCGGCATGTTCTTGAACCCGGCGGCGTCGATGCGGCGGTGGACGCGGGCGAGGGCGCTGTCGAGGGAGAGGGCGTAGCCGGCGGCGACGTAGATCCACGGCAGCCAGGAGTGGCCGTGTTTGTGGATGAGGTAGAGGCTCATGCCGGTGACGAAGTACGGCGCGTAGTCGGGCATGACGGTCTCGGTGAGGACCGGGGGGACGTCCACGGCGGCGTGCTGGAGGAGCTTGAGCGTGAGGGCGGCGGCGAGCCAGAGGCCGCCGAGGGCCAGGACGCGGCGGTGGGTGACGCCGATGACGACGAGGACCGCCATGATCAGGTAGAAGCGCAGCTCGGCCCAGAGCGACCAGTAGACGCCGCTGGCGTCGGTGATCTTGAACAGCCGCTGGAACATGGTGGCGTTCAGCAGGTACTCGCCGGTGGACAGCTTGGGGTCGAGGGCTTTGGCGCCGGTGAGGCCGTAGAGGGCGGCGACGGCGGCGAGGCTGATCCAGTACGCGGGATAGAGCCGGACGAGGCGGGAGCGGGCGAACGCGCCGAGGCCGCGTCCCCACACGCTCATGAGGATGACGAAGCCGCTGATGATGAAGAACAGCTCGACGCCGAGGATGCCGAGGCCGGCCAGGGGGGCGGCGGCGGGGAACAGCTCGGCGGGCCGGTCGCCCCAGACGCTGGCGTAGGCGACGAGGTAGTGGAAGGCGACGACCGCGAGCGCGGCGAGGAAGCGGAGGAGGTCGAGCTCGGCCAACCGGCCGTTCTCCCGGGCATGCTTGGGCCGGTTGGGGGTGCGCACGCCCTTTTGGACGTCACATCGATCACTTTGGTTCCACCGGTCACAGGCGTCACAGCGCGGGCGATAGGCCGGCCCGGTCGCGGGCCGCGGCGACGACGGCCTGGCCGAGACTGATCCCGCCGTCGTTGGGCGGCACCCGCAGATGGGTCAGGACGCGGAACCCGGCCTCGCGCAGCCGCCGCACGGTGCGCTCGGTGAGCAGCACGTTCTGGAAGACGCCGCCGGACAGGGCGACCGCGGTCAGGCCGGTGGCGTCGCGGAGCGCGGCGCAGGCACGCAGGACGGTGTCGGCGACGCCGTTGTGGAAGCGGCCGGCGATGACCGGGGTGGGCCGGCCGGCCTCCAGATCGCGGGCGGCGGCGTGGACGAGGTCCTCGCCGTGCACGGTGAGCAGGTCGCCGGGGGTGAGGCGGGCGCGGTAGGCGCCGGTCTCGGCGGGGTCGGCGTGTTGTTCCAGCTCGATGGCGGCCTGGCCCTCGTAGGTGATGTGGTCGCGGACGCCGAGGAGGGCGGAGACGGCGTCGAACAGGCGGCCCGCGCTGGAGGTGAGGGGGGCGTTGACGCCTTTGGCGGCCAGGGCGAGCACGTCGGCCCAGCGGTCGGCGTTGCGGCGGGCGACCCCGAGCTTGCGGTGCGTCTCGGCGGGGCCGAGGTAGGCGGCGGTCATGCGCCAGGGCTGGCGGACGGCGGCGGCGCCGCCGGGCATGGGGACGGGGGCGAGCCGGCCGAGGCGTTCGAAGCCGGTCAGGTCGGCGCGCAGGAACTCGCCGCCCCACAGGGTGCCGTCGGTGCCGTAGCCGAGCCCGTCGAAGGCGACGCCGATCACCGGGCCGGGCTCGCCGTTGTCGGCGAGGCAGGCCGCGATGTGGGCGTGGTGGTGCTGGACGCCGACGTGCTCGACGCCGGGGATCTCCAGGGCGTGCTTGGTGGACAGGTAGTCGGGGTGCAGGTCGTGGGCGACGATCTCGGGGCGCAGGTCGAACAGGGCGCAGAAGTGGTCGATGCCGTCGGTGAAGGAGCGCAGGGTCTCGTAGTTCTCCAGGTCGCCGATGTGCTGCGAGACGAAGGCGCGCCGGTCGCCGGCCAGGCAGAAGGTGCTCTTGAGCTCGGCGCCGCAGGCGAGCACGGTGCGGGGGACGAAGTGGCGCAGCGGCAGCGGCTCGGGGGCGTAGCCGCGGGCCCGGCGCAGCACGGTGACCTCGCCGGCGACGGGCCGCACCACGCTGTCGTCGGCGCGGACGTGGATGGGCCGGTCGTGGGTGAGGAAGGCGTCGGCGATGCCGCCGAGCCGGGCCAGGGCGTCGGCGTCGTCGTGGGCGATGGGCTCGTCGCTGACGTTGCCGCTGGTCAGGACGAGGGGTTCGGCGAGCTCGGCGAGCAGGAGGTGGTGCAGCGGCGTGTAGGGCAGCAGAATGCCGAGGCTGCGGTTGCCGGGCGCGACGGAGGGCGCGACGGGCAGGACGTCCGGCAGGGCGTCCGGGAAGGCGTCCGGGAAGGCGTCCGGCAGGTCGGTGGGCAGAGCGGTGGGCAGAGCGGTGGGCGGGGCGGTGGGCGGGGCGGCGGCGGGCGGGGCGTCGCGGCGGGGCAGCAGCACGATGGGGCGGGCGCGGCTGGTGAGCAGCGCGGCGGCGGTGTCGTCGACGACGCAGAGCCGGCGGGCCTGGGCGAGGTCGGCGGCCATGACGGCGAAGGGTTTGTCCTCGCGGTGCTTGCGGCCGCGCAGGGCGGCGGCGGCCGGCTCGGCGGCGGCGAGGACGGCGAGGTGGTAGCCGCCGAGGCCCTTGACGGCGAGGACGCGGCCGGCCCGCAGGAGGGCGGCGGCGGTGGCGACGGGGTCGCCGCACAGCTCGTTGCCGCGGGAGTCGAGCAGCCGGAGGCGGGGGCCGCAGGCGGGGCAGCAGGTGGGCTGGGCGTGGAAGCGGCGGTCGCCGGGGTCGTGGTACTCGGCGGCGCACTCGGCGCACATGGGGAAGCCGGCCATGGTGGTGAGCGGCCGGTCGTAGGGGACGGCGCGGACGATGGTGAAGCGGGGCCCGCAGTTGGTGCAGTTGATGAACGGGTAGCGGTGCCGGCGGTCGGCGGGGTCGGCGAGCTCGCGCAGGCAGTCGTCGCAGGTGGCGGTGTCGGCGGGGACGAGGGCGCGGCGCAGGCCGGCGGGGTCGCTGGCGGCGATGGTGAAGCCGTGGTGCCCGGCGGGCTCGGCGCGGACGACGGTGACGCGTTCGATCTCGGCCAGGGCGGGGGCCTCGTGTTCGAGGGCGGTGAGGAACTCCTCGACGCGGGGGCAGGCGCCTTCGACCTCGATGTGCACGCCGTTGACGTCGTTGCGGACCTGCCCGGCTAGGTCGAGGCGGCGGGCGAGGGCGTAGACGAAGGGCCGGAAGCCGACGCCCTGCACGATGCCTTCGACGTGCACGTCGACGCGCTTGAGGCCGGGCCGGCCGGACGGGGCGGCCGCCTGATCGAACGTGTTCACAAGGCCCAGTGTGCGCCTGTGCGGCGGGCCGCGCATGCCTATCGCGCGTGTCGCGCCGCAGGAACGGCCGCAGGAACGGCCGCAGGAACGGCCGCGGGAACGGCCGCAGGAACGGCCGCGGGAACGGCCGGTGGAACGGCCAGGGACACGGGCGGCGCGAGGGGCGGGAGGGCGGGAGGGCGGGAACGGAAAACGGGAGGGCCGGGGCGGCCCTCCCGTTTGTCCATCGTGCGTTACAGGTACTGGCCGGTGTTGGCGACGGTGTCGATGGACCGGCCGGCCTCGCTGCCCTGCTTGCCGGAGACGAGCGTGCGGATGTAGACGATCCGCTCGCCCTTCTTGCCGGAGATGCGGGCCCAGTCGTCGGGGTTGGTGGTGTTGGGCAGGTCCTCGTTCTCGGAGAACTCGTCCACGCAGGCCGTGAGCAGGTGCTGCACCCGCAGGCCCTTCTGGCCGGTCTCGAGGAACTGCTTGATGGCCATCTTCTTGCCCCGGTCGACGATGTTCTGGATCATCGCGCCGGAGTTGAAGTCCTTGAAGTACAGGACTTCCTTGTCGCCGTTGGCGTAGGTCACCTCGAGGAAGCGGTTCTCCTCGCTCTCGGTGTACATGCGCTCGACGACGCTCTGGATCATGCCCTGGATGGTGCCCTCGCGGGAGTCGCCGTGCTCCGCCAGGTCGTCCGGGTGCAGAGGCAGGTCGGGACGCAAATACTTGGAGAAGATGTCCTTGGCCGCCTCGGCGTCGGGCCGCTCGATCTTGATCTTCACGTCCAGGCGGCCGGGCCGCAGGATCGCGGGGTCGATCATGTCCTCGCGGTTGGAGGCGCCGATGACGATGACGTTCTCCAGGCCCTCGACACCGTCGATCTCCGACAGCAGCTGCGGGACGATGGTGTTCTCCACGTCGGACGACACGCCGGAGCCGCGGGTGCGGAAGATCGAGTCCATCTCGTCGAAGAACACGATCACCGGGGTGCCCTCGGAGGCCTTCTCACGGGCGCGCTGGAAGACCAGGCGGATGTGCCGCTCGGTCTCGCCGACGTACTTGTTGAGCAGCTCGGGGCCCTTGATGTTGAGGAAGAAGCTCTTGCCGGACTGGCCGGTCTTCTCCGCGACCTGCTTGGCCAGGGAGTTGGCGACGGCCTTGGCGATGAGCGTCTTGCCGCAGCCGGGCGGGCCGTACAGCAGCACGCCCTTCGGGGGCCGCAGCTTGTGCTCGCGGAACAGGTCGGCGTGCAGGTAGGGCAGCTCGATGGCGTCCCTGATCTGCTCGATCTGCCGCATGAGGCCGCCGATCTCCTCGTAGGAGATGTCGGGGACCTCTTCGAGCACGAGCTCTTCGACTTCGGACTTGGGTATGCGCTCGTAGACGTAGCCCGAGCGAGGCTCCAGCAGGAGCGAGTCGCCGGCCCTGATGGGCTGGCCCTGCAGCGAGTCGGCCAGCCGCACGACGCGCTCTTCGTCGGCGTGCGAGATGACCAGGGCCCGCTTGCCCTCGTCGAGCAGTTCCTTGAGCATCACGATCTCGCCGACCTCTTCGTAGCCGAGCGCCTCGACCACGTTGAGCGCCTCGTTGAGCATGACCTCCTGGCCACGCCGCAGCTTGTCGACGTCGACGGCGGGGCTGACGTTCACCCGCAGCTTGCGGCCGCCGGTGAACACCTCGATCGTGCCGTCTTCTCTGGCCTCCAGGAAGGTGCCGAAGCCGGATGGCGGCTGCGCCAGCCGGTCGACCTCCTCCTTGAGGGCGACGATCTGGTCCCGGGCCTCCTTGAGTGTGGCCACAAGACGCTCGTTTTGGCCGGTAACGGCCGCGAGGTTCGCCTGTGCCTCATGGAGACGCTCTTCGAGGACCCTGGCCTGACGGGGTGACTCGGCCAGCTTCCGCCTCAGCGCTGTGATCTCCTCCTGGAGGAAGGAGACCTGTGTTGAAAGATCAGCGACCTCCCGTTCGCGCTGCGCGGCTCGAGCCTCAGCATCATCGCGAGCTGCCACGCCCCGTCACCTCCTTCCCAGTCGAGGGCGACTACTAAGGACCTTACCTATCTCGGGCCCCTCCGTAACCTGGCCGGGCAGTGTTCGTAGAGTGACATTCAGTATTCGGTGAATAATCCTCAATAGTGCGTTTAATACTCCCAGCATAGGAACACGACGATCTGTTCCCGTGTCACGCACCAACGCACCCTCGTGGCCAAATTGTCATAGTTCTTCGGTGGTCCCCTTCGGTCGACGGCGTCTCGGCGGGGGCGTCACCCCATCCGCCATGCGGCGGGCGGTGACGAGGAACCCCGTGTGGCCGATCATCCGATGATCGGGTCTCACCGCGAGCCCTTCGACATGCCAGTCGCGAACCAGGGTCTCCCACGCATGCGGCTCGGTGAAACACCCGTGATCGCGAATGACCTCCACGGTCTTCGACAACTGCGTGGTCGTGGCCACGTAGCAGCAGATCACGCCGCCCGGGGTGAGGGCCTTGGCGGCGGCGTCGACGCACTCCCACGGGGCGAGCATGTCGAGCATCACCCGGTCGACGTCCGCCTCGTCGATCGAGTCGTTGAGGTCGCCGACCACCAGGCGCCAGGTGTCGTCCATGGGGCCGCCGTAGAAGTTCTCCACGTTCTTGCGGGCCACGTCGGCGAAGTCCTGGCGGCGCTCGTAGCTCGTCACGTGGCCCTGCGGGCCGACGGCGCGCAGCAGGAAGCAGGTGAGCGCGCCGGAGCCGACGCCGGCCTCGATCACCCGGGCGCCGGGGAAGACGTCGGCCATGCCGACGATCATCGAGGCGTCCTTGGGGTAGATGACGGCCGCGCCGCGCGGCATGGCGAGGGTGTAGTCCTGCAGGAGGTGGCGGAAGGCGAGGTACTGGGTGCCGCCGGAGGAGCGCACGACGGAGCCCTCGGGCTGCCCGATCAGGTCGCTGTGGGGGATGGCGCCCTTGTGGGTGTGGAAGACGCCGTCCTCCTTGAGCGTGATCGTGTGGCGCTTGTTCTTGGGGTCGGTGAGCTGCACCTGATCCCCCGCCTGGAAAGGCCCATGCCTGCGGAAACCCATGGCGGCAAGGTTATAGGGGTTTCGGGCGGCTCCGGACGCGCGGTAAGTATGAGGGATGCTCGCGCGTGATGTGATCTCCGCCGGCCCCCTCGTCCTCCGCCCGCCGGCCGACTGCGACGCCGAGGCGGTCGTGCGGGCCTGCGACGACCCGGTGACGGCCCGCTTCCTGCCGCTGCTGCCCTCGCCGTACGGGCTCGCCGACGCGCGGGCCTACCTCGACGGCGCCCGGGCCACATGGGAGGGCGGGGGCGCCGAGTTCGCCGTCACCGAGGACGGCCAGTACGTCGGCTCGATCGCCGTCCGGCCGCCCGACCGGTGGGCCGTCACCTCGATCGGCTTCCTGGTCGCGCCGTGGGCGCGCGGCAAGGGCGTGGCCGCGACGGCCGCGCGGGCGGTCACCGACTGGCTGTTCGACCAGGGCGTGCGCCGGGTCGAGCTGGAGACCGAGGTGGAGAACGTGGCCGGCCTGCGGGTGGCGGCCAAGGCCGGCTTCCGTGAGGAGGGGCGGCGCAGGGAGGCCAAGCGGCTGCGTGACGGCCGCCCGTCCGACCTGGTGCTGTTCGCGCGGCTGGCCGGCGAGGCGGTGCCGCCGCCGGAGCCGTACCTGCCGTTCTTCGAGGGCGGGCGGCTCTCGGACGGGGTGGTGCTGCTGACGCCGATGGCCGTCGGCGACGCCGCGGACTTCCACCGGATGATGACCGACCCGGTCGTGGCCTCCTACGCCATGGGGCCGCCGAGCTCCCTGCAGGACGACGAGCGGCGCTGCCGCTACACAGGCTACTGGTGGGTGTCCGGGCAGCGGATCGAGCTGGCCGTCAGGGACGCGGCCACCGGCGTGTTCGCCGGGCACATCCAGCTCGTGCAGGTGACGCCGGCGCTCGGGCAGGCCATGGTCGGCTACTCGCTGGTCCCGGAGTTCCGCGGGAGGGGGTTCATGACGCGGGCGGTGCGGCTGCTGGTGGACTGGGTGTTCGCCAACACGGCGCTGCACCGGGTCGTGGCCGGCACCGAGGCGGGCAACGTCCCGTCGCACCGGGTGCTGGAGCGGGCCGGGTTCAGCAGGGAGGGCGTGCACCGGGAGATGTTCCCGAAGCCGGGCGGGGGGCGGGTGGACGACATCGCGTGGGCGCGCGTGCGCCCGTCCTGAGCCGCCCGTCCTGAGCCGCCCGTCCTACGCGCCCGTCGCGTCACTCGGGGCCGCCCGGGTCACGGGCGCGTGGCCATACGGCGGGCCCGCACCCCCTGCCCGAAATGGGCAATAATCCCGATTTCCTGTTGAGGGCTAGTCAAGGACGACGTCGGGAGTGATAGTCGGGGCAGCCCGTTTTCGAGGGTCGCGCGATCGGGTTGCGCGATCTCACCTCCTCCCGGCGAGGGATCACACCGCGATGCCATTCAACCGTGTCGATGTCGCCATGCGCGAGCTCATCTCCGCCTTCTCCGGCGTGGAGGCGGCGGATCTGATCGATCGGCTGGCGCGCACCGCCGCCGCGGTGGCCGACACCGGGTACGCGGGCTTCGTCCGGGTCGATCCGCTGCGCCAGGAGGCCTGGCCGGTGCACGTGCACGCGCCGCCGGGCGACCCCCTCGGCGTGCGGCGCTGGCTCGCCGAGTCGGGGGTGCTGAAGGAGCTGGCGGTCGCCGCCGAGCCGGTCCGGCTGGCGCGGGACGCGAGCGTGGGCGAGCCGGGGTTCCTGGCGGCCCCGGTGCCGCTGGCCTCGCGCGACCACACGTTCGTGTGGGTCGCGGGGCGGGAGTTCGGCGACGGCGACGAGCACCTGCTGAGCCGTTTCTCCATGGCGGCGGGACGCGCCCTGGAGGCGGCTAGCGGGCTGGAGGCGGCCGTGCGGCTGCTGCGGGGCGTACGGGCTTTCCGACCGGCCTGACGGCCGCCTGGGCCGTTGCGGACGCCCCGATCGTCGGGTAAGGGAGGGCCGGGACGCGCACGGCGGCGGGGGCCGCTTTCGCGGCGGCCGGTTGTTCCGCGACTTGCCGGGAGGAGCCGCGCCGAAAGGCACGCCGGACGGACACGGCCGCTCCCGGCTCCGCGCCCAGGGCTCCGGAGCGCGGTGGGCGGCCCCTTTCCGGCCACCGGGCGGACACCCCCAGGCGGTAGGCCGTAAAGGTGGTGTCAGGGGCCGGTGTGACAGAAGGCCGCGCCCCGGAGGGAACGCGGCCTGCGGTCGCGCCGCGCTACCCGCGGTGGGCCTCGTAGCGCAGCGTGCGGGAGACGCCGACCCGCACCGTCGTGCCGGGCGCGATGGTGACCGGCTCGTTCGGCGGGATGTCGTAGAAGTTGGGGTCGCCCGGCGGCTGGATCTGGGTGCCGTTGACCGAGCCGAGGTCGACCAGGTTGACGTCCCAGCCGTCGAGCGCCACCCGCAGGTGCCGGCGCGAGACCGAGCCGTCGGGGCTGGTGACCTTGGCCGGGCGGGCGGTGCCGCCGGCGACCTCCGGGGCCCGCTCGGGGTCGCGGCCGAGCAGGTAGTCGGTCTCCAGCGGCAGCGCGGTGCCGTCGTCGAGGATGAGCACGCCGAGCGAGGGGCGCGGGCCCTTGTAGGGGACGAGGGTGCGCTGCACCAGCGCGATGCCGCACACCGCGCAGTAGGGGACGCGGGGGTCGTTGAAGTGGTCGTTCTTGCAGTCGACCCCGTAGACCAGCGGCCGGTCGCCCTGCTCCTGCTGCTGCTCCTGCTGGGGCGGCGGCTGCTGCTGGCCCGGGTGGTCGAAGGGGTCGGGCTGGCCGAACGGGGACGGCTGGTCGCCGAAGTGGTCGGGCGCGCCGAGGTGCTGCGGGGCCTGCTGGTCGGGCAGGCCGTTGCCGGAGGGCGGCTGCTCGTCGTAGGACGGGTACTGCTGCGGCTCGGGCGGCGACGGCGGCTGCTCCTGCGGCTGGTGGTAGGGCGCCTGGTCCTGCGGGGAGCCGTACGGGGAGTGGTGCTCCTGCCCGGGGAACGGCTGGTCCTGCGGGGTGTGGTAGGGCTGGTCGAGCGCCGCGGGGACGGGCTGCGGGCCCGAGGGCGGGCTCGGCGCCGCCGGCGGCTGGTCGGCCAGCGGGTACGGCGGCCGCTCCACCGGCTGCTGCTGCGGCCGCTCGGCGGGCGGCGGGATGAGGTCGGCCTCGATGTGGAAGGCCGTGGCCGGCATCTCGCTGGTGAGCGGCCGGGACGGGGCGGGGGCGGCCGGCCGCTCGTCCCGCTGCGCGGCGGGTTGAGCGGCGGGTTGGGCCGAGGGCTGCGCGACGGGCCGGTCGGCGGACTGGTCGGTGAGGTCGCTGACGAGGCCGCCGCCGTGCACCACGCCGCCGTCGAAGCGCACGGCCGGGTGCGGGACGCCGGCGCCGGGCAGGCTCAGCTCGACCCGTTCGACCGTGCCGGTGACGAGCCGGTCGGCCCAGGTGAGCGAGTCGCTGCCGGACAGCCGCGTCTCGCCGGCCGAGGTGACGACGCTCGCCGAGGCGGGCCCGCTGACCAGGACGGCGACGCCGCCGGTGACGGGGCCGGCGACCGCGCAGGCGGCCGGGTCGCCCGCCATGTTGGCGGCGAGGACCTGCGCGGCGCGGCGGGCCAGGGCGCGGCCGTCGCCGCCGGAGGCCGCGGTCTCGCGCAGCGCGTCGAGCAGGCCGTCGGCGGTGGCCTCGCCCGGGTCGCACACCAGCAGCAGCCCGCCCAGGTAGGCGACGAGTCCATTTCCAGGAAGCGGACGCACCACTGCGAAGCCTTGGCCGGTCATGCGTCCCTCCTCATGACGACCGTGCTGCGCTCATAGGTGCCCTCGCTGCGCTCGGTCACTCAACTCTCCTCCCCGGAAGCCGGCGATGTTACGGCACCCGCACTGCCGTGCTGGCCACCAGCCATACGCATACCCAGACGACGGAGCCGTGCCGCGGCCCCGTCGTCTCGATTCGGTGAACCGGTGGACCGCAACAAACCCCTTAACTGTGCAAGTTTGGCCAAACAGCACACTATCGGCCAGTCATCGCATCTCAGAAATCGCCCGGGTCCGTTCCGGACACCGGAAACCGCTGGACACGACCCTATCCGGGGGCCGCCGGTTAAACGAGTGGGACAAATCAGACGCCGCTGAACACCCGGTTCACATCGGCCGTGGACAGCACTCCGTACACCTCTCCGCCCGGCTCGACGAGCAGGTACTCGCTGCCCGGAGCCTGGCGCATGGCGTCGATGAGCGGCTCGCCCGACAGGTCGGCGGCCAGCACCATGGCCGGGTCGAGGGTCTTGGCCAGCGAGGCGGCGTCGACCCAGGGACGGCGGTGCTCGGGGGTGGCCTGCACGGCCGCCTCGCTGACGATCGCCGTCGGCCGGCCGTCGTGGCCGACCACCACGATCGCGCCCGCGTGCCGCTCGCCCGCCTGCCGCAGCGCCTCCGACAACGGCGTGTCGCCGGTCACCGGCACCGCCCTGCGGGCCAGGGCCCGGGCGCTGACCTTGGGCATGCGGGCGCGGATGCGGGCCACGCGCAGCGACTGCGAGGCGCCCATCCAGATGAACGAGGCCAGCACCAGGGGCCACACCACGTCGGCCAGGTCGGCGTCACCGCCGCCGCGCAGCACCATCGCGATCGGGACGGCGGCCAGCAGCACCGCCAGCACCCGGCCGCCCCAGGCGGCGACGACCGTGCCGGAGCCGGGGTCGCCGGCCAGCTTCCACACCCCGGCGCGCAGCATCCGGCCGCCGTCCAGCGGCAGGCCGGGCAGCAGGTTGAACACGCCGACGATGAGGTTGGCGAACCACAGCTGCAGCACCAGCACCTCGACGATGCCGCCGTTGTTGATGGCGTACTCGTCGGCCAGCCAGCCGACGCCCGCCAGGCCCAGCGACAGCGCGGGCCCGGCCGCGGCCACCAGGAACTCCTTGCCGGGCGTCGGCGGCTCCTTCTCGATCTCCGAGACGCCGCCCAGCAGGTAGAGGGTGATGCGGCGCACCGGCAGGCCGTACGCCTTGGCGAGGACGCTGTGCGCCAGCTCGTGCAGCAGCACCGACACGTAGAGCAGCACCGCGAAGAGGAACGCGACCCCGTAGGCGGCCGGGCCGGACAGGTGCGGCAGGATGCCCGCGAAGTAGGGGCCGAACATGACGGTGATGAACCCCGCCACGAGGAACCACGTCCACGAGACGTAGACGGGGATGCCGAACAGCCTCCCCATCGGGACGCCGGAGAACTCCTGCCGGGGGCTCTGCTCGCTCACCGCACTCCTCGTACGTGTTACCCGGCGGGTCCGCAGGCGGGCGGGCCCCGGCGGTGTATCGGTCTCGCTGCCTCGATGCTACGCGCCGCGACGGCCGCCATCGTCGCGGCGGGGGCCGAACTGTCGGGGCCGTGACCTAGAGTGCGTGCATGACGCTGACCGAGCCGGTGATCATCGGAGCTCTCTCCCCCTCCCGGGCGGGCGATTTCATGACCTGCCCGCTGCTCTACCGCTTCCGGGTGATCGACCAGCTCCCCGAGCGGCCCTCCCCCGCGGCGGTGCGCGGCACGGTGGTCCACGCGGTGCTGGAGCGGCTCTACGACCTGCCGGCCCCGCGCCGCTCGGTGGCGGCGGCCCTGGAGCTCCTGGAGCCGCAGTGGGAGCGGCTGCTGAGCGACGACCCGCAGTACGCCGAGATGTTCGACGGCGAGCAGGAGCAGGCCGAGTGGCTGGCGCAGGCGCGCGGCATGCTGGAGCGCTACTTCACCCTGGAGGACCCGACCCGGCTGGAGCCGGCCGAGCGCGAGCTGTACGTGGAGGCGGTGCTCGACGGCGGGCTGATGCTGCGCGGCTACGTCGACCGGCTCGACGTGGCGCCCACCGGCGAGATCCGGGTGGTCGACTACAAGACCGGCAGCGCGCCGGGGCCCGACTTCGAGGCCAAGGCGCTGTTCCAGATGAAGTTCTACGCGCTGGTGCTGTGGCGGCTGCGCGGCCGGGTGCCGCGGCTGCTGCAGCTGGTCTACCTGGGCGGGCAGGGCGAGGTGCTGCGGTACGCGCCCGACGAGGCCGACCTGCTGGCCACCGAGCGCAAGGTGATGGCGCTGTGGACGGCGATCGAGCGGTCGATGGAGAGCGGCGAGTGGCGGGCCCGGCGCAGCCGGCTGTGCGACTGGTGCGACCACCAGGCGCTGTGCCCGGAGTTCGGCGGCACCCCTCCCCCGGTGCCCGACCGGCAGCCGGGCGACACGGTCCGCAGCAACCGCCGCGCCGCGACCGACGAGCTGTAGCGGCCGCCGCCGGGCAGGGCGGGGCGTCGCAAGGGTCCCCTCGCCATCGGGCGTCGCGGGGTGCCGTCGCCACCGAGCGGCGCGGGGGTCGCGTCGCGGCGAAGGGTTCGCGGTGGTTCCCGAGCGCGGTCGGAACGGCACCGGCCGTAATCCTCCCAGGGGAGGAGGATGGGGCGGGCGGCCGGTCCTACAGTGAAGCGGTGCGCATCGACCGGACAAGGCTCCACGACACGGCTCTGGCCGGGGTGGTGGCCGCGGCCTCGGTGACGCTGCTCGCGCTCTACGACCCCCTGTGGCCGCCGGTCGCGGGGTTGCGCCCGGCCGACGGCGCCGGGTTCGCGCTGGCGGCCGCGGCCGCCGTGCCCGTCGCCTGGCGGCGCGGCCGGCCGCTGGCGGCGCTGTGCGCGGCCCTCGTCCCCGAGACGCTGCTGGCGGTGGCCGGGTACGGCGCGGGCGTGCCGGGCCTGGCCGGGCTGGTGCTGCTGTACTCGGTGGCCTCGCACCGGGGGCTGGCGATGGCGCTCGGCGCGCTGCTGGTGTCGATGTCGGCCTACGCCTGCGGCGCGCTGGCCGGCCCGGTGCGGGTGACGGCGTGGACCGATCACGTGGTGGTCGCCGTCGTCCTGACCGCGGTGTGGGGCGCGGGGCGGAGCCTGCGGCTGCGGCGGGCGTACCTGGAGGAGCTGAAGGACCGGGCGGCGCGGCTGGAGCGGGCGCACGCGGCCGACACGCGGGCGGCGCGGGCCGAGGAGCGCTCGCGGATCGCGCGCGAGCTGCACGACGTGGTCGCCCACCACGTCAGCGTGATGATCGTGCAGGCCGCGGCGGCGCGCCGGGTGCTGGCCTCCGACCCGGAGCTGGCGGGCGAGGCGCTGTCGGCGATCGAGCACACCGGGCGTACCGCGATGGCGGAGATGCGCACGATCGTGGGCGTGCTGCGCGCCGACGCGCGGGCCGAGCTGGGCCCGCAGCCGGGGGTGCACGACCTGCCGGCGCTGGTGGAGCAGATGCGCGAGGCGGGGCTGCCGGTCCTGCTGCGGGTGGAGGGCGAGCCGCGGCCGCTGCCCGCCGGGGTCGATCTGGCGGCGTACCGGCTGGTGCAGGAGGGGCTGACCAACAGCCTGCGGCACGCGGGCCCGGGCGCGGCGGCGGTGGTGACGGTGCGGCACCGGCCGTGCGAGCTGGACGTGCGCGTGGAGGACGACGGGACAGGAGGGACGGGACCGTCCACCTCGCCCGCCACCGGGCAGGGGCACGGTTTGGTGGGCATTCGCGAACGAGTGGCACTCTATGGTGGAATCCTGAGCATCGGTCCGCGACCGGGGGGCGGTTTCGAGGTGCGGGCGAGGTTCCCGTTGAAGGACGGCCAATGACGATCAGAGTGCTGCTGGTGGACGACCAGCCGCTGCTGCGCACGGGATTCCGCCTGATCCTTGAGGCCGAGCCCGACATCACCGTGGTGGGGCAGGCGGGCGACGGCAAGGACGCGATGGAGCAGACGCGGGCGCTGTTGCCCGACGTGGTGCTCATGGACATCCGCATGCCGGGGGTCGACGGCATCGAGGCGACGCGGCGCATCGTGCGGGAGGCGGCGCCGGCGGCGCACGTGCCGAAGGTGCTGGTGCTGACGACGTTCGACCTCGACGAGTACATCGTGGAGGCGCTGCGCTCGGGCGCGTCGGGGTTCCTGCTGAAGGACGTGCCGCCGGACGAGCTGGTGCAGGCCATCCGGGTGGTGGCGGCGGGCGAGGCGATCGTCGCGCCGAGCGTCACCCGGCGGCTGCTGGACCGGTTCGCGACGCGGCTGCCGTCGGCGTACGAGCAGGCCGCCCCGGCCCGGCTCGACCGGCTGACCGAGCGCGAGCTGGAGGTGCTGCGGCTGATCGCCAAGGGCATGTCCAACGCCGAGATCGCCGCGAAGCTGGTGGTCAGCGAGACGACGGTCAAGACGCACGTCGGCAACGTGCTGACCAAGCTGGGCCTGCGCGACCGCGTGCAGGCGGTGGTGCTGGCCTACGAGACGGGCCTGATCACGCCGGGCGCCCTTTCGTAGGGCGCCCGGCGGGCCGGTCAGTCCTGGCCGGCGGCGGGCGCGGCCGCGGCCGGGGTCTGGGGGGCGTTCTCGGGGAAGTGGCAGGCGACGCGGTGACCGCCGGCCAGCTCCTCCAGCGGCGGCTCGACCGTCTTGCAGATCTCCTGCGCCTTCCAGCAGCGGGTGTGGAAGCGGCAGGCGGGCGGCGGGTTGAGCGGGCTCGGCACGTCGCCGGTCAGCCGGATGCGCTCGCGCCCCTTGCGCGCCTTGGGGTCGGGCACGGGCACGGCCGACAGCAGGGCGTTGGTGTAGGGGTGCATGGGCGAGCTGTAGAGCCGCTTGCGGTCGGCGATCTCGACGATCTTGCCGAGGTACATGACCGCGACCCGGTCGCTGATGTGGCGCACCACCGACAGGTCGTGGGCGATGACGACGTAGGTGAGGTCCAGCTCGTTCTGCAGGTCCTCCAGCAGGTTGACGACCTGGGCCTGGATGGAGACGTCGAGCGCGGAGACCGGCTCGTCGGCGATGATGAGCTTGGGCTTGAGCGCGAGAGTGCGGGCGATGCCGATGCGCTGGCGCTGGCCGCCGGAGAACTCGTGCGGGTAGCGGTTGTAGTGCTCGGGGTTGAGCCCGACCAGCGACAGGATGTCCTGGACGGCCTTCTTGACGCCGTGCTCGGTGTGCACGCCCTGGATGCGGAACGGCGCGCCGACGATGGCGCCCACGGTGTGGCGGGGGTTCAGCGACGAGTACGGGTCCTGGAAGATCATCTGCATGTCGCGCCGGAGCGGCCGGAGCCGGCCCTGGCTCATGTGCGTGATGTCCTGGCCCTCGAAGACGACCTTGCCGGCGGTGGGCTCCAGCAGGCGGGTGACCAGGCGGCCGGTCGTGGACTTGCCGCAGCCCGACTCGCCCACCAGGCCGAGGGTCTCGCCCTTGAAGACGTCGAAGCTGATGCCGTCCACCGCCTTGACCGCGCCGACCTGCCTCTTCATCAGGCCCTTGGTCACCGGGAAGTGCTTCTCCATGTCCTGCACGGAAAGAAGCGGCTCACTGCCGTAGTTCGGCTCGCTCACTGGATCTCCAGCACTGGCTTGATCTCGTTCTCCCACAGGCTGCGCCGCTCGTCCCTGCTCATGTGACAGCGCACCAGGTGGCCGCCCTCGGTCTCGGTGAGGGCGGGGACCTCGGTGTCGGCCTTGCCGCCGGTGCGCTCGGCGTACGGGCAGCGCGGGTGGAAGGCGCAGCCGGGGGGCACGTTGATGAGCGACGGCGGCGAGCCCTTGATGGGCAGCAGCCGCTCGGTGGGCTCGCGGTCGAGGCGGGGCATGGAGCCCAGCAGGCCCCAGGTGTAGGGGTGCTCGGGGCGGTAGAAAATGCTGTCGGCCGGGCCGTACTCGACGCATTTGCCCGCGTACATGACGAGGATGTCGTCGGACAGCTCGGCCACCACGCCCAGGTCGTGGGTGATGATGATGAGCGCGGAGTTGAACTCGCGCTGCAGGTCGACCATGAGATCGAGGATCTGGGCCTGGACGGTGACGTCGAGCGCCGTGGTGGGCTCGTCGGCGATGAGCAGCTCGGGGTCGCACGACAGCGCCATGGCGATCATGGCGCGCTGGCGCATGCCGCCGGAGAACTCGTGCGGGTAGCTGTCGACGCGGCGGGCCGGCTCGGGGATGCCCACGCGGCCCAGCATGTCGATCGCGTGCTTGCGGGCGACCTGCTTGCTGACGTCGTGGTGGATGCGGTAAGCCTCGACGATCTGGTGGCCGACCGTGTAGTAGGGGTGCATCGACGACAGCGGATCCTGGAAGATCATCGCCATCTTCTTGCCGCGCAGGCCGCGCACGTGCTCGGCGGAGGCGCCGATCAGCTCCTCGCCGTCCAGCCAGATCTCGCCGGACAGCCGGGCGCGGCCGCCCTTGTGCAGGCCGAGAATGCCGAGGCTGGTCACGCTCTTGCCGGAGCCGGACTCGCCCACGATGCCGAGGGTCTTGCCGCGCTCCAGGCCGAACGACAGCCCGTCGACGGACTTGACCAGCCCGTCGTCGGTCGGGAAGTGGATCTTCAGGTCCTTGACGTCAAGGAAGCTCACGACAACCTCACCCTCGGGTCGACCACGGCGTAGAGCAGGTCGACGACCAGGCTCGCGACCACCACGAACAGCGCGGCGACCAGCACGACGCCCATGACCTGCGGCAGGTCCTGGTTCCTGATGGCCAGGATCGCGTACTGGCCGAGCCCCGGCAGAGTATAGGTGGTCTCGGTGAGGATGGCGCCGCCGATGAGCAGGCCGAAGTCGATGCCGAACAGCGTCAGGATCGGCGTCAGCGCGGCGCGCAGGCCGTGCTTGACGACGACCTCGCGCTCCTTCAGGCCCTTGGCCCGGGCGGTGCGGATGTAGTCCTCGCCCATCGTCTCCAGCATGCCCGCCCTGGTGAGCCGCGCGTAGGTGGCGGCGAACAGGAACGCCAGCGTGATCCACGGCAGCAGCAGGTCGTAGGCCCACTGCGCGGGGTTCTGCAGCAGCGGCGTGTACGCGCCGCCGGGCGGCGTCCAGCCGAGGCCGTAGCTGAAGACGACCAGCGAGATCATGCCGGTGAAGAAGATGGGCAGCGACACGCCGGCCAGCGCGGTGCCCATGGACAGCCGGTCGAAGAAGCTGCCCCGGCGCAGCGCCGACAGCACGCCGATGCTCACCCCGCCCAGCACCCACAGGATCGCGGCGCCGATGGCCAGGGAGAAGGTGACCGGCATGCGGTCGACCAGGTCCGGCCAGACGGGCTGCCCGCTGATGAAGGAGTAGCCGAAGCAGGGCGCGGGGCACTGCTCGACCCCGGCGCCGTAGTCGTACTGGGCGCCGGCGAAGATGCCCTTGACGAACCTGCCGTACTGCACGACCACGGGGTCGTAGAAGCCGAGCCGCTCGGCGACCAGGTGGACCGTCTCGGGGGTCGCCGCGCGCCCGACGTAGCGCGAGGCGAGGGCCTCGGGGGTCGCCCCGGCCCACTGCGGCACGACGAAGAAGATGCCGAAGGTGACCATGCTGATCACGATGAGCATCGCGAGCGCGCCGATCAGACGCCTGATGATGTATGTGAGCACCGCTGCCGGCCGAGTGGCCGGCCCGCCGCCGGGCCGGCCACTCCTGCCTTCACCTGCCTTCGCTAGATCCCCGAACCTCGCCTGGTCACTGAACGCCGAGCAGCACGTAGTCGTACATCTGCTGGCCCTCGTTGTAGGCGAGGTTGGTCACGCCCTGGCCGCGCATGAGCAGGGACTTGGCCCAGACGACGGGAAGGATGGAGGCGTCCTCCATGACCTTCTTGTCGACGTCCACCCACAGCTTCTCGCGGGCGGTGGCGTCCAGCTCGGCGGAGGCCTGGTCGACGAGCTTGTCGACCTCGGGCACCTTGACGCTCAGGTTGTAGTTGCCGGCGTCGCGGATGGTGCGGCTGTCGACGATGGCCTGCAGGAAGCCGTAGCCGTCGGGCCAGTCGGAGCCCCAGCCGTGGGTGGCGAGGCCGATGCCGTTCTTCTTGACGTACTCGACGTTGCCGGCGTAGTCGGAGAAGTAGCTGGAGGACGGGAAGCCCTTCAGCGTCAGCTTGATGCCGGCCTTGGACAGCGCCTGCTGCATGGCCTCGGCGAGCGCCTTCTCACGCGGGCGGTCGGAGCGGAACGACATGGTGGTGCTGAAGCCGTTGGGCTGGCCGCAGGCCGCGAGGGCCTCCTTGGCCTTGTTGACGTCGCCCTTGTTCTCCGGCGTCTGGTACAGGTCGAACTTCTCCTGGCCGACGATGCCGGGCGGCATGACGTTCGTGGCGATCTCGCCGCCGGCCACCGGGCCGCCGAAGGCGGTCTGGTTGGCGACGCGGTCGGCGGCCCACTGGACGGCCTTGCGGCAGTTGATGTTGTCCAGCGGCTTGGTGTCGGGGATGACCGACACGAACCACAGGCGCTGGATCGTCGGGTTGTCGGTACGGGCCTTCAGCGTCGGGTCGGGCAGGACCTTGCCGAGCGCGGCGGGCTGCATGCCGGTGCCGGGGATGTCGAGCTGGATGCTGCCCGACATGAGCTGGTTGTCCAGGTCGTCGGCGTTGACGTTGAGCTGGACCTCCCACCGGTCCGGCAGCGCGGGGCGGTTGGAGTCGGTGGAGGCGTCCCACTGGTCGTTGCGGACCAGGGTGAAGCGCTTGCCGATCTCGTTGGTCTCGAACTTGTACGGGCCCGAGGAGACGACGTGCTCGCGGTACTTCGCGCCGGTGTCCTTGGCCTTGGGCACGGGGGCGGTCATCGGGAGCTGGACGATGTAGTCCATCGACGCGAACGGCTTCTTCAGGTGGAAGACGACCGTGGTGTCGTCGGTCGCCTCGACGGCCGACTTGTAGTCCACGTCGGGGCTCTTGTAGACGCCCTTGAAGTCCTTCGGCCACTCAAGCAGCTCGTTGAGGTAGGAGGGGCCGTGCGGGAAGGTCTCCTTGTCGTAGGAGCGCGCGACCGCGTAGGCGACGTCCTTGGCCGTGATCGGGCTGCCGTCCTCGAACTTGAGGCCGCTCCTGATCTTGTACGTCCAGGTCTTGCCGTCGGCGCTCGGCTGGCCCAGGCTCTCGGCCAGGTCGGGGACGACCTTGTTGCCGTCGGGGCCGGGGCCGGTCTTGTACGTCGTCAGCGTGCGCCAGTACAGACGGCCGAAGTTGAAGGAGTAGCCGTAGTAGGTGTCGGCCGGGTCGAGGCTGTCCCAATCGGAGGAATGCGCGGCCTTGATCGTGCCTCCCTTCTTGGTCGAAGGGTTGAACACGCCGGTGAGCGAGGCGTTGAACGCGGGTTGCGCGCCGCCGCCGGACGCCGACTGCGCGGGCTGCTGCGGCGTGCCGCCACCTCCGCCACAGGCGGAGAGCACCATGGCGAGCGCCGCTGTCGCGGCCGCCGCCAGTGCGGATTTCCTTCTCATTGACTAACCCCTTGGTAGTGAGATGGGGGATGGAGCGTTGGCGAAGGTCAGTGCGCGCGGGGGTCGAAGGCGTCCCTCAGCCCGTCGCCGAACAGGTTGAACGCCAGGACCGTGATGAAGATCGCCAGGCCCGGGAAGAGCACGAAGTGCGGCAGCGTGTAGAAGCGCACGGCCTCCGACAGCATGCCGCCCCAGGTCGGGGTGGGCGGGTTGATGCCGACGCCCAGGAAGGAGAGCGCGGCCTCGAACAGGATGTTGGTCGGGATGAGCAGGGTCGCGTACACCAGGATCGGCGCCATGAGGTTGGGCAGGACCTCGCGGAAGAGGATGTAGCCGTGGCGCGCGCCGAGGCTGCGGGCGGCGTCGACGAACTCCCGCTCGCGCAGCGACAGGGTCTGCCCGCGCACGATGCGGCCGATGCTGGGCCAGCTGAAGAAGCCGATGATGAAGATCAGCATGGCGATGCGCAGCCCGTTGCCCTCCAGCCCGAACCCCTTGTCGGGGACGACGCCCGCCAGCGCGATCGCGAAGACCAGCAGCGGGAAGGCGAGGAAGACGTCCATGATGCGGCCGATGACCTGGTCGACCCAGCCGCCGAAGTAGCCGGCGATGACGCCGAGCACGGTGCCGATGATGACCGAGAGCATGGTGGCGAGGAAGCCGATGAGCAGCGAGATGCCGGCGCCGGCGACGATGCGGCTGAAGATGTCGCGGCCGTTGACCGGCTCGACGCCGAGCAGGTACTCGCCGCCGATGTTGCCGAAGGTGCCCTTGGGCAGGAGCGTGCTCTGGTCGATCGCGTCCTGGTGGAACTCCAGCGGGTCGTGCCCGAAGGCGGAGATGATGGGCCCGGAGAAGATCGCCACCAGGATGAGCAGGACGACCACGATGCCGCCGCCGAGGGCGATCTTGTCCCGCCGCAGCCGCATCCAGGCGATCCTGGTGAGGGACCGTCCCTGGATGGCCTTGCCCGCTCCCGCGAGCACCAACTCCGGTTGCGCTTCTGACGCGGAGCCGGGAACGTCAAGCGGCGCGGTCATGCGAAATTGCCCCCTGGATCCAGACGACGCTGTCTTTTGGATGAACTTTAGACCGCGAGTCGCGACCTCAGGAGGCAGAATCTATGGCCTGAGCTGCTATGACCAGCCCCTCAGGCCGCTATGTGGCTTATTTGTGATTGATGCGAAACTCATTCGTATCGATCTTGAAGGGAATGTCCGGGGCGGGTCCCGGTTGCGTCTCGACTTCGTGACACACGAACGCGATCAGCTGATCCCGCGACGCTTGAGCAGCTCCTCGATGTCGGAAAAGTCGTCGTCGCCTGCCGCGCCGGCGCCTGCGGCGGGGCGCTTCTGCCCAGGCTTCTGGGCTGGCTGGGCGGGCTGCTGGGCGGCGACGGCCGGCTTGGGCTTGGCGCCCGGCGCGGCGGGCCGCTGTGCCGCGCCCGTGGCCGCGGCGGGCCGCTGCCCCTCGCCCGAGGTCTTCCTGCGGCCGACGGCCAGCTTGCGGCCGCGCAGGAACCCGGACACCACGAACAGCACGGCCGCCAGGCCCGCCACGGCGATGCCGGCCCACACGGCCGGGTTGAGCACCAGGCCGGTGACGAAGCCCACGGCGGTGGTGCCGATGTTCCACAACGCCTGCAACGCGCCCGTGAGGTAGGCCGCCAGCGGCAGCAGCGCCCACGCCATCACCCGCAGGCCCGACGCCGCTCCCCGGCGGCGGAACGCCAGGAAGCTCAGGACCAGGCCCGCCGCCGTCACGCCGACGCACAACGGCAACCAGGCGATCTGGTTGAAGTCCATCAAGCCACCCCCTTCGTCTCGGCTTGTCCCCTCCATCCTGGCACGCGAACGGGCGCCTGCCCCTCCTCCGCGAGAACCAGCCGTCCCCTAGGGGGAACCCCTCCCCCACCCCGGACCCGCCGCCCCGGGCTCGGCCCGGACGGCGGGACAGTGGCCGGGCGGGTGATCGGTGGACGCGCAGGGGCGCCCGGGCGCGGCCAGGCGGCTGATGGGCGGCGAGGCAGCAGACCCGCGCCCAGGCGGCGGGCAAGACGACGCGCGAGACGACGCGCGGGACGACGCGCGGCGGGACACCGGGACGGCCCGGTCGGACGGGGACGACCGGGCCTCGCGAGCCCCACCGCGAGCGGGCGACCAAGGCGAGCGGCCCCAGGCGCGGCCGAGGCAGACGTCCCGAGGCGAGGGAGGTCCCCAGGCGAGAGAGAGGGTCCCGGGACAAGCGTCCCGAGGCGAGGGAGGGTCCCGAGACGCGCGGCCCGAGACGAGCGTCCCGAGTCAAGGCTCCCGAGGCCGGGCGATGAACCTTGAGACGGGCGGTGGGCCTCCAGACGGGCGTTGGGCCTTGAGCCGGGCGGTGGGACGCCGCGCTCCGAGACGGGCGGAGGGGACGCCTGGCCCTGGCAGGCGGCGGGACGGCGCATCGAGGAACGCCCGTTCGCCGCCGGGGTTCAGGAGGGGCGGGTGGTCAGGGCGCGGTGAGCCGGTGGCGGGGCCAGCCAAAGGCGAGGTGGGCCGGTGGTGAGACGGGTCAGGGGTGGGTGGGGAGGAGGGCGTGGAGGTCGGGGAGGGTGACGGAGGTGAGGGAGGGGACGACGAGGCGGCCGGGGGCGGGTTCGATGGGCAGGAGGCTGGGGACGGCCACCACCGCGCACCCCGCCGCCGTCGCCGCCGCCACCCCGCTCGGCGAGTCCTCCAGCACCACGCACCGCACCGGCTCCGCCCCGAGCAGGCTCGCCGCCGTCAGGTACGGCTCGGGGTCGGGCTTGGTGCGCGTCACGTCGTCGGCCGTGACCACCACGTCGAAGCGCTCGCGCCCGACGCTCTTGAGCACGGCGTCGGCGATCTCCCGCAGCGACGAGGTGACCAGCCCCACCGGCACCCCGGCCGCGCGTACGGCGTCCAGCAGCTCGGCGGCGCCCGGCATGACCGGGACCCCGGCCGTCAGCCGCTCCACCATGCCCGACACCATCCAGTCGCGGACGGTGGCGGGCGGCACGGCGGCGCCGGAGACGGCCAGCATGTAGCCGACCGTGCGCTCCATGGAGCCGCCGACCAGGTGGGCCTGGTGCTCGGGTGTCCATGCGGCGCCCAGCCGGGCCATCACCGCCGTCTCGATCTCCAGCCAGACCCGCTCGCTGTCGACCAGCAGCCCGTCCATGTCGAAGAAGACCGCGTCCATGCCCCGTTCCCCCGTGCAGCTCGTGAAGCTCGTCCTCGCCGGTGTGTCAGACGTTGAAGTACTTGGCCTCGGGGTGGTGCGCGACCAGCGCGGACGTGGCCTGCTCGGGGTGGAGCTGGAACTCCTCCGACAGGGTCACGCCGATGCGCTCGGGGTCGAGGAGCTGGAAGAGCTGCACCTGGTCCTCCAGGTTGGGGCAGGCGGGGTAGCCGAAGGAGTAGCGGCAGCCCTGGACGTTGACCTTGAGCATGTCGTCCAGCGACTCGTCGCCGCCGATGCCCCATTCGGCGCGCACCCGGGCGTGCCAGTACTCGGCCAGCGCCTCGGTGAGCTGCACCGACAGGCCGTGCAGTTCGAGGTAGTCGCGGTAGGCGTCCTTGGCGAACAGCTCGGCCGTGGCCTCGGCGATCTTCGCGCCCATGGTGACGACCTGGAAGGCGACCACGTCGGTCTCGCCGGAGCTCTTCGGGCGGAAGAAGTCCGACAGGCACAGGTGGCGGTCGCGGCGCTGGCGCGGGAAGGTGAAGCGGGTGCGCTCGCCGCCGGACTCGTCGAGGATGATCAGGGAGTCGCCGTCGCTGACGCACGGGAAGTGGCCGTAGACGACGGCGGCCTCCAGCAGGCCCTCGGTCTGGATGCGCTCCAGCCACATGCGCAGCCGCGGCCGGCCCTCGGTCTCGACCAGCTCCTCGTACCCGGGGCCGTCGCCGCCCCGGGTGGGCTTGAGGCCCCACTGGCCGAGGAACAGCGCGCGCTCGTCGAGGAAGGCCGCGTAGTCGGCCAGCGAGACGCCCTTGACGATGCGGTCGCCGAGGAAGGGGGCCGCCGGGACCGGGTTGTCGAGCGCCACGTCGGAGCGGGCGGGCAGCTCCTCGACCGGGGTGCGCTGGAGCACCGCGCCGGTCTTGACCCGCCGCTCGCGCAGCGGCGGCAGCGAGGCGCCCTTCTCGCCGCGCTTGACGGCCATGAACGCGTCCATGAGCCGCAGCCCTTCGAAGGCGTCGCGGGCGTAGCGCACCTCGCCCTCGAACACCTCGGCGAGGTCCTGCTCGACGTAGGCGCGGGTGAGCGCGGCGCCGCCGAGCAGCACCGGGTAGCGCTCGGACAGGCCCCTGGAGTTCATCTCCTCCAGGTTCTCCTTCATCACCACGGTCGACTTGACCAGCAGGCCGGACATGCCGATGACGTCGGCCCTCTGCTCGTCGGCGGCCTCCAGGATGGCCGAGACCGGCTGCTTGATGCCGAGGTTGACGACCTGGTAGCCGTTGTTGGACAGGATGATGTCGACGAGGTTCTTGCCGATGTCGTGGACGTCGCCCTTGACGGTGGCCAGCACGATGCGGCCCTTCGTCTCGCCCTCGACGCGATCCATGTGCGGTTCGAGGTAGGCGACGGCGGCCTTCATGACCTCGGCCGACTGCAGCACGAACGGCAGCTGCATCTGCCCGGAGCCGAACAGCTCGCCGACGGTCTTCATGCCGTCGAGCAGCACCTCGTTGATGATCTCCAGGGCGGGGCGCTGGTCGAGGGCGGTGTCGAGGTCGGCCTCCAGGCCCTTGCGCTCGCCGTCGATGATGCGCCGCTTGAGCCGCTCCCACAGCGGCAGCGAGGCCAGCTCCTCGGCCTTGCCGGCGCGCAGCGCGGCGGCGTCGACGCCCTCGAACAGGTCCATGAAGCGCTGCAGCGGGTCGTAGCCCTCGCGGCGGCGGTCGTAGACCATGTCGAGCGCGACCTGGCGCTGCTCGTCGGGGATGCGCGCCATCGGCAGGATCTTGGAGGCGTGCACGATGGCCGAGTCGAGGCCGGCGTTGACGCACTCGTTGAGGAAGACGGAGTTGAGCACCATGCGGGCGGCCGGGTTGAGGCCGAAGCTGATGTTGGAGACGCCGAGCGTGGTCTGCACGCCGGGGTAGCGGCGCTTGAGCTCGCGGATGGCCTCGATGGTCTCCAGGCCGTCGCGGCGGGTCTCCTCCTGGCCGGTGGCGATGGGGAAGGTGAGGGTGTCGACGATGATGTCCTCGACCCGCATGCCCCAGTTGGCGACGAGGTCGTCGATGAGGCGGGAGGCGACGCGGACCTTCCAGTCGGCGGTGCGGGCCTGGCCCTCCTCGTCGATGGTGAGGGCGACCACGGCGGCGCCGTGCTCGCGCACCAGCCGCATGATCTTCTGGAAGCGGGAGTCGGGGCCGTCGCCGTCCTCGTAGTTGACGGAGTTGACGGCGGCCCGGCCGCCGAGCATCTCCAGGCCCGCGCGCAGCACGTCCGGCTCGGTGGAGTCGAGCATGATGGGCAGGGTGGAGGCGGTGGCGAAGCGGAAGGCCAGCTCCTTCATGTCGGCCACGCCGTCGCGGCCGACGTAGTCGACGCACAGGTCGAGCATGTGGGCGCCGCCGCGGGCCTGCTCGCGGGCCATCTCGACGCAGTCGTCCCAGCGGCCCTCCAGCATGGCCTCGCGGAAGGCCTTGGAGCCGTTGGTGTTGCAGCGCTCGCCGATGGCCAGGAACGAGGTGTCCTGGCGGAACGGGACGCTCTGGTAGAGCGAGGAGACGCCCGGCTCGGGGTGCGGGCGGCGGGCGGCGCTCTCCTTGCCGCGCACCCGCTCGACGACCTGGCGCAGGTGCTCGGGGGTGGTGCCGCAGCAGCCGCCGACCAGGGACAGCCCGTAGTCGCGGGTGAAGGCGGCGTGGGCGTCGGCCAGCTCGCCCGCCGACAGCGGGTAGTAGGCGCCGTCGGAGGTGAGGACGGGCAGGCCGGCGTTGGGCATGCAGCTCAGCCGCAGCCGGGAGTGGCGGGCGAGGTAGCGCAGGTGCTCGCTCATCTCGGCGGGGCCGGTCGCGCAGTTGAGGCCGATGATGTCGACGCCGAGCGGCTCGATCGCGGTGAGCGCGGCGCCGATCTCGGAGCCGAGCAGCATGGCGCCGTTGGTCTCGATGGTGACCTGGGCGATGACCGGGATGTCGCGGCCGGCGTCCTCGACGGCCCGCTTGGCGCCGATGACGGCGGCCTTGACCTGGAGCAGGTCCTGGCAGGTCTCGATGATGAGCGCGTCGGCGCCGCCCGCGATGAGGCCGGCGGCGTTGTCGCGGTAGGCGTCGCGCAGGCTGGCGTAGGGCAGGTGGCCGAGCGTGGGCAGCTTGGTGCCGGGGCCCATCGAGCCGAGGACGAAGCGCGGCTGGTCCGGCGTGGACCAGTGGTCGGCGGCCTCGCGGGCGATGCGGGCGCCGGCCTCGGAGAACTCGAAGACGCGGTCGGCGATGTCGTACTCGCCGAGCGCGGCGAGGTTGGCGCCGAAGGTGTTGGTCTCGACGCAGTCGACGCCGACCGCGAAGTAGGCGTCGTGGACGCCCCGCACGATGTCGGGACGGGTGACGTTGAGCACCTCGTTGCAGCCCTCGTGGCCGTGGAAGTCGTCGAGGGTCGGGTCTTGCGCCTGGAGCATCGTGCCCATGGCGCCGTCGGCGACGATGACGCGCTGGTCGAGCACTTGGCGGAAGGACGGGGAGATGCTCATGGAGTAGAGCTTATCGGGTGCGCTCCGGCTGCTTGCCGGGGCCGCCGGAGAAGATCGTTTCGTGGCTTGTGGGACGTTTGAGGCTGCTGCGCGCTAGTCTGCCCGGTGTCAATTGAACGTGGCGTCCAATTGGGGCTTCCATGGCCTATCGCACCGTGCTCGTCGGCACCGACGGCTCCGCCTCCTCCTTCCGCGCCGTGACCGCGGCGGCGTCGCTGGCCGCGGCGACCGGCGCGACCCTCGTCCTGGCCTGCGCGTACCTGCCGATGCGGGAGAGCGAGCGGGCGGCCGCCGCCGACCGGCTGGGCGGGCTGGCGTACAAGGTGAGCGGGTCCACGCCCGCCGACG
Source organism: Actinomadura luzonensis (assembly GCF_022664455.2). NCBI lineage: Bacteria > Bacillati > Actinomycetota > Actinomycetes > Streptosporangiales > Thermomonosporaceae > Actinomadura > Actinomadura luzonensis. The sequence continues at coordinate 4,588,833 of NZ_JAKRKC020000001.1, forward strand.
ACGCGCTGCGGGCGGCGCGCGAGCACGCGGTGGCGGCGGGGGCCGCGGACGTGGTGCTCGCCGCCGAGGAGGGCGAGGCCGTGGACGTGCTGGTCGCCCTGGCCGCGCGGCACCGGGCCGACCTCGTCGTGGTGGGCAACCGGGGGCTCAACAGCCTGGCCGGGCGGCTGCTGGGCTCGGTGCCGTCGGGGGTGCTGCACCGGGCGGCGTGCGACGTGCTGGTCGCGCACACGACGGACGGCGGCCGCTGAGGCGCGAGCGGCGGCGAGCCGGGCCGGGCGCAGGTGGGCCGGGCGCGGGCGGGCCGGGCGCGGGCGGGCCGCGTTGTGCGCTGAGCGCGAACACGGCGGGGCTCCCGCGCGACACGCCCGTGCCCGCCGGGGCGCGGGAGCGGGCGGCGTCCCCGGCGCGACCGGCGTCGGCGCTGCCCCGCGGCCCGGCCGCACGGACGGCAGGCCGGGCGGGGCAAGGGGTTCGCGGGGAGATCGGTGACGGCGACGCCCCCTCAGCGCATAGGCTAAGCGGGACAATGGAGGAAGGAGGCGACCCGTGATTGAGCTTGAAGGGCTCCCCGAGCTCGTCGACCCGGTGCTCATTGCCGCGTTCGAGGGGTGGAACGACGCGGGCGAGGCCTCCAGCGGAGTCATCGCGCACCTCGAGTCCGCGTGGAAGGCCGAGCCGCTCATCGCGCTCGACCCCGACGACTACTACGACTTCCAGGTGACGCGGCCCGTGGTGGAGATGAGCGAGGGGCTCACCCAGTCGATCGTCTGGCCGACCACCAGGCTGCTGCGCGCCCGCCCGCCGGGCGTCGAGCGCGACGTGGTGCTGCTGCGCGGCATCGAGCCCAACATGCGCTGGCGCTCGTTCTGCGCCGACATCATCGAGATCTGCCGCGAGCTGGGCGTGGAGCTGGCCGTCATGCTCGGCGCGCTGCTCAACGACTCCCCGCACACCCGTCCCGTCCCGATCCTCGGCGGCGCCACCAACGAGGGGCTGGCCCGCTCGACCAATCTGGAGCTGAGCCGCTACGAGGGCCCGACGGGCATCGTCGGGGTGCTGCAGCACGCCTTCGGCCACGCCGGTCTCGACGCGATCTCGCTGTGGGCGTCGGTCCCCCACTACGTCGCCCAGCCGCCCAACCCCAAGGCCACGCTGGCGCTGCTGCGCCGGCTGGAGGACGTCCTGGAGATCCCGATGCCGCTCGGCGACCTCGACGAGGAGGCGCGGGCCTGGGAGCGCGGCGTCGACGAGCTGGCCTCGCAGGACTCCGAGGTGGCCGAGTACGTCAAGGAGCTGGAGGAGCGCAAGGACGCCGCCGAGCTGCCGGAGGCCAGCGGCGACGCGATCGCCGCCGAGTTCGAGCGCTACCTGCGCCGCCGCGACCGCGACACCGACACCTGATCCCCCGGCAGGCCCTCCATCCTCCGGCAGGCCCTCTGGGGGCGCTGTCCCCTGCCGTGTCCTGCGGGCTCGCCGCCCTCCTGCGGCCCCGTGGACGCCGCCGACACCTGAGGCTCACCGGGCGCGACACTGACAGCTAACCCTCAGGGATTAAATCCGACCATTTTTCCGCGTTTCGCGTAATAATCGGTGACCGTACAAGATTGCACTAAGTTGGGACCCGAGCCACACCGCTTGACACCGCTTGACTCGCGACAAACCGGCTTCGCGCCGTGATGCCTACCTACTGACCGCGCACGTTAGGCACGCCATGGCGACTTCCCATGTAGATCCGTACCAGCGGAGCCAGGACGCCCGGCGGCGCGTCCTGGAGATGGCCGTCTCGCTGCGCGAGGAGCGCGGCGGCGGCTCCGTGGACCACTTCCTCGCGCTGCTCCAGGACCGGCTCCCGTCCTGGCTGAGCCTGCTGCACACGCTCGCCCACCGCGTCGGGAGAGGGAGCGTGGCCGACAACCTGCTGCCCATCGCCCAGGCCGGCATCCAGTACTACGTGGACGTGCAGAGCGCCGCGCTGCCCGCGTTCACCTCCCCCGACGTGACCGTGCGCTTCCGCCAGGCCGTCCGCGACACCGGGCTCGGCCCGCGGGCCGAGGTGGCGCCGCTGGCCGCGTACCTGGCGGCCGAGCAGGGCCTCGGCCGGGTGCGGGCCGACGCCGACCCGGAGGCCAGCGCCCGCCTGCTGATGGCGGGCTGCTTCCACCGGGCCTACATCGAGATGTTCGTCGGCGAGGACGCCTGCCCGTCGCGCGAGGCGAGCGCCCGGGAGGTGGTGCGCGAGCTGCGGCTCGAACCGGCGCCCGCGGCCCCCGCGAGCAGGGCCTCGTCGTAGCGCCGCCAGACCAGCGCCGCCACGTCGGGGTCGGCCCCCAGGGGCTCGCTCACCAGGCCGGCGCCGGCCGCGGCCAGCCGGTCGTGGAAGAAGCCGGGCGCCAGCACGTACGAGGCGATCGCCACCCGCGCGGCCGGCGTCGAGCCGAGCCGCGCCATGGCCTCCTCCAGCGACGGCGTGCCCGCCGAGACGAAGGCCGCGGTGACCGGCCGGGCCAGCCGCACGGCGAGCATGCGGGCGGCGGCCCTGACGTCGGCCAGGGCGGCGGGGTCGGAGGAGCCGGCCGCGCCGAGCACGACCGCGTCGGTGGCGCGGAGGCCCGCGCGGGCGAGCTTGCGGGTCAGCACGCCGGTCAGCAGCCGGTGCGGGCCGAGCCAGCCGGCCACGACGGCGTCGGGCCGGTGCGCGGCGATGACCTCGGGCAGGTCGATGTGCACGTGGTAGCCGCCCGCCAGCAGCAGCGGGACCACCACCACCGGGCCGGGCACGGCCGCGAGCACGCCGGCCAGCGGGGGCGAGCTGATCTCGAGGTAGCTCAGCTCGACCCGCCGCCCGGGACGCGCCCGCCTGACGGCTTCGGCCAGAGCGGCCAGGCTCGCCTCGCCGGCGGCGCTGCGCGTGCCGTGCGCGGCCAGGACCAGTGCGGGCGCGGGCATCAGGCGCCCGCCTCGTACTGGCAGGCCAGCCGGTAGCCGCGCTTGACCACGGTCTCGACGATGCCGGCGGGGCCGAGCGCGCGGCGCAGGCGGGTGATCGCCATCTCGACGGCGTGCTCGGCGGAGTCGCGGGCGACGCTGCCGGGCAGCACGGTCCGCAGATCGGCGCGGGAGACGACGTGGCCGGGCTTGTCGGCCAGGCGCTTGAGCACCGCCATCGGGGCGGGCGGCAGGGGGCGCAGCTCGCCGTCCACGACCACGGCGTGGCCGCGGATCTCCAGCCGGTGGCCGCCGGCCACGAGCCGGGTGACGCCGTGCTCGGGCAGGTGCCTGGCCAGGGCGCGGGCCAGCGCGCCGAGCCGCGAGCGGTCCGGCTGCAGGGTGGGCACGCCGCGCGAGGTGAGCGGGTCGGCGGTGACCGGGCCCACGCAGGCGGCCACGACGGGCCCGCTGAAGGCGGCCAGCAACGACTCCTCCAGGCCGTCGGCGCGGGCCGCGCCGAGCATGGCGTGCACGGCCGGGGCGCTGGTGAACGCGACGGCGTCCACCGAGCCGGACACGGTCTGGCTGATCAGCCGGCGCAGCGGCGAGATGTCGCGGTACGGCAGCCACCGGTAGACCGGGATCTCGATCACCTCGGCCCCGGCGGCGCGCAGCTCGGCCACGAAGTCGCTGAGCGGCTCGCCGTGCTGCTGGACGGCGACGCGCCGGCCGCGCAGGTCCTGGGCGAGCAGGTACTGCTTGACCTCCTGGCAGGACTCGGTGGCGGGCGTCCAGTGGTCGTTGAGCCCGGCGGCGCGCACCGCGCCCCTCGCCTTGGGCCCGCGGGTGAGCAGGCGGGCGCCGGTCAGGTGCTCGCCGAGGTCGGCCGACAGGCCCCAGCCCTCGGCGGCGGCCATCCAGCCGCGGAAGCCGACGCCGGTGGTGACGACCACGTCGTCGAGCGGCGCGGCGAGGGCGAGCCGGGTGGCGGCGAGCAGGTCGGCGTCCTCGGCCAGCGGCACCAGCCGGATGGCGGGGGCGCTGACCACGCGGGCGCCGCGGCGCTCCAGCAGGGCGCCGAACTCCTCGCGCCGCCGGGTGGCGGTCACGCCGACGGTGAAGCCCGACAGCGCGTCGGGCGCCGTCTCCGGGGACGAGCCGCTGTCGACGGTGAGAGCGGTCATGCCGTCACCTCCAGGTGCTGAAAGACGCCTGGCCGGGCCCCGAGCACCCGGCCAGGCATCACAGGCGCGCGTGACGCAAGTGAGATCACCCTCCGATACTGCTTTCGGGTGGTTTCGCCGCTGGGTCTCTTCTGTTACCGCTGTGCTACAAGGCAGAACCCCGGTGGTTGGCACCGGACGATCATGGGAAGCTTCCACCGTGAGAACGCCGAGAACGCCGCCTATCGGGGAGCCACGGGTGACGGTCCTGCCCATCCGCACGTTCGACGATCCGCTGCTGCGCACGGTGGCCGAGCCGGTCCGCGACTTCGACCGGGAGCTGCGGCGCCTGGTGAAGGCGCTGACCGCGACGATGCGGGCGGGCGCCGGCCGCGCCGGTCTGGCCGCCCCGCAGGTGGGCGAGCCGCTGCGGGTGGTCGTCTACGACTACGACGGCCGCGCGGGGCACCTGGTGAACCCGCGCCTGGAGCTGTCGGAGCGGCGGGTGGTGGCCGACGAGGCATGCCTGTCCGCGCCGGGCGTGTGGTGGCCACTGGAACGTTCCTACATGGTCACCGCGCGTGGCCGCGACATGTTCGGCAAGTCCGTGACCGTGCGGGCGCTCGGCGTGCTGGCGAGGGTGCTGCAGCACGAGGCCGACCACCTCGACGGGGTGTTGTTCAGCGATCACCTCGAAGCGGGCGAGCGGGAACGGTTTCTGGCCGCCGCGCTGCCGTCAGGCTGAGCTCCCGGCGCTGGTCGGGGTCGGTCCCGCCCCACACGCCGTACGCCTGGCGGGTGCTCAGCGCGTACTCCAGGCACGGCTCCCGCACGGGGCAGCCGTGGCAGACGTCCTTGGCCTGCTCGACCTGTGACTGGCTCGGCCCTTCCATGGTGATCGGGAAGAACAACTCCGGGTCCAGGTCGAGGCAGGCGGCCCTGCGGGTCCAGTCGAGCATCATCATGCTCATCGCGCCTACCCGGGCCGCGGCCGGTCATACCTCGCTGAGCAGGCGATCCCAGTCGGCGAGGAAGCGGTCGAGCCCGTAGCGGGCCAGAGCGGCGGCGCGGGCGGCCTTGCCGGCCTGGGCCGCGCTCTCCGGGTCGCCGGCGAAGGCGTGCAGGGCGTCGGCGAGCACGTGCACCTTGGTCGAGAGCACGCCCGCCTCCGGCGGGACGGCCTCGATCGCCTCGGTGGCGGCCAGCGCCACGATCGGCATGCCGAGGTGCATGGCCTCGATGAGGGCCAGGCCGAGCGAGGTCCACCGGTACGGGTGCAGGTAGACGCGGCGCCTGGCCAGCTCGGCGTGCATGACGTGCTGCGGCAGGTCCTCGTGGGTGCCGTAGGGCAGGCCGGCCACCTGCATGCCGAACACGTCCAGCGGGACGCGCTCGGCGAAGCGCGGCAGCAGGTCGGTGCCGGCCACGCGGGTGCGCCGCACCGGCTCGTTGACCACGACGCCGGCTCTCGGCAGCTCGCCGGTGTAGAGGTGGCCGGGGTCGGGGACGCCGTGCTCGATGACGCGGGTGCGGGCGCGGCCGTTGTCCCAGTAGAGCTCGTTGAAGTACGTGACGTGGACGAGCGTGACGCGGTCCTGGCCGGCGAGCGGGTGACGGGTGCGCGGCACGTCGCCGGCCGGGGCGTTGTGCTCGAGGTACACGCCGGGAACGTCGCGGCCGAGCCAGTCGCGGGCCAGGTCGAGCTCGTGCGGGCGCTGGTGGACGACCACGTCGACGGGCTCGTCGCGCAGCCGGTCGAAGGGCACCTCGCGGGCGGACTCGGGCCAGTCGTAGGTGTCCGCGCGGCCCCGCCCGTCGGGGCCGCGACCGGGGACGACCGGCAGCAGGTACTCGTGCCGGCCCCGGATGAAGGCGTTGGTGTAGGAGCCGTGCACGTGCCAGAGCAGGATCCTCACCAGCGGCTCCAGCCCATGGCGCGGGCCCACGGGGCCGAGACGGCCGGCACGGGGGCCTCGGCGTCGGTCAGGACGCGGTCGACGACGTCGATGAGGTCCTCGGCGACCTCGGGCGCGTGGTCGATCTCCTCCGGCAGCGTCACGTCGGTGGGCACGAGGATGCCGCGGGCGCCGGCGGCGCGCGCCGCCTCCATGTCCCTGCCGATGTCGCCGACGACGACGCAGTCGCGCGGGCTGACGTCGAGCACGGCGGCGGCCCTGATCACCAGGCCGGGCGCGGGCTTGCGGCAGGTGCAGCCGTCGCCGTCGTCGTGGACGCAGATCGCCCACGCGTCGAACGGCCCGAGCAGCTCCTCCACCTTGGCGTTGACCTGGTCCATCTCGTCCGGGGTGAGCAGGCCCTTGGCCACGCCGGACTGGTTGGTGACCACGGCGACCGGCACGTCGGCGCGGCGCAGCCGGCCGAGGGCCTCCAACGCTCCGGGCATGGGCTCCACCCGGCGCGGATCGCCGTTGTAGGGCACGTCCCTGATCAAGGTCCCGTCCCTGTCGAAGAGCACGGCGCCGGGCCGTCGTCGATCGAACACCTTCCACCTCCGTCGCGTGCTCCGCCAGCTACCCGGGGGCGACCCCGGCAAACAACTACTTAGAGTGACTTCGCGCAGGAGAAGCAGGGGGCAAACGGCCTGTTTTCGCATCTCGCGCGGCTGCGGAATGTTTGAGAACCGCTTCTCTCGGTAGCGGTTCTCGATATCCGTGGGGGAGGAAGAATGAGATTTCTCGGGATCAACGCGATCTTCCACGACCCGGCGGCCGCGCTCGTGGCCGACGGGAGGATCGTCGCCGCGGCGGAGGAGGAGCGCTTCAGCCGCCGCAAGCACGGTAAGCGGCCACTGGCGTTCTCCGCGTGGGAGCTGCCCGAGCAGGCCGCCGCGTGGTGCCTGCGCGAGGCGGGTCTCGCCCCCGAGGACATCGACGCGGTGGCCTACTCCTACGACCCGTCGCTGGTGGTGCAGCGGCCGGAGGGCGACTGGGAGGACCTGCGCACCAAGTACGCGGTCCGCGCCCCGCTGTTCCTGGCGACCGCGCTGCCGGGCCTGGACCCGGCGCAGGTGACGTACGTGCCGCACCACGTGGCGCACGCGGCCTCGGCGGGCCTCGCCTCGCCCTGGCGCGACTGCGCGGTGCTGGTGTGCGACGGCCGCGGCGAGAACGTCTCGCACCTGGCCGGCCGCTACCGGGGCGGCGAGCTGGAGGTGCTGGCCGCCCAGGAGCTGCCGCACTCGCTCGGCCTCCTGTACGAGGACGTCACCGAGCACCTGGGTTTCCTGCGCTCCAGCGACGAGTACAAGGTCATGGCGATGGCCTCCTACGGCGAGCCCCGCCACCTGGAGGCGCTGCGCGAGGTCATCCACACGACCGGCGACGGCGGTTTCCGCGTCGAGCCGGTCGACTGGAACGTCTACGCCAAGGCGCTGCCGAAGGGCGCCGCGTGGACCTCCGACCACGCCGACCTGGCCGCGAGCGTGCAGGCGCGGCTGGAGGAGGTGCTGGCCGAGCTGGTGGGCTGGCTGCACGAGCGCACCGGCGAGCGGCGGCTGGCCCTGGCCGGCGGCGTGGCGCTGAACTGCGTGGCCAACACGCGGCTGCTGGCCGAGGGGCCGTTCGAGGAGGTGTGGGTGCAGCCCGCGGCGGGCGACTCCGGCACGGCGCTGGGCGGCGCGCTGCACCTGGCGCAGTCCTACGGCGAGCCGGCCGCGCCGATGGGCACGGCGGCGCTCGGCCGCGGCTTCACCGACGAGGAGCTGGGCGCGTGGCTGGACGTGGCCAGGGTGCCGTACACGCGGCCCGCCGACCTGGCCGCCGAGGTGGCCGCCGAGCTGGCGGACAACAAGATCGTGGCCTGGTTCCAGGGCCGGTCCGAGTACGGGCCGCGGGCGCTGGGGCACCGCTCGCTGCTGGCGCACCCAGGGCACGCGGGCAACACCGAGCGGCTCAACGACGTGAAGGGACGCGAGCAGTTCCGGCCCGTCGCGCCCATGGTGCTGGAGTCGCGGGCGCGGGACATCTTCGGGCGGGGGCCGGTGCCGTCGCCGTACATGTTGTTCGTGCACGACGTGCACCCGGACTGGGTGAGCCGCATCCCGGCGGTCGTGCACGTGGACGGCACGGCCCGCATCCAGACGATCTCGCCGCGCACCGAGCCCCTGGTGGCGCGGCTGCTGACCGAGTTCGAGCGGCGCACCGGGCTGCCGGTGGTGGTCAACACCAGCCTCAACACGGCGGGCCGGCCCATGGTGGACGACCCGCGCGACGCGCTGGAGTGCTTCGGCTCCGCACCGGTGGAGGTGCTGGTCCTCGGGCCGTACGTGGTGCGGCGGCGGGAGGTGTTCGGTTCGTGATCACCGTCGTGATCCCCACCATCGGCCGGCCCACCCTGGCCCGGACGATCGCCGCCGTGGGCTCCGGCGTGCCCGTCGTCGTGGTGGACGATCGCCCCGATCCGGCGGGCACGCAGCGCCGCGGATCGGGTACAGTCGGTGATGGCGGTGGCAGCCAACCAAGGGAGTTCGGCATGCCCACCGTCCTGAGATATTTGCCTGCCCATGTGCGCCTTGTGCGCAGTGGCGGCAAAGGCCCCGCGGCCGCCCGCAACGTCGGGTGGCGCGCCGCGGACACCCCCTGGGTCGTCTTCCTCGACGACGACGTGATCCCCGAGCCCGGCTGGGCGGATGCGGTCTGGAAGGACCTGGTCGACCTGCCCGAGGACGTCGCGGGCAGCCAGGGCCGCATCGTCGTGCCCCTGCCGGGCGACCGGCCGCCGACCGACGGAGAGCGGCACACCGCCGGGCTGAGCGACGCCTCGTGGGTGACCGCCGACATGGCCTACCGGCGCGCGGCGCTGGCCGCGCTCGGCGGTTTCGACGAGCGCTTCCCCCGCGCCTACCGCGAGGACGCCGACCTGGCGCTGCGCATGACGCGGGCCGGGCACCGGCTGGTGCGCGGCGAGCGCGTCACCCGGCACCCGGTGCGGCAGGACGGCTTCTGGGCCAGCGTGCGCTTCCAGCGCGGCAACGCCGACGACGCGCTCATGCGGCGCCTGCACGGGCCGGGCTGGCGCGCGGCGATCGGCGGCGGCCCGGGCCGGCTGCGGATCCACGCCGCGACCACGGCGGCCGGGCTGGCCGCCGTGACGCTCGGCGCCCTGGCCGCGCGGGTGCGCGGGCCGCGGGTGCCGGGCACCCCGGCGCGGCTGGTCCCCGCGCTGGCCGCGGCGGCGGGCGCCGCGTGGGCGGGACTGACCGCCGAGTTCGCCTGGCGCCGGATCGCGCCGGGTCCCCGTACCCCCGATGAGGTGTGGCGGATGGCCGTCACCAGCGTGGTGATCCCGCCGGTCGCGTGCGCGCACCGGATGCGGGGGGAATGGAGGGTGCGGCGATGAGCGACAGGACGCTGCGGTCCGCCGCGGGCAAGGCGGGCGGCCGGGGGCGCGTGCTCGTGGCCCGGCTGGACGACGCCGGCGACGTGCTGCTGGCCGGTCCGGCCGTGCGCGCGGTGGCGGCGCAGGCGGGCGAGGTGGTCTTCCTCGCCGGCCCGAACGGCCGGGCGGCCGCGGAGCTGCTGCCCGGCGTGGACCGCGTGGTGACGTGGCGGGCGCCGTGGATCGACCACACTCCCCCGCCGGTCACCCGGGAGCAGGTGGACGACCTGGTCGGGCGCCTGCGCGGCATCGACGAGGCGGTGATCCTCACCTCCTTCCACCAGTCGGCGCTGCCGCTGGCGCTGCTGCTGCGGCTGGCCGGGGTGGGCCGGATCAGCGCGATCAGCAACGACTACCCGGGCTCGCTGCTCGACGTCCGCCACCGGTGGGACGAGAGCGTGGACGTGCCCGAGGCGGAGCGCATGCTCGCCGTGGCCAGGGCGGCGGGGTTCGAGCTGCCACCGGGCGATGACGGCAAACTCGCAGTTCAACGACCACTGCCGGATATAGAGGAAATTACGGGGCACCTGCTCGGTGTCGGCGCCGACGCCGACAAAGGCACGTATGTCGTGGTGCATCCAGGGACGTCGGCGCCCGCGCGCACCTGGCCGGCCGAGAGGCACCGGCAGGCCGTGCGGGAGCTGGTGGAGGACGGGCATCGGGTCGTGGTGACCGGCACGGAACGTGACCTCACCGCCTACGTGGCCGGCGACGACGCGGCCGACCTCGGCGGCGTGACCACTCTGGCCGAACTGGCCGCCGTGATCGAGCACGCCAGCGTGCTCGTGGCGGGCAACACCGGCCCCGCCCACCTGGCGGCCGCGGTCGGCACGCCGGTCGTGAGCCTGTTCGCCCCCGTCGTCCCGGCGGCGCGGTGGGCCCCCCACGGGGTCCCCACGGTGCTGCTGGGCGACCAGCAGGCGCCCTGCAGGGACAGCAGGGCGCGCACCTGCCCGGTTCCCGGACACCCGTGCCTGTCCCAGGTCACTAGTGAGCAGGTGGTCAAGGCAGTGAGGGAGCTGACGCAGTGAAGGTCGATCTCATCTCCGAGCACGCCGATCCGCTGGCCGCGGTCGGCGGCGTGGACGCGGGCGGCCAGAACGTGTACGTGGCGGCCCTGGCCGTCGCCCTGGCCGGGCGCGGGCACCAGGTCGTCGTCCACACCCGGCGCTCGTCGCAGGCCCAGCCCCGCTCGGTGCGCCTGGCGCCCGGCGTCGTCGTCGAGTACGTCCCGGCCGGACCGGCCGAGCCGATCCCGAAGGACGAGCTGCCGCCGTACATGCCCGAGTTCACCGACTTCCTCGCCGAGCGCTGGGCGATCGACCCGCCGGACGTCGCGCACGCGCACTTCTGGATGAGCGGGCAGGCCGCGCTGCAGGCCGCCGACGGCTTCCCCGTCGTGCAGACCTTCCACGCCCTCGGCACCGTCAAGCGCCGCTGGCAGGGCGAGGCCGACACCAGCCCCGCGCACCGGGTCGACACCGAGCGGGAGATCGGCAAACGCGCCGACGCCGTCCTCGCCACCTGCAGCGACGAGGTCGGCGAGCTGTGCGCGATGGGCATCCCGGAGCAGCGCATCGCCGTCGTCCCCTGCGGCGTCGACCTCGACCACTTCTGCCCCGACGGGCCGAAGGCGCCGCGCACCGGCGGCCGGATGATCCTCAGCATCGGCCGGATGGTGCCGCGCAAGGGCGTCGACACCGTGATCGCGGCGCTGCGCCAGATCCCCGGCGCCGAGCTGGTCGTCGCCGGCGGCGGGCCGGACGACGACGAGGCCGTCCGGCTGCGTGACCTCGCCGCCGGCTACGGCATCGAGGAGCGCGTGCACGTCATCGGCAGCGTGCCGCGCGCGCACGTGCCTGCGCTGATGCGCGCCGCCGACGTCGTGGTCACCGTCCCCTGGTACGAGCCGTTCGGCATGGTCCCCGTCGAGGCCATGGCGTGCGGCACTCCCGTCGTGGCCTCGGCCGTCGGCGGGCACCTCGACACCGTGGCCGGCTGCGGCGTGCTGGTGCCGCCGCGCCGGCCGCGCGCGCTGGCCAGGGCGCTGATGGACGTGCTCGGCGACGAGGCGGGCCGGGCCCGCATCGGCGCGGCGGGGGCCAGGCGCGCCCGCGAGCGCTACGGCTGGCCGCACGTCGCCGCGCGCACGGAGGCCGTGTACACGCAGGTCATCGACGGCCGGCTGTGCGGCCTCGAGGCCATGGGGGGTTGATCGTGGACGTGCATCTCGAAAAGCTCTGGAACACCCTGGAGAAGGTCGACGACCAGGCGGTCACCGTACGCGCCTGGGGGGCGCGGCTGGCCGGCTCGCTGGCCTCCGGCGGCCGGCTGCTGGTCTGCGGCAACGGCGGCTCGGCGGCCGAGGCCCAGCACCTGTCGGCCGAGCTGGTGGGGCGCTTCCGCGAGGACCGGCGGCCGTACGCGGCGATCGCGCTGCACGCCGACACCTCGTCGATGACGGCGATCGCCAACGACTTCGGCGCCGAGCAGGTCTACGCCCGCCAGGTGCGGGCGCACGGCCGGCCCGGCGACGTCCTGCTGTGCCTGTCCACCAGCGGCTCCAGCCCGAACGTGCTGGCCGCGGCCGAGGCCGCCCGGGAGGCGGAGGTGCTGGCCTGGGCCATGACCGGGCCCGGGCCCAACCCGCTGACCGAGCTCTGCGACGACGCGGTGGCCGTCCCAGCGGAGGAGACCGCCACCGTCCAGGAGGTGCATCTCGCGATGATCCACCTGCTCTGCGAGGCACTTGAGGGGGCGCTCTAGATGGGGCCGCTGGTAGTCGTCGGCGACACGCTGCTCGACGTGGACGTGGAGGGCGAGGCCGAGCGGCTGTGCCCGGACGCGCCGGTCCCGGTGGTGGACGTCGCCGCCGAGCAGGCGCGGCCGGGCGGGGCCGGGCTGGCCGCGCTGCTGGCCGCCCGCGACGGCGCCGACGTCGTGCTGATCACCGCGATCGGCGAGGACCCCGACGGGCACCGCCTGTGCGGGCTGCTGTCGGAGGAGCTGGAGCTGATCCGGCTGCCGCTGACCGGCGGCACGGTCCGCAAGACCCGGGTCCGCTCGCGCGGCCAGACGCTGCTGCGCCTGGACACCGGCGACGGCGCGGCCCGCTACGCGCCGAGCGACGCGGCGGCCGAGGCCGTGCGGCGGGCCGGCGCGGTGCTGGTGTCCGACTACGGCAGGGGCGTGGCCAGGATGGCGCGCGAGCTGCTGCACGGCACCGGCGTGCCGGTGGTGTGGGACCCGCATCCGCGGGCGAGCAGCCGGTGCCCGGCTGCTCGCTGCTGACGCCGAGCGAGGCGGAGGCGCGGGCCCTGTGCCCGTCCGGCTACGCGGGGCCCGACCAGGCGGCCCGGCAGCTCGTCCGCAAGCTGCGGGCCAGGGCCGTCGCCGTCACGACGGGCGCGCACGGAGCCGCGCTCGCCGTCGAGGGCGGCCCGTTCGCGCACGTGCCGCCGCCGGTGCAGGCCGGCGGGCAGGACGCCTGCGGCGCGGGCGACCGGTTCGCCGGCGCCGCGGCGCTGGCCCTGCGCGACGGCCTCGACGTACGGGACGCGGTGACCGTCGGGGTCGGCGAGGCCTCGCGCTTCGTCGAGCGCGGCGGCGCCGCCAACGTCAAGGTCGCCGAGCAGGAGCTCGGCGACCGGCCGCGCACCGCGCTGGAGGTGGCCGAGTTCACCCGGGCCAACGGCGGCCGGCTCATCGCCACCGGCGGCTGCTTCGACCTGCTGCACGCGGGCCACGTGAGCCTGTTGCGGCGGGCCAGGGCGCTCGGCGACGCGCTCGTCGTGTGCGTCAACTCCGACGACTCGGTGCGCCGGCTGAAGGGCCCGGGGCGGCCCATCGTGGACGTGCGCGACCGGGTGGAGGTGCTGCGGGCGCTCGGCTGCGTGGACGCCGTGCTGGTGTTCGAGGAGAACACCCCGGCCCGCGCGATCGAGCTGCTGCGCCCCGACGTGTGGGTCAAGGGCGGGGACTACGAGGGGGAGTTCCTGCCCGAGTCCGAGATCCTCGGCAGGCTCGGCGCGGAGATCGTCGTGCTGAGCACCCTGCCGGGGCGTTCCACAACCAACCTGATCAGGGAGATCCAGTGAACATCCTTATCACCGGGGGAGCCTCCGGACTGGGCCTGGCGACCGCCGAGGCCGTGGAGAAGGAGGGCTGGCGGGCGCTCGTCGTGGACGTGCGCGCGCCGGACCAGCGCTTCGAGCACGTCACGGCGGACCTGTCCGACCGCGGCGAGGCCGAGCGGGCGGTCCGGGAGCTGGCCGAGCGGGCCGGCGGCCTGGACGGCGTCGTCACGGCGGCCGGCATCGACGCCTGCGGCCGGATGGAGGACGTGCCCGCCGACGACTGGGAGCGGGTGATCAAGGTCAACCTGCTGGGCACCGCGTCGGTCATCAGGGCGGCGCTGCCGTACCTGAAGCACACCCGCGGCAAGATCGTCACCTGCGCCTCGACGCTGGGGCTGCGCCCGCTGAGCGACGCCTCGGCGTACTCGGCCTCGAAGTTCGGCGTCGTCGGGCTCACCCGCGCGCTCGCCGTCGAACTGCGCGGCGAGGTGGGGGTGACCCTGCTGGTGCCCGGCGGCATGCGGACGAGCTTCTTCGACGGCCGGCCCGAGCAGTACAAGCCGGGCCCCGAGGCCGGGCTCAACGACCCCGCCGACGTCGCGCAGACGGTGGTCTTCGCGCTGCGGCAGCCGACGGGATGCGAGGTGAGAGAGCTCGTGGTCTGCCCCTCGACGGAGACGTCATGGCCCTAGAGCTCCTGGCTCTGCGCGGGCTCGGCCTGGGCGACCTGCTCACGGCCGTGCCCGCGCTGCGGGCCCTGCGTCAGGCGTTCCCCGGCCACCGCATCACGCTCGCCGCGCCGCGCGCGCTGGAGGCGTTGCTGCCGCTGATCGGCGCGGTTGACGACCAGGTGGACGTGGCCGGTCCCGGCCCCGTCCCGATGGACCGGCTGCCGTACGAGCGGCCGGACGTCGCCGTCAACCTGCACGGCAAGGGGCCGCAGAGCATCGAAGCGCTGCAGGACACCAAGCCCGGCCGGCTGATCAGCTACGGCACCGGGCCGCGCTGGCGCGACGGCGTGCACGAGGTGCGCCGCTGGTGCGAGCTGCTGGAGTGGCACGGCATCCCGGCCGACCCCACCGACCTCACGCTCGGCATCTCCGACCGCAGCGGGCCGGTGATCGTGCACCCGGGGGCGTCCTTCCCGGCGCGGCGCTGGCCGCCGGAGCGGTTCGCCGAGGTCGCCGCGGCGCTGGAGGACGTGGTCGTCACCGGCAACGAGCAGGAGGTGCCGCTGGCCAGGAAGGTCGCCGAGCTGGCGGGGCTGCCGCCGGAGCGGATGCTGGCCGGGCGCACCGGCCTGGCCGACCTGATCGACCTGGTCGGCCGGGCGCGGCTGGTGGTGTGCGGCGACACCGGCGTGGCGCACCTGGCGACGGCGTTCTGCGTGCCGTCGGTGGTGCTGTTCGGGCCGGTCTCGCCGGCGTTGTGGGGGCCGCCGCCCGGCTGGCGGCACGTGGCACTGTGGGCCGGCGAGAACGGCGACCCGCACGGCGAGCGGCCGCACCCCGGCCTGCTCAAGATCGAGGTTTCCGAAGTCGTCGACGCTGCCTTGGAGGTCACGTCATGAGGGCTCTGGTCACGGGAGGCGCCGGTTTCCTCGGCTCCTACCTGTGCGAGCGGCTGCTGGAGGAGGGCGCCGAGGTCGTCTGCATGGACAGCTTCCTGACCGGCGGCCCCCGCAACGTCGAACACCTGATGGACCGGCCCGAGTTCCGGCTCATCGAGAGCGACCTGACGGGTTTCGTGCACGTGCCGGACCGGCTGGACCTGGTGCTGCACTTCGCCTCGGCCGCCTCGCCCGCCGACTACCTGCGCTATCCCATCGAGACGCTGCGGGTGGGCAGCGTGGGCACGCTGCACGCGCTCGGCCTGGCCAGGGAGAAGGGCGCGCGGTTCGTGCTCGCCTCCACGAGCGAGGTGTACGGCGACCCGCTGGAGCATCCGCAGAAGGAGACCTACTGGGGCAACGTGAACCCGGTCGGGCCGCGCAGCGTCTACGACGAGGCCAAACGCTTCGCCGAGTCGCTGACCACGGCCTACCGGCACTCGCGCGGCACCGACACGGGCATCGTGCGGATCTTCAACACCTACGGCCCGCGCATGCGCCCGTTCGACGGGCGGGCGATCCCGACGTTCATCCGGCAGGCCCTGACCGGCGAGCCGATCACGATCACCGGCGACGGCTCGCAGACCCGCTCGATCTGCTACGTCGACGACACGGTGTCCGGGATCCTGGCGATGGCGCACAGCGACTTCGCCGGGCCGGTCAACATCGGCAACCCGGACGAGGTGACGATGCTGGAGCTGGCCACCCTCGTCCGCGGCCTGGCCGGCTCGTCGTCGGAGATCGTCTTCATCGACCGGCCGGCCGACGACCCGAAGGTGCGCCGGCCCGACACCACGCTGGCCGCCGAGCGGCTGGGCTGGCGGGCGCGGGTGCCGGCCGAGGAGGGGCTGCGGCGCACGATCGAGTGGTTCCGCGCCGAGCTGGGGGCGCTGGAGGAGCTGCAGCGGGCCTCCTGAGCGCCGCGTCTCCCGGGGCCGGGGCGCCGGCCGGGTCTCAGCGGCCGGGTGTCAGCGGCCGGGTGTCAGCGGCCGGGTGTCAGCGGCCGGGTGTCAGCGGTCGTGGCCCTCGCGGAGCCAGGCGAGGTATTCGGCCGCGGCCCGCTCGGTGTCGTAGGCGGGCTCGTACCCGGTGTCCTCGCGCAGCCGGGTGATGTCGAGCCAGGTGTCCCGGACGCCGGGGCCGCGGCCCTCGGGCAGGTCGAGCCGGGCGTCCGGGACGAGCTCGCCGAGCACGGCGGCGACCTCGCCGTTGGTGGTGGGGCGGCCGGAGGCGACGTTGTAGGTGCGGTGCCGCAGCGTCCCGGCGGTCTGCAGGAGGGCGAGGGCCCGGCCGCAGTCCTTGACGTAGCACAGGTCGATGGCCTCGCCGGCGCGCGGCGGGTTGGCGGCGCGGGCCGGGTGGACCTGCACGGCGGTGCCGCGGGCGGCGGCGTGGACGAGCTGCGGCGCGGCGAAGAACGGCGACGGGCTGTGGCCGAGCGGCCCCCAGATGGCGCCGATGCGGTAGTTGACGACCGGCAGCCCGGCCGCGCCGGCCAGGTGGTCGGCCAGCACCTCGCTGATCTTCTTGAAGCCCGGGATGGGGTGCGGGGCGGTCAGCGGCAGCGGGGTGTCCTCGGTGAACGGGCTCGGGCCGGCCGCCCCGCCGTAGATGCCGATGGTGCTGGCCAGGCCGAGCCGGGTGACGCCCCAGGCGGCGGCCGCCGCGAAGACGTTGAGCAGGCCGGTCAGGGCCTTGCGGGCGCCGACGACGGGCTCGTCCGCGCCGGGCGGCCACGGGAACGAGCCGGCCAGGTGCAGGATGCCGGTGATGTCGTGCTTGTCGCCGAGGGCGAGCAGGGCGGCCTCGTCGGCGAGGTCGGCCTGCTCGACGACGACGCCCTCGCCGGGGAACGGGTCGCGGGGCGCGCGGCGCTGGAGGAGCAGGCAGGACTCGCCGAGGTCGAGGAGGGCGCGGGTGGTGTGGGTGCCGATGAAGCCGAGCCCGCCGGTGATAAGGATCATCGCAGTCCGATCAGTTGGAGAAACAATCAGTAGAACTGATAATCAGCATAGCGGCTTTCAAGGGCGTGAAAAACCCCGCACCTGCCGGGCAGGTACGGGGTACGCGGGGGCGGGGGTTAGAGCGCGACGCCGAGCAGGGCGTCGGCCAGGTCCTTGACCAGGGCGGGAGCGTCGCCGTCCGGGCCGCCGCCGCGGGCCAGGGCGTCCGCCGCCCACGCGTCGACCGCGGCCAGGGCGCCCGGCGAGTCGAGGTCGTCGGCCAGGCGCTCGCGCACGCGCGCCAGCAGCTCACCGGCGGGCGGCCCGGCGGCCAGGGCGACGGCCGAGCGCCACGTGGCCAGCCTGCGCTCGGCCTCCTCCATCAGCTCCGGGACGTACTCCCAGTCGGCGCGGTAGTGGCGGGCCAGCAGCACCAGGCGGACCGCCATCGGGTCGTGCTCGGCGCGCAGCCTGCGCACGAAGACCAGGTTGCCCTTGGACTTCGACATCTTCTCGCCGTCGAGGGCGACCATGCCGGCGTGGGTGTAGAACTTGGCGAACGGCCACTCCCCTGTCAGGGCGTGGCCCTCGGAGGCGCCGCACTCGTGGTGGGGGAAGATCAGGTCGGAGCCGCCGCCCGCGACGTCGTAACCCGCGCCCAGGTGGTCCAGGGCGATCGCGGTGCACTCGATGTGCCAGCCGGGACGCCCCCTGCCCAGCGGGGAGTCCCAGGCCGGCTCGCCGGGCCGCTCGGCCCGCCACAGCAGCCAGTCGAGCGGGTGCCGCTTGCCCTCCCGGCCGGGGTCGCCGCCCCGCTCGGCGAACAGCTCCAGCATCTCGCGCTCGCCGTAGCCGGAGACCTGGCCGAACTTGGGGGCGTCGGCGACGCTGAAGTACACGTCGCCGTCGAGGTCGTAGGCGACGCCCTTGGCCCGCAGCCGGGCGATCAGCTCGGCCACCCGGCCGACGACCTCGGTGACGCCGACGTACTCGCGGGGCGGCAGGATGCGCAGGGCCTCCATGTCGCCGCGGAACAGCTCGATCTCCCGGCCGGCCAGCTCCTGCCAGTCGACGCCGGTCTGCGCGGCCCGCTCCAGCAGCGGGTCGTCCACGTCGGTGGCGTTCTGCGTGTAGTGCACGTCATGGCCGGCGTCCCGCCACAGCCGGCCCACCAGGTCGAAGGCGTGGTAGGTGTTGGCGTGGCCGAGGTGGGTGGCGTCGTAGGGCGTGATGCCGCAGACGTACATCCTGGCGGTCGGCCCGGGGTCGGTCTGCCGGACCTGCCCGGCCGAGGTGTCGTAGAGACGCAGCGGAATGCTCTCACCAGGGAGCTTGGGGACGTTCTGGGCAGACCACGATCTCATGCCTTTGAGCCTATCCGTCCCGTTCGGCGGTCAGGTCGGTGAAGTCGTAGGCGACGCCGTCCGGCGACAGCGCGACCTCCATCACCGACAGGGAGGCGAAGGTCCGGCCGTCGGGCAGCTCGTGCCGGACGATGAGCGCGCCCGGGTCGGCGGACGGCTCGGCGGCGGCGAGCTCGCCCCAGGTGGCGGCGGCCGCGAAGCGCGGCAGGTACGCCAGCACGCGCGCGTTGCCCGGGTCCAGGCCGTCGTTGACGACCATGCTGGTGCCCTCCGGCAGGTCGGAGGTGGTCAGGCGCTCGCCGTCCCAGCTCCACAGCCGCACCCGCTCCAGCGTCGCGAGCACCAGGTGGAAGGGGTCGTAGCGGGACAGGTCGCCGCCCGGGCCCTCCCCCGTGTACGCCGCCCGCAGCGCCAGGTCGCCCCGCGAGACCTTGGTCCGCTCGGGCGCGGGCCGGCCCCGGCCGTTGAGGAGGGCGGCGGCGCGCCGGGCCGCCGCGTTGACCGCCAGCCAGGTGCCGCCGGCCTTGAGGTCACGCCCGCCGACCACGCCGGGGTACTCCGGCCAGTGCTCGGCCGGCCCCTCCCAGGGGCGGTCGGTGAACTCGTCCCGCACGCCCATGAGGGTCAGCGGACGTCCCGTCCGTACGATCAGCGTGCACATGGGCAAAGGGTAATAAATGCCCAAATCGCGATCGGACGGGGGTCGGTCAGATCGGCGGCCAGGGGACGGCCGGCCAGCCCTCCGACGGGTAGGGGTGCACCCCGGTGTCGAGCAGCCGCCTGACCCGCTGCCAGGTGGCCTCGACCTCGGCCAGCGTCAGCAGCTCGCGCAGCCGGCGGCCGAGCGCCCCGGACTCCAGGTCGCGCTCCAGCTTGGCCAGCACCGCCACGGCCTCGCGGGACAGCGGCTTGCCGCGCCACTGCCACAGCACCGTGCGCAGTTTGTCCTCGACGGAGAAGCACACGCCGTGGTCGACGCCGTAGACGTGACCCGTGGGCAGCGGCAGCAGGTGGCCGCCCTTGCGGTCGGCGTTGTTGACCACCGCGTCGAAGACGGCCATCCGGCGCACCACCGGGTTGCGGCTCTTGACCAGGCGCATGAGGTCGATCTCGCGCTCGGTGTCGATCCAGAGCTGGCACATGCCGGGGCCGAACGGGCCCTCGCGGTAGACGGTGGGCGGGACGATGCGCCAGCCGGTGGCCTGGGAGACCTCGTAGGCGGCCACCTCGCGGGCGGCGAGCGTGCCGTCGGGGAAGTCCCACAGCGGGCGCTCGCCGCGGACCGGCTTGTAGACGCAGGCGGCCGAGCGCTCACCCAGCGTGACCGAGCAGTAGAGCGTCATGTTGGTGGCCTCGACCAGGCGGCCCGCCACCTCCAGGCGGCCGTCGCGCAGCAGCGTGAGCGCGTCCTCCTCGTGCATGCCCGGCGGACCGGACGGCCTGACGGCCGGTTCGCTCTCCGGAGCGGTCATGAAGCCGCCTCACCCCCGCGATATCCGTTGAGGCGTACGCAGACGTGCCCCGCGGCGTCGAGCGGCTGCCCGCACAGGGGACACGGCGGCCGGCCCGCCGCGACGATCTGCAGCGCCCGCCTGGTGAACGCGCGCGCGGCTCCCGCACTGATCCGCACGCGCAGCACCGCCGGGTCGGAGCTGTCGAGATCGTCCTCGTCGATGACCTCTTGCGCCTCTATCACCACCTGCGATCGTTCGGCGTCCCACGCCAACGCCATCGTACCCACCCGGAAGTCCTCCGCCAGCGGGACGTCGAGAGGGGCGTCGTCGGTGAGGTCGGCCGGGGCCACGGCGGGCACGTGGGCGCTGCCCCCGCTGAGGCGCAGCACCTCGTCGAGCAGCTCGTCGAGCCTGCCCGCGAGCGCGGCGACCTGCAGTTTCTCCAGCGCCACCGTGGTCAGTCTGCCCTCGGCCCTGGCCTGCAGGTAGAAGACCCGCGCACCCGGCTGCCCCAGGGCGCCGGCGACGAACCTCTCCGGTGGGTCGTAGTCGAAGACCGGCATAGCCTGACCTTACGTGGTTCCTGGTCCACCGCCGACGGCGGCATCGCTCCCGGTGTGGTTTTCTCCCCCGTCTTTCTCCTCCGAATCCTCAGGAAGCCGCAATTCCCCCATATCGTTGAGCCTGAGAACAAAGGGGCGCAAGGGGGCGTAGCGAATCACGGTGAGGGCCGCCGGATCGGCCGTGATCCGCTGGAACTGATCGAGGTGCAGCCCCAGCGCGTCGGCGACGATGGCCTTGATCACGTCGCCGTGGCTGCACACCAGGTAGACGGACTTCTCCCCCAGGCGCCGGTTCCACTCCCTGACCGCGGCGACGGCCCGCTGCTGCATGGCGGCCAGCGACTCCCCCTCGGGGAAGACCGCGGCGCTCGGATGGGCCTGCACGACCTGCCACAGCGGGTCCTTGGCGAGCTCCTTCAGCTCGCGGCCGGTCCAGGCGCCGTAGCCGCACTCGATGAAGCGTTCGTCGGTCTGCACCGGCAGGCCCCGCCCGGCGGCGACCGCCCCGGCGGTCTCCTGGCAGCGTTCGAGCGGGCTGGAGACGATGGCGTCGAGCCGGACGCCGGCGATGCGCCCGGCGAGCGCGGCGGCCTGTGCCCGGCCCGCCTCGCTCAGCCGCACCCCGGGTGTCCGGCCGGCCAGCACCGGCCCGGTGAGGTCCGTCAGCCCGTGGCGGGCCAGAAGCAGCGTGGTCACCCGGCCAGTGTCGCAGCCGTCGATCACCCTGTCGAAGCGGCGTCCCCCGGCCGCCGCGCGTCCGCGCGAGACCCGTACGGGGCGGGGAAGGCGTGGATCACGACGTCGCGGCCATCAGGGCGGTAACCTGGCGAGATCATGGAGCAGCGCTATGTCGGCCACAGCGGCCTGTCGGTGTCCCGGCTGGGGCTCGGCACGATGACCTGGGGCCGTGACACCGACGCGGACGAGGCGGCCGCCCAGCTCCGCACGTTCCTGGACGCCGGGGGCACGCTCGTCGACACCGCCGACGTCTACACGGGCGGCGACGCCGAGCGGCTGCTCGGCAGGCTGCTGCGCGAGTCGGTGCCGCGCGCCGAGCTGGTGATCTCCACCAAGGCCGTGGTGACGCCGTCCGGGCGCCGGCCGCGCGACGCCTCACGCCGCCACCTCATCGCGGCGGTCGACGACTCGCTCAACCGGCTCGGGCTCGACTACGTCGACCTGTGGCAGCTCCACACCTACGACGAGGAGGTGCCGCTGGAGGAGACGCTGGCCGCGCTGGACGCGATCGTCTCCTCCGGCCGGGCCGTCTACGCGGGCGTGTGCGACTACACCGGCTGGCAGCTCGCCGCGGCGGCGGTCACCCAGAAGTCGATCCCCGGCCGCATCCCGATCACCTCGGCGCAGGCCGAGTACAGCCTGCTGGCCCGCGAGCCGGAGCGCGAGCTGCTGCCCGCGGCGGCCCACCTGGGGGTCGGCGTGCTGGCCTGGTCGCCGCTCGGGCGCGGGGTGCTGACCGGCAAGTACCGCACCGGCGTGCCGGCCGACTCGCGCGCCGCGACGCCGCACTTCGCCGACTTCGTCCGCCCCTATCTCGACGAGCGGTCGCGGGCGGTCGTGGAGGCGGTGATGACGGCCGCCGACGGGCTCGGCGTCTCGCCGCTGGCCGTGGCCCTGTCGTGGGTGCGCGACCAGCCGGGCGTGGCCTCGGCCATCGTGGGGGCGCGGACGCACGCCCAGCTCAAGGGCGTCCTGCCGGCCGAGGACGTCGTGCTGCCGAGAGAGATCCGAGAGGCCCTTGATGACGTGTCGTCGATCGACTGACCCGGAACGAGAGGCTCTCTCGCGTATCACTAGTCGATACCGAATCGCAACTTTACCTGCTAAACACCTGCGTCTGACGGACGTTGTCCATCAAGATTTCCCCCGTAAGCGACGCAGGAGGGGACGGATGGGGAGCAGGACCGCGATCTCGGCCGGAGTACTCGCGGTGGCGCTGGCGGCCGTCCCCGCGGCGCCTGCGGCGGCGGCGTCGGCGGCGGCGTCAGCGGCGCAGGACTGCTCACGCGACGGCGGGCTGCTGTCGGGCGTCACCAACACCCTGTGCGACGTGCTGAGCACCGTCACCGGCACCGTCGACGCGATCACCGGCGGCGCCACCGACCCGGTGACCAAGCCCGTGGACAAGACCACCGACGAGCTGCTCGGCCGGGTCGGCGAGGCCGTGCCCACCGGCAGGGCGGCCACGCCGGCCACCACCGCCTCGCCCTCGGCGAGCGCGACGAAGAAGGCCGGCGACCAGGACGGCGGCTGCCCGCCGGGGCAGCCGTGCCCGGACGGCAGGCCCGCCGGCACCCTGACGCCGCGGCCCGGCAGCGCGTCGCCGCCGGCCCGGCGCGGCGAGCGCCCCCGCTCCGCCTCCGGCAGGAAGGCCACGACCGCCCCGGTCACGCCCGGCCCCACGGTCACGCCGTCGCCCGCGCAGAGCCGCCCTCAGCCCGCCGGCGAGAGCCGCGCGGAGCGGCGGCCCGTGGCCGACCCCGACGAGCCCCGCGTCGACCTGCTGTGGCCCAACCCGTTCGCCCACGAGCTGACCCTGCCGCTGCAGGACCGGCGCGTGGTGCGGCCCACTCCCCCGGCCTCCGACGTGCTCGGCACGGCGCTGACGATCGCGCTGCTGGGGTCGGCGGTGCTCGCCACCCGCATCGTGCAGCAGCGGCGGCGGCGCACCGAGCCGCTGGAGACGATCCCCTTCGAGCCGGCCAGGGCCGGCGGCGGGCGCCAGCGCCTGGCCTGACCCGCCGGGGCCCCTCGGAGAACGGCCGTCAGGCGCCGATGGCGTGGACGCCGCCGTCCACGTGGACGATCTCTCCGGTCGTCGCCGGGAACCAGTCGGACATCAGCGCCACGCAGGCGCGCGCGGCCGGCAGGGTGTCGGACAGGTCCCACCCGAGAGGCGCCTTCTCCGGCCAGCTGTCCTCGAACTCCTTGAAGCCCGGGATCGACTTGGCCGCCATCGTGCGCAGCGGCCCGGCGGCCACCAGGTTGACCCTGATGCCGTGCTTGCCGAGGTCGCGGGCGAGGTAGCGGTTGCACGACTCGAGGCCCGCCTTGGCCACGCCCATCCAGTCGTAGACCGGCCACGCCTTGGAGGCGTCGAAGTCGAGGCCGACCACCGCGCCGCCCTCCTTCATCAGCGGCAGGCAGGCCACGGCCAGCGACTTGTAGGAGTACGTCGAGATCTGCACCGCCGTGGAGACGTCCTCCCACGGCGTGTTGAGGAAGTTGCCGCCGAGCGCGCTCTGCGGCGCGAAGGCGATGGAGTGCACGACCCCGTCGAGGCCGTCGACGTGCTCGCCGACCCGGGCGGCCAGCGTGTCGAGGTGCTCGGTGCTCTGCACGTCGAGCTCCAGCACCGGCGGCGGGGAGGGCAGCCGCTTGGCGATGCGCTCCACCAGGCTCATCCGCCCGAACCCGGTCAGCACGACCGTGGCGCCCTCCTCCTGCGCCAGCTTGGCGACCGAGAAGGCGATCGAGGCGTCGGTGAGCACGCCCGTCACGAGGATCCGCTTGCCGTCGAGAATGCCCACGTCAGTGCCCCATTCCAAGTCCGCCGTCGACGGGGATCACGGCCCCGGTGATGTAGGAGGCGTCGTCGCTCGCCAGGAACCGGACGACGCGCGCGACCTCCTCGGGGGCCGCCTGCCGGCCCAGCGGGACGTTCGCGACGATCTTGTCCTGGTCGAGGCCCGCGGTCATGTCGGTGGCGACGAAGCCGGGCGCGACCACGTTGACGGTGATGTTGCGGGAGCCGTACTCGCGGGCCAGGGAGCGGGCGAAGCCGACCAGGCCCGCCTTGGAGGCCGCGTAGTTGGCCTGGCCCGCCTGGCCGGACAGGCCCACGACGGAGGAGATGAGCACGATGCGGCCGCGCTTGAGCTTCATCATCGGCCGGATGGCGCGCTTGGCGACGCGGTAGGCGCCGGTGAGGTTGGCGTCGATGACGTCGGTGAAGGTGTCCTCCTTCATCATCGCCAGCAGGGTGTCCTTGGTGATGCCGGCGTTGGAGACGAGCACCTCGACCGGGCCCTGCTCGGCCTCGACCTTGTCGAAGGCGGCCTCGACGTCCGCGGTGCTGGTGACGTCGCAGCGCACGCCGAACAGGCCCTCGGGCGGCTCCCCTGATCGGTAGGTGACCGCGACGGCGTCGCCGGCCGCGGCGAGTTCACGGGCGATCGCGAGGCCGATGCCCCGGTTGCCCCCGGTGACGAGTACAGAGCGTGCCATGACACCTGACGCTATCCCCTACCCGCGGGTATCCGCTTGTCCGGGTGACACAAGATCACGGGGTTAGGATCGTGGACATGCGCCAGATCGATGCCGATTTCCTGGAGCTGCCGCTGCGGCAGCTCGCGGACGCCGCCCTGCAACGCGCTCGCGACCTCGGCGCCGAGCACGCCGACTTCCGCCTCGAGCGCGTCCGCTCCGAGTCGCTCAGCCTGTACGACGCCCGACTTGAGGGCGCCATGGACGCCGACGACCTCGGCTACGCGGTGCGCGTGGTCAAGGGCGGCACGTGGGGGTTCGCCGCCGGCATCCACCTCACGCCCGAGGCGGCCGCTGCCGTGGCCGAGCAGGCCGTGCGGGTCGCGGAGGTGTCCGCGCCGATCAACAGGGAGCCGATCGAGCTCGCGCCCGAGCCGGTGCACGCCGACGCGGTGTGGGTGTCGGCGTACGAGGTCGACCCGTTCGAGGTGCCCCCGGCCGACAAGGTCGCGCTGCTCGGCGAGTGGTCGGCGGGCCTGCTCAAGGGCGCCGACCACGTGTCGGCGCGGCTGCTGCAGGTCAAGGAGCAGAAGTTCTACGCCGACACCGCCGGCACGGTCACCACCCAGCAGCGGGTGCGGGTGCATCCCAGGCTCAACGCCATGAAGGCGGCCGGCGGCGGCTTCGACGACATGTCCACGATCGCGCCGCCCGCCGGGCGCGGCTACGAATACCTCACCGGCACCGGCTGGGACTGGCAGGGCGAGCTGGCCAGGCTGCCCGAGCTGCTGGCCGAGAAGCTGGCGGCCCCGTCGGTCGAGGCCGGCGACTACGACCTGGTGATCGACCCGTCCAACCTGTGGCTGACCATCCACGAGTCGATCGGCCACGCCACCGAGCTCGACCGCGCGCTCGGCTACGAGGCGGCCTACGCGGGCACCAGCTTCGCCACCTTCGACCAGCTCAACGAGCTGGTCTACGGCTCGCCGCTGATGAACGTCACCGGCGACCGCACCGTCACCCACGGCCTGGCCACCGTCGGCTACGACGACGAGGGCGTGCAGGGGCAGAGCTTCGACATCGTCAAGGACGGCGTCCTGGTCGGCTACCAGCTCGACCGGCGGATGGCGCTGATGAAGGGGTTCGGGCGCTCCAACGGCTGCGCCTTCGCCGACTCGCCCGGGCACCCGCCGATCCAGCGCATGGCCAACGTCTCGCTGCAGCCCGCGCCCGGCGGGCCGGCCACCGACGAGCTGATCGCCGGGGTCGAGCGGGGCATCTACATCGTCGGCGACAAGAGCTGGTCGATCGACATGCAGCGCTACAACTTCCAGTTCACCGGGCAGCGGGCGTACCGGATCTCGCACGGCAGGCTGGCCGGGCAGGTCAAGGACTTCGCCTACCAGGCGACCACCACGGACTTCTGGCAGTCGATGGAGGCGGTCGGCGGGCCGGGCACGTACGTGCTGGGCGGCGCGTTCAACTGCGGCAAGGGCCAGCCTGGGCAGGTCGCCCCGGTCAGCCATGGATGTCCGGCCGCGCTGTTCAGGGGCGTGCGGATCCTCAACACCGTGCAGGAGGGCGGCAAGTGACACCCCAGGAGATGGTGGACCGGGCTCTCGGCCTGTCCGCGAACGACGGCTGCGTGGTGCTCGTGGACGAGGGCTCCACGGCCAACCTGCGCTTCGCCGGCAACACGCTCACCACCAACGGCGTGGCGCGCTCGTCCCGGCTGACCGTGATCTCGATCGCGGGCGACCGGGTGGGCGTCGTGTCGCGGGCGGCCGTGCGCGACGACCAGCTCGCCGACGTCGTGGCGGCCGCGGACGCGGCGGCCCGCGAGGCGCAGCCGGCCGAGGACGCGCGCCCCCTCGTCGAGGGCGGGCCGGCCGCGCCCGGCTGGGACGACGACGTGCGGCCGACCGACATCGGGGTGTTCGAGGGGTTCGCCCCGGCGCTCGGCGAGGCGTTCGCGGCGGCGGAGGCGGGCGGCCGCAAGCTGTACGGCTTCGCCGAGCACCGGCTGACCTCGACGTTCCTCGGCACGTCGGCGGGCGTGCGGCTGCGGCACGACCAGCCGACCGGCCGGCTCGAGCTCAACGCCAAGTCGGGCGACCTGAAGCGGTCGGCCTGGACCGGCGTGTCCACCCAGGACTTCACCGACGTCGACGTGGCCGCGCTCGGCTCGTCGCTGGCGCAGCGGCTGGAGTGGGCCAAGAACCGCGTCGACCTGCCCGCCGGCCGCTACGAGACGCTGCTGCCGCCGAGCGCCGTGGCCGACCTGATGATCTACCTGTTCTGGTCGTCGGGGGCGCGCGACGCGCTGGACGGGCGGTCGGTGTTCGCCAAGCCGGGCGGGGGCACGCGGGTGGGCGAGCAGCTCGCCACGCTGCCGGTCACGCTGTCGAGCGACCCGGGGGCGGCCGGCATCGGGTGCGCGCCGTTCGTGACGGCGCACGCCTCCAGCAGGGAGAGCTCCGTCTTCGACAACGGGCTGCCGCTCGGGCCGACCGACTGGATCAGGGACGGGCGGCTGGAGGCCCTGCAGCAGACCCGCTACTCGGCCGAGCTGAGCGGGCTGCCGGTGACGCCCGCCATCGACAACCTCATCATGCGCGGCCCCGGCGACGAGGGCGCGCCGTCGCTGGAGGAGATGATCGCCGGCACCCGGCGGGGGCTGCTGCTCACCTGCCTGTGGTACATCCGCGAGGTCGACCCGCAGACGCTGCTCGTCACCGGGCTCACCCGCGACGGGGTCTACCTGGTCGAGCACGGGGAGGTCGTGGGCGAGGTCAACAACTTCCGCTTCAACGAGAGCCCGGTGGACCTGCTGGGGCGGCTCACGGAGGTGGGCCGGGCGGAGCGGACGCTGCCGCGCGAGTGGAACGACTACTTCCAGCGGACGGTCATGCCGGCGGTGCGGGTGCCGGACTTCAACATGTCGACGGTGAGCCAGGCCAGCTGACCGGCCGGCACGCCCGCCCCCCGGCCCGGCCGCTCGGCCCGTCCCCTCGGCCCGGACCGGGGGGAGCCGGGGGTCAGCGGGGGCCGAGGAGGGCGGCCAGGGCCTGGCTGAGGGATTCGCCCAGGCACTTGGCGCACTCCTCGTACCCCTCGGGCGGGCCGCCGTACGGATCCTCCACCTCCAGGGCGCGGCGCCAGTCGCGGCGCCCGGCGGCGGAGGCGACGACGGCGCGGGCCCGCCCGGAGGTGTCCGAACGGTGCCGGCGCCCGCCCGCGTCGGCGGCCAGCGCGGCGAACTCCGGCAGCGTGAACGCGCGCCGCTCCGCCTCCGGATCGAGCCGCACGGCCGCGGCGACGTGCCGCGCCTCCATGGCCAGCAGCAGGTCCGCCGACCGGACCAGGCCGCGGTCGAGCATCCGCGCCCGGTGCGCCCGCCCGTCGAGCCCGAGCCGGTCCAGCGCCGCCACCGCGTGCGGCGCCATGGGGTGGCCGACCAGGGCGGACACGCCCGCGCTGCCGAGGTCGGCGGGCAGCGCGGACGAGCGCAGCATGGCCCCGGCGATCACCTCCGCCATGGCGGAACGGCAGATGTTGGCCGTGCACACGAGCAGGATGCGGAACTCGTCGCTCACGCCGCCAATCTAATCCCCGCCACCGCCCCGCCGCCGCGGCCGCCCTGCCGCCGCCCCCGCCCTGGCGTCGCGGCTGTCCGGACGCTCGCGCCTCGCGGCTTCCAGCGGCACGCCCACGCGGCCCGGCCGGGCACGTGGAGCTTCCACGCCGGGCCCGGGACGTCAGAACCCGGCCCGGAACCACGGGACCCGGCGACAGGACCAACCACCTGGCCGCAAGGACCGCAGCCCAGCCCCGGGCCACGCGACCCGTTACGGAGGACGGGTCCGGACGGCCAGGAGGTCGTCCGGGGCCGGGGCCGGATCGGTCCGGCGCGGGCGGGGCCGGGACGGGCGGCGTGGGCCGTGGAAGGGCCTGTGCGGGCCGTCAGGCGTCCTCCAGGCGGAAACCGACCTTCATCCCCACCTGGAAGTGGGCGACCTCCCCGCCGTCGATGTGGCCGCGGATCTCGGTCACCTCGAACCAGTCGAGGTGCCGCAGCGTCTCCGAGGCGCGCTTGATGCCGTTGCGGATGGCCTGGTCGACGCTCTCCCCCGAGGTCCCGACGATCTCGGTCACCCGGTACGTTCGATCCGACATCTCCATCTCCTCCTTACTCGAAGGCCATGATCGCATGACCCCTCCCGCCGTCCGGGACCGCCGTCGCGGGCACCTCCTGCGAGGTCTACCGTGGAAGGTATGAAGCGGTGGCGCAGGAAGCCGGACGTCCACCAGGTCACGGACGCCAAGCCGTCGTTGTCGTCCGACATCCGCAGGCGCGAGGTCAGCTACCTCATCAAGATGGGCATCCGCACGCTGTGCCTGATCCTGGCGGTCGTGGTGCCGGTGCCGATGCCGTTCCGGCTGCTGTTCGTGGCGGGCGCGGTGTTTTTGCCATACATAGCGGTAATCGGGGCCAATGAGAGGGGCGAGGAGGCCCCGCCTCCTACCTTTCAGAGCCCTGAGGCTAACCAAAGCGAGATACCGCTGCACCGACGCGAGATCGGGTCGTGACTAAGTCTTGACGCATCCCATGGGTTGTAGGTGTACGCTTTAGCCAAGCGCTCCGGTCCCCCGTCGGAGTGCTGGTGCCGGCGTTCCGGGCCCCCGTCGGAACGCCGATGAAGCGACGCCGGGTGGTTTGCCCCCGTAACCACCCGGCGTCGCCCTTTTCCTGGAGAAACCTCCGCTTGCGGACGATCTAGCGCGGCGGCGCCGGGGCGATTCGGATAGGACTGCTTTCCCGAAATCGTTTTCACTCCCTCCCGCCCCGTTATTCACAGGAAATCTTCAGGCGGGAGCGAGCTTGACTTCAAGAGTTCGTTCGAGTGTCAGCCCTCTGTCAGCGTCCCGGTGGCCGCGGCCGGCCAGTTCTTCGCCAATGTGGTCAGTCTGGCGACGGCGTCCTCGGGCGCGGTGCCCGCTCCCTGGGCGAGCCCCAGCAGGTACGCCGTCAGCGGCGCGGCGGGCCGCGCCACGCCGTGGGCGACCTCCTTGGTGAGGTCGAGGATCTGGTCGCGGTCCACCGTGGCCGGGTCGATGCCCAGCTCCTTGCAGGCCAGGGCGGTCCATTCGTTGAGCACGTGCATGTGCGCCTCCTCCAGGTCGGTGATCGTGTCGCAGTCGAACCAGGGGCGGCCGGGCGGCGTGAGGCGCGCGCCGGCCAGGGGGGCCAGCAGGCCCCGCAGCGAGCGGCCGGTGTAGGCGGCGAGCGCGCCGCGCAACCCGGCCGCCGGCCAGACGCCGGCCAGCCACTGCTCGCGTCCGCCGTCGTCCAGCATGACCGCGCCCCTGCCTGGGGGCGCGACGTCGAGGAGGGCGTGTATGTGCGCCCGGCCGAGGAAGGGCAGGTCGCCGGCGAGCAGGGCCACCCAGGGGGCGGTGACCTGCGCCAGGCCGGCGGCGAGCGCGGGGACGGGGCCGCCGCCCGGCGGGTGCTCGCGGGCGAAGCGCACGCCGGGGATGGGGCGTTCGGGGCCGACCACGATGGTGCGGCGGGCCTCGCGGACGGCGGCGACGACGTTCTCGACGAGGGTGCGGCCGCCGACGGTGAGGCCGGGCTTGTCCTGTCCGCCGAGCCGCCTGGCCTCTCCCCCGGCGAGGATCACCGCGTCGAAGGCCCGGGGCGGGCGCGGGTCGGGGCGCGGGTCGGGGCGGGGGTCCGGGCGGCGGGCGGCGGGCATCGCGGGGCGCCGGTCAGCCGCCGATGGCGGACATCGGCCGGGAGGGCTGCAGGAAGGACGGGTCGTCGATGCCGTGCCCGGCGCGTTTGCGGGCGACCGCCGCCTGCCAGCGGGCGGCCAGCTCGTCGTCGGTGGCCCCCGCGCGCATCGCGGTCTTGAGGTCGGACTCCTCGGTGGCGAACAGGCAGTTGCGGATCTGCCCGTCGGCGGTGAGCCGGACGCGGTCGCAGGCGCCGCAGAACGGCCGGGTGACCGAGCCGATGACGCCGACCCGCGCCGGGCCCCCGTTGACCAGGAACCGCTCGGCGGGCGCGCTGCCGCGGTCCTCGGGGTCGTCGGGCGTCAGGTCGAACGCCTCCGACAGCAGGCCCAGGATCTCGTCGGCGGTGACCATGGCCTCGCGGCTCCAGCCGTGCTGGGCGTCGAGCGGCATCTGCTCGATGAAGCGCAGCTCGTAGCCGTGCTCCAGGCACCAGCGCAGCAGCGGCACGGCCTCGTGCTCGTTGACGCCGCGCATGAGCACCGTGTTGATCTTGACGGGGCGGAGGCCGGCGCGGTCGGCGGCGGCGAGGCCGGCGACGACGTCGGCGTGCCGGTCGCGGTGGGCCAGGCGCTTGAACACGTCCGGGTCGAGGGTGTCGAGCGAGACGTTGACGCGGTCGAGCCCGGCGGCGGCCAGGGGCCCGGCCAGGCGGGCCAGCCCGATGCCGTTGGTGGTCAGCGAGATCTGCGGGCGCGGCTCCAGGGCGGCGGTGCGGGCCACGATGTCGGCCAGCTCGCGCCGCAGCAGCGGCTCGCCGCCGGTGTAGCGGACCTCGGTGACGCCGAGGCGCTCGACGCCGATGGCGACCAGGCGGACGATCTCGTCCGCGGTGAGGAGCTGCGCGTTCGGCAGCCAGTCGAGGCCCTCAGGCGGCATGCAGTACGTGCACCGCAGGTTGCACTTGTCCGTGAGGGACACCCGAAGATCCGTCGCCACCCGTCCGAACGAGTCTCGCAACACGGGACGTCACCTCCAGTTCGTTCGCCAGAGGGCCAGCCTACGACGCCGTTCCGGCCACCCTCAAAACCCACCCGTCACCGCACGACAACACCCCGGGCCGGAGATCGATTCCGCCGGGGGCGCGGGTCAGGAGGCGGCGTGCCAGGCGTCGCGGGCCCGCAGCAGGTCGCGCAGGTGGCGGCGGGACCATTCGCAGCCGGCGTTCATCGGCGTGAGGAGGCTGCGGCCGAGGTCGGTCAGCTCGTACTCGACGCGCGGCGGGATCTCGTCGTAGGCGGTGCGGGTCAGCAGGCCGTCACGCTCCATCGCGCGCAGCGACTCGGTGAGCACCTTCGGGGTGATGCCGAGCAGCGGCACCTGCAGCTCGGTGAAGCGGCGCGGCCCGGCCTCCAGACAGCGGGTGATCTTCGCGGTCCACTTGTCGCCGATGCGGATGGGGGCGGCGACGGGCGGGCAACCGGCGAACATGTCCGGATCGAGCGGCTCAGCCATGCGGTCATCGTAGGTCGCTATCGTTGCGGAAAGCGACCCGCCGCCCTCTACCGTCGGCGTGCGCGGCCCGGCGACCGGCCGGCCGCGGCGACACGAGGACGGAGTTGACGGGCGATGAGCGCAATCGTGGTGTTCGGGGCCGGCGGGCGGGCGGGGCGGCGGGTGGTCGCCGAGGCCGCCGGGCGGGGGCACGAGGTGACGGCCGTGGTGCGCGACCCCGGCAGGCACGAGGGGCCGGCGGGCGGGCGCGTCCGGGTGGTCGCGGGCGACGTGACCGACGCGGCGAGCGTGGCGCGCGTCGCGGCCGGGCACGACGTGGCCGTCCAGACGGCGACGCGGCTGGACGTGCCGGCGCGGGAGTTCCATGAGGCGGCGGCCCGCGCCCTGGTGGACGGGCTGGGCGAGGCCGGGGTGCGGCGGCTGGTGGCGGTCGGCATCGGCACCCTGCTGGAGGTGGCGCCCGGCGTCCGGGTCGTCGACACGCCGGACTTCCCCGCGGACGGGCGGGCGTTCTCGCTGGGGCACGCGGCGGAGCTGGCCGTGTACGGGGAGTCGGAGCTGGACTGGGTGGTGCTCGCGCCGCCGCCGGTGTTCCTGGACGAGCAGGCGGAGCGGACCGGGCGCTACCGGATCGGCGACGAGCGGCTGCCGGAGGCGGCCGGGGGCGAGGCGGCGTTCTCGTTCGCGGACCTGGCGGTGGCGATCGTGGACGAGGCGGAGGCGGGGCGCGGCGGGCTCCACCGGGGGCACGTGTCGGTGTCCTACTGAGCGGCCCTTCCGGGAAGGGAAGACGCCCGGCCGCGTGGGCGGCCGGGCGTCCGGTGGTGCTGCTCCGCGCGTCGGCGGGGGCGGATCAGTGGTGGCGGCGGCCGATCACCTTGACGTAGTCGGCGCCCTCCGAGGGCTCCAGGTACCGGGCGCCCTCGAAGACGGCGCGCCAGGTGCCCGACGTGCGGGCCGGGACCCGGGTGTGGAAGTAGCCGTCGCGGCCGGTCCTGACCGAGTCGACGTACTCCCACTTGCCGGTGCCGTCCGGACGGAAGAGGATCACGATCCGCTTCCAGGCCAGGCGGTGCCAGCGCTCCTGCTTGCTGCAGGCGTCGGAGTGGATCACCTGCACGAACCCGCTGATGTAGTCCTCCTCGCACTCGACCGACAGCTTGCCGTCGAGGTCGATCGGCCTGCCGCGCCAGGCCGGCTCGGGGTTGGCGTCGAGCGTCAGGCTGGTGTTGCCGCCGACGAAGTCCGGGTCCGGCTCGTCCGCGAACGCGGGCGAGGCCGCCGTCGCCAGCACCGAGGCGCCCAGGGCGGCCGCGGCCAGACCGGCTGCGATTCGTCGCATCTTCATTCTTCCTTCCCCGTCTCGTACGCGCCCCAGACAGGGCACGTCAACCATTGACGCGCAAAGGTCAAGCAAAGTTGCGGCAAAGTGGATCACGGTTTGGCAACAGGCGGCCTATTGGGCGATTTGTCGGGATTTTGTGGCGTCGGAGGCGTAGTGACCCGTTCCGGGGTAGCGGACGCGCCAGTAGCCCTTCGTCCGGCCCGTGATCGTGCTCACGTACGCGCCCGCGGCGTCCGTGACGGCCTCGCCGACCGGCTCCCAGGCGGCGCTCTCGTCCGGGCGCCACAGGATCTCCAGGCGCTGCCTGCCGAACGGGCCGTAGTCGGTCAGGCCGCGCGGGTCCACCCGCGTCAGCGTGCCCCGCACCCGTACGCCGTCGCCGGACTTGGCCTGGTCGGTGTGGACCGGCGAGAGCCGGGTGGCGCGGCGGAACTGGAAGGCGGCGTACTCGGTCACCGTCCGGCCGTCCCTGCCGCGGGCGGTGGCGGTGACCGTCCAGGTGCCGGTCGGGTAGTAGCGGCTGAGCTTCTTGTCGGGCAGGAAGCGCCAGGTCTCCCAGCCGCCGGACGTCCCCGCCTCCGGGCGGGGCGTGGACGGGGCCGCGCGGCGCCAGGCCAGGCGCTGAGGGAGGGCCGGGCGCTCGCCGGCCTGCGGGGTGGCGGACACGTTCGCGGACGCGCCGGCGGTGGCGGGCTGGACGGCGGGCGCGTACGCGCTCGGCGGACCCGCCGGTGCGGCACCATCCGGTGAGAAGGCGCCCGGTGAGGAGGCGCCGGGTGCGGCCGGGCCGGTGCCAGGGCCGGTCGTGCCGGGCGGCTGTTGCCCGGGGATGTAGCCGGACGGCGGCTGCTCGGACGGTGGCTGCTCGGGCGTCCGGACGGGCGGCGGCTGGTCCGGGGTGCGGGCGGACGGCGGCTCCTGCGGGTTGCGGGCGGCCGGCGGCTCCTCAGGGGCGCGGACCGCGGGAGGCTCCTCGGGCGTCCGGACGGACGGCGGTTCGGCGGGGCTGCGGACGGACGGCGGCTGGTCGGGAGTGCGGGAAGACGGCGGCTGGTCCGGGGTTCGGGGGGACGGCGGCCGGACGGGGGTGCGGATGACCGGCGGGCGGCCGGGCGTGCGGGCGATCGGCGGTTCGGCGGGCAGCGGCGGCTTGGACGCGAGGAGCGGGCCGGGCGGCGGCCCGGGCTCCACCTTGACGGTGACGCCGTTCTTCCCCCGCGCCCCCTTGGCGACCACGTCGATCACCAGGCGGACCGAGCCGTGCGCCCCGACGACGGGCTCGGCGGGACGCACGGTGATGGCCCGGATGGCGGGCTCGGCCCCGTACGCGGGCGCGACGGCCCGGGTCGGAACGCGGTGGAAAACGCTGTGGGCGGGCGCGACGGCGGCGGACGCGGGCGCGGGAGCCGCGAGCGTCCCCGCCGCGAGCGAGGCGAGTAGCAGTCCTCTGGTCATGATCGAGACGGTAGGAACCGCCCGGTAATGGCCAAACCCTCGACACACGCCCCGGTTGGCAAAGTCCGGGAAAGGCGGGATCAGCCGGAGTAGAGCCCTTCGAGGATGTCGGCGTACTTCGCGTGGATGATCCGCCTCTTGAGCTTGAGGCTCGGCGTCAGCTCCTCGGTCTCGGCGGTCCACTCGGCGCCGAGCAGCGCCCACCGCTTGACCTGCTGCACCCGGGCCAGCTTGGTGTTGGCGACCTCGACGGCGGCCGCCACCTCCTTCAGCACCTCGGGGTGCTCGGCCAGCTCGGCGAGCGAGCCGTAGGCGATGCCGCGCGCCTGCGCCCAGCCGGGCGCGACCTCGGCGTCGAGGGTGAGCACGGCCACCGGGTAGGGCCGGTTGTCGCCGTAGGCGAGCGCCTGGCCGATGAGCGGGTGCTGCTTGAGGTGGTTCTCGATCTCGGCCGGGGAGATGTTCTCGCCGCCGGCGGTGATGATGAGCTCCTTCTTGCGGTCGACGACGCGGTAGAAGCCGTCGTCGTCGACGGTGCCGATGTCGCCGGTGTGCAGCCAGCCGTCGGCGTCGATGAGGTCGGCGGTGGCGTCGGGGCGGCCGAGGTAGCCGCGGGTGTTGAGCGGGCTGCGGGTGAGCAGCTCGCCGTCCTCGGCGACGCGCACCTCGACGCCCGGCTCGGCCCTGCCGACCGTGCCGAGGCGGTAGCAGGCGGGGCTGTTGCCGGTGAACGCGCCGGTCGTCTCGGTCATGCCGTACACGTCGATGACCTTGAGGCCGAGGCCGGCGTAGAAGTTCTGCACCTCGGGCGGCAGGGGGGCGGCGCCGGTGGCGGTCCACTCGGCGCGGTCGAAGCCGATCATGCCGCGGATGACCCCCAGGAGGGCGGCGTCGGCCTTGTCGTAGGCGGCCCGCACCTCGGGGGTGAGGGTGTGGCCGTACTGCCCGGCCTCGACGTAGGCGCGGCCGGCCGCCATGGCCTCGCGCACCGCGGCCTGCTGCTCCTCCGGCTGGGTGGCGAGCACGGCGAGCAGCCGGGCCATCATCTTCTCCCACACGCGCGGCACGCCGAAGAACATCATCGGCCGGACCTGGCCGAGCGTGGCGCCGAGGTTGGCGAGGTCGGTGCAGAAGTACACGTGCGAGGCCTTGACCAGCGGCAGGTAGAGGCTGAGGATGCGCTCGGCGATGTGGGCGTAGGTCAGGTAGGAGATCTGGGTGCCGAGCTGCGGCAGCGCGGTGAGCCGGTCGGTGGCGGCGACCTCGTAGAAGACGTTGCCGTGGGTGAGCGGGACGCCCTTGGGCACGCCGGTGGTGCCGGAGGTGTAGAGGACGGTCACCACGTCGTCGGCGGTGACGGCCCGCCAGCGCTCCTCGATCGCGGCCGGGTCGGCGGCGAGCCGGGCGCGGCCGAGCTCCAGGAAGTCCGCCCACGCCAGGAACCGCTCGTCGCCGGCGGGCGCGCCCTCCAGCATGATGATCTTGCGGAGGCCGTCCAGGCGGCCGAGCACCGGCTCCCAGCGGGCCAGCTCGGCGGGGCCGCCGAGGACGGCGTACCGGGCGCCGACGTCGCCGGCCACGAACTCGATCTGCTCGGGCGCGAACGTCGCGTACACCGTGCAGCCCACTCCCCCGGCGTGCACGGCGCCGAGGTCGGCCAGCACGTGCTCGCTGCGGTTGACCATCATCAGCGCCACGGACTCGCCCCTGGCCAGGCCCAGCGCGGCGAAGGCGGCGGCGATCTCCAGGACCCGCCGGCGCGCCTCGGCGTAGGTGAGGGTGCGCCAGCCGCCGCCGGAGCCGGGGTCGCCGGAGCCGGAGCCGGGGTCGCCGGGGTCGGAGTATGCGGGGGCGTCGGGATGCCGTTCGGCCAGCTCGGCGAGCTGCCCGCAGACGGTGCGGCCGGCGATCTGCCGCTCGAGCTCGGCGCGGACTTCGAGGACCTCGGCCATGGCGGGCGCCTCCAGTCAGTATTCACTTGCATGAATGGCATGCATCGCACCACACGGGCCGGGTAGCGGCAAGACCTCGAGCGGAAAGAACGGCATCTCTCACGTAGAGTGATTGTCCGGATGCGGACCGCTACTAGGGAGCGTTGCGATGGCGGGCAACGGCAGGACCTTCTTCGGCCACCCCTGGGGCCTGGCGACGCTGTTCGGCACCGAGATGTGGGAGCGCTTCAGCTGGTACGGGCTGCGCGCGATCCTCTACACGTTCATGGCCGCCTCGCCCGCCCGCGCGGGCCTGGGCCTGCCGCCGGCGACGGCGCAGGCGGTCGTCGGCGTCTACGGGGCGCTGATCTACCTGGTGGCGCTGCCGGGCGGCTGGGTCGCCGACCGCGTTCTCGGGGCGCGCAGGTCGGTGTTCTGGGGCGGGTTCGTCATCATGCTGGGGCACATCAGCATGGCGATCCCGGTGACGACGCCGGCGTTCGTGTGGCTCGGGCTGCTGCTGATCATCGCGGGCACGGGCCTGCTCAAGCCGAACATCTCGGTCATGGTGGGGCGGCTCTACACCGAGGACGAGGACGGCCGCCGCGACGCCGGCTTCTCGCTGTTCTACCTCGGCATCAACCTGGGCGCGTTCTTCGCGCCGATCGTGGTCGGCTGGCTGGCGGCGGGCGACCGCTGGCACCTCGGCTTCAGCGCCGCCGCGGTCGGCATGGCGCTCGGCCTGGTCCAGTACGTGTGGGGCGGCCGCAACCTGCGCGGCGTCGGCGAGCGGCCGGGGCTGCGCCTGTCGCCCGCCGAGCGGCGCCGCTTCGGCCGGCTGACGGCGCTCGGCGTCGCGGTCGCGGCGGCCGCGCTCGGCGGGTGGGCGCTCAGCGGCACGCTGACGATCGACCGGCTGACGATCGCGGTCACCGTGGTCATCCTGCTGGTGCCGATCTGCTACTTCGCGTACATCATGCTGGGCAGCCACGAGCTGACCCAGGACGAGCGGGACCGGATGAAGGCCTACATCTGGCTGTTCGTGGCCGCGGCCGTGTTCTGGATGATCTACGACCTGGCGCCGAGCAAGCTGCTGGCCTTCGCCGCCGACGACACCGACCTGTCGCTGTTCGGGGTGCGCATCCAGGCGGCCACCACGCAGTCGTTCAACCCGCTGATGATCATGATCTTCGTGCCGGTGTTCGCGGCGCTCTGGGTCAGGCTGGGCACGCGGGTGAGCACGCCGCAGAAGTTCGCCTTCGCGCTGGTCATGGTGGGGCTGAGCTTCGTGGTCATGGCGGTGGCGGCGGGCCTGGCCGAGGCCGGGCGGGTGTCGGTGTGGTGGCTGGTGCTGGTGTACGCGATCCAGGTGTTCGGCGAGCTGTCGCTCAGCCCGGTCGGGTTGTCGGTGACGACGAAGCTGGCGCCGGAGGCGTTCAAGGCGCAGATGCTCGGCGTGTGGTTCATCGCGGTGTCGGTGGGCGACGCGGTCGGCGGGCAGACGGGGCGGCTCGGCGCGGTGCTGTCGGAGCCGGCGTACTACCTGGCGCTGGCGGCGATGGCGATCGTGGCCGGGGTGGCGCTGTTCATGTTCACGCGGCGGCTGCGGGTGCTGATGGCCGAGCACTACCACGCGGAGGCCCTTCCGTCGTCGATCCGGTAGACATTCCGACGTGTCACAAATCCTGGATCTTGTCGGAATTTTCGTCTTCGCCCTGTCCGGCGCGCTGATGGGCGTGCGCAAGCGGCTCGACGCGGTCGGCATGCTCGTGCTGGCCGGGATGACCGCGCTCGGCGGCGGCGTGCTCCGCGACCTCGTGCTCAACGTGCGGCCGATCGCCTTCCAGAGCCTCGGCTACGTGCTGGTGCCCGTGGCGGCCACGGTCATCGTCTTCTTCTGGCACCCGCACGTGGCCCGGGTGATGCCGGCGATCCTGGTGCTGGACGCGGCCGGGCTCGGCCTGTTCTGCGCGGTCGGCACCGAGAAGGCCCTGGAGTACGGGCTGAACCCGCTGCACGCGACGCTGCTCGGCGTGACCACGGCCGTCGGCGGCGGCATGCTGCGCGACGTCCTGGCCGGCGAGATCCCCACCCTGCTCTACGACCGTCAGCTCTACGCCGTGCCGGCCATGCTGGGGTCGGGGGCGATGGCGGCGCTGTCGGCGTGGGGGCTGCACGGCTGGCCGGCGACGCTCGCGGCGGCGGTGCTGGCCTTCGGGCTGCGCGTCACCGCCATGCGCCGCAACTGGCGCGCCCCGCTGGCCAGGGGCGTCAGCGAGTGAGCGGCGGCGCGGCTCACACCAGGGCGATGAGGGACTCGGGCACGTGCCCGCGCGGGCCGTTCGCGCGGGCGTCGCGCAGCCGGAGCACGGCCTCGGCCAGGGTCTGCGGCGGGAGCGTGAACGGCAGCCGCAGGTAGCCCTCCAGGGTGCCCTCCAGCCCGAACCAGGGGCCGGGCGCGAGCCGCACGCCGTGCCCGGCGGCCGCCTCGGCGAGCGGCGTGGCGGCGTCGCCGTTCAGCCGGACCCAGAGCGTGCCGCCGCCGCGCGGCACCGTGAACGTCCACTCGGGCAGGTGCTCGCGCAGCCCCGACACCAGCGCCGCGCGGCCGGCGCGCAGGCCGCGGCGGCGCTCGGCGCGGGTCTCCTCCAGCCGGTCGAACAGCCGCGCCACGACGAGCTGCTCCAGCACGGGGCTGGCGATGTCGACGGCCGAGCGGTGCACGGCCAGGCGGCGGGCCAGCGCGGCGGTGGCCCGGATCCAGCCGACGCGCAGCCCGCCCCACCACAGCTTGGACGCCGACCCGATGCTGATCACCCGGCTGTCGGTGTCGAAGGCCGCCATCGGGGCGGTCTCCGGCACGTCGTCCAGGGCCAGCTCCTGCCAGGTCTCGTCGATGAGCAGCAGCGTGCCGGCGCGCCGGGCGGCGGCGGCGACGGCGGCGCGGGTGGCGTCGTCCATGAGGGCGCCGGTCGGGTTCTGGAAGTCGGGCATGAGGTAGGCCAGGCGCACCCCGGACTGGAGCATCGCGCCGGCCAGCAGGTCGGGCTGCCAGCCCTCGTGGGTGAGGCCGGCCGGGACGATCCTGGCGCCCCGCCGCCGGGCCGCGTCCACGGCGTGCGGGTACGTCGGCGACTCCACCAGCACCGGGTCGCCCGGGCCGACGAGCAGGTCGAGCGCGAGCAGGATGGCGTGCTGGGAGCCGGTGGTGACGAGGACCTGCTCGGGGCGGGTGGCCAGGCCGCGGGCGGTGTAGCGGGCGGCGATGCGCTCGCGCAGCACCGGCAGGCCCATGGGGTCGTAGCCGTTGCCGAGCCCGAAGCGCGGCAGGTCGTCGACCGCCTCCAGCATCGCCTCGCGCAGCGCGGAGGGCGCGGCCGGGGCGGCGCAGTGGAGCTGGGTCAGGCCGTCGCCGTCGGTGCTGAGCCACGGGTTGTCGGCGGTGGTGGCCGGGCGGGGCAGCGCGGTCCAGCTTCCCGAGCCCTGGCGGCTCTCCAGGTAGCCGCGCTCGCGCAGCAGGTCGTAGGCGGCGGTGACGGTGGTGCGGCTGACCCGCAGCTCCTCGGCCAGGTGCCGCTCGGCGGGCAGGCGGACGCGTACCGGGATCTGGCCGTCGAGGATGCGCGCGCGCACGCCGTCGGCGAGCGCGCGGTAGTAGGGGCGGGCGCCGGGCTCGACGGCGGCGAGCCGGGCCACCTGGACCGCCGAGAGATGTCGCATAAGGCCACTTTCCGGGATTGGCCCTGTTTTGGCAAGCCGGAGCCTGCCAATCTGGGGCCACTATGAGCGACGCCACCCTTCCGCGCCTTCCGCGAGCACGATCCCTCCCCGCCCGTCTGGCCCGCCTGTACGGCGGCCTGGCCCTGTACGGCGCCGGCATCGGCCTCCAGGTCGAGTCCGGGCTCGGCAACGACCCGTGGGACGTGTTCCACCAGGGCCTCGCGCTCCGCGCGCAGGTGTCCATCGGCACGGTCATCATCGCCGTGGGCGCGCTGGTGATGCTGCTGTGGATCCCGCTGCGTCAGCGCCCCGGCCTCGGCACCATCAGCAACGTGGTGTTCCTCGGCCTGTTCGCCGACGCCGCCGTCGCCCTGCTGCCGACGCCGCGCCTGCTCGTGCTCCAGGCCCTGTACGTGGCGCTGGGCGTGACCGCGATCGCGCTGGCGACCGTCCTCTACATCGGCGCCGGCCTCGGCCCCGGGCCGCGCGACGGGATCATGACCGGGCTGGTGCGGCTCGGCCTGTCGGTGCGGCTCGGGCGCTTCCTCATCGAGGTGACCGTGCTGGCCGCGGGCTGGCTGCTCGGCGGCACGGTCGGCGTCGGGACGCTGGTGTTCGCGCTGGCCATCGGGCCGCTGACGCAGTTGTTCACCCGCTGGTTCCCGCTGCGGCGGGAGGAGCCCGCGGGCGGCGTGATCGCCGGATCCCGTCGCGGCGAGTAGCGTCGTAGGCATGCGCCTCGAGGATTACGCCCTGATCGGAGACATGCAGTCGGCCGCGCTCGTGGCCAGGGACGGCTCCATCGACTGGTTGTGCCTGCCCCGGTTCGACTCCCCCTCGTGCTTCACCTCGCTGCTCGGCAACGAGCGCAACGGCCACTGGTGGCTCGGCCCGGCCGGCCGCCGGCCCGCCGACCGCCGGCGCTACCGCCCGGACACGCTCATCCTGGAGAGCGAGTGGGACACCCCGACGGGCACCGTCCGCGTGGTCGACTTCATGCCGCCCCGCGACCGCAACCCCGACGTCGTGCGCATCGTCGAGGGCGTCTCCGGCAGCGTCGAGGTCTCCACGGTGCTGCGCGTGCGCTTCGACTACGGCCGCATCGTGCCGTGGGTGCGGCGCACCGACGGGCACCTGCAGGCCATCGGCGGTCCCGACTCGGTGTGGCTGCACGCGCCGGTGCCGCTCAAGGGCGGCGACTACGCCCACCGCGCCACCTTCACCGTCAACGCGGGCGACCGGCTGCCGTTCGTGTTCACCTGGCACCCCTCGCACGAGCCGATGCCGCCCCGCATCGAGTGCGACGACCAGCTCGCCGAGACCGAGTCCTTCTGGCGCGACTGGGTGGCGCGGTGCAGCTACCAGGGCCCGTACCGGGAGGCGGTGGTGCGCTCGCTCATCACGCTGAAGGCGCTGACGTACGCGCCGACCGGCGGCATCGTCGCCGCCCCCACCACCTCGCTGCCCGAGGACATCGGCGGCGTGCGCAACTGGGACTACCGCTTCTGCTGGCTGCGCGACGCCACGCTCACCCTCGACGCGCTCATCTCCAACGGCTACCTGGAGGAGGCCGCCGACTGGCGGTCGTGGCTGCTGCGGGCCATCGCCGGCCGCCCCCAGGACCTGCAGATCATGTACGGCGTCGCCGGCGAGCGCCGCCTGCCCGAGCTGCGCCTGGACTGGCTGGACGGCTACGAGGACTCCCGGCCGGTCCGCATCGGCAACGAGGCGGTCCGCCAGCTCCAGCTCGACGTGTACGGCGAGGTCATGAACTCCCTGTTCGTCTCGCGCACCCGCGGCCTGGCAGCCGACGACCGGGCCTGGACGATCCAGCGCCAGCTCCTCGACTACGTGGAGGAGCACTGGGACGAGCCCGACGAGGGCCTGTGGGAGGTGCGCGGGCCGCGCCGGCACTTCGTCCACTCCAAGGTGATGTGCTGGGCGGCGCTCGACCGGGCCGTCAAGTACGTCGAGCGGTTCGGCCGCACCGGCCCCGTGGACCGGTGGCGCACGCTGCGCGACACCGTGCACGCCGAGATCTGCGCCAAGGGCTACGACCCCCGGCGCAACACCTTCACCCAGTCCTACGGCTCCTCCGAGCTGGACGCCGCCCTGCTGATGATCCCCATGGTGGGGTTCCTGCCGCCCGACGACCCCCGCGTGGTCGGCACGGTCGCCGCGATCGAGAAGGAGCTGATGTCGGACGGCTTCGTGCTCCGCTACCCGCTCGCCGAGGACAACGACGTGGACGGCCTGCCCGGCGGCGAGGGCGCGTTCCTCGCGTGCAGCTTCTGGCTGGTCGAGGTGATGGCCATGCAGGGCCGCGCGGAGGAGGCGAAGGACCTGTTCGAGCGGCTGCTGGCGCTGCGCAACGACGTCGGGCTGCTGGCCGAGGAGTACGACCCCCGCTACGGCCGGCTGGTCGGCAACTTCCCGCAGGCCTTCAGCCACGTGCCGCTGGTCCACGCGGCCCGCGCGCTGTCGGCGGCTCATCCCGAGACCGCGCCGGGCACCCCGTCGTGACGCCGCCGGACGGGGCTCCGCGGCCGGTCGCCGCCTCCGTGACGGTCGCGACGTCGCGGCCGCGGGAGCTGGCCCGCTTCTACGCCCGGCTGCTGGGGCTGGCGGTCACCACCGAGGAGGACGGCTGGGCGCAGATCCGGCCGCCCGGCGGCGGGCTCACGCTGAGCTTCGAGTTCGACCGCCACCACGCCCGCCCGGTGTGGCCCAGCGAGCCGGGGCGGCAGACCGCCACCCAGCACCTCGACCTCCAGGTACGCGACCTGGACGCGGCGGTGCGCCGGGCGGTGGACTGCGGCGCGGTCCTCGCCGGCCACCAGCCGCAGGACGACGTCCGGGTGCTCCTCGACCCCGACGGCCATCCCTTCTGCCTCTTCCTCTGAAGGCGCCGATCGTCCGGCGTTCACAACCGGTTCATCCGGTTCCGCCACGCTCCGGCCGTAGCCGGAGCACCCTCAGCCCGGCGGGAACGGAGAACGGGCCATGGGCCACGGTCATCACCACGACCACGACCACCAGCACGACCACGCGGCGGGCGAGGAGCGGGACCTGTCGGTCCCCGACGAGGAGCTGCCGCCCGGCCAGCTCTCCCGGCGGCGGATGTTCCGCCGCGCGGGGCTGCTCGGCGCGGGGCTGACCGCCGCCGGCGTGCTGGCCACGACGGGCGAGGCCGCCGCCGACGGCGACCCGCGGCAGGACGCGGGACGCGGCCGCGAGCCCAAGGACGGCTACCTGTGGCTGGCCGGCGACCACCACATCCACACCCAGTACAGCAGCGACGCCGTC
This sequence comes from Actinomadura luzonensis, assembly GCF_022664455.2. NCBI lineage: Bacteria > Bacillati > Actinomycetota > Actinomycetes > Streptosporangiales > Thermomonosporaceae > Actinomadura > Actinomadura luzonensis. The sequence continues at coordinate 4,632,568 of NZ_JAKRKC020000001.1, forward strand.
TACCGCGTGGTCGACCAGGTCAGGCACGGCAACGCCTACGGCCTCGGCTGGATGGTCATCACCGACCACGGCGGCGCGACGCACGCCAAGATCGGCGTCGACAAGGTCAACCCGGACATCGTGGCCGCCCGCGAGGCCGTCCAGGACACCCTCGTCTTCCAGGGGCTGGAGTGGAACATCCCGGCCGCCGAGCACGGCACGGTGTTCGTCGCCCCCGGCCGCGGCGAGGTGGCGACGCTGAAGGAGTTCGAGAGCTCCTTCGACGGATCGGTGCAGGGCGCGGGCGCGAGCACCCCGCAGAACGAGGCCCTCGCCATCGCCGGGCTGAACTTCCTGGCCGACGCCGTCAGCCGCCGCCGCGTCCCCGACGCGCTGTTCCTCGCCAACCACCCCTCGCGCAAGGGCATCGACTCGCCGCACGAGATCCGCGGCTGGCGCGACGCCCAGCCGCGCATCGCGATCGGCATGGAGGGCGCGCCCGGCCACCAGGCGGCCGGCATCCCCAAGCCGAACGGCCCCGGCGGCGGGCGCGGCTACTACGACGGCAACCCGGGCGCGGACTCCTTCCCCGGCTACCCGGCGGAGAGCTACAGGACGTTCGGCGGGTTCGACTGGATGACGGCGACCGTCGGCGGCCTCTGGGACAGCCTGCTGGCCGAGGGCAAGCCGTGGTGGATCACCGCCAACTCCGACTCGCACTGGGTGCACGGCGACACCAGCGACCGCGGCCCCGGCGGCGACTTCAACGCCAACGGCCGCCACGAGGACCCCGTCTACAAGGGCGTGCCGAACCTCGGCTCCGGCGACTTCTGGCCCGGCTTCTACAGCCGCACCCACGTCGGCGCCGAGTCGTTCTCCTACGCCGCCGTCATGGACGCGCTGCGCGGCGGCCGCGTCTGGGTGGACCACGGCGGGCTCATCGGCGGCCTGGTGGTGCGGGCCCGGCAGGCGGGCGCCGGCGGGCGCGGCGTCACGCTCGGCGGCACCCTCCAGGTCAGGAAGGGCGCGCGGGTCGAGCTGGCCGTCGAGGTCACGCTCGCCGGCCGGCCGAACTGGGCGCAGTTCGTGCCGTCGCTGGCCCGGGTGGACGTCATCCAGGGCGACGTCACCGGCCCGGCCGCCGACAAGGACGTCTTCACCACGCCGGCCACCAAGGTCGTGCAGTCGTACGAGGTGGGCAGGAGCACCGGGACGGTGACGTTCACCTACCAGCTCGGCGCGGTGGACCACCCGGTGTACGTGCGGCTGCGCGGCACCGACGGCAGGCGGAGCGCGCCGGGCCTGCTGGGCGCGGCCGTGGACCCGCACGGGCCGCGGATCGACGTGTACGGCGACGCCGACCCGTGGAACGACCTGTGGTTCTACAGCAACCCGATCTGGGTCCTGGCGCACACATGATCCTCGGCATCGACGCCGGGTCGCGCACCCTCGCGGAGGCCGAGCACCTGCTCCACACCGTGGCGCGGGCGCTCGGCCTGCCGCCGGACGCGATCGGCTGCACGCACTTCGTCCCGGCCGCCGGCGACCGGGAGCCGCACGTGGCCTGCTCGCTGGAGCTGCCGGACGACGCCGCGGACCCCGTACCGCCGGAGGGCGTGTCGTGGGCGCTCGGCGCGCGGCGCGGCGGGCCGCTCGCCGAGGGGACGGCGCTGGCGGCCCGTGAGCACGCGGCGCGCGACGGCGGGCGGGCCGTCACCTACCCCGGCCGGGAGCGGCTGACGGGGGTCCTCACCGTCGCGGACCTGCTCGCCGGGTCGGCCATCGAGCGCGTGACCGTGCTCGCCTCCCCCGGCCCGCCGGATCCCGGCACGGAGGTGGCGACCGCCGGGCACGTCCGGCCGGTGTGGCGGGACGGCGTGCTGACGCTGCCGGTCATGCCCGCCGTGGGCGGCCGGCTCGCCCCCGCCGAGGTGCCGCACCCCACGCCGTGCTGCGCCGACCACGGCTGAGCCCTACCGGGGGCCGGTCAGGCGGCGCTCCCCCCTCGTGGTGATCACGAAGACCTGCCAGTTGTAGTACGCGTAGTAGGCGCGCGGGTCGCGCTCGATCTGGCGGGCGTGCAGGAGGACGGCGTCCACGTACGCCTGGGACGGGTTGTAGGCGCGCAGGGCCCGCCGGTAGTCGCGGGGCGCGCCGGTGGCGCGGAGGTAGTTGGCCGCCGCCATGACCGCGTCCCGGGGGTCCTGGATGTCGCCGCCCATCCCGTACGCCCGCCACGTCGCCGGCATGAACTGCATCGGCCCCTGCGCCCCGGCGTGGCTGTCGGAGCGCACCCGGCCGAACTTCGTCTCGGCGAACATCACCGCCGCCAGCACCTCCCACTTCACCCCGAAGCGGCGCTCGGCCCGCTTGAAGTGGCCGAGCAGCTCGGCGGCCGGGCGGGCCGGCTGCACCTTGAACACGGCGGACGGCTTGATCGGGCGGGCCAGGGCCAGCAGCTCGCGGATGGCGGCGACGTTGTCCCTGGCCTGGGCGGCGAGGGCGGCCGGCAGGCGGGCGAAGGCGCGGTCGGCGAGGTCGCGGTGGCGGGCGGCGTGGCGGTAGAGGCGCTGCTGGTAGAGGGCCAGCAGCTCGACGTCCTGCGGCGGGGCGCTGCTGGCGTCGGGGCGCCAGCGGTCGATGGCGGCGTTCAGCGCGGTGGTGGTCTCGCGGAGCGCGCTCGCCAGGGCGGCGGGGGCGGTGGGGAGCGGCGCGCCCGGGGCGGGGAGCGCCCGGCCGGAGGCGGCGCCGGAGCTGGAGGCCGGGCCGGGCGTGGCGGCAGGGGTCGCGGTGGGCGGGGCGGCAGGGGTCGTCGCGGTCCTGGCGGGGGCGGAGGCGCGGGGCGTGTCCGAGGTCGTCCCGGTGGTGCCCGGGCCGCCGCCGCAGCCCGCCGTCCCGGCGACGACCGCGCCGGCGAGCGCGAGGCGGGCCAGCGTGCGGGCGGGCCAGCGGTCAGGGCGGGGGCGTCGGAGATCGTCCATGGTCGGTCAACCTACCCAAGATCACCGCCGTACCGCGCCCGCCCGCCGGTCCCTGAGGGTCAGTCCTGCGTGGAGGAGTGGCGCGAGGCGGCGGCGGGGGCGCCGGTCAGGTGCTCGTACGTGCCGCTGACGTGCAGCATCCGCTCCAGCACCGGCGGGCGCCGCTCCAGGTGCAGCCGCGTCCCGGCCGCCGTGGCGTGCCGGTGGATCATCAGCAGGGCCGCCAGCCCGCTGGAGTCGCAGATGCGCAGGCCGCCGCAGTCGAGGTGCAGGTCGGTCAGCCGGCCGCCGTCGAGCGCCGCGACGGCGGTGGTCAGGAGGTCTTCGGCGGTGGTGAAGTCCAGGTCGCCGTCGACGGCGACGCGCAGCGCCCCCGGGTGGAGCGTGGCCAGGGCGAGGGTGAGCGGATCGGGGACGAAGGCGGTCATGCGGTCTTTCCGTGGCCAGGGAGAGGGTGGTCATCATCGGCGGCGGAGGAGGAAGGGGGGTCCGGGGAGGACGCGGCGCGCACGGCCTCGCGCCCGTACGCGATCATGCCGGAGGCGCGCGGGAAGTCCTCCAGCCGCCCGCCCAGCAGGTCGAGGGCCGGCAGCAGCGTCGCGGCCGGGACGCCGCGCGCGGTCAGGACGCCGGCCGTCCAGGTGAGGAAGCGGCCGAACAGCCCGGCGTCGTCCACGTAGAGCGCGGCGGCCAGGAAGTCGACGATGTGCGCGAGGTCCTCGGCGGTGTGCCGGCGCTGCTGCGGGGTGTAGGCCGCCATGGCGGGGATGCGTTCCTGGAGGTCGCCGAGGACGTCCCTGACCAGCCGCCGGGCCGACCGGCTGACCATGGTGTACTCCTGGTCGTCCAGGTGCGGCAGGTCGTCCACGGCCTGGCGGGGCGCGGCCGGGCGGGGCAGCGGGCCGGCGGCGAGCCGGTCGGCGGCGGCGCGGCCGTCCGGCGCCCAGGCGTCGGCGCCGAGCAGACGGGCGTAGCGGCCCTCCGGCCCGAACGCGGCGCCGCCCGCCATCACCGGCGTGCCGGTCGCCTGGCAGGCGGTGATGGCGGCGTGCGCGGCGGGCAGCCGGGTCGCGATCGAGCTGGACAGCGCCACCACGTCGCAGGCGGTGCGGTGCAGGTGCGAGATGAGGTGCGGCGTCGGCACCTGCGCGCCGAGGTAGTCGACCCGCCAGCCGCGCAGCCGCAGCACCTCGGCGAGGATCCGGGCCGGCATGGAGTGCCATTCGCCGTCGATGCAGGCGACCGCGAGACGTCCGGTGGCCGGGCCGCTCGCGGCGGCGGCGCGGGCGGCCGGGTGGTGGGCGAGCGCGGCCAGCACCCGCTCGTTGACGGCGGTCGCGGTGTGCTCCTGCGCGACCGAGATCCGGTTGGTCTCCCACTCGCTGCCGACCCGGGCCTGCACGGGGGCGACGATCTCCAGCAGCAGCGTCTCCAGCGGGATGTCGTGGTCGAGCGCGGCGAGCGCGGCGTCGGCCGCGGCGTACTCGTCGCCGGCCACGGCGGCGTTCCAGAGCTTTTCGCGCCAGGCGGAGAACCCGTCTGCGTGCGTCATGCGGTGAACCTTCCCCGTCCGAGACCTCCCACCGCGCTCAGGTGCGCGCCGCGCGGCGCGGTGATGGCGATGACGGCCATGTCGTCGTGATCGCCGCCTCCTACCCACTGGGAGGCCAACATCTCCACCCGTTCGGCGATGGCCTCGGGCGGCATGCCGCCGCACTGCCGGAGGTCCTCCAGCAGCCGCTCCTCGCCGAACATCTCGTCGCCGAGCGGGCCGCCCATGGCCTCGGTGATGCCGTCGGTGAACAGCAGGCAGGTCTCGCCGGGTTCGAGGGTCACCGTGTCGGTGACGCTCGTGACGCGTTCGAGCATGCCGATGAGGGTGCCCCTGGTGCTGGCGGCCTCGACCCGCCCGTCGCCGCGCACGATGAGCGGCGGCGCGTGGCCGGCGCTGGTGAGCCGCAGCCGCACGCGGCCGCCGGCACGCCGGATCGAGGCCAGGACGAGCGTGACGAAGCGGGTGCGTTCGCCGCTCTTGAGCAGCACGCCGTTGAGCAGCTCCAGCACGCGCTGGTGGTCGTCGGCCAGCGGCAGCAGCGCCTGCAGGGTGTGCCGGATCTTGCCGGTCAGCACGGCCGCCTCCAGGCCCTTGCCGGCCACGTCGCCGAGCACCACCAGCGACTCCTGGCCGGGCTCGGCGGACGGGTGGAGGTCGTAGAAGTCGCCGCCGACGCGGGCGGTGTGCTCGGAGGGGCGGTAGCGGGCGGCGAGCTCGACGCCCTCCAGGCTCCGTACGCGGGGCGGCAGGAGCTCGCGCATCAGGGTCTCGGTGATGCCGGCCTGCTCGGCGTACAGGCGGGCCGCGGACATGGCGGCGCCCGCGCGGGCCGCGAACAGCCGCGCGATCACCTCCTCGCCGTCGGAGAAGCAGGACTGGCCGCCGCCGCGCAGCAGCACCAGCGCCCCGGCGGGGACGCCGTGCCCGGGCAGGGCGCTCACCACCATCGAGCCGACCGCGCCCAGCCCGTCGCGGGCCAGCCAGCCGGGGGCGGCGGCGGGGTCGATCCAGCGGGAGGGCAGGGGCGGGTAGCCCTGCAGCGCCTCGGCGAGGCCCGGCACGGTCTCGGGGTCGACGGCCAGCTCCTCGCGGACGACGACGCCGTCCGGGCCGCAGTAGGCGATCGGGTGCCTGCGCCGGTGCGGCGGCAGGATGACCAGGGCGGCGTCGGCCAGGTGGCGGGCGGCCAGCCGGGCGGTGACCTCCATGCAGCGGTCGAGGTTGAGCGAGGACAGCAGCTCGCTGGAGGCGGTGTCGAGGAACGCGGTCCGCTCGCGTTCGACGCGCAGGGCGCGGGTGGCGCGTTCGAGGTCGGTGACGTCGGAGAGCCACCAGGCGACGAGGTCGCCGTCGCGCGCCGGGCGGGCCTCGAACGTGGCCTCGCCGACGGGCCCGCGCACGACGCCGTCCGGTCGCGTGCCGTTGGCCGGAGGTGTGCCGCCGGCCGGTCGCGTGCCGTTGGCCGGGTGGGCGGCGCCGGCGGTCAGGGCTTGATCGTGGGCTTGGGACAGCCAGGCGGGAGCGGCGTCCGCCAGCGACGCGCCCGGCGCCGCCGCAGGCAGCAGGCGCAGCGCCACGTCGTTGGCCTGGGCGATGACACCTGCGGCGTCCACCACCAGAACCGGGTGAGGGGCGCCGCGCCACACGGCCCCGGTCTTGTCCTGCCCCAGGCTGCTCGTCAGACCTGTCACAACAGCGAGCCCGCCGCGGCGGGCTCTGCCTCCCTAAAGTCAATCGACGCATTACACGATCTCCTCCTCACTGTAGCCGAGGCTCGCCGCAGCGGAAGTCGCCGCGTTGATCGGGGGGCCTGGAGCTGCGGCGCGACGGGCGGCGCGCATGGACGCGGGGACCTGCGGGAACGGTGGCGGGCACGGGATCCGCGGCACGCGGGGGACGAGGGGGACGGCGATGGCACGCTGCCTGGTCACGGGGGCGACCGGCTACATCGGGGGACGGCTGGTTCCCGAGCTGCTGGCCGCCGGTCACGAGGTGCGGTGCATGGCGCGGTCGGCGTCCCGGCTGCGGGGCCTACCGTGGGCGGGACGGACGGAGGTCGCCGAGGCCGACGCCACCGACCCCGCCGCGACCCGCCGCGCCCTGGAGGGCGTCGAGGTCGCCTACTACCTGATCCACACGATGGCGGCGACCCGCGAGTTCGCCGAGCGTGACCGGCTGGCGGCCCGCACGTTCGCCGCGGCGGCGGCCGAGGCGGGGGTGCGGCGGATCGTCTACCTGGGCGGGCTCACGGCAGGTGAGGAGCTGCCGGCGGGTGAGGAGCTGCCGGCGGGTGAGGAGCTGCCGGCGGGTGGGGCGCTGTCGGCGGGTGGGGAGCTGTCGCCGCACATGCGCTCGCGGCGCGAGGTGGGCGAGATCTTCCTGCGCGCGCCGGTGCCCGCCGTGGTGCTGCGGGCCGCGGTGATCATCGGGTCGGGCTCGGCCTCGTTCGAGATGTTGCGCCACCTCACCGAGCGGCTGCCGGTCATGACGACGCCGCGCTGGGTCCGTACCCGTACGCAGCCCGTCGCCGTGCGGGACGTGCTGCGCTACCTCACGGCGTGGGCGTCCGTCCCCGGCGAGGTGAACCGGGCCTTCGACATCGGCGGCCCGGACGTGCTGACCTACGCCGACATGATGCGCGGGTACGCGGCCGTGGCCGGGCTCCCCCGCCGGGTGATCATCCCGGTGCCGCCGCTGACGCCCAAGCTGTCGAGCTACTGGGTGGGGCTGGTGACGCCGGTCCCGGCGGGCATCGCCCGTCCGCTGGTGGAGTCGCTGCGCAACGAGGCGGTCTGCCGGGAGCACGACATCGCCCGGTACGTGCCGGACCCGGAGGGCGGGCTCATCGGGTTCCGGCGGGCGGTGGCGCTGGCCCTGATGAAGATCAAGGAGGCGGACGTGGCGACGCGCTGGTCGTCGGCGTCCACGCCGGGCGCCCCCAGCGACCCGCTGCCGACCGACCCTGGCTGGGCGGGCGGCAGCCTCTACATCGACCGCCGCGTCGCCGAGGTCGCCGACCCGGACGCGCTGTGGCGGGTGATCGAGTCGATCGGCGGCGACAACGGCTGGTACTCGCTGCCGGTCGCCTGGCACCTGCGCGGCCTGCTCGACCGCCTGGTGGGCGGCGTCGGCCTGCGGCGCGGCCGGCGCGACCCGGCCCGGCTGCGGGTCGGCGACTCCGTGGACTTCTGGCGGGTGGAGGAGCTGGAGCCGGGCCGGCTGCTGCGCCTGCGCGCCGAGATGCGGCTGCCCGGCCTGGCCTGGCTGGAGCTGGGCGTGGCGCGGAGGGGCGGGCGGGCGTACTACACGCAGCGCGCGATCTTCCACCCGAAGGGCCTGCTCGGGCACCTCTACTGGTGGGGCATCTCCCCGTTCCACGGGCTGATCTTCGGCCGCATGCCGGTCAACGTCGCCGCCGCCGCGAGGATCCGCGCCCGGCGGCCCGCGGAGGGCGCGCGTTAGCGCCCGGCCGGGGCTCAGAGAGACGGGTCCGCGACGACGGCGGCGAGGCGGGCGGCGAGCGCGCCCAGCTCGGCGGGGGCGAAACGGGCCAGGCGGCCGGTCAGCGCCAGCTCGTACCGCGTGCCGCGCGGCGTCGCGGTCAGGCCCAGGTCGAAGCCGCCGTCGTCCACCTCGTGCTCCCAGACGCGGACGTCGAGGCCGGGCCAGCCGCGCGGCGGGGCCGGGTCCTCGCGGTGCACGAAGGCCGCCTGGAACGACGGGTGCACGCCGGGCAGCCGGTGCCCGCCGAGCCCGGAGACCAGCGCGTCGAACGGGATCTCGTTGGCCAGCGCCCCCGCCACGGTCTCGCGTACGCGGGCGAGCAGGGCGGGGAAGCCGGTCAGGCCGCCGAGGTCCACGCGGAGCGGCACCAGGTTGATGAAGCAGCCGACGACCGGCTCCAGCTCGCGGCGGGCGCGGCCCGAGGTGACCGTCCCCACCACCAGGTCGGACCGGCCGGTGAGGCGGCGCAGCAGCACCAGATAGGCGGCCAGCAGCGCGGCGAACGCGGTCACCGGAGCGCCCCCGCCGCCCCCGGCCGGGGCGGCGCGCAGCCGGTCGACCAGGTCCCGCTCGACGCGCACGCTCGCCGTCGCGGCGGCCCGCCCTCCTGTCGCGCCGATCGCGGCGGTGGCGGGGAGGCGCGGGAACAGCGGTTCGAGGCCGGCCAGGCGGTCCCGCCAGTACGGCAGCCGCCCCGGCAGGCGCTCGGCCGCCCGGCGCACCGACCAGGCGGCGTAGTCCGCGTACTGCGGGACGACGGGCGGCAGGTCGGCGCCCCCGTACAGGGCGGCCAGGTCATCCGCGACCAGCGCCACGCCCGCCCCGTCGCAGGCGATGTGGTGACACACCAGGAACAGGCGGTGCTCCAGCGGCCCGAGCCGGTAGACGGTGAGCCGCAGCAGGGGCCCCCGCGCCAGGTCGAACCGCTCCCCCGCCGCGGTCAGGGCGAGGGCCAGCGCCTCGGGCTCGCGGGCGGGCTCCGGCAGGCAGGTCAGGTCCACCAGCTCAAGCGGCACCGGCTGCGCCGGGCGGACCACCTGGTGCGGCAGCCCGTCGGGGGCGGCGTAGCGGGTGCGCAGCGCCTCGTGCCTGGACACCAGCGCGCTCAGCGCCGCCGCGAGCCGCGGCAGGTCCAGCTCGCCGGTGACGGCCAGGCCCAGGGTGACGTTCGGCGGGGCGGCCTCCGGGGTGACCTGGCCGGCCAGCCAGACGCGGCGCTGCTCGTGGGAGCACTCCATCGGCTCGCCGGCGCGCGGCAGGACGGGGACGGCCGCGGCGGCGGCCTTGCGGGCCAGCAGCCGGGTCATGAGCTCCCGCCGATCAGCGGACAGAGCGGCGGACGGGGCGGCGGACGGGGCGGCGGACGGGGCGGCGGGCCGGTCGGCGGGCTGCCGCGTCATGCCGGGTCCTCGGCGAGGGCGGCGGGGGCTTCGAGCGCGGCGCGGAGGGCGTCCAGGAAGACGATGGCGTCGTGGCCGTTGACGTAGCGGTGGTCGTAGGCCAGGCCGAGGTGGACGGTGTGGCGCACGGCGAACCCGGCGGAGCCGTCCCCGCCGCCCGGCGCCGGGACGATCTCGCGTTGCGGAGCCGCCAGCGACAGGGCGCAGATCTGGCCGGGGAAGACGATGGGGATGGCCAGCGTGACCGTGCTCTCGTTGTGCAGGGTGAGCGTGATGTTGCCGCCGCTCAGGTCCTCCTCGTGCAGGCCGCCGCGGAGCGCCGCCACCCGGTACGCCATCAGCGTCCGGGAGATCTCGCGCAGCGAGCGGCCGGTGGCGTCGCGCACCACCGGCACGAACAGGCCCTTGCCGACGTCCATCGTCACGCCCACGTGCGCGGCGGCGGCGCGCCGCACCCGGCCGGGGCCGACCGGCGTGGCGAACAGCAGCTCGAACCGGCCCGCCAGGCCCGCCACCGCCTTCACCAGCAGCTCCGGCAGGCCGATCAGGGTGCGCAGGGCGGGGGTGAGCTCGCGGCCGAGCCGCAGCGCGTCCTCGACGTCGACCTTGACGACCGTGCAGGCGGCCGGGACCTCGCGGTGGGCGCGCGCCACGACCTCGGCCACCCGCCGCTGCGACACCGGCAGGACGATGTCGTCAGCCGTTCTCCCGCTGCCGGGACCGGTCTCCTCCCGGGCCGCGCCCCGCCGTGACACGTCCGCTACGGACGGGGCCCCCACGGGTGCGGTGCTCGCGGTGTCGAGGGCGGAGCGGGTAGGGGCGGGGTGGGTGGGGGCGGGGTGAGTGAGGGCGGCGACGTCCTCGCGGCGGATGAGCTTCTTGCCGAGGGAGCGGAGGGCGTCCTCGCCGATGCCGAGCTCGTCCATGAGGCGGCGGGCCGGGGCGGTGACGACCAGCTCGGGACCGGCGGCCGGGGCGGCGTCAGGGGCGGCGTCAGGGGCGGCGTCAGGGGCGGCGTCTGGGGCGGGCCGGACGGGGGCGGGGCCGGCGAGGCTGGCGATGGCCTCGCCGGGCGCGCACTCGGCGCCCTCCGCCACCAGGTGCCGCAGCACGCCCTCGCGTTCGGCGGCCAGCTCCTCCACGGTCTTGGAGGTCTCGACGAGGGCCAGCACGTCGCCGGGCCGCACCGTCGCGCCGTCCGCGGCGACCCACTCCAGCAGCAGGTACCGGGCGTCGTTGCTGTTGATCTTGGGGACGACGACCGCGGTCATGCCAGCGCCTCCAGGACGGCCAGGCGGATGGTGTGGGCGTGCACGAGCACCTCGCGTTCCAGGTGTGGGGCGGCCGGGATGATGCTGTCGGCGGCGCTGACGAGCGTGATGGGCCGCGCCAGCCGCCCCCACAGGACGGGGTACAGCCGGGTGGCCACCTCCGCGCCCCAGGTGCCGCCGGCCGGGCCGTCCTCGGCGACGCAGACGTGCCGCCCGCGCGGCAGCAGCCCGCCGAGGTCGAACGGGTACAGCCGGGCGGGCACCAGCAGCTCGCACAGCACGTCGTGCTCCAGCAGCAGCTCCCGCATGGCCTCCAGGGCGCGGTGCGCCATCCCGCCGGGCGCGATGATCGTGCAGTCGTAGCCGGTGACGCCCTCGACGCCGACGCGGACGACGCCGTCCGGCCGGTCCGGGGGCTCGTACCTGAACAGCTCGTCCACGACGCCGTCGCGGAACATGCGGCGGGTGTAGAGCACCTTGTCCTCGAACAGCAGGGCCGGCCGGCCGGCGGCGAACCCGTCCTCCAGCAGGGCGCGCGCGTCGTGGAACGGGGTCAGCTCCAGCACCGACAGCCCGGGGACGCCGAGGAAGTGCTTCTGCGGGCTCTGGCTGTGCGTGGGCCCGTAGCCGCGCCGGCCGCCCGACGGGCAGCGCACGATCAGCGGCATCGGCACCGGGCGGCCGTACATGGCGGTGGACTTGCTGGCGAAGTTGAGGAGCTGGTCGAAGGCGAGCGCCGCGAAGTCGGCGAACATGATCTCGACGATGGCCTTGTCGCCGCCGAGCGCCAGCCCGGCGCCCGCGCCGACGATGGCGCTCTCGCTGATCGGCGTGGAGCGCACCCGCTCCCCGAACCGCGAGGACAGCCCCTTAGTGATCTTGAAGGCGCCTCCGTACGGGTCGGCGATGTCCTCGCCCAGCACGTGGACGGCGGGGTCGGCGGCCAGGACGTCGTGCAGCGCGCGGTTCAGGTGCTCCGACACCCGCTCCGCGCGGACGGGCTCCCTCATCGCACCGTCCAGAGGGCCGGCGGGCGGGAGGAGACCTCGGCGACCAGGTCGTCCACGTACCCCCGCCAGGTGGCGTCGGCCGCGGCGAAGGCGCGCGGGAAGGCGGCGGCGTACCGTTCGTACCAGTCGCCGGCCCGCGCGCGCCGCAGCTCGTCGGCGGTGCGGGTGTCGTCGCCCTTGCTGTGCGGCCCGAGCCGCCGCGTCACGAACTCCACCACCAGCGGGGACGCTTCCTTCCTGACGGCGGCGACCGGCCCGGCCAGTTCGGCGCGGACGGCGGCCAGGTCGATCGACTCGACGCGCCGGTACGGGAGGCCGAAGGCGGCCACGCGGCCCGCGATGGTCCCGGCCATGCCGCGCTCGGTGGGGGTGGACTGAGCGATGCCGTTGTTCTCGACGACGACCAGCAGCGGCGCGTTCCACAGCGCGGCCAGGTTGAGCGCCTCGTAGACCGAGCCCTCGCCCCACGTGCCGTCCCCGAGGTAGGCGCAGGCCAGCGCGCCGTGCCCGGCCCTGCGCAGCCGCAGCGCCATGCCGACCGCGACCGGCAGGCTCTCGCCCTGCACGCCGGTGGACATGAACGTGCGGTGGTAGACGTGCTGGCTGCCGCCCACGCCGTCGCAGAGCGCGCCCCGGCGGCCCATGATCTCGGCGAGCAGCGCCGGGGCCTCCTCGGGGTAGCGGGCGAGGAAGTGGCCGTGGCCGCGGTGGTGGCTGAAGGTGAAGTCGTCCTCGCGCAGCAGGGGGTTCAGCGCGACGGGGACGTGCTCCTGGCCGAGGCAGGTGTGCGTGGTGCCGCTGAGCAGGCCCTCGCCGAACAGCCGGAGGAGGGCGTTCTCGAAGTGCCTGATGAGCAGGAGCCGGTCGAGGTCGGCGGCGTCGAGCGGGCCCAGGGCGGGCGGCCCGGCCGGTCCGGCGACCGGTTCCAGCGGCGGCCGGGCGGGGGACACGGGGGTACGGGTCATGGGGCCGCTTCCCGGCCGGCGGCGCGGGCGGCGGCCAGCCTGGCCAGCGCGGCGCGGCGGTGGGGCGGCAGCGGCGCCCGCGGTTCCGGCCGCGACTGCGCCGGTGTCTGCGCCGACGACTGCGCCGGTGTCTGGGGCGGCGCCGGGGTGAGCGCGGTGAGGTACGTCTCCAGCGCGTCCCGGTCCAGGCCGCGGACGAAGGCGCCGGCGGCCGCGGCGGAGCGGGCGGCGAGGGCGGCGTGGTGCGCGGGGTCGTCCAGGAGCCGGCGCAGGGCCGCCAGCCACGGGCCGAGGTCCTGCCGCGGGACGACGGGCACCGGGCGGGCGTGGCCGGAGGCGGCCTCGTACCGCTCGATGGGGGTGACCGGCAGCAGGTACGGCACGCCGCGCTTGGCCTCGGCCAGGCCGCCGACGCCGGCGGCGAGCACGGGGACGCCGCGCAGCATGGCCTCGACGCAGGTGTAGCCGAAGGTCTCGTCCCAGAGGGAGGGCATGAGCAGGGCGCGGCTGCCGGCGAGGACGGGGCCGAGGTCGTCGGCGGGGGGCGTGAGGCGGATGTTGGGGCGGCTGGCCAGGGCCGCGCGTTCGCCGGGGGTGGTGCCCCAGGTGGGCACGGCCTGGAAGGCGACGCCGGGGCAGGCGTCGGCGAGGCCGAGCAGGATCGGCAGACCCTTGTAGCCGCACGGGTTGATCATGGTGACGTACGGGGCGGCGGCGGTCGCGGCGGGGGACGGCGGCGCGGGCGGGTCGTCATATATATGCGGATAAATCACCGTGGAACGGAGTCCGGCGTGCCGGCGGCAGTAGTCCTGCGCCGCGCGGCTGACGGCCACCACCCCGGCGGCGCGCCGCACCATCCGGGTGCCGGCCGCGCTCGGGTAGAACGCGCCCGGCCCGAACGGGAGCTGCTGCAGGGTGTGGACCAGGTAGACGACCCGGCGGGGCGTCGCGCGCAGCGCCGCGCCCAGGACGACCAGGCCGGGGTCGTCGGAGGGCACCAGCGTCCAGTCGGGGGCCAGGCGGGCGGCCACCTCGGCGACGCGGCGCGGCAGGGCGGCCGGGTCGGTCACGGCGTGGACCAGGACGCCCCGGTAGGTGTAGGCGTGCACGTCCGGGTCGCCGGACGGGACGGGGACCGCGCCCCGGCGGGCGAGCTCGTCGCGGGCGGAGGCCCCGGTGCCCAGGGCGCCGGAGAGGGGGGCGACGACGTGGACCTCGTGGCCGCGGGCGGCCAGGTGCTCCATGAGGAGGCGGTTGGACTTGTTGGCGCCGCCGTGGGAGGGCAAATGGATGAGGTTCTGGGCGAGCAGGATCCTCACGGCGTCGCCTCCCGCTCGGCCAGCCGCCTGCGGAGGCGGGCGGCGACCAGCCTGCGCTGCTCGGCGGGCAGCCCGGCCAGCCGCCTGCCCAGGTCGCCGTGCCCCTCGGACCGGCCGGGCCGTGGCCCGGCGCCGCCGGGCCGGTCGGCGCCGTGGGCGTGGCCCTGCTCCCGGCCCTGCTCCCGGCCCTGCTCCCGGCCCTGCTCCCGGACGGGGTCGGCGGCGCGGGCGCGGGCGGTGGCGGCGGGGGCGGCGGGGCCAGGTCGGTGAGGAGGCGTTCGAGGTGGGCGGCGGCGAGGGCGAGCCCGTCGGCGGCGTCGCCGGAGCCGGTCCGCGGCGCGCGGCGGCCGTCGCGCAGCGCCGCCAGCAGCGCCGCGGCGACCTCGTCGGCGTCCCAGCGGTCCGCGGGCAGCCAGCGGGCCAGCCCCTCCTTCTCCAGGCGGGCGGCGTTGTCCGGCCGGTCGGCGCCGTGGGCGAGGACGACCTGCGGCACCCCGGCGGCCAGCGCCCGGGTCAGGGTGCCGATCCCGCCGTGGTGCAGCACGGCCGCGGCCCGCGGCACGACCTCGCGGAACGGCAGCCGCGCGAAGCGCCGCACGTGCGCCGGCAGCGGGTGCGGCACCGCCTCGGCGTGCGGGGCGACGAGCAGCACGGGCAGCCCGGCCCGCCGGCAGCCCTCCAGGGCGGCGGCGTGGAAGCCGGTGTGGAGCATGCGCCCGGTGCCGCCGGTGACGAGCACCGGCCGGACGGCGCCGTTCAGCAGCTCGGCCGCCGCCTCGGGGACGGGGTCCGCGCTGTCGTCGTCCGGCAGCGGGAAGCCGGTCAGCCGGATCGGCGTGCCGGAGGCCGGTCCGGCCGCGTCGAACCAGCGCGGCCAGAGGCCGAGCCGCAGGTCGGCGGAGGCGAACCAGGCCCGCCAGTCGCTCACCCTGGGCAGCCCGAGGTCGGCGCGGGCCGCGTCGAAGCCGGGGGCGAGCGCGTGCTGGTGCAGGTGGCGGGCGACGTCGGCGGCCAGCGGCTGGATCGGCGCGACCGCGATCCAGGCGGCCGGGACGCCCAGCAGCTCCCGCACGGCCAGCACCGACAGCGCCGAGGTGTGCCGGCCGGCCAGGACCGTGCGCCCGGGCACGACCCGGGCGGCCAGGGCCCGGCACTCCCTGGCGAACTGGTCGAACAGGTGGTTGCGCCGGTAGAAGGACAGCCAGTCCAGGGCGCCGAGGCCGTCGGGGAGCAGCGCGGTGTCGGCGGAGTAGCGGGCGAAAGAGTCGAGGGTGTCGATCGGGACGAAGTCGAGGCCCGCGGCCTCCGCCCGCTCCCGGTAAGGGGCGTGGGTCAGGAGGGTCACGTCGTGCCCGCGCTCGCGCAGCACGCCGCCCAGCCGGACGAACGGCAGCACGTCGCCGTCGCTGCCGTGCGTCACCAGCAGCATGCGCGTCAGCGGGCCGCCCGCGGTCACGGCGAGGACTCGCCGAGCGGGGAGCCCTCGTCCAGCAGGGCCCGCACGTCCTGCTCGGACATGCCCTCCAGCTCGTCGAGCAGCTCCGCGAGCTGGTCCTCGGTGACGGCGCCGAGCAGTGTCTCGTCGATGAGCCGGGCCGCGGCGGCGACGGTGAAGTCGCCGGCGAACAGCTCGTCCACGGGCAGCTCGACGCCGTAGCGCTCCTGCACGTCGGCCAGGAAGCGCACGACGGTGAGCGACTGCGCGCCGAGCGCGAAGAAGTCGTCGGCGAGGGACGTCGGAGGCGTGCTCAGGAGGTCGGTCCAGATCCCCATGACGACTTCCTCGGTCGGTGTCATTACCGTTCTCCGGAGGTTCAGAGGGCAGGGCTGTCATCTTGGGAGCGCTCCCAAAATTGACCCCGGAAGCGCCCCCAGAAAGAGCCTGGGATCACGGCACGGCATTGTCAAGAGAACAGTCGCTGTAATGTTTCCGAAACGCCCTTGTAAGACTCCGCAGCTAGAAGCGTTATCGGCGGGTTTCGGGGCCGATTTCCATCAAATCTTCAACTGACGTTGACCGTGACCGGAAGCTCTCCTTACCCTGACAGTCCCGTGGGAGCGTTCCCACGAAATCCCCCGCCTGTCCGACGAAGGTTGGCGCATGCGCGAACTCCGCGAAATGAACGAGACCGCGATGGCGTTGCCCCCCGCACCTGGCATGGTCCCGCTGTTCGAGGCGCAGCCGCCGGAGCGGGTCGCCGTGGTCGACGGCGGCGAGCGCTGGTCGTACGGCGAGCTCAACGCCGCCGCCAACCGGCTCGCCCGCCGCCTGGCCGACGCCGGCGTCGCCCGCGGGGACGTCGTCGCCCTCTACGCCGGACGCTCCGCCCGCACCCTGGCCGCCATGCTCGCCGTCCTCAAGAGCGGCGCCGCCTACCTCCCCCTCGACCCCGGCTACCCCGCCGCCCGCATCCGCCTCGTCCTGGAGGACTCCGGCGCCGGGGTCGTCCTCGCGCCGCATGAGCTGCGGGAACGCTTACCGCCGGAGAACACCGCGCCCGTTCTAGCACTTGACGCCGATTTATCCGCATATAGCGACACAAATGTAGAGGTGGCGGTTGATCCGGCGGATCCTGCCTATCTGCTCTACACCTCCGGCTCCACCGGCCGCCCCAAAGGCGTGGTCATTCCGCACCGGGCGCTGCTGAACTTCCTCGTCGCCATGCGCGACCTGCTGAAATGCGGCCCCGACGACGCCTGGCTGGCGCTCACGTCGTTGTCGTTCGACATTTCCGGGCTCGAACTCTATTTGCCGCTGGTCACCGGCGGCCGCACCGTGATCGCCGACAGCGCCGCCGCCCGCGACGGGCGCCGCCTGGCGGCGCTGATCCGCGCCGAGGGCGTCACGCACGTGCAGGCCACGCCGTCGGGCTGGCGGGTGCTGCTCGACGGGGACTTCCCGGGCCGGGACGTCACGGCGCTCACCGGCGGGGAGGCGCTGACCCTGCCGCTCGCCCGCGAGCTGCGCTCCCGCGTCCGGCGGCTGTTCAACGTCTACGGCCCGACCGAGACGACGATCTGGTCCACCGCCTGGGAGGTGCCGCAGGACCCCGGGCACGTCTCCATCGGCCGGCCGATCGGCAACACCCAGGTCCACGTCCTGGACGAGCGCGGCCGGCCCGCCGCGACCGGCGAGCTGCACCTCGGCGGCCACGGCCTGGCCCTGGGCTACCACCGGCGGCCGGGCCTGACCGCCGAGCGGTTCGTGCCCGACCCGGCCGGGCCGCCCGGCAGCCGCCTCTACCGGACCGGCGACGTCGTACGGGTGGAGCCCGGCGGGCTGAGCTACCTCGGCCGCACCGACGACCAGGTGAAGCTGCGCGGCCACCGCATCGAGCTGGGCGAGGTCGAATCCGCCCTGGAGGACCTGCCCGGCGTCCGCCAGGCCGCCACCGCCGTGCACCACGAGACCCTCACCGCCTACCTCGTCGGCGACATCCCCGCCGACGCCCGCGAACGCCTCGCCGACCGCCTGCCCGCCCACATGCTCCCGTCCGCCATCGTCCCCATGGACGCCCTCCCGCTCACCCCGAACGGGAAGGTGGACCGCAGAGCGCTGCCGGAGCCGGCGGCGCCGCGGGGCGGTACGGGGCCCGCGCCGCGCACAGCGGCCGAGCGGGCGGTGGCGGAGGTGTTCGCCGAGGTCCTCGGGCTGGGCTCGGCCGCCGCCGGGGACGACTTCTTCCTGCTGGGCGGCCACTCGCTGCTCGCGGCCAGGGCGGCGGCCCGGCTCACCGGGCGGCTGGGCGTCGAGACGCCGGTCGCGGCGCTGTTCGAGCACCCGACCGTGGCGGGCCTGGCGCGGGCGCTGGAGGACCTGGCCGCGCCCTCGGCGCCGCTCACGCGGGGGCCGGCGGGGGTCGCGCCGCCGCTGTCGCCCGGGCAGGAGCGGCTGTGGTTCCTGTACCGGCTCGACCCGGAGGACGCCTCCTACAACATCCACCTGGCGCGGCGGCTGCGCGGCCCGCTCGACGCCGGCCGCCTGGCGGACGCGCTCACCCGCGTCGCGGCCAGGCACGAGCCGCTGCGCACCCGCTACCCGGAGGTGGACGGCCGGCCGGTCGCGGTGGTCGAGCCGCCCGGGCCGCTGCCGCTGGAGCGGGCGGACCTGTCCGGGCTGCCCCCGGAGGAGCGGGAGGCGGCGGCCGGGCGGCTGGTCGCCGAGCGGGTCAACACGCCCTTCGACCTCGCCGCCGCGCCGCCAGTGCGGGCGACGCTGATCCGGCTGTCGGCGTCGGAGCACGTGTTGTGCGTGGTGTTCCACCACGTGGCCGGCGACGGCTGGTCGCAGAACGTGCTGCTGTCCGACCTGGCCGCCTGCTACGCGGGCCGGGAGCTGCCGGAGCTCGCCGTCGGCCACGGCGACGTGGTCCGCTGGCGGCGCGAGCGGGAGGCGGCCGGCGCGGGCGAGGCGGCGCTGGCGTACTGGCGGGAGCGGCTGGCCGGCGCGCCGCCGCTGGAGCTGCCCGCCGACCGGCCCCGCTCCCCCGGCCTGGCCCGGCGCGGCGCCTCCCACCGGGTACGCCTGCCGCGCGCGACGGTCGCCGCCCTGGAGGAGCTGGGCCGGCGGACGGGGACGACGCTGTTCATGGTGCTGCTGGCCGGCTACCAGGCGCTGCTGTCCCGGCACTCCGGCCAGGAGGACCTGACGGTCGGCACCGCCGTCGCCGGGCGGGACCGGGTGGAGCTGGAGCCGCTGGTCGGGTTCCTGGCCGAGACGCTGGTGCTGCGCGGCGACCTGTCCGGCGACCCGGCGTTCACCGAGCTGCTGGCGCGCACCAGGGAGGCGGTGCTCGGCGCGCTCACCCACGGGGACGTGCCGGTGGAGCGGCTGGGCGCGGGCGACGGCCGCGCGCCGTTCCGCACCATGATGATCCTGCACACGCAGGACGACGGCGCGCCGGTGCCGCTCGGGGACGTCACGGCCGAGGTGTTCCACGCCGCGTACACGCCCGCGCGCTTCGACCTGTCGCTGGACGCCTGGCCCGCGCCGGACGGCCTGGACCTGGTCTTCGGCTACGAGACGGCGCTGTTCGACGCGGCGACCGTGGCGGGCCTGGCCCGCCGGCTGATCGCCCTGCTGGGCGCGGCCGTCGCCGCCCCGGGGGCGCGGCTGTCGCGGCTGGCCCGGGTGACGGGCGAGGAGCGGGAGCGGCTGCTGCGCGGCCCGAACGACACCGCGATGGCGCTGCCCGCCGTGCCCGGCCTGGTCCCGCTGTTCGAGGCGCAGCCGCCGGAGCGGGTCGCCGTGGTCGACGGCGGCGAGCGCTGGTTGTACGGCGAGCTGAACGCCGCCGCCAACCGGCTCGCCCGCCGCCTGGCCGACGCCGGCGTCGCCCGCGGGGACGTCGTCGCCCTCTACGCCGGACGCTCCGCCCGCACCCTGGCCGCCATGCTCGCCGTCCTCAAGAGCGGCGCCGCCTACCTCCCCCTCGACCCCGGCTACCCCGCCGCCCGCATCCGCCTCGTCCTGGAGGACTCCGGCGCCCGCACCGTCCTCGCGCCGGACGAGCTGCGCGAGCGCCTGCCCGCGGGCGGCGCGGTGACGGCGGTGCTGCCGCTGGACGACGACCTCCGGGGCTACGACGGCAGCGACCCCGGCCTGCCGGTGCGCCCGGAGGACCCGGCGTACGTGCTGTACACCTCGGGCTCCACCGGCCGGCCGAAGGGCGTGGTCGTCCCGCACCGGGCGCTGCTGAACTTCCTCGTCGCCATGCGCGGCCTGCTCGGGGCGGGCCCGGACGACGCCTGGCTGGCGCTCACGTCGTTGTCGTTCGACATCTCGGGGCTGGAGCTGTACCTGCCGCTGGTGACCGGCGGCCGCACGGTGATCGCGGACCAGGAGGCGGCGCTGGACGGGGCGCGGCTCGCCGGGCTGGTGCGGGCCGAGGGCGTCACGCACGTGCAGGCGACGCCGTCGGGCTGGCGGGTGCTGCTCGCGGGCGGCTTCGCCGCTCCTGAGGTGACGGCGCTGGCGGGCGGTGAGGCGCTGAGCGAGCCGCTGGCGCGCGAGCTGCGCTCGCGCACGCGGCGGCTGTTCAACGTCTACGGCCCGACCGAGACGACGATCTGGTCCACCGCCTGGGAGGTGCCGCAGGACCCCGGGCACGTCTCCATCGGCCGGCCGATCGGCAACACCCAGGTCTACGTCCTGGACGGGCACGGCGAGCCGGCGCACACCGGCGAGCTGCACCTCGGCGGCCACGGCCTGGCGCTGGGCTACCACCGGCGGCCGGGCCTGACGGCCGAGCGGTTCGTGCCCGACCCGTTCGGGGACGCCCCGGGCGGCCGGCTCTACCAGACGGGTGACGTGGTGCGGCTGCGCTCCGACGGGACCCTGCAGTACCTGGGCCGCACCGACGACCAGGTGAAGCTGCGCGGCCACCGCATCGAGCTGGGCGAGGTCGAATCCGCCCTGGAGGACCTGCCCGGCGTCCGCCAGGCCGCCACCGCCGTGCACCACGAGACCCTCACCGCCTACCTCGTCGGCGACATCCCCGCCGACGCCCGCGAACGCCTCGCCGACCGCCTGCCCGCCCACATGCTCCCGTCCGCCATCGTCCCCATGGACGCCCTCCCGCTCACCCCGAACGGCAAGATCGACCGCAGGGCGCTGCCCGCGCCGGGGGCGCGGGCGGGCGAGGACGTGCCGCTGCGGCCGCGCGAGCCCGGGGCGGCGGTGCCGCTGTCGCCCGCGCAGGAACGCCTCTGGTTCCTGCACTCCTACCTGGAGGGCGACACCTCCGGCCACCTGTGCCTGGCCCGCCGGCTGCGCGGCCCCCTGGACGAGGACGCCCTGGCGCGCGCGGTCGCCGCGCTGCCGGCCCGGCACGAGGCGCTGCGCACCCGGTTCGAGACCGACGGCGAGGGCCGGCCGCGCGCCGTGCTGGCGGACGCGCACCCGCTCGCGCTGGCCAGGCACGACCTGACCGGGCGGGCGGAGCCGGCCGAGCAGGTGGTGGCGGACCTCGCCGCGGAGCCGTTCGACCTGCGGGCCGCGCCGCCGGTCCGGGCCGCGCTGCTCCGCCTGGCCGCGGACGACCACGTGGTGTGCCTGGCCGCGCACCCCGTCGCGGCCGACGAATGGACACTGCCGATGGTGCTGGCCGACCTGGCCGCCCTGTACGAGGGCCGGGACGTCCCCGCGCCGCCCGTGCAGGCGGGCGACGTCACGCTCTGGCGGGCGCGCCGCGAGCGGCTGGCCGAGCCCGCGCTGGAGCAGTGGTGTGCCCGGCTGGCCGGGTCCCCGGTCCTCGACCTGCCATCGGATCGGCCCCGGCCAGCCGTACCCGCCCGGATCCCGGCCCGCCACGAGATCCACGTGGACGCGGACCTGGCGGCGGCGCTGCGGCGGCTCGGCGCGGAGGCCGGGGGCGGGCCGTCCACGGCGCTGCTGGCCGCGTACCAGGTGCTGCTGGCCCGGCAGGCGGGGCAGACCGGGTTCATGGTCGGGCTGCCGGTGCCGGGGCGGGAACGGCCCGAGCTGGCCCGGGTCGCCGGGCACCTCACCCGGCACCTGGTGGTGCGCGGCGACCTGTCGGGCGACCCGGACCTCGCCGAGCTGCTGCGCCGTACGGCGGAGGCCGAGCGGGAGGCGGCCGAGCACGCCGACCTGTCCCCGGAGCGGCTGGTCACCGCGCTCGGCGTGGAGCGCGACCCGGGCCGCGAGCCGCTGTTCCAGACCACGCTGACCGTGCGCGACCAGGCCCCGCCGCCGGCCGGCCTCGGCGAGCCCTTCGCGCCGCGCCCCGCCGCCCTCGACCACGACCTGGAGCTGGAGGCCGTGCCCGGCCCGGACGGGCTGGCCCTGGTGCTCCACTACGACGCTGCGCTGTTCACCGCCGACACCGCCGCGCTGCTGGCCGGGCGGTACGTGGCGCTGCTCCGCGCGATGGCGGCCGACCCGGGGCGGCGGCTGTCGGAGCCGGCCGGCGACCCTGCTGCGGAGCCGTGGGGCGCGGGGCCCGAGCGGGTCCTCGACCCGTGGGGCGTCCCCGTGCCGCCCGGCGCGGCCGGCGAGCTGTGGCGGGACGGCGTACGGACCGGCGAGCGGGTCCGGCGGCATCCGGACGGGCGGCTGGAGCGCCTGCCCGAGCCGCCCACCGTCGGCACCGCCGGAGCCGGCCCCCGCCCCGCCTACGTGGCGCCCCGCACCGACGCCGAGGCGCTGGTCGCCGAGGTGTGGGGCGACCTGCTCGGCGTCGCCAAGGTCGGCGCGCACGACGACTTCTTCCGGCTCGGCGGCCACTCCCTGCTGGCCGTGCGGGCCGCCGCCCGGCTGCGCGCCACCCTGGAGGTGGACGTGCCGATCAGGACGTTCTTCACGCACCGGACACTGGCCGGGTTCGCCGCGGCGACGGAGGAGATCCTGCTGGCCGAGCTGGAGGGCCTGTCCGACGAGGAGGCTTTGCGCCTGCTCGATCCCGCCCTGCTGGAGTCCGGGGAGGCCCTGTGACCGCCGTCTCCTCCCCCGGCGGCCTGTCGCCCGCCAAGCAGGCGCTGCTCGCGCAGCGGCTGCGGCGGCGCTCGGCCGCGACCACCGTCCCGCCGCGCCCGCCGGGCACGCCGCCGCCGCTGTCGCACGCGCAGGAGCGGCTGTGGTTCCTGGAGCA
Organism: Actinomadura luzonensis; assembly: GCF_022664455.2. Lineage (NCBI taxonomy): Bacteria > Bacillati > Actinomycetota > Actinomycetes > Streptosporangiales > Thermomonosporaceae > Actinomadura > Actinomadura luzonensis. Next base: position 4,655,164 of record NZ_JAKRKC020000001.1, read on the forward strand.
GTACGCGCCCGGCACCGCCGCCTACACCGTCTCCTGCACCGCCCGCGTCAAGGGCGAGCTGGACGCCGAGGCGCTGCGGCGGGCCGTGCGCGAGGTGAGCGCCCGCCACGAGAGCCTGCGCAGCCGGTTCGCCACGGCCGAGGACGGCACCCCGCGCCTCGTCCTCGACGCCGAGCCCGCCGCCGCGTTCCGCACCGCCGACGCCGGGACGCCGGAGGAGGCGCGGGCGCTGGTGTCGGCGGAGCTGGCCCGGCCGTTCGACCTGGAGACGGGGCCGCTGCTGCGGGTGCTGCTGGTCCGGCTCGGCCCGGCCGACCACGTGCTCATGCTGGCCGCGCACCACGCCGTCGCCGACGGCTGGAGCTGGGACGTGGTGCTGGAGGAGCTGTTCGCGCTGCTCGCCGGCCGCCCCCTGGAGCCGCTGCCGGTCCAGTACGGCGACTACGCCCGCTGGCAGCGCGAGCGCACCGGCACCGCGGCCTGGCGGGCCGACGTGGACCACTGGCGCGCGCGGCTCGCCGGCGTGCCGCCGCTGGAGCTGCCGACGGACCTGCCGCGCCCGGCCGAGCAGGCGTTCACCGGGGCCGCGCACGGGTTCCGGCTGGACCCCGGGCTGGCCGGCGCGGTGCGGGCCCTCGCCGAGTCGCACGGGGCGACGCCGTACATGGTGCTGCTGGCCGCCTTCCAGGCGCTGCTCGGGCGGTGGTCGGGGCAGGAGGCGTTCGCGGTGGGCACCCCGGTCAGCGGGCGGGGGCTGCCGGAGCTGGACCGGCTGGTCGGCATGTTCGTCAACACCCTGGCGCTGCCGGCCGACCTGTCGGGGAACCCGACGTTCGCCGCGCTGCTGGCGCGGGTGCGGGACACGGCGCTGGACGCCTTCGCCCACCAGGAGCTGCCGTTCGACCAGCTCGTCGGCGAGCTGGACGTCGAGCGGGACGTCAGCCGCCCCGCCGTGTTCCAGGTGATGTTCGCGCTGCAGAACTACACCGCCCGGCCGGTGGACGCCGGGCCGCTGGAGCTGTCCTGGTTCCACGCCGACACCGTCACCAGCCGCTTCGACCTCAGCCTGTACCTGCACGAGGCCGCCGGGGGCGGGCTCGACGGGACGCTCGTGCACAACACCGCGCTGTTCACCCCGGCGACGGCCGCGCGGCTGGCGGCGTCGCTGGAACGTGCTGCGCGCCGCCGTCGCCGCGCCCGGCACGCCGATCGCCGACCTGGAGATCCTCCCGGCGGGCGAGCGGGCCGCGCTGGCGGCGCTGGAGAGCGCCCCGCCGCCCGCCCCGCCGGAGGCGGAGCTGCTGCACGAGCTGGTGTTCGCGCAGGCCGCGCGGACCCCGGACGCGCCCGCCGTGACCTTCGGCGGCGACCTGCTGACCTACCGGGAGCTGGCCGGACGCGCCCGCCGGCTGGCCGCGCACCTGCGCGGGCGCGGGGTGCGGCCGGGCGACCGGGTCGCGGTGTGCCTGGAGCAGTCGGCGTCGCTGGCGGTGGCGCTGCTCGGCGTGCTGGCGGCCGGGGCGGCGTACGTGCCGCTGGACCCGGAGCAGCCGCCGGCGCGGCTGGCGTACCTGGTCGGCGACGCCGGGGTGCGCACGGTGATCACCTCGGCCGGGGCGCGGGCGGCGCTGCCGGACGGCCTGACGGAGATCGACCCGGACCGGGTGCCGGACGCGGGCGCGCCGGTCGAGGCCGGGGTGCGGCCGGCGGACCTGGCGTACGTCATCTACACCTCGGGCACCACCGGGCGGCCGAAGGGGGTGGCGGTCCAGCACCGGGAGGTGGTGACGTACCTGGCGGGCGTGCGCGAGCGGTTCGCCGTCGCGCCCGGGGCGGCGTTCGCGCTGCTGCAGTCCCTGGCCTTCGACTTCGGGGTGACGGTCTTCTACCTGGCGCTCATGACCGGCGGGCGGCTCGACCTGCTGCCGTCGCGGACGTCGGCGCGCGAGCTGGCCGAGCGCTTCCGCACCAGCCCCGCCGACTACCTGAAGATCACCCCGTCGCACCTGGCCGCGCTGCTGGCCGAGGCCGGGCCCGCCGAGCTGCTGCCGCGCCGGCTGCTGATCCTCGGCGGCGAGGCGTCGGGGTGGGCGTGGGCGCGCGAGCTGGCCGCGCTCGGCCGCTGCGCGGTGGTCAACCACTACGGGCCGACCGAGGCGACGGTCGGCATCAGCACGTTCGCCGTGCACCCCGGCGAGCCGGCGCGGGAGACGACGCTGCCGATCGGCCGGCCGCTGCCCGGCGCCCGGGTGCGGGTGCTGGACGAGCGGCTGCGGCCGGTGCCCGTCGGCGTCGCCGGGGAGATCTGCCTCGGCGGGGACCGGCTGGCCCGCGGCTACCTGGGCAGGCCCGCGCTGACCGCCGAGCGGTTCGTGCCGGACCCGGACGGTGGGCCGGGGGCGCGCCTGTACCGGACCGGCGACCTCGGGCGGTGGCTGCCGGACGGCACCCTGCAGTTCCTCGGCCGCCGCGACCTCCAGGTGAAGATCCGCGGGTACCGGGTCGAGCTGGGCGAGGTGGAGTCGGTGCTGGCCGAGCTGCCCGGGGTCGCGCAGGCCGTGGCCGAGCTGCGCGGGGAGCGCCTGGTCGGCTACCTGCTGCCGGTGGAGGGCGGGACGCGGGCGCCGGCCGGCGAGCTGCGGGCCTGGCTGCGCGAGCGGCTGCCCGACTACATGGTCCCGTCCCGCTACGTGTGGCTGGAGGACCTGCCGCTGAAGTCGCACGGCAAGGTCGACCGCGCCGCGCTGCCCGACCCCGAGGACGAGCGGCCGGACGGCGGCGCGGCCTTCACCCCGCCGGACGGGCCGGTGGAGGAGGCCGTCGCGGCGGTCTGGGCCGACGTGCTCGGCATCGCCCGGGTGGGCGCGCTCGACGACTTCTTCGAGCTGGGCGGGCACTCGCTGCTGGCCATGCGGGTGCTGGCGCGCCTGCGCAGGATCGCGCCGGAGCGCCGCGTCACGCTCATGGACCTGTTCAAGCACACCACCGTACGGGAGACCGCGGCGCTGCTCACCGGCCCTCCGCCGGCCGCGGACGCCGGGCGCGGCGGGCTGCTGCAGCGGCTCACGCCCGAGCGTCCCGCCGTCACGGCCACGCTGGTGTGCGCGCCGTACGGGGGCGGCAGCGCGGTGATCTACAAGCCGCTGGCCGACGCGCTGCCCGGCGACTGGGCGCTGTACTCGATCGCCGTGCCCGGGCACGAGCTCGGCGAGGAGGCGATGCCGCCGGAGGAGGTGGCGCGGCGCTGCGCCGAGGAGATCAGGGACGGCGTCGCCGGGCCGGTCGTGCTGTACGGGCACTGCGGGCTCGGCGCGATGATCATGGCCGAGACCGCGCGGCTGCTGCACGCCGCCGGCCGCGAGGCGGAGGCGGTCTACCTGGGCGGGGTGTTCCCGTTCGCGCGGCCGGGCGGCCGGCTGGCCCGGCTGCGGGACCGGCTGGACGACCTGCGCGGCGACCAGGGGCGGGTCAACGCGCTGACGGCGGCCGGGCTCGACGTCTCCGAGCTCGGGCCCGAGGAGCTGAAGCTGATCGTCCGCAACCGGCGGGAGGGGACGCGGGCGGCGGAGCGGTACTTCACCCGGCTGTTCGAGCAGGACGCCGGGCGGATCGGCGCGCCGGTCGTGGCGGTGGCCGGCGAGCGGGACCCGATCATGGAGTTCTACCAGGAGCGGTACCGGGAGTGGCATGTGCTGTCACCGGTGACCGCGTGCGCGGTGCTGGACGAAGCCGCACACTTCTTCCTGAAGTATCGGGCGGATGAGCTGGCGGAGATCGTCACCCGGACGCACGTCGCCCTCGCCACCGGCGAGACGGCGGCGCTGGAGCGCGTCACCGGCACGGAGACGTGGTGGCTCCAGGGCGTCTCCCGCGACACCCCCGCCGAGCCCGCGCCGATCGCAGAACGTGCCCCCGCCGAGGAGCGTGCGCCCGGCGGGGGCGCCGGGGACGGCCCGGCGGCCGAGGCGAGGGCGGCCGCCGGGACCGGACCAGGCCCCGCGCGAGGGGCCGCACCAGGGGCCGCGCCCGGGGGTGGGCCCGGGGGTGGGCCACGGCCGAGCATGCGGCGCTTCTTCGGGGTCGCGGCCGGGCAGGCGGTGTCGATCGTCGGCTCGGCGCTGACCGAGTTCGCCGTCCCCCTGTGGATCTACCTGACGACGGACTCGCTCGTCGACTTCGCCCTGTTCTCGGTGCTGGCCCTGGTCCCGGGCATGCTCGTCGCGCCGCTCGCCGGCACGATCGTGGACCGCAGCGACCGCCGCCGCGTGATGCTGCTCGGCGACGCGGGCGCCTTCACCTCGCAACTGCTGCTCGGCCTCCTGCTGTGGACCGGGAACCTCCAGGTCTGGCACATCTATCCGCTGCTGGTCTGCCTGTCGGTGGCGCTGGCGTTCCAGCGGGTCGCCTACCAGTCCGCCGTCCCGCAGCTCGTGCCCAAACGCTTCCTCGGCCACGCCAACGGCGTCGTCGGCATGATCAACGGCGTCGCGCAGCTCGTCGTGCCGCTGGCCGCCGCAGGGCTGATGGCGCTGATCGGCCTGGAGGGCATCCTGGCCCTCGACGTCGTCAGCTACGCGATCGCGATCGTCACCCTGCTGCTGATCCGCTTCCCGGCCGCGATGGCGCTGCGCCGCCGCGAGTCGGTGGCCGCCGAGCTGGCCGGCGGGTTCCGCTACTCGTGGGGCAACAAGGGCTTCCGGCGGATGGTGACGTTCTTCGCGGTGGTCAACCTGTTCATGGCGGCGCTGTTCCTGATGATCTCACCGCTGGTGCTGGCGTCCGGGACGATCGCGGACGTGGGGCGGGTGTCGTTCGCCGGCGGGCTCGGGGTGTTCCTCGGCGGCCTGGTCATGGCGGTGTGGGGCGGGCCGCGGGTGCGGCGGTTCCGGGGGCAGCTCATGTTCACCTTGTCGCTGGCGGTGTCGGCCGTGGTGATCGGGTCGCGGCCGGACCTCGTGGTGATCACAGCGGGGGTGTTCGGGCTGTTCCTGTCGCTGACGCTGCTCAACGGGGTCTACACGACGATCGTGCAGGTCAAGATCCCGCAGCGCTACCACGGGCGGGTGTTCGCGCTCAACCAGCTCGTGGCCTTCTCGACGCTGCCGGTCGGGTACGCGGTGGTCGCGCCGCTGGGCACATCCCTGCTCGAACCGCTGCTCGCCGACGGCGGCGCGCTCGCGGACACGGTCGGCCGGGTCGTCGGCACCGGCGAGGGCCGCGGCATCGGCCTGCTGTACGTGCTGCTCGGCACGGCCATCGCGCTCTGCGTGCTGGTGGCGCGGCGGCGGCGGACGCTGTGGGACTTCGACGCGCTCGTGCCGGACGCGCTGCCCGACGACCTCATCGGGTTCCAGGCCCTGCGCGAACGCGGGGCCCCGATCAAGGAGAACACATGGACGACTACCAGGTCGTGATCAACGACGAGGAGCAGTACTCGGTGTGGCCCGCGGACCGGGAGCTCCCGGGCGGGTGGCGGGCGGCCGGGTTCCAGGGCGCCAAGGACGCCTGCCTGGCGCACATCGAGGAGGTCTGGACCGACATGCGCCCTCTCAGCGCCCGCTGACGCCCCTCCCGGGCCATCCACGGCGAGCGGATTACGGCTATCGTGTGGATCGCTCAAGGACGTCCGGGAAAGGAGCGGGATGCCGGAAATCCGCCCGCTCCGGCCGAGTGATCCCGAACGGGTGGCACGCTGGCGGCTCGTCGGCGTGCTCGGCTCCGGCGGCCAGGGAACGGTCTACAAGGCGGTCGGCGACGACGGGCGCGAGGTCGCCGTCAAGCTGCTGCACAGCCACCTGAGCGGCGACGACGCCATCACCCGCGGGTTCCTGCGCGAGGTGGAGGCGGCGCGGCGGGTGGCGGCCTTCTGCACGGCGGCCGTGCTCGACGTCGGAACCGCCGGCGAGCAGCCGTACATCGTCAGCGAGTACGTCGCGGGCGACACGCTGCAGCACGTCGTCCGGACGGCCGGACCGCGCGCGGGCGGGGCGCTGGACCGGCTGGCGATCTCCACGCTCACCGCCCTGGCCGCCATCCACGAGGCCGGGATCGTGCACCGGGACTTCAAGCCCGGCAACGTGCTCATGGGCCCCGAAGGGCCGATCGTCATCGACTTCGGCATCGCCAAGGCGCTGGACGCCACGACCATGGCGTCCGGGGTGGTGGGGACGCCCGCGTACATGTCGCCCGAGCAGTTCGAGGGGCTGCGGGTCGCGCCCGCGTCGGACGTGTTCAGCTGGGCCGGGACCATGGTGTTCGCCGCCACGGGACGGCCGCCGTTCGCCGGGGAGACCGTCCCGGCCATCCTGAACGCCGTGCTCAGCGGGTCCCCTGACCTGAGCGGGGTGCCGGAACGGCTGGCCGGGGTCCTGCGGGAGTGCTTCGCCAAGGACCCGGCGGCGCGGCCCCTGCCCACGGCCCTGATGAAACGCCTCATGGCCGGCCCCTCCCCTTCGTCCGGCTCCCCCTCGGGCGCGTCGCCCATGGGTGGCTTCCCCTCGGGCGCGTCCCCTTCGGGCGCGTCCCCTTCAGGCGCGTCGCCGATGGGCGGATTCCCAGCCGGCGGACCGCTTCCGGACTGGTCGCCTTCGGGCGGATCCCCCTCGGGCGCGTCGCCTTCGGGTGCCTCACACTCGGGAGCGTCACCTTCCAGACCCTCGCCGTCCGGACCCTCGCCGTCCGGACCCTCGCCGTCCGGGGCCTCGCCTTCCGGGCCCTCGTCCGATCCCTCGGCGTCCGGGGCCTCGGCGTCCGGGGCCTCGGCGTCCGGGGCCTCGCCGTCGGGGGCGGGGGCTTTTGGGGCGTCGCCTTCCACCCCCTTGCCTTTCGGGACGTCCGGGCAAGCGGCGGGTTCGGGGCCGTCGGCGGCGCGGGCGTCCGGGGGTGGCTCCGATGGCCGGCGTGCGATGGGGAGCGCGGGGCCCGGGCAGGCGCGCTCGGGGCAGAGCGGTCCTGAGACGCCACGACCGGACGGGGTGCCACCCTCCAGCGGGTCACCGCTACCGTCCGCGTCCAGGGCATCGCACCCGCAAACGCCGCAGTCCGGGCCGCCGCAGTCCCAGCCTCCCGGTGCGGCGGCACCCCCGGCCGCGGGTCCGCGTCCTGCGGGGTGGGCGGCTCAGGGCGGGCAGTCGCCACCGCGTGCCGGCGGCGCGCCGTGGGGCGGGAACGGGGCGACGTACGGGAACCGGCGGCCGGAGGAGACGACGGCGCCGGGCGGCGCGAAGCGGATCAGCCGCCGGGCCGTGCTCAGCGCCGGAGCGGCGGCCCTGGCGACGGCAGCGGTGTCGGCGTTCGTCGTCCTCAGGCCGGACCCGAGCACCGGCCGCCGGGGCGAGACCGGGACGAGGCAGGACGCATCGCCCTCCCCCACCGGCACGGGCAGTACCCCCGGCGAGACGACGACGGCCTCCGCCACACCGGAGCCGACAGCCGCCACCACCGCCCCCGCCGAGCCGTTCGGGACGCGGATCGGCGACCCCGTGCCGCTCCCCTCCGGCGTGGGGACCCCGGCGGTGATGGCGGCGAGCGGACCGGCCGTCGCGTCCGGCACGGGCAACGGTTCCGTCGTCACCTGGGACCTCACCACCGGCGGCGCCACGGTCAGGAAGCTCGGCGACGGCGGCGCCGGGACGGCGGCCATCGCGTACGGCGTCCGCGCCGGCGCGCCGGTGATCGCCTCGGGCCACGCCGACGGCGCGATGCGGCTGTGGGGGCCGGACGGCGCGGACACGCCCGCCCGCAAAGCCGGTGACCCGATCGTCGCCGTGACGGTCGCGGGCGGCCGGGTGGTCGCGGTGTCGCAGAAGTACGACAGCCTGCGGGACCTGCGCGGCACCGTCCGCCTGTGGGACGTCGTCACCGGCCGGCAGATCGGCCCCACCAGCACCGAGCACTTCCAGGGCATCAACGGCCTGGCCTTCGGCCGCCTGGACGGCGAGGACGTGCTGGTGACGGGCGACGGCGCGAACCGGGTGCGGGTGCGCCCGCTGTCCACGGGCGTGGTGACGCGCACGTACAAGACGGGCGAGGTCGGCGGCATCGAGCGGCTGGCGTGCGGCGAGCTGAAGGGCGAGCCGGTGCTCGTCTCGACGCACCTGGACGCCACCTTGCGGGTGTACGACCTGGCGAGCGGCAAGCGCAGGAAGAAGTGGGCCTTCAGCGACCGCAGCCCGGACGACCGGGGCACCGCCGCGCTGGTGACCGGCGTCCTGGACGGCGCGCCGGTCGCGGTGGTGGCGCACACGCCGTACGGCGGGGACGCGTTCGTGCGGGTGTGGAGCCTGGCGGACGGGGAGATCGTCGGCGAGTTCGGCGTCGGTGAGGGCGGCGCCGTCCGCGCGCTGGCGCTGGCCGAGCGGGCCGGCCGGCCGGTCGTGGTGACGGCGGGCACGGACCGGCGGCTGCGTCTCTGGAGCCTCGGCCCCGCCTGACCCCGCCCCGCCCCTGACACCGCCTCGCTCCTCGGCGTCGGGTTCGGAACCGGGTCAGAGGCAGGCCGCCCGGCAGCGGGCCGACGGCGGGCGGTAGCGGGTGGGCGGGGGGGCGGTAGCGGGTGGGCGGGGGGGCGGTAGCGGGTCAGTGGTGGGTGGTTCGGCGAGCGGTGGGGGTGCGGCGGGCGGGGGCGGGGGTGGGGGGCTGGGCGCGGCGACGGCGGCGGCGGCCGAGGAGCCAGCCGGCCGCGAGGAAGGCGAGCCCGAGCGGGGTGGCCGCCAGGCGGCGCGCGACGAGGACCTTGAGGAGACGCTTCATGACGCCCTCCCCTGCCCCGTACGGGCGCGGTGTCACCGGGCTTGCGATCCGCGCGTGGGATGTGATGTGTTACTGCCCCTGTGCAGAGGAGGCAGGACGTGCTGATCACCGTGGACCTGACCAGCGGCGCCGTCGCCCGGGAGGACCGCTCCGACGGGTGCGGCGGGACGATTCTCGGGCTGCGGCTGCTGACCGGGCGGACCCCGCCGGGCCTGGACCCGTACGACCCGAGGGCGCTGCTGTTCGTGGCGGCCGGGCGGCTCGGCGGGGTGCGCGCGCCGGGCCTGGCCAAGGCGGTGTTCCTGGCCAAGTCGCCGCTGACCGGGGTGGCCGGGGAGGCGCACGCGCTGGGGCCGTTCGCGGCCGGGATGCGCGGCGCCGGGGCCGAGGCGCTGGCGGTGACCGGGCGGGCGGCGCGGCTGTCGTACCTGCTGGTGGCGGACGGCGAGGTGAGCGTGCGCGCGGCGGAGGACCTGCGCGGCCTGGGCACCGCCGCCACCACCGACGCGCTCAGGCGGCGCCACGGCGGCGGCGCCTCCGTGGCGGCGATCGGCCCGGCCGGGGAGAACCTGGTCAGGTACGCGAGCGTCGTCACCGACCTCGCCCACCCGGCGGCCAGGTACGGGCTCGGCGCGGTGTTCGGGGCGAAGAACCTCAAGGCGGTCGTGTGCGCCGGTGACGCCCCGGCCCCGGTCGCCGACCCGGCCGCGCTGGCGGGCATCGCCGCCTTCTACCGCTCTGCGCTGCCCGTCAACCGGCTCGCGGCCTGGCAGCACGGCGAGCCGGGGTTCGCCGGGTGGACGGGCGAGCCGCCCGCGCCCGGCTACATCGCCGTCCGCAACTTCTCCGACACCGCCGCGACGGCGCTGCGCGTGCCCTCGCCCGGCGACTACGACGGCCGGGCGGGGACGCTGCGCGGGGCCTGCCCCGGCTGTCCCAACGACTGCCTGAAGGTCTACGCCCCGCCGTCGCTGCCGCAGCACCGCTCGGGCGGCCTCGGCCAGGAGGCGTTCCCGTCGCTCGGCTGGAACCTCGGCATCGACGACGTCGACGCCGTCCTGACCGCGAACGCGCTCTGCAACGACCTCGGCCTCGACCCGGTCAGCCTGGGCGGCACGCTGGCCTTCGCCATGGAGTGCGCCGCGCGCGGCCTGCTGCCCGGCGGGCCCGCCTTCGGCGCCGCGGCGGCGCTGCCCGGCCTGATCAGGGACGTCGCGGCCCGCGCGGGCGAGCTGGGCGGCCTGCTGGCGGAGGGCGCTGCGCGGGCCGCGCGGCGGCTCGGCCCGGCCGCGGCCCGGTACGCGATGACGGTCAAGGGCGCCGAGCTGCCCTGCTTCGACCCGCGCGTCCAGCCGGGACTCGGCCTCGGCTACGCCCTCGCCCCCGGCGGCCCCCGCTACGACGCCCTGGAGCACGACCTCGACTTCGACCCGGACGAGGGGCTCGCGTACTGCTTCCCGGAGGCGGCCAGGATCGGCGCGGAGCCGGCGCCGGCGGGCCGCCTCGACGCGGAGCGGGGCGCCCGCACCGCCCGCCTGCTGCGGCTGTGGAGCGCGCTCGACGCGCTCAACGTGTGCCTGTTCGCCTCCTCCCCCACCCGGCCGCTCACCCTGGATCACCTGACCGGGCTGGCCGCCGCCGTGCTGGGACGCGAGTTCCCCGTCGCGGAGCTGCTGGCGGCCGGGCAGGAACGGCTGGACGCCATGCGCGCCTACGCCGCCCGCGAGGGGCTGCCGGGCCGCGACGAGCTGCCCGCGCGGCTGCACGAGGAGCCGGTCGCCGCCGGGCCGTACCAGGGGGCGGTGCTGGAGCGGGAGGCGTTCGCCGCGGCCCGCGCGGCCTTCCGCGAGGAGCTGGGCCGGGGCGGCGCGGGCACTCCTGGGTGAGCCGGTGCGGCCGGGGTAAGCATGACTTACGCCCGGCGGGAAGGAGATGCTGATGCTCAGCGACGGCGAGCGCGCCCTGGGCGGCCTGCTGGAGGCCAGCCACCTGACGGCGATGGAGGACCTGCCCGCGCTGGTCGCCGAGCACGCCCGGCTGATCGGCTTCTCCGGCGTCCTGATCTACGTCGCGGACCTGCAGCAGCAGTCCCTGATGCCGCTGCCGGGCCAGCGCGACCCGGCGGGCCGCGAGCTCGAGCCGCTGGGCGTCGACGACACGCTGCCCGGCCGGGCGTTCCGGGCCGTGGAGCTGGTGCACGCCGCGCCCGCGCCGGGCGGCGGCCCCCAGCGGGTGTGGGCGCCGCTGCTGGACGGCACCGAGCGGGTGGGGGTGATCGGCGCGGACCTGCCGGAGGAGGACCAGAAGCTGGTGGAGTGGCGGCTCAGGCAGCTCGCCGGGCTGCTCGCGGTGCTGATCGTCAGCAAACGGCCGCACAGCGACTCCTACGCCCGGCTGGTGCGGGCCCGGTCGATGACGCTGTCTGCGGAGGTGATGTGGGCCCTGCTGCCGCCGGGCACGTTCGCCGCCGAGGGGGTGGTGGTGAGCGCCGCCCTGGAGCCCGCGTACGAGGTGGGCGGCGACGCCTACGACTACGCCATCGACGGGGACGTGCTGCACGTGTCGCTGTTCGACGCGATGGGCCACGACACCTCGGCCGGGCTGACCGCCACGGTCGCGATGGGCGCCTGCCGCCACAACCGCCGCAGGGGCGCGGACCTGCCCGAGCTGAGCCAGGCGGTGGACGCGGCGATCAGGGAGCAGTTCACCGGCCGGTTCGCGACCGGGGTCCTCGCCACGCTGGAGCTCGGCACCGGGCTGCTGAGATGGGTCAACCGCGGCCATCCGCCGCTGCTGGTGATCCGCGGCGGGCAGCGGGTGGCGACGCTGGAGAGCGTCCCCGCGCCGGACCCGCCCATGGGCTTCGGGATGAGCCTGTCGGCGGGCCTGCAGCAGTACCGGCTCGAACCCGGCGACCGGCTGCTGTGCTACACCGACGGCATCATCGAGGCGCGCAGCCCGGACGGCGAGGTGTTCGGGCTGGAGCAGTTCGTCGACTTCGTGGTCCGCCAGGAGGCCGACGGGGTGTCGGCGCCGGAGACCCTGCGCCGGCTCATCCAGGCCATCCTGCGCCACCAGGGCGGCCGGCTGCAGGACGACGCGACGGTGGTGACGGTCGAGTGGAGGGGCGAGCGGCAGCGCCTGCTCACGCCCTCCTGACCGGGACCGGCGGGCCCGGAGGGACCGGAGGGACCCGGCGGGCTCAGGGCCGCTTGCCCATGGCCTGGCGGATCACGTCGCGGGCCCGGTCCATCATCGCGGCGGGCGTGCCCACCAGGACGTTCTTGGTCGCCGACTCGACGCCGGGGTGCGGATGGGTGGGGGCCATGGCCTCGGCGGCCTTGACGCCGGCCGCCATGCCGCGCCGCTCGGCCTCGCTGGTGTGGGCGCGCAGCTTGGCGAACTCGTAGCGCTCCTCGGCGCGGGCGTGCGCCTCGACGGCGCCGCGCAGCAGGAGCAGCTTCTCGGCGAAGCCGGGCGCGTCCGGGCCGGCCTGGTCCAGCTCCATGAGCAGTTCCTTGGCCTCGCGCTCCTCGGCGAGGCGGTCGTCGACGATGCCGTCGCCGCCCTCGAACTTGCCCCGGGCGTAGGGGTGCACCAGCTCCTCCTCCGCCGTCTCGTGCACGGCGAGGAGCCGCACGAGGCGGGTGAACGCCTCGCCGCGCCGGTCGGCCGGCGCCTGCTCGACCTCGTCGAACAGATCCCTGATCATCCCGTGCTGCGCCTGCAGCAGGTCGATGACGTCCGTCTCGGCCATCTTCTCGGGCGCGGTGTGCTGTGCGGTCATGATCGTCCTTCCTCGTGTCCGGCCCCGTGCCTACCCGGGCCCGTGAAGGTCACGCGCCGCATTACCCATTCCGGGCGCTCAGCCGGTGCCGAGAGGAGGTTGTCGCAGGTCACGCCGGGTACGCCCCGGCCCGGACGTTTCCGACCAGCGCAAGGAGCGCGGCGTCATGCCATTCAACCCATTGCAGGAGCGGGGCATCCCGCTGGACAAGCAGCTCCGGAGCTGGCGCGAGCTGAACGTCACCCCGGTCGATCCCGACCACGTCGACCCGTACACGCTGTGCCGCGTCATCACGATGAACGGCATCGAGGTCGAGGCGATCCTCTTCAGCCACCAGCTCGCCCGCCACTGCCCGGACATCGAGCTGAAGCAGCAGCTCGCCCGCACCCGCTACATCGAGGCGCAGCAGCAGAAGGCCGTGAACTGGCTGCTACCGGGCGTGTCGTCGGTGCTGGAGACGACCATCTCCTACGAGCAGGTCGCCGTGGACCTGACCTCGTGGGTGGCCAGGATGGAGCCGGACCCGTACCTGCAGCAGGCCTACCAGTTCGGCGTGCTGGAGGACTTCGACCACCTCTACCGGTACGCGAACCTGTACGAGATGATCGAGCACCGCAAGGCCGAGAAGATCGTGGACGGCGTCACCGAGGTGATGCCGGGGCGGCCGACGTACCTGCATCACCGCAACCCGGTGGACAACGTGCGCGAGCCTTATGACAGGAGCTCGGCCGCGCCGATCAGCAAGCTGCACGCGCTGACGATCATGTCGACCGAGCAGCAGACGATGAACTTCTACATGAACGTCGGCCCGACGTACATGGAGCCGATCGCCCGGCAGCTCTACCAGGAGATCGGAATGGTGGAGGAGGAGCACGTCACCCACTACGAGTCCCTGGTGGACCCGGGCGAGAGCTGGTGGGAGATGCTGCTCAACCACGAGTACAACGAGTGCTACCTGTACCACTCGTTCATGGCGACCGAGTCCGACCCGAAGGTGCGGGCGATCTGGGAGCTGCACCTCAACATGGAGCTGGAGCACCTGCGGCTGGCGGCCGAGCTGTTCAAGCAGCACGACGGCCGCGACCCGGAGGAGGTGTGCGCGCCCGAGCTGCCGCAGCCGGTGACGTTCGAGCCGAACAAGGCGTACCTGCGGGAGCTGCTCGCCACCCAGATCGACTGCACCACCCTCGGCACCGGCTACGTGCAGGAGGCCCACGAGCGGTTCCAGCAGATGCAGGACGCGCTCATGGGCGGCGAGAAGCCGGCCTCGGAGCGGGTCATCGCGGAGAACCGCGCCAAGTCGGGCGAGGAGTACCGGCTGCAGACCGAGGGCGAGCACCCGGTCCACAGCCTGGCGCTCAGCCGCCACTGACCCGCCGCCGCCAGGCCCCTACCGCGTGAACAGCTCGGCGGGGACGGCGGCGGCCAGCGCCGCGTACCCGGCCGGGCTCAGGTGCAGGCCGTCGCCGACGTCGAAGGCCGCCCGCAGCCGCCGCGGCTCGGCCGGGTCGCGGACGGCGCGGTCGAAGTCGAGCACGGCGTCGAAGCGCCCGCCGGCGCGGATCCAGTCGTTGACCGCCTGGCGGGCCGCCTCGCGTGAGCCGTCGGGGTCGTCGTAGTCGTTGCCGCCGAACGGGGTCAGCGTCGCCCCGTAGACGATCAGGCCGCCGGCGTGAGCGCGGGTCACGATCTGCTCGTAGCCGGCGATCAGGTCGGCGGCGGCGCGCTTCTGGGCGGCGGGGGCGGCCCCGGCGGTGCCGAGGTCGTTGACGCCCTCGAAGACGATCAGCCAGCGGGCGCCGCTGCGGGCCAGCACGTCGCGGTCCAGGCGGGCCAGCGCGCTCGGGCCGAGGCCGTCGGCGAGCACCCGGTTGCCGCCCGCCGCCTGGTTGGCGATGGCCGGGGCGGCCTCGCCGAGCCGGTCGAGGAGCCGGTCGTAGAGCTGGTCGGGCCAGCGGTCGTTGCCGTTGGTCGTGGAGCCGCGGCCGTCGGTCAGCGAGTCGCCGAGCAGCACCAGCGCGGAGGTGTCCGGCCCGGCCCACACCTCGGCCGCGCCGAGCAGGTACCAGTGGTCCACGGGCGTCGCGCCGGTCAGCTCCGCGGCGTCGCACTGGTCGCCGGGCGCCAGGTGGGAGGTCGTGCGGGAGCCCGGGTGGGCGGTGACGGCGGCCGAGCGCTGGCCCTCGGCGAGGTGGATCGTCACGGTGACGACCGAGGCGGGCGCGAGCGGCAGGTCCACCGGGTCGGACACCGCCTGCGCGCCCGGCGGGGCCACCACCGAGGGCCGCCCGGAGAACGTCACCGGCCGCGAGGTGCCCGGCTCGATCGCGCTCCCGCCCGCCCGGCCGCCCGCCGGCAGGGCCACGGTGAGCCGGGTGACGGGCAGGGGCGCGCCACCGAAGGCGTTCGACAGCCGCAGCCGCAGGCGGGGGCCGCCCGCCGAGACGCGGACGGTCTGCCGCAGGGTGGCGCCGGCCAGGACGGGACGGCCGCCGCCGCCCCCGTACGGCGCGGGCGGCAGGTCGGCGGGCTCGGCCCGCTGGGGCATGGCGGTCCAGGTGTCCACCCAGTGGCCGCTCATCGGGCATCAGCTCCCGTCGTGAGGGTGGTGCGCGGGACCGGCACGAACGTCGCCGCCCGCAGCGCGGGCGGGCCGAGGTGGGCGCGGGCCGCCGGGGAGATGTGGACGGGGGCGCTCTCCGGCGCGTTCCCTTGAGCGCCGCCCGCGCCGGGCAGGGCGCCGGGGAGGGCGCCGGGGAAGGGCAGCAGGCGCAGCTCGATCGCGCCGTGCTCCAGCAGGGCGCGGCGGTGGCGGCGCAGGCCGATCTCCCACGGCGGGCCGTGCCAGAACCGGTCCGCGACCAGCCGCCCGCCGATGTAGGCGCGGCCGGCGTCGCCGGTCCAGTCGAGCCGCAGCAGCACCTCGTCGCCGGTGGCCAGCAGGCGGGCGGGGACGGGGACGCGGTGCACGGCGGCGTGCGCGAAGTCGGCGTCCACCGGCGCGGAGGCGCGGCCGGAGGCCGGATCGACGACGACCGCCCGGGGCGGTCCGGCCGCCGCCACCTGCTCGGTCACGGCGGCCTCGGGCTCGCCGGCGGCGGGCGCGGGCAGCACCACGGCCGAGAAGACACCGTCGGCCGCCCCGGCAGCGACGCCCGCCCCGGAAGCGACGCCCGCCCCGGCAGTGACGCCCGCCCCGGCAGTGACGCCCGCCCTGGCAGTGACCTCCGCCCCCACAGCGGCGCCCGCCCCGGACACGCCTCCGGGCTCGGGCGCGGCGGCGGCGGTCAGGGCGGTTCCGGGGAGGGGCGGGAAGACGCGCAGCCGGTCGCCGTCGCGGCCGCCGTACAGGACCAGCCGGTCGCCGTCCGGGACGAGCGGCCGGTCGCCGAGCAGCAGCCGGTCCGCGCCGCCCAGCCGGGCGCGGGTGGCCGAGAGCGCGCTCTCCTCGGTGAGCACCAGCACGTGCCCGGCCGCCCCGCCGGGGGCGACGACGCGCAGCAGGCAGCCGGTCCCGGGACGCAGGTCGCGTACGACCAGGTCGGCGCCGTCCCGCTCCACCACGGCCGCGCCCTCGGCGCCGGGCCCCTCGACCCGGGCGGCGCCGTGCAGGGTCAGCTCGACCGGCAGGCCCGCGACCTGGGCGAGCACCATCACGGGCCCGTCGAGCGTGCACACCGGCTGGGCGGTGGCCGTCACGCGGAGGCCGGTGCCGCCGAGCGGCCGGGCGAGCGGCCAGGCGAAGTACGCCCCCGCCGGCACGGTGACGGGCCGCCGCGGCAGCACGAGGGAGCGCTCCCCCGCCGGCGACCGGCCCAGCGTCACGCCGAACCGCACGCCGGGCCGCGCGGGCAGCGGCTCGCCGGGCCGGTGGTTGTTGACGAACAGGAACCCGGAGTCGCCGTCGGAGCGCACCGCCCACCGGACCGTGTCCCGGTCGGCGGGGTCGGCGGGCGCGCCGGGCGGCATGGTGAGCGTCATCGGGGCGAGGTCGGCGCCGTCGGAGGCGAGCCACAGGTGCTGCAGCCGCAGCCGGTGCCAGGACTCGCGGAACTGCCCGTACTGGCCGAGCGGCGCCTGGAAGTCGTAGTCGACGAGGGGGCAGTCGTTCGGGTAGCCGGTGGCGTGCGACTCCTGGAGGCCGGGGAGCTGGGCGCCGCCGTGGTAGAGGTAGTAGCCCTGCCAGACGGACCCGCTGCCCAGCTTGACCAGGGCGAGCGCGGCCACGTCCGCGGCGGTGACGAGGGGCCGCCGGTGGTAGGCGGTGAACATGCCGCCGCCCAGCTCGCAGGTGGCGAACGGGTAGCGCGCCAGGTGGTCCTCGCCTGCCGAGCCGCCTGCCGAGCCGCCTGCCGAGCCGCCGGTCGAGCCGCCGGTCGAGGGCGATGAGCCGGCGCGCAGGTCGGCGCCGATGGAGTCGTCGTCGCGGCCGGGGCCGAAGAAGTAGTGGGCGCGGCTCTGCTCGGGCGGCCCGTCGTGGGCGGTGTCCCAGGCCGCCTCGGGGTAGCCGCCGAACACCGGGATCACCTCGTCCTCCGGCAGCCGCGCGTGCCCCCAGCCGGTGGCGGTCCACAGCGGCGCGTCGATGCCGCACGCGCGGGCCAGCCGTTTGAGGGTGAGCAGGTGGCCGGGGCGGTCGTGCAGCTCGTTCTCCAGTTGCACGGCGACGACGGGGCCGCCGTCGCGGCGCAGCAGCCCGCGCAGCCGCTCGCCGATCTGGGTGAAGAACGCGCGGACGAGCGCCAGGTAGCGGGGGTCGTCGGTGCGGAGCGCGCAGCCGTCGGCGAGCAGCCAGTCGGGGAAGCCGCCGTTGCGCGACTCGCCGTGCGCCCACGGGCCGGCGCGCAGCACGACGTCCAGCCCGGCCTCGGCGCAGAGCGCGACGAAGCGGCGCAGGTCGCGGTCGCCGGTCCAGTCGAAGGCGCCGCGCCGCGGCTCGTGGGCGTTCCAGAACACGTACGTGGCCACGGCGGTGACGCCGCCGGCCCGGATCTTGAGCAGTTCCTCGCGCCACTCGGCCGCCGGGTGACGGGCGTAGTGGAACTCGCCGCTGACCGGGAACCAGGGCCGCCCGCCCCGCCACAGGTGCCGGGAGTCGGCCGTGACGGCGTCAGGGGCGGCCGGGTCCTCGCCCATGGCGAGGTGGCCGCGCAGCGGCGGCCCGGCAGGGCCGGGAACGGTGAGGGTGAGCACGCGGCTGATCGTAGCCCGGTTTCAGGTCGTCCGAATTAACGCCATTGACATCTCCACAAAACGGACTTTAGGTTGTGCGAAACGTTTCGACAACCCCCGTCGGAGTCTGATGTCCTCCCTACGTGACGTGGCCGAGCGGGCCCAGGTCGCGGTCAGCACGGTCTCCGCGGCGCTCAACGGCACCCGCCCGGTCGCCCCCGCGACCAAGCGCCGCATCGAGCAGGCCGCCGCCGAGCTCGGCTACCGCCCGAACCTGCTCGCGCGCGGCCTGCAGAGCAAGCGGACCCGGATCCTGGCGCTGCTGTTCCCGGCTCCGCGCAGCGGTTTCGGCCTGACCGAGATGCAGTTCGCGACCGGCGCCGCCGAGGCGGCCAAGGAGCTGGGCTACCACCTGCTGCTGTCGCCGGAGAGCGCCGAGCCGATCGACGAGCTGCGCCACATCACCGGCCTCGGGCTGGTGGACGGCGTGCTGCTCATGGAGGTGCGGATGGACGACGAGCGGACGGAGTTCCTGTCCGCGGCGGGGGTGCCGTTCAGCATGATAGGGCGGACCCGCGACCCCGGCTCGGTGGACTACGCCGACATCGACTTCGCCGCGACCGCCCGCGAGGCGGTGGCGCACGTGAGCGGCCTCGGCCACCGCACGCTGGCCTTCTTCAACCTCTCCACCGACCTGTACGCCGACGGCTACGGCCCGGCGACCCGGATGGGCGAGGAGTTCGCCGCCGCCGCCCGCGAGGCGGGCCTCGGCTACGTGGACGGCTTCCGCCCCGGCTCGGCCGAGGAGGGCAGGCAGGCGTTCGACCGGCTGCTGGAGCTGCACCCGGAGGTGACGGCGCTGGCCGTCATGGACGACCACGCCGCGGTCGGCGTGCTCGCGGGCGTGGCGGCGCGCGGCTGGCGCGTCCCCGAGCACCTGACGCTGCTGCTGGTGCTGTCGTCGGCGCAGGCCGCGGCGATGTTCCACCCCCGGCTGACCACGCTGGAGCCGCCGAGCGCCGAGCTGGGCCGGCTCGGCGCCCGCATGCTCATCGACCGGCTGGACGGCGCGGGCCCGCCGCAGCAGCGGCTGGTGCCGTGCCGCCTGGTGCCCGGCGACAGCTCGGCGGCCCCGAGGAGCGGCGCGTGACCGGGATGCGGCGGCTGACGGAGGGCCGCGGCCTGCTGTTCGGCGGGGACTACAACCCCGAGCAGTGGCCGGAGGAGGTCTGGGCCGAGGACGTCGAGCTGATGCGGGCCGCCGGGGTGAACCTGGTGACGGTCGGCGTGTTCAGCTGGGCGCGGCTGGAGCCGGAGCCGGGGGCGCGCGACTTCGGCTGGCTGGACCGGGTGATGGACCTGATGGCGGGGGCCGGCATCGCGGTGGACCTGGCCACCCCGACCGCCTCGCCGCCGCCCTGGCTGGGGCACCGCTGGCCGGAGACGCTGCCGG
The DNA here is from genome assembly GCF_022664455.2 of Actinomadura luzonensis. Taxonomy (NCBI): domain Bacteria; kingdom Bacillati; phylum Actinomycetota; class Actinomycetes; order Streptosporangiales; family Thermomonosporaceae; genus Actinomadura; species Actinomadura luzonensis. The sequence goes on from NZ_JAKRKC020000001.1 coordinate 4,674,327, forward strand.
TGGACGCCTCCGGGCACCGGCTCTGGTGGGGCTCGCGCAACCAGTTCTGCCCGTCCTCGCCGGTCTACCGGGAGCGGGCGCTGGAGCTGGTGAGCGACCTGGCCGCCCGGTACGCGGGCCACCCGGCGCTGGCGCTGTGGCACGTCGGCAACGAGTACGGCCAGGTCTGCCACTGCGACGTCTCGGCGCAGGCGTTCCGCGCCTGGCTGGAGCGGCGCTACGGCGGCCTGGACGCGCTCAACGAGGCGTGGGGCACCACGTTCTGGAGTCAGCGCTACGCCGGGTGGGAGGAGATCCTGCCGCCCCGCCGCGCCCCCTACATGATCAACCCGACGCAGAGCCTCGACTGGTGGCGCTTCTGCTCCGACGCGCTGCTGGAGCACTTCCGCGCCGAGCGCGACGTGCTGCGGGCGCACACCCCGGACGTCCCGGTCACCACGAACTTCATGGGCCTGTTCAAGCCCGTGAACTCCTGGGCGTGGGCCGCCGAGGAGGACGTCGTCTCCAACGACTGGTACCCCGACCCGGGCGACCCGCTCTCCCCCGCCCGCACCGCGCTCGTCCACGACCTCATGCGCGGCCTGTCGCGCGGCCGGCCGTGGCTGCTCATGGAGCAGGCCACGAACGGCGTCAACTGGCGGCCCCACAACCTGCCGAAGCCGCCCGGGCAGCTCCGGCTGGAGTCGCTGCAGGCGCTGGCCAGGGGCGCGGACGGCCTGTGCTACTTCCAGTGGCGGGCCTCCCGCTTCGGCGCCGAGCGCTTCCACGCCGCGATGGTGCCGCACGCCGGCCCGGAGACCCGGCTGCACCGCGAGGTGCGCGCCCACGGGCAGGAGCTGCGCAGGCTCGCCGGGCTGGCCGGGCAGCCGGTGCCGGCGCGGGTGGCGCTGGTGTTCGGCTGGGAGAGCTGGTGGGCGCTGGAGGAGCGCGGCCGGCCGAGCGACCGGCTCAACGCCGCCGAGCAGCTTCTCGCCTACTACCTGCCGCTGTGGGAGCGGGGGGTGAGCGTGGACGTGGTCCCGCCGGGGGCCGACCTGAGCGGGTACGCGCTGGTCGTCGTCCCGAACCTGTTCCTCGTCGCGGACCGGGACGCGGCGGCGCTGACGGCGTACGCGCGGGGCGGCGGCGTGCTGGTCGTCGGCCCGTTCTCCGGCGTGGTGGACCCGGACGGCCACATCCGCACGGGCCGCTTCCCCGCGCCGCTCCGGGACGTGCTCGGCGCGTCCGGCGAGGAGTGGCTGCCGGTCGAGGGCGAGGTCCGCTGCCGCTGGACCGGCCCCCGGGACGGGCGGGCCGGCGGCCCCCAGGAGGAGCGCTCCGCCGCCCTCCAGGAGGAGCGCTCCACCGCCTCCCAGAACGGGCCGGGCTTCACGGCGGGCACCTGGACCGAGCTGATGGCCGCCGAGGGCGCCGAGCCGGTGGCCGAGTTCACCGAGGGCGACCTGGCCGGCCGGCCGGCGATCCTGCGCCACCGCAGCGGCGACGGGATCGCCTGGTACGTCGCCACCATGCCGGAGCCCGCCGCGCTGGCCGAGGTCGTCGCGCGGGCGCTGGCCGACGCGGGCGTGCGCGGGGCGGTGGCCGAGCTGCCGCCCGGCGTCGAGGCGGTGCGCCGCGGCGAGGTGTTGTTCCTGCTCAACCACGGCTCCTCGGCGGCCACCGTGCCGGTGCCCGGGCGAGCCGAAGACCTTCTCACCGGGGCCGTCACCGAAGGCGGCCCGGTGACGCTGGCGCCCCGCGCCGTCGTCGCGCTGCGCCATCACACCTAGCACCACGTTTGGAGTAATACCGTGCGTAGAAGAACGTTCCTCGCCACGTCGGCGGCCACGCTGTTCCTGGCTGGCTGCGGCGCCGACGACCAGGGCGCGGGAGGCGAGGCCGCGGCCCCGTCCCCGATCTCGGGCGACGAGAACGCCCCCGCCAACCTGGTCTTCTGGAGCTGGGCGGAGAACATCCAGCGCGTCGTCGACCTGTGGAACCGGAAGAACCCGACCCAGAAGGTCACCCTGAGCGGCCAGGCGGCCAGCGACGAGCTGATCGCCAAGTTCCTGACCGCGGTGAAGGCGGGCAACGCCCCCGACGTGCTGCAGGCCGAGTACCAGTCGCTGCCGACCCTCATCACCAACAACGCGCTGCAGGACCTGTCCAGCTCGGTCGCGCCGGTCAAGTCGGCCTTCCCCGAGGGCACCTGGAACCTGACCTCCTTCGGCGGCGCCACCTACGCGGTGCCCGCCGACGTCGGCCCGATGATGCTGTTCTACCGCGCGGACCTGTTCGAGAAGCTGGGCCTGGAGGTGCCGAAGACCTGGGAGGAGTTCGGCGCGCTGGCCGCGACCGTGCGGGAGAAGGACGCCAAGCGCTACCTGACCACGTTCTCGCCGGGCGACGCGGGCTGGCTGGCCGGCTTCGCCCAGCAGGCCGGCGCCAACTGGTGGACCAGCGACAACGGCGCCTGGAAGGTCGCGATCGACGACGAGCCCACCCGCAAGGTGCTCACCTTCTGGGGCGAGCTGGTCAAGTCGGGCGCGGTGCTCGGCGACCCGATGTACACCCCGCAGTGGAACGCTCAAATGAACGACGGCACCATCATCGCCTGGCCGAGCGCGGTGTGGGGGGCGGGCATCCTGGCCGGGGTGGCCCCGTCGAGCAAGGGCAAGTGGAAGATGGCCCCGCTGCCGCAGTGGGGCGCCGGCGAGAACGTCACCGGCTTCTGGGGCGGCTCCTCCACGGCGGTCAGCGCGACCTCGAAGCAGAAGCCGCAGGCGGCCAAGTTCGCCCGCTGGCTGAGCACCGACCCCGAGGCGTTGAAGGTGCTGGTCGAGATCGGCCTCTACCCGGCCGCCACGCTCGGCCAGACCTCCGGCGGCGGCCTGGACGCCGCCCCCGAGTACATGACGAGCCAGCCCGACTACTACGAGTCCGCCTCGAAGATCTCGCAGACCGCGCGCGGCTTCGCGAGCTGGGGCCCGAACACCAACGTCACCTACGGCGCCTTCGAGGACCAGCTCCCGACCGCCGTCAAGAACAAGGCCGACCTGGCGGCCGTGGCGACCCAGGTGCAGCAGGCGAGCGTGGCGGACCTGAAGAAGCAGGGCTACCAGGTCGTCGGCGGATGACCGGCAGCCGGGCCGACCGGGGCAGGAGCGCGGCGCCGTACGCGATGGCGGCGCCGGCCGTCATCCTGTTCGTCGTCTTCATCCTGGTCCCGATCGGGTACGCGATCTGGCTGAGCCTGCACGCCATGCGGGTGCGCGGCGCCGGGTTCGGCATCAGGACCGAGGTGTTCGTCGCGCTGGAGAACTACGTCACGGCGCTGCGGGACACGGCGCTGTTCGCCGCGCTGCGCCACATGCTGGCCTACGGCGTCATCATGGTGCCCGCCACCATGGGCCTGGCGCTGCTGTTCGCGCTGCTGCTGGACGCGCCCCGGGTGGGCGGCAAGCGGGCCTCGCGGATCACGATCTTCCTGCCGTACGCGGTGCCCGGCGTGATCGCGAGCCTGCTGTGGGGCTTCATCTACCTGCCCGCCGTCTCCCCGGTCAGCGCCGCGCTGGAGGCGGTGGGGCTGCCCGCGGCGAACTTCTTCGGCGACGTGTCGGTCTTCTTCTCGGTGGCCAACATCGCCGTGTGGGGGTCGGTCGGCTTCAACATGGTGGTGCTCTACACCACCCTGCGGGCCATCCCGAAGGAGCTGTACGAGGCCGCCCGCCTCGACGGCGCGAGCGAGTGGCGGATCGCGCTGCGGATCAAGATCCCGCTGCTGCGCCCGGCGCTCGTCATGACCTCGGTCTTCACGCTGATCGGCATGCTGCAGGTGTTCAGCGAGCCGGCCACGCTGCGGCCGATGACCAACACGATCACGCAGGACTGGGTGCCGCTGATGCGGATCTACCAGCAGGCGTTCGTGGACAACGACATCTATCTCGGCGCCGCCAGCTCGGTGCTGCTGGCGGGGGCGACGGTGCTGCTGTCGCTGGGCGCCCTGGCCGTCTTCAGGTTCCGGAGGCATGCCCGATGAGCCAGCGTACCAAGATCGTGCCCACGCTCGTGCTGGCGCTCGGCGGCGTGTACGCGCTGCTGCCGCTGCTGTGGGTGGTGATCGCGGCCACCAAGCGGTCGGACGAGCTGTTCACCACCTTCTCCGGCTGGCCCAGCTTCACCGGCGGCTTCTTCGACAACCTCGGGCAGCTCGGCGCCTACGGCGACGGCCGGTTCTGGCTGTGGATGCTGAACAGCCTCATCTACGCGGGCGGCGGCGCGTTCCTGACCGTGGTGATCTCCGTCGCCTGCGGGTACGCCCTGGCCAAGTACCGCTTCGCCGGGCGGAAGCTGATCTTCGCGGCGCTGCTGGCCGGCGTGCTGGTCCCGCAGATCACCCTGGCCATCCCGCAGTACCTGCTGCTGTCGGACCTGAACCTGGTCGGCACCTACTGGTCGGTGATCCTGCCCAGCGTGATCAGCCCGTACAGCATCTACCTGTGCCGCATCTACGCCGAGGCCGCGGTGCCGGACGAGATCCTGGAGGCCGGGCGGGTGGACGGGGCCGGCGAGTTCCGGCTGCTGTGGTCGGTCGGCGTGCCGATCATGACGCCGGGCCTGGTGACGGTGTTCCTGCTGCAGTTCATCGGGATCTGGAACAACTTCCTGCTGCCGTACATCATGCTCGCCGACGACAACCTGTTCCCGCTCACCGTGGGGCTCTACTCGCTGCTCAACCGGGGCGCCTCGCAGCCCGCGCTGTACACGCTGGTCATCAGCGGGTCGCTGCTGTCGATCATCCCGATCATCGCGCTGTTCCTGTTCCTGCAACGCTTCTGGCGGCTCGACCTGGTCGCCGGCAGCGTCAAGGGCTGACCCCTCCCGACTCCCGAGGACGAACAACTCATGAAGTTCAAAGACGGCTACTGGCGGATGCGCCCGGGGGTGCGGGCGTCGTACGCCGCCGCTGCCCACGACGTGACCGCGGACGCCGCCTCGCTGCGGGTGCTCGCGCCGACCCGGCCGATCACCCGCCGCGGCAACACCATCGACGGCCCGGTGCTGCGCGTGGACGTCTCCTCGCCGATGCCGGACGTGATCCGGGTCCGCACGGTGCACTTCGCCGGGTCGGTGCCGGACTCCCCCGTCTTCGAGGTGCGCGACGAGGCCCCCGGCGTGGAGATCTCGGTGGACGCCGGGCACGCCGGCCTGACCAGCGGCGCGCTGAGCGTGCGGCTGCGCAGGGACGCGCCGTGGGAGATGACCTTCAGCGCCGGCGGCCGGGAGCTGACCCGCAGCGACGGCAGGAGCCTCGGCGTCATGGAGGACCGGGACGACCGGCACTTCCTCGTCGAGCAGCTCCGGCTCGGCGCCGGGGAGCTGGTGTACGGGCTCGGCGAGCGCTTCGGCCCGCTGGTGCGCAACGGGCAGACGGTCGACATCTGGAACGACGACGGCGGCACGACCAGCGAGCTGGCCTACAAGAACATCCCGTTCTACCTGACCAACCGCGGCTACGGCGTGTTCGTCAACCATCCCGGGCGGGTGTCGTTCGAGGTGGGCTCGGAGACGGTGTCGCGGGTGCAGTTCAGCGTCGAGGGCCACGACCTGGAGTACCTGGTCATCCACGGGCCGACGCCGGCCGACATCCTGCGCCGCTACACCGCGCTGACCGGCCGCCCGGCGCTGCCGCCCGCGTGGTCGTTCGGGCTGTGGCTGTCCACGTCGTTCACCACCGACTACGACGAGGCCACGGTCGCCTCGTTCGTGGACGGCATGGCCGAGCGGGACATCCCGCTCAGCGTGTTCCACTTCGACTGCTTCTGGATGCGGCAGTTCCGCTGGTGCGACTTCGAGTGGGACCCGGAGGTGTTCCCCGACCCGGAGGGCATGCTGCGGCGGCTGAAGGAGCGCGGGCTGCGGGTGTGCGTGTGGCTGAACCCGTACATCGGGCAGGCGTCGGCGCTGTTCGAGGAGGGCCGGCGCCTCGGCCACCTGCTGCGCCGCCCGGACGGCACGGTGTGGCAGGACGACCACTGGCAGGCGGGGCGGGCGCTGGTGGACTTCACCTCGCCGGCCGCCCGGGAGTGGTACGCGGGCAAGCTGCGCGGGCTCATGGACATGGGGGTGGACGCGTTCAAGACCGACTTCGGCGAGCGCATCCCGACCGACGTGGTCTACGCCGACGGCGCCGACCCCGAGCGGATGCACAACTACTACACGCTGCTGTACAACCGGACCGTGCACGACGTGCTGGCCGAGCGCGGCCAGGCCGTGCTGTTCGCCCGGTCGGCGACGGTGGGCGGCCAGCGGCTGCCGGTGCACTGGGGCGGCGACTGCGAGTCCACCTACGAGGCGATGGCCGAGTCGCTGCGCGGCGGGCTGTCGCTCGGCCTGGCCGGGTTCGGGTTCTGGAGCCACGACATCGGCGGGTTCGAGGGCATGCCGGACCCGGCGGTGTTCAAACGGTGGGTGGCCTTCGGGCTGCTGTCGTCGCACAGCCGGCTGCACGGCAGCGGGTCCTACCGGGTGCCGTGGCTGTTCGACGAGGAGTCGGTGGACGTGCTGCGCGCGTTCACGAAGCTGAAGGCGCGGCTCATGCCCTACCTGTACGGCGTCGCGGCGCGGGCGGCGGCGGAGGGCCTGCCGGTGATGCGGGCCATGCAGCTGGAGTTCCCCGGCGACCGGGCCTGCGACCACCTCGACGCGCAGTACATGCTCGGGCCCGACCTGCTGGTCGCGCCGGTGCTGTCGGGCGAGGGCGAGGTGTCGTACTACGTGCCGGCCGGCGAGTGGACCCGGCTGCTGGACGGCGAGGTCGTCACCGGGCCCGCCTGGCGGACCGAGCGGCACGGGTTCGACAGCCTGCCGCTGCTGGTGCGGCCGGGCGCGGTGCTGCCGGTGGGGGCGCGCGAGGACCGGCCCGACTACGACTTCGCCGACGGCGTCACGCTTCAGGTGTACCGGCTCGCGGACGGCGAGGCGCGCACTGTTACCGTTCCCACCGTGGACGGGGGCATCGGCGCGGTCTTCGCGGTGTCGCGCGCCGGCGACCGGGTGCGGGCCCGCCGGGTCGAAGGGGCGCCCGCGCCCTGGAGCCTGCTGCTCGCCGGGGTCCGCGAGGCCCGGCACGCGCGGCTGGAGAGCGTCCCCGGCGGCGTGCGGGCGGCCGCCGGCCCGGACACGGAAGAGATCGAGATCATCCTTGAAGGAGCAGCATGACGACCTTCCCCGAGAGCTTCCTGTGGGGCACCGCCACCGCCGCGTACCAGGTGGAGGGCGCCTGGAACGAGGACGGCCGCGGCCCGTCCATCTGGGACACCTTCTCGCACACCCCCGGGCTGGTCGCGGGCGGCGACACCGGTGACGTGGCCTGCGACCACTACCACCGGCTGGAGGAGGACCTGGACCTGCTGGCCGGGCTCGGCGTGGGCGCCTACCGGTTCTCGATCTCCTGGCCGCGGGTGCAGCCGGGCGGGACGGGCTCGCTCAACGAGCCGGGCGCGGCGTTCTACGACCGGCTGATCGACGGCCTGCTCGCCAGGAACATCGCCCCGGTGGCGACCCTCTACCACTGGGACCTGCCGCAGGAGCTGGAGGACGCGGGCGGCTGGCCGGCCCGGGACACCGCGCTGCGCTTCGCCGACTACGCCCGCCTGATGGGCGAGCGCTACGGCGACCGGGTGGACACCTGGATCACCCTGAACGAGCCGTGGTGCTCGGCCTACCTGGGCTACGCCTCCGGCGTGCACGCCCCGGCGCGCACCGACCCGGCCGCCGCCCTGGCCGCCGTCCACCACCTCAACCTGGGCCACGGCCTGGCCGTGCAGGCGCTGCGCTCGACCCCGGCCGCGGACGCGAAGATGTCGGTCACGCTCAACCTGCACCACGTGCGCGGCGTCTCGGAGGCCGACGCGCCCGCGGTGCGCAAGGCGGACCTGCTGGCGAACATGGCCTTCCTCGGGCCGATGGTGGAGGGCGCCTACCCGCGCGAGCTGTTCGAGGTGACCTCCTCGGTGACCGATTGGGCGTTCGTCCGCGACGGCGACGAGGCGACCGCCCGCCAGCCGCTCGACGTGCTCGGCGTCAACTACTACAACCCGACGCTGGTGCGGCACTGGGACGGCTCGGGGCCGAAGGAGACCGCCGACGGCCACCAGGACGGGGCCGCCTCGCCGTGGATCGCCTGCGAGGACGTCGAGTTCGTCAGGCAGCCCGGCCCGTACACCGAGATGGGCTGGAACATCGACGAGACCGGCCTGACCGAGCTGCTGCTGCGGCTGCGCCGCGACTACCCGGACCTGCCCACCATGATCACCGAGAACGGCGCGGCGTTCCCCGACCCGGCCGGGCCGGACGGCGTGGTCCACGACGCCGACCGGGTCGACTACCTGCGCCGGCACCTGTCCGCCGTGGCCGAGGCCATCAAGGGCGGCGCGGACGTGCGGGGCTACTTCGTGTGGTCGCTGATGGACAACTTCGAGTGGGCGCACGGCTACGCCAAGCGGTTCGGCATCGTCCGCGTGGACCGCGCGACGATGGAGCGCACCTGGAAGGACAGCGCCCACTGGTACCGCGACGTGGTGGCCGCCGGCAAGCTGCCGGAGTAGCCCCTACGGCTTGCGTCCCACGCCGCCGACGAAGGTGTGGTAGGTGATCCCCGGAGTGGCCTGGTCGCTGTCGTCCGGCCGCCACTCCGGGAGCGGCACCAGGCCCGGCTCCAGCAGCTCCAGGCCGTCGAAGCAGGCCAGGATCTCCTCCCGGGTGCGCCAGCGGCCGGTGCCGAGATGTTCGTTGAACAGCTTCTCGGCGCCGGCCGCCTGCTCGGCGATCTCGGGGAGGGCGGCGCCCGGGTTGTGGAAGTGGGAGATCACCACGTGGCTGCCGGGGGCGAGCCGGGCCACCAGGCGGGCCACGATGCCGGCCGGGTCCTCCTCGTCGGCCAGGTGGTGCAGCAGCCCGAACATCAGCAGCCCCACCGGCCGGTCGAGGTCGATGAGGGCCAGCACCCGCGGGTCGGCGAGGACGCGCTCCGGCTCGCGGGCGTCGCCCTGCACGACCGCGGTGGTGTCGTCGCCGGCGAGCAGCGCCCCGCCGTGGACCTGCACGATCGGGTCGTGGTCGACGTAGACGACGTGCGCGCCTGGCGCGACCGACTGGGCGATCTCGTGCACGTTGCCCTGGGTCGGCAGGCCCGAGCCGAGGTCGAGGAACTGCCGGACGCCGGCTTCGCCGGCGAGGTGGCGGACGGTGCGCCGCAGGAACTCCCGGTTGGCCCTGGCGGCCTCCGGCGCGTCCGGCGCGATCTTCAGCGCCAGCTCGGCGACCTGCCGGTCGACGGCGTAGTTGTCCTTGCCGCCCAGCATGTAGTCGTAGACGCGCGAGACGCTCGGCTTGCTGGTGTCGATTCCCTGCGGCGCGCTCTCCTGCTCGCTTGCGGGCACTGACGGCTCCTTGGGGGTGCGGGGGGACTACGCCGGTGATCTTAACGGGGCCGGCCGGAGAACGTGAGCCTTCATCGCGAATCGGCCGGCGCGTCACCAGGAGGGCGGCGCCTCACCAGGAGTCGACGTGCAGCACCTCGTCGAGCGGCTGACGGCGGGCGGGGCGGAACGTCTCGCCCGTGTAGTAGGCGGTGGGCATGAGCACGCCCTGCCGGACGTTCGCCGGGATGCCGAGCAGGTCGGCGATCTCGCTCTCGTACACCAGGTGCAGGCTCGTCCAGGCGGTGCCGAGGCCGCGGGCGCGGGCGGCCAGCATGTAGCTCCACGCGGCCGGCAGCAGCGACCCCCACAGCCCCGCCTGGTTGCCCTCGGGCAGCCGCGCCGCCTCGATGCAGGCGATCACCAGGACCGGCACGTCCCCCATGTGCTCGCCCAGGAAGGCGGCGCTGTCGGAGACCCGCCGCTGGGTGGCCGCCCGCTCCGGGTCGTCCTGGAACAGGTCGCCGGCCGAGGAGCCCGAGCCGAGGTAGGCGCGGGTGGCCCGGCCGTAGTAGTCGCCGACCGCCTTGCGTTTGTCCGGGTCGGTGATCACGATCCAGTGCCAGCCCTGGCTGTTGCCCCCGGTGGGGGCCTGCAGCGCGATCTCCAGGCACTCGCGCACGAGCTCCATCGGGACCGGCCGGGTCAGGTCGAGGCGCTTGCGGACGCTGCGGATGGTGGTGAGCAGCTCGTCTGGGGTCATGGGCCCATCATGTCAACTCCCGGCGCGCCGCCCCGGGAGGCGCGGCTCAGGCGGCCGCGAGCCAGAGGTCGGGGCCGAAGACCTCGTAGTGGATGTCCTGGGGCGCGACCCCGGCCCTGATGAGCCGGCCGCGGAGCGACCGCATGAACTCCACCGGCCCGCGCATGTAGACCACCGCCCCCTCGGGGATCGGCACCCCGTCCAGGTCCATGAGGCCGGAGCGGGCGCCTTCGAGGGCTGCGGTCGGCGTGCAGCAGCAGCACCTCGCGGCGGTCGCCGGTGCGGGCCAGGTGGCTCAGCATGGCGGCGATCGGGGTGCCGCCGATGCCGGCCGAGACGAGCACGAGCGGGGCGTCGCCGGCCTCCAGCGTGACGTCGCCGAAGGGCGCCGACAGGGTCAGCTCGTCGCCCTCGCGGACGGTGGCGTGCAGCAGCGCGGAGACCTCGCCGCCGGCCACCCGCTTGACCGTGAGGCGCCGCAGGCCGCCCTCCTCGTCCGACACGCTGTACTGGCGGAGCTGGTGCACGCCGTCGGGCATGCGGACGCGGACGCTGACGTACTGGCCGGGCAGCGCGGGCGGGACGGGCTCGCCGCCGAGCGGGCGCAGCAGCAGCAGCGACACGGTGTCCGCGGTCTCCTCGCGGCGCTCGGCCACCTGCCAGGTGCGCCAGGTCCGGCCCTGACCGGCGCCCGCGGCGGCGTACAGCGGGGCCTCGATCGCGATGAGCGCGCCGGCCATCAGCCAGTAGACCTCGTCCCAGGCGGCGGCCACCTCGGGGGTGACGGCGTCGCCGAGCACCTCGGCGATCGCGCCGAACAGGTACTTGTGGACGACGACGTACTGGTCCTCGGTGACGCCGACGGCGGCGTGCTTGTGCGCGATGCGCGACAGCAGCGCGACGGGACGCTCGTCCGGGCGCTCCAGGAGCAGGGTCGCGAAGGCGGCGATGGAGCCGGCCAGGGCGCGCCGCTGCTCGCCGTTCCGCTGATTGCCGCGGTTGAACAGGCCGTCGAGCAGCTCGGGGCGGTCGGCGAACATCGCGTCGTAGAACCGCGCGGTGATGGTGTCGAGCTGGGCCCGCCGCAGCGCGCCGCGTAGCCGGCAGGCGGCCCGCAGCGGGCAGGGCACGGCGTCCTCGCAGCCCGCCACGTCCGCCGTGCCCTCCAGCTCGCGGACGATGCTCCCGACGCTCGCGCCGCGCCCGCGCGCCGAGAGCTGCGTCCCGCCGCCCCGCCCCCGCCGCGCCTCCACCAGCCCCAGCTCGCTGAGCCTGGCCACGGCCTTGGCCGCGTGCGTGTACGGGACGGCGAGCGCGTCGGCCACCGCCCGCGTGGTCAGCAGCTCGTCGCCGCCCGCCACGGCCAGCCGCATGACTCCACGGTATGCCGCCCGCCCGCCTCCCCACGCCCGCCCGGCGCCGCCCCAGGGCGCCGGTCGGACGGGGCCGGTCAGAGAGGGCCGGTCACCGGTCAGACGTGGCCGAGCACGGCCATGGCGGGCAGGGCGCGGTCGGCGTAGTCGAACAACGCCTGGTTCTCCCAGGCGTTGCCGGAGGACGGGTCGGCCGGGTCCCAGCCGTTGCCCTTGACCCCGGTCCAGGTGGCCTCCCAGGTGAACAGGCCGAGGCCGAGCCCGCCCGGCACCTGGCGGACGACGCTCGCCACCTTCGCCAGCATCGCGGCCTGGCCCTGCGGGGTGGCCGGGTAGCCGGCGTACGGCTCGGGCGAGGTGATCAGGTTCTCCCAGCCGTCGTCGTCGGCGGTGGTGAAGGGGTAGGCGGTCTCGGCCACGACGATCGGCTTGCCGTAGCGGGCGGCGACGTCGTTGAGGTTGGCCTGGAAGGACTCCAGCGAGCCGTGCCAGTACGGGTAGTACGACACGCCGATGACGTCATGGCGGATGCCGTTCGCGGCGGCGTTGTCGAACCACCACCGGTACAGGCCGTTGTCGCCGCCGTTGGCCAGGTGCAGCACGACCCTGGTCGCGGAGGAGACCTCCTTGACCGCGTCGTAGCCGGAGTTGAGCAGCGCGGCGGTGTTCGCCCAGTTCGCGTTGGAGCCGTCCGGCCACAGCAGGCCGCCGTTGATCTCGTTGCCGACCTGCACCAGGTCGGCCGTGGTGCCCTGGCGGCGCAGCGCATCGAGCACGTCGTAGGTGTGGTCGTGGACGGCCCGGCGGAGCTGGTCGAAGCTCAGCGCCTCCCAGGCGGCCGGCTTGTACTGCTTGCCGGGGTCGGCCCAGGTGTCGGAGTAGTGGAAGTCGACCAGCAGCTTCAGCCCGTACGCCTTGGCGCGCCTGGCGACGGCGAGCACCTGGGTCTTGGTGTTGTAGCCGTCGGCCGGGTTCACCCAGACCTTCAGCCGGATGTGGGTCAGCCCGGCCTGGGCGAGGATGCGCAGGGGGTCGCCGCGGCGGCCGAGCGCGTCGCGGTAGACGCCGCCCAGGGCCTCGGACTTGGCGAGGCTGGAGACGTCGGCGCCGCGGATCGGCAGCCGCGCCTGGGCCTGCGCGGGGGCGGCGGCCAGGGCGGCGGCGAGTAACAGCAGGGACAGGGTGGCCAGGAGGCGTCTCATGCGGGTTCTCCTAGGGTTGGGGGGTTTCCTCGACGACTGTGACGGCGCCGGCCGCGACGGTGACCCGGCCCTCGCAGCGCGCGCCGTCGAGGACGCTGACGCCGCGCACCCCTTCGACCGTCACCGGCTGGTCGCCGTGGTTGATGAGGAACAGGTGGCGGCCCCGGCGGATCAGTTCGAGGGTGTCGGGCAGGCCCCGGGGACGGGTGACGCCGGCGTGGTCGAGCACCTGCGCGAGCAGCCCCCGCAGCCCGGCACCGCTCCCAGGGACGGGCATGGTGGCGGGGGCGGGGGCGTCGGCAGGGGCGGGGGCGTCGGTCGGGGCGGGGGCGTCGGCAGGGGCGTCGGTCGGGGCGGTGGCGAGGTACCAGGCGGTGCCCGCGCCGAGGTCGTGGCGGGTGAAGGCGGGGTGACCGGCGTCCGGGCCCGTGGCGAAGGCCCGCACCGTCACCGCGCCCGCCGGCCGCACCCGCTCCGACCACACCCGCGCCGGCAGCAGAGCGCCCGGAGAGACGGCACCCGCCGCCGAGCCCGCAGCGCCGCCCGACGGCGCCGAGGGGCCGCCCGACAGGGCCGAGGGGCCGCCCGACAGGGCCGAAGGGCCGCCCGACAGGGCCGAAGGGTCGGCCGGTGCGGGCGTGGTGTCGTCTGTCGGGGGCGTGGTGACCGGGGCGGTCAGGTGGACCAGTTCGCCGGCGCGCAGCGGGTGGAACTCCTCGATCGACAGGCCGAGCAGCTCGCGCAGCGCGCCCGGGTGGGCGCCGGGGTGGATGGTGTCGTGCTCGTCCACGATGCCGGAGAAGTACGACACGAGCAGGTGCCCGCCGGCTTCGACGTAGCGGTGCAGGTTCTTGGCGCCGGCTTCGGTGAGCAGGTACGAGGACGGCGCCACCACCACCCGATATCCCGAAATATCGGCGGAAGGGTGGACGAAGTCGACGGTGACGTGCTCCCGCCACAACGCCTCGTAGAAGGCGTCCATCCGCTCGCGGAAGGCCAGGTCCACCGACGGCCGCCAGTCCAGCTCCAGCGCCCAGTACGACTCCCAGTCCCAGACCAGCGCCACCTCGGCCCGCACCCGGCTGCCCCGCACCCCGGCCAGCCGCCGCAGGTCGGCCCCCAGCCGCACCACCTCGCGCCACTGCGCGGAGCCGGTCCCGGCGTGCGGCACCAGCCCGGAGTGGAACTTCTCGGCCCCGAACCGGGAGGCCCGCCACTGGAAGAACAGCACGCTGTCGGAGCCGCGCGCCACGTGGGCGAGGCTGTTGCGGCGCATCTCGCCGGGACGTTTGGCGAGGTTGCGCGGCTGCCAGTTGACCGCGCCCGCCGAGTGCTCCATGAGCATCCAGGGCGCGCCCCCGGCGACGGAGCGCGCGAGGTCGGCGGACATGGCGAGGTCGATGTGGTTGTCGGGCTGCTCGGCGCGCAGGTAGTGGTCGTTGGCGACGACGTCCAGCTCGCGGGCCCACCGCCACAGGTCGGTGGACTTGCAGTTGACGGTGCCGGCGAAGTTGGTGGTGACGGGCAGGTGCGGGGTGAGCTCGCGCAGGATGTCGCGCTGGAGCGCGTAGTGCTCGCGGTGCTGGCCGTCACTGAAGCGGGCGTAGTCGAGGCGCTGGGCGGGGTTGACGACGGTGTGGTTGAAGCGGGGGGCGTCGATCTGGTCCCAGGCGGTGTAGGTCTGGCCCCAGAAGGTGGCGCCCCAGGCGTCGTTGAGCGCGGACAGGTCGCGGTAGGTGGCGCGGAGCCAGGCCCGCCAGGCGGTGACGCTGTGCTCGCAGTAGCACTCGCCGAGCGGCGCGCCGTACTCGTTGTGCACGTGCCACATGACCACGGCGGGGTGGTCGCGGTAGTGCGCGCCGAGCGCGCGCACCACCCGCGCGGTCGCCTCGCGGAAGGCGGGCGCGCTGGAGCAGGCGCTCTGCCGCCCGCCGAACCCGATGCGCACGCCCTCCCTGGTCACCGGCAGCACGTCGGGGTGCGCGGCGACGAACCAGGCGGGCGGCGCGGCCGTGGGCGTGGCCAGGTCGACCGAGATCCCGCCGGCGTGCAGCCGGTCGAGGATCTCATCCAGCCAGCCGAACGTGTAGCGCCCCTCCTCCGGCTCCATCAGCGCCCACGAGAACATCCCGAGGCTGACCAGGTTGACCCCGGCCTCGCGCATGAGGGCCACGTCCTCGTCGAGGACCTCGCGCGGCCACTGCTCCGGGTTGTAGTCCCCGCCGAAGGCGAGGCCGGCCGGACGCTCCGGATACATCCATCCCCCTTGGAAAGCTTCTGTGAACGTGCACAGTAATCCCATTCCGGCCGCCAAGGGAACAGCCCCCGTCGATCAGCGGATTAACGAGAACGTAACGCCTCTTGACGGACATTTCTGCGCTGTTCCACTCTGTGCACGTTCACAGAACCTTACGGAGGTACGCATGCGCGCCCACCGCCTTGGAGCAGCACTGGCCGTCGCACTCACGGCCGCCCTCGCCGCCTGCGGGTCCGGCGAGCCCGCCCCCCGGAGCACCGAGGCGGCGCAGAGCCCGGCCTCCGCCGCCGCCCAGGGACCGGTCAAGCTCACGTACTGGACCTGGGCCCCCAACATGGACAAGATCGTCGCGGTCTGGAACCAGGCGCACCCCGACATCCAGGTCACCGTCAGCAAGCAGGCGGGCGGCGACGACGCGGCGGCCAAGTACCTCACCGCCGCCAAGGCCGGCAACCCGCCCGACCTGGTGCAGGCCGAGTACCAGCACCTTCCGTCGTTCATCGCCGCCGACGCCGTCGCCGACCTCAAGGCGGAGACCGCCGCGATCCAGGGCGAGTTCTCCGAGGGCCTGTGGCGGCTGGTCACGCTCGGCACCGAGGGCGTCTACGGCGTCCCGCAGGACAGCGGCCCCATGATGCTCTTCTACCGCAAGGACCTGTTCGACAAGTACGGCATCGAGGTGCCGAAGACCTGGCAGGAGTACGCCGACGCGGCCCGCGCGGTGCGCAGGAAGGACCCCGGCGTCCACCTCGGCACGTTCTCCAGCAAGGACCCGGGAGCGTTCACAGGGCTCGCCCAGCAGGCCGGCGCCCAGTGGTGGTCGATCAGCGGCGAGTCCTGGAAGGTGAACATCGCCGACGAGGCCACCAGGAAGGTCGCCGACTACTGGGGCGGCCTGGTGAAGGAGGGCGCGATCGACGACATGCCGTACTTCACCCCTGAGTGGAACAAGGCGCTCAACGACGGCAAGCTGCTCACCTGGCCGTCGGCGGTGTGGGCGCCGGGCGTGCTGTCGACCAACGCCCCCAAGGCCAAGGGCAAGTGGGCCGCCGCCCCGCTCCCCCAGTGGAACGCCGGCGAGAGCTTCAGCGGCTTCTGGGGCGGCTCGTCCACCGCCGTGTCGGCCAAGACGCCCAGCAAGGCGGCCGCGGCCCGGTTCGCCACCTGGCTCAACACCGACCCGGCCGCGCTGGAGCTGCTGGTCAAGGAGGCCGCGATCTACCCGGCGGCCACCAAGGCGCAGTCGGCGCTCGGCGAGGCCCCCGAGTACTTCGCCGACCAGCCCGACTTCTGGCAGCAGGCCGCCGCCGTCTCGGCCGGGGCGCGCGGCTTCACCTTCGGCCCGAACGTCGGCGTCACCTACAACGCCTTCAAGGACGCCTTCGACAAGGCCGTGCAGAACAAGTCGTCCTTCTCCGCCGCCGTGCAGGCCATGCAGGACGCCACGGTCGCCGACATGCGCAAGTCCGGCTTCCAGATCGCGCAATGAGCCACTCCAGAAGGAACGCCTGGCCGTACCTCTTCCTGACCCCGGCGATGGTGCTGTTCACGCTGTTCCTCGCCGTGCCCATCGGCTACACGGTGTACCTGGCCATGCGCAGGACCCGGGTGTCGGGGCTCGGGCTCGGGAAGGGGGCGCGGCGGGAGGTGTTCGTCGGTCTCGACAACTTCGCCGCCGCGCTCGGCGACGCCGAGCTGTGGCACGGCTGGCTGCGGGTGCTGGGGTACGGCGCGCTGGTGCTGACCGTCATGCTGGGCCTGGCGCTGCTGTTCGCGCTGCTGCTGGACTCCGCGCGGGTGCGGCTGGCCCGCTTCTCCCGCATCGCGATCTTCCTGCCGTACGCCGTGCCCGGGGTGGCCGCCACCCTGCTGTGGGGCTTCCTGTACCTGCCCTCGCTCAGCCCGCTCCGCGACGTGCTCGACGTGGACCTGCTCGGCGCGTCCACCGTCACCTACTCCATGGCGAACGTGGCGGTGTGGGGCGGCACCGGCTTCAACATGCTCGCCCTCTACACCACGCTCCGCGCCATCCCCCGCGACCTGTACGAGGCCGCGCGGCTGGACGGCGCCTCCGAGCTGCAGATCGCGCTCCGCGTCAAGATCCCGATCCTGACCCCGGCGATCATCCTCACCACCGTGTTCTCGATCATCGCGACCATCCAGGTGTTCACCGAGCCCACCACGCTGCGCCCGCTCACCAACACCATCAGCTCCACCTGGAGCCCGCTCATGAAGGTCTACCGCGACGCGTTCGTCACCGGCGACCTTTACTCGGCCGCCGCCACCTCGATCGTCATCGCGGCGATCTCGCTCGTCCTGTCGCTCGGGTTCCTGCGCGTCGTCCGCGACCGCGCCTTCGAGGAGGGCTGATGGCCGGGCTCACCACCGCGCCCGCAGCGGCGCGCCGGCGCCGCGGCGGGCGCCGGGCGAGGGGCGCGGCCGGCCACCGGCCGTGGGGCGTCGCGCCGACCGCGCTGCTGCTGCTCGGGGCCGTCTACTGCCTGTTCCCGGTGTGCTGGGTGCTGCTCGCGGCCACCAAGTCGCCGAGCGAGCTGTTCAGCACGCCGACGCTGTCGTTCGGGACCGGCTTCCTGAGCAACGTCGAGCAGCTCTTCGCCTACCGGGACGGCGTGTTCTGGCTGTGGGCGGGCAACACGCTGCTGTACGCGGGCGGGGGCGCGCTGCTGTCCACGGCGGTGTCGGCGGTCTCCGGCTACGCGCTGGCCAAGTACCGCTTCCCCGGCAGGGACGCCATCTTCACCGTGCTCATCGGCGGCATCCTGGTGCCCGCCGTGGTGCTGGCGATCCCGCAGTACCTGCTGTTCAGCAAGTTCGGGCTGGCCGACACCTACTGGGCGGTGCTGCTGCCGCAGATCCTGCATCCGTACAGCATCTACCTGGCCCGCGTCTACGCCGCCGCGGCCGTCCCCGACTCGCTGCTGGAGGCGGCCAGGATCGACGGCGCGGGCGAGGGGCGGCTGATGGCGCGGGTGGCGCTGCCGCTCATGACGCCCGGCATGGTGACGATCTTCCTGTTCCAGTTCGTGGCGATCTGGAACAACTTCCTGCTGCCGTTCATCATGCTCGGCGACGACGGCAAGTTCCCGCTCACGGTCGGCCTCTACACGCTGCTCGCGGCCGGGGCCAACCAGCCGGCGCTCTACAACCTCATCCTGACGGGGGCGTTCCTGTCGATCGTCCCCTTGATCGCGCTGTTCCTCACGATGCAGCGATACTGGAGGACCGACCTGTCCTCCGGAGCCGTGAAATGAAACGCCCTACGATCCACGATGTGGCCGCGGCCGCGGGCGTGTCCCGCGGCACGGTCTCCCGCCTGCTCAACGGGGACAAGTACGTCAGCCCCGCCGCGCGGGTGGCGATCGAGCGGGCCATCTCCGAGACGGGCTACGTCGTCAACCGCGCCGCGCGCAGCCTGGTCACCCAGCGCACCGGGTCGGTGGTGATGGTGCTGTCGGAGCCGCACGAGAAGCTGTTCGAGGACCCCAACTACAGCACGATGATCCGGGTCGCGATCAGGGCGCTCGCCGAGCGGGACATGTCGCTGGTGATGATGCTGGCCGGCGACGAGGGCGACCGCGAGCGGGTGGCCCGCTACGTGCGCGGCGGCCACGCCGACGGGGTGCTGCTGGTCTCCACGCACGCCGGCGACCCCCTGGTCGAGATGCTCGGCCGGGGCGGGCCGCCCGCGGTGTCGTGCGGCGCGGTGATCGGGCACGAGAGCGTCATCCCGTACGCCGCCGCCGACGAGCGGCTGGGCGCCCGGCAGATGACCGAGTACTTCGTGCGCCAGGGCCGCCGCCGCATCGCGATGATCACCGGTCCGATGGACACGCCGGGCGGCATCCAGCGTCTGGAGGGCTTCGCCGAGGTGCTGGGCCGCAAGGCCACCCAGCGGCTCATCGCGCACGGCGACTGGACGCAGGCCAGCGGCGAGCGCGCGATGGGCGAGCTGCTGGAGCGTTCCCCCGACATCGACGCCGTGTTCGTGGCCTCCGACCTGATGGCCGCCGGGGCCCTCGCGGCGCTGCGCGCGGCCGGCCGGCGGGTGCCGGACGACGTGGCGGTGGGCGGGTTCGACGACTCGGCGGTGGCGGTCTCCACGCATCCGCCGCTCACCACGATCCGGCAGCCGCTAGCCGAGATGGCGCAGGAGACGATGCGGCTGCTGTTCGCGTTGCTGGACGGCGCGGAGCCGGTCGGCCCGGTGGTGCTGCCGACCGAGCTGGTGGTACGGGAGTCCGCCTGATCGGGGCAAATGCCGGAAACAGGAGAACTCCTCAGGTCCGGCGTCGTACGATCATGCGCAACGCCCGCACGGGCCTGGCAGCAAGAGGGAGCCGACGGTGGCCGACAGCGAGCAGGAGCGCGCGCCGCGCGGGATCGACACGTCGAGGCCCAGCGTCTCGCGGGTCTACGACTTCATCCTCGGCGGCAAGGACAACTACGCCTCCGACCGGGAGGCGGCGCGGCGGGCGATGGAGGTCGCGCCGGACGCGCCCCAGGCGGCCCGCGCCAACCGCGAGTTCCTCGGCCGGGTGGTGCGCTTCCTGGCGGGCGAGGCCGGCATCCGGCAGTTCCTCGACCTCGGCTCCGGCCTGCCGACGCAGGGCAACGTGCACGAGATCGCCCAGTCCGTCGCGCCCGGCGCGCACGTCGTCTACGTCGACCACGACCCGATCGTGCTGGTGCACGGGCGGGCGCTGCTGGCCGTGGACGACACCACCACCGTGGTCGAGGCCGACGTCCTCGACCCGCAGGGCATCCTGCACAACCCCGAGGTGCGGCGGCTCATCGACTTCGACCGGCCGGTGGCGCTGCTGATGTTCGGCATCCTGCACCACCTGTCCGACGAGCAGGACCCGCGCGGCATCACCCGGCGGCTCATGGACCGGCTGGCCCCCGGCAGCTACCTCGCCGTCTCCCACTTCCACAACCCCGGGCCCGAGCTGCCCGAGGTGTCGCGGCAGGCGTACGCGGCGGAGAAGGTGTTCAACGAGACGATGGGCACCGGGCGGTGGCGCACCCGGGAGGAGATCCTGGCCTACTTCGACGGGCTGGAGATGCTGGAGCCTGGCCTGGTGCCGCTGCCGGAGTGGCGGCCGGACGACAGCGACCAGGCCACGCCGGGCATCACGTACCACACCTTCGTCGGGGCGGTGGCGCGCAAGCCCGAGTGAGCCCCGAGTGAGCCCGGCCCGCAGCACGCCTCACAGCGCGCCGGCGTACACCCAGCGGCCGTCCACCCGGACGAAACGGCTGTGCTCCTCCATCTCGCCCGGCCGCCCGCGCTCCAGGTAGTGGGCGCGGAAGCGGACCGTGCCCTCGGTGTGCACGACGCTGCCGCCGCTGGTCTCCAGGACCTCCAGCCTGGTCCAGCGCACCCGCCGGTCGAGGTCGAGCCGGGCCGGGCGGGCGCCGGGGTGCCAGGTGCGCAGCAGGTACGCCGTGTCGCCCACGCCGAACGCGCTGAAACGCGAGCGCATGAGCTGCTCGGCGGTGGCGGCCGCCGCCTCGCCGCGGTGCAGCCGGCCGCAGCAGTCGTCGTAGGCGGCGGGCAGGCCGCAGGGGCACGGTCGAGCGGGCATGCGCCCTATTGTGCACCGAGCCGGCGGGCCAGGCCGCTCAGGGTGACGCCGAGCGGGGCGTCCACCAGGAGCCGCGCGTGGGCGTCGCCGCCGGTGGGGCCCTGGTTGACGATCGCGACGGGCACGCCGAGCGCGGCGGCCCGCCGCACGAAGCGCAGCCCGGACGGGATGGCCAGCGAGGAGCCGAGCACGAGCAGCGCCCGCGCCCGCTCGACGACGGCGAAGCACTGCTCGACGCGCGGGCGGGGCACGTTCTCGCCGAAGAACACCACGTCCGGCTTGAGCAGGCCGCCGCAGGCCGCGCAGTCGACCACGCGGAACCCGGCGACCTGGGCGTCGCTGAGCACGGCGTCGCCGTCGGGGTTGACGACGTCGCTGGTGGCGGCCCAGCCGGGGTTGGCCGCGCGCAGGCGGCGGTCGAGCTCGGCGCGCGGGCTGCGCTCGCGGCAGCTCAGGCAGACGACCCGGTCGAGGCCGCCGTGCAGCTCGATGACCTCGCGGGCGCCGGCCGCCTGGTGCAGGCCGTCGACGTTCTGGGTGACGATGCCGGTGACCAGGCCGTGCCGTTGCAGCGCGGCGACGGCGAGGTGGCCGGTGTTGGGGCGGGCCAGGCCGATCTGCCGCCAGCCGACGTGGCTGCGCGCCCAGTAGCGCTGCCGGGCCTCGGCGCTGCCCAGGAACCGCTGGTAGGTCATCGGCTCGGCGCGCCGGGAGCGGCCGGTGGGGCCTCGGTAGTCGGGGATGCCCGACTCGGTGGACAGGCCGGCCCCGCTCAGCACCGCCACGCCGCCCCCGGCGACCAGCTCGTTCAGGCTGCTGAGGGACGCCTCCGTGGTGCCTTGTGTCACGTCTTCCATGGTGCCCGACGCGCCTGGGTGCCCTGTCCACCGGCTACCGCAGAACTCCGGCCGCCGCCAGCTCGGCCGTGAGGCGGCGGCGGGCGGGCTCGGCCAGGCCGTCGAGGGCGTGCGGGTCGGCGGCCAGGCGGCTGACCGGGACGACCAGGAGGTGGTGCAGCCGGATCGAGCGGCCCGAGCGCAGGTTGACGGCGAACGTCCCCGGCCCCCGCCCGTCGGGGCCGGCCCCGGCGACGACCTCCGTGCAGGGGTCCCACGCCGCGCCCGGCGGCCCCGGGACGGCCGGCCCGGCGACGGTGCAGGCCGCCAGGCGGCCGGGCGGCAGGCCGGGCAGGCGCTCCTGCCAGCGCCGGACGAGGATCGCGACCTGCTGCGGCGGGATCGTGCCCGGCGCCTCGAACTCCGCCCACCGGGCCAGGTCGTGCCCGGGCGCGGGCGGCAGCCGGACGAGGGCGCCCGCCGTCCAGGGCGTCCGCACGCCCAGCCGGTAGGCCCGCACCCCGCCGAGCCGCACCCCGGCGGCCCCCTCCGCCAGCAGCTCCGCCGACTCCCCCGCGGCCTCGGCGGTGACGCCGGGCGCGCCGACCGCCAGCTCGGCGGTGACCGGCACGCCCGGCGGCAGCGCGGCCGGCAGCCGGCGCAGGTCGACGGTGGCGCCGGTCAGGCCGGTGGCCGCGCCCAGGAAGTCGGCCCGGGTGACCATCACGGTCAGGCCCCGGCAGCGGGCCAGCGCCTCCGGCGGGAGGGCCGCGGCGCGGGCGGCGTCCAGCCGGCCCGCCCACGCCGCCCCGTCGCCCGGCAGCGGCCGGTCGTCGTCGATCCAGCGCACCGGCTCGACGCCCCCGCGTCCCGAGCCGGCCGCCGGACCGTCCTCGCCGGTCCCTCCGGGTCTTCGCCGCGCCGGGCCCGGCGAGCCGCCGTACCAGCGCGGCCTGATCACCCGTTCGGGCGACCAGCTTCCCCACCGCACTGCCGACAGCTCGGGGACCCGGCGCAGCGCGCCGCGGTGCTCGGCCACATACCGGCCGCACAACGTGACCCTCTCCCCCAGCGCCGCGACCAGCGCGAACGCCGCGGGGAGCTGGTCGGCGCAGTCCACCGCCACGTGCGCGCGCCGCCCGGCCACCACCCGCCGGGCCAGCTCGATCTCGGGTGCGAACAGCTCGCACCGCAGGGCGGCGCCGAGCACGTCGCGGCTGCTCTCCTGGCTGCCCTCGGTGAGCTCCAGCCCGTCCACGGCGAGCCGGACGGCGGGGTCGGCGGCGAGCCCGAGCGCGGTGCCGACGGCCCGCAGGCAGGCGTCGTCGTACGCCCGCCGCTCCAGGATCGCGGCCGCGGCCCGGCCGAACAGCGCGGTCAGCGGCCCCCCGGCGTGCCGGTCGGCGGCGGCCCGCAGCCGGGCGGGGTCGGCGAGCCGCCTGACCAGGTGCTCGCCGAGGTCGAGCAGCGCCATGCCGGCGGGCGGCACGACCTCGGTGGTGAGGTCGGCGAGCGGGGGGACGACGAGGACGTCCATCAACCGCGTTCCTCCGTCCAGGGGTAGGGGCACGGGCCGGTGTCGGGCCGCCCGGCGGGCCGCAGGTAGACGCAGCGGAGCTGGGCGGCGAAGCGGAGGCCGCCCTCGCGCAGCCAGCAGTCGCCGGGGCCGGGCAGCGTCTCGGTGAGCGTGAGCCCGTCGGCGGCGGCCGACAGCGCGGCCAGCTCGCTGACGAGGGCGGGGGCGCGGGTGTCGACGTAGAGCGAGCGCCGCTCACCGGCCCCGGCCGCCGGGGCGGCGGCCGCGAAGAAGGTGCGGGGCAGGCCGTGCGCCTCGCGCAGCCGGGCCATGGCCAGCAGCAGGTCGCGGTCGCCGCCGGCGTGCCGCAACGCCTCGGACGCGCCTCTGGCCAGCCGCCAGCGCCGCCGCGCGAGGACGACGTTGCCCCAGGTGAGCCGGGGCAGGTGGGGCAGGTCGGGCAGCGCGGGCGGGCGGATCCTGGGCAGCGCGAGCGCGGTGTGCAGGGCGCTGCCGAGCTCGCCGTTGTGCAGCAGCAGCGGCTCCCCGCTCTCCTTGGCGCGCAGCACGGCGCGGCGGCCGTCGCTGTGCACGTAGAGGTCGCCGAGGCCGAGCCGGTGCCGCCGGGGGTCGGCGGCCGCGCCGCCGTGCTCCAGGACGGGGCCGGGCAGTTCCAGCGCGGGCAGGCCGTCGGCGCGCGCGAGACGACGTTGAGCACGGTGCGGCCGTCGAGCACGCGGGCGACGGCGGCGTCCCGCTCGGCGACGAGCGCGGCGCCGTCGCGGCCGGGCGGCGGCCCCATGCGGCGAGGCGGGGCGTGTCGTGCAGGGCGGTGAGGACCAGCGGCGTGCGGCCCCTCGTACGCCTCCAGCGACGGCGCGGCGACCATGACGTCGGCCGCGCAGAGCACCGGGCAGGGCGGGCGGGACGGGCTCGCCGAACACGCCGGCCAGGTCGAGGACGTCGGCGCCGGGCGGCGCGGCGCGGACCAGCTCGGCGATGCGGTCGCCGGGCCGCACCTCCAGGTCGCCGGCCGCGCGCAGCGCCTCGGCCAGCTCGAAGCAGCCGGCGCCGAGCCGCGCGGCGAGCAGCCGGTTGGTGCGCACCGGGTCAGCTCGGCCTCCTCGGCGAGCGGGGCGAGCGCGGCGGGCACGCGTTCGCGCAGGCGGCGGCGAGGGCCGCCGGGGTGTAGGTGCGCAGGGTGCCGGCCGCGGCCTCGCGCACGATGACCCGCGCGCCGCTCCGCTCGTCGCGCCCGGCGCGCTGGGCGCCGCCGGTCAGCGCCTCGATGCGGCTCTGCACGGCCAGCTTCACCTCGGGGGAGGCGGCGGGGTAGCGCTCCAGCAGCGCGGCGATCTCGCGGACGCGCCGCCCGGCGGGCAGGTCGGTGCCGGTCGTGGCGCGGGCGCCGGCGAGCGCGCGCCGCCGCTGGGCGGGCACGCCCCTGGCGGGCACCAGGCCCCGGTCGGGGACGGCGGGCTCGTCGTCGCCGGGCAGCCGCTCGCCGAGCCAGGCGACCGGGTCGGCGACGGTGGCGGGCGGCCACAGGTCGTGGGTGAGCAGTCCGCGGCGCACCGCGACGGCGAGGGCGGCCGAGGCCCGCTCCAGACTGATGCCGCAGTCGGCGGCGATCTCGGCGACGGTGCGGCGGCCGTCGCAGCGGGCGGCGAAGGCGGCGCCGTCGGCCGGGGGCGCGGTGCCGGCGCGTCTGCGGGGCACGAGCCCGGCGACCAGCGCGAGGTCGGCGAGGACGCGCTGGTGCAGCGCCTCGCCGACGCGGGCGGCCGGGTAGGCGACGCGGCGGGTCAGCTCGCGGTGCCCGGCCCAGGTGTAGCCGCTGGCGAGGGCGGGCTCGACGCGGCCGGCGCCCTCGGGGGCGTGGAAGCCGGTGGGGGCGGCGCGGGTGGCCAGCCACTGCACGTGGGGGGCGAGCCGGGCCGGGTCGGCGGGGCCGCGGCGCAGGTCGCGGTAGGCGGCGGGGGCGGAGCAGACGAGGGCTTCGAGGAAGCGCTCGTCGGTGGCGAGGCCGGTGGCGGCGGCCCGGGCGAGGGCGGCGTCGGCGGCGACCTCCTCGGCGAGCGCGAGCCTGGCCTCCTCCAGCAGGCCGGTGACGTGGTTCCAGTCGGCCAGCCAGTCCTCGGGGCCGGGGGTGCCGGGCGGCAGGGGACGCAGGCGGCGCAGCCGGCCGCGCAGCCCACGCGGCAGCCTGAGGGTGCCCGCCCGGGCGGCGTGCGGTCCGGCCGGGCGGGCTTCGCGGCGCGCCGGCGCGGCGGCGAGCAGGCCGAGGGCCCGGCTCTCCAGCAGCGCGACGGCCGCCGCGGTCTCGGCGGCCCTGGGGTAGGCCAGGGATTGGACGAGCTCCCAGGGGAACCCGGCGCTCCGGACGACCACGGCCGGCACCAGGGTCCACTCGCGGTCTTGCAACGTGCCGGGCTCGCCCATGTACACGTTCCCCTTTCTCGTGACGACCAAAATTCGGAATGCGGGTAACACAGATATTTACAAGATCGTTTACTTCTGTCAATGCGTTCCCCGATGAGAAATAGTCACACTCAGCTATCCCAAGCGCCGGAAATATCCCCACCAAAAACGGCAAATCCCTCGATGCGAGTCACGGCCGTTTACTTTCTGTAGTCGCGGGCATATCATGGCTGCACAGCCCGGCCGCGGCGGCGGCATTTCCCGCCTGATTAATGGCGGCCATTTCGCCCCGGCGGGCTTTCCGACCGCGGCCTCCGCGTTGTTTTCCGCACCCGCCCGGCGGGGCACGATCACCCGGACGGCGGAACGACGGCACGGAATGAGGGACGGCCGTGGCGAATGGCATGGAACGGCGGCGCGTGGGCCCCCGCCTGCCCGCGCCGGTGTTCTTCGTGGCGCTCCTCGGCGTCACCGCGGCGCTCATCGCGCTCGACGCCTACACCGGCACGGCGGTGCGCCTGCTCCCGCTGCTGATCTTCCTGCCGTCGATCGTGTCGGGCCTCGGCACCGTTCGGCAGACCGCGTTCGCCTCGGTGTGGGTGGTGCTGGTGATCGTCGGCACCCTGGCCTACCTGCACGCCGAACCCGACGACAACCTGCTGCTCGCCGCGTTCGCGGCGTTGTTCGGCGTGGTGGCGGTGCTCGGCTGCCGCTACCGGGTGCGCCGCGAGGAGGAGGTGCACCGGCTGCGCTCGGCCGCGGCGGCGCTGCAGCGGCAGATCGTCCGCCCGCTGCCGCTGCGCACCGGCGACGTCGTCGTGGACGGCCTCTACCAGCCGGTGGAGGAGGACGCGATGGTGGGCGGCGACATGTACGAGGTGGCCGCCTCCCCCTACGGCACCCGCCTGCTCATCGCCGACGTCCAGGGCAAGGGCCTGCCCGCCATCGGCACCGCCCTGGCCGCGCTCGGGGCCTTCAGGGAGGCCGCCTACCGCGAGGCCACCCTGCTCGGGGTGGTGGAGGCGATGGAGTCGGCGGTGGCCCGCCACAACATGGGCGCCGGCCGGAGCGGCGAGCCCGAGCGCCTGGTGACGGCCCTGGTGCTGGACATCGGCCGCGGCCCGGTGGTGGAGGCGGTCAACTGCGGGCACATCGCCCCGTACGTCGTCCACAACGGGCGCGCCTACCAGGCCTCGCTCGGCGAGCCCTCCGTGCCGCTCGGCCTGGACGGGCTGGCCCCGGGGCCGCCCCGGGCCACCTGGTTCGCCTTCCCCACGGGGGCGACGATGCTGCTGTGCACCGACGGCGTCACCGAGGCCCGCGACCGCGACGGCGCGTTCTACCCCCTGCTGTCGCGCCTGCGCGCCTGGGCCCGCCGCCCGCCCGCGCGGCTGGCCGAGAGCGTGGGCGCGGACGTGCGCCGCTTCACCGGCGCCCCGCCGCGCGACGACATCGCGATCCTGACGGTGAGCAGGACCCGCCAGATCTCATGAACCACTTCCCGGATTCGCGCGTATCTCCACACATCGGACACGTGTTCCATGGAGGTGTCGTGGAGCTCAGCCTTCTGCGTACACAGGCGCACAGCCCGTCGTACTTCACCCTGCTGCGTGGCTCGTCCGGAGAGCGCGCACCGGTGGATTTCTGCATACCGTGCAACCCGTACTTCCCGACGCCCGAGATCTTCGAGCACCTCGGGAGGAATCTGGAGACGATACTGAAGTTCTACCCGAGCGACGCCGGCACGATCACCGCCGAGCTGTGCTCCACGCTCGGCCTGCACCCCCAGACGGTCGCCATGGGCAACGGCTCCACCGAGCTGATCACCTGGATCGACCACCTGCTGGTGCGCGAGAGCCTGGCGGTGCCCATCCCGACCTTCGGCCGGTGGACCGACCAGCCGCTGGAGACCGGCAAACGGGTCGACATGTACCCGCTGCTGGAGAGCCGCAACTTCGCCCTCGACGTCAACGACTTCGTCTCCTTCGTCCGCGCCCGGGGCTCGCGGGTGGCGGTCATCTGCAACCCCAACAACCCCGACGGCGGCTACCTGCCCAAGCACGAGGTCGTGCGGCTCATGGACGAGCTGATCGACCTCGACCTCGTCGTCATCGACGAGTCGTTCGGCGAGTTCGTGGACGCCGAGCCGTACCTGGGCGTGGCGGCCGAGGCCGCGGTCCGGCCGAACGTGATCGTGCTGCGCAGCCTGGGCAAGAACTTCGGCCTGCACGGCATCCGCTTCGGCTATCTGGTGGCCAACCCGGCCCTGGCCGGGCGGGTGCGCGCCGCGCTGCCCAAGTGGAACCTCAACTCCTTCGCCGAGGTCATGGTGTTCCTCATGAAGCAGTTCGGCGCCGAGTACCAGGAGAGCCTGCGGCGGTTGTCCAACGACAGGCGAGCGATGTTCCAGCAGCTCAGCACCATGCCGGGGCTCTCGGTGTTCGCCTCGCAGGGCAACTTCCTGCTGGTCAAGCTGCCGCCGGGGCACGACGGGGTGCCGCTGCGCGACCACCTGCTGACCGAGCACGGCGTGTACGTCCGCGAGTGCGGCAACAAGCTCGGCACCACCAGCCAGTTCCTGCGCCTGGTGGTGCGCCCGCAGGAGGACGTGCGGCGGCTGCTCATCGGCATGACCCAGTTCCTGTACTCGGGCAGCCTGCACGAGATCCCGGTGATCGGCCTGCACCACCGCCACGCCAACCCGCTGCCGGCGTGACGGGCGCGCTCAGCGCAGGCCGCACATCTCCTCCATGCCCTCCTTGGTCACGCACGGCTTGAAGCCCGCCGCCGTCAGCCGCACCTGGGCCAGCGGATGCGCCCGGGCGAACGCCAGGAACCCCGCCGCCGCGGACCCGGCGCGGGGGCGTTCGCGCGCGTAGACGTACTCGACCGTCCAGAACGGGTAGCCGGACTCGACGGCGGTGGAGGCGTCGAACGCGGTGCCGTCCAGGGTCAGGGCGGTGACCGTGCCGGCGCGGCGGGCCTCGGTGAGCGAGGGCGCGTCGGCGTAGCCGAGTGCGCCGGGGATCGTGCTGATCAGGCGCACGACCTCGGCGTTGCCGTCGCGCTCGCAGCGGATGACGGGGGCGGCCGCGTTGCGGTCCTTGGTCAGGCAGTCGTCGGAGGACAGCACGTTCTCGCCGGTGCCCAGCACCTCGTCCTCGTAGAGCTGGCGGGTGCCGGAGTCGTGGTCGCGGCCGATGATGCGGATGGGCAGGCTGGTCCCGGCGCCGAGCTGCTTCCAGTCGGTGTAGGCGCCGCTGTTGATCTTGCGCAGGTCGGCGAGGGTGATCGTGGTCAGGCCCACCCCGGCGTTGACGGCGACGTGGTAGGGCACGATGGCCAGCTTCTCGGCGTGCAGCCGGTCGTGGTGGCGGCTGCGGCCGTCGGACAGGGCGAGGACGTCGCCGCCCGGCGCGCCCTCCACCAGCCGGCGCACGCCCTCGATCGAGCCGCTCGCCTCGGTGCTGACCCGGGTGTCGCCTCCGCACGCCCTGGCGTACTCCTCGGCCACCGCCCTGATCGCCGGCATGACCACCGTGGAGCCGACCACGCGCAGCTCGCCCGGCGCGCAGGCGATGGTCGCGTCCACCGGCCCGGACAGGCGGCTGAGCACGAGCACGCCGCTCAGCAGGACGACCAGGACGGCGCTGACCCGGGGCAGCGTGACCAGGCGGCGCTCGCGCTCGTCGCGGACGATGCCGGCGTCCTTGAGCTTGCCGCCCTGCTCGACCTCCTTGGTCAGCTCCCCGTCCCCCTGGCCCGGCTCGCGCAGGACGACGACCAGCTTGGCCTTCTCGCCGCGCCTGAGCCGCAGCCCGTCCAGGCGCACGCCGTGCCACTCGGGCTCCGGCGGCTCCTCCTGCCCCTGCCCCTGCCCCTGCGCCTGCCCGAGCAGGCGGGCCATCCGGTCGGAGAAGCGCCGCCTGACCGTCGTCAGGTCCTCCCTGGCGGGCTTGTCCTCGTCGCGGACGTCGCGGAAGAAGCGCAGGCTCCTGCGCAGCCGCTGCCGCAGCTCGGGGGTGCTGGCGTCGGAGACGCGGGCGTTCCAGACCAGCCGGCCGCCGAAGGTGAACGACAGCGGCCGGTCGAAGTCGTCGGGGCCGATGTCGTAGCTGCCGCTGTTGCGGACCCGGATGACCACGATGCTCATCCGGTCGAGCGTCCTGGCGAGGGCGCGGAGCTGCGGCGGCCCGGACTCGTTGGGGTCGGGGCCGCCGTCCAGCTCGCCGCTCAGCCCGATCTTGGAGTTGTACAGGACGCGGAAGCCGATCCGCTTGCGGCGGACCAGCAGCCGGTCCACGTACGGCGCCACCAGCAGGAGCACGATCCCGAACAGGACCGGCCCGACCCCGCCGAGGAACTCCACCAGCCGCCCCAGCGCCTCCAGCACGGCCACCTCGCCCCCTCAACCCCCTTTGACGCTTCAATTCTCACTTTTTCGTGATCAGGAGGGCCGGCGGCACCGAGGGTTCACGCACTGTTCCAGGACGCGAAACGTACGAAGTACGGTAGTCTGTCCCGGCTAACTCCTTACGCCATAAATAAACGCCTCGACGACAAGGGGTCCCGTGGTTCCCACGCACCGCCACGACCACACCGCCGCCGACAGCCACGACCTCATCCAGGTCCGCGGCGCCCGCGAGAACAACCTCAAGGACGTCTCCCTCGACCTCCCCAAGCGCCGCCTCACCGTCTTCACCGGGGTGTCCGGCTCCGGCAAGTCCTCGCTCGTCTTCGACACCGTCGCCGCCGAGTCGCGCCGGCTCATCGACGAGACCTACAGCGCGTTCGTGCAGGGCTTCATGCCGAGCCTGGCCCGCCCGGACGTGGACGCCCTGCACAACCTCAGCGCCGCGATCATCGTCGACCAGGAGCGCATGGGCGCCAACGCCCGCTCCACCGTCGGCACCGCCACCGACGCGCACACCATGCTGCGCATCGTCTTCAGCCGCGTCGGCGTCCCCCGCCTCGGCTCCGCCTCCGCCTTCAGCTTCAACCTGCCCGAGGGCATGTGCCCGGCCTGCGAAGGGCTCGGCAAGGCGTCGGAGATCGACGTGGACGCGCTGGTCGACCGGGAGCTGTCGCTGAACGAGGGGGCCGTCAAGGTCCCCGGCCACGCCGTGGGCAGCTGGCTCTGGCAGGTCCTGGCCGCCTCCGGCCTGTACGACCCCGCCGTCAAGCTGAAGGACTTCACCCCGCGGCAGTGGGAGGACCTGCTCCACAAACCCGCCACCAAGATCAAGTACGGCTCGAACACCTTCACCTACGAAGGGCTCGCCGTCCGGGTGCGCCGGTCGTACCTGGGCAAGGACCTCGACTCGCTGCAGCCGGCGGCGCGGGCCTTCGCCGACCGGGCGCTCAGGCTGACCGTCTGCCCCGACTGCGGCGGCTCCCGGCTCAACGAGAGCGCCCGCTCGGTGCGCGTCGGCGGGCGCACCATCGCCGAGTGCTCGGCCATGCAGATCGACGACCTGGCGGAGTTCGTCCGCGGCCTCCGCGACGAGGCCGTCGGGCCGGTGCTGGACGGCCTGCTCGCCACGCTGGACTCGCTGGTCGGCATCGGCCTCGGCTACCTCAGCCTGGACCGCGAGTCGGGCACGCTGTCCGGCGGCGAGGCGCAGCGCGTCAAGATGGTGCGCCACCTCAACTCCAGCCTCACCGACGTCACCTACGTCTTCGACGAGCCCACCGCCGGCCTGCACCCCCACGACATCCAGCGCATGAACGACCTGCTGCTGCGGCTGCGCGACAAGGGCAACACGGTGCTGGTCGTCGAGCACAAGCCGGAGACCATCGCCATCGCCGACCACGTGGTGGACCTCGGGCCCGGCGCGGGCGCGGCCGGCGGGCAGGTCTGCTACGCGGGCGACCTCGACGGGCTGCGCGCCTCCGGCACGCTGACCGGCCGCTACCTCGGCCACCGCGCCCGGCTGCGCGAGCAGGTCCGCGAGCCGGCCGGCCGGCTGCGCGTCGAGCACGCCACGCTGCACAACCTCAAGGACGTCTCCGTGGACGTGCCGCTCGGCGTGCTGACCGTGGTCACCGGCGTCGCCGGGTCCGGCAAGAGCTCGCTCGTCCACGGCTACGTCGCCGGCCGCGAGGGCGTGGTGGTGGCCGACCAGTCGCCGATCCGCGGCTCGCGCCGCAGCAACCCGGCCACCTACACCGGCCTGCTCGACCCGGTCCGGGCCGCCTTCGCCAAGGCCAACGGCGTCAAGCCCGGCCTGTTCAGCGCCAACTCCGAGGGCGCCTGCCCCGCCTGCAAGGGCATCGGCCTCATCTACACCGACCTGCAGATGATGGCCGAGGTGGCCTCGGTGTGCGAGAAGTGCGAGGGCCGGCGGTTCACGCCGGAGGTGCTGACGTACACGCTGCGCGGCAAGAACATCAGCGAGGTGCTGGCCATGTCGGTGACCGAGGCCGCCGCCTTCTTCACCACCGGCCAGGCCAGGGGCATCCTGGAGCGGATGTCCGCCGTGGGCCTCGGCTACCTGGGGCTGGGGCAGCCGCTGACCACGCTGTCGGGCGGCGAGCGGCAGCGGCTGAAGCTCGCCATCCACATGGCGCGGGGCGGGACGACGTACGTGCTGGACGAGCCCACCACCGGCCTGCACCTGGCCGACGTGGACCAGCTCCTGGGCCTGCTCGACCGGCTGGTGGACGACGGCAACACGGTGATCGTCATCGAGCACCACCAGGCGGTGATGGCGCACGCCGACTGGATCATCGACCTCGGCCCCGGCGCGGGCCACGACGGCGGCCGGGTGGTCTTCACCGGCACCCCCGCCGAGCTGGTCGCGACCGGCGGCACGCTGACGGCCGCGCACCTGCGGGACTACGTCACGGGCTGAGCCTCAGACCGCCAGGCGGGCCAGCACCTGGGCGAACTCCGGCGGCGGGGCCACCACCAGGCGCGTCTGGCCGTCCCTGGCCACGATGTCGGCCCTGATCAGGGTCAGCCGCCCGCCGTGCCACCAGTACACCTGGGGGCTCAGCCCGCCGGTGCGGGCGGCGTGCAACCGCAGCCGCTCGATGGCCCGCACCACGCCGATGCCGTCCACGGGGTGCAGCAGCAGCGTGTACGGGTCCGGCAGCGCCACCAGCACCCCGTCGGGCGGCACCGGCAGGTAGTCGGCCAGCCAGCGCAGGTGCGCGGCGGCCGACGGCGCCGTCCCGGTGAGGCGGGTCACCGGGGTGCCCGCCAGCTCGATCTGCTCCACCTGCAGCCGCTCCTCGCGGCGCACGTTCTCCACGGCCAGGTCCAGCGCCCGGGCCGTGGGGACGGGCCAGCAGCCGGCCTCCTCGGGGCGCACCGGCCGGCCCGCGGCGGTCAGCAGCTCCACCAGGTCGGCGTTGAGGTGGCGGCCCACGACGCGGGTCAGGTCGGCGATCTCGTCCACCGCCTCCACGCGGGTGCGGAGCAGCGGCCCGGCCTGCTCCAGGTCGCTGACGTCCAGCTCGCCCGCGGTGGCGACGGCGTGCGCCAGGTGCTCGCTGACCAGCACCGGCCAGTCCTCCCTGGCCCGGCGCCCGGCCTCGCGGCGCAGCCCGGTGAGCCGGACCGTCAGCGTCGTCTCCCCCCGCAGCGTGACCGAGCCGCCGTCGCGGGCGAAGGCGCAGGTGAAGCCGCGGGACTCGGCCACGAGCGCGAGCAGCGAGTCGAGGTCCTCCTCGGCGGCGGACCTGCGGGCGGGCTCCCGCTCGCGCCTGAAGAAGCTCACGCGCCGTGTCCCTTTCTGCCGTATTCGTCCCTCCTAGGGTGCCTGCTCCCCATCGCGGATCGGACCAGTCAGCGAGCACGATTCGGTATCGATAACCCCAAGTCTGCCCAGCCAGAGGCTCATTTGCGGGGAGCCGTGACCGGCCGCGACGCCGCCCAGCACGGGCACCCCGAGCGGCGCCAGCCGGTCCCGCAGCACCGGGTACGGGTCGCCGCAGCCGACCCACGAGCCGAGCACGATCCCCCGCACCCCGTCGAAGGCCCCCGCCTGGAGCAACTGGGTGAGCATCCGGTCGATCCGGTACGGCTCCTCCCCCACGTCCTCCAGGAACGCGATCCGCCCGGCGAAGGACGGCTGCCACCGCGTCCCGCACAGGGCGGCCAGCAGCGACAGGTTGCCCCCGGACAGCTCGCCCGCGGCCCGCCCGGGCACGAGCGCCAGCTCGCCCGGCACGCTCGCCTGCGTGCCCGACAGGGCCGTCTGGAGGCTGTCCCAGGTGCGCGGCTCGGGGCCGTCCTCGCCCGCCAGCAGGTCGCAGGCCGGCATCGGGCCGTGCAGGGTCGGCACGCCCAGCTCGATCGCGAACGCGGTGTGCAGCGCCGTGATGTCGCTCGACCCGAGCAGGACCTTGGGGCCGGCCGCCCGCAGCGCGTCCCAGTCGAGCAGGCCGAGCAGCCGCCCGGCGCCGTAGCCGCCGCGGCAGCAGAACACCGCCGAGACCGCCGGGTCGCACCAGGCGGACTGCAGGTCGGCGGCGCGGGCGGCGTCCTCGCCTGCGAGGTAGTCGAGCTCCTGGCGGTCGAGCACGTGCGCGCCGACCACCACCTTCAGCCCGAGCCCTTCGAGGCGCTGGACGCCCCGCTTCAGCAGGGCCGCGGCGGGCGGTCCCGAGGGCGCGACGATGGCGACGGTGTCACCCGGCCGCAGGTCAGCTGGCTGCATCGATCAACTCCTGGACGAGGGCCGGCAGCGCCCGGCCGATCGGCTCCCGGATCACCCGGTCGGCGAAGGGATCATAGGGGGTCGGCTCGGCGTTGACGACGACCAGGCGGGCCCCGGCGTCGAGCGCCTCCCCGCACAGCCCGGCCGCCGGGTGCACGGTCAGCGACGTGCCGACCGCCACGAACAGCCCGCAGGAGCGGGCGGCGGCGCGGGCCGCCGCCAGCACCTCCGGCCTGAGCGACTGGTCGAAGGAGATCGTGTTGGCCTTCTGCAGGCCGCCGCAGCGCGGGCACGGCGGGTCGTCCTCGCCCGCGGCCACCCGCTTCAGCACCTCCTCCATCGGCGTGACGAGCCCGCACGACAGGCACTCGGCGCGGCGCTCCAGGCCGCGTGGCCGAGCCTGGCGCGCCAGGTGCGCCGCCTGACCTCGGGGTCGGCGAGGTAGCGGTCGATCGTGGCGTCGGCCTCGGCCTGCGGGTTCTTCGTCCAGACGCCCCGCGGCCCGCGGAAGTCGGGGATGCCGGAGTCGGTCGAGATGCCCGCCCCGGTCAGGACCGACACCGGCATTGGCTCGTTCACCTGGCAAACGGTGTCACACTTGGGTGGCGTATGCGACTTCCGCCCCACATCCTCGTGGTCAACGGCATCAAGGTCCGCCGCCCGGTGTTCCTGCTGGGCGCCCCGCACTCCGGCGCGGACCTCCTGGCCCGCGCGCTCAAACGCTCCCCGGGCTTCCACGTCACGATCGGCCGGGCCGGCGTGGCGCACGTGGTGTACGCCTTCGCCCGCCGGCCGTCCATCGCCGGCACCTCGGGCGCGGTGCGGGTGCTGCGCGACGCACTCGCCGAGTCCTGGCAGGTGCTGCCCGGCTCGTGCGGGCAGTGCCCGGCGCCGTGCCGGGAGGCGGGCGGCGTCACCGGCGCCGGCCCGTGCGTGGCCACCGGCGAGATCGTGCGCTTCGGCGACGGCAGCCCCGACCTCATCTACAGCGCGCCGGTGCTGCTGCGGGCCTTCCCCGACGCCCGGTTCGTGCAGCTCGTCCGCGACGGCAGGGACGTGGCCGCCGCCATGCTCGCCGACCCGGCCTGCCTGGCCTGGTTCCGGCCGGCGATGCTGAGCGGCCGGACCGAGTTCCCCAACGCCTTCCTCGGCGTCAACAAGGACGAGCACCTCGACCGCTGGAAGGGCATGCCGGCGGCGGGCAAGTGCGCGCTGCGCTGGCGCAGCGCGGTGCGGCTGAGCGCCGAGCTGCGCCGCGCGCTGCCCGCCGGCCAGCTCCTGACCCTGCGTTACGAGGAGTTGGTGGGCCGGCCCGCGCAGGCGGCGGCCGCGCTCGCCGAGTACCTGGAGACCCGGGTGTCGAAGGTCGCGCTCTACGGCAGGGACGCCGAGGTCGGCGCCTGGCGCTCCCGGCTGCGCCCGGCGGACCGGCAGCTGGTGGAGAAGGTGGCGCGTGAGGAGCTCACGCGGCTGGGCTACCTGACGAGCTGAACTGGGTGCGGTAGAGCTCGGCGTACAGGCCGCCGCGGGCCAGCAGCTCCTCGTGCCCGCCGCGCTCGGCCACCCGGCCCTCGTGCACGACGAGGATCTCGTCGGCCTCCCTGATCGTCGAGAGCCGGTGCGCGATCACCAGCGAGGTACGGCCCTCCAGCGCGGTCTTCAGCGCCACCTGCACGGCCGCCTCGGACTCGGAGTCGAGGTGCGCGGTCGCCTCGTCCAGCACCACCACGCGGGGGGCCTTGAGCAGCAGCCGGGCCAGCGCGAGGCGCTGCTTCTCGCCGCCCGACAGCCGGTAGCCGCGATCGCCCACCACGGTCTCCAGCCGGTCCGGCAGGGACTCGACGAGGTCGCCGATCTGCGCGGCCCGCAGCGCCGCCCAGATCTCCTCCTCCGTGGCCTCCGGGCGGGCGTAGCGGAGGTTGGCGCCGATCGTGTCGTGGTAGAGGTGGGCGTCCTGCATGACCACGCCCACGGTGTCGCGCAGCGAGGCGAGCGTGGCCTCGCGCACGTCGAGCCCGTTGATCCGGACGGCGCCCTCGTTGACGTCGTACAGGCGCGAGACCAGCGAGGTGATCGTGGTCTTGCCCGCGCCCGAGTGGCCGACCAGCGCGATGAGCTGCCCGGGACGGGCGGTGAACGACACGCCCTTCAGCACGGGCTGCGACGGGCCGGTGTCCTGGCGGGCCACGGACTCCAGGCTGGCGAGGGAGACCTCCTCGGCCGCCGGGTAGCGGAAGTGCACGTCGTCGAACTCGATCGTCACCGGGCCCTCGGGGACGGGGCGGGCGTCCGGCCGCTCGGCGACCATCGGCCTGAGGTCGAGGATCTCGAAGACGCGGTCGAAGCTGACCAGCGCCGTCATCACGTCGACGTGCACGTTGGACAGCGAGGTGAGCGGGCCGTAGAGGCGCATCAGCAGCGCGGCCAGCGCCACCAGCGTGCCCAGCTCGAAGAAGCCGTCGACCGCGAGCACGCCGCCGATGCCGTAGACCAGGGCCGTGGCGAGCGCCGCGACCAGGCCGAGGGCGACGCGGAAGACGGTGCCGTACATGCCGACCCGGACGCCGACGTCGCGCACCCGGGCGGCCCGGCCGCCGAACACCGCGGCGTCGTCCTCCGGACGGCCGTACAGCTTGGCGACCATGGCGCCGGCGACGTTGAAGCGCTCGGTGGTGACCGAGCTCATCTCGGCGTCGAGCTGCATCTGCTCGCGGGTCAGGGCGGACATGCGGCGGCCGACGTACTTGGCGGGCACCACGAAGATCGGCAGCAGCACCAGCGCGACCAGCGTCACCTGCCACGACAGCGCCAGCATGGCGCCCATCACCAGGACCAGGCTGACCACGTTCGACACGACCGACGACAGGGTGCTGGTGAGCGCGCGCTGCGCGCCGATCACGTCGGTGTTGAGCCTGCTGACCAGGGCGCCGGTCTGGGCGCGCATGAAGAACGCGACCGGCATGCGCTGCACGTGGTCGAACACCTCGGTGCGCAGGTCGTAGATCAGGCCCTCGCCGATGCGCGCGGAGTACCAGCGCTGCACCAGCGTCAGCCCGGCGTCCACCAGGGCCAGCGCGCCGATCGCGACGGCCAGCCAGACGACGACGCCGGCCCGCCTGGGCAGGATGCCGTCGTCGATGATCGCCTTCATCAGCAGCGGGTTGGCGATCACGATCACCGCGCCCGCCACCACGAGCAGCAGGAACGCGGCGATCTGCGCGGTGTACGGGCGCGCGTAGCCGGCGATGCGCCGCACCGTGCCCGGCCGCAGCCGCTGCCTGGTCACCGACTCGTCGCGGCGCAGCGACATCATCACGTGGGGGCCGAAGCCCCCTCCCATCATCGCCATCCGGGGTCCCTTCTCGTCCCCCGGACACAGCGCCGGGTGCGGCGGGCCGATTCCCGGCTCAGCTCAGCGCGAAATACCGCGGCGGCCGGCTCGGCCCGCGGGTTCGGTCAGCCGCCGAACAGGGCCTTGATGCGGGCGGCCTGCTCCAGCCCTTCGGCCACCCCCTGCTCCTCCAGGGTGCGCCCCCGCGCGCCCTGCAGGAGCCGTTTGGTCGCGACGGCCGCGTCCCGGTTGGTGGACAGCAGCTGCGCCGCCTTGTCGCGGACCGCCCGGTCGAGGTCGTCGCGGGCGACCACCTGCTCCGCGAGGCCGATGCGCATGGCCTCCTCGGCGTGCACGGTCCTGGCGGTCAGGCAGATGTCGATCGCCTTGGCCAGGCCCACCAGCTCGACCAGGGGTTTGGTTCCCGTGAGATCCGGCACCAGCCCGAGGGCCGGCTCCTTCATGCAGAATTTGACGTCGTCGGCCACGATCCGCAGGTCGCAGGCCAGCGCGAGCTGGAATCCCGCGCCGATCGCGTGTCCCTGCACCGCGGCGATGGAGACGATCTCCGGCCGGCGCAGCCACAGGAACCCCGCCTGGGCCTTTCTGATGCTGTGCTCGAAGTCCGCGTCCCCGCCTCTGGCCGCCGAGCTGAACGAGCCCTGTCCGGGCACCCCTTCCGGGGTGAACATCCGCAGGTCGATGCCTGCCGAGAAGGACGGTCCCTCACCTTTCACGACGACGACGCGCACCTGCTCGGGCAGGCTCTCGCCGATGCCGGCCAGCGCCGTCCAGGTCGCGAACGTCTGTGCGTTGCGCTTGTCCGGCCGGTCCAGCGTGATCGTCGCTATCTCACCGTCCACCTCGAAGCGGATTCCGATCTCCGCCAGCCGTTCGGCCGAGATGTCCTCCGCGTTCCCCCCGCGCTGCCGCGCCTGCGCTTCCGTCATCGCCCGCTCCCGGTCTCCGAAGTGCTGTCCGTCGCGCCCGAGCCTACAGAATATGGTTCTGGCTCGGGCGCGACGGCTGGCTGACTAGGGACGGGCGGCTGCGGTCGCACGTTCCGAGGCGGCCGTCAGCGCTTGGACTTGCCTCGGGTCGCCCCGCCGCGCCCGCGCAGAGTCACGCCGGACTCGCTCAGGATGCGGTGGATGAACCCGTAGGACCGACCGGTCGAAGCGGCGAGAGCGCGAATGCTCTCGCCCGCGGCGTAGCGCTTCTTGAGATCGCCGGCCAGTTTCTCCCGGTCGGCCCCGGTGACCCGGGTGCCCTTCTTCAGTGTCTCGGCCACGAGTACCTCCTGTAGTGCCGGACTTCCGCAGCGTTACTCCGCCATGATCAGTCATTTCAGCGGGATCGGCTACCTACTCCACGGGAAAAGATCCGTACCCACTCAAATTAAGATCAGGCAAGTGCCACAAGATCGGAAAATTCGTCGCTCCACGCGTCTTCAGTTCCGTCCGGTAGCAAGATCACCCTATCCGGTGACAGGGCGTCAACGGCACCCTCGTCATGGGTCACCAGGACGATTGCTCCTGAATACGACCTCAGAGCATTGAGCACCTGCTCGCGGGAGACGGGATCGAGGTTGTTCGTGGGCTCGTCGAGCAGCAGGACGTTGGCACTGGAGAGCACCAGCATGGCCAGGGCGAGCCGGGTCTTCTCGCCGCCGGACAGCACGCCGGCGGGCTTGTCGACGTCGTCGCCGGTGAACAGGAACGAGCCGAGCACCTTGCGCAGCTCGGTGTCGGTGAACTCGCCCCCGGCCGAGCGCATGTTCTCCAGCAGCGTGCGGCCGGCGTCGAGGGTCTCGTGCTCCTGGGCGTAGTAGCCGATCTTCAGGCCGTGGCCGGGCCGCAGCTCGCCGGTGTCGGGCGTCTCCAGGCCGCCGAGCAGGCGCAGCAGCGTGGTCTTGCCCGCGCCGTTGAGGCCGAGGATGACGACCCGGTGACCTCGGTCGATGGCCACGTCGACGTCGGTGAAGACCTCCAGCGAGCCGTACGACTTGGACAGGCCCTGGGCCGTCAGCGGGGTGCGCCCGCACGGCTGCGGGTCGGGGAAGCGCAGCCGCGCCACCTTGTCGGAGACGCGCTCCTCCTCGGTGGAGGCGAGCAGGCGGTGCGCGCGGCGCATCATGTCCTGGGCGGCCTTGGCCTTGGTGGCCTTGGCGCGCATCTTGTCGGCCTGCGCCAGCAGCGCGCCCGCCTGCTTCTCGGCGTTGGCGCGCTCGCGCTTCCTGCGCTTCTCGTCGGTCTCGCGCTGGGCGAGGTACGCCTTCCAGCCGACGTTGTAGTGATCGATCACCGAGCGGTTGGCGTCCAGGTGCAGGACCTTGTTGACCGTGGCTTCAAGAAGGCCGACGTCGTGACTGATGATCACCAAGCCACCTTGATGGCTGCGCAAAAAATCACGAAGCCAGCCGATTGAGTCAGCATCTAGATGGTTTGTCGGCTCGTCGAGAAGGAGAGTTTCCGCTCCGCTGAAAAGAATTCGGGCCAATTCCACGCGCCTGCGCTGACCGCCGGAAAGCGTTTGCAGCGGTTGTGTCAGCACCCGGTCGGGCAGCCCGAGACTGGAGGCGATCGAGGCGGCCTCCGACTCGGCGGCGTAACCGCCGAGCACGTGCATCTGGTCCTCCAGGCGGCCGTAGCGGCGCACGGCCCGCTCGCGGGTGCGCTCGTCGGCGGAGGACATGCCGAGCTCGGCCTCGCGCAGCTCGCGCAGCACCTCGTCGAGGCCCCGGGCGGACAGGATGCGGTCGCGGGCCAGCACCTGCAGGTCGCCGGTGCGCGGGTCCTGGGGCAGGTAGCCGATCGAGCCGCTGGTCGTGACGGTGCCCGCGGCAGGCAGCGCCTCGCCCGCGAGCACCTTGGTCAGCGTGGTCTTGCCGGCGCCGTTGCGGCCGACGAGCCCGATCTTGTCACCCGGGTTGACCCGGAAGGAGGCGTTCTCGATGAGCAGGCGCGCGCCGGCGCGCAGCTCGATATCATTGGCGATGATCATGGTGGCGGAAACACTCCCGAGGTAGGAAACAAGGGTTTTGGGCGTGCTACGCCTGATCAATCGGGAGTAGGCATACGATCAGTGTAGAGCGCCGTCCGGGAGCCCCACCTCTGCTTAACGCGCCGTCCCCGCCTCCTCTTCCTTCAGGTGCCCGCCGATCAGGGCGAGGTTGTGGATGGCCGCCAGCCCGTACTGCGCGGCGCCGTTGGTGCTGACGAACGGGGCCTCCAGCACCGGCATGAGCACCCCGGGGCCGTCCACGGCGGTCAGCTCCCACTTCTCCTGCCGCTGCAGCGGGTTGCTGTTGAGCTGGTCGCCCTCGTCGCGGGCGAACTTGCGCCACGCCCACGCGGCGAGGTCGGCGTCGCCGGTGCGGGCCGCCGCGTACGCCGTCAGCCGGCTGTGCGCCTGGATCAGCGAGATGCCGCCGAGGCGCTGCCCGGTCTCCGCCTCCTGCTGCTCCGGCGGGGCCAGGTAGAGGCGGCAGTACTCCAGCCAGGCCGCCTCGAAGCCGGGCACGTCCACCAGGTCGATCAGCTCGGCGCAGATCTCCGGCAGGCCGAACAGCGACGACAGGTGGGAGATCGCGATCTTGTCGGCCGAGGTGTCGAAGCGGCCGGTGGCGAGGTCCATGCGGGCCTCGCCGGTCAGGAAGCGGCGCGGCAGCGCGGCGATGTCGGCCATCGTGCCGAGCAGCCGGTCCCTGGCCCGCTCGTCGCCGTGCCGCTCCCAGCGGGTCAGCCAGGCGGCGGCCAGCGCGCCCCAGTCGGTGCCGAGCCCGACCGACAGCGCCGACGGGTCCGGCGTGTAGACGTCCTCGCGGACCTTGCGCTGCGGGTCGACGACCGTGAACGTCTCCTCCGGCGCGCTCAGCTCGTCCATCAGGTCGCCGGCGCGCTCGTCGGCCGTCAGGTAGTGGAAGAAGCGGCGGTAGGCGGCGTTGGAGATGCGCACCTGCTTGCAGCTGCAGCCCCAGTGCTGGACGTTGTGCCGGCTGCCGAGGCCCTTCCAGCGGCCCAGGTGGTAGACGTCCACCTCGCCGGTGTGGCGGGTCATGGCCTCGGCGAAGCGGAAGACGTCGGCGCGGCCGGTGCGCAGGTACTGCAGCCACAGCCACAGGTCGGGCGACAGCTCGGAGTTGTCCCAGGCGTAGCCGCCCACGTCGTAGCGCCAGGTGTGGCGGTCGGGGTCGTAGGTGTGCATGACGTCGCCGTAGTCCCAGAACCCGTACCAGCGGCGCTGCTCGCGCTCGCGGACGTACAGGTCGAACAGGAAGTCCAGGCGGTCCTCGATCGCGGCGCGGGCGGGCGTGGAGCGGTCGGGTAGGTCCCAGACGCCGAACACGCCGGCCTCGCGCAGCCGCCCGGGCGCCGCGGTCAGCAGGGCGGGCTCGTTCATGGCGGCGGCGAAGCCGGCCAGCTCGGCGGCCGAGGGGGTGGCGTCGAGGGCGCGCAGGCGCAGCTCGTGGGTGCGCGCGATGCCGCGCGGGTCGCCGAAGCCGGGCTCGTAGTCCTCGTAGGTGATCTCCAGC
The DNA here is from genome assembly GCF_022664455.2 of Actinomadura luzonensis. Classification (NCBI taxonomy): domain Bacteria; kingdom Bacillati; phylum Actinomycetota; class Actinomycetes; order Streptosporangiales; family Thermomonosporaceae; genus Actinomadura; species Actinomadura luzonensis. The sequence goes on from NZ_JAKRKC020000001.1 coordinate 4,716,233, forward strand.
CCGTCGAGCTGCTCGGCGTAGGTGTCCTGGCCCATGCCGTCGTGGTAGAAGCGCAGGTCCATGGCGGGCGCGGACGGCGACCACAGCCAGACGGTCACGGTGGCGAGGTCGGTGGCCGCGTTCCTGACGTCGAGGCGGGTGGGGTGCAGCCGCCAGAAGTCGCGCAGCCCGAAGCCGAGCCCGCCGCTCACGCCGCCGAGGTAGCCGTAGCCGGCCGAGCGGGTGCCGGACGGGACCGTCACCCAGGCGTGGCCCTCGCCGGTGCGCTTGCGCAGGGTGAAGCCGTCAGCGGAGGACTGGTCGAGGGTGTGGTCGTTCCAGGCGGGGATCAGGTGCAGGCGGCTCGCGACCTCGGGGGCGAGCTCGCCGCACGGCAGGCCGGCCACCTGGTTGCGGCGGGCCCGCTCGCCGGGGTCGAGGCGCAGCCCGGTCAGGCCGCGCACGGCCTCGGTGAGGAAGCCGTCGGGCCCGGCCAGCCGCACGTGGCGGTCGTGCGGCTCGTCGCGCATGACGACGTCGGCGCGCAGGCCGAGCCCGGCCAGGAAGTCCCGCTCGGCGTCGCCGTCCCAGACGAAGGTGTGCAGGACGCGGACGTCCTCGGCGCCGGCGTGGAAGTACAGGCGGACGCTGAACGGCAGCCAGGAGCCGTGCCGGCCCTCCAGCCGGATCACCGCGCGCACCGGGCCGGCCTGCTCGACCGTCACCCGCTCGACCAGGCCGGTGGCCTGCTCGCGGGGCGGCGCGGCGCCCTCGTCGGGGGTGGGGCCGTCCTGGCGGAGGCTGACCAGGCGGACGTCCCTGGCGATCTCCCGGCCGCCGCGCGCGACGGAGCGGGCCAGGGTGGGGCCGGTCTCCTCGATCGTCCAGGTGACGACACCGGTCGAGACCGTCAGCGTGCCGCCGTCGCGGGTGACGGTGACGGGCGTGTCCGGGGCGGCGGGCTCGCGGCCGGGCTCCAGCCGGTACGCGTCCGCGGCCGGCCCGGCCCCGGCGGCGTGCGCGGACCACTTGACCGAGCCGTCAGGCCAGGTGGCGGTCGCCCAGCTCTGCACGGGCACCGCGCGGCCGGCGTCGTCGCTCAGCGCGAACGGCGTCCCCGGCGCGACCGCTCCTCGCGGCCACGGGACTCCCCAGGTCACTCCCTGCTCGCCCGGTCGGTCCAGCCAGCGGAGCACGGTCATGCGATCTCCTTCAGTCGCGCGGCGACGATGGCGGCCACCTCGTCGGCGCCGCGAAAGCAGAAGTGGGTGTCGTCGGCCACGCCGCCGGGATGGAGCGGGTGGGCGCCGGGCGGGAAGTGCGTGAACAGCGCCTTCGACCCCTCGGGGCCGAGGCGCTCGTACAGGGCGGTGGTGGCGGCGGTCAGGTCGACGAGCGGCACGTCCTCGGCGGCGGCCAGGTCGCGGACCAGGCCGGGGTAGCGGCCGTGCGTGGGCACCAGCCGGCCGCCCGCCCAGCGGCGGCGCTGCACGGGCGTGCACAGCACCGGCCGCGCCCCGGCGGCGCGCGCCTCCCCCAAGAAGGCGCGCAGGTTCTCCTGGTACGGCAGCTCCGGCTCCTTCTGGTCGTTGTGCCCGAACTGCAGGACGACCAGGTCGCCGGGGACGGCCTCGCGCAGCAGCGCCGCCCACAGGCCCTCGGCCCGGTGGCTGGCCGTGGTGGCGCCGCCCTTGGCGAAGTTGCGCACCGGGCCGCCGGCGTACGCCCCGAGCTGCGCCCCCCAGCCGGACATCGGCGCCTCCGAGGCCGGGCAGGAGGCCACCGTCGAGTCCCCCGCCAGCAGGACGGTCCGGGTCACTCCTTGACGCCCCCGATCAGCACGCCCTTGGCGAAGTGCTTCTGCAGGAACGGGTAGAAGAACAGGATCGGCAGCGTGGCGATCACGATGATCGCGAACTTGACGCCCTGCTCCGGCGGCACCCAGGTGCGGTCCATCTGCGACAGCGCGGCCGCGGGGTCGGTGGCGATGAGCTGGCGGACGAGGATCTGCAACGTCCACTTGTCCGGGTCGGAGATGTAGAGCAGCGGCGACATGTAGTCGTTCCAGATCGCGACCGCGTAGAACAGCGAGAACGTGGCGATGATCGGCTTCGACAGCGGCAGGACGATCTTGAGGAAGACGCCCATCTCGTTGCAGCCGTCGATGCGCGCGGCCTCCTCCAGCGCCTGCGGCAACTCCTGGAAGAAGCTCTTGACGATGATCAGGTAGAACGGGTTGATCGCCAGCGGCAGGATCAGCGCCCAGTAGCTGTCGAGCAGCCCGAGGTCGCGCACCACCAGGTAGGTGGGGATCATGCCGCCGGAGAAGACCATCGTGAAGATGACCAGGTTCAGCACCAGGGTCCGGCCCGGCAGGTACCGCTTGGCCAGCGGGTAGGCCATGGTGAAGGTCAGCATGACCTGCACCACCATGCCGACCGCCGTCACGACGACGGTCGTCAGCAGGGACCGGATGAAGGTGGGGGTGGCGAAGATGTACTCGTACGCCTCGGTGACGACCTTCTCCGGCCACAGGAAGAACGGCCTGGCGGCGATCTCGGGCTCGCTGGCGAGCGACGCGGCCAGCACGTAGATCAGCGGCAGCACCGTGATCAGCGCCAGGCCGACGAGCGCGACGACGTTGAGGACGTCGAAGACGCGGCTGCCGGCGGAGCCGTGGTGCTCGACCGCGAGCTTCTTGGGCTTGGTCTCAGTCATAGTGGTCATGCCGGGGCCCCTCAGAACAGTCCCCGCTGGCCCATGCGCTTGGCCAGCCAGTTGGAGCCGAAGATCAGGATGACGCCGGCCACGCCCTTGAACAGGCCGACGGCGGTGGAGTAGCTGAAGTTCCCGTTCTGGACGCCGGCGTAGTAGACGTAGGTGTCGAACACCTCGGCGACCTCGCGGTTCAGCGAGGTGGTCATCAGCCAGATCTGCTCGAAGCCGGAGTCCAGCAGGTTCCCCGAGGCGAGGATGGCCATGACGACGACCGTCGGCCGGATCGCGGGCAGCGTGACGTGCCAGAGCTGCCGGAAGCGGCCGGCGCCGTCCATGCGGGCGGCCTCGTACAGGTTGGGGTCCACGCCGGCCAGCGCGGCCAGGTAGATGATGGTGCCCCAGCCGGTCATCTTCCACAGCTGCTGCATGATGACGATCTCGCGGAACCACTGCTCCTGCGCCATGTAGTCGATCTTGGTGGTGTCGCCCAGGAGGTCGCGCATCCAGCCGGCGATGACGCCGAAGTCGGCCGCGAACAGCACGTACGTCAGCGCCGCGACGATGGTCCACGACAGGAAGTGCGGGATGTAGATGAGCGACTGGATCGAGCGCTTGAGGATGTTGACCCGCAGCTCGTTCAGCATCAGCGCGACGATGACCGGCGCGGTGAAGACGAACAGGATGTGCAGCGCCGCCAGGATCAGCGTGTTGGCCAGCAGCCGGGCGAAGTCGGGCCCGGAGAAGAGCTGCTCGAAGTGCTTGAGGCCGACCCACGGGCTGCCCGAGTAGCCGAGGAAGGGCAGGTAGTCCTGGAACGCGATCGTCACGCCGTACATCGGCAGGTACTTGAAGATCGCGAAGTAGGCGACGCCCGGGACGAGCATCAGGTAGAGCCAGCGGTAACGCAGCACCGCCATGCCGAGCGGGACCTTGTCGGCCCGCTTCGGCCTCGTCGACTTGCGCGCCGCCGTCGGAGGCGTCGCCAGGTCGGTGGCCACAGCGGCCTCCTTTCGGATGCGAGGGGCCCGGACGGCGCCGGGCCCCTCGCACGGGGGGTCGTCCTACTTGGGGAGCTTGGCGAGCAGGTCGTTGACCTCGGTGATGATCTGGGTGCCGCCGCCGTCGTGCCACTTCTGGATCTCGGCCTTCAGGCCGGCCTCGTCGATCGCGCCCGAGAGGAACTTGACCCGCGCGTCACCGATGATCTTGTCGATCTGCGGGCCCTTCTCGACCTGCGTGGGGGCCACGACGGGCAGCGCGACGTTGTGCACCGCCGTCTTGAGGTCCTCCTCCACCAGCTTCTTCTGCTTGTCGATGATGTCCCGGTAGGGCTGGAACGGCGGGATGCGCTGGTAGGCGATGCCGCCGATGTCCATCGTGCCCTTGGTGCTGAGCTGGGTGAACGCGTCGTCCACGTTGTCCTGGACGGTCCGCACGGCCGGGTCGTCCACGTTGATCAGCGTGGCGGTGTCGCCGTTGTCGACCTTGAAGTTGCGGCCCTCGATGCCGTTCTGCAGCAGGACCTGGCCCTCCTTGGTCGCCAGCTTGTCCAGCGTCTTCAGGACGTTGTCCAGCTCGGCCTCGGTGCGCACGCTCTGCTTGGAGATCGCCAGCGAGTCGGCGTAGCCGGTGAAGGGGTAGGAGAACTTCTTGCCGTCGGAGCGCGCCAGGTTCCCGACCATGGTGACCTTGTCGCCGTAGTCCTTGTCGCCGTTCTCCCTGAACAGGTCGAGGACCTGGCGGGAGCGGATGTTGACGTCGATGATCATGCCGCCGCGGCCGTGGAAGAACGGCTCGTTCCACTTGGCGGTGTCGAGCGTGGCGAAGTCGGGGTTGATCAGGCCCTCGTCGACCATCTTCTTGAGGAACTTGTTGGCCTCGATGAACTCCGGCGTGTCGAACCCGGGCACGACCTTGCCGTCACGCTCGCCCCAGCCGTTGGGGGCGCCGAACCAGGTCTCGACCACGTCGTACGGGCTGGCGCTCGCGTAGGAGCTGGACGGCCACTTCGGGATGATGAGGCCGTAGGTGTCCTTCTTGCCGTTGCCGTCCGGGTCCTTCTCGGTGAAGGCCTTGGCCACCTCGTAGAACTCGTCGACGGTCGTCGGCTCCTTGAGCCCGACCTTCTCCAGCCAGTCCTTGCGGATGATGATCGCCGAGCGCAGCAGGGGGCGCATCCGGTAGAGGCCGTAGGTCTTGCCGTTGACGGAGGCGTTGAGCGCCGTCTGCGCGTCCGTCGGCTTGAGGTTCGGGTACTTGTCCAGCTTGTCGGTCAGGTCCCAGAACGCCCCGGCCTGCGCGGCCTTCACGAACGCCGGCATCTTCGGGTCGACGACCACGACCTGCGGGATGCTGTCCGAGGCCAGCGTGACGTTCATCTTCTCGGTGTACTCGGCGTTCGGGACCCAGGTGACCTTGATCTTCTTGCCGAGGAACTTCTCGATCGCCTGCTGGAGCTCGCCGGTCGGCTCGGGCGCCGTGCCGAACAGCTTCGCCATGAAGGTGATCGTGTTCGGGTCGGACTGGGCCGCTTCGCCGCCACCGGAGCAGGCCGAGGCGGTGAGAGCAGCCGTCAGCGTTAACACCCCGGCGAGGAGCCGGCGGCGGCGGGATGCGCTCATGAGTTCCCTTTCGAAAGCAGGCGCGCCTCGTTCTCCTGGAAGAAGCGCTGGCAGAGCCACGTGTTGAGATGGATCCACGCGCCGAAGCTGATCAGCGGCGCCAGGACGGGCGCCACGGAGGTCGCGTAGGCGATGGCCGCGAGCGCTAGCAGCAGGATCACGGACGACGCCGGACGCAGCAGCGCAAGCTGCGCCGCCTTGGGCCAGTAGGCCCGCAGCGGCAGGTCGTAGTGCGCGTAGAGCGGCCCTACGTGAGCCCCCACGCCCGCCAGCAGGATCAGGGCCACGAGGCTCGCGATCCGCGGCGCTCCCATGTCCGGCCCCAGGGCGGAGAAGTAGAGGTAGTCGCCGACCAGCACGACGGCGGCCAGCGCCGCCGGCAGGACCAGCAACGAGGCCCGGACGAACTCCCGTCGGTAGACGGCCCAGAATTCGGTCCAGACCTGAAACGTTTCATTACGGGCATGCCTTCGCGCCAGGGTGTAGGCGGCGACGGTGGCCGGCCCGAGCCCGAGGATCACGCCTCCTGCGAGGGTGAAGACGAGCCAGACCAGATTCAGGCGAGCCGCCCAGATGACCTCTGAGCAGGCAGCTTGAATTCTGAGGGACATGGCGGGGTGGTTCATCCGGCACCACCTTTCGTGGCATGTGCACGGATACGGGGGTGGGTTGTTGCACCGCGGTTCCTGCCCCGTTACGGAGGAGTGAACGGCGGTTGGTGCGAAATTAGTGTTGAATCGACTCAAAGTCAATGACGAGAAACCCGCAGATTTCCGTACTCGCCGATGAGCGGCGCCATCTGACGGAAGCCGATCTTGCCTCCTGCCAGGGCCGGACCCCCGATCGAGCCGTCGTCCCGCCAGCGGAACGAGACCAAATCGTTGATTGCGAAGGTGACCTCGCCGTCCCTGACGTCGAGGCGGAGCGCGTACGGGCCGCGGGCGTCCAGCACGCCCGGCAGCGGGTCCGGGCCCTGGGCGACCAGGTGGAAGCCGTGGCTCTTGCGCAGGTTGCAGGTGTGGAGGGCGCGCTCCTGCTCCCACCGGCGGCGGAAGTAGGAGACGTGGTAGGCGTCGAGGTCGCCGTGGTGGTACTGGTCGTAAGGGCCGGTGCGGGGGGCCAGGGCGGGGTCGAACAGGTCCTCGCCGCGGCGGCCGCGGGCGTGGAAGAACAGGATGGCCAGGCCCGGCTCGCGCAACGGCCAGAAGTCCCACTCGATCCGGACGCCGGCGGGGAACTCCTCGGGGCACCACAGCACCACGTTGGCCGCCTGGCCGTCGGCGGGCGGGCGGCGGCTCTCCAGGCGCAGCCTGCCCTGCGGGAAGGACGTCACGCCGTCGCCCTCCATGCGGAAACCGGTCAGGTCGGCGGGGGTGGAGAGGGGGTTGCGGTAGATCTCGGTCGCCATGAGGCCGTCCTCCGGGGGTTGACGAGGGCATGGTGGCGGGCGGCCGCGCACGAGCACCCGGCCGGCGGCTCGGCGACGCTCGCGGGCCGGCGGACAGCGCGCCCAGGCCCGGCAGGCGAGGCTTGGCCGACGGGAGGCGAGGCCGGGGCGCGGGAGGGGGCGGGTCAGCGGGGGGCGGGTCAGCGCGGGGCGGGTCAGCGCGGGGCGGGTCAGCGGGAGGGGGCGGGTCAGCGGGTGCGGTCGAGGGAGCTGGATTCGCGGATCACCAGGTCGGGCTGGAAGATGACCTGCCGGTGCCGGTGCTGCTCGGGCTCGGCGACCTCCTCCAGCAGCAGGTCGATGGCGGTCCGGCCGAGCAGTTCGCGCGGCTGCCGCACCGACGACAGCGGCACCGCGGCCGCCGCCGCGAAGTCGATGTCGTCGTAGCCGATGATGGCCAGGTCCTCGGGCACGCGCAGCCCGTGCGCGGCCATCGCCTGTAAGAAGCCCAGCGCCATCATGTCGTTGGCGCAGAACGCCGCCGTGGGCCGTTCGCCGGGCGGCAGCGCCGCGATCCGTTCGCCGATGGCCCGCCCCCCTGCGACGGTGAGCGCGGGCGCGGCGCAGGTGACCAGCTCGACGGCCCCGCCGGTGGCGGCGACGGCCGCCGCGAGGCCCGCGTGCCGGTCGGCGACCTGTTTGACGGCGGGCGGCCCGCCGGCGAACAGCACGCGCCGGTGCCCGCGTTCGACGAGGTGGGCCCCGGCGAGCTGGCCGCCGAGCCGGTCGTCGACCGCCACCGAGCACTGCAGGCCGGTGGCCGGGCTGTCGACCAGCACCACCGGCGTGCCGCGCGCGACCAGCTCCTCCAGCCAGGGGGTCTCCATCTCGACCGGGGTGATCAGTATGCCCATGACGCGCTGCTGTTCGAGCTGGTCGAGGTGGCGGCGCTCGCGGCCGGGGTCGCCGGCGCTGTTGCACAGCACCACCATCGTGTCGTGCTCCTCGGCGACCGACTCGGCGCCCTGGGCCACGTCCACGAAGAAGGGGTTGGCCACGTCGAGCACGACGAGCCCGACCGTCCTGCTGCGGCCCACCCGCAGGTGGCGGGCCACCTCGTTGCGGACGAACCCGAGTTTCTTGATCGCTTCGAAGACGCGTTCGCGGGTGGCCGGCGACACGATCTCCGGGCGGTTGAGCACGTTGCTCACGGTGCCCACGGAGACGCGCGCCAGCTGCGCGACCTCCTTGATGTTCCTGGTCGCCATCGATCCTCACGAGGCCGTGCTGCTGCAGGTGCATGGTTGGCTGCTTCCACGTGGTCCGCGTACAGGGCCCCACGGTGAACTCGGCTCATCATAGCGGGCAGCAAGATTTTTTTGAATCGTCTCAAAACCTCAAAACGGTCACAAGGGCATCGTTGCCCCGGTGGCTTTCATGCCGTCGAGCATGAGGCGCAGGTAGCGGCGCGGGTCGGCGGCGACCGGCGCGGGCAGCCGGTCGGGGTGGCAGGTGAAGACGTTCAGCAGGTGGACGAGGTCGGCGACGCCGACGTCCGGCCGCATCGCGCCCTCCTTCTGGGCCCGGCCGACGAGCGCGCCGAGGCGCTCGGCCCAGGCGGCCCGCGCGCCGGCGAACCCGGGCCGCTCCGTGTACGCCTCCTCGGGCAGCTCGGCCAGCGCGCTCGCCAGCGTGGCGCGCCCCGGCTCGGCGGCCCAGGCGACGAAGGCGGCGATCGTGTCCCAGGCCGTGGCCGTCTCGCCCGCGATCCGGTCGAGGGCGGCCGTCATCGCGTGGACGTAGTGGTCGCCGACGGCGGCGAGGAGGGCGTGCCGGTCGGGGAAGCGGCGGTAGAGGGTGCCGACGCCCACCCCGGCGCGCCGGGCGATCGCCTCCATGGGCGCGCCGGGGCCGCGCTCGGCCATGACCTCGGCCGCCGCCTCGACGATCCTGGCGAGGTTCCGCCTCGCGTCCGCGCGCACCGGCGCTCCCTCCTTGACGACTCAAGTGGACGATCGGATTCCGCTTAGTGTAGCGTGCGCAAGCGGAATCCGATCGTCCACTTAGGAGGCAGGCAGATGATCGTGGTCACCGGAGCCACCGGCTCCATCGGGCGGGCGCTGGTGGCGGGGCTGCGCGGACACGACGTGCTGGCCGTCGTCCGGCGGCCCGCCCCGGACCTCGGGTGCGCGTACGAGCCGGGCGATCTGGAGCGGCCGGAGAGCGTCGGGCGGCTGCTGTCGCGCGGCGACCGGCTGTTCCTCAACAGCTCGCTGTGGCCCGGCTTCGCCGCCGCGCACCGGGCCGTCATCGACCTCGCGGCGCGGGCGGGCGTCGCCCAGGTGGTGACCGTGTCGGTGCGCGGCGCCCGCCCCGGGGCGCTGCTCGGCGGCGGGATGCACGGCGAGGTGGACGCCCACCTGCGCGCGTCGGGGGTGCCGTACGCCGTGCTGCAGCCGACCGGGTTCATGCAGAACCTGCCGGGCGAGGTGAGGGACGGGGTCATGCACGGCTCGTACGGCCCCGGCGCGGTCAACTACATCGACGCCAGGGACGTCGCCGCCGTGGCCGCCGCCCTGCTGACCCGTCCGGCGGGGCCGGGCGCGGACCACGTGCTGACCGGCCCCGAGTCGCTGTCGCACGCGCGGATCGCCGAGCGCGTCACCGCCGTCACCGGTTGCCCCGTCCGCTACGTGGACCTGCCGGTGGCGCGGATGGCGGCCCACCTGGAGCGGCAGGGCCTGCCGGCGCCGGCCGCGGCGGACCTGGCCGCGCTGATCGCCGAGACGGGCGACGGCCGCTGGGCGACGCGCACGCCGGCCGTCGAGCAGATCACCGGACGGCCGCCGCGCACCCTGGACGCCTTCCTCGCCGAGCACCGGGCCGCCTTCACCGGGTGACGGGCTCCGGCGGGTCGATCACGCGGACCCGTACCGCACGGAAGGTCGCCGGGGTGTCGCGGAGCACGGCCAGCCTCGGGTCGGGCACGACGAGGAACGGCTCCGCCTCCAGCGCCAGCAGCGGCGCGAGCCGCCGGTCCCCGCGCAGCGCGTCCACCGCCCGCCGGTCGCCGCCGAGCACGACGGCCGCCAGCTCGGCCAGGTGCGGTGACAGCACCCGCACGGCCGTTTCCACGGCGTCGTCGTACGCCTGGGCCGCCTGGTTGCGCCGCCGCCGCGCGAAGCGCTGCTGCGACCAGCCGCCCGCCGCCGTGCGCCCCTGCACCAGCCGCGAGCCGACCTTCGAGGCCACCAGCGCCTCGCCGTGGAAGACGCCCGCCGCGTACCCGCCGAGCCGGACCAGGAACACCCCGACCCGCCGCTCGGCCCTGGCGTGCGCGACGAGCCGGCTGACGTACGGCGGCCCGCCCGCCATGGGCGGGAACGGCGCGTGCAGCTCGGCCAGCGCGCCGTCCCTGGCCCGCAGCCGCACGACCCGCTCGTCGCCGTCCGCCTCGAAGGGCCCGTGCCGCCCGGCGAACCCGTCGATCCACGGGTGCACGCGCTCCGGCGGCACCACCACCCACCGGCCACCGCCCTTGGCCGGACGCCCGCTCATGCGAGGAAGGCTAGCCGACCCCGCGCGCCCGCCGCCCCACACGGGACATGACCGCAGGTCAGCGGGGCGGTCCGGGCCAGGGACGCGCCGCTCCGACCGGGCGGGCAACTGCAAGGGAAATGTCGGTTAAATCTGTTTCGTGGGCCTTATGTGGCCGCCGAGCCGCGCCGGATCCTGGGTACGTGCCGACCTCCCTGCTCACCAGCCCCTTGGTGGACCTCGACACCGGGGCGGTCATCGCGCACCCCGCGGCCGTGGACCCGGCGGGCGGGCTCCGGGCGAGCCCGCTGCCGATGATGCTGGAGCTGCCCGTCCACGTGCTGCTGGCCGGGGCGGGCGCGCTCGCGCCGCTGCACGAGGCGCTGCGCAGGGCGGGCCGGCACCCGCGCGAGGCGATCCTGCTGATCACCGGGACGTGCCAGGAGCAGGACCGGCCGCTGCTGCGGGTGGGGCTCGGCGGCCTGCGCACCATCGGCTACCTGCTCGGCTTCGCCGGCGTGGGCTCCGAGGGGGCCTCGCTGGAGCTGGTCGCCGAGGCCGCGCCGTACCTGCTGGCGCTGGACCCCGAGCTGGTGGCGCGCATCCCGGCCGACCACCGGGCGATCGCCGTCGCCCGGTCGGTGGTGACGCTGGCGCGCGGCGTCGGCGCGCACGTGATGGCGCCGGGCGTGGAGCGCGAGAGCCAGGCGGCGGTGGTCCGCGGCCTCGGCGTACGCCTCGCGCACGGCCCCCTGCTCGCCCCCGGCCCCGACGGCAGGGTGCGGGTGCCGCTCCCCGTCGCCGACCTCGCCCCGGAGACCGCGATGCTCGGCCCCCGCGTGCAGGAGCTGCTGATCCCCGCCGTGACGCTGCCCGCCGAGGCCAAGGCGGAGGAGGCGGTGCGCGCGTTCGGCTCGGAGCCCACCGTCACCAGCGTGATCCTGGTGGACGAGTACCAGCGTCCCAAGGGCAGCCTGGACCGCAGCCGCTTCCTGCTGTCGTTCGCCGCCCGCTTCGGCCACGCCCTGCACGGCCAGAAGCCCGCCCAGCGCCTGGCCGACCCGCCGCGCACGGTCCCCCGCACCACGCCGGCGGTCGCCGCCATGCACGCGGCGGGCCGCGACGCCGGCCGCGTCTACGACGACCTGGTGGTCACCGACGAGATGAACCGCTGCCTCGGCATCGTCCGCGTCTCGGACCTCATCAGGGAGGTCACCGCGGCCACCCGCCGGTAGCCGGCCGCTCCTACAGCCAGCCCTGGGTGCGGGCGCGCTGCACGGCCTCGATGCGGTTGCGGGCGTGGGTCTTCTGGATGGCCGAGGACAGGTAGTTGCGCACGGTGCCCTCCGACAGGTGCAGCCGGGCCGCGATGTCGCCGATGGTCGAGCCGTCGGCCGCCGCGGCCAGCACGTCGCGCTCGCGCGCCGACAGCGGGTTCGGCCCGGCGCTCAGCGCCGCCGCGGCCAGGGCGGGGTCGATCACCCGCTCCCCCGCGTGCACCCGGCGGATCGCCGCCGCCAGCTCCCTGGCCGGGCTGTCCTTGACGAGGAAGGCCACCGCCCCCGCCTCCATGGCCGTGCGCAGGTAGCCGGGACGCCCGAACGTGGTCAGGATCATCACCCGGCAGCCCGGCACCTCCCGGGTGATCGCCGCCGAGGCGGCCAGGCCGTCGGTGCCGGGCATCTCGATGTCGAGCAGCGCGATGTCCGGCCGGGTGCGGGCGGCGACCTCGACGGCCTGCGCGCCGTCCGCGGCCTCGCCCACCACCTCGATGTCAGGCTCCAGCCCCAGCAGGGACGCCAGCGCGCCGCGGACCATGCCCTGGTCCTCGGCGAGGACGACGCGGATCACGCGGGCACCTCCACGCGCAGCCGGAACCCGCGCCGGCCGGGCCCGGCGGCCATCTCGCCGCCCGCGCCCGCGACTCGCTCGCGGAGCCCCGACAGCCCGCTGCCCGTCCGGAACGGCCGCCCGTCCTGCCCGTCCTGCCCGCGGTGCCCGCCCTGCCCGTCGTCCATGATCTCCAGGATGGCCCGTCCGTCCTCGTACGTCACCTTGATCTCGCACCGGACCGCCCGCGCGTGCCGCACGACGTTCGTGGTGCCCTCGCGCACCGCCCAGGCCAGCAGGTCGTCGGCCGGCTCCGGCAGGGGTGTGCCCGACACCTGCACCCGCGCCCGCACCCCGGCCGCGGCCAGCACCGCTCTGGCCCCGTCCAGCTCCTCGACCAGGCCGCGCCGCCGGTAGCCGGTGACGGCCTCGCGCACCTCCGACAGGGCCTGCCTGGCCACGCTCTCGATGTCCCTGACCTCGCGCTGCACCTCGGGCGAGCCCTCCGCGAGCCGCCCGGCCAGCTCGCTCTTCAGCGCGATCAGCGACAGGCTGTGGCCGAGCAGGTCGTGCAGGTCGCGGGCGATGCGCAGGCGTTCCTCGGCGGCCGCCAGCCGGGCCACCTCGTCCTGCGCCCGGTGCAGCTTCACCGTGAGCACCCGGGTGTTGCGGACGCTGATGAACAGGATGCCGAGCGTCACCACCTGCAGCCCGAGGACGATGATGGAGTCGGCGCTGCTGTGGTTGAGCAGGCCGCCGCCGACGACCACGACCAGGTTCGCGAACATGGCCAGCAGCGCCATCGCGGGCGGCAGCGCGAAGCCGTACAGCACGACGGTGTAGACCGGCAGGCTCAGCCAGGAGCCGCCGAAGGCCAGCGCGCCGGCGACCCCGAGCGCGGTGGTGCCGGCGAGCAGCGGGTACGTCCACGGCGAGCGCCGCAGGAAGCTCTTGGCGCTGGCCACGGTGGCGAGGTACAGCCCGATGAACGCCGCCAGCAGCGCGGCCGCCCACACCGCCCGGGCGCCGGTGATCGCGCCGGTCACGATCTCGGCGACGGGGAAGACCAGGTAGACCAGCCCCACGGAGATGCCGAGCAGCCGCCGCCAGAGCGAGGGCTGCTCGTTCTCCCCGCCGAAGCTGATCCGTTCGGCGAAGTTCATGCCCGCACGGTAGCCCGCCGGTAGAGGTAGGCGGCGGCGAGGCCGAGCACCGCTCCCCATCCGGCGACGACCAGCACGTCGGCGAGTCCGAGCCCGTGCCCGCCGGCGACGCTCCAGCCGAGCGCCGCGTAGTGGTAGGACGGGGTGATGTCCGCGATGGTCTTCATGGTGCTGCCGAAGATCTCCGGCGGGAACCACAGGCCGCCCGCGATGGCGAGGGCGAACATGCACAACATGGCGGCCGGCTGGGCGGCGTCGGCCGACAGCGTCGAGCCGATGGCCAGGCCGAGCGCGATGAACGGGATCGTGCCGAGCCACATGGCCAGCAGCAGCCCCGCCCAGCGCGCGGGCGGCATCGACACGCCCTGCTGCACGATCGCGACGACGCTGACCAGCAGCAGCGACGGCAGCACCAGCAGCAGCGCGGTGCACAGCTTGGTCGCGACGATCGCCCAGCCGGGCAGCGGGGTGATCTGGAGCTGGCGCAGCCAGCCCGACTGGCGCTCGGTGGCCCACGGCACGGCCGAGCTCATCATGGACGAGGCCAGCGCCCCGTAGGCGGCCATCGACACCATGAGGATCAGCGCGTACGGGACGCCCTGGTCGTCGGTCTGCTTGCCGTAGATGTTGGCGTTGATCAGGTAGAGCACGACCGGGAAGATCACCACGAAGATGAGGTAGCGCCGGTTGCGCAGCATGCGCAGCGCCTCGGTCTTGGCGTAGAAGAGCATCAGGACTCCCTGGTGAGGGCGAGGAAGGCGGCTTCGAGGTCGGCGCCGGAGAGCTGGACGTGCCGCACGTCGAGCGTGGTGCCGCGGTAGAGCCCGGACAGGGTGGCGTCGGGGTCGGCGGTGTGCAGCGTGACGACGCCGTCGACGACCTCGACGGCGGTGACGCCGGGCAGCCGGTCGAGCCCGGCGGCGGGCTGCTCGCCGAGGGTGAAGCGGACGGTCTGGCCGCCCACGCCGGCCTTGATCTCGGCGGCCGTGCCGTCGGCGGCCAGCTGCCCGCGGGCGATGACGAGCACCCGGTCGGCGTGCGCGTCGGCCTCCTCCAGGTAGTGGGTGGCGAACAGCACGGTCCGCCCGCCGGCGGCGTAGTCGTGCATGCCGGCCCAGAAGCGCAGCCGGGACTCCACGTCCATGGCCGCGGTCGGCTCGTCGAGCAGCAGGATCCTGGGCGCCCCGGCGATGGCCAGGGCGAAGCGCACGCGCTGGGTCTGGCCGCCGGACAGCTTGTTGGCCCGCCGCCCGGCCAGGTCGCCGAGGTCGGCCAGGCGCAGGATGTCGTCCAGGGGCAGCGGCCGCGGGTAGAGGCGGCGGACCAGGTCCACCAGCTCCTTGACGGTGAGCTCGGGGATGAGCTCGCCGCTCTGCAGCATGCCGCCCATCTCGCCGTCGCGGACCGCGGCGCCGGGGTCGCGGCCGTGCACGAGGACCTGGCCGGAGCTCGGGCGCAGCAGGCCGAGCAGCAGGTTGATCGAGGTGGACTTGCCGGCCCCGTTGGGGCCGAGCAGCGCCACCGTCGAGCCGGGCTCGATGGCGAGGGAGAGATCGGCGACGGCGAGCACGTCCCCGTAGTGCTTGCTGACGTGATCGAACGTGATGGCGTCCATGAGAGGAACGCTAGAAGCACGGCCGAAGCCCGGTCAGTGCGATCCTTCCGGGTTCGGCCGTGACATTTGTCAGACGGGCCGGGCGCTCAGAGGCGGCAGGCGTAGATGTCGGTGACCAGGATGGCGCGGGCGCCGATGTCCCAGAGCTGGTCCATCACCTGCTGGTGGCCCTTGCGGCGGACCATCGCGCGCACCGCCACCCAGCCCTCGCGGTGCAGCGGCGAGACCGTGGGGCCCTCCATGCCGGGCGTGAGCGCGATGGCCTCCTCGATGCGCTCGGCACGGATGTCGTAGTCCATCATCACGAAGTCGCGGGCGTGCACGACGCCCTGGAAGCGGCGCACGAGCTGGCCCTCGCCGGCCGTCTCCGGCGCGCCCTGCCGCTTGATCAGCACGGCCTCGGAGCGCATGATCGGGTCGCCGAAGACCTCCAGGCCGACGTTGCGCAGCGTGGTGCCGGTCTCCACGACGTCGGCGACGGCGTCGGCCACGCCGAGCCGGATCGCGGTCTCGACCGCGCCGTCCAGCTTGATCACGCGGGCGTCGACGCCCTGGTCGGACAGGTACTTCTCCAGCAGGCCCGGGTAGGAGGTGGCGATGCGCCGGCCGTCGAGGTCCTTGACGGAGGTCATCGCGCCGGCGGTGGCGGCCAGCCGGAAGGTGGAGCCGCCGAAGCCGAGCGGCATGATCTCCTCGACCGGCGCGCCGGAGTCGACGAGCATGTCGCGGCCGGTGATGCCGGCGTCGAGGGTGCCCTCGCCGACGTAGACGGCGATGTCGCGGGGGCGCAGGAAGAACAGCTCGCAGCCGTTGTCCTCGTCGACCACGACCAGCTCCTTGCTGTCGCGGCGGGGCCGGTAGCCGGCCTCCTTGAGGATGGCCTGGGCGGCCTCGCTGAGCGCGCCCTTGTTGGGTACTGCCAGACGCAGCATGTCAGGTCCTCGTTCGGTGTCTCGTGGGTTCTCCAGGTCGGGGTGCGAGGGCGGGCGCGGGCGCGCCCTAGAGATGCTTGTAGACCTGGTCGAGCCCGATGCCCTTGGCGATCATGAGCACCTGCACGTGGTAGAGGAGCTGCGAGATCTCCTCGGCGGCCCTGTCGTCTGACTCGTGCTCGGCCGCCATCCAGCTCTCGGCGGCCTCCTCGACGACCTTCTTGCCGATGGCATGGACGCCGGCGTCGAGCGCGGCCACGGTGCCCGAGCCCGCGGGCCGGGTGCGGGCCTTCTCGGACAGCTCGGCGAACAGCTCTTCGAAGGTCTTCATGGTCTCTCTCGTCGGTAGGCTGACGTGCTTGACAAGCCTAGTCTGCGGGAGAGGGTGGCGCCGCCCCGCGTCCGCCACGCGAGACACCCGCTCGTGAATCACCCGAACGCCTTCCGCACCCGGGCGATCCGCTCCATGGCGTGCGCCGACTCGCCGCCCTCGTGCCCGTTGTACGGGTACACCCTGATGTCCTTCTCCCCCGCGTAGTGGTTGTAGGCGGCGAACACCGTGGACGGCGGGGTGATGCCGTCCTGGAGCGCGACCGAGAACAGCGCGGGCGTGGCGGCGCGGGCGGCGAAGTTGACCCCGTCGAAGTAGGCGAGGGTGGCGAAGACGTCCTCCACCCGTTCGCGGAAGGCCCGGCAGTAGGCGGCGAGCTCGGCGTACGGGTGCTCGCCGGTGATCTCCGTGGCGTGCCTGACGTGGCACAGGAACGGCACGTCGACCAGCGCGCAGGCGAGGTCGGCGGCGAGCGCCGAGACGGCCAGCGCGATGGCGCCGCCCTGGCTGGCGCCGCCCACCGCGACCGGCCCGACGGCGGGTGCGCCCGCGCGGCCTCGACCGCGCGCACGGCGTCGGTGTAGAGCCGCCGGTAGTAGTAGGCGCCGGGGTCGTGCACGCCGCTGGTCATGACGCCCGGCGTCTGCGGCCCGGTGCCGGGGAACGGGTCGGGCGTGTCGCCGCGCCGCCAGCCGCCGGCGCCCTGGCCGCGGCTGTCCATGGCGAGCACCGCGTAGCCGACGCTCGGCCACAGCAGCCAGTCGATGGGCAGCCCGCGCCCGCCGCCGTAGCCCTGGTACTCCACCACGCACGGCACGGGCCCCGCGGTGTGGCGGGGCAGGAGCAGCCAGCCCTTGATCGGATGGCCGCCGAAGCCGGCGAAGGTGACGTCGTACACGTCGGCGACGGTCAGCTCCGAGCCCACGGGCGTGAACACGGGGGCCAGGTCGTGCTCGCGGGCCTCGGCCAGCGTGCGCTCCCAGAAGGCGTCGAAGTCGGCCGGCTCGGCGCGGGCGGGCAGGTACTCGCGGAGCTGCGCGAGAGGCATGTCGACGAACATCGGGGCTCCTGGGGGGACGTCGGGCGGGTGCCTCTCACCGTACGCCCGCCGGCAGGTCCGACGACTGCGCCCGCGAACCCCGGGAGCCCGGAGGACTGTACACGGACCCGTCTCCGGTTTATGAACCGGAAAAGCATTGTGCCCGGAACCGGCCGGTCATTGTCAATGTCGCTGATACGGTTCAGCGGATTATCGCGCGCGGCTGGGCGCGGAGGGGAGCAGGCGTGAAGAGGCCGACGATCGCCGACATCGCACGGCGAGCCGGCGTGTCGAAGGGGGCCGTGTCGTACGCGCTGAACGGCCGCCCCGGCGTGTCCGCCGAGACCAGGGCCCGCATCAGGGCCATCGCGCAGGAGGTCGGCTGGCGGCCCAACCTGGCCGCGCGCTCGCTGAGCGGCGCCCGCGCCGGCGCGATCGGGCTCGTGCTGTGCCGGCCGGCGCGCATCCTCGGCGTGGAGCCGTTCTTCATGGAGCTGATCAGCGGCGTCGAGGACGAGCTGGCGGCCGGCTCCTCCGCGCTGATGCTGCAGGTGGTGCCCGACCACCGGGCCGAGATCGCGGTCTACCGGCGCTGGTGGGGCGAGGGCCGGGTGGACGGCGCGATCCTGGTGGACCTGCGCGCCGCCGACCCCCGGGTGCCGGAGGTGGAGCGGCTGGGCCTGCCCGCCGTGGTGGCCGGGCACCCGTCGGGCGCGGGCTCGCTGCCCGCCGTCTGGTCCGACGAGGCCGTGGTGCTGCGGGAGGTGGTGGGTTACCTGGCGGCGCTCGGCCACCGGCGGGTGGCCAGGGTGGCGGGGCTGCCCGAGCTGCTGCACACCAGGATCAGGGACGAGGCGTTCGCGCGGAGCTGCGCGGCGGCGGGCCTGGAGTGGCACGCGGCCGAGCACACCGACTACACCGGCGAGGAGGGCGCACGGGCGACGAGGCTGCTGCTCAGCGCGCGGCCGCGGCCCACGGCGATCGTCTACGACAACGACATCATGGCCGTCGCGGGCCTGTCGGTCGCCCGCGAGATGGGCCTGGACGTGCCCGCCGGGCTGTCCGTCGTGGCCTGGGACGACTCCCCGCTCTCCCAGGTGGTCCGGCCGCCGCTGACCGCCGTGACCCGCGACGTCGCGGCCTACGGCGCGCACGCCGCCCGCGTCCTGCTGCGGCTGGTGGCCGGAGAGGAGCCGGACGGCGCCGAGGACCCGCCCGCGCGGCTGCTGCCGAGGGGGAGCACCGCTCCGTTTTCATCGTGACGGAAATTCCCGGAGCACGCCGAAACCGGAGGTCAGCGCGGACGCGGGCGACCGAGAACGCGCTCTCCCGAGAAATTGCCCATTGTGGCTTACCCGTTTAAGTGATGCAATCCGCTCCGCATCGACCATTGGGCGCCGGTCATGGGACCCGCAGGCACATCCGCACGTCCGCCGGCGCAAGTCCGGCGCCCATCCGACGGAGAGATCGGATGGCCCCCATGCGACGAACCCCGGCAGCCTGCTGCACCATCCTCGTGGCGGCGCTGAGCGCCGCCTGCGCCACCAGCGGGCAGAAGCAGACCCAGCAGGCCGACCAGAACGCCCCCATGACCCTGTCCTTCTGGTCCACCGGCGGCGACGACGAGACGGCCACCTTCCAGAAGGCCGCCGACCTGTACCACCAGAAGCACCCCAACGTGACGGTCAAGGTGCAGACCCTGTCGTGGGACGACGCCTACGCCAAGCTCCTGGCCGCGGCCACCAGCCGCACCGGCCCCGACATCCTGTCCGGCGGCATGACCTGGACCATCCAGTTCGGCGCCCGCGGCGCGATGGTGGACCTGCGCGAGCACGGCATCGACGCGCTCAAGGGGCAGGCCCAGCCCGCCCAGTGGGAGTCGGCGGTCTCCCCCGACGGCTCGGTGTACGGGGTGCCGCTCGACATGTCCACCATGACCCTCTACTACCGCACCGACCTGCTGAAGGAGGCCGGGCTCGACGGCCCGCCCACCACGTGGCAGGAGCTGGTCGACGACATCGGCAAGCTCAAGGCGGCCGGGGTGAAGAAGCCCTACAGCCAGGACTGGGGCAACCTCGACTGGATCGGCTACTTCAACTACCTCTACCAGGCCGGCGGCGCGTTCTACACCCCCGACTGCAAGCCGTCGCTGAACACCCCGCAGGCCGAGCGGGCGCTGACGTACTGGGTGGACCTCTACCGCAAGCACGGCGCGCCCACCGCCACCGTCGAGGGCTCCGACGCGCTCGACACCGGCACCGCGATGGTGGTGGCCGGCAACTGGATCGCCAAGGGCATCGACGCCAACAAGCCGAAGCTGAAGGGCAAGTGGGCGATGGCGGCGCTGCCCGCCGGGCCGGCCGGGCCGACCACGTTCATCGGCGGCCGGGCGATCGGCGTGACCTCCTACAGCAAGTACGCCCGGACCGGCGCGGACTTCGTCAGGTTCATGTACAGCGACGAGGCCATCGCCGCCGTCGCCGACGAGGCCAGGAAGCGCAACATCTCCTACATCCCGCCGCGCCCGGACAAGATCGTGGGCGGCTCGACGTTCACGCCGGAGCAGGCGCAGGTGTTCGCGCAGGCGATCAGCACCGGCAAGGCCGCCCCGGGCTGCCCCGGCTGGGACGAGAGCGCCTCCGACGTCGCCAAGCAGCTCCAGTCGGCCATCCTCGGCAAGTCGGACGTCAGGACCGCGCTCACGGAGGCGGCCAAGGTCATGCAGCGCAACGCCGGATAGGAGCTCCACCATGGCGGGTCCCCTCCCCCTCGGCAGCCGGCTGCGCCGTTACGGCACCTCGTACGCGATGCTGCTGCCCTTCCTCGCGCTGTTCGCGGCGTTCCTGCTGTGGCCGCTGGCCAACTCCCTCTACCTGAGCTTCACCCGCTTCGACGGGGTCAACCCGGCCGTCTTCACCGGCCTGGAGAACTTCGCCGAGCTCGCGGGCGACGCCCGCTTCCGGCACGCGCTCGGCAACACCGCCCTGTACGTGGTCGCGTCCGTCGTGCTGAGCACGCTGCTGTCGCTGGGGCTGGCGCTGGCCTTCAACAGCGCGAGCTGGCCGCACCGGATCATGCGCACGCTGTTCTTCCTGCCCTCGGTCACCTCCTCCATCGCGCTCATGCTCATGTGGAAGTGGGTGCTGTTCCCGAGCGAGGTGGGCCTGGCCAACACGGTGGTGCACTGGCTCGGCGGGGCCGGCGTGCCGTGGCTGGCCACGCCGGGGCTGACCGTCCCGATCCTGGTGCTGATGTCGGTGTGGGGCGGCATGGGGTACGGCATGGTGCTGTACGTCGCCGGGCTCGGCTCGATCCCCGAGGAGTACTACGAGGCGGCCAGGATCGACGGCGCCTCGACCTGGCAGCAGTTCCGCCACATCACCCTGCCGCTGCTGCGGCCGGTCACCACCTACGTGGTGGTGACCGGGCTGATCGGGGCGTTCCAGGTGTTCGAGGCGGTCTACATCGTCTTCCGCGGCACCAACAACATCGGCGGCGTCCTCGACTCGGCGCTGATGATCGTGCCCTACCTCTACGACCAAGGGTTCACCCACTTCAAGCTGGGCTACGCCTCGGCCATCGCGTGGGTGCTGTTCCTGATCATCTTCGTGCTGAGCCTCGTCAACCTGCGCGTCGGGCGCGCGATGAAGGAGCTGTGATGGCCGTCGCCCCGATGGACACGGCCGCCGCCCCGGCGCGGCGGGCCCGGCACGAGCAGCCCCCGGCGGGCGGCGGGCGGGCGCGGGTCAACCGGCACCTGCTGCGGCTGCCGTTCTACCTGCTGTCGCTCACCATGGTGGTGCCGTTCTACTGGCTGGTCATCACGGTGCTGAAGCCGCCGGCGGAGCTGTCCAGGATCCCGCCGTCGTTCGTGCCGCGGTCGCCGTCGTACGTGAACTTCTACGACCCCGGCTGGTCGGCGCGGCAGGTCAACCCCGGGCACCTGGCGGGCGTCCTCCAGCGTTTCCAGGTGGACTTCGGGTTCTGGCGGTTCCTGTTCAACAGCGTCGTCATCACCACGTCGATCACCGTCGGGTCGCTGCTGATCTGCTCGCTGGCGGCGTACGTGATCACCAAGCACCAGATCAAGGGGCGGCGGGTCATCTTCCTGATGGTCATCGCGTCGATGATGGTGCCCTGGCAGACGACGCTGATCCCGAACTACGTCATCATGCGCAACCTGGGCTGGCTGGACACCTACACCGCCTACATCGTGCCGGCCCTGGCCAAGGCGTTCGTGCTGTTCTTCCTCGTGCAGTTCCTGCAGTCGGTGCCGGACGAGCTGATCCAGGCGGCCCGGGTGGACGGCGCCGGGGAGTGGCGCATCTGGTGGAAGATCGTGCTGCCGCTGCTGCGGCCGGCGCTGGCGGCGATGTCGATCTTCATCGTGCTGGCGGAGTGGAACAACTTCCTGTGGCCGCTGGTCATCGTGCAGAGCGACGAGATGGCGAACCTGCCGGTGGCGCTGGCCCGGCTCAACTCCTACTTCGGGGCGCCGGACCAGCAGGGGGCGATCATGGCGGGCGGGCTGATCGCGTCCGTCCCGACGATCGTGTTCTTCCTGGTGTTCCAGAAGTACTTCACGCGGGGGATCGCGCTCAGCGGCCTCAAGGGGTGAGGCGCCCGCGCCCGGCATGCGACCGCCCGCCGCCCCCTGAGCGGGGACGGCGGGCGGTCGGCGCCGAAGGTCCTGAGCCCGGGCGGGCTACAGGTCAGCGGGTGTGGCGGCGGTCGGACGAGAACGGGCGCGGGCGCTTGCCGCGGTCGTCGGAGCCACGCCAGTCGCCCCGCGAGCCACGGTCCTGCCCGCCCCGGCCGCCGCGGTCGTCGCCGCGGTAGCCGCCACGGTCGGCCGAGTAGCCACGGTCACCCGAGAAACCACGGTCACCCGAGAAACCACGGTCACCCGAGTAGCCGCGGTCACCGGAGAAACCGCGGTCGCCCGAGGGGGCGCGGTCGCCGGAGAAGCCACGGTCGCCCGAGGGAGCGCGGTTGCCGGAGAAGCCGCGGTCGTCGCGGTAGCCGCGCTCGCCACGGTAGCCGCCGCGCCGGTCGTCGCCGCCGTTGACGGGGCGCTCGCCGGAGAAGCCACGGTCACCCGAGAAGCCACGGTCGCCGGAGAAACCACGGTCGGTCGAGTAGCCACGGTCACCCGAGAAGCCACGCTCGCCCGAAGGGCCGCGGTCGCCCTGGTAGCCGCGCCTCGGCCGGTAGCCGCGGTCGCGGTCGCCGCCGACGGTGCGCGGCTCGTCGGCGTGCCGGCGCGGACGCCGGTCCTCGCCGCCGCCCGAGAACGGGCGCTCGCCGCCGCCGGAGAACGGGCGCTCGCCGTCCTCGTGGCGGCGCGGGCGGCGCTCGCCGTCGAAGTCGCGGCGCGGCCGGCGGCCCCGCCGCTCGGAGCCGCCGTGGCCGCCGCCCTCACGCCGCGGGCGCAGGGGCTTGCGGACGTCCGGCTCCCACACGGGGATGGACTCGCCGCTCGGGATGCGGGCGCCGGTCACCTCGGCGACCCGCGGGTGGCCCGGGGTGGCCTTGAGGCGGAACGGGTGGATGCCCGCCCGGCGGGTCAGCGCGTCGGTGGAGCGCCGCTCGCTGGGCAGCACCAGCGTGACGACGGTGCCCTTCTCGCCGGCCCGCGCGGTGCGCCCGCCGCGGTGCAGGTAGCTCTTGTGGTCCTGGGGCGGGTCCACGTGCAGCACCAGCGAGATGTTGTCCACGTGGATGCCGCGCGCCGCGACGTCGGTGCAGACCAGCACGTTGATGGAGCCCTCGCGGAACTCCGCCAGGATGCGGGTGCGCTGGTTCTGGCGCTTGCCGCCGTGCAGGCCGCCAGCCTTGACGCCGACGCGGGCCAGCTGCTTGCACAGCCGGTCGACGCCGTGCTGGGTGCGCACGAAGATGATCGTGCGGCCCTCGCGGTTGGCGATCTCGGCGATCACGTCGAACTTGTCGTCGCGGGTCACCTGCATCACGTGGTGCTCCATGGTGTCGACCGGCGAGGTCGCCGGCGCCACGGAGTGCGTGATGGGGTTCTTCAGGAAGCGCTGCACCAGCTTGTCGACGTCGCCGTCGAGCGTGGCCGAGAACAGCAGCCGCTGGCCGTCGGCCGGGGTCTGCGCGAGCAGGTCGGTGACGACGGGGAAGAAGCCGAGGTCGCACATGTGGTCGGCCTCGTCCAGGACGCTGACCTCGACGTCGGCGAGCGAGCACTCGCCCTGCCTGATGAGGTCGCCGAGCCGCCCGGGGGTGGCGATGACGAGGTCGACGCCGCGCCGCAGCGCCTCGATCTGCTTGCCCATGGACATGCCGCCGACGACGACCTTCATGCGCAGCCCGAGGCCGCGGCCGAGAGGTTCGAGGGCGTCGTGGACCTGGAGCGCGAGCTCGCGGGTCGGCACGAGGATCATGGCGCGGGGCCGCCCGGGGGCGGGCCGCACGCCGGCGATGCGGGCCATGGTGGGCAGGCCGAAGGCCAGGGTCTTGCCGGAGCCGGTCTGGCCGCGGCCGAGCACGTCGTTGCCGGCGAGCACGTCGGGGATCGTCGCGCTCTGGATGGGGAAGGGGCTGTCGAAGCCCAGCCTGGCCAGCCCGGCGACGAGCGGCTTGGGCAGGCCCAGCAGCTCGAACTCGGACGGGCCCTGCTCGGCGGTGGCGCCGGAGGGCGCGGTGACGCCCTCGTCGTCGAGCGCGGGCAGGACAGCGTCAAGCATGGTCACGAAAGTCGTGCCTTTCCGTCGAAGTGGCACGTCACTTCTGCGAAAGGACGAGCCAAGATGTACGGCACTCGCCGTACAGATCAGAAAAAGGGGGGATGCACCGGGCGCACCGGCCGCAGGCGGTGCTCGAACGCGCGATGAGGCGTCAGGTACATCTGTTGCCAACGCCGGGATGTTATCGGAAAATTCCCGGCCGGGTTCGGACCTTCCGAAAACCCTTATGACACGCTGAAACGGCTGACGTCGGACGCCAGCCGCGACAGCGTAAGAGGTCAGACGTTGAAGCCTAGCATACGGAGCTGCTCACGCCCCTCGTCGGTGATCTTGTCCGGCCCCCATGGCGGCAGCCAGACCCAGTTGATCTTCACGTCGGACACCATGCCGTCGAGCGCCGAGTGGGCCTGGTCCTCGATGACGTCGGTCAGCGGGCAGGCCGCGCTGGTCAGCGTCATGTCGATGGTGGCCACGGGCTTGCCGTCGCCGGCCGGGTCGAGGTTGAGCCCGTAGACCAGGCCGAGGTCGACGACGTTGATGCCGAGCTCGGGGTCGACGACGTCCTTCAGCGCCTCCATGACCTCCTCGACGTTGACGTCACCGTCGAAGTCGGTCGTCGGCGTCTCTGTGGGCTTGCTCACTGCGCTGCACTCCTCACCACTGCGTCCTTGTAGGCCATCCAGGACAGCAACGCGCACTTGACGCGCGCCGGGAACTTGGCCACGCCCGCGAACGCCACCGCGTCGCCGAGCACCTCCTCGTCGGCCGCCACCTGTCCCCTGCCCTGCATGAGGCGGGTGAACTCGTCGACGACCGACAGCGACTCCTCGACCGACGAGCCGGTGGCCAGCTCGTGCAGCACCGAGGCGGCCGCCTGGCTGATCGAGCAGCCCTGACCGTCGTAGGAGACGTCCAGGACCTGGTCGCCGTCGACCTTGACCCGGAGCGTGATCTCGTCGCCGCACGTCGGGTTCACGTGGTGGACCTCGGCGTCGTACGGCTCGCGCAGCCCGCGTCCCTGCGGGTGCTTGTAGTGCTCCAGGATCAGCTCCTGGTACATCGACTCGCCGATCATGGCTATGCGAACACCTTCTGAACGTGATGGAGGCCGCGCACCAGGGCGTCGATCTCGCCCGTGGTGTTGTACAGGTAGAACGACGCCCGCGTGGTCGCGGGTATTCCGAAGCGCAGGTGCAGCGGGCGGGCGCAGTGGTGCCCGACGCGCACCGCGACGCCGAACTGGTCGTCGAGGATCTGCCCGACGTCGTGCGGGTGGATGCCCTCCAGCGCGAACGACACCGTGCCGCCCCGCGCCTCCAGCGTC
Organism: Actinomadura luzonensis; assembly: GCF_022664455.2. NCBI lineage: Bacteria > Bacillati > Actinomycetota > Actinomycetes > Streptosporangiales > Thermomonosporaceae > Actinomadura > Actinomadura luzonensis. The sequence continues at coordinate 4,741,419 of NZ_JAKRKC020000001.1, forward strand.
TCCGGGCCGATGACCCGCAGGCCGGGCACGTCGCGCAGCGCCTCCAGCGCGTAGCCGGTCAGCTCGCGCTCGTGCGCCTCGATCGCGTCCAGGCCGATGCCGGTGAGGTAGTCGGCGGCCGCGCCGAGGCCGATGGCCTCCACGATCGGCGGCGTGCCGGCCTCGAACTTGTGCGGGGCCGGCGCGTAGGTCGAGTGGTCCATCCAGACCGCCTCGATCATCTCGCCGCCGCCGAGGAACGGCGGCATGGCGTCGAGCAGCTCGGCCCGCCCCCACAGCACGCCGATGCCGGACGGGCCGACCATCTTGTGGCCGGTGAAGGCCACGAAGTCGGCGCCGAGCGCGGCGACGTCCACCGGGTGGTGCGGCACGGACTGCGAGGCGTCGAGCATGATGAGCGCCCCGGCCTCGTGGGCCCGCCGGGCCAGCTCGGCGACCGGGTTGACGGTGCCGAGCACGTTGGACTGGTGGGCCACCGAGACGATCTTCGTCCGCTCGGTGATGACGCCGTCGGCCAGGTCGAGCCGGCCCTCGTCGGTGACGCCGAACCACTTCAGCGTGGCGCCGGTGCGCTGCGCGAGCAGCTGCCACGGCACGATGTTGGAGTGGTGCTCCATCTCGGAGATGACGATCTCGTCACCAGGGCCGAGGGTGAAGCGCGGGTCGGTGTTGGCGGGGTTGCCGAAGGAGTAGGCGACCAGGTTGAGCGCTTCGGAGGCGTTCTTGGTGAAGACCACCTCGTCGCGCGACGGCGCGCCGACGAACGCCGCGATCTTGTCGCGGGCGCCCTCGTACGCCTCCGTGGACTCCGCCCCGAGCACGTGCATGGCCCGGCCCACGTTGCTGTAGTGCAGGGCCAGGTGCTCGCGCATCGTCTCGATGACCTGGTTGGGCTTCTGCGAGGAGTTGCCCGAGTCGAGGTAGACGAGCGGTCGCCCGTCGGGCAGCTCGCGGGAGAAGACCGGGAAGTCCTTCCTGATCCGCTCCACGTCCAAGCTGGTGGAAGTCATGCAGATGCCTTCGTGTACTGCTCGTAGCCCTCGGCCTCGAGCTTGTCGGCCAGCTCCGGCCCGCCCTCCTCGACGATGCGCCCGCCCGCGAAGACGTGCACGAAGTCGGGCTTCACGTACCGCAGGATGCGGGTGTAGTGCGTGATGAGCAGGACGCCGGTGTCGCCGGCGGCGCGGAAGCGGTTGATGCCCTCCGACACCACGCGCAGCGCGTCCACGTCGAGGCCGGAGTCGGTCTCGTCGAGGACCGCGAACTTCGGCTTGAGCAGCTCCATCTGGAGGATCTCGTGGCGCTTCTTCTCGCCGCCGGAGAAGCCCTCGTTGAGGTTGCGCTGCGCGAAGGCCGGGTCGATGGACAGCGCGTCCATGCCGCCCTTGAGGTCCTTGGCGAACTCGCGCAGCTTGGGCGCCTCGCCGCGGACGGCGGTGACGGCCGAGCGCAGGAAGTTCGACACCGAGACGCCGGGCACCTCGACCGGGTACTGCATGGCGAGGAACAGGCCGGCGCGGGCCCGCTCGTCGACCGACAGCTCCAGCAGGTCGACGCCGTCGAGCAGGACCTGCCCGCCGGTGACGGTGTACTTGGGGTGACCGGCGATCGCGTAGGCGAGGGTGGACTTGCCCGAGCCGTTGGGGCCCATGATGGCGTGGGTCTGCCCCGCGCCGACGGTCAGGTTGACGCCGCGCAGGATTTCCTTGTCCTCGACGGCGACGTGCAGGTCGCGGATCTCAAGGGTGGACATGATCGCTTATGACTCCTTCGAGAGCGAGACGAGGACGTCATCGCCGTCGATCTTGACTGTGTAGACGTTCACGGGCTTGGTGGCGGGCGGGCCGGTCGGCTTGCCGGTGCGCACGTCGAAGCACGAGCCGTGCAGCCAGCACTCCAGCGTGCCGTCGTAGACCTCGCCCTCGCTGAGCTTGACCTCGGCGTGCGAGCAGACGTCGTGCAGCGCGAAGACGTCGCCGCCCTTGCGCACCAGCGCGACGGGGGTCTCCCCCACCTCGACGCCGAGGACGCCGCCGTCGGGGATGTCGGCGAGCGCGCAGACCTTCTCGAACGCGCTCACCGGGCGAGCTCCGCCTCCACGGCGCTCATGACGCGCTCGCGGATCTCCTCGATCTGGATCTTCTCGATGAGCTGGCCGAGGAAACCCCGCACGACCAGGCGGCGCGCCTCGTCGTAGGGGATGCCGCGGGCCTGGAGGTAGAAGATGTGCTCGTCGTCGAGGCGGCCGGAGGCGGAGGCGTGCCCCGCGCCGGCGACCTCGCCGGTGAGGATCTCCAGGTTGGGCACCGAGTCGGCGCGGGCGCCGTCGGTGAGGATGAGGTTGCGGTTGAGCTCGTAGGTGTCGGTGCCCTCGGCCTCGACCCTGATGATGACGTCGCCGATCCAGACGGCGTGCGCCTGCTCGCCCTGGAGCGCGCCGCGGTAGTCGACGTTGCTCTTGCAGTTGGGCTGCGAGTGGTCGACCAGCAGGCGGTGCTCCAGGTGCTGACCGGCGTCGACGAAGTAGACGCCCGACAGGTCGGCGTCGCCGCCCGGCGCGGTGTAGGCCACGCTGGGCGACAGGCGCACCAGGTCGCCGCCGAGCGTCACGACGAAGCCGCGGAAGGTCGCGTCCTTGGCGAGCTGGGCGTGGTGGTGGGAGACGTGCACGGCGTCGTCGTCCCAGTCCTGGAGGCTGACGACCTTGAGGTTGGCGCCCTCGCCGACGATGAACTCGATGTTGTCGGCGTAGACGGCGCTGCCCTTGTGGTCGAGCACGAGCACGGCCTCGGCCAGCGGCTCCACCTTGACCACGAGGTGGCCGTAGGCGGCGCCGTCGCCCTCGCCGGTGAGGGTGAGGACGGTCGGCTTGCTGGCGACGGCCTCGCGCGGCACCGTGACGACGGTGGCCTTCTCGAAGCTGTTCCACGCCTGGGCGCTGACCCGGTCGGTGGGCGTGAACGCCTTGCCGACGCGGGCGTCGTCGCGGCCGACCGTCTCGACGGTGACCTCGGGAGCGGCGTCGACGTCGAGACGGACGTGACCGGCCGCCTCGGCCTTGCCGTTGTGCAGGCCCTTCAGCCGCGACAGCGGCGTGAAGCGCCACGCCTCCTCGCGGCCGGTCGGGACCTCGAAGTCGCCCAGGTCGTAGGACGCCTTCTCGTGCAGGGTCGACAGGGGCTTCTCGTTCAGGCCCATCAGCCGACGGCTCCTTCCATCTGCAGCTCGATCAGCCGGTTGAGCTCGAGCGCGTACTCCATGGGCAGCTCACGGGCGATCGGCTCGACGAAGCCGCGCACGATCATCGCCATCGCCTCGTCCTCGTCGAGCCCGCGGCTCATGAGGTAGAAGAGCTGGTCCTCGCTGACCTTGGAGACCGTGGCCTCGTGACCCATCGAGACGTCGTCCTCGCGGACGTCGACGTAGGGGTAGGTGTCGGAGCGGCTGATCTGGTCGACCAGCAGCGCGTCGCACTTGACGGTGCTGGCGCTGCCGTGGGCGCCCTCCTCGATCTGCACGAGACCGCGGTAGGAGGTGCGGCCGCCGCCGCGCGCCACCGACTTGGAGATGACGCTGGAGCTGGTGTTGGGCGCCAGGTGCACCATCTTGGAGCCGGCGTCCTGGTGCTGGCCCTCGCCGGCGAAGGCGACGCTCAGCGTCTCGCCCTTGGCGTGCTCGCCCATGAGGTAGACGGCCGGGTACTTCATCGTGACCTTGGAGCCGATGTTGCCGTCGATCCACTCCATGGTGGCGCCCTCGTAGGCGACGGCGCGCTTGGTGACCAGGTTGTAGACGTTGTTCGACCAGTTCTGGATGGTCGTGTAACGGCAGCGGGCGTTCTTCTTCACGATGATCTCGACGACCGCGCTGTGCAGCGAGTCGCTGGAGTAGATCGGCGCGGTGCAGCCCTCGACGTAGTGGACGTAGCTGTTCTCGTCGACGATGATCAGGGTGCGCTCGAACTGGCCCATGTTCTCGGTGTTGATCCGGAAGTAGGCCTGCAGCGGGATCTCGACCTCGACGTTCGGCGGCACGTAGATGAACGAGCCGCCCGACCACACGGCGGTGTTGAGCGCGGCGAACTTGTTGTCGCCGACCGGGATCACCGAGCCGAAGTACTCCTTGAAGAGCTCCTCGTGCTCCTTCAGGCCCGTGTCGGTGTCGACGAAGATGACGCCCTTCTCCTCGAGGTCCTCGCGGATCTTGTGGTAGACGACCTCGGACTCGTACTGGGCGGCGACGCCGGCGATGAGGCGCTGCTTCTCCGCCTCGGGGATGCCGAGCTTGTCGTAGGTGTTCTTGATGTCGGCGGGCAGCTCGTCCCAGGAGGCGGCCTGCTTCTCCGTCGAGCGCACGAAGTACTTGATGTTGTCGAAGTCGATGCCGGTGAGGTCGGAGCCCCAGGTCGGCAGCGGCTTCTTGTCGAACAGGCGGAGGCCCTTCAGGCGAAGGTCGAGCATCCACTCCGGCTCGTTCTTGAGCGCGGAGATGTTGCGGACGACCTCCTCGGACAGGCCACGCTTGGCCGCCGCGCCCGCGGCATCCGGGTCGGCCCAGCCGAACTTGTAATTCCCGAGGCCTTCCAGCTCCGGGCGGTCGGTGACAGTCACCTTCCGGTCTCCTTGCTCTTGTCTCTATGTGCGGAATCAGCCAGCGACTGTGGGCTCACGTGCGTCGTGCAGACCCCGTCGCCGTGGGCGATCGTGGCCAGCCGCTGCACCGGCGTGCCGAGGAGCTGGGCGAACGCCTCCGTCTCGGCCTCGCAGAGCTGCGGGAACTCGGCGGCCGCGTGGGCCACCGGGCAGTGGTGCTGGCAGAGCTGGTCGCCGCCGGACTTGGCCTTGCTGGCCGAGGCGGCGTACCCCTCAGCCGACAGCGCCTGCGCCAGCACCTGGACCCGCTGGTCGGCCGGCACCGCGCGCATGACCGGCTCCAGCCGCTTGACCAGGCCGGAGACCTGCGAGCGGGCGAAGTCGGCCACCGCGTCCTCGCCGATGCGCTCGGCCAGGTAGCGCAGGGCGCTGCCGGCGAGGTCGTCATAGGCGTGCTCGAAGGCGCTGCGCCCCGCGTCGGTGATGGCGAACAGCTTGGCCGGGCGCCCGCGCCCGCGCTGCCCGCGCGGGCGCACCGTGCGGGGCTCGATCATCCCGTCGGCCAGCAGGGCGTCGAGGTGACGCCGGACGGCGGCGGGCGTGAGCCCGAGCCGCTCGCCCAGGGCGGCGGCCGCGACGGGACCATGCTCCAGGATCAGCCGGGCGACGCGGGCACGCGTGCCGCGCTCGCTACCGGGCTCGATCGTCGTGGGCATGTTTTTCACAACATCAGTGTGCCGTAAATCCTTCCCGGCCGACAAACGGATCGGAGCAGCTCGGCAATGTAATTTGTCACGCAGGGTAGCCTTACCTAACCCTGCTTCTCCCCGGAACGGCTTCTCCCCAGGACGCCGAACGCCAGGGCCGCGCAGACGAGCAGCCCGAGCATGACGGCGGCCATCGGCACGGCGGTGCCCGACCCGGCCAGGCCGACCAGCGGCGCCGACAGCGCGCCGAGCGCGAACTGCAGCACGCCCATCAGCGCCGAGGCGCTGCCGGCCACCTGCGCGGGCTGGGAGCCGAGCGCCAGCGCGCCGGTGCCGGGCAGCGTCAGGCCCTGGCCGAGCATGATGACGAACAACCCCGCCACGATCCCCCACAGGCCGAGCCCGGCGAGCGCGGCGGTCATCAGCAGGACCGCGCCCAGCAGGCCGGTGGCCAGGCCCGCCACCACCAGCGCGACCGGCGGCACCCGGCCCGACAGCCGGCCGCCGAGCTGGGCCATGCCGGTCAGGGCGAGGGCGTTGAGCCCGAAGATGAGGGAGTACTGCTGCGGGGTGGCGCCGTAGACCTCCTGCAGCACGAACGGCGAGCCGGAGATGTAGCCGAACATGGCGGCGAAGGCCAGGCCGCCGGTGAGCGCGAAGCCCATGAACGAGCGGTCGCGCAGCAGCTGCCAGAAGGTGCGCGCGGTGTGGCGCAGGCCGCCGCTCTCGCGGGCCGCGGCCGGCAGCGTCTCGCGCACCCCGGCCAGCACGGCCGCCAGCAGCACGACGCCGGCCAGGCTGAGCGCCACGAACACGCCCCGCCAGGAGGTGAACGCCAGCAGCTGCGCGCCCGCGATCGGGGCGAGGATCGGCGCCAGGCCGCTGACCAGCATGAGCGTGGCGAAGATGCGGGCGATGGCGGCGCCGTCGTACAGGTCGCGCACGACCGCGCGGACGATGACCAGGGCCGCGCCGCCCAGCATGCCCTGGAGCAGCCGGAAGGCGATGAGCATGGGCACCGACGGGGCGAACGCGCACAGCAGCGAGGCGAGCATGAAGCCGGCCACGCCGACGACGAGCGGCACCCGCCGCCCGCGCACGTCGCTGACCGGCCCCGCGATGACCTGCCCGACCGACACGCCGATGAGGCAGGCGGTGAGCGTGAGCTGGACCTGGGCGGGCGCGCTCAGCATCTCGGAGCTGATGGCCGGCAGCGCGGGCAGGTACATGTCGATGGACAGGGGGCCGATGGCCGACAGCGCCCCGAGGATCACCAGGAGGAGCGCCCTGCGGCTCTTCCTCCCGGGCAGGACGACGGTGGGCGTGGCTTCGGCCACGGACATGCGTGAACCCCTCTCCTCGCAAGACCTGACGGCCCCCGAGGGCCGAGGTAGGGAAACCGCTGTCCGGTCCTCCTAATTCCCAGTTATCAGATATTTCCGGAACTTTCCATGAGGTGTCCGGCCTCCGGACTCCCCTCCACGGCCGGACCGCACCCCGCAGTCCCTAGACTCGTCGTCATGGAATCCCCAGCCGTCGAGATCATCGACCTGGTCAAACGTTACGGCGGCACCACCGCGCTCGACGGGCTCGCGCTGCGCGCCGAGCGCGGCGCGGTCACCGCCGTCCTCGGCCCCAACGGCGCCGGCAAGACGTCCACGGTCGAGATCTGCGAGGGGTTCCGCACCGCCGACGCGGGCACGGTCCGGGTGCTGGGGCAGCCGCCCGAGCGGCCCGACCTGCGGGCCAGGGTCGGGGTGATGCTGCAGGCCGGCGGGGTGCCGCCGGCGATGCGCTGCGGCGAGTGGCTGCGCCTGGTCGCCCGGTTCCACGCCCGCCCGCTGGACCCCGGGGCGCTGCTGGCGCGGCTGGGGCTGGCCGCGCACGCCCGCACCCCCTACCGGCGCATGTCGGGCGGGCAGCAGCAGCGGCTGTCGCTGGCCGCCGCCGTCATCGGGCGGCCGGAGCTGGTCTTCCTCGACGAGCCGACCGCCGGGCTCGACCCGCAGGCCCGCCACGCCTGCTGGGAGCTGGTGGGCGAGCTGCGCGCGGCCGGGGTGTCGGTGGTGCTCACCACCCACCACATGGACGAGGCCGAGCGGCTGGCCGACCAGGTGGTCATCATCGACCGGGGCCGGGTGGTGGCCGAGGGCACGCCCGCCGAGCTGACCGGGGCCGAGCGGCAGCTCAGGTTCCGGGCGCGGCCGGGGCTGACGCTGGAGGAGCTGCTCAACGCGCTCCCGGCGGGCAGCGCGGCCAAGGAGTCGCCGGCCGGCCACTACATCATCGAGGGCCAGGTCGGGCCCGAGCTGCTGGCCACGGTGACCGCGTGGTGCGCCGCCGAGGGCGTCACGGCCGACGACCTGCGCATCGAGCGGCGCACCCTCGAGGACGTCTTCCTGGAGCTGACCGGCAGGGAGCTGCGATGAGCGCGTACGAGCGGGCCGCGGGCGGGGCGCCCGCGCTCGACCTGTCCCCCGCGCCGGGGGCGGCGCCCTTCCCGCGCATGGTGCTGGCGCAGGCCGGCGCGGAGCTGCGGGCCACCCTGCGCAACGGCGAGCAGCTGCTGCTGACGCTGGTGATCCCGGTGCTGCTGCTGGTGGGCTTCTCGCTGGCGCCGATCGTCGACATGGGCGGCGGGCGGCGGGTCGACTTCCTCGTGCCGGGCGTGCTGGCGCTCGCGGTGATGTCCACGGCCTTCACCGGGCAGGCCATCGCGACCGGCTTCGAGCGCCGCTACGGCGTGCTGAAGCGGCTCGGCGCGACGCCGCTGTCGCGGAGCGGGCTCATGCTGGCCAAGACCGCCGCGGTGGTGGCGGTGGAGGGCATCCAGGCCGTGGTGATCGTGTGCGTGGGGCTGGCGCTGGGGTGGCGGCCGCACGGCTCGTTCCTGGGCGCGGCGCTGCTGATCGTGGCGGGCACGGCGGCCTTCAGCGGGCTCGGCCTGCTCATGGCCGGCACGCTGCGGGCCGAGGCCACGCTGGCCGCGGCCAACCTCGTCTACCTGGTGCTGCTCGGGGCGGGCGGGGTGGTCTTCCCGCTGTCGAAGTTCCCCGACGGGGTGCGGCGGGTGCTGGAGGTGCTGCCGATCTCGGCGCTGACGGGCGGGCTGCGCGCGGTGCTCGGTCAGGGGGCGGCGCTGCCGCTGGCCCCGCTGGGCGTGCTGGCGGCCTGGGCGGTGCTGTCGCTGACGCTCGTGTCGCGCACGTTCCGCTGGGAGTGAGCCCCGTCCAGGGTGGGTGCGGCGGGCTCAGGTTCGGGCGGGTCCCTCAGGCGGCGGGCGCGGTGTAGCGGCGGCGGGTGAGGGCGGCGACGGCGGTCAGCGGCACCGCCGCGGCGGCGGCCAGCCCGAACAGCAGCGGGTAGCGGCCGTCCTCGGCCAGCGGCCCGGCGCCCCACGAGGAGACGGCGCTGCCGACGAACAGCGCCGCGGCGAAGAACGCGACCGTGGTGCCCCTGGCCTCCGGCACCACGGAGGTCGCCCAGGTCTGCAGCGAGGAGTGCAGGAACGACCAGCCGCCGCCGAGCAGCAGCGCCGTGACCGCCACGGTGGCCAGGCTGACGTGCACGGCGGCCAGCGCGAAGCCGGCCGCGAGCTGCGCCCCGCCCACCGTCATCAGCAGCGGCGCGGGCCAGCGGGCCGACAGGCGCTTGACCAGCTTGGCCTGCGCCCACAGCCCGAGCCCGTAGGCGGTGATGCCGAGCCCGGCGACGGCGGCGGCGACGCCGGAGTGCTCCAGGGCGGGCGCCAGGAACGGCAGCGCGCCCAGCATGATCGCGCCCTCGGTGAAGGCCAGCGCGAAGACCAGCAGCGCCCACCGCTGCCCCAGCACCAGACCGAGGAAGCGCGCCGGGCTCGCGGGCGCGCCGGCGCCCGGCAGGTCGCGGGCCGGCTCGGGCAGCGAGCGCAGGGCCAGCGCGCACACCAGGCCGCAGGCGGCGGGCACGGTGAACGCCACCCGCCAGCTCACCAGCCCGGCGAGCGCGCCGCCGAGCGCGGTGGCGAGCGCCGTGCCGAGCGCCGCCGCGCCCATGAGGTCGGTCAGCGCGCGCTGGCGGAGCGCGGGCCGTACGGTGTCGCCCACGTACGTCAGCCCCGTCGGGATGACCGCGCCGAAGCAGGCCCCGGTCACCACCCGGGCCGCGACGAGCGCCCAGAGCGCCGGCATGAGGGCCGAGACCAGGCCGGCGAGCGCCGCGCCGAGCAGCGCGCCGCGCATCACCCGCACCCGCCCGTACCGGTCGGACAGCAGCCCCCACAGCGGCTGGGTGAGGCCGTAGGCGAGGTAGTAGCCGCTGGCCGCGGCGACCGAGGCCGACAGCGGCACGCCGAGGTCGGCGGCGATCACGACGAGCATCGGGCTGACGGCGAAGCGGTCGAAGCTGCTGACGAACGAGGCCGCGGACACCCCCAGCGGAGGGCGGGCGAGGCCGGTGGCGAGGGCGGGGGCGTCCATGAGGCACCACTCTAAATGCGGAAATGTCGCCTACCGCGAGTAGGCTCTACCGGTCACCGTCATTCGTCCTACGTCTGCTTCGAGGAGCACCGTGACCGCCTTCGCCCTGGACGACCCGCTGGAGCGCGGCCCCGGCCTGCCCCGGCCGGGCAACGTGCTGCGCACGGCGGCCGGCTCGGTCCCGCCGTCCTCGCTGGTGCTGCTCGGCATCTTCTCGGTGCAGTTCGGCGCGGCGTTCGCCAAGGAGCTGTTCACGGCGCTGCCGCCGAGCGCGGTGGTGTTCCTGCGGATCGCGGCCGGGGCGCTCATCATGGGCGCGGTCGCCCGGCCCAGGCTGCGCGGGCTGGGGCGGCGCGACTGGGCGGTCGGCCTCGGGTTCGGCCTGACGCTGGCGCTGATGAACCTGTCGTTCTACGAGGCGCTGTCGCGGCTGCCGATGGGCATCGCGGTGGCGATCGAGTTCCTGGGGCCGCTGGGGGTGGCCGTGGCGGCCTCGCGGCGGCGGATCGACCTGCTGTGGGTGGGCCTGGCGGGCGCCGGCGTGGCGCTGCTCGCGCCGTGGGGCGAGTCGGCCTCGGTGAGCTGGCTCGGCATCGGCTTCGCGATGGTGGCGGGCGCGTGCTGGGCGGGCTACATCCTGCTGTCGGCGGCGGCCGGGCGGCGGTTCCCGGGCACGAGCGGGCTGGCGTTCGCGATGATCGTCTCGGCCGTGGCGGTCGCCCCGGTCGGGGTCACGACCGGCGGGGCCGGGCTGCTGGAGCCGCATCTGCTGCTCATCGGGCTGGGCGTGGGCCTGCTGTCGTCGGTGATCCCGTACTCGCTGGAACTGCAGGCGCTGCGGCGGATGCCGCCGCACACGTTCGGCATCCTCATGAGCCTGGAGCCCGCCGTGGCGGCGCTCGCCGGGGTGCTGCTGCTGGGCGAGATCCTGCACGTGCAGCAGTGGGCCGCGATCGTCTGCGTGGTGGCCGCCAGCCTGGGCTCGACCAGGCGCGGGAAGCGGGAGTGAGGGGGTCCGCCGCGCGCCCCGGGACGGGAACTCGCGGGCGCGCGGCGGAGGGCTCGGCTCTGGTGGGCGGGATGTGCCGAGCCCGGGGAAGGCCAGCGGAGTGCGGGGTTCCGCGTGACCGGGTCTGTCGGGTGCCGCCCTGCTCGCCGCGACGCGCGTGGAGGCGCTGTGCGGAGGGCGCGGCCGGTCGGGCCGCCGGGGCGGTGTGGCGGGCGGCCCTGCGGCGTGTCGCCCGGCCTGCCCGCAATGAGGTTACCTCCATCGGGGAGTGCTCGATCCCCGATTGCCGGAAGTCGCGGCTCAGGGGCTCGCGGGCGCGGCCCAGATGCCGCGGACGTGGCCGATGTGCTCGTCCATGAGCCTGGCGACGGCGTCGGAGTCGCCGCTCTTCAGCGCCTCCAGCAGGGCCAGGTGCTCGCGGGCGGAGTCGCCGAGCGCGTCGTGCCGGGACAGCTGCGACAGGCCGTAGAGCCGGGCCCGGTTGCGCAGGTCGCGCACCACGGACACCAGGTGGGCGTTGCCGGACAGGGCCAGCAGCGCGACGTGGAAGCGCAGGTCGGCGTCGACGTAGGCGAGCAGGTCGCCGGCCTCGCCGGCGGCGACGATCTCCTCGGCGACAGGACGCAGCCGGTCGAACTCCCCGGCCCGCGCGGGATCGGCCAGCCGGGCCACGGTGGGCACCTCGATGAGCCGGCGCAGCTCGGTCAGCTCGTCGAGGTCGCGGTCGGACAGCTCGGTCACCCGGAAGCCCTTGTTGCGCACCGCCTCGACCAGGCCCTCCTTGGCGAGGTCGAGCATGGCCTCGCGGACGGGAGTGGCCGAGACGCCGAACTGGGCGGCCAGCACCGGGGCGGAGTAGACCACGCCGGGCCGCATCTCGCCGGCGATCAGCGCGGCGCGCAGCGCCTGGGCGACCTGCTCGCGCAGGCTCTGGCGCTCGCCCACCGCCGGCAGGTCGAGCCGGTCCTCGGCGGCCATCCGCGCTCCTTCCCCGTGCTGCCCGCCTCGTCTGGTCGGACTCTGGTCGGGCTAGGTCCTGTCGTGCTGCCACGCCTCGTACGCGGCCGCGGCCACCACGAGATCCTCCCAGGCCATGCCGGTGCTCTTGAACACGCGCGGCCCCGGGCCCGGCGGCACCTCGCCCGCGATCAGCTCGGCGAGGTTGCCCGCGAGATGACCAGAGGTGATCGTACCGTGGCGGATCGGGATGATGACGTCGCCGGCCTCCTGGAGCGCCGCCGAGCGGGCCTCGACGACCACGGTGGCGCGGGCGACGAGGTCGTCGTCGAGCTCGCGCGCGCCGGGCTCGTGGGAGCCGACGGCGACGACGGTGACGCCGTCGCGGGCGAGCCTGCCGGGGAACAGCGGCCGCCTGGCGGTGGTGCAGCAGGCGATCAGGGCGGCCCCGGCGACGGCGGCGGCCACGGCGTCGCCGTCGCTCTCCTGGGTGAGGGCGGTGGCGGGCAGGCCGGCGGCGCGGCAGCGGGCGGCCAGGGCCTCCGCGCGGCCGGGGTCGCGACCGGCGACGGTGACCTCGGTGACCGGCCGGACCCCGCGCAGGGCGAGGACGTGCCCCCAGGCCTGCGGGCCGCTGCCGAAGACGACGAGCCGGCCGCCCTCCGGCCCGGCCAGGTGGCGGACGGCCAGCGCCGAGACGGCGGGGGTGCGCAGCGAGGTGAGCGCGATCCCGTCGAGCGCGGCCAGCGGGGCCAGGGTGGCGCCGTCCAGCAGCAGGTACGTGCCCTGGATGCGAGGCAGCCCCCGCTCCGGGTTGCCGGGCGCGACGGTGACGGCCTTGACGCCGGCGTAGCGGGCGGTGGCGGCGGGCATGAGCAGGAGCTGCCCGGCCGGCACGTCGACGACCGGCCGCTGCGGGGTGGCCTCGGGGTCGAGCCCGGCGCGCAGCGCCTCCTCCAGGACCCGCACGGCGCGTCCCATCGGCACCAGCCGCTCGACGGTCGCGGCGTCGAGGTAGGGCAGCCCGCTCATCGCAGCACGAACCCCGTCCCGATCGGGTCCTCGGGGTCGAGCTCGAAGACGTGCCGCCCGGTCCGGTACGCCATCCCCTCGATCTCGGGCACCACGCCCGCCGCGGTGACCTTCGCCACGCGGGCGGCGAAGGAGCTGCCGACGACGCTCTCGTGCACCAGCGGGCGGCGCAGCCCGGCGTCGTGCAGCAGCGCCAGCCGGGCGGCGGTGCCGGAGCCGCAGGGCGAGCGGTCCACCTCGCCGTCGGCGAAGACGGTGACGTTGCGCTGGCGGGCGGCGCCGGCCGCGTCCGGCAGCTCGTCGTGGAAGATCACGCCGTAGACGCCGGACAGCCGGTCGTCGGTGGGGTGCCGGGTGGCCGGGTGGCCCGCCAGGTCCGCCTTGACGCGCCGGGCGCGGGCGATGAGCGCGTCCAGGTGGCGGGGCTCCGCCGACAGGCCCACGGCCGCGGCCGGGAGCGAGGCGTAGATCGCGCCGCCGTAGGCGAGGTCCACCAGGACGCCGCCCGCGGGCACGTCCCTGGCCAGCACGTACGACGGCACGCTGACGAAGGTGACGCCGCGCACCCGCCCGCCGGCCGTGCGCACCCGGGCGGTGACCCGACCGGACGGCACGTCCACCACCACGTCGGTGACGCCGTCCGGCGGGGCCGCCACCAGGCCCTCGTGCACCGCGTACGCGCCGAGCGCGATCGTGCCGTGCCCGCACGCGGTGGAGAAGCCGTCCTTGTGCCAGAACAGCGCCCCGAGGTGCGCGCCGGGGTCGTCGGGCGGGACCAGGAAGCAGCCGTACATGTCGGCGTGGCCGCGCGGCTCGTGGCACAGCAGCCGGCGCAGGTCGTCGGCCCGTTCCATGGCGGTGATCCGGCGGGCGGCGACGTCCGCGCCGGGCAGGTCGGGGGCGCCGCCGGTGACGATGCGGAACGGCTCGCCGCCGGTGTGGTAGTCGACGGTCGTGATCCCGGTGGTGGTCACAGCTCGAAGCCCTCGGGGAAGGGGTCGCGCGGGTCCAGGAAGTACTGGGCGGTGCCGGTGATCCAGGCCCGGCCGGTGATCGACGGCAGGACGGCGGGGGCGCCGCCCACGGTGGTCTCCTCCAGCAGCCGGCCGACGAACCGGGTGCCGATGAACGACTCGTTGACGAAGTCCCGCTCCAGCGGCAGCTCGCCGCGGGCGTGGAGCTGGGCCATGCGGGCGCTGGTGCCGGTGCCGCACGGGGAGCGGTCGAACCAGCCGGGGTGGATGGCCATGGCGTGCCGGGAGTGGCGGGCGTCGGAGCCGGGGGCGGCGAAGTAGACGTGGTGGCAGCCCTGGATGCGCTCGTCCTCGCGGTGCACGGGGCGGTCGGCGGCGTTGATGGCCTCCATGGTGGCGAGGCCGGCGGCGAGGATCTCGTTCTTGGCCTTGCGGTCGAAGGGCAGGCCGTAGGCGTCGAGGTCGACGATGGCGTAGAAGTTGCCGCCGTAGGCGAGGTCGTAGGCGATCTCGCCGTAGCCGGGCACGGTGACGGCGGCGCCGAGGCGGTCGCAGTAGGAGGGGACGTTGCGCAGGGTCACGGCGGTGGCCGTGCCGTCCTCGACGGCGACGTCCACCTCGACCAGCCCGGCGGGGACCTCCAGGCGGACGGTGGTGACGGGCTCGGTGACCTCGACCATGCCGGTCTCGACGAGCACGGTGGCGACGCCGATGGTGCCGTGGCCGCACATCGGCAGCAGCCCGGACACCTCGATGAACAGCACGCCGTAGTCGGCGTCGGGCCGGGTGGGCGGCTGAAGGATCGCGCCGCTCATCGCGGAGTGGCCGCGGGGCTCGTTCATGAGCAGCTTGCGGACGTGGTCGAGGTGGTCGCGGAAGTGCACGCGCCGCTCGGCCATGGTGGCGCCGGGGACGACGCCGACGCCGCCGGTGATGACGCGGGTGGGCATGCCCTCCGTGTGCGAGTCGACGGCGTGGAAGACGCGCTTCGTCCTCATTTGAGCCCTTCCGCGAGTGCCTTCTCGGTGGCGGCCCGGACGGCGGCGGCCTGCTCGGCGGTGAGCGGCAGCCTGGGGTGGCGGCAGGGGCCGCCGTACCGGCCGGCCAGGTCCATGGACAGCTTGATGGCCTGCACGAACTCCGTCCTGGAGTCCCAGCGCAGGAGCGGGTGCATCGTACGGTACAGGGGCAGCGCGGCGGCCAGGTCGCCGGCGACCGCCGCCCGGTAGAGCGCGACGCTGGAGGCGGGCAGCGCGTTGGGGTAGCCGGCCACCCAGCCCACCGCGCCGGCCACGGCCAGCTCCAGCAGCACGTCGTCGGAGCCGACCAGCAGGTCCAGCCCGGGGGCCAGCTCGGCCAGCTCGTACGCCCGCCGCACGTCCCCGCTGAACTCCTTGACCGCCACGATCAGGCCCTCCTCGTGCAGCCGGGCCAGCAGCGCGGGGGTGAGGTCGACCTTGGTGTCGTAGGGGTTGTTGTAGGCCACGACCGGCAGCCCGGCCGCGGCCACCTCGCGGTAGTGGTCCAGCACGGCGCGCTCGTCGGCGCGGTAGGCGTTCGGGGGCAGCAGGAGCACCGAGCCGCAGCCCGCCTCGCGCGCCTGCTCGGCCCAGCGGCGGGACTCGGCGGCCCCGTACGCGCCGGCGCCGGCCATCACGCGCTCGCCGCCGACCGCCGCGACGGCGGTCTCGATCACCTTCGCGCGCTCGCCGGGGGTGAGCGTCTGGTACTCCCCGAGCGAGCCGTTGGCGACCACGCCGTCGCAGCCGTTGTCCACCAGCCAGCGGCAGTGGGCGGCGTAGCCGTCGTGGTCGACGGCATGGCCGCCGGGCCCGTCGCCCGGGCGCAGGGGCAGCGCGGTGGCGACCATGACGCCGTGCCAGGGCTTGCGTTCCATCAGGGGCTCCTCCAGATCGATGCGCTCGCGAGTAATATGTCACATACCGTGGGGGTTGAGAAGCCCCGTTGCCGGTGGCGGGACCGGCGGGTGCGGCCCGTACCATCGATGACGTGAATCCATCCACTGACCGTCGTCCCGGCCCCGTCGCCCGCGGCCTGCTCTCCTTCTGGGCGCCGAGCACGCGCTCGATGCGGGGCTGGGCACTCGCCTCGGTGGTGGCCAACGCGGGCATCACGGTGACCGGCGCGGGCGTGCGCGTGACGGCCTCGGGGCTCGGCTGCCCCACCTGGCCGAAGTGCACCCCCGACAGCTTCGTACCGGTCGCGCACCCCGAGGTGTCGATGCTCAACATGCTGGTCGAGTTCGGCAACCGGCTGCTGACGTTCCTGGTGCTGGCGGTCGGCGCGGCCTGCGTGATCGCGGTCTGGCGGATGGCGCCGCGCCGCCCGGCGCTGGTGCGGCTGGCCCTGCTGCAGCCGGTCGGCGTGCTGGCCCAGGCGCTGTGGGGCGGGCTCGTGGTGCGCAGCGCGCTCAACCCGTTCACGGTCGGCACGCACTACCTGCTGTCCACCGGCCTCATCGCCGCCTGCTGGCTGCTCTACGCCCGCGCGGGCGAGGGCGACGGGCCGGCCAGGCCCGCGGTGCACCGCGACGTGCGCAGGCTCGGGCACGTCCTGCTGGCCGCGGTGTTCGCGCTGCTGGTGGTCGGGGTCGTGGTGAGCGGCACCGGCCCGCACTCCGGCGACGAGATCGCCTCGCGCTTCGACCTCGACATCGAGGCCGTGGCCCGGCTGCACGCCGACGTGGCCTACGTCGTGGTGGGGCTGACGTTCGCGCTGCTGTTCGCGCTGCGCGTGTCCGGCGCGGCCCGGCCGGCCCGGCGGGCGGCGCTCGGGCTGTTCGCGGTGGAGCTGGCGCAGGGCGTGCTCGGCTACACCCAGTACTTCCTGGCCGTGCCGGCCGCGCTGGTGATGCTGCACGTGCTCGGCTCGACGCTGGTCTGGATCGCCGCGCTGCGGGTGGTCACCTCGCTGCGGGTACGCGACCCGCTGCCTGCCGCGCCCGCCCCCTCCCCCGCGGAAGCACCCGCCGCTGTGTGACCTTTGTGCCAGGGTGTGGGGTGAGATGTCCGCCACTCCCCCGGCTGGGAAGAGGTGCGATTTGCGGGGAAAAGTGCGCCTTTCGCGGAAGACGCAGCGGCGCGCGTACCAGGGGCTGGTGCTGGCGAGCGTGCTCGCGCTCGCGCCGATGACGTGGGCCTGGCTGAGCAGCGACGGCCACCGCGCGACGGCCGAGGGCGCGGGCTGGACCGCCCGGGTGCCCCCCGCGCAGGCGGCGCTCGTGCTCGGCGCGGGCCTGTACGCCGGCCGCCCCTCCCCCATGCTGGCCCGCCGCCTCGACATCGCCGCCGAGCTCTACCACGCCGGCAAGGTTCGGGCGCTGCTGCTGTCGGGCGACAACAGCCGCAAGGAGTACGACGAGCCGTCCGCGATGCGCGACTACCTGCGCGCGAAGGGCGTGCCGGACGCGGTGATGGTGCTGGACTACGCCGGGTTCGACACCTGGGACTCGTGCGTGCGGGCGCGCGGGGTCTTCGGGGCGCGCAGCGTCACCGTCGTCACGCAGGAGTTCCACGTGCCGCGCGCGGTGGCGCTGTGCCGCACGGCCGGGCTGGAGACGTTCGGGGCGGGCGACGACTCGGTGCGGCGCTGGGCCGGCACCACCTACGTCTACGCCGCCCGCGAGCTGTTCGCCACCGCCAAGGCGTTCGCCGACGCCAAGCTACTCGACTCCGACCCGGTCTTCCCCGGCCCCCGCGAGACCTCGCTCACCCGGGCGCTCGCGCACGACGGCTGACCGGCCCGGCGCCCCGCGCGGACCGGCCGGGCGGCCCGGTCGGCCGGAGCGGGTCGGGCGGACCGGGTCGGGCGGACCGGGTCGGGCGGAGCGGGTCGGGCGGAGCGGCCGGTCAGCCGGGGGCGCCGGGCGCGTAGCCGGGCGGCGGGGTGCCCTCGGCGACCGAGCGGGCGTGCGCCGCCGGCACCGGGAACTGCCCGCGCGCGGTGCTCATGCACTCCAGCAGGGCCCGCTGCTCCTCGTGGAAGGTCTGCTCGTCGACCATGTGGCGGGCCGCCCGCTCGTGCAGCAGCCCCAGCTCGGTGGCGGCGAGCTGGTAGTCGGCCATGGCGCGCAGGCCGCGCTTGCCGCCGTACGCCTTGGCCCACTGCCGGGCCTGCCGGCGGCGGGAGAAGGCCGACAGCATGTAGATGTCGGCCTCGTTGACGAGCTTGGTCGGCTCGTACGCCGGCAGGTAGCGCTGGATGAGCGCGACGATGCGCCGCCGGTCGCGGAACACCACGCCGATGAGCACGATCAGCACCACCAGCAGCGTGAGATAGGCCACGACGAGCCCGGGGAAGCCGCCGTAGGAGGCCAGGCCGTTCCACAGGCCGTGCAGCGTCATCGCGCCCGCCCAGCCGGCCAGGATGAGGAACACCCGCTCCGAGCCGCGCTGCGCCGCGTAGGCGACCGCGATGCCGATCATCGAGCTGAACAGCGGGTGCGCCAGCGGCGACAGGATGCCGCGCAGCACCACGGTGACCGCCAGGCCCTTGACGCCGGAGGTGGACAGGGCCGCCAGGTAGTAGCTGACGTTCTCGCTCATGGCGAAGCCGAGGCCGACCATGCTGGCGTAGATGACGCCGTCGGTCGGCCCGTCGAGCTCGGCCCGGCGGAAGCGGAGCAGGCCCAGCAGCACCAGGCCCTTCATCGTCTCCTCGACGACGGGCGCGCCGAAGGTGGCCGCGACGTTGCGCGCGCTGTCCTGCGACAGCTTCACCGTGTCCATGAAGTAGTGCAGGTTGAGCGAGTTGATGACGCCGGCGACCAGCACGGCGATGCCCGCGCCCCAGGCGAAGGCGAAGACGAGGTTGCTGCGCGGCTCGGGCTCCATGCGGTCGAGCGCGAGCACGGCGGCCAGCAGCAGCGGCACCGGCGCCAGGGCGAGGGTGAGCGCGATGAAGAACTGCACCGGCTCGCCGTTGAAGACGTCGAAGGAGAACGAGATCAGCGCGCAGATGCCGGTGACGACCAGCCCGATGATCAACGTGGTGGACGGGCGGTCCTTCAACACCCAGCGTGGATCACGGCTCGCCATAGGGTGACTTTAACGGATCAGGGCCACGGGTTCCGTGCCGGTGGGCACTGCCGGATGACCACGCCGGACAGCCACTCCTCACCGTACGGACACGCGGGGCCCGCGCCCCGGGCCCGGCGGTCAGCTCAGCAGGGGGTCGATGGCGACGGCGAGGAACAGCAGCGCCAGGTAGGCGTTGGACCAGTGGAAGAAGCGCATGGGCCGCAGGTCGACGCCCGTCTTGCCGGCGTTGAGCCGGGCCAGCAGGCGGTGCACCTCCCACAGGCACATCACGCCGAGCGCGGCGGCCACGACGGGGTAGAACAGCGTGGTGCCCGCCACCGGCCACAGCGCGAGCGAGCACAGCACGGTGGCCCACGTGTACGCGATCGACTCCAGCACGACCCGCCGCTCGGTGGCCACCACGGGCAGCATCGGCACCTTGGCCGCCGCGTAGTCCTCCTTGTAACGCATGGCGAGGGTCCAGGTGTGCGGCGGCGTCCAGAAGAACACCACGCCGAACAGCACCAGGGGCGCCCAGTCGAGCCGGTCGGTGATGCCGGCCCAGCCGATCATCACCGGCATGCAGCCGGCGATGCCGCCCCACACGATGTTCTGGGCGGTGCGCCGCTTGAGGATCATCGAGTAGACCAGGACGTAGAACAGGATCGCGCCGAGCGAGAGCAGCGCCGCCAGCCCGTTGGTGGTGACCCACAGGCCAACGGTGGACAAAATTCCGAGCACGATCCCGAAAATCAGCGCGCCGCGCGGCGAGACCTGGTGCCGGGCCAGCGGCCGGCGCCGGGTGCGGCGCATCTTCTGGTCGATGTCGCGGTCGACGTAGCAGTTGAGCGCGTTGGCGCTGCCCGCCGACAGGGTGCCGAACACCATGACCGCGACGGACGTCCACAGGGGCGGCAGGCCGCCGGCCGCGAGGAACATCACCGGCAGCGTGGTGATCAGCAGCAGCTCGATGATCCGCGGTTTGGTGAGCGCGATGTAGGCCTTGACGATCATGCCGATCGAGCGCGGCGCCTCCACCTGCGGAGATCGGGCCGTCGCCTGCCTGTTGGTCAGCACCGTCAAGGCGCTTCCAGCCTGTGCGGGGTCAACGCGTAACCTCTGATTAGAGCGGATCCATGGTGGGCGCCGGTGACGCCCCTGCGAACAAACAAACTGTAGTCGCAGGGACGGCCGGTCCGGCCAATGGGGGGCTTGCGCCGTACATGGACACGCACACGTGGAATGGAATTGATCGCCAGCTCCACTCGGTTAGGGTCCCTGTGGGCGGGATAGCCAACCGGCACAACCGATGACATCTAGAATCCGGAGATCGAGCACTTGAGCACCGAACTCGTGCCAGCCCTTGAATGGACCGACCTGGACAAGCAGGCGGTCGACGTCGTTCGAGCCCTGGCGATGGACGCAGTGGAGAAGGCGGGCTCGGGTCACCCCGGCACCGCCATGAGCCTGGCCCCCGCCGCATACCTGCTGTTCCAGCGTGTGATGCGTCACGACCCGACGGATCCCAACTGGCTCGGGCGCGACCGGTTCGTGCTGTCGTGCGGCCACAGCAGCCTGACGCTCTACATCCAGCTCTACCTTTCCGGCTACGGCCTGACGCTGGACGACCTGAAGCGGCTGCGCCAGTGGGACAGCCTCACGCCCGGCCACCCCGAGCACGGGCACACCGCGGGCGTCGAGACCACCACGGGCCCGCTGGGCCAGGGCCTCGGCAACGCGGTCGGCATGGCGATGGCCGCCCGCCGCGAGCGCGGCCTGTTCGACCCCGACGCCGACCAGGGCGCCTCGCCGTTCGACCACCACATCTGGTGCCTGGTCAGCGACGGCGACATCGAGGAGGGCATCAGCCACGAGGCCAGCGCCATCGCCGGCCACCAGAAGCTGGGCAACCTCATCGTGGTGTGGGACGACAACAACATCTCGATCGAGGACGACACGCTCATCGCCAAGTCCGAGGACGTGGTGGCGCGCTACGCGGCCTACGGCTGGCACACCGAGAGCGTCGACTGGACCTCGGGCGACGACTACCACGAGGACGTGCAGGCCCTCTACGACGCGCTGGAGGCGGCCAAGGCCGAGACCGGCCGCCCGTCGTTCATCCGGCTGCGCACCATCATCGGCTGGCCCGCGCCCAACAAGCGCAACACCGGCAAGATCCACGGCTCGGCGCTCGGCGCGGCCGAGGTGGCCGCCACCAAGGAAGTGCTGGGCATGGACCCGGCCAAGAGCTTCGACGTGCCGGACGCGGTGCTCGCGCACGTGCGCGAGGTGGCCCAGCGCGGCCACGCCGCGCGCGCCGAGTGGGACAAGGCCTACGCCGAATGGCGCCTGGCCAACGAGGAGCGCGCCGCCGAGCTCGACCGCATCTCGCACCGCGAGCTGCCGGCCGGCTGGACGGAGGCGCTGCCGTCGTTCGAGGTGGGCGCCTCGGTGGCCACCCGCAAGGCGTCCGGCGAGGTGCTGAACGCGCTGGCGCCGGTGCTGCCCGAGCTGTGGGGCGGCTCGGCCGACCTCGCCGAGTCGAACAACACCACGATGAAGGGCGAGCCGTCCTTCATCCCCGAGGAGTACCAGACCAAGGAGTTCCCGGGTAACCGCTACGGCCGCACGCTGCACTTCGGCATCCGCGAGCACGCGATGGGCGCGATCCTGAACGGCATCGCGCTGCACGGCGGCACCCGCCCGTACGGCGGCACGTTCCTGGTCTTCTCCGACTACATGCGCCCGTCGGTGCGCCTGGCCGCGCTGATGAAGCTGCCGGTCACCTACGTGTGGACGCACGACTCCATCGGCCTCGGCGAGGACGGCCCGACCCACCAGCCGATCGAGCACCTGTGGGCGCTGCGCGCGATCCCCGGCCTCGACGTGGTGCGCCCGGCCGACGCCAACGAGACGGCCTACGCGTGGCGGGCCGTGCTGGAGCACAAGGACCGCCCCGCCGCGCTGGCCCTGACCCGGCAGAACCTGCCGGTCTACGAGGGCACCAGCGCCGACGGCGTGGCCCGCGGCGGCTACGTGCTGCGCGAGGCCTCCGACGGCCAGCCCCGGGTGATCCTCATCGCCACCGGCAGCGAGGTCGAGCTGGCCGTGCAGGGCCGCGACCTGCTGGAGTCACAGGGCATTCCCACGCGAGTGGTGTCCATGCCGTGTGTCGAGTGGTTCAACGGGCAGGATTCGGCGTACAGGCAGACCGTCCTGCCGCCGGCCATCAAGGCTCGGGTCGCCGTCGAGGCCGGCATCGCCCTCGGCTGGCACGAGTACGTCGGCGAGAGCGGCGAGGTGGTCAGCCTCGAGCACTTCGGCGCGTCCGCCCCGTACAGGACGCTGTACGAGCAGTTCGGGCTGACTCCGGAGCGCGTGGCGGCGGCGGCCAAGGCGAGCCTGGCCAAGCTGGGTCAGGACAAGGGCGAGACGACGGGAAACTGAGAAAACAAGATGAGCGAGATCCTCAACAAGCTGTCCGGCCAGGGCGTGGCCATCTGGCTCGACGACATCAGCCGCGAGCGCCTGCGCACCGGCAACCTGGAGCAGCTGATCCGTGAGAAGAACGTCGTCGGGGTGACCTCCAACCCGACGATCTTCGCCAGCGCGCTCAGCAAGGGCGACGCCTACGACGTGCAGCTGCACGACCTGGCCGTGCGCGGCGTCACCGTCGAGGAGGCGGTGCGCGCGATCACGACCTACGACATCCGCTGGGCCGCCGACGTGCTGCGCCCGGTCTTCGACGCCACCGGCGGCGTCGACGGCCGCGTGTCGCTGGAGGTCGACCCGCGCCTGGCGCACGAGAGCGACAAGACCGTGGCCGAGGCCCGCGCCCTGTGGTGGATGGTCGACCGGCCCAACCTCATGATCAAGATCCCGGCGACCGTGGAGGGCCTGCCGGCGATCACGCAGGCGATCTCCGAGGGCATCAGCGTCAACGTCACGCTGATCTTCTCGCTGGAGCGCTACCGCGCGGTCATGGACGCCTGGCTGGCGGGCCTGGAGGCCGCGCAGGCCAAGGGCCTCGACCTGGCCTCCATCGAGTCGGTGGCCTCGTTCTTCGTCAGCCGGGTCGACACCGAGATCGACAAGCGCCTCGACCAGCTCGGCAAGCCGGAGCTGAAGGGCAAGGCGGGCATCGCCAACGCGCGCCTGGCCTACGCGGCGTACGAGGAGGTCATGAACTCCGAGCGCTGGCAGCGGCTGCGCTCGGCGGGGGCCCGGCCGCAGCGCCCGCTGTGGGCCTCGACGGGCGTGAAGAACCCCGAGTACTCCGACACGATGTACGTCGACCAGCTCGTCGCGCCCGGCACCGTCAACACGATGCCGGAGAAGACGCTCGACGCCACCGCCGACCACGCCGACGTCTCCGGCGACACCGTCCGCCCGTTCTACGAGCAGGCCTGGAACACCATGGCCGCGCTCAAGGACGCCGGCGTCGACTACGACGACGTCGTGCGGCTGCTGGAGGAGGAGGGCGTGCAGAAGTTCGAGGCGTCCTGGAACGAGCTGCTGGAGAGCGTCACCAAGAACCTGGTTCCGTGATGGAGGTGCACTACCGCGAGGAGGGGGTGGCCGCGGCCGCCTCCTCCGTCGCGGGGCGCCTCGTCGCCGACGGCGTGCCGGCCCGGCTCGCCGCCGGCGACCCCACGCTGTGGGACGAGGACGCCGAGGGGGACGCCGATCCGGACACTGATCCGGACACTGATCCGGACACTGAGCCGGCCCCCGGGTCCAGCATGGGGGGCGGGCAGCCCTTTCGCGTCCCCCGCGAGCTGATCGGCGAGCTCGACCGGGTCGCGACGCCGCTGCGCGCCGCGCTCCCCGCGCTCCCCGCGGACGGCGGGGACGGCGGGGACGGCGGGGACGGCGCTCCCGGCCCCGGGCCGAACGTGGTGCTGATCGCGGCCGGCGGGCCCGCGCTGGCCGCCGAGGCGATCTGCGACACCGCCGACGTGCCGCTCACCGTCCTCGACACCGGCGACCCCGCCCAGGTCCGCCGGGCGCTGGCCGACCGGCCGGAGGCCACGCTGGTGGTGGCCGCGGCCGGCACCGCGGAGGCCGACGCGTGCCTGCGCGTCTACGAGGAGCTGTTCGAGCGGGCGGGTCTCGCGCCCGCCGGGCGGATCGCGGTGGTGGCCGCGCCGGGCACGCCGCTGGAGCGGCACGCCCGCGAGCGCGGCTACCCCGTCCTGCCCGCCGGGACGGGCGCGCTGTCGGCCGGGCCGCTGGCGACGGGGCGCCGTCCACGGCGCGCTGTCGGCGGGGGCGCTGTCGGCGGCGGCGCTGCTGCCCGCCGCGCTGGCCGGCGCGGACGTGTCCCGGCTCCTGGACGACGCCGCCAAGGTGCTGCCCCTGCTGTCGCGCGACGACGGCAACCCGGGCCTCGCCCTCGGGGCGGCGCTCGGCGGCGCGGCGCTGGCCGGGCGCGACAAACTGCTGCTGGAGGACCGCCTCTCGCCCATCGCGGGGCTGCCCGACTGGATCGAGGCGCTGGTCGCCGCGTCCACCGGCAAGCAGGGCCGGGGCATCCTGCCGGTCGTCGGCGCCGACCCCCAGGGCGCCGCGGACGAGCTGGTCGTCGGCATCGACTCCGACGACGGCGACGTGCGCGTGGACGGCCGCCTCGGCGCGCAGTTCATGATCTGGGAGTACGCCGCCGCCGTGGCCGCGCTGCTGCTGGGCGTCGACCCCGACGACCGGCCCGACGCGGCCGAGCCGGAGCGCGCCACCGCCGCCCTGCTGGCCCTGCCCGACCTGCCCGCCGGCGCGCCCACGCTGGTCGACGGCCCGGTCGAGGTGTACGGCGCGGCCGGGGCCAAGGACCTTCCCGGTGTGTTCACCGAGCTGCTGCGCGCCGTCCCCGCCGACGGCTACCTCGCGGTGACCGCCTATCTCGACCGGCTGGCGGCCTTCGACGCGCCGGTCCCCGAGGGGGCCGACTTCGAGCAGATGACCGACGCGTGGATGATGGCCGACCCGGCCACGCTGCGGGCGCTGCTGGCGCTGCGCACGGACCGGCCGGTGACGTTCGGGTGGGGGCCGCGGTTCCGGCACGCCACCGGGCAGTATCACCAGGGCGGGCCGCAGAACGGGGTGTTCCTGCAGATCACCGGGGCGGTGGCGGAGGACGTGGCGGTCCCCGGCCGGCCGTACACGCTGGGCCGGCTCCAGCTCGCCCAGGCCCTCGGCGACCTGGAGGCGCTAGAGGCGCGCGGGCGGCCCGCCGTACGCCTGCATTTGACCGACCGCGCGGCGGGAGTCGCGCACCTGCTCGCAGCCGCACAGGAGGTTTGAGATGACAGACCCGGCAGCACCCATGGAGGAGGCCGTCACCGTGGCGGCCGCCGTCGCGGGTACCGCCACCACGCTCGAGGTGGCCGCCGCGAACCCGTTGCGCGACCCCAGCGACAAGCGGCTGCCGCGGGTGGCGGGGCCGTGCGTGATGGTGTTGTTCGGCGTGACCGGTGACCTGGCCAAGCGCAAGCTGCTGCCGGCGATCTACGACCTGGGCAACCGGGGGCTGCTGCCGCCCGGCTTCTCGCTGGTCGGCTTCGCCCGGCGCGATTGGAAGGACCAGGACTTCGCCCAGCTGACGCACGACGCCGTCAAGGCGCACGCCCGGACGCCGTTCCGGGAGGAGGTCTGGAAGCAGCTCCTCGAGGGCATCCACTTCGTCCCGGGCGAGTTCTCCGACGACGGCGCCTTCGACGCCCTCGCCATGGCCCTGAACGAGATCGACCAGACCCGCGGCACCGGCGGGAACTACGCGTTCTACCTGTCGGTGCCGCCGAAGTTCTTCCCCGTGGTGGTCGAGCAGCTCAAGCGGACCGGCCTCGCCGAGGCGCCCGACGGCTCGTGGCGGCGCGTGGTGATCGAGAAGCCGTTCGGGCACGACCTGCAGTCGGCGCACGAGCTGAACGAGATCACCACCTCCGCCTTCCCGGAGAGCTCGATCTTCCGGATCGACCACTACCTCGGCAAGGAGACCGTCCAGAACATCATGGCGCTGAGGTTCGCCAACAACCTCTACGAGCCGATCTGGAACCGCAGCTACGTCGACCACGTGCAGATCACGATGGCCGAGGACATCGGCATCGGCGGCCGGGCCGGCTACTACGACGGCATCGGCGCGGCCCGCGACGTGATCCAGAACCACCTGCTGCAGCTCCTCGCGCTGGTGGCGATGGAGGACCCGACGTCGTTCGACGCCTCCGCGCTGCGCCGCGAGAAGGAGAAGGTGCTGCGGGCGGTGCGGCTGCCGGCCGACCTGAAGGCGAACACGGCGCGCGGCCAGTACTCCGCCGGCTGGCAGGGCGGCGAGAAGGTCGTCGGCTACCTCCAGGAGGAGGGCATCTCGAGCGACTCCAAGACCGAGACCTACGCCGCCGTCAAGCTGGAGATCGCCAACCGGCGCTGGGCCGGGGTGCCGTTCTACCTGCGCACCGGCAAGCGGCTGGGGCGGCGGGTGACCGAGGTCGCGGTGGTGTTCCAGCGGGCGCCGCACCTGCCGTTCAGCAAGACCGACACCGAGATCCTGGGCCAGAACGCGCTGGTCGTGCGGGTCCAGCCGGACGAGGGCATCACGGTGCGCTTCGGCTCCAAGGTGCCGGGCACCGCCATGGAGGTGCGCGACGTGTCCATGGACTTCGCCTACGGCGAGTCGTTCCTGGAGTCGTCGCCGGAGGCGTACGAGCGGCTGCTGCTCGACGTCATGATCGGCGATCCGCCGCTGTTCCCGCACCAGCGGGAGGTGGAGCTGTCGTGGACGATCCTCGACCCGATCGAGGAGTTCTGGGCCACGCAGGGGCAGCCCGAGCCCTACGAGTCGGGTTCCTGGGGGCCGCCGTCGGCCGACGCGATGATGGCCCGCGACGGCCGCGTGTGGAGGAGGCTCTAGATGACCACGTTCATGCTGTCGGACACGACGGCGGGCAAGATCTCGGCGCAGTTCACGCACCTGCGCCACCAGATGGGCGCGCCCGCCATCGGCATGGTGCTGACGCTCGTGGTGGTCTGCGAGGAGCGCCACCAGTACGACGCGCTGCGCGCCGCGACCGAGGCGGCCCGCGAGCACCCCTCGCGCATCATCGTGCTGATCACCCGCGAGCCTGAGGAGGCCATCCGGCTGGACGCCGAGCTGCGCATCGGCGAGAACACCCCGGGCGAGGTCGTGGTGCTGCGCCTGTACGGCGAGCTGACCCAGCACGCCGACTCGGTGGTCAGCCCGCTGCTGCTGCCCGACACGCCGGTGGTGGCGTGGTGGCCGGGCGCGGCGCCGGAAGTGCCGTCCAAGGACCCGATCGGCGCGCTGGCGCAGCGCCGCATCACCGACGCCAAGGGCTTCGACGACGGCGGCATCCAGTCGCTGGTCACCCGGGCCAAGGGGTACGCCCGCGGCGACACCGACCTGTCGTGGGCGCGGCTGACGCCGTGGCGGAGCCTGCTGGCGGCCGCGTTCGACCAGCCGGTGGGCCGGGTGCGCAAGGGCGTCGTGGAGGCCGCGCCCGGGCACCCGAGCGCGCCGCTGCTGGCCGCGTGGCTGTCGGAGCGGCTGGGCGCGACGATCAAGGTGGCCGACTCCAGCGGGCCCGGCCTGACCGCGGTGCGGCTGCAGACCGG
Source organism: Actinomadura luzonensis (assembly GCF_022664455.2). NCBI lineage: Bacteria > Bacillati > Actinomycetota > Actinomycetes > Streptosporangiales > Thermomonosporaceae > Actinomadura > Actinomadura luzonensis. Next base: position 4,768,811 of record NZ_JAKRKC020000001.1, read on the forward strand.
CGACGGCGAGCTGGCCGTGGTGCGCACCGACGCGCGCCTGGCTACGCTGTCCCGTCCCGGCCAGCCCGACCGCAACGTGGCCCTGGCCCGGCGCACCACCTCCGAGCTGATGGCGGAGGAGCTGCGCAGGCTGGACAGCGACGAGATCTACGAGGCCGCGGTGAAGCGGTTCGCCCGGACGTACAAGGGATGACGCGAGAGACCGTGACTGCGAAACTGACGTCCGTGAGCGCTCCCGGCATCATCGTCCACCGCAATGCCGACGTCCTGGCCAAGGCCGTCGCCGCGCGGATCATCACCCGCCTGGTCGACGCCCAGTCCGCCAAGGGCTCGGCGTCGCTGGTGCTGACCGGCGGCACGGTCGGCATCGCCACGCTGGCCGCCATCGCCGCCACCCCCGCCCGCGACGCCGTCGACTGGCGGCGGCTGGACGTGTGGTGGGGCGACGAGCGTTTCCTGCCCGGGGGCGACAAGGAGCGCAACGAGACCGGCGCCCGCGAGGCGCTGCTCGACCACGTGGACGTCGACCCCGAGCGGGTGCACGTGATGCGCGGCCCCGACTCGGGCCTGACGGCGGAGGAGTCGGCCGAGTCCTACGCCGCCGAGCTGCGCGCCGCGGCCCGGCCGGAGGACCACGGGCCGGTGCCCGGGTTCGACGTGCTGCTGCTCGGCATGGGGCCCGACTCCCACGTGGCCTCGCTGTTCCCCGGCATGCCCGCCCTGTACGACACGCGGCCCGTCGTGGCCGTGCACGGCTCCCCCAAGCCGCCGCCCACCCGCATCTCCCTCACGCTGCCGGCCATCCAGGCGGCGCGCGAGGTGTGGGTGGTGGCGGCCGGCGAGGAGAAGGCCGGCGCGGTGCGGCTGGCCCTGTCGGAGTCCGGTCCCGTGCAGGTGCCGGCGGCCGGGGCGCGGGGGCGGCTGCGGACGTTGTTCCTGCTCGACCGGGCGGCGGCCGGGAAGATCCCGCCGGAGCTGGGGCGGCTCGCCTCGCCCTGACGCGTCCTTCCGGCGGGCGGCGCTCCTTCGCGGGGGTGCCGCCCGCCGTCGTTCTCAGAGCAGGGCGTCGATCTCGGCCAGCAGCTCCGCCTTGCGGGCCGCCGGCAGGTACGACGCCCGCACCCCGTTCGCGGCCAGCCCCGCCAGCTCGTTCCGGCCGAGGCCGAAGACGCCGGCGGCGACCCGGTACTCCTCGGCCAGGGTGGTGGCGAACATCGGCGGGTCGTCGCTGTTCAGCGTCACGTACAGGCCCTCCTCCAGCAGCCGGGGCAGCGGGTGGTCCTCGATGCGGGCGATCTGGCCGGTGCGGAGGTTGGAGGTGGGGCAGACGTCCAGCGGGAGCCGGGTGTCGCGGAGGTGGGCGACCAGGCGCGGGTCGGCGAGGCAGTTGATGCCATGGCCGATGCGCTCGGCGCCGTAGCCCTCGATGACCTCCCAGATCGTCTCGGGCCCGCTCATCTCGCCGCCGTGCGGGACGCTGTGCAGCCCGGCGGCGCGGGCGGCGGTGAACGCGGCGCGGAAGGCGTCGCGGTACTTGACGCGTTCCTGCTCGATCCCGCCGATGCCGAAACCTACCAGCGCGGCGGGAGGTTCCTGGAGGGCGTGGTCGAGGGTGATCTTGGCGGCCTCCTCGCCGTACTCGCCGGGGATGTCGAAGATGTAGGCGATCTCCACGCCGTGCTCGGCGGCCGAGCGGCGGGCGGCGACGTCGAGGGCCTCGGTCACCTCGCGCATCGGCATGCCGACGATGTGGTGGGCGTACGGCGTGACCTGCAGCTCCACGTACCTGGCACCCTGGGGGGCGAGGTCGCGGGCCAGGCCGAGGACGAGCGTGGCGACGTCCTCCGGCTCGCGCACCAGGCGGTTGACGGCGGAGTAGACGCGGGCGAAGTGCGGGAAGTCGCGGAAGGTGTAGAAGCGGCGCAGCTCCTCCTCCGTGCGCGGGACCTCCGTGGCGTCCGGGTGGCGGCGGGCCAGCTCCAGGACGGTGGGCACGGAGGCGGAGCCGACCAGGTGCACGTGCAGCTCGACCTTGGGGAGGGCGGCGATGAAGGCGTCGAGGGCCGGGTCGTCGGGGGTGGTGGTCATGGCGACGACCCTAGGAGCGGCGGTCCGGGTCCCGGTAGGGTTTCCGCGTCAATCTGACGGAAGAATGTCAGCTTCGTCCGCTACGCTGGAGACGTGGTGGACGCCGAAGCCTACGACCGCGGGTTCGCCCGGCTGAGCCGCTGCACCGTCGCCGCCCTGCTGGCCAGGGTCCCGCGCGGCGCGGGGCGGCTGCTCGACGTAGGCTGCGGCAGCGGGGTGGTCACCGGGGCGGCGCTCGCCCTCGGGGCCGAGGTGACGGCCGTGGACGCCGACCCGGCCATGGCCGCGCTGACCGCGCGGCGCTTCCCCGGCGCCCTGGTGCTGGAGGCGGCGCTGCCGGACCTGCCGTTCGAGGACGCGGCGTTCGACGCCGTCGCGGGCAACTTCGTCATCAACCACGTGCCCGACACCGGCGCCGCGCTGCGGGAGCTGCGGCGCGTGCTGCGGCCCGGCGGCGTCCTCGCGCTGAGCTGGTGGAAGGCCGACGAGATGACCGCCACCGGCGTCCTCCTCGACGCCATGGAGGCGGCCGGGCTGACCGGCCTCGCCCCGCCGCGGCCCTTCGCCGCCGACGCCGCGCCGGAACGGTTCGCCGGGCTGCTGGCGGCGGCCGGGTTCGCGGGCGCGGAGGTGGAGGACGTGCGCTGGCGGCACCGGGTGGACCCGGGCGCCTGGTGGACGGACGTGGTGGGGGCGGGCGGGCCCCGGTTCGGGGTGATCGGGCGGCAGCCGGCGGCGGTCGCGGCGCGGGTCAGGGCCTGCTACGAGCGGCTGGCGGCGCCGTACGCGCGCGACGGCTTCCCCGTCTGCGCCCACCTCGCTCACGCCACCCGCCCCTGACGCCCGTCTACAGGCGGTCCAGGCGCTGGCGGGCGTGTCGCTCCTCCCGCCTGGCGACCTCCAGCCGGTGCCCGCTGTCGGCCAGCTTCCCGCGCGCCTTGGCGAGCTTGCGCTCCAGCCGCTCCACCTTGGCCGCGCGCTCGTCGTGGTCGCGCTGGGCGGCCTCCAGCGCCTCCCGCCACTCCCGGTGCGCCGCCTCCGCCTCGGCCCGCTCCCTGGCCTTCCTGGCCTCGGCCTCCTCGCGGGCGCGGCGGGCGGCGGCCTCGTCCTCCGGGGCGGGCTTCTTCCCCGGCGCCCCGCCGGTCCGGCCGCGCGGCGCCGGGGCGGGCGCGAAGCCGCTGTAGGCGAGGGGCTTGGCCAGCCGCCCGAGGCGCACCTGCGCGGCGGCGCCGGCGTCCACGACGGCGGCGTCCAGGGTCTGGTCCACCTCGGCGGCCGCGGCGGCCGACAGCTCGCCGTCCTGCCTGATGAGCCGGCCGAGCCGGCCGGTGACCTCGCCCCGGCGGCGGGTCAGCTCGGCCAGGGCGGCGGCGTCCTGCTCCTGCCAGGCGGCGCGCAGCCGCTCCCCCACCTCCAGGAGGCCGGCCACCTCGTCCGGGTGCTCGCGGGCGGCCCGGTTGACCGCCCAGGCCGACACGGTGGGCTTGCGCAGCCCGGCTATCTCGCGCGCGAGCCGCGCGTCGCCGGCGGCCTTGGCGGCGCGGGCCTCGGCCGCGCGCGCGGCCGTGAACTCCGGCGGCGGGAGCGCGTAGAGGCGGTCGGCCACCTCGTCAAGATCCACACAGGACAAATACCCCACATGGCCGGTTTTCTAGCGCATAGTGGAGGCAGCCCCACCAGATGGGAGGCCCCCCGGTGTTCGAACGCTTCACCGACCGAGCGCGCAGGGTCGTCGTCCTCGCCCAGGAGGAGGCGCGGATGATGAACCACGGCTACATCGGCACGGAGCACATATTGCTCGGCCTCATCGCGGAGGGCGAGGGCCTGGCCGCCCTGGTCCTGGACGGCTGCGGCGTCGAGCTGGACCACGTGCGCGCCTTCGTCGAGCGCGAGACGGGGCACGACGGCAAGCCGCCGAGCGGGCACATCCCGTTCACGCCGCGCGCGAAGAAGGTGCTGGAGCTGTCGCTGCGCGAGGCGCTGCAGCTCCGCCACAACTACATCGGCACCGAGCACATCCTGCTCGGGCTGATCAGGGAGGGCGAGGGGCTGGCCGCCCAGGCGCTCGTGGACGCCGGCGCGGACCTGCCGGATGTGCGCCAGCGGCTGCTCGAACGCGTCGGCCGGGGCTCCAGGGAGCGTCCGCCCGAGATGTTGTTCGCCGGGACCTCCGGCATCACCGAACGGCTCGCCCAGATCCAGGAGAGCCTGGAGCGCATCGAACGCCACCTGGGCATCCGGCCGCCCGTCACGCCCGGGAACGACACGGGCCCCGCCGAGGCGGCCGGCGAGAGCCGCGAGGAGGGCGAGGGCGAGAAGGGCGTCGGCTGACCCGCCACGCCCTTCGCACCGCCCGCCGGGCCACCGGACCGCCGCCCGCCGGACCGCCGCCCGCCGGACCGCCGCCCGCCGGACCGCCGCCCGTCAGACCGCCGCCAGGGCGCCCACCGGCAGCCGGGACTCCACCACGCCCGGGTCCTCGGTGTAGCCGAGCGTCGCGCCCAGCGAGACCAGCAGCCTGCGCATCCGCACGTTGTCCGACAACATGGTCGCCCGCACCTCGGCGTACCCGAGGTCGCGCGCGGCCCGCACCAGCATCTTCGCCATGGCCGTGCCCAGACCGCGCCCCTGCCAGCGGTCCTCGACGAGGAAGGCCATCTCGGCGATGCCCGGGTCGGGGGTGAACATGAGGTTCGCCATCCCCACGACCTGCCCGTCGTGCCCGGCGACCAGGGAGTATCCCCTGCTCCGGTCGCACAGCCGGTCGAACATGCGGGCCGGGAGCGCCGGCATCGAGGTGAAGTAGCGGAACCTGCGCGACTCCGGCGAGCACCGGTCGTGCAGGTCGCGGACGGCCTCGCGGTAGATCGAGGTGAGCGGGCGGACGGTCACCTCGGCGCCGTCGGCCAGCTTGAGCCCGCGCTCGGCGCTCGCCTGGTCCTCCGCGGGCTGGGCGAGCCGGGCGAAGGCGGCGGCCCTGGCCGCCTCGGTCAGCGTGAACGGCAGCTCGGCGCGGCGCAGCCGGACCGCGCGCTTGGCGGCGACGGGCACCACGAGCTGGGTCGGGTCGGGAAGATCACTCACCGCTTCACCATAGATCCACCGGGCGTCGTCGGCGCGCAGCAGCTCGGCCAGCAGCTCCGGCAGCCGCCACGGCATCGTGCGCAGCCGGGAGGCCAGCAGGAGCGCGCGGGTGGGCTCGTCGGTCAGCTCGTGGGCGGTGGCGGGCACCACCTGGACCCGGCGGCCGCCGGCCGCCTCCAGGGCCTCGCGCACGGTCTCGGGGTGGGCGGGGATGTCGGCGACGAACTCGTCAACGGTGCCGTCGGTGTCGGACTGGACGCTGAGGCCCAGGATGTTGCCGCCCCTGTCGGCCAGGGCCGAGGCGAGGGAGGCCAGCCGCCCGGGCCGCTCGTCCACTGTGGTGCGGATGCGCAAGAATCCCATGCGTCCAGCATGCCGGGGAGCTGTTACACGGCCGCTAACGTCGTGTTTCATCGCGAATGAACCCATATATCCGGATACGTGCCGCCGCCCCGCGAGCCCGCCGCCCGCCCGGCACGACTCGTTGAGGATCGATCACGAATTTCGTTGCGAGATGCGGCGCAGTGTCCGGATATAGCAGGATACGGGGGCATGAGCGTGCGTGTTCCCTTGTCGTCCGAGTACGTGAACGGCGACGTGTCCTTCTGGTACCGGTCCCTGGGCATCCCCGCCCCGGGCCCCCGGCTCGACGGCGACCTGGAGGCCGACGTCGCGATCGTCGGCGCCGGCTACACGGGCCTGTGGACCGCGTACTACCTCAAGCGCGCCCGCCCGTCCCTCCGCGTCGTCCTGCTGGAGCAGGAGTTCGCCGGCTTCGGCGCCTCCGGCCGCAACGGCGGCTGGCTCACCGGCGACCTGGCCGGCTCGCACGAGCGCTACGGCGAGGGCGCCCGCCGCCTGCAGCGCGAGATGTACGACTCGATCGACGAGGTCATCGCCGTCTGCGACAAGGAGGGCATCGACTGCGACCTGGTCAAGGGCGGCGTGCTGAACGTGGCCCGCACCCCCGCCCAGGCCGCCCGCCTGCGCGAGTCGGTCGAGGCCGCCCGCCCCTGGGGCATCGGCGAGGACGACCTGCGCCTGGTTGACCCCGGCGACCACCTCAAGGTCGCCGGCGCGCTCGCGGGCACCTGGAGCCCGCACTGCGCCCGCATCCAGCCCGCCAAGCTGGCGCAGGGCCTGGCCAGGGTCGTCCGGGAGCTCGGCGTGCCGATCTACGAGCGCACGCCGGTCACGGAGATCGTCCCGCACCGCGCCGTCACCCCGTACGGCACCGTGACCGCCGGCCACGTCATCCGCGCCACCGAGGGCTTCACCGCCCGCCTGCGCGGCCTGCGCCGCCAGTGGCTGCCGATGAACAGCTCCATGATCGTCACCGAGCCGCTGCCGCGGTCGTTCTGGGACGAGGTCGGCTGGAGCGGCGCCGAGCTGCTCGGCGACCTGGCCCACTACTACATGTACGCCCAGCGCACCGCCGACGACCGGATCGCCTTCGGCGGCCGGGGCCGCCCCTACCTGTACGGCTCCCGCATCGACGCCCGCGGCCGCACCCACGAGTGGACGGTCGAGGCGCTGTGGGGCCTGCTGACCGAGTTCTTCCCCGCCGCCCGTTCCTCGGCGGTCGCGCACGCCTGGTCGGGCGTGCTCGGCGTGCCGCGCGACTGGTGCTCGACCGTGCACGTGGACCCGGCGACGGGCCTCGGCTGGGCGGGCGGCTACACCGGCCACGGCGTCACCACCACCAACCTGGCCGGCCGCACGCTGCGCGACCTGATCCTCGGCGAGGAGACGGACCTGACGTCCCTGCCGTGGGTGGGCCGCGAGGTGCGCCCGTGGGAGCCGGAGCCGCTGCGCTGGATCGGCGTGCACGCGATGTACCGCCTCTACCGGGTGGCCGACCACCGCGAGCGCACGATGCCGCGCACCTCGGTCCTGGCCCGCTTCGCCGACCTCATCACCGGGCACTGACCCACCGCGCCCTCACCGCGCCCCCACCACCGTTCCTCCCACCGACAAGGAGAACCGATGACCATCCTCTTCCGCGGCGGCCGCGTCTTCACCCCGGACGGCGTACGGGAGGCGGCCGTGCTGGTGAGCGACGGCGTGATCGCCGCCGTGGGCCCGGAGGGGGAGCTGGCCCGGCGGGCGCCGTCGCACGAGACGGTCGACCTGGACGGCGGCCTGCTGACGCCGGGCTTCACCGACGCCCACATCCACCCCGTCCAGGCGGGCCTGGAGCGCGCCAAGTGCGACCTGTCGGAGGTCTTCGGCCTGGACGCCTACCTCGCCGCGATCGACGCCTACGCCGCGCGCAACCCGGGCAGGGAGTGGATCGACGGCGGCGGCTGGGACATGTCCGCCTTCCCCGGCGGCCTGCCTCACCGCGCGCAGCTCGACCACCTCGACCGCCCGGTCTACCTGATCCAGCGCGACCACCACGCCGCCTGGGTCAACTCCCGCGCCCTGGAGCGCGCCGGCATCACCCGCGACACCCCCGACCCGGCCGACGGCCGCATCGAGCGCGACCCCGACGGCGGCCCGTCCGGCGTCCTGCACGAGGGCGCGATGGACCTCGTCGGCCTGCTCACCCCCCGCCCCACGGCCGAGGACCTGGACGCGGCGCTGCAGGACGCGCAGCGGCACCTGTTCTCGCTGGGCATCACAGGCTGGCAGGACGCCATCGTGGGCTCGTACGCGGGCTCGGACGACCAACTGCCCACCTACCTGTCCGCGGCCCGCCAGGGGCGTCTCAGGGCCCGCGTGACGGGCGCCCTGTGGTGGGACAGGACGCGCGGCGCGGAGCAGATCGAGGAGCTGGTGGCGCGGCGGGCCCTGGCGGAGGGCCTGGACCGGTTCCGGGCCGGCTCCGTCAAGATCATGCAGGACGGCATCACGGAGAACTTCACCGCCGCCACGCTGGAGCCGTACTGCCTGTGCGGCGGCACCGGCCTGTCGTACGTGGACCCCGTCAAGCTCAGGGAGTACGTCGCCGAGCTCGACCGCCACGGCTTCCAGGTGCACTTCCACGCCATCGGCGAGCGCGCCGTCCGCGAGGCCCTGGACAGCTTCGAGGGCACGGACCCGGCCAACCGGCACCACATCGCGCACCTGCAGATCATCGAGCCGTCCGACGTGCCGCGCTTCGCCGCGCTCGGCGTCACGGCCAACCTGCAGCCGCTGTGGGCCACCCACCACGCCCAGATGGACGAGCTGACGCTGCCGTACCTGGGCGAGCCGCGCTCGTCGTGGCAGTACCCCTTCAGGGACCTGCTGGAGCACGGCACCCGCCTCTGCGCGGGCAGCGACTGGCCGGTCTCCAACGCCGACCCGGTGCAGGGCATGCACGTGGCGGTCAACCGGACCGAGCCGGGCGGCTCGGTCCACGCGGGCTACCCGACCGCGCAGACGCCGTTCCTGCCGGGGCAGCGCATCGACCTGGCGACCGCGATGGCCGCGTACACCTCGGGCTCGGCCTGGATCAACCGCTCACCCGCGGGCGTCATCGAGCCGGGCCGCCCGGCCGACCTGGTGGTGCTGGACCGCGACCCGTTCGCGCTGCCGCCGGAGGAGATCTGGACGGCGCGCGCGCGGATGACGTTCGTGGACGGCGAGCCGGTCCACCAGTAGGGCCCGGCAGGGCCCCGGGACACGCGGAAGCCCCCGCCGCTGCCGGCGGGGGCTCGTCGTGCGCGCCGGGACGCCTACCAGGGCGACTTGTTGGCGCGCAGGCGCTCCAGCGCCTCCTCCAGGATCGCCTTGCCGTCCTTGTCGCTCCTGCGCTCCTTCACGTACGCGAGGTGCGTCTTGTACGGCTCGTTCCGCGGCGGGGCAGGGGGGTTCGACTCGTCCTGTCCGGCAGGGAGGCCGCAACGAGGACAGTCCCACAGCTCGGGGACCGCCGCGTCGCTGGCGAAACTGGGGCGCGTCTCGTGCATGTTGGCGCACCAGAACGAGACCCGCACTCTCGGAGCCGCCTCGCCACGCTCGGCCTCCCCCATAGGGCCGGCGCCGACTCGGCTGCCACGGATCGCGTTGCCACTACCCACGGATGAACTCCTCGCTCGATCGCCCCGCGCGCGAACACGGGGGGAGAATCACTGTCACGCGTTACTTGTTGCTCAGGGCCGCATGAGCAGGCCGAGAGCGATGATGCAGACGAACCAGATGGTGCCCGTGATGACGGTCAGCCGGTCGAGGTTGCGCTCCACCACCGAGGAACCACCGAAGTTCGACGAGAAGCCGCCGCCGAACATGTCAGACAGGCCACCACCCTTGCCCTTGTGAAGCAGGACGAGCAGGATCATGAGAAGGCTCGCCAGGATGAGGGCGATGGAGATTCCGATTTCCACGGTATGCCTGTTCCTTCAATGCTCTGTGACGCGTGACGATTCAAACTTGCCTTTCGAGGGTACGACCTGCTGTCAAGTCGCATCTCCCGAACGGCTCAGTTAGCCAGGCAATTCGGAGAATCGGCAGATCTTGGCGAACTCCCCGGCGTCGATGCTGGCACCGCCCACGAGCGCGCCATCGACATCCGGTTGTGCCATGATCCCGGCGATATTGCCTGACTTGACCGAGCCACCGTAAAGGATACGGACCGCCGAGGCCACTTCGGCGTCGTAGAGCTCAGCGAGTCTGATTCGCAACGCTCCGCAGACCTCCTGGGCGTCCTCGGGGGTGGCCACCTCGCCGGTGCCGATCGCCCACACCGGCTCGTAGGCCACCACTATCGATTTTGCCTGCTCGGCCGAGATCTTGCGCAGCGCGCCGTCGAGTTGGCCGAGACTGTGCGCGATGTGGCCGCCCTCTTGGCGCACCGCCAGGCCCTCGCCCACGCACAGGATCGGCGTGAGCGAGTGCCGGTAGGCGGCCTGCACCTTGGCGTTGACGACGTCGTCGTCCTCGCCGTGGTACTGGCGCCGCTCGGAGTGGCCGATGACCACGTACGTGCAGCTCAGCTTGGCGAGCATCGGGCCGGAGATCTCACCGGTGTAGGCGCCGCCGTCGTGCGGCGAGACGTCCTGGGCCCCGTAGACGATCCTGAGCTTGTCGCCGTCGACCAGGGTCTGGACGCTGCGCAGGTCGGTGAACGGCGGCAGGACGGCGACCTCGACCTTGTCGAAGTCCTTGTCGTTGAGGGCGAAGGCCAGCTTCTGGACGAGCGCGATGGCCTCAAGGTGGTTGAGGTTCATCTTCCAGTTGCCGGCGATGAGGGGCTTGCGCTGCTGCGACACCTACTCCTCCAGTGCGGCGAGTCCGGGCAGGGTCTTGCCCTCAAGATATTCGAGGCTGGCCCCGCCGCCGGTGGAGATGTGCGAGAAACCGTCCTCGGGCAGGCCCAGCTTGCGCACCGCGGCCGCGGAGTCGCCGCCGCCCACCACGGTGAAGGCCCCGGAGGAGATCAGCGCCTCCGCGACGGCCTTGGTGCCGCCGGAGAACGCGTCGAACTCGAACACGCCCATCGGGCCGTTCCAGAAGACGGTCTTGGCGTCGGCCAGCTTGGCGGCGAACAGCTCGCGGGTCTTCGGCCCGATGTCGAGCCCCTCCCGGTCGGCCGGGATCGCGGTGGCCTCGACGGCCTCGTGCGCGGCGTCGGGGGCGTACTCGGTGGCGGCCAGCACGTCGACCGGCAGGACGAGCTCCACGCCGCGCTCGGCGGCCTCGGACAGGAAGCCGCGCACCTGGTCGAGCTGGTCCTCCTGGAGCAGCGACCGGCCCACCTCGTGGCCCTGGGCCTTGAGGAAGGTGTAGGCCATGCCGCCGCCGATCAGCAGCCGGTCGACCTTGGTCAGCAGGTTGGCGATGACGCCGAGCTTGTCGCTGACCTTCGCGCCGCCCAGCACCACCACGTACGGGCGCTCGGGCTGCTCGGTCAGCTTCTTCAGCACCTCGACCTCGGCCACGATCAGCCCGCCCGCCGCGTGCGGCAGGATCCTGGGCACGTCGTAGACGCTGGCGTGCTTGCGGTGCACCGCGCCGAAGCCGTCGCCCACGTACAGCTCGGCGAGGCCGGCCAGCTTCTCGGCGAACGCGCCGCGCGCGGCGTCGTCCTTGGAGTCCTCGCCCGGCTCGAAGCGCAGGTTCTCCAGCAGCGCCACCTGGCCGTCCTGGAGCGCCTCCACGGTGGCGCGGGCGCTGTCGCCGACCACGTCGGCGGCGAAGGCGACGTCCTGGCCCAGCAGCTCGCCCAGGCGGACGGCCACCGGCCGCAGCGAGTACTTCGGGTTGACCTGGCCCTTCGGCCTGCCCAGGTGGGCGCAGACGACGACCTTCGCGCCCCGGCCGGTCAGCGCCTTGATCGTCGGCACCGACGCGCGGATGCGGCCGTCGTCGGTGATCGTCTCCCCGTCGAGGGGGACGTTGAGGTCGGCGCGCACCAGCACACGCCGCCCCTTCACGTCGAGATCGTCGAGCGTGCGCATGCTCATGCTCCTGTTCCAGCGGGGCGCGCGTGGCGCGCGCCCCGGCACGTGTGTCATGGCCTCAGCCCATGAGGCGGCCCCGGCCGCTGCCGGCCGGCGCCCTTCCCCGTAGCTTCCATTGGACGCCGCCGGCCCGGAAAAGGGCGGTGCCGCCGCGCGGGGACGTCGCCCCCGGGATCGTCAGAGGCCGCGGCCCACCAGCTCGATGAGGTCGGCGAGGCGGTTGGAGTAGCCCCACTCGTTGTCGTACCAGCCGACGACCTTGACCTGGTTGCCGATCACCTTGGTGAGGCCGGCGTCGAAGATGCAGGAGGCCGGGTCGGTGACGATGTCGGAGGAGACGATCTGGTCCTCGGTGTAGCTGAGGATGCCCTTCAGCGGGCCCTCGGCGGCGGCCTTGACGGCGGCGTTGACCTCGTCGACCGTGACGTCGCGGCTGACGTCGACGGTGAGGTCGGTGGCCGAGCCGGTGGGGATCGGCACGCGCATCGCGAAGCCGTCGAGCTTGCCCTTCAGCTCCGGCAGGACCAGGCCGATGGCCTTGGCGGCGCCGGTGGAGGTGGGCACCACGTTGAGGGCGGCGGCGCGGGCGCGGCGCAGGTCCTTGTGCGGGCCGTCCTGCAGGTTCTGGTCCTGCGTGTAGGCGTGGATCGTGGTCATCAGGCCCTTCTCGATGGTGAAGGAGTCGTGGATGACCTTGGCCATGGGCGCGAGGCAGTTGGTGGTGCAGGAGGCGTTGGAGATGATCGTGTGCTGAGCCGGGTCGTAGGAGGAGTCGTTCACGCCCATGACGATCGTGACGTCCTCGTTCTTCGCCGGAGCGGAGATGATGACCTTCTTCGCGCCGTTCTCGGCGTGCACCTTGGCCTTGGCGGCGTCGGTGAACAGGCCGGTGGACTCGACGACGACGTCGACGCCGAGGTCGCCCCAGGGCAGCTTGGCCGGGTCGCGCTCCTCGAAGACCTTGATCGCCTTGCCGTCGACCGTGATCTCGTCGCTGGTGGCCTTCACCTCGTAGGGCAGGCGGCCCAGGATGCTGTCGTACTTCAGAAGGTGGGCGAGCGTCGCGTTGTCGGTCAGGTCGTTGACCGCGACGATCTCGATGTCCTTGCCGCTGGCGGCGACAGCGCGCCAGAAGTTGCGGCCGATGCGGCCGAAGCCGTTGACGCCTACGCGGATGCTCACGCGATCTCCTCGAACAGATGGCGGGCTGAAACCTCAACCACGAACCTTATCGGACCCAAATTGGTTTAGACCACTGCGGCCCCCGCCCTGCGCACGCGGGTGCTACACGCACGTTTTGCGACGGTCGAGTAAAGTGCCCGACTCATCGGAGTAAATTCGTGCATTCTCTGGGGGCTGAGATGTCACATAACCGGTCGGGTCTGCTCGCGGGGCTGCTCATGGGCCTGGTGGCGGCGCTCGTCGGGGCGGCCGCGCTGGGGGCGGCCGTGCTGTTCCAGACCCGCCTGCCGGCGGCCGTCACGACGTTCGGCAACGGGCACCCGGTGTCGCTCGTCACGTCGCTGATCGTCGCGCTGCTGGTCGCGCTGGCGATCGGCGCGGCACGCCCGCGCACCTTCGTGCTCGTCCCCGTGGCCGGCCTGTACGCGGGGGCCGCGATGGCAGCGGGGCAGGTCCTCGGCTCCTCCGTCATGATCGGCGCCGCCCTGCGCACGCCGCCCGCCGAACGCCACCCGGCCGACGTCTCCGACATCACCTGGGACAACTTCACCGCCGGCCTCCCCTACGCGCCGAACCTCTACCGCGACCCGATCGCCGAGACCTGGGCCGCCTGGCTCTACCTCGCCGTGGCGGCGCTGGCCGCCCTCCTGCTGGTCACCCTGCGCGTGCTCCGCGCCCGGCGCGCCCACCGCCGTCTGACGGCGGCCGCGGCCGAGCAGGCGGACCCGTCGTCCGAGCCGGGGTACCGCGCCCCCTTCGAGCCCGCCCAGCCTCCGTCCCAGCAGCCCACGGCCGACCTGTTCACCCCCCGCAAACCGTCCCGCGACTGACCCTCCCCGACGCACCCCACCCGCAGCCCGCCACCGCTCTCGCGCGGACCCCTACACCGGCGCGCCCGCGCACCGCTCAGCACACCTCACCGCAGCACAGCGGCCACAGCACACCCCGGGCCACCGTGCTACCGCCTGCTGTTCGCGATCACCACCACCGCCACCGTCGCGCCACCCCACGACGCTCACCGCTCTCCCCCGCGCCGACCACAGCCACAGCGTTCCCCGCACGCCCCGCACGGCCCTACGCCCTGGCCGCCACACCCTCCCAGCACCGGCCGCACGCCCTCCGGAGCCACCGGCCGCACCTGCCACGACGCCGCCCTCGCCCGCGCCCTCGCCCGCGCCCGCGCCCTCGCCCGCGCCCTCGCCCGCGCCTGCGCCCTCGCCCGCGCCTGCGCCCTCGCCCGTGCCCTCGCCCTCGCTACCGTCCCGCTCGCCGAGCACGCACCCACCACCACGAACGACCGGAGAGCAACGATCCGCGCACCCCACCCCACACGCGGAAACGCCACCTCTCCACCCCGGGCGCGAACGCGACGAGCATCACCCGCACCCGCCCGCACCCACGTGCGGACGAACCCGCTCAGGGAGCGAGCATGTCCACTGTCAAATTGGCCTCAGTGTTAGGAATGCCCAGATCAGACGCCCGCTTGTCCGCCATGGCCAGCAACCGCCGGATCCGCCCCGCAATGGCGTCCTTGGTCAGCGGCGGGTCAGCGATCTGCCCCAGTTCCTCCAGAGACGCCTGCTTGTGCTCCACCCGCAGCCGCCCCGCCACCACGAGATGCTCGGGCGCCTCGTCCCCGAGGATCTCCAGCGCCCGCTGCACCCGCGCCCCCGCCGCGACCGCGGCCCGGGCCGAGCGCCGCAGGTTGGCGTCGTCGAAGTTGGCCAGCCGGTTGGCGGTGGCCCGCACCTCGCGGCGCATCCTCCGCTCCTCCCAGGCGAGCACGCTGTCGTGCGCCCCCAGCCGGGTCAGCAGCGCGCTGATCGCGTCGCCGTCGCGGACGACCACCCGGTCCACGCCGCGCACCTCGCGCGCCTTGGCGTGGATCTTCAGCCGCCGCGCCGAGCCCACCAGCGCCAGCGCCGCCTCCGGCCCCGGGCAGGTCACCTCCAGCGACATCGACCGTCCCGGCTCGGTGAGCGAGCCGTGTGCCAGGAACGCCCCCCGCCAGGCCGCCTCCGCGTCGCACGCCGCCCCGGCCACCACCTGCCGCGGCAGCCCGCGCACCGGGCGGCCGTGGTTGTCGATGAGGCCCGTCTGGCGGGCGAGCGCCTCGCCGTCGCGGTAGACGCGCACCACGTAGCGGGAGCCCTTGCGCAGGCCGGCGGGGGCGAGCACGAGCACCTCCGCCTTGTGGCCGAACACCTCACCGATGTCCTTGATCAGGCGCCGTGCGGTGGCGTTGGTGTCGAGCTCCGCCTCGATCACGATCCGCCCGCCCACCAGATGCAGGCCGCTGGCGAACCGCAGCAGCGTGGAAACCTCGGCCTTGCGGCAGCACGGCTTCAGCACCGGCAGGCGGCTCAGTTCGTCTTTCACCACACCTGTCATCGCCATAAGCGTTCGTCCTCTCCCCCATTCAGACCGGCTCACGCCAGTCTCTCGCACCTTCGCGCCACGCCGACCAGGATCAACGCTTCTGGAGGAAAATCTCGTCCAGGACGGAGGCAAGACGTCGTGGGTCGTGCCTGGGCGAGCCGTCGCGGGCGGCCACGTCCGCCATGACCAGTCGCGCGCCGAGGGCGGCCGCGGCCTTCTCCAGGGCGTCGGGGTCGTCCACCACGCCGGTGTCGGCGAGGACGACGTCGATCGACAGGTCGGGCGCGTGCTGCCGGAGCACCTCCAGGTGTTGCTGGGGGGAGAAGTCGTCGGTCTCGCCGACCTGCGGCGCCAGGTTGAGCGTGACGAGGCGCCTGGCCCGCGTCGTGTGCAGGGCCCTGGCCAGCTCGGGCACCTTGAGGTGCGGCAGCACGCTGGTGAACCACGACCCGGGCCCGAACACCACCCAGTCGGCCTCCAGCACCGCCGTCACGGCCTCGGGCCGCGCGGGCGGGTCCTCGGGCACCAGGGAGATCGCCTGGACGCGGCCCGGCGTCAGGGCGCACGCCACCTGCCCGCGTACGGTCGAGGTGACGCCGTCGAGCTCCACCTCGGCCACGATGTCCAGCGGCACGGACGCCATCGGCAGGACGCGCCCGTGCGCGCCCAGCAGCCGCCCGACCCAGTCGAGCCCGGCCACCGGATCGCCCAGCAGCTCCCACAACGCCACGATCAGCAGGTTGCCGACGGCGTGCCCGTGCAGCTCGCCCTCGCTGCGGAAGCGGTGCTGCACCACCTCGCTCCAGGTGCTGCCCCACTCGTCGTCGCCGCACAGCGCGGCGAGCGCCATGCGCAGGTCACCGGGCGGGAGCACGCCCAGCTCACGACGCAACCGCCCGCTGGACCCGCCGTCGTCGGCGACGGTCACCACCGCGGTCAGCCCGTCGGTGACCATCCGTAAGGCCGACAGGGACGCGAACAGCCCATGCCCGCCACCGAGCGCCACCACGCGCGGCCCACTCCCGCGAACCGCACCTGCCTCCGCCTCGGCATCCACGCCCGCATCCACGCCCGCATCCACGCCCGCATCCGCGCTCGCATCCACGTCCGCACCGACGCCCATGCCTGCGGCCGAACCCACACCCAGACCGACACCCGCACCCGGACCGGCACCCGGACCGGCACCCGGACCGGCGCCGGCACCCGGACCCGCACCCGGACCGGGGCCCGCACCCGCACCCGCACCCGCACCCAGGCTCGTACGCGGGCGGCCGCCGGTCACCCTCTCATCCGCGGACGCGTCAACCGCCCGCTCACCGACCTCGTGATGGCTCAGAAGAGATGCCGCATCCGCCGGGACAAGCGGTGTCGTAGCCGCGAAGCCGTCGTCATCGGTCACTCCCGCCCCACATCCCGGTGGCTCACCTGGACCTCCATCCCGCGGTCGCGCAGGCGGGCGGCGACCTGCTCGGCCATGGCCACGCTGCGGTGCTTGCCGCCCGTGCAGCCCACCGCGAGCGTCGCGTAGCTCTTGCCCTCGCGCGCGTATCCGGCCGCGACCACCTGGAGCACCTCCTCGTACGCGTCGAGGAACTCCTTGGCGCCCGGCTGTCCCAGCACGTACTCGCTGACGGGGGCGTCGAGCCCGTTCATCGGCCGCAGCTCGGGCACCCAGTGCGGGTTCGGCAGGAAGCGGCAGTCGACGACGAGGTCGGCGTCGACCGGCAGCCCGTACTTGAAGCCGAAGGACACCACGTTGAGCCGCAGCCCCGGCCGGTCCTCCCCGCCGAAGTAGGCGACGATCTTGTTGCGCAGGTCGTGGACGTTGTGCGAGGAGGTGTCGATCACCAGGTCGGCGTTGGCCCGCACCTCGCGCAGGATGCCGCGTTCGCGGGTGATGCCGTCGACCAGCCGCCCCTCGCCCTGCAACGGGTGGGGACGCCGGACGTTCTCGAACCGGCGCACCAGCTCCTCGTCGCTGGCCTCCAGGAACACCACGCGCACCCGGACGCCGCGGCCCTCGAGCTCTTCGATGGCGGCGTTGAGGTCGGTGGTGAAGGCCAGGCTGCGCACGTCGACCACGGCGGCGACCTTGTCAGCGGCGAGCTTGACCTTGCCGGCCTCCTCCGCCATCGCGAACAGCAGCCCAGGCGGCAGGTTGTCGATGACGAACCAGCCCAGATCCTCCAGGGCCTTCGCCGCGGTGCTGCGGCCGGCCCCGGACATGCCGGTCACGATGACGAACGCCGGCTCGTTGGGGGTGGCGGCGGGCTCGGCGCTCATCTGCTCGTCCCGCCCGTCAGCCCGCTCACCGGCACTGCCCTCACGGCTGTCCATGTCAACGCCCTTCCCGGCCGGCGGCGCCCGCCGGCCCAGCGATCCGGGCGCTCCCCGCACAGCGGCCGTCCGGCACGCCCGGCCCGGTCATCGCAGCACGCCATCCACCATAGCGGACCATGACGAATGCGGAGCGCGACGCGACCCCGGCACGCCCACCGGCCCGCCGCCACGCCTTCACCGAACCTCCGCCCCCTCCGACAAGGCACCCCTCGGCACCGCCTCCCCGGACACGGCCTCCCCCGGCACCACACCTCCGGCCGCGCTTGCGGACGCGGTTTCCTCCTGCACGACGCTTTCAGACGACCCGCCCTCAGACGACCCGCCCTCAGACGACCCGCCCTCAGACACGACGCCCTCAGACGAGACGCCCTCAGACACGACGCCCTCAGACGAGACGCCCTCAGACACGACGCCCTCAGACGAGAAGCTCTCAGACACGACGCCCTCAGACGGGACGCCGCCTGCCGCCATCGCCCTCTGCGGCGACGCGCCCGCCAGAGTCGCCACGATGACCTCCGCGATGGCCGGCCCGATGCCGGGCACCTCGCAGATCTCCGCCGCGCTCGCCTCCCGCAGCTTCTTCACCGACCCGAAGTGCTTGAGCAGCGCCTGCCGCCGCGCCGGCCCGAGCCCGGGGACGCCGTCGAGCGCGCTCTCCTTCACCGTCCGCGACCGCTTGGAGCGGTGGTAGGTGATGGCGAACCGGTGGGCCTCGTCACGCACCCGCTGCAGCAGGTAGAGCCCTTCGCTCGACCGCGGCATGATCACCGGCTGGTCGTCGCCCGGCAGCCACACCTCCTCCAGCCGCTTGGCCAGCCCGCACACCGCCACGTCGTCGATGCCGAGCTCGTCGAGCGCCCGCTGGGCGGCGGCCGCCTGGGGGCCGGCGCCGTCGACGACGACCAGGTTGGGCGGGTAGGCGAACTTGCGCGGCCGGCCCGTCTCGGGGTCGATGGGGCCGTGCGCGCCCTCCTCCTCCGGCCCGAGGCCCTGCTCGCCGCCGAGCTCCCGCTCGGCGGCCTCCTGCTCGTCGGGCACCAGCTCGCCGGTGTCGGAGCGTTCCTGGAGGTAGCGGCGGAAGCGGCGCAGGATCACCTCGTGGATCGAGGCGACGTCGCCCTCCTTGGTCCTGACGGCGAAGCGCCGGTATTCGCTCTTGCGCGCCAGCCCGTCCTCGAAGACGACCATGGACGCCACGACGTTCTCGCCCTGCAGGTGGGAGACGTCGTAGCACTCGATGCGCAGCGGCGCCTGGTCGAGGTCGAGGGCGTCGGCGATCTCCTGGAGCGCCTTGCTGCGGGTGGTGAGGTCGCTGGCGCGCCGGATCTTGTGCTGGGCCAGCGACTCCTTGGCGTTGCGCTCGACGGTCTCCATGAGCGTGCGCTTGTCGCCGCGCTGCGGCACGCGCACCTCGACCCGGGCCCGGCGCTGCTCGCTCAGCAGCTCGGCGACCGCGTCGTGGTCGGGCGGCAGGGCGGGGACGAGCACCTCGCGCGGCATGGAGTCGGGGCTCGCCTCGGCGTACATCTGGAGCAGGAACTGCTCCACGAGCTCGCCCGGCGAGGTCTCCTCGACCTTGTCGACGACCCAGCCGCGCTGGCCGCGGATGCGCCCGCCGCGCACGTAGAAGACCATGACGGCGGCTTCGAGCGGGTCCTCGGCCAGGGCGATGACGTCGGCGTCGGTGCCCTCGCCGAGCACGACCGCCTGCTTCTCCAGCGCGCGTTGCAGCGCCTGGATGTCGTCCCTGAGCCGGGCGGCGCGCTCGTACTCCTGCTCGGCGGCGGCGTCGCGCATCTCCTTCTCCAGCCGCTTGATGAAACGGCTGGTGTTGCCGGCCATGAAGTCGCAGAAGTCCTCGGCGAGCGCGCGGTGCTCGTCGGGGGTGACCCGGCCGACGCACGGCGCCGAGCACTTGTCGATGTAGCCGAGCAGGCAGGGGCGGCCGATCTGCCCGGCCCGCTTGAACACACCCGCGCTGCACGTGCGTACGGGGAAGACCCGCAGCAGCAGGTCGACGGTCTCCCGGATGGCCCAGGCGTGCGAGTAGGGGCCGAAGTAGCGGGTGCCCTTGCGCTTGGCGCCGCGCATGACCTGCACCCGCGGGAAGTCCTCGCCCATGGTCACGGCGAGGTAGGGGTAGGACTTGTCGTCGCGGTACTTGACGTTGAAGCGCGGGTCGAACTCCTTGATCCAGGAGTATTCGAGCTGCAGCGCCTCGACCTCGGTGCCGACGACCGTCCAGTCGACGCCGGCGGCGGTGGTCAGCATCGACTGCGTGCGCGGGTGCAGCGCGGAGAAGTCGGCGAAGTACGAGTTGAGCCGCTGGCGCAGGCTCTTGGCCTTGCCGACGTAGATGACCCGGCCGTGCGCGTCCCTGAACCGGTAGACCCCCGGGGACTCGGGGATCGAACCCGGCTTCGGCCGGAAACTCAGAGGACTGCCCGCAGATCTAGCCACGCCTGCAGCCTAATGGCCCGCACCGACAGATCCGGCCGGACGCGGACCGCCCGCGCAGCCCGCGCACGCGAGCCCCGCACAGCCCGTGCACGGCTCCGCACAGCGGGCAGACGCGGACTCCGCACAGCGGGCAGACGCGGGCCCGGCACAGCGGGCGGACGCGCGGACGCGGGCCCGCCCGCGCGCCTGGCGGACCCGCGTCCGCCGCCGGGTGCACCCGGCGGCCGGCATGAGCTGATCTAGGCCAGCGTGATCTGGTCGCCGTCGACCTTGATCGCCTGCTCCGGCAGCGGCTTCTCGGCGGGCCCGCCCGCGACCGCTCCGTCCGTGATGTTGAACTTGCTGTTGTGGCACGGACAGACGATGGCGCCGCCGTCGACGCTGCCGACCAGGCACCCCTTGTGCGTGCAGACCGCGCTGAACGCCTTGAACTGCCCCTCGGTGGGCTGCACGACCACGATCTTCTGATCCTTGAAGACCGTGCCGCCTCCCACCGGGATGTCGGCCGTCTTGGCCAGGGCGCCGCCGGCCTGCGGCGCGCTGGACTCACCGGCGCTGGACTGAGGTGCCGCCGATCCGGTGGCATCGCCGCCGGTCGCCGTGTCGGTGCCGCCGCCACAGGCCGCGAGGGCCAGTGTGAGGCCACCTGCGCCGACGCCCGCTATCACTGCCCGTCGGCTACGAAGGTCATCTCCCATGCGGATCACCCAACCGCAGGCAGGTGAGAAATTCATGAGACGCGCATGAGAGACGGCCCAGGCGCCGTCAGGCGAGGCGGATCTTGCCGCCGTCCACCGTGATCTTCTTCTCCTTGAGCGGCTCGGACGCGGGCCCGTTGGCCACCGAGCCGTCCTCGATGCTGAACTTGCTGCCGTGGCACGGGCAGTTGATCGTCTTGTTCTGAACGGTGGCGACCGTGCAGCCCGCATGGGTGCAGACCGCCGTGAACGCCTTGAAGTCGCCCTCCGTCGGCTGCGTGACCACGATCTTCTGCGCCTCGAACACCTTGCCGCCGCCCACCTCGATGTCGGAGGTGTCGGCCAGGGCCTTGCCCTTGGCGGCGGACTTCTTCTTGGGCGCCGCGGACGACGCCTCGTCGGCCGGCTCGTCGGCGGGCGCCGCGCTCGCGTCGGTCGTCGGCGTGCCATAGCTCGCGCACGCCGTCAGGAACGCCGCGAGCCCGGCGCCTCCGGCGCCCAGCATCACATTCCGGCGCGTCGTATCCGTCATGGTGCGTCCTCCCAGTTTGGTTCTACTTCAGGTACGGCCAGCGCCCTCGCGCCGGTTCATCGTGCCTGGCCCCAATCCGGGTGACCACGTAGAAATACCTGCTCAGGCGACCACGATGCCGTCGCCGACGACCTTCACCTCGATGGCGGTCAGCGGCGCGGTGGCGGGCCCCTTGGTGGCCGCGCCGCTCTCGGCGGCGAACTCGCTGCCGTGGCAGGCGCACCTGATGACGTTGTCCTTGGGAGTGCCGACGGTGCAGCCCTTGTGCGTGCAGGCCGCGCTGAACGCCTTGAAGACGCCCTGCGACGGCTGCGTCACCACGACCTTGAGGTCGCTGATGAGCTTGCCGCCGCCCACCGGCACGTCGGCCGTCTTGGCGATGACCTGCCCCTTGAGGCTGGGCTTGGCCTGCGCGCCGCCCGAGCCGCAGCCCGCGAGCGCCACGCCGCACACGGCGACCCCGGCCACCCCCAGCGCCTCCCGCCGCCCAAGCCCCGCCCCATGCCCCGGGCCGTGCCCCGGACTGTGCCCCGGACTGTGCCCCGGCCCGCGCCCTGCCCCGTTCCCGTCCCGGGGAAGCACCCCGTCGCCAGGCATGGCTACGCCCCGCTCCGTACCTGTCATGATCGCCTCGACCCTTCGCGTCGCCGCTGACCCCCTGCAGGTCAGGCCGTTACCCGTGCCATAACCGTAGCGCCGCACCCCGTCGGTCCCGCGTCCGGGTCGATCCCCGGACGCGGGCTCCGCTCGCCGGACGCCCGGCCGGCACGGGCTGCTCAGACGGACAGGATCTTGCGGAGGAACCGCCCCGTGTGGCTCTCCTCGACCAGCGCGACCTCCTCCGGCGTGCCGGCGGCGACGAGCGTGCCGCCGCGCGAGCCGCCCTCGGGCCCCATGTCGATGATCCAGTCGGCCGTCTTGATGACGTCGAGGTTGTGCTCGATGACGATGACGGTGTTGCCGCCGTCGACCAGCCGGCCGAGCACCCCGAGCAGCCTGCGGATGTCCTCGAAGTGCAGGCCGGTGGTGGGCTCGTCGAGGACGTAGATGGTCCGGCCGGTCTGCCGCCGCTGCAGCTCGGAGGCGAGCTTGACGCGCTGCGCCTCGCCGCCGGACAGCGTGGTGGCCGGCTGGCCGAGCCGGACGTAGCCGAGCCCCACGTCGTTGAGCGTCTGCAGGTGGCGGCGGATCGCGGGGATGGCGTCGAAGAAGCCCAGCGCCTCCTCGATCGGCATGTCCAGGACCTCGGCGATCGTCTTGCCCTTGTAGTGGACCTCCAGCGTCTCCCGGTTGTAGCGGGCGCCGTGGCAGACCTCGCAGGGGACGTAGACGTCGGGCAGGAAGTTCATCTCGATCTTGATGGTGCCGTCGCCCGCGCACGCCTCGCAGCGCCCGCCCTTGACGTTGAAGCTGAAGCGCCCCGGCTGGTAGCCGCGCACCTTCGCCTCGGTCGTGGCCGCGAACAGCTTGCGGACATGGTCGAAGACGCCGGTGTAGGTGGCCGGGTTGGAGCGCGGGGTGCGCCCGATCGGCGACTGGTCGACGTGGACGACCTTGTCCACGAGGTCCATGCCGTTGATGCGGGAGTGCCGGCCCGGCACCGTGCGCGCCCCGTTGAGCTCCTTGGCCAGCGCGTTGTAGAGGATGTCGTTGACCAGCGTCGACTTGCCCGACCCCGACACGCCGGTGACGGCGGTGAACACGCCGAGCGGGAAGTCGATGTCGACGCCCTTCAGGTTGTGCTCGCGCGCGCCCTTGACGGTGATCTGCCGCTTCTTGTCGCGCTTGCGCCGCCCGGCGGGCACGGTGATGCTGCGCCGGCCCGACAGGTACTGGCCGGTCAGCGACTCCTCGCTGGTCAGCAGGTCCTGGACGGTGCCGGACACGACCACCTGGCCGCCGTGCTCGCCCGCGCCGGGCCCGATGTCGACCACCCAGTCGGCGGCGGCGATGGTGTCCTCGTCGTGCTCGACGACGATGAGCGTGTTGCCCATGTCGCGCAGCCTGACGAGGGTGTCGAGCAGGCGCAGGTTGTCGCGCTGGTGCAGGCCGATGGACGGCTCGTCCAGCACGTACAGGACGCCGACCAGGCCGGAGCCGATCTGCGTGGCCAGCCGGATGCGCTGCGCCTCGCCGCCCGCGAGGGTGGCGGCCGCGCGGTCCATGGTGAGGTAGTCGAGGCCGACGTCGAGCAGGAACCCCAGCCGGGCGTTGATCTCCTTGACCACCCGCTCGGCGATGTGCATGTCGCGGTCGGACAGCTTGAGCTCGCCCAGGAACTGCGCGCACTCGCCGATCGACATGGCGGCGACGTCGGCGATGGACCGGTCGGCCACCGTCACGGCCAGGGTGACCGGCTTGAGCCGGGCGCCCTTGCAGGCCGGGCACGGGATCTCCCGCATGTAGCCCTCGAAGCGCTCGCGGCTGGAGTCGCTCTCCGCCTCGGCATGCCGCTTCTGCACCCAGGTGATGACGCCGGTGTAGTCGGTGTAGTAGGCGCGCTGGCGGCCGTAGCGGTTGCTGTAGCGGACGTGGACCTGCTGGTCGTAGCCGTACAGCAGCGCCTTCTGCGCCTTCTTCGGCAGCTTCTCCCACGGGGTGTCGAGGTTGAAGCCCATGGTGGCGCCCAGCGCCTCGATCATGCGCAGGAAGTATTCGCTGGTGTGGCCGCCGGACCACGGGTGCAGGGCGCCGTCGCGCAGCGTGCGCTCGGGGTCGGGCACCACCAGGTCGGGGTCGACCTCCATCTTGGTGCCGAGGCCGGTGCACTCGGGGCAGGCGCCGAACGGGGAGTTGAAGGAGAACGAGCGCGGCTCCAGCTCCTCGAACGACAGGTCGTCGTAGGGGCAGTAGAGGTGCTCGGAGTAGAACCGCTCGCGGCCCGGGTCGCCTTCGGGCAGGTCGACGAAGTCGAGCGTGATCGTGCCGCCGGACAGCTGCAGCGCGGTCTCGACCGAGTCGTTGAGCCGGCGGCGGGCGGACTCCTTGACCGACAGGCGGTCGACGATGACCTCGATGTCGTGCTTCTCGTACTTCTTCAGCGTCGGCGGCTCCTCCAGCCGCACGACCGTGCCGTCGACCCTGGCCCGGGCGAAGCCCTTGGTCTGCAGCTCGCGGAACAGCTCGGCGTACTCGCCCTTGCGCCCGCGCACGACCGGCGCGAGCACCTGGAAGCGGGTGCCCTCGTCGAGGTCCATCACGCGGTCGACGATCTGCTGCGGCGTCTGGCGGGCGATCGGCCGGCGGCACACGGGGCAGTGCGGCTTGCCGATGCGCGCCCACAGCAGCCGCAGGTAGTCGTAGACCTCGGTGATGGTGCCGACGGTGGAGCGGGGGTTCTTGCTGGTGGACTTCTGGTCGATCGACACCGCGGGCGACAGGCCCTCGATGAAGTCGACGTCGGGCTTGTCCATCTGGCCGAGGAACTGGCGGGCGTACGCCGACAGCGACTCGACGTAACGCCGCTGGCCCTCAGCGAAGATCGTGTCGAAGGCCAGGCTCGACTTGCCCGAGCCGGAGAGGCCGGTGAAGACGATCAGCGAGTCTCGCGGCAGATCGAGCGAGACGTCCTTGAGGTTGTGTTCTCGTGCACCACGCACGATCAGGCGGTCGGCCACGGCGATCCCGGTACTCGAAAGGCGGATAGGTCCACGGGGGATGGTAGACGGGGGCTCCGACAATTTCGGCGGCCCGCTGCGCGGCCCCCGAAAATCCGTCCCTCACAGGTTACGGCCATCCAGCGGGTCGACAGGCGGCCTTCTGCGGTCAACGCCTTGACCTGCGCTTTTATGCCCCGCATCTCCCTAAAAACCCTAGATGATGAAATATCAAGACATGACCGTCCTCCCCGCGCTGCGGGCCGAGCTGGCCTCGGCCACCGGCCGGCTGCTGGCCACGGCCGCCGCGCTCTCCGACGCCGACGTGACCGCCCCTTCCCTGCTGCCCGGCTGGACCAGGGGCCACGTGCTGGCCCACCTCGCCCAGAACGCCGACTCCTACGTCAACCTCCTGACCTGGGCGGCCACCGGTGTCCGCACCCCGCAGTACCCCTCCGCGCAGGCCAGGGAGGAGGCGGTCGAGGCCGCCGCGTCCCTGCCCGCCGCCCGCCTGCTGGCCGAGCTGGAGGAGGGCGCCGAACGCTTCGCGGCCGCCGTCCGCGGCATGCCGGACGCGGCGTGGCAGGCCCAGGTCGAGGGCATGCGCCCGCCGCCGCACCCGGCCTGGTACGTCCTGGTGCGCCGGCTGCGCGAGGTCGGCGTCCACCATGTGGACCTCGACGCCGGGTACGGCCCCGCCGACTGGCCGGAGGAGTTCGTGCGCCGCGAGCTGCACGACTGCCTGCGCTGCTGGCCGCGCGAGCGCAGCGCGATCGGCGAGCTGCACCTGCGGCGGCGCTCGCGCGGCCGGGAGATGCTGGAGATCCGGCCCGGCCTGGGGCAGGGCCCCGCCGTGGAGGGCACGCCGGCCGACATGCTGGCCTGGCTGACCGGGAGATCGAGGGGCGAGGGGGTTAGTCTGGTGCCCGTGGGGCAGCCGTTCATGCCAGGCCCCGCGGGGGTGGGCCTTCCCGCGCCGCCGCCGTGGCTGACGATGCCGGCCCCCGCTGATCTGCCCGCGACGCCCCCGAAGGACTATCCATGACCTACACAGGTGACGTCCAGGTCGGCGGTCCCGCCGACGTGCGCGAGCTGCCCGCGCTCACCATCTGCAAGCTCGCCGTCGGCCCGTACGACAACAACGCCTACCTGCTGCGTTGCACGGCGACCGGCGACGGCCTGCTCATCGACGCCGCCGCCGAGCCCGACCGGCTGCTCGCCCTCATCTCCGACCAGCCGGTCGGCGCGATCGTCACGACCCACCAGCACGGCGACCACTGGCAGGCGCTGGAACAGGTGGCCAAGGTCACCGGCGCCCAGGTGATCGCCCACCCGCTCGACGCCCCCGCCCTGCCGCTGCCCGCCGACCGCACGGTCGAGCACGGCGACACGATCCCGCTGGGCGACTGCTCGCTGGAGGTCATCCACCTGCGCGGCCACACGCCCGGCTCCATCGCCCTGCTGTACGACGGCGGCGAGGCCGGCCCGCACCTGTTCACCGGCGACTCGCTGTTCCCCGGAGGCGTCGGCAACACGTGGCAGGACGCCGAGCGCTTCGAGCAGCTCTACGACGACGTGGTCACGCGCGTCTTCGACCGCCTGCCCGACGAGACCTGGGTCTACCCGGGCCACGGCAAGGACACCACGCTCGGCGCCGAGCGGCCGTCGCTGCCGGAGTGGAAGGCCAGGGGCTGGTAGGAGCCCTGGGGGGCACGGCCGGCAGGCGCCACGGCGCCGGGTGCCGCGGGCGTGATCGTCGCGGCGCTCAGCCGGTGCAGGGTCAGCCGCCGTGCCCCTGGAGGGCCGCCCGCCGAAGTGCGGCGGGTGGCGGCCACGGCGGCGCGTACGGACCAGGACCGATGGGTCACGAACGCCGAGCCGCGACCGCCCGCTCTAACGACACCGCTCTAACGACACCGCTCTAACGACGCCGCTCTAACGACACCGCTCTAACGACACCGCGTCCGCCGTCAGCGCGCCCCCGAAGGCAGCCAGGAATCCGAAAGAGCGTCATCGGCCCGAAAGGACATGCATGATGCGGTCGGCGGCGAGGCCCGGGTCGTCCGTGACGCCCACCAGCTCGCCCCACGACCACCGGTAGAACCAGCCCTCCGACAGCGGCACGCAGTCCACCGTCTCCGCCAGCATGGCGGTGTCGGGGTCGCAGATCCGCAGCGCGGGCGGGTACGGCCGGAGCGTCGCCGTCAGCCCGCGCTGCTCCAGCTCCGTGGCCAGCTTGCCGAGATAGTACGTGCGCGTGTGCTCGCGCGGCGTAGCCGACATGGCTCCATCAAAGCCGAAGTATGCCGAAAAATCCCGCTCAGTAGTGGATTCGCTTGGCTTCGCGCCGCTGCTCCCGCTTGTAGAACATCACCCGCAGCGGGATCGCCGCCACGAGCGCGATCTGCATGGTCGCACCGATCTTGATCGGCAAGTCGCCGCCCTCGGGCCAGGCCACCCAGAAGGTGAGGAAGGCCACGTTGACCATGATCCAGCCGAGGACGACCGCGGCCAGCTGCCCCTTCGGCTTCGGGTACTCGATGCGGCTGACCATGAGCCAGGCCACGCCGAGGATGCCGGCCAGCGTCCAGATGCTCGGCTGGAACAGCAGCACGATCGAGATCACCGTCATCGCGCCCATCGGGATGGGCAGGCCCATGAAGTCGCCGCTCTTGGTCTTGACGCAGGCGAACCTGGCCAGCCGCACCACGCCCGCGACCAGCACGGACGCCGCCGCCACGAGCACCGCCGTGAACGGCACCTGCGCGGTGAACCCGCCCCAGATCACCACCATGAACGCGGGCGCGAACCCGAAGCTGATGACGTCGGCGAGGTTGTCGAGCTCGGCGCCCATGGCCGAGGCGCGGAAGCGCCGCGCCACGAGGCCGTCGAACAGGTCGCACGTGGCGCCGATGAGCAGCAGCACGATCGCGGTGGCGAAGTAGCTCGGATCGGGCGTGAACCGCCCGCCCGCGACCTGGAGCTGCTGGATGGCGGAGTACGCGAGCACGCACACCGCGAGGAAGCCGCAGACCGCGTTGCCGAGGGAGAGCGAGTCGGCCGCGGACAGGCGGAAGGCCTTGCCGACCGGGCCGCGCGGCTCTTCCTCGTCCGCCTGCCAGCTGCCGGCGTCAGCCGCGGTCAATTCTGGTCACCCCCGCAACCGTCTTCTCGCCCACGGACACCGCGGGCGAGATCCCTTCGGGAAGGTAGATGTCGACGCGGGAGCCGAACCGGATGAGCCCGATCCGCTCGCCCTGGGCGACCTTGGCGCCCGCGCTCAGGTACGGCACGATCCTGCGCGCGACCGCGCCCGCGATCTGCACCATCTCGATGTCGCCCAGCGTGGTCTCGAAATGCCACACCACGCGCTCGTTCTGGTCGCTGTCCTTGTTGAACGCCGGCAGGAACCCACCTGCCACATGCTGCACGGAGGCGACATTTCCCGCAAGGGGTGCCCGATTGACGTGCACGTTCAGCGGGCTCATGAAGATGGCGACCCGGGTGCGGCCGTCGGGCCACGGGTCGATGCTCTGCACCACGCCGTCGGCCGGCGACAGGACGCGGCCCTCGCCCGGCGTGCGGTCGGGGTCGCGGAAGAACCAGAGCATGCCCCCGGTGAGCGCGCTCAGCGGCACCGCCGCAAGCGCCCATCGCCGGTCCTTGCGCGTCAGCAGCGCGGTGGCGGCCGCCGTGGCCGCCGTCGGGAGAAGCCACGGGGAGACCCCGCGTGCGAGCCGGATGCGGCTCGGCTTAGCAGAATCGTCTGACACGTACAACCTTTGGTGGTGACTGGACTGGGCGCTTTGCCGTGATGTTACAGAACTCGCAACTATGACACGGCGCAACTACACAAAGCAAAGCGCCTCGAAGCCCTTTTCGCTAGACCTGCTCAGGATGCGGTTCCTCGCCCTTGCGCGCGTCGATGCGGGCTTTGATCAGGCTGGCCACGGTGACAATGACCATGGTCGCGCCGATGACCGTGAGCGAGACCCAGATGGGAATTTCGGGCGCCCAGGAGACATGGCTGGCGTGCAACGCCTCCATTACCAGCTTAACCCCGATGAACCCGAGAATGAACGCCAAACCGTAGCTGATGTAGACCAGCCGCTGCAGCAGACCACCCAGCAGGAAGTACAGCTGACGCAGCCCCATCAGGGCGAACGCGTTGGCCGTGAAGACGATGAAGGGGTCCTTGGTGAGCCCGAAGATCGCGGGAATCGAGTCCAGCGCGAAGAGCAGATCGGTGGTGCCGATGGCGACCATCACGATGAGCATCGGGGTGACCATGCGCCGCCCGTCGATCTTCACGGTGACCTTCGACCCGGCGTACCCCTCGGTGGTCGGGAAGGCCTTGCGCACCCAGCGCAGCAGGATGTTCTCGTTGAACTCCTCCTCCTCGCCCTTGAGGTGCTGGCGGACGATGTTGACCGCCGTGTAGACCAGGAAGGCGCCGAAGACGTAGAACAGCCAGCTGAACCGCTCCAGCGCCGCGGCGCCGAGCGCGATGAAGATGCCCCGCATGACCAGCGCGAGCAGGATGCCGACGAGCAGCACCTTGTGCTGGTACGCCCGCGGCACCGCGAACCTGCTCATGATGATGAAGAAGACGAACAGGTTGTCGACGCTCAGACTGTATTCGGTGATGTAGCCGGCGAAGAACTCCCCGGCCTTGTCAGGGCCGAACGTGCTCCACAACAACACGCCGAACGCGATGGCCAGGATGACGTAGAACGTCACCCAGTACCCGGCCTGCCGCATGGAGAACTCGCGCGCCTCCCCGCGGTCCACGATCCACAAATCGATGGCGAGCACCAGGAGAAGCCCGCCGATCACGGCGATCCAGGCCCATACGGGTACCATCACGTCTCTTAACCCTCCGGCATGCAGGACTCAGTGCCGGAGGTCTCTCCCGCCCGCCGAAACCGCGGACCGGCAGCCCCGGGGGCCCCATGGAGCGGGGCTGCACCGTGATGACGAGGCTGTCGCGAAGGGATACTCCCCTCCCTAACCCAGGCAGTATATGAGAACGCCTTAACCCCACCTAATCATCCCGTGGATCTTGACGCTCCGTACACGCCCAGGACGCTCTCCACGGCATCGTCGCCGCCGGGCATCTCCCGTCCTCGCCGCACGGCCGCCGCCGCCAGCCTTTCCGCGGTCCCGGGCTCCTCCAGCAACGTCCGCACCGCCTCGCGCAGCGCGTGAACGTCCCCGTAGGGGGCGAGAATCCCGGCATCTCCCACAATCTCTGGGATTCCCCCTACAGCGGTGGCAATCACCGGTTTTCCGGCCATGAGTGCCTCCCTGATGCTGAGCGGCTGGCCTTCCCAGCGGGCCGCGGTCACCACGGCGGTCGCCGCGCCGAGCAGATCGGGCACGTCATCGCGGTTGCCGAGCAGCTTCACCGGCAACCCCTCGGCGGCGATCCGCCGTTCCAGCTCTCCCCGCAACGGCCCTTCCCCCGCGATCACGAACAATGGCCACCCCCGCCCACTCCCCCTCTCCATTCCCCGGCCTCCCACGCCCCCGCCCCGCACTGCCTCAGCCCGCACCGCCCCAGCCCCAGAATCCGCCGCCTCAGAACCCACCGCCCCACCAGCCGCCGCAGAACCCGCCCCCTGAGGACCCTCCGCCTCAGAACCCACCGTCCCAGGATCCGCTGCGCCGGCCCTCACCGCCCCCGACTGCGCGGCCCCAGCCCCTGTCCCCCCGGCGTTCTCCTCAGGCCGCAACCCCGCAGACCGCAACTCTTCCGGCCCCGACGCAGCCTCAGACCCCACGGCCTCGCGTTCCGCCCTCCCCAGCCCCGTTCCCTGGAGCCCCGCCATCCCCGATCCCGCCACCGCGGGCCCAGCGTCCTCACGCTCCAGGCTCCCGTGCTGCCTGGGTGCGGCCTCGCCCTCTTCCCGGGTCCCGTTCCAGGGTCCGGCGGCGACGTCGAGCAGGGTCTCCAGTCCCTTCTGCTGGGCCAGCCGGGCGATCGTCAGCAGGATCGGCCGCTCCCCCGCCCCCAGCTCGTCCGCCACCTCCTGCGGCGTCCGTCCGGCGGGACGCAACGGCGGCGCGGGCACCACGGCGGCCCGTACGTCCCGCGCGCCCAGCCGTGTCATGCGCTCGCCCAGGTCGGGCGAGACCACCAGCACCCGATCGGCCCGCCGTGCCACGATCCGCTCCAGCACCCCGTACACGAACCCGACGAACCCGCCCGCGGTCAGCGCGTTGTGCAGCGTCACGACCAGCGTCCGGCGACGCCGCCGCCACGCCCCGAGCGCCCCGAGCGCCGCCAGCGCCCCGGCCCGCAGCCCGTGGGCGTGCACGACGTCGGCGTTCCGCGTGACCCGGCGGATCGCCAGGACCGCGCGCAGGTCGTTCGCGGGGTGGGGCCGGTCGGACACGGACACCTCGGCGAAACGCGCCCCCACCGCCCCGAACGCGAACTGCTCCTCGACGCTGCGCGGCCCGGCCACCAGCACCCGGTGCCCTCGCCGCGTCAGCCCCTCGGCCAGCATCCGCACATGCCGCCCCGTACCGCCGGACGTGGTGCCCAGCACGAACGCCACCCGCACGCCCCCACCTCTCCCAGCCTGATTCCGTCATGGACCTGCACTGGCACCTCCTGGGCACCGAGCCACCGGCTCACCTTCACCGCCGTAGCATTCCCGTCACCGCCCGCGCGTCCGCCCGATCCACCGCGGCCACGACCACGCCCCCCACCACCAGCGCCACCACGGCGGCGACCACCACGGCGAGCACCGCGGCCCACACGTTCGCCCACAGCCCCTGCGCCCCGAGCCACCCCGCCACGGCGCCCCCGGCGAGACACCCCAGCACCCCGCCCCCGGCCGCCGCGCCCAGGGCCCGTCCGAGGCCCGCCGCCGCCCCACGGCCCCGGGCCCGCACCACGGCGGCCAGCAGCAGCGCCCCGCCCGCGGTCATGCCGGCGCTCATCCCCAGCGCCATCCCGCCGATCTTCCAGCCTTGCGGGAACGTCACCGCGAAGACGACCTGGGCGACCATCGTCACGACCCACCCGGCCACGGTGCCGGAGGCCGCCTCCCGGCCGCGCCCGGCCGCGTACAGGACCCGGCTGAGGTGGGCGATGAGCCCGTAGCCCACGAGCCCCGGCGCGAACAGCGCGACCGCCCGCGCCAGCTCCACCGCGGGCACGTCGCTCTTCGTCCCGAGGAACACCACGGCCCCCGGGCCGGAGGCCGCCGCCAGCACCCCGGCGGCCAGCCCTGACACCAGCACCACCGCCCGCGTGGTGCGGGCCGCCAGCCCCGCGAACGCCTCCGGCTCGCCGGCCTGCGCCGACAGCCGCGGGAAGGCGCTGGTGGCGATGGGCACGGCCAGCACCGCGTACGGCACCAGGTAGATCGCCCACGCGTAGTTGTAGACCGCGATGGCCCCGGTGCCGACCGCGTTGTTGGCCAGCACCAGCACCACGATCATGGCCGCCTGCTGCGCCAGCAGCCCCGCGACGCCCGCCAGCGCGAGCCGCCGCACCTGCCCCGCCACCCCGTCGGGGAAGCGCAGCGCGGGCCGCCACCGCAGCCCCAGCCGCGCCACCGGCCCGAGCACCGTGAGCACCAGCGACAACACGCCGAGGCTGGTGCCCACGGACAGCGCCAGCTCGGCCGGCCCCAGCTCGGCGGCGGGGTCGCTGTCGCCGCCGCTCAGCGGCACGAACAGCAGGTAAGCCACGATGACCACGATGCTGGACACCAGCGGCGCGACCGCCGGGCCCGCGAAGCGGTGATGCGCCTGCAGCACCCCGTAGAGCACGACGGCGACGCCGTACAGCGGGATCTGCGGCGCGAACACGACGAGCATGCGCGTCGCGACGGCCGTGACCGCCCCGACGTCGGGGCAGCCGTCGAGCGCGGGCCCGAAGAACAGCCCGATGACCGGCCCGGCGAGCAGGGCGGTGAGCACCGCCAGCGGCACCAGGACCACCACGACCCAGGTCAGCAGCGCCGACCCGATCCGCCCGGCCCGCTCGCGCTCGCCCTCGTCGCCGCCGGCGGGCCCGGCGAGCACCGGCACGACCATGCCGGCCAGCGCCCCGCCGACGACCACCTCGAAGACGATGTTGGGGATCTGGTTGGCCGTCATGTACGCCGACGCCAGGCAGTTGGTGCCGACCGTCTGCGCGAAGGCGTACTGCTTGGCGAAGCCCGCCACGCGCGCGAGCACGGTGATGGCCCCGATGAGCACCGCCCCACCGGCCACCCCTCGCGCCGTCACGGCTCGCATCCGGCCTCCCCGGTCCCCGCGCGGGCCATCCGCGCGGACATCATCCTGGCAGGCCGCACCGACAATCGCGCGCCGGGGTCAGGCGGCCTCGACGGGCCGGCGGCCGAGCATGTCGATGCGGTTGAGCACCGGGTTGCCCGCGATGACCTTGGTGAAGCTGATCTTCTCGGAGGCGGCGGTGAGCGCCGCGACGGTGCCGAGCAGGACGTACCGGCCGGGCCTGCCGAGGCGGGTGACCGCGGCCAGGCCGAGCAGCGCGCCGAGGGCGTTGGCGCCGGCGTCGCCCAGCATGGCGCGCTCGCCGAGGTCGTCGGGCAGCAGCGCGGCGGCGGCACCGAGCGGCACGGCGGCCAGCGCCGCGGCGGCGGGCGAGCCGCGCAGGAGCGAGGCGGCCAGCAGCGGCCCGCCGGCCAGCAGGCCGACCTTGATGGCCCGGCCGGGACGCAGGTCGAAGAGGTTGGCGAGGTTCGCGGAGCCGGCGATGGCCGCGCCGTTGACCAGGGTGTCGAGCGGCCCGGCGCCGCCGGCGAGCGCCGCGGCGGCGACCCCGGTGGCGCCGATGCCGAGGATCTTCACCGCGCCGCTGGTGACCTCGCCGCGGGCCAGCGCCGTCAGGTGGCCCTTGAAGCCCTTGGAGGACGTCGTGCCGTACAGGTCGTCGTAGGCGCCGAGCGCGCCGCTGCCGGCGCCCGCGACGAGTGCGGCCAGGCGCAGCCGGCCGGGCAGCCCGGGCGTGAGCGCCGCCGCCGCGCCGGCCCCCGCCACGAACGCGGGGCCCTCCAGGAGGGTGAGCGGTTCGCCGCGGTGGTTCTTGCGCGTCCAGCGGCCGGTCAGGTCGTCGGGACGGCGGTTGCGGGTGAACGCGGCGTAGGCGGCGCGGGCGGCGACGGCGCCGATGGCGGCGCCGGCGAAGGCGGAGAGCAGTCCTCGGGCCATGTCAGCTCCCTGACTGGGCGGATGGGGTCGGGGTCGGTGTGGTCGACGCGGGCAGGGCGGTGGAGGCGCCCTTGCCGATGCCGTACTGACCGGCGCGGCCGGCCAGCTGCTCCCGCAGAGAGTAGACGATCACGACGCGTCCCACCGGCATATCGGCGGTATCCACGGTGGACACGCGCTTGGCGACCTCGCTGTCGTCGCGCACCGCGGCGATCGCGTCGCCGGGCAGCGCGGTGTTCGCGGCGGCCCCGGCGACGACCGTGCCCTTGCTGGCCGCGTCGAACCCGTCGGCGACCGCGACCAGCGCCGACGTCAGGGTCTCCGCGGTCTCCCCCTCGAACGGCTTCTCCGGCGCGATCATGACGGCGAGCGTGGCCGGTCCGTCCTTCTTGTCCTCGACGGTGAGCAGCCCGCCGGTCTCGAACGATTCGAGCACGGTGGCGTTGGCGGTGGCCGTGGCGGCGGCGGTGCTGGGCGGCCCGGCCTGGGCGGGGTCGTTGGTGACCAGGGCGCTGGCGAGCAGCGTGGTGGCCCGGTCGTAGCTGGTGGAGGTGGCCGGGAAGACCATGTTGGCCGGTTTGAGCTGGTTGACCAGCCCGTCGAGGACGCCCTTGCCCGCGGGGTCGAGGAACTTCTCGGTCAGCGTGAGCCGGCCGGCGATGTCGGCGCCGGACTGCTCGATCACCTGCTGGGCCGCCTCGCGCATGCTGGTGCTGGAGCCGGGCGCCTCGATGAGCAGCACGCGCTGCCCGGTCAGCTCGCCGGCCACCATCTGCGGGGTGCGGGCGGCGATGAAGGCGTCGTTGCCGGCCTCGCGGCCGCGCAGGGCGTCGAGGTCGGCGCGCAGGCCGTTGTTGGCGCTGGTCAGCTCGTCGCTGGTGCGCTTGGCCAGGTCGAGCGCGGGGTCCTGGAGCAGCGTGGTGCCGAGGACGATGCCCACCGCCAGCGCCAGGAAGATCGCGACGATGGAGACGAGGTGATAGCGGAAATCGATCACGAGAAGAGTCCGACCAGCCAGAAGATGAATGCGTTCCAGACGTCTTGCAGGCCGTTCAGCCAGGTCTTGCCGAGCGGCGAGAAGGCCAGCGCGACCCCCATGGTGATCAGCGCGGTGAGCACGAGGAGCAGGAGCTGCGGGGTGGAGATGCGGCTGCGGTAGAGCCTGCTGACGCCCTTGGCGTCGATGAGCTTGCTGCCGATGATGAGCCGGGTGAGGAAGGTGCTGGCCATGCCGGAGCGCCCCTTGTCGAGGAACTCCTCCAGGGTGCCGTGGGTGCCCACGGCGACGATCAGCTCGGCGCCCTTGTCGTCGGCCAGGAGCATCGCGATGTCCTCGCTGGTGCCGGTGGCGGGGAAGATCACCGCTTCGCGGCCGAGCTGGTGGACGCGCTCCAGGCCGGGCGCCCGGCCGTCGCGGTAGGCGTGCACGACGAGCTCGGCGCCGCAGGTCAGCGCCTTGGTGGAGACCGAGTCGAAGTCGCCCACGATCACGTCGGGCAGGTAGCCGGCCTCCAGCAGCGCGTCGGCGCCGCCGTCGACGCCGACCAGGATGGGCCGGTATTCGCGGATGTAGGGCCGGAGGGTGGCGATGTCCTCTTTGTAGTGGTATCCGCGCACGACGATGAGGGCGTGCCGGCCCTCCATGTTCGTCCGGATCTCGGGCACGCCGACGCCGTCGATGAGGAGCTTGCCCTCACCCCGGACGTACTCCATGGTGTTGACCGCGAACGCCTCGATCTGCACGGCCAGCCCGGCGCGCGCCTCGGCCATGGCGGCCTCGACCGCCTCCAGGGTCTGCGCCTCGCCCTTGCCGACGACGTCCTCGTCGAGGTAGACGACGCCGTCGCAGAGCCGGACGACGTCGCCGTCCTTGACGCGTTCGAACAGCTCCGGATTGGCGTTGTCGACGAACGGCACGCCGGCTTCGAGCAGGATCTGCGGCCCCAGGTTGGGGTAGCGGCCGCTGATGCCGGCCGCGACGTTGACCACGGCCGCGGCACCGCATGCGACGAGCGCCTCCGCGCTCACCCGGTCCACGTCGACATGGTCGATGATCGCTATTTCTCCGGGCCCGAGGCGCTTGGTGAGCCTCTTGGTGCGCCGGTCGATCCTCGCCACTGCCGTGATGCCGGGAAGGTCACCGACCTTCCTGCCGCGGAGGCCCGGCAACTTGCTCCCCGGAACCTTCATCAAGACCATCCTGCCAGAGCGAAACAGCGCAGAGGCCACGCATTACGCGGCGTGTCCGCTATGTCACCCGGAATCACCTGTCGGCGGCCGCGAGCCCCAGCAGCTCCTCGGCGTGCGCCCGGCCGAGCTCGGAGTCCTCCAGACCGGCGAGCATGCGCGACAGCTCGCGCACCCGGCCTTCGTGGTCGAGGGTGGTGACGCCGCTGCGCACCACGCTGCCGTCGCTCGCCTTCTCGACCACCAGATGCTGGTCGGCGAAGGCCGCGACCTGCGGCAGGTGTGTGACGACAATCACCTGGGCGGTGCGTGCCAGCCGGGCCAGCCGGCGCCCGATCTCGACCGCCGCCTTGCCGCCGACGCCGGCGTCCACCTCGTCGAAGACGAACGTCGGCACCGGGTCGGCGCCCGCGAAGACCACCTCGATGGCGAGCATGACGCGGCTCAGCTCGCCGCCGGAGGCGCCCTTGGTGAGCGGCAGCGGCGGCGCGGCCGGGTGCGCGGCCATGCGCAGCTCGACCTCGTCCACGCCCTCGGGGCCGAACTCGGCGCTCTGCGTGAGCTGCACCACGACCCGGGCGTGCGGCATGGCGAGCGCGGTCAGCTCCTCGGTGACGGCCGCGCCGAACCGCTCGGCGGCGGCCTCACGCACCCGGGTGAGCTCGGCGGCGAGGTCGGTCAGCTTGGCGGTCAGCTCGTCGTGCTCGCGGGTCAGCTCGTCGATGCGCTCGTCGTCGCCCTCCAGCTCGGCCAGGCGGGCGGCGGCGCGCTGCGCCCAGGCCAGGACGCCCGCGCTGTCGGCGCTCTGCTCGCCGTACTTCCGAATGACCCCCGAAAGCACCGAGCGGCGCTCCTGCACGACCGCGAGCCGGCTCGGGTCGGCCTCGATCGACTCGGCGTAGGAGGCGAGGTCGGTGGCCACGTCGGAGATCAGGTAGCCGGCCTCGGCCAGCCGGTCGGCGACGCCGGCGAGCTGGGCGTCGAAGTCGCGGACCGCCTCGACGGCCGCGCGGGCCTCGCCGAGCAGGGAGATCACGTCGTGGGGGCTGCCCGCGGCCTCCATGGGGTCGCCGAGCAGCGCGGTGTGGGCGGTGGTGGCGGCGCTGCGCAGGGCGTCGGCGTGCGAGAGCCGCTCCTCCTCCTCGCGCAGCTCGGCGTCCTCGCCGGGCTTGGGGTCGACCTTCTCGACCTCTTCCAGGCCGAAGCGCAGCATGTCGGCCTCCTGGGCCCGCTCGCGGGCCCTGGTGGTCAGCTCCTCCAGCAGCGCGCCGACCTGCTTGTGCCGTTTGTACGCCTGCGTGTACGCCCGCAGCGGCTTGACCAGCTCCTCACCGGCGTAGCGGTCGAGCGCGGCGCGCTGCCTGGCGGGCTGGAGCAGCCGCTGCTGGTCCATCTGCCCGTGCACGGCCACCAGGTCGTCGGCCAGGTAGGTCAGGGTGCCGACGGGCACCGTGCGCCCGCCCAGCCAGGCCCTGGAGCGGCCCTCGGCCGAGACCGTGCGCGAGATGATGAGCTCGCCGTCCTCGACGTCGCCGCCGATGTCCTCCACCTGCTGGGCCACGCGCCCGCCCGCCTCGATGACGAGCGTGCCCTCCACGCTCGCCCGGTCGGCCCCCGGCCGGATCCGCGAGGGGTCGGCCCGGCCGCCGAACAGCAGCCCGAGCCCGGTCACGACCATCGTCTTGCCCGCGCCCGTCTCGCCGGTCACCACGTTGAAGCCCGGGCTGAGCTCTAGGACGGCCTCGTCGATGACGCCGAGCCCCTGGATGCGGACCTCCTCGACCCTTGGTCGCACTGCCCACTCCCGTCACTGCTGTGCCTGCCGATCACACGGCCCGTTCCCCGAACACGTGTGCCCACGCGATCCTACGCGGTCCTGGTTCCATTCACTCAGGGTCGCACCCTTCCGCGCCAGCCCTGGACGGGAAGCTCGAACTTGGCGACCAACCTGTCGGTGAACGGCGCGCCGGTCTCCTCGACGCCGTGCAGCCGCGCAAGCCGGACGGGCTCGGTGCCCCTGCGCACCTCCACCCGCGTGCCGGACGGCAGCTCGAAGCGGCGCCGCCCGTCGCACCACAGCACCCCGCCGGGAGCCTCCGGCAGGATCTCCACGGCCAGCGTGGAGCGCGGCGAGACCACCAGCGGCCTGGCGAACAGGGCGTGCGCGCTGATGGGCACCATGAGCAGCGCCTCGACCTCGGGCCACACGACCGGCCCGCCCGCGGAGAAAGCATAGGCGGTCGAGCCGGTCGGCGTGGCGCAGATCACGCCGTCGCAGCCCCACCGCGACAGCGGCCGGCCGTCGATCTCGGCGACGACCTCCAGCATGCGCTCCTGCTTCTCGACGGTGGCCTCGTTGAGCGCCCACGTGTCGGCCAGGACCTTGCCGTTCTGCCTGGCGAGAACATCGATGGTCATCCGCTCCTCGACGTCGTAACGCCCGGCCACGACGCTGTCGACGGCCGCGGCCAGGTCGTCCACCTCGGCCTCGGCCAGGAACCCGACATGCCCGAGGTTGACCCCCAGCAGCGGCGTGCCGGCCGGCCGGGCCAGCTCGGCGGCGCGCAGCAGCGACCCGTCGCCGCCGAGCACCATCATGACCTCGGCGTCCTTGGCGGCGCCCGGGTCGTCGCCGGGCACGGCCTCGACGCCGGCGCAGCCGATCTCGGCGCACTCCGACTCCAGCACGCGTACGCCGATGCCCGCGTCCACCAGGCGGTTGATGACCAGGCGGGCGCTCTCGACGGCGGCGTAGCGCCCGGTGTGTACGGCGACCAGCACGGTCCGGTTCATTGCGGCCCTTCTGCGACGGCGCGCTCGATCTCGGCTCCGAGGTCGGCGACCGGCGGCTCGCCCTCCCCCTTGCCCAGCCAGAGCAGGTACTCCACGTTGCCCGACGGGCCGGGCAGCGGGCTCGCGGTCACGCCGCGCACGCTCAGCCCCAGCTCCCGGGCCTTGGCGGCGGCGTCGCGCACGGACTGCGCCCGCAGCCCTGGATCGCGCACCACGCCGCCCGCCCCCACGAGGTCCTTGCCGACCTCGAACTGCGGTTTGACCAGCATCACGAAGTCGGCCCGCGGCGCGGCGACGGCGGCCAGCGCGGGCAGCACCAGCCGCAGCGAGATGAACGACAGGTCGCCCACGACCAGTGTGGGCGCCTCCCCCACCTGCTCGGGGGTCAGGTCGCGGACATTGACCCGCTCCATCACCGTCACCCGCTCGTCGGTGCGCAGCGACCAGGCGAGCTGGCCGTAACCGACGTCGACGGCCAGCACGTGCGCCGCGCCGCGGCGCAGCAGCACGTCGGTGAAGCCGCCCGTGGAGGCGCCCGCGTCGAGGCACCTCCGCCCTTCGACCTTCAGGGCCGGGAACGCCTCCAGCGCGCCGAGCAGCTTGTGCGCTCCGCGCGAAACGTAGTCGGGGCCGTCGGGGGAGGTGGCGACGACGATGGCGGAGGCGGTGTCGACCTGGGTGGCGGGCTTGCGGGCGGTCTGGCCGCCGACGGTGACCCGGCCGGCGTCGATGAGCTGGGCGGCCTGCTCGCGCGACCTCGCCAGGCCGCGGCGCACCAGCTCGCTGTCGAGACGGATCCGCCGGCTCACCGGTCTCCCCGCGCCACCGGCCCCTGCCCCTGATCCTGTCCCGGCCCCTGCCCCGGCCTCGCCTCACGGACGGCGTGCATCGCGCGCGCCACCTCGTGCAGGCCCTGAGCCCCACCCTGCTGAACACCTCGCTGGACGCCCTGCTGGACGCCCTGCTGGACGCCCTGCTGGACGCCCTGCGCCGGCTCGTCCACGGCGCCCAGGGCGGCCTCCAGCGCCGAGAACGCCTCTTCGAAGACCTGCGGGTGCGCTCCCACGGGCAGCTCGCCCAGCCGGCCCAGGCCGGCCACGATGGCGTCGACCCGGCCGTCGCCGGTCTCCTGCGGCAGCTCGCTCATGACTCGACCGTAACGCCTCCCGGGAGCGCCCGGGACCTTGGCAGGCGTGTCACACGTTGAAGGTCGTACGGGGGTGCTACTCATGTGGAACGCTACGGTCCGCGTAGGGCCGCCTGAAAGGGAAAGGATGCTCACCATGGCAAGCGTCGAGGAGTGCCGGACGGCACTGGCCAAGCTCGTCGCCCAGTTCGACGAGATCGACGAGCAGGACCGGGCCAAGCACGTGGTCGAACGCACGGTCAGCTGCCGGGTCTCCGACCTCGACGTGACCTTCTACGGACGGCTGCACCACGGGGGGCTCGATCCGTTCACCGAGGAGCCGCCGGCGGACGGCAAGGCCGCAGACGTCAAGCTCACCATCGTGAGCGACGACCTCGTGGCGCTGGTGGACGGGGAACTGGACCTGGCGCGGGCGCTGCTGGGGGGCCGGGTGAAGATCGACGCCAGCTTCGGCGACCTGCTCCGGCTGCGCCGCCTGATCTGACCTCCGACCGGCCCACGCACGGGAGAGACCGAGCCGCTACCCCAGGCGGCTCCCCACCCCGCCATCGATCACCACGCCCGAGAACGGCCCCAACACCCACAAACCCAACCACTGAGACCGCCCGCCCGCTCCCCAACCCCCTATCACCCTCACGTTCAGGCCACGAACCTGCTCGACACCAAGCCCTGCGCAGACGTCGGCCACCACAAGCCGACAGCACCGACCGCCCAAGCACCCCACCAGCCGCGCGCCGAACCTCACAAGACGAACCAGCTAGTCGGCTATGCGCTCCAGGACCGGTTTGACCGCATCCTCCTCGATCCGCCCATCCCCAGCCGCCGCCCACGCCGCATCACACGCCGCCCGCAGCCCGTCGATCCTGCTCCCCTCCCCCTCCAGGTGCAGCACCCCATCACGCCATCGCGCCCGCCACCCACCGCAGGCACCGTCCCGAACTTCGGGATAGTCCGCATGCAACGCCGCCAGGTCCTCGGCCACGAACGTCGGCCGATGCCGCGGCTCCGCCGTCAGCACGTCGGCCGCCGTCGCCACCCCGGTCAGCACCAGCAGGGACTCCACCCCGGCGTTGGACGCCCCCTCGATGTCGGTGTCCAGCCGATCCCCCACCACGAGCGGCCGCCGCGCCCCGGTACGGATCATCGACTCCCGGTGCAACGGCGGATCCGGCTTGCCCGCGTACACCGGCTCCACCCCGGTCGCCGCCGTGATCACCCGCACCATCGCCCCGTTCCCGGGCAGTTCGCCGCGCCCGGTGGGCATGGTGCTGTCCCCGTTTGAGGCCACGAACCAGGCCCCCTGCCGCACCGCCAGCACCCCCTCGGACAGCAGCCCGTACGACAGCCCGGGCGCGATCCCCTGCACCACCGCGACCGGCGCCTCGAAGGCCGTCGAGACCGGCCGCAGGCCCCGATCCCGGAGCGCCATCCGCAGCCCCGACCCGCCCACCACGAGCACGGGGGACCCCGGCGCCACCCGCTCCGCGATCAACCGAGCCGCCGCCTGGGCGGACGTGACGACGTCCTCAGCCGTGGCCGGAGCGCCGAGCTCCCGCAGGTGCGCGGCGATGGCCGCCGGCGTCCGTGAGGCGTTGTTGGTGACGTACGCCAGCCGCACCCCCCGCCTCCGCGCCTCCTCCAGCGCGGCCGGCGCTCCCGGGACCGCCTGACGGCCCAGGTAGACCACGCCATCCAGGTCGAGCAGCAGGGTGTCGTACCCGTCGATCAGCACAGCCAGCGCCTCTTCCCGTTCGATTTCACGCCGCGTGCGACTCTAGCGCCGCCCCCAAGTCCGTCCACGAGCGAGCGGACGCGTGCACACCCATCCACCCGACGCCCGCCCAAATCCTCAAATCCACCCGAAGGAACCCAGGGCCTGCCCGGCACCATCACTTGAACCCGACCCCAACGCCACCGGAACTCACAACGCCCTGTAGCTCCAAGGCCGTATTCCCGAGGCCCCTGTACCCCCGAGGCCCCCTGTACTCCCGGCCCGTACTCCCGAGACCCTGTGACCCGGCCCCAACACGCCCCCGCCACCCCGCCTCACTTCAGCAAAGCGACCGCAAGCACCCAAACCCACTACATCTCCCGGCGCGCCCGCAACGTCGCCCGCACACTCTTCAACGCCGACACATAGTGACGCTCGTCCGGCCGCATGGCGACCGCGATGGCGAGCGGTTCCTGCGCCCCTTCGATGTCACCCGTACGCCACAACGCCAGTCCCAGCCCGAAATACGCGTAGTCCTCAGCGGGATTGGCCTCGACGATCTGCCGGAAACTGGCCGCCGCCTCCGCGTACTGCCGCGAGTTGAACTGTGCCCGAGCCAGCGCCTCCCGGATGCTGCGCGAATCCGGCTCGAACTCGGCGGCGCGCTCCAGCAGCGCCGCCGCGGCCGCCGGGCTGCCGTCTTTCAGCAGCTTGACCCCACGCTGGTACCAATCGTAAACACTGCCCCGGGGAGCCCCCGAGGTCTCATCATGAGCGTTTCCTTCTCCGACCATCGGTGAGACTCCCTTCATCGCTGGACGACGAACCCCACCTGCCCCGCTGTGCGAAGGGCACGGCTGCGAACCGAGGGGCGATTTCCGGAAGGCGTAACCGTCTATGGGAGCATGCCCGGTATGGGGACTCCTGAACTGCCAGTACCCGATGGTCTGGTGCTACGGCCCTTCCGAGGCGTACGTTTCGCCGTCGAAGATCCCGCCAAGGTGACCTCCCCGCCCTACGACCTGATCTCCGACACGGACGTCGACGCCCTCCTCCGACTCCACCCGAACAACGTCGTCCGCCTGATCCTTCCCCGCGCCCCTCACCCCGATTCCCCCCATTCCGGCCCGCCCCCCGCAATCTCCACCCCGCCCCCCGCAACCTCCACCCCGCCCCCCGTAACCTCCGGCCCGTCCGCCGAGACCTCCAGTCCGTCCGCCGAGACCTCCCGCCTGTCCGTCGGCACCCATCGCCCATCTGCCGCAGCCTCCCGTCCGCCTGCCGAGACCTCATCGGAAACCCGCTACGCCGACGCCAGAGACACCCTGCGCGCGTGGCTGGAATCAGGCGTCCTGGTGCCGGACGAGCTCCCAGCCCTGTACGTGTACGAGCAGCGCGGCCCGCACACCTTGCAGCGCGGCCTGATCGGCGACGTCGCCCTGGCGGACCCGGGCCAGCACATCATCCTGCCGCACGAGGACGTCATGCCCGGCCCCATCGCCGACCGTCTGGCCCTCATGAGCACCACCCAGGCCAACCTGGAACCGATCTTCCTCCTCTACGACGGCGCCGGCGGCATCACGACCCGCCTGGTGGACGAGGTCGCCACCCACCGCCGCCCGCTGGTGTCGGCCCACACCGAGGACGGCCTCACCCACCGTCTCTGGGCGATCACCGACGACGCCGAGATCGCCGCCATCAACGCCGACCTCCACCACCGCCAGGCCCTCATCGCCGACGGCCACCACCGCTACGCCACCTACCGCGTCCTCCAACGCCAAGAACGTCTCACCAACCCCTCCCCCAACCCTCGCGCACCCCTCACGGTCTCCCCACCACCGCCCCCAGCGCCAACACGGCCGTCACCGGCAGCGCGGCTGTCGCCGCCGGCACAGGCGTCCAAGCCCATACCACGTCTCGAACCAGCACAAATGCCGGGGCCCGCAGAGACGCGGGAACCAGCACAAACGCCCGAGCCAGCAGAGACGCCCGCGCCCGCACCTCAACCCGCACCAGCACAAACGCCCGAGCTCACACAGCACCCCGAGCCAACACAGGCGTCCGAGCCCACACAGCAGCCCGCACCAGCACAGACGCCCGAGCCCACACAGCACCCCGAGCCAGCACAGGCGTCCAACCTCTCGAAAAAGGGCGGATCAGTACAGACGTCGAGCCCTTCCGAGTGGCCGCAGACGGCACAGCAGGCCGGGTCTGCGGAAGCGTCCGAGGCGCCGGCACCTCACGCCGACCGCCCTCGGCACACCGCTCTGGTGGCACCCTGGGACTTCGGCCTGGCACTGCTGGTGGACTCCGCTGCGTATCCGCCGGATCTCAAGGCGATCCACCGCGTCATCCCGGATCTTCCCCTTACGGAGGCGGCGGCCCAGGCTCGG
Source organism: Actinomadura luzonensis (assembly GCF_022664455.2). NCBI lineage: Bacteria > Bacillati > Actinomycetota > Actinomycetes > Streptosporangiales > Thermomonosporaceae > Actinomadura > Actinomadura luzonensis. Next base: position 4,812,982 of record NZ_JAKRKC020000001.1, read on the forward strand.
CAGTACTGGCAGGTCCAGGACTTCGGCAGCCTCGCGGAGGGCTTGGCCGCGTTCGAGAACACCCCGGACCCGGCCTTCCTCCTCGCCGATGAGACGAGCGCCTACCTGCTCACCGATCCAGACCCCGTGCAGCTGGCCCGCGCCATGCCCGCGGATCATTCCGACCGATGGAACTCTCTCAACACCTCCATCCTCAGCGAGTTCATCCTGCCCAAGGTGTGGGGCATGCGCGACGACGAGCAAGCTGTGCGGATCGTGCATCACGATGTACAGGCCGCCGTCGAACTCGCCACCGCCACCGGCGGCACCGCCGTGATCCTGAAGCCGCTGGCGACCGAGGACGTCCTGGCCGTCGCCGCGGGAGGCGAACGTGTGCCCCGCAAATCCACCTCCTTCGGCCCCAAACCCCGAACCGGCCTGGTCCTTCGTACCTTCGCCATCAACTGACCCAGAGGCTCCCCCGGCGAGGAGGGGGCCCGCCGTCCGGTGAGGCGCCGTCCGGTGAGGCGCCGTCCGGTGAGGCGCCGTCCGGTGAGGCGCCGTCCGGTGAGGCGCCGTCCGGTGAGCCGGCGTCCGGTGAGCCGGCGTCCGCGGCTTCCGCCGCCTCGGGGAACGCCGGTTCCCCGAGGCGCGGCGGGGTCATCAGCTTGCCTTGGCCAGTTGCAGCATGCGTCTCGGCACCAGGGGTGTGACCGTTGCCGCCGTCTCCGCGGCGGCGGCACCGTCCTCAGCCGGGGGATCACCTCTCACCACGGTCACGTCGACCGGTTTCGCGCCGGTCACCTCGACCTCGTACTTCCAGATCTTGCCGCCCGGCGGGCCGAAGACGCGGCAGCGGAATGAGCCCGTCACCTCCAGGTAGTCGCGTGGCTTGAGGCTGCGGATCACGTCCGCCGTCTCGGGGCTGAAGGTGACGCAGGGGATGCTGTCTGTCGTGGTCACGCCACGCCGCTGCCGCCGGCGACGCCGGACGATGATGCGCCACTTCGTGACGATGTCGCCGCTCGGCAGGGTCTGGTCTTCAGGCGCAGCCGAGAGCCGCCCCACCAGCAAGACCTCGTTCCGGTCCATTCCTCGTCCTCCTGTCGGTGCTCTGCCGGAGATCACTCTCTACGATGAGGAGGAGCCCGGACCGGCCGAGCGCCGTTCTGGGGATGACGGATGGACGCGCGGGAGTGCCTGTGGACAACATCACCGCTCTAGGCGGCGACGTCTATGAGATCGACACCAAGATGGCCGGGTATTCGGGCATCACCGCCGGGTACCTGATTCTCGGCGACCGGCCGTGCCTGGTGGAGACCGGCACCTCGACCTCCGCCCCGGTGGTGCGTGACGCGCTCGCGTCCCTCGGCGTCGGGCCGGAGGACCTGGCCACCGTCGTGGTGACCCACATCCACCTCGACCACGCCGGCGGAGTGGGAGACATCGCGAGGTTCTTCCCGTCCGCGCAGATCGTGGTGCACGAGAAGGGGGCACGGCATCTGGCCGATCCGTCCCGGCTCATGGCCAGCGCCCGGATGGTGTGGGGCGACCGGCTCGACACCCTGTTCGGCGAATTGTCCCCCACCGAGGCCGACCGCATCGTCGCCCTGGGCGACACGGGCGCTATCGACCTGGGCAACGGCCGTACACTGAGCAGCCACTACTCCCCCGGCCACGCTAAGCACCACGTGGGGCTCGTCGACTCCGGCACCGGCGACCTGTACGTCGGTGACGCCGCGGGCGTCTACCTGCCGCAGACCGGCGACCTCCGTCCGGCCACGCCTCCGCCGGACTTCGACCTGCAGACCGCCCTCGACTCGATCGCCCTGTTCAAGGCCCTCGGTCCGCAACGGCTGCTGTTCAGCCACTACGGCCCGGTCGGGGCGGTTCAGGACACTCTCGACCGCTCCGCCGAGGAGCTCCGCGTGTGGGTCGACCTGACGCGGCAGGCCCATTCCGAGGGCATGGATCTGGATCACGCGGTCGCCATGGTCAGGGATCGCACGAAGGAGCGCTACACCGCGCTCAAGGCCGATGATGCAACGGCGGAGCAGTTCGAGCTGTTGAGCGGGGCTCCGTCGAATGTGGCGGGCATCCTGCACTGGCTCGACCGCGTCTCCCCGTAGGTCTGTCGGCGGGAAATGCGCACTCCGCCGTACCGCTATCAACAACGCGGTACGGCGGAGCACAAGAACGGCCAGCTCAGCCTTCAGGCGGAGGGCCTGTCAGTCATCCGCCTTCGGCCGCTTCTGGGCGGGCTCGTCGTCCCCGTCCAGGACGTCCCCGAAGTTGGGCTCGATGAAGGCAGGAGTGATCCCCGGAGGCTCCGTCGGCGCGGCACCAGCACCAGCACTGCTGTTGGCAGAGGTGTCCGGCTTCGCGTCGGGAGCAGCCTCATCGGCACCCGGGTCGTTCAGGACGTCCGCTGCGTGCGCCGCCTCCGGCTCGTCCAGAACGTCCGCCGCGGTCACCGTCTCCGGCTCGTCCGTGGCGTCGGGCTCCTCCGCCTGCTCCGGCTCGTCCGGCGAACCGGCGTCCGCCGAGTCCTCGTCCTCCTGCGCGACCTCGGCGACGTCCTCGTCGGGCTCGTCGGGCTCGTCCCCGAGGAGATCGCCCGCCTCGGCGAGAGCGGCGTCGTCGTCCGGCTCATCGTCGGCCACGACCGCCGTCTCCACGCTCTCCGCCGTCACACCGGCGTCGTCGAAGTCGTCCTCGTAGTCGGCGTCCTCCTCGACGTCCTCGATGACGGCCCCGGTCAGCTCGGCGTAGCGCTCGGCCGCGTCCGTCTCGCCGTCCTCGTCGAACGCCATGGCCCGCGCGAACCACTCGGTCGCCGCCTCCGTCTGCCCGGCGTCGGCCAGAGCGTCGGCGTACGCGAACGACAGCCGCGCCGACCACGGCTTCGGCTGCGGGTCACGCAGCTCGGGAAGGCGCTGCAGAGTGATCACGGCGGCGTCGTGCTGGCCCAGGTCGCGGCGGGCGCCGGACTCGACGATGGTCAGCTCGATGCGCCCGGCGCGGTCGAGACGCTCCGCTTCGGGCGAACGCACCAGGTCGATGGCCCGCTCGGGACGTCCGAGCCCGCGCTCGCAGTCTGCCATGACCGGCAGGTACGCCTCGGACCCCGTCAGCCGGCGCGCCGCACGCAGATCGCTGAGCGCCTCGGAGAAGTGCCCCGCGCGGTACGCGACGATGCCGGCCGCCTCCCGCACCACGCCGATCCGGGCCGCGAACCGCCGCGCCACCTTCGTGTGCTCGTGCGCCCGCTCGGGCTCGTCGTCCCCCAGCGCCCGCTCGGCCGCGACCAGGTGCCGGCCGACCAGGTCGGCGAGGTCGTTGGGCAGGGAACGCAGCTCTTCGAGGACTTCCTTGTCCAGCTCGTCGGCGAGGATGTCCGGTGCGATCTCGGGCAGCTGCTCGCGCTGCGCGGATTCGGCCTCGCGGTCGGGCCTGCCGTACCTGGCCCGGGTGCCCGCGCCGCCCCGCTCATCACGGCCGCCGCGGTCGTCACGCGAGAACGGCCGAGGCCCCTGGCCGCCTTCACGGCGCGGACCACGGTCGTCGCGGAAACCGCCCTCACGCCGCGGCCCGTAACCCGACGAGCCTTCACGACGCGGACCCCGGTCGTCCCGGAACCCGCCGCCCTCACGGCGGGGCCCACGGTCGTCGCGGAACCCGCCGCCCTCACGACGCGGACCGCGATCCTCACGGAAACCGCCGCCCTCACGACGCGGGCCACGGTCGTCACGGAAACCGCCGCCCTCGCGACGAGGACCGCGGTCGCCGAAACCGCCCTCGCGGCGGAAGCCCCGCTCCTCCTGGGGACCGCCCTCGCGCCGGGGCCCGTAGTCACGGCGCGGACCGCGCTCGTCGCGGTAGCCGCCGCCTTCGCGGCGCGGGCCTCGGTCGTCGCGGTCGCGGAACGGCCGCCGCTCGTCGCCTTCACGGCGGGGCCCACGGTCTTCGCGGAACCCGCCGCCCTCACGGCGCGGACCCCGGTCGTCGCGGAACCCGCCGCCCTCGCGACGCGGACCCCGGTCATCACGGAAACCGCCACCCTCACGACGCGGACCACGATCGCCGAAACCGCCCTCACGCCGCGGCGCGTAACCCGAGGAGCCTTCACGGCGCGGACCCCGATCGTCACGGAATCCGCCGCCCTCACGACGCGGGCCACGGTCGCCGTAGCCGCCTTCGCGCCGGTCACCGTAGCCGCCGCGACCTGCGCCGCCCTCGCCGTAACCGCTTTCGCGGCGCGGGCCACGGTCGTCGCGGTCGCGGAACGGCCGCCGTTCGTCGCCTTCACGGCGGGGCCCACGGTCGTCACGGAACCCGCCACCCTCACGGCGCGGGCCACGGTCATCACGGAAACCCCCGCCCTCGCGCCGGGGCCCCCGGTCGCCGAAGCCGCCTTCGCGCCGGGAGCCGTAACCCGAGCCCTCACGGCGCGGGCCTCGATCGTCACGGTCCCGGTACGAGCGCCGCTCCTGGCCGCCGTCGCGACGCCAGCTCTGGTCGTCGCGGTCCCGGTACGTCGGCCGCTCGTCGCCTTCACGGCGCGGCCCGCGATCGGTGCCCTCACGATCCTCACGACGCGGCCCGCGATCGTCGCGGAACCCGCCGCCCTCGCGGCCTTCAGGACGCGGCCCGCGATTGTCCCGGAAGCCGCCGCCCTCGCGGCGCGGCCCACGGTCCCCGTAGCCGCCTTCGCGCCGGGAGCCGTAACCTGGCCCCTCACGGCGCGGGCCGCGCTCCTCGCGGTAGCCCTCGTCCCTGCGCGGCGCGCGGTCGTCGCGGCTGTAGGGGCGTCCCCGGTCGTCGGAACGGAACGGACGGTCGCCGCCGGAGTCTCGTCCGCGGGAGCCGTACCCGCCGCTTCTGCCACCTTCGCCGGGGCGTCTGTCCTCGAAGTCACCGCGCCCGCGCTGTCCGCCGTCCGATCCGTTATCTCTGTTCACTTCTGGTCCATTTCGTTGGGCTCACCCAGCGGACTCACAACAACGGTCCGCCGTGGCTGGTCGCCGCCCGCCCTCGGGCCTTACGCGACGAAGGCCACCCGTGGAGGTGGCCCGGTACCTCCAGCCTAGCAAGGCCGGGTACGTCCACGAGCCCGCCTCAAGTGCCTTAATGGCCGGCCGTTGACGCGTGCTCCACGGGATTCCGCGGCAGCTCACTGCGTTTCCGCGGAATCACCGAGGCCGGGCGCCGCATTGTTTCCCGAGGGTGGCGGAGGCCATGGCCTGGAACTGGGCATGGCGGAACGCCTCGAAGTCGTTTCCTTCATCGGTGACGGCATCGGTGACGGCTTCGGCGTCTCCGCCGGAGCCCGGGCTCGCCGGCATGAGTTGCTGGACACGTCAGGCAAGTGGGACGGTTGCGCACCTGGCCACAGCTGCGACGGGCTGCGCGACTTCGACGCGTGGCCCTGCATGACTGCAGCGCCGCGTAAACGCAGAAAGGCCCCGACGCTAGGCGTCGGGGCCTTTCCATAAAGATTGTCCGGCGGTGACCTACTCTCCCACACCCTCCCGAGTGCAGTACCATCGGCGCAGAGAAGCTTAACTTCCGGGTTCGGAATGTAACCGGGTGTTTCCTTCCCGCCATAACCGCCGTAACCCTGAGAAACAACCAAACACACACAGGCGTGTTTGCTGTCTCAGAATTGCGTAGTGGACGCGAGCAAGATGCTTTGTGGTCAAGTCCTCGGCCTATTAGTACCGGTCAGCTCCACACGTTACCGCGCTTCCACCTCCGGCCTATCAACCCGATCGTCTATCGGGAGCCTTACCCCCTCACGGGGTGGGAGACCTCATCTCAAGGCGAGCTTCCCGCTTAGATGCTTTCAGCGGTTATCCCTTCCGAACGTAGCCAACCAGCCGTGCACCTGGCGGTACAACTGGCACACCAGAGGTTCGTCCGTCCCGGTCCTCTCGTACTAGGGACAGCCCCTTTCAAGTCTCCTGCGCGCGCAGCGGATAGGGACCGAACTGTCTCGCGACGTTCTAAACCCAGCTCGCGTACCGCTTTAATGGGCGAACAGCCCAACCCTTGGGACCTACTCCAGCCCCAGGATGCGACGAGCCGACATCGAGGTGCCAAACCATCCCGTCGATATGGACTCTTGGGGAAGATCAGCCTGTTATCCCCGGGGTACCTTTTAGCCGTTGAGCGACACCGCTTCCACACGCCGATGCCGGATCACTAGTCCCAGCTTTCGCTCCTGCTCGACCCGTCAGTCTCACAGTCAAGCTCCCTTGTGCACTTACACTCAACACCTGATTGCCAACCAGGCTGAGGGAACCTTTGGGCGCCTCCGTTACCCTTTAGGAGGCAACCGCCCCAGTTAAACTACCCACCAGACACTGTCCCCGATCCGGATCACGGACCAGAGTTAGACGTTCAAAACGACCAGAGTGGTATTTCACCAATGACTCCACCCGAACTAGCGTCCGAGCTTCCCAGTCTCCCACCTATCCTACACAAGACGCTCCAAACGCCAATGTCAAGCTGTAGTGAAGGTCCCGGGGTCTTTCCGTCCTGCTGCGCGAAACGAGCATCTTTACTCGTAGTGCAATTTCGCCGGGTCTGCGGTTGAGACAGCGGGGAAGTCGTTACGCCATTCGTGCAGGTCGGAACTTACCCGACAAGGAATTTCGCTACCTTAGGATGGTTATAGTTACCACCGCCGTTTACCGGCGCTTAAGTTCTCACCTTCGCCCCACAAGTGGAGCTAAGCGGTCCCCTTAACGTTCCGGCACCGGGCAGGCGTCAGTCCGTATACATCGTCTTACGACTTCGCACGGACCTGTGTTTTTAGTAAACAGTCGCTTCCCCCTGGCCACTGCGACCCCCACCAGCTCCGAGTGCAAAACTCATCACCAGCAGAGGTCCCCCTTCTCCCGAAGTTACGGGGGCAATTTGCCGAGTTCCTTAACCACAGTTCACCCGATCGCCTTAGTATTCTCTACCTGACCACCTGAGTCGGTTTAGGGTACGGGCCGCCACAACACTCACTAGAGGCTTTTCTCGGCAGCATAGGATCATCCACTTCACCACAATCGGCTCGGCATCACATCTCAGGATACATACGAGGCGGATTTGCCTACCTCGCTCCCTACATGCTTACCCCAGGACAACCATCGCCTGGGCTGGACTACCTTCCTGCGTCACCCCATCGCTTACCTACTACCCGATCGGATCGAGCGTTCACCCTGACGGTCATCCCGAAGGACAACCCGGCTTAAGGACTCTTAGCATCACGAGGTTCGATATGGGCGCATTGAAGCGGGTACGGGAATATCAACCCGTTGTCCATCGACTACGCCTGTCGGCCTCGCCTTAGGTCCCGACTTACCCTGGGCGGATTAGCCTGCCCCAGGAACCCTTGGTCATCCGGCGCGAGGGTTTCTCACCCTCGATTCGCTACTCATGCCTGCATTCTCACTCGCACGGCCTCCACGACTAGATCACTCTGCCGCTTCACCGGCCGCACGACGCTCCCCTACCCACCAACAACAAGACGCTGTCAGTGCCACGACTTCGGCGGTGTGCTTGAGCCCCGCTACATTGTCGGCGCAGAATCACTTGACCAGTGAGCTATTACGCACTCTTTCAAGGGTGGCTGCTTCTAAGCCAACCTCCTGGTTGTCTCTGCGACTCCACATCCTTTCCCACTTAGCACACGCTTAGGGGCCTTAGTCGGTGATCTGGGCTGTTTCCCTCTCGACTACGAACCTTATCGCCCGCAGTCTCACTGCCACGCTCTCACTTACCGGCATTCGGAGTTTGGCTGACGTCAGTAACCTTGTCGGGCCCATCGGCCATCCAGTGCTCTACCTCCGGCAAGAAACACGCGACGCTGCACCTAAATGCATTTCGGGGAGAACCAGCTATCACGGAGTTTGATTGGCCTTTCACCCCTACACACAGGTCATCCCCCAGGTTTTCAACCCTGGTGGGTTCGGTCCTCCACCCAGTCTTACCTGAGCTTCAACCTGCCCATGCGTAGATCACCCCGCTTCGGGTCTACAGCATGCGACTCAAACGCCCTCTTCAGACTCGCTTTCGCTACGGCTCCCCCACACGGGTTAACCTCGCCACACACCATAACTCGCAGGCTCATTCTTCAAAAGGCACGCAGTCACATCACACACCAGCAAAGCCGGTGTAAGCTCCTACGGCTTGTAGGCACACGGTTTCAGGTACTATTTCACGACCCCTCACCGGGGCACTTTTCACCTTTCCCTCACGGTACTCGTGCACTATCGGTCATCAGGGAGTATTTAGGCTTACCAGGTGGTCCTGGCAGATTCACACAGGATTCCTCGAGCCCCGTGCTACTTGGGATCCCCTCCAGCAGTCGACAAGGTTTCGCCTACCCGGCTCTCACGGTCTACGGCGCCCCTTCCCAGAGGCTTCGACTACCCCACCGATTTATCACTGCCCGAGACGGCGGCAGCCATCCCAAGAGGGTCCCACGACCCCGGACATGCAACGCCTGCCGGCTATCACACACGCCCGGTTTAGCCTCATCCGCTTTCGCTCACCACTACTCACGGAATCACTGTTGTTTTCTCTTCCTACGGGTACTGAGATGTTTCACTTCCCCGCGTTACCACCAACCGCCCTATACATTCAGGCGGAGGCAACACCACATGACTGGTGCTAGGTTTCCCCATTCGGACATCCCCGGATCAACGTCTGGTTGGCGACTCCCCGAGGCTTAACGCAGCCTCCCACGTCCTTCATCGGCTCCTGATGCCAAGGCATCCACCGTGTGCCCTAAAAAACTTGGCCACAAAGATGCTCGCGTCCACTATGCAAATCTCAAACAACAAACAGCAACCACCTCCGAGCCGGGGACTCCCCGACTCTTCAGTGGCCCTGTGCACCGAAGAACACGACCAGCTCGCGCTGCCCGTTCCTTCAGGACCCAACAGTGTGTCCAGCCCGGCCACGCCCTCGCGTGCTGTGGTTCCCACTCCCCTCGCGGGGCGGTACTGACAGACCGACGACGCGGCCTGGCTGAGTAGCCAGTGCTCCACTAGTGAGCTGTCACCCCACCACACGTCCGGTGGTGATGGGTGAGAGTGCTCCTTAGAAAGGAGGTGATCCAGCCGCACCTTCCGGTACGGCTACCTTGTTACGACTTCGTCCCAATCGCCAGCCCCACCTTCGACCGCTCCCCCCCTTACGGGTTGGGCCACGGGCTTCGGGTGTTGCCGACTTTCGTGACGTGACGGGCGGTGTGTACAAGGCCCGGGAACGTATTCACCGCAGCGTTGCTGATCTGCGATTACTAGCGACTCCGACTTCATGGGGTCGAGTTGCAGACCCCAATCCGAACTGAGACCGGCTTTTAGGGATTCGCTCCACCTCACGGTATCGCAACCCTCTGTACCGGCCATTGTAGCATGTTTGCAGCCCAAGACATAAGGGGCATGATGACTTGACGTCATCCCCACCTTCCTCCGAGTTGACCCCGGCAGTCCCCCATGAGTCCCCACCACCGCGAACGGCGTGCTGGCAACATGGAGCAAGGGTTGCGCTCGTTGCGGGACTTAACCCAACATCTCACGACACGAGCTGACGACAGCCATGCACCACCTGTCACCCAGCCCAAAAGGGAAACCCCATCTCTGAGGCGGTCCGGGTGATGTCAAACCTTGGTAAGGTTCTTCGCGTTGCGTCGAATTAAGCAACATGCTCCGCCGCTTGTGCGGGCCCCCGTCAATTCCTTTGAGTTTTAGCCTTGCGGCCGTACTCCCCAGGCGGGGCGCTTAATGCGTTAGCTCCGGCACGGAACCCGTGGAAGGGTCCCACACCTAGCGCCCAACGTTTACAGCGTGGACTACCAGGGTATCTAATCCTGTTCGCTCCCCACGCTTTCGCTCCTCAGCGTCAGGTAAGGCCCAGCAAGCCGCCTTCGCCACCGGTGTTCCTCCTGATATCTGCGCATTTCACCGCTACACCAGGAATTCCACTTGCCCCTACCTACCTCTAGCCGGCCCGTATCCACCGCAGACCCGCAGTTAAGCTGCGGGCTTTCACGGCAGACGCGACCAGCCGCCTACGAGCTCTTTACGCCCAATAATTCCGGACAACGCTTGCGCCCTACGTATTACCGCGGCTGCTGGCACGTAGTTAGCCGGCGCTTCTTCTGCAGGTACACGTCAACTTCGTCCCTGCTGAAAGAGGTTTACAACCCGAAGGCCGTCATCCCCCACGCGGCGTCGCTGCGTCAGGCTTCCGCCCATTGCGCAATATTCCCCACTGCTGCCTCCCGTAGGAGTCTGGGCCGTGTCTCAGTCCCAGTGTGGCCGGTCGCCCTCTCAGGCCGGCTACCCGTCGTCGCCTTGGTAGGCCACTACCCCACCAACAAGCTGATAGGCCGCGAGCCCATCCCCGACCGAAAAACTTTCCACCACCATCCGATGCCGGAGGCGGTCGTATCCGGTATTAGACCCAGTTTCCCGGGCTTATCCCAGAGTCAGGGGCAGGTTGCTCACGTGTTACTCACCCGTTCGCCGCTCGAGTACCCCGAAGGGCCTTTCCGCTCGACTTGCATGTGTTAAGCACGCCGCCAGCGTTCGTCCTGAGCCAGGATCAAACTCTCCAAACAATGACTGTTCGGACAGTACTGTCCAAGCAAGAATCCGTCATGAATGACGGGGTGATACATGTGTGATGCACATGCACTGGCTTTTAACACACTGTTGAGTTCTCAAGAAACGGACGCATTCATCGTCAGCCAGACCCTGAGGCCTTGCGTCGGAGGCGCAATCTCGTCTCCGCAATCTTAGCAGTCGGGCCGATTCTGTGTCAAATCCGGAGACTTGACCACGACCTGCCTGAGCTGGCTAGGATTACGCACCCCGTTTCCGGGGCAACCCTCACAACTTACCGTGGCATCCGGGGCTTGTCGAATCAACCGATTTTCCGGCTGCTTCGGCGCGCCCTGGAGAGCCTCGGACGAGGAGCATGCCGAAGCAGCTCTGCCGAGTGGCTCGTTGTTCTCGAGGGGCTTGCCCGGGGCCCGTCCGCCAGAGCGGCGTCCGGCTCACTCCCGGGGCGAGGTGAAACATTAGGTCGCGATCGGCGACACGTCAAATCGGCAGGACCCGGCGGCTCTCACAGGTCCGTCGCCGCGCGGGCGATGGCCTGCTCGCAGCGGGTCAGGAGCTCGCGCAGCGTCGTCCGTTCCTCCTGGGTGAACTCGGCGGCGAGGGCGCGCTCGATCAGCACGGCCCGCGCGTCCGCCGCCACCAGGGCGTCGCGGCCGGCGTCCGTGAGGTGCGTCTCCAGGACGTTGCGGTGCCAGGGATGGGGGGAACGGTCGATGAGACCGCGCTCCTCCAGGTTCTTCAGCACCACGGTCATCGCCTGCGGGGTCACCAGGCAGGCGCGGGCCAGCGCAGCGCCGGAGATGCCCGGGTTGTCGGCGAGGGCGAACAGCGCGGCGTACTGCGGGACGGTCAGGCCGGCGGGTCGTACGGCGAGCTGCTTGGCGGTGATCAGGGACTGCTCGGCGCGCTTGATGTCCATGCCGAGCCGGTCCTCCGGCGGGAGGGTGCCGCCGGTCCGCCTGTCCTCGCGTGTCGCCATGCAGCGATCGTACAAGCTCGTGTCATTGCTCTAGGCTTGATTGTCATCAAAGGTTTGATACTGTGCCGTCGCCGACCGGGCGTGCGAGGAAGGAAGGAACAAGAAAATGAGCGAAGAGAGCAGGGCAGTGATTCCGGCGAGCCACCTCGATCTGCTGGAGCGGCCGTTGTTCGCGCACCTGGCGACCATCGGCGGCGACGGCGTGCCCAACGTGAACCCCGTGTGGACGGTGTGGGACGGGGAGTTCCTGCGGTTCACCACCACCACGGACCGGCGCAAGCACCGCAATGTCGTGGAGAATCCGCGGGTCGCGGTCTCGATCAACGATCCGGAGCGGCCGTATCGGTACCTGGAGATCCGGGGTGTGGTCGAGCGGGTCGAGCCGGATCCGGCGGGGGACTTCTTCGACGTGCTGGCGAGGCGGTACGGCCTGGAGTACGAGCCGCCGGTCGGTGACGCCGAGCGGCGGGTGGTCATCGTCGTCAGGCCGACACGGACGACAAGCCAGTGAGGGCGGACGCGTGACGGTGACGCGCGGTGCGCGCACGTGAGCGGGCGATCGGGGACGCCTATCGCTCCGCGACCGTCCTGGACGCGGAAGGCGGCGTCAGGCCGCGGGGGGCAGCACCGTGCGGAGGCGGGGGAGGGTGGTGAAGAGTTCGGCGGTCATGCCGGCCTCGCGCGCTCCCGCCACGTTCGCCTCGTTGTCGTCGATGAACAGCACCTCCGCCGGCGTCACGCCCAGCCGCTCCGCGCAGATCTCGTACGCCCGCCGCTCCGGCTTCGCCACCCCGATGCGGCACGAGTACGTCCGCGCCGCGAAGCGGCCGAGCCAGTCCGCGTGCCGCGACTCCCAGTACGGCACCAGCTCCTCGATGATGTTCGACAGCAGGCCCAGCCGGTGGCCCCGGTCGGCGAGCTCGTGCACCAGCGCGACCATGTCGTCGTCCACCCGGCACCAGCTGTCCAGGTCGGCCGCGATCAGGGCGGGCACGTCGGCGAAGCGGACGCCGAGCCGCCGCGCCACCTCCGCCCAGTACGCGGCGCCGTCCTGGCCGGCGTCGTAGGCGGGGCGGCAGGCCCAGTACGCCTCCCACAGCCGCTCCCCCGGCACCCCGGCCAGCTCGACGAGGCGCGCGCGGTCCTCCGGGCTCTGGGTGCGGGCGATGACGCCGTACAGGTCGAAAACGATCACGTTCGCCATGCTTCCGACCTTATGCCGCGTATCCTGCCCCGGTGACCACTGCCGCCACCCTCACCCCTCCGGCCCGTCCCGCCATCCGCCCGGGGGCGTGGAGTCCCTGGTGGATGGCGCTGCTCGGCGCCGCCGCGGCGTTCTCCGGCACGGGCTCGGCGACCCTCAACGGCGACGAGCTCGCGACGCTGAGCGCGGCCCGGCGTTCGCTGGCGGGGATGTGGGAGCTGGCGCTCGGCATCGACGGTCATTTCCTGCCCTACTACCTGTTCATGCACTTCTGGATCATGGCGGGCGAGTCGGAGCTGTGGTTGCGGCTGCCGTCGGCGCTGGCGATCGGCGCGGCGGCGTGGTTCCTCGCCGACCTGGGCCGCCGGCTGCACTCGGTCAGGGCGGGGGTGTTCGGGGCGGCGGTCTTCGCGATCCTGCCGTCGGTGTCGTACTTCGGGGCGTTCGCCAGGTCGTACGCGTTCGCGGCGGCCGCCGTGGTGTTGTCGTTCTGGGCGCTGCACCGGGCGCTGGAGCGGCCCGCGGCGGCCGGGCGGTGGGTGCTGTACGGGGTCGCGGTCGCGCTGGTGTGCTGCACGCACCTGTTCGCGGTGCTGGTGCTGCCGGCGCACCTGGCCCTGGCCCGGCGCGGCGTCGTGCTGCGGATGCTGGGCGCGCTCGCGGCGGGCGGCGTGCCGGCGGTGGTGCTCGGGGTGATCGGGTTCGGCGAACGGCACGCGATCAGCTGGATCCCGCAGCGCGGCCCCGAGGTGTGGCTGCGGTTCCCGAAGATGGCGGCGGGCACCGAGGTGTTCGGGGCGGTGCTGTTCGCGCTGGCCGTGGCGGGGGCCGTCCTGCTGTGGGCGCGGCGGCGGGAGACGGCGTGGGCCCTGGCGCTGGCGGGGTGGCTGGTGCTGCCGCCGCTGCTCCTGCTCGCGGTGTCGCACCTGGTCACGCCGGCGTACGTGGACCGGTACCTGTTCGTGACCGCGCCGGCGCTGGCGCTGCTTGCCGGGCTGGCGGTGGCGGCGCTCCCCCGGTTCCCGGTCGCGGCGGGGGTGGCCGTCGTGCTGCTCGGGTGCGCGCTGTCCGGGCCCGACCACGTGGACGTGCGGGAGGAGAACGGGCGGTTCGAGAACATCCCGTGGGCGCTGCGGGTGATCAGGGCCGAGCCGGACGACGCGATCGTCTACGGGCAGAGCCAGCTCCGCACCGGCTTCGACTACTACGCCGACGCGCTGATGCCGGTGGACGTGCTGCGCTCCGGCGACGAGCCCTCGCCGGACGGGTTCGGCTACCCCGAGCGGGACGACGTGGCCGCGGCGATCGAGGGGCGCGAGCGGGTGTGGGTGGTCTGGCGCGGGAGCAAGCAGGCGGGGCTGGAGGGGGACGCGGTGCCGCGGGTGGCGGAGGTGGCGCGGGCGGGGTTCGAGCCGGCGCTGGTCAAGCACTCGGCCGACCTGCCGGGGCTGACGGTGGCGCTGTTCGAGCGCCGGTGAGGCCGGTGGCGCTGTTCGAGCGCCGGTGAGGCCCGCGGCGCCGGAGCGAACCCCATGGTCCGTTGAGAGCGCTGGGTGAACACGCGGCGGGCCGCTCCCCTCGGGGGGAACGGCCCGCCACTGCGCCGGGTCAGCCGACCACGACGCCGCCGATCGACTTCTTGCCGCGCCGCAGCACCAGGAACCGGCCCTGGAGCAGGTCCTCGGCGGACGGCACGTACGCCTCGTCCGTGATCTTGACGTTGTTGAGGTACGCCCCGCCCTCCTTGACCGCCCGCCGGGCCGCCGACTTGGACTCGACCAGGCCGCTGTCGGCCAGCAGGTCCACGAAGCTCGCCCCGAGCGCGCCGACCTGCGCCTTCGGCACCTCGGCGAGCGCGCCCTCCAGCGTGGACGCCGACAGCTCCGTCAGCGAGCCCTGCCCGAACAGCGCCTTGGAGGCGGCCAGCACGGCGGCCAGCTCGTCCTCGCCGTGGACCAGCCTGGTGAGGTCCTCGGCGAGCGCGCGCTGCGCCTCCCGCGCGAACGGGCGGTCGGCGACGGCCTTCTCCAGCTCCTCGATCTCCTCCCGGGTGCGGAAGGTGAACACCTTGAGGAAGCGCACCACGTCGCGGTCGTCGGCGTTGAGCCAGTACTGGTAGAACGCGTACGGCGAGGTGAGCGCCGGGTCGAGCCACACGGCCCCGCCCGCCGTCTTGCCGAACTTGGTGCCGTCGGCCTTGGTGATCAGCTTGCCGGTGAGCGCGTGCACGTGGGCGCCCTCGACCCGCCGGATCAGGTCGACGCCCGCGGTGATGTTGCCCCACTGGTCGCTGCCGCCGATCTGCAGCGCGCAGCCGTGCCGGCGGTGCAGCTCCAGGTAGTCGTTGGCCTGCAGGATCTGGTAGCTGAACTCGGTGTAGCTGAGCCCTTCGCCGGCCAGCCGGGCCGAGACGGACTCGCGGGCCAGCATGCGGTTGACCGGGAAGTGCTTGCCGACGTCGCGCAGGAAGTCGATGGCCGTCATCTCGGCGGTCCAGTCGAGGTTGCTGACCAGCGTGGCGGCGGTGGGCCCCGGCTCGAACGACAGGAACTTCTCCACCTGCACCCGGATGCGCTGCACCCACTCGGCCACCACCTCGGCGGTGTTGAGCACCCGCTCGGTGCTGCGGCCGCTCGGGTCGCCGATCAGGCCGGTGGCGCCGCCGACCAGGCCGATCGGCTTGTGCCCCGCGCGCTGGAAGCGGGTGAGGATGAGCAGCGTGGCGAGGTTGCCGACGTGCAGGGAGGGGGCGGTCGGGTCGAAGCCGGCATAGACGGTGATCGGACCCTTCGACAGCGCCTCGCGCAGGGCGTCGATGTCGGTGGTCTGCGCGAGGACGTCGCGCCATTCGAGTTCGTCGAGAATGTCGGTCACTGTGCCGGCTTTCCACGTAGTCAGACAATGGGATGAGTACAGCGTGCCCGATCGCCCGGGTGGCCCGCCACTTGGATACGCTCTGTGCCCATGTGGAAGGTCCGTCGCGAGCTGGCCGTTTTCAAGATCTTAGGGGCTGCGGCGTGCGCGGGTCTCGCGGTCTACTGGTGGCTCTCGGGCGATGTCCGCGGCGTGATCCTGGCCGTGCCCGCGGCGGTGCTGGTCGGCGGCATGGGGCTGCGGGACGTGCTGGTGCCGGTGCGGCTGGCGGCCGACGAGCGCGGCATCACGGTGGTGCACGGGTTCGCGGGGCACCGGCACGTGCCCTGGGAGGACATCAGGGACGTCAAGGTGGACGTGCGGCGGCGGTGGGGGCTGCGCAGCGAGATGCTGGAGATCGACACCGGCGACAACCTCCACCTCTTCAGCCCTCACGAGCTCGGGGCCTCCCCCACGGAGGTGGCGGCGGAGTTGCGGCGGCGCGGCACGTGAGCCCGGTACGGCGACACGGTCGGGTCGCCGTCGATCCAGAACCGCCACGGCACGTCCTTGGCGGTGGAGATGCCGGTGCGCGGCCCGGACCGGACGAGCGCGGGGGCAGGCGGCGTGCCTTCGAGCACGGCGGCCGAGGCGTGGGGCCGCCCGGCGGGCGATCCCTCCAGGACGGCGTCGAGGCCGTTGTGCTCGCGGGCCAGGCCGAGCGCCACCGCGAGCCGCGCCGGGCCGCGGGCGAGGTCGCGGTCGGGCACGGGACGGGCGGCGGAGCGGGCGCCGGAGCGGCGGGCCCGCGCCACCTCGACGCCCTCCACCACCTCGCCGGCCCGCAGCAGCACGGCCGAGCCCGAGCCCTCGGGCAGGCAGACGAGGTTGGCGCAGAAGTGCATGCCGTAGGTGAAGTACACGTACAGGTGGCCCGGCGGGCCGAACATGACCGCGTTGCGCGGCGTCCTGCCGCGGTAGGTGTGGGCGGCCGGGTCCTCGCCGGGGCCGCCGTACGCCTCGACCTCGGTCAGGCGCACGGCGACGGGGCCGTGCACGAGGACGCGCCCGAGCAGGTCGGGCGCCACCTCGTGCGAGGGCCGGTCGAAGAAGGCCCGCGGCAGCGGCGTAGAACTCAGCGGCACGTCAGCTCTGCGCCGCCCACGCCGCCTGCGCGTCGACCGCCTCGCGCAGCGCGACGAGCTGGTCGCGCACCCGGTCGGGGGCGGTGCCGCCGTGCGCCTTGCGGGCGGCGAGCGCGCCGGGCACGTTGAGCACGTCGCGCACGTCGGGGGTCAGGTGGGCGGAGACCTTGAGCAGCTCGTCGTCGGTGAGCTCGCCGAGGTCCTTGTCGTTGACCTGGCACCACACCACGAGGTGGCCGACGGCCTCGTGCGCCTCGCGGAACGGCACGCCGCGCCGCACCAGCAGCTCGGCGAGGTCGGTGGCGAGGGCGAAGCCGTCGGGGGCGGAGGACTCCATCCGGGCGGTGTTGACCCGCATGGTGGCGACCAGCCCGGCCATGGCGGGCAGGACCAGCAGCAGGGTGTCGACGGTGTCGAACACCGGCTCCTTGTCCTCCTGCAGGTCGCGGTTGTAGGTGAGCGGCAGGCCCTTGAGCGTGGTCAGCAGCGACATGAGGTTGCCGATGAGCCGGCCGGACTTGCCGCGGGCCAGCTCGGCCACGTCGGGGTTCTTCTTCTGCGGCATGATCGAGGAGCCGGTGGAGTAGGCGTCGTCCATCTCGATCCAGCGGAACTCCTGCGAGGCCCACAGGACGATCTCCTCGCCCAGCCGCGACAGGTGCACGCCGATCATGGCCGCGTCGAACAGGAACTCGGCGGCGAAGTCGCGGTCGGCGACGGCGTCCATCGAGTTGGGGGCGGCGGCGGCGAAGCCCAGCTCCTCGGCCACGGCCTGCGGGTCGAGCGGCAGCGACGAGCCGGCCAGCGCGCCCGCGCCGAGCGGGGAGATCGCGGCGCGTTTGTCCCAGTCGGTGAGGCGCTCGACGTCGCGGGCGAAGGCGTGCACGTGCGCGAGGAGCTGGTGGCCGAACGACACCGGCTGCGCGTGCTGCAGGTGGGTCATGCCGGGCGCGGCGGTCTCGGCGTGCTGCTCGGCCTGGGCCATGAGCGCCGTCTCCAGCTCGACCACCCGGGAGACGACCATGCGGACGTGGTCGCGGAGGTAGAGGCGCAGGTCGGTGGCGATCTGGTCGTTGCGCGAGCGGCCGGCGCGGAGCTTGCCGCCGAGCGAGCCGAGGCGTTCGAGCAGGCCGCGCTCCAGCGCGGTGTGCACGTCCTCGTCGGCCACGGTCGGCCGGAACTCGCCCGCCTTGCAGGCGCGGTCCAGGTCGTCGAGCGCGCCGATCATGCGCTCGAGCTCCTCGGCGCTCAGCAGCCCCGCCCTGTGCAGCACCCGCGCGTGCGCCCTGGACGCCGCCAGGTCGTACGGCACGAGCCGCCAGTCGAAGTGCACGCTCACCGACAGCCGGGCCAGCGCGTCGGACGGGCCGCTCTCGAAACGCCCGCCCCACAGCCGCATCGGCTTGCCTTCACTCACCGTCATCTCCTTCGTGTCCCCCGCGACCCTAGTGGAAGCCGGGCCCAGCGCAAGTCGGGCCCGGCGCGAGTCGGCCTCGCGGGTGTGTCTCAGCTGCGCCGGTCGGCGACTTTCAGCAGCGCCTCGGCGACGGCCTGGCCGCCCTGCGGGTCGCGGGTGATGACGAGGATCGTGTCGTCGCCCGCGACGGTGCCGAGGATCGACTCCCAGTCGGCGTGGTCGATGGCCGAGGACATGAACTGCGCCGCGCCGGGCGGGGTCTTCACGACGACCAGGTTGGCCGAGGCCTCGGCGCTGACCAGCAGCTCCTCCGCCACGCGCTGGAGGCGGGCGGAGGGCGACTCGCCGGCGCCGACCCGGGCGACCGGGATGCGGGCGCCGCCCTCGCCGGGCAGCGCGTACACCAGGGAGCCGTCCTCGGCGCGGAGCTTGAGCGCGCCGAGCTCGTCCAGGTCGCGCGAGAGCGTGGCCTGGGTGACCTCGACGCCGCTGTCGGCGAGCAGCTTGGCGAGCTCGGGCTGGGAGCGCACGGCCTGCCGCCGCAGCAGGTCGGTGATCTTCGCCTGCCGGGCCGCCTTGGTCATCGGGATGGTCATGGCCGGGTCGCCAGCCAGTGCAGGAGCGCCTTCTGGGCGTGCAGGCGGTTCTCGGCCTGGTCCCACACGACGCTGCGCGGGCCTTCGAGGACGTCCTCGGTGATCTCGTAGCCGCGGTAGGCGGGCAGGCAGTGCAGCACGATCGCCTCTGGCGCCGCGTGCTCCAGCAGCTCGGCGTTCACCTGGTACGGCATGAGCGCCGCCACCCGCTCCTCCTTGCCGCTCTGCCCCATCGACACCCACGTGTCGGTGGCGACCACGTGGGCGCCCTGGACGGCGGCGGCCGGGTCGGACAGGGCGGTCACCGAGCCGCCGGTGCGGGCGGCGATCGCGGCGGCCCGGTCGAGCACGACCGCGTCGGGCTGGTAGCCGGCCGGGGCGGCGACGCGCACGTGCAGGCCGGCGGTGGCGCCGCCGAGCAGGTAGGAGTGGGCCATGTTGTTGGCGCCGTCGCCGACGTAGGCGAGCGTGAGCCCGGCGGTGCGGCCCAGGTGCTCGCGGACGGTCTGCAGGTCGGCGAGGATCTGGCAGGGGTGGTACTGGTCCGTGAGGGCGTTGACGACCGGGACGCGGGAGTGCGCGGCCATCTCCTCGATGAGCTCCTGCCCGCCGGTGCGCCAGACGATGGCGGCGACCTGCCGGTCGAGGACGCGGGCGAGGTCCTTGGCGGGCTCGCCGCGGCCCATGAGGGCGGCCACGTTGTCGACGACGAGCGGCAGGCCGCCCAGCTCGCCGATGCCGGTGTGGAAGGAGACGCGGGTGCGGGCCGAGGGCTTGTCGAACAGCACCGCGACGGTCTGCGGGCCGGCGAAGGGCCGGTAGCCGAAGCGGTCCTTCTTCATCGCCTCGGCCAGGTCCAGGACCTCCGCCTGCTCGGCGGGCGTGAGGTCGTCGTCCGAGAGAAAGTGCCGCGTCACTTGCCCGCCTCTTCCAGGATCCCGGGGAACGCCGTCACGAAGGCGTCCACCTCTTCTGCCGTCACCACCAGCGGGGGCGCGATGCGCACCGCGTCCGGCTGCAGGGCGTTGACCAGGAACCCGGCCTCCGCCGCGGCCTGCTGCACCTGCGCCGAGCGGGGCTCGCGCAGCACCGTGGCCAGCCACAGGCCGCGGCCGCGCACGCCCTTCAGCAGCGGGTGCGCCACCGCCTCCAGGCCGCCGCGCAGCCGCTCGGCGACCTTCCGGACGTGGCCGAGGTCGACGTTGTCGAGCACCGCGAGCGCGGCGGCGCAGGAGACCGGGTTGCCGCCGAAGGTCGAGCCGTGGTCGCCCTTGCCGAAGAGCCTGCCCACGTCGCCGAATCCCACGCACGCGCCGATGGGCAGGCCGCCGCCGAGGCCCTTGGCCAGGGTGAGGATGTCGGGGGTGACGCCGTCGGCCTGGTGCGCGAACCAGTGGCCGGAGCGGCCGATGGCGGACTGGATCTCGTCGGCGACCAGCAGCGCGCCGGTGGAGTCGCAGATCTCGCGGGCGGCCTCGAAGTAGCCGTCGGGCGGCGGCACGACGCCGGCCTCGCCCTGGGTGGGCTCCAGGAAGACCGCGATGCAGTCGCCGGTGACGGCCTCCTTCAGCGCGTCGGCGTCGCCGTAGGGGACGAAGCGCACGTCCACCGGGAACGGTCCGAACGGGTCGCGGATGGACGGCTTGCCGGTCAGCGACAGGGCGCCGATGGTGCGGCCGTGGAAGCCGTTCTCGGCGGCGACGAAGTAGCTGCGGCCCTCGCGGCGGCCGTACTTGAGCGCCAGCTTGTAGGCGGCCTCGTTGGCCTCGGTGCCGGAGTTGGCGAAGAAGACCCGGGCCGGGGCGTCGAGCAGCGAGCGCAGCTTCTCGGCGAGCAGCACCTCGGGCTCGTGCAGGAACAGGTTGCTGGTGTGCGCGATGGTCGCGACCTGGCGGGAGACGGCCTCGACCAGGGCCGGGTGGGCGTGGCCGAGCGAGCTGGTGGCGATGCCGGCGATGAAGTCGAGGTACTCCTTGCCGTCCACGTCCCAGACGCGGCTGCCCTCGCCGCGGGCCAGGGCGACCGGGGGGACGCCGTAGTTGGGCATGAAGGCGTTCTCGAACCTCGTGAACAGGCTCATCAGGGCATCACCATCGTTCCGATTCCTTCATTGGTGAAGATCTCCAGCAGCAGGGCGTGGGGCATGCGGCCGTCGAGCACGTGGGCCTGCGGCACGCCGCCCTGCACGGCCGTCAGGCACGCCTCCATCTTCGGGACCATGCCGCTGGCCAGGGTGGGCATGAGGGTCTCCAGCTCGTCGGCGGTGAGCTGGTCGATGACGTCGGTGTCGTCGGGCCAGTTGGCGTACAGGCCCTCGACGTCGGTGAGGACGATGAGCTTCTGCGCCTGCAGGGCCACGGCCAGCGCCGCGGCGGCGGTGTCGGCGTTGACGTTGTAGATCTCGCCGTCGTCGCCGCGGGCGACGCTGGAGATCACGGGGATGCGGCCGTCCCCGATGAGGGCGCGCACGGCGCCGGGGTCGACCTTGATGATCTCGCCGACCTGGCCGATGTCCACGGGCTCGCCGTCCACGACGGCGTGCTTGCGCACGGCGGTGAACAGGTGGGCGTCCTCGCCCGACATGCCGACCGCGAACGGGCCGTGCCGGTTGACCAGCCCGACGATGTCGCGGTTGACCTGGCCGACCAGGACCATCCTGACCACCTGCATGGCCTCGGGCGTGGTGACGCGGAGGCCGGCGGTGAAGGTGGACTCGATGCCGAGCCGGTCGAGCGCGCTGCTGATCTGGGGGCCGCCGCCGTGCACGACGACCGGGCGCAGGCCGGCGTGCTGGAGGAAGACGACGTCCTCGGCGAAGCCGGCCTTCAGCCCCTCGTCGGTCATGGCGTTGCCGCCGTACTTGACGACGACGGTGGCGCCGTGGAAGCGGGTGAGCCAGGGCAGCGCCTCGATGAGGGTCTCCGCCTTGGTCTGGGCCGCGCTGCGTCTCATGAGCTGTACGCCGAGTTCTCGTGGACGTAGTCCGCGGTCAGGTCGGTGGTGTGGACGGTCGCGGTGTGCGGGCCGGCCGACAGGTCGACGGTGATCGTGACGTCCCTGGGGCGCATGTCCACCTTGCCGCGGTCGTCGCCGACCGCGCCGCCGCGGCAGATCCAGATGCCGTTGATGGCGACGTTGAGCCGGTCGGGCTCGAAGACGGCGTCGGTGGTGCCGACGGCGGCGAGGACGCGGCCCCAGTTGGGGTCCTCGCCGTGCACGGCGCACTTGAGCAGGTTGGAACGGGCGACCGCGCGGCCGACGGTGACGGCGTCGGCCTCGGAGGCGGCGCCGACGACCTCGATGGCGATGGCCTTGGTGGCGCCCTCGGCGTCCACGAGGAGCTGGCGGGCCAGGTCGGCGCAGACCTCCTGGACCTTCTGCTCGAACTCGGCGAGGTCCGGCCGGACGCCGGAGGCGCCGCTGGCCAGCAGCAGCACGGTGTCGTTGGTGGACATGCAGCCGTCGGTGTCGAGCCGGTCGAAGGTGCGCGAGGTGGCCTTGCGCAGCGCGGCGTCCAGCTCCTCGCTGGTCAGCTCGGCGTCGGTGGTGATCACGCAGAGCATGGTGGCGAGGGCGGGGGCGAGCATGCCGGCGCCCTTGGCCATGCCGCCGACCATGTAGCCGGAGGCCCGCTTGAAGGAGATCTTGCTGACGGTGTCGGTGGTGCGGATGGCGTCGGCGGCGGCCAGGCCGCCGTCGCGGGAGAGCTGGCCCGCGGCGGTCTCGACGCCGGACAGCAGCTCGTCCATGGGCAGCCGCTCGCCGATGAGGCCGGTGGAGCAGACCGCGACCTCGCCGGCCGAGTCCGCCAGGACCTCGGCGACCTTCTCCGCGGTGGCGTGGGTGTCCTGGAAGCCCTCGGGGCCGGTGCAGGCGTTGGCGCCGCCGGAGTTGAGCACCACCGCTCGCAGCCGGCCGCCCGCGAGGACCTGCTGCGACCACAGCACGGGCGCGGCCTTCACGCGGTTGGCGGTGAAGACGCCCGCGGCGGCGCGGCTGGGCCCGTCGTTGACGACGAGGGCCAGGTCGCGGGCGCCGCCGGGCTTGATCCCGGCGGCGACTCCCGCGGCTCTGAAACCGAGTGGAGCGGTAACACTCACGGTGCGACTCCTGTCAGGGGGAGGCCGAGCTCTTCCGGCAGGCCGAGGGCGAGGTTGACGCTCTGGATCGCGCCCCCGGCGGTGCCCTTGGTGAGGTTGTCGATGGCGATGACGGCGACGACGCGGCCGGCGCGCTCGTCGAGCGTCACCTGCAGGGCGGCGGTGTTGGCGCCGTAGGTCATGGCGGTGGCCGGCCAGGTGCCGTCGGGCAGCAGCCGGACGAAGGGCTCGTCCTTCAGCGCCACCTCGTACGCCGTGCGCAGCGCCTCCTTGGTGAGGCCGGGCGCGGCGGGCGCGGTGCAGGTGGCGAGGATGCCGCGGCTCATCGGGGCCAGCGTGGGGGTGAAGGAGACGCGCACCGGCGTGCCGGCGACGGCCGTCAGGCCCTGCTCCATCTCGGGGGTGTGGCGGTGGACGCCGCCGACGCCGTACGCGCTGACCGAGCCCATGACCTCGCTGCCCAGCAGGCTGGGCTTGAGCGACTTGCCCGCGCCGCTGGCGCCGCTGGCGGCGACCACGACGACGTCGGGCCCGGCCAGGCCGGCGGCGAAGGCGGGGAAGAGGGCGAGCAGCACGGAGGTCGGGTAGCAGCCGGGCACCGCGATGCGCCGGGCGCCGCGCAGCGCCGCGCGCTGCCCGGGCAGCTCGGGCAGGCCGTAGGGCCAGGTGCCGGCGTGCTCGCCGCCGTAGAACTCCCGCCAGGCGGCGGGGTCGGCGAGGCGGTGGTCGGCGCCGCAGTCGACGACGACGGTCTCGTCGCCGAGCTGCGCGGCGACGGCGGCCGAGTGGCCGTGGGGCAGGGCGAGGAAGACGACGTCGTGGCCGGCCAGCGCGGCGGCGGTGGTGTCCTCGATGACCCGGTCGGCGAGCTGCGGCAGGTGGGGCTGGTGGGCGCCGAGCCGGCTGCCGGCGCTGGAGGCGGCGGTGAGCGCGCCGATCTCGAACTCGGGATGCCCGAGCAGGAGGCGCAGCAGCTCCCCGCCCGCGTAGCCGCTGGCTCCCGCTATCGCCGCTCTCATCGGCCGCCCTCCTGCATATTCATGCACCACAGCTCATGACCTTGCTGGTGAGAATGATGCACGGCGAAGAAGCAGTTCGCAAGCCGCCTTTCCCAGCCGGTTGCAGGTGAACACCAAGTCGGAGCCGGAATGATGAGCCTATGAGCGATTTCTTGTCCGATGTGCAGTTCGTCACACCGGGGCGGGGGCGGGACCCCGGGCGGTGGGGCCGGGCCGTGCTCGTGCTGCTCTGGCTGGTCGTGTGCCTGATGCCGATGTGGTTCGCGATCGGGGACCTGGAGCTCGCGACCGGCCGCACGGGCACCCCGGGGACGCTGCGGGTGATCTCGTGCGAGGACCTGGGCGAGGGCCGCTACGACTGCAAGGGCGAGTTCGCGCCGGACTCGGGCGGACCGCCGGTGCCGGTGGACGCCTCGCCGGACTCCTCGGCGGGCGACGTCGTGCGGGCGCAGCTCACGCCGGGCGGCGACCGGGCGGCGCCGGCGGGGACGAAGGGGGTGCTGGCGGCGCTGGCGCTGCCGGCGGTCGGCTTCGGCGGGCTGGGGTTCCTGCCGTACGTGCTCATGTACTGGGCCGGGGCGCGCCGGGGGCGGCGGGCCGCCGTGATCGGCGGGTGGCTGGTCACGGCGGCCGGGACGGCGGGGATGCTGGCCGGGCTGGTCGCGGCCTACGCCTGAGAGCCGCCTCGCGCCGGCTCAGGTGCGCTGCCAGGGGCCGGTGATGGCGAGGACGTGGCCGGGCGAGTAGATGTTGGCGAACAGGATGGAGCCGTCGCCGCTGAAGGTGGGGCCGGCCAGCTCGCTCTCGTTGGCCTCGTTGCGGCCCAGCAGGTACGGCGTGCCGTCCCGGGTGACCCCCACCAGGTGGTTGTAGCCCTCGCCGTCCTCGGCCAGGATCACCCCGCCGTGCGGCGACAGCGCGATGTTGTCGGGGCCGCCGTAGCCGCTCATCGGGTCGGGGTTGACGCCGAAGATGGTTTTGAGCGTGACGGTGCGGGCGCGCGGGTCGTAGAACCACACCTGGCCGTCGTGCTCGCGGGCGCTGCCGTCGGCGGCGCGGGCGAAGCTGGAGACCAGGTACGCGCCGCCCTCGCCCCAGTAGGCGCCCTCCAGCTTGTGCGCGTGGGTGACCTGCCCGGCGGCGAACTGGCGGCGGATGGAGACGGAGCGGGCGTCGCGGTCGGGCACGTCCACCCAGCGCACCTGGTACGCGGTGCCCGGCAGGGTGGCCTCGGACAGGTCGTCGACGTGCCGGCGGCCGTCGTAGCAGCTCATGGCCTGCAGCCGGCCGGCGGTGTCGCCCCCGGAGGACAGGGCGAGCGCGCGTAAGGCGCCCTTGCCGCCGCGGAAGCCCTGGGGCGGCAGCCAGCGGTAGTACAGGCCGTTGGGGCCCTCGGCGTCCTCGGTGAGGTAGACGGCGTAGGTGAGCGGGTCCACCGCGACGGCCTCGTGCGCGTAGCGGCCGAGGAACTTCAGCGGCACCGGGTCCAGGTTGGCCTCGCGGTCGAAGGCGTGCACCTCGAAGACGTAGCCGTGGTCCTTCTGCAGCGGGCCCTGCGCCAGGTACTCGGCCTCCTCGCAGCTCAGCCAGGAGTTCCAGGGGGTGCGGCCGCCCGCGCAGTTGTTGAGCGTGCCGGCCAGGCTGACGTACTCGCACAGGCGGTCGCCGGCGGCGGTCAGCTCGATGGTGGTGGTGCCGCCGCGCGCGCCCGGGTCGTAGGTGAGGCCGGGCAGCGTGGGGACGGCGTACGGCTCGTCGAAGACGATCTCGTGGTTGCACACCAGCGAGCCGCCCCCGTTGCGGCCGGCGAACCAGGCCATGCCGTCCGGGTCGCTGGGGGTGGGCTGCCCGCTGTCCAGCAGCGTGACGCCCGCCTCGGCGACCACCTTGTACGAGAACCCGGCGGGCAGGCTGAACAGCCCGGCCGGGTCGGGCACCAGCGGGCCGTACCCGGCGAGGGTGCGGGTGGCGGCGCGGGCGGCCCCGGTCTCGGCGATGGACTCGACGCTGCCCGCGAGAGCGATCCCCAGGCCCCCTGCGGCGCTGCGGCGGAGGAAAGAACGACGGGACACCGGTGTTGACATGGGAGATCGCCTCCAGTTGCGAGAGGTGGTGCCAGTCGGCGGGTCGGCGCCCGCCGGGTTCGCTCCATGTCTCGCACACGAACACCGGGTGAATCCAGAATGAACGGGAAATGACGCCATCTTCTGGGGTCCCGGGTAGGGGTCCCCTACCGGCCGGCGGCAGGGGACCCTCAGGGGTTCAGCGCAGGAAGGCCGCGGCCACCCCCGCGTCGACCGGCACGTGCAGGCCCGTGGTGTGGCCGAGGTCGCCCGCCGTCAGCACGAGGACGGCGGCGGCCACGTGCTCGGGCAGCACCTCGCGCTTGAGCAGGGTGCGCTGGGCGTAGAACTCGCCGAGCTTCTCCTCCTCCACGCCGTACACCTTGGCCCGGTTGGCGCCCCAGCCGGAGGCGAAGATGCCGGAGCCGCGGACCACGCCGTCGGGGTTGACGCCGTTGACCCGGATGCCGTGCGCGCCCAGCTCGGCCGCGAGCAGGCGCACCTGGTGGGCCTGGTCGGCCTTGGCGGCGCCGTAGGCGACGTTGTTCGGGCCGGCGAAGACGGCGTTCTTGGAGGAGATGTAGACGATGTCGCCGCCGATCCCCTGCTCGATCATGACCTTGGCGGTCTCCCTGGAGACCAGGAACGAGCCGCGCGCCATGACGTCGTGCTGCAGGTCCCAGTCGGCGAGGGTGGTCTCCAGCAGCGAGCGCGACAGCGACAGGCCGGCGTTGTTGACCACCAGGTCGACGCCGCCGAAGGCGAGCACGGCGGCCCGCACGGCGGCGGCCACCTGCTCCTCGGAGGTGACGTCCACGCCGACGGCCACCGCGACGTCGGAGACGCGGTAGGCGTTCGCGCCGATCTCGGCGGCCACCTTCTCGGCCGCGCCGAGGTCGCGGTCGGCGACGACGACGCAGGCGCCCTCGGCGGCCAGCCGCCGGGCGGTGGCCGCGCCGATGCCCGAGCCGCCGCCGGTGACCAGCGCCACCCGCGTCGCGAGGGGCTTCGGCCTGGGCATGCGGCGGAGCTTGGCCTCCTCCAGCTCCCAGTACTCGATGCGGAACTTCTCCGACTCGGGGATGGGGGCGTAGGAGGAGACGGACTCGGCGCCGCGCATCACGTTGATGGCGTTGACGTAGAACTCGCCGGCCACCCGGGCGGTCTGCTTGTCCTTGCCGAAGGAGAACATGCCGACGCCCGGCACCAGCACGATCGCCGGGTCCGCGCCGCGCATGGGCGGCGAGTCGGGGGCGGCGTGCCGCTCGTAGTAGGCGGTGTAGTCGGCGCGGTAGGCGGCGTGCAGCTCGCGCAGCCGCTCGGCCGCCCGCTCCAGGGGCGCGTCCGGCGGCAGGTCGAGCACCAGCGGCGCGACCTTGGTGCGCAGGAAGTGGTCAGGGCAGGAGGTGCCGAGCGCGGCCAGGCGCGGGTGCTCGGCGCGGGAGACGAAGTCCAGCACCTCGGGGGTGTCGGTGTAGTGGCCGACCACCCGCACGTCGGTCGCGGCCAGGCCGCGGATCAGCGGGAACAGCGCGGCGGCGCGGGCGTGCCGCTCCCGCTCGGGCAGCGTGTCGTACACGACGGGCCCGAACGGGTCGGGGCGGCCGTGCTCGGCCAGGTACGCCTCCGCGGTGCGGATGATCTCCAGGGACCGGCTCTCGCACTCCTCGGAGGTCTCCCCCCACGCGGTGATGCCGTGGCCGCCCAGGACGCACCCGATGGCCTGCGGGTTGGCCGCCCTGATCGCGGCGATGTCCAGGCCGAGCTGGAAGCCGGGCCGCCGCCAGGGCACCCACACCACCCGGTCGCCGAAGACGCGCCGGGTCAGCTCCTCGCCGTCGGCGGCGGTGGCCAGGGCGATGCCCGCGTCCGGGTGCAGGTGGTCGACGTGGCCGGCCTCGACCAGGCCGTGCATGGCGGTGTCGATGGACGGCGCGGCGCCGCCCTTGCCGTGCAGGCAGTAGTCGAACGCGGCGACCATCTCGTCCTCGCGCTCGACGCCCGGGTAGACACCCTTGAGCGCGCGCAGCCGGTCCAGGCGCAGCACCGCGAGACCGGACTCCTTGAGCGTGCCGAGATCGCCGCCGGAGCCCTTGACCCACAGCAGCTCGACGTCCTCGCCGGTGACCGGGTCGGGCGCGCTGCCCTTGGCGGAGGTGTTGCCGCCCGCGAAGTTGGTGTTGCGCGGGTCGGCGCCGAGCCGGTGCGAGCGTTCCAGCAGTTCGTTGACGATGTCCATCGTGTTCAGGCCCCCCAGCCGGCCTGCTCGCCGCCGACGCGCTCGGCGGCGATCTTCTCGAAGTATCCGGACGTGGCGTAGGCGGCCATCGGGTCGGGCGCGAGGCCCATCTCCGCGCGCAGCTCGGCGAGCAGCGGCCGCACGTCGGTGTTGTAGGCGTCCATGAGGACGGCGTTGGCGCCGAGCACGTCGCCCGCGGCCTGCGCGGCGCTCAGCGCGGCGCGGTCCACGAGCAGGGCCTTGGCGGTGGCCTCCTGAACGTTCATGACCGAGCGGATCTGGCCCGGGATCTTGGGCTCGATGTTGTGGCACTGGTCGAGCATGAACGCGACCTCGTCGGTCAGGCCGCCGCCCCCGATGACCTCGTACATGATGCGGAAGAGCTGGAACGGGTCGGCGGCGCCGACCATGAGGTCGTCGTCGGCGTAGAAGCGGGAGTTGAAGTCGAACCCGCCGAGCTTGCCCTCGCGCAGCAGGAAGGCGACGATGAACTCGATGTTGGTGCCCGGCGCGTGGTGCCCGGTGTCCACCACGACCTGCGCCTTCGGGCCGAGCTTGACGCAGTGCGCGTAGGCGGTGCCCCAGTCGGGCACGTCGGTGGCGTAGAAGGCGGGCTCGAACAGCTTGTACTCCAGCAGGAAGCGCTGGCCCTCGCCGAGGCGGGCGTAGACCTCGGCCAGCGACTCGGCCAGGCGGTCCTGGCGGGCGCGGAGGTCGTCCTGGCCGGGGTAGTTGATGCCGTCGGAGAACCACAGCTTGAGCGTGTCGCTGCCGGTGGCGTCCATGATGTCGACGCACTCGAGCAGGTGGTCGGTGGCCTTGCGGCGCACCCGGGGGTCCGGGTTGGTGACGCTGCCGAGCTTGTAGTCGTCGTCCTGGAAGACGTTGGAGTTGATGGCGCCGATGGCGACGCCCAGCTCGCGGGCGTGGCGCGCCAGGTCGGCGTAGTCGTCGACCTTGTCCCACGGGATGTGCAGGGCGACCGTCGGGGCGATGCCGGTGTAGGCGTGCACCTGCGCGGCGTCGGCCAGCTTCTCGTACGGATCGCGCGGCACGCCCTGCTGGGCGAAGACCTTGAAGCGCGTGCCGCTGTTGCCGTACGCCCAGGACGGCGTCTCGATGCGCTGCGCGCGCAGCGCGGCCTTGATGTCAGTCATAGCTCCCCGATCAATCCAGGTGGAACACTTCGGTCAGCGGCGTCATGCCCTCGTCGGGACGGCCGTCGAGGTCCTCGAAGAACGGCGCCATCTCGGCCTGCCAGCGGGCGTTGACGTCGGTCCCGGCCATCGCCTTCCTGGCCGCCTCGAAGTCGTCGGTCTCCAGGTAGCCGACGAGCAGGCCGTCGTCGCGCAGGAAGAGCGAGTAGTTGTGCCAGCCGGTGCGTGACAGCGCCTCTCGCATCTCCGGCCAGACGTCCCGGTGGCGTTCGCGGTACTCCGCCAGCCGGTCAGGCCGGACTTTCAGCAGGAAGCAGACCCGTTGCACTGGCACCCCCTTCAAAACGTTTTAATCCTTCGTGCAGGAAACTATGATTCCTGGTGCTCGCTGTCAATGCGATCCCCGCCCCCGATCCGGCCCGGTGATCGCCCGGCGGCGGTGAACCGTTTTAATCCTCGCGCAGGATGAGCACGTCGCCCGCCGCCACCGTCGCCCGGACGCCGCCCGCCGTGGTGACGACCGCGTCCGCGCCGGTGTGGTTGACGGCGAACAGGAACGAGCGGCCGCCCGGGTGCGCCCGGCGGACCACCTCCACCCCGGGCGGGGCCTCGGCGGCCGGGCGCACGCCGGCCTCGGCGCAGACCGCCGCGAGGACGCGGGCCAGGCCGGCGTCGTCGAGGCGGGTGGTCAGGTAGTGGGCCGCGCCCGCGCCGTGCTCGTTGCGGGTCCAGGCGGGCCCGCCCGTCGCGTACGCGTCCAGCACCTCGGCCCCGGCGGCGTGCGCCAGTTCGCTCCACACGGTGCCGCGCCCGCCCGACTCCAGCGCGATCGGCCGCTCCAGCGGGAAGAACTCCTCCACCCGCACGCCCAGCAGGTCGCGCCAGGCGCCGGGGTAGCCGCCGAGGCGGACCCGGTCGTGCTCGTCCACGATCCCGCTGTACGGCCCCACCAGCGTCACCCCGCCCCGGCGGGTGAACTCCGCCAGCCCGGCCGCCCCCGCATCGCTCACCAGGTACACCATGGGGACCAGCACCAGCCGGTAGCCGCTCAGGTCGCCCTCCGGGTGGGCCAGGTCGCAGGTGACGCCGGCCCGCCACAGGGCGGCGTGCCAGCGCTTGGCCTCCTCGACCGGGTCCAGCTCGGCGCTCGGCTGGGCGGGGTGGTCCTGCGCCCAGACGCTGGCGTGGTCGAGCAGGATCGCGACGTCGGCGCGCACCCGGCTGCCGGCCACCTCGCCGAGCCCGGCCAGCTCCGCGCCGAGGGCCGTGACCTCGCGGAAGATCTTGGTGTCCGGGCCGGCGTGCGGCAGCATCGCCGAGTGCCACTTCTCCGCGCCGGCCCGGGACTGGCGCCACTGGAAGAACATGATGCCGTCCGCGCCCCTCGCCAGGTGCTGCAGGGAGTTGCGGCGCAGCTCGCCGGGCGCCTTGGCGAGGTTGCGCGGCTGCCAGTTGACGGCGCTGGTGGAGTGCTCCATCAGCAGCCAGGGCCGGCCGCCGTTCAGCGAGCGGGCGTAGTCGGCGGCGAAGGCCAGGTCGATGTGCGGCTCCTGGCGGGCGCCGACGAGGTAGTGGTCGGTGGAGACCACGTCCAGCTCGGCGGCGAAGGCCCAGCAGTCCATGTCCCAGTGGGCGCCGGCCATGAGGTTGGTGGTGACGGGCACGCCGGGGGCGACGGACCTGAGCAGGTCGCGCTCGGCGGTGTAGAGCTCGACCAGGGCGTCGGAGCTGAAGCGGCGGAAGTCGAGCTGCTGGCCCGGGTTGGTGAAGCTGGGGGTGGCCCGGGGCGGCAGGATCTCCTCCCAGTCGCCGTACCGCTGGGACCAGAAGGCGGTGCCCCAGGCGTCGTTCAGCTCGTCGAGCGAGCCGTGACGGAGGCGCAGCCAGGCGCGGAAGGCCGCCGCCGAGGCGTCGCACCAGCAGCGGGCGTTGTGGCAGCCGTACTCGTTGTGCACGTGCCACAGGGCGAGCGCCGGGTGCTCGGCGTAGCGGGTGGCGACCCGCTCGGCGATGCGCAGCGCGCGGTCGCGGTAGATCGGGGAGCTGGGGCAGAACGCCTGCCTGCTGCCGTGGTGCAGGCGGCGGCCGTCGGCGTCCACGGGCAGCGCCTCGGGGTAGGCGGCGGCGAACCACGGGGGCGGCGAGGCGGTGGGGGTGGCCAGGTTGGCGCGGATGCCGGCGGCGGCCAGCAGGTCGAGCGCGCGGTCGAGCCAGCCGAACTCGTAGACCCCCTCGGCGGGCTCCAGCGCGGACCAGGAGAAGATCCCGACGCTGACCCGGTTGACGCCGGCCTCGCGCATGAGCGCGACGTCCTGCCGCCACGTCTCCTCGGGCCACTGCTCGGGGTTCCAGTCGCCGCCGTAGGCGATGACATCCGGCATGTGCCTGCCTTTCCTTCCGTCCTTGGTCTCGGGGGATTAAAACGTTCCTGGACGGCATGGCACAAGACTCCGAGCCGCCCGTGAACGCATCACCGCAGGCCGAAGCGCGGGAAAAGGGATCAAGCCAGTGACCTGTCACGGAGCCGGGCGGGCCTGGAACGGCCGCCGCGAGCAATAACGATTCAATGCCCGGCGGGCCCGGCCGGCGAGTAGAACGTTTTACCTCCGACGTCGGAAGATCAGGCCCGGAGCTGGCCGGAGGCGGGGCGCTGACTGGCGTCCCCTGCGTTAGTACGTTTTAATTGGGCTCCATGGCCATGGTCAGCATCAAGGACGTCGCCGCGCACGCCGGCGTCTCCCCCGGCACGGTCTCCAACGTACTGAACCGCCCCGGCAAAGTCGCCCCCGCCACCCGGGAGCGCGTCGAGGCGGCCATCAGCGAGCTGGGGTTCGTCCGGCACGGCTCGGCCTCGACCCTGCGCGCCGGCCACAGCAGGACGATCGGGCTCAGCGTGATCGACATCGGCAACCCGTTCTTCACCGAGGTCGCCGCCGGCGTCGAGGACGTCGCCAGCGAGCTGGGCTACGCCGTGATCCTCGGCAACTCGGCGGGCTCGCCCGACAAGGAGGACCGCAACCTGCGGGTGCTCTCCGAGCACCGGGTGCGCGGCGTGCTCATCACCCCCTCCGGCGAGGACCCGGCCCGGCTGGACCGGCTGCGCGAGCACGGCATCAGCGTGGTGCTCGTCGACCATCCCGCGCACCGGCCCGACCAGTGCGCGGTGGCCGTGGACGACGTGGCGGGCGGCCGGGCCGCCGTGGCGCACCTGCTGGCCGGGGGCGCGCGCGAGATCGCCTGCATCACCGGCCCGCTGACCATCCGCCAGTGCGTGGAGCGCCGCGAGGGCGCCAAGGAGGCGCTGCGCGGCGCCGGGCTCGACCCGGCCGGGCTGCGCGTGGTGGAGGCGGTCACGATGACCGCCCGCGCGGGCGAGAAGGCCGCCGCCGAGCTGCTGGCCGGGCCGCTGCCCGAGGCCGTCTTCTGCGCCAACGACCTGCTCGCGCTCGGCGTGCTGCGGGCGCTGCTGCGGGCCGGCGTGCGGGTGCCCGAGGACGTCGCGCTGATCGGCTACGACGACATCGACTTCGCCGCCGCCTCGACGGTGTCGCTGAGCTCGATGCGGCAGCCGACGTACCAGCTCGGGCGCATCGCCACCGAGCTGCTCCTGGACGAGTGCGACAACCCCGACACGCACGCCCATCAGCACATCATGTTCCAGCCGGAGCTGGTCGCGAGGGAGTCGACGCAATGACCCGCCGTTTCGCCGCCGTGGACCTCGGGGCCTCCAGCGGCCGGGTGATGCTGGCCGACCTGTCGGACGGCATCACGCTGACCGAGGCCCGCCGCTTCCCCAACGGCCCGGTCCGGGTGGCCGGCCGCCTGCACTGGGACATCCTCGGCCTGTACCGGGAGATCCTGGCCGGACTGCGCGAGGCCGGGCCGGTCGCCTCCGTCGGCGTCGACTCCTGGGCGGTCGACTACGGGCTGCTCGACGAGCGCGGCACGCTGCTCGGCAACCCCGTGCACTACCGCGACGAGCGCACGGCGGGCGTGGCCGAGCGGGTGGCCGCGCGGCTCGGCGCGGAGACCCTGTACGAGACCAACGGCCTGCAGGTGCTGCCGTTCAACACCGTCTACCAGCTCCTCGCCGACCGGCTCGACGGCGCGGCCACCATGCTGCTCATCCCCGACCTGCTCGGCTACTGGCTGACCGGCGAGATCGGCGCGGAGGTCACCAACGCCTCCACCACGGGCCTGCTCGACGTGCGCACCAGGACGTGGGCGGCGCCGCTGATCGAGCGGCTGGGCCTGCCCGCGCGGCTGTTCCCGCCGCTGCGGCAGCCGGGCGAGGCGATCGGCGCGCTGCGCCCCGACGTGGCGGCCGAGCTCGGCTGGTCGGCCCCGGTGCGGGCGGTGGGCTCGCACGACACGGCCTCGGCCGTGGCCGCCGTGCCCGCGAGCGGCCCCGCCTTCGCCTACGTCTCGTGCGGCACCTGGTCGCTCGCCGGGGTGGAGCTGCCGGAGCCGGTGCTGACGCCCGAGAGCCGGGCCGCGAACTTCACCAACGAGGCCGGCGTCGACGGCACCGTCCGCTACCTGCGCAACGTCATGGGCCTGTGGCTGCTGCAGGAGTGCCTGCGCGGCTGGCCCGGCGCCGACCTCGGCGACCTGCTGAAGGCCGCGGCCGGCGAGCGGCCGTTCGCCGCCGTGGTCAACCCGGACGAGCCGGTGTTCCTGCCGCCGGGCGACATGCCGGCCAGGATCGCCGCCGAGTGCCGCCGCACCGGCCAGGCCCCGCCGGAGGGCGAGGCCGGCTACGTGCGGTGCGTGCTGGAGAGCCTGGCGCTCGGCCACCGGCGGGCGGTGCGGCAGGCGATGGAGCTGTCGGGGCACGAGGTCGAGGTCGTCCACCTGGTGGGCGGCGGCTCGCGCAACGAGCTGCTGTGCCAGTGGACCGCCGACGCCTGCGGGCTGCCGGTGGTGGCCGGCCCGGCGGAGGCCACCACGTTCGGCAACGTGCTGGTGCAGGCGCGCGCGGCCGGGCTGGTGTCCGGGCCGGCCGAGATGCGGGCGCTGGTGGCCGCGGCCGAGCCGCTGCGCCGCTACGAGCCCGCGGGCGACCCCCGCGCCTGGGACGAGGCCGCCGCCCGGGTGTTCTGACCTGGTTTCCGGCTCAGGAGGCCCGGGCAGGAGTCGAGGGCGGAGCCATCGGGGGCTCCGGCGAGCGGAGCGTGATCGGGCATGAGCAAGAAGGTCGTCGAGTACCTGCCGTTCCTCGGCATCGTGCTGGCCGTGTGCACGGCGTCGTGGCTGGCGGGGCGCACCCTTCAGCCGCCGGTCAAGGTCCGGCGCTAGGAGCCGAGGCCGTACGATCAAGCAATGACCGAAAAGACCGAAACGACGCCCGCCTGGCTGTCACCGGAAGAGCTGGAGTCGGTACGCGGCCGGATGCCGATCCTCTACGTCGACGCCGTCCCGGTGCGGGTGAACGAGAGCGGCGTGGTCACCCACGTCGGCCTGCTGCTGCGCATCGCGTCGGACGGGACGGTCAGCAGGGCGCTCGTCTCGGGGCGGGTGCTGCACCACGAGCGGGTGCGCGACGCGCTGCTGCGCCACCTGGAGAAGGACCTCGGGCCGGTGGCGCTGCCGCAGATCCCGGTCTCGCCGCAGCCGTTCACCGTGGCCGAGTACTTCCCGACGCCGGGGGTCACGCCCTACCACGACCCTCGGCAGCACGCCGTGTCGCTGGCCTACATCGTGCCGGTCGCGGGCGACTGCCGGCCCCGTCAGGACGCCCTCGACCTGGTGTGGTTCACGCCCGAGGAGGCGGCCTCGGCGGCGGTGCAGCAGGAGATGACCGGCGGCCAGGGAGTGCTGCTCAAGCAGGCCCTCGCGCACGTCGGCCGGCTCGGCTGAGGGGCGTCGCGGCCGGGCGGTGCCGGGCGCCGGCTCACGGGCGGGCGGCGCCCTCGCGCACCCAGCGGTAGAGCGGGTCGCCGGGGCAGGAGGTCTCGTAGCCGTCGCGGTGGCCCTTGACCTCGTCGCCGGCGTCGCCGTGCTCGCGGAGGTATTCGATGGCGTCGACCAGCGCGTTGAGCAGGTCGTCGTTGGGCTCGGTGAAGCCGGAGTCGCCGAGCAGCGCGAGCACCGCGTAGTGCTCGGAGTTGAGGCCGGCGCCGTTGGCGGCGGGCAGGTGGTGCGGCCCCCGGCCGACGAACAGGTGGCGGTGGGGGCAGCACACCATGTTGTAGCCGATGTCGATGTAGCGCTCGCCCCGCCCGCCCGCCATGTGCATGCGCTGGATGTCGCGTACGAGGTCGAGGCAGCGGTCGTGGTTCCCCGGCTCGGGCAGGTCGGCGGGCACCTTGCCGCCCGTGTAGTGGATCTTCACGCCTCTGGTGGAGGACAGGCGGGTGTAGGCCGCGGTGGGCTTCTTCGCGTGCCACTCCCCCCGGGTGATGAGCTCCATGGGTTCCCTCCTGGTCTGCTGTCGTCAACCCGTACAGTGTCAACTTTCCGTAGTTGACCTGTCACAACCTGTCACTATGGTGACGTACAGCTAACGCGGCGGGTCAACGGGCGGCCAGGGCGCTCCTGCCGTGCGCGCGGCGGAAGAGCTGCGTGCGGCCGAGCGCCCGGAACGCGGCGCGGGCCACCAGGCGCTCGCGGCCGGCGGCGGGCAGCGGGAAGCCGACCGAGATCGCCATGCCCGGCTCGACCCGGCGCACCTTGCTCGCGCGGGCCTGACGGGCGCCGTCCAGGCCCAGCACGACGTCGTCCCAGGGCACGGCCGAGCCGTTCTCCAGGGTCACCACGACCTCGTCGCCGGCGACCTCGCTGCGCAGCCCGTACGGCAGGCGCGGGTCGGGCCCGATGGCGGAGTCGAGCGTGGCCATCAGCTCCTCGGCCAGCTCGGGCCGCTCGGCGGCCAGGTCGTGCGCCTCGCCGCGGTCGGTGGACAGGTCGTACAGCTCGACCCGCCCCTCGGGCCCGGCGCCGGAGATGTGCGGCTCGAAGCGCACGGCCTTCCACCGGCCGCGGCGGATGGCCTGGGCCTTGCGCGGCCGGTTCCAGATCAGGAACTCGTGCCTGGGCGCGCCCGCGCCGCTGAGCAGGCCGCGGTAGGAGACGCCGTCGAGGTTGGCGGGGACCGGCACCCCGGCCAGGTCGGCCAGCGTGGGCAGCAGGTCCCAGCCGGCCACGGGCCGGCGCACCACGCGCGGGCGCAGCCGCGGCGACCAGGCGATCAGCGGGACGCGGATGCCGCCCTCGTACACGTCGCGCTTGTCGGCCCGCCAGGGGCCGTTGGAGTCGAACAGCCAGGGCGTCACGCCCTTCTCCCGGTGGGGGCCGTTGTCGCTGGTGAACAGCACCAGCGTGTGCTCGGCCTGCCCCGTCTCGCGCAGCGTGCGCAGCAGCGTGGCGACGTCGGCGTCGAGGCGGGAGACCTGGGCCGCGTGCCGCCGGTTGGCCCTGGTCCAGGGCTCGCGCTCGTAGACGCCGGCGGTGCCGGGCACCTCGCTCGGCGAGTGCGGCAGGTTCGTCGGGTAGTACAGCAGGTACGGCCGGTCGCGGTCGCGCTGCTCCCTGATGAAGGCGACGGCCCGCTCGCGGAACAGGTCGGGCGCGTACTGCCGGCCGTCGAGCCGCACCTTCTCGCCGTTGTGCCACAGGTACTTCGGGAAGTACTGGTGGGCGTGCCGGTGGCCGATGTAGCCGAAGAACTCCTCGAAGCCGCGCTCGTTCGGGTGCGAGGGCTGCCCGGCCTGCTCGGGGCCGAAGCCCCACTTGCCGAAGCAGGCGGTGCGGTAGCCCGAGAGCTGCAGCAGCTCGCCGAAGGTGAGGTCGGCGGCGGTGAGCGCGTGCTGGGGGCCGCCCTCGGGGTTCTCGCGGACGGTGCCGTGCCCGGCGTGCAGCCCGGTGAGCATCGCGCAGCGGGCGGGGGCGCACAGCGGCGCCCCCGAGTACGCGTCGGTGAACCGCACGCCCTCGGCCGCCATCCGGTCCAGGTTCGGCGTCCTGATCAGGCGCTGGCCGTAGCTGCCGAGCTCGCCCCACCCCAGGTCGTCGGCGAGGATGACGACGATGTTGGGACGGAACGGCAGGCCGGTGCCGGCCTCGGCGGGCGAGGACAGCGCGGCGGGCGCGGCGAGGCCGGTGAAGGTTCCGGCGAGGGTTCCGGCGAGGAGAGCACGGCGGGAGGGCCCGTTGATCACGAACGGCAACATATCGGAGCCCGAGGCCTATGGAGGGCAAACAGGGGGCGAACTTCGTCACAGACTCGCAACCGTCACCGTGCGGCGAGCCGTCACCTCAGCGCAGGTAATCCCACTTCCGGCAGATGTCGTGCAGCTCCGGCGGCACCTCGCCGGGCGTGGGCAGCGGGCGCCCGGCGACGACGGTCCCGGAGCGGATCTTGTCGCGCCAGTCGCCGATGCCCTTGACGAAGCCGCCGTGGTCCTTGCCGCCGTAGTGGAGCATGCCCGGCTCCCACTCGACGCCCAGGTGCCGGCACAGCCTGCGCAGCTCGGCCTCGGGGTCGGCGACCAGCGACTCGTAGCGCACGGTCAGCCCCTCCAGGTGGGTGCGCGCCTCCTCCAGGTACGTCATGTAGCTGAGCGTGCGCGGCACCGCCTCGCTCATCGGCCGCTTGACCGGGTCCGCCTCGTGCCAGGACTGCACGATCGACATCGGGTGGCGCAGCAGGAAGACGAAGCGGGCGTCCGGCCAGCAGGCGGCCAGCCGCCTCCAGACGAACACGTTGCTCGGCGTCTTCTCCACCAGCACCGGCTTGCCGCTGCGGGCCAGCTCGCGGTGCAGCACCCGGTCCCAGACGAGGTGCTCCAGGTCGCTGTGGGTGTGGCCGAGCAGCTCCATGGCCTGGCGGACCGGGTCGGTGCCGAGGCCGACCGTGATGCGCCGGAAGTGCGTCTCGATCGGCGAGTGCACCTGGGAGTGGCTGTTCAGCATCACGCGCAGCAGCGTCGAGCCCGAGCGCACGGACGACAGCAGGAAGACGGGCTCGCGCAGCAGCCGGTCGTGCGCCGGGTCCACCGGAGGCCGTACCGCGTCGCCGGGCAGGCGTTGCAGCTCCAGCGGCACCTTCGGCGGTGGCGGCGGCTTCGGCGGCTCCTTCCGCAGCCGTCGGGTCAGGGTGTATCCGGTCAGGCCCTCTAGCGTCGCGTTGGCCCGGTACTTCCAGCTCATGGGCTCACAAGGTAGAGACGGCCCGTGAAC
The DNA here is from genome assembly GCF_022664455.2 of Actinomadura luzonensis. NCBI lineage: Bacteria > Bacillati > Actinomycetota > Actinomycetes > Streptosporangiales > Thermomonosporaceae > Actinomadura > Actinomadura luzonensis. Next base: position 4,851,541 of record NZ_JAKRKC020000001.1, read on the forward strand.
CCCAGGTGAATCCGGCCTGTGAACCTGGCGCCGGATCAGCCCCTTTTGACCACCCGGGCGTGCACCACCGCGTACGTGTCGCGCAGCGCCTGCATCGACTCGTCGTAGCTGGCCTGGGCGACGCCGGTGAACAGGCAGTCGACCACCATGAGCTGGGCGATGCGGCTGCCGAGCGCGCCGGAGCGGAACTTGGTCTCCCTGGCGGCCGTGGTGAGCGTCACGTCGGCGGCCCGGGCCAGCGGGGAGTCCAGGAAGTTCGTGATCGCGACGGTGGCGGCGCCCGACTTGCGGGCGATGGCCAGGAACTCGACGGTGTCGACGGTGGAGCCGCTGTGCGAGACCGCCACGGCGGCGCAGGTGCCGTCCAGGGTGGCCGCCGAGGTCCACGCCGAGTGGGCGTCGTGCCAGTTGATCGCGGTGCGGCCGATGCGGACGAGCTTCTGCTGCAGGTCGAGGCCGACCAGCGCGCTGGCGCCGACGCCGAAGGTGTCGATGCGGCGCGCGGCCCCGAGCAGCGCGACGGCGCGGGCCAGGGCGTCCATGTCGAGGGAGCGGGCGGTGTCGGCGATGGACAGCGTCTCGTTCATGGCGACCTTGGAGACGATGCCGGCCAGGCTGTCGTGCCGGTCGATGTCGCCGGCCGCCTCGGGCATGCCGGAGGTGGCCAGCTCCTCCCTGGCGTGGGCCCGGGTCAGGTCGATGGTGAAGTCCTTGTAGTGGGCGTAGCCCATGCGCCGGTAGAAGCGCACGACCGAGGTGGTGGAGGTGGCGCAGCGGGCGGCCAGGTCGGCGATGGACAGGTTGGCCGCGCCGGCGGGGTCGGCGGCGAACGCCTCGGCGATGCGCCGCTCGGACGGCCGCAGCGCGGGCATGGCCGCGCGGATGCGGATCAGCAGGGTCCCGGCGTCCTCGGCCATCGTCAACCATCCCCGGTCAGGAAAAGAAAATACCCTGGTGGTAGGGTCTGCGTAATTTTATGACCTGATTTTACGATCACTGCCCTGAGGAGGCCACATGCCCCGTGGCACGCTCTCCGCGGCCGCCCTCGCCGCGACGCTGTCCCTAGCCCTCACCAGCTGCTCGTCCTCCTCCGGGCCCGCCCCCAGCGCCGGCGCGACCGGCGCGGGCGGCGGCAAGGGGCTGGTGGTCGGCGTCACCTCCGACCCCGACACCCTCTTCCCCTGGAAGGCCACCCAGTTCCAGGCCGTCAACGTGCTGCAGAACCTGTACGGCACGCTCACCGAGTTCGACAAGGACCTCAACGTCGTGCCCGGGCTCGCCGAGTCGTGGCGGGCCTCCGACGACGGCAGGACGCTGACGCTGAAGCTGCGCCAGGGCGTCATGTTCGCCGACGGCAGCGCGTTCGACTCCAAGGACGTGAAGTCCTCCCTCGACAAGATCATGGACGAGGCCACCGCCGCCGTGGCGCGGACCTCGCTGGCGTCGGTGAAGTCGGTCGAGGCCCCCGACGCGGGGACGGTGGTGCTGAAGCTGTCCGGCCCCGACGCCGCGCTGCCCGCCAACCTGGCCACGGTCAACATGGCGATGCTCTCCTCCGACGACACCGAGGAGAAGCTGAACGGCACCCCCAACGGCACCGGCCCGTTCACGCTGGGCAAGCGGGTGCCGAGCCAGTCCCTCACCCTGACCAGGAACGACAAGTACTGGGGCGCGGAGAAGCCGAAGGCGCCGACGGTCGAGTTCCGGGTGATCCCCGACGAGTCGTCCATCGTCTCGGCCATGCAGTCGGGCAACGTGCAGCTCGCGGTCTTCAACGACCCGCTGGTGGCGCAGACCGCGGCGGGCGGCGGCACGATCACCGTCGCCAAGACGCCGCAGCTCAACTACCACGTGCTCCAGCTCAACGCGCGCCGCGGCGAGCTGAAGGACGTCAACGTGCGGCTGGCGATGCAGTGCGCCATCGACCGCAAGCAGGTGCTCGACACCGCCGCGCTCGGCGAGGGCGAGGTGACCGGTCCGATCACCGCGCCCGCCTTCAAGTCGGACCCGGGCAAGCGCCCCTGCCCGGCCCGCGACCTGGCCAAGGCCGCCGAGTACCTGGGCAAGGCGGGCAAGGCCGGCGGGGTGACGGTCAAGGCCATCGTCTCGCAGGGCGAGTACGCCACCTCCGTCAACGAGGCCCAGAACCTCAAGGCCCAGCTCGCCGAGGCCAAGATCAACCTGGAGCTGGAGGTGCTGGAGTCCGGCGCGTTCGTGGACCGCTGGGTGGCGGCCGACTTCGACGCGGCGGTCGCGCTCAACGGCGGCCGTCCCGACCCCGACGGCTCCTACGGCCGCTACTTCACCAGCGACGGCAACCTCAACAAGGTCGCCGGCTACAGCTCCCCCACGCTGGACAAGCTGTTCGCCGAGGGCAAGGCCACCACCGACCAGGCCGCCCGCAAGGCGATCTACGACCAGGTGGCCGCCGAGCTGGAGAACAACGCGGCCTGGATCTGGCTGTTCGCCGGCTACACCTACACCGCGACGACGGCGGGCGTGCAGGGCTTCACGCCGATGGCCAACGGCTCGCTGCAGTCGCTGCGCGCCACGTCCGTCTCCTGACATGCGCGCCCTCCTGCGGAACCGGCTCGCCCGGCGGGCGGCGGGCACCGCCGGCACCCTGTTCGGGGTGGCGGTGTTCGTGTTCGTCATGCTCCGGGCGATCCCCGGCAACCAGATCACCGCGGGCCTCGGCACCGAGGCCGCCGCGCTGACCCCCGCCCAGCAGGCGGCGCTGGAGCGCTACTACGGGCTGGACCGGCCGCTGGTCGCGCAGTTCTTCGCCTGGCTCGGCAACATGTTCACCGGCAACTTCGGCTACTCGGCCCGCAACCAGCAGAGCGTGCTGGACCTGACGCTGCGCTCGCTGCCGGTGACGGCCGAGCTGGCGGTGTTGTCGATCGTACTGGCGCTGGCGATCGGGGTGCCGCTCGGCATGCTGGCCGCCTCCCGGGCGAACTCCGCGCGTGACGCGCTCGGGCAGGCGGTGAGCCTGGCGGGGTTGTCGATCCCGGCGTTCCTGCTGGCCACCACGCTGCTGTCGGTCTTCGCCGCGTCGTTCGGGTTCAACCCCAACGGTCAGGGCTTCGCCACCCTGGCCGAGGACCCGCTGCTCAACCTCCGGCAGATGCTCCTGCCCGCGCTCGTGCTCGGCTTCGGCATCGCCGCGCCGATCCTGCGCACCACCCGGGCGGCGGTGCTGGAGGTGCGCTCCGAGGACTTCGTGCGCACCGCGCGCGCCAAGGGCGTGCCGGAGCGGCGGCTGCAGGTGCGGCACGTGCTCGGCAACGCGCTCGTGCCCATCGTCACCATGACCGGCCTGCAGTTCGGCTACCTGCTGGGCGGCGCGGTCGTGGTCGAGCAGATCTTCTCGGTGCCCGGGATCGGGCGGCAGGTGCTGCTCGGCATCCAGCAGAAGGAGTACGCGGTGGTGCAGAGCACCGTGCTGGTGATCGCGCTGGCGTTCGTGCTGGTCAACCTGCTGACCGACGTGCTCTACCGGGTGATCGACCCGCGGGTGAGGGCGTCGTGAGCGCGCTCCGCAGGAGCCCCGTCCTGGTGGCGGGCGCGGCGGTGCTCGTGCTGCTGGCCGTGGTGGCGGCGCTGTCGTGGCTCGGGCTGCTGCCCTACGACCCGATCGCGCAGCGCCCGCCGGAGCGCTTCCTCGCGCCGTCGGGGACGCACCTGTTCGGCACCGACCAGTTCGGCCGGGACGTGTTCTCCCGGGTGGCGGCCGGGGTGGGCAACTCGGCGCTGATCGCGGTCGTCGCGGTGGCGTTCGCCACCGTGGCCGGCACGCTCGGCGGCCTGGTGGCCGGCTTCTACCGGGGCGTGGCCGACGGCGCGATCGGCGGGGTGACGAACGTGCTGTTCGCCTTCCCGCCGCTGCTGCTGGCGCTGTCGCTGGCGTCGGTGCTGGAGCGCACCTGGTTCACCGTGGCCGTCGCCATCGCCATCGTGTACGTGCCGATCTTCATCCGCGTCACCCGCGGCCCCGTGCTGTCGCTGCGCGAGATCGAGTACGTGAAGGCGGCCGTGGCGACCGGCCAGAGCCGGGGCCAGATCATGTTCCGGCACGTGCTGCCCAACATCACCTCCATCGTCGTCATCCAGGTCGCGCTCTCGCTGTCCTGGGCGGTGCTGACCGAGGCGTCGCTGAGCTTCCTGGGGCTCGGCACCCCGCCGCCCGCGCCGTCGCTCGGCTCGATGATCTTCGAGGCGCGCAGCCTGGTGTTCGTGGCCCCCTGGACGCTGATCGCGCCGGGCGCGGTCGTCGTGCTGCTGGTGGTGGGGCTGAACCTGCTCGGCGACGGCCTGCGCGACACTCTCGACCCGCGGAACCGAGGCAAGCGGTGAATCTCTCACAACTGACGACAGAAGCGGCCGACCCTCGCTTCTCCGGCATCGACACGATGAGCGTGGCGGAGCTGGCGGCCACCATGAACGCGGCCGACGCCGACGTGCCCGCCGCCGTGGCGCGGGCGCTGCCGCAGATCACCGCCGCCATCGAGGCGGCGGCCGAGCGCATGCAGCGCGGCGGGCGGCTGGTGTACGTGGGGGCGGGCACGCCGGGACGGCTCGGCGTGCTGGACGCCTCGGAGTGCCCGCCGACGTTCGGCACGCCGCCCGAGCAGGTGTTCGCGATCATCGCGGGCGGCGCGCGGGCGATCGTCTCGCCCTGCGAGGGCGCCGAGGACGACGAGCGGGCCGGGGCCGCCGCCGTGGACGCGGCCGGGATCGGCCCCCTGGACACCGTCGTCGGGATCGCCTCCAGCGGGCGGACGCCGTACGTGGTGGCGGCGGTGCGGCGGGCGGCCGAGCGCGGCGCGCTGACCGTGGGCCTGGCCTGCAACGCCGGCACGCCGCTCGGCGAGACGGCCGAGCACGCGATCGAGGTGCTGGTCGGGCCCGAGGTGATCAGCGGCTCGACCCGGCTGAAGGCGGGCACGGCGCAGAAGCTCGTGCTCAACATGTTCTCGACCATCGTCATGGTCCGGCTCGGCAAGACGTACGGGAACCTGATGGTGGACGTGAAGGCCAGCAACGGCAAGCTGCGCGACCGGGCGGTGCGCATCGTGCGGACGATCACCGGGGCCGGCCGCGCCGAGGCGCTGTCGGTGCTGCGGCAGAACGGGTTCAACGTCAAGCAGGCGGTGGTCGCCTCGCGCTTCGACCTGACGCCCCAGGAGGCCGCGGCGCGGCTGGCGGGGGCCGGCGGGCGGCTGCGGGCGGCTCTGGGGGAGCGGGCATGAGGGTTCTCGGGATGATCTCCGGCACGTCCCACGACGGCATCGACGTCGCCGTCGTGGACTTCACGCGGGAGGGCGACGCGCTGCGCGGCCGGGTGGGGCACACGGCGAGCACGCCGTACCCGGCGGAGCTGCGGGCCAGGCTGCTCGCGGCGCTGCCGCCCGCGCCGGCGACGCTGGCCGAGGTGTGCGTGCTGGACACGCTCATCGGGCAGAGCTTCGCCGAGGCCGCGGCGGCGGCGATCGCGGCCGGCGGGCCGGTCGACCTGATCGTCTCGCACGGGCAGACCGTCTTCCACTGGGTGGAGGGCGCGCACGCGCGCGGCACGCTGCAGATCGGGCAGCCCGCGTGGATCGCCGAGCGGACCGGCGTGCCGGTGCTGTCGGACGTGCGCATCCGCGACATCACCGCGGGCGGCCACGGCGCGCCGCTCGTGTCGGTGCTGGACGGGCTGCTGCTGGGCGGCCTGGCGGGCGGCGCCGCCGCGCTCAACCTGGGCGGCATCGCCAACATGACCGTGCTGCGCGAGGGCCGGCTGCTCGCCCACGACATCGGCCCGGCCAACGCGCTCATCGACGCCGTGGTGACCGCCCGCGGGCTCGACCCGCGCGGCTACGACGCCGGCGGCGCGATCGCCGCCTCGGGGACGGTGCACCCCGGGCTGCTGGCGGCGCTGCTGGAGGAGCCCTACTACCGGCTGCCCGCGCCGAAGAGCACCGGCAAGGAGCTGTTCAACCTGGCGTACGTGACGGCCGCCCTGGCCGCGACCGGCCTGACCGGCCTGCCGGACGCCGACCTGGTGGCCACGCTCACCGAGCTGACCGTGCGGACCGTCGCCGCCGACGTGCGCGCGGCCGGGGTGGGCGCGCTGGTCGTCTCGGGCGGCGGCTGCCGCAACCCGGTCGTCATGGACGGCCTGCGGGCGGCGCTGCCCGGCGTGCGGGTGTCCCCCTCCGACGACTTCGGCGCTCCCGCCGACGACAAGGAGGCGATCGCGTTCGCGCTGATCGGCTGGCTGACCGCGCACGGACTGCCCGGCACCGTGCCCGGCGGGACGGGGGCCGCCGCGCCCCGCGTCCTCGGCACGCTGACGCCCGGCGCGGGCCCGCTGGTGCTGCCCGCCCCGGCCGCCGCGCCGCCCCGCTCCCTGGTGCTGACCCGATGAGCGGCGACCCGGCAGCCGCGGAGGCGCCGCCGGAGCCGCCGCCCGGCCTGGTCCTGGCGGCCCGTACGCCCTGGTTCGACCTCGACTCCTGCGACGGCCACCGCACCGTGGTGGTCCAGCAGGACGGGAGCCTGGCGGGCGACGCGCCCATGACGCCCGGCACCTTCCACGACCTGGCCTCGGTGACGAAGGCCGTGGCGACCACGACGGCGCTCATCCGGCTGGTGTCGGAGCGGCTGGTGGAGCTGGACGCGCCGCTGAGCGCGTACCTGCCGCACTCGTACGAGGCGATCACCGTGCGGGACCTGCTGCTGCACCGGGGCGGCCTGTGGGAGTGGTGGCCGCTCTACATCCAGGCCGACCTGCCGCCGCCGCGCTACCGTCCCGGCCGCGCCCGGCACTACTCCGACCTCGGCTTCGTCCTGCTCGGCCGGATCGTCTCGGCGGTCACCGGCCTGCGGCTGGACCGGGCCGTGGCCGAGCTGGTGACCCGGCCGCTCGGCCTGACCAGCACCACCTACGCCCGCCCCATGGGCACCGAGGTCGCCATGAGCGCCCTGGACGACCGGGTCGAGATGACCATGCTCGACACCGGCCGCCCGTACCCGGTGCCCTACCGCAGCGGCGACTTCGCCGGCTGGCGGCGCGGGCCGGTGCTCGGCGAGGTCGCCGACGGCAACGCCTTCCACGCCCTCGGCGGCGTCTCCGGGCACGCGGGGCTCTTCTCGACCGTGCCCGACCTGCTGAAGTACTGCCTGGCGATGTCCCGGTACGAGGAGCACGACCGGCTGTGGCGGCCGGCGACGGCCCGCGAGTTCTTCGCCCCCGGCCCCGACCCGGAGCAGGCGCTCGGGTTCCGCCGCTACGCGCTGGACCTGGCGGGCGAGACGGTGACCGTGCTCGGCCATCCGGGCTACGTCGGCTGCGCGATCGGCTTCGTCCCCGGCCGCGACGTGGCCCTGGTCGTGGCGAGCAACCGGCTGCTCGTCGCGGGCCGGCCGACGCCGGCCGACGACCTCTGGCACGGCCTGCTGCAGGCCGTCACGCGACAAGCGAGGAACGCATGACCCCGCTCCTGGAGATCCGCGACCTGTCGGTCGCCTTCCGCACCCGCAGGCAGGACGTCACCGCCGTGCGGAACGTCTCGATGCGGATCCTGCCCGGCCAGACCGTCGCGGTCGTCGGCGAGTCGGGCTCGGGCAAGACCACCACCGCGGCCGCCGTCAACCGGCTGCTGCCCGACAACGCCCGCATCACCTCGGGCGAGATCCTGTTCGAGGGCCGCGACCTGGTGCGGGCGAGCCGCAGGGAGCTGACGGCGATCCGCGGCGCGGGCATCGGCCTGGTCCCCCAGGACCCGATGTCGAACCTGAACCCGCTGCTGAAGGTCGGCGACCAGATCGCCGAGGCCCTGGAGGTGCACGGCGTGGCCACCGGGAGAGCCGCCCGGGCGCGGGTGCTGGAGCTGCTGGACCTGGTCGGCATCCCCGACCCGGAGCGGCGGACCGGGCAGTACCCGCACGAGTTCTCCGGCGGCATGCGGCAGCGCGCGCTCATCGCCATGGGGCTGGCCTGCCGGCCCCGGCTGCTCATCGCCGACGAGCCCACCTCGGCGCTGGACGTGACCGTGCAGCGGCGCATCCTCGACCAGCTCGCCGCGCTCACGGCGGAGATGGGCACGGCGGTGTTCCTCATCACGCACGACCTGGCGCTCGCCGCCGAGCGGGCGGACGTGGTGGCCGTCATGTACCAGGGGGAGATCGTCGAGACCGGGCCGGCGGCGGAGATCCTGGCCGCGCCCGGCCACGACTACACCAGGCGGCTGCTGGGCGCGGTGCCGAGCCTGTCGTCGGTGCGGGTGACCGAGCTGCCCGGCCCGCCGCCCGCCGACCTGCTGGTGGTGGAGGGGCTGCGCAAGGTGTTCCCGCTGCGCGGCACCGGCGAGGAGCTGACCGCGGTGGACGAGGTGTCCTTCCGCGTCCCGCGCGGGCGTACGGTGGCGATCGTGGGCGAGTCGGGCTCCGGCAAGTCCACCACCGCGAACCTGGTGCTCGGGCTGGAGCCGCCGACGGCCGGCAGCATCCGCTTCGACGGCACCGAGCTGGCCGGGCTGGGGCGGCGCGAGCTGTTCGCCTTCCGCCGGCGCGTGCAGCCGGTCTTCCAGAACCCGTACGCCTCGCTCGACCCGCGCTACACCGTCGAGAAGTCGATCACCGAGCCGCTGCGGGTGCACGGCGTCGGCAGCGCGGCCGAGCGCCGCAGGGCCGCCGCCGGGCTGCTGGAGCAGGTGTCGCTGCCGGCGTCGCTGGGCGAGCGGCTGCCGCACGAGCTGTCCGGCGGCCAGCGGCAGCGGGTGGCGATCGCCCGCGCCCTCGCCCTGTCGCCGGAGCTGGTGGTGCTGGACGAGGCGGTCTCGGCGCTGGACGTGCTCGTGCAGGCGCAGATCCTGGAGCTGCTCGGCGAGCTGCAGCGCGAGCTGGGGCTCAGCTACCTGTTCATCAGCCACGACCTGGCCGTGGTGCGGATGATCTCGCACGAGGTGCACGTGATGCGGCGCGGCCGGATCGTGGAGAGCGGCACGACCGGCGAGATCTTCGACCGCCCGGCCGACGGCTACACCCGCGAGCTCCTGGCCGCCATCCCCGGCGGGACCGCTCCCCCGGCCTGACGCCCTGGCCGGCGGCTTCCGGTAGGGCTGGCCCTACCCCCGATCGGGCCGTACGCGGGATCGAGCCGGCCGGGCCGCCGCCCGTAGCGTGAGCGTCATGACGACCCTCCGGCACCGCGTCGCCGCGGACACCCGCTACACCCTGCTCGGCCTGCCCACGGCCACGATCCACTTCACCGTCGCCGTCGCCGGGCTGTCGGCCGGGCTCGGCTCGGCCGTCGCCCTCGTCGGCCTGCCGATCCTGGCCGGGGCCGCCCTCGCGGCCAGGAGCCTCGCCGACGCCGAGCGGGCCGCGCTGCCCGGCGTGCTCGGCCACCCGGTCGGCCGCCCCCGCTACGCGCCGCCCCCGCCGGGCGCGGGACCAGTGCGCCGGCTGCTCAACCCGCTCGCGAGCGGGCAGGCGTGGCTGGACCTGCTGCACGGCATCGTCGCCTTCCCGTTCGCGCTGGCCTCGTTCGTGCTGGCCGCCGTCTGGTGGGCGGGCGCCGTCGCCGGTCTGGCCTTCCCGCTGTACGGCTGGGTCGTCGCCCGCATCCCGGGCGTCGAGCCGCCGCTGGCCGACTGGCTCGGCGTGCCGTCCTGGCTGGCCACGAGCGACCTGTTCTTCGTGCTCGTCAACACCGGGGTGGGCGTGCTGTTCGCGCTCACGCTGCCGGTCGTGCTGCGGACGGCCGCCCTGCTCAGGGCCGGGGTCTCCCAGGCGCTGCTGACCCGCGCACCCGAGCCGGAGCCCGCCGCCTTCCCGCACGGGAGGACGCTCTCCGCGGCGACGCGATAGCCTTCCCTATCCGATCTTTCGGGTCTCACGGTCCCGCCGCGGGACGGAAGGATGAAGATGCCGCAGAAAGGACTCTCGCTCCCCGAGTTCACCGCCCTGCTGGTGCTGGCCGTCGAGGCCCGCGAGGTCTCCAACGCCGAGCTGCGGGAGCGGCACCGGCTCAGCATCGACGGCGCCAGGCGGCGCAGGCTCAACGAGCTGAAGCTGGTCGACAGCCGCCGGGAGGGGCGCGGGTACCTGCACCTGCTCACCGACTCCGGCTGGGCCCGGCTGCAGGCGGACCTGCGGGCGGGCGAGCTGCCGCCGCAGCACGGCTCCAGCGGCGCGATCGCGCGGGCCCTGCTCGGCTGGCTGCCGCGCTACCTGGCGCGGACGGACCAGCGGCTCGCCGACGTCTTCCAGCCCGACGACCTGCCCGGCGACCTGCCCGGCGACCTGCCCGGCGACGGGGAGCCCGGGGAGCCAGGGGAGCCGCTGGAGGACCGCATCCGGCGGGCCTACGCCGCACTGGCCGGGCCGGGCGCAGGGTGGGTGAGCCTGACCCGGCTGCGGCCGCTGCTCGGCGCCGCGCCCCGGGCCGAGGTGGACGCGGCGCTCGCCCGGATGGAACGCCTGCCCGGCGTCGACCTCGTCCCCGAGTCCAACCAGAAGACCCTCACCGCCGCCGACCGCGAGGCGGCCGTCGTCGTCGGCAACCAGGCCAAGCACCTGCTCTGGATCGGCGCCGCATGACCGCCGTCCTCGGGGTGGACGCCCTCGCGGCGCTGCGCATCAACTACACCGAGAGCGCCGACGACGTCTGGCGCCCCTCCGCCTTCCACGTCGAGGGCCTGCACCCCGACCCGGCCCGCGCCCTGCTCGCCGCGCTGGCCGAGACCGCCGCCACGCCGGACGCCAGCCCGATCGGCGTCGTACTGCAGGGCCAGCGCGGCACCGGCAAGACCCACCTGCTGGGCTGGCTGCGCGAGCAGACGCGGCGCGCGGGCGGCTGCTTCGTGCTGGTCGGCCTGCTGAGCGCCAGGGACTTCTGGGAGAGCGTGGTCGTCTCCCTCCTCGACAGCCTGGCCCGCGAGGACGAGGACGGCCTCAGCCAGCGCACGGTGTTCCTGTCCCGCCTGGCCGCCTCGGCCGGGCTGTCGCGCATGGCGCGGCGGGCCGTCTGCGGCAAGCGGCCGGTCACCCGCGAGGAGCTGGACGCCTTCATCGCCGCCCTGCGCCGCCTCGACCGGCACGTCGGCGGCCAGGCCCAGGACACCGCGCGGGCGCTGGTGCTGCTGGCCGCCGAGGACCAGGCGCTGCAGGACCTCGGCGAGGCGTTCCTGTCGTCCGCGCCGGAGGAGGAGCCGGGCGAGCGCGCCCGCTGGGGCATCCGCCAGGTCCACCGCACCCCGCAGGAGATCGTCAGGGACGTCTCGCGGCTGCTCGCCCTCACCGGCCCCACGGTCGTCGCGATCGACCAGATCGACCCGCTCGTCGCCCAGTCCTCGACGGCCACCGCCCACGACCCGGTCCGCTCGCTGCGGGAACGGCTCACCGTCGAGCGCGTCGCGGGCGGCCTCATGGACCTGCGCGAGGTCGCCAGGCGCACGCTGACCGTCGTCTCGTGCCTGCCGGCCACCTGGTCGCTGGTGGAGAACGTGGCGGTGGACACCGTCCAGGACCGCTTCAGGCGGCCGGTGCGGCTGATGACGATGACCGAGCCGGAGACCGCCCGGCGGCTGGTGGCCCGGCGATTCGAGGTCCTGTACGAGGCGGCCGGCATCAAGCCGCCGCACCCGACGTGGCCGGTGCTGCCGGCGGCGTTCGAGCAGGCTCCCGGGTTCACGCCCCGGCAGTTGCTCGTCGAGATCGACCGGCACGTGCAGGGCTGCCTGCGCGACGGCGTGGTCAGGGAGCTGGAGCGCTTCCTCGACGAGCCGGCCGCGCCGCCGCCCCCGCCCGCCGGGGCCGCCGGGCTGGACGCCCTCGACGCCCGCTACGCGCGGCTGCGCGAGGCCGCCGCGGTGCCGGAGCCGGACGCCTTCACCGAGGACGCCGTCATGCCGGGGCTGCTCGCGGCCGGGCTGTCGGCGTGGGTGCGCGAGCAGGGGGCGGCCGGGGCGGCGTTCGGGGTGGACCCGCCGCCGAGCGCCAAGCCGCCGCTGCACGCCCGGCTGCGCCGCACCCTGGACGAGGGCAGGGAGGACGAGATCCACTGGGCCTTCCGCGCGGTCACCGCCGAGCACGGCAACGCGGCGCTGAACCGGGTGCGCAAGGCGTGCGTGGCGGCGGGGCTGGACGCGGAGGTGCCGAAGCGGCGGCTGTTCCTGCTGCGCAACCGGCCGTGGTCCAAGGGGGCGGCGACACAGGAGGCGGTCGCGGCGTTCGAGCGGGCCGGGGGGCGGACGCTGGCGTACGGAGAGCGGGACCTCAAGGTGCTGGCGGCGCTCAAGGCGCTGCTGGCGGAGGAACCGCCGGGGCTCGCGGCCTGGCTGGCGGCCCGGCGGCCGACGTCCGAGGTGACGTTCCTGACCGAAGCCCTCACCGACGCCTCCCCGACCCCCCGCCCCGGTCCCCTCCCCGAGCCCCACCCCGCAGCCCGACCCGAGCCCCACCCCGCTTCTCTCCCCGAGGCCCCGGCCGAGGCACGGCCCGAAGCGCGGCCCGAGCCCCAGATCGAGGCGCAGCCCCCGGCTCGCCCCGGGGCGTCGGCCGGGGCGCGGCCCGAGCCCCGGCTCCAAGCCCAGGACGGGCCCAAGCCCGCAGCCCGGCCTGCGGCTCATCCCGAGGCGCGGCCGGAAGCGCGGCCCGAGGGCCAGGCCGGGGCGTGGATGGAGGGGACTCACGGAGTGGCGCCCAGGCCCAGGCCGGTAGGCGAGCCGGTGGGCAGCCCCGTAGATGGACCGGTGGGCGGGCCAGCGGGCGGCCCCGTAAGCGGGCCCGCAGGCGGGCCGGTGGATGGGCCCGTAGGCGAGCCCGCGGGTGGGCTCCTAGGCGGGCTGGCGAGTGGGCCCTTAGGTGGGCCGGTGGGGCCGTTGCCGACGCGGAGGCCGTCCGGGGCGCCGTCGGCGATCGCGCGGGCCGCGGCGGGACGTCCCCTGCGGCCCGCAGCGCCGACCGGAGCGCCGACCGCAGCGCCGGCCGCAACGTCGGCCGGGGGCGACGGGCCGGGGCCGCGGGTGCCGCTCGGAAGGCGCGCCGCCGACGGCCTGCCGCTGGGCGTGGACCTGGCCGCCCTGCGCAAGCACGTGACGATCTTCGCCGGTTCCGGCTCGGGCAAGACGGTGCTGATCCGCCGCCTGGTCGAGGAGTGCGCGCTGCTCGGCGTCCCCGCCATCGTGCTCGACGCGAACAACGACCTGGCCCGGCTGGGCGAGCCCTGGCCCGAGCCGCCGCCAGGCTGGCACGACGGCGACGCCGGCAAGGCGGCCGGCTACCTGTCGGGCACGGACGTGGTGGTCTGGACCCCGGGCCGCACCGGCGGCCGTCCGCTGAGCTTCCAGCCGCTGCCCGACCTGACCGCGCTGGCCGGCGACCCTGACGAGTTCGCCGCGGCGGTGGAGGCGGCGGCCGAGTTCCTGGTGCCGCGGCTCCGGCTGGCGGCCGGCACGGCCAAGGCGCAGCTCGGCCAGGCCGTCCTGCGCAGGGCGCTGGCCCATCACGGCCGGCGCGGCGCGACGAGCCTGAGGAGCCTGGCCGCGCTGCTGTCCGACCTGCCCGAGGGGGTGAGCGAGCTGGCCGACGCCCGCCGCATCGCCGCCGGTCTCGCCCAGACGCTGACCGCCGCCATGGACAACGACCCGCTGTTCGGCGGGGTGGGCGAGCCGGTGGACCCCGGCCTGCTGATCACCCCGCCCGAGGGCCGCCGGGCCCGCGTGTCGGTGATCAGCCTGGCCGGGCTGCCCGGGCTGGAGCAGCGGCAGAGCTTCGTGAGCCAGTTGCAGCGGGAGCTGTTCGTCTGGTTCAAGCGGCATCCGGTGCGGGACCGGCCGCTGGGGGCGCTGCTGGTAATGGACGAGGCGCAGACGTACGCGCCGGCCGTGGGCACGTCCGTCTCCACCCGCAGCACGCTGCTGCTGGCCTCGCAGGCCCGCAAGTACGGCCTCGGCCTGGTCTTCGCCACCCAGTCGCCCAAGGGCGTGCACAACCACATCCCGGGCAACTCGGCCACGCAGCTCTTCGGCCTGCTGAACGCCCCGATCCAGATCGCCGCCGCCCGGGACCTGGCGCGGGCCAAGGGCGGCGACGTGCCCGACGTGTCGCGGCTGCGCGCGGGCGAGTTCTACCTGGCGGCCGAGGGCGCGGCGATGACCAGGCTGCGCGCGCCGATGTGCCTGTCGTGGCATCCGCCCGCCCCGCTGACGACGGAGGAGGTCGTCGAGCGGAGCAGGCGGCAGCGCCCGGGGGCGGGCGGCTGAGCCGGGGCGTCAGCGCAGGGCGTAGGCGCGGATCACCTCCTGGCTGAGCGTGTCGCCGGCGGCGTCGGCGGCCTTGAGCCGCAGCGAGACGAAGCCGCCGGTGGCCCGGGCGAGCGTGGTCGCGTAGCCGCCCTCGCCGGTGCCGCGCAGCCGGGTGGCGTGCCAGGTGGCGCCGTCGTCGTACGACACCTCCAGCGTCACGTCGCGGACCGGGCTCGCCGCCGCGCCCTCCTGGTGGGCCACCGCCAGCCGCAGGGTGCGCGAGGCGGCCTGGTTGCGCAGGTCCACGGGGGCGTCGAAGCGAGCCGTGAGCAGCGGCAGCACCTCGGTGCCCGCCGCGTGCCCGGAGGCGAAGGTCCACACGGCGCGGGTCCTGGTGGACAGCTTCGCCCACTCGGCCTCGTTCACCACGTCGTACTCGATCCGGTAGCGGGACCGCGCGGCGGGCACCGTGCCGGCCCCGGCGGGCAGGTAGTTCGTCCGCCACAGCAGCTCGTCGTCGCGGTAGAGCCGGAAGTCGGTCCTGAGCCCGCGCTCGAAGTCGCTGGTGTAGGCCTCGCCGAAGTTGCCGCCGCCGTCCACGAAGCCCTGCATGGACACGCGCAGCAGGTCGCCCTCGCGGCGGACCGGGTCGCCCGGGTTGACGCCCGGCAGCAGCGGCTGCTTGAACATGGTGCGCCCGGCGCGCTCCCCCGCCTCGTACGCGCGGAACTCCGGCGCGGACATCGACAGGCGCGGCGTGTCGGGGTGCGGCCACATGGTGTTGTACGGGCGTTCCGGGCTGATCGCCGAGGTGCTCCAGCGCACGCCGGGGTCGGGGGTGACGTAGTCGGCGCGGGTGCGCGGCACCTTGGCCAGGGGCAGGTTCGTGGAGATCGACATGCTGTCCCACGGCTCGAAGGGGAAGCGGGCCTCGTCGACGGTGACGTCGCCGGCGAGCTGGCTGTGGTAGGCGGTGTCGATCCTGGCCAGCGAGCGGGCGCGGACGGTGTAGCGGAGCCGGTCCGGCACCCGGCCCTGCTCGCGCAGGTACAGGTCGTAGCCGTACGGGCTGGCGGGCACGCCCTTGGCCAGCACCGGCACGGGCAGCAGGCGCAGCCGCGCGGTCAGCGCCAGCCCGTCCTCGTGGCTGAGCCGCACGGTCGGGACGGCCAGCCTGACCCCGCTGCCGCCGGTGGAGACGTCCGTGCCGGGCCGGTCGGCGTAGACGGCGACCATCGCGGCCCCGGCCGCCGCGGCGGCGTTGGCCTGCGTGGCGACCGGCACTCCCGGGGTGCGGCGGACGACGGCCAGCCTGCCGCGCAGGTCGCGGCGCGCCAGCTCCTGCGGGGTGCCGCGGCCGGCGTCCACGGCCAGGAGCAGGCGGGTGCCGTCGAGGCGCGGGTACTCGGCGTCGAGGTCGCTGAACTGGACCGGGTCGACGTACTCGGGGGTCAGGGGCAGCCCCGGCGCGGTGAACGCGATCTCCGGGGCCTTCAGCCGCCACCGGGTGGCCACGACGAACGTGCCCTTGGTGACCTTGCGGGTGGGCTGCACGAACAGCCGCTCCTCGATCTGCGAGCCGGGCGTGATGGTGGTGCCGCCGCGCAGCGCCGTGCCGCGCTCGCCGGCGCGGTACCACATGAGGGCGGCGGCGGCCCCGGTGTTGCGCTTGGTCTCGTGGTCGGGGGTCTCGACCTGCACCTCGACGGCCTTGCGGGCGTCCAGCACGAGCTCGGTGTCCTTGGTGATCGTCAGCTCCGGGTCGCCGAGCAGGCTCTCGTTGAGCGGTGTGCCGCTCGCGGTGCTGTCCTGGTCGGCGGGCATGGTGAAGACGTGGCCGAGCACCGCGTAGGTGCCGGGCCGCACCAGCAGGCAGGTGCCGGCGCCGTACTTCTGGTCGCTGCACGGCTGGGCCGGGTCGCCCGGCAGCAGGCGGCCGGCCAGGGTGCCCTCGTCCAGGTTCAGGACGGTGAAGCCGCCGCGGGCGGGCCGGCCGTCCCTGGCGACGCCGCGCACCCGCAGCTCGACCCGCGGCTCCTCGACGGTGGCGCTGAGCAGGGTGCGCACGGGCGGGCCGGCGCCCGGGACGGAGGCGGTCAGCTCCCGGCGCAGCGCGCCCGGCTCGGCGGCCTCGATCGTGACCGTGGCCCGCGCCGTCCCGGCGGCGGGGACGGTGAGGGTGGCGGGCTCGACGCGGAAGCCGTCCCCGGCGCTCAGGGTCAGCTCCGCCGGGGCCTGCCCGAGGTTGCGGTACGTCACGGTGCGGCTCTCGCGCCCGCCCGGCTTGATCCGGCCGAACGCCGCCGTACCGGACGCGGCTACGACGGTCTGCCGGAGCGCGGCGGCCACGTCGATCCGGCCCGCGCCCTGGGTGTCGGCGGGGACGCCGCCGCCTGGCACGGCCGAGGCCATGAGCAGCGACTTCAGCTCGGCGGCGGTGAGCCCGGGGCGGGCCTGGCGCAGCAGCGCCGCCGCGCCCGCCACGTGCGGGGCAGCCATGGAGGTGCCGGACATCGTGATCTCGCCGCCGCCCGTCCTGGCGGCGGTGATGTCCACGCCGGGGGCGGTGACGTCGGGCTTGACGGCGTCGTCGGGACCGGCCGGGCCGCGGCTGGAGAAGCCGGCCGGCCGGTCCTCGCCGTCCACCGCGCCGACGGTCAGCGCCTCGGGAGCGTCGCCGGGGCCGCCCACGCATCGGTCGCAGCCGTCGTTGCCGGCCGCGACGACGAACAGCGTGCCGTGGGCGGCGCTCAGCCGGGAGACCGCGTCGGTGAGCGGGCCGCCGGGCTCGGGCGAGCCGAGGCTGAGGTTGACGATGTCGGCGTGCTGCTCGACGGCCGCCCACTCCATGCCGTCGATGATCCACGACGACAGGCCGTAGCCGTCGGCGTCCAGGACGCGGCCGTCGAGCAGCTTCGCGCCGGGGGCGACGCCCTTGGCGCCGGCCACCGTGCTGGCGACGTGGGTGCCGTGGCCGTGCGGGTCGCCCGCCGCGTCCGTGCCGGTGAGGTCGCGGCGGGCGGCGACGCGGCCGGCCAGGTCGGGGTGCGTGGCGTCCACGCCGGTGTCGAGGACGGCGACGGTCGTGCCGGCGCCGTCGAACCCGGCCGCCCACGCCGCCGGCGCGCCGATCCGCGGCACGCTGTGCGCGAGGCCGGGGCGGACCTTGCGGTCGAGCCAGATCTTGGTGACACCGGACAGCGGCCCCGCCGCGAGCGTGCCCGGCGGGGCCGGCCGGGTCAGCTCGGCGCCGAACCGGGGCGCGTCGGCGGCGGCCAGCGTGACGCCGGCGCCGCCGATGCTCTCCAGCGTGCGCACCTGCCTGACGGCGGGGAGCGCGGCCTTCGGGGCGTTCGCGGCGTAGGTGAGGATGAGCGGGAGGTCGGCGCCGTACCCCTCCCCGGCCAGGGCCGTCACGTTGAACAGGGCGCCGTCGAGCCGGGCGGGCACCAGGTCGGCGACGTCGTCGGGGATGACGCTCACCTCGCCGTCCGCCTCCAGCACCTGGAACGCCGGCACCGAGCCGTCGGCGCGCGGCGCGGGCGTGACGGTCACGGCGCTGTGCCCACCGTCCACGGCCCGCACGCGCACCCGGTCACCGGTGATGAGCGTGATCTCCTGGCCCGCCGCGGCGCCCTTGAACGCCACGGGCACCTCCGCCGTGGCCCGCGCGGCCTGCGCCGGCTGCGCTGACTGCGCTGACTGCACCGGCTGCGCCGCCTCGGCGCGCGCGGTGGGCGCCGCGAGCAGCGCGGCGGTGAGGGCCAGGGTCCCGGCCGTCACCGTCCCCCGCCGCCGACGGCCCGCCCGCCCCAACCTGCCCGGCATGGACGACCTCCCCGAGTATCGGTAAGCACGAATACCGAATTCCTAGCCACCCCTATCTGCGGCTGTCCATGAGCTGCACCTGGCCAGATCACGACTTGTCGTGAACTCGCCATCGCCGCCGGGCCTTGGCCGCCGTCCCCGCGCGGTCTACACTCGCCGCGACGCCCGGGAAGGAGACCATGGACACCGGCACGCTCCCCGTCCCCGGCGCGGAGCTCTACTACGAGGTCCGCGGCACGGGCCCGGTCCTGCTGACGATCCTCGGCGGCGGCACGGACGCGGCGATGGCGGGGCCGCTCGCGGCCGCGCTGGCCGCCCGCTACACGGTCGTCACCTACGACCGGCGCGGCTTCACCCGCAGCCCGCTCACCGGCCCGCCGGCCGCGCAGCGCCTCGCCGACCACGCCGACGACGCGCTGCGCCTGATCGACGCGTGCGATTTGGGGCCGGCGAACGTGTTCGCCACCCACTCGGGCGCCCTCATCGGCCTCGACCTGCTGGCCCGCCACCCCGGCCGGGTGCGGCGGCTGGTCGCGCACGAGCCGCCCGCGTTCGAGCTGCTGCCGGACGCGGCGAGGTGGCGGCGGCTGGCCGAGGAGGCGGCCGAGCGCTGCCGGCGCGAGGGCGTCGCCGCGGCCGCGCGGGTGCTCGGCGAGCAGACCGGCGTGAGCCCGCCGCCCGAGCCCGACCCAGGTCTGCCGGAGTGGGTGCGCGCCATGCTGACCAGGATGGCGGTCAACATGGAGACGAGCCTGCTGTACGAGCAGGTCCCGTTCGTCCGGCACGTCCCCGACCTGGCCGCGCTGCGGGCGGCCCCGCCGGTGCTCGCCTGCGGCGCGGACACCAGCGGGCTCATGCGCGCGTGCACGCTCGCCCTCGCGGGCCTGCTGGACGTGCCGGTCGTGGAGCTGCCCGGCGACCACGCCGGCTACCTCCGCGACCCGGCCGGGTTCGGCGCGGCGCTGCGCGGCCTGCTGGAGGCTTAACGAAAGTAGTTGAAAGGCATACGGTTGAGCCATGGCTGAGAACCCGGAACAGGTGCACTGGCGCGGCGTGCACCACCTCGCCCTGGTGACCGCGGACATGGACGCCACCGTGCGCTTCTGGCACGGCGTGCTCGGCGCCCGCCTGGTCACGACGCTGGCCGTCCCCGCGTTCAGGCACTACTTCTTCGAGGTCGCGCCGGGCAACACGGTCGCCTTCTTCGAGTACGCGGGCCAGCCGCTCGACAGCTTCGCCAAGCCGGCCGGCGTCCCGTACGCGCGGGCCGCCCAGTTCGACCACCTGTCGCTGCACCTGCCGGACGAGGACGCGCTGCACCGCCTGCGCGACCGGCTGAAGGCGCACGGCTGCGAGGTCACCGACGTCATCGACCACGGCTTCCTGCGCTCGGTCTACTTCAGCGACCCCAACGGCATCGCGCTGGAGGCGTCCTGGTGGACGGTCGACCCGACCGGCCGCCCGGTCGACTACTCCGACGAGCGGCTGTTCGCCGACCCCGACCCGGTGCCGGCCGTGCGCGAGCTGCGCGAGGAGGGCCGGCTGCGCCGCACGGTCGCCACCCGCCTGGTCGACGGCGTCATCGAGGACCTGGCCCGCGAGGGCATCACGCTGGAGCGGTGAACGGCGCCGGACAGCCGGGGACACCCCTGGAGCGCTGTGTCCAGGGGTGTCCGGTGCGGGCGATCAGGCGCAGGTGTAGCCGGACGGCGTCTGGGTGTTGCCGCTCGGGCGGGCCACCTGGAAGCCGAACGACGTGCTGGCGTTCGGGGCGAGGTTGCCGTTGTAGTTGGCGTTCTTGGCGGTGACGGTCTGGCCGCTCACGGTCACGGCGGCGTTCCACGAGCCGACCAGGGTGTGCCCGGAGGGCAGGGTGAAGGTGACCGTCCAGCCGGTGATGGCGGAGGTGCCGGTGTTGGTGACGGTGACGGGCTGGACGACGTAGCCGCCGCCCCACTGGGTCTGGATGGTGCCCGTGGCGGTGCAGCCGCCGCCCCCGCCCGGCCCCGACTCGGTGGTGAACGTGGCGAGCGCCGAGTTGGCCGACAGGTTCCCGGCCCCGTCGCGGGCGCGCACGTACACCTGGTACTGGGTGCTGGGGCTCAGGCCGGTCAGCGTGATCGAGGCGCTGGTGCTCTGGCCGAGCAGCGTGTCGGTGGCGCCCTGCTCACGGTAGACGTTGTAGCCGGCCATGCCGCTGCCGCCGGTGTCGGTGGAGGCGGTCCAGCTCAGCGCCGCGGAGTTGGAGGTGACGGTGCCGACCGTGGGCGTGCCGGGCGTGCTGGGCGCGGTGGTGTCGGGGTTGCTGCCGCCCGCGAGCGCGTCGTGCACGGCGGTGTAGGACGGCTTCTGCTGGTAGTTCTCGTCGTAGATGAGCGCGGCGCCCTGGCCGGAGAAGGTGTCCGGCACCCAGGAGTACTTGTCGGTGAAGCCCCAGATGGTGACGCCGGCGCAGGCGGTCACCGCCAGGCAGGCGTTGACGACGTTGCGGTAGTAGGTGGCCTGGGTGGTGTCCTTGCTGGAGTCGCGCGGCATCTGCATGCGCACGTCCAGCTCGGTCACCCGGACGGTGACGCCGAGCGCGGCGAAGCGCTCCATGTTCTGCTGCATGTCGCTCGGGAAGCCGTACTGGATGGCGAGGTGGCTCTGGAAGCCCACGCAGTCCACCGGCACGCCCTGCTGGCGCAGCGACGAGACCAGGTTGTACATCGCGGTGCTCTTGGCGTTGATGCCCTCGACGTTGTAGTCGTTGATGCACAGCTTGGCGTCGGGGTCGGCGGCGCGGGCGGCGCGGAAGGCGTCGGCGACGAAGCTCTGGCCGAGCGTGTTGTACCAGAACGAGGTGCGCCAGCCGCCGTTGTCGTCGAAGATCTCGTTGACCACGTCCCAGGAGGTCACGGTGGCGTTGCTGGCGTAGTGGCCGACGACCTGGGCGATGTGGTTCTGCATCGCCTGGCGCATGGCGCTGGCGCCGAGGCCCTGCACCCAGCCGGGCGTCTGCTGGTGCCAGACCAGGGTGTGGCCGTGGACCTGCTGGTTGTTCTGCGTGGCGAAGTTCACGATCTGGTCGGCGCCGGAGAAGTTGAACTGGCCCTGGCTGGGCTCGGTGGAGTCCCACTTCATCGCGTTCTCGGCGGTGACCTGGCTGAACTCGGTGCCCGCGATGGTGCGGTAGGAGGCCTCGTTGGCCAGCTGGCTGGTGGCGAGCGCCGTACCGATGAACTTGCCCTTGGCCGCGGCGTGCGTGCGCAGCGGCGCGCTGGCGTCGGCCGACGTGGTGGGCAGGAGGAAGGCTGCGACGATCCCCAGCAGGGTGAGGAGTCTGACGAGCGCGGACGAAAGCACGGACATCTACCTCCGAGGGCAGGCACTCGATCCGAAAGTTTCGATCCCTCTTGGATCGCATCGCAGACGGTATTGACATGCCAGAGGAGGGTCAATGCCAGGGCTCACCGGCGGCCAAAGCAGCAGCTAGGGCAGCGAAAGTATCGGCGTAGCCATGAAAGTTTCATGAGCCGTGTAACTCTAGCGCAACGTACTGACCGGTCGGTACTGTGATTTATCCAGAATAATCGTCCAGATGCGGGGAGCGTTCTGCACATGTCCCTTACGCACGCCCAGGCTCAGGCCCAGCTCACCGGCCCCGGCCAGCTCTTCGAGATGGAGGAGATAGGCGACACCGGGGTACGCACGTGGAAGCACGCACCCGCCAGTTACCGCGCGCTGCTGGAGATGAGCCGGTTCCACGGCGAGAAGCTCTTCCTGGTCTACGAGGACGAGCACATCACCTACGAGGACCACTTCCGCCGTGCCGCGACGCTGGCCAACCGCCTCGTGGACGACTACGGCGTGCGCAAGGGCGACCGCGTGGCCGTGGCCATGCGCAACTACCCCGAATGGGTGATCGCGTTCTCCGCCGCGCTGGCCGCCGGGGCCGTCGCCGTGCCGCTGAACGCCTGGTGGACGGAGGCCGAGCTGGCCTACGGCGTGAGCGACTCCGGCGCGAAGGTGCTCATCGCCGACGCCGAGCGGGCCGAGCGGCTGGCCGCCACCGGCGTGCCGATGATCGTCGTCAGGGGCGCGGCCACCGGCGGAGCGCGGACGTTCGCCGAGGTCCTGGGCGAGATCACGGCCGACGTGACGCTGCCCGAGGTGGAGCTGTCGCCCGACGACCCGGCGACGATCTTCTACACCTCCGGCACCACCGGCAACCCCAAGGGCGCGCTCGGCAGCCACCGCAACATCGGCCAGGCCCCCATGACGGTCGCGTACGGCATGATGCGCGCCGCCACCATGGCCGGCAAGGACCCCGGCGCGGCGGCCGGCGCCCGCCGCGTCACGCTGCTGACCGTGCCGCTGTTCCACGTCACCGGCTGCTTCTCGGCCATGACCGCGACGATGTTCAGCGGCGGCGGCCTGGTGCTCATGTACAAGTGGGACCCCGAGCAGGCGCTGCGCCTCATCGAGCGGGAGCGGGTCACCGGCATGATCGGCGTGCCGACCAACGCCTGGCAGCTCATGTCGCACCCCGACTTCGGCAAGTACGACCTGTCCTCGCTGGTCACCCTCGGCTACGGCGGCGCGCCCGCCCCGCCCAAGCTGCTGGAGCGCATCACCGAGAGCCTGCCCGACCGCGCCCCCTCCAACGGCTACGGCATGACCGAGACCAGCGCCCTGGCCATCGGCAACGGCGGCGCCGACTACCGGGCCAAGCCGGACAGCATCGGCCTGCCCGTCCCCGTCGTGGACGTGCGCGTCGTGGACCCCATGGGCGCCGAGCTCGCCCCCGGCGAGGTCGGCGAGCTGTGCCTGCGCGGCCCCAACGTCATCCTCGGCTACTGGAACAAGCCCGAGGCCACGGCCGAGACCTTCGTGAACGGCTGGGTGCACACCGGCGACCTGGCCAGGATCGACGAGGACGGCTTCGTCTACATCGTGGACCGCGCCAAGGACATGGTCATCCGCGGCGGCGAGAACGTGTACTGCGCCGAGGTGGAGGCGGCCCTGTTCGAGCACCCGGCGGTGGACGACGCCGCGGTGATCGGCGTGCCGCACGACGAGCTGGGCGAGGAGGTCGGCGCCGTCGTCCGGCTCAAGCCGGGCGCGACGGCCACCAAGGCCGGGCTGCAGGAGTTCCTGGCCGGGCGGCTGGCCAAGTTCAAGATCCCGGTGCACGTCTGGTTCCGTGCGGGCGAGCTGCCCCGCAACCCCGGCGGCAAGATCCTCAAGACCCGCCTCCGCCGCGAGGTCCTGGGCACCGCCGAGTCCTGACCGCTGCCTCCCGAACGGCCGCGTCCCTCCCCGGACGCGGCCGTTCGCCGTTCCCCGAGAATGAATTGCGCCGGTGTCCTCCCAGGTCACCCCGCCTGTCCGCACCTTCGCTTACCTGACGCGTAATCGCGGCCCCTACCCCGTGGCTGACATCGTTCGAGGTGTCGCAAGGCAGAACACCCAAGGAGGGCCCGATATGACCGCCGTCACCGTCACCGCCGACAAAGCCAGGTTCCTGCGGCTCGCGCTGACCGCCGACTCCGTCGTCACCGGCGGCAACGGCCTGCTCTACCTCGTCCTCGCCGGCCCCGCCGGCGACCTGCTCGGCGCGGAGGCGGGCCTGCTGCGCGGGATCGGCGCGTTCCTCCTCGGCTACGGCGTGGCCGTCGGCCTGCTGGCCGCCCGCCGCGACCCCGGGACGCCCGGCCCCAGGATCGTGATCGCCATGAACATCGCCTGGACGCTCGGCAGCGTCGCCGCCGTGGTGACCGGCGCCCTGGGCCTCACCACCGTGGGCGCGATCTGGGCGATCGCCCAGGCCCTGGCCGTGGCCGCCTTCGCCGAGCTGCAGATCATGGGCCTGCGCAAGGCCCGCGCCAACTGACCCGTCCGCTTTCTTCCGAAGGAGAGATTGTCATGACCGGCACCCTGGTCGAGCGCTACGTCGCCGCCTGGAACGAGACCGACGCCGACGCCCGCGCCAAGGCCGTGGCCGAGCTGTGGACCGAGGACGCCACCTACACCGACCCGCTGGCCGACGTCGCCGGGCACGCCGGCATCGCCGCGGTGATCGAGGGCGCGCAGGGCATGTTCCCCGGCCTGGTGTTCACCCCGGGCGAGGTGTACGACGCCCACCACCACCTGGCCCGCTTCACCTGGCACCTCGGGCCGGCGGGCGGCGAGCCGGTCGCGGTCGGCTTCGACGTGGTGGAGCTGGCCGAGGACGGCCGCATCCGCAGGGTGCTGGGCTTCCTCGACAAGGTCCCGGCCGCCTGAAGGGCCTGCCCGCGCCGCGAGGGCCCCGGGGACACGCCGACCCCGGGGCCCTCGCGGCTTGGCGTGCGAAAACGGTTTGCGACGGCCCGAGTGCGCCCCGCACAATGTGAGTTCGTGCCCGACCTTGCTAAACGCCTTTTTCGTCACGTTCGCATCGATATGAGCCCGTTGCGCGATTCGCGCGACTACCGGCTGATGTTCGCCTCCGGGGTCATCACGATGTTCGGCACCTTCATCTCCACGGTGGCGGTGCCGTACCAGATGAAGCAGCTCACCGGCTCCTACGCGGCGGTCGGCCTGGTCAGCCTCGCGGAGTTCGTGCCGATGGTGGTGTGCGGCCTGTGGGGCGGCGCCCTCGCCGACGCCGTCGACCGCCGCAAGATCATCGTGTTCGGCGAGCTGGGCCTGCTGGTCACCTCGCTGCTCCTCATGCTCAACGCCCTGCTGCCGAACCCCCAGATCTGGGTGCTCTACGTGGTGGGCGCGCTGTCCACCGGCATCGCCTCCCTCCAGCGGCCCAGCATGGAGGCGGTCTTCCAGCAGATCGTCAAGCACGAGCAGCAGGGGGCGGCGGCCGTGCTGTCCAGCCTGCGCTGGAACTTCGGCGCCATCGTCGCCCCGGCGCTCGGCGGCCTGCTGGTGACCTCGGCCGGGCCCGCGGCGGCGTACGGGGTGGACGCGCTGACGTTCGTGGCCTCGCTGGCGCTGCTGTGGCGGATCAGGTCGCTGCCGCCCGGCGACGACGCCGCGCCCGCCTCGCTGCGTTCGCTGGTCGAGGGCGTGCGGTACGCGACCGGCCGGCGCGACCTCATGGGGACGTACCTGGTGGACATCGCGGCCATGGTGTTCGCCATGGCGACGGCGCTGTTCCCGTTCCTGGCCGAGGAGCTGGACGCGCCGCAGGCGCTCGGGCTGCTGTACTCGGCGGGCGCGGTCGGCGCGCTGGCCGCCTCGCTCACGGGGGCGTGGGCCGCCCGCGTGCACCGCCACGGCCTCGGCGTGATCATCGCGGCGGCGTCGTGGGGCGCGGCCATGGCCCTCGCCGCGCTCGCCCCGGACCTCTGGCTCGTCGTCCTGTGCATCGCGCTGGCCGGCGCGGCCGACATGATCAGCGGCATCTTCCGCTCGACCATGTGGAACCAGACGATCCCGCGCGAGCTGCGCGGGCGGCTGGCCGGCATCGAGCTGCTGTCCTACGCCAGCGGCCCGATGCTGGGCAACACGCGCGCCGGCCTCATGGGCGACCTGGGCGGCGCCCGCTTCTCGCTGGGCTCCGGCGGCGTGCTCTGCGTGGGCGCCGTCATGGCCCTGGCCGCCGCGCTGCCGCAGTTGCGCCGCTACGACGCCCGCACCGACGAGCACGCCCTCGCCGAGCGCGACCGCCGCGAGGCCGCCGCCGAAGCGACCAGCTGACCCCCACGAGACGGCCCGCACACCACACCGGCCGCCCGCCCGCTGCGCCGGGGTCAGCCCGTCTCGCGCCACCCGTCGTACCGCTCGGCCAGCTCGTCCACCTTGCCGAGCGCCGCCTGGTCGAGCCCCTCGACGACGACCAGCCACTGGGCGTCCTCGGCGTCGTCCTCCCCGGCCAGCGTCTCGCGCACCACCCGCGGCACCCCGAGCCCGGGGAACCACTCCCCCAGCGTCCCGGCCACCTCCTCGGCGTCCTCCCGCGCCCCGAACACCAGCAGCTGCGTCATGGCGTCCATTCTCGCAGCCCGGCAGCGTATATGGCCTTTCACGCAGCGTGAGGAGATTACATTGGTAGCGTTGCGCCCATGACTGCCGAAGCGGTGACCGTGGGGATGACGTCTCCCTCACTGCCCGAGTGGATCTTCCCGCCCGCCCGGGGCTACCTCGCCGAAGACCTCGATCACCTTCCGGATCTGCCTGCGCACACAGAGTTGATCGATGGAAGCTTGGTCTTCGTGGACCCCCAGCGGCACTTCCATCACTGCGTCGTCCACCGGCTGCACATCGAGCTCGAAGAGTTCCTGCCGCCAGGTCACGAGGTGATCCAGGAGATGAGCGTCAAGCTGGCTCCGCGGCAACGCCCCGAGCCTGATCTCTTCGTCGTGGGGCCCGGGGCCCAGATCGACGGCGAGGTCACCTGCTTCGAGGCCGGTGACGTCGTGCTCGTCGCCGAGGTGGTCTCGCCCGATTCCGAGGTCCGCGACCGCGTCCGCAAGCCGGTGCTCTACGCCGAGGCGGGCATCCCGCACTTCTGGCTGATCGAAGAGGTCAACGGCAAGCCCGTCGTCTTCGCCTACGAACTGGAGCCGGTGAAGAAGTCCTACGTGATCACCGGCGCGCATCACGACCGGTTGAAGGTGTCCGTCCCCTTCGACGTCGACATCGATCTCACCACGCTCTACCGCAGCCGCACACGCTGAAGGGGGGCCGGCACACCCGGCCCCCCTTCAGCGCAGGTCAGGAGCTGCGGAGCTGGGCGCCGACCCGGTCGGCGGCCAGGGCGACCGCCGCGTCGCGGGCCGCCGTCGTCTCCTCCGCCGTCAGCGTGCGGTCCGGCGCGCGGAAGCGCATCGTGTAGGCGAGCGACTTGTTCCCCTCGCCCACCTGCTCCCCGGCGTACACGTCGAACAGCCGGATCGACTCCAGCAGCTCGCCCGCCCCGTCGCGCAGCGCCGCCTCGACGTCGGCGACCGGCGTGAAGTCGGGCACGATCAGCGCCACGTCCTGCGTCGCCACCGGATACGCCGACACCGCCGGCGCCTGCACCGGCCCCGGCATGGCCTGCTCCAGGCGGGTCAGCTCCAGCTCCATGGCCGCCGTGCGCGGCGGCAGCCCGTACGCCTCGACGACCCGCGGGTGCAGCTCACCGGCGTGCCCCACCAGCGTGTCGCCCACGTACAGGGCGGCGCACCGGCCGGGATGCCACGGCTCGTGCTGGTCGGCGCTGATGGACAGCTCCACCCGGGCCTCGGCCGCCACGAGGCGCGCGGCCTGCACGGCGTCGGCCCAGGACGCCTCGCGGCCCTTGCCCCACCAGCCGGAGCGCTCGAACTCGCCGGCCAGCACCACGGCGACCCGCACCGGCTGGTCGGGCAGCGCCGCCTCGATCGAGGCCAGCTCCTCCGCGCTCGGCCGCCGCTCGACGCCGAGCACCGGCGCGGCCTCGGGCGCGCCCGGCCGCGGCCGGTAGACCGGGCCGGTCTCGAACAGCGCCACGTCGGCGAAGCCGCGCCCGGCGTTGCGCACCAGGGTCTTCAGCAGCCCCGGCAGCAGCGTGGTGCGCATCAGCGGCTCGTCCTCCGACAGCGGGTTGGCCAGCCGCATGGCGACGCGCCGGGCGTCCTCCTGCGGCAGCAGCAGCCGGTCGAAGTCGTCGGGGCTGACGAACGGGTAGCTCAGCACCTCGACGTAGCCGCCCTCGGCGAGCGCCCGGCCGGCCCGCCGGCGCAGCCGCTGCCCCTCGGTGAGCCCGGCCCCGGCGGGGGCGCTCGGCAGCACCGACGGCAGGTTCTCGTACCCCTCCAGCCGGATGACCTCTTCGGCGAGGTCGTTGGGGTCGGTGAGGTCGGGACGCCAGGACGGCGGCGTGACGGTGATCATGTCGTCGCCGGTGACGGCCAGCCGGGCGGCCAGCGCGCCGCCGGTCACCACGCCGGTCGGGTCGACGCCGCCCTCGCGCACCGCGGGGTCGTCGCCGTCGGTGACGACGCAGCCGACCTGCTCCAGCCGGGCGACCACGGTCTCCTTGGCGTACGCGACGCCGGCGACCCGCCCCGGGTAGCCGGCCGGGATCGCGATGCGCGCCGGCGACACCTGTGCCTCGGCGTGCGTGACCCCGGGCCGGATCTCGGCCCCGCCCAGCTCGGCCAGCAGGCGCACGGCCTTCCAGGACGCGACGAGCGGCAGCTCGCGGTCGACGCCGCGCTCGAACCGCTTGGACGCCTCCGACACCAGGCCGTGCCGCCGCGACTCGCGGGAGATGCCGGTGGCGGAGAAGTGCGCGGCCTCGATGACGATGTCGGTGGAGGAGCCGGAGATCTCGGTCTCCAGCCCGCCCATGGTGCCCGCCATCGAGATCGGGCCGGACTCGTCGGTGATGAGGATGTCGTCGGGGTCGAGCTCGCGCACCACGTGGTCGAGCGTCTCCAGCCGCTCGCCCGGCCGCGCCCGGCGCACGACGATCTCGCCCCGCAGCTTGTCGCGGTCGAAGGCGTGCAGCGGCTGCCCGAGCTCCAGCATCAGGTAGTTGGTGACGTCGACGGCCAGCGACACCGGGCGCATGCCGGCCCGCGACAGGCGGGTGCGCATCCACAGCGGGCTCGGCGCGCCGGGGTCGAAGCCGGTGACCTCGCGCAGCACGAACCGGTCGCAGGCGCTCTCGTCGGCGATCGAGGCCGGCCAGGCCGGCCCGGTCTCGGCGGGCAGCTCGACGTCGGCGGGGTCGCGGAAGGCCACCCCGAACGCGGTGGCCGCCTCACGCGCCACGCCGCGGATCGACAGCGCGTAGCCGATGTCGGGGGTGATCTCCAGCTCGATCACGTCGTCGCGCAGGCCGAGCAGTTCGACCACGTCCGCGCCGACCGGGGTGTCGGCGGGCAGCACCATGATGCCGCCGTGGTCGTCGCTCAGCCCGAGCTCGCGCTCGGAGCAGATCATGCCCTCGGACATCCGCCCGTACGTCTTGCGCGCCCCGACCTCGAACCCGCCGGGCAGCACGCCGCCGGGCAGGACGACCGGCACGCGGTCGCCCGCGGCGAAGTTCGTGGCGCCGCAGACGATCATCCGCGGCTCGGCCTCGCCGGTCTCGACCTTGCAGTGCCTGATCGGCTTCTTGAAGCCGGTGAGCTCCTCGATCTCCAGCACCTGGCCGACCACGACGTTCTTGACGTCGTGGCCGTGCGAGGTGATGGCCTCCAGCTTGAGCCCGGCGGCGGTGAGCTTGTCGGCCACCTCGTGGGCGGTGACCGCCGGGAGATCGACATGCTCCCGCAGCCAGGAGAGCGGGACCTTCATCAGATCTCCATTCCGAACGGGAGCGTGAAGCGCACGTCTCCTTCGACCATGTCACGCATGTCCTCGGCGTTGTGCCGGAACATGAGGGTCCGCTCGATGCCCATGCCGAAGGCGAACCCGGAGTAGCGCGAGGGGTCGACGCCGCAGGCGATGAGCACCCGCGGGTTGACCATGCCGCAGCCGCCCCACTCGATCCAGCCCTCGGACTTGCAGGTGCGGCAGGGCGGGTTGCCGGGGATCGCCGAGGCGCCGCGGCAGACGAAGCACTTGAGGTCCATCTCGGCGGACGGCTCGGTGAACGGGAAGTAGTTCGGCCGGAACCGGGTGGTGATGCCCTTGCCGAACATGACCTCGGCGAACCGGTCGAGCGTGCCCTTGAGGTGGGCCATCGTCAGGCCCTCGTCGACGGCCAGGCCCTCGGTCTGGTGGAAGACCGGGGTGTGGGTGGCGTCGAGCTCGTCGGTGCGGAACGTCTTGCCCGGCGAGATCACGTACACCGGCAGCTCGCGCTGGAGCAGCGCGCGGACCTGCACCGGCGAGGTCTGGGTGCGCAGCACCATGCCGGAGTCGGTGGAGCCGACGAAGAAGGTGTCGTGGTCGGAGCGGGCCGGGTGGTCCTTGGCGATGTTGAGCGCGTCGAAGTTGAACCACTCGCCTTCGAGCTCGGGCCCCTCCGCCACCTCGTAGCCCATGGCGACGAACGCGTCGGCGATGCGCTCCTGCAGCGTGGTGAGCGGGTGGCGGGCGCCGCGCGGCCGGCGGTCCCACGGCAGCGTGACGTCGACGGTCTCCTCGACGAGGACCCGCGCGTCGCGCTCGGCCTCCAGCTCGGCCTGGCGCGCGGCCAGCGCCTCGTTGATCGTCCTGCGCGCGCCGCCGACGCGCTTGCCCGCCTCGGCGCGGGCGGCCGGCGGCAGCGCGCCGATCTCGCGGTTGGCCAGGGCGATGGGCGAACGGTCGCCCGCGTGCGCCAGCCTGGCCTGCTTGAGTGCGTCGAGGCTGTCGGCCGCCTTGATGGCCGCGATGGCGTCGGCCTCCATGCGCGACACCTCGTCGGCATGCAGCGGTGTCACCTCGACGGGGTCGTAGTCAGACAAGAGTGAGCTCCGTATCCAGGGCTTGAGCGGAAAGAAGTCTAGTGGGCTCCGCCCACCGGCCCCGAATCCTCCGCCGGGCCCGTCGGACAGAGCTGTCAGACAGAGGCGGCGAAGTCGGGCGTGCCGGTGGGCACGGTAAATCGGAACTCCGCCCCGCCCTCGGGCGCCCGCTGCACGACGATCGTGCCGCCGTGCGCCTCGACCAGGCCCTTCACGATGAACAGGCCGAGCCCGGTGCCGCCGCGGCGACGGCTGTTGCCGCCCCGCCAGAACTGCCGGAAGACGCGCGGGGCCAGCTCGGGCTCGATGCCCTCGCCCTCATCGCGGACCGACACGGCGACTCCCCATCCGACGGACTCGATCTCCATGGTGACAGTGCCGCGCCCGTGGCGCAGCGCGTTTTCTACCAGGTTACTCAGAATCTGGTCGATTTTGTCCTGGTCGAGCCACATCTCCGGCAGGTCGTCGTGGACGAGCAGCCGGAAGCGGTCCTCGGGCTCGCCGGCCGCGACGCGGCCGTCGATGATGCGGCGGGCGCGGGCGGGCAGGTCGACGACTTGGCGGCGCACCTCCAGCCGGCCGGACTCGATGCGGGAGACGTCGAGCAGCTCGGTGATGAGCCGGGTGACGCGGTCGGCGTCGTTGTTGACGGTCTCCAGCATCACGCGCTTCTGCTCGTCGGTGAAGCGGCTCCACTTGGCCAGCAGCGTGGCGGTGAAGCCCTTGACGCTGGTGAGCGGCGAGCGCAGCTCGTGGGCGACGGTCGAGACGAGGTCGGCGCGGCTGCGTTCGAGCCGGGCGCGGGCGCCGCCGTCGCGCAGGGTGATCGCGACCCGCTCGACCTCGCCGCCGCGCTCGGGCTCGCGGACGAGCCGGGCGGCGACGTACAGCTCCTGCCCGCCGGGCAGGTGCAGCGGCCGCTCGGGCACCCGGACCCGGGTGGGCAGGCCGCCCTCGGGGTCGAGCGCCTTCCACCAGTCGCGGCCGTCGTGGTCGCGGAAGGGGAAGACGTCGCTCATGTGCCGGCCGACCGCGCGCTCCATGCGGACGCCGGTGAGGCGGGCGGCGGCGCGGTTGACGGCCTGCACGCAGCCATATCGGTCGGTCACGATGAGGCCGTCGGGGAGGTCGTCGATGGCGATCGTGCACGCGGCGGCCACCACCTGCCCGTCGGTCTCTGCGCCGTGCACGACCTCGCCTCCTCCGCCTACAACGCCGACAATAGCGGGTTTCCGGCCGCCTAGGGCACTCGCTGAGCCCTGGCCGAGGAGTAAAGGCATACCGCCGCCGCGGTGGCCAGGTTGAGGCTTTCAGCCTGTCCGTAGATGGGCACTCTGACCACATCATCCGCTTCGGCGAGTATCTCCTCCGGCAACCCCCAGGCCTCGTTGCCGAAGATCCACGCGGTGGGTCCCGACAGGTCGACGTCGTCGAGCGTGTGCTTGCCCGCGCCGTCGGCCGCGAGCACGCGCAAGCCTCGCTCCTTGAGTTGACGCACGGAGGGGCCGGCGGGTGCACCGACGACGACGGGCAGATGAAAAAGGCTTCCCGCGCTGGCCCGCACGCACTTGCCGTTGTACGGGTCCACGGAGGCGTCGGTCAGCACCACGGCGTCGGCCCCGGCGGCGTCGGCCGCCCGCATCACGGTGCCGGCGTTGCCCGGGTCGCGGACGTGGGCGAGCACCGCGACCAGCTTCGGCTCGGCCGGCAACGCCCGCTCCAGCGGCACGTGCACCAGCCGGCAGACCGCGACCAGGCCCTGCGGGGTGACGGTCTGCGTCAGCTCGGCCATGACCTCGCCGCTGGCCCGGTGCACCGGCACGTCCTGGGCCGCGGCCTCGGCGACCAGCTCGGGGTGGCGCAGCTCGGCCTCGGCCGTGGTGAACAGCTCCAGGGTGACCTCCGGCAGCCGCAGCGCCTCACGGACCGCCTGCGGGCCCTCGGCCAGGAACCTGCGGTCCTGCTCGCGGAAGGCGCGCTTGGTGAGCCGCCTCGCGGCCTTCACCCGCGGCGACCTCACGTTGGTCAGCTCGGACCCGGCCATGCGTTCCCCCTGGATCGTTCGGGTACGACAAAGGGCCCACCGTGCACGGTGGGCCCCCACGAAAGAGCTCGGCGCGTCAGCTCGCGGCCGGCGCGTTCACGTTCGCCGGCAGCGCCTTCTTGGCGGCCTCGACGAGCGTGGCGAAGGTCTGGCCGTCGTTCACCGCGAGATCGGCGAGGATCTTGCGGTCGACCTCGATGCCGGCCAGGCGCAGACCCTGGATCAGGCGGTTGTAGGTCATGCCGTTCTGCCGGGCCGCCGCGTTGATCCGCTGGATCCACAGGCGGCGGAAGGCGCCCTTGCGGTCCTTGCGGTCACGGTAGGCGTAGGTCATCGAGTGGAGCATCTGCTCCTTGGCCTTGCGGTACAGCCGCGACCGCTGGCCACGGTAGCCGCTGGCCCTTTCGAGGACGACCCTGCGCTTCTTCTTGGCGTTGAGCGCCCGCTTCACGCGTGCCATGTCTAATCTCCCCGGGGAATCGCGCTACTTAGCGAGCAGCTTCTTGATCTTCTTGGTGTCGGCGTCGGAAACAACGACCTCGTTCTTGAGACGGCGCGTCAGCGTGGACGACTTCCACTCGTTGTAGTGCGCGCGGCTGGCACGGCGACGCTTGATCTTGCCGGTGCCGGTGAGCCGGAACCGCTTCTTCGCACCGCTGTGCGTCTTCATCTTCGGCATGTCGCCGTCTCTCCTCGTTTCGGTCGTGCCGGTGGCCGGGCCGGTGGTCGGCCGACCCGGTCGCGGCGTCTTTCGTCTGCCGGTGGCTGGCTCGGGGTGCTCTGTAAGGCTAACCCCAACCGGAGGTCAGGCTTCCTGTGGGGAAGTCTCCTCGTCGCCGCCACGCTGGGCCTTGGCTGCGGCCTTCTCGGCCTTGGCCTCAGCCTTCTTCTTGTGCGGACCGATCACCATGATCATGTTACGGCCGTCCTGCTTGGCGTGGGACTCCACGAAGCCGAGCTCCTGGACGTCGTCCGCGAGCCGCTGCAGCAGCCGGAAGCCGAGCTCCGGGCGGGACTGCTCGCGTCCACGGAACATGATCGTGACTTTGACCTTGTCCCCCGCCTTGAGGAACCGCACCACGTGACCCTTCTTGGTCTCGTAGTCGTGCGGGTCGATCTTCGGCCGGAGCTTGATCTCCTTGATGATCGTGTGCGCCTGATTCTTGCGCGCCTCGCGCGCCTTCATTGCGGACTCGTACTTGAACTTGCCGTAGTCCATGAGCTTGCACACGGGCGGTCGAGCCGTGGCCGCGACCTCGACCAGGTCGAGGTCGGCCTCCTGGGCGAGCTTCAGGGCATCGTGAATGGAGACGATGCCGACCTGCTCGCCGTTCGGGCCCACGAGGCGAACCTCGGGAACTCGGATACGCTCGTTGATGCGGGGCTCAGTGCTGATGGGGCCTCCTAGGTTTGCGATCCCTACGTGCTCGTCGTGCCGAAAGCTCCACGCGTTACCCCTAACGCGAAAAGCCCCGCACGTCGCGCATGCGGGGCCACTGAGCTCTTCGGCTTTCGTGGCCTTGAGCTCCCCGGAGTAGTCCGGCGTGATCCTGGACCCGGCCGCCTTCCGGCGACCCGGGTGGGAGGGAGACCTCCGCTTGCGCGTCCAGCAAAACATGCCGGACCGATCAGAGAGCTACATTACCACAACCGTCCGGCTGGCTCGAATCTTCCCGCCGGGCAAGGATTCTTGGCAAGAAGCCGGCGTCGGCCTTGCGTCGCCGGCGTCAGGCCAGGGCCGCCGCCCGCCGGCGGATCTCGGCCTCGCCGGCGGCGCGCATCGCCTCCACGGGCACGCCGGTGCGCCCGGTCATCAGCTCCACCTGGCGCACCGCCTGGTGCAGCAGCATCGCGAAGCCACCGACGACCGTGCCGCCGGCCGCCGCGACGGCCGCGGCCGCCCTGGTCGGCCAGGGCGAGTAGACCACGTCGAACAGCGCGGGCACGCCCGCCAGCCGGTCGGCGAGGACGTCGGCCGCCCCGCCCGGCAGCGTGGAGACCACCAGGTCGACCCTGATGGAGGCGTCGAGCTTGTCGAACGTCTCGACGGCCAGCGCCACGCCCAGCCGCTCGGCCACCTCGACGGTGCCGCCCGCCCGGGCCGGGTCGCGTACCAGGAGGGTGGCCGCGTGCAGGCCGAGGTTGCGCAGCGCCGCCAGCGCGGAGGCGGCCGTCGCGCCGCCGCCCAGCACGGTGGCCGAGCGCGGGGCGGGCACGCCGGCCTCGGCCAGCGCCCGCTCGATGCCGTGGACGTCGGTGTTGTCGCCGTGCCGGCCGCCGTCGCGGAACACCACCGTGTTCGCGCCGCCCACCTCGACGGCCACCCCGGAGACGGTGTCGAGCAGGGGGAGCACGGCCCGCTTGAGCGGCATCGTCAGCGACAGCCCGGCCCAGACGCCGCCCGTTCCCGGCTCGTCGGCGGGGGCCCGCGTGACGGGGCCCTGCCGGGCCGGGGTCAGCTCGCGCAGCAGCGCCGGCAGGCGCGCCTCGTCGCACTCGAACGCCTCGTAGCTCCACCCGGCCAGCCCCATCGCGCGGTAGGCGGCCCGGTGCAGGTACGGCGAGAGCGAGTGGGCGATCGGCGACCCCAGGACGGCGGCTCGCATCCGCGCTCCTTCCCCTCACGAACACGACGACCTTATCGCGGGCCCGCCGGCCTCCCGTACGACGCCGCCCACCCGCGCGCCGTCGGCGCGGGTGGGCGGTCATCACACGTAAGGGACAGCGCACGAAAGGGATAGGCCGGGCCGGGGTCAGCCGCCGCAGCCGCCGTTCCTGGCGCACTCGGCGAGCAACGCCTGCCGCTCGGCCTCGGTGGTGGCGAACTTGGTGACCTTGCTCTTCGGGTCGGTGGCCACGAAGTACAGCCACGAGCCCTTCGCCGGGTTGAGCGCGGCCTCGATGGCGTGGTCGCCGGGGTTGGAGATCGGCCCCGGGGGCAGCCCCGCGAACTTGTACGTGTTGTACGGCGACTTGGTCTCCAGCTCGGCGTGCGTCGCGTAGGTGCGGTACTTGCCGAGCGCGTACATCACCGTGCTGTCCATCGACAGGTTCATCGGCGGGTTGTGCTCCAGCCGGTTGTAGATCACGCGGGCGATCTTCGGCATGTCCTCGGCGCGGCCGGCCTCGGCCTGGATGATGCTGGCGATGACCACGATCTCCTGCGGCTTGTGCCCGAGCGCCTTGGCGCCGCCCTCCAGGTCGACCCGGTCGGCGGTCTCGTTGAAGCGGTCGACCATGGCCGCCAGCATCTGCTCGGGCGTGGTCTTCGGCTGGAAGTCGTAGGTGGCGGGGAAGACGTACCCCTCCAGCTTGCCCTTGGCGTACGCCGGCAGGTCGAGGTCGCCGGTCTGCTTGGCCGCGGTCTGGAACTCCTTGGCCGGTTTGCCGGTCTGCTCGGCGAGCCGGGCGAGGGTGTCGCTGAGCCGCAGCCCCTCGGGGAGCGTCACCCTGGCGAGCAGCTTGTTCGTGGGCGTGAGCGCGTCGACGGCGGCCGCGGCCGACATCTGCTTGCGCATCTTGTACGAGCCCGGCTGCAGCGAGCCGCTCTTGTTGGCGTTGCCGATGGCGTTGGTGAACGCCCTGGCGCTCTTGACGACGCCTTGCCGTTCCAGCTCCTCGGCCACCTCGGAGGCGCTCTGGCCCTCCTGGATCTCGATGACCACCTCTCCGGTGCCCTGACCGGTGTAGTCGTCGGGCACGAGAGCGTCATTGAGCCACATGTAGCCGAAGTAGCCGCCGCCGCCGATGATGCCGGCCAGCACGACGAAGGCGAGCAGCGGCGCGATGAAGCCGCCCCGGTTGCGACGGCGGCGGCGCCTGCGGCCGCCGCGCCCGCCGCGGGCGCGGCGACGGGACTGACCTTCGTCGTCCTCGGCGCCGAGCAGCGTGTTCAGATCGAGATCGCTCATAGGTTCGCAGGCCAATCTCCCGGTACGGCCGGTCGGGCGTCAAGCTGTTGTGCCCAACCGGCAGGCGTAGCCGAGCGGAACTGGGGGATCCGCAGGACATGTTCCCACGACCAGCGGAGATCACACTGGGTAGCCATGCTAAGGGACGGAAAGAGGACGCCTGCCCCGTTGGGGGGCTTCTGTGCGGGAACGGAGGGGGTCCCGTCGAACATCAGCTCGTCCCGAGGTTCTTGTTCAACTCTTCCCGGTATCTCACGAACTCGCTCTCTTTGTTGGTGAATTTGGTGATTCTATGCGCCGGATCCGTCGTCACAAACCAGTGCCAATCGCCCTTGGCCGGGTTGAGAGCCGCCACCAGCGCCTTCTCTCCGGGATTGGAGATGGGGGCGGGCGGCAGTCCCTTGCGGCGATAGGTGTTGTACGGAGAGTCGACCTTGGTGTCGTTCTCGGTCACCTTCAACGTCCGGCGGTTCTGCGCATACAGGACGGTGCTGTCGAGCTCCAGCGAGGTGCCCCGCTGGAGCCGGTTGTAGATGACTCTGGCGATCTTGGGGTAGTCCGCATAGGTGCCGCCCTCGGCCTCGATCACGCTGGCCACCGTGACGGCCTCCAGCGGCGTCAGGTGCACCTTGGCGGCCTGCTCGGCCAGGCTGAGCTTGGACGCCTCGGCGCCGAAGCGCTCCACCATGGCGGCCAGCACGTCCACGGCGGTGTCGGACGGCTCGATCTCGTACGTGGCCGGGAACAGGAAACCCTCCAGGCCCGGCGCGTACGAGGGCAGGCCGACCAGCGCCTTGTCCACCGACTGCAGCTCCTTCAGCGGCAGTCCGGACAGCTTGGCCACGCGCGCCAGCACCTCGGACGTGCGCATGCCCTCCGGCACCGTCACCCGCTTGACCAGCCGGGAGGCGGGGTCGAGCAGCAGGTCCAGCGCGGCGGCCGCGGCCATGCCCTTGCGCAGCCGGTAGTTCCCGGGACGCAGCCGCTCGGCGACCGCCCGGTCCTGGGCCTCGCGCACGAACGACTGGGCGCTCGCCACCACCCCGGCCTCGGCCAGCGCCGACCCGATGGCCTGCGCGCTGGAGCCCGGCGCGATCCGCACCGTCACCGCGCCCTCGCCCTTGCCGTCGAAGTCGGCGGGGCTGAGGTACGGCCGCAGCACGACGATCGCGCCGACGCCGGCCGCGACCAGCACGGCCGCCAATCCCCCGGCCACCAGCCCGACCTTCCGCACCGCCCGCCGCCGCTCCCCCGCCCCACCCGGCGAAGCTCCACCGGCGCCGGCCCCCGGCCCCCCACCGGACGCCGGACCACCGCCGTCCTCGCTGCTCACCGGCTCACCCCCGGGCGTACCGGACACCGACCCGCTTTCGGCCCCGCCGTCCGCCGCCACGCCCCATCGCGTACCGGACACCGACCCGCTTCCGGCCCCGCCGTCCGCCGCCACGCCCCATCGTGTACCGGACACCGACCCGCTTCCGGGCCCGCCGTCCGCCGCCACGCCTCTTCGCGCGTCGCGCCCCGAACCGCCGTCGGCCCCACCGCCGCCCGCACCCACGCCCTGCCCGCCTGAAACCGGCCCGACGCCCTGCCCGTCCGGGCCCGGACCGCCGTCGGACCCGCTGCCCGCCGCTCCGTCGCCCTGCCCGCCTGAAACCGGACCGACGCCCTGCCCGTCGGACACCGAGTCGCCGTGGGGTCCGCTGGCTGCCGCGCCGTCGCTCTGCCCGCCTGAAACCGGACGGACGCCCTGCCCGTCCGACACCGAGTCGCCGTGGGGTCCGCTGGCCGCCGCTCCGTCGCTCTGCCCGTCGAAGGTCGCTCCGCCCTGTCCGTCGAGGACCGCTTCGTCGCCCTGCCCGCCGGAGGCCGGGGTGCCGCCGCCGTCGGGCTCGCCGACCACGGGGCCCTCGTCATGGGCTCCATGCGACGCGGCCCCGTCCCGGCCGGCTCGCTCGGAGCCGCCGTCCTGGCTGCGGGCCGCCGCCGGCTGCCCGCCCTGGTGCTGGAGGTCACGGCCGTCGGAGGCGTGGCCGCCCGGTCCGCGCACCCGGTCAGAGGCGCGGCCAGGCAGGGCCGACGCCTCCCGAGTCGAAGCGTGCCCCGCCGACCCGGCGTCGGCCGCAGCCCTCCCGGGCGCACCGCGCCCAGCCGCGCCAGGCGAAGCCCCGCCCCGTGCCGCTCCCGCGGCCGGCTCCGGCGGAACCACCCCGGCTGCTGACGACGAAGCCGACCCGGCCGCCCCAGGCGAAGCCGTCGCGGCCGGCTCGTCCGGGCCGGTGCCGCCGGTGAGCTCGTCGTCGGACGGCTGGAACGGGATCAGGTCCCCGGCCTCGTCGTCGGACGGCTGGAACGGGATCAGGTCTCCGGCCTCGTCGCCCCCGTCGCCTCCGGGCAGGCCGTTCGGCGTCTCGTTCACGGCGCCACCACCCCGGCGCCGGCCGTGTGCCCCCGCCCCGTGAGCCGCCGGCTCATTGGGCAGGTCCGTCGGCCGCCTGAGGCGGTTCGACGGGCCTGCCTGGTGGTCTGTCGGTGGCGCGTTCGGAGTCGAGCGCGTCCTGCAGCAGCACGACGGCCGCCGCCTGGTCGACGACGCCCCGCTGCTTCTTGGCCTTGACGCCGCTGGCCCGCAGCCCGTGCTGGGCGGCGACGGTGGTCAGGCGCTCGTCGAACAGCCGCACCGGGGTCGGGGCGAGCCGGGCGGCGAGCCGCGCCGCGTAGGCGCGCGCCAGCTCGGCCGCCTGCCCCTCGCGCCCGGACAGCGACCGGGGCAGGCCGACCACGACCTCGATGGCCTCGTGCTCGGCGACGATCTCGGCGATGCGGTCGAGGTCGCCCTTGCCCCGCCGGACGGTCTCGACCGGCGTGGCCAGCATCCCCGCGGGGTCGCTGCGGGCCACGCCGACGCGTACGGAGCCGACGTCCACGCCGATCCGCGAACCGAACCTCATGTCAGCCGAGCTGCCCTGCGATGGCCTGGTCGACCAGGCGCAACGCCTCGCCGATCGCCTCCGGCCGCGTGCCACCGCCCTGCGCGACATCGTCCTTGCCGCCACCGCCACCCCCAAGCGCCTTGGCGGCGACGCCGACCAGTTGCCCGGCCTTGAGCCCCCGCTCGCGCCCCGCCTCGTTGACCGCGGCAACCACCACCGGCCGGTCGGAGGGGACACCGGCGATCACGACGACCGCCGGCCTGTCGGACGGGAACCTGCCACGCACATCAAGCGCGAGCTTACGCAGATCATCGGCGCCGGTGCCATCAGGCGCGCGGTGTGTCACGACGGAGACGCCCTGCTGGTCGCGCGCCTGCGCCACCAGCTCGCCGGCCACCGCCAGGACCTGCGCCGAGCGCAGCTTCTCCAGCTCCTTCTCGGC
The DNA here is from genome assembly GCF_022664455.2 of Actinomadura luzonensis. Lineage (NCBI taxonomy): Bacteria > Bacillati > Actinomycetota > Actinomycetes > Streptosporangiales > Thermomonosporaceae > Actinomadura > Actinomadura luzonensis. Next base: position 4,891,292 of record NZ_JAKRKC020000001.1, read on the forward strand.
GGTGCGCAGCCGGGTCACGATGCCCTCGATGCGCTCGGGCAGCTCCTCGCGGCGCGCCTTGAGCTGCTCGCTGAGCTGGGCGACCAGCACGCTCTCGCGCGCCAGGAAGCGGAAGGCGTCGATGCCGACCAGCGCCTCCACGCGGCGCACGCCCGCGCCGACCGACTGCTCGCCGAGCACCTTGACCAGGCCGAGCTGGCCGGAGCTGTGCACGTGGGTGCCGCCGCAGAGCTCGCGCGAGTATTCGCCGATCTCGACCACGCGGACCTCGTCGCCGTACTTCTCGCCGAACATCGCGAGGGCGCCCATCGCGCGCGCCTCCGCCTGCGTGGTGTAGAAGGCGTTGACCTTGAGGTCGTTGATGAGCACCGCGTTGACCTCGTCCTCGACGTCGCGCAGCACGCTGGGCGGCACCGCGCCCGCCGCGGTGAAGTCGAAGCGGAAGCGGCCGGGCGAGTTCTCCGAGCCGGCCTGCGCCGCCGTCTCGCCGAGCGCGTTCTTGAAGCCGCGGTGGACGAGGTGGGTGGCGCTGTGGCTGCGCGAGATCGCGCGGCGGCGCTCGATGTCGATCTCCGCCTGGGCCTCGTCGCCGACCCGCAGCTCGCCGCTGCGGACCTTGCCGCGGTGCACGATGAGCCCGGCGAGCGGCTGCTGCACGTCGGTGATCTCCACCTCCGCGCCGCCGGTGCGGATGACGCCCTGGTCGGCGAGCTGGCCGCCGCCCTCGGCGTAGAACGGGGTGCGCGCGAGCACGACCTCGACCGTGCTGCCCGCGCCCGCCGCCGGGACGGACGCGCCGTCGACCAGGATGCCGACGACGCTGGTGTCGGCCTCGGTCTGGTCGTAGCCGAGGAACTCGACCTTGCCCGCCGCCTCCAGCACCTGACCGAACACCGAGATGTCGGCGTTGCCGGTCTTCTTCGCCGCGGCGTCGGCCTTGGCCCGCTGCCGCTGCTCTTTCATGAGCCGGCGGAAGCCCTCCTCGTCGACCTTGAGCCCCTGCTCGGAGGCCATCTCCAGGGTGAGGTCGATCGGGAAGCCGTAGGTGTCGTGAAGCTGGAACGCCTGGTCGCCGGAGATGGTGGTGCCGGACTTGCGCTTGGTCTCCTCGACCGCGACGTCGAAGATCGCGGTGCCGGTGCGCAGCGTGCCGAGGAAGCTCGCCTCCTCCGCGTCGATGACCGCGTGGATCTGCGGCGCGTCGACCCGCAGCTCGGGGTACTGCTCGCCCATGACGTTGATCGCGACGTCGGTGAGCTCGTGCATGTAGCGCTCGTCGCCGGAGCCGAGCAGGCGCAGGTTGCGCACGGAGCGGCGCAGGATGCGGCGCAGGACGTAGCCGCGGCCCTCGTTGCCGGGCAGCACGCCGTCGGCCACCAGCATGGTGCCGGTGCGCACGTGGTCGGCGACGACCCGCAGGCTGACGTCGGAGCGGTGGTCGCGCCCGTAGCGGGTCTTGGTGAGCTCGGCCGCCTTGTCGAGGATCTTGTACGTGGTGTCGATCTCGTAGATGTTGTCGACGCCCTGCAGGATCGCCGCCATGCGCTCCAGGCCCATGCCGGTGTCGATGTTCTTGGCGGGCAGCTCGCCCGCGACGTCGAAGTCGACCTTCGAGCGGACCGCGCTGAGCTGGTACTGCATGAAGACGAGGTTCCAGACCTCGAGGTAGCGGTCCTCGTCGGCGACGGGGCCGCCCTCCTTGCCGTACTCGGGGCCGCGGTCGTAGTAGATCTCCGAGCAGGGGCCGCCGGGGCCGGGCACGCCCATGTGCCAGTAGTTGTCCTCCAGGCCGCGGCGCTGGATGCGGCTCTCCGGCAGGCCGACCTTGTTGCGCCAGACCTCGTACGCCTCGTCGTCCTCGAGGTAGACCGTCGCCCACAGCTTGTCCTCGGGGAAGCCGAAGCCGCCGTCGGACTCCGAGCGCGTCAGCAGCTCCCACGCGAACGGGATCACCTCGGACTTGAAGTAGTCGCCGAAGGAGAAGTTGCCGAGCATCTGGAAGAACGTCGCGTGCCTGGTGGTCTTGCCGACCTCGTCGATGTCGGGGGTGCGCACGCACTTCTGCGCGGTGGCCAGCCGGGACGCCGGAGGCTTACGCTGCCCCAGGAAGTACGGCTTGAACGGCACCATACCGGCAGGAACCAGGAGAAGCGTGGGGTCCTCAGCGATCAGGCTGGCCGAGGGCACTACCTTGTGCCCACGCTCCTCGAAGAAGCGCAGGAAGCGGCGGGCGATCTCTGCCGACTCCATGGTGGCCATCCTTTGCGTTAGTCAGTCGTTTCGTGTCGGGACGAATCAGCGGGTGGTGTCTTCAGCCTGGTCGAGCCCGAAGCGCGCCCGCAACTCGGTTTCGCGCGCCGCGGCCTCGCCGAGCGCGTCCGAGGTAAAGTCTCTCACCCGCTGGAGCATGCCCGCCGCGCCGGCGGCGGTGCGGCGGGCGACGTGGTCGGGGTGCAGCGCCTGGAGCCGGCGCATCACCCAGAAGGCGAGGAACGCGCCGAGCGACAGGTAGAACAGCCGGCGGATCACTTGACGACCCCTCTCGGCCGCCCGCGCCTGCGCCGCACCGCCCCGGAGGCGGGGCGGCGGGCCTCGATCGCGCGGCGCACGCCGAAGCTCAGCGACGACACCTTGATCAGCGGGCCGGTGAGCATCGTGTCGGTGACCGCGCTGAGCCGCGCCGCGTGCCCGCTGACCTGCTTGACGTCCTTGGCGATGGCCTCGACGGCCATGAGCTGCCGGTTGGTCTCGTTGACGGTGACGCTGACGTCGTCGAGCAGCGGCGTCAGGCGGTTGTTCAGGTCGGCGACCGCCTTGGTGGTCTCCTTGAGCAGCCGGGCGAGCTTGACGAGCACCATGGCCAGAACGCAGACCAGGACAATCCAGCCCGTGGCAGCGATCAGCCCGGCGACCTCTCCAGCGGTTAGCATCCGCTCATCTCCCTTTTGCGCTGGGCCGGAACGGCAAGACCCTATCGCGTCCCGCCGACAAGGTTGGTGAGGTGAGCGCGGCCGGTGTCAGGAGCCGCCTCAGGAGCCGCCGCGCAGGAAATCGCGGATCTTGGCCCAGCGCTCCGCGATCGGGCCCTCGGCGCCGTGCCTGGTCGGCTCGTAGTAGCGGCGCTCGCGCACCTGCTCGGGCGCGTAGTCCTGGCGGACCAGCCCGTGCTCGAAGTCGTGCGGGTACTTGTAGCCGTCGCCGTGGCCGAGCTTGGCCGCCCCGGCGTAGTGGGCGTCGCGCAGGTGGCCGGGCACCTGGCCGATGAGCCCCTTGCGGACGTCGCCGACCGCCGCGCCGATGGCCTTGACGACCGCGTTGGACTTGGGCGCCAGCGCGCAGTGGATGACGGCGTGGGCGAGGTTGATCTGGCCCTCGGGCAGGCCGATGAGCTGCACGGCCTGGGCGGCGGCGACGGCGGTCTGCAGGCAGGTGGGGTCGGCCAGGCCGACGTCCTCGCTGGCGAAGATGACGATGCGGCGGGCGATGAAGCGCGGGTCCTCCCCCGCCTCGATCATCCGGGCGAGGTAGTGGAGCGCGGCGTCGGCGTCGGAGCCGCGCATCGACTTGATGAACGCGCTGATCACGTCGTAGTGCTGGTCGCCCTGCCGGTCGTAGCGCACGGCGGCCTTGTCGACGGCCTTCTCCACGACCTCCACGGTGATGTCCTCGGCCAGCAGCGCGGCCGCCTCCAGGTACGTCAGCGACCGGCGCGCGTCGCCGCCCGCGAGGCGGACCAGGTGCTCCAGCGCCTCGGGGGCGAGCCGGTGCCGCCCGCCGAGCCCGCGCGGGTCGGCCACCGCCCGCTCCAGCACGGCGCGGACGTCGTCGTCGGACAGGGACTCCAGGGTGAGCAGCAGCGAGCGCGACAGCAGCGGGGAGATGACGGAGAAGAACGGGTTCTCGGTGGTGGCGCCGATGAAGGTGACCCAGCGGTTCTCCACGGCGGGCAGCAGGGCGTCCTGCTGGGCCTTGTTGAAGCGGTGCACCTCGTCGACGAACAGCACGGTCTGGCGGCCGGTCATGCCCAGCTCGCGGCGGGCGTTGTCGATGGCCGCGCGCACGTCCTTGACCCCGGCGGAGACGGCGGAGATCTCGACGAAGCGGCGCTTGGTGACGTTGGAGACGACGTAGGCGAGCGTGGTCTTGCCGGTGCCGGGCGGCCCCCACAGGAACAGCGACATGGGGGCCTCGCTCTCGACCAGGCGGCGCAGCGGGGTGCCGGAGCCGAGCAGGTGGCGCTGGCCGATCACCTCGTCGAGGGTGCGCGGGCGCATGCGCACCGCGAGGGGCTGCGGGGTGGCGTCCTCGGCGGCCGAGTCGAACAGGCTATCCACAACGCGAGATTACATGCCCCATACGGCCCTCGCGCCCGAGTCGCCGGCCAGGAAGCAGAAGACGCCGGCCACGGCCGCCAGCACGAGCGTCAGCCCGGCCAGGGTGAGGGAGACGGGCCGGCCGAAGCGGTCGCGGCCGACGGAGTCGCGGGCCGGGCGGGTGGCGTACACGAGCAGAAGCGTGGCGGCGCCCAGGCCGAGCGCCGACAGCAGGAGCGGGTCCGCGTAGCTCTCGTGGGCGGAGATGCGCTCGCCGAGCTGCCCGCCGGCGGTGGCGAAGCGGGCCTCCTTGAGGCGCTCGCCGCTCTCCTTGGCCGCGAGCACGGCGCCGGGCGAGGCCAGCGCCAGCAGCACCGCGGCCCACCCCGTGTACGCCCGCCAGCGCGGCACCAGCGCGTACGCCGCCGAGACCGCGGCGAGCAGCGGCGTCAGCACGACCGCGAAGTGGATGACGAGCGCGTGGGCCGGCAGGCCCAGGATCTGGTCGAACATGGCGGCTCCTTAGTGCTCATTTCAACTACGCCCGGGAGCACGATAAGGTTCACGACCTCATACGTCGCACCTCACGGCTTTCGCCACTTACGTCCGGCACATACCGAGGGCCGGTAGCATGCGCGGAGTTGTTTGGTCATGTGTCGGCAAAGATGAAGGAGACGAGCGGTGAGCGGCGAAGACCGCAAGAGCGACCTCGCGCGGGAGCACAAGGAGCGGCAGGAGAAGCGCGCGGCCTCCGACCAGTCCTCCAAGGCGAAGCGGAACACCTTCATCGGCGCGGGCGTGGCTGTGGTCGTGGTGGCCGGCGGCATCTTCGCCGCGACCACCCTGGGCGGGAACGACGGCTCGGACGCGGCCGCGGCGCAGAGCACGCCGTCGTCCTCGCCGTCGGCGTCGGCGTCGGCCTCGGTGCCGATCGCGCCCTCGGCCACGGCCAAGGCGGGGCCGGTGTCGTGCACGTACAAGCGTGACGACTCGGTGCCGAACAAGTTCGTGGGGCTGCCGGGCAAGAAGCCCAACACGAAGCTGAAGAAGATGACGATCAACTTCAACCGCGGCAAGGTCGTCGTCGACCTGATGACCGACGCGGCTCCGTGCACGGTCAACGCGCTCAGCTTCCTCAACAAGAAGCACTTCTACGACAACATGAAGTGCCACCGCCTGGTCACCCCCGACGTGGCCGGCGTGCACCTGCTGCAGTGCGGCGACCCGCAGGCCAAGGCCGACGGCAAGAACCCGACCGACGGCCAGGGCACGGCGGGCTTCGTCTACGGCGACGAGAACACCGAGATCCCGCCGGTCAAGGGCGTGGTGTTCATGTCCCAGCCGGGCGACTCCATGGGGCAGAACAACAGCCAGTTCGTCTTCTCCCTGTCGGACGAGAACGCGCAGATCGGCGCCGGCTTCTCCACCGTGGGCGTGGTCAGCGAGGGCCTGGACATGCTGATCGGCCTGGCCAAGAGCGGTCAGGACCTCATCGTCAACGAGGCCGACATCACCGGCGACGGCGGCACCACCGCCCCCAAGAACCCGGTGATCATCAAGAGCATCACGTTCTCCTGACGCGGGAGGAACGGCGGAAGCCGGCAGGGCGGGCGCCCTGCCGGCTTCTCACGTCCGGGGCGGATCAGTCCTTGCGCGGCGGGGCGTCGACGCCCGCCTCCTTGCGCTGGTCGGCGGTGATGGGGGTGGGCGCGCCGGTCAGCGGGTCGAAGCCGGAGGCCGTCTTCGGGAAGGCGATGACGTCGCGGATGGAGTCGCCGCCCGACAGCAGCATGCAGATGCGGTCCCAGCCGTAGGCGATGCCGCCGTGCGGCGGCGGGCCGTACTTGAACGCCTCCAGCAGGAAGCCGAACTTGCTCTCGGCCTCCTCCTTGGAGATGCCGAGCACGTCGAAGACGCGCTGCTGCATCTCGGCCCGGTGGATACGGATCGAGCCGCCGCCGATCTCCATGCCGTTGCAGACCATGTCGTAGGCGTAGGCCAGCGCCTCGCCCGGGTGGTCCTGGAAGTTGTCGGCCCACTCCGGCTTGGGGCCGGTGAACGGGTGGTGCACGGCCGTCCAGCCGCCCTCGCCGCCGGATTCGTCGGACACGGGCTCGAACATGGGGGCGTCGACCACCCACAGGAACGACCACTGCGACTCGTCGATGAGGCCGCAGCGGCGGCCGATCTCCAGCCGGGCCGCGCCGAGCAGGTCGCGCGAGGCGTTCCTGGCGCCGGCCGCGAAGAAGATCGCGTCACCGGGGGCGGCGCCGACCTCGGCGGCCAGGCCGGACAGCTCCTGCTCCGACAGGTTCTTGGCGACCGGGCCGCCGAGCGTGCCGTCCTCCTGCACCAGCACGTAGGCCAGGCCCTTGGCGCCGCGCGAGCGGGCCCACTCCTGCCAGCCGTCGAGCTCCTTGCGGGTCTGCGAGGCGCCGCCCGGCATGACGACCGCGCCGACGTAGTCGGCCTGGAAGACGCGGAAGGAGGTGGCCGAGAAGTAGCCGGTCATCTCCACCAGCTCCTGGCCGAAGCGCAGGTCCGGCTTGTCGGAGCCGTAGCGGGCCATGGCCTCGGCGTACGTCATGCGCGGCAGCGGCGTGGGCAGCTCGTAGCCGGCGATCTCCCGCCACAGCCGGCCGATCAGCGTCTCGCCGACCGCGATGACGTCCTCCTGGTCGACGAAGGACATCTCGACGTCGATCTGGGTGAACTCCGGCTGCCGGTCGGCCCGCAGGTCCTCGTCGCGGTAGCACTTGGCGAGCTGGTAGTAGCGCTCGAGCCCGGCCACCTGGAGGAGCTGCTTGAACAGCTGCGGCGACTGCGGCAGGGCGTACCAGTTGCCGGGCTGCAGGCGCACCGGCACCAGGAAGTCGCGGGCGCCCTCGGGCGTGGAGCGGGTCAGCGTGGGCGTCTCGACGTAGACGAAGCCGAGCTCGCTCATGACCTCGTTGGCGAGGTAGGTGGCCTTGGAGCGCACCCGCATGGCGTTGGCCACCCGCTCGCGGCGGATGTCGAGGTAGCGGTACTTCAGCCGCGCCTCCTCCGACACCCCCACGTTGCCCTCGATCGGGAACGGCAGCGGCGCCGACTCGCTCAGCACCTCGACGGCGTCGGCGACGACCTCGATCCTCCCGGTGGGCAGCTCGGGGTTCTCGTTGCCCTCCGGGCGCAGGCGCACCTCGCCGACGACCTTCACGCAGTACTCGGCGCGCAGGTCGTGGGCGTGGTCCTCCTCGCGGAAGACCACCTGCGCCGAGCCGGAGGCGTCACGCAGGTCGATGAAGACCACGCCGCCATGGTCGCGGCGGCGGGCCACCCAGCCCGCGAGCGTCACCTTCTGCCCGGCGTGCTCCTCGCGGAGCGACCCGGCCGTATGCGTGCGGATCACTGCAACTTCCCCTTCAAGACGTCCACGACCTGGGCCAGCGGCACCTCGGTCTGGTCTGCTGTGGTCAGGTCCTTCACCTGCACGGCCCGGGCCGCGAGGTCGCGCTCGCCCAGGATCAGCGCGAAGCGGGCGCCGGAACGGCCGGCCCCCTTCATCGCGCCCTTGAGCCCCTTGCCGCCGAAGGCCATGTCGGCGGCGACGCCCGCCGCGCGCAGCTCGCTCACGAGAGCGAACATGGCGCGCGCCGCTTCGTCGCCCAGCGCCACACCGTACACCTCGCAGCGGGCGGGGGTGGCGAGCTCGATGCCCTCGCGCTCCAGGGCGATGACGGTGCGGTCGAGGCCGAGGCCGAAGCCGATGCCGGGCAGCGGCGGGCCGCCGATGGCCTCCGACAGGCCGTCGTAGCGGCCGCCGCCGCCGATGCCGGACTGGGCGCCGAGCAGCGGGTGGTCGAACTCGAACGTGGTGCGCGTGTAGTAGTCGAGGCCGCGCACCAGCCGCGGGGAGTCCTCCCACGGGATGCCGAGGTCGGCCAGGAGCTGCTTGACCCGGTCGTGGTAGGACTTGCACTCGGCGCACAGGTGGTCGCCGATCAGCGGCGCGCCCTCGAGCTGCCGCACCACCTCGGGCCGCTTGTCGTCGAGCACCCGCAGCGGGTTGATCTCGATGCGGGCTCGGGTGGCCTCGTCGAGGTCGAGCGCGCGCAGGAACTCCTGCAGCCGGGCGCGGTAGAGCGGGCGGCACTCGCGGCAGCCGAGCGAGTTGAGCAGCAGGCGCACGCGGGTGAGGCCGAGCGCGGAGTACCACTGCCAGGCCAGCGCGATGGTCTCGGCGTCGACGGCGGGGTCCTCGCTGCCGATCGCCTCCAGGTCGAGCTGGTAGAACTGGCGGTAGCGGCCCTCCTGCGGTGCCTCGGCGCGGAAGACCGGCCCGTCGGTCCACACCTTCACCGGGAGCTGGCCGCGGTGCAGGCCGTACTCCAGGACCGCGCGCAGCACGCCGGCGGTGAACTCCGGGCGCAGCGTCAGCGAACGGCCGCCGCGGTCGGTGAAGGTGTACATCTCCTTGCTGACGACGTCGGTGGACTCGCCGACGCCGCGGGCGAACAACTGGGTGTCCTCGAAGACCGCGGTCTCCAGGTAGGAGTAGCCCGCGCGCCTGGCCGTCTCCGCGAACGCGGCGCGGATCGCGTAGAAGACGGACGCCTGCGGCGGGACGTACTCCTTGACGCCCTTCGGTGCTTGGAAGCTCATTAGATCCCTCGTGTGGGACCGGCGTGCGGCGCTGCTTCCTTCAGGTACGGGTTGGTCACGCGCTCGCGGCCGATCGTGGTCTGTGGTCCGTGGCCCGGCAACACGACCGTATCGTCAGGCAGCGGCAGGCACTTGGTAGCCAGACTGCGCAGGAGGGTCGGGTAGTCGCCGCCGGGGAGGTCGCTGCGGCCGATGGAGCCGGCGAACAGCAGGTCGCCGGAGAACATGACCTGCTCGCCGGGCAGCCGGAAGCTCACCGACCCCCTGGTATGGCCGGGCGTGTGGTCCACGACGAGCTCCAGGCCGGCCAGCTCCAGCAGGGCGCCGTCGGTCAGCTCGCGCACGTCGCCGGGCTCGGTGAGGGTGATGCCGCCGAACAGCGAGGCGCTGTCGGCGGACCAGCCGGCGGCCGGGTCGCTCAGCAGGTGGCGGTCCTCGGGGTGGATCCAGGCGGGCACGTCGCGCGCGCCGCAGACCGGGGCGACGGACCAGACGTGGTCGAGGTGGCCGTGGGTGAGCACGACGGCGACCGGCTTGAGCCGGTGCTCGCGCAGCAGGTCGTCGACGCCCTGGACGGCTTCCTGGCCCGGGTCGACGATCACGCACTCCTCGCCGGCCGCGGGCGCGACGACGTAACAATTGGTCTGGAAGGCCCCTGCGGGGAAGCCGGCGATGAGCATCTGCCTCAGGTGATCTCGTCGAAAAGCCAATGGGAATGTAACCGAAGGGTACCGGTGCGGGTCGCCGGGCTGCGAATCATTACCCGTTGGCCGATACGATTCGCCCACCTTGGTTGATTGACTATGGGAGGCAAAGCGGTGGCCACGGGGAAGGACCGGCAGAAGCAGCTGGCACGCGAGCACTACGAGCGGCAGATGCAGCGCCGCATCGAACGCGAGCAGAAGGCCAAGCGCACGGCGATCATCGGCTCCACCGTGGGCGTGGTGATCGTGGTCGGCGGAATCGTGGCCGCGGTCGCGCTCCTCGGCGGCGAGGACACGGGCACGGAGGCCGCGGCCTCGCCGACGGCCTCGGCCGCCGAGACGGCCTCGGCCTCGGCCAGCACGGGGCCGAAGCCGTACAACGCGGCGACGGGCACCTGCGACTACGTCAAGGACGCCAGCGGCGGCCAGGTCAAGGACGTCGGCATGCCGCCGGCGAAGGTGAAGACCACGCCCGCCAAGAAGACGATGACGATGAAGACCAACCTGGGCGACATCGTGGTCGAGCTCGACAACGCCAAGGCTCCCTGCACCACCAACTCCCTGGAGTTCCTGGCGAAGAAGAAGTACTACGACGGCAGCAAGTGCCACCGCCTGGGCAGCGCCAAGTTCCCGATGCTGCAGTGCGGCGACCCGACGGCCAAGGCCGACGGCAAGAGCCAGGACGGCTCGGGCGGCCCCGGCTACGTGATGGCCGAGGAGAACCTCCAGGGCGCCAAGTACACCCGCGGCGTCATGGCGATGGCCAAGACCTCCGCGCCGGGCAGCACCGGGAGCCAGTTCTTCCTGGTGTACGGCGACATCGGGCTCACCCCGGACTACACGCCGGTGGGTACGATCACGAAGGGGCTCGACATCCTGGACAAGGTGAACAAAGCAGGCGTCATCGCCGACATGGGCGACGGGACGGGCGCTCCCAAGGAAACCGTGGAAATCAAAGACGTGACAATCGCCGGCAAGAGCTGACGTAATACAAACTAGGGACGAAGTAGTCCCGAAGGGTCTGATGGAGAGTGCGGGAGGACACGGTGAGCACCGACCCGTGGGGCCGGGTAGACGACGACGGCACCGTCTACGTGCGTACGGCTGAGGGAGAACGGGCCGTCGGCTCCTGGCAGGCCGGTGAACCCGAAGAGGCACTGGCCTACTTCCATCGCAAGTACGACGAGCTGGCGGGCCAGGTTCAGCTGCTCGAGCAGCGGGTGCGGGGCACCGACCTGGCTCCGGCGCAGGCCGAGGCCAGCATCGTCAAGCTGCGCGAGGCCGTCGCCGACGCCCACGCCATCGGCGACCTCCAGGCGCTGACCGCGCGCCTGGACGGCCTGACCGAGCTGGTGGCCCAGCGCCGCGAGGAGGTCAAGGCGGCCCGCGAGCAGGCGCGCGCCGAGGCCAGGGCGGTCAAGGAGCGCATCGTCGCCGAGGCCGAGCGCATCGCGGAGGAGACCACCCACTGGAAGTCCGGCGGCGAGCGGCTGCGCCAGCTCGTCGAGGAGTGGAAGGCCGCCGACCGCATCGACCGGGTCACCGAGGCCGCCCTGTGGAAGCGGCTCTCGGCCGCCCGCACCGCCTTCGCCAAGCGGCGCAAGCAGTACTTCGCCGGGCTGGACGAGCAGCGCGAGGGCATCCGCGCGGCCAAGGAGCGCATCGTCGCCGAGGCCGAGGCGCTGGCCGACTCCACCGACTGGGGGCCGACCGCCGCCGTCTACCGCGAGCTGATGCAGCAGTGGAAGAGCGCCGGCCGGGCCTCGCGCGAGGCCGAGGACGAGCTGTGGGGCCGCTTCAAGGCCGCCCAGGACCAGTTCTTCCAGGCCCGCTCGGCCGTCTTCGCCGAGCGCGACGCCTCGCTGGCCGCCAACGCGCAGGTCAAGGAGGAGCTGCTGGCCGAGGCCGAGAAGATCCTGCCGGTCACCGACGCGCGTACGGCGCGCGGCGCCCTGCGGCACCTCCTGGAGCGGTGGGAGGCCGCCGGACCGGTGCCGCGCGAGCAGCGCGACCGCCTGGAGGGCGGGCTGCGCCGGGTGGACGAGGCCGTGCGCAAGGCCGAGGAAGCCGAGTGGAAGCGCTCCAACCCCGAGGCCAGGGCGCGCGCCCAGAGCACCGTCGACCAGCTCCGCACCTCCATCGACCAGCTGGAGAAGCGGCTGTCCAAGGCGCAGGCGGCCGGCCGCGCCAAGGACGTCAAGGAGGCCGAGGAGGCCCTGATCGCCCGCCGTTCCTGGCTGGAGGAGGCCGAGCGCACGCTCGCCGAGTTCAGCTAGGCGGCCGTTCCGGCACCTCGCATCCCGCTCCGGCACTCTGCATTCCGCCCGATCACGGGGAATCGGGCGGCACGCGGCGGGGTGCGCGATCTAGGCTGGCCGCATGGATCCGGTCAGCGTCGCACGCGCGCTCGTCGAGGAGATGTTCCCGGGGGCCCTGTACGCCTACGTCGGCGGCAGCGCGCTCACCGAGCGCCGCACCAGCACCTCCGACCTCGACGTCGTCGTGGTGCTCGACGGCCTGCCGCGACCCTACCGCGAGTCGCTGCGGTGGCGGGGCTGGCCGGTGGAGCTGTTCGTGCACAGCGAGACGAGCCTGCGCGCCTACCTGGAACACGACTTCGACCGGCGGCAGCCGAGCCTGGCCCGCATGTGCGCCGAGGGCGCGGTGCTGGCCGACCGCACCGGCGGCCGGGCCAGCGACCTGCAGGCGGCGCTGGGCGAGCGGCTGGCGGCCGGGCCGGGCGGGCTGAGCGACGGCGAGACCGAGCGGGCCCGCTACGGGCTGTCCGACCTGCTGGACGACCTGGCCGGCGCGGGCGACCCCGGCGAGCGGGCGTTCATCTCCTGGCAGGTGGTGCAGGACACCGCGCGGCTGGCGCTGGGCTTCGGGCGGCGCTGGCAGGGCAGCGGCAAGTGGCTGCTGCGCGAGCTGCGCGCGCACGATCCCGACCTGGCCGAGCGGCTGCTGGCCGCCCGCGACGACCCCGCCGCCCTGACCGGCGTCGCCACGGACGTCCTGGAGCGGGCGGGAGGACGCCTGTGGGAGGGCTACCGGGTCGAGGGCGACCCCTTCCACCGGCCGCTGCGCCACGTGCCCGCAGGGGCGCTCTCGGGCGACACGGCGCAGAGCGGCGGCATGCGCAGGCTGGCGGCGATCAGCGGCGCGAGCGCCGGCTCCGAGCGGCTGTGGATGGGCCAGACGCACGTGGCCCCGGCCACCCGCTCCGCCGACCACCACCACGGGGCCTCCGAGACCGCGATCTACGTGGTCAGCGGCACGCCGTCGTTCGTCTTCCTGCGCGACGGCGCGGAGGTGCGCCTGTCCGCCTCGCCCGGCGACTACGTCTTCGTGCCGCCGTACGTGCCGCACCGCGAGGAGAACCCCGACCCCGAGCGGGAGGCCGTGGTCGTCATCGCGCGCAGCACGCAGGAGGCCGTCGTGGTCAACCTGCCCGACCTGCGGCCCCGCTAGGGGCCCCGCGGAGGCGGCTCAGCCGCCGGCGCCGCTCACCCGGTAGACGTCGAAGACGCCCTGGATGCTGCGCACCGCCTTGAGCACGTGCCCCAGGTGCTTGGGGTCGCCCATCTCGAAGGTGAACTTGCTGATCGCCACCCGGTCGCGCGAGGTCGTGACCGAGGCGCTGAGGATGTTGACGTGCTGGTCGGACAGCGTGCGCGTGACGTCGGACAGCAGCCGCGGCCGGTCCAGCGCCTCGACCTGGATGGCCACCAGGAACACGCTGTCGTCGCCCGGCGACCAGCTCACGTCGACCAGCCGGTCGGGCTGCGACTTGAGCTGCTGGACGTTGGTGCAGTCGGAGCGGTGCACGGACACGCCGTGGCCGCGGGTGACGAAGCCGACGATGTCGTCGCCCGGCACCGGCGTGCAGCACTTCGACAGGCGCACCCACACGTCGGCGTCGCCCGCCACGACCACGCCGGCGCCGCCCCCGCCCCGGGGACGGCCGCGCAGCCGGGTGGGCAGCGAGGTCTCGGCGATGTCCTCCTCGGCGCTGTCGACGCCGCCGATCGAGGCCACCAGCTTCTGCACCACGGCCTGGGCCGCGATGTGGCCCTCGCCGACGGCGGCGTACAGGGCCGAGACGTCGGGGTAGCGCAGGTCGCGGGCCAGCGCCAGCAGCGCCTCGCCGGACATCAGCCGCTGCAGCGGCAGGCCCTGCTTGCGCATGGCCCGGCCGATGGCCTCCTTGCCCGCCTCGATCGCGGTCTCGCGGCGCTCCTTGGAGAACCACTGCCGGATCTTGTTGCGGGCCCGGCCCGACTTGACGAACTTCAGCCAGTCGCGCGACGGGCCCGCGTCGGGCGACTTGGAGGTGAAGATCTCGACGGTGTCGCCGTTGCCGAGCCGCGACTCCAGCGGCACCAGCCGCCCGTTGACCCGCGCCCCGATGCAGCGGTGGCCCACCTCGGTGTGCACCGCGTAGGCGAAGTCGACCGGCGTGGCGCCCTCGGGCAGGGCGATGACCTGGCCCTTCGGGGTGAAGACGTACACCTCGGAGACCGACAGGTCGAAGCGCAGCGACTCCAGGAACTCGCCGGGGTCGGAGGTCTCCTTCTGCCAGTCGAGAAGCTGGCGCAGCCAGGCCATGTCGCTGCCCGGCTTGACCTTGCCGCTCGGGCCGGGCGCGCCGACCTCCTCCTTGTACTTCCAGTGCGCGGCCACGCCGTACTCGGCCCTGTGGTGCATCGCGTGGGTGCGGATCTGCAGCTCCACCGGCTTGCCCTCGGGACCGATCACCGTGGTGTGCAGCGACTGGTACATGTTGAACTTGGGCATCGCGATGTAGTCCTTGAACCGCCCCGGCACCGGGTTCCACCGGGCGTGGATGGTGCCGAGCGCCGCGTAGCAGTCGCGGACGCTGTCGACGAGGACGCGGATGCCGACCAGGTCGTAGATGTCGTCGAAGGCGACGTCCCTGGCGATCATCTTCTGGTAGACCGAGTAGTAGTGCTTCGGCCGGCCCTTGACCACCGCGCGGATCTTCGCCTCGCGCAGGTCGCCGGAGACCTTCTCGATGACCTCCTGCAGGAACAGGTCGCGGCGCGGCGCCCGCTCCGACACCATGCGCGCGATCTCGTCGTAGCGCTTGGGGTAGAGCATGGCGAAGGCGAGGTCCTCGAGCTCCCACTTGATGGTGTTCATGCCCAGGCGGTGGGCCAGCGGGGCGAAGATCTCCAGGGTCTCGCGGGACTTCTGGTGGCGCTTGTGCTCGGGCAGGTAGCGCATGGTGCGCATGTTGTGGAGCCGGTCGGCCAGCTTGATGATGAGCACGCGGATGTCGCGCGACATCGCCACGACCATCTTGCGGACGGTCTCGGCCTGCGCGGCGTCGCCGAACTTCACCTTGTCGAGCTTGGTCACGCCGTCGACCAGCGAGCCGATGGTGTCGCCGAAGTCGGCGCGCAGCTCGTCGAGGCTGTAGGCGGTGTCCTCGACCGTGTCGTGCAGCAGCGCGGCGCACAGGGTCTCGTCGTCGGTGCCGAGCTCGGCCAGGATCGTCGCCACGGCCAGCGGGTGCGTGATGTACGGGTCGCCGGACTTCCGCTTCTGGTCGCGGTGATGGTAGGCGGCCACGTCGTAGGCACGCTCGATCACGCGCAGGTCGGCCTTGGGGTGGGTGGCGCGGACCGTGCGGAACAGCGGCTCCAGCACCGGGTTCATCGCCCCACCCCCAAAGCGCCGGCGGCGCGACGAGGGGGCGCCGGACGGCTCGGCATTGCCGGAGTCGGTTACGTCGGGCACGACCACATCACGGGGCACTCAGACTCCTCCCGCAATGGCTCCTCACGCAATTGGCTCCTCACGTTCGGGTCCAGATTCCCCAGTGTATCCAGGCTGTGAACCCGAGCCGTCGGCGGCCGGGCTCAGACGATCACCAGGGAGTGAACTTGTACTCCGTTCAAACGCTCGCGGCCCTTGAGAAATGCCAGCTCCATCAGGACCGCGATGCCGACCACCGTCCCGCCGGCGCGTCCCACCAGCTCGACCGCCGCCTGGGCGGTGCCGCCGGTGGCCAGCACGTCGTCGACGATGAGGACCCGGTCGCCCGGGTCGAAGGCGTCGCTGTGCACCTCGATGGTGGCCGAGCCGTACTCCAGATCGTAGGACTCCGCCAGCGTGGCGGCGGGCAGTTTCCCCTTCTTGCGCACGGGGACGAAGCCTGCGGCGGCCCGGTAGGCGACCGGCGCGGCCAGGATGAAGCCGCGCGCCTCGATGCCGACGATCTTGTCCACCTCGTGCAGGCCGGCCAACTCGTCCACCACGGCGGCCATCGTCACCGGGTCGGCCAGCAGCGGCGTGATGTCCTTGAACAGGACGCCCGGCTTGGGGTAGTCGGGGACGTCCCTGATCCGGTCCAGGATCATCGTGCTCAGCTCGGTCATGACGGTTCCCTCGCCTCTCTGCCGCAGGCCGTGTGCCGGGCACCATGATGGTGCATCCCGGCCCCTCCCCCGACCACCCGGCCGCCCCCGGCGGCGCTCTGCCGCACCCGCGCGGGCCGCCCAGTCCCGCGCTGACGCCCTCCCGGACGCCCCTGGACGTCCCGGCCGGGTGCGGACGTCACCGGACGTCCTGAGCGTCCCCAGGGACGACAAGGCGGCGCCCCCGCTCCGGAGCGGAGCGGGGGCGCCTGGGCGAACCGGGGCGGGCGGTCAGCCCTTGGCTACCGCGGCGCTTTTGGAGCCGCCCTTCGCCCCCTTGCCCGTGCCCTTCGTCGAGGCGAGGCGCTTGGCGATGGCCTGGTACTTCGGCTCGCGCTCCTTCAGCGTGACCAGCAGCGGCGTGGCCACGCAGATCGACGAGTACGTACCGACGATCATGCCCACGAACAGGGCCAGCGACAGGTCCTTCAGCGTGCCCGCGCCGAGCAGCGTGGTGCCGATGAACAGGATCGCCGCCACCGGCAGGATCGCGACCAGCGAGGTGTTCAGCGACCGGATCAGCGTGTGGTTGAGCGCGTTGTTGGCCGCCATCGAGTACGTCATCTTCGACGTGTGCCCCAGCTTGGCCGTGACCTCCTTGATCATGTCGAACACCACGACCGCGTCGTAGAGCGAGTAACCGAGGATGGTCAGGAAGCCCAGCAGCGTCGCCGGCGTCACCTCGAAGCCCGACCAGGCGTAGATGCCCGCCGTGATGATCAGGTCGTGGAAGAGCGCGACGATCGCGGCCAGCGCCATCTTCGGCTCGAACGCCATCGACAGGTACAGGATGATCGCCAGCATGAACACGCCGAGGCCGATCCAGGCCTTCTGCGAGACCTCGCCGCCCCAGGTCGCGCCGATGGCCTGCACGCTGACCTCGCCGGCCGGGGTGTTGAAGTCCTTGGCGATGTCGGACTGCACCTGGGCCCGGAAGTCCTCCTGCAGGCTCTCGGTGGTCACCCGCCAGCCGTTGCCGGCCGACTGGACGATCACCTGGTGCACGCCGTCCTCGCGGATGGCGTCGCGGACCTGCTCGACCGTGACGTTCTGGCTGGTCTTGAACGAGAACACCGTGCCGCCGCGGAACTCGACGCCCAGGTTGAGCCCGTTGACCAGCAGGCCGACGATCGAGACGAGCAGCAGCACGCCGGACAGGCTGTACCACAGCCTCCACTTGCCGACGAAGTCGACGTCGATCTCGCCCCGGTAGAGGCGACGCGCGAGTCCCATGTCAGGCCTCCTGCGGGGTCGTCGGGCGGGCGGCGGTGCCGTGCTCGCTCATGCGCTCGGCGTCGAGCCCGGACAGCGGGTGGCCCTTGGCGAAGAACTTCAGCCTCGCCAGCAGGGCGATGAACGGCTTGGTGAACAGGAACACCACCACGATGTCGATCAGCGTGGTCAGGCCCATCGCGAAGGCGAAGCCGGCCACACCGCCCACCGCCAGGAAGTACAGCACGATCGCGGCGATGAACATGACGGCGTCGGCGATGAGGATCGTGCGCCGGGCGCGGACCCAGGCCACCTCGACGGCCGCCCGCAGCGTGCGGTGCCCCTCCTTCATCTCGTCGCGTATGCGTTCGAAGTAGACGATGAAGGAGTCGGCGGTGATGCCGATCGAGACCACCAGGCCGATGATGTGCGGCAGCGACAGCCGGAAGCCGGCGTTGTGGCCGAGCACGACCACCGCCGTGTAGGTGAGGATCGAGGCCACCACCAGGCTCAGCACCGCGACGATGCCGAGGCCGCGGTAGTAGAGCAGGCAGTAGAGGACCACGAGCCCGAGGCCGATCACGCCGGCGATGAGGCCGCCCTGGAGCTGGTCCTGGCCGAGCGTCGAGGACACGGAGTCGATCGAGCTGCGGTTGAACTTCAGCGGCAGCGCGCCGTACTTGAGCTGGTCGGCCAGGGTGGTGGCGCTGGCCTGGTCGAAGCCGCCGGTGATCTCGGCCCGGCCGCCGGGGATCGGGCTGATGATGTTGGGGGCGGTGATGACCACGCCGTCGAGGACGACCGCGACCTTGTTGCGCGGCTCCTGCGAGCTGTACGCCTTCTGGGTGAGGTCGGCCCAGGCGCCCGCGCCCTTGCTCTTGAAGTCGAGCTGCACGACCCACTCGGTGGTGCCCTGGCGGACGCCGGCGCTGGCGGTGTCGATGTCGGTGCCGACGACCTTGGCGACGTCGAGGACGTACTTGTAGCTGCCGTCGGTCTCGCAGCCGGCGTACTGCTTGTTGGGGTCGTCCTGGACGCCCTGGCCGCGGTTGGCCGGGTCGGCGCAGTTGAGCTTGTTGAACTGGGCCAGGACCGCCGGGTCGATGCCCTGCGTGTTGATCTGGGGGGCGTTCGGGTCCTGGGCGGGCGGCGTGCTGGCCTGCGCCGACGGCGACGCGCTCGGCGTGGCCTTGGCGTTCTGGCCCTTCTTGTCGTTCTTCTGGCCCTGGGCGCTCTGCGTCGCCGAAGGGGCGGCGGACGCGGAGGCGGCCGGCGTCGGCGCGGTCAGCGCCGACGACAGGGCCTTGCCGGTGGGCGAGGCGCTGGGCGCGCCCGCCGACTGGGACGGCTTGGCCGACTGCTGCGGCGAGCCGGAGGCCGTGGTGGAAGGCGCGGCCGACGCCGAGGCCGACGGCGCGGCGGACTGGGAGGCGCCCGGCGAGGGCGCGTTGGTCGCCAGGTCCTGCGGCACCTGCGTGGCCTCCATCGCGAGCACCTGACGGAAGCGCAGCTCCGCGGTGGTGGCGACCAGCTTGATGGCCTCGCTCTGCCCGACGCCCGGAATGGAGATGATGATGTTGTCGCCGGACTTGGCGACCTCCGCGTCGGAGATGCCGGTCCCGTTGACCCGCTCGCGGATGATGTTGACCGCTCGGTCAAGGATCTCTTCCGGTGGACTCGCGTTGTTCAGAGTCACGGGAGACAGAGTCACCGTCGTGCCGCCGGCGAGGTCGAGCCCCAGCTTCGGCGTGAACGCCTTCTGCAGGAGCATCGTCGCGCCCATGGCGAGGATGAACGCCAGCAGCACCAGGAGCGTTCGCCCCGGTCGGCTGTGGCGGCTGGTCGGTCGGGCCACTGGTCGTCAGTTCTTTCGGATAGAGGTTTGTCGCAGAAGCTTAGTCAAGCCGCTTGGTGCTGGAGTCCTGCTCGCCGTTGCGGTCGGCGGCGACCTCGGACTCGTTCTTCTCCTCGACGGCCTCGTCCTCGACCACCGGCTCGTCGGCCGGCGCGTCGCCCGGCGTGACGACCCGGCCGATCGCAGCCTTGACCCAGCGGGTCTCGATGCCCGGGGCGACCTCGAGGATCACATCCTCATTGTCCACCGCAACCACGGTGCCGAACAGCCCGGTCGTCGTCATGACGCGGGTGCCGGGCGTGAGGCTGTTCTGCATCTGGGCCGCCTCTTGCTGACGCTTGCGCTGGGGGCGGATCAGCAGGAAGTAGAACACCACCACCAGCAGGATCAGCGGCAGAATGCTTGTGAGTTGGTCCATCAGAG
Organism: Actinomadura luzonensis; assembly: GCF_022664455.2. Taxonomy (NCBI): domain Bacteria; kingdom Bacillati; phylum Actinomycetota; class Actinomycetes; order Streptosporangiales; family Thermomonosporaceae; genus Actinomadura; species Actinomadura luzonensis. The sequence goes on from NZ_JAKRKC020000001.1 coordinate 4,910,886, forward strand.
GCGACCTTCCATCGTCGTACAAGGAGTTGACACCGGCCTCACGCCGGAAATTCCGTGCGTCACGTCGGGCCGCGCCGCTCAGCCCGTCAGCCTACACAGCCAGCCAAGCCACGGAGTGTAGGCGCTTGTTGCGAAACGCGGCAACGAGGCAGCGTTTCGGCGCGCGGGGAAGTTCCCGATTCGAGATGGTTGCAACCGATCTGTGATCAGTGCGCATCGACGGCTCCGAACGCGTCGGGCGGCGGCGTCATGCCCAGGTGGAGCCAGGCGGCGGCGGTCGCGACCCGGCCGCGCGGGGTCCTGGCCAGCAGTCCTTGCCGGACGAGGAACGGCTCGGCCACCACCTCGACCGTCTCCGGCTCCTCCCCCACGGCGACGGCCAGCGTGGACAGGCCGACCGGGCCGCCGCCGAACTTCTTCAGCAGCACGCCGAGCACCGCCCGGTCGAGCCGGTCGAGCCCTTCGGCGTCGACCTCGTACAGGTTGAGCGCGGCGGCGGCGACGTCGCGGTCGATGACCCCGTCGGCGCGGACGTCGGCGAAGTCGCGCACCCGCCGCAGCAGCCGGTTGGCGATGCGGGGCGTGCCGCGCGAGCGGCGGGCGATCTCGTGCGCGCCGTCGGCGGGCAGGTCGAGGCCGAGCAGCCGGGCCGAGCGGTAGAGGACCTGCTCCAGCTCGGCGGGCTCGTAGAAGTCCATGTGGGCGGTGAAGCCGAACCGGTCGCGCAGCGGCGCGGGCAGCAGCCCGGCCCTGGTGGTGGCGCCGACCAGCGTGAACGGGGCGATGTCCAGCGGGATGGCGGTGGCGCCCGGGCCCTTGCCGACGACGATGTCGACCCGGAAGTCCTCCATCGCGAGGTAGAGCATCTCCTCGGCGGGCCTGGCCATGCGGTGGATCTCATCGATGAACAGCACCTCGCCCTCGGCCAGCGTGGACAGAATCGCGGCGAGGTCGCCGGCCCGCTCCAGGGCGGGGCCCGAGGTGATGCGGAGCGGCGCGTTCAGCTCGGCCGCTATGATCATGGCGAGGGTCGTCTTGCCCAGGCCCGGGGAGCCGCTCATCAGCACGTGGTCCGGCGGGCGCCGGCGGCGCAGCGCGCTCTCCAGCACCAGGGAGAGCTGCTCGCGGACGCGGCCCTGGCCGATGAACTCGGCGAGCCGCTTGGGGCGCAGGGCCGCCTCGATCTGCAGCTCGTCGCCGGTCGCGGCGGGCGACACCAGCTCCCGATCAATCCCCACACCGACCACGCCCTCTCCTCGACACCACTACCACCACACCACTCACCGACTCACCGATCCACCGGCTCACCCGCCGACGCACCGGCCCCGCCGACTCAGCGGCGCGCCGGACGCATCGGCGCGCCCGATCGACTCGCCCGACCCACCGGCCCGCCCGACCCACCGGCCCGCCCGACCCACCGGCCCATCGGCTCACCGGCCCCGCCGACCCACCAGCTCGCCCGACCCACCGGCCCGACTTCCTCCTCGAAGGATCGCCTTCTTGAGGGAGCCTCGCTCGCGACGAGACGTGCGTTCTTGGAGGCCACCGTCGTGAGAAGCCCTGCGGGGCGGCTTCGGCCGTGGGGGGGTGCGACGTGTGCGGTGCGGCGGGCTGCGGCGTCGCGGCGGCGTCGCGGTGGCTTCCCCGCGACGGTGGCCTCTCCGCGACGAGCACCGGCTCTCCGGGCAGAGGGCTGGACGGGAGCGGCGTCCGGCCCAGAGGCGCGGTCAGGGGGCGGCGGGCGGGGGTCATCGGGTGCTCAGGGAGCGGAGTGCGGCCTTGAGGAGGGCGGCGACCTGGGGCTGGCGGCCGGCGGTGAGGTCGGCGTCGGCGATGGGCTCTACGGCGGCGATCGCCTCGTCGGCGTCCTTGCCGGAGTAGCCGAGCCCCACCAGGCCCGAGTGGACCTGCTCGCGCCACACCGCCGTCCGCCGCTCGCCGTTGAGCGCGGCGTTGACCGTCTCCTCGGGCGTGCCGAGCCGGTCCTTCAGCTCCAGCACGATGCGCTGGGCGCCCTTCTGGCCGATGCCGGGCACCTGGGTGAGCGCCTTGAGGTCGGCGCTTGCGACGGCGACGCGCAGCGCGTTGGGCGAGTGGACGGCGAGCATGGCGAGGGCCAGCTTGGGGCCGACGCCGCTGGCCGTCTGGAGCAGTTCGAACACGGCGCGCTCGTCGTCGGTGGCGAAGCCGTAGAGGGTGAGCGACTCCTCGCGCACCACGAGCGACGTGGCGAGCCGGGTCTCCTCGCCGACGCGCAGCAGGGCGAGGGTGGCCGGCGCGCAGTGCGTCAGCACGCCGATGCCGCCGACCTCGATGACGGCCGCGTCGGGCGCGATCGCGGTCACTTTTCCTGCCACCGACGCGATCACGGCCGGCCCTCCCCTGTCGCTGAAACGTTCATCGTCGTGCTCACCGTCTGGCGTTCTTGGGGGCGGCGCGGGCGAGGGCGGCGGCCAGGCGGCTCTGCGCGCCGCCGCGCCAGACGTGGCAGATGGCCAGCGCCAGCGCGTCGGCGGCGTCGGCCGGCTTGGGCATCTCGGCCAGCCGCAGCAGCCGGGTGACCATGGCCCCGATCTGCTTCTTGTCGGCGGTGCCGCTGCCGGTGATGGCGGCCTTGACCTCGGAGGGCGTGTGCAGCGCGACGGGCAGCCCGCGCCGGGCGGCGCACAGCACGGCGATGCCGGCGGCCTGGGCGGTGCCCATGACGGTGCGGACGTTGTGCTGGGCGAAGACCCGCTCGACCGCGACCGCGTCGGGACGCACGTCGTCGAGCCACTGCTCGATGCCGGCCTCGATGCCGACGAGCCGCGCGCCGAGCTCCTGGTCGGAGCCGGTGCGGACGACGCCCACCGCGATCAGGCCCAGCGGCGCGCCCGGCCGCCCCTCGACCGCGCCCAGCCCGCACCTGGTCAGCCCAGGATCGACGCCCAACACCCGCATCCGATCGCCCTCCCCGCACGGCCGAACATCTGTTCGGCACGAGACTTTACCGCGCCCGCGAGGGCCGCGCACCGTGCGACGCACGGCCTGTCGCGGGCCGCGCACCGCCGGCACGCGCGAGGCGGAGCGCACGGTGCCGGCCTGTCAGAAGTAGTCGAGCGTGTACGCCTTGGCGGCGAAGGCGGCGTCCAGGGCCTCGTCGTGCCGGTCGTCGCCGGTCATGAGCCCCGCCAGGCGCAGCGTGCCCGTGGGGACGCCGCAGTAGAGGGCGGACAGGCCGTTCGCCGAGAGCACGGCGGCGGGGGCTCCAGCGGTGACCGGCGTGGCCGTGCCCGACCCGTCCGCGATCTCCAGCCGCCAGGTGCCGCCGCCGCGCACCGGGTCCTCGACGGTGACGACGGCGTCGCAGGCGACGGCGGCCGGGTAGCCCCGGCGCTCGACGGCGGCGGCCACGTCCAGCACCCTGAACATCCACCGCTGGTCCTCGACGTGGTCCTGCGAGCGCTCGGGCAGCAGCCACAGGACGGGGTCGTCGGGCGCGAGGGGGGCGACGACGTTCTTGGCGACGGAGGAGGAGGTGCCCACCATCGACCACAGCGCCCTGGCCGTCTCGGCGGACCCGGCGACGAGGTTGACGACGCGGATGTTCTCGCCGTTCCAGCGGTAGACGACGTAGCCGTCGTCGGCCAGGTAGCGGAAGTCGTTGTCGTCGGCGAGCCACAGCCGCCAGGTGCGCTCGTCGTAGGTGATGGGGCCGCTGGCCCGGAGGCCGGCGTACACCCGGTGCAGGACGGCGATCAGCTCGGCGGCGTCGTCGGGCCCCATCCTGCGCAGCTTGACCTGGCCGGCCGGGCGCAGCCCGCGCAGCGCCTCGGCGGGCAGCGTCACCTTGCGCTGCCCGCCGCCGTGCTCGTAGCCGAGCGAGCGGTAGATGGGCGTGGTCGCCGGGAACAGCACGGACACCGCCTCGCCGAGCGCCACGCCCCGGTCGAGGACGGCCCGCATGAGGCGGGTGCCGACGCCCCGGCCGCGGTCCTCGGGGCTGACGGTGACGCCCGCGACGCCCGCCATCGGCTGCGGCCGGCCGTGCCACCACTGCGTGAACGGGCGCAGCCGGGCCGCCCCGGCCAGCCTGGAGCCGTCGAAGACGCCCAGGTAGCGTCCCTCCTCCAGCACGGGGGTGACGGCGTGCCGCCAGGCGCCGGCCTCGGCGGCGGAGATCGGGCCGAACGCGCGCCTGCGGAGGTCGAGGGCGGCGTCGAGGTCGTCAGGGGTCAGATCGCGAATTTCCACAGCCGTCCAACCTACGCAGCGGTGACCCGGGGACGCGAGCCGTTTGCCGCCCCGGCGGGCGTGCCCTTGGTCGCGATCGCGAGGCGGTCGAGGTAGAGGAGCTGGGCGGCCACGGCGGCGGCCAGCGCGAGGACGACGACGGCGAGCGGCGTGGTCAGCCCGACGTCGGGGAGCGCCGCGGCGAACCCGCCGAGCTGCGCCGCCTGCGCGGCCGTGGCGGTGAACAGGCCGGGCTCCTGGACGACCAGGAGCGGCCAGAGCAGGTCCTGGGCGTTCACCAGGGTGACGGCCCCGGCCAGGATGCCCGCCATGGGGAGCGACGGGAGGACGACGCCGCCGAAGAAGTCGCGGCCGCCGTCGCGCTCGGCCAGGCCCTTGCAGAGGAGGGTCAGCACGAACAGGGCGGGGACGCTCACCAGCAGCGGCGGCACCAGCGCGAGGAAGGTGTCGATCAGGCCGAGGTTGCGCAGGGTCTGCCAGTTCGCGACGCCGAGCGTGCCGGTGCCGACGAACAGCCAGGGCGCGAAGATCAGCAGCAGCCACTCGCTGCGGCGGCCGAGCGGGCGCAGGCCGCCGATGCCGAGCGCGGCGAGGTACGCCACGCCGACGGAGACGAGCGCTCCGGCGGTGGCGGGCACCCAGGTGTTGATCTGGACGCGGAGGCCGTCCTGGACGGCCTGGGCGGCCGTCCCGGGGGCGCCGGCCAGCACGCCGGAGATCCACGGCCAGGCCAGCAGCACGCCGACGGCGGCGAAGAGCACGAGGGCGACGGCTGCGACGGCGACCGCGGCGGCCCCAGGCCGCCGCCCCGGGACCGTTCCCGGAGCGGCCTCACCGGCGGGAGCGGGCCCGGCAGCGGCGGGGGCGGCAGCGGCGGGGGCGGGGGCGGGGGCGGGGGCGGGGCGGGTCAGGGTGATGCGGAGGCGGGCGGCGACGGCGACGACCGTGGCGGCGATCCCGAGGACGCCCAGCAGCGCCCCGATGACGGTCGCCACGGACGCCCCCGGCCCGAACCTGGCGAGCCGGAAGGCGTTGTCGTACTCCAGGAAGGCCAGGGTGGCGGTGGAGTACCTGGGCCCGCCCTGGGTGAGCACCGTCCCGATGGCGAAGGTCTGCAGCCCGGCGGCGAGCGTGGCGAGCGCGACGAGCACGCCGACGACGAGCATGGCGGTGGTGGGCGCGCCGCCGCGCAGGGCGGGCAGGTAGGCGGTGACGGCCACGGCGCACACCACGCCGAAGGTGGCCGCGGCGACGATCAGCCGTACCGCGCCGGGCGCGGTGGCGGGGTCGGCGAGGTCCGCGGGGGACAGGCCGAGCGGCCCGGAGGAGGTGGCCCCGGAGGAGGCGGCGCCGGCGCGCAGCGCGCGCACCCAGCCGGCGGCCACGCCGACCGGCGAGAACGTGACGATCGCCAGGGCCAGCACCACGCGTCCGGCCCGGCGCGGCCAGGCGCCGCCGCGGTCGAGCGCCAGCGCCAGCAGCGGCGCCACCACCACCGACACCAGCAGCGGCAGCCCGACCAGCGACGCCGTGAACCCCAGCACCTGCCAGAACCGGCTGCCGCCCAGCAGGTCGGCGTAGTTCTCCGTGCCCGCGAACACGTGCGCGGTGATGGCGCCGCCGCTCTGGAAGCTGAGCCAGATCGTCTGGGCCGTCGGGAGCACGAGGGTGATCAGGGTGCCGAGGAGGGCGGGCAGGGCGAGGAGCCAGCCGATGGAGCGGTAGGAGGCCTGTGGTGGGTTGGGGGAAGTCACGTCGCCCGACCCTACTTCGCGCCCGCCCGCCGGTGCGGGAAAAGGGCGAAGGCCCGGCGTGTCGCCGGGCCTTCACGCCGGCCGGGCGGCTGCCTGGCCCCGGCCGCGTCACTCGGCGCCGAGGCGCTCCAGCACGGCGTCGCTGACGTCGAAGTTGGCGTAGACGTTCTGCACGTCGTCGCTGTCCTCCAGCGCCTCGATGAGGCGGAACACCTTCTTGGCGCCCTCCTCGTCGAGGGGCACGCTCATGGTCGGCAGGAAGCTCGACTCGGCCGAGTCGTAGTCGATGCCCGCCTCCTGCAGCGCCTTGCGGACCGGCACCAGGTCGCCGGCCTCGGAGACGACCTCGAAGGAGTCGCCCATGTCGTTGACCTCTTCGGCGCCCGCCTCCAGGACGGCCATGAGGACGGTGTCCTCGTCCAGCCCGCCCTGCTTGGGGACGATGACGACGCCCTTGCGGTTGAACATGTACGACACGGACCCGGGATCGGCCAGGGAGCCGCCGTTGCGGGTCAGGGCGACGCGCACCTCGGAGGCCGCGCGGTTGCGGTTGTCGGTGAGGCACTCGATGAGCACCGCGACGCCGCCGGGGGCGTAGCCCTCGTACATGATGGTCTGCCAGTCGGCCCCGCCGGCCTCCAGCCCGCCGCCGCGCTTGCGGGCCCGCTCGATGTTGTCGTTGGGCACCGAGTTCTTCTTGGCCTTGAAGATGGCGTCGAAGAGGGTGGGGTTGGCGTCCGGGTCAGGGCCACCGGTGCGGGCCGCCACTTCGATGTTCTTGATGAGCTTGGCGAACAGCTTGCCCCGCTTGGCGTCGAGCGCGGCCTTCTTGTGCTTCGTCGTCGCCCATTTGGAGTGGCCGGACATTACTTAGAGCTCCCTAACCATGTCTACGAAGTAACGGTGCACGCGCGTGTCCCCGGTGAGTTCGGGGTGGAACGAGGTCGCGAGCAACGGACCTTGACGGACCGCGACGATCCTATCCCCAGGCTCGCACATCGCCAGCACCTCGACGTCGCGGCCGACGGATTCGACCCACGGCGCGCGGATGAAGACAGCGTGCACGCGCTCGCCCGCGAAGTCCAGGTCCGCCTCGAAGGAGTCGACCTGGCGGCCGAAGGCGTTGCGCCGGACCACCATGTCGATGCCGCCGACGGTCTGCTGCCCGGCGATGCCGTCCTCGATGCGGTCGGCCAGCATGATCATGCCGGCGCAGGAGCCGTAGGCGGGCATGCCTTCCTTGATCCGCAGGCGCAGCGGTTCGAGCAGGTCGAAGGTGTCGGCGAGCTTCCACATGGTCGTGGACTCGCCGCCGGGGACGACGAGGGCGTCGACCGCGTCCAGCTCGGCGGGCCTGCGCACGGCGAGGGGCGAGGCGCCTGCCTCCTGAAGCATGCGCAGATGCTCGCGCACGTCTCCCTGGAGGGCGAGTACACCGATGGTGGGCACGGTCGATCCTTCCGTCCGGGTGCGGGTCCAGATATTCAACACCACGGGGGCCCGGCGTCTTCCGCCGCGGTCAGCCCGCGGTGACCGCGGGGGCGTCGTGCAGGGTGTGATCGGCGTCCACGCGGGACAGGGCGCGCAGGTGGTGGCGGCGGGCGTACAGGACGCCCATGCCGAGGAAACAGCAGACCGCGCCGAGCACGTACGGCACCGCGACGCCGATCTCCTCGCCCAGCTTGGTGGCGACGAACGGGGCCAGCGCGCCGCCCATCCAGCGCACGAAGTTGTAGCCCGCGGAGGCGACGGGCCGCGGCGCGTCGGAGACCTCCATGGCGGCCTCGGTGAAGACGGTGTTGTTGAGCCCGATCGGCAGGCCGGACAGCACGGTGCACACGACGATCCCGGCGTGCGCGCCGGTGCCGCCGAAGACGGCGATGCCGACCTGGAGGACGGCGAGCGCGCTCAGCGACAGGTGCAGCACGCCGACCGAGCCGATGCGGCGCTGCAGCGGCGGCGCGCCGAGGACGGAGGCGAGGGCGACGCAGACGCCCCAGCCGAAGAAGACGGCGCCGATCCCGTACGGCGACATGCCGAGGATGAACGGGGTGAAGGCGAGGACGGTGAAGAAGGCGAAGTTGTAGAACAGCGCGGTGAACGCGGTGGTGGACAGGCCGCCGTGGCCGAGTGCCCTGATGGGGGCGCTGAGCCGGGTCTTGACGGCCGGCTTGGGGGTGGCCTTGAGCAGCGTCACGATGAGGACGAGGCCGGCGGCCATGAGGGTGGCGGTGCCGAAGAACGGGGCCCGCCAGTTCCAGTCGCCGAGCAGCGCGCCGACGAGGGGCCCGGCGGAGATGCCGAGGCCGAGCGCGGCCTCGTACAGGATGATGGCCGCCTCCGCGCCGCCGCTGGCGGCGCCGACGATGACGGCGAGCGCGGTGGCCACGAACAGGGCGTTGCCGAGGCCCCAGCCGGCCCGGAAGCCGACCAGCTCGGCGACGCTGGTGGAGGTGCCGGCCAGCGCGGCGAACACGATCACCAGCGCCAGGCCGGCGAGCAGCGTCCGCTTGCCGCCGATGCGGCTGGAGACCCAGCCGGTGATGAGCATGGCCACGGCGGTCACCAGGAAGTAGCTGGTGAACAGCAGGGACACCTGGCTGGGGGTGGCGTGCAGGCCCTGCGCGATGCTGGGCAGGATGGGGTCGACGAGGCCGATGCCCATGAAGGCCACGACCGCGGCGAACGCGGTGGCCCACACCGACATCGGCTGGCGCAGGATGCCGCCGCGGGTCTGCGTGCCGGTCTGCATGTTGCTCCTTCTTGCTCAATTACCTTGCTTCATCGCGGCTGGCTGCGGCCGAGCTTGGCGAGGACGGGCAGCGCCGCCGCGAGCGTGGCCCGTTCCTCCTCGGTGAGCGCGGCCAGCTCCTCGGTGAGGTGGGCGATCCGCGCCACGCGGACGGCGCGCAGCCGCTCGCGGCCCTCGCCGGTGAGCTCGACCGTGCGCACGCGGGCGTCGGCGGGGTCGGCGCCGCGGGCGACCAGGCCGGCGTCCTCCAGCCGGTTGATCTGGACGGTCATGGTGGGCAGTTGCACGGCGTGCTCCTCGGCCAGCTCGGTCATGCGGCGCGGGCCGGGTTCGAGCGAGCCGAGCACGCCGTACTGCTGGCTGGTGAGCGGCTGGCCCGCGACCGTGCGCCGCAGGAGGAGGACCAGGTGGCGCAGCACGGTGGAGACCTGTTCTGCCAGGCCGGCGGGATCGTCCCTCATACTTAGCCGAACTAACTTAGCCTGGCTAATATTCCGGCCGCGAAAAGGCCCGGCGCCCCCTCCTGCGGGGGACGCCGGGCCAGAGGGGTCACGGGCGCTCGGTCTCCATCCGGACCGTGTCCTCCACGGTCATCTGGCGCTGGGCGCGCAGCGCCGGGTCGAGCGGGCGCAAGTACGTCTGCTGCACGCCGGGCACCCGGTCCTCGATCACGAACGAGGCGCGGGTGTAGACCTCGGAGCCGGGCACGGTGACCCGCGGCACGACCTTGAAGTCCGCCGTCAGCCGCTCGCGCTCGATCGTCGTGAGCACGTAGCCGCGCTGGTTGTTGTAGAACTTCAGGTGCGGGTTGATCGCCAGGTACGGGTGCGTCGCCGGGTCGGAGTCGGCGCCGTCGCCGGTCGTGGAGATCGAGGTGGCCACCAGCTCCGAGCCCACCGACGGCCCGGTCGGGTCGTCGTAGTCGAGCTTGAGGTCGCTGGCCCAGTGGGCGTGCACGTCGCCGGTGAGCACGACGGCGTTGCGCACCTTCGCGTCCACCCAGCCCTGGGTGATGCGCTGCCGGGAGGCCACGTAGCCGTCCCAGGCGTCCATACTGGTGACCTTGGCCGGGCCGGCGTTGTTGTCACGCTGGGCGAAGAACACCTGCTGGCCCAGGATGTCCCACTGGGCGCGCGAGTGGTGGAAGCCGTCCAGGAGCCACGCCTCCTGCTCGGCCCCCGTGATCGAGCGGGCCGGGTCCACGGCGGCCGGGCAGTCCTTGTAGCCGTCGCCGCAGCCCTGGTCGTCGCGGTACTGGCGGGTGTCGAGCATGTGGAAGGTGGCCAGCCGGCCCCAGCGGATGCGCCGGTAGAGCTGCATGTCGATGCCGCGCGGGATCGAGGTGCGGCGCAGCGGCATGTTCTCGTAGTACGCGCGGAAGGCGGCCTCGCGGCGGGCCAGGAAGTTCGGCTGCGGGACCTCGGGCTTCTCCGGCACCTCGTCGGCCCAGTTGTTGTCGAGCTCGTGGTCGTCCCACACGACCAGCCAGGGCGCGGCGGCGTGGGCGGCCTGGAGGTCGGGGTCGGCCTTGTACTGGGCGTGGCGCTGGCGGTAGTTCGCCAGGGTCTCGGTCTCGGGGCCCTCGTGGTCGCGGACGTTGCCGCCGGGGATCGTGTAGGTGTCCTTGGTGTACTCGTACTGGTAGTCGCCGAGGTGCAGGATCAGGTCCGGGTGCTCCTCGGCCAGGCGCCGGTAGGAGGTGAAGTAGCCGTGCTCGTACTGGGCGCAGGAGACGAACGCCATCGCCAGGGCGCCGCCGTAGGACAGCGGGTGCGGGGCGGTGCGGGTGCGGCCGACCGGCGACAGGTACGGGCCGACGCGGAAGCGGTACCAGTACTCGCGGTCGGCGGGCAGCCGGTCCACCTCGACGTGCACGCTGTGGCCCCACTCGGGCGCGGCCGTCGCGACGCCGGAGCGCACCACGCGGCGCAGCCGCTCGTCGGCGTAGACCTGCCACTGCACGACGAAGGGCCGCTGCGGCATGCCGCCGAGGCCGTCCTCGGCCAGCGGCTGCTGGGCGAGGCGGGTCCACAGCACGAAGCCCTCGTGGTCGGGGTCGCCGGAGGCCACGCCGAGCGTGAACGGGTCGGCGCGCAGCCCGCGCGAGGCCAGCGCCTGCGCGGTCTCGGCGCTGGGCTGCACGGTGGGCTCGTCGGCGTGGGCCGCGGTGGCGGGGAGGGCCGCGGCGGCGCCTGCCGCTAAACCGGTGACGAAGAAGTGCCGGCGGTTGAGCTGGGACATGTGGCGCTCCTGGGACGATCAAGGATGCGGGGACGCCCGTAGCCTGACTCAGGATCATGACTCCGCGGTGAACACCACACAACACGAAAAAGGCGACATCCTTCGCGGATGCCGCCTTGATCGGAAATTTCCGTCAGCGCCGCCGGGCCCGCTCCTCCGGATCGTAATCCGCGAGCAGCACCGTGACCTGCGGCGACGCGCCGGGAAGCGTTACCAGCCGCGCTCCGCCAGCCGGTGCGGCTGCGGGATCTCATCGACGTTGATGCCGACCATGGCCTCGCCGAGGCCGCGCGAGACCTTGGCGATGACGTCGGGGTCGTCGTGGAACGTGGTGGCCTTGACGATGGCCGCCGCGCGCTTGGCCGGGTCGCCCGACTTGAAGATGCCCGAGCCCACGAACACGCCCTCGGCGCCGAGCTGCATCATCATCGCGGCGTCGGCCGGGGTGGCGATGCCGCCCGCGGTGAACAGCACGACCGGCAGCTTGCCGTTGCGCGCGACCTCGGCGACCAGCTCGTACGGCGCCTGCAGCTCCTTCGCGGCGACGTACAGCTCGTCCTCGGGCAGCGAGGAGAGCCGCTTGAGCTCGGCGCGGATGGTGCGCATGTGGGTGACGGCGTTGGAGACGTCGCCGGTGCCCGCCTCGCCCTTGGAGCGGATCATGGCCGCGCCCTCGGTGATGCGGCGCAGGGCCTCGCCGAGGTTGGTGGCCCCGCACACGAACGGCACGGTGAACTGCCACTTGTCGATGTGGTTGGCGTAGTCGGCCGGGGTGAGCACCTCGGACTCGTCGACGTAGTCGACGCCGAGCGACTGCAGCACCCGGGCCTCCATGAAATGCCCGATGCGGGCCTTGGCCATCACGGGGATCGACACGGCGTTGATGATGCCGTCGATCATGTCAGGGTCGCTCATCCGGGACACGCCGCCCTGGGCGCGGATGTCGGCCGGCACGCGCTCAAGGGCCATGACGGCGACCGCGCCGGCGTCCTCAGCGATCTTGGCCTGCTCGGGCGTGACGACATCCATGATGACGCCGCCCTTGAGCATCTCGGCCATGCCGCGCTTGACACGGGCGGTTCCGGTGACGGGGGTGCTTTCTGGCGTGCTGCTGGACACGGTCATCCTCACGGGCTCTCACGGCGGATCGGTACATTGTCAAGCCCATCGTAGGTCCTGGAGGACCCCTCCCCCGACATGCCAAGATGTCAGGATCAGCCGCGCATCTTGTACAACAAGGCGCCTATGGGATGACGGGCTTGCGGCTGGCGAGCGCCACCCAGACCTGCCCGGGCGCGAAGTTCATCGGCTCGCCGCTCTCCGTGGTGAACGTCGTGCCGGACTCCTCCGATTCCCGCTCCCAGCGTGCTTTGTAAGCTTTACCGTCGCGCAGCACGATCGCCGAGCCCTTGCCGGTGGTGTGCACGAGCGGCGTGTAGCTCTGGTTCTTGTCGTGGAACTCCGAGCGCTCGGTCTTGGTGTACTGCACGACGATCGTGGGCGCGCCGAGCTGCCCGCCCTCGGCGGCCATGTCCTTCTTTCCGTCCTGCCAGATCATCCACAGCTTGCGCTGCTCGTTCCAGGCGAAGGTGAAGCGGGCGGCGGGCCAGCGCACGGTGTAGGACTTCTTGTCGACCCCGCCCTCGGCCGGGGCCTCGCCGAAGGTGAAGCCGATGTCCTTGGCCTTGCTCGCCTTGGGGGCCGCCGCCAGCAGCCGCTTGGTGGTGGCGAACAGGTTGTAGGGGGCGAAGCGGCCGGGCTGGCGGAAGAACGCGCCAGGGTTGCGGGTGTCGCCGACGTCGAACAGCGACGCCTTGGCGACGTAGGGCAGCATCTTGGTCTGCACGCCCGAGTACGCGAAGGCGGGCTTGCCGAACATCGGCGTGAGGTGCAGGTCGGAGATGCGGGCGCTGCGCACCGGGCCGACCTTGGCCGGGAGCTTGGAGGAGAAGATCGCCATGAGCCGGGTCAGCCCGGCCTCGACCTGCTCGACGTAGACGATGTCGGCGCTCTTGAGCCCGAGCTGCGGCTTGCCGGCCGCGGTGTTCTCGATCTTGACCGCGAGCACCGGCTTGAGCGTGTCGTACGGCTTGCCGGTGAAGGGGTGCGCGGGCGCCGCCTCCTCGGGCTGCTCGCTGGGCGCGGCGGTGGCGGCCTGCGGGGCCTTGCCTGGCGCCTGCTCGTCGCCGCCGGAGCAGGCCGCCAGAGGCAGCAGCACGGCCGCTCCGGCCAGCGAGACCGAGATCATCCGGGGTAGCCGCACGTTGAACACTCCTCGCTCCATGCCTGGAAAAACGGCATGAGCTTACTGCTTCCCCCCAAATCAGGTCATTCAGTTGCCATGGTCGCGGGCGGATTGTCATCAATCTCGAAGAATTGCGGGAACTCGGTGTGGCCCGCCAGCCGCAGCACCCGGGCCAGCCAGCGGCGCTGCGCGGCCCGCGTGACGGCCACCGCGTTGTTGTAGAAGCGGCGGGCGTAGACCACCTTGGCCACCGCCGCGTCCAGCTCCTCCAGCAGGTCGGCGCCGCCGGGCGACTCGGCCAGCTTCTCCCTGAAGCGGTCCTGGTCCACGGCCGCGCGCAGGGCCCGCGACAGGTCGCTCTCGGCGTGCTCGCGCTCCTCGGGGCCGGCGATCCTGGCCTCGTGCGCCGCCGCGGCCAGCACCAGCGACGTGGCCGGGTCGAGCAGGCGCGAGCCGGCCAGCTCGAGCACCACCGCGCGGCGGCGGGTCAGCGCCGCGTCCATCGACTCGCGGGCCAGCTCCAGGCGGATGTGCAGGCGGTCGAGGCGGCCCGCGCGCCAGGAGACGTACACGGCGAGGAGCACCGCGACGAGGCCGGCGACCAGCACGACCATGGTGGAGGTCACAGGTCCTCCTCCACGCGCCCCGCGCCGGCCGCGGTGACGGTCTCGTAGACGCGCACGACGTCGCGCGCCACCGTGGACCAGTCGTACTTCCTGACCGCCACCAGCGCCTCCTCGGCCAGCTTGGCCCGGCGCTCGGGCGCGTCGAGCAGCGCGGCCGCCTCCCTGGCCAGCGAGGCCGCGTCGCCGTTGGCGAACAGCGCGCCCGCCTGGCCCTCGCCGAGCACCTTGCGGAAGGCCGGGATGTCGCTGGCCAGCACGGTCGCGCCGGAGGCCATGGCCTCGGCCAGCACGATGCCGAAGCTCTCGCCGCGGGTGTTGGGCGCGCAGAAGACGTCCACCGAGTGGTAGGCGCGGATCTTGTCGGCCTCGCTCACCATGCCGAGCACCGTCACCCGGTCGTGGAAGCGGCCGGGCACGCGCTCGTAGACGTCCTTCTCGTCGCCGGGCCCGGCGATCAGCAGCCGCACCTCGGGGCGCTCGGCGGCCAGCGCCGCGAACGCCTCCAGCAGGATCGGCAGCCCCTTGCGCTCCTCGTCCATGCGGCCGAGGAAGCCGATGGTGCGGCCGTCGGGGCCCCAGCCGTCCAGCGGCTCGGCCTGCGCGTAGCGGGCGACGGTCACGCCGTTGGGGATGAGCACGGCGTCGCCGCCGAACTGCTCGACCAGGCTCTTCCTGGCCGCGTCGGAGACCGCGATGCGGCCGCTCAGCTTCTCCAGGGCGCTGCGCAGCAGCGGCTCGGCCACCGCGATCGCCCGCGAGCGGGTGAAGGAGGCGTGGAAGGTCGCCACGATCGGCCCCCTCGCCGCCCAGCAGGCCAGCACGCCGAGGCTCGGGATCAGCGGCTCGTGGATGTGCAGCACCTCGAACCCGCCGGTGCGCACCCACCGCCGCACCCGCGCCGCCGACAGGAAGCCGAACGACATCCGCGCCACCGACCCGTTGTACGGCACCGGCACCGCCCGGCCCGCCCCCGTCACGTACGCGGGCAGCTCGTCGTCGTCGGCCGCCGGGGCGATCACGGACACCTCGTGCCCCTGCGCCATCAGCGCCTGCGCCAGGTCGTCGATGTGCTGCTTGACGCCGCCCGGCATGTCCCAGGAGTAGGGGCAGACGATGCCGACCCTCATCGGGCGGCCCCCGGCGGCAGGTCGTCCAGCCAGAGCCGCTGCAGCATGTGCCAGTCCTCCGGATGCTCGGCGATGCCCTTCTCGAACACCTCGGCCAGCCCCTGGGCCAGCGCGGCCACCTTCTCCTGGCGGGTGCCCTCGGCCGGCACCGGCAGCTCCTCGTGGATGTGGATGCCCCAGTCGTCGCCCACGAAGTAGACGGTGGCGGGCAGCAGCGCCGCGCCGGTCTGCACGGCCAGCAGCGGCGGCCCGGCAGGCATCTTGGTGGCCGCGCCGAAGAAGCGCACCTCCACGCCCGTGTTGGTGAGGTCGCGCTCGGCGGGCAGGCACACCACGCCGCCCTTGCGCACCCGCTGGGCGAGGGCGGCGAAGGTGTGGCCGTCGCCGCCGGTCAGCGGCAGCACCTCCATGCCGAGGCTCTCGCGGAAGGCGGTGTAGCGGCGGAACAACGACTCGGGCCTGAGCCGTTCGGCCACCGTCGTGAACGGGTGGCCGGCCTGCACCAGCCAGGCCCCGGCCTCGTCCCAGTTGCCCATGTGCGGCAGCGCCAGCACCACGCCCCGGCCGGCCGCCACCGTGTCGTGCACGTGCTCGGCCCCGATGACGTGGGTGCGGCGCAGGATCTCGGCCCCGCTCATGCTCGGCAGCCGGAAGACCTCGTGGAAGTAGCGGAAGTACGAGCGCATGCCCGCCCTGGCCAGCTCGCGCAGCTCACGGCCGCCCGGCTCCAGGCCGGTGACCCTGGCCAGGTTGGACTCCAGCCGCAGCACCGACTTGCCGCGCCGGGCCCACACCCGGTCGGCCAGCAGCCGGAAGACCGCCGCCGTGGGGCGCTCGGGCAGCAGCGGCACGAGCTTCCAGCCGGCCGCGAAGCCCGCGGCCACCACGCGGTCGCCGAACGACGTCTTCCCGCTCATCTCTCCCTCGCCTGCTCGTACACGTGCCACACCCGCTGGCCCACGGTGATCACGCTGGCCGCGGCCAGCAGCCACATCCCCGCCGCCAGCACGTACGGCACGCCGAGCCCCGAGAAGAAGGTCGCGACCAGCGCCACGACCAGCCGCTCCGGCCGCTCGGCCAGCCCGACGTCGGCCGTGAGCCCGAGCCCCTCGGCCCTGGCCTTGGCGTAGGAGACCAGGGCGCCCGCGACCAGGCACGCCAGCGTGACCGACGCCATCAGGGTGTCGCCTCTGAGGACGAAATACAAGATCAGGCCGGCGAAGATGGCGGCGTCGGCGACCCGGTCGAGCGTGGAGTCGAGGAACGCGCCCCAGGTGCTGCCCCCCTTGCCGCCGAGCCGGGCCACCACGCCGTCGAGCAGGTCGAACAGCACGAAGACGGTGATCACGAGGGCGCCCCAGGTGAGCAGGCCCAGGGGGAAGAAGGTCAGGGCGGCCACGACGGTGCCGAGGGTGCCGATCGCCGTGACGGCGTCCGGGCCGATCCCGCGGCTCACGAGGGCCCTGCCCAGCGGGGTGAGTATCCGGGTCATGGCCGGGCGCAGGAGTTTGAGCATCGCCGTCCGATCGTAGGCCATCGGGAGGCGAGGCGGTTTCTTTGCCCCGCCCCCCTTGTGATATCCGCCACACGGGTATTTGGTGAACACACCGCGTCCATGCGGTTTCCAGCACGTTCCGCGGGGCGCGGCGCCGGGACGGACATCGACGTGCGGGAGGCTGATGTGGCGGAGAAGAACTCGGGCAACGCCGTGGGAGCCGCGGGCAGGGCACCCGCGGCCGACCGGGCGGATGCGATACGCAACGTCGTGCTGGTCGGCCACTCGGGAGCGGGCAAGACGACCCTCGTCGAGCAGCTGCTGGCCGCCACGGGCACCATCCAGCGCCCGGGGCGGGTGGAGGACGGCACCACGGTCAGCGACTTCGACGAGGTCGAGGTCAGGCAGCAGCGGTCGGTCAACCTGTCCGTCGCGCCGGTGACGCACAACGGCATCAAGATCAACCTCATCGACACCCCCGGCTACGCCGACTTCGTGGGCGACCTGCGGGCCGGGCTGCGCGCGGCCGACGCCGCGCTGTTCGTCGTGTCGGCCTCCGACGGCATCGACGGGCTCACCCAGATGCTCTGGGAGGAGTGCGCCCAGGTCGGCATGCCCCGCGCGGTCGTCATCACCAAGATCGACCACCAGCGCGCGAACGTCGAGGAGGTGCTCGCCACCTGCCAGGAGATCTTCGGCGACGGCGTCGCGCCGCTCTACCTGCCGGTGATCACCAACGGGCACGTCAACGGGCTGATCGGGCTGCTGACGCAGAAGTTCTACAACTACGCCACGGGCGAGCGCACCGAGAAGGAGCCCGGCGCCGACTACTCGGCGCAGATCGAGGAGCACCGCGGCGGCCTGATCGAGGGCATCATCCAGGAGAGCGAGGACGAGTCGCTCATGGAGCGCTACCTCGAGGGTGAGCCGATCGACGTCAAGGTCCTCATCGAGGACCTGGAGAAGGCCGTGGCGCGGGGCAGCTTCTACCCGGTGCTGTGCAGCGGCGCGGGCGTCGGCACGCAGGAGGTGCTGGAGGTCATCACGCAGGGCTTCCCCTCGCCGCTCGAACACCCCATGCCGGAGATCACCGACGTGTCCGGCAAGCCGGTGGGCGGCGTCGCCTGCGACCCCGACGGCCCCCTCGTGGCCGAGGTCGTCAAGACCACCAGCGACCCGTACGTGGGCCGCATCAGCCTGGTCCGCGTCTTCTCCGGCACGCTGCGCCCCGACATGACCGTGCACGTCTCCGGGCACGGCCTGGCCGAGCGCGGGCACGAGGACCACGACGTGGACGAGCGCGTCGGCGCGCTGTCGTGCCCGCTCGGCAAGCACCAGCGCCCGATCCCCAAGGGCGTGGCGGGCGACATCGTGGCCGTGGCCAAGCTGTCGCGGGCCGAGACCGGCGACACGCTCTCCGACGTGGAGCGCCCGCTGCTGATGACCGCCTGGACGATGCCCGACCCGCTGCTGCCGGTGGCGATCAGGCCCAAGTCCAAGGCCGACGAGGACAAGCTGTCGCAGGCCCTGTCGCGGCTGGTCGCCGAGGACCCGACGCTGCGGCTGGAGAACAACGCCGAGACCAAGCAGCTCGTGCTGTGGTGCATGGGCGAGGCCCACACCGACGTGCTGCTCGACCGGCTGTCCAAGCGCTACGGCGTCGAGGTCGAGCGGATCGAGCTGCGGGTGCCGCTGCGCGAGACGTTCGGCGGCCGGTGCCAGGCGATGGGCCGCAACGTCAAGCAGACCGGCGGCCACGGCCAGTACGCGATCTGCCACATCGAGGTCGAGCCGCTGCCCTCCGGCGGCGGGTTCGAGTTCGTCGACAAGATCGTGGGCGGCGTGGTGCCGCGGCAGTTCATCCCGTCGGTGGAGAAGGGCGTGCGGGCCCAGATGGAGCGCGGCGTCGTCGCCGGCTACCCGATGGTGGACGTGCGCGTCACGCTGTACGACGGCAAGGCCCACTCGGTCGACTCCTCCGACATGGCCTTCCAGATCGCCGGCCAGCTCGCGCTGAAGGAGGCGGCGGCGAAGGTGCCGACGCTGCTGCTGGAGCCGGTGGACGAGCTGTCGGTGCTGGTGGCCGACGACTACGTGGGCTCGGTGATGTCCGACCTGTCGTCGCGGCGCGGGCGGGTACTCGGCACGGAGCCCGTCGGCACCGGGCGCACGCTGGTGCGGGCCGAGGTGCCCGAGCTGGAGATCACCCGGTACGCCATCGACCTGCGCTCGATGTCTCACGGGACGGGCACGTTCACGCGCTCGTTCCTGCGCTACGAGCCACTGCCGCCGAACCTGGCGAGCAAGGTGGCGGCCACGGACTGAGCGTGCACCGAGCTGGGGAGCCGGGAGGGCAAATCGGGTCCCTCCCGGCCCAGACCTAGCGAACTATCACAAAGGCATCACAGTTTCATTTCTTTTCTTTTGGACCGATCACCGGCTCTGAGCTGCCACACTGGGTGGCACTATGCGAACTGGACGCCCGCTCCTGGCCGCCGCCGCTCTCGCCGTCGCCACCACCACGGCCGCCTACCTGTTCGGCCCCGGAGCCGGAGAGAGCCCCGCCGCGAGCAAGAAGAAGACGACCACCGCCGAGAGCACCACCGAGAGCACCACCGCCGCCGAGGGCGCCGCCGACAGCGCCGCCGCGGCCGCCTGCAAGCCCGACGCCCGCTACCCCAAGCGCCAGCTGCGCGGCGTCTGGATCGCGACCACGACCAACCTCGACTGGCCCGCCAAGCCGGGGCTGTCGCAGGCGCAGCAGCAGGCCCAGTACGTCAAGATCCTCGACGCCGCCGTCAAGCGCCGCCTCAACGCGGTCTTCGTGCAGGTCAGGCCCGCCTCCGACGCCATCTACAAGTCGTCGCTGGAGCCGTGGTCGAAGTTCCTGACCGGCACCGCGGGCAAGGACCCCGGCTGGGACCCGCTCCCGTTCCTCATCGGCGAGGCCCACAAGCGCGGCCTGGAGTTCCACGCCTGGTTCAACCCGTACCGCGCCGCCTACGAGTCAGACGTCTCGCAGCTCCCCGCCGGCCACCCGGCCAGGCAGCACCCCGGCTGGGTCGTCAAGTACGGCGGCCGCCTCTACTACAACCCGGGCCTGCCGCAGGTGCGCGAGCACGTGGTCAAGGTCGTCGACGACGTCGTCAGCCGCTACGACGTCGACGGCGTGCACTTCGACGACTACTTCTACCCGTACCCGGGCGAGGGCGGGCAGTTCAACGACAAGGCCGCCTTCGCCAAGTACGGCAAGGGCCAGAGCCTGGCCGAATGGCGGCGGGGCAACGTCAACAAGCTGGTCGCCGAGGTCGACAAGTCCGTCCACGCCCGCAAGAGCTACGTGAAGTTCGGCATCAGCCCGTTCGGGATCTGGCGCAACAAGGCCCAGGACCCTGCTGGGTCCGACACCTCCGGCATGTCCGCCTACGACTCGATCTACGCCGACGCCCGCGCCTGGATCAAGGCCGGCACGGTCGACTACATCATGCCGCAGCTCTACTGGCCGCGCGGCTTCGCCGCGGCCGACTACCGCGAGCTGATGCCCTGGTGGGCCGGCGCCGTCAAGGGCACCGGCGTGCACCTGTACATCGGCCAGGCCCTCTACCGGGTCGGCGCCGACCAGTCCTGGTCCAAGGCGGGCGAGCTGGCCGGGCACCTGTCGCTCAACCGCAAGTACCCCGAGGTCAAGGGCGACGTCTACTTCAGCGCCAAGAACCTCCTGGCCAACCCGCTGGGCGCGATGGACCGCGTGGTCAAGGAGTTCTACAGCCGCCCGGCGCTGCTGCCGCTGATGAAGGACCGCGGCGGGCAGGCCCCGGCCAAGCCGGCCGGCGTGCGGGCGAACGGCCGCACGCTGTCGTGGACGGCCGCGCAGGGGGCCCGCGCGTACGCGGTCTACCAGGTGCCGCAGTCCGGCGACGACTGCCACGCCACCGACGCGCGCAGCCTGGTCGCCGTCGTCACCAGCCCGTCGTACCAGGCCAAGGCCGCCGGGACGTACCTGGTCACCTCGCTCGACCGGCTCACCCACGAGAGCAAGCCGGCACGCGTCAAGGTGAGCTGACCCGGACGGCCGGCCCCGGCGTCAGCCTCCGGCGTCGCGGGCCGTGTCGCGGGCCGTGTCGCGGGCCGTGTCGCGGGCGGCCCAGGCGCGGGCCAGGCCCGCGACCGCCTGGTCGAGGAGGGCGGGCGGCAGGGCGAAGCTGAGGCGCAGCCGGTCGCGGTGGCGGCCGTCCGGCGAGAACAACGAGCCGGGCGCCACCGCCACCCCTTCCTGCCTGACCACCGTCGCGAACCGGTCGGTGTCGGTGCCCGGCAGCCGCGCCCACACCGACAGGCCGCCCGCCGGGCGCTCCCACGACCAGTCGGGCAGCCTCGCGGACAGCGCGGCGGCGAAGTGGTCGCGGCGGCGGGCCAGCTCGGCGAGCCACGGGCCGGGCGGGTTGTGCTCCAGCAGGCCGGCCGCCAGCCGCTGGGCCACGGCGCTGGTCGCGAGGTCGGCGTCGAGCTTGGCGTCCACCAGCCGGGCCAGCAGCGGCTCGGGCGCGGCCAGCCAGCCCACCCGCAGCCCGCCCCACAGCACCTTCGACAACGAGCCGACCGTCACGGTCCCGTACGGGTGCAGCGGCGCGAGCGGCCCGGGCGGCGGCGCGCCGTCGTGCACGAGGGCCGCCAGCGTGCGGTCCTCGACGAGCGGCACGTCCGCGGCGGCGGCCAGCTCGGCGACGTGCCGCAGCACGGGCACCGCGCCCGTCGGGTTCTCGACCGGGACCACGTAGACCGCGGCCGGGCGGTGCCGGGCGAGCGCGTCCTCGACGGCGGCGGGCGAGGTCAGGTCGAGCGGCACCGCGACCGCGCCCGCGCGCCGGAGCACGCTCAGCGCGCCGCCGTAGGTCGGGTCGCCCACCAGCACCCGGTCGCCGGGACGCAGCAGCACCCGTACGGCCAGGTCGATGCCCTGCTGCGCGCCGGAGGTGACGAGCACCTCTCCCCCGCCCTCCGGCCCGGCCACGGCCGCGCCGGCGCGCAGCAGCGCCCGCAGCCGGGGGTCGCCCATGGCGTCGTAGCCGTGGCCGCTCGGCGCGCGCAGCAGCGCGGCCGGCTCGATCGGGGGCACGGTCAGGTGGGAGGGGTCGGGCACGACGGAGGTGGACAGGTCGGCCACCACCGCGCCGCCCTGCAGCAGGCCGCCGAACGAGGGCGTGCCCAGCACGTACGTGCCGCTGCCGTGCCGCCGCTCGCACATGCCCTCCTCGCACAGGACGTTGAACGCGGCCGCCACCGTGCCGCGGCTGAGGCCGACGGCCTGGGCCAGGTCGCGTTCCGAGGGCAGGCGGGCGCCGGGGGCCAGAGCCCCGGTCTGGGCCAGGTCGGCCAGCGCGCCGGCGAGCCTGCGGCTGGGGGTGCCCCGGTGCAGGCGCAGGCGGTCCCGGACGAGCGTGACGAGGTTTTCATCCCTTCCCATGCCACTATTATCCCGTTATTGTGCCAATTATCTTGCAATTGGCACAGAAGGCCGTCTTGATAGCGGCCATCGGGGAGAGGGTGGCGCAGTGCGCGAATCCGCGTACATCTGGATGGACGGGAAGCTGGTCCCCTGGGGTGAGGCGCGCGTGCACGTCCTGACGCACGCCCTGCACTACGGCACCGCCGTCCTCGAAGGCACCCGGGTGTTCGACACGCCCGGCGGGCCCGCGGTGTTCCGGCTGGAGGAGCACCTGCGGCGGCTGGCGCGCAGCGCCCGGATGGTGGGGCTCCCGCTGCCGTACACGCCGGAGGAGCTGCGCGCGGCCACCCTCGCGACGGTGGCCGCCAACGGGCACGCCTCCTGCTACGTCCGGCACCTGGCACACCGCGGCTACGGCGAGATGGGCATCGCGGCGCGCCGCTGCCCGACCGTCGTGTCGATCGCGAGCTGGGAGTGGCCGCCGCTGCTCGGCACCTCCGGGGTGCGGCTCATGGTCAGCTCCTGGCAGCGCAACGACCACCGGGTCGTCCCGGCCGCGGCCAAGGCCACCGGCCCCTACCTGAACTCCGTGATGGCCAAGGACGAGGCCGTGGACGCCGGCTACGACGAGGCCGTGCTGCTCAACGCCGCCGGGTACGTCAGCGAGTGCACCGGCGCGAACCTCTTCGTCGTGCGCGACGGGCGGCTGCTCACCCCGCCGCCGAGCGCCGGGGCGCTGGAGGGCATCACCCAGGACACCCTCGAACGGCTGGCCGCCGACCTCGGCGTGCCGTCGGCCCGGCAGGACCTGCTGCGGACGGACCTGTACGCCGCCGACGAGATCTTCCTGTGCGGGACCGGGGCAGGCGTCGCCCACGTCAGCGCGGTGGACGGGCGCGAGCTGGGCGGGCCGGGACCGGTCACGGCCAAGCTGGCCGACGCCTACGAGGCCGCCACGCACGGCCGCGACGACCGCTACCGCCACTGGCTCACCCCGGTCCCCGCCGCCGACCCCGCCACCGACCCCGCTACCGGCCCCGCTACCGGCCCCGCCACCGACGCCGCCGCCACTGCTGCCGCTGCTTCGTGAAGCTGGATCCTCCGTACGCGTAACCGGCCTGTGGCGGGTCCGGGGCATGAGAGGGTAGTCGCGTCCGGCGGCGCGGGCCGCGCCGCCGACACGACGCCCATCGAGTCCCTGGAGGTCCCTGAGGTGAGGCGCGCGCTGATCGTGCTGGCCGTGCTGCTCGGCCAGCAACTGGCCGGCCAAGGGCTGCTCACCGCGACGGCACCCCCCGCCGCCGCCGACACCCCCGCGACCACCCGGACCACCGCCGCCCCGGTCGCCGCGTACGCCGAGACGGCCGCCACCACTCAGGGCGCCGGGTCCGCTCAGGCCGCCGCCTCCGGCCGCCAGACCGCCGTGCCCGCCCAGGCCACAGCCTCCTCCGGGACAGCCTCCTCCGGGACAGCGTCCTCCGGGACGGCCTCCTCCGGGGTGGTGGCGGGCCGGGCGTTCTCGTGGGCGGCCGCCGCCACGCGGGTCGCGCTCATCGGCGTCCCCGCCCTGCACTGGAACGACCTGACCCAGGCCGACACCCCCAACCTGTGGGCGCTGGCCGGGGCGAGCGCCATCGGCTCCCTCTCGGTCCGCACCGTCGGCAACGTCACCTGCCCCTACGACGGCTGGCTCACGGTCTCGGCCGGCACCCGCTCGGCCGTCGGCTACGGCTGCGGCGCGCCCCCGGCCCCGGAGCAGCGCGGCGAGGGCGCGGTCATCCCCGACTACCGCTACCTCATCGACGTGGCCGGCCAGCGCGAGGCCGGCAACCTGGGCGAGGCGCTGAAGGCCGCCGGCCAGTGCTCGATCGCGATCGGCCCCGGCGCCGCGCTCGCGCTGGCCGACCGCCAGGGCCAGGTGCCGCGCTACCACGCCTCCGCCGACCGGCTCGGCGCCGCCGACCTGGAGCGGTGCCGGATGATCGCCATGGACGTGGACGACCTCGTCCGCCCCTACCTCAGAGGCGACCGGCTGCCGAAGACGCCCGAGCAGCTTCCCGCCGCCGCGCGCCGCGCCGCGCTGAGACTGGCCGACGCCAAGGCGGGCGCGCTGCTGTCGATCCTGCCGGCGGGCACGACTGTGCTGCTGGCCGGGCTGTCCGACCACGGCTCGGTGCCGCACCTGCGGGTGGCCGCGCTGCGCGAGCCCGGCGCGGAGGGCCGCACGCTGGGCGCCGCCTCCACCCGCCGCGCAGACATCTCGATCCTGCCCGACCTCACCGCCACCGTGCTGACCCAGCTCGGCGTGCCCGTCCCGGCCACGGTGGTGGGCGTGCCGATGACGGTCGGCGAGCGCGGCGCGACGTTCGAGCGGATGGCCCGCGCCGACGAGACCGCGCAGACCATGCGCTCGGCCAAGGGCCAGTACTTCACCGGGCTCGCGGTCCTGCAGGTGTTGTTCTACGTGCTGGCGTTCCTGCTGCTGCGCCGCCGCAAGGGCCTGCCGTGGGTGCGGGTCGCGGCGGTGGCCCTCGCCGCGCTGCCGGTCACCTCGTTCCTGGTCAACCTGCTGCCGTGGGCCACGCACGCGCAGCTCTTCGGCGGCATGCTGGCCTGGTGGGCGGTGATCGTCGCGCTGGCGCTGGCCGGGCCGTGGCGGCGCCGGCCGCTCGGCCCGCTGGCGGTGGTCGCCGGCGTCACCGCGCTCACGCTGGCCGGTGACCTGCTGACCGGCACCACGCTCCAGCTCAACAGCTTCATGGGCTACAGCGCCGAGCAGGGCGCCCGCTACTTCGGGCTGGGCAACATCCCGTTCGCGCTGTTCGCCACGGGCACGCTGCTCACCACGACGGCGATCGCGCACCGCTGGCCGGGCCGCGCCGGGCTGGCCGCGATCGTCGTGCTCGGGGCCGGGGCCATGGTGCTCGGCGGCTCGGGGCTGGGCAGCGACTTCGGCGGCGTGATCGCGTTCGTGCCGGGCATCGCGGTGACCGCGCTCGTGTTGTCGGGCAAGCGGGTGTCGCTGGTGAAGCTGGCGCTGTTCTGCGTGGCCGGCGGCGTGATCGTGATGACGTTCGCCTGGCTCAATTACCTCAAGCCGCCGAGCGAGCAGACGCACCTCGGGCGGTTCGTGGGGCAGGTGCTGACCGGCGAGGCGTTCGACGTCATCTGGCGCAAGCTCCAGGCCATGCTGGGCACGCTGCTGAGCCCAAACCTCATGCCGATCGTGATCGTGGCGGTGGCCTTCCTCGTGTACGCGATCCTGCGTCCCGAGCAGGCGTCGGCCGGGGTGGTGCCGGCGGCCTTCGAGCACTCCCCCGCGCTGCGGGCGGGGCTGATCGGCACGATGGTCGCCGGCGTGGTCGGGATGCTCGTCAACGACTCGGGCGCGGCGGTGTTGTCGATGGCGCTGGCGCTGGCCGTGCCGCTGCTGCTGGCCACCGGCATCGGCGTGCTGGTGGGGCGGGAGGAGTCAGTGCCAGGCGTCGGCGAGGAGCTGGCGCGTGTCGCGAAGTAGCTGAGGCAGCACCTTCGTCTGGGCGACGACCGGCATGAAGTTGGTGTCGCCGCCCCACCGCGGCACGACGTGCTGGTGGAGGTGGGCGGCGATGCCGGCGCCGGCGACGTGGCCGAGGTTCATGCCGACGTTGAAGCCCTGCGCCCCGCTGGCCTTGCGCAGCGCGCGCAGCGCCTTCTGGGTGAACTCGCCCAGCTCGACCATCTCCTCCGGGCGCAGCTCGTCGTAGTCGGAGATGTGCCGGTAGGGGACGACCATCAGGTGGCCGGAGTTGTAGGGGTAGAGGTTGAGCACGGCGTACACGCTCTCGCCGCGGGCCACGACCAGGCCGTCCTCGTCGCTCATCCTGGGGATGGCGTCGAACGGGCACCCGTCGTCGGGGCCGGTGCCCGTCGGCTTGTTCTCGCCCTTGATGTAGGCCATGCGATGCGGGGTCCAGAGACGTTCGAAGTTGTCCGGGGCCCCGGCTCCTGCCTGATCGTGCATAACTAGCAGCATAGGACCACAGCCGGGCGTCCGCCGGTTCCGGGCGCGGCCGGGACCCGGCCGGGCACCCCGGGCGAGAGCGGCCGCGACGCTGCCTCTACGCTGCGACGGGAGCCTCAGCGGAGGGGAGGCCCGGGAAGCCATGGCCTTGCGGTTCGAGCACCGCGACACCGATATCCGCGCGGGCGTCGTCGATCTCGTGTGGCGCACCCGCAGCGACGCGGCGGACACGATGACGTCGGCGGCGCGCACCTGCCCGCACCTGATCCTCTCGCGGACGCGGGGACGCCTGCTCGCCGGCCTGCGCGGCCCGGAGACGAGGGCGAGCGCCGCGCCGGTCCCGCCGGACACCGAGTTCCTCGGGGTCCGGCTCGCGTTCGGGACGGTTCTCCGGCCGTTTCCCGCGGCTGCGGTCGTCGACGGGTACGTGCCGTTCCCGGTGACGGACGCGGGCAGGATCGTCCTCGGCGGCCAGGACTGGGAGGCGCCGACGTACGACAACGTCGAGCACTTCGTCCGGCGGCTGCTGGACGCGGGGCTGCTGGTGCGGTCACGCCTCGGGGACGAGGAGCAGGACGTGGAGCTGTGCGGGGAGCAGGACGGGGAGCAGGACGGGGAGCACGGGCCCGGGCCCGCCGCGAACGGGCCGGCCGGCCCCACCTTGCGGACCCTGCAGCGGCGCTACCGCGCGATCACCGGGCTGTCGCGGACCGCCGTGACGCAGATCGACCGCGCGAACGCCGCCGCCACGATGCTGCGCGACGGCCGTGACTGGCGCACGGCCGTCGAGACGCTCGGGTACTACGACCAGGCCCACCTCGCGCACGCGCTACGCCGTTACGTCAGGCGCACGGCGCGCGAGCTGCAGGCGGGCGGCCCGGCCGCGATGTCGTTCCTGTACAAGACCCGCCCCGGGCCCGGCAGCTAGCGTCCACCTGTCGGCCGGTCACGGCCGGCCGTCCGCGACCCGGCTCCCTGGAGGGGAACAGTGCTGCTCAGCGTCAACATCTTCGTCAGTCTCGACGGCGTCATGCAGGGGCCAGGAGCCCCCGGCGAGGACCGCTCGGGCGGTTTCGACCGCGGCGGGTGGCTCGTCCCGCACGTCTCGGCGCACGTGACCGAGGTCGTCGAGGGCTGGTTCCGCGAGGCCGGCGCCTTCCTGTTCGGCCGCACGAGCTTCGGCCTGCTCGGCGGGCACTGGTCGCAGGTCACCGACCCGGACGACCTGATCGCGTCCAGGCTCAACACGTTGCCGAAGTACGTCGCCAGTTCGACGCTGACCGACGAGGAGGCCGGCTGGAGCCCGGCGACGGTGCTGCGCGGCGACCTGGTCGGCGAGATCCGCCGGCTCAAGGAGCTCCCCGGCAAGGAGCTCCAGGTCCACGGGAGCTGGCGGCTCACGCAGACGCTGCACCGGGCAGGGCTGGTGGACGTCTACCGGCTGCTGCAGTACCCGGTCGTCGTCGGGGCGGGCAAGCGGCTGTTCGCGGACGGGGCGACGCCCGCGACGTTCGCGGCCGTGGCGGAGGAGTCGCGGGTCCTGCCTGGCGGCGTGGTCTCGCTGACGCTGAGGCCGGCGGGTCTCGGCGCGCTTCCCGCGGGCGCGTACACGGTGGACGAGGGGCGCTCGGCGACGGTTTTGAGCTGACCCGGTTCGCGGCGATTCGCACGGGTGTTCGCCGTAGAGTGAGGATCATGAAGACTGAGCTGGAGCCCGTGCCCGAGGACTGGCAGCGCGCCCTGGCCATCGTGGCCCACCCCGACGACCTGGAGTACGGCTGCGCCGCCGCCGTCGCCGTCTGGACCGACGCCGGGCGCGAGGTCACGTACGTGATGGTCAGCAGCGGCGAGGCGGGCATCGACACGCTGGCGCCCGCCGAGTGCGGCCCGGTGCGCGAGCGCGAGGAGCGGGCCAGCGCCGCCGTGGTCGGGGTGCGGCAGGTGGAGTTCCTCGGCCATCCGGACGGGGTCATCGAGTACGGCACCGCCCTGCGCCGCGACCTCGCCGCCGTGATCCGCCGGCACCGCCCCGAGCTGGTGATCACGCTGAACGCCGACGACACGTGGGGCGGCACGTACTGGAACACCCCGGACCACCGGGCGGTGGGCCGGGCCGTGCTGGACGCCGCCGCGGACGCCGGCAACCGGTGGATCTTCCCGGACGCGGGAGCGGGCGCGAAGGCGGACGAGGGGGCTGCGGCTGGGGCCGAGCCGTGGAACGGAGTCCGGTGGGTCGCGGTGGCGGGCAGCGACGCGCCGACGCACGCCGTGGACGTCACGGACGGCCTGGAGCGGGGCGTGCGCTCACTCATGGAGCACCGCGCGTACCTGGAGGCCCTGACGGACGAGGACCCGGAGACGTACGCCCGCACGCTCATCGAGGGCTTCGCGCGCGAGGCGGGCGAGCGGTTCGGCGGCCGGCCCGCCGTGACCTTTCGCCTATTCTCCCGTTAGGTCACCGAAACCCGAAAAGTCCGCGAGCAGCCGGGGGATCTTGCTAGGTTTCGTGCCCTGCGGTCGAACGTCTCCCGCAGGCATCGCCGGCCGGGCGCGCCCTGTTCCGCGCCCGGCCCGTCCCCTCATGAAAGGTCTTCCCTCATGCCCAAGTCGTGGCTCGTGGCCGTCCTGCTCTGCTTCTTCCTCGGTGCGCTCGGCGTGCACCGCTTCTACGTCGGCAAGATCGGGACGGGCATCCTGCAGCTCGTCACCCTCGGCGGCCTGGGGGTCTGGGTGCTGATCGACTTCATCATGATCCTCGTCGGGAAGTTCACCGACAAGCAGGGCCAGCCGCTCGCCAAGTAAGGCGGCAGGACGCGGCGGACACGCACGAAGGGCGGGGCGGCAACGGCCGCCCCGCCCTTCGTCCGTCGGCGGGCGTCACACCTGGACGCGGCGCTCCACGCTGTTGACGATCTCGGCGATGGCCTGCTCCACCGGCACGCCGTTGTTCTGCTCGCCGCTGCGGTAGCGGAAGGACACCGCGCCGGCCGCGATGTCCTCGTCGCCGGCCAGCAGCATGAAGGGCACCTTGGCCTTCTGCGCGTTGCGGATCTTCTTCTGCATGCGGTCGTCGGCGGTGTCGACCTCGACCCTGATGCCGTGCTCGCGCAGCTTCTTCGCGACGTCCTGCAGGTAGGGGACGTGCGCCTCGGCGATCGGGATGCCCACCACCTGCACCGGCGCGAGCCAGGGCGGGAAGGCGCCCGCGTAGTGCTCGGTGAGCACGCCGAGGAAGCGCTCGACGGAGCCGAACAGCGCCCGGTGGATCATGACCGGGGTCTGCCGGGAGCCGTCGGCCGCCTGGTACTCCAGGCCGAAGCGCTTGGGCTGGTTGAGGTCGAGCTGGATGGTGGACAGCTGCCAGGTGCGGCCGATGGCGTCCTTGGCCTGGACGGAGATCTTCGGGCCGTAGAAGGCCGCGCCGCCCGGGTCGTCCTTCAGCGTGAGCCCCGACTCGGTGGCGACCTGGCGCAGCGCCTCGGTGGCCTCCTCCCATTCGGCCGGGTCGCCGATGAACTTCTCGGAGTCGTCGCGGGTGGACAGCTCCAGGTAGAAGTCGTTGAGGCCGAAGTCGCGCAGCACGCTCAGCACGAACCGCAGCAGCGACTTGATCTCGTCGGCCATCTGCTCGCGGGTGGTGTAGATGTGCGCGTCGTCCTGCGTCATGCCGCGCACCCGGGTCAGGCCGTGCACGACGCCGGACTTCTCGTAGCGGTAGACCGAGCCGAACTCGCACAGCCGCAGCGGCAGCTCGCGGTAGGAACGCCCGCGCGCCCGGAAGATGAGGTTGTGCATCGGGCAGTTCATCGGCTTGACGCGATAGTCGACGCCCTCCAGCTCGAAGGCCGGGAACATGTCCTCGGCGTACCACGGCAGGTGGCCGGAGGTCTCGAACAGCGACGACTTGGTGATGTGCGGCGTGTTGACGAACTCGTAGCCCGCCTCGGCCTGCCGCCGGCGCATGTAGTCTTCCATCTCCTTGCGGATGATGCCGCCCTTGGGGTGGAAGATCGGCAGGCCGCTGCCCAGCTCGGGCGGGAAGCTGAACAGGTCGAGCTCGGCGCCCAGCTTGCGGTGGTCGCGCTTCTCGGCCTCCTCCAGCAGCTTGAGGTATTCGTCCTGCTTGTCGCGAGACTCCCAGGCGGTGCCGTAGATGCGCTGGAGCTGCGGGTTCTTCTCGCTGCCGCGCCAGTACGCGCCGCCGGAGCGCATGAGCTTGAAGGCCGGGATGGACCGGGTGGAGGGCACGTGCGGGCCCCGGCACAGGTCCTTCCAGCGCAGCTCGCCGCTCTTGGCGTCGAGGTTGTCGTAGATGGTGAGCTGGCCCGCGCCGACCTCGACCGACTCCTCGTCGGCGGCGCCGCCCTTGAGGCCGATCAGCTCCAGCTTGTACGGCTCGCCGGCCAGCTCGGCGCGCGCCTCGTCGTCGCCGACGGGACGCCGCGAGAAGAGCTGCCCCTCCTTGACGATCTCGCGCATGCGCTTCTCGATGCGCTTGAGGTCGTCGGGGTTGAACGCCTGGGCGACGTCGAAGTCGTAGTAGAACCCGTTCTCGACGGGCGGGCCGATGCCCAGCTTGGCCTCGGGGAACAGCTCCTGGACCGCCTGCGCCATGACGTGCGCGGTGGAGTGGCGGACGATCGCCCTGCCCTCGTCGCTGGAGATCTCGATCGGCTCGACCACGTCGCCGTCGGCCAGCTCGCAGGCGAGGTCGCGGGCCTCGCCGTTGACCTTGGCCGCGATGACCGTGCGGCCGTCGGCGTCGAGCGCCGCGCCGGCCGTCGTGCCGGCCGCCACCACACGCTCGGCTCCGGCGAGGGTGATGTGTAGCTCGGCTGACACGGTGACTCCTAGGGGTCGCGCGCCCGGCGCCCGGCACCGGGGCTGCTTCGGTGACGAACACCGATGCTATCGCGGGTGAAACCCCAGCTTTGTCAGGTCCTTGCGGGTGCCGTGGAAGACGTTGCGGTCGATGGGGCTCTGCGCGTACTGGTGAATGGTCCACTCGCTCCAGGGCCGGGGCACGATGGGGCGGCCGCGCGGCGACTCGGGGCTGGCGATCCACAGCGGGTGTTCGCCGAGGCCGGCGCAGTGCCCGCCGTGCGCGAAGGAGTGGAAGGTGTAGATGAAGGGACGCACGCCGGTGTGCCGCTGGACGTGGTGGCACCAGCGGCGCGCGTACCTGGCGACCTGCTCGGGGCGCAGCCCGTCGCCGGTCTCCAGGTCGAGCGCGATCAGGTCGCCACGGCGCAGGCCGCCGGCCGACCTGATCGTGGCGAGAAAGTGCCTGGCCTGCTCGACGGGGTCGCCCTTGGGGCGGGCGAAGTGGTACGCGCCGCACACGAGCCAGCTCTCGCGCATGCCGTTCCAGTTGCGCGCGAACCACTTGTCCGTCCAGTCGCCGCCTTCGGTCGCCTTGGCGAAGGCGAAGGCCACTCCGGCGCCGGCCTGCCCGGACCAGTCGACCGAACCCTGCCAGTTGGACACGTCAATGCCTTGCAGCACGCCCTTCACCTTGCCGGAGTTTATGGGGAACTCTCCCGTCTCAGCCCTTCGCCGCGCCGATCAGCAGGCTCCGGGTGCGCTCCCGCTCGGCGAACACCGAGCCCACGAAATCGGTGACCCCGGCCCGTTCCAGCTCTTCGAGCCGGGCGAGCACGGTCTTCTCGTCGCCCACGACGGCCACGTTGCCGGGGGTCGCCGCGCCTTCCCTGTCGAGCATGGCACGGTAGGAGGGAAGCTGCCCGTAGACCTGGAAGATCTCGTCGGCGCGGGCGACGGCGCCCTCGGGGTCGTCGGTGACGCAGACCGGCAGCGCGCACACGATGCGCGGCGCGGGACGTCCGGCCTCGGCGGCGGCGGCCGTGATGGCCGGCGCGACGTGCTCGGCGACGGTCCGCGGGCCGGTCATCCAGAGCACGGTGCCGTCGGCGACGGTGCCGGCCAGCTTGAGCATGCGCGGGCCGAGCGCGGCCACCAGCACGGGGAAGCCGGCGCCGGGCGTGCTCAGCTTGAGGTCGGCCTTGATCGTCTCGCCCTGGTACCGGACGTGCTCGCCGCGGCTCGCCGGGATGAGCACGTCCAGGTACTCCTTCATGTGCCGGCCGGGCCGCTCGAAGCTGTAGCCGTACATGTTCTCGATGACGATCTGGTGCGACAGGCCGATGCCGAGCGCGAGGCGGCCGCCGAGCGCGGCGTTGGCCGTCATGGCCTGCTGGGCGAGCACGGCGGGGTGGCGGGGGTAGGTCGGCACGACGGCGGTGCCGAGTTCGATGGGCGGGGCCTGGACGCCGGCGGCGACGAGGGCGGTGATCGCGTCCAGGCCGAAGATGTTGGACAGCCAGGCCGAGGTGAAGCCGTCGGCCGCGGCCTGGGCGATCTGGTCGCGGAGGCCGCCGATGGGGTCGGAGCCCTTGGGCTCGTTGAGGAAATATCCGTAGCGCATCGAAACAGAACTCCATTCTGGTGGGCTGAGGCGAATGTACTTCCCTCAGCCCGGCGCGGTCACCCGCCTCGCCGGTCGCCGTTTGTAAAGTGGCCTACATGAGCCACGAACGCGCCGGACAGCCCGCCCAGCCCGCCGATCTGGTCGACGTCCCGAGGCTGGTGACGTCCTACTACGCCCTGCGCCCCGACCCCGCCGAGGTGGGGCAGCGGGTCGCGTTCGGCACCTCCGGGCACCGCGGGTCGTCGCTGCGGACCGCCTTCAACGAGGGGCACATCCTGGCCACCAGCCAGGCCATCTGCGAGTACCGGCGCGAGCAGGGCACGGACGGGCCGCTGTTCCTCGGCATCGACACGCACGCGCTGTCGGAGCCGGCGCGGGTGTCGGCGCTGGAGGTGTTCGCGGCCAACGACGTCGACGTGCTCATCGACACGCGCGACGGCTACACGCCGACGCCGGCCGTCTCGCACGCCGTGCTGCGCCACAACCGGGGGCGCACGACGGGGCTCGCCGACGGCGTCGTGGTCACGCCGTCGCACAACCCGCCGTCCGACGGCGGCTTCAAGTACAACCCGCCGGACGGCGGCCCGGCCGGCACCGACGCCACCAGGTGGATCCAGGACCGCGCCAACGAGCTGCTGGCCGCCGGGCTCGACGGGGTCCGGCGGGTGCCGTACGCGCGGGCCCTCGGACAGGCCGGGCGTTACGACTTTCTCGGCACGTACGTGGACGACCTGCCCTCGGTGGTCGACCTCGACGCGATCCGGGCGGCCGGGGTGCGCATCGGGGCCGACCCGCTCGGCGGGGCGAGCGTGGCGTACTGGGGGGAGATCGCCGAGCGGCACCGGCTCGACCTGACCGTGGTCAACCCGCTGGTCGACCCGACCTGGCGGTTCATGACGCTCGACTGGGACGGCAAGATCCGCATGGACTGCTCGTCGCCGTACGCGATGGCCTCGCTCATCGCCAACCGCGACCGGTACGACCTCGCCACCGGCAACGACGCCGACGCCGACCGGCACGGCATCGTCACCCCGGACGGCGGCCTGATGAACCCCAACCACTACCTCGCCGTCGCCATCTCCTACCTGTACGCCCACCGCGACGGCTGGCCGGCCGCGGCCGGGGTCGGCAAGACCATGGTCAGCAGCGGCATCATCGACCGGGTGGCCGGGTCGCTGGGCCGCGAGCTGTACGAGGTGCCGGTGGGCTTCAAGTGGTTCGTGCCGGGGCTGCTGGACGGCTCGCTCGGGTTCGGCGGCGAGGAGAGCGCGGGGGCGTCGTTCCTGCGCCGCGACGGCTCGGTGTGGTCCACCGACAAGGACGGCATCATCCTGGCGCTGCTGGCCTCGGAGATCCTGGCGGTCACCGGCAAGTCGCCGAGCGGGCACTACAAGGACCTGGTGGGGCGGTTCGGCGAGCCGGCGTACGCGCGGGTCGACGCGCCGGCCACGCGCGAGGAGAAGGCGGTGCTCGGCAGGCTGTCGGCCGCGCAGGTGACGGCGTCGTCGCTGGCCGGGGAGAAGATCACGGCGGTGCAGACGGCGGCGCCGGGCAACGGGGCGGCGCTCGGCGGGGTGAAGGTGTCCACCGAGCACGCCTGGTTCGCCGCCCGGCCGTCCGGCACCGAGGACGTGTACAAGATCTACGCCGAGTCCTTCCGCGGCCCCGACCACCTGGCCCAGGTGCAGGAGGAGGCCCGCTCGCTGGTGTCGGCGGCGCTCGCCGGCTGACCCGGCGGGAGGCGGGTCAGCGGAGCTCGCGGGCGGCCGGGGTGGGCATGCCGGTGCGGCCGAGGTCGGCGTGGCGGGCGGCGGCGGCGCCGTCGCGGTAGCCGGTGCCGCTGGTGCGGGGCACGCTCATCCTGATGCGCGGGTAGTGCGCGGCCACGGCGCGCTCGACCTCGGCGCGCCGGTCGGCCAGGACGAGCGCCGTGCCCGGCTCGGCGGCCGCCGTGTCGGCCTCGGCCCGCGACTCGGCCGCGCTCAGCAGCCGGTACACCTCGTCGGTGAAGCCGAGCAGCCAGGACCGCCGGTAGGCGCGCGGGGAGGCGCTCCCGCCGGGCGGCCGGACGCGGGCCAGCCCCGAGGCCATCTGCAGCAGCAGGGACGTGGCCAGCAGGTCGGCGCGCTCCAGGTCGGCGGCGAAGCCGAAGATGTGCACGCGCTGCCCGCCGTCGCCGCGCCCGATGAGCAGGGGCCGGCAGCGCACGGCCTGGGCGACCAGGCTGACCAGGCGGGCCTTCTCCCTGGCCCAGGGGTCGGGCAGGGTGACGACGCGGTCGCCGGGGGCCTGCCGGGCGCCGGCGGGCGGCAGCGCGTCGATGCCGTGCTTGGCCATGAGGGCCGAGGCCGCCGTCATGAACGTGGCCCGCTCGTGCTCGTTGTCGGTGCGCTCGGCCTTGGCCAGGAGTTTCCTGACGCGCTCGAGCGTGCGCTGGTCGCGCAAGGTCTGCCCCCCGGGTGCCGCCGCTAGTGCTTGGCGAGCACCCGCCCGTCGGCCCCGAGGGCGGGGAAGGCGCCCGTGTCCACGATGCCGTGCTGCTGGTACAGCGCCTCGATGAGGGCGTGTGCCTGCGGCTCCAGCTTCCACAGGGCACGATACTCGCGCGCGGTGGCCAGCGAGATGCCGATCTCCTGGGCGATGTCCACGGTGCGCGGCACGATGCCCTTGGCGATCTGCCGGTCCCAGTAGACGCGGGCGGCCCGCATCAGCGCGGCCCGCTCGGCGGTGGAGACCACCTGCGGGGTGGTGTCGAGCACCTCGACGTCCTCGTCCTCGTCGTCGACGAGCTCGGCGAGGGCGGGCGGCAGCGCCGGGCGGGCGGGCACGGGGTGCTGCTCGGCGTCGTGCTCCCAGGGCACGCGGGGGTCGGCGTCGATGAGGGCGGTGGTGTTGTACAGCGCGGCGATCTGGGCCAGCAGCGCCTCCTGGCGGGCCGGGTCGACGGCCAGGCCGGTGTGCTCGACGGCCTGGTCCATGGCCTTGTCGAGCTTGGCCAGCGCGGCGCGCAGCTTGCGCTCGGGGGCGCCGGCCTCGCGCAGCGCCTTGGCCTTCTTGGCGGCCAGCGCGACGCGGGTGAGCCTGCGGTGCGCGTCCACCTCGCTGGCAGTGCGGTCGCTGACCTCGGCCAGGCCGAGCCGGACGAGCAGCCGCTCGGGGGTGAGCCGCCAGTTGATGCGGCCGGTG
Source organism: Actinomadura luzonensis (assembly GCF_022664455.2). NCBI lineage: Bacteria > Bacillati > Actinomycetota > Actinomycetes > Streptosporangiales > Thermomonosporaceae > Actinomadura > Actinomadura luzonensis. The sequence continues at coordinate 4,946,442 of NZ_JAKRKC020000001.1, forward strand.
CCGCGGATGCGGTGGCGTTCGATGGCCATGCCGCGCTCCCACAGCCAGGCGGCCACGAGCGGCGCGGCGAGCCGGAAGACGGCCTCGGGCAGGCTGCGCGCGTCCATGGACGACAGGACGGCGGTCAGGCAGGTCAGCGCCCACACGGCGATGCCGTCGATGCCGGCGGAGTAGTTCTCGCGCATGTTGCGGCGGGCGCGTACGGCCGAGGTGATGATGGCGACCTCGATGAACGCGAACAGCAGTAACCGCAGCGGCCCGTCCAGCCCGAGCACGTCACCGGAGAAGCGCCACATCCCCTGCGCCGACACGCCGGTGGCGATGGACGCGGCCACGACGGTCAGGACGTCCTCGACGGGACGCGGGGCGACGTACTTGGCGAACAGCCAGGAGAAGGCTTTCCAGGCGATTCGCAGCAGCAGGAACGCGAGCGCCAGCCCGACGAGGCTGAGCAGGGCGATGACCGCGGTGGCGACCGGCTTCTCGTTGACGAAGGCGGCGATTTCCTCGAATGTCGGCATCAGTCACTATCCGTGATGGCGTTAACTCCGGCTCTATGCGACGAGATCATCGCAGAATGTCGCCAATCTGTACGCCAAACGCCGTCTGCTGCCCCAGTTTGCCCCGCTTTACCACGGTCAACAGGCGCCCCCTGGCCTGCCCTGGAAGTGACACCCCCGATGCGCTCCTGTCCCCTGGGCCGCGGCCGGACGCACAATGAGGGCGTGACCAAGCGATCGCGCAAGCGCCGCGTCCTGACCGGCGGAGCCCTGGGCCGGCGGCTCGGGTTCGGGCCCGGGGAGCCCCACGGGCCGGACGGCGGCGACCTCCCGCCCGACGACCGGCCGGGCGGCGACGGCGGGGTGCGCGAGCCGCGCCGCCCCAAGCCCGCGCCGCCGTCGCTGGCGGCCGAGGCGCCGCTGCCCGAGCCGGGCCTGGTCGCCCGCGACCGGACCCTGCCGCCGCCCGCCGAGGTGACCGGCGCGGTCGCCTCCAGGTGACCGCCGCGCCGGGGCCTTCGCACGGTGCGCCACGGCCTTTGCACGGTGTGCCACGGCCTTCGCACGGTGTGCCACGGCCTTCGCACGGTGCGCCGGACGCGCCTGGAGCCGGCCGTTCCAGGCTCATTGCGTTCAGGTGAACGGGACGTCCGGGGACGCACCGGTCTTCGGGTTGAGAGGTAAATTCGTCCTTTCGGAGGGGTCCGGCGGCCCTTCCGGGTGGGACCATCTATCGAGGGATTTATCCCTGGATAGTGCGCTGTATCCCAGCAGGACGGACATCGATGTCAGAAAACCAGTTCCCGCTCGTCCAGTTCATGCGTGACGGCTTCGACCCCGTGGGCGAGCTCGCGCGCATCCGGGCCGAGCATCCGGTCTTCCCGATGGAGATCCCGGGTGACCAGACCGTGTACCTCGTCACCCGCTGGGAGGACGTCCGCGCGGTCCTCGGCGACCACGAACGCTTCAGCAACGACTTCGCCGGCGTCATCGGCCTCGGCTCCAACCAGGAGGACCCGGGCGGCCTGGGCTTCCGCGACCCGCCCGAGCACACCCGGCTGCGCAAGTTCCTCACCCCCGAGTTCACCATGCGGCGGCTGCGCCGGATGGAGCCACGCATCGAGGCCATGGTCGAGGAGGCGCTCGACCGGATCGAGGCCAAGGGCGCCGAGAGCATGCCGGTGGACCTGTTCGAGGAGTTCGCGCTGCCCATCCCGTCGCTGGTGGTGTGCGAGCTGCTCGGCGTCCCGTACGACGAGCGGGCCGGCTTCGTGAAAATCAGCAAGGACCGCTTCGACTTCACCGCCGGGCCCGAGGCGTCGCTGCAGGCGATCAACGACGCGATGACGTACCTGACCGAGCTGGTGGCCAGGGAGCGGCGCGACCCGGGCGACGGCCTGCTGGGCCAGCTCCTGCGCGAGCACGGCGACGAGCTGGACGACCGCACGCTCGCCAGCATGGCCGACGGCCTGCTGACCGGCGGCCACGACACCAGCACCAGCATGCTCGCGCTCGGCACGCTGTGGCTGCTGCGCAACCCGGAGCAGGCGGCCAAGGTGCGCGAGGTCGACGGCTACGTCAACGACGTCGTCGAGGAGCTGCTGCGGTACATGAGCGTGGTGCAGGTGGCCTTTCCGCGCTTCGCCCGCGACGACCTGGAGCTGCACGGCGTACCGGTCAAGAAGGGCCAGATGGTGCTGTGCTCGCTGGCCGGCGCCAACCGCGACCCCCGGGCCCTCGGCGAGGACGTCGACGAGATCCGGCCCGGCCGCGAGGGCTCCCACCTGGCCTTCGGGCACGGCATCCACCGCTGCGTCGGCGCGCCGCTCGCCCAGATGGAGATGCGCATCGCCTTCCCCGCCCTGCTGCGCCGCTTCCCGACGCTGCGGGTCGCGGGCGAGGTGCCCTTCCGCGAGCTCGCTATTGTCTACGGCGTCAAAGAGCTACCCGTCGCCTGGTAGACGGGCTACGTTCGCAGTGTGAGCGAGCCTGTTGACGAGCCCGTCATCGACCTGACGCGGATCGGCGCCGTCGTCCTCGGCACCGACGGGGCGGTCACCGACACCGCCCGGGGGCACGCGGCCGCCTGGAAACACGTCCTCGACGCCTTCCTGCGCGGCCGCTCGGCGCCGTTCGACATCCGCGAGGACTACCTGCGCCACGTGGACGGGCGGCCGCGGCTCGACGGCATCCGCACCTTCCTCGCCGCGCGCGGCCTGACGCTGCCCGAGGGCACGCCGGACGACGAGCCGGGCGCGCCCACCGTGCACGGGCTCGGGCTGGCCAAGGACCGCACGTTCCTGGCGCAGGTGGACGAGTACGGCGTGGCGGCGTTCCCGTCCACCGTCGTGCTGCTGCACGAGCTGCGGCGGCGCGGCGCGCGGACGGCGGCGGTCTCGGCCAGCCGGCACGGGCGCAAGCTGGTGCACGCGGCGGGGGTGTCGCACCTGTTCGACGTGATCGTCGACGGCGCGGACGCCGCCGAGCTGGGCCTGCCGGGGCAGCCCGACCCCGGCCAGCTCCTGGAGGCGGCGCGCCGCCTGGAGCTGCCGCCCGCCCGGGTCGCCGTCGTGGACGCGGCGCTGCCCGGCGTGGAGGCGGCGGGCAAAGGGGCGTTCGGGCTGGTCATCGGGGTCGTGCGGGAGAGCGGCCGGGCCGGGGAGCTGCGCGCCCACGGGGCCGCGATCGTGGTGGCGGACCTCGCCGACGTCGAGGTGCGCGGCCGCGTCCTACCCTGGACGTCGTGACCGTTCTCATCGATCCCCCGAACTGGCCGGGGCCGCGCGGGCTCCTGTGGTCGCACCTGGTCAGCGACCACTCGCTCGCCGAGCTGCACGACTTCGCGGCGCTGCTGGGCATGCCGCCGAGGGCCTTCGACCGGGACCACTACGACGTTCCCGAGACGGTGCACGCGCGCGCGGTGTCGCTGGGGGCGGAGGCGGTCAGCTCGCGGGAGCTGCTGCGGCGGCTGGTCGCGGCGGGGCTGCGGCGGCGCAAACGGCACGCGCCGCGGTCACCCCGGTGAGGTGAGGGCCGCCAGCTCGGCGGCCAGGTTCGCGCGGGCCCGCTCCTCCCACAGGGCGCGGGCGCGGGCGGTGCGGTAGAGGGCCGGGGCGGCGAGCAGGCGGCGCAGGACGCCGGCGCGGCCCTTCCTGAACAGCTCGTCGGGGACGTGCGCGTACTCGCGGCGGATCGCGGCCGCGTACGCGGCGTAGGAGCCGCGGCCCCCTCCGGCGGGGCGGCCCAGGACGGCCAGGTCGGCGTCGCACAGGACGGCCCCGTCGGCGTCGCCGGGGCGACGCTCTCGTGGGCGGCGGTCAGGCGGACCAGCCGCGCGGCCTCGGCGACGAGGGCGGCCGGCACGCCGCAGGCCGGGAGCCGGGACTGCGCGAGCTGGGCGCTGCGCTCCTCGTCCCAGCCGGGGCGGCCGTCGTAGACGGCGTCGTGGAACCAGGCGGCCAGGCGCACCGCGTCGGGGCCGGCGGCGGCTGTCGGGGCGGCCGGGGCGGGGGCGAGGTCGTCCAGGGCGGCCAGGACGGCGGCCAGGTGGGCGCGGTCGTGGTAGTGGCGGTGCGGCTCCGACCAGCGGGCGATCAGCTCGGCGCCGGTCGCCAGGGCGGCGGGCGAGGTGCCGGCCAGGCGAGCCCAGGCGGTCGCCAGGCGTTCGGGGGCGTCGTCGTCGCTGCGGTCGTCGATCACGCTCCCACCGTAGACGGCTGAGGTCCCTCGGAAACAAGGGAGAACGGGCCGCCGATCACGCACCCACCGTAGACAGCTGAGGTCCCTCGGAGACAAGGGAGAACGGGCCGTCGATCACGCTCCCACCGATCCCTCGGAGACAAGGGGGAACGGGTCGTCGATCACGCTCCCACCGATCCCTCCGGAGAGAAGGGGGAGCGCCCGCGGCACCCGCCGGGACGCGGCAGGCGGGCGGGGCTCCGGAAAAGGGGCGGGGCGGGGTTGGCGGGGGTTTGGTAGCGTCGGGGGATCGACGGGAGCGCGGAGGAGCGGCGGCGCCTGCCCCGGTGGCGGGAGCTGCGTGAGGTGCTGCCCCCGCGCCCGCGCCTGTCCCGCGCCGGCCGGGTGGCGGCCGCGGCGGACGTCGGCGATCTGCGCAGGCTGGCCCGCGGGCGGGCGCCGCGCATGGTGTTCGACTACGTGGACGGCGCGGCCGAGGGCGAGCGGTCGATGGCGCGGGCGGCGGAGGCGTTCCGGCGGGTGGAGTTCCGGCCGCGGGTGCTGCGTGACGTGGCCGAGGCCCCGACGGCGGTGGAGATCCTGGGCCGGCGCATCTCGATGCCGGTCGTGCTGGGCCCGACCGGGTTCACCAGGATGATGCACCGGGCGGGCGAGCGGGCCGTGGCGCGTGCGGCGGAGCGGGCGGGCGTCCCGTACACGCTGTCCACGATGGGCACCACCCCGGCCCCCGCCGTGACGGCGGCGGCGCCCGGCGGGTGGAACTGGTTCCAGCTGTACGTGGTGCGCGACCGCGCCCGCAGCCTGGACATGCTCGCCCTGGCCCGCGAGGCGGGCATGGACGTGCTGGTCGTCACCGTGGACGTCCCGGTCGCCGGGGCGCGGCTGCGCGACGTCCGGCACGGGCTGACGGTCCCGCCGTCCCTGCGCTGGCGCAGCGCGCTGCAGGCGCTCGGGCGTCCGGCGTGGTGGTTCGACTTCCTGACGAGCGAGCCGCTGCGCTTCGCGACGGTGGACGGCGCGCCGGGCGACCTGGCGGGCATCACGAACCTGATGTTCGACCCGTCCGTGACGATGCGGGACCTGGAGTGGATCCGGTCGGCGTGGCAGGGCCCGCTGCTGGTCAAGGGCGTGCAGCGGGTGGACGACGCGAAGGACCTGGCGGCCGTCGGCGTGGACGGCCTGGTGGTGTCGAACCACGGCGGCCGGCAGCTCGACCGCTCCCCCACCCCGCTGGAGCTGCTGCCCGAGGTGGTGGACGCGGTCGGCGACCGCACGGAGGTGTTCTTGGACGGCGGCGTGCGCAGCGGCGCGGACGTGGCGGCGGCGGTGGCCCTGGGCGCGCGGGCGTGCTTCGTCGGCCGGGCCTACCTGTACGGGCTGATGGCGGGCGGCGAGGGGGGTGTCACGCGGGTGCTGGAGCTGCTGCGCGCCGAGCTGGTGCGCACCCTGCAGCTGCTGGGCGCGGGCGGCGTCGGGAACCTGGACCGCGACCTGGTGCGCCTCCGCCCGGCCGGCGGGTGAGGCGCACCGGGCCGGACGCGGTCACGGGTAGCTGACGACCTTGACCGGGACCGTGGCGGTGCCCTGCGCGGGGCCGCCGGTCGCGTTGATGACGTGCGCGATCGTGCCGTTGCCGCCGAGGGAGACGGTCAGCAGGTCGTGGAAGCGCACCCCTGACCGGACCGGCGCCTCGAAGCCGCGCTCGGCGACGATCGACGGGTCGACGTTGAAGTAGCAGTACGCCCCGAGCCCCCACGCCTCGTGCGCGGTGACCCCGTCGCCCACCTTGTACGCCGCGTACCCCCGCGTGGACCCGTTCATCCAGGCCGCCTGGCTGGGCGGGTCGTACGGCATCTCGTTCTGGAAGAAGATCGTCCGGCCGCGCTGCCCGTTCCACACCACCTGGTACTTCTGGTAGTGCTCGACGAACAGCCCGTACGCGGTGACGTCGTCGCCGTTGACGATCAGGCCGGTGTCGGCGGTGTTGACGGTCCAGCCGATGCCGGTGCCGTGGTCGCCGCGCCAGGCCCAGATGTGGTCGATGATCGTGTGGTCGCTGTTGACGACCAGGCTGGTGGTGGCCTTGCCGGCGTGCGCGCCGCCGACGCGGAAGAAGACGTCCTGGACGCTGATGGGGTCGGCGGCGTGCCCGGCGGCGGCGCCGGACGGCCCGATCTCCAGCAGCACCGGCGAGTTGACGCTCCCGGCGTCGAACAGCAGCCCGGCCACCCGCACGCCGTCCACGTCGGCGACCCGCATGGGCACGACGCCGTTGTCGGGGATGATCGTGGCGTAGCCGAGGCCGAGCACGACGGTGCCGGCCCGGTTGACGTTGATCGGCTGGCCGACGTGGTAGACGCCGGGCGTGAACAGCAGGTTCAGGCCGGCGGCGAGGGCGGCGTTGATGGTGGCGGCGGTGTCGGCGGGCCTGGCCACGTAGAAGCGGCTGAGCGGGATGGTGGCGCCGGTGCCGGGCCAGCTCACGCCGCGGGTGTTCTGCCGCAGCGCGGGGACGAACACCTGGTACGCGCCGGCCGCGTCCACGTACAGGAACGGCTTCTCCCTGGTGACGGGGCTGGTGTCGAGCGTCGTGTACGGCGGCTCGGGGAACGACTGGGCGGGCGCCCCGGCGACGCCGGAGAAGACCATGTTCCAGACGCCGTTAAGCCAGCCGCCGAGCTGGCTGTCGCGGGTGAACCACTGCTGCTGCGAGTACGGCTGCACGGTCCCGTCGACGCGGCTGTCGGCGATGTAGCCGCCGCTGGCCCAGCCGTACCCGGTGGGCGCGAGGTTGAGGTTGCCGCGCACGTGGACGCGGCGGAACGGCGCGGCCTGCGAGACCGCCCACTGGTTGGTGCCGCCGGACGGCGTGATGGACAGGTTCTCGGCCGAGCGCCAGAAGTTCTGGGTGGCGTTGCCGCCGAACCAGCCGGCGTCCACCCGGACGGAGCCGTTGACGGTGACGTCGTCGGGGTTGCGGCCGAGGCCGGCGATCGAGGTGTAGAAGCCGATGTCGGCGTTGACGTTGTAGCTGCCGGGCTTGAACAGCAGGGCGTGCCGTTGCGGGCCGAACTGGTTGGACTCCTGCTGGGCGAAGATCGAGTCGAGCGTGGACTGGATGCTCGCCTGGGACATCGAGGGGTCGAAGACGTGCACGTTGGGGCCGAGGTCGCCGCCGCCCGGGGGCGCGGACGTGGTGCCGTAGACCTGGAACTCCCACAGCGAGTAGCCGTAGCCGGTGGCGCGGGCGGTGCCGTACACGCGGACGTAGCGGCCGGTGCCGGAGACGGCGAGGCTCTGGGTGCCGCCGGTGCCCGAGGTGGTGGAGTAGACGTCGGTCCAGGTGGCGGCGTCGGCGGAGACCTGGACGCGGAAGGCGGTGGCGTAGGCGGTCTCCCAGCGCAGCACGACGCCGGTGATCGACGCGGTGGCGCCGAGGTCCACCTGGAGCCACTGCGGGTCGCTGAACGCGCTGGACCAGCGGGTGCCGGTGTCGCCGTCCACGGCGGCGGAGGCGGGCGTGCCGCCGTTCTCCGTGGAGGAGGCGGTCGCGGGCCTGCCCTGGGACAGGAGGGGGTCGGCGGCCCGCGCGGGGCCGGCCACGAGGCAGGGGGCGATCAGGGCCGCCAGCACGGCCAGGATGAGTCGTCGGCGAGGGGGCACGGCTGCTCCTCACGGGAAGGGGGGCGAAGAGAGCGCTCTCGCCCGCCGAGCGTGCCCGCGCGGCCGACTTCTGTCAAGCCTTGATTTAACTTCTACGCAATAGCGGGAGCGCTCAGCGCGGCCTCCCGGAAGAACGGCTCCAGCACCAGCGTGGCCGCCCCCAGCGCCACCGCGTCCGGCCCGAGCCGCCCGAGCACGACCGTCTCCGGCTGGAACGGCTGGAGCTGCGTGTTGGCCGCCGTGGCCGCCCTGATCTCCGCCAGCAGCCGCCCGCCCAGCATGAGCCCGGCCCAGCCGCCGATGACGATGCGCTCGGGGTTGAACAGGTGGACCAGGCTCGACAGCCCCGCGCCGAGCAGCTCGACGCTCTCGCCGATCACCGGCGAGCCCTCGTCCAGCAGCCGGGCGAGGGCGCTCTCCTCGTCGGCCGAGTCGGCGACGACCCCGGCCCGGTCGAGGATCGCCTCGGCCCCCAGGTACGCCTCCAGGCAGCCGCGCGCCCCGCACCGGCAGGCCCGCCCGCCCGCGACGATCTTCAGGTGGCCGACCTCCCCCGCGGCCTTGCCCGCGCCCCGGTAGATCGCGCCGTCGGTGACCACGGTGCCGCCGACCCCCGACCCCATGAGGACGATGATCGCGTCGCGGGTGCCCTTGCCCGAGCCGAACCACAGCTCGGCCTGGCCCATGGTCTTGGCGCCGTTGTCCACGTACAGCGGCGGCATCGGGCGGGACAGCGCGGTGCCCGCCCGCAGCAGCGCGCCGAGCGGCACCTCGCGCCAGCCGAACGTCTTGGCCCGCACCACCCCGCCGGGGCCGGGCTCGACGATGCCGGGCACGCCGACGCCCACGCCGAGCACCCGCTCGGGAGGCACCTCGCCCTCGGCGATGACGGCGTCCACGCCCGCCAGGATGTGCCGGGCGACCAGCTCGGGGTCGTGCTTGGCCGAGCGTACGGCGTAGTGCGCCCGCGCCCGCTCGCGCATCTCCAGGTCGAACAGCTCGACCTTGACCTGGGTCTCCCCCACGTCCACGCCGACCGCGTAGCCGTAGTCGGGGTTGACCTTGAGCAGCACGCGGGGCCGGCCGCCGTCGGAGTCGACCTGGCCGGCCTCGGCGATCACGTTGCCGGCCAGCAGGTCGGCGGTCATCGTGCTGACGGTGGCCGGGCTGAGGCCGGTGGCGGCGGACAGCTCGTTGCGGCTGGCGGGGCCGCCGAAGTAGAGCGCGCGCAGGAGCATCGCCCGGTTGCCTCTGCGCAGGTCGCGCACCGTCCTGCGGCCTGACGTGCCCATCGACGTCCCCCGTCCTCTCCCGATCGCTCGGCCATGTTAGTTCAAGCTTCAAAGGGGTTGCTGCCCGGGCGGTGTTACCGACTCGTTTCCGGGCGGCCCCTGACTTTCTTCGGAGCTTAGATTATGGTCTGGCCATCCCCCCACTGAGGAGTTGCGCAATGAGCCGAGGACTTCTGACCGGTGCCCTGGCGGTCGTGCTGATGGCCGGGACGGGCGCCTGCGGAGGCGGCGGAGCGGGGTCGGGCGGCGGCAAGGAGCTGACGTTCTGGATGTACCAGGACCGCACCCCGCAGGCGGGCCAGGTCATCGAGAAGGTCCGCAAGGACTTCGAGCAGGCCAACCCCGGCGTCACCGTCAAACTCGTCAAGATCCCCAAGGACGACTACAACACCAAGCTGGGCAGCGCCGTGGCCAGCAAGAGCGCCCCCGACGCGGGCATCCTGGACCAGCCGCTGGTCTCCAAGTACGCCCTCGACGGCACGATCAAGGAGGTGCCCGCCGGCCTGATCGACGAGGCCGACTACTACAAGGGCGCCCTCGACACCAACCGCGCGAACGGCAAGCTCTACGGCCTGCCGCAGGACCAGACCACGGTCGCGCTGTTCTACAACAAGAAGCTAGTGCCCACCCCGCCCAAGACCTGGGACGAGCTGAAGGCCGCCGCCGAGCGGGTGCACGCCGCCGACGCGAACGTGGCCGGCATGAACGTCCCCAAGGGCGACGGCTACGGCGCCTGGATGTTCCCCGGCGTCGTGCACGGCGCGGGCGGCCAGATGGTGGACGACGCCGCCAAGAAGGTGCTGTTCGACCAGCCCCCGGCCGTGGAGGCGCTGCAGCTCTGGGTGGACCTGCTCAAGTCCTCGCCCCGCAAGATCACCGACTCGGACAAGCCGTTCGAGAACGGCCTGGCCGCGATGACGATCTCCGGCCCGTGGGACGTGCCCACCATCCACGAGCAGTTCCCCGACCTCGACTTCGGCGTGGCGCCGCTGCCGTACAAGAGCGAGCCGGCCGGCAACATCGGCGGCGAGGACTCCGTCGTCTTCTCCACCAGCAAGAACCCCGACCTGGCGTGGAAGTGGCTCGCCTTCCTGGCGAACGCCACGAACAACGGCGCGATCGCCGACGCCTTCGGCGGCTTCCCCGTGCACCTCAAGGCGCAGGTCGTCGCGGGCGGCCCGGAGCAGGCGGCGTTCCTCGAACAGCTCAAGGTCGCCCACGCCCGCCCGGCCGTGCCGCAGTGGATCCAGGTCAACGACGAGATCATCGCCCCGGCCATCGAGTCGGCGCTGACCGGCAAGGCCACCGCCCAGCAGGCGCTGACCGACGCGGCGGCCAAGACCCGCACGCTGCTCGGCTGGAACGGCTGACGTGGCCGCTCCCGCCCTGTCGCAGCGAGCGGAGGTGGCGGCGGGATCCGGGAGGCGGGCCCGCCGCCGCCCGCCCCGCCGCCGCGACCACCTGGTCGGCTGGCTCCTGGTGACGCCGGCCCTGGTCTACTTCCTGGTCTTCCTGCTCTACCCGGCGCTGTCGGCGCTCTACTACAGCTTCACCGACTGGAACCTGCGCAGCGACGCCGGCTGGGTCGGCCTGGCCAACTACGCCGACCTGCTCTTCGACGACGTCAAGTACCCGCACTTCTGGCGCTCGGTGCAGGTCACGCTGCAGTACACGCTGCTGGCCGTGCCCATGACGCTGGTGACGGCGCTGGTGCAGGCGCTGCTGCTGAACGCGATCCGGCGCGGCGCGAACCTGTTCCGGCTGCTGCTGTTCCTGCCTGTGGTCACCGCCGAGGCGGCCGTCGGCGCGATCTGGCGCTGGCTGTACGACCCGCAGTACGGCCTGATCAACTCGGTGCTCGGCCTGGTCGGCATCCCGGGGCAGAACTGGCTCAACACCCCCGAGCTGGTCATCCCGGCGCTGGCGTTCATCGCGGCCTGGCAGTGCGGCATCTCCATGATCATCTACCTGGCGGGGCTCAAGGGCATCCCGGGCACGATCCAGGAGGCGGCGATCATCGACGGGGCCGGGCCGTGGCAGCGGTTCTGGCGGGTCACCTTCCCCATGCTCCGGCCGACCACGTTCTACCTGCTGGTCACCGGGGTGATCGCGGCGCTGCAGGTGTTCGGGCTGGTGTACGTGATCTTCTCGGGGAACGGGCGCAGCGTCACCGGCGGGCCCGAGCAGTCGGGGCTGACGTACGTGCTGCACCTGTACCTGTTCGCCTTCCGCTACGACGCGATGGGCGCGGCGTGCGCCATGTCGTTCATCCTGCTCGTCTTCATCGTGATCGTGACGGCGCTGCAGTTCCGCTTCGTCAAGCAGGAGGCGTCGTGAGAAGGGCCGCCAAGGCGTCGATCTACGTGGCGCTGGTGCTGCTGGCGGCCGTGTCGGTGGTGCCGTTCCTGTGGATGCTGGCCACCTCGGTCAAGCACGGCCAGGACATCTACACCAAGGTGCCGAACCTGCTGCCGGTGGACAAGAAGACCGGCGAGTGGGCGGCCACGCTCGGCAACTACGACTACGTGCTCGGCGTCGGCGGGCTCGGCCGCGCCTTCGTCAACAGCGTGTGGGTGTGCGCGATCCTGGTGCCGGCCAAGCTGCTGGTGGACGCGCTGGCGGCGTACGCGTTCGCGCGGATCCCGTTCCCCGGCCGCGACAAGCTGTTCGTCATCATGCTGGGCGGGATGATGGTGCCGGCCATCACGCTGCTGGTGCCGCGCATCCACGTCACGCAAGCGCTCGGCATGTTCGACTCCGGGTGGGGCCTGATCGTGCCGAACGTCGCCTCGGTGCTGGACATCTTCCTGCTGCGGCAGTTCTTCCTGTCCCTCCCCGGCGAGCTGGAGGAGGCCGCGCTCATCGACGGCGCGGGCCGCATGCAGATCTTCTGGCGGATCGTGCTGCCGCTGTCGAAGCCGGTGCTGGCCGTGGTGACGATCACCAGCTTCCTGTTCCACTGGAACGACCTGGTGTGGCCGCTGGTGGTCACCAACGACCCCGAGCTGTACACGCTGCCGCTGGCGCTGCAGCAGCTCGTGGCCAGCCCGGACGGCGGGCGCGCGTACTACATCATGGCGGGCGCCACGCTCGCCGTGCTGCCGGTGATCGGGGTGCTGCTGGTCTTCCAGCGCCGCATCCTCCAGGGCATCGCCTTCACCGGCCTCAAAGGCTGACCGGAAAGGATGTGGACGTGGTCATCGAGGTCCGCGACGGGGTCGCCGTCGTCGACGGCGTGCCGCGGGTGCTCGTCACCGCCGACTACCCCTACTACCGCGACGATCCGGAGGTGTGGGCGGACCGGCTGCGGGCCGTGCGGGACGAGCTGGGCATCGAGGTGGTCACCTGCTACCTGCCCTGGCGGCACCACCAGCCCGATCCCGGCGCGGCGCCCGACTTCACCGGCGCCACCCACCCCTCCAGGGACGTGCTCGGCTTCCTCGCGCTCTGCCGCGAGCTGGGCCTCGGCGTGGTCGCCAAGCCGGGTCCGTTCATCCACGCCGAGGTCAACTACGGCGGCCTGCCCGACTGGGTGTGCCCGGAGCACGACCCGTCGTTCGAGCCGCTGCTGGACGCCCGCGGCGAGCCCGCCCGCTGGGCCGACGGCTCGGGCGGCCCCGCCAAGGTGCTGCCGTCGCCGCTCGGGCCGGCGTTCCTGGACCGGGCCGGCCAGTGGCTGTCGGCCGTGGGCAAGGAGGTGCTGACCGGCGAGCATCCGGTGCTCGCGCTGCAGATCGCCAACGAGGGCGTCTACACCAGCGGCGCGCTGCCGCTGACCGCCTACGACTACAGCCCGTCCGGCCTGGCCTTCTTCCGCGACCGGCTGCGCGCCTGGTACGGCGACCTGGACGCGTGCAACCGCGCCCACGGCGCCGCCTGGCGCGACTGGTCGCAGGTCGAGCCGCCCAGGGGCGGCCCCGGCGCGCCGCGCGCCCTGGCCGACTGGGGGCGCTGCCACGCCGAGTACCTGGCCGAGGTCTACCGCGTCTGGACGCAGGCCGTCGGCTCGGCCCTGCCGGTGCTGGTCAACCTCAACCCGCCGACCGTCGCCGAGCTGGACGACTGGCTGGCCCGCGTCCGGCCCGAGCTGTGGGGCGAGATCTCCTACGGCTTCACCAACTGGATGGGCGTGGTCTCGGCCGACCCGCACGCGCACGCCCGCTACGTGATCGCGGCCAAGCGGGCCCCCGGCCCGAACCTGGAGGAGAACTGGGGCTTCTCCCGCCTGTACGACCCGGCCTACGCCGACGCCGCGACCAGCTTCCACCAGTCGCTGCTGGCCCTCGCGGCGGGCGCGACCGGCGTCAACGTCTACACCGGCGTCGCCACCTCCGGCTGGTCGCCCGACCTCGACGCGGCGCACGCGGGCCCCTATCCGGACTGCCCGCCCATCGGCCCTGACGGGACGCCGACCGGCAAGGCGCCGGTGGTGCGGGCGCTGGCCGGCTTCTTCGCCCGGCACGGCGCCGAGTTCCTGGAGTGCGCGCCCGCGACGGAGCACGCCTTCGGGCTGTACCTGCCGTACGCGGGGATCGGCGCGCTGGCCGGGCCGGACGGGCCGGGCTGCGGAAGGCCGCTGCTGGCCTTCCACGAGCGGATGCGCGCGGCCGGCCACGACTACGCCCTGCTCGACCTGGAGCGGGCGAGCGCCGCGGACCTCGCCGCCTTCGCGTCGGTGACCGTGCCGGGCGGGCCGTTCATGCACGCCCGCGTGCAGCGGCTGCTGGCCGCCTACGCGGCCGCGGGCGGCCGGGTCGTGCTCGACGGGCTCGCCCCTCAGGCCGACGAGCACGGCGAGCCGTGCGCGCTGCTCGCCCCCGCCCCTCCCCCGGACCTCGGGCCCGGACCGGTCCTGTACGGCGACGCCGACGCCTACCTGCGCAGCCACCCCGAGCGGGACGTGCACTACCTGACCGTGCTGGTCCGCACCGGCAACCGGGGCCCGGTCGGGGTGCGGACGCCGTACGGGGAGGCCGAGCTGATCGCCGCCGACGGCGGCGCGGCGGTGCTCCGGCTGACCGGCGGCGCGCTCGGCGACCTGGTGGTCAAGGGCGTCAACGGCTACCTCGGCTCGGCGGTGGCCGCCCGGGTCACGCTGAACGGCGAGTCGGTCGTCACGGCCGGTCCCGGCGACCTCGTCATGATCGGCGGCGTCTGACAACCGCGGCATAGCCGTCAGAAAGGATGCGTATCTGGACGCCGGTGTCGTCCCTCTGCTCCTCCGACGGGGGACCTGGTCCTCGCCCCGGAAGGAGAGCAGATGGCAACCGGAGAGTTCCAAGTGATGAAAGTACCGGCCGAGCAGCTGGCCGGCACCCTTCACGGCCAGGTTGTCGATCCGGGCGCGCAGCCCACCAACGTCGTCAAACGCGGCGAGGGCTGGACAGTGGACGTGAGCTGGGAGGTCACCGGCGAGCTCATCGACTGGTTGCAGGGCCGGTGGCAGCTGGAGATCATCGCTGACTTATTGGGCGGCGGTGAGACCCGGCATCCCTCGCCCCCTGTGGTGCTGACGTTCACGCCGGGGTCGGGGCGATATACCGCCTCGATCCCGATGCGCGGCCAGCTCGCCCCCGGCACCTATGACCTCGTGGTCAACCTCACCACCACGACCGCCGCCGGCACCGCGGGGGCGCTCGGCGGCTTCGTGGTGCTCAGCAAGATCCTGGTGAAGGAGTGACCCGGAGGTCAGCCCAGAGGTCAGCGCAGGCGGCGGTCGAGCAGCAGCGCGCCCCGGCCGGCCAGCAGGGAGGAGCACCACCCGCGCAGGTCGGCCGGTTTGGGGCCGCTCACCTCGCCGCCGTCCAGCAGGTCGGCCCAGTCGAGCAGCGACTCGGCGAGCATGAGCGGCACCTCGCGCCGCTCGTGCACCTCGGCGGCGGCCTCGAAGTGCTCGGCCGCGCGCCGCGGGTCGCCCATGGTCACGGACAGGTGGGCGAGGTAGTGGTGGCCGCAGTGGTGGGCAACGGTGGCGTGCCCGAACGTCTCGCCCTCGCCGGACAGCGCGTCGTAGAGCTGCCCGGCCAGGTCGGGGCGGTCGAGGCGGCAGGCGGCCACGGCCAGGTTGTCGAGGGCGGTGCGGTGGGCCATGTTGCGCGGCGGGGTCGCCCCGCGGTCGGCCAGGATGCGCTCCAGCAGCGGGCCGGCCTCCTCGTCGGCCAGCTCGCACAGGTAGCGCAGCACCGCGTGCACGGGGTCCGCGCGGGGCGCCTGCCCGGCGCGGCGCAACCGGTCGCGCAGCTCCCACAGCCGGCCCTGGAGCCGCCGGATCTCGGCGATCTGCTCGGCGTAGATGGCGACGGCCTCCAGGCGGCGGCCGATCTGGGTGCCGAGCCGCAGCGCCGCCTCGGCCTCGGCCTCGGCCTGGGCCAGGTCGCCCTGCATGAGGGTGAGCCCGGCGCGGGAGTAGCCGACCAGCCAGTGCAGGTGGGGCTGCGCCAGCCGGTGGGCCAGCTCGTCGGCCTGGTCGAGCAGGGTGGCGGCGCGGGCGGCGTCGCCGCTGTCGAGCACCGGCGGGGTGCGCTGCACGTAGGCGTGGAACAGCGCGAGGTCGTCGCCGGTGCGGCGGGCCGCCTCCAGCATCTCGTCGCCGTCGCGGTGGCGCTGGTGCAGCGGGTCGGCCGGGATGATGGTGAGGCTGCGCAGGCACAGCACGAGCGCGAGCGTGCGCGGGTCGCCCGACTTGCGGGCCAGCGCCACCGCCTCGTCGCTGAGCGCGAAACGCCGCTCGCCGTCGGGGGCCCAGATCAGCTCGGCGGCCAGGTTGGCGGCCAGCAGCGCGCGGGTGCTGACGTCGGTGGAGTCGACCTGCCGGCGGGCCTCCTCCAGCAGCGCGATGCGCTGCGGGTCGAGGGCGGCGTTGATGCCGGAGAAGGCGACGCCGCCGAGCGCCGCGGTGACGACGAGGTCGCCGCGCCCGCACTCCAGCGCCAGGTCGGCGGCCTGGCCGAGGGTGGCCCTGGCCTCCGGGTGGCCGGCCACCCACATGGCCCGGCCGCACTCGACGAGCAGCTCGGCGCGCCGCTCGGGGGCCGTGCCGGGCGTGCCGTCGAGCAGGTCGAGCACCCGCTGGTACCAGGTGACGGCCTCCTGGTGGGCCAGGCCGGCCAGGGCGTGCCGGGCGGCCAGGACCGCCGCCTCGGCCGCCGCGCCCACCCGGGCCGGGTCGCGGCCGTGCTCGGCGGCGGCCACCAGGTGCCTGGCCACCACGTACGGCCGCGACTCCATGGCCGCCGGGTCGGCCCGGCACAGCGCGTCGGCGACCCGGCCGTGCAGCAGCCCGGCGCGCAGCGGCGACAGCGTGGCGTACAGGGCGTTCCTGGTCAGCTCGTGGGAGAAGCTGCACGTGCCGCGGGCCGACATCGCGACCAGGCCGGCGCCCAGCGCCTCCTCCACGGCGGCGACGAAGGCGGCCTCGTCCAGGCCGAGGGCGGCGCGCAGCTCGGCCGACTCCATGCGCTCGCCGACGGCCAGCATGCTGACCAGGTCGCGGGCGTCGGCGTGGAGCTGCGCCAGGCGGGCCAGCACCATGCGGGTGACGGAGTCGGGGACGCCCAGCTCGTCGAGGTCCTTGCCGGCGGTCAGCTCTCTGGCCATCTCGCTGATGAGGAAGGCGTTGCCGCCGGTGACGCGGTGGAGCTGCTCGGCGTCGGCGCCGGGGCGCACCTCGGCCAGCACGTGGGAGACCTCCTCCAGGCCGAACGGGGCGACCTGCACCACGCGGCCGTCGGCGGTCAGCTTGTGCAGCTCGGGCATGGCGCCCTCGACCGGGGCCGGCCGGGCCGTGGCCAGGATGAGCAGCGGCATCGCGTCGGCGTCGTACATGAGGGCGTTGAGCATCTGCAGCGACTCCAGCGTCGCCCACTGCAGGTCGTCGACGACCAGCAGCACCGGCCGCACGGTGGCCAGCCGCTCGACGAGCGTGCGCGCGGCGGCCATGAGGTGGTAGCGCTCGGAGACCGGCTCGGTGGCGGGCGGCACCTCCAGCGACAGCGGCGGCGCGGCCAGCGACGGCGCCAGCCGTACGAGCTGCCCGCACTGCTGGTCGACGCCGGCCCGCAGCAGCAGCGCGGGCGAGGTGCGGGCCAGCCGCTCGACCGCGCCGGCGATCGGCTCGTACGCCTGCCGCGCCGGGTCGGTGCACCGCCCCGCCAGCACGGTGAACTGCCGTTTGAGCGCCTGCCTGGCCACCATGGACGCCAGCCGGGTCTTGCCCACCCCCGGCTCGCCCTGCAGGATCACCAGGCCGCTGCCGAACTCGGCGGCGTCGAGGTCGGCGTCGAGGGCCCGCAGCTCCTCGCCGCGGCCCACGAACGACAGCTCGTGCCCGCCGCCCAGCCAGGTCGGCAGCGCGCCGCTCTGGTGGTGGTCGGCGTTCTGCCAGTGCAGCTCGTAGGTGTGCATCGGCTCGCGCAGGCCCTTGCCGGGCAGCCGGCCGAGGTCCTTGAACTCGTGCCGGCTGCGGCCCTGGGCCAGGCGGCGCACCAGGTCGGTGCAGAGCACCTGGCCGCCCTCGGCGATGGCGACCAGCCGGGCCGCCTCCACCGTGGGCAGCCCGGAGACGTCGTCGCGGCCCCAGCACACGTCGCCGGCGGCCAGCGCGGCCTTGATGGAGATCTTCTCCATCGCGCGCTCGTTCTCGTCGGCCACCGCCTGCTCGACCGCGATGATCGCGTCGAGCCCGGCGGTGGCCGACTCGAAGACCGCCATGAGGCCGTCGCCGAGGCTCTTGGTGAAGGTGGAGCCGCTGGCCTGCACCACCGAGCGGAGGAGCTGGTAGAGGCGGCGGAAGACCTCGTTGGCGCGCTCCTCGCCCAGCCTGATGCGCAGCGCGGTGGAGCTCACCACGTCGGTGAACAGGATCGTCGCCGTGGTGAGGGTGCCCGGCTCGTGCGGAACGCTCACGCGCGAAGCCCCTTTCGCCCCTTGGCGGGCGCTCGTACCGTCCTGCGCACATTCTTGCGGACGCCGCGCCGGATCTCACGCGATTTCACCGCGGCCTTCGACTGCTTGATGCGCCAGGCGCCGGCCAGCTCCGGCGGGATGCGGAAGGGGGCCTGGGCGTCGGAGTAGCGGTCGACCAGGGCGACCACCAGGTGGCGGCCCACCCGGCGCACCAGCCAGCGCACCGCGCCGTCGACCGGCCGGCCCAGCCACGGCCGCTGGTTGGCGGCCCTGGCCAGCGCGAACAGGGCGCTGAACCACCACGCGGGCGGCGGCACCTCCAGCAGCTCGGGCACCCGGTCGGCGCCATAGCGGGCGTCGCGGAAGACCCAGTGCACCAGGCTGCGCGGCAGCTTGCGCCAGCCGAGGTGCATGAACTCCTCCATCTCGGTCAGCAGCATGCGCATGAGCAGGCGGCCCTCGGGGCTGGACTCGTACAGGCGGCCCATGCGCTCGCTGACCGGGACGACGTCGTCGAGGGTGAGCGGCCGGTCGCGGCACGCCTCCACCCCCATGAGGTGGCCGAACACGCTCCAGGTGTAGAGGTGGGCGGCGCGCTGCTCGTCGGTGAGCGTCACGCCCATGGTCTCCAGCGCCTCCCACGTGACCACCGTGAAGTCGAACAGGGTGGCCAGCAGGAGCTCCTGGTTGACGGGCGGCCCGAACCGCTCGACGTCCCAGTGGTCGCCGTAGCGCTCCTCGACCAGCGCGCGCACGAACGAGTGCAGGATGCGCAGCCCGAGGGCGGTGGTGTTGCCGGGCCCGCCGGGCAGCAGGCTGTCGGCGGCCTTCAGCCCCATGACGTCCACCAGCATCTGGCCGGTCTCGGCGACGCGGCGGGTGAGGCTGTGCGTGGCGAGCTGCGAGACCCCGGCCAGCACCCGGGCGCTGGAGACCTCGACGTAGGCCATGGGCAGGCACTTGCAGAACAGCGCGGCGGCCTGGTAGAGCCCGTAGTCGGCGAAGACCGCCTGGCCCTTGGCCAGCAGCCGGGCGTCGCACCCCCATTCGGGCAGGTTGGCGGCGAAGTCGAGCGCGGCGAAGATCTCGGAGGCGGGCGGCTGCCCCGAGGGCTGCCTGGCCTCCTTCTTCGCCTCCCCCAGCTCCTTCACCACGGCCTTGACCAGCTCCAGCGGGCCGAGGCCGTCGTCGCGCTCCTTCAGGTAGCGGGCGACCACCTCGTCCACCTCGGGATCGGCCGACTGCCTCAGGTGCCGGAACCTGCTGTCCGGCCAGCGGTCGTGAGCATCCTCACGTCGGTTGTTCATCCCCGTGCTCCCCGTGTTGCGAATCGGATCAGAGGCCGCCCCGCTTGCGCAGCGCGGCGACGTCCAGCAGCGTGATCGTGCGGCCCTCGATGGCGATGAGCCCCCGTGACACGAGCGACTGGAGGGCCCGGTTGACGGCCGGCCGGGTCGCGCCGATCAGCGCGGCGAGGTCCGACTGCGTCAGGCCGGGCAGGTCCACCACGGCGTCGGCCGTGCCGTGCTTGCCGGCCAGCTCCAGCAGGAGCTTGGCCAGGCGCCCGCCGAGGTCGAGGAAGGCCAGGTCGGCCGCCTGCCCGGTGAGCCTGCGCACCATGTGGCCGAGCATGCGCAGGAACTCGTCGGCCAGCGCCGGATGCTCGCGCATCAGCTCCAGCAGCCGGGCCCGCGGCAGCCCGAACACCCACGACGGGCGCACCGTGACGATCGACGCCGACCGCGGCGAGCCGTCCAGCAGCGCCATCTCGCCGAAGGTGTCGCCCCTGCTCAGCATGTTGAGCACGATCTCGTCGCCGTGCTCGGTGGTGAAGACGACCTTGACCAGGCCGTCCAGCACCGCGTAGAGGGACTCTCCCGGGTCCCCCTGGTGGAAGATGATCTGCCCGGACCGGTAGCGGCGGGCCAGGCCCGCCCGCGCCGCGCTCTGGATGCCGTTCTCCCCGAGCACGCGGAACAACGGGATCTCCGCCAGCACGCCGGCGATCTGCTGACCGTCCTGCGGGAGCCCGCTGAACCCGTTCATGAAAGAACTCTAGGCCGCAAACGGCGGCCCGGCAGTAACCGGTAAGCGATCTCTTGCACATTCCGAATGTGACGCAGAACACACTCAGCCTGTCACGCTCGCCACAGCCTCCGCGGATCTTCCGGCGGACCGTTGGAGGGCCGGCCGGAAGTGGCCCCCCAAGTAGCCGGACCGGCAGGGAGAGAGACATGCAGGTGGAGACGATCGACCGCCCCGACACGGGCGCTCTCGTGGCGGCCGCCCAGGAGGGCGACGCCGGTGCGTGGGAGCGGCTGGTCGAGGAGTTCACCCCGATGCTGAAGGCGCGCATCCGCCGCTTCCGGCTCGGCCACGAGGACGCCCAGGACGTGCTGCAGACCACCTGGCTGCTGGCCTGGCAGAATCTCAAGAGCGTCGCCGACGGCCAGCGCATGGCCGGCTGGCTGGCGACCATCGCCTTCCGCGAGTGCCTCAAGCTGACCAAGAGGACGCGGGAGATCTGCACCCCCGACCTCGACACGCTGGGCAGCACCGACGACGTCGACAGGGAGCTGGCCAGGATCTGGCTCGCCGGCACCCTCGACGAGCTGGTCGAGGGGCTGCCGGACGCGCAGAAGGTGCTGTTTCGGGCGCTCACGGAAACCTCCGAGCCGCACTACGTGGACGTTGCGCGCAGGCTGGGCAGACCGGTCGGGAGCATCGGGCCCACCCGGGCCCGCTGTTTCGCGAAGCTGCGCGGCCTGCTGCAGGCCCGCGAGATCACCAGGGACTTCCTCGACTGACGCATGACGGCCTCACCTGGAGGTGCGGTCGAGGGGGACCGCCTCCAGGAACGGCTCGAAGTCGAAGTGCGTCATCTCGTAGACGTCCGGGTCGGTCTCGGCGGGGTAGCGGTAGAGCTTGCGCCGGATCGCCGGCAGGCCCGGGTCGCGGTCGAACAGCTCGCCGACCGCCTCGGGCACCAGGCCGCGCGCCATCTCCCCGGCCAGGCCCTCGGCGACCTTCTCGGCGAACGGCACCCGGTACAGGGCGCCGACCGTCTGGTAGACGCGGAAGTAGCTGACGATGAAGCGCATGCGGTCGGGGTAGGACACCCAGTCGCGCACCCCGGCCGTGGACGCCTCGTGGTCGTCGGTGATGAACTCCTCGGCCAGCTTGCGCACCCGCTCGTCGCGGATCGGCGCCCACGACGTGCCGAGGTCGACGCCGTCGGGCGTGGCCAGCGGGCGGCCCACCTTGATGTCGCTGAGCGGCGTGCGGACGTAGAACAGGTGGCGGGTGTAGAGCGCCGCCCACAGCGCCTCCAGCCTGCGGGTCAGCCAGGGCTGGTCCTCGTGGCGGGCGGCGTACAGGCGGAAGCGGGGGAACGGGCGGCGGGTCGCCAGCGAGCGCAGCGAGCGCCACGACACCCGGGTCAGCCACCGCACCGGCCGGTAGAGCACCAGCTCCAGCGCCTTCTGCGCGCGTTTCTGCTCGTAGGCCGACAGCGCGATGTTGGCGCCCAGCATCAGCTCGGCCCGCACCTCCGGGTCCGTCGCCTCCCTCGCCTCCATGAGGAGCTGGGCGGCGTCGCGCAGGTAGCGCGGGTCGGCCTGCTCCAGCAGGTTCGTCAGGAACTCCGGCGGCGTCGGCGTCAGGTCGGACTCGGGGCTGACCTTGAGGAAGCGGTCGGGGGTGTCGTTCCAGAGGTTGACGGCGAGGCTGGCGGTCTCCAGGAAGATCGCCCGGTTGGCCAGCGCCAGGCCGAGCTGGTAGCTGGGGCCGAGCAGGGTGAGCAGCGCGGCGCGGAAGACCCGGCGCAGCCGGCGCGGCACCCGGAAGCGGCGCTCGAAGTCCTCGATGAACGGCGAGTCGGGCGTGAGGTCCAGGCTCTCGCCCACCGCTTTGGAGGTCCAGGTGGCGTAGCAGTACCAGTTGTTGCACTCCTGGCCGAGATGCCCGGCCAGGTCGCCCGCCACCCGGTGGTAGGCGTAGGAGATCACCATCGCCTCCAGTGCCGGGGTCCGGTCCTTGTAAGCGGCGATGCGGAGCACGTCGTCCGCGGTCATCCGGGTGTCGGACATGGAGGTGTCTCCCGTTCGCTGGTCCCTCGCCTCACGGAGTCCAGAGCGTCCCCGAGGGCGTCAGATACGCCCCGGCGGCCAGCTTTGCCTCCCCGTGGCCGCCGGGATGCCGAGCGTAGGCAGGGGCGCTTGCGAAGGGCTTGCAGGACGATCAGCGGAGCCGGGCAGGGCGGCTCAGACGGCCAGGGTCTGGCCTGCCTCGATGGCCTCGCGGACGCTGCGGGCCAGGGTCTCCTCCAGCGCGTCGCCGTGCGCGGCGAGCGCCGCCATGCCCTCGGTGTCGTCGGTCTGGGCCAGCAGGGCGCGGTACTTGTGGTTGTTGTCCAGCGCCTCGCGGGCGCGCAGCGCGGCGTCGGCCTCCTGGACGCGGCGGGCGTAGCGCTCCAGGCCCTCGACGCGGGCCGTGACGGCGGCGAAGGAGCGGTCGAGCGCCTCCTGCTGCGGGTCGAGCACGGCCCGCAGCTCCTCGGTGACCAGGCCGCTGCGCGCGCGGTCCTGCTCGCGCTGCAGGTCGAGCTGGGCGCGCAGGAGGCGGGCGATCTCCCAGATCTGGGCGGGCAGCAGCACCTCGTTGGCCACGACGTCCAGCAGGCGGCGGCGCAGCGCCTCCGAGCGCGAGACGACCGCGACGGCGCGGCGGGCGCGCTCCAGCAGGGCGCGGCCCTCGGGCGACAGCTCGGAGACGGCCACGAACCGCTCGCGCAGCGGCGAGGTGCGGGGGTCGCGGCCGAGCCGGGGGATGTGGCAGTCGAGCACGGCCGCGCGCTGCTCGCCGGTCAGCTCGGGGTCCATGACGAGGTCGATGGTGCGGCGCACGTGGTCGCGCTCCCGGTCCAGGCGGACCGCCTCCTCCTCGCCGACGGCGCGGCGCCGGCGGGACACGTCGTGCGCGACGACGAAGCCGCACAGGACGATCGGCGCCAGCAGCACCGCGACGACCGCGGCCGCCGGGCCGATCCAGACGTAGAGCGTGATGCCGGTCAGCAGGACCCCGACGGACGCGACGAGCGACGCCAGCGCCCAACCCCATCCTCTGGCCACGCCGTTCCCCTCCGGAGCGAGTTCCCGCAGTGTCCCGAGTGCCCACAATAACCGCCACTCACGACAAAACGCGGCACAACCGCGACCCCGCCCGGCATCAGCGCAAGTAGGAGGCCCCGTTCAGGTCGAGCACCGCGCCGCTGGCCCACTCCGCCGCGGGCGAGGCGAGGTAGACGACCGCGGCCGCGACCTCCTCGGCCCGCGCCACCCGCCCGAACGGGCTCTGCGCCCGGATGGCGTCGCCCCTGGGCGCCTTCAGGTGCTCGTTGGTCATGTCGGTCTCCACGAACCCCGGCGCGACGGAGGCCACCGCGATGCCGTGCGGCGCCAGCGCGACGGCCAGCGACTGCCCGAGCGCGTTGAGCCCCGCCTTGCTGGCCCCGTACGCCGGCGCGTCGGGCTCGCCGCGGTAGGCCCCGCGCGAGGTGACGTTGACGACGCGGCCGCCCGCCGGCATGTGCCGGACCGCGCACCAGGTGACGTTGGCCGCACCGAGCAGGTTGACGCCGAGGGTCCGCCGCCAGGCGTCCTGCCACTCCTCGTAGGTCGTGCCGGTCACCGGGTGGTGCAGGAACACCCCGGCGTTGTTGACGAGCACGTCGATGCGGCCGAGCGCCGCGGCCGCCTCGTCCACCATGCGCCGCACCTCGCCGGGGTCGGCCAGGTCGGCGCGGACCACGGCGTGCCCCTCCCCCGGCAGCCCGCCCAGCAGCTCGCGGGCCTCCCGCTCGGACGCGCGGTGGTGGACGGCGACCCGGTCGCCCTGCCCGGCGAAGGCCGCCGCGACGGCCCGGCCGATCCCGCGCGAGGCGCCGGTGACGAGTACTCCGCGTCCGCTGCTCACCCGCCGCACCCTAGCAGGGGGTCAGAACCGGCCCGTGCGCCGGAGGGCGGGCGGCCGCCCGTCGGGATCGACCGCGAAGCGGTAGAGGGGCATGGCCATCACCTTCTGCAGCCGCGACAGGGTGGGCGCCGGGTGCGGGCGCAGCCGCCCGGCCGGCCTGGGCCCCGCGCGGCCGCCCCGGTGCCACTCCTCCAGCCGGGACGCCGACCGCTCGAACGCCTCGAACGCGGCCGCCGGGTCGCACAGCTCGTCCCGCTCGCCGTCGGGCAGGTCCAGGTGCTCGGCCATGAGGGTCAGCCGCAGGTCGCGGGCGAAGCGCAGCGCGCCGTGCGGCGGGCGCGGGTCCTCCTGCTCGTCCAGCACCGCGCAGCTCAGCTCGGAGTCGTACGTCCAGGAGCGCAGGTTGACGTTGTCGGAGCCGATCGAGGCCCACACGTCGTCCACCACGCACACCTTGGCGTGCACGTAGACCGGGGTGCCCTGGTGGTTCTCCAGGTCGTAGATGCCGACCCGGTCGCCGCCCGCGGCGCGCAGCCGGGTGAGCGCGTCGGCGCGGCCGATGAGGCTCGCCGGGCCGGCCAGCCAGCCGTCCTGGTCGGGGTGGCGCGGCACGACGACGATCATGCGCAGGCCCGGCTCGCGCTCCAGCGCCTCGGCGAACGGCTCGATGACCTCGGTGGACCACAGGTACTGGTCCTCCAGGTAGACGATCGAGCGGGCGCGGGCCAGCACCTTGCGGTAGGCGCGGGCGATGCTGCGCTCGCCGTGCGGCGCGAACGGGTAGCCGCCGCGCCTGGCCGGGTACGTCCGCAGCAGCTGCACGGTGTGCCGGCCGGCGACCGGCGGGGGCGGCCCCGGCTTGGGCAGCGGCGGGGCGTCGTCCAGCTTGGTGAAGTGGTCGCGCAGCCGGCGCAGCGGGTCGCGGGTCTCGGGGGCGGGGTCCTCCCAGCGCTCGCAGAAGACCGCCTCGACCTCGGCGACGGCCGGGCCGTGGATGGCGACCTGCACGTCGTGCCAGGGCGGGCGGGGGCCGTACACGTCGGGCATGGGACAGCTCTGCGGGTCGCCCAGGTGCTCGGCGTCGTCGCGGCGGCTGTGGCACAGGTCGATGCCGCCGACGAAGGCGACGTCGCGGGAGGCGTCCCGGTCGTGCCGCAGGATGACGAACTTCTGGTGGTGGGCGCCGCCGGGCTTGGTCCGCGTGTCCAGCAGCGCCTGGCCGCCCGATCCCTCGATCTCCTCGCCGAGGTGCCGGTTCTCGGCCGCGCTGAACCGCAGCAGGTCCAGGTGGGAGCGCCAGATGAGGCCGCGGACGATCGCGCCGCGCCGGGCGGCGGCCGCGACGGCCTCGCCCACGGTGGGCCCGTCGGGGGTCAGGCGTTCGTCGGGGTCGCCGCGCCAGTCGGCGAACAGCAGCAGGTCGTCCTCGCCGAGCTGCTCCAGGCAGGAGCGCAGCTCGGCGAAGTAGCTCGCGCCGTGGATGAGCGGACGCACGTCGTTGCCGGTCGACCAGGGATGCAGCTTGGTCGAGCGGTTGTTTCGTTCCTCCTCGGTGAGGAACCAGTCCTCGATCCGCATTCGGTTGCGGGTACCCCGTGCGGGCACGATGATGCGCGGCTCAGGCGGGTTCCTTCTCCGGACGGGCCGGCCCGGGGGCGTCAGCGGAGGCAGACGCGGTGGCAGACGCGGTGGCAGACGCGGTGGCAGACGCGGTGGCGGGGGCGGTGGTCGCGGGGGCGGCCGGGAGGCGGACGGTGAAGGCCGCGCCGCGGCCGGGGCGGCCGTCGGCGGTCACCGTGCCGCCGTGGCCGTCCACGACCTCGCGGACGAGCGCCAGCCCGAGCCCGGACCCGCTCCCCACGAACGGGGCGAACAGCCGCTCCGCGCCGGCCGGGTCCAGGCCCGCGCCGTCGTCGCGCACGGTCAGCTCGACCACGTCGCCGCGGGCGGCCAGCGTCACCCGGACGTGCCCGCCGGGCGCGGTGTGGTTGAGCGCGTTGTCCAGCAGCGCGGCGATCACCCGACGCAGCGCCGAGGGCACGCCGGTGACGACGTGCCGCTCGCCGCCCGTCCCGTCGCAGCGCAGCTCGACGGCGACGCCGGCGGCCTGGGCGCGGGCGCCCTCGGCGACGACCTGCTCGGCGGCCAGCGCGGCCAGGTCGACCGGGGCGAAGGGCCGGTGCAGCCACTGGAAGCGGGCCGAGCGCAGCAGGTCCTCGACGACCTCGCCGAGCTGCCCGCTGCCGGTGACGAGCTGGTCCACCTCGTCCAGCAGCAGGATGGGGTCGGTGCCGCCGCGGATCCTGCGGGCCAGGAGCTGGGCGCGGGTGCTGAGGCGGGTCAGCGGGGCGCGCAGCTCGTGGCTGACGTCGGCGGCGAAGCGCCGCTGCCGGGCCAGCGCCTCGCCGAGCGGGGCGATCGCGCGCCGGGAGACGACCTGCCCCACGAGCAGGGCGGCCGCCAGGCCGGCGACCTCGGCGAACCCGAGCGTGCGCAGCAGCCGGGCCCGCTCGTCGCGCTGGTAGCGCAGGTCCATGACGGCCTGGACGACGCCGCCCGCGCGCCGCTCCGTGCGCAGCAGGTAGTCGCGGCCGGCCACCGTGGCGCGGGTGACGCGCGGCCCGCCGCCGCCGGACACCCGGTCCAGCTCGGCCCGCACCGGCAGGGCCGGGGGCGCGCCGGGCGAGGCCCGCTCCGTCCCGCCGCTGCGCTCGAACAGCCACACGCAGGGCGGCGGGTACGCGACGGGCGCCCGCCAGGTCGCGACGGCCAGCTCGCGGCGGGCGGACTCGTCCTGGCCGTGCGTCATGAAGCAGAGGACGAGCGCGCCGACCAGCGCCACCACGGCCGAGACGGCCGCCGCGACCTGCACCGTCAGCCGCCGCCTGGCGCGGATCAGCAGCCGCCGCTCCGGCGCGGTCCCGCCGGCAGCGGCCTGGCCGCGCGGGAAGACGCGAGGGCGGGGGAAGGCCCGGGGGCGCGGGAAGGCGCGAAGGCGCGGGAAGGCCCGGCGGCGCAGGAAGGCCCGGCGGGTCACAGCTCGCCCAGGCGGTAGCCCACGCCGCGCACCGTCCGCACGACCCCCGTCCCCAGCTTGTTGCGCAGGTAGTACACGTAGGTGTCCACGATCGAGTCCGTCCGCGCGCCGTCGAAGACCCGCTGCCGCAGCGACGCGCGGGTGTGCACCTGGCTCGGCCGTGCGGCCAGGGCGCCGAGCAGCCGGCACTCCTGCGCCGACAGCGCGACCTGCCCGCCGCCGGGCAGCCGGACCAGGCGGGCCTCGGCGTCCAGCCAGCCCGCGCCGAGCGGCAGCAGCGCCGCCTGGTCGAGGTTCCTGCGGTGCAGCGCCCGCACCCGGGCCAGCAGCTCCTCGACGTCGAACGGCTTGACCAGGTAGTCCTCGGCGCCCGCGTCGAGCCCGGCGACCCGGTCGGCGACCGCGCCGAAGGCGGTCAGCACCAGCACGGGCGTGGTGACCGCCCGCCGGCGCAGCCGCCGCAGCAGGTCGATGCCGTCCAGCGCGGGCAGGCCGCGGTCCACGATGAGCACGTCGTACGAGCGGCTCAGCCCGAGGTGCAGCCCCCGCTGCCCCTCCGGGGCGAGGTCGACCGCGTATCCCTCCTCGCTGAACAGCCCGACCAGCATGTGCGCGAGCTCGCGGTCGTCCTCGACCAGCAGCAGCCGACGGGTGGGCGGGTCGGCCGTGCCCGGTGTGCCAGCCATCAGACCACGTTGACATCCTTGTCAGGGAATTACCAGATCCACTGGCGCACCCGCCCGCGGCCGCCGCCGTGACCTGCGCGATCATCCAGAATTGGTCCTGACGAAGGCGCTTTCCTCCGCCGGTGGCACGGCCGGTTCGAGGCGGCCGGGCAGCGCCAGCTTGTACAGCGGCAGCGCGCCCGCGGTGGTGAGCACGGCCACCAGCACGAGCATGGCGAACAGCTCCCGGGTGATCATGCCCTGGGCCAGCCCGATGTTGATGAAGATCAGGATCATCAGGCCGCGGGCGTTCATCAGCCCGCCCACCGCGTACGACTCCCGCCAGCCGAACCCGATCCCCCGCATCGCGAGCGCGCACCCGAAGTACTTGCCGCAGAACCCGGCGGCCAGGATCAGCAGGAAAGCCCCCACCATGGCGCCGCCCGCCAGCCCGCCGAGCTGCGTGTTCAGCCCGGAGAAGGTGAAGAAGACCGGCAGCAGCAGGGTCGAGACGACCTCCATCATGCGGCCGTGCAGCGCCTGGCGGAAGGCGGCGTCGCGCGGCATGGCGAGGCCCGCGAAGAAGCCGCCGAAGACCGAGTAGACGCCGATCCAGTCGGTGATCCAGCCGGCGGCGAGCGGGATCAGCACGACCGCGTACATGACGCCGGGGCCGAAGCGCCCGGTGCGGGCCACGGCCCGGCCCATGGGCCGCAGCAGCGGCGCGACGACCTTGAGCATGACGACGGCGAACACCGCGGTCAGCGCGATCGTGGGCAGCGCCCCCGCCGGCCCGGAGCCGAGGTGCATGGCGGACAGCACGGCGAGCAGGCACCAGGCGAGGGCGTCGTCGATGGAGGCGGCCAGCAGGGTCAGCCTGCCGAGCGGGGAGTTCTCCAGGCCGCGCTCGTACAGGATCCTGGCCAGCATCGGGAAGGCGGTCAGCGACAGCGCGCCGCCGACGAACAGGGCGAACTGCAGCGGGCTGACGTCGGGCCTGGACAGCAGGCCGTGCAGGAGCAGCCCGGCGCCGGCGCCGAGCAGCAGGGACGGCAGCACGCCCGAGGCGGCCAGCACGCCCGCCCTGCGGACCTCGCCCGGGGTGCGGGCGCTGTGATCGAGACCGGCGCCGACCAGGAACATGTAGAGGGTCAGGCCGATCGTGCTGAGCACGTACAGGACGGGCCGGACCGCCTGCGGGAACAGCGCGGCCTGGGCCTCGGGGAAGAGCCGGCCGAGCAGGGTGGGGCCGAGCAGCACGCCGGCGACCATCTCGCCGAGGACGCGCGGCTGCATGACGAGCTGCGCCAGCCGGCCACAGACGGCGGCGGTGATCAGGATGGCGACGAGGGCGGGCAGGACCTGGAGCGCGAGCGCCAGGTTCGGGTCGGGGGCGTTGGCGGTGGTGGCGGTGGCGGTGGCGAGCAGGGGCATGCCGGTTCTCCGTACGACGGTCGGGGACGGCGGTCGGGGGTCACGGGCGGGCGGCGCGGGCGAAGTGGCGTTCGCACAGGCGCAGGCGGCGGGCGTCCCACACCATGTACGTGCCGAGCACGAGCTGGACGAGGCTGCGCCAGACGTCCTCCCAGCGGTCGCGCAGCCGCATGCGGGCCAGCGCCGCGCGGGCGGGCGGGGGCGCGCCGAGCGGGAGCAGCAGGCAGGGCCCCCGGTTGGGCAGCGACCGGGTGTGCCCGGCGGAGGTGGCGAGGGCGTAGCGGCCGAGCACCTCCCTGGTCACGGCCCGCATCACGACGGGGGCGAGCCCCCGGGCGGGGCAGGGACGGTTGGCGGGCACGCCGAACGGCAGGTGGTTGAGGTCCTTGGCGGCGGGCCCGGCGAACCGGGAGGGGTCGAACCGGCCGGGGTCGGCGTGCCCGGCGCGGTGGAAGGCGGGGTAGTCGAAGCAGAGCACCGACCCCGCCGGGAGCACCCGCCCGCCGCCGAGGTCGACGGGCGCGGTGGTGACCCGGTGGGCGATGCCGAAGAGGGGGTGGAGCCGCAGGCTCTCGGCGATCACCCGGTCGAGGTGGCGGTCGTCGCCGCGGCGGGCCTCCTCCTGCGCGGCCGGGTGCTGGGCGAGGGTCATGAGCAGGTGCGCCATGGCCTCCGAGAGCTGGACGACGGCGGTGTTGAAGAACGCGCCCTGCAGGTAGTGGGCCTGCTGCAACGGCGTCAGCCCGGGCGGCAGCGGCACCCGGACCCGGTCCAGGCGGCCGAGCAGGTGCCGGGTGAGCCGGTCGCGGCGGTCCATGTGGCGCAGGCCGCAGCACTTGAGCGCGGTGACGACGTCGTCGGCGTTGGCCGCCACCAGGTCGCGGGACTCCGGCGGGCAGGGCTCGGCGAAGACCAGCTCCCAGGCGAACCCGGCCCACAGCGGCATCATGAGGTCGCGCAGCCGCACCCGGCCGGCGACCCCGCCGAGGGCGCGGGCGGCGTGCCGGCGGGCCAGCGCCTCGGCCTCGGCGCGGGGCACGGCGAGCAGGGCGCGGGTGGTGCGGGCGACGGCGTCGTAGCGCTCCCCCGCCTCCAGGTGCTCCTGGTGCATCTCGGGGCCGGGCGCGAGCCAGTACCAGAACAGGTCCGACAGCGCCGCTCCCCGGCTGCGGCCGGTCGCGGCCGGGTGGGCGTACAGCTCCTTGAACCGCTCGACGCCCACCAGATCGCCGGGCACGGGGATGCCCTCGTCGCCGTTGATCCGGTTGAAGACCAGGACCCGCAGCGCGACGACCCGGCCGGGCAGCCACCACGGCAGGCTCGCCAGGACGGCGGCGGCCAGCGTGAGCAGGGCGGCGGTCAGCATGTCCGCCGCACCAGGTCCGGGGTGAGGCCGGCGGGCGAGGCGCAGCCGCACAGCGTGAGCGCCTGCTCGACCTCGGCGCGCAGCAGGGCCAGGACGCGGGCCACGCCCGCTTCGCCGCCGGCGGCGAGGCCCCAGAGCACCGGGCGGCCGACCGCGACCGCCGTGGCGCCGAGCGCCAGGGCCTTCAGCACGTCGGTGCCGCGCCGCACGCCGCCGTCCAGCAGCACCGGGACGGCGCCGCCGGTCGCGGCGGCGACGTCCGGCAGCAGGTCGATCGCGGCGGGGACGGTGTCGAGCTGCCGGCCGCCGTGGTTGGACACCATGATCGCGGCGACGCCGTGCTCCAGGGCGAGGCGGGCGTCGGCGGGGTGGGTGACGCCCTTGAGCACGATGGGCAGGCCGGTGGCGGCGCGGAGCCGGTCGAGGTCGGCCCACGACAGGCGGGGATCCATGACGATCGGCCGCACCGGGCCGCCGCGGTCGTCGTCCCGCTCGCCGCCTGTGCCCTCGCCCGGGCCCTCGCCCGGGTCGTCGCGGAGGTTCTCGCAGCGCAGGTGACCGGGCAGGTCGTGGAAGCCGTTGCGCAGGTCGCGCTCGCGCCGCCCGAACACCGGCGAGTCGGCGGTGACGACCAGCGCCTCGCAGCCGGCCCGCGCCGCCCGGCGGGCCAGCCGCACGGTGAAGTCGGCGTCCGGCTGCAGGTAGAGCTGGAACCACAGGCGGGCCCCCGGCGCGGCGGCGGCCACGTCCTCGACGGCGACGGTCGAGGCCATGCTGACGATCATGACGGTGCCGGCGGCGGCCGCCGCGCGCGCGGTGGCGCGCTCCCCCTCGGGGTCGGCGAGCCGGTGGAAGGCGGTCGGCGCGATCACCACCGGCAGGGCGGCGGGCCGGCCGAGCAGGGTGATCGCGGGGTCGGCCGGGCCGGCGCCGCGCAGCACCCGGGGCAGCAGGCCGAGCCGGGCGAAGGCGGCCTCGTTGGCGCGGACGGTGACCTCGTCGCCCGCGCCGCCCGCGAAGTAGTCGTAGTGGACGGGGTCCA
Source organism: Actinomadura luzonensis (assembly GCF_022664455.2). NCBI lineage: Bacteria > Bacillati > Actinomycetota > Actinomycetes > Streptosporangiales > Thermomonosporaceae > Actinomadura > Actinomadura luzonensis. The sequence continues at coordinate 4,978,017 of NZ_JAKRKC020000001.1, forward strand.
GCCGGGCGCGGGCGGCCGCCTCGACCTCGCGCAACGTCCACGGCTCGGCGGCGACCCCGCCCATGGTCCCGTTCATGACGCCGGGGAGGCCGCGGCGCCGCAGCGGGCGAAGAAGGCCCGCAGCGGCTCGGCGTGGACCTCCTCGGAGTTCCACTCGTTCTCCAGGTTCTCGGTGATGTGGTGGACGGCGGGCGGCCGGCCCGGCAGCAGGTGACGGACCACGGGGTGCAGGTAGTGGCCCTCGTGGGCGCGGGCGGAGTCGCCCTGGCCGATCCGGGCCACCTGCACGTCGAACGGGTCGTGCTTGTCGTGGTCGGGGCCGTACTCCAGGGTGATCGCGACGTGGCCGCCGTCGCCGACCGGCGGGCCCTGCAGGTCGTACGGCACCTCCTCCAGGTAGCGGGCGGTGCCGTCGCCGCCGGGCACGATGACGTCGGCCAGCAGCCCGAACTGCTGCCACAGCCCCGAGGTGCGGTTGACCCGGTCGAGGACGGCCGCGGCCAGGGCGCCCGGCTCGTCCGGCAGGACGCGGGCGGGCCAGGGGACGCCGTGGTGGCGCAGTTCGAGCAGCCGGTGCAGGGCGCGCGTGCCGTACCGGAAGCCGTGGATGAAGCCGCTGGTGCCGCGCTTCCAGTCGCGCGACTGGGTGATGGTGCCGGCGAAGTACAGCCCGGGGACGTCCACCGACTCGTAGGCGGGGGTGAGCGCCGGGAAGCGGCCGTCCACGGCGAGCGCGGGCCGGCAGCCGGGGGCGAAGACGGAGGCGTCGAAGCGGAAGCCGGTGCACAGGATGACCCGGTCGTACGGGATGTCCTTGGTGACCTCGTCCACGCGGGTGAAGGCGACGGTCACCAGATAGGTGCCGTCGGGGCGGCGGGCGATGCGGCGGACGTGGCCGTCGAGCAGCGCGTTCTGGGACTTGAGCTGGTAGGTGTCGAGCAGGCCGTTGTTGACCGCGCGCAGGTGGCCGACGTAGTGGGTGCGCCATGCCAGGCGGACGGAGTTCGGCCCGGCGACGTGGATGACGGCGGCGGTCTCGATGAGGTTGTCGGCGGTCTCGAAGGCCGAGTTGCCCTTGCCGATGATCAGCACCCGCTGCCCGAGGTAGCCGGCGGGGTCGGTGGGGGCCTCGCCGTACAGCTCGGCCGTCTCGACGCCGGGGATGGGCGGGACGTTGGGCAGGCTGACGCCGGTCGCGACGATGACCCGTTCCGCCCGGTACGTCCGCCCGTGCTGGTCGGTGACCTCGAACGGCCCCGGCCGGGCGACCCGGACCACCCGCGTGTCGCAGGTGACGCGCAGGCCGGCGTGCGCGGCGTAGTCGCCGAGGTAGCGGACCATGTCGTCGGCGTGCGGGAAGTAGCGGTCGCTGTAGCGGGTGAACAGCGGGGCCGGGTCGCCGTCGTCGGCGAGCAGCGAGTTCCAGTCCATGCGGAGGTTGAGCTCGGGGTCGTCCCAGCCGGTGTGCTTCTTGTTGATCGAGATCAGCGTGCGGTGGCGCGGGAAGGCGCGGAAGAACGTGCCGGGCGCGGGGCCGGCCTCCAGGATGCGGTAGTCCCGCCCCGCACGGTGCAGGTGGTAGCCGAGCTGCAGGCCCGCCGGGCCCGCGCCGATCACCAGGTACTCCAGGACGTGGTCAGGCACTGACGCCTCCTCCACCGGGTGGTTGCCAGGACGACGCCAGTGTGGCCGGGTGATTCTCAGAGCTTGCTCAGAGAACGCCTCCCGGAGGCCCGGCTGCCGTCAGCCCCCGCACTCCGTCAGCAGCGAGTCGATCCTGGCCCTGGTGAGCGGCCGCCGCAGCATCGCCCGCAACCGCGCCGCCGCCCTGACCCGGTTCTCCTCCGGCTCCTCCCCCTCCTCCGCCAGGGCCCGCCGGGCGTAGAACTCCAGCAGGTGGCCCTGCTCGGCGACGGCCATGGAGAAGTCGGCCGGACCGGACAGCCGCGCGGGCCCGCCCGCGTCCCGGTAGGCCCGGTACGCGGCTCCCGCCTGCCCGTCGGGGAGGTCGGCGAGCACCCTGGCCAGCTCCCACGCCGGGCGGGCCGGGCCGCAGTTCTCCCAGTCCAGCACCACGATCCCGCCGTCGGCGGCGCGGCGGACGTTGTCCGGCCCGAGGTCGCGGTGGCAGGTGACGAGCCCGTCCGGCGGGGGCGCCTCGACCACCTCCTCGGCCGCGACCAGCAGGGGCACCGCCGCCGTCAACGCCGCCCGCCAGCCGCCACCCCCACCGTCACCCCCGCCGTCACCCCCACCGTCACCCCCACCGTCACCCCCGCCGTCACCCCCGCCGGCCTCTCTGACGCGCCGTGTGAGCGCCTCCCACCGGTCACGCCCGACCGGCTCGGCGAACCACGCCGCCACCGGCCCCGCAGCCGGATGCCCCACCCGGTGCACCCCGGCCGCCGCCGCCCCCAGCTCCTCCGCCCCCGCACGCCCGCCTTCGTCCTCCGGCACCAGATCCACCCACGCGTACACCCGCCACCGGCCCTCGAACACCACGTCCCCGCCGTCCTCGGTGCGCACGGGCCGCGGCAGCCGCACCCCGGCCTCGGCGGCGGCGAGCTGGAACGCCACGTCCGCCCGCGCGTCCTCCTCCCGCACCGGCACCAGCGACTCCTTGACCGCCCACGACCCGCGCCGGGTGTCCAGCCGCCAGATGCGTCCCAGCTCACCGCGCGCCGCGTACCTGGCCGCCCCGGCCGGCTCCCCCAGCCCGTACGCCGCCGCCACCGCCCCCTCCGGCACCCCGCTCACGCCCCACACCCCTTGTCCCGGGAACCCTGCATCATGATCCGGATCCTCGGCCCGTACGCCCGGCCCCCGCAACCCGGACCCCGCCCGCTGCCCTCACAACGACCGATGAGTTCCGCCCCGCCTTGCCGTCTCCACGGGGAGAACCGTTCTTCGCATGGAGAGGACAAGGAGCGTGCACCCCATGGAGCACGAGAACATGAGCGCCGCCCTGACCGTCGGCGTGCCCGCCGCGACGGTGTTCGCGGTGCTGGCCGACCCGACGAGCCACGCCGCGATCGACGGCACCGGCTGGGTGCGGAACGCCGCCGACCAGGCGCCCCTGGCCGAGGTCGGGCAGATCTTCCGGATGGACATGTACCACGTCAACCACCCGGACGGCGACTACCGGACGGCCAACAAGGTCATCGTCCTCGACCCGCCGCACGCCATCGCCTGGCTGACGGGCGTGGAGAAGGACGACGGCCGCCTGGAGTTCGGCGGCTGGTTCTGGCGGTACGACCTCAGGCCGCTCGGCCCGTCCGGGACGGAGGTGACGCTCACCTACGACTGGTCGGCGGTGCCGCCGGCCGTCCGGGAGCGCATCCAGTTCCCGCCGTTCGGCCCCGACCACCTGGTCAACAGCCTGCGCCACCTCGCCGACCTGGTCTTCGCCAAGTCCTCGGCGTGAGCCGGAAGGCAGCACGGGTGTCCTGCTGACAACGCCGCGTGACACCCGTACCGTCGGAGCGTGAGCAACGACAGCGACGACGACCCGCCTCCCGTCTGCGGCACCTGCCTGGGCGCGGGCGGCGAGTGGATGAACCGGAACGGCAAGGCCGGGGGCCAGTCCACGTGGGTGACGTGCGGCTCCTGTTCGGGGACGGGCCGGCAGTGACGGACCCGATCACCTGCCCGGAGTGCCAGGGCCGCCGGGGGCGGCGGTTCGGCCCGCTGTTCCTGGCCTGCCCGTTCTGCGGCGGCACCGGCCGGGTGGGCGGGGCCGACGAACCCGCCGAACGCGGCTGCGAGCCCCCGCCGGAGGGCCCGCCGCCCGCCTGGCAGCACAAGGTGTGGCAGGACCCGTGGACCGCCGCCGCGCTCGGCTGCCGGCTGTGCCTCGGCTCGCGGCGGCTCTCCCACGTCGACCGGGAGGCCGGGCGGCTGGTGACGATGCCGTGCCCCTGCGCGACCGGCGACGAGCCGGACCTCCCGTGGCCGGCCTGACGGGCCCGGTCCCGGAAAGGCGAAGACGGGCCGTCTCATTACCGCCGCTTGCCGATCACGTCACTACGGTGACAGCCATGCCTGACACACCTCGACGCCCCCGCATCCAATGGCAGGACGACTCCGAGCACCTCAAGAACCGGCCCTCCGCGCACCGGATCGTCAGCGAGTCACCGCGCCCGTCCGAGCCCGACACGCCGTCGCGGCCCCGCGGCCGGGACGCGGAGGAGACCGGCCCGGTCACGGCCCGGACCTGCTGAGCTGCCACCGCGCGAATGAGCTGACCTCCTCGTCCCGCGCCCGCGCGGCGTGCCGCAGCAGCGCCGGGTCGTCCTCGGCCAGGCGGGTCGCGATCGCCGCGGCGAACAGCCGGGCCGTCGGGTCGTCGCCGTCCAGCGCCGCGACGATCTCCCCGGGGTCGGGGTCCTCGGCGTCGGCGGCGACCAGCGCGGCCGTGAGCCGCCCGAGCTCGGGGTCGGTCAGGCGCGGCAGGCCGGCCATGAGCTGCTCGGTCGAGGCCATCGCCAGGAAGTGCAGGACCTTCCACCGGATGGACGGGTCGGGGTCCCGGCTCAGCGCGACGACCTGGGCGATGACGTCGGCGTGCTGCTCGTCGCCGGCGAGCAGCACGAACTCGACGGCGAAGAAGCGCACCTGCCGCCGGGGATGGGCGAGCAGCGCGGGCACCTCTCCCATCAGCGGGGCGGCCCGCTCGCCCAGCTCCGACAGCAGCCAGGCCCCGGTCTGCAGGGCCCTGTCGTCGCCGCTGCGCAGCAGCCTGCGGAGCTGTTCGACGGGGTAGCCGCCGAACAGCTCGTTCAGCAGGTCGTTGGCCGCCTCGCCGAGCGTCTCGTCGTCGGCCGGGTGCGAGAGGATGAGCTCCATCAGGTCGTCGCCTGTGCGCGTCTGCATCTCGCGTCAGTTCTCCTTGGCCTTGTCCTCGAGCTTCCGCAGAAGCTCCTGCTCCTGGCGCAGCCGTGCCTGGTGCCCCGGATCGCTGCCGAGCCGGGCCTCGTTCATCTTGCGGGTGAGGATACTGTCCTTGAGCTCCTTGGCGGCCTTCTCGGCCTCTGCCGCCGACATGTTCTGCACGTCGTTGTTGCTGGGCAGGCGTCCGTGCATCCGCTGCGCGCCGGCATCGTAGCTCGCTGAGGAGTTCGGGTCGTAGCCGCCGCCCTTGCCCTTGCCCCGGCCGCCTCTTCCGCCGCCGCCCCCTCCTCTTCTGCGGCCGATCTGGAGCATGCCGTCCCGGGCGTGCGGGCGCTTCTCCATCTCCTTCATGATGCGCCGCATGGTCTCGGTGACGCGGCTGCCGAGGGCGGGGGCCAGCCCCCTGGCGGTGCCCTCCGCGCCTTCGAGCGCCACCTTGCCGACGGCGTGCCGGGTCATGTACATGCGCGCGAGCGCGGCCATCCCGCCCGCCGCGCCCCCGAACAGCAGTGCCTGGGTGGTGGTGGCCAGCCCGTACGCGGCCTGCGTGCCCACGGCGACCTTGACCGCGCTGACCACGTTCGCGGTGCCGTCGAGCACGACCGGCGCGGACCTGGAGGCGGCGGTGGCCTGCGTGATGTGGCCGCCGCCGTCGCCGACCTTGTTCCACCGGGTGGTCAGGGCCGTGGCCGACTCGCCCTGGTAGTTCTGCTGCGTGCGGCGGACCGTCGCGTCGGCCTGCGCGCCCTGGGCCGACGATCCGGCGAGCACGGTACGCCAGGCGTGCGCGTCCTTGCGGATCTCGTCCTCGTTGATCTTCGGCCAGGGGAAGCCGATCAGGTTGAGGAAGCCCGACAGCCGCGGGTCGAGCATCACAGCCATGCCGGGTCCGTGAGGTTCTCGATGTTGGCGTCCTCCGTCGCGCGGGTGTTCGCGGTCACCAGTCGCAGGCCCTCGCCGGTGTCGGTGATCTCCCCGCCGATCCCCGCCAGCGCTTCGAGCGAGACCTGCAGGCATTCCGTGTACGTCCCGACGATGACGCCGAACAGGCCGTCGTCCTCCCAGTTGTGGCCGCCGTTGCTCCGTTCCCTGAGCCGGGCGAGGGCGGCGTCGTAGTCCGCTCCCTGGCCGCTGACGTACGCGCCGCCTCGTCCCACCGTTCCCAAGGCGATCTCAAATCCCGTCATGCTCATGAAGCATAACTAGACGCATCACGACATAGACGGCGCTTCCGTCTACACTGATCCGCTCACCCACCTTGACTGCCGGAGGTCGACATGCGATCACCCGCACCGGAGGACGACGCCGAATACCTGCACCAGTACGTCGCCCAGAGCCGCCGCGCCGTCCGCGCGCTGCACGAGGCGCGGGCGTCGATCGGCCGCGTGGAGGGCCGGGCGAGGAGCCAGGACGGGCTCGTCGAGGCGGCCGCCGGCGGCCACGGCCTCCCCACCCGCCTGCGCATCGACCCCCGGGCGCTGCGGCTCGGCGAGGCGGCGCTCGGCAGGCAGGTCGCCGAGGTGCTGCGGTCCGCGCAGGACGACGCCGGGCGGCAGGCGCGGCAGATCGCCGAAGGGGTGCGCGACCTCACCGCGGCCCTGCCGGAGCCGCTGGACGAGACGTTCGTGCGCGGCCGGGTCGACCAGGCGCTGTCCCGCCTGGCCTGGGAGGGATAACGTGCTCTGGCCGCCCATCGACCCCGCGAACATCAGTGAGAGAGAGCTCGACGAGGCCGCCCGCCGCGGTGAGCGGATGCTGGCCTGGCTGGAGTCGGCACAGGAGGAGCTGCGGGCCGTCACCGGCACCGGCTCGGGGCCGTCGGGGCACGTGCGGGTGAGCGTGGACGCGGACGGCCGCGTCCTCGACGTCCGCTACGACGGGCGCGCCCTGCGGCTGGGCAGCCAGGACCTGGCCGAGGAGACGCTGGCGGCGGTACGGGCGGCGTGCGCCGACGCCGAGCGGCGCACCCACGACCTCATGCGCGAGGCGTTCCCCGGCTACGACCCGGCCGCGACGCAGGCCGAACTGGAACGGCTCCTCGGCGAAGGCTGAGAAGACCGCCGGGCGCCCTGGATCGCGGCGCCCGACCGCGAAAAAGGCCCAACCCCACGGGCGTGGGATTGGGCCTTCTCCGTACTGGTGGGCGATGCTGGGATCGCACCAGTGAGTGTTTTCCATCCTGAAGCCGCAGGTCGCGGGCATGCTGCGCGAGTGGGTCTGATCGACAAGTAGAAGAGCCCCTGGTAGAAGGGTTGTCGACCAAGATCAACCGTTAGGCCAGAGGCTCCGAGTTGCTGTTCTACCGCGCCGCGCTGCCGTTGTCACCTCAGACCCTGTCCTATCTGTCCGGCATCCTGCGCCGGCACCGCAACACGATCAACTCGCCCTGGCGTCGCCGCAACCCCGGCCAACAAGCCCTGCTCGTCCTCGTCCACCTGAGAAAAGGCGAGACCCTGACAGAGGTCGCCGCAGGCTTCGGCGTCGGCATCGCGACCGCCTGGCGCTACATCCGCGAGGCCATCGTCCTGCTCGCCCACCGCTCACCCCGCCTGGAGCAGGCGTTACGCGCCGCCAAGCGGGCCGGCTACCCCTACCTGGTCCTGGACGGCACCCTCATCCCCATCGACCGCGTGGCCGCCGACCGGCCCTACTACTCCGGCAAGCACCGCAGACACGGCATGAACATCCAGATCCTGGCCACCCCCGACGGCACACCCCTGTGGACCTCCGGCTCCCTGCCCGGCTCCGTGCACGACCTCAAAGCCGCCCGGATCTGGGGCATCCCGCGCCGCCTCAAGGCCGCCAGCCTGCTCGTCCTCGCCGACAAGGGCTACGTCGGTGCCGGCGAGCACGTACGCGTGCCCTACAAGGGCCGCAACAAGCCCGCCTCCCAGAAGGCCGCCAACGCCGCCCACGCCAAGCTCCGCGGACCGGGCGAACGGGCCAATGCCCAGCTGACGACCTGGCGTATTCTGCGCAAACTACGATGCTGCCCACTTCTCGCAGGCCAGCTCGTCAAAGCGATCCTCGTCCTACAGCTCCGCGAGGCGGGATGAAAAGCACTCAATGAGGTGGCCCGGTTGAAAGTATGTAAACTAGCCACACCTTGCAGCGGCCTAGGAATACCATCATGCGACGAGTATCCCTTCGCCTCTTCGGTGAGATGTGTGGTAGATAGTTGAAGCATCGTCGTCCGCCGCTAGCCTCATTATCCTAGCGGCGGACGGCACGCCAATCTGTCGATCATAAACATGGCCGGTAGCATGGCACGCCACCCAGGGAGACCCATGATTGATGAGAGCTATTCTCGTTGGTTCCGTCGATACACCACTAACGTCCTCGCACTTACATGGTGCTCCGCCACCACGGCCGATGATGTCCTGGCAGCCTACGGCATCTCGCCTAAGCTCACGGAGCCGATGCACTTCCTAGGTGGCGATATCGATATGCTCATTGGGCGTCTCGGTAACGGCACCGTCATCATGGATTATTGCGTCGATTACCCCACACTCGGGGCTCTTCCCGCCCTGGCGCAGCACGGACCTTGCCTGAGTGCTGCTTGGTGTGGCGACGTTCCCGCGATTGTATCCTATTACACTCAAGGTGGCCGTGTAGTCGAGTTCGACGCAAGGTCGCGGGACTGGTATTCGGATCCCGATCTCGCCAGCGTCGAACAATGGATTGCCACTACGCCTGCCGGGAAGGAAATATGGGACGATCGCTGGATTCGAGCCGTTCTTGTCACCGCCGAAGGGATGCTTCAAGCTGCTATTGACGAAGAATGGATGCGGTCCACACACGTCGGCGTTACATTTCCCGAATAACCACCTACCTCCGACCGGGGCCGTGAGCGTGGTGACTCCTTACGCAGCGCTGTACGTAAGGGGATCTTGGATCTTGACCGGGAGGTCGTCGGCAGCCCTCGCCGTGATGGTCACCGTGCGTGACGGCGATGGGCGGTGACCGGCCCCCGAGATGCGAAACCCGTGGCCTTGTGGATCATGACTGTTCTCTACGCAGCCAACCCTCAAGGAACCACGGGCGTGTACAACCCTACCGAGACCCCCACCGACGCGACACTGCTGCTGGACCTGGAAGGCCTGCACGTGGTCAAGGTGGAACGCGGCGAGGACGGCCACCGACTCGTCCACCTCGTCACCGCCGATGAGACAGCCCGTGCCTGCCCCACCTGCGGCGTCTTCTCCGTCACCGCCAAGGAGCGGGTGACCACCCGGCCGCGGGACTCGTGCGCGGGCGGCACGCCCTGCACCCTGCTGTGGCACAAACTCCGCTGGAGCTGCCGCGAACCGCTGTGCTCACGAGGGTCGTTCACTGAGCAGATTCCGCAGGTGGCGGCCGGGATGCGGACGACCGCCCGGCTGCGCCATGCGTGCGGGCGCGCGATCATCGACGGCGGACGCGCCGTCGCCCAGGCCGCCCGGGACCACCGGGTGTCGTGGCCGGTCGCGATGCGCGCACTGCGCGCCTACGCCGCCAAAGTCCTGCCCGCCGAGCCCGATCCACCCCGGTGGCCGGGATCGACGAGATCCGGCGTGGTGCTCCCTGCTGGGAGCAAGATCCCACCATCGGGAAATATCGGCTGGTCGCGGACCGATGGCACGTCGGGTTCACCGACGTCAGCGGCGGCCAGGGGCTGCTCGGCCAAGTCGAGGGCCGCGTCTCGGCCACGGTCGCGGCCTGGCTTTCCGCCCGCCCCGAGGCTTGGCGTCAGGCGATCACCCACGTGGCGATCGACATGTGCCAGACCTTCCGCTGCGCGGTCCGCGCCGCGCTGCCGCACGCGGTCATCGTGGTCGACCACGTCCACGTGGTCCAACTCGCCAACACCAAGCTCGCTGAGCTGCGCCGCCGCCTGACCTGGAAGATGCGCGACCGACGCGGCCGGACCGGCGACCCCGAATACGACCACCGGCGGCTGTTGCGGGCCAACCGTGAGGACCTCACGGCCGACCAGGTCGCCGTCCTGGAACGTGACCTGACCCGGATCGGCACCCACGGCCGGCACCTCCTGGCGGGCTGGCACGCCAAGGAGAAGCTGCGACACCTGCTCGCCCTGGCCCGCACGAACCCGTCCCGCTCACAGATCGCCCATCGCTTGCACGCCTTCTGCGCCTGGTGCGTCGACCACCCCTACCTGCCCGAACTCATCACGCTCGCCGAGACCGTGGCCGCCTGGTGGGAAGAGATCGAGGCGTTCCTCCATACCGGGATCACCAACGCCAAGAGCGAGGGCACCAACCGGGTCATCAAGCTCGAAGCCCGCTGCGCCTACGGCTTCCGCAACCCGGTCAACCAGCGCCTACGTCATGCTGCGCTACCACCCGAGGGAGCTGAAACCGCGCCGTTCCCGCCTAATACTCCAGCCGCACTTAGGGATCGATGAGTCTGCGCTGGCGTTGATAGTGGCAGCGGCGGGCGCGGGCTTGATGACAGCGTCGCCAGTGTGACCAGCGCAGATAATGCTCGGCCGAGTGGTGGCGTCGATGGAGACGAGTGTGGAGACTACGGATCTCGTTGACGGTGAGCGGGATCAGGTGCTGGGACTCGTCCGGGCCGGTGGGGTTTGCGGGCTCCGGCGGTGATTGTCCGCCCGTGGGCCCCCTGTGTGGTGGGCGGAGCGGTCATCGAGCCGGACAGGAACGCCAGGTGAGCGTGGGCGACCATGACCAAGGTGACGTACCGGTACCAGGCGATGTGCTTGCGGACCTGGTAGCGGTCGAGGCCGGCCTCGTTCTTGGTGGCCTGGAAGCACTCCTCGATGCTCCATCGGGCTCCTGTCACGCGGACCAGGGCGGTCAGGGCGACTGATCCGCTGGACCAGCACCGGTAGTAGGCCACCTCGCAGGGGTCGCTGATCGAGCGGCGGGCCAGCAGCCAGTCATGGGAGCCGTGCTCGCCGAGCGTGATCCAGGCCCAGTCGTAGAAGCGGTGCCCCTTGGCGCCCTGACCGCAGGAGTAGCGCTGCCAAGCTGAGACGGGCAGGGCGGCGACAGCCCGGCCGGCGCGGGTCTTGGCGCCGGCCACAGTGATCGGATGGTCGCAGGAGACCGCAAAGACCTGGTTCAGGCCACGGCCGGGGCACCGCTCACGCAGGACCGGATTGTCGCCGTATGCCTCATGGCCGGTGACCCAGCCGAAGCTGAGCAGCACATCGCCGGCGGCCCGCTCGATCATCTTCCAGGCCAGCTCGGGCTTGGTCGCAAAGACCGCCCCCGGCGGCACCCCGGCCTCGGCCAGGCGGTGCGGCGCAGCGAACCAGGCGCTGGCAGGTACAACTCCCGGTCGATCAGAACCCGCCGCCCGCTGGATGCACTGTAGGACGCGAACACGCCGATCTGGCAATTGGTGATCTTCCCGGCGGTGCCGGTGTACTGCCGCTGCACTCCTGCCGAGCCAGTGCCCTTCTTCTCGAACCCGGTGTCGTCCATCACCAGCACCCCCGCCAGGTCACCGAATCGCTCGCCGACCTGCGCCCGCAGTGCATCGCGGACCTGGTCGGCGTCCCATCGGGCGTGGTTGAACAGTCGCTGAAGCCCATCGGGACAGGCGTCCCCGGCGTACTCGGCCAGCGACCAGCCGTTCTTCCGTTCCAGATCGCTCAGCAGCCCGTCCAGGCAGGCCCGTGCCCGTGACCGCGGCTCGCGCCGTCCGAAGGACGGTGCCAGCACCTGGGAGAACAACTCATCCAGTGCATCGTCCCAACACGCTGGGCCGGCCTGAGCTACCGCGAACGACACGGCCATCGTCCGATCACCTTGGAGCTTCACAACCCCAGGTCTCGGCGATGGCCGTGTCACGTTCGGGGCTTCGACCAGCCAGAATGTCGAAGTGCGGCTGGAGTACTAGACCCTCACGATGCCCTGAATGGTTCGGCGTCTCCCCATTCCCAGAAAGCTTCTCCTCGTTCGACATAGCCGCTTACAAGGCCAATCAGGTCATCGACATTTATATCTGCGGGAACATCTATGGCTACATGTCGATCTCCGCTCCACTCAAACAGAAGGTCAGCCTCACCGATCTTCATATTAATTGAATTTATAACGGTAGAGAGGCGCTCAGCTCCAAGCGATGGGATGAGTAGAACGCGAAGGACTTTTCGCCCCGATGGGCGCACTAGTGAACTAATCAACGACCCGTCGGAAGATATATCAACTATGTCCCCCAGGGCAAGTCCGTAAACTCGAAAGGGAATGCATCGGACTTCATACATTCCACCACCCAGATCGCCTAGCCATATTTGCTCAAACAGGCCAGGAAACCCGAATGGTGCGAGATCAACGCGCGCAATATAATTCTGCTTGGCCACCTTCACTGGGGCATCATGCACGAGAAACTTAGGTTCAGTAGCACCCACAGTGCGCTCCTCGCAGCTAATCGACTATGGCCAGTTGCCCGTTGAGCCAACGGGCAACTGGCCACTCTACCTTAGACTATTCATTCATTTCCTGTCACCACCATGGCGACAGGAAGGGGCCCACGTAATACGGGGGAGGATTCACAGGTTGCGGCCGAGAACCTTTGGAGCTATTGCAGAACGTGCAAGCGGGTGCCGTGTTTGCATCCGTCAAGTCGCCTCCGCGAACTCTCGGATGAACATGATCGATGCTTGTTGCCGGGCTCGTTCGACACCAAGAACATAGCGGTCCCACACTTCCGGGACGGGCATTTACGCCGACATCATAATCGCGCAATATGTCCGCAGGAATACTCTTTCCTGCACCTGGCCCTCCGCTGGATCCGTACAGCAGCTTCAGGCGAGGGTGCTCGGCCAGGTAGGCGCTGACGGCCTTGGCGTGGTGGATGCTGTCGTTGTCACAGATCACCACGACCGCCGGAGCGGCCGGGAACGCGGCGAGCACCTGATCGAGCAGGAGCAGGAAGTCGGCCGCGCGCCGGCGACCCAGCCGATACACCCACCGACCGGTGGTCAACTCCAGCGCGCCGAGCACGGTGACCTGCCGGTTCTTGCCCGGCGTGAGAACCTCCGGGCGATGCGTGCGCAACGTCCAGCTGGCCCGCACATGCGACAGCCAGTGCACGTGGGTCTCATCGGCGGCCCACACCATCGCGCCGCGCGGCAGCGCACGCAGCCGGGCGGTGAGGTCGAGCAGGACCCGCCAGCGGTCCGGGTCGCCCTTGGCGATCAGCCTCGGGCGCCGCCAGATGGCCACCAGCCGCACCCGCCGATACAGCGTGCGGTGGCTCAGGGCGGGCCGGTTCAGGTACCGCCACAACCGGGGGATCGTCCATGGTCCCGGCCGAGCCAGCAGCGCGGCGATACGCTGCGCCTGCCATCGCGCCGGGGACGTCCGGGACGGGGACGGTCGGCCAGGCCCGCCACGCCCAGCCGGTTGAATCGCCCGATCCAGCGGCGCACCGTGCCCGGATCGTAACCGAGCAGGTCAGCGATCTGTGCCGCCGGCAGCCCGTGCAGCGACAACAGCACCATCACCGCCCGCGTCGCCTGCCACCAGCGGGCGCGTAAGGCCGCCTGTAGCTGCTCGATCGACGCGTCCGGAGCATTGGCGAACACGACAGGAGGGCGCATACTGACCACGACCTCGCCGGGGCGGGAAAGACGGTCTGAGCAACCTTGATCCAACCCCCGGCGAGGACCCTGTTAACGCCTGTCCGCCTTGACGATCTCACGTCCCGTTACGCGCAGAACTTCTGGATACGCGCTTAGCGGAAGCTGTCCGGAAACACGAGTACCTCAGCCACAAGGCGGAGGGGCCGGGTTCACTCCGATGCCGAGTCAGTCTTCGGCCCGTTTCACGGCTGGCGGGGATTCTAGGCTCATGGGCCACCCATGTCCCGCTGGAGGCGTTCATGTCCATGCCCCATCAACTGATCGCCAGGTGGGGAACCGGGCTGGCGCGGGCCCGCTGGGTGCAGTTCCTGCTGCTGCGCCCTGAACATCCCGGTCGCGGAAGCGGAGCGGGCACAACGCCTGAAGCGGAGGGACAGCCGGCGGGGCGGATGCTCGGCCCGGAGAATGATCGACACGCGAATGCTTGGAAAGACGTTCGGCGGCTCGGCGTGGTCTGGCTGGCGTACGCGTTCACGGCGCGGAACCTGGTCAGGCTGTCGGTGCCGGCCTTGCTGGTGTTCCTTCCCCTCGGCATGGTCGCCGCATCCGCGCTGGTCGCGATCCTGGACGGGTCGGTAGCGCTGGTCAACGGCGGATTCGACCTCATCGGCTCACCTGGCGTGCCGGTACTGAGGTGGTCGGCGGCGGTGCTGGCCGCCACGGTGGCCGGGCAGATGGTGGTGCTGCCTGCGACGACCATGATCGCCGCTGGGCGGCTGGTCGGCAGGAACGTCCCCGCCTTGGCCGCGGTGCGGGCCGCGGCCCGGCGCTGGCCCGCGATGCTGGCCTTGGTCCTGGTCGGCGTGGTCGTGATCGTGGCGGATCTGTCAGCCGGTTTCGGCATTCTCATGTGGAACGGGGCGCAGGTCCCGGCCTATGCCGCCACGGTTCTGCTGCTCCTGTTCTCGCTGCCGTGCCTGCTGGCCGTGCCGGGCGTCGTGCTGGGCCGGCGGTCCGCGAGAAGCGCGCTCGCGCTCGCCTACCGGCTGACGTTCAACGCCCCCTGGGCGACCGCCCTCACGCTGGCCTTCGGCGTGGTGCTCTTTCCTGCGCTGATCCAGCAGGTCCTGCAGTGGGCCACGTCCACGGCGCCCGTCCTGCAGGTCGGTACAGCCTTCGTTCTCGGCCTGCTCGCTGTGCCGTTCCAGGCAAGCGTGATCGCTCGCCTCTTCCTGCACCGCCTGGCGCTCGCGGGAATGATCGCCGAGCTCAGGGAGATCGCCGATGAGCTGCCGCCGAGCGCGCCACGTCGGGTCCGTCCCGTTCTGGTGCTTGCGGCGTTCCTCGCGCCGAGCCTGCTATACGGGGGCGCGGCGCTGGTCAACCCGCTCGGCTGGCTGGAGGTCTCCGAGACCACCGTCACGGCGAACCTGCCCCACGGTTCAGGGGACGAGGTGCCCGAGGTGGACGGCCGATCGCCGCGACCGAGCTTGGGTTCATCGGACCTGCGCGCCCTGTACGCGGGGCCGGGCGGACATCTTGTCATGCTCCTGGACGACTCCAGGGAGGCGAAGCTGCTGACCTGCGCGGACATCGTTTGTGCCCGCCCCCGGCTCTTCTGGGCCGAGCCGCCCGCAGTGGACGGCGAGGGGCCGGCGGTCAGCGCCCAGCTCGCGGACGGGCGCGTCGCCGTGACGACGTGGGCGGTCGACGAGCAGTACCGATACGTCTACGACGAGAACTGGCGCGCCCGGCTCGGGCTGCAGATCTGCGATGCGACGGCGTGTGCGCCGGCTCCGGGCGGCAAGCCTTTGGCGGAGGTGGGGTGGGGCGGCCGCAACAAGGTGCTCGCGTTGGCGGCACGGCCGGCCGGCGGCTTGGTGGTCGCCCAGCTCAACGGGCTCCCGGCGGGGAGTGACGCCGATGAGGAGGAGCTCTCGCTCACCACCTGCGACGATCCGGCGTGTACCCGTCCACGCATGAGGAAGGTCGCCAAGGTCCCCGTGAACACGCGTACGGGTGGCGGACGCGACATCATCGCCGCCGTCGCCCATGACGACCGCCCTGTCGTGCTCCGCCTGGATCAGGACAACGGTGCCATCCACCTGGTTTCCTGCGGTGACCCCGCCTGCACCAGGGCGAGCGTCGAGCAGCCCGTCGGGGAGAGCCAGTCCGGTTACCCGTTCGACCGTGGCGACCGGCCCCACGCCGAAATGGCCATCCGGGCGGACGGCCGTCCGCTGATCGCCTACGACGACGGGGCCGAGGACGGGATCAAGCTGCTCGACTGCCGTACCCGTACCTGCTCACAGGCGGACACTGCCACGCTGACCTCACCTGACGAGCGTCCCGCGGGGCTGGCCATGGTGGTGGATCGGGCGGGACGCGCGTCGGTGGCGTTCCAGGAGCTAGGGCGCAAACAGATCATCCTCGCCACGTGTACAGGAACACGCTGCACACGTACCCCGGTGACGACGATCCGGGGCGGTGGCGACCATGGCCTGACCGTCACGCTGGACGACCGCGACCGGCCGGTGCTCGCCTGGATGGACAGGCATGGGGACGATCAGGACCTTCTCGTGACCGTGCCGCTCACCCTGTAACGCCCCGAACTGTGAGCTTTTCATTCTGAGTAGCAACCTTCTTGGACGAGCTGCAGGACGCGGATGGTCTGCACGATCGCGGTGGCGCGGTGCGGGCACCGAGCAGCGCGGGTGAGGCCGGTATCAACCGGCCTGCTGGATCGGCCAGGATCTACCGGTCTGGCAGCCGGACGAGGGATACGAACTCTACGTCGCCCTGATACCCGCCGCCCTGGAGATCCTCCGCGACGAGCAGATGACCCGCATCGCGGCGGGCTCCTACTGGCCCTGGAGCCACCTGGGTGACGACGGCGCCCTGCCTCTGGACGCTGATATCGATGAATGGTGCCGCCAGTGGGGTCTGCAGCCGCCCCAGCGGCGACACGGTGGAGACGGCCGCGGTCCGGCCAGAACGCGTCTACCCCACCAAGCACCCGTCCGGTCCGAACTCGACCGACCAAGCGTCCACACGCCAGGAGATGCCTGAGCGCCGCAAGAGCACCAGCAGCGGGTCGCAGGCCGACAGCGGAAGGCCTGTGGCCAAGAGCGAGAGGAGACCCGGCCGTGAGCCACGGACAGCACCTCCGCGCGATCCCCGACCACGCCTACAGCGGATTGAGCTCGCACCAACGCACCCCGCCGCCCATCACCAAGGCGCCCGATCCGCAACCGGAACTCGAGCCGGCCCCCGCTCCGGCGCGGGACTGCGGCGGCCTGGTCGACCTCGACGTCAACGTCGGCGGGCTGGTCGGGGTCGAGGTGTGCCTCCTGCGCCGCTAAGGAGCCTCCTCATGTCCCACCCTCGACAGATCCACGCCAGTCGCCCGACCACAGGCGGAGGCGCGTGATGGCCTACTACCGGCGCCTGCCCTCGGGATCCTGGCAGGCCACCGTCTACGAACCCGACGGCCGGCGAGTCGCCGAAACCAACCGGCTCAAGTCGGTCGTCGAGGCGTGGGCCAAGAACCTGGAGGACAGGTACGCGCGCGGCGAAGTCCACGACCCGCGCGCCGGCGAGATCCCGATTCGCGACTGGTACGTACGCCAAGTGCCTGGAGTTGGGCGGCGGCGAGCTGTCCACCCTGGACAAGCAGGCGTCGCTGTGGGCGACCCACGGCGAGCCCGCCTGGGGCGACTGGCCGGTGAACGCGGTCAAGCGGGAGGACGCGGTCAAGCGGGAGGACGCGGTCGCCTGGGCGAAAGCGCTGCGATCGACGCGGCGCCGCAACGCCGGCAAGGCCAGCGACGCGCCGGCCCCGCTGCTGGCGCCGCGGACCATCCACGACATCGCGTTCGTCATGACCGCCCTGTACAAGATGGCCATGCAGGCACGGCCGCCGCTCGTCGACCACAACCCGTTCGAGCGGCTGCCGCTGCCGAAGGCCGAGCCGGGCGAGGTCGAGTTCTACGAGCACCGGCAGGCCGAAGCCCTGTATCGGGCGGTGAAGGCGCGATCCGGGGCTCGGTCGCGGCTGCTGGTCGAGCTCGGCATGGACGTGGGCTTGCGGCAGGGCGAGATCTTCGGGTTGCACGTCGACCAGGTGGACGTCATCCGACAGCAGATCGCGGTCGTGCACGTGATGACCCGGCACGGACTACGGCCCTACCCCAAGAGCAAGATGAGCCATCTGATCGTGCCGGTGCCGCCGGCGGTGATGGAGCATTGGGCGCCGCTGGTGTCGGAGACGGCGTGGGCCGTCGGCTGCACGTGTCCGACGATCCTGCAGGACGGCACCGTGCGGCCGGGCCGCGGCCCGTGCCCGGGACTGGTGTTCCCGGCGCCGGAGGGCGGGCCGATCGACGACGGTAACTGGCGGGACAGGGTGTGGTATCCGGCGGTGGGGCGGGCGCGGGTGTGCGGGCATCGGCCGTCGCAGGATTCGCCGTGGGCGGACGAGCCGCCGGGTAGCCGCCCGGACTTCTGTGATGTGTAGGCTGACATGGTCCCGAGGTGGCCGCCGCATGTGATGCGGCACACAGCGGCGTCGTAGTTGGTGCGAGCGGGTGCGAGCCTTCACGAAGTACAAATGCTGCTGGGGCACGAAGATCCTCGCACTACGCAGCGTTACGCTCACTTGACCCCGGGGGCGCACGACGTGGTGCGGCGTGCGCGGTCCGCTCAAAATGATCACGCACGTGCAACGCACGATGTCCGGTAGAAGCGGAAAACTCCCAGGAGAAGACCTCTCCTGGGAGCGTTCTGCCTGGTGGGCGATACTGGGATCGAACCAGTGACCTCTTCGGTGTGAACGAAGCGCTCTCCCGCTGAGCTAATCGCCCTCCTGCCGGCCCCTCGCGGCGCCGACGGGAAAACCATACCGCACTCTGGCACCTGCTGGCGAAGCGAAGCGATCGGGTGGGGGCGCCGGGGGGAGGCTGGGGGAGGGATTCAGGGTGAAAGGCGGCGGTTGCCCACCGGCGACGGGGGTCGGTGACATACCATCGTCGTGTCCCGGAAGGCGGCGGTCGCGATCTTTCCTGAGAAACGTTCATGGCCGGCCGTTCCGGGGCAGGCTCGACAGCACGCAAAACCCTTGCAAATGCGACCCGGTAGATGCCGTTTAGCCAGGTAGATGCCTAAATGTCCAGCTGTGATGTGCGTTACAGAAGGCCCCTGAGGCGGAATCTTTCCTACAGGTTTCTTCGTTCCGCGTCATAGCTCAGGACGAAGTCCGTCAGAGCAGTGAAAGCCCCGAAGAGGGGACCTACGACGAAAAGGTTTGGCTGACGATGAACAGCACCACCGTCTCCGCCGAGCTTGGCCTTCGGCTTGTGGTCCCCGACCGTACTACCGTCCCCCTGCTCGCCGGACTGAGCTACACAGCCGACGACCCTTACGCCATCCGCATGGCCTTCCACGTAGGGAATGACGAGCCGGTCGAGTGGATCTTCGCCCGCGAGTTGCTGACCGTGGGCATCGTGAGGCGTGTCGGCGACGGCGACGTGCAGGTCTGGCCGGCACGCGCCGATGGGGAGCGCACGCTCCACATCAGCCTCACGTCCCCGTTCGGCCAGGCCCTGTTCGAGGTGCCGCTGGCACCGCTCACCGAGTTCCTGCACCGCACGTACGAGAAGGTGCCGGCGGGGCGCGAGACCGACTTCATGGATCTGGACGCGGAGCTGACCAACATGCTCTGGCCGTCCTGACCCCGGGCAGCGACTCCAGGGCCGTGCGCATGCGGGCGATCTCGATGCTCTGCCCTGAGTACACGTCGCGGGCCAGCAGCCGCATGCGGTGGTCGCGGCCCCCGGCCAGCTCCTCCCCCGCCATCTTCACCGCGCCCTCGTGGTGGCGCGTCATGAGCCGCAGGAACAGCCGGTCGAAGGCGGGCCCGCGGGCGGCGCGCAACGCGGTCAGCTCCTCCTCGCTCGCCATCCCGTAGCCGGTGGCCGCCGCGCCGTGCTCGTGCGCGGCGGGCGCCGGGCGGCCCAGCTCGGCGAGCCAGCTCGTCATGGCCCTGATCTCGGGGGTCTGGGCGGCGGTGATCGCGCGGGCCACGTTGCGCACGACGGTCGTCGTGGTGCGCGCCTCGACCAGGGACGTCATCTCCAGCGCCTGGCGGTGGTGCGGGATCATCGCCTCCGCGAAGCGCACGTCGGCGGCCACGGTCGGGCGCGGCGTCCGGCCCACCCGCTCCCCCGGCGTCGCCGTGCGCGCGGGCGCGCCGGGGCTGCCGGGCACGAGGACGGGCGCCCCGGTGCCGATCGGGGACGCCTGCCGCCCGGGCTCCGCGGCGCACGCGGCCAGGCCGGCGAGGCCCAGGGCCGTCACGATGACGAGCACCAATCTCGCCATAACTGTGATAAACGCCGTACGCGGCTGCGAACCTGCTGACATAGCTTCCATAGTGAGCTACGAGACAAAGGGGAATGCGCGTTGATCTCTGCCACGTTGCGCGGAGCGGTGTCGGCCGCGGCGGTTGTGCTGCTGGCCACCGCGTGCGCGGGCGGCCCGCCGGCCTCAGGGGAGCCGGCCACCTCACAGCAGGAGACCAGCGCTCCGAACAGCACGTCCGCGCCCTCGACGGCCGCGGACGGCGTCACCACCAGCGACAACGTCAAGCAGGTCGCGCACCTGCCGCGGACGGCCCCGTTCGACGGGCGTGACGACATCAACACCGACCTGGCCTTCCAGGGCGACTACCTGTTCCAGGGCAACTTCGGCGGCTTCTCGATCTACGACATCAGCGAGCCCGCCAAGCCGGCGCGGGTCGCCCAGGTGGCCTGCCCTGGCCAGCAGAACGACGTCTCGGTGTACGAGAACCTGCTGATCCTGTCCATCGACGAGCCGGTGTCCGGGCCGGGCTGCGACGCCGACGACGACGAGCGGGCCTGGGAGGGGCTGCGCATCTTCGACGTCAGCGACAAGAAGAGCCCGCGTTACGTCGGCGCCGTCGCGACCGACTGCGGCTCGCACACCCACACCATGGTCCCCGCCGGGGACACGCTGTACGTCTACGTCTCCTCCCCCGGCCCCGAGCCGGACTCGCGGACCTGCCCGCCGCCCCACGAGCTGATCCAGATCGTGGAGATCCCGATGAGCGCGCCCCAGTCGGCGCGGGTGGTGGCCAAGCCCGACATCTTCCCGGAGCGGCAGCACTCCGACCTGGCCTCGGGCTGCCACGACATCACCGCCTACCCGGAGAAGAAGCTGGCCGCGGCCGCCTGCTTCGGCGACGGCGTGCTGCTCGACATCGCCGACCCCGTCCGGCCGAAGGTGCTGCAGCAGCTCACCGACACCCAGAACTTCTCGATCTGGCACTCGGCGACGTTCAACAACGACGCCACCAAGGTCGTCTTCAGCGACGAGCTGGGCGGCGGCGGCCAGGCCACCTGCGACCGCAACACGCCGCGCACGAAGGGCGCGAACGCCGTCTACGACCTGGTCAACGGCAAGCTGGAGCTGCGCGGCTACTTCAAGATCCCGCGCGAGCAGCAGCGGGACGAGAACTGCGTGGCCCACAACGGCTCGCTGATCCCGGTGCCGGGCAAGGACATCATGGTGCAGTCGTGGTACCAGGGCGGCGTGTCCGTGTGGGACTTCACCGACTCGGCCGCCCCGAAGGAGATCGGCTTCTTCGAGCGCGGCCCGCACCAGCCGCCCACCGTCGCGGGCTCCTGGTCGGCCTACTACTACAACGGCTACATCTACTCCAGCGACATCACGGAGGGCCTGGACGTCCTGGAGATCGACGACCCGCTCACCGACCCGGCGAAGAAGGTCGAGATGGCCGACTTCAACGTCCAGACCCAGAAGAGCTACTAGGGCGGCAGCACGGGCCCCGACCGCGCCGCCGCCCCGGCGATGGCGGCGCCGTCGAGCGGCACGGCCTCGGGCGGGATGCCCGCCCACGGCCATTCCACGGTCAGCACGCACGCCTCGGGCGGCGGCAGCGGGAACAGCCACAGCGGCATGTGATAAAGCGTGAACGACGCGTCGCCCCGCACCCCTCCGGGGAACCAGGAAAGGTGCGGCGGCGCGCAATTGTGGTCCATTCCGGAAGCCACCTCGGAGCCGTCCGGATAGCGCAGGACGACGTGCAGCGACGTGCTCTCCTCGCCGGAGAACGCCGAGTCGAGCTGCAGCGCCAGGCCGCGCGGAGCGGCGGCGTTGCGGGCCACGACGTCCATGTTCAGCAGGCATCCGGTGGCGTACACCTGGATCATCGGCAGCAGGACGGCCAGGGCGGGCGTGCGCGCGAGCACGCGCTCCACCGTGACGACCGCCCCCATTTCAGAAATCGGCGGCAGCGGTGCGCCGCCATCCCCACTCATCTGAAACTCACCAATATTCGATGGGCGTTGTCGCGGGGATCGTAACTCCGTTTTTTGATTCTCCGCCCCGGATATGCGGAAATGTAGAAAGAATCCAGAGCCCCGCCCGCGCGGGCGGGGCCGGCCGGTCACGGGTCGAGGTCGGCGGCGGAGCGCTCGGCGAAGACCCGCATGGCCTTGGTGGTGATCGGGCCGGGCGCGACCGGCAGCTCGGTGTCGTCGACGAGCCTGATCGGCTGCACGTCGCGGGTGGTGGAGGTGAGGAACGCCTCCTCGGCCTCGTACAGGGCCGACAGCGGCACGTCGGCCTCCTCGCCGCCGAACCACTCCAGCACCAGCGCCCGGGTGACGCCCGCCAGGCAGCCGGCCTCCAGGGTGGGGGTGAGCAGCCGCCCGCCGAGGACGACGAAGACGTTGGAGCCGGTGCCCTCGCACAGGTTGCCGGCGAGGTTGCCGAAGACGGCCTCGCCGCCGCCGCGCTTCTTGGCGTGCAGCAGGGCCTTGGCGTTGTCGCCGTAGGAGGTGCTCTTGACGCCGGACAGCGCGCCGCGCTCGTTGCGCGGCCAGGGGACGACGGCGACGTTCGCGGTGGCGGGGAACGGCTTCTGCTCGTCCACGATGACGACCGTGGTGGTGCCCTCGGTGCCGCGGTCGGAGCCGAGCGGGCCGGGGCCGCTGGTGTAGGTGACCCTGATGCGGCCGAGCGGCCAGGCGGGGGCGGCCTCCAGCAGCCGGGCGATGCCGCCGGCGATGGCCGCGTTGTCGGGCTCGGGCAGGTCCATGCGCTGGGCCGAGAGCGTGAGCCGGTCGAGGTGCCGGGTGAGCGCGAACGCCTTGCCGTTCACGATCTTGATGGTCTCGAACACGCCGTCGCCGACCATGAGCCCGTGGTCGAAGACCGAGACGGTGGCCTGCGCGGGGTCGATCAGCTCCCCGTTGACCCAGACAGGGATGTTCATGCAGATTCCTCCTGTGATGCCAGGGCGATGAGCCTGGCTGCCTTGAGCTCGGTCTCGGACCACTCGCGCGCGGGGTCGCTGCCCCACGTGATGCCCGCTCCCGTGCCGAACCGGATCTCGCCTGCCGAGATCTGGAAAGTCCTGATGCCCACGGCCAGCGCCGCCGTGCCCCGGTCGGCGTCGACCCAGCCCACCGTGCCACAGTACGGGCCGCGCGGGGCCGCTTCGAGCTCATTGATGATGCGCAGCGCGGACGATTTGGGGGCGCCCGTGACGGAACCGGGCGGGAACGTCGCCGCGAACAGCTCCGGCCAGCCCGCCCCGGGCGCGAGCCGGGCGCGCACCGTCGAGACGAGGTGGACCAGGCCCGGGTGCTCCTCGACCGCGCACAGCTCCGGCACCTCGACCGAGCCGACGTCCGCGACCTGGCCGAGGTCGTTGCGGACCAGATCGACGATCATGACGTTCTCGGCGTAGTCCTTGTCCAGCAGGTCGGCGGCGGTCGCGCCGGTGCCCTTGATCGGGCGGGACTCGACGACGTCGCCGTCGCGCGAGAGGTACAGCTCGGGCGAGGCGGTGACCACGCTGAGGCCGGGGACGCGGACGACGCCGCCGTACGGCGCGGGGTTGCCGGCGGCGAGCCGGGCGGCCAGCGCGAGCGGGTCGGCGCCGGGCGGCAGGGGCGCGGTGAGGATGCGGCACAGGTTGGCCTGGTAGACCTCGCCCCGCTCGATGTGGCGGCGGATGGCGCGCACGCCGCGCTCGTAGGCGTCGCGGTCGAGCGAGCTGCGCCACTCCTCCGGGCGCGGGCCGTGCCAGGGCGCGGCCGGGCGGGGCAGCGGCGCGCGGCGCACCCGGTCGAAGCGGGCGCAGGTCACCTTGCCCTCGTAGTCGACGACGACGGCCCACCAGCCCGCGCCGTCGAGGGCGGCGAGGTCGGAGGTCACGTCCCGCAGACCGGTGGCGAGCGTGTGACCTAAGTGGGCGAAACCGTCGTACACGTCTCCCATTCTCCCAGCATCCGGACGAACTCCAGCGCGGCGGGCAGCGGATCCTCCGGCAGGGCCGCGTACACCCGCCGGGCCGGGGCCACGCCGCGCAGCGGCCGCAGCACCAGCCCGGCCGGGACGGCGGGGGCGGCCAGCTCCGGCACGAGCGTCACGCCGAGCCCGGCGGCGACGAAGCCGAACTTGCCCGTCCACTCGGCCACCCGCAGCCCGCTGCGCGGCGTGAACCCGGCGGCGGCGCACGCGGTGAGCAGCAGCGTCGGCTGGCCGCGCGGGGCGGCCTCGATCCAGCTCTCCCCGGCGAGGTCGCGCAGGTCCAGCTCGCTCTCGCCGGCCAGCCGGTGGCCGGCGGGCAGCGCGACCAGCAGCCGGTCCTCGCGCAACGCCACCAGCCGGCCCGGCTCGCCCGCGGGCAGCCCGGCAGGGTAGTCGCTGACGACGGCGGCGTCCAGCGCCCCGGCGCGCAGGCGTTCCAGCAGCCGGGAGGTCAGGCCCTCGATCAGGCGCAGCTCGACGCCGGGGCGGCGGGCGGCGAAGCGTCTGAGCGTGGCGGGCACGAGGTCCACGTTGGCGGTGGCGAACGCGCCGAGGCGCAGCGTGCCGCCCATGCCCGCGTGCAGGGCGGCCAGCTCCTCCCCGGCCCGCTCCAGCCGGTCGAGCACGGCGACGGCGTGCCGGTGCAGCGCGGCCCCGGCGGGCGTCAGCCGCACGCCGCGGGCCAGCCGTTCGAACAGCGGCCCGCCGGCGGCCCGCTCCAGGGCGGCGACGCGCCGCGAGACGGCGGACTGGGTGTAGCCGAGCAGCTCGGCGGCGGCGGTGAAGGATCCGCTGCTCGCGACCTCGTCGAAGAGGCGGAGCGCGGCGGTGTCGAAGGCATTCACGTCAAGCATGGCTGCCATGCAATCTAGTCGGTGGTGGAATACCGCGCGTCCGGCTTCACTGGCTGACGTGATTGCTTTCCTCGGACAGGGGCGCATGGGCGCCCCCATGGCCCGGCGCCTGACGGACGCCGGGCACAAGGTGACGACGTGGCGGCGCGGGACCGGCATCTCCCCCGCGGCGGCGGTGGACGGCGCCGACCTGGTCATCACGATGCTGAGCGACCCGGCGGCCGTGCGCGAGGTGCTGACGGCGGCGCTGCCGGGGCTGCGGCCGGGCGCGACCGTGGTGGAGATGTCCACGATCGGCCCGGAGGCGGTGCGCGAGCTGCGGGCGCTGCTGCCGGCCTCGGTCGCTTTGGTGGACGCGCCGGTGCTGGGCAGCGTGGGCCCGGCGGCCGACGGCACGCTGACCGTGCTGGCCGGCGGCGACGTGAGCGGGTGCCGCGAGGTGCTGTCGGTGTTCGGGACGGTGCGCGCGCTCGGGCCGCTCGGCGCGGGCGCGGCGATGAAGCTCGCCGTCATGAACGCGATCGTGCCCGCCCAGGTGCTGCTGGCCGAGACGCTGGCGTACGGGGAGGCGCACGGCGTGGACCGCGACGTGCTGCTCGGCGTCCTCGCGGGCACCCCGCTGGGCGCGCTGGCCGCCCGGCTGGCCGTGCCCGCCGCCGAGACCCGCTACTCCCTCACGCACGCCGCCAAGGACCTGGAGCTCGGAGCGTGGGAGGGCGCGACCGTGGCGGGGGCCGCCCGCGCCCGGCTGCAGGAGGCGCGGGCGGCCGGCCTCGGCGAGCGCGACCTGACCGCGATCGCGGAGCACGCGCGCGGCGGGCGGGCCTCCTCGCGGGCGGTGCCGCTCAACCTGGCGACGGTCCCGCCGACGAACGGCATGTACTCGCACGCGGTGCGGGCCGGGGACACGCTCTACGTCTCCGGGGTGGCCGCCTTCGACCGGGACGGGAAGATCGTCGGCGAGGGCTCCATGGCGGCCCAGTCCGAGCACGTCTTCCAGGTCATCGGGCGCATCCTGGCCGACCAGGGGGCCGGGTTCGGCGACATCGCGTTCATGCGGACGTACCTGACGGACATGGACGCCCGCGCCGAGTACGGCGCGGTGCGCCGCAGGTACATCACCGGCACGCCCCCGGCCAGCACGACGGTCGAGGTGTCGCGGCTGTTCATGCCGGGGCTGCTGCTGGAGGTGGACCTGGTCGTGGCCCTGCCCGCCCCGCGGCCGGTCACTCCAGGGGGCCGGTGACCTGCTCCACGGCGGCGAGCACGCCGCCCTCGGCCACCAGGCGCACGGCGGCCTCGATCTCCGGCGCCAGGAACCGGTCGGGCCCGGGAGCGGGGACGGTCTCGCGCAGCGCCCGCACCACGGCGGCCGTGGCGGGCGCGGGCTCCAGGGGGGCGCGCAGGTCGAGCGCGCGGGCGGCGGTCAGCACCTCGATCGCCAGCACGCGGGTGAGCCCGTCGATCGACCTGCGCAGCTTGCGCGCGGCCGACCAGCCCATGGACACGTGGTCCTCCTGCATGGCCGAGCTGGGGATGGAGTCGACGCTGGCGGGCACGGCCAGGCGCTTCAGCTCCGAGACGATCGCGGCCTGGGTGTACTGAGCGATCATGTGGCCGGAGTCGACGCCGGGGTCGTCGGCGAGGAAGGCGGGCAGGCCGTGGTTGCGGGCCACGTCGAGGAAGCGGTCGGTGCGGCGCTCGGACATCGAGGCCAGGTCGGCGGCGACCACGGCGAGGAAGTCCAGCACGTACGCGAGGGGCGCGCCGTGGAAGTTGCCGTTGGACTCCACCCGGCCGTCGGCCAGCACGGCCGGGTTGTCCACGGCGCCGGCCAGCTCGCGCCCGGCGACGGCGGCGGCGTGCGCGACCGTGTCGCGGGCGGCCCCGGCGACCTGCGGCGCGCAGCGCAGCGAGTAGGCGTCCTGGACGCGGGTGCAGGCGGCGGGGTCGCGGTGGCTGGCCATGATGCCCGACCCGCGCAGGACCCGCACCATGTTGGCGGCCGAGTCGGCCTGGCCGGGGTGCGGGCGCAGGGCCTGCAGCTCGGGGGCGAAGACGCGGTCGGTGCCGAGCAGCGCCTCGACGCTCATCGCGGCGCTGACGTCGGCGGTGCGGATCAGCCGGGTGAGGTCGTGGATCGCGAGGACGAGCATGCCCAGCATGCCGTCGGTGCCGTTGATGAGGGCCAGGCCCTCCTTGGCGGCCAGCTCGACGGGGTCGATCCTGGCCTGCTTCAGCGCCTCGGCGGCGGGCTGGAGCGCGCCGTCGCGGTCGCGGACCGCGCCCTCGCCCATGAGGGTGAGCGCGACGTGCGCGAGCGGGGCGAGGTCGCCGGAGCAGCCGAGGCTGCCGTACTCGTGGACGACCGGGGTGAGGCCGGCGCTGAGCAGCGCGGCCAGGGTCTTGGCGGTGACCGGGCGGATGCCGGTGTGGCCGGTGGCGAGGGTGTGCAGGCGCAGCAGCATGAGCGCGCGCACCACCTCGGTCTCGACCTCGGGACCGCTGCCGGCGGCGTGCGATCGGACCAGGGAGCGCTGGAGCTGGGCGCGCAGCGCGGGGTCGATGTGCCGGGTGGCGAGCGCGCCGAACCCGGTCGAGACGCCGTACGCGGGGACGGGGCTCTCGGCCAGCTCGTCCACCCGCTGGCGGGCGGCGGACATGGCGGCCACGGCGTCGTCGGTGAGCCGGACGGCGGCCCCGTGGCGGGCCACGTCGATCACGTCCTGGAAGCTGAGCGGCTCGGGGCCGACGGTCACGACTCCGTTGTCGCGCATGGTGGGCACTCCCTGATCAGGTAACTGGTGTATGCGATGTTAGCTCCTTACTTGGGAACAGCGCGGACAGCCCCTCCCTGCCCTCGTCGGTGAGGATCACCGCACGTGGGACGGTTCCTCGCCGGTACCAGCCGCGTTCGAACAGGGCGTGCGTGACGGCCGCGCCGAGCGCGCCGCCGAGGTGGGCGCGGCGCTCGGTCCAGTCCAGGCACTCGGGGGCGAACCTGCGCCGCGAGCCGCGCGCGCCCGCCACGTCCACGCCGAGGCCGGACAGCAGCCGCTCGCCCGCTCCGGTCAGGTCGTGGCCGTCGTAGTAGCCGCCGTCGCGCAGGCCGTCGAGCAGCCCGACCCCGGCGCGCCCGGCCAGGTGGTCGTAGCAGGTGCGGGCCTCCTCCAGCAGGCGGGCCTGGCGCGACTGGCGCAGGGAGCGCACCGGCGGGCGGGCGCTGATCCTGGCCAGGACCTCCAGGACCTCGGCCACCTCGTGCCCGGACAGGCGGTAGTAGCGGTGGCGGCCCTGGCGGACGACGTCCACGAGCCGGCCGTCCAGCAGCCGGGCCAGGTGGGCGCTCGCGGTGGCCGCGCTCACGCCGGCGACCCGGGCCAGCTCCCCGGCGGCGAGCGCGCGGCCGTCGAGGAGGGCCGTGAGGATGGCCGCCCGCGTCGGGTCCGCGATGAGCGCGGCGACGGGGGCGATGTCGGCGTCCCTGGCGATGTGTTCCATGCTCACGACGGTAGTGCGCGCACAGTTCGGCCGCGAACGAAAGGTCGGTGTCGCGTCCGGGGGGACGGAAGGCGGGCCTCAGTGCTTCCCGAGGGCCTTGCGGATCAGCTCGCGGGCCCGCTCCATGAACGCCAGCGGCGTGCCGACCAGCAGGTTCGCGGTGGCGGACTCGGTGCCGGGATGCGGGCGGAGCGGCGCCAGGCTCTCGGCGGCGCGGACCGCGGCCGCCATCGCGCGGCGCTCGACGACGCTGGTGGCGGCGCGCAGCCGGGCGAACTCGTAGCGCTCCTCGCCGCGCGCGTGCGCGGTGACGGCGGCCCGCAGCTCGGCCAGGCGGTCCCAGAAGCGGGGGTCGTCCACGCCGTCGCGGTGCAGGTCGAGCAGGAGGCGCTTGGCCAGGTTCTCCTCCCGCAGCCGGTCGGTGACGACGCCGGGGCCGCCGTCGATCCTGCGGCGCGCGTACGGGTGGACGATCTCCTCCTCGGCGGTCTCGTGCACCGACAGCAGGCGCGTCAGCCGGCCGAAGGCCGCCTCCACCTTCTCCGGCGGCGCCTGCTCGACCTCGTCGAACAGGTCCCTGATCTGCCCGTGCTGGGCGACCAGCAGGTCGATCACATCGTGTTCAGCCACGCCTCGCGGCCTACCCCCGCCGCTCGCCGGGCACGCCCCGCCTTACCGAACGCGGGCCGTCCGGGGACCCAACGCGGAGGCTGCCGGCCGGCGGGCGGCGCGTTCGTCACGGGGCAGCGCGTGACGGTCAACCGCGGGCACAGCTGACCTGCGCGGGCGTAATCCAGTTTGGGTCCTCGGCCGAGATTCGCTACAGTTCTCTCGTCGCCCGGCGCGAGCGGGGCGAAGGCGGAAGTGGCTCAGTGGTAGAGCATCACCTTGCCAAGGTGAGGGTCACGGGTTCGAATCCCGTCTTCCGCTCGGAGCTTCCGGCTCGGTGGCGTGGCCGAGAGGCGAGGCAGCGGCCTGCAAAGCCGTCCACACGGGTTCAAATCCCGTCGCCACCTCACAAGGACGATTAGCTCAGCGGGAGAGCGCTTCCCTGACACGGAAGAGGTCACTGGTTCAATCCCAGTATCGTCCACCAGCGCGAAGAGCCCCGGCCCTGCACAGGCTGGGGCTCTTCGCTTTCCGGAGTCTCTTCGCTCTTCCGGAGCTTTCGGGCCGCCCGGGGTGGGTAGCGGCGGTCGCATGAGACTCGGGAACTGGGACGTGCGGCCGCTGGGCGGCGGGGCGGGCTGCCTGATGATGATCGTCGCGTCGATCCTGCTGTCGGTGCTGCTGACCGTGGTGGTCAATTGGCTGCTTTGAGCATGAGGTGAGAGGGATGTCCTCTTTACGGCGGAGCGAGAGCTTCCGCCAGGGGGCACGTATGGAGGCGTGGGAAAGTCGACGCGCGCCTTTCTGCTGACGGCGGCGGGGACGGCGTTCGCCGTCTCCGCCCTGTGTGCTCTGCCGCCGATCGGGCGGCTGCTGAGCGGGGCGCCCCTGGTGGGGGCGCTGGTGTTCCCGGGGGCCGGGCGGGGGCCGGGGGTGGCCGCGGGGGTCGCGGTGGCCGGGCTCGCCGTGCTCGTCACGGCGGCGGGAGCCCTGGCGCTGCGGTGGGCCGGGCTCGGGGACCTGCGGAGCGGGGTGGGGTCGCGGGCCTTGGCGGTCGTCTGCTGGGCGCTCGCCGGCGGGGCCGGCGGGGTCGTGGCGGTGTGGGGGTGGGCCCGGATCGCGGGGGCCGGGTTCTGGGCGTACGCGCCGCGGGCCGGGTGGTGGGGGACGGCGGTGGCGGTGGTGGCCGCCGTGACGGCGTTGTGCGTGGTCCGGCAGGCGCCGGGCTCCTCCGCGCGGCCGTCCGGGGCCGGCCCTTCGGGAGCGGCGGCCCGGGCGGCGGCGTTCCGCGGCCGGGGGTGGGTGGTGCCGGTGGTCGCGGCCGGGTGGGCACTGGTGTGGGGCGCTTTCGTGCGGGAGCGGGAGCCGCTGACGGCCTGGCTGCCGATGTCGCTCGACTACTTCGAGCAGGCCGGCGTGGTGCTGGCGGCGGTCGTGGCGGCGCGCCTGGAAGGGGCGTTGCGGCGGCGGCTGCCCGTGGCGGGACGGCCCGGGCGGGCGTTCGTGCTGGCGTGGATCGCGCTGGCCGGGGCGCCGTTCGCGCACGCGGCCGTCGTCGCCGTCGATCGGGGCATGCGCGAGCTGCTGCTCGCCGACCCGTTCGGCACGGCCTGGCTCGTGGAGTACGCGAGGGACGCCGCGGCGGTGCTGGCCGCCGCGCCCGCGCAGGTGGCGGTGCCGCCGCTGCTGCTGGCCGCGGCCGCCACCGGGCTGCAGCTCGTCCTGCCCGCGCGGCGGCGGGCGGAGGCCGGGACGGACCCGGTGCGGCCGGACCGGCGGTGGAGCCTCACGGTGGCGGGGGCGGCGCTCGCGCTGACGTACTTCTGCCTGGCCGTCACCTCGCGGCACCCGGAGCTGACGCGGCGGACGTACGGCGAGAACGCGCCCCCGGTCGTGCGCGGGCTCGCCTTCCTCGCGCCGCCCGGCCCCGCGCTCGACCGCGCCGAGGTGGTCTGGTCATGGGCGGTGGTGGCGGTGTTCGGGGCCGCGGCGGCGCTGCTGGTGCACGTGGCGGTCCGGGGGCGGCTGGTGCGGCTGTTCCCGGCGTCCGACCTGCTGGTGCTGGCCGGGGCGCTCGCGCTGGCGGCGGCGATCGGGTGGAACGGCGGGAGCGTGATCGGCTGGGCGGTGACGGGTGAGCGCCCGCTCGGGATCTCGGCGGCGCGGGAGGCGGCGGTGTTCACCGGGGTGGTCGTGCCGGCGTTCGCGGTGGTGGTGTTCATCGTGCACACGCAGGTGGGGTTGTCCAGGTTCGTACGGATCGTGCGGCTGGCGGGCGAGGAGAGCTGGGGGACGCTCGTCGTCCGGCACCGGGCCTGGCGGGAGGAGGTGCACGAGCACGTGCCGGGGCGGCGGGAGCGGGCCGTGCTCGCCGCGTGGGCGGCCGGGGCGGCGCTGGCGGTGGTCGTGGTGGCGGGGGCGGCGCGCGGGTACGGCGTCGAGCCGCCCGCGCCGGAGGATCCGGGCAGCGGGGTGTTCCCGGCGCTGCCCGCCGTGTCGGTCGCGCTGCCCGCGGCGGCGAACGCGGCCGGGGCGGCGTGGGTCGTGCTGCTGGGCGGGCTGGTCTTCCTCGGGCTCGGGCAGGCCAACCTGCGGGAGCGGCGGGCGGCGGCGGTGGTCGCGGTGTGGGGGCTGTCGGTGGTGGCGGGCGGGGTGGCGTACCTGGCGGTGGACCCGGTGACGGGGCTGCAGGCGGGCTTCGTCGCCGGGCCGCTCGCGGCGGCGGCGACGGCCGCCGGCCTGTACCGGCGGCGGACGGCACGGGCGGCACGGACGGCGGGAGCGGCACGGACGGCGGGAGCGGCACGGACGGCGGGAGCGGCGCAGGCGGCGGGAGCGGCGGCGAAGCGGGCCGCCTCGACGGCGGCGGGAGGCAGGGGGCGCGCGACGGCGGCGGGCAGCGGGCGCGCGGCGGCCACGGCACGCGGGGCGGAATTGGCCAGGAAGGGAGCGGCCCGCCCCGGCCGGGCGGAGGCCCGGCGAGGGCCGGTGGGTGGAAGCCGGTCGGTCACCGCGTACGGGGCCGCGGGCGGAAGTCAGGTGCTCCCGGGGCGGAGGGCCGCGGGTGGGAGCCAGGCGGGCGGCGGGCGGAAGGGCCTCGACGGGCGCGACAGGGCCGAAGGACTTCAGGTGGGAGCGGGCGGGGGGAAGGTGCGGAGGGTGATGGTGGCCGGGGTCGGGGTGGTGGCGCTGGTCGTCGTGGCGGTGCCCGTCGTGCGCGGCGCCCCCGCGCCCCGGACGGTGCAGATCAGGAGCGGCTTGTGGCGGGAGCAGCGGGGACGCCTCACGGTCGAGGTGACCTACCCGCGCACCGGCGGCTCGGCCCGGGTGGACGCGGCGCTGCTCGCCCCCGTGCGGGAGCGGGTGGAGGAGGCGGCCCGCGAGGTGCGCGCCAACCCGGTCGCCGTGGCGGTCGTCACCGGCACGTACGCGGTCGTGCGCGACGACGCCCGCCTGCTCTCGGTCCGGTACGCGTTCGGCGGCGACGGCGCCGGCGCGCGGGCCGTGAACTACGACCTGGCCGCCGGCCGCGCCCTGAGCGTGACCGAGATCTTCGCGCCGGCGGCGTTCACCCCGGCGGGCCGGCGGCGGCTGGCGGAGACGCTGCGCCCGCTCGTCCCCGCCGGGCAGCGGCCGGTGACCGTGAGCGTGGACGACCCGCGCCTGGCGGTCAACGCCGGCACCGGCGCGGTGGAGTTCTCGTTCGGCCCCGGCTACTTCTGCCGTGGTTGCGCCCCCTTCACGGTACGGGTGCCGGACGGCCGCCTGACCGGCCTGCTGCCCCTGCGGGTCTAGCGGGAACGCCGTCCCGGCGCGACGATCGCGGCATGGACGCTCAGGAGATCGCCGACCGCCTGGAGATCGCGGACCTGCTGGCCCGCTACACGCACGCCATCGACTCCGGCCGCTGGGAGCTGCTGGACGAGGTGTTCGCCGAGGACGCCGTCATCGACTACAGCTCGTCCGGCGGCGTGAAGGGCACGAGGGAGGAGGTCAAGGCGTGGCTGGCCGAGGTGCTCGCGCACTGGCCGGGCCGGCTGCACCTGATCGGCGCGCCGGTGATCGGCTTCGCGGACGGCGAGGCGCGGGTGAGCGCGCCGTTCACCGACACGCTCGCCCCGACCCGGGCGATGGTCGCGGCCGCGACGGAGGGCTTCCTGCACGGCGGCGGCTGGTACCACCACCGGCTGCGCCGCACCCCGTCCGGCTGGCGGAGCGTGGAGCTGGTGGAGGAGCAGAGCTGGCGCACCGCCCACTGAGCCGCCGCTCAGCCGCGTCGCGCTGACCTGCGACAACTACCACGGGTACGGACTTATCGCGTTTGTGAAGAAACGCGGCCGGGCAGCGCGAGGGCGAGGGCGGCTGTCCCCAGCCCTCACCGCTGGAAAGGCTGTGCGGCACATGGCATTCGCTTCAGGTCTTCTCGGTCACGACATAGCGGTCGATCTCGGAACAGCCAACACGCTCGTCTACGTACGCAGGAAGGGCATCGTCCTCAACGAGCCCTCGGTCATCGCGATCAACCTCCACAAGAACACGGTCGTGGCCGTCGGCAGGGCGGCCAAGCGCATGATGGGCCGCACTCCCCCGCACATCGCCACGATCCGCCCGCTCAAGGACGGCGTGATCGCGGACCTGGACGCGGCCGAGCGCATGCTGCGGATGTTCATCCAGAAGGCGCATCCCAGCAGGTTCCTGGCCAAGCCCCGGATCGTGGTCGCGGTGCCGAGCGGCACGACCTCGATCGAGCAGCGGGCGGTCAAGGAGGCCGCGTACGAGGCGGGCGCGCGGCGGGTGCACATCATCGAGGAGCCCATGGCCGCGGCGATCGGCGCCGGGCTGAAGGTCGGCGAGGCCACCGGCAACATGGTCGTCGACATCGGCGGCGGCACCACCGAGGTCGCCATCGTGTCGCTGAGCGGCGTGGTCGTCGCGCGGTCGCTGCGGGTCGGCGGCGACGAGCTGGACGAGGCGATCATCACGTACGCGAAGAAGGAGCACGCGCTGCTGCTCGGCGACCGCACGGCGGAGCGGCTGAAGATCGACCTCGGCATGGTGCGGCCCGTCCCGGCCGGGGACGGCGACCTCGCCCCGCGCGGCCGGCACCGGGTGGGCGCCGCCGCCGGGCCGGCCGGGCTGCCGCCGGTCGTGGTGGCCGGCGAGGAGCCCGCGCCCGCGCCGGCCCCGCACCGCTGGAACCCGTTCCGCTCGCGCGCCCGCCGGGACGTCCCGCCGCCGCAGCACGACGCGCCGCCGCCGGTCGCCCCGGACACCGGCGCGCCGGTGCGCGGGCGCGACCTGGTCAGCGGCCTGCCGAAGACGGCGACGCTCACCGCCGCGGAGCTCGCCGAGGCCATCGAGGACCAGGTGCAGACCATCATCGACGCCGTGCAGGCGACGCTCGACCAGTGCCCGGCCGAACTGGCCGGTGACCTGCTGGACAACGGCATCGTCCTGACCGGCGGCGGGGCGCTGCTGCGCGGCCTGGCCGAACGCCTCGGGCAGGCGACCGGCATGCCGATCCGGGTGGTGGACAAGCCGCTGTACTCGGTGGCGCTGGGCGCGGGGCGCTGCGTGGAGCGGTTCCAGGCCATGCGGGACGTGCTGCTGCCCGATTGGTCCCGGCGGTGAGGCGGGCGGCCGTGCTGGCCGTGCTCGCCGCCGGTGCGCTGCTCGTCGTGACCGATCGCGTGCTCGTCCCGCTCACGCCGCTGCGCGCGGCCGGGGCGGCGGTGTACGGGGCCGCCGAGAGCGCGGCCGGCGCGGTCACCCGGGCGGCCGGGGGCGCGGGGCGGGCGCGGGCGCTGGAGGAGGAGAACGCCCGGCTGCGCGCCCGGCTCGCGGACGCGGGCACGACGGCGGACGGCGATTCGGGGGACGCCGGCTCGCCGGCCGAGGCGGCGGAGGCGGGGGGTCGTGGCGCGCGGGGCGTCCCGGTGCCGGTGCCCGTGCGGCACCGGGGCGTGGCCGCGCATGTCGTGGGGTTCGGCGCGGGGCAGGCGGTCGCGATCGACGCGGGGGCGGCGGCCGGGGTGGAGCGGGACGTGCCGGTGGTCGACGCCGCCGGGCTGGTGGGGAAGGTCTCCTGGGTGGGGGCGGGGACGGCGTCCGTGTCGCTGGTCACCGACCCGGGCGCGGCGGTGGGGGCGCGGATGGCGGAATCGGGCGAGCTGGGCGTGGTGACCGGGGTGCCGGGCTCGCGGCTGCTGCGGCTGAGCCTGTTCGACCCGGGCGCGGCGGTGCGGGCCGGGGAGCGGGTGGTGACGCTGGGGTCGGCTGGGGGGCGTCCGTACCTGGCGGGGCTGACGATCGGGACGGTGGCGCAGGTCGCGGACGCGCCGGGGGCGGCCACGCGGACGGTGCTGGTGCGGCCCGCGGCGCGGCTGTCGGCGCTCGACCTGGTCGCGGTGATCGTGCCCGCACCCGCGCCCGCGCCCGCACCCGCACCCGCACGCGGCTCCGGCTCCGGCTCCGGCTCCGGCTCCGGTGGGTGAGCCTGCGGCGGGGGCGAGGGCGCGTCCGGGAGGGAGGGGCGCGGTGGGGGTGGTGCTGTTCCTGGTCGTGGCACCGCTGGTGCAGGTGCTGGCGGTCAACCGGTCGCCGTGGGGCGGGCCCGATCTGGTGGTGCTGGCCGTGGTGTGGCCGGCGCTGGCCGGGGGGCCGGGGTGGGGGTGTGCGGCGGGGTTCGCGGCCGGGCTGGCCGCCGACGTGACGCCGCCCGCCGGAGGGACCGTGGGCGCGTCGGCGGTGGCGCTCGCGGTGACGGGCCTGCTGACCGGCCTGTCGTCCCCCACTGGCACCCGATGGGCACGCGCCCGGATGGGACGGGCGGTCGCGCTCGGCACGGCCGGGGCCGTCCCGGGGATGGGACGGGCGGTCGCGCTCGGGGCGGGCGGGGCGGTGCTCGGGGTGGGGTCGCGGGCCGGGATGGCGGTGGCGCTGGGGGACATGGGATGGCGGGAGGCGTGGGCGGGGCTGCCCGCGACGCTCGCCTGGACGGCCGCGCTCGGCGCCCCGCTCGCCGCCGCGCTGCTGAGGCGACGCCGGCCCCGGACCGGGCGCGGCTCCCTGCCCGGGGCGGACCCGTGGCACAAGCGCCAGCCCCGGCGCGGGCGCGACCCCCGGGTCGGGCGCGGGTTCCCGGGGGGTCGGCGGAGTGGCGGGGGCGGGGTGTGGGGTGTCTAGGGGGCGGGTGGCGGTGCTGCGGCTGCTCGTCCTCGCGATGCTGGCCACGCTCCTGGCCCGCCTGTGGTTCCTGCAGGTGATGGACGGCGACCGGTACGCCCGCGCCGCCGCCGGCGTCCGGATCAGGACGGTGCCGGTGCCGCCGCTGCGGGGCCGGATCGTGGACGTGTCCGGCCGCCCGCTGGCCGCGAACCGCACTCGCCCGGTCGTCACCGTGGACGCCGCGGCGCTGGCGCACCAGCCCGACGGCGGCCGGGCGGTGCTGGAGCGCCTGGCCGGGGTGCTGGGGCAGCCGTACCGGCAGCTCGCGAGCAAGGTGCGCCCGTGCGGGCCCGGCGTCGGGCAGCCGTGCTGGCCGGGCTCCCCGTACGAGCCGGTCCCGGTCGCGGACGGCGTCGCCGTGCCCGTGGCGCTGCAGGTGGGCGAGCGGCAGCGGGACTTCCCCGGCGTCCGCGCCGAGCTGCGCCCCGTCCGCGTCCACCCGCGGGGCGCGGCGGCGGCGCACACGCTGGGCTACGTGCAGGGCGGCGCGGGCCGCGCCGGGCTGGAGGCGGCCTACGACCGCGACCTCGCGGGCCGTCCCGGGCTGCGCACGGTGGCGGTGGACAACACCGGCGCCGTCACCGGGACGCCGCGCGAGGTGCCGCCCGTCCCCGGCGACACCCTGGTGACCAGCTTGGACGTGCGGGTCCAGGCGGTCGCCGAGCAGGCGCTGGCCCGGGCCCTGGCGAGCGGCGGCGGCACGTCGGGGGCGGTCGTGGTGCTGGAGTCGGGCACCGGCCGGCTGGTGGCGCTGGCCGGGCTGCCCGCGTACGACCCGGGCGTGTGGACCGACGGCGTGACCGCCCGCGAGTACGCCCGGCTGCCGCTGCTGTCGCCGCCCGTGCAGGGCCAGTGGGCGCCCGGCTCGACGTGGAAGGTGACGTCCGTGGCCGCCGCCGCCCGCGCCGGCTACGACCTCGGCGCCTCCTACGCCTGCCCCGGCGCATACCGGGTCGGCGACCGGCTGTTCCGCAACTTCGGCGGCGCCGATCTGGGCCGGATGACGATGCGCGGCGCCCTGGCCGTGTCCTGCGACACGATCTTCTACCGGCTGGCGGACGAGCTGTGGCGGCGCGGCGACCAGGCGCTGGAGGAGACGGCCCGCGGGTTCGGCTTCGGCCGGCCGACCGGGGTGGACCTGCCGGGCGAGGCGGCGGGCGCGGTGCCGGACGCCGCGGCGAAACGGGCACGCTGGCGGGCCACGCGGGCGGAGAGCTGCCGCCGCGCCGCGACGGGCTACCCGGAGCAGGCCGACCGGGCGCGGGCCGCGTACCTGACGGCGATCGCCAGGGAGAGCTGCCGGGACGGCGGCGCGTGGCGGGGCGGCGACGCGGCGAACCTGGCGATCGGGCAGGGCGGCGTGCTGGTGACGCCGCTGCAGCTCGCCCGCGCGTACGCGGCGATCGCCAACGGCGGGACGCTGTTCGCGCCGCGGGCGGGGAAGGCTGTGGTGCGGCCGGACGGGACGACGGTCAGGACGATCACGCCGCCGGTGACCGGGCGGCTGCCCGCCTCGGCCGCGACGCTGGCCTTCATCAGGGACGCGCTGGCCCAGGTGCCGAGGACCGGGACCGCGGCGGGCGCGTTCAGGGGGTTCCCGTTCGGCCGGATCGCGGTGGCGGGGAAGACGGGGACGGCGGAGGCGTTCGGGCGGCGGGACACCTCGTGGTTCGCCTCGTTCGCGCCGGACCCGGCGTACACGGTGGTGGTCGTGCTGTCGGAGGGCGGCCTCGGCGCGGAGGGCGCGGCCCCGGCGGCCCGCGCCGTCTGGGAGGGCGTGCTCGCGCTGAGAGGGGCCCGATGAGCGGGCCTGGGATGGGCGGGACAGGGGTGAGCGGGCCTGGGATGAGCGGGGCGGGCCCGCGGCGGCGACTGGCCTGGACGCCGGTGCTGGGCGGGTCCGACCGGGTGCTGACGGCGGCGGCGCTGGCCCTGTCCGGGACGGGGCTGCTGCTGGTGTGGTCGGCCACCCGGGCGTCCGGCGCGCCCGGCGGGCTCAGTGGGTACGGCGGGCCCGGCGGGTACGGCTCGCCGGCCAGGCAGACGGGCGCGGTCGCGGCCGGGCTGGTGCTGATGTGGCTGGTGTCCCGGTGCGACCTGCGGGTGCTGCGGGCGTACGTGCCGCCGGCGTACGCGCTCGCGCTGCTGGCCCTGGCCGCGGTGCTGAGCCCGCTCGGGACGCGGGTGAAC
This sequence comes from Actinomadura luzonensis, assembly GCF_022664455.2. Taxonomy (NCBI): domain Bacteria; kingdom Bacillati; phylum Actinomycetota; class Actinomycetes; order Streptosporangiales; family Thermomonosporaceae; genus Actinomadura; species Actinomadura luzonensis. Next base: position 5,016,198 of record NZ_JAKRKC020000001.1, read on the forward strand.
GGGGCGCACTCGTGGCTCGTGCTCGCGCCGGGCGTGACCCTCCAGCCGTCGGAGTTCGCGAAGGTGGCGCTGGCCCTGGCGCTCGCGGTGCCGCTGGGCGAGCTGCGCGAGGGGCGGCGGCGGCCGGGCCCCGGCGCGGTCGCGCTGGCTCTGGTGCTGGCCGCCGGGCCGGCCGGGCTGATCGCGTCGCAGCCGGACGTGGGGACGATGCTGGTGTTCGCGGCGATGACGGGCGGCGCGCTGCTGGCGTCGGGGGCGCCGAAGAGGTGGCTCGCGGCGCTGGCGCTCGGGGCGGCCGGGACGGCGGTGGCGGCCTGGCGGCTCGGCCTGGTGCGGCCGTACCAGCTCAGGCGGCTGCTCGTGCTGGCCGACCCGGCGGCCGACCCGGGCGGCGCGGGCTACAACGCGGCCCAGGCGCGCATCGCGATCGGCTCCGGCGGCCTGCTCGGCAAGGGCCTGTTCCACGGCGGGCAGACGGCGGGGCACTTCGTGCCCGAGCAGCACACCGACTTCATCTTCACGGTGGCCGGGGAGGAGCTGGGCTTCGCCGGGGCGGCGGCGATCCTGCTGGTGGTCGGGGTGCTGCTGTGGCGCGGGCTGTCGATCGCCCGGCGCAGCGCCTCCCCGTACGGGGCGGTGCTGGCCGGGGGCGTCGTGTCGTGGCTGGCGTTCCAGACGTTCCTGAACGTGGGCATGACGGTGGGGCTCGCGCCGGTCGTGGGCGTGCCGCTGCCGTTCGTCTCCTACGGCGGCTCGGCCACCGTGGCGGGGCTGCTGGCGGCCGGGCTGTTACAGGCCGCGCACCGGACGGGCAAGGCCGTGCAGCCGTAGCAGGTTCTCGCCGAGGATCTTGCGTTTGGCCTGGTCGGTGAGCTGCGGGTAGCCGTACCCGTCGCACAGGTCCTGCGGGATGCGGAAGTCGCGGAAGGCGCGCAGCGCCCACTGCGGGTGGAAGATCGGCGCCTCCGAGCCGTAGATGATCTTGTCCTCGCCGCACCAGAAGAGCAGCTTGCCGATGATCTCGGCGAACATCCGGGGCGCGCGGACCACGAAGTTCACCGTGGCGGCCAGGCACGCGTACAGGTTGGGGTAGCGCACGAGCTGCCAGCAGGTCTCGTCCAGGAACGGCAGGCCGACGTGGAAGATGACGAAGTTGAGATCGGGGAAGTTCGCGGCGGCGCCGTCCATGTCCCACGTCTGGGTGTGCTCGATCGGCTGCGGGCCGAGCGGCACGCCCTTGTGCACGCCGATGAGGTTGATCCCGAGGTCGCGGGCCTTTTCGAAGATCGGGTACGCCACCCGCGGGTCGTCCATCCGCCACGGGTACGGCGAGCCGTAGTCGTAGCGGACGTTGTACAGCTTGAACGCCCGCGCGTTGAACTCCCCCACCTGGCGCTCCATGAGGTCGAGCGCCCTGCGCCCCTCGAGCGGGTTGACCGAGCCCCAGAAGACGGTCCTGTCGGGGTCGCGGGCGGCCAGCTCGGCGCACTCCTGCCACGGTGACAGGCCGTCGTGGTAGAGGTCGGTGAGCGGGAGCGGCATGGCGACGAGCATGTCGGTGTCCGACTCCTCGAACACCATGCGCCGGATGTCGTCCACCGTCCACTGGCGCAGGAACTCCTCCGGCGCGAGCCGGGTCTCGCCCTCCGGGGTGAGCGTGGTGTGGAAGGCGTACAGGTGGTCGGAGAACATCTGGCCGGGCCGGCCGTAGGCGTTCTTGGGCTCGAAGTTGAGGACGTGGGCGACGCTGTCGAACACGAAGAAGTCGTCGATCATCGCAGTTCCTCCCTGATGAAGGCCTCCTTGTCGGGCACCTGCGCGGGGGCGGGCAGGAAGCGCAGCAGGCGGGCCGCGCGGGGCGAGAGCCGCTCCACCGTCCACGGCTCGTCCCAGACGACCTCCACCTCGGCCCGCTCCACGCCGGGCTGCTCCTCGATGCGCTCGCGGACCTCGGTGAGCACGCGGGCGGCGAACGGGCACCAGCCCGTCGTCAGCAGCAGCTCGACCCTGGCCCGGCCGCCGCCGTCCAGCTCGACCGAGCGGATCAGGCCCATCTCGACGACCGAGATGCCCTTCTCCCGGCAGCACGGGTCGTACACCCCGGACAGCGCCTGACTGGCCCACTGCGGTATATCCGGCATGTCCTCATCGTCGGACGGGTGTGTCGCCTGGGGTAGGCGTCCCGATTTCAGATGGCGCAGATGCTGGGACGGTGACCGGTGACCCAGAGCCCAGCGACCTGATCCGCAGCGTCTCCCGCGCGCTCCGCGTCCTGGAGGAGGTGGCGCGGGCCGACCGGCCCCTGCCGGTCAAGGTGATCGCCCGCCGGTGCGGGCTCAACCTGTCCACCTCCTACCACCTGGTCCGCACCCTGTGCTACGAGGGCTACCTGCACCGGCGGCCGGAGGGCGACTACCTGCTCGGGTCGAAGGTGGCCGAGCGCTTCCACGACATGCTGGACGCCTTCGAACGGCCGCCGCACGCCGGGGCCGTGCTGCGCCACCTGGCCGCCGTGACCGGGCACACCGCCTACCTGGCGCAGCTCGCCGACGGGCGGCTGCTGGTGGTGGACGTGGCCGAGGGGCCGCGCTCGCCGTGGCTGGAGGACCTGCAGGCGGGGCTGGAGACCGCGCCGCACGCGACCGCGCTGGGCAAGGCGCTGCTGCTCGCGCTGCCGCCGCGCGACCGGCGGGCGGTGCTGATGACGTACGGGCGGCTGCCCCGCTTCACCGCCGCGACCCCGGCCACCATGGAGGACGTGGAGGAGGAGCTGGCCCGGCTGCGGCCGGGGCAGGTGGTGGAGGAGCACGGGCAGTTCCGGGAGCAGGTGGCGTGCGCGGGGGCGGTGGTGCCGGGGACGGCCTGGGCGATCGGCCTGTCCACGCGCGGCCTGGAGGTCCCGGCCCCGGCCGCCGCCCTGCTGGCCGAGGCGGCGCGGGACCTATCCTCTTCCTGACGACAGTCATCGACGACACCGCTGCGACGATCGGAGCCGGCCGGGCATGAAAGTGATCATCTTCGGGGCGACCGGCATGATCGGGCGGGCCGCGCTGCGGGAGTGCCTGCTGGACGAGCGGGTCACGGACGTGCTCACGGTGGGCCGGGCGGCCACCGGCGTCACCCATCCCAAGCTGCGCGAGGTCGTCCACGCCGACCTGTTCGACCTGTCGCCGATCGAGGACCGGCTGGCCGGCCACGACGCGTGCTTCTTCTGCCTCGGCGTCTCCTCGGCCGGGATGAGCGAGCGCGACTACCGGCGCCTCACCTACGACCTCACGGTCGCCGCGGGCCGCACGCTGGCCCGGCTCAACCCCGGCTCCGCCTTCGTGTACGTCTCCGGCGCCGGCACCGACGCCCAGGGCCGGGCCATGTGGGCCCGGGTCAAGGGCGAGACCGAGAACGCGCTGCTGGGGATGGACCTGCGGGCGTACATGTTCCGGCCCGGCTACATCCAGCCGATGCACGGCGTCACCTCCCGCACCCGGCTCTACCGGCTCGGCTACGTGGTGACCAGGCCGCTCTACCCGGTGCTGCGGCGGATGTTCCCGGCCTCGGTGCTGACCAGCGAGCAGCTGGCCAAGGCCATGATCACCGCCGCCGCGGACGGCGCCCCGGAACGCGTCCTCGGCCCGGCGGGCATCAACGCCCTCTGAGCCGGGCGGGCGCGAGCGGCACCGCCAGGAACGCGGCCGCGGCGGCGAACGCCCACACCGCCTCCCACGACCAGGCGGCGAGCACGAGCGGGATCAGCAGCGGGGTGAGGAAAGCCGCCCCGAACACCGTCGTCCCCTCCAGGCCCAGCGCCGTCCCGGCCCGGGCCGGGCCCGCCATGGCGGCGATCTCCGTGTAGGCGACGCCGTGCCAGGAGTTGGCCAGCAGGCCGCCGAGGGCGAGCGCCGCGACGGCCAGCGGGGTGGGCGCCCCGGCCAGCGCGGCGACGGCCGCCATGGCGACGCCGGTCAGCACGCCGATCCCGCGCAGGACGGTCCGGCGGTCGCCGCGCCGGTCGGTGTGGCGGCCCGCCCAGATGCGGGCCGCGCCGCCGCCGAGCTGGGCGATCACGACCGTGACGCTGGCCAGGGTGGCGCCCGCGCCCTTGGTGTCGTGCAGGAAGATGGCGGTGAAGGCGAGGACGGCGAACTGCGGGACGGTCAGGAGTGCGCTGGCCAGGGCCACCCGCCACACGTCCCACCGCGCCAGCGGCGACCGTCCCCCCGCCGCTCCCTCCCCTCGCCCGGCCGGCTCCCCCTTCTCAAGGAGCAGAGCGGGCGCGGGCATGGCCGCGGGGGCCGCAGCGAGCGCGGAGACCGGGGTGGGGACGGGGGTGGGGGTGGGGGCGGGCTCGTGGAGCCAGCGGTGGGTGGCGGCGGCGGCCAGGAGGCAGAGGAGGGCCGGGGCCGCGTAGACGGCGCGGAAGCCGTAGGCGTGAGCCAGCCACGGCAGCAGCGCCACCCCCACCGCCCCGCCCGCCGGCACGGCCGTCTGCCGGATGCTCATGGCGAGCCCCCGCTCCCCCTCGGCGAACCAGGTCATGACGGCCCGCCCCGACGCGCCGTTGACGCTGCCGCCGAGCGCCCCGGCGGCGAACATGCAGGCGGCCAGCGCCACCGTCCCCACCCCGCCGCCCGGGGCGGCGGCGAGCGCCATCCCCGCCAGCAGCAGCCCGGTCGAGGTCAGCCCGACGAGCAGGATGCGCCGGTCGCCGTACCGGTCGGTCAGCAGGCCCCACACCAGGTCGGACACCGCCACGCCCAGCCCGAGGCAGGCCAGCACCGCGCCGAGCGCGCCGAGGCTGAGCCCGTAGCCGGCGCGCATCGCGACGCCGGTGACCGGCAGCCCGGAGAACATCGCAGAGAAGGCGCCCTGCGCGCCCACGCCCACGGCCAGCACCACCCATCGGTGCCGGGGTCCGCCCACGATCGCCATGACACTCCTCAAGGAAGTAACCCGATTAAACGGTTACTCACCTTGGCAGCGCCCGAAGTAACTTGTCAATCCGGTTACCATGGCGTCGTGGACTTCATCTTCGTCAGCGGCGACCTGAGCCTCGACCTGGCCTGCACGGTCGGCCACCGGCGCAGCGCCCGCATCGACCTGCTGCCGTCCCCCGCCGACCTGGCCCGCTGGACGGTCGCGGCCGGCCTCCTCGACGCTCCCCCGCCCGCGACGGCCGCCGACCTGCGCCTGGCCGTCGAACTGCGCGAGGCCGTCTACCGGCTGGCCGACGCGGCCCGCACGGGCGCGACGCCCGACCCGGCCGACCGCGACGCGCTCAACCGGGCGGCCGCGCACCCGCCGGTCACCGTGACGCTCGGCGAGCACGGCGTGGCGCACGGCGGGGACGTCCGGGCGGCGCTGTCCAGCGTCGCCCGCGCCGCCGCCGAGCTGCTGGGCGGCCCGCGAGCCGCGTTCATCAGGGAGTGCGAGGCGGCGCCGTGCACCCGGCTCTACCTCGACACCTCCCATCGCCGCGCCCGCCGCTGGTGCGACATGCGGACGTGCGGCAACCGGGCCAAGGCCGCCGCCTTCCGCGCCCGGCACCAGACCTGAGGGCGAGGCGGGCGAGGAGGCACGGGATGATGGAATAACCGGGAGGGCGCGAGCGCTACCGTAGCCGTTAAAGATTCAACAGTCATGGATGGTGACTAAAGTGCAGTTCGGAATCTTCACCGTGGGCGACGTGACCATGGACCCCACGACGGGCAGGACGCCGACCGAGCACGAGCGGATCAAGGCTATGGTGACGATCGCGCTCAAGGCCGAGGAGGTCGGCCTGGACGTGTTCGCGACCGGCGAGCACCACAACCCGCCGTTCGTGCCGTCCTCCCCCACGACCATGCTCGGCTACATCGCGGCCCGCACCGAGCGGCTGATCCTGTCCACCGCCACGACGCTCATCACCACCAACGACCCGGTGAAGATCGCCGAGGACTTCGCCATGCTCCAGCACCTGGCGGGCGGCCGGGTGGACGTGATGATGGGCCGGGGCAACACCGGCCCGGTCTACCCGTGGTTCGGCCAGGACATCCGCCAGGGCATCCCGCTGGCCGTCGAGAACTACGCGCTGCTGCACCGGCTGTGGCGCGAGGACGTGGTGGACTGGGAGGGCCGCTTCCGCACGCCGTTGCAGGGCTTCACCTCGACGCCGCGCCCCCTGGACGGGGTGCCGCCGTTCGTGTGGCACGGCTCGATCCGCAGCCCCGAGATCGCCGAGCAGGCCGCCTACTACGGCGACGGCTTCTTCGCCAACAACATCTTCTGGCCGAAGGACCACTTCCAGCGGCTCATCGCCCTCTACCGCCGGCGCTACGCCCACTACGGCCACGGCACGGCGGAGCAGGCGATCGTCGGGCTCGGCGGGCAGGTGTTCATGCGCAAGAACTCCCAGGACGCGATCAGGGAGTTCCGCCCGTACTTCGACGTCGCCCCGGTGTACGGCCACGGCCCCTCGCTGGAGGAGTTCATGGCCGAGACGCCGCTGACCGTCGGCAGCCCGCAGCAGGTCATCGAGCGGACGCTGCAGTTCCGGGACTACTTCGGCGACTACCAGCGCCAGCTCTTCCTCATGGACCACGCGGGCCTGCCGCTGAAGACCGTGCTGGAGCAGCTCGACCTGCTGGGCGAGGAGGTCGTGCCGGTGCTGCGCAAGGAGTTCGCCAAGGGCCGGCCGGCCGAGGTGCCCGACGCGCCGACGCACGCCTCCCTGCTGGCCGCCAAGCAGGCGGCCACCCCCGCGGAAGTCTGACCCCGATCCAGGCAAGGAGAGATTCATGAAGCTCGTCGTCGTCACGGCGGGGCTCACCCAGCCCTCCTCGACCCGGCTGCTGGCCGACCGCCTCGCCGAGGCGGCGGCCCGGCGCCTGGCCGGGCACGAGCCGGACGTGCGCGTGATCGAGCTGCGCGAGCTGGCCGGGGACGTGGCCAACGCCTTCGTCACCGGCTTCCCCGGCGCCCGGCTGCGCGAGGCGCTGGAGGCCGTCACGGCGGCCGACGGGCTCATCGCGGTCACGCCCATCTTCAGCGGCTCCTACAGCGGCCTGTTCAAGTCGTTCTTCGACGTGCTGGACAACACGGCGCTGACCGGCAAGCCGGTGCTGATCGCGGCGACCGGCGGCACCGCCCGGCACTCGCTGGCGCTGGAGCACGCGCTGCGGCCGTTGTTCGCCTACCTGCGGGCCGTCGTCGTCCCGACCGCCGTCTACGCGGCGGCCGAGGACTGGGGCGGCGCGCAGGACGCCTTCACCGACGGGCTCGGCGAGCGGGTCGAGCGGGCGGCGGAGGAACTGGCCGGCCTGCTGCTGCACCGTGTGCCGGCGGCCGGGCAGGAGCCGGAGGAGGTCGTGCCGTTCGAGGAGCAGCTCGCGGCACTTCGCCCGAAGCGGTAGTTTCCCACCAGTCACGCGAGTATGGTTCGTTAGGAATCTTTCCTAACGAACCAGGAGCTTCTGTGCTGACAGCCACCCTCCTGACCCTCTCCCTCGCCCTCGGCGGCGCCCCCGCGAGCACGGCCTCCGCCGACCTCACCGACCCGCACAAGAAGGACATCGCGATGCAGCTGGTGTCCAGCGCGGAGAACTCCTCCCTCGACTGGAAGGCCCAGTACGGCTACATCGAGGACATCGAGGACGAGCGCGGCTACACGGCGGGGATCATCGGCTTCTGCTCCGGCACCGGCGACATGCTGGAGCTGGTCGAGCTCTACGCGCAGCGCAAGCCGGGCAACGTGCTGGCCAAGTACCTGCCCGCGCTGCGCAAGGTCAACGGCACCGACTCGCACGCCGGCCTCGACCCGACCTTCACCAAGGACTGGCGGACCGCCGCCAAGGACCCCGTCTTCCAGCAGGCCCAGAACGACGAGCGCGACCGCGTCTACTTCGACCCGGCGGTCGGCCAGGCCAAGAAGGACGGCCTGCGCGCGCTCGGCCAGTTCGTCTACTACGACGCCATGGTCATGCACGGCCCCGGCAGCGACAAGCTCAGCTTCGGCGGCATCAGGAAGGCCGCCCTGGCCAAGGCCAAGCCCCCGGCGCAGGGCGGCAGCGAGGTGACCTACCTCAACGCCTTCCTCGACGCGCGCAAGGCCGCGATGAAGGCCGAGGAGGCGCACGAGGACACCACCCGGGTGGACACCATGCAGCGGGTGTTCCTGAAGAACGGCAACCTCGACCTGAACCCGCCGCTGACCTGGAAGGTGTACGGCGACAGCTACACGATCAAGAGCTAGCCCCGTTTTCCGCACGTGCGTGATCTTCAGCGGAGGTCTCGTGGATCGATGTCGAGGAGGTCCAGGAGATGGAGTTGGAGGTCGGTGGGTTGCGGGATGGTCGGGGGTGACTGGCCGGTGCCCGGGATCAGCCGGATACCGGCCAGCGCGTCGAGGATGAGCCTGCCGGTGGGGATCGCGGGCCGTCCGGCGTACAGGCCGTTGACCTTGGTCTGGCCGCGGGCGGTGAGGGCCTGGCGGGCCTGGCGTTCGATCAGGCAGAAGATGAGCAGGGCCAGGCAGATGACGGTGATCAGTGCGTGGATGCGGCGGTTGTTCTTCAGATACAGCTGGGTGACGGCCAGCGGGCCTTTGAAGGCCTGGTAGCGGCGTTCGACGGCTTCTTGGCCTTTGTAGTGGCGCAGCACCTGTTCGGCGTCGGCGGCCTCGGGGGGCAGGTTGGTGAGCAGGGCGTACCAGCCGTCGGTAGCGGCGTCGGCGTCGATCGCGCTCTGGTCGAAGTGCCAGACCAGGGTGGGTTTGCCGGTGGCAGGGTCGGTGCCGGCCTGGGCGGTCAGGTAGGTGCCGACCCGGCGGTCGCGGCCGATCGCGGCGAGGCGGTCGGCGACGGCCTGCTCGGTGGGGTAGTGGCGGCTGCCCAGGCCGCGTTCCAGCCGGGCCAGGTCGTCGCGGGCGCGATCGAGTTTCTTGGCCCGGGCGGTGGCGGCGGCCTGGGCGCGGGCGGAGGAGTGCACGAAGATGCGCCGCAGCGTCAGGATCGGGTCCTTCTTGCGCGGCCCGGCCAGCGTCATGGCGTCGTCCTCGTGCACGTGCCAGAGGCCGCGCCGGTCAGCGCTCTTGCGCTCGTCCCGGGCGGCGACGTAATCCACCCGGGTCGCGTCGGCGAGCTTCTGACCGGCCAGGGCCGCGGCGCCGACGTACTGCTTGGAGGCCGGCGCGATGAAGGACACCCCCGCCCTGTCCATGGCGGCCAGGTTGGCATACGAGATCAGCTTGGAATCGCCGATCATGAGCATGCGGTGCGGGCCGGCCAGCTTCTGCAGGCCCTGCATGGCGCCGATGACCTGCCCGACCTCACCGGCCGCGCCGTCGTAGGCGCGGTGGAAGACCGGGATCGCGCCATCAGCGGCCACCGCGATCCCGGCCTGGACCTGCTTCAGGTCCGGCCGCCGGTCCTTGGGGTGACCAAAACGCGGCGTCGCGTATCCGGGCTCGGGCTGGGGGTAGTCGCCGTGCAGCGAGATCGAGGTCATGTCCCAGTGCAGGCGGGTCACCTCGATGCCGAACGCCTCGATCGCGGCCAGCCCGACCGACCCGGCCAGCTGGTCCAGATGCGGGGCGATGGCATCCAGCGCGCGGCCGATCCGGTCATCGTTGAGCAGTTCGGCATCGGTCCCGAACGCCTCACCCACCGCCCAGGCGCGCGCCCAGTCCTGCACGTGCACCAGCGGCGCGGGCGAGGTCAGCCGGTTGGCCACCAGCACCTCGATCACCTGACCATGAGTCAGCTGCGCGACATCACGCACCGGGCAGGCCGCATCCACCAGCTCCCGAATCCGCAGCCGCGAGCAGAACCCCGCGATCACCGGTAATGCTCCGAGCATCTTCTCGACACTGGCCTGGCCCCACTGCGCATGCTGTCTCACCCGCCACGTCCTACCGTGATGACGATCACCACAGCAACCCCGCGATCTTCAAACACCCGCACGTGCGGAAAACGGGGCTAGCGCCGGACGGCGGCCGCACCGGCGCGTGGGCCGCCAAGCGGCGTCCAAGCCGCGTCCAAGTGCCTCTCCAGAGCGGGTTTCTAGGGTGTCCCGTGATCGCCGAAGACAGGAGAGACATGCGCATCACCGGACTCACCAAGATCATTGCGGCGGCCGCGCTGGCCACGGCCGCGGGCACGGCCGCCGCCGCCCCGGCCTGGGCCGTCGAGCCCCGGACCGAGGAGTTCCAGAACTCCACCGGCATCGGCGCGGGCACCAGCGGGTACGCGATGCAGAAGTGCCCGTCCACCCTTCCGTACCTCGTCGGCTACGGCGCCAGCACGAAGATCGACTCCGACGCGGACGAGCTGCACACCCACATCGTCAAATTCTCCGTCAACGAGGCCAACCGGACCGCGACCGTCTTCTTCACCAACTCGCAGCCGAAGACCGAGCAGCATCCGGTCGACGTCTCGGTCACCATCCACATCACCTGCTCGAACGTCAAACCGGCGCAGCCGCCGTCGCCCTACGTCGCCAAGGACGTGACGGTGCCGATCCTGGGCGCCTTCGAGACGTTCGTCCTGTGCCCGGGGGACCACCCCAGGCTGGTCGAGACCCAGGAGGGCCACGACCCCGCGCTGACCCGGACGAAGCTGCGCTCCTTCCCCGGGGACGTCGGCGGCGGCGCCACCTGGGAGAACAACGACGCCTTCGCCCCGCACCCCGCCTGGGTCCGGGTGTACTGCACGGCGTAGGGAGCACGTTCCCCGCGAGCACGCCACGGGGGCGTGGCTCGCGGGGTAGGTTGGCACCAAAGCCAACAAACGGGGTTGGATCATGTCAAATGGTGCCCGTCATGCTCTCGGAGTGGTCGCGGGACTGCTCCTTCCTCCTCTGACGCTCGCCGGCCTCTGGTACGGCGTCGGCGAGTTCGCCCGGCAGACCCGCACGTTCCAGGTGCCCTGGACCGCCGCCGCCGTGCTCGCGGCCACCGCGATCGTGCTGGCGCTCCTGGCCGGCTCGCGGATCTCGCCCGTCGCCTCGCTCATCGGCGGGCTCGTCATCACCGCGCTCGGCGTGCTGCCCCTGGTGGAGATCATGGGCGGCCCGCAGCTCGTCCCGCAGAGCCTGCTGCCGGCCCAGCTGCGCGACGGCTACCTGACCCTCGGCTACTCCGGGCTGACGTTGTTCCTCGGGGCGGCGCTGCTGGTCGTCTCGCTGTTCCCGTCGCGGTGGCGTGCCGCCGCCGAGCCGCCCGCCGTATCCGCCGCCTACGGGCAGGGCACCTCGCCCTACCTGCCCGAGGACGCCACCAGGCCGATGTACCGCGATTGAGCCGCGGGCGGCCTGGCAGAATGCGGGCCATGCGCGACTCCACGATCAACGACTTCCTGGCCGAGCTGGCCGGCCGGGTGCCCGCGCCCGGCGGCGGCGCGACGGCGGCCCTGCACGCGGCCCAGGCGGCCGCGCTGCTCGGCATGGTGGCCCGCTACACCACCGGCGAGCGGTACGCCGGCCACGCCGTGACCGTGGAGGCCGTGATCGCCGAGACCGACGAGCTGCGGGCCAGGGGGCTGAAGCTCGCCGAGGAGGACGCCGCCGCGTTCACCGCGGTCACCGACGCCTACCGGCTGCCCAAGGGCGAGGAGCGCAGCGCCACCATCGCGCGGGCGCTGGCCGGCGCGGCCGAGCCGCCCGCCCGGGTGGCCGAGGCCGCCACGCGCGCGGTCGAGCTGTGCGAGCTGCTGCTGCCCATCGCCAACCGCAACGTCGTCAGCGACGTGGCCGCCGCCGCCGAGGCCGCCCGCGCCGCGCTCACCACCGCCCGGGTCAACGTGGAGGTCAACCTGCCCGGCATCGAGGACGAGCGGCTGCGCGCAAAGCTCCGCTCCCGCGTCGCGGGCGTGGACGCCGCCGTGGCCAGGGCGGACCGGGTGACGGCCGAGGTGCGCGAGGAGATCGCCCGATGAGGACGCTGTCCGGCAAGGAGCTGGCGGCCGCCGTTCGCGAGCGGGTGCGGGCCGAGGCGGCGGCCCGGCAGCCGCGCCTCGCCGTGGTGGTGGCCACCGCCGACGAGGCGAGCCTGTGGTACGTCCGCTCGATCGCCAAGGCGGCGGCCGGCGTGGGCATCGCCTGCGACGTCGTCGAGCTGGGCCCGCACGCGGCTCCTGAGACGATCGCCGCGACCCTGGCCGGGCTCAGCGCCGACCCGGGGGTGCACGGCGTGATGCTCCAGACGCCGCTGCCGCCCGGCGCGTCGGCGCAGGAGCTGGCCGCGGCCATCGACCCGGCCAAGGACGTGGACGGGGCCGCCCCGCTCTCGCTCGGCCGCCTGGCGGCGGGCCTGCCCGCGTTCGCGCCCGCGACGGCGGCGGCCGTGCTGGCGCTGCTCGACCACCACGGAGTGGAGCTGGCGGGGCGGCGGGCGGTGGTGGTGGGCCGGTCCACCGTCGTCGGCAAGCCGCTCGCGCACCTGCTGCTGGACCGGCACGCCACGGTCACCGTCTGCCACTCCCGCACCCGCGACCTGGCCGCGGTCACCTCGCAGGCCGAGGTGCTGGTCGTGGCGGCCGGGCGGGCCGGGCTGATCGGGGCCGGGCACGTGGCGCCGGGGGCCGTGGTGATCGACGTCGGCACCAACCCGACGGCCGGCGGCGGCCTGACCGGCGACGTCGACCTCGCCGCGGTGGCCCCGGTGGCGGGGGCGCTGACCCCGGTCCCGGGCGGCGTCGGGCCGGTGACCACCGCGCTCCTGCTTGAGCACACCGTCCGCGCCGCCGGCGCGTGAGCGATCCATCGAGACACGGGGGTTCCAGTTGGGTGACGTGCTGATCGTGCAGAACAGCGGGAGCGGCGGTCCCGGCCGGGTCGGCGGCTGGCTCGCCGACGCCGGCCACGAGCTGGACGTCGTGCCCGCCCACGAGGGCGCGCCGCTGCCCGACCGGCTGGAGCACGACGCGATGATCATGCTCGGGGGCGGCTACCTGCCCGGCGACGACCACCGCGCCCCGTGGCTGGCCGGCGCCCGGCGGCTGGTCGGGCAGGCGCTGGACGAGGGCGTCCCGCTGCTCGGCATCTGCCTGGGCGGCCAGATGCTCGCCGAGGTGGCGGGCGGCGAGGTCACCGGCGACGCGGGCGCGCCCGAGAACGGCAGCCTGCCCGTCACCATCAGGCCGGAGGCCGCGGCCGACCCGCTCTTCCACGGCCTGCCGCCGGTCGTGCCCGCCGTCGAGCACCACAAGGACGCGGTGACCGCGCTGCCGGACGGGGCCGTCTGGCTGGCGGAGACCGCGGCCTGCCCGTACCAGGCGTTCCGGGTGGGCGAGCGGGCGTGGGGGGTGCAGTTCCATCCCGAGGTGCTGCCGGCGCGGATCCGCGAGTGGCGGGCCGACGGCTTCGACCCGGACGAGGTGTACGCGCGGGCGCTCGCCGACGAGCCGCTCTCCACGCCGGTCTGGCGGGAGGTGACGTCGCGCTTCGCGGCGGTGGTGGCCGGGCACGCGGCAGCACGGCTCACCCCGCGTACGAGTCCCATCCGAGCTTGACCGCCACCGCGAGACCGCAGGCGGCGGCCAGGTAGCGCAGGCTGTGGCCCGGCATGCGGCGGGCGATCTTGGGGCCGATCCAGCCGCCGAGCAGGAAGCCGGCCGCGAGCGGGACGGCCGCTCCCCAGTCCACCGGGCCGAAGAACGCGAAGCCGAGGGCGGCCACGGCGTTCGCCAGCCCGGACAGGACGTTCTTCATCGCGTTCAGCTTGGCCGGCGGGTGAGCGAACATGGCCGACAGGACCGCGAACAGCAGGATGCCGCCGGCGGCGCCGAAGTAGCCGACGTAGATCGTGACGACGAACAGCGCGACCCGGCCCACCACCCCGTGCTCGCCGTGGGCCCGTCCCGAGGGCGGCCGGGCCAGCAGCAGCGAGGCCATGGCGATCAGCCAGGGCGCGATCAGCTCGAACGTCCTGGCCGGGGTCACCAGCAGCAGGAGCGCGCCGGTCGCGCCGCCAAGCGCGGCGATCGGGCCGAGCCGGAGCATCGGCCCGCTCTCCCCGGCCAGCTCGGGGCGGGAGCCGGCGGCGGCGCCGACGCCGGTGAAGACGAGGGCGACGGTGTTGGTGACGTTCGCGGTCAGCGGCGGGAGGCCGAAGGCGAGCAGGGCGGGGTAGGAGACGATCGAGGCGAGGCTCACGACCGTGCTCACCACGCCGGCGGCGAGGCCGACGCCGAGCAGGCCGAGCACGTTTCCGACGATCACCCGGTCATGTTATGGCTTGCCCGTTTTGTACCTTCGGTCCGGCCCCCGGCGGGCTCAGGCGTTGCGGACCTCCGCCGCCGCCCGGAGGCCGAGCAGGTCCACCGAGCGCTCCCGCATCTCCACCTTGCGGATCTTCCCGGTGACCGTCAGCGGGAAGGCGTCCACGACGTGCACGTACCGGGGGATCTTGTAGTGCGCCAGCCGTCCCGCGCAGTGCTCCCTGACCTGCTCCGCCGTCAGCGGCTCGGCGCCGGGGCGCATGACCACCCAGGCCATGACCTCCTCGCCGTACTTCTCGTCGGGCACGCCGATGACCTGGACGTCGGCGATGTCGGGGTGGGCGTACAGGAACTCCTCGATCTCGCGCGGGTAGATGTTCTCGCCGCCCCGGATGATCATGTCCTTGATGCGGCCGACCACGTTGACGTAGCCGTCCTCGTCCATGGTGGCCAGGTCGCCGGTGCGCATCCAGCGGGCCTCGTCGATCGCCTCGGCGGTCCTGTCGGGCTCGTCCCAGTAGCCGAGCATCACCGAGTAGCCGCGCGTGCACAGCTCGCCCGGCTCGCCGCGCCGGACCGGCAGCCGGGTGTCCGGGTGCACGATCTTGATCTCGACGTGCGGCATCGCCCGGCCGACGGTCTCGGTGCGGCGCGCCAGGTCGTCGTCGGCCCTGGTCATGGTGGAGACGGGCGAGGTCTCGGTCATGCCGTAGCAGATGGCGACCTCGCGCATGTTCATCTCGCCGACCACCCGCTTCATCACCTCGACCGGGCACGGCGAGCCGGCCATGATGCCGGTGCGGAGCGACGACAGGTCGTACGCGGCGGCCACGGCCAGCTCGGCGATGAACATCGTCGGCACGCCGTACAGGGAGGTGCACCGCTCCTGCTGCACGGCGCGGAGCGTGGCCTCGGCGTCGAAGCCGGGCGACGGGATGACCACGCACGAGCCGTGCGAGGCCGCGCCGAGGTTGCCCATCACCATGCCGAAGCAGTGGTAGAACGGCACCGGCAGGCACACCCGGTCGGCCTCGGTGTAGTGCAGCAGCTCGCCGGTGAAGTAGCCGTTGTTGAGGATGTTGTGGTGCGACAGGGTCGCGCCCTTCGGGAAGCCGGTGGTGCCCGAGGTGTACTGGATGTTGATCGGGTCGTCGAAGCTCAGCTCGGCCTTCCTGGCCTCCAGGTCGGCGGCCGGGGCGCGCTCGGCGAGCAGGGCGTCCCAGCTCGGGTCGTCGAAGAAGACCGCGCCGGCGAAGCCGATCTCCGTGACCATGGCCCGGTAGTCGCTGCTCTTGTGCGTCAGGGCGCTGATCAGCAGCGTCATCCCCGACTGCTCGACGACGTAGCGCAGTTCGTGGGTGCGGTAGGCGGGATTGACGTTGACCAGGATCGCGCCGATCTTGGCGGTGGCGTACTGGACGAGCACCCACTCGGCGCGGTTGGGCGCCCAGATGCCGACCCGGTCGCCCTTGCGCACCCCGCGCGCCAGCAGCGAGCGGGCCAGGTCGTCGACGTCGGCGTTCAGCCGCGCGTAGGTCCACCTGCGGCCGGCGGGCACGTCCACGAGGGCTTCCCGGTCGCCGAACCGGGCCGCCGCGCGTTCGAGGTTGTCGCCGATCGTCTCGCCCAGGAGGGGCTTGTCGGCGGTCGAGCTGGAGTACGACAACATGTGCCCAGTGTTCATGCGCTCACCCGGCGCGCGCCAGGGCCACTGGACCCTGGTTCGCGGACCTACAGGGTTCGCGGACCTACAGCGCGGCGGTGACGGCCTCGGCGGCGGCGCGCCAGATCGGGGTGCGCGGGGTGATCACGTCGAAGTGGTCGCCCGGCATCTCCAGGTACGTCACCTCGTCGCCGGCGCGCAGGGCGGCGCGCGCGTAGCGGCGGCCGACGTCGAGCAGGTCCAGGTCGTCGGCGGTGCCCTGGACGACGAGCTGCGGCACGCCGAGCGGGAGCCGCAGCAGCGGCGAGGCGGCCGCGTACCGCTCGGGCCGGGGCGCGCGCACGCCGCCGAGCGCGGCGGCGTGCGCGGCGGCGGACCGGCCGGGCCTGGCTTCGTGCGGGCCGCCGAGCGCGGCGGCGACCGCTCCCGCGCTGACCCACCGCTCGGTCGCCTCGACCAGGTCGAGCACGCCCGCCAGGGAGACCGCCAGCGCCATCGGCGCCCCGTCGGCGGCGGCCCGCAGGGCGAGCTGGGCGCCCGCCGAGTGGCCGGCGACGGCCAGCCGGCCGAGGTCGACAGGTTCGCCGCAGCCGGCCAGGGCGGCGAGCCCGGCGGCGACGTCCTCGCATGTCGCCGGCCAGCCGTGCAGGTCGGGGCGGCGGTACTCGAGGTTCCATACGGCGAGGCCGCGCGCGGTCAGGTCGGCGCAGAGCGCCTCCATGAGGTCGGCGGCCCAGATCGAACGCCAGTAACCGCCGTGGACCAGCGCCACGACCGGCGGCGGCGCGGCGGCGGGCGCCGCGGGGAGGTACAGCTCGCCCCACTGGTCCCGGTGCGGCCCGTACGGGACCCGCCGGCGGCCCGGGTGCCGCAGCCGGTGGGCGGCGTGCCGGATCCCCCACGCGAGCCCGGCCACCCCGCGCCCGTGCAGGTGGGTGGCCTCCTCCCCCGCCTCGACGCCGTCGGCCCGCTCGACGTCCACCCAGACCAGCGGCCCGAGCGGCCGGCCGATGAGCTCGCGCACCGCGGGCTCCGGGCCGGGCAGCACCACCGCGCACGGGCGCAGCAGGGCCGCGACCCGGGCGGCGTCCCGCGCGTGCACGACCGAGCCCGCCACGCCCAGCGCCGCGAACTCCCGCTCGGCCACCTCGCCGATCAGCGCGGCGTCGGCGACCACCCCGGGCCCGACCACGACCAGCACCTCGTCCATGGATGCCGAGCGTACAGAAAACGCTTTGGCCGAGCCTTTGTCCGTTCTCTCACCACGCGGGGGATCGCGCACGCCGCGATCAGGAGAGGAACGCGGAAGCGTCCACATGGAAGGAACCGGAGCGATGACGACCGGCGACGACCGTCCCGTGCTGACCACCAGGCAGGGGCACCCCGTCTACGACAACCAGAACCAGCGGACCGTGGGCCCGCGCGGCCCCGCGACCCTGGAGAACTACCACTTCCTGGAGAAGATCAGCCACTTCGACCGGGAACGCATCCCGGAACGGGTCGTGCACGCGCGCGGGGTGACCGCCTTCGGCTACTTCGAGGCGTACGGCACCTACGGCGGCGAGCCGATCGCCCGCTACACCCGGGCCAAGCTGTTCCAGGAGGCCGGCAAGCGCACCGACGTGGCGCTGCGCTTCTCCACGGTGATCGGCGGGCGCGACTCGGCGGAGACGGCGCGCGACCCGCGCGGCTTCGCCATCAAGTTCTACACCGAGGACGGCAACTGGGACCTGGTCGGCAACAACCTGGCGGTCTTCTTCATCAGGGACGCGATCAAGTTCCCCGACGTCATCCACGCGCTCAAGCCGGACCCGGTCACCTTCCGCCAGGAGCCGGCGCGCATCTTCGACTTCATGTCGCAGACGCCCGAGTCGATGCACATGCTGGTCAACCTGTTCAGCCCGCGCGGCATCCCGGCGACCTACCGCCACATGCAGGGGTTCGGCGTCAACACCTACCGGTGGGTGACCGCCGACGGCGAGTCGCGCCTGGTCAAGTACCACTGGATGCCCAAGGCGGGAGTGCGCGGCCTCACCGAGGAGGACGCCGCCGCGATCCAGGCGCACGACCTCGGCCACGCCACCAAGGACCTGCACGAGGCGATCGAGCGCGGCGAGTACCCCGAGTGGGAGCTGCTCGTGCAGATGATGAGCGACGACGAGCACCCCGAGCTGGACTTCGACCCGCTGGACGACACCAAGGTCTGGCCGGAGAACGACTTCCCCGCGCTGCCCGTGGGCCGGCTCGTCCTCGACCGCAACGTCAGCAACAACTTCGCCGACAACGAGCAGATCTCGTTCGGCACCGGCGTGCTGGTGGACGGCCTGGACTTCTCCGAGGACAAGATGCTCATCGGCCGGACGTTCTCCTACAGCGACACCCAGCGGTACCGGGTCGGCCCCAACTACCTGCAGCTCCCGGTCAACCAGGCCAGGAACGCCGACGTGCGCACCAACCAGAGCGACGGCCTGATGATGTACGCCGTGGACGGCCGGGGCGAGAACCCGCACGTCAACTACGAGCCGTCGATCAGCGGCGGCCTGCGCGAGGCGGACCTGGACGGCAGCCCGGAGGTGGGGCCCGTCATCAACGCGCGAATCACCCGGCAGCGCATCCCCCGCACCAACGACTACGTCCAGGCCGGCCAGCGCTACTGCCTGATGCACCAGTGGGAGAAGGACGACCTGGTCAAGAACTTCACCGCCAACCTCGGCCAGTGCCCGCGCCCGATCCAGGAGCGCATGGTGTGGCACCTGCTGCTGGTGGAGGACGACCTGGGGCTGCGCGTCGGGCAGGGGCTCGGCATCTCGGCGGCCGACGTGTCCCACCTGGAGCCGCTGCCCGGGCAGCAGCTCACCGAGGAGGACCAGCGGCGGCTGGCCGGCCTGGGCAAGAACGGGCCGCGCGACGTCGCGGACCTGAAGATGACCCACTGCGTGCCGGACGAGCGCGGCCTGCCGTAGGCCCCCTCCCGCGACGCGGGGCCGTAGCGTGGGCGGGTGCAGATACCGCAGCTTGAGCCCTGGCCGGACACGGCCGAGGAGGCGGAGGCCGTCCAGGACCGGCTCCGCCCGCGCGTCGAACTGTCCGGGCCCACCTCCTTCGCCCTGGTGGCGGGCCTGGACGTGCACTACCACGGCACCGGCTCCGGCGGCGAGGAGCTGACGGCCGCCGTGGTCGTCCTGGACGCGGCCACCCTCGACGTGGTCGAGCAGGTGGCGGTGCGCGGGAAGGCGGCCTTCCCGTACGTGCCCGGCCTGTTCGCCTTCCGCGAGCTGCCCGCGCTGGCCGAGGCCCTGGGGCGGCTCACCGTCACGCCCGATCTGCTGGTGTGCGACGGGTACGGCCTGGCCCACCCGCGCGGGTTCGGGCTGGCCTGCCACGTCGGCGTGCTGACCGGGCTGCCCGCGCTCGGGGTGGGCAAGACGCCGTTCGTCGGAGCGCACGAGCCGCCGGCGCCGGAGCGGGGGGCGTGGACGCCGATCGTGCACGACGGCGCCGTGGTCGGCCGCGCCCTGCGCACGCAGCGCGGCGTCAAGCCGGTGTACGTCTCGCAGGGCCACCGCGTCTCGCTGGACACCGTCACCGAGCAGGTGCTCCGCCTGTCGCCCCGCTACCGGCTGCCCGAGCCGGTGCGCCGCGCCGACCACCTGGCCCGCCACCCCGTCCCCTGACGGACGCCTCCTCCCGGCGGCGGCTCAGCGCCGCCAGGATTGGACGAGCAGCCACACGCTCAGCCCGAACAGCGTCATCCCGAGCGGCACGTGCCCGGCCACCGCCCCCGACCCGCCGAGCATCGACTGCGCGAACCCGAGCAGCAGCACCGCCAGCGCCACCAGGGCGGGCCAGCCCGCGCGCCGCCCCGGCCGCCACAGCAGCACGGCGGCGACGAGCTGCGCCAGCCCGAGCACGTGCACGACGAGCGCGCCCGTCCCGTGCAGGCCCGCTCCCGCCCCGCTCATGAGCTGGCCGGCCGTCACCCCTTGGGTCAGCACGGCCAGCGTGTTCAGCACGGTCACGGCCCGGAACGCGGTCACGTACCCGCTTCCCCGGGCCACCTGCGTGGTCACCACGGCACTCTCCTTCGGCCTCACCTGGACGTCCCCCGTGAACGGGGAGCACCAGGATCGTGCCGGGGAGCGCCGCCGGGCATCCGCCGCCCGTCGTGGTCGCCGCTACACCTCTGGGCGTACGCGGGGGCCGGGTCAGGCGCCGGGGCGCGTACCCGGGTGGACGCCGGAGTGTGTGCCGGAGTGGACGCCGGGGTCGGCGCCGGGGTGGGCGCCGGAGTGTGTGCCGGGGTGGGCGCCGGAGTGGGCGAGGGGCGGCAGCACGGCCTGGGCGTCCGCGCCGCCGAACCACAGCCCGATCATGAACGCGGCCGTCGCCTCCAGCTGCGTCACCCGGGCCAGCCCGCCGCCGTCCAGCGGCGTGCAGCCGAGGTCCGCCGTCAGCGTGCGCGCCGCCGCGAGCGCCGCCGGATCGTCCCCGCACAGCGGCACGGCCAGGGGCCGGCCGCCGAACACCGGCGGCGTCATCCGCCACACGTCCACGTGGCACAGGTTGAACGCCTTCACCACGTGGCCGCCGCTGAGCCGCCCGATGAGCGCGGCCGGCGAGCGGGCCGGGTCGTAGCGGGCCGGGTCGGCGGCGTTGGTCACGTCCACGAGCGGCTTGCCGCGCAGCGCGCCGCCGCACGCCGCCAGCACGTCCGCCAGGCCCGCCTCCCGCACCGCCACCACCACGACCTCGCCGAACCGGGCCGCCTCCGCCCAGCTCCCGGCCGCGACCTCGGTGGCGACCCCGGTGGCGACCCCGGTGGCGGCCCCGGCGGCGGCCCCGGTCGCGGCCCCGGTGGCGCCGGCCGCCTGGGTCATGGCCCGGGCGCGGGCGGCGCTCGCGGCCGCGTCCCTGCCGCTGATCATGATCTCGTGTCCCGCCCTGGCCCACTGCGTGCCCAGCGCGTCCGCCATCCCGCCGGCGCCCAGAATCCCGATGCGCACGTACGTCCTCCTCGCTCGTATGAGAGATTCGACAGCACTGTAGGAAGCCCGACACGCACCATTCGGTGCCCGACGGAAGGCCCCCGGTTGTTCCTCGCCGACTGCCAGGCCAGACTGGCGTTCGACCTGCTCGCCAACACCTGGAACGCCGTCGTGCTGTGGGCGCTGCGGCACGGCCCGCGCCGCCACGGCCGGCTGCGCGAGGAGATCGGCGGCATCAGCCCGAAGGTCCTCACCGAGACGCTGCGCCGGCTGGAGTTCAACGGCCTCGTGACGCGGCACGCCTACGCCGAGGCCCCGCCGCGCGTCGAGTACGAGCTGACCGGCCTCGGACGCTCCCTGCTCGGCCCGGTCGGCGCGGTCGGCGAGTGGGCCTTCGCGCACGCCGACGAGGTGATGGCGGCCCAGGACCGCTGGGAGGAACCGGCCTCCTGAGAACCTTTACATGAACTGACTGTTACGGATCAACTACTCTGGGTAGCTAGACGGCGATCGTTCGTTACCGTTCCGCACCCAGGAGGTTCCATGTCCGCCAGCCCCCGCCGAGCCGTCGCGGCCGCGATCATCGCCGGTGGCCTCGCGCTGCTCACCGCGCCCGCCGCCCAGGCGGTGGTCGATCCCTTCACCGTGGGCTCCTGCCTCACGGCCGCCGCGACCGACATCACCACCGTGGTCGACCCGTCCGCGCCCGGCGTCCCCGCCGAGGTCCCGGCCGTCTCCTGCCTCCACCCCTGACCGGCCCTCCCCTCCCCGCGAACACCCCCCACCCCAGCTCACACCCCCTCTCCCGCGACAGCCACCACCCCTCCTCCCAGGAGAACCCGCACCCCTCCTCCTCGCAACACCCGCACCCCTCCTCCCGCGCAACACCCGCACCCCTCCTCCCGCGCAACACCCGCACCCCTCCTCCCGCGCAACGCCCACACCCCTCCTCCTCGCAACACCCGCACCCCTCCTCCCCCGCAACACCAGAGCAAGGAGTTCTTTTGAAGGCCCGATCCCTGACCGTCATCGCCGCCTTCGCGCTGGCCGCCGCCGCCATCGCACCTCCCTCCCTTCTCGACCACCTGGACTCCAACTCCCCTCCCTTGGTCCAGGTCGAGACCTGGGTCCAGCACGTCAACGTCCTGACGTCGTAGTGGGGATGGCTCAGCTCTCCGTGGCCCCCTCACCGGCCCCGCCACGGTCGGCGCTCACCCGCGTCGGATACGTGATGTTCCTCAGCCGCTGGATCCAGGTGCCGCTCTACCTCGGCCTGATCGTCGCGCAGATCGTGTACGTGTGGCGCTTCATGGTGGAGCTCGCCCACCTGGTGCACCTGGGCTTCGGCGGCTCGCCCCCGGAGACGGCGATCATGCTCATCGTCCTCGGCCTCGTGGACGTGGTGATGATCTCCAACCTGCTGATCATGGTCATCGTGGGCGGCTACGAGACGTTCGTCTCCCGGCTGCGCATCGAGGGCCACCCCGACCAGCCCCAATGGCTCTCGCACGTCAACGCCAACGTGCTCAAGGTGAAGCTGGCGATGGCGATCATCGGCATCTCCGGCATCCACCTCCTGCAGATCTTCATCAACGCCGGCAAGCCGGCCATCACCGACAGGGAGTTGTTGTGGAAGACGCTGATGCACCTGACCTTCGTGGTCTCCGCCGTGGCTCTCGCCCTGATCGACCGGATCATGACGTCCGGTCAGGTCCGGACCGAGAGCAACGACCAGGGCGGACGGCCGGCGGAGCGGCCGCAGGAGCGGATGGCCGCCTGAGCCTGACGGCGGCGGGAGCGGCCGGCCGCGTGACGGCGGCGGTCGTGGCCGGCGCCGGAGCGCTGCTGATGCTCTCGGGGGTCCCGGCGCACGCCGGGACGGGCCGCTCCGGGCCGCCGCCGCTGATCGGCGACGTGACGGTGTTCAACGACGAGATCGTGGAGCCGGTGTCGGCGCCGGTCAGCACGTGCGGCGGAGTGTCGCTGCTCGCGCAGGCGCCCGCCGTCTGCAAGGACACCTCGCGGGTCTCCGACGACGACTCCTGACCCCTCGTCCGTTCCCTTCCCCATGATCCCGGCCGGGCCCGCCCGCCCACACCCCAAGAGCGGGCCCGGCCTTCCCTCCCCCTCAGCCGTACAGCCGCTCCAGCACCGCCGCCACGCCGTCCTCGTCGTTCGACAGGGTGCGGCCCGGCACCGCTCGCAACACCTCCGGGTGCGCGTTGGCCATCGCGTAGGCCAGGCCCGCGTACGTCAGCACTGCCAGGTCGTTCGGCATGTCGCCGAAGGCCACCACCTCGCCCGCGCCGACGCCCCGCGCCCCGCAGAGCCGGTCCAGGGCGGCGGCCTTGTTGACGCCCGGCGCGCTGATCTCCACCAGCCCGCCGTCGCCCGACTGAGTGATCTCGGCCAGGCCGGTCAGCGTGGCCAGCAGGGCGGCGATCATCTCGTCGGCGGTGTGCGCGGCCGAGTGCGCGAGCAGCTTGACGATCGGCTCGTCCCCGTCGAGGACCGACGCCACGTCCCGGTAGAACCCCACGTCCTCCGGCAGGCGCCGGGTGTAGGCGGCCTCGGCCAGCACGCCCCGCCCCGTCTCGACCGCCAGCCCGGCGGCGGGCAGGGCCTCGGCCAGGGCGAGCACGGCGTGCCGGACGGCGGCCCGGTCGAGCGGCCGGCTCTCGGTGATCTCGTCGGTGGCCAGGTCGTAGACGATGGCGCCGTTGCTGCAGATCGCGGTGCCCGTCACGCCCGCCTGCTCGGCGATGGGGCGCACGCCCCGCGGCGCCCGCGCGGTGACGAAGACGATCTCGGCTCCCGCCTCGCGGGCCAGGCGGAGCGCGTCCCTGGTGCGGGGCGAGACGGTGCGGTCGGACGTCAGCAGGGTGCCGTCCAGGTCGGTGGCGACGATACGGGGAGAGGTCACGGGTGTAAGGTACGCGAGTGCCCCAGGACCTGCCCAAGGACGACCGTCTGCCGTCCGTCTTCCGCTTCGCGACCGAGCTGGTCGCGTGGGTGGCGACGCCGTGGGCGCTGGCTCCGCACTCGGTCGTGCTGGCCGTGCTGTCGGTGGTGCTGCTGATCGGGCTGCCGACGGTGTTCGCCACGCCCGGCGACAAGCGGCAGGTGATCGTCGCCGTGCCCGGGGCCGTCACGGTCGCGCTGGTGGCGCTGCAGCTCGTGGCCGCCGTCGCGGCGGCGTGGGCGGCCTGGCACGCGGTGGCCGCCGCCGCGGTGACCGTGCTGGCCGTGGTCACCGTGGTGCTGGAGCTGCCGCGCTGGCGCCGCCTCACGACCGGCCGGCAGCGGCCGCCCGCGATGTCGGCCGAGTGACGGCTACATGCGCAGCTCCGACGGCATCCGCACGGAGGCGTTCATGAGCTCCACGCCGAGCAGCCGCCCCTTCTCGCCGTAGTCGAGCACGGCGTCCTCCGCCACCACCTGGCGCACCGCCTCGCCGGGGACGATCTCGTGCTTCATCGCGATGTAGGCGACGTCGTGCTCCTGGTCCCAGGTGACGTAGACCGTCTGCGCCCGCGGCCCCGACGGCGCGTCCTCCCAGCTCAGCAGCCCCTCCCGGGCCTCGTGCGAGCCGGTCACCGCGGCCCGCACCATCGCCGTCGCCAGCTCGACCGCGCCCAGCGAGTCGGGCCCCGTCACCTTCCTGTCGTGCTCCCACCCGTCGAGCCCGTCGATCCGGTAGGGGCACGACCACTCCCCCGTCGGCTCCTCGTACGGCATGCCGATCGTGACGACCACGTCACGGGGCGGTTCGCTGCGCAGCGCCAGCACCCGATGGGCGATCTCGTACATGTCTGCTGCCTTACCCCTGCCGCCGCCGGCGGAAGACTCGCCAACGGGAACGGTCGGTCTCCTGTTCACCCGGGCGACCGGTCCCGTAGGGTCACCGCATACCGTACGAAGGGGTTCTGTAATGAACGAGTCGTTCGGAGCGCGGCTGCGGGCCAGGCTTGACGTGTGCGGACCGCTGTGCGTGGGCATCGATCCGGCCCCGGCGCTGCTCGACGCCTGGGGGCTGGACGACTCCCCGTCCGGTCTCGAGCGTTTCGCCCGGACCGTCGTCGAGACGGTGGCGGAGCTGGCCGCGGTGGTCAAGCCGCAGTCGGCGTTCTTCGAGCGGTGGGGCAGCCGCGGCGTCGCCGTGCTGGAACGCGCCATCGCCGACCTGCGCGAGGCGGGCACGCTGGTGCTGCTGGACGTCAAGCGGGGCGACATCGGCAGCACGATGGCCGCCTACGCCGAGGCGTACCTGGACCGGGGCAGCCCGCTGGCCGCCGACGCCGTGACGCTGAGCCCGTACCTGGGGTTCGGGTCGCTGGAGGGCGCGATCGCCTCGGCGGTCGCCAACGACGCGGGCGTGTTCGTGCTGGCCCGCACGTCCAACCCGGAGGCGGCCGAGCTGCAGCGGCTCGTGGCCGGGCAGGTGCTCGCGGGCGCGGCGGCGGTGAACGCGGGGCACACCCCGTTCGGGCCGGTCGGGGTGGTCATGGGCGCCACGCTGCCCGAGGTGGAGCACCCGCTGACCGGGCTCAACGGGCCGATCCTGGCGCCGGGGCTGGGCGCGCAGGGCGCCACGCCCGCCGATGTGGCGCGGCTGTTCGCGCCGGTGCGGCACGCCGTGCTGCCGTCGGTGTCGCGGGCCGTGCTGGCCGACCCGAAGCGGCTGCGCAGCCGCGTCCTGCACTACCGCGACGAGTGCGTGGCCCACCTGACGCCCGAGGCGGCGGGCCGCAGGTGAGCTTCAGCACGCGGGTCGCCGTCGGCGCGCCCGCCGAGCTGGTGTGGCGGACGCTGACGGACGTGACGCGCTGGCCCGAGTTCACCCCGACGGTGACGAGCGTGCGGCTGCTCGACGACGAGCCGTTCGGGGTCGGCGCGCGGGCGCGCGTCGAGCAGCCGGGGATGCCGCCGCTCGACTGGCTGGTGACGGCCCTCACGCCGGGCCGGTCGTTCGTCTGGGAGACGGTGGCGGCGGGCGTGACGATCACCGGCGGGCACGTCGTGGAGACGGGCGCCGGGGGCGGGACCGAGGTGGTGCTGTCGATCACCCGCAGCGGGCTGCTGGCGCCGGTCCTCGCGCTGCTGACCGGCGCCCGCACCCGCCGCTACGTGCGCACCGAGGCGGTCTCCCTCAAACGCCGCTGTGAGGAGCAGCACCGGGGACGACCGGAGTGAGCCCCGCCGCCGCCGGACCGGAGCCCCCGGCCGTGGCCGGGCCGTCCGCCGTTGCCGGGCCGTCCGCCGTTGCCGGGCCGTCCGCCGTGGCCGGGCCGTCCGCCGTGGCCGGGCCGTTCATCGGCCGGGCCCGCTGGGCGTCAGGGCGGCGTTGACCGCGGACAGGACCGCGTGCACCGACGCCGTCAGGACCGAGGTGTCCCGCCCGACGCCCCACCGCCTGGCGCCGCCCACCCGCGCCTCGACGTAGGCGACCGCCTCGCTGCCCGCCGCCGCTTCGAGGGCGTGCTCGGCGTAGCCGAGGATCTCCACGTCGACGCCGTCGGCGGCGAGGGCGTCCGTCAGCGCCGCCAGCGGGCCGTTGCCGGTGCCGCGCAGGCGGCGGCCGGACCGCAGCGTGCCGGTGAAGGTGTGGCGGCCCGGCCCGCTCTGCGCGGTCGTCCACTCGCTGAGCGGCGCGGCCTCGCCCGGGGCGACGTAGGCGGCGTGGAACAGCTCCCACAGCTCCTCGGCGGTGATCTCCTCGCCGCTGCCGTCCGTGGCCCGCTGCACGACCGCGGCGAAGTCGATCTGCAGGCGGCGCGGCAGCTCCAGCCCGTAGCGACTGCGCAGCAGGTAGGCGATGCCGCCCTTGCCCGACTGGCTGTTGACCCGGATCACCGCCTGGTAGCCGCGGCCCACGTCGGCGGGGTCGATCGGCAGGTACGGCACCTCCCACGGCGCCTGCTCCGGCGGCACGCCCAGCTCGGCGGCCCGCTTGGCGTGGTGGGCCAGGCCCTTGCCGATGGCGTCCTGGTGGGTGCCGGAGAAGGCGGTGTGGACGAGGTCGCCCGCGTACGGGTGCCGGTCGTGGACCGGCAGCCGGTTGCAGTGCTCGGCCACCCGCCTGACCTCGTCGATGTCGGAGAAGTCGATCATCGGGTCGACGCCCTGGGTGTGCAGGTTGAGCGCGAGCGTCACCAGGTCGACGTTGCCGGTGCGCTCGCCGTTGCCGAACAGGCAGCCCTCCACCCGCTGCGCGCCCGCCAGCACGGCCAGCTCCGCGCAGGCCACGCCGGTGCCGCGGTCGTTGTGCGGGTGCACGGACAGGATCACCGCGTCCCTGCGGTCCAGGTGGCGGTGCATGTACTCGATCTGGTCGGCGTACACGTTGGGGGTGGAGACCTCGACCGTGGCCGGCAGGTTGTGGATCACCGGGCGGTCCGGCGAGGCGTCCCACAGGGCGGTCAGCTCGTTGCAGACCTCCAGCACGTAGTCCGGCTCGGTGAGGTTGAAGACCTCGGGCGAGAACTCGAACCGCACGTCCGGCAGGCCCTCGGCGAGCCGGGCGACCTGGCCGGCGGCCGTCGTGATGAGGGCGCGCAGCTCGTCGCGGCCGTGCCCCAGCACCACCTCGCGCCAGGTGGGCGCGGTGGCGGTGTAGAGGTGCACGACCGCGCGCGGCAGGCCCGCGATCGAGGCGAACGTGCGCTCGATCAGGTCGGCGCGGGCCGCCGTGAACACCACGGGCGTCACGTCCTCGGGCAGCGCGCCCGGCACGGCCAGCTCGCGGACGAAGTCGAAGTCCAGCGCGCTGGAGGACGGGTAGCCGACCTCGATCTCCTTGAACCCCATGCGCACCAGCAGGTCGAACATCGTGCGCTTGCGGGCCGGGTCCATCGGCTCGGCCAGGGCCTGGTTGCCGTCGCGCAGGTCCACCGGCACCCACAGCGGGGCGGCGGTGATCCGGCGGGCCGGCCAGGAGCGGTCGCCGGCGAGGGGCACCTCGACCCGCTCGTGGGCCGGGCGGTAGCGGTGGTAGGGCATCGTGCTGGGACGTTGCCGGTTCCATACGTACATGTCGCGTCGTGTTCCTTGTCGTCCGTCTCCGGTGGGGAGGACCGGCAAAGCTCACGGCCACCGCGACGGGGTGCCGGTCCGGTCAGGCCCCGCCGCGGCGGCCGAGGAGGAGACCGTACGACGTCATGGGCGCTACACTAACCACATCACAGGTCCTCAGACAACCTGAGAGGTTAAGGATGCCCCTAGGCGCCCTCCGCCCCAGCCCGCTCGTCGAACAGGCCACCGAGCACCTGCGGGAGCAGATCGTGCGGGGCGAGTGGCCGGTCGGCACCCGCCTGCCCGGCGAGAACGCCCTCGCCAAAGCCCTCGGCGTGGGCCGCTCGACGGTCCGCGAGGCGCTGCGGGCGCTCGCCGGCGCGGGCCTGGTACAGGCCCGGCAGGGGTCGGGCGTCTACGTGATCGCCACCGAGCCCGCCGCCGACTGGCCCGCCCGGCTGCGCCGCGCCGCCATCACCGACGTGTACGAGGTCCGCGTGATGGTCGAGACCCGCGCGGCCCGGCTCGCGGCCGAACGCCACACCGAGGAGGACGTCGCGGCGCTGGCGGCCGCGCTGGCCGCCCGGCACGCGGCCGCCACCGGCGACGACGCGGCGTTCGTGGACGCCGACATCG
This sequence comes from Actinomadura luzonensis, assembly GCF_022664455.2. Taxonomy (NCBI): domain Bacteria; kingdom Bacillati; phylum Actinomycetota; class Actinomycetes; order Streptosporangiales; family Thermomonosporaceae; genus Actinomadura; species Actinomadura luzonensis. Next base: position 5,044,679 of record NZ_JAKRKC020000001.1, read on the forward strand.
CCCTGCACGCGGCCGTCGTCGCGGCGGCCGGCAACCCGGTGCTGACGGACCTGTTCGCCGAGTTCGCGCCGCTGCTGCGGGAACGGCTGGTCGACCTGGTGGAGCTGCTGGGCCTGCGCGCCCACGACCCCGAGCCGGGGCACGCCTCCCACGCGGCCCTGGTGGACGCCGTCCTGCGCGGCGACGGCGACGCCGCCGAGGCCGTGCTGCAGGCCGAGCTGGAGCAGACCCTCGCCCACCTGCGCGCCCACTCCCGGCCCTGAAACGGCGGGCGGGCGTCAACCGGGCGGGCGTCAGCCGGGCGGGCGTCAGCCGGTGGGGCCGATGTCGGGGCGGGTCACGTCCTCGTCCTCTTCCGGCTCGTCCCGGGCCGGGTCCGGCGTCTCCTGCTCCTCGGGCGGGCCGGCGGGGACCGGGCGGCGGTTGCGCGGCGTGCCGGCGCCGGAGCGCTCGGCCACCACGTCGCTCTCCCCCATCACCCCGCCTGCGGACTCCGGCAGCTCATCGGGCTTCTCGCTCATGCCCGTCCCCTGCCCGGCACGGCTTCCCACTACCGCGACCTTCCGCCCGGCCGGCTGCCGGCCCGCGCGAAGTGGGGTGGACGGGGTCAGAGCAGGGAGGCGTCGATCTCGGGGCGGGTGGGCATCGAGGTGCTGGCGCCCTCGCGTTGCACCGACAGCGCCGCCGCCGCCGAGGCGAAGCGCAGGGCCGCCGCGACCGGCTGCCCTTCCGCGCGGGCCGCCGCCAGCGCCCCCACGAACGTGTCGCCGGCCGCCGTCGTGTCCACCGCCTTGACCTCGGCCGCGGGCACCCGCAGCCGCTCCCCCGTGCGCGCCCCGTAGAGCGCGCCCGCCGCGCCGAGCGTGATGACGGCCTCCTCGACCAGGTCGAGCAGCGCGTCCAGGGCGGCCTCGGGGCCGGTGACGCCGGTGATGGCGGCGGCCTCGTGCTCGTTGGGGACGATCATGGTGACCGCCTCCAGCAGCTCGTCCGGCAGCGGCTGGGCGGGGGCGGGGGTGAGGATGACCGGCACGCCCGCGACCTGCCCGGCCTGGGCGGCGGCCGTGACGGCGGGCAGCGGCAGCTCGAGCTGGAGCAGCAGGGCCTGCGAGCCGGCGATGGCGGCCAGGTCGGCGCCGGACGGCCCGGTGACGGCGCCGTTCGCGCCCGGCACGACGATGATCGAGTTGCCGCCGTCGTCGTCCACGACGATGTGCGCGATGCCGCTCGGCCCCGGCACCTCGCGCAGCCCGCGCACGTCCACCCCGGCGGCGGCCAGCGTGGCGCGGAGCTCCGCGCCGAACCCGTCGTCGCCGACCGCCCCCAGGAAGGCCACCTCGGCGCCGGCGCGGGCGGCGGCGATCGCCTGGTTGGCGCCCTTGCCGCCGGGCACGGTGCGGAAGCGGTGGCCGGTGACCGTCTCGCCGCGCCCGGGGGCCTTGGCGACGTAGGCGACGAGGTCCATGTTGGCGCTGCCGAAGACCGAGATCATGCCTGCATCATCTCCTGCGTACGCGCCGCCAGCTCGACGGGGCTCACCCCGTCGAACCCGGTCAGGCTGCTGGCCAGGCTGTCGCGGAGGCGCCAGCGCTCCGGCACGTCCCCGGCGAGCGCGCCGGCGATCGACCCGGCCGTGGCGCCCGCTGAGTCGGTGTCCCAGCCACCCGCGACGGCTCCGGCGATCGTGGCGGTGAAGTCGCCCCGCCCGTGCACGAGGGTGGCGGCGACCAGGGCCGCGTTGTGGATCGTGTGCACCCAGTGGAGGCCGCCGTGCCGCTCGTGCAGCAGGTCCACGACGCGCTCGAAGTCGGGCTCGCGGGCGGCGTCGGCGACGGCCAGGCGCACCGCCCGGTGCAGCCGCGAGCCGGGCGGCACCACCGACAGCCCGGCCTCGACGACCTCCTCGGGCGTGGCGGCGGTCAGCGACACCGCGCACATGGCGGCGGCGAACATGGCCCCGTAGACGCCGTTCGCGGTGTGGGTGAGGCGGGCGTCGCGCCAGGCGTGCTCGGCGGCCGTGGCCGGGTCGCCCGGGTTGACCCAGCCGTACACGTCGGCCCGGATGAACGCGCCGATCCACTCCCGGAACGGGTTGCGGAAGCGGGCCGTCATGGGCGGCTCGACGCCGTCCAGCAGGTTGCGGTAGGCGACCCGCTCGGCGGTGAACGTGCGCCCGGCGGGCAGCTCGTCCAGCCACAGCCGGGCCACGTCCTCGGTGGTGAAGCCGCGGCCGTGGCGCTCCAGCACGGACAGGGCCAGCAGCGGGTAGTTGAGGTCGTCGTCCTCGGGGATGCCGTCGATGTTCTCGGCGAGGGAGTTGACGGCGCTGCGGCGGTTCCAGGGCCAGCGGCGCGCGACGTCGTCCGGCAGGCCCTTCGCGGTGAACCAGCCGCGGATCGGCCAGTTGCCGGTGGCCTCGGCGATCTCCCTGACGCCCGCGCGTGGGATCTTCTCCACGGGTTTGCCGAGCACGCAGCCGGCCGCCCGGCCGCGCCAGGCGGCCAGCACCCGCGCCGGGTCGGCCGTGCCGCCGGGGCGGGCGGCGGGCCAGCCGGGGCAGGCCGCGACGATCGCGGGCAGGTCCGACGGCTCCGGCAGCGGGGACGGTTCGCCGCCCAGCTCGTCGAGCAGGTCGAGGGCGAGGCCGCGCAGCCGGGCGGTCTCCGGCCCGGACGCGCCGGCCCGCGGCGGGGCGTCGTGCCCGCCGGCCGCGTGCCAGCGCGCCGTGACGTCCTGGACGACGGCGGGGTCGCGGCCGTCCTCGGCGGCCTGGCGCAGCTCGTGCCCGAGCAGGTCCTCGGGCTGCACCCAGGTGAGGCGGATCACGGGCGGTCCAGCTCGGCGAAGGCGGCCTCGGCGGCGCGCCGCCGCTCGGCGTCGGCGGCGCGGATCCGGCGCGCGACCGCCGCGATCGCCCGGCCGGGGGCCACCAGATCGGTACGGCTGGCCGCCGCCACCGCCTCCACCCACTCGGCCGGCACGGCCTGGAGCCCGCCGAGCGCGCCCGCGACGGCGCCGCCCATGGAGGCGATGGAGTCGGCGTCGCGCCCGTAGTTGACGCCGCCCAGCACGGTGTCGCGGTAGTCGCCCTTGGCGATCACCAGGAAGCCGAGCGCCAGCGGCAGCTCCTCGATGCTGTGCACGCGGCTCGGCCGCCGCGCGCCGAGCCCCTGGTCGCGGTAGGTGTCGGCGACCGTGTCGAACGGGCGCACGGCGGCCCGCAGCGTCTCGAACGAGCCCTCCCAGTGGCCGAGCCCGGCGGCGGCCTCGCACACCGCCTCGATGGCGGCCCTGGTGCCGTCCTTGGCCAGGCGCAGGCAGGCGCCGACCACGGAGTCGGCGCTCGCGCCCGGCCGCATGGCCTCGGCGACGGCGGCGGCCATGACGCCGGCCGCCTCCCGGCCGTAGCTGGACTGGTGGGCGCCGGCCAGGTCGATCGCCTCGGCGTAGGCGGCGTCGGGGTCGCCGGCGTTGACGACGCCGACGGGGGCGACGTACATGGCGGCGCCGCAGTTGACGATGTTGCCGACGCCGGCCTCGCGCGGGTCGGCGTGGCCGTAGTGCAGGCGGGCCACGATCCACTTCTCGGCCAGGAAGATCCGCTGCAGCGGCAGCGCCTCGGCCTCCAGCTCGGGGATCCAGCGCCGCTCGCCCATCAGCTCGGGCACCAGGTGCTCGGCCATGGCGTAGGCGTCGAGGTGGCGGCCGGCCTTCTCGTAGACGCGGATCAGCGCGTGCGTCATGAGGGTGTCGTCGGTGATGTGGCCGTCGCCCTTGTGGTACGGCGCGATCGGCCGGGCGTTGCGCCAGTCCTCGTTGTACGGCGGCACGATCCCCTCGACCCGCCCGCCGTACCGCTCGGTGATCTGTTCCGGCGTCCAGCCCTCGGTGGCGCCGCCCAGCGCGTCGCCGACCGCCGCCCCCGCCACGCAGCCGGTCGCCCTGTCCTCAAGCGGCGTCATGCCAGTCCTTTCGTCAGTTCCATCAGATCCTGGCCCGCCAGGTCCGGCAGGCAACAACCGGCCAGCGTGCGGGCCGAGGCGGTCCACCCCTCCGGGATCGCCTCGAAGCCGCCGCAGGCCCCGGCGAGCGCGCCGGTCAGCGCGGGGGCCGAGTCGGCCAGCGCGCCAGGCAGGCCGCGGCCGGCACGGCCCTGGCGCCGCCCGCGGCGGCGGCCAGCGCGAGCGCCGCGGGCACCGTCTGGGCGGCGCCCACGCCGTAGCTGTAGACGTGGTCGAGCAGCGCCGCGTCCAGGGCGGGCACGGCGGCGAACGCCTCGCCGGCCCGCCGGGCCGCGGCCAGCGCGCGGCGGGCGTTGTGCCCGATCGCGGTGTCCTCGGGCAGCCGCTCCAGCGCGGCCGACACCGCCGCCTCGACGTCGCCGGTGGCCACGGCGGCGGCGACGGCGGCGGCCATCGCCCGCGCGCCGAGCACGCCGTCGCCGGCGTTGGTCACCTGGGCGTCCTCGTCCGGGTCCCTCCCCAGGACCCCGAACGCGACGGCCCGGACGGCGGCGGCGTCGTCGAAGTGGTGCGGGTTGTCGTGCCCGGACGCGGGCGGTTCGACGCCCTTGTCCAGGTTGTCCAGCGCGGTGCGGACCGAGATGCGGGCCCGCAGGTCCCGGCCGATCAGCTCGCGGAAGGCGGCGGCGCGCGGCCGGTCCGCGGTCAGCAGCGTCCAGGCGAGCCATTCGGCGTCGTCGGACGGGCCCACGGCCAGCGGCGCGACCGGCTGGTTGAGCGCGAACGGCACCGGCAGCGTCGTGACCCGGTGCTCCTCGGCGAAGGCGTCCAGCTCGCGGTGCAGCCGCCTGCTCCAGGGCGCGTGCAGGGCGGCGCGGTGGCGGCTCGCGGGCCAGCCCGCGGCGTCGCCGACGGCGAGCCCGGCGACGGCTCCTCTGATCCTGTCCCCCGACATGGTGGTCAACGTCCTTCCGCGAGCTCGTCGGCCACGTCGAGCACGTGCCTGCCGGCCACGACGGGCAGGCACTTCCCGGTGACCGGCCCGATCCTGGCGGCCCAGCGCGCCGGCACTCCGCCCTCGCCCTGCCGGGCGCCGCTGACGGCCCCGGCGATGGCGCCGATGGTGTCGGCGTCCCGCCCGAGGCTGACCCCGAACGTCACGGCCGCCTCCACCTCGCCGCCGCCGGCCAGGTCGGCCGCCAGCGCGAGCGCGACGGCCTCGGGCGCTACGTCGGTCCACGGGTAGTGCCGGACGACGACGGCCTCGTGCAGCGCCTCCTCCAGCTCCTCCGGCGGCGTGCGGCCGAGCACGTCGCGGACCCTGCGCAGGTTGCGCGCGGTCCACGAGTCGTCCGGGATCACCGACAGCGCGGCGTCCAGCGCGTCCTGCGGGCCGGCGCCGGTCATGGCGGCGGCCACGGCCCCCGCGACCGCGCGCCCGCCGAGTATGCCCTCGCCCGACCCGCTGACCAGGCCGTCCTGCTCGATCAGCCGGGCGGCCTCGGCCGGGTCGCCGGGACAGAAGATCCCGTACGGCGCCGCGCGCATGGCCAGCCCGTCGGACCAGCCGTGGGAGTGCACCAGCCCGGTCAGCGGGGGCTCCAGCCCGCGTCGAAGCGCTTCGACGGTGCCCAGCTCCGAGAAGCCGGCTCCCCGCATCGGCCCGGCCACGCGCGGGATGATCTCGCTCCGGTACGCCTCGGCCACCAGCGCGGCGGTCAGCCCGTGGCCGTGCCGCCGCAGGAGCGAGGCGGCGAAGATCGCGTACTCGGTGTCGTCCGTGCCCCCGCCCTCGATCTCGGTGAGCCGGCCCCAGCGCCGCCGGATCTCGGCGGGCGTGAGGTTCTCGGCGGGGGCCCCGAGGGCGTCGCCGGCCGCCAGGCCGAGCAGGCACCCCCGGGCCCGATCCCGGTAGGAGGTCACCGCTGGTACCGCTCCAACACCTTGTTGCCCTCGTCCACGAGGCGCTTGGCGGCCTCGTCGATGGTGATCTTATTGGCGAAGTACTCCTGGAGCACCGGCGTGGCGACCTTGGTCTTCCACTCGTCGAAGCCGTTCACCTTGAGGAAGGGCGCGACCACGAGGTTCTTGGCGGAGGCGGTGGCCACGTCCCAGCCGTTCTCCTGGGTGGTCATCGCCGGGTCGGCGGCGGCCTGCTGGGAGGTCGGCAGGAGCCAGTCGCCCTTGGCGAGCTTGGCCTGGTTCGCGCCGTTGAGGAAGTACGCGATGAACTTCATGGCCTCGTCCGGGTGCTTGCTGTCCTGGGCGATGGACAACGTCTGCGAGACCGCGCCCTGCTGCGCGCTGGTGCCCTTCGGGCCGGGCAGCGTGACCCACTCGAAGCCGTCGGGCGCCTGCTCGGCGACCTGCTGACGGAGGAACACGCCGGCCGGCAGCATCGCGAACTTGCCCTTGTAGAACGCCGGCAGCGGGTCCGCGGTGCCCTGGCCGAGCGCGGCCGGGTCGGCGGACTTGTCGGTGTAGAGCTGGTCGTGGATGCGCTGGAGCACCTCGCGCTCCTCCGGGCCGACCTTGACCGTGGTCTTGCCGTCGGCGGTCTGGAAGAACGTCCCGCCGAAGTTGAGCGCCAGGTTGAGGGTCTTGTTGACCGGCGACTTCATGGCCCAGGCGACGCCGAACGTGCCGTCCTTGGTCATCTTCTTGGCGGCGGCGGAGAACTCGTCCCACGTCCACGGGTTGTCCGGGGTGGGGATGCGCACCTTGGCCGCGTCGAGCAGCTTCTTGTTGGCGATGATGACCTGCGACTCCTGGAGGAACGGCACGCCGTAGACGCCCTGGCCGCCCTTGCCGTCGCCGAAGGTGACGGTGTCCCAGGCCGACTGCGGGATGTCGCTCTTCAGCTCGGCGGGCAGCTTGTCCTTCAGGTCGAGCAGGTAGCCGTCGGTGGCGAAGCCGGACAGCGCGGGCGAGTCGTTGTGGATGACGTCGGGCGCCGTGCCGCCGGCGAACTGGGTGACGAGCTGGTCGTTGACGTTGTCCCAGCTCCCCTGGACGTAGGTGACCTGGATGTTCGGGTTGGCCTTGTTCCACTCGTCCACGATCTGCTTGTTCGCGGCGACGGATTCCTTCTGCCAGGCCAGGCTGAGGAAATTGATCTTGACCGGCTCGCCGGAGGAGGACGACGACGAGGAGCCGCCGTCACCGCCTCCGCTGCCGCACGCGCCGGCGAGCGCCACGATGGCGGCCGCCGCCAGAGCGGACTTGATACGCATGTGAGCCTCCTAGCCCTTGACGGCGCCGGCCATCAGGCCGGACTTCAGTCGCCGCTGGATGATTGCGAAGAAGATCAGGCTCGGGATCGTCGCCATGAGCGACGCCGCGGCCAGCGGGCCGAGCCTCGCCACCCCCTCGGGGCCGGTGAAGCGCACCAGCGTGAGGGGGAGCGTCATGACATCGGGGTTCTGCAGGATGACGAGGGCGAACATGAACTCGTTCCAGGACGAGATGAACGCGAACAGCAGCGTGGCCACCACGCCCGGCGCGAGCAGCGGCGCGACCACCGAGGCGATCGAGCGCAGCCGGGTCGCGCCGTCCACGGCCGCGGCCTCCTCCAGCTCCGGCGGCACCGCCCGCACGTACCCCTGGAGCATCCACAGGGCGAACGGCAGCGTGAACGTCACGTGCACCACCACCAGGCCGGGCAGCGTGTTCACCAGGTCCAGGTCCCGCAGGATCATGAAGAGCGGGATGATGATCAGGATGAACGGGAACACCTGGCTGACCAGCACCCAGCCGATCGCGATCTTGTTGACCAGGCCGCGGTAGCGGGCCATCGCGTAGGCGGCGGGCAGCGAGATCACCACGGTGATCAGGCTGGCGGCCAGCGCCACGCCGAGGCTGCGCACGGCCGCGCCCACCAGGTCCTGCTCGCCGAAGGCGTCGGCGAAGTTGGCCAGCGTCGGCTCGCGCGGGATCCACGTCGGGTCGGCCAGGGCCATCTCCTGCGGCGTCTTCAGCGCCGTGGACAGCAGCCACAGCAGCGGGAAGGCCAGGAAGACGACGTAGGCGGCGAGCGCGACGTACTGCGGGAAGCGTCTCATCGGGTCTCCCTCAGCTGCCGCCACAGGTACAGCCCGAGCACCGCGAGCACGACGATCGCCATGGCGAGGCCGAGCATCGAGGCGTAGCCGGCGAACCGGTAGCGGAAGGCCTCCTCGTAGGCGAACAACATCGGCAGCCGCGTCTGGCCGCCGGGCCCGCCCTGGGTGAGCACGTAGACCAGGCCGAACTGGTTGATGTTCCACACGAAGTCGAGCGAGGTGATCGCCACGATCACCGGGCGGAGCTGCGGCAGCGTGATGTTCCAGAAGCGCCGCCAGCGGCTCGCGCCGTCCACCTCGCCGGCCTCGTACAACTCGCGCGGGATGCCCTGCAGACCGGCCAGCAGCACGACCGTGGTCTGCGGCATGCCGGTCCAGACGCCGACCACGATGATCGCGGGCAGCGCGAGCGAGAAGTCGGCCAGCCAGTTGACGTGCGTGCCGAGCAGGCCGTTCAGGATGCCGGCGTCCGGGTGGTAGACGAGCTTCCACATCAGGCCGATGACGACCGGGGGCATCGCCCACGGCACCACGGCCAGCACCCGGGCCACGCCCCGGAAGCGCAGGTTCTCGTTGAGCAGCAGCGCCAGGCCGAGCGCGGCCAGGAACTGCAGCACGGTCACCGAGACCGCCCAGATCATGCCGATGCGGAAGGAGGACCAGAAGTCCTCGGCGCTCAGCAGGTCGAACAGGTTCTCCAGGCCGGTGAAGCTGGTCTCGTGGTTGCGGGTGTTGCGGGCGTCGGTGAAGGCCAGCCCGATGCCGTACAGCAGCGGGCCGACGCTGAACAGCAGCACCGGCACCAGCGCGGGCAGCATCAGCAGCCACATCTCGCGGGTCTGGCGCGAGATCCGCCGGGGGCGGGCGTGCGGGCGCCGGGGCGGCGCGGGCCTGGTCGCGGTCGCGGTCACTCGCCACTCCCCTCACTGCGGCATCCCTCGCCGGCGGTCGAGGCGCGCACCACGAGCCGCGGCGGCACCGTCACCAGCCGGGGCTCGCGGTCGCCGCCCTGCAACCGGTCCAGCAGCAGCTCGGCGGCGGCCCGGCCGCGTTCGGCGGAGCCGAGCGAGACGCTGGTGAGCGACGGCCAGGAGGCGGCGGCGAGGTCGGTGTCGTCCATGCCCACCACGGCGACGTCCTCCGGCACCCGGCGGCCCGCGCCGCGCAGCACGTCCAGCGCGCCGAGCGCGATCAGGTCGTTGGCGCACATGAGGGCGTCCACGTCGGGGCGGCGGTCCAGCAGCTCGGCGACCGCGCGCCGGCCCTCGGGGCGGTAGAAGTCGCCGATCTGCGTCAGGTCCTCGTCGTAGGGCAGGCCGAGCGCCTGCAGCGCCTCCCGGTACGCGGCGCCGCGGGCGGCTCCCGGCACGGTGTCGAGCGGGCCGTTGATCATGGCGATGCGGCGGCGGCCGAGCGCGTGCAGGTGGTCGATCGCGAGCCGGACGCCGGTGCGGGAGTCGGCGCGGACGTTGTCCACGCGGGTGCCCTCGGGCACCTGACCGATGATCACGACCGGGGCGCGGGCGGCGGCCAGCATCTGCAGGTGGGCGTCGGTGACCCGCAGCGGGCTCATGATGAGGCCGTCCACGTACCGCTCACCGAGGCTGTGCAGCACGTCGACCTCGTCGGCCACGACGGCGTCGGTGGAGTGCAGCACGAGCCGGTAGCCGGCCGCCTTGAGCACCGGCTGGATCTCGCGCAGCATCGCCAGGTAGGCGGGGTTGCCGACGTCGGCCATGGCGAAGGCGACCTGGTGGGTGCGGCGGGACTTGAGCGACCTGGCGACGGCGTTGCGCACGTAGCCGAGCTCGTCGGCGGCCGCCATCACCTTGCGCACGGTCTCCTGCCTGGTCGGCAGGCCGTTCAGCACCCGCGAGACGGAGGCGATCGAGACACCGGCGCGCGCGGCGATCGTGTTGATCGTGGGTCCGTCGGCCAAGGGAGTCCTTCCATCGGTGTAAACGTTTACGCGCGGCTGGCTGTAAACGTTTACGGTGTGGGGGACATGAAACCTGGGTGTAACTTGCAGGTCAAGTCACGATCGCATAACACCAGGTCAGACCCCCAAAAGGCAAATAAGCCCCCAGACCGGCCGCCCACGCCCGGCGGCGGCGTCCCGGAGCGGGACCCCGCCGCGCGGGCGGTCAGTCGCGGGCGGGTTCCGGGACGGGGGCCGGGGCGGGGGCGGACAGGCGGAGGAGGGAGCGGATGGCGGGGGCGCCGGCGAGCGTGACGACGGCGGCCAGCGCCGCCGGGATGACGAGCGCCACCGGCAGCGAGGCCGCGTCCGCCACGTACCCGAGCACGGCCGGCCCGAGCAGCAGCCCGCTGTAGCCGAAGGCGGTGACCATGGCCAGCGCCCGCCCCACCCGGCCCCCGGCCGCCCCGACCGCGCTGAACAGCACCGGCACCACGGTGGCCAGCCCGACCCCGGCGAGCGCCCACCCGGTCCACGCGCACGCCACCCGCAGCGCTTCCGGGGCCGTCGGCGAGGCCAGGACGAGCGCGTACCCGCAGGTGGCGAGGATCCCGGCGAGCCGGATGGTGCGCACGGAGCCGAGCCGGGCCCGGATCGGGTCGCCAAGCAGCCGCACGGTGGTCATGGCGACGGAGAAGATCGTGTAGGCCAGCGGGGCGGCGGCCGGGTCGGTCCGCAGGATCCAGCGGGCGTGCAGCGCCGCCCAGTCGATGGCCGCGCCCTCGCTCAGGTGCCCGGCGAAGGCGGCGAGGCCGAGCAGCGCGATGAGCCCCCACTTGAGCGAGCCGCCCCCGTTGCCGCCCGCCTCGCCGGACGTCCCGTCGCCGCTCCCGGGCCCGGCGGGCGCGGACGGCAGCAGCAGCCGCGCCGCCGGCAGGTACAGCAGCGCCACGGCCACGGCCGCGACGACCAGGACGAGCTGCCCGTCCACGCCGATCCGCAGGAACAGCGAGGTCAGCGCGCCCCCGGCGGCCCCGCCGAGGCTCCACGTGCCGTGGAAGGCCGAGATGATCGGCCGGCCGTAGGCGCGTTCCACCTCGACGGAGTGGGCGTTCATGGCGACCTCGCAGGCGCCGAGCCCGATCCCGAACAACACCGCGAACGCCGCCAGCGTCCAGTACGAGGGCGCGAGCGCGGGCCCGAGCAGCACCAGGGCGGAGAACGGCCCGGCGAGCCAGCAGACGCGGCGGCTGCCGTACCGGTCCACGAGCGGCCCGGCGGCCAGCATCGACACCAGCGCTCCGCCGGAGATCAGCAGCAGGACGGTGCCGAGCAGGCGCGGGCCGAGGTCGAGCCGGTCGTTGAGCGACGGCAGCCCCGCCGCCCACAGGCCCATGACGAATCCAGCGAAGAAGAAGAAGGCGAAAACTCCGGCACGGGCGCGTCTGGCGGTATCGCGGTTTATGTTCACGGCTAGAGCATAAACTGTGTTCCGTGAACGGAGCCACGACGAGCGGCGAACTGCGCGCCCACAACCGGGCCCGCCTGCTGCGCGCGGTGCACGACTGCGGGGCCGCCCGCACCCGGTCCCAGCTCACGCGTGACCTGGGCCTGGCCCGGGGCACCGCGTCGGTGCTGGTCGCGGGCCTGGCGGCGGACGAGCTGCTGCACGAGGAGCCGGCCAGGGAGCACGGCAGGGGCCGGCCGACCCAGGTGCCGGGGCCGCATCCGCGCGGCCCCCTGGCCCTGGCGGTGGACGTGCGCGAGGACGCCTGGGAGCTGGCGGCGTGCGAGCTGGGCGGACGGGCGACGACCCTCGCCGTGCGCCCGCACGACGGCACGCCCCAGGACGCGCTCGGCACGCTGGCCGAGGCCCTCGCCGCCGAGCGGGACCGGCTCGGCCACCGCGTGGTCGGGGCCGGGGTGGCGCTGGCCGGCCCGGTCCGGCACGGCGGCCTGGTGGACATCGCCCACCTGGGGTGGCGCTCGATCGACGTCCCCCGCCTGCTCGGGCTGCCCCCGGCGGTGCCACTGTCCGTCGGGAACGACACCGCGTTCGCGGCCCTGGCCGAGGTCAGGCGGGGCCGGCTGCGCGGCGTGCGGGTCGGCCTGCACCTGCACGTCGACTTCGACCCGGGCGGCGTGCTCGTCGTGGACGGCCGCCCGCTCGGCGGCGCGGCCGGCTCCGGCGCGGAGTTCGGGCACATGCCGCTCACCGGCGGCGACCGGCCCTGCCCGTGCGGCGCGCGCGGCTGCTGGGCCATGGAGGTCGGCGCGAACGCCCTGCTGCGCCACGTCGGCCTCGCCTACGGCGGCGGGCGGGGCCGCGAGCAGGCCGCGCGCGTGCTGGCCACGAGCGGCGAGGCGGTGGCCGCGAACGCCCGCGCCCTGGGCCGCGGCATCGCCGCCCTGGTGAACGCGCACGACCCGGAGGCGGTGACGCTGTCCGGCCTCGGCGCGGAGCTGCGCGAGCGGGCGGGCGAGGAGCTGTGGGCGGCCTGCGAGCCGTACCTGATGGCGATCCGCCGCGAGGCCCCGCCCCGCGTCGAGGGCTCGGCGCTGGGCTGGCGCGGCGCGCTGCTGGGCGCGATGGAGTCGGTCTTCGACGCGTTCCTGACCCCGCACGGGCTGGCCGGCTGGCGCCAGAACCAGCCTGACCAGGGCCGCGACACGCCCGATCAGCAAAATGTGATGTATTCCACGTCGAAAGCGGAAAACGCGCCGTAGGCCGCCCCTCCCGGCCCCCACCAGGCGATCTTGACGGGCCCTGGGGAGGTCCGGCGCGCGTGGAGGCGGGCGATGCGCGAAACAATCATGGTCCGCGCGGCAGGGCGGGGCGCCCCGCCCGTGCGGCGGGCCGTCCCTTGGCACGCCGCCCCCGCATCCGCCCGCGTTCCGCAAGATCGGGCGTTCACGCAGCTCAGAGCAGGTGGAACGGGCTCCGGGCAAGGCCCGGCCGGCCCGTCGCGGCACCGCGGCAGGACCGGGCGGCCGCCTGCCCCGCGGGGATCCGGCGGACGCGGCGAGCCGCCCGCACCGGCTCCGCCCGCCCCGCGCCACCCCGCCGCGAGGCCGGCGCGCGCCGGGCGAGGCGAGCCCGCCCGGCCGGGGGCCCGGAGCGGCGCGCGCGGCTTCGTGACGGCGTTGAGCGGGGCTTTCCGCAAACAAGAGCCCCCGGCATCCGCCATGATTAGCCACTGCACCACGGGTAACAAAGACCCGAACCAAAACTCCCCGAGGAGAGAACAGAGATGGCACTTCCCACTCTCACCCCCGAGCAGCGTCAGGCGGCTCTGGCGAAGGCCGCCGAGGCCCGTGCCGCCCGCACGGCCCTGCTGGCCAAGGTCAAGGCCGGCGAGCTGACCTTCTCCCAGCTGCTGGAGCGTGACGACGACATCGCCAAGAAGATCAAGGTGTCGCAGGCCCTGCGCGCGGTCAAGGGCGTCGGCCCGGCCAAGGCCACCGCGCTCATGGAGGAGGCGGGCGTCGACGAGAAGCGCCGCCTCGGCGGCCTGGGCGCCCAGCAGCGGAAGAAGCTGGTCGAGGCGCTCGGCTGAGTGAGGGCGGCCAGGTCCGCGCGCGGCGTCGCGCGGACCGGCCACAGACCCCTCGATCAGGCCACGGAGGGGCCGGAGGAGCGGCGTTCCGCCCCGCTCCGTCCCGGCGGGCCGGCCGGGGGGTCGAGTCAGCGAGCGCGGCGCGGGGCCGGGAAGCGGTCAGGAAGCGCGGGCCTCAGGAGCGCAGGTACGCCAGGACGGCGAGCACCCGGCGATGCTGGTCGGCGTCCTCCGCGTAGAGGCCGAGCTTGTTGAAGATGCTCCTGATGTGCTTCTCCACCGCCCCGTCGCTGATGACGAGCTGCCGTCCGATGGCCGGATTCGACTTCCCCTCGGCCATCAGCCCCAGCACCTCGCGCTCGCGGGGCGTGAGCTGCGCGAGCGGGTCGTCCTTGCGCCTGCGCACCATCAACTGCGACACCACCTGCGGGTCGAACACGGTACCGCCCGCGGCCACCCGCCGCAGGCCCTCCAGGAACTCCTCCACGTCGACGACCCGGTCCTTCAGCAGGTAGCCGACCGCGCCCCGGGCGTCGGCCAGCAGGTCGTCGGCGTAGGAGACCTCGACGTACTGCGACAGGATGAGCACGGGCGCCCCCGGCACCCGCCGCCGCGCCTCGACCGCGGCCTTCAGCCCCTCGTCCGTGAACGACGGCGGCATCCGCACGTCGACCACCGACACGTCCGGCTTGTGCTCGGCGATCGCCTCGACCAGCGCCTCGCCGTCGCCGACCGTCGCCACCACCTCGAAGCCGAACTCCTCAAGCAGCCTGACCAGGCCCTCCCTGATCAGGACCGCGTCATCGGCCACCACTACCCGCACGGCACCTCCGCCACGATCAACGTCGGCCCGCCGTCCGGCGACTGCACCATCAGCTCCCCGTCGACTGCGCGGAGCCGGTCGGCCAGCCCGGCGAGCCCGTGTCCCTTGGCGACGTGCGCGCCGCCGACCCCATCATCCCCGATCGTGAGCATGAGGGAGTCGCCGATGCGCTGGAGCTGGATCGTGCAGATGGTGGCGCGGCTGTGCTTGGCCACGTTGGTGAGGGTCTCGGCGCAGACGAAGTAGAGGGCGTTCTCGACGGCCGCCTGGAAGCGGCCGACGGTCTGCACGTCGAGGTCCACGGGGACGGTCGAGCGGCCGGCCAGGGCGGCCAGCGCGGGCGCGAGCCCCCGGTCGGACAGGATGGGCGGGGCGATGCCGCGCGAGAGCGCGCGCAGCTCGTCCAGCGTCTCGCGGGTGGCCGCGATGGCGGAGGTGATCGTCGCCGAGGCGGCCTCGGGGTCCTTGGCGAGCTGGCGCTGCGCCCTGGACAGCTCCATGGCGAGCGAGACCAGGCGCTGCTGCGGCCCGTCGTGGATGTCGCGCTCCAGCTTGCGCAGGGCGTTGGCCTCGGCGGAGACGGCGGCGGCGCGGCCCTCGGTCAGGTCGCTGATGCGCTCCTGCAGCTCGGCGACGCCGGTCAGCAGCGCCCGGCCGAGCGAGGCGCGCAGCAGCGCCGCGCCGCGCGTCATGAACGGCAGCAGCAGCGTGAAGACCAGGCCGAGCATCACGTAGAAGGCGGAGTTGACGAAGTAGCCGTCGCCGAGGCCGAGCAGCTCGGGCAGCTCCGTGTTGCCGGGGATGCGCGAGGTGACCAGCCCGTACAGGGGGTAGGCCAGCCCGGCCAGCGGCACCGCCCAGAACACCACGGTCAGCACGAACGACACGATCGCGATGGGGAAGTTCAGGATGCCGTGCAGCAGGTCGAGCCAGGACTGGCCGATGGTGAGCGGGTTGACCAGGCGGCGGAAGCGGCCCGCGCCGGGCGGGGCCTCCTTGTAGCGGGGCCGCACGGGCGGGCGGGCGAGCACGTCGGACAGCCAGCCGCGCTCGGCGTCGGCGAAGCCGCGCGCCACCATGAGCGTGCCGGCCAGCAGCGGCACGCCGATCCACACCACGGCCGTGCCGAGGCCGGCCGAGAAGCCGGCGACCATGAGCACGAAGCCGATGACGGCCGTGGGGAAGCCGACCAGCGTGTAGCGGGTGTCGAGGAGGACCCGCCTCATCAGGGAGCGCATGGCCTTCACGCTAGGGCCTGGGCGTGGACGTGACGAGCAGGCGGCCAGGTGTGCGGCGGTAGGGCTGTCCCCACCCCCGGCGGTGGTGCGATCTTGACCTGGGAACGGCGGCTCGCGGCAATGTGCCGGGCGGCTCGCGGCGGGAGCCTTGAGGATGTCGGCTCCCCCTGAATCGAGGCTCGTCATGACCGTCCTGCTGGAGCGCCCGGCCGCCCCCGCGGCGCCGCCGTCCCCGCCGTCGTCGCCGCCCGCGCGCCGCGCGGGCCGGGACCCGTTCGTGGACCTGCTGCGGGTCGCGGGGATGGCGCTCATCGTGTTCCAGCACTGGACGATCCCCGTGCTGGCCTACGACGGGGCGCGGCTGACGGCGGGCAACGCCCTGGCCACGCCCGGCGTGTGGGTGGTGACCTGGCTCAGCCAGGTGATGCCGCTGGTGTTCTTCGCGGGCGGCGTGGCGAACGCGATCAGCTTCGCCCGCGCCGGCGACGGGGCGCCGCGCTGGCTGGCGGTGCGGCTGCGGCGGCTGGCCTGGCCGCTGCTGCCGCTGGCGGCGGTGTGGATCCCGCTCCCCCAGGTGCTGCTGACGCTGGGCGTGCCCGAGCAGCCGCTGCGGATGGGGGCGCAGCTCACCGGGCAGCTCCTGTGGTTCCTGGCGGTCTACGTCGTGGCGGTGGCGGCGACGCCGCTCGCGCTGCGGCTGCACGAGCGGCACGGCGCGGCGGTGCCGGCGGCGCTGGCGGCCGGGGCGGTGCTGACGGACGTGGCCCGCTTCGCGACCGGCGTGGACGCCGCCGGGTACCTGAACGTGGTGTTCGTCTGGCTGGCGGTGCACCAGCTCGGCTTCTTCTACGCCGAGGGGCGGCTGCGCCGGCCGTGGGCGCTCGCGGCGGGCGGGTTCGGGGCGGCGGCGCTGCTGGTGGCCTTCGGGCCGTACCCGGGCAGCATGATCGGGCTGCCGGGGGCGGCGGTGTCGAACATGGCCCCGCCCACCCTGGCCATGCTGGCCGTGGGGCTCGGGCAGATCGGGCTGGCGGTGCTGCTGCGGCCGTGGCTGGTGCGGCTGCCGGCCGGGCGGCTGCTGGCGTGGGCCGGGCCGCGGATCATGACGGCGTACCTGTGGCACATGCCGGCCCTGTTCGCGGTCACCGGCGTGGTCGTGGTGGTGCTGCGCGTCGACACCCCGGCGCCGGGCAGCGCGTTCTGGCTGGCGGGCTGGCCGCTCTGGTTCGGGCTGCTGTGCCTGGTGATGTGGCCGCTGATGCGGATGTTCGCGCGGTTCGAGACGCCGCCCGCGCTGCCGTACGGCACGGCCGGGCAGGGCGCGATGCTGGGCGCGGCGGCGCTGGTCGGCGCGGGGGTGCTGACGCTGACGGTCGGCGGTTTCGCGCCCGGCGCGTGGCCGTTCCTCGCGGTGCTGGCCATCCTCGGCGGGCTGCTGATGACCGTGCCGCGGGCGGCTTCCTGACCCGGAGGGCGCGCTGCGGTTCGACCACGCGGCAAACTTCGGCAGGATAGGAGGGTGAGCCTTCTCGTTGACCGCCTGCCCGAAGAGATCGACGCCGAGCCGGACGCCATCTTCGACGCGTTCGCCGCGTGGAACGCCGAGCGCGGGCTCACCCTGTATCCCGCGCAGGAGGAGGCGCTCATCGAGGTCGTCTCGGGGAGCAACCTCATCCTGGCCACGCCCACCGGCTCCGGCAAGTCGCTGGTGGCCGCAGGGGCCCACTTCACCGCGCTGACCCGCGACCAGCGCACGTTCTACACCGCGCCGATCAAGGCGCTGGTGTCGGAGAAGTTCTTCGACCTGTGCGCGATCTTCGGCACCGAGAACGTCGGCATGATGACCGGCGACGCCAGCGTCAACCCGGGCGCCCCGATCATCTGCTGCACCGCCGAGATCCTGGCCAACGTGGCGCTGCGCGACGGCGCGCAGGCCGACATCGGCCAGGTCGTCATGGACGAGTTCCACTTCTACGCCGAGCCCGACCGCGGCTGGGCCTGGCAGGTGCCGCTGCTGGAGCTGCCGCACGTGCAGTTCGTGCTGATGTCGGCGACGCTCGGCGACGTCTCGATGTTCGAGCGCGACCTCACCCGGCGCACCGGCCGGCCGACGGCCGTGGTCAAGCACGCCGAGCGGCCGGTCCCGCTGATCTACTCCTACCGGATGACGCCGCTGCACGAGTCGCTGGAGGAGATGCTCTCCACCGGGCAGGCGCCGGTCTACGTCGTGCACTTCACGCAGGCCGCGGCCATGGAGCGGGCCCAGGCGCTGATGTCGATCAACATGGCGACCAAGGCCGAGAAGGACGCCATCGCCGCGATGATCGGCGGCTTCCGCTTCACCACCCGCTTCGGCCGGGCGCTGTCGCGGCTGGTGCGCCACGGCATCGGCGTGCACCACGCGGGCATGCTGCCGAAGTACCGCCGGCTGGTCGAGCGGCTGGCCCAGGCGGGCCTGCTCAAGGTCATCTGCGGCACCGACACGCTCGGCGTCGGCGTCAACGTGCCGATCCGCACGGTGCTGTTCACCGCTCTGTCGAAGTACGACGGCAACAAGGTGCGCCGGCTGCGCGCCCGCGAGTTCCACCAGATCGCCGGCCGCGCCGGGCGGGCCGGCTTCGACACCATCGGCTACGTCGCCTGCCAGGCCCCCGAGCACGAGATCGAGAACGCCCGCGCCCTCGCCAAGATCGGCGACGACCCGAAGCGGCGGCGCGGCTACGCCCGCAAGAAGCCGCCGGAGGGCTTCGTCGGCTGGAGCGAGGAGACCTTCCAGAAGCTGCAGGAGGCCGAGCCCGAGCCGCTGCAGTCGCGTTTCAAGGTCACCAACGCGATGCTGCTGGCCGTCATCAACCGGCCCGGCGACTGCTTCCAGGCGATGAAGCACCTGCTGACCGACAACCACGAGGACCGCAAGTGGCAGCGCCGGCACATCAGCCAGGCCATCGCCATCTACCGGTCGCTGCTCGCGGGCGGCATCGTCGAGCAGTTCAGGGAGCCCGACGAGCAGGGCCGCCGGGCCCGGCTGACCATCGAGCTGCAGGAGGACTTCGCGCTCAACCAGGCGCTGTCCACCTTCGCCCTCGCGGCCTTCGACCTGCTCGACCGCGAGTCGCCGTCGTACGCGCTCGACCTGGTCTCCATCGTCGAGTCGATCCTCGACGACCCCCGCCAGATCCTGTCGGCGCAGCTGAAGAAGGCGCGGGGCGAGGCCGTCGCGCAGATGAAGGCCGACGGCATCGAGTACGAGGAGCGCATGGAGCAGCTGGCCGAGGTCATGTACCCGATGCCGCTGGAAGACCTGCTGCTCGGCGCGTACGAGACCTACCGGCGCGGCCACCCGTGGGTCGCCGACTACACCGTCAGCCCGAAGTCGGTGGTGCGCGACCTGTTCGAGCGGGCCATGACGTTCAGCGACTACATCCAGTTCTACGAGCTGGCCCGCTCCGAGGGCACGGTGCTGCGCTACCTGGCCGACGCCTACCGCACGCTGTCGCGCACGGTGCCCGAGCACCTCAAGACCGACGACCTGGTCGACCTCATCGAGTGGCTGGGCGAGCTGGTGCGCCAGGTCGACTCCTCGCTGATCGACGAGTGGGAGAAGCTGGCCAACCCGGCCGAGGCGCTGGAGCAGCAGCAGGAGCTGGAGGCCAGGGTGCGGCCGGTCACCGGCAACCCGCGGGCCTTCCGGGTGCTGGTGCGCAACGCGATGTTCCGGCTGGTCGAGCTGTGCGCGCTGGAGAAGGAGGCGGAGCTGGCGGAGCTGGCTCCCGACGTCGACTGGAGCGCGGCGCTCGACGCGTACTACGCCGACCACGAGGAGATCGGCACCGACGCCGACGCGCGCGGGCCGGCGCTGCTGCGCATCGAGGAGGAGCAGGGCTTCTGGAAGGTGCGCCAGACGATCAAGGACCCGGCGGGCGACGGCGACTGGGGCATCGACGCCCAGGTCGACCTCGCCGCCTCCGACGAGGAGGGCCGGGCCGTGCTGCACGTGCAGGGGCTCAACCGGCTGTAGCGGGAGGACAAGCCGTGTGCCGGAACGGACTGGCAAGGGCGTCCCGGCACACGCCTGTCTGATTCAGTGTGGTCCGCGCCACGTCGGGGTCGTGTCATGGCCGTGTCTCAAGATCGTGACATTTCGCACCCTCGGCGGGCCGCCACAATGGGTGGGGTGAGCGACGAAGAGATCAGGCGCGTCCTCGGGCTGCTCTGCCAGGACGACACGCTGCGCGCCTTCGCCCGGCTGGTGCTCGGCGAGCACGACGGGCTCTCCCCGAAGGCGCTGGCCCGGCTGGAGGCGGGCGGCCTGGCCGTCCGCGACGAGGGCGGCGCGTGGCGGGCCGCGCCCGAGCGGTTCAGGGCGCTGCTGCGGGCGCGCGCCGAGCCCGCCGAGGAGCTGAGCGACGAGGAACGGGTGCTGCGCACGTTCCTGGTGGACGGGCGGCTGACGACGCTGGCGATGCGCCGCGACAAGCGGCTGGTGGTGCTGCGGCACATCGCCCTGGTCTTCGAGCCCGGGGTGCGCTACCCGGAGAAGGACGTCAACGTGGCGCTGCGGGCCTTCCACGACGACTACGCGGCCCTGCGGCGCTACCTGGTGGACGAGGAGCTGCTGTCACGGGAGGGCAACACCTACTGGCGCAGCGGCGGTCACGTGGAGATCTGACGCAGGTTGGCGGTCCAGGCGTCGAGCTTGGCCCGCCACGACTCGGGGTCCTCGGGGCGGCCGGGCACGCCGGGCCGGGTCTGCCAGGGCAGCGGGCCGCCCTCGCGCCGGTACTCCACGCCGAGCGCGTCCAGCCGGGGCAGGTGGGCGGCGAGGCGTTCGCGGAAGTCGGCCAGGTCGCGGGCGGCGGGGCTCCACACGGTCTCGGCGAAGGCGGCCAGGCGGGGGAAGGCCATGTAGTCGACGCGGCGGCCGGAGTCGATCAGCTCGGTCCAGACGCCGGCCTGCGCGCCGAGCACGCGGGCCGCGGCCGGGTCGCCGCGCAGCTCCTCGGGCACCGGCTCGAAGGCGTAGACGTCCTCCAGCGTCAGCACGGTGCCGAACGGGACCGGCTCGTCCTCTCCCGGCCCCTGCCGGTAGTCGAGGTAGAGGCTGGTGTTGGAGCAGTTGATGACGTCGTGGCCGCGGCGGGCGGCGGCCACCGCGCCGAGCTCGCCGCGCCAGGAGGCGACCACCGCGCCGGGGGCGAGGCCGCCCTCCAGGATCTCGTCCCAGCCGACCAGCCGCCGGCCGCGGGCGCTCAGCCACTCGTCGAACTGGTGGATGAACCAGCTCTGGAGCTGCTCCTCGTCGCGCAGCCCCAGCTCGCGCATGCGGCGGCGGGCCGAGGGGCTGGCGCGCCACTGGTCCTTGCGGCACTCGTCGCCGCCGACGCACACGTACGGGCTGGGGAACAGCTCCAGCACCTCCTCCAGCACCTCCTGGAAGAAGGCGATGGTGGCGTCCTCGACGTTGAGCACGTTCTCGCCGATGCCCCAGGTGGTGCGGACCTCCAGCGGCGTGCCGAGGTTGCCGAGCTCCGGGTAGGCGGCGATGGCGGCCTGGGTGTGGCCCGGCAGGTCGATCTCGGGGACGACCATGACGTGCCGGGCGGCGGCGTAGGCGACGATCTCCCTGATGTCGTCCTGGGTGTAGTAGCCGCCGTGCGGGCGGCCGTCGAGGGCGCCGTTCCAGCCGGTCTGGCTCTCCCGCCGCCACGAGCCGACCTCGGTCAGGCGGGGGTGGCGCCGGATCTCGACCCGCCAGCCCTGGTCGTCGGTGAGGTGCAGGTGCAGCACGTTCAGCTTGTGCAGGGCCAGCAGGTCGACGAAGCGCAGCACCTCGTGCTTGGTCAGGAAGTGGCGGGCCACGTCCAGCAGGCAGCCGCGCCAGGTGAAGCGGGGGGCGTCGGCGACGTACGCGCCGGGCGCCTGGCAGGGCGCGGCGGCGGCCTTCCGGTAGGCGGCGGGGGGCAGGAGCTGGCGCAGGCTCTGCGCCCCGTAGAAGGCACCGGCGGGGCCGCCGGCCTCGACGGCGGCCCGCCCGGGGCCGACGGTCAGCCGGTAGCCCTCGGGCGGGAGGTCGCCGGCGAGCCTGAGGTCGATCGTTCCCGAGCCCGGCCCCGGCAGCAGCTCGCCGCCCGCGACGGGGGCCAGTTCGCCGCGCAGCCAGGCGGCCGTCGCGCCGAGCGCCGGGTCGGCGGTGAGGGAGGTCCGGCTGTCGAGGGTGAACGCGCCCGGTCTGGGCTCGTACGTGACGGGCTTGGGGACGATCATGAACAGGTGACTCCCTTACTTGCAGGTGATGGCGGCGTCGGCGAAGTCGGCGTGGTCGCTGGTGGCGTTGTCGCCGCCGTTGGTCGCGACCAGCCGCACGTAGCGGGCGCCGGTGACGTCGGCGGTGACCTTGCGGGCCGGCATGGCGCCGGTGAGCAGGCCGGAGTAGGCGACCCGGCCGCCGTCGGCCCACACCTCGAACCCGGCGGAGCCGGCCGCGCCGACCTCGTCGTCGATGCCGGCCTGGAACTCCACGGACGTGCACCGCCCGGCGGTGTAGAACTCGAGGTCGGCGGGCGCGTGCGTGCCGAGGCCCTTGGCGTACCGCACGCCCTCGACGGTGAGCGGGCGGCCGTCGCCGGCGGCCCGGTCGCCGTTGCTGGTGTCCCTCTCGACCGGCCCGAAGTAGTTGCTCGCCTTCGTCCAGGCCAGGTCGCTGAGGTAGCTGCGGCCGGGCCCGGGAGCGGTGGCGACGGCCACGACGGCGGTGGCGCGCTGCCCGGCCGCCTCGAAGGCCACCTCGTACGTGCCCGGCGCCGTCCCGGCGGGCGGGGTGAGCGCCCACGTGACGGCGAAGGTGTCGCCGCCGTCGAGCCGGGCGGTCCCGGCTGGGGTGCGGGCGGTGAGCTGCCAGCCCTGCGGCGCGGTGCCGGTCACGGTGACGTCGCGCAGGCGGGCGGTGGCCCCGGTGTTGGTGACGCGGGTGACGATCTCGCCCGCCCGGCCCGGCTCCAGCGTGGTGGGCCGGTCGTCGCCGAGCGTCTTCGGCGGGTCCGCCTCGAACGTCACCAGCGGCGGCGCGGCGTCGTGCCGCGCGGAGACCCGGTAGAGCAGCGCGGCGTGCGCGGGCACCTGGGCCGCGAGCGCGCCGGTCGTGGTGGCCACGGCGCCGGTCCACAGCTCCTCGACGCGGTGCCGGCCGGAGCCGAGCGACCAGGAGATCGTGGCGGCCCGGTCGCTCTCGTTGAACAGCGCGACCGCCCGGTCACCGCCGGCGAGCGGCTTGACCAGCACGTGGTACCAGCCGTCGCTCCTGGCCAGGCGGCCGTGCGCGCCCAGCTCGTCCTGGTCGACGGCGATCACCTCGGGGTCGGCGACGATCGCGGGCGGCGCGGCGGCCGGGTCGGCCTGCAGGACGAGCGGGGCCGCGCCCATGGCCCACAACGTGACCTGGGTGCGGTACTCGGTGGCGGTCATGCCGCCCCGGCCGGCCTGCAGCAGGTCGGGGTCGGCGTAGCTGCCGCCGCCCGCGTACTCGGCCCTGAGCTGGTTGGTCTCCCAGACGTCGGTCATGCTCGGGTAGGAGTCCGGGATGGGGCGGTTGTAGACGTTGGTGCGCCAGGTGGTGGCCTTGGCGTCCTTGCCCCACAACCACGGGACGGTGCTGCCGTCCTCGTTGTTCATGGCGAACACCACGCCGTCGCCGAGGGCCTCGCGCATGCGCGGGTAGAGGGTCTGGGCGATCTGCTGGACGTTCTGGCCGGGGAAGTCGGCGGCGGGGATGTTGCACCAGTCGTACTTGACGTAGTCCACCCCCCACTCCTTGACGCGGGCGGCGTCGGCGGCCTCGTTGCGGTAGGAGCCGGGGCCGCCGCCGCTGCACGCCTTGGTGCCCGCGGACAGGGCGAGGCCCAGCTTGAGCCCCTTGCCGTGCAGCTCGGCGGCGAGCGCGGCGATGCCGCCGGGGAAGCGGGCCGGGTCGGGGACGAGCGCGCCGTCCGCGCGCTGGGGGGCCAGCCAGCAGTCGTCGAGGATGACGTACCGGTAGCCGAGCGGGGCGAGGGCGGCGAGGCCGGCGGCGGCCTGCCGGACCGACGCCTCGGAGACCGAGCAGCCGAGCGAGCGGCTGCTCCACCCCATCGGGGGGCGGGCGGTCTCGGCGGCGGCGCTGCCGGATAACGGGACGAAGGGCAGGGCGAGGAGGGCCGCCGCGGCGGCGGCCGTGAGGGTGCGCATCGGGAAGTCCTGTCAGGCGGGGTTGAGCTGGGGACGGCCGGGCTCGATGACGAAGGAGCCGGAGGTGTAGGCGGGGGCGTACGGCTCGGTCACCCGGGACAGGGAGCGGAAGTCGACCTTCATCTCCTGCTGGGTGAGCCGGGCGCGGACGTAGCCGCGGCGGCCGTTGAAGAACTTGACGTGCGGGTTCTCGTTGAGCAGGACCTGCGTGTTCGGGTACTCGTCGAGCCCGTTGCCCGCGCTGGTGACCGAGGTGGTGACCAGCTCGACGGCGACGGACCTCGACTCGGGGTCGGCGTAGTCGCGCTTGACCTCGCCCGCCCAGTGCGAGTGCACGTCGCCGGTGAGGACGACGGCGTTGCGCCGGTAGGCGTCGATGGCGGCGGTCAGCCGGTTGCGGGAGGCGACGTAGCCGTCCCAGCCCTCGTTCGAGTACCCCTTGCCCTCGCCGTTGGTCCAGTCCATCTCCATGAGGAAGACCTGCTGGCCGAGCAGGTCCCAGGTGGCGCGGGAGTCCTTGAGCCGGGCGTCCAGCCACGTCTCCTGCTCCTGGCCGAGGATGGTCCTGTTGGGGGCGAACCGGTCGAGGCAGTCGGGGCCGACGGTGCCGCTCCTGCCGGTGCAGGCGTACAGGTCGCGGTACTGCCGGGTGTCGAGCAGGTGCAGGTTGGCCACCTCGCCCCAGCGGATGCTGCGGTGCAGCCGCAGCGCGGCGCCGTCGGGCTTCTGGGCGCGGCGCAGCGGCATGTTCTCGTAGTACGCCTGGAACGCGGCGGCGCGGCGCTGCAGGAACGGCGGGTCGGGCTGCTCGGGCACGTCGCCGGCCCAGGCGTTCTCGATGTCGTGGTCGTCCCACACCACGACCCAGGGCGCGATGGCGTGGGCGAGCTGCGAGTCGGGGTCGGCCTTGTGCTGGGCGTGCCGCAGCCGGTAGCCGGCCAGGTCGAGGCATTCGCCGCCGGCCTGGTCGCGGACGGGGTACTTGTAGTCGCCGTACTCGTAGATGTAGTCGCCGAGGAAGGCGACGAGGTCGGGCTGGTCCTCGGCCATCCGCCGGTACGGGGTGAACCAGCCGGCCTGGTAGTCGGCGCACGAGGTGAACGACAGGTTCAGCGCCCGGGAGCGGGTGCCGGGGGCGGGGGCGGTCAGCGTGCGGCCGGCCGGGCTGATCTTGCCCTCGGCGCGGAAGCGGTAGAAGTACTCCGCGCCGGGGTCGAGGCCCTCCAGCTCGACGTGCACGCTGTGCGCGGCCTCGGGCCGGGCGATTTCGGTGCCGCGGCGCACGACGTGGCGGAAGCCGTCGTCCCTGGCCAGCTCCCACTGCACGGGCACGGCCCGGGCCGGCATGCCGCCGAGCCCGTCGAGCGCGACGGGGTCCATGGCGAGGCGGGTCCACAGGACCACGCCGTCGGGGCTGGGCTCGCCGGAGGCGACGCCGAGCTGGAAGGGGTCGGACAGAGGGGCGCGGCGGGCCGCCGCGCGCACGGGGGCGGCCCCCAGTGCGGCGGTCAGGCCCAGGCTCGCGCCCCCGGCGAACAGAGAACGCCGGGTGATCATCGGGGGGTCCTTACTTGACGGTGGCGTTGCCTTCGGCGACGGCCTGGTCGGCGGCCTGCCGCGGAGAGAGTTTCCCGAGGTACATCTCGTTGAAGAGCTGGTTGAGCTTGGTCTCGAAGCCCGTGAAGCCGGTGGTGATCGGCAGCGGGAAGGTGGTGCCCTCGGCCTCCTTCGCGAACGGGGTCACGTCCACGTTCTTGGCCTTCCAGTAGTCCACGTAGCCCTGTTCGAGGCCGTTGAGCGCGGGGAAGACGTAGCCGCCGTCGGCCATGATCTTCTGCGCCTCGGCGGTGCCGAGGAACTGGGCGAGCTTCATGGCCTCCTGCGGGTGGTCGCTCTTGGCGTAGACGGCCTCGGCCAGGCCGTTGAGGTTGACGGCGCGGCCGGCCGGGCCCTCCGGCATGAGCGCGACGCCCACCTGGAACGTGGCCTCGGGCGCGACGAACGGCAGCAGCGCGTTGTTGGCGGGGAACATCGCGACCTGGCCCGCCTTGAACATGTCGGTGACCTTGCCGGTCGGCGGGTTGGTCCGGGTCGCGGGCGGCGAGACGTGGTGCTTGTTGACCAGGTCCACGCCGAACTGCAGGGCCTGGACGGCGGCCGGGTCGTTG
Organism: Actinomadura luzonensis; assembly: GCF_022664455.2. Classification (NCBI taxonomy): domain Bacteria; kingdom Bacillati; phylum Actinomycetota; class Actinomycetes; order Streptosporangiales; family Thermomonosporaceae; genus Actinomadura; species Actinomadura luzonensis. Next base: position 5,070,626 of record NZ_JAKRKC020000001.1, read on the forward strand.
AAGGCGTACTTGCCGAAGGGCTTGTCGACGAGCTTGCCGCCGTTGGAGACCACCCAGTTCATCCACTGCGTCTGGTAGTGGTTCCAGGAGGCGAAGCCGTAGGTCCTGACCTTGTCCGGGTCGAAGCCGGGCTCGTCCGGGTGCTTGCCGGCCTCGTCCACGGTGAGCCTGCGGGCCGTGTCGAGCAGGGTGCCGCTGCCGTCGGCGGCCCAGGTGAGCTTGTCGGGCATCTCGACGCCGGCCTTGGCGAACAGGTCCTTGTTGTAGAGCAGGCCGACGATGCCCCAGTCCTTCGGGACGCCGTACAGCTTGCCCTCGTAGGTGAAGGAGCCGACCACGGTCTGGTGGTACTTGGCGGTGTCCACCTGCACGGGGGCGAGGACGCCCTTGGTGACGAACTCGGGGAACTGGGTGGGCGTCATCCAGAACACGTCCGGGGCGCTGCCGCCGACCACGTCCGCGGTGAGCTTGGTCCAGTACTGGTCGTAGGGCAGCAGCTCGACGGTGACGTCGATGCCCGGGTTGGCCTTCTCGAAGGCCGCCATGACCTGGTCGTAGCCGGCCTTCTGCTGCTCGTCCCAGAGCCGGTAGGTCAGGGTGACCTTGCCGGGGTCTCCTCCGGTGGACGAGCAGCCGGGCAGGACGAGCATGGCGGCGCCGAGCAGCGCTCCGGCCCAGCGAATCCGGGGGGTTTGCATCATTCGCTGACCTCTTCTTACTTGAGGCCGGTGAGGACCACCGACCTGACGATGTGCTTCTGGAAGAAGATGAAGACGGCCACCATCGGCACCAGCGCGATCAGGCTGCCGGCCATCATGAGGTGGTAGTCCACGCCGATCCCCGACTTCAGGGTGGCGATCGCGACGGTGATGACGCGGGTGTCGTCGCCGCTGGTGATGATCAGCGGCCACAGGAAGCTGTTCCAGGAGGAGATGACGGTGATGATGGCGAGCGTGCCGAGCGCGGGCCGGCACAGCGGCAGCATCACGCGCAGCAGGATCGTCATCGGCCCGGCCCCGTCGATGCGGGCGGCCTCCTCCAGCCCGGCGGGCAGGGTCTTGAAGAACTGCCGCATCAGGAAGATCCCGTACGGGCTGCCGAGCAGGTACGGCACGAGCAGGCCGTACCAGGTGTTGACCAGGTCCAGCTCGCGCATGATGAGGAACAGCGGGATCATCGTGACGGCGCTCGGCACCATCATCGTGGCGACGTACAGCCAGAACAGCACGTCCCTGCCGCGGAAGCGCAGCCGGGCGAAGGCGTAGGCGGCGAAGGTGGTGAACAGCAGCTGCCCGGCCGTGAGCAGCGCCGTCATCACGACGGTGTTGAGCACGTAGCGGGGGAAGTCGCCGGCCAGCATCTCGGCCAGGTTCGCCGTGGTGGGCGGCAGGCCGGGCAGCCACGGCGCGGTCGTGCTGAGCTGCGCCTGCGTCTTGAACGCGGTCAGCACCACCAGCAGGTACGGGAACAGCGACACGAAGGCGCCGAGCGTGAGCACGGCGTACAGCAGGAAACGCTTGGCCATGGCTCCTCAGCTCAGGTCGTAGGTGGTGCGCTTGCCGAAGAAGCGGACCTGCGCCAGCGTCACGGCGAAGATGACCGCGAACAGCAGCGTCGACAGCGTGGCCGCGTAGCCGAAGTCGAACTCCTTGAACGCGGTCTGGAAGATGCGGAAGTTCAGCACCTCGGTGCTGTGGCTCGGGCCGCCGTCGGTCATCGCGTAGACCGTGTCGAACACCTGGAAGGCGCCGATCAGGTTGGTCACCGTGACGAAGAACATCGTGGGGTTCAGCAGCGGCAGCGTCACCCGCCAGAAGCGCTGGGCGGGAGTCGCGCCGTCCACGGCGGCGGCGTCGTGCAGCTCGCGCGGGATGCCCTGCAGCCCGGCCAGGAAGAACAACATGTTGTAGCCGGTGTGCTGCCAGACGCTGACCAGCGCGACGGCGGGCAGCGCCCAGGACGGGTCGGACAGCCAGTCGGGGCCGGTGACGCCGACCAGGGCGAGCGCGCTGTTGAGCGCGCCCTCGCGCGGATCGAAGATCCAGTCCCAGATGAGGCCGAGCACGATCGGCGTCGCCATCCACGGCACCACGAACAGCGACCGGTAGAGCCGCAGCCCCTTCACCCGCCGGTCGAGCAGCACCGCCAGGGCGAGGGCCAGCACGGTCTGCAAGGGGATGGACAGCAGCACGTAGCCGGCGGTGACGGCGAGCGAGTGCCAGGTCGCGCCGTCGCCGGCCAGCCGGCGGTAGTTGTCCAGCCCGGCGAACTCGGGGGCCGACAGCAGCTCCCAGTCGAACAGGCTCAGCACCAGGACGATGACCATCGGCAGCAGCAGGAACGCCACCACGCCGAAGAGGCTGGGGGCGATGAACAGGTAGGCGTGCCGGTCGCCGCCGCGCCGCGCGCGCCGGGTGGCCGGCCGCTCGCCCGCCACCAGCGCGCCGGGGGCCGTGCTGCTGGTCACGACGGCTCCGTGGCGGTGGGCACCAGCAGGCGCCGGGTGGTCTCCAGGCCCCAGGCGTCGAGAGCGGCGATCGGGTCGCTGGAGCCGCGCAGGCCGCCGCCGGCCTCGATGTGGGCCGCCCACTCCGCGCGGGCCTCCACCTCGGGCCGGACGATGAGGCAGTCCGGGTCGTTGACCCACCAGCGGGCGTGCAGGAACTCCCGCGCCGCGCCCGTCAGGCGGGCGCCGAGCTGCGACGGCTGGCTGATGTCGCCGGACCTGGGGTGCAGGGTGGGGGCGATGTCGGGGCTGACCCGCATGATGTCGACCAGGCCGATGCTGGGCAGCATCGGGGCGCCGCAGCCGTGCAGCGTGGCCCCCTCCCCCGCGCCCCGGCGGACCAGCTCCAGGCCGCGCCGGTAGGCGGCGATCGGGTCGAGGTCGTCGTGGCGGCGGCCGGGGAGGGCGCCCGCGTACAGGTAGTCGAGCTTGAAGTGGGTGATGCCCAGGGCGGCGAACGCGCGGAAGACGCCGGTCAGGTGCTCGGCCGCGCCGGGGTGGGTGACGTCGAGGACGGCGAGGTCCTGGTTCCACATGCGGCCGGCGTACGCGCCGCCGACCAGCCACTCGGGGTGCTCGTGGTACAGGCGGCTGTCGTGGCCGACCAGGAAGGGGGCGGTCCAGACGCCGGCCCGGCGGCCGGTGGCGAGGATCGCGTCCACGGCGCGCGGGAGGGAGCCGAAGCCGGGGCGCGGGTCGAGCCAGTCGCCGATGCCGGCCTCGTAGCCGTCGTCGACGAGGAACATGTCGGCGGGCAGGGCGTGGCGGGTGGCCAGCTCCAGGTTCTCCACGACGTCGGCCTCGGTGACCTTGTCCCAGTAGCCGTACCAGGTGCACCACATGGGCGGGACCGCGGGGAACGTGCGCCGCTCCGCGAGGCCGTCGGCCCAGGAGCGCAGGGCGGCGCCGAGGCCGCCCTCGGCGCGGTGGTGGCGGACCGGGCCGTCGGCCGAGATCACCAGCCGGCCGCCCTCCTCGCGGGCCCGGATCGAGGGCACCTCGTGCGGGCCGGGCGCGGACCACAGCTCCACCGAGCCGTCGCCCGGCTCGACGGCGAGCAGGCCCTCGCCCTGGAACACGCCGTCGGGGACGGGCGTGCCCGGGCGGTAGCAGAGGATCTGGATCGTCTCGTCGGCGGGCCGGGGCGGGGTCTCGTCCAGGCGGTAGGCGCCCGTGGGGCTCCACGACTGCCAGCCGTGCTCGAAGACGCGCGCGCGGCCCGGCACGTACGCGGTCTCGCCGATGTCAGCGAACGACATCAGTCCTCTTTCCTGTCAACTTACGAAGGAGCGCTTCATTAGTAGCACGGGCGCGGGCGGCACGTACAGCCCGTTGATCCCTGTCATACTGGAGAGATAAAGAGGAGACCTACCTAAGGATGGCGATGGCGGACGTACGCGGCGGCGACCTGTCCCGGCTGCGCCAGCTCAACTCGCTGACCGCCATCCGCGCGCTGCGCCGGGCGGGGCCGCTCACCCTGTCGGCACTGGCCGAGCGGACGGGCCTGTCGCGGCCGTCGATGAAGGAGGTCGCCGACGAGCTGATGGGCCTCGGCTGGGTGGAGGAGGTGCCGCCGAGCCCCGGCACCATGGGCCGGCCCGCCCGCCGCTACCGCTTCCGCGCCGACAGCGGCTACCTGGTGGGCGTCGACATAGGAGGTCACAACATCCGGGCCGCCCTGTCCGACCTGGACGGCGAGATCCTGGCCGAGACCCGGCAGCCGGTGCTGCCGGACGCGCCGCTGGAGGAGCGCCTGGCCGCCATCGAGCGGGCCGTGTCCGGCTGCCTGGCGCTGAGCCGCATCACCGTCGCCGACCTGTGGACGATCGCCGTCGGCACGATCGGCGTGATCGACGTCGAGGGCCGGGTCATCTACTCGGCCGCGGTGCCCGCCTGGCGCGACCTCGACCTCGCCGGGCGGCTGCGCGAGATGTTCCCCTGCCAGGTGCTCATCGAGAACGACAGCCGCCTGGCCACCATGGCCGAGACCCGGCGCGGCGTCGCCCGGGGCGCGGACGACGTGGTGTTCCTGCACGTCGGGCGGCGAATGGGCGCGGGCCTGGTGATCGGCGGGAAGGTGCACCGCGGGTTCGGGGCAGCGGCCGGGGAGATCTCGATGCTGCCCGAGGCGCGCTGGTTCGACGCGCCCGAGCACCTCAACACGTGCGCGTGCGTGCCGGAGGGCGTGCCGCCCGAGGACGCGGCCGGCCACACCCTGGCCGCCGCCCGCGACGGCGACCCGGCCGCCCTGGAGTGCGTCGAACGGTACGTGGACGACCTGGCCGTGGGCACCGCCGCCATGGTGCTCATCCTCGACCCGCAGATGGTGGTGCTGGGCGGCGGCTTCTCCCGCTCGGCCGACGTGCTCCTGGAGCCGCTGCGGGCGCGGCTGGAGGCGCGGTGCATGCGGATGCCGGAGGTGCGGGCGTCCACACTGGGCGACGAGTGCGTGGTCGTGGGTGCCATCGAGTACGCCGTGGACCACCTCGACGGCCAGCTCTTCCCCCTGGACCGCGGCCCCCTCCCCATCACCCGCTGACCGCCCCCGCCCCCGCCCCGGCCGGGGGCGGCGGGTCAGGGGCGGCGGAGGCGGGCGCGGTACTCGCGGGGCGGGAGGCCGTACTCGCGGCGGAAGGCCCGGCTGAAGTGGAACGGGCTGGCGAAGCCCGACGCGGCCGCCACCTGCCCGACGTCCAGGTCCGTCACCTCCAGCAGCCCGGCCGCGTGACGCAGCCGGGCCTGGCGGACCGCCCCCATCGGGGTGCCGCCGGTGCGCTCCGCGAACAGGTGGGCCAGGCGGGAGGGCGACAGGGCGACCGCGCGGGCCAGCGAGGCGACCGAGTGCGGCGCGGCGGGCCGGGCCGCGATGATCGCCAGCACCCGCCGCACCCGCTCGTCCCCCTCCTCCCCCGCCCCCTCTGGCCGGGCCGACAGCCGAGCGGACGCGGCCGCCACCACCAGCACCTCCTCCACGGCTCCCAGCACCAGCTCCCGCGCCGGCCCCGCCCACACCATCGCCGGAGCCGCCGGCGCCCCGCCCTCCGCGTCGCCCGCTGCCGCACCCCTGTCAGGCGGTCCGGCGGGCGGCATCCAGTGGGCGTCGCGGAGGGCGCGGGCGAAGGCCGCGTCGAGGCGTCCGTGCAGCTCCTCCGGCACCCCGCCCACCACGTGCAGCCCCTCACCCCGCCGGTACGGCGCCAGCCACGCCCCCCAGGTCGCCCGCGGCTGGAAGTGCACCCACCAGAACCGCCACCGCCCGGCCCCCGGCGCGACCCGGTAGTGGTGCGGCACCCCGGGCCCCAGCACCGCCAGGTCGCCGGCCCGCACGGTGACCGCGCCGCCGCCCTGCTCCACGAGCCCGGCGCCCGCCTGCGTCCACATCAGCAGCCAGCTCAGCGACCCGCCGGGCCGCCGCGTGCCGTAGCCGGGGGCCTTGTCGTAGTGGCCCACGATCATCAGCTCGGCAGCAGGAAAAGACAAGTCCGCAGCATCCACAGGCATACCGTTACCGCAGTCCGCTCCTTAGCGTGGAACGCATGAGGCTGAACGACTTCCACGAACAGGGCTACGTGCTGGTGCCCGGTCTCCTCGCCCCGGAGGAGGTGGCCGGGCTGCGCGACGCCTTCATGGCCCTCCACGCCGCGGGCCCGATCCCCGGCCACTTCACGCCCGCCCCGCAGGAGCCCGGCGCCCCGTACGACATCCTGCGCGACTACCCGCGCATCATGCACCCCCACCAGGTCAGCGACCTCGCCCTGCGCTACCTGCTGGACGCGCGCGTCGCCGCGATCCTGCGCGAGCTGCTGCAGGAGGAGCCGATAGCAGCCCAGAGCATGTTCTACTTCAAGCCGCCGGGCGCCAGGGGCCAGGCGTTGCACCAGGACAACTTCTACCTTCAGGTGGAGCCGGGCACGTGCGTCGCCGCGTGGGTGGCGCTCGACCGCGTGGACCGCGCGAACGGCGGCCTGGAGGTGGTGCCCGGCACCCACCTCATGGACCTGTTCTGCCCGGAGGACGCCGACCCCGAGGTGTCCTTCACCCGCGAGTACGTCCCGCCGCCGCCCGGCCTGGAGAAGGTCCCGGTCGACATGGAGCCCGGCGACGTGCTGTTCTTCAACGGCAGCCTGGTGCACGGCTCGGAGCCGAACACCACGGCCGACCGCTTCCGCCGCAGCTTCATCTGCCACTACGCCGGCCGCTCCGCCGAGCGCATCGCGGAGTACTACCCGACCCTCACCATGGACGGCGAGCCGGTGCGGCTGCTCCCGGCGGCCGGCGGCGGCCCCTGCGGCACGGAGATCTCCGGCCCGCACTGAGCCGGAGCCCTGGTCACGGCCCGGTCGGCTCTCCTGGTCACGAGCTGGTCAGCTCTCCTGGTCGCGGCCCGGTCAGCCGCCCGACACCTCGGACTCGGCCTCCTGCGGCACCGCGCAGTCCCACGGGTCGTCCAGCCAGCCGTCCGGCAGCAGCACCTTGGACCGCTCGCCCGACTTGCCGCGCGGCGTGTCGGTGTTGGGCGGCCACGGCTGGTCGTGCTCCAGCCTGGCCAGCCCGGCCCGCAGCCCGTCGAGCGACTCGGCCGTGGCCAGCTCGCGGCGCAGCTCGGCGCCGACGGTGAAGCCCTTGAGGTACCAGCCGACGTGCTTGCGGAAGTCGGCCACCGCGTACCGCTCGAGGTCGAAGCAGCGGGCCAGCCCCTCGGCGTGCCTGAGCATCACCGCGGCCACCTCGCCGAGCGTGGGGCGGGCCCGCTCGGGGCTGCCGTTGAAGGCGTTCTCCAGGTCCTTGAACAGCCACGGCCGCCCCAGGCAGCCGCGCCCGACCACGACGCCGTCGCAGCCGGTCTCCGCCATCATGCGCACGGCGTCGTCGGCGGACCAGATGTCGCCGTTGCCCAGCACGGGGATCTCCGGCACGGCCTCCTTCAGCCGGGCGATCGCCGCCCGGTCGGCGACCCCGCCGTAGTGCTGACGGGCGGTGCGGGCGTGCAGCGCGACGGCGGCGACGCCCTCCTCGGCGGCGATGCGGCCGGCGTCGAGGTAGGTCAGGTGGTCCTCGTCGATGCCCTTGCGCATCTTCATCGTCACGGGCAGCGCGCCGGCGTTGGCGACCGCGGCCTTGAGGATGCGGCGCAGCAGGTTGCGCTTGTACGGCAGCGCCGACCCGCCCCCGCGCCTGGTCACCTTGGGCACCGGGCAGCCGAAGTTGAGGTCGATGTGGTCGGCCAGGCCCTCCTCGGCGATCATGCGGACCGCCCGGCCCACGACGCCGGGGTCGACCCCGTAGAGCTGGATGCTCCTCGGCCGCTCGGAGTCGTCGAAGCCGATCATCCGCATCGTCTTGGGGTTGCGCTCCACCAGCCCGCGCGTGGTGATCATCTCGCACACGAACAGCCCGGCGCCCTGCTCCCTGCACAACACCCGGAACGGCGCGTTCGTGATGCCCGCCATCGGCGCCAGCACCACCGGCGGCCACACCGCGAGAGGACCAATCTTCACCCCGACAGTTGTAGCGCAGGTCAGGCCGTGACCGGTATTCGGCCGATAGGCTGGTGCCCGGCATCTTCGGCGGAGGGGGATGGATGCTTCTTCGTGTGCGCGTGACGCTGCCCGACCGGCCGGGCTCCCTGGCGCAGGTCACCAAGGTCCTGGGGGCGGCGGGGGCCGACATCACCCAGGTGACCGTCCTCGACCGCGGCGCGGGCACCGCCCTCGACGACCTCACGATCTTCTGCCCGGAGACCACCTCCCGCCAGCACCTGGTCAAGAGCCTGGAGAGCGTCGAGGACGTCGCCGTCGAAGGCGTCTGGCCGACCCGCGAGGCGCCCGGCACCTATCCTGAGCTGGAGATACTCAAGTACATCACCACGGCGGGCGACCGCGCGCTGACCACGCTCGTCGACTCGCTGCCGGTGTTGTTCAGCGCCGACTGGGCGGCCACGCTCGGCGGCGACCGCGTGCTGTACGCGAGCTGGCGCGCCCCGCAGGAGCTGGACCTCCCCGGCGAGATGCCCGCCCGCCCCACCGCCCTGACCCTCGGCGAGGGGCTGCACGTCATCCACGCCCCGCTGCCGCCGCTGGCGCTGGCCCTCGTCCTGGCCCGCTCGGAGGGCCCCGCCTTCCACCGCATCGAGGTCCACCGGCTCACGCGCATCCTGGAGATCTTCCTGAGCCTGCCCGCCACCGAGCGGAGCGTGGCCCGCCAGCTCCGCAAGTAAGCATCGGCTCCGAAAACCCGCTAGAGTTGTGAAAGCAGCAACGCGGAAGTGGCTCAGTGGTAGAGCATCACCTTGCCAAGGTGAGGGTCGCGGGTTCGAATCCCGTCTTCCGCTCGGAGCGGGTTCGAAGACTCGGTGGCGTGGCCGAGAGGCGAGGCAGCGGCCTGCAAAGCCGTCCACACGGGTTCAAATCCCGTCGCCACCTCACAAGGACGATTAGCTCAGCGGGAGAGCGCTTCCCTGACACGGAAGAGGTCACTGGTTCAATCCCAGTATCGTCCACCAGCCTTCTCCTGGCCGCGACGCACCTCGACGCGCGCGAGCTGAAAGTTTCAGCGGTGGTTGACACCGCGGGCGCGGTCGCCCAACAATCACGGGGCTTTCCTCGGCCCGCTGATGTTAGCGCTACCAGAGGAGCCCCACGATGATCCGCAGAATCCTGGCGGTCCCCGCGCCGTCGCTGAAACGGCTCGCCGGCGTGCTCTGCCTCGTGGCCTGCACGGCCATGGCGGCCGCCTACCCGGACCCGCTGCCGGTCACCGGAGCGGTGTTCGTGCACGACCCGAGCGTGGTCAGGCGGCCCGCCGGCGACTACCTGCTCGCCCACACCGGCGACAACATCGTGCTCAAGACCTCGGCCGACCGCACCGCGTGGCGCGAGGCGGGCCCGGCGTTCCCGTCGGGAGCCCCGTGGACGCGGGCGTACACGGGCGGCTCGGCCAGCCTGTGGGCGCCGGACCTCTCCTACCGCAACGGCCGCTACTACCTGTACTACTCGGCCTCCACGTTCGGCTCGAACAACTCGGCGATCTTCCTGGCCACGAGCACCACGGGCGCGTCCGGGTCGTGGACGAACCAGGGCCTGGTGATCAGCACGAGCACGTCCAGCACGTACAACGCGATCGACCCCAACCTGGTCGTGGACGACCAGGGCCGGTGGTGGCTGAGCTTCGGCTCGTTCTGGACGGGCATCAAGATGATCCCGCTGAACGCGAGCACCGGCCTGCGCTCCGGCACCGCCGTGTACGACCTGGCCCGCCGCAGCGGCGGCACCACCGCGATCGAGGCCCCGTTCATCGTCAAGCGCGGCGCCTCCTACTACCTGTACGTCTCCTGGGACGCCTGCTGCCAGGGCGCGGCCAGCACGTACCGGGTCATGGTGGGCCGCTCCACCAGCGTCACCGGCCCGTACACCGACCGCTCGGGCCGGGCGATGACCGCGGGCGGCGGCACCGAGCTGCTGGCCGGCCACGGCTCGATCCACGGCCCCGGCCACGAGGCGGTGCTGGCCGACGGCGGCGATCTGCTCTTCTACCACTGGTACGGCGACGACGGCCGGGCCCGGCTCGGCGTCAACCGGCTGGCCTACGACGCGGCGGGCTGGCCCTACGTGTCCTGACCGGACCCGGACATCCTTGCGCTGGAGATCGCGCGCTCACCCCTGTGGCCTGTTAGCGTTACCGGCAAGGGGGTGAGCCGCGGTGCGATCCAAGACCGGCAGGCCGGCGGTGCTCATGGACGTCGCCGTTCTCGCGGGGGTCTCCACGATGACCGTCTCGCGGGTGCTCAACGCGCCCGAACGGGTGCGCGCCGAGACCAGGGCGCGGGTGCTGGCCGCCGTCAAGGAGCTCGACTACCGGCCCAACCACGCCGCCCGCCAGCTCGTGACCGGCCGTTCCGGCGTGCTCGGCGTGGTCAGCATCGACACCACGCTCTACGGCCCGGCCTCCACCCTCTACAGCGTCGAGCAGGCCGCCCGGCACGCCGGCTACAACGTCAGCATCGCGAGCCTCAGCTCGCTCAACCGCACCTCCATCCGCGAGGGCGTGGAGCGCCTGCGCGCCCAGGCGGTCGACGGCGTGATCATCGTGGCGCCGCACGAGTCGGCCGCCGACGGGCTGCGCCACCTGCCGCCCGAGATGCCGGTGGTGGCGGTCGACGCCGGCGACGACATCCCCGTGCCGGTGGCCAAGGTCGACCAGCGCACCGGCGCGATCCGCGCCACCCGCCACCTGCTCAGCCTCGGTCACCACAGCGTCTGGCACGTGGCCGGGCCGGCCGACTGGCTCGACGCCAACGGCCGCATCGAGGGCTGGCGCGGCGTGCTGGAGGCCGCCGGGCGGCCGGTGCCCGAGGTGCTGCGCGGCGACTGGAGCTCGCGCTCGGGCTACCGGCTCGGCCGCCGCCTGGCCGCCGAGCCCGAGGTGACGGCGGTGTTCGTGGCCAACGACCAGATGGCGCTCGGGGTGTTGCGGGCGCTGCGCGAGGCGGGGCGGCGGGTGCCCGAGGACGTCAGCGTGGCCGGGTTCGACGACATCCCGGAGGCCGCGTACTTCTGGCCGCCGCTGACCACCGTGCGGCAGGACTTCGGCGAGGTCGGCAGGCACGCCTTCCACATGTTGCTGGAGCGGATGGCGGGCGAGGAGCCCGAGGCCCGCCGGCTCGTGGAGCCGGAGCTGGTGGTGCGCGAGAGCACCGGCCCCGCACCCAGCCATCCCTGAGCCGCCTGAGCCGCCCCTGAGCCGCCCCTGAGCCGGGCCGGACGTCCGCTCCGCGCCTGATCGCGCGCTCAGGCGCGGGCCGCGCCGGCGGCGTCACCAGGCGTGGAAACCGTTTGCCCGAGGACCCTTGACACGTTTGGTGTTACCGCTAACACTCGGGTAACCCCGCCGAAACAGCGGGCCGCGCCGCCGTCACACCCCCGGGACGGCCGTCCACCTCGCCGTGCCGCGGCACGCCCCTACTCCGCCATGACCGCCTCGATCATCCCCTTGTCAACGAGAACCTGGTCACGTTGCAGCTCGGTGAAGGAAGAGGCCACCGTGCAAGAAGGTCCCCCTCACGTCTCCCGCCGGACTCTCCTCGGCGGCAGCCTGGCGCTCGCCGGAGCGGCCGCCACGGGCTGCGCCATCCCGATGGGGCTCGGCTCGTCCCAGACCCGCGTGCGGTACTGGCACTTCCTCGGCGCCAGCGACGGCATCATCATGAACCGGATGGTCAAGGCGTTCGGCCAGGCCGAGCCGGGCGTCAGCGTCGAGGAGAACGTGCTCGCCTGGGGCGAGCCGTACTACACCAAGATCGCGATGGCCGGCTCCGGCGGGCGCTCCCCCGACCTGGCCACCTTCCACCTGGCCCGGCTGGCCGGCATCGGCGCCGGCCGGATCCTCGACCCGATCGACGTGCGGCTGCTGGAAGAGGCCGGCCTGCGCGGCTCCGACTTCTCCCCGCCGATCTGGGAGCGCGCCCACCTCGACGGCGTGCTGTACGCGATCCCGTTCGACGCCCACCCGATGGTGCAGTACTACAACACCGACATCTGCCGCAAGGCCGGCCTGCTCGGCCCGGACGGCAAGCTGCGCCCCACCAAGGGCGAGGACGAGCTGATCGCCATGCTGCGCCAGGCCAAGGACGCGATGGGCGGCAAGCCGCCGCTCGCCTTCGACGCCCTCGGCCTCGGCACGGTCGGCCCCTGGCGGGTGTGGTGGTCGCTCTACCCGCAGAGCGGCGGCGCGCTGCTGACGCCGGACGGCCGCCACATCGCGATCGACGACGGCAAGGCCCTGGCCGCGCTGCGCCTGATGGCCCGGCTCGGCACCGAAGGGCTGTGCGACTGGCGCACCGACTACGGCGCGTCGGTCGCCGCCTTCACCAACGGCCAGGCCGCGTTCCTGTGGAACGGCGACTGGGAGGTCACCGGGCTCAAGGAACGCGGCACGCCGTTCAGCATGACCCGCTTCCCCAGCGTCTTCGGCGGCGCCTCGGCGCAGGCCGACTGCCACTCGTTCGTGCTGCCGCACCAGCGCAGCCGCGACCCCGAGGTGGAGCGGGCCACGTACCGCTTCATCGCCTACCTGGTCAAGCACAGCGCCGACTGGGCGGTGGCCGGGCACGTGCCGGCGTACCTGCCGACGTTGCAGCAGCCCGCCTACCTCGCGCTGAACCCGCAGTCGGAGTACCGATCGGTCATCACCGAGGTCGCGCTCGACCCGCAGGTGTGGTTCACCGGCTCGGCGTCGCGGATGTGGCTCGAGTTCGGGGAGGCGTTCTCGCCGGTGATCAGCGGGCAGCGCTCGCCGGAGGACGGCCTGGCCGCGGCCAAGGCGTCGCTGTCCCGGCTGCTCGCCGCCCCGAACCCCTTCCCGAGGCAGGAGCGCTGATGGCCACCACCGTCGCGGCCCCCGCGGCCGCCCCGCCCGCCGCCGGGACCAAGGTCAGGCACGCCTGGACGCAGCACGGGCTGCTGTTCGTGGTGCCCTTCCTGGCCGTCTACGTGGCGTTCCTGGTCTGGCCGGTGATCCTCGGCGTGCGGATGAGCCTGTCCAGCGTCAACATCGCCGGCACCAACGACGGCTTCGTCGGCTTCGCCAACTACGCCGAGGCGTTCCGCGCGCCGCTCATGTGGCGCTCGCTCTGGAACACCCTGGTCTTCACCGCGCTCAGCACGGTGCCGCTGGTGCTGCTCGGGCTCGGGTTCGCGCTGCTGGTGCACCACCTGCGGTTCGTGCAGTGGTTGTGGCGGCTGTCGTTCTTCGGGCCGTTCCTGCTGCCGTCGGCCGTGGTGTCGCTGCTGTGGCTGCAAATGATCTACCCGCCGGGCTACGGCCTCATCAACGGCACGCTCGGCATCGACGTGTTGTGGCTGGGCGACCCGTCGGTGGCGATGTGGGCGATGGTGCTGACCACGGTCTGGTGGACGGTCGGCTTCAACTTCCTGCTCTACCTGGCCGCGCTGCAGTCGATCCCGCAGCACCTGTACGAGGCCGCCGCCATCGACGGCGCGAACGCCTGGAACCGGCTGCGCTCGATCACGCTGCCGATGCTCGGCCGCACCACCGCGCTCATCGTGGTGCTGCAGCTGCTGGCCTCGCTGAAGGTCTTCGACCAGATCTACCTGATGACCGGCGGCGGCCCGCAGGACAGCACCAGGTCCATCATCGAGTACGCCTACGACACCGGCTTCACCGGCTACCGCATCGGCTACGCCTCGGCGGTCTCCTACATCCTGTTCGCCATCATCGTCGTCGTGTCCCTGGCACAGCTCCGGCTGTTCCGCAAGCGCGCGGAGGGCTCCTCATGACCAAGCGGTTCCGTCCCGGCCAGCTCGTGCTGCTGGTGGTGGCGCTGGTGCTGGCGGCCGTCTGGCTCGCGCCGCTCGCCTGGGCCGTGGCCACCTCGCTCAAGCCCGAGACCGAGACCACGAAGCTGCCGCTGCGGTGGTTCGGCAGCGAGCTGACGCTGGACGCCTACCGGCTGGTGCTCGGCACCGGCGGCATCGTCAAGTGGGCGATCAACTCGACGGTCACGGCGGTGCTGGTGACGCTGCTGACCGTGCTGCTGTCGGCGATGGCCGCCTACGGCTTCGCCCGCACGCACTTCCGCGGCCGGCGCACGCTGCTGGCGGTGATCCTGGCCGGGATCATGGTGCCGCCGCAGGTGCTCATGGCGCCGCTGTTCGCCGAGATGGTGGCGCTCGGCCTGGTGGACACCTGGTGGTCGATCATCCTGCCGCAGGTGGCCGCGCCGCTCATCGTGTACGTGCTGTTCAAGTTCTTCCAAGACGTGCCGCCCGAGCTGGAGCAGGCGGCGTTCGTGGACGGGGCGGGCCGCTGGCGGGTGTTCTTCACCATCGTGCTGCCGCTGTCGCGGCCGGTGCTCGCCGCCGTGTCGATCTTCACCTTCATCACGACGTGGAACAACTTCCTGTGGCCGTTCCTGGTCTCCACCGACCCGAACACCATGACGCTGCCCGTGGGCCTGGCCAACGTCGTGCAGGGCACCTTCGGCCTCCGCTACGCGCAGATCATGGCGTCGGTGGTGCTGGCCGGGCTGCCGCTGCTGGTGGTGTTCGTGCTGTTCCAGCGGCAGATCGTGCGCGGGGTGGCGCACACCGGCCTGGCCGGGCAGTGACGGCCCGGCCGGGCCCCGCCTAGAACGTGATGACCTTGGTGAACTCGCAGCCGGCGAAGGTGTCGGCCGCCACCCCGCCGAGGCGGATGTCGGAGACGCAGTGGTCGCTGTCGGCGCCGCCGTCGATGGCGCCGTTGCCGTGCGCGGTGAGCTGGTCGTCGCCGCCCAGGCCCTGGACGCGGTCGGCGCCGCCGTCGCCGTCGATGACGTTCGGGCCCGCGTTGCCGATGAGCACGTCGTCGTGGTTGGTGCCCTCCAGGTTCTCCACGTCGGCGGCGATGGTGTCGCGGGCGCCCGCCGGCCCGTCGTCGGCGCTGCCGTCGTCGCCGGTCGCGCCGTCCAGGTCGGCCCGGACGCCGGTGCTGGTCGGCGGGCCCGAGTAGCCGGCCGTGTCGGAGCCCGCGCCGCCCTGCAGGACGTCGGCGCCGGCCCCGCCGATCAGCACGTCCGGGCCGGAGCCGCCGATCAGCCGGTCGTTGCCCGGGTCGCCGTTCAGCTCGGCGGGGAACGACGTGGCGTTGGTGACCACGTCGTCGCCGTCCAGCGCGCGGACGCGGATCGACGGGGAGGGCCCGATCGGGCAGCGCGCCTCGTGCGGGGTCACCAGCGTGCAGCCGGTGCCCGCGATGATCGCGGCGGCGGGGTCGGTGAGCACGTAGAAGCCGTTGGCGGCGGTGACGGTGATCTGGTCGGTCACGCCCACCGGGGCGTCGTAGCGGAGGTCTCCGAAGCCGCGGACCACGCCGGGCTGGCAGTCGCCGTAGCAGGGCTTGGCCGCGGCGGGCTGCGCCATCAGCCCGGCCGACAGCCCGGCCGACAGCAGGGCCAGCGCCGCCGCACCGCCAAGGACCCGATACTTCCCGAGAGATCTGGACATGCCGGACTCCTCTTCCTCGTGGACGGGTGCTCCTCCGGCACCCGTACACGGGGGAGGCGTTCCAGGAGGTTCCACGCCGGTCCACGTACTGGCCGGCGGGCCGGCTAACGGGGCTCGATCCGGAAGACGGGGTAGCGGGCGGCGACGCGTTCGAACGCGGCGAGCGGGGCGTCCTGCTCGACCGGGATGTGGGTGCGGCCGCCCGGGGAGCAGGCGAGGTAGCGGCGCAGGATCGGGGCGCGTTCCGGCTCGGGGACCTCGGCCAGGCGCACCGGCTCGCGGCGGCCGTGCCGCAGCGTCGCCTCGCCGCCCGCGGCGCGGACGTTGCGCGCCCACTGCGTGCCGGCGCCGAGCATCGCCACCAGGTAGCGCCCGCCCTCGTGGTCGGCGACGACGACCGGGAAGGAGATGAGGCGGCCGGTGCGCCGGCCGCGCACCTCCAGGGTGGCCAGCCGCTCCCGCTGGAGCAGGCCGGCGGCGAAGACCGCGGCCCAGAGCCGGTTGAGCGCGCGGGCCAGGCGGTTGGGGCGCCCGCCGCGGTACATCCAGCGGTCGAGCCGGTGCAGGCCGCCGCCTCCGGGGCCGGGGGTGTCGGGTGTCGTCATGCCCCCATCACCTCTCCGCGGCGCGGGCCAGGACACCGCCGAAGGTCCTCGGGTCGGGTGACGTTGGGCTCCGGCGCGCCGCCGCCTGCCGAAACGTTGCCAGGCAATTGCCAGGAACGGGCGGTAGCCTGCCGTGGCATGAACCGGCAGGCCGAGGGTCCCGCGACGTGAAGATCCGCTATCTCATGCTGCACGCGTACGGCATGGGCGGGACCATCCGCACGGTCGTCAACCAGGCCAACGCGATGGCCGCGGCCGGGCACCAGGTCGAGCTGGTCAGCGTGGTGCGGCGGCGCGAGGACCCGCAGTTCAGGCTGGACCCCCGGATCACGCTGAGCGCCCTGGTGGACCAGCGCGGCGGCCGCCGGCCCGACTCGGTGCCGCGCAGGGCGTGGCGGCGGCTGCGCGGCAAGATGGTGCCGCGCGGGGAGTTCGCCGCGGACTACTTCACCGAGGCGGTGGAGCGGGCGGTCATGGACTACTGCGCCGGGCTGCGCGACGGCGTGCTGGTCACCACGCGGCCCGCGCTGAACCTGATCTCGGCCCGCCGCACGCCGCGGAGCGTCGTGCGGGTCGCGCAGGAGCACATGAACCTGTCCGCCTACCCCGAACCGATCCTGCGGGAGATCGCCCGGCACTACGGCCGGCTCGACGCGGTCACCGTGCTGACCCGCACGAACCGGCTGGAGTACCAGCGGCTGCTGCCGCGCACCCCGATCGTGCAGATCCCGAACGCCGTGCACAAGGTGGACCAGGAGCCGTCGCAGCAGGTGAACCCGGTCGTGGTCGCGGCCGGGCGGCTGGTGCCGCAGAAGGGGTTCGACCTGCTGATCGAGGCGTTCGCGCAGGTCGTGCCCGAGCACCCGGAGTGGCGGCTGCGGATCTTCGGCGACGGGCCGCGCCGGGGCGAGCTCACGGGGCTCGTCGAGCAGCACGGGCTGGGCGGGCACGTGTCGCTGCCGGGGCGTACCGACCGGCTGGAGCGGGAGCTGAGCGACGCCTCCGTGTACGCGCTGAGCTCGCGTTTCGAGGGCCTGCCCATGGTGATGATCGAGGCCATGACGCACGCCCTGCCGGTGGTGGCCTTCGACTGCCCGACCGGCCCCGGGGACGTGCTGCGCGACGGCGTGGACGGCGTGCTCGTCCCGCCGCGCGACGTGGACGCGCTGGCCGCCGCGCTCGACCGGGTGATCGGCGACCGGCGGCTGCGGGTGCGGATGGGCCGCGAGGCGGCGAAAACCGCGCGGGCCTACGCGCCGGAGCTCGTCATGCCGCTGTGGGAGGACCTGTTCGCGCAGCTCCTGCACGGCGAACGGGTGCAGGACGACTTCTGGGGCGGCCGCTGAGAGGCGGACACCGCAAAGATCTACCCGGGCGGAACCGCCGACGCCGCCGGGCTTTCCGGACGCCTTGTCAGAATCGTTGTCAAACTCACCCCAAAACCGGCGGCAACCTGGGGTAATGCGTAACAGGAAAGCCCGCCTGGCCGCCGTGGCCGGCGCCCTGGCCCTGGCCGCGGGGCTCGTGGCGCCCGCGTACGCGGACGCGCCGGCCCCGATCACCGCTCCTCCCGCCGCCGCGCTCGACGCCCCCGTGGTGCACGGGCGGGCGGCGTACCTGCTGGACGCCTCCACCGGCAAGGTGCTGCTCGACGACGACGGCGCGGAGCGCATGCCCATCGCCAGCCTCACCAAGACGATGACCGCGTACGTGGTGCTGCGGAGCGCCCGGCCGACGGACGTCGTGAAGATCTCCGCCGCCGACGAGGAGTACGCCGAGGACGGCGGCGGCACCACCGCCGACCTGCGTCCCGGCGACCGGCTCACCGTGGGCGAGCTGCTCTACGCCCTCATGCTGCCCTCGGGGGCGGACGCCGCGCACGCCCTGGCCCGCACGTACGGGCCCGGCGTGGACGGCTTCGTCGCCAGGATGAACGCGACCGCCCGCGAGCTGGGCATGACCGACACCAGGTACGTCAACGCCGACGGCCTGCCCACCCCCGGCGGCGACGGCTGGTCCACCGCCCGCGACCAGGCCCGCCTGGCCGCCGAGGCGTTGCGGAACCCGCTGATCAGGCAGGCCGCCGGCACCCGCTACCACACGCTCGACGCCGGCCCCGGGCACGGCTCCTACGTCTGGCGCAACACCAACCGGCTGCTCGGCACGCCGGGCGCGATCGGGCTGAAGACCGGCTTCACCCGCGCGGCCGGGTACTGCCTGGCCTTCGCCGGGCAGGAGGACGGGCGCACGCTGGTGGGCGTGATCCTCGGCGAGTCCGTCTCCAGCAGGCGGTTCTCGACGGCGGAGGACCTGCTGGAGTGGGGCGCGGCCCGCGGCGCCGCCTGAGCCGCGTGCCCATGGCGCATGCTGGGGGCGTGACCGGATTCGACAGCACGTTCCTGCGGTGCCCGGAGGGCAGGCTGCGCGTGTTCACCGCCGGCGCGCGCGGCCCGGCCGTGCTGCTGCTCAGCGGCGCGGGCCTGGACAACGCGCTGCTGAGCTGGCGGCACCTCATCCCGGTGCTGGCGGCCGGGCATCGCGTGTACGCGCTCGACTGGCCGAAGCAGGGCGGCAGCGTGCCGTGGCGCGGGCGGGCGACGCACGAGCGCCTGCTGCGCTGCGTCACCGAGGTCCTCGACCACTTCGGCCTGCCCTCGGCGAGCCTGGTGGGGCTGTCGCAGGGCGGCGCGGTCGCGCTGGCGTACGCGATCGAGCATCCCGCCCGCGTGGAGCGGCTGGTCGCGCTCGCCCCGGCGGGGATCAGCGCGTTCCCGCCCGTGGTGCACCAGGCGCTCTGGCTGGTGGCCCGGCTGCCGCTGCTCAACAGGACGCTGCCGCGGCTGGTCTTCAGGAGCCGGGCGATGATCGCCCGGTTCGTGGCGCGGGAGCTGTTCGCCGGGCCCGTCGCCGACCTCGACGACGTCGTGGACGAGATCGTCGAGGAGTCCCGGCACGCCCGCGGCGGCTCCTCCGACTGGCAGAACGCCTCCATCGGCTTCCTGCGCATGCGCGTCGACCTGCGCCCGCGCCTGCCGGAGATCACCTGCCCCACCCTGCTCATCCAGGGCGACCGGGACCGGGCGGTGCGGCCCGCGCGGACCAGGGCCGCGGCGAAGCTCATCCCCGGCGCCCGGCTGGAGATCCTGCCGGGTCACGGCCACTGGGCGAACCGGCAGTCGCCCGGACGGGTCGGCGCGCTCATCGCCGGGTTCCTGAAGCCATAGACGGAATGATCTATCTGGTCTAGTTTGCCCGACATGAGGCTTCGCATCGTGTTGGGCGTGTTGTCAGCGGCCACCGTGCTCACGGCGGGCAGCCCCTCCCCCGCGCAGGCGGCCGGCGGCCCGCCGCGGCTCGGCTGGGAGCTCAAGGAGACCGGGGTGGGCGCCCGCCTGCGCGGCCTGTCCCCCGTCAGCCGGGACGTCGCGTGGGTCTCCGGCTCCGAGGGCACCGTGCTGCGCACCACCGACGGCGGCCGGCGCTGGGAGAACGTCTCCCCGTCCGGCGCGGAAGGGCTGCAGTTCCGCGACATCGAGGCGTTCGACGCGCGCCGGGCCGTCGCGCTGTCCATCGGCGAGGGCGAAGACTCGCGCGTCTACCGCACCGAGGACGGCGGGCGCACCTGGGCCGAGACGTTCCGCAACGACGAGCCGCGGGCCTTCTACGACTGCCTGGCCTTCTTCGACGCCCGGCACGGCCTGGCCGTGAGCGACCCGGTGGACGGCAGGTTCCGCGTCCTCGCCACGGACGACGGCGGGCGGAGCTGGCGGGTGCTGCCCCCGGACGGGATGCCGGAGGCGCTGCCGGGCGAGGCCGGGTTCGCCGCGAGCGGGCAGTGCCTGGTGACGGCGGGCGGCCGGAACGCGTGGCTGGCCACCGGCGGGGCCGCGCGGGCGCGCGTCTTCCACTCCGCCGACCGGGGCCGGACCTGGACCGTCGCCGACACGCCCGTCCCGGCCGGGGACCCGGCGCGCGGCGTCTTCGGGCTCGCCTTCCGCGACCGGCACCACGGCCTCGCCGTCGGCGGCGACTACCAGGCGGGCCGGCCGTCGCCCGACGCGGCGGCGCTCACCGGGGACGGCGGGGCCACCTGGCGGCCGGCCGGCGCACCGCCGCCCGCCTACCGGTCGGGGGTGGCGTGGCTGCCGTACCCGCCGTTCGCGGCGGTGGCGGTCGGGCCGTCGGGGAGCGACGTGACGTGGACGGGCGGCCGGACGTGGGAGACGTTCGACGGCGGCTCGTTCGACACGGTGGCGTGCGCGCGCGACGGCGCCTGCTGGGCCGCCGGCGAGCAGGGCCGCGTCGCCCGCCTCCGCCTCACCTGACCCGCTCCCTGGGGTCGGCCGCCCCCCTCCGCCCCGCCCCACGCACCGCTCCAGCGCGACCGACGCAGGTCCGCGCTCCCCTCGGGGGGCCGGCGGACGCCGCTCGGGCGGAAGCGGGCGCTGATCCGGGCGCCCGCGGGGCCGGCGAACGCCACTGGGGCGGGACCGGACGCCGATGCGGGCGCCCCCGGGGTCAGCGGACGCCGCTCGGGCGGAACTGGATGCTGATCCGCGGCCCCGCCGGCCGCGTCGTCTTGGGGATGGCGTGCTCCCACGTGCGCTGGCAGCTCCCGCCCATCACGATGAGATCGCCGTGCCCGAGGTCGCGCCGGATGGACGGACCGCCGCCGCGCGGCCGGAGCAGGAGCGGGCGCGGGTCGCCGACGGAGAGGATGGCGACCATCGTGTCCTCGCTGCTCCCCCGGCCGGTCGTGTCGCCGTGCCAGGCCACGCTGTCGCGCCCGTCGCGGTAGAAGCACAGGCCGGCCGTGCGGAACGGCTCGCCCAGCTCCTCGCCGTAGTGGGCGTCGAGCGCCCGCCGGGCGTCGTCGAGGATCGGGTCGGGCAGCGGCTCGTCCTCGCCGTAGAAGCACAGCAGCCGGGGGACGTCGACGAACCGGTCGTACATGCGCCGCCGCTCGGCCCGCCACGGCACCTCGGCGGCCAGGCGCTCGAACAGCGTGTCGGCGCCGGACAGCCAGCCCGGCCGCAGGTCGATCCAGGCGCCGTGGCCGAGCCGGGTGCGGCGCACCGACGCGCCGAGCGGCCCGAGCCCCAGCTCCTCGCCGAGACCCAGCAAAGATGCTTGGAACGCCACTGTCATGCCCCGAGTGTACGCCATGCTTCAAACACGTTTTCGACTTCCGGCCTGGCCGCTTCCGCCGGCGGCCGGCCCGTGCCAGGCTGGCGGTCGCCGGACCGGGTGGCGTCGCCCTCCGACCGCGCCGTGAGGTGAGGAGGCCACCCGCCGCTTCGTCACGCGAAGGAGCACCGCATGCTCACTCTCCCCCACCTCCCCGGCGCGCCCTGCTGGCTCGACGTCTCCAGCCCCGACGTCGACGCCTCCGACGCCTTCTACGGCGGCCTGTTCGGCTGGCGTTCGGTCAGCCTCGGCCCCGGGCACCGCGACTACCGGCTGTGCCGGATCGGCGGCAGGACGGCCGCGGGCATCAGCCACGCCACCCCGGACGGCCCGGCCGCGTCCTGGCTGACCTACTTCCTGGTCGCCGACGCCGAGGCCGCCGCCAAGACGGTCGAGCAGGCGGGCGGCGCGGTCGCCGTCCCGCCGCGCGACATCGAGGGCCAGGGCCGCATGGCGGTGTGCGCCGACCCGGCCGGGGCGCGCTTCGCGGTGTGGCAGCCGGGCCGCAACGAGGGCGTGGGGCTGGTCGCCGAGCCGGGCTCGCTGAGCCGGGTCGAGCTGCGCACCTCTGACCCCGGCGGCGCCCGCTCCTTCTACCGGGCGGTCTTCGGCTGGTCGGTCCGGGACGAGCCGGTGGGCGGCACGTCCCGTCCGGTCCTCTTCCCCGCCGGGGGCGGCGCCGCGTCGGCCATGGGCGGCATCGCCGCGCTCGACGGCGACGACGCCGGCGGCGGTAGCGACAACGGCGACGGTGGCGAGCCGTACTGGCTGCCGTACTTCGAGGTGCGCGCCTGCGACGCGAGCGCCGCGCTCGCGCAGCAGCTCGGCGGGACGCTGCGGGCGGCCGCCGGGCAGGGGGCGGGGCGGACGGCGTTCCTCGCCGACCCGTTCGGCGCGCGCTTCGCGATCACCACCGGCTCCGGCTGACGCCTCCCCCCAGACGCAGCGGGACGGGGCCCGGCCTGTGCGGTACGCAGTCCGTACAGGCCGGGCCCCGCCCGTCCTCGCACCCTGGGCCTTCCCGCTCCGCCGCCGCCCCTAACGCACGCCGGACGCGGCGCGGGAGCGGTGGGCCGCCACCCGCTCCCGGGTGGCGCAGCGGGCGCTGCAGTAGCGGCGCGGGCTGCCCCCGCCGAGGTCCAGGTACGGACGCCCGCAGCTCGGCGAGGCGCACAACCCGCCCGGCACCCGCTGGTAGTCGGCCAGCAGCACGGCCAGCGCCATGGCCGACGACGCGAGGAACCACTCGGCGCACGGCGCCCGTCGCCGCCGTCCACGTGCAGGTGCCAGTGCGCGGCGCCGCCGTGGTCGGTCAGCCGGGGCGGGCGCGCGGCGTCGGCGAGCAGCCGGTTGAGCAGGGCGGCCGCCCGGCCCGGGTCGGGGGCGGCCAGCACCTCGCGCAGCCGGGCCGCGGCGGCGCGCAGGGCGGCGACGTCCGCCTCGCCGAGGTCGAGGGCTCCGCTCTCGCCGTGCGCGTTCAGGACGCGCGTCACCGTCTCGATCGACGGCTGCTCGTGCAGCAGCGCCACGCAGAGGTCGACGGCCCGCGCGGCCGTCGCCTTGGTCGAGTGAGCCTCCACGCAAGCAGCGTAAGCCCGGCCCGGCCGCCGGTCAGCCGCCGCAGGCGGCGAAGACGAAGGAGTCCTTCAGCACCGTGTAGCGGTCCCTGACCCGGACCGCGCCCGTCGCCGTGTCGATCTGGACGATGGTCATCCTGGTGCCCTTCGAGGTGGCGCGGGACATGTGCGCCGTCACCTGGGCGTCGCCCGTCCAGTCGACCATCTCGACCGAGCCCTCCGGCAGCGTGATCTTCCTGCGCCCGGTGACCTGGTCGGACTGCACGTCGTACGTCACCAGCTCCGGCTTGCGGCCCTGCACCACGACGGCCACGCTGCGCCCGTCGGCGGCCAGCGCCTGCGGGGCGTTCTGGACGACGACCTGCGGCGGGGTGACCCGGGCGAGCTGGTCGCCGCTCTCGTCGTGGACGACCAGGTCGGTGACGGTGTCGTCGCCCTCGGCGCTGGTCAGCACCTCGTCGCCGTCGCCGCTGAAACCCAGCAGGGTCTGCCCGGCCGGGACCGCGCCGAGGCGGCGGCCGGTGGCGGTGTCGAAGACGAGGGTGGGGTGCGGTTCGTCGCCCTGGTAGGCGGCGGCCAGGCGGGAGCCGTCGTCGGAGAGCTGGAGCGTGACCGCGTCCTGGCCGGTGCGGGGCAGCGCGCCGGCGGGCAGCAGCCGGACGCCGCCGCCGAGCGTCCTGACGGCGAGCCGGCCCGCCTTGGTGAAGTACGCGATCCGCTGCCCGTCGCCGCTCACCGCGATCGGGGCCGGCAGGTAGGTGAGCTTCCTGCGTCTGGCGTCGAGCGCGACGCCCTGGGCGTCCGGCAGGGTGGTGGTCCTGCCGCTGTGCAGGACGAGCCGCCAGCCGCCGCACGGCCGGTTGCCGCCGTCGCGGCTCTGGCAGCCCTTGATGGAGGCGTACCTGACGCTGTCGCCGCCGTGGTGGGGCCCGGCGTGGGGGGCTGCGTGGGCGGCTGCGTGGGCCGGCGGCGTGACCGTCGCGGCCAGGACCGCCGCCGTGAGGGCCGCGAGGACTGTCGTTCTTCTCATGCCGGTCACTCCCCCGCCGCGTAGTAGGCGTACGCGCGCTCGCTGATGCTGTAGCGGTCGCTCTGCCGGACGTCGCCGGAGAGCGGGTCGGCGGTGAGCACCCGTATCACCGCCGGTTCGCCCTCGTCGCCGCGCTGCGTCAGCACGTGGAGAGTGCCGTCGGCGGCGTACCAGAGGGCGTAGGGCGTCTCGCCGCGGGTCAGCGGCAGGTCCACGGCGGCCGAGAGGTCGCCGCTGTCGAGGTCGTACAGCCGGACGCGGGACGGCCGCTTCGCGGCGGCGTCGCCCGTCGTGACCGAGGCGACGGTCCTGCCGTCCGGGGCCAGGGCGTGGGCGGGGGCGTTGGCCACGACCTGCGGCGGCGTGCCGCTGGTCGGGGCGCCGCCGAGCGGCCGGGCGTACAGGGCGGTGGTGTGGTCGGAGCGGTAGCGGGCGGTCAGCACCTCGTCGCCGTCGCCGCTGAAGCCGAGCGCGTCGTCGCCGGCGGGCAGCTCGACGACCTTGCCGGTGGCGACGGTGACGACCTTGGTGGGCAGGCGGGCGGGCTCGTCGGTGTAGTCGATGAGCAGCTTGTCGCCGGTGGGCGACAGCTCGATCTTCAGGTCGTCGGTGCCGACGCCCTTGGGACGCAGGCCGGCGGGCAGCGCCTTCGCCGGGCCGCCGACGCGGCGGACCATCAGGCGGTGGTCGCGGGCGCGCTCGTAGGCGACCACGCGCCCGTCGGCGCTGACCGTGAACGTGGTCAGGTCGCGGATCTCGCCGCCCGAGCCGTCGATCTGGCCGATCGCGGCGTCGCGGACGGTCGTCTGCCTGCCGTCGCGCAGCAGCAGCCGCCAGTGGCCGCACGGGACGACGGTGTCGTGCTTCTTGTCGGGACAGGACGCGAGCCAGGCGGCGCGGACCGGCGCTTGACCGGTGCGGGCCGCCGCGGCGGGAGCGGTCGCGAGACCCGCTCCGCCGATGACCGCCGCGGCCAGGAGGGCGGCGGCCGCCGAAGGGTGCCTCATGGGGGTGATCCTTTCGCTCACCTGCTTAGACACCCGGGCGGGCCGGTGAGTTGGGTCACGACTCGGCCACGGTCCGGCGGGCTCTTGACCGGGGCTGTCATCCATGTCTAGATCGAGGTTGTTGATCTCTGCGAGGGCGGAGGGCACGGCATGGCAGCTGCCGCCGGAACGGTCGGGCTGACAGGCGGAGCCGCAGGTCGCGAGGCCGGCGGGCGGAGCGGTTGGCGGCGGGACCGGGCGCGGGCCGCGCGGGTCTCGACCGTGGTGGCGGGCGCTCTGCAGATCGTCACGGCCCTCGTGCTGGCGGCGCTGCCCGGCAGCTCGCCGGGCCTGGACGCGGTGGCACCGCCGGCGGGCGACCCGGGCGGGACGCCGCCTGCCGCGCTCCACCACCGTCCCGCCGCCTCGCCGGTCGAGGCCGTGCCGCCGGCGCCGCCCGCGCTGCCCGCGCTGCCCGCGGCCGTGACGCCGGTCGCGCCCCGGGCCTGCGCCCACGCCACACCTGCCGCGCGCCCGACCTCCACGCGCCCGACCTCCACGCGCCCGAGCGCCGCGCGCGCGACCCCGGGCCCGCGCCGCCCGGGCCACGGCCTCCGTCCCGTCAGGCCGTTCCGGCGGCCGCCCGCACGTCGCGGGCGGCGGCTCCCGTCAGGAGCGCGAGGCCGCACGCCGCCCGCACGACGCCGGCCGGGCGGCCCGGCGGGAACCCGCACGGCACGCCTCCCGGCCAGACGCGCCGGCCGCCGGAGCAGGCCGCGAGCGGGAGCGACCACCCGGGGAACGACGCCGGCCCTGCCGCGAACAACGGCAACGGGAACGGCAACGGAAACGGCAACGGGAACGGCGGCGACGACGGGAACGGCGGCAACAGCGGGAACGACGGCGTCGGCGGCACGGGCGGGAACGGCGGGAACGGCGGCGGGCCGGATCAGCGTCCGGCGGCCCCGCCCGGGCGTTCCGGCCGTTAGGCGGCTCAGAGCGGCCGGCGGCCGGCGAAGCCCAGGTCGGTGCGGTGGTACCAACCCAGCTCGGGCTCCCCCTCGATCCAGCACAGCCGCACCGAGACCCCGTCCAGCATCGCCGGGAAGTCCACCAGCACCGGCGCGATGCCCTTCACCTCGATGCCGCGCTCGGTCCAGCCGCTCAGGATCTCCTCGATGCGGGCCTCCAGCGCCTTGATCTCGGGGATGCCCCCGAGCTCGGAGGAGCCGCGGGCCTGCCGGTCGTGGGCGATCTCGGCGAGGTCGGCGCGGGCGGCGATCACCGTGCCGGCGTCGTCGATGATCTCCGGCAGCAGGGCGCGGGCCTCGTCGAGGGTGAAGATCCGGTCCATGGGCCCACGTTAGCGGTTCGGCTCGTAGGCGTGGACGAGCAGTTTCTCGGCGTGGTCGAGGTAGTCGTCGAGGTAGGCGGCGGCCTCGTCCGGCCGGCCGGTCTCGATGAGCGCGAGCAGCGCCCGGTTGCGCTCGACGAACGGCTCGTGGAAGGCCCGCGGGTTGTCCATGACGTGGAAGACCAGCCGCAGCTCGGCGAGGAGCTGGCGCATGACCTCGTCGAGGCGGGGGCTGTCGTTGAGCGAGACGAGGGCCTGGTGGAAGCGGATGTTGGCGGTGCCGACCCGCTGCCAGTCGTCCTCGGCGGCGGCCTGCTCGGCGTCGCGCATGGCCTCCTTGATCACGGCGAGGGCGGCCGGCGACGGCGGGCGGCGCACGGCCGCGCCCTCCAGGACGCGCCGCACGCGGTAGAGGTCGAGGACGTCCTCGGCGGACGGCAGGCGGACGAAGACGCCGCGGTTGAGCTGGTGGTCCAGCAGCCGTTCGTGCCCGAGCAGCCGGAACGCCTCGCGCAGCGTGTTGCGCGAGACCCGCAGCGCCTCGGAGATCGCCTCCTCCGACAGCCGCTGCCCCGGGCTGAAGAAGCCCTGGCTGATGCGCTCGCGCAGGATGTCGGCCACGCGCTCGGCCGTGCTGCTGCGCCCCAGGCGCGGCCGGTCCTGGGAGAGATCGGCGACGACGTCATCCACATTTGACAGCGAATCATGGGGCAAAACTCTTGTCGAATTGTTCAACGATCCTTACGTTGAAATCATCCCCAGAACCTGACCGAGGAGCGATCGGATGGCAGGCCCCACGCGACAGACCCGGCGGGTGATCCTCGCCGGCCTGATCGGCACCTCACTCGAGTGGTACGACTTCTTCCTCTACACCACCGCCGCGACCCTGGTGTTCCCGAAGCTGTTCTTCCCGTCCCTCGACCCGTTCACCGCCACGCTGGCCTCGCTGACCACCAACGCGGTGGCGTTCGTCGCCCGGCCGCTCGGCGGGATCGTGTTCGGCCACTTCGGCGACCGGGTGGGCCGCAAGAGCGTGCTCGTGGTGACGTTGCTGGTGATGGGCGTCTCGACGTTCCTCATCGGCGTGCTGCCCGGGTACGCGAGCGTCGGCGTGGCCGCGCCGGTCCTGCTGGCCCTGCTGCGGTTCGTGCAGGGGCTCGGGCTGGGCGGCGAGTGGGGCGGCGCGGTCATCATGTCGCTGGAGCACGGCGACGGCCGGCGGCGCGGCTTCAACGCGAGCTGGCCGCAGGTCGGCGTCCCCGCCGGGTACGTGCTGGCCACCGGCCTGCTGACGATCCTGTCCTTCGCCCAGTCCGACGCCGCGTTCCTGGCGTGGGGGTGGCGGGTGCCGTTCCTGCTGTCGGGCGCGCTGGTGTTCGTAGGCCTGTGGGTGCGGCTGCGGATCGCGGAGTCGCCGCTGTTCGCCGAGGTCGAGCAGCACGGGGCCAAGGCGCGCATGCCGCTGCTGGAGGTGCTGCGCACGCACCCGCGAGCCCTGCTGTCGGCCTTCACCGCCCGCATCGGCGTGGACGTGGCCTTCTACACCTTCACCGCCTACATCATCGTCTACCTCACCCAGCAGCTCGGCCTGCCGCGCTCGTACGCGCTGAACGCCGTGCTCATCGGCTCGGCGCTGCAGCTCGGGCTGATCCCGCTGTTCGGCGCGCTGTCGGACCGGGTGGGGCGGCGGCCGGTGTACCTCGCGGGCGTGGTCGCGGCGGCGCTGTGGGTGTTCGCGTTCTTCCCGCTGCTGGACACCAGGTCGTTCCCGCTGATCGCGCTGGCGGCCGTGGTGGCGCTGGTGACGCACGCCGCCATGTACGGGCCGCAGGCGGCCTTCATCGCCGAGCTGTTCAGCACCCGGCTGCGCTACAGCGGGGCGTCCATGGGCTACCAGGTGGCCGGCGTCGTCGGCGGGGCGCTCGCGCCGATCATCGCGTTGCAGCTGTTCGAGACGTACCGGAGCACGGTCGCGGTGTCGGTGTACGTGGTGGCCGCGCTGGCGGTCACCGCGGTGGGCCTGGCCATCGCGCCCGAGACCCGCGGCCTCGACCTCGCCGCCGGGCCCGGGGCGTCCGCCGCTCGCCCCAGGAACGGCGTCCCGGGGCAGGTCGGGCCGTTCGCGTAGGCCCTCCCCCCGTCAAGGCTCGTTGCCGCGAGAGCCGCGGGCGGCGGCTGCCACCGCCGCCCGCGCGCCGTGCTCGTCCCCTCACGCCGACGCGCGGACGGGGGCCTCCACGGGACGCGGGGCCCGCCAGCGTCCCTTGAACGCGGCCATCGACGCCAGGAACACCACCTGCCCGGCGAGCGCCACCGCGAGCCAGGTCCGCCAGCCGGCCGACTCGACCACGACCGGCGACACCACCAGCAGCACCACGATCATGACGCGGACCACCATGCCCCAGATGCCGAGGGCGGAGCCCTGCAGCCGGGACTCGACGTCCTCGGCGTTCTCGGAGAAGTTCGCCATCCACGGCACGTACGCGATGCCCATGAACAGGTAGAGCAGCGCGTAGACGGCCGTGACGTGGCCGGCGGCGACGCCGGGCCCGACGAGCGCGATGAAGTACGCGAGCGCCGCCACGGTCAGCAAGGTCCCGACGGCGGTGAACGGCTTGCGGAGCTGCAGCCGGTCGGACAGCCGGCCGACGACGACCACGGCGACGGCGTTGAGCACGATGCCGAGCGCGACGACGCGGTTGGCGGCGGCCGGGTCCATGCCGAACCCGCCGGTCAGGATGGTCTGGCCGAAGATCGCGAAGGTCCAGTAGAGGATCTGCCAGCCGGTGTTGCCGAGGACGTGCGCCCACAGGTGCGGGTGGCGGAACAACTCCGACAGCCGGGCGCGGTGGGCGTGCCGGTCGTCCCGGTCGCGCTGCTCGGCCGCCTCGGCCTCGGCGTGCAGCACCGCCGCGCGCAGCTCCGCCGACGGCTCGGCGATCTTCCAGACGATGACCGCGCACATGGTGAGCGAGACGACGCCCATGATGATCGCCTGCGACTGCCAGGCGTTGCCGAACAGCGGCAGCGTGAAGCCCGCGATGGCCGAGGCCAGGAAGGACGCCCCGACCGGCCCCCACGTCCAGAACGCGAACGCCTGGGCCCGGCCCATCCGGGGCGAGAAGTCCCGCACCAGGGAGGCGGTGATCGTGATGCCCGCGCCCTCGATGAACAGCATGAGGCAGCGCACCCAGAACAGCCCGGCGACGCTGTCCACGGTGGCGAGCAGGAAGTTGCAGCCGGCCGTGACGGTCAGGGTGGGCACCAGGATGGTGACCCGTCCCCAGCGGTCGGACAGGATGCCGCCGAACCCGGCCGAGAGCCCGCCCACCAGCACCGACAGCGCCGCGAGCTGGCCGTAGACGGTGAGCGACATGTCGAGGTCCCGCATGAGCAGCGGCAGGATGGTGGCGATCGTGGTCTCGAAGTTGGCCACCAGGCTCGCCAGGACGGCGACCGCGAGCAGCAGGATCCGGCGGCGCCCCACCGGGTAGACGCTCAGTTCGCGCACGTAGAAGGGCTTAGAACGGGCTTGCACCGGCTTCATCTGCCAGCCTCCGGGGGAGAACCGTCTTGGTACGTCGCTCTAGAACCGGCTTCTAGTGGTCCCCAGCCTCCCGTTTTGTACGGATAAGTCAACGTTTCGCAGGATTACGATGTGATCTCGATCACTGCCCCGACGTTGTGACGGAAATGCCATCGATTCAGCGGCCAACGCTCATGGAATGGGCATAAACTGCGCGCCTGTGAGCCTGCCTGTACGCGAACGTTCCCCTCGCCCGGGCGGCGGTCGCCACCGCCGTCCCGTGCCCACGTCCCTGCCGCCGGACGCACCCATTCTCGTGCTCGCCACGCCCGGCGAGACCAGCGGCGTCGCGGAGGAGATCGCCGCCGTGGTGCGCGTCGACAACCCGCAGATCGAGGTACGGCTGACGAGCGTCACCGGCTTGGCCGACTCCCTGCCCAGCGGCCGCGAGGCCGTCGTGGTGCCCCTGCTCACCTGGGAAGACCCCGTCGTCATGGCCGAGATCGGCAAGGCCGTCGCGGCCACCGGCGCCGGCGTCGTGGTGACCGAGGCGCTCGGCCCGCACCCGCTGCTGGCCGAGGCCCTGCACATCCGGCTGGCCGAGCGCGGCCTGGCCCGCGCCGACCGGGTGCGCCTGCTCAACGTCTCCAGCCCCGTGGACGCCGTCATCCTCGGCACGGTCGGCGGCGAGCGCGCCGTCCGGGCGATGCAGGCCACGGCCGTGCTGCTCGCCTCCCGGCTCACCCTCCCGGTCGTGGCCGCCTCGCTCGACACCGAGCCCGGCGTGAGCGTGGCCGCCCAGCGCCTGCGCGCGGCCGGCGCCCAGCGGCTGGCGATCGCCCCCTGCGTCATCGGCCACGAGGCCCCCGCCGGCACCGTCGAGCGGGCCGCCGCCCAGATCGACGCCGGCCACGCCGCCCCGCTCGGCGCCCACGGCGCCGTCGCCGAACTTGTCGCGCGAGCTTACGGTAGTCAACTCGCCACTTGACAAGGGCTTGTAAAGATCACGGGACTCGCGTTACCGTCTGCGCATGCGTCACGTGGTGCGCAATGGCGACCGGCTCGGCCTCCGTGACGTCACGGAGGCCGACGTGCGTGCCCTGCACGCTGTCTACGGCGACCCCGCCGCCACCCAGTACATGCCCTTCGCGCCGCGCTCGCTGCGGGAGGTCGCCGACCTCGTCGCGCAGGCCGTCGAGGCCGCCCGCGCGGAGCCGCGCCTGCTGTACGTGCTCGCCGTGGTGGACGCCGAGCACCGCGACGTGATCGGCGTCGCCCGGCTGCGCATCGAGCCCGAGCATCCCCACAGCGCCGAGATCGGCTTCGGGCTCCACCCCCACCAGTGGGGACGCGGCATCGGCACCGACCTGGTGCGGCTGCTGCTCGCGTTCGGGTTCAAGGAGCTGGGGCTGCACCGCATCTGGGGCGCCCGCTCCCCCGCCAACCTGCCCGCCCAGCTCGCCATGCTCACCGCCGGCATGGTGGAGGAAGGCGTCATCCGGCACCACGTGCACACGCCCGACGGATGGCGGGACTCCGTCGTGCACTCGGTCCTGGAGGACGAATGGATCGACCGCTGAACTGATCGTCCACCGGCGCCCGCGTTGTCAAGCCGCCCTCGTCGATTCCCTGGCCCTTTCCCCCCGCCCGTCAAGCCCTCCGGCGCCGTCGCCGTGTGGCGGGGCGGGATTGTCGGTGCCGCGTCCTACGATGAGCCTCCTCACGGAGGGATGGTCCCATGCTCGACTCGCTGATCGTGCCGTTGTTCGTCACGACGGACCTGCCGCCCGGCGCCGACCTGGCCGGGTTCGGCGACGTGCTCGCCGGGGCCGTGCGCGAGCTGGGCCCGCGCGACGGCGGCTACGAGGGGTTCCTGTCCGGGCGGGTGTTCTGGCTCGACCGGCCCGTGCTGCCGGGGCAGCGGCCGGTCGCCGAGGGCGAGCTGCGCTTCGCGGGCATGCTGGGCCACCTCACCGCCACCGGGCCCGGCCACACGGTGCGGGAGGTGGTGGGCGACGTCCGGCGGGCGGTCGGCGCGGCCGTGACCGAGCGCTACGGCGACGTGGGGGTGACCCCGGCCGTGTTCGCCATCCGCGACCAGGACGTCCGCGAGCGCACCCCCGGCACCGCCGTGCCCCTCCGCACGCCCGGCCCAGCGGCCGAGCCGGCGGCCGCCGGCCGATCGCTCCTGTAGCCACGGCCGGCCTGGCTCCGGGGGGCGGAGGATCGCTGGTCATCCTCGGCGGCTAGAACGATCGCGCGGCGCGCAGCTCCCGTACCAGGTGGTCGCGCACGCGGGCCACGGCCGGCCGGGTGCGCGCGCCGGAGCGGACCGCGAGGTAGCCGGTGTTGATCGGCGGTTCCTCCGGCTCGGCAAGCGTCACGAGCGTGCCCGCCTCCAGGTCCCGCCGGCACAGGTACGCGGGCAGCACCGACACGCCCATCCCCGCCCGTACCGCGCTCAGCACCCCCCGCAGGTCGGGCATGACGACCTGGGCCGCCATCGACGGGCGGCGGCCGAAGACGCCGCGCCAGTAGCGGCGCACGATGGGCAGGTCCTCGGCGTAGGCGACCAGCGGCTCCGCCGGCCCGGCGCCGGGCGCGGCGACCAGCACGAACTCCTCGTCGTACACCGGGTCGGCCTGCACGCCGCGCAGCCTAGGCCTGATCGTGGACAGCACGAGGTCCAGCCGCCCGGCCGCCAACCCGGCCAGCAGGTCGTCCGACAGGCCCAGGGTGACGCGCAGCCGCAGCCCGTCCCGGACGAGCGGGGCCAGCATCGGCATGACCACCTCGCTCAGGAACTCGGCGGGCCCGCCCAGGTGCACGGCCTCGTCCGAGGGCAGCTCCGCGGCCACCACCTCCTCCAGCGCGTCGAGGCCGGGCGCGACCCGGCGGGCCAGCTCGTCGGCGGCGGGCGTGGGCGCGACCCCGCGCGCCAGCCGATCGAACAGCGGCCGGTCCAGTGTCGCCTCCAGCGTCTTGACCTGCGCGGTCACCGCCGGCTGCGACAGGCCGAGCGTCTGGGCGGCGGCGGTGATGGAGCCGGTCCTGTGGACGGCGAGGAAGGTGCGCAGCAGGTCGAGCGAGAGCGGCGGCATATCACTATTCTGATGGCTCGGGGCGGCGTTCGTTATTTGTCGCTGATGGCTCGGCGGCGGCATCCTGAACGCATGACGAAGCGGGTACTCATCGCATTGACCAGCCACGACGACCTCGGCGGCGTGGAGAGGACCGGATACTACGTGCCCGAGGCCGCCCACCCGTGGGAGATCTTCCGCAAGGCCGGCTTCGACGTGGACGTGGCCAGCGTCAAGGGCGGCGAGCCGCCCCAGGACGGCTACGACCCCGGCGACCCCGCCCAGGCCGCGTTCGTCGCCTCGCCCGAGCAGCGCGACACCGCCCGCCTGGCCGACGTGGACGCCTCCCGCTACGACGCCGTCCTGTACGCCGGCGGCCACGGCACCATGTGGGACTTCCCCGACGACCCCGACGTGCGGCGGATCGGGCGCGAGGTGTACGAGCGGGGCGGCGTCGTGGCGGCCGTCTGCCACGGCCCCTCGGCGCTGGTGAACCTGACGCTGTCCGACGGGTCGTACCTGGTGGCGGGCAAGCGGGTGGCGGCCTTCACCAACGCCGAGGAGGAGCTGCGCGGCGTGGCGGGCGTCGTGCCGTTCCTGCTGGCCGACGCGCTGACGGCGCGCGGCGCGCGGCACGAGCCCGGCGGCGACTGGCAGGCGCAGGTCGTGGTGGACGGCCGCCTGGCCACCGGCCAGAACCCGGCCAGCGCCGCCCCCCTGGCCGAGCGGGTGGTCGAGCTGCTCGCCGGTACCGTCGGGGAATGAGCGACCAGCCTGAGCCGCCCGCCCGCCGGGCCGGCATGAGCGCCGAGCGGGAGGTCGTGGCGGCGGCGCGGGAGCGCGCCGCCGCCCTGGCGGCGGGCGATCCCGACCGGCTGCGGCGCTCCCTGCACCCGGGCTTCCACTGGACGTCGCACGTGGGGGAACGGTTCGACCGGGACGCCTACGTGGCCTCCAACACCGCCGGAGCCCTGACGTGGGAGCGGCAGTCGCTGAGCGAGGTCGAGGTGGTGGTGGCCGGTCAGGCGGCGGTGCTGCGGTGCGTGGTGGCCGACGAGGTCGTCACCGGTGACGGCGAGCGCGTGACGTTCCGGATGCCGGTGACGCAGACCTGGGTCAGGCAGGACGGCCGCTGGACGTGCCTGGCCGGGCACGCGGGCCCGCGACTGCCGGAATGACGCTCAGGGCCCGTCCGAGATGACGGTGCCGGGGACCTCGGCGTCCGGCCCGGCCGAGCCCCCGTACATGGCGATCTTGTATTCGACCGCCGCGAGGGACAGGGTCAGCTCACGGATCCGGCGGCGGATGGTGTCGCGGTGCTCGACCAGCACGTCGAGCCGCTCCGGCACCGTGTCCCCTCCGGCGTCGACGAGCGAGACGTAGTGCTGCAGGTCACGCATCGGCATGCCGGACAGCCGCATCCGGGTGAGGAACACCAGGCGCCGCACCGCCGCGGCGTCGTAGACGCGATGACCGTTGGCGTCGCGGGGCACCTCGACCAGCCCGGCCCGCTCGTAGTAGCGCAGCGTGTGGGGCGAGATGTCGAGGAGGGCGGCAACCTCGGCGATCGTCATCGCCTCGGGCAGCTCGGCGACGTCGGTGAGGCGATGGATCGCCTCGACCGACAGCGGACCGTCGTCCCCGAGCGCTTCGAGCGCCCTGCTCATCAGAGTGTCGGTGCCCATGACCACGAGCCTAGACCGGCCGCGCCGATGCGGGGACATCCTCGAAGTCGGCGCTGCGGGCGGTCTCGGCCCACCGCTCGACCTCCTCCAGGCCGCGCCGGTGGACACGCGAGATGCGCTCGACCGCCTCGCGCCCGAGCGGCAGCCGCAGCGGCACCTCGTCGCCGTGCGCGAGGGACACGATGATCCCGGCCGCCCGCGCCGGGTCGCCCTCCTGGCGGCCGTCGGCCCCGGCCATGTCCGCGCGGACGCCGGCGAGCAGGTCGCGGTAGGTGGCGGACGGCTCGGCGAACTCGATCACGTCGCCCCCGTTGAAGCCGGTCCTGAACCGGCTGGGCTCGACGAGCATCACCCGGATCCCGAACGGCGCGACCTCCCCGGCCAGGGCCTCGGACCAGCCTTCGAGGGCGAACTTCGACGCCGAGTACGCCGACACGCCGGGGAACGACATCCGCCCGCCCTGGCTGCTCATCTGCACGATCGTCCCGGTGCCCCGCTCCCGCATCGCGGGCAGCGCCGCCCGGACGAGCGCGGCGGGGCCGAACAGGTGCAGCTCCATCAGCTCCCGCAACTGCGCGTCGCCGACCTCCTCGGCCGCGCCGACCACCGCCCGGCCCGCGTTGTTGACCAGCACGTCGAGCTGGCCGAAGCGGTCGAGGGTGTCACGGACGAGGCCCGCGGCCGCGGCGAGGTCCCGGACGTCGAACGTCGCGACCAGGCAGCTGTCCGGGTGCTTCGCCTCCAGATCGGCCACGCTCCCGGGCCGGCGCACCGCCGCCACCACGTTGTCGCCCGCCGCGAGCGCCGACTCCGCCAGGGCGCGGCCGAACCCGCGGGACGCGCCGGTGATGATCCAGGTCTGTGTCGTCATGGCAGGGACGCTATGCCTTCGAGCGCGCTCCAACGCAAACCGGCGTGACCACCACGACCAGGACCGCGCCCGCCTAACGCGCCAGGCCGACCAGCACGTACGGCGCCCACAGCTCGGGTTCGGCGGGCCCGTACAGGTCGCGGAGCGCCAGGACGGCCGCGCGCAGCGCCTCGGCCGGGTCGGCGCCGGCGCGCGACCTGGTGTGGAAGTCGCGCATGAGCGCCCGGGTGATCTCCGGGGCGGGCGGCCAGAGGGTGAGGAGGGCCGCCCTGACACCCGCGTGGAGGAACGCGTGCCCGAGAGCGGCGATCCCGTCACCGGCCGGGGCCGGGGCGTGACCGGTGAGGACGACCAGGCGGGCCCGCAGGTGCACGCTCATGAGCCGGCTGCCCGTCAGCACTCCGTCGGCCAGGCGCACACCTCCCGCGAACGGATCGCGGGCCCCCGTGACCGCGTCGGCCGACAGGTGGACGACGTCCCAGCTCCCGGCGAGGCGGGCGGAGGTCGCGGCCCGGCCGGTGCGGGGGTCGGCGCCCAGCAGGGCCGCCGTCTCGGCGGCGACGGCGGCGTCCGCCTCGGTGCCGAAGCCCATCACGAGGGACGCGCCCCCGGCCCGCACCGGCGTGCCACGCGCCACGCGGGCCAGGACCGCGGCGGACGGGGCGTAGGTCACGGCACACCGTTCGAGCAGGGGCGGGCCGCCGCCCGGAGCGAGGGCGTGGAGCGGGACGCGGTGCAGCTCCCGGTCCGGGAACAGGTGCAGCATCGTCAGGTCGTCGCCGAGTTCCTGGAGCGCGTCGGCCAGCAGCAGGTCGGCCAGGCGGCGCCACAGGTCGAGGCGGCGCCGGCGGGCCGTGAGGTCGAACAGGCCGGGGCGTTCGCCGTCGACGGTCGCCGCGAACGCCGCCAGCAGGGCGGGGTCGGCGGCCGACGGGAACGCCCGGGGTTCGGGCCAGCCGGTGCGGTGCGCCAGCACGGTGATGCCGTCCGCGCCCAGGTGGAAGCCCAGCAGGCCGGTCGGCTCGCCGCGTGTGACCAGGGCGTCCAGCTCGGTGCGGGCCGGCGGCGCCGCTCGCCGCGCGGCCACGTGGCCGGGCGCCAGGGGCTCCAGGTGCTGCCACAGGGTCTCCAGCTCCTCCCGTACGCCGCGGGCGCGGTGCACGAGGGCGGCGGCTTGCCCGGGGTCCCGGGTCCGGCCGGCGGCCGCCATGAGGAGGCGGGCCTGGCCGAGCTCGCGTTCCTCGCGCTCCAGCAGCTCCATGGGGACGCCCGGGGGCGCGGGCCAGCGCCCGTCGCCCAGCCGGGCGGCCAGCGCGTGGGCCTTGGCCTGCTCGGCCCGCGTCCAGGCGGTCAGGCCGCGCTGCAGGCGGACGGCGAGCGAGACCGCGTCGTCGAGGACGGCTCGCCGGCCCCCACCTGAAGCGGGCGGGGCGGACAAGGCGGACGGGACGGACAAGGCGGGCGGGACGGACAAGGCGGGCGGGACGGACAAGGCGGGCGGGACGGACAAGGCGGGCGGGGTGGACAAGGCGGGCAGGGCGCAGGCGCGTTCGGTGTCGGCGAGGGCGGCGGCGAGGTCGCCGAGCCGGGCGGAGGCGGCGGCGCGGTGTTCCAGGGCGACGCCCAGCGCCGGTTCGTGCCCCAGCTCCTCCAGCAGCTCGACGGCCCTGGACAGGCGGTCGCGGGCCCGCGCGGGGTCGGCGGCGGCGAGGTCCAGGGCGCCGAGGGCGGTCAGCGCGAGTGCTTCGCCGCCCTCGAACCCGATCCGCCGGGCCAGGCCGAGCGCCTCGTCCAGGCAGGCACGAGGCGAGAAGGCCGCGACGGGGGGCGGGACCGGGGTCGCGGACGAGGGCGGGAGGGCGGCGAGGGAGAGGAGGGTCAGGACCGTGGCGCGGTCGTCGCCGGTCTCGCGGTGAGCGGTCAGGGCGCGTTCGAGGAGGGGGACGGCCTCGGCGCTCTCGCCGCGCAGGACGTGCACGAGGGCGAGGTCGGCGTAGTCGTCGCCCAGCCCGGCCGGCTCGGCGCGCTCCTCGCGCAACGCGACGGCGTCCCGGTAGAGGGAGGCGGCGGCGTCCAGCTCGCCCAGCTTGAGATGCAGGGCGGCGCGGGCGGACAGGAGCGGGGCGCGCAGGGCACGCCAGACCGGCGCCGTGGTGAGCGCCAGGCCCTCGTCGCAGACGCGGGCGGCGTCCGTCCAGCGGGCCTGGTCGGTGAGGGCCAGGGTCAGCGCGGTCAGGGCGTGGACCAGGGGTGCGGGCAGGGCCGGGCCCGGGTCGTCGCGGGCCAGCTGCACGGCGCGGGTGAGGTGGCCGATCGCCTCGTCGGGACGGCCCAGCGCGCGGGCCGCGGCGCCCAGGTTGCGCAGGTGCTCGACCAGGCGGGCGTCACGCAGCTCGCAGCCTTCGGCCGCGTGGCTGTAGGCGGCGGTGAGGTCGCCCAGGGACAGGCAGTAGGAGGACAGCTTGGCCAGGAGATGGGAACGGTCCTGCGGGAGCAGGGCGTTCCTGTCCGGCGAGGGAACGGGTCCCTTCCCGGGTGGAGGGTGTCCTGCCTGCGGTGGTGCCGGCTGCGGGGCTTCCGCGGGGGGTGCGGTGTCGCCGGGGAGGGGAGGGCGGGACTGGGCGAGGGTCTGCTCGGCGATGGCGCGGGCCAGGGGGAGGTCGCCGGCGGACTCGGCCTCCTCCAGGCGGAGCCACGTCTCCAGGCGTTCCGTGGCCGGCGGGACGGGGGTCAGGGGGGCCGCCCGGAGCGCGGCCACGGCTTCGGCCAGGGTGGCCCGGCCCCTGGTGAGGTCGCCGAGGGCGAGCTGGAGGGCGGCCACCCGGGCCAGGACGTCGGCGTCGAGCCCGCCCGAGGACGCCATCGCCGCGACGATCTCGAACGGCGCCGCGGCGCCCGCCACCCGTGACCCCGCCGCCTCGCCGGGCTCGGCCGCCCCTGCCGGCGCGGAGGCGGGCGTCATGCCCGGGGCGGCTGTCGTACCAGGGGCAGGGGGCGCACTGGAGGCGGGGGTCGCACTGGAGGCGAGGGTCCTGGTGGAGGCGGGGATCCTGGCGGAAATGGGGGCGGGGGGATTCGGCGGGGTCGGGTGGGGTGGGGCGGTGAGGCCGGATTCCAGGGCGGCGCGGGCGCGGCGGTAGTCGCCGCGTTCCTCCAGGGCGAAGCCGAGCTTGAGCGCGGTGAGGGCGGCCAGCCGGGGCTGGGCGGCGGCCTGGAAGGCGGTCACCGCGCGTTCGAGGGCGTCGATCCGGGCGGGCAGGTCTCCGAGGCGGGCGGCGAGTGAGGCCAGGCGGTCGTGGGCGACGGCCTGCTTCAGCGGGTCGGCGGCGGCCAGGCCGAGGGCGGCGTGCAGGCGTTCCCCGGCGTCGTGCAGCTCGCCGACGCGCTCGTCCAGGACGGCGCGGTGCAGGGTGGCGAGGAAGAGGGCGTCCAGGTCGCCCTCGGCGGCGGCCAGCTCCATGGCGCGGTCCAGGTCCGTGCCCGCCTCCTCCGTGCCCGCCTCTTCCGTGCCCGCCTCTTCCGTGCCCGCCTCTTCCGTGCCCGCCTCTTCTGTGCCCGCCCCCTTCGTGCCCGCCTCGTCCGGACGGCCGAGCGCGGACAGGGCGGCCGCGCGCATGGTGAGCGCCGTGGCCTCCTTGGCGGCGGCACGCAACCGGGCGAATATCCCGGCCGCCGCCCCGAACTCCTCCAGCGCCCGCCCCGCCTCCCCCTGCGCGTAGGCCAGGGCGCCCAGGTTGTAGCGGACGGAGGCGCAGCCGTCCAGGTGGCCGATGGCCCGGTACTCGTGGTCGGCCAGCTCGAACGCGGCCCGCGCGCCCGCCGGGTCGCCGGTGGCGCGGCGGCGCTGCGCGATGCGGTACCACTCGTCGGCGGGCTCGCGCCGGCCGCCCCGGCGTCGGACGACCTCGACCAGGCGGGCCTCGCAGGCGGCGGCCTGCGCGCGGTGCCCGCGCCCGGACAGCAGCACGGCGTGGGCGTCCAGCGCGGCAGGCGTCCTCCCAGGCGCCCGCGGCCTCCAACTCGATCGCGCAGGCGGCCAGGCGTTCCAGGGACGCGGCGAGGTCGCCCTGGTCGACGGCGGCGCGGGCGGCCGGGACCAGCACCAGGGCCGCTTCCCGCGGCTCCCCCAGCGTCGCGTACAGCTCGCGGGCCCGGGCCGCGCAGGACAGCGCGGCCGCGGGGTCGTGGGCGGCGAGGTAGGCGTCGGCGGCGCGTACCTGGTGGGCGGCCTCGGCGGCGGCCAGACCGGCGCCCGCGCACAGGGCGGCGGCCCGCAGGTGCTGCTCGACGGCGGCGGCCGGGTCGCCCGCGCGCAGGAGCACATCGCCGAGGTGGCCGAGCTGCTCCGCCTCGGCGCCGGGGTCGCCGAGCGTGCGGTGGACGGCCGCGGCGCGGTCGAACGCCTCGGCGGCGCGGGTGAGGTCGTTCAGGTGGTCGTGGTTGAAGCCCTGGGTGGCCAGGGCGTGGGCGGTGCGGGCGCGGTCGCCCTCCTCGTCGAACGCGGCCGCGGCGCGGGTCAGGACCAGGTCGGCGGTGTGGCGGCGGCCCAGGCCGGTGAGCTGGAGCGCGGTGTCGAGCAGGAACGCCCCCCGGCCGCCGGCCGGCTCCCGCCCGGTGGCGGGCCGGGCGGCGTGGTGGCGTTCGGCGTAGCGGAGGAGTCTCAGGGTCAAGGGCTCGTCGGACGTATGCAGGGCCAGGTCGGTGGCGGCCCGGGCCAGGTGCTCGTCGACGGGCAGGGCGGCCGGGTCGGTGAGGAGGGCGTCGAGCTGGGCCAGCAGGTCGGGGTCGCCGTCCCGCGCCAGCGCCAGGGACTCGCCGAGGTCGCGCGGGTC
Source organism: Actinomadura luzonensis (assembly GCF_022664455.2). NCBI lineage: Bacteria > Bacillati > Actinomycetota > Actinomycetes > Streptosporangiales > Thermomonosporaceae > Actinomadura > Actinomadura luzonensis. The sequence continues at coordinate 5,110,866 of NZ_JAKRKC020000001.1, forward strand.
GCCGAGCAGGGAGAAGCGGGCGAGCAGCGCGCGGGCCAGCAGCCGCTGCGCGGAGGCCGGGTCGCGGGAGCCCTTGACGGCCAGCTCGGTGGCCTGGCGGGCGGCCAGGACGGCGCCGTCGAGGTCTTCCGCGCGGCGCCCGGCGGTGGGCCCGGCGGTGGGCCCGGCGGTGGGCCCGGCGGTGGGCCCGGCGGTGGGCCCGGCGGTGGGCCCGGCGGTGGGCCCGGCGGTGGGCGCGGCGTAGTCCTGGGAGGCGGCGTCGTCCTGGAGGTGGGTGGCGCGCTCGCGGAGCAGCTCGGACAGCAGCGTGTACGCCTCCAGGCGGGAGGTCAGGCGGTCGCCGGTGTCCAGGGCCTCGCGCAGGGCGGTGATCGCCTCGGCGGCGGCGGGCGGGGTGAGGCGGAGGCGGAGCGCCCGGGCGAGGAGGAGCAGGACGTCGGGACGGGCCGGGTCGTCCGCTGGGTGGGCGGCGAGGGCGGTGCGGGCGGCCGTCACGGGGGCGGACGGGTCGCCGCCGGTCGTCAGGGTGTGTTCGAGGAGGGCGGTGGCGAGGTCGGACAGGAGGCGCGGGCGGTCGGGGTGGCCGGAGGGGATCGTGCGGGCGGCCTCGCGGAGGGTTTCCAGGGCGACGTCCAGGTCGGGCTGGTCGCCGGTCGTCTCGTAGCGGTGCCAGCGGCGTTCGCCGAGCAGGGCCAGGCGGGCGTGCGGGTCGGCGGCGAGCCGGCGGGCCAGGTCGTAGGTGACGCGGCTGCCGCCCCACCCGGCGGCGAGACCGCCGAAGGCGGCCCGGGGGGCTGGAGGCGAGGGGTCGTGAAAGGGGCGGGGGTGGGTGGCGGCGGGCGGCGGGATAGCTCCGGGGCCGGAGGTGGTGGGCGGCGGCGGGGTCGTGCCGGGGCCGGAGGTGGTGGCCCCAAGATCGAAGGCGGTCCCGGGATCGGAGGCGGTCCCAGGATCAGGGGTGGTCCCGTGATCGGAGGTGGTTCCGGGATCGGAGGCGGTTCCGGGATCGGAGGTGGGCGGGGTGCTGGGGTCGTCGGGGAGGGCGGCGGCCGGGACGACGGCCGCGGGGTCGTCGCCCGCGGCGAGGTCAGCGGCGAGGAAACCGGCGGGTTCGGACGCGCGGGCGGGGGCGGCGGCCGTGGCCGAGGTGGCGGCCGTGGCCGGGGTGGCGGCCGTGGCCGGAGTGGCGGCCGTGGCCGGAGTGGCAGCGGTCGCCGGGGTGGCAGGGGTCCCGGGGGTCGCGGGGGTGGTGGGGGTGGCGGGGGTGGTGGGGAGGCCGAGGGCTTGGAGCATTTCGTGGCCGGCCTCCAGCGACCGCTCGTCCCCCGTGACCACGTACCATTCGACCAGCCCCGCCGCGTACGGCCCCAGCACCCCGGGATGCGCCCACTCCTCGTGCCAGAAGTCCAGCGCGCACTGCCCCACCCGGATGAAGGCGAGCAGGTCGTCGTCCAGGCTGGAGCGGGCGGCCCGGGCCTGGGCCAGCTCGACGAGCGTGAGCAGCGCCCGCGAGCGGTCGCGCGAGCCCGGCTCGGACTCGGCGGCCGTCAGGTACGCCCGCACCAGCTCCTCCTCGTCGGGCACGGCCAGGGCGAGGGCCGCGGCCAGCTCCGCCAGGTGGGCGGGCTCCCCCGGCGCCCCCAGCGCGGCCCGGAACAGCACGTGCACGGCGTCGTCGATGAGCTCCCGCTCGCCCGTCTGCCCGAACAGCCGCACCAGCCCGTCGCCGAGCAGCGCCAGCGCGCCCGGCGCCCAGGACGGGTCGGCGGAGCGGGCGGCCTGCTGCAGCAGCAGCTCGCCGAGCCGTTCGGCGGCCTCGGCGGCGGGCCGGGCCACGGCGCGCCCGACGAGGGCGTGGATCAGGAGCCCCACATGCCGGTACGCTCCCGGGTCGACGTGCCGGAACACCTCCTCGACCAGCCCCGCCCAGGTGGCGGCCGTGTCGCCGGGCGGGACGCGCGCCCCGCGCAGCTTCTCCGGCAGCCGTCCCGGGTCGAGCACGGCCACGGCGGCGAAGAACGCGCCGGCGACGGCCGCGTCCTGGTTGGTGCGCGGGTCGAGCCGGTAGCGGGCCAGGTGGAGCAGGCCGATCAGCCGCCAGGTGGCCGCGTCGGTGCGGTCGCCGGCGCAGGCCCGCATCGCCCGTTCGGCCTCGGCCAGCGCCTCGGGATCCCAGATCAGCTCGGGGTCCGCGGCCTGCTCGAAGCGCTCGATGCGGGCGGCCAGCGCCCCGGCCGGATCGGTCATGGGCACAGGCTCTCACCGGCGCGCGCCCGCGTACAGCCGAGCGGCCGGGCCAGTCGATCATGACGGCGGCCGTGACGTGGGTCATGGCGGCGGCGGTGACGGCTGTCACGAAGGCGGCCAACTCTTCGTACAGACCGGCGGGGCGACGGTGCAGGTGCGCCGCTGGTGGGTAGGTCGCGGGCATGCTCTATGGCAAGGAACACGTCAAGCGTTATCAGGAGACCGGCGGGGCGGAGGGCCACGACTGGAACAACACCACCGTCCTCCTGCTGACCACGAAGGGCCGCAGCTCGGGGCAGCCCTACACCACGCCGCTGATCTACCAGCGGTACGGCGACGACTACGTGATCGTCGCCTCCTACGGCGGCGCGCCCGACGACCCCCAGTGGTACAAGAACCTCATGGCCGAGCCTGAGGTCGAGGTGCAGGTCAAGGACGACAAGTTCAAGGCCAGGGCGCGCACGGCCCGGCCGGAGGAGAAGCCCGACATGTGGCGGGTCATGGCGGCGACCTGGCCCCAGTACGACGAGTACCAGCAGAAGACGGACCGGGAGATCCCCGTCGTGGTGCTCGAACGGACGCAGTGATCCGCCGCCCCGGCGGGGTCCGCCCCGCCGGGCGCGGTTCACAGCTTGGCGTACAGGTCCGCGGTGCGGTGGGCGATGCGCTCCCAGGAGAAGTGCTCGACCGCCCGCGCCCGTCCGGCAAGCCCCATGGCCCTGGCCCGGCCGGGGTCGCCGAGCAGCGCGTTGACCCGCTCGGCGAGGTCGGCGGCGAAGCGCTCGGGGTCGTGCGGGGTGCCGTCGCGGTCCTGTTCGACGGGCACGAGCAGGCCGGTCTCGCCGTCGGCGACGACCTCGGGGATGCCGCCGGTGGCGGTCGCGACCACGGCCGTCTCGCAGGCCATCGCCTCCAGGTTGACGATGCCCATGGGCTCGTACACCGACGGGCACACGAACACGGTGGCGTGCGTCAGGAGCTGGATGACCTCGGGCTTGGGCAGCATCTCCTGGATCCAGAGCACGCCGTCGCGGTCGAGGTCGCGCACCAGCCCGCTCACCTCGGCGGCGATCTCGGGGGTGTCGGGCGCGCCCGCGCAGAGCACGAGCTGGGCGGCGGGGTCGAACGAGCGGGCCGCGTGCAGCAGGTGCACCAGGCCCTTCTGGCGGGTGATGCGGCCCACGAAGATCACGTACGGGCGGCCGGGGTCGACGCCGTGCTTGTCGAGGACGGCGGTGCCGGGGTCGGGGGCGTACTCGGCGGTGTCGATGCCGTTGTGGATGACGGTGACCTTCTCCGGCGCGATCTCCGGGTAGGCGGCCAGCACGTCGCGGCGCATGCCCGCCGACACGGCGATGACGGCGTCGGCGGCGGCCAGGGCGGTGCGCTCGGCCCAGGAGGAGATCGTGTAGCCGCCGCCGAGCTGCTCGGCCTTCCACGGCCGCAGCGGCTCCAGGCTGTGCGTGGTGATCACGTGCGGGACGCCGTGCAGCATCTTCGCGACATGCCCGGCGAAGTTGGCGTACCAGGTATGGGAGTGCACGACGTCGGCGCCCTCGCAGGCGGCGGCCATCTCCAGGTCCACGCCGAGCACCTGGAGTGCGGCGTTGGCCCGCTCCAGCCCGCCCGGCACCCGGTAGGCGGACACGCCCGGCTCGTCGCGGTCGGCGCCGAAGCAGCGCACCCGGACGTCGGCCAGCCGGCGCAGCTCTCTGGCGAGGTATTCCATGTGCACCCCGGCGCCGCCGTACACCTCGGGCGGGTACTCCCGGCTGAGCAGATCAACACGCATAGGGACGACCTTACGATCAACGCGAGCATAGGGAACACAATCGACATGCCCAGGGTTCGTAACCCCGGCCAGGCCATCAGGCGGCAAATCCGGACACAAAGGAAGTTCACCGTGCCGGGATTCGTCGATAGATCGGCCATTTGAGGGTAGCGTCTCGGGCATGAGGTCCCGGAGGGTGCTTGCGGTTGTGCTGGCAGGTGGAGAGGGCAAGAGGCTCATGCCGCTCACGGCGGATCGGGCGAAACCGGCGGTGCCGTTCGGGGGGATATATCGGCTCATAGATTTCGTGCTGTCCAACCTGGCGAACGGCGGCTTCCTGAAGATCGTCGTGCTGACCCAGTACAAGAACCACAGCCTCGACCGGCACGTCTCGCGTACCTGGCGGCTGTCGGCGATGCTCGGCAACTACGTGACGCCCGTGCCCGCGCAGCAGCGGCTCGGGCCGCGGTGGTTCTCCGGCTCGGCCGACGCGCTGTTCCAGAACCTGAACCTGATCTACGACGAGATGCCCGACCACGTCATCGTGTTCGGCGCGGACCACATCTACCGGATGGATCCGCGGCAGATGGTCGAGCAGCACGAGGACTCCGGCGCGGACGTGACCGTGGCCGCCATCCGGCAGCCGCTGTCGCTGGCCGACCAGTTCGGCGTCATCGAGACCGACCCCGAGGGGCGCAGGATCGTCGCGTTCAGGGAGAAGCCGAAGGACGCGGTGGGGCTCGCGGACTCGCCCGACGAGGTGTACGCCTCGATGGGCAACTACGTGTTCAAGACCCAGTCGATGATCGACGCGCTGCGCGAGGACGCGCTCGACCCGACCAGCAAGCACGACCTGGGCGGGAACATCATCCCGATGCTGGTCAAGTCGGGCGGCGCCGACGTCTACGACTTCAAGAACAACATCGTGCCCGGGTCGAGCGAGCGCGACCGCGGCTACTGGCGCGACGTCGGGACGCTGGACGCCTACTACGAGGCCCACATGGACCTCATCTCGGCGCACCCGGTGTTCAATCTCTACAACGACAAGTGGCCGATCTTCACCGGGCACGACCCGCTGCCGCCGGCCAAGTTCGTTCACAACGACGGCGACCGGGTGGGCCGGGCCATCGACTCGCTCGTCTCGCCCGGCGTGATCGTCTCGGGCGGCACGGCCGTGCGCTCGATCCTGTCGCCGAAGGTGGTGCTCCACTCGCACTCGCTGGTCGAGGACTCCGTGCTGATGGAGAACGTGAAGGTCGGGCGGGGCGCGATCGTCCGCAAGGCGATCATCGACAAGAACGTGGTGATCCCGGACGGCGCGCGCATCGGGTTCGACCTGGAGTACGACCGCACGCGTTTCGCGCTGACGCGCGGCGGGGTCGTGGTCATCGGCAAGAACGAGATCGTCGACCGGTAGCGGCCCGGCAGCGGGTTCGCGTCACGCCCGGTCGCCGCCGAGGCGGGCGGCCGGGCGTCCCTCCGGCCTGCCCGGGGCGCCGCGCGCGGGCATGCGGAAAGGGCCCGCGCGGCCGCGGGCCCAGGAGGAGGTGGAGGAGGGGGCGTGACTGTCAGGGAGCGGAGGGGGTCCCGGGGCACTCGCGTGTCCCCGGGACCTCGCCGATCCTAGAAACGGCTAGGAACGGCCGAGCCAGGGACCGGGGTAGCGCTGGCCGCCCCCGCCCCAGTTGTGCCAGCCGTTGCCCGACTCGCCCCAGCCGTTGCCGGAGTCGCCCCAGCCGTGGCCGTGACCCTGGTGGTCACGGCCCCAGCCGATCTCCTTGTACCAGTCCTCGTCGTCCTTGCCCCAGTCGCCGTGGTCGTGCCAGTCGTCGCTGTCCTTGCAGGCGCGGGCCTCGCGACGGCCGGCGTAGACGCCGTTCGTGTCGATGCCGAGTGCGCCGGTGTTGTCGTTGACGCTGAGGTCGCAGACGGTGTGGGCGTTCGCCGGGCCCGCCAGCCCGACAATCGCGACAGCGGCGGCGAGAACCCCGCCGGCGGCTATGAGGTTACCTTTCACAATCTCTCCCTGTAGTCACGGAGTGACAACCATCACTCACTGTACGTAGTCGATCCTGGAACGCGGCGTAACGCCACGCGCGAACCGCCCGTCGCTTTGCCGCCGAAACCCACCGGTTGGGTCTTGCTGCCGCCCTCGTACGGGATCACCCTGAACGGCAGGAGGCAGTGAGATGACGCACCCGCTCGGAGTCAGCCGCCCGGATCTCGAGGTCACCGACTTGCCCACGCCCGAGGAGGTCTTCAAGGTCTCCAGGATCGGGTTCAAGGAGATCGTGAAGTACGCGATCGGGCCCAGCCTGATCGCGCTCGGCATCTCGATCGGCAGCGGCGAGTGGCTGCTCGGCCCGCTGAACGTGGGCCAGTACGGCTTCGTCGGCGTCGGCTGGGTGATCGTGGTGTCGGCGCTGCTGCAGACTTTCTACAACGTCGAGTGCTCGCGTTACGTCGTCGCGACCGGCGAGACGCCGGTGGTCGGCTGGGGCCGGGTGCCGCCGGGCTGGCCGCTCTGGGTGCCGCTGTCCGTGCTCATCGTGATCTTCGCGTTCATCGCGGGCGGCTGGGCCGCCTCGGCGGGGCAGGGCGTGTACGCGCTGATCCACGGCGTGCCCCCGGCCGCGGCCGCCACCGAGCCGCGCTGGTGGGCGGTCGCCCTGCTGGTGCTGGTCTTCCTCATCACGGCCGGCGCCCGCCGCATCAGCCGGGCGCTGGAGCTGGCCAACTGGGTGATGGTCAGCGCGATCCTGCTCGCGCTGATCGCGGTGGACCTGCTCGTGGTGCCGTTCAGCCTGTGGTGGGAGGGCGTCCGCGGCTTCCTCACCCCGGCCGCGCCGCCCGCCGGCATCACGGCCACGCAGCTCGGCGCGCTGGCCGGGTTCACCGCCCTCGCCTCCGGCCTCAACTGGTACGTCATGGGCCACTACCGCGACAAGGGCTACGGCATGGGCCACCGCGTCGGCTACCTCGCGGGGCTGCGCGGCGGCCGGACCAACGTCCTGGCCAGCGGCGTCACCTTCCCCGACGACGAACGCAACCGGGGGCTGTGGCGGCGCTGGTACCGGCTGCTGATGATCGACATGTGGGGCGTGTTCTTCGTCGGCGCGATCCTCGGCATGCTGCTGCCGACGATCCTCATGGCGCAGGCGGTCGCGCTGTCGGGCGAGAAGCCGACGCGCGCGAACGTGCCGACGTTCGTCGCGGCCGCGCTCGGCGGCGAGTACGGGCGGGTGGTGTTCTACGTCGCGCTGGTGGTGGGGGTGCTGATCCTGTTCTCCACGCAGCTCGGCATCTTCGAGGCGATGGTGCGGGTGACGACGGACGCCGCCAACGCCTCCAGCCCGCGGCTGCGCGCGCTCATCGAGGGCGACCCGCGGCGCTTCTACTACCCGTTCATGATCCTGCTGCTGGTGGTCATCTCGGTCATCATCTTCCAGTCGCTGCCGGTGGGGCTGGTGGAGTGGTCGGCGAACATGTCGAACCTGGGCGCGCTGATCTACCCGTTCCTGCTCATGTACCTCAACAGCCGGCTGCCCCGGCCGGCCCGGCCGCGGCCGTGGCACTACGTCATCCTGGTGCTGAACTTCCTGTTCTTCGGCTTCTTCTTCGTCAACTTCATCGCCGACTTCGTGGGCGACCCGCTGGTGACGTTCTAGGACGCGGTGACGGCGACCCGCAGCCGGCCGCCGGACGGGACGCCGAACACGGTCGTGACCGGGCCGGCCGCGCGGGTCCGCAGGCACAGCGGCCGGCCCGGCGTGACCGGCGCGGCGGCCGGCCGCTCCCGGCCGGGGCAGCCGCCGGTCCGGGCGCGGGCGGAATCCACGCGGACGCTGGAACCGGAGACGGCGAAGTCCGCGGTGGCGGGGACGGCCGGGCGGACGCCGGAGCGGGTGATCCGCCACAGGCTCCGGCCGCGTGCCGGGAGGTCCAGCACGAGGTCCAGCACGAGGGCCGGGCGGGTCGCCGTGCGGGCGCTCTGCGTGGCCTCGCTCCGGCCGGCCTCCGACGCCGCCCTGGACGCGGTGGGGACGGCGGCCTGGCCGCCGGTGTCCTGGCGGCCGGGCGGGAGGAGCACCGTGACGCCGAGGGCGAGCGCGAGCCCGGTGACCGCCACCGGCAGCAGCCCGGCCCGGAGGAACAGCGCCGGCCACCGCCGGTCCCCGCGACGCCGCTCCTCGGCGGCGGGCGGGGACGGGGGGAGGCCGAGCAGGGACGCCCAGTAGCGCCGCCACAGCCCGGCGCGCCGGTCCAGCGGCGGCGCCGGCTCGACCGGGCGGGTGTCGATGAGGGCGTGCCAGTACCGCTCCCCCAGGCTTCTCACCGCGCCGCCTCCCGCGGCTCGGCCACCGCGGACGCCTCCTCGGCGACGGGGCGCAACGTCCGCAGGGTGCCGACCTGGCGGAGCAGCGCCGGCGCGGAGGCGCCGACGGCGATCGCCGCCATCGTCCCGGTGATCTGGTCGCGGAACAGCAGCGCGGCAGCGGCCCCCAGCGCCAGCCGGGTGGCGGCCACCAGGGTGTCCGCGGCCGGGTCCAGGTACTCCTCCAGCCGGGGCAGCCGGGCGCGCCGGCGCGCCCGCGCCTTCCTGCGCGCCTGCTGCCAGGCCGTCAGCGAGCTCCACACGTACAGGATCTCGACGATCGTCCCGCCCACGGCCCCCAGGCCCGCGGCCGCCATCCAGTCCACGACTCCGCCCCCCGGCTCCTGCTGTCCGCCAAGCATGCGCGGACCGTCGAGGGGCGAGCGAGGACTCCGGCGGCCAGGGGACGCTTACCCGCAGGAGGGACGAATGTGGCTGATCAGGATGGCAGGCCGGTCTCCGGGGCGACGGCGGCGAGGAAGACGTCCCCGTTTCCCGGCGCGGCGCCGCCCTGCGGGGCGCCGTAGGTGAGGCCGGTGACCAGGACCTGGCCGGACGGGGTGGCGGCGGCGAACAGGTTCGGCTCGGCGAAGGGGTCGACGGCGTCGTCCCTGGCGGTGCCGAACTGGGCGGCGGCGCGCTGCCTGCCCCTGGCGTCGAGGCGGAGGGTGAGCACGTCCGCGCCGCCCGCCTGCACGCCCACCCGGCCCCGCGTGTGGCCGGCGACCTCGACCTCGCCGCCGGGCAGCGGGACCACCGCCGCGCCCTCGTCGGCGGCCGGGGTGGCGAGGGTGTGGGTCCAGCGCTGCTTGCCGCGGGCGGTGTAGGCGGCGGTGTAGGCGTCCCCGGCGACCGCGCCGGTGGCGACCGCGAGGCCGCCGGTGCTGACGGTGACCGCGTTCAGCCGGTCGTCGCCCGCGCCGCCGGCGGTCGTGGCCCACGCCCGTCCGCCGTCGCCCGCGGCGAACGCGGCGAGCCAGCCGTCGAGGCCGCCGAGCGCGGACGCGCCCGGGAGGGCGGCGGTGGCGCTGCCGGCGACGTAGACGTTCGCGGCGTCGGCGGCCACGCCGTACGCCTTGTCCTCGCCGGGGCCGCCGTACTGGCGGAGCCAGGCCAGCTCGCCGGCCGGGGTGAGGCGGGCGACCAGGGCGTCCTTGTCGCCGGCGTTGCGGCCGTCGAGCGAGCCCTTGGTGTAGCCGGCGACGTACGCGCCGCCGTCGGGCGCGGCGGCCAGGCCGTAGAGGCGGTCGGCGGCGTCCGGCGCGCCGAACTGGGTGATCCAGCGCACCGCGCCGTCCGGGCCGAGTCTGGCCACGAACGCGTCGTCGGCCGCGTTGCCCGGGTGCCTGCCGTCGAGGTCGCCCTTGGTGTGGCCGGCGGCCAGCACGCCGCCGTCGGGCAGCGCCGCGACGCCGTAAAGGCGCTCGTCGGCGGCGGTGCCGAGCTGCCGGGTCCAGCCGCCCGCGCCGGTGCGGGTGAGGACGGCGTCCAGCCGGCCGGCGTGCTGCTGGCCCCCGACCGGGCCGCCGGCGGCGTAGCCGAGCGTGCGGGAGCCGTCGGCGTGGGCGGCGACGCCGCCGGCCCAGTCGCCGGCCGCCGTGCCGTGCAGCGGGGCGGGCAGGCCGGCCGGCGGGGTGACGCTGAGGCCGGGGCCCAGCTCGGCCATGGCCTGCTCGAAGGCGGGCGTCCAGACCGTCCAGTCGTGGCCGCCGTCCAGGACGCGGAGCTGGGCGGAGACGGCGGGCGAGCGGCGGGCGGCGTTGTAGAGGGCGGCGGACTCGAAGTCGAGGTCGTGGCGGGCGTCGGCGGGGTCGGGGTTGGCGTACTCGTCGTCGCCGACGGCCACGAACAGCCGCACCGGCAGGTCGGGGTCCAGCTCCGGCAGCAGGGCCGGGTAGTTCAGCTCGCGGTAGACGTCGTCGGAGAACTTCTCCGCGCCCTGGCCGAAGGCGCCGTAGTCGCGGGCGGAGGAGTCGCCGGGCGGCAGCGGGGTGTAGACGGCGGGGCTGAGCACGGCGGCGGCGCTGAAGACGTCCTGGTGGGCGAGGGCGAGGCGGAGCGCGCCCGCGCCGCCCATCGAGTAGCCGCCGACCAGCCGGGCCTCGCGGATCGGGGCGGTGCGGTAGGTGGCGTCGACGTGGCCGACCAGGTCGTGCGCGAGCGCGGTCTCGACCTTGCGGCCGGGCAGGTCGGAGCCGGTGTAGCGGGAGTCGGTGTACCAGCTTCCGCGGTCGCTCCACGGGGCGTCCGGCATGATCGCGATGACCGGCGGGATGCGCCTGCTGCCGATCAGGTCGTCGAGGACGGTCTTGACGCGGGTCCACGCCTGCATGGTGTCGCCGCGGCCGTGCAGCAGGTAGAGGACGGGGTGGCGGTCCTTGCCCCGGTCGTAGCCGGCGGGGAGGTAGGCGGTGTAGGCGACGGCCTCGCCGCCGAGGGCCGGCGAGGGCGCCGAGCCGGTGGTGAGCGTGCCGCCCGCGCGCGTGTCCGTCTCGCCGGGCGGGGCGAGGAGGGTGAACGCGGCGAGGGCGGTCAGCGCGGCGGCGCCGATCCAGCGAGGCAGGGGCATCGACCACTCCGAGGGGAGCCGTAAACGTTTACAGTACGCACCTTGCGGTGTTTCGGGAGAGTTTCGTGGGGTGGGGGGTGCCGTGTCAACAGGCCCGGCTCCGCGACGGGGGCCCCGGCGCGAAGGTCTTCCGCCTGCCGGACGACGGGAGATGTCAGTCGCCGCCGACGAGGTCCCCTTCCACGGCGAGCTCCCGGCCCAGGCCGAGCACCTCGAAGTGGTGCTCGCCGAGCAGCCGCACCACCGCCCGCGCCATCTGCCCCGGCGTGTACCGCAGCGGGCTGTCCAGCCACCAGGCGGCGGTGCCCACGATGAGGTTCGCGGCCAGCACGAACACCAGGTCCTCGGGGACGCCGGGCTCCCCCGCCCCCTCCGGGCCGCTCATGACCCGCATCCGCCGCCGCGCCACCTGCGCGCACCGCTCGCGCAGCCGGGCGGCGAAGACGGGGCTGCCGCCGGGCCCGAGCAGCGCCCGGTACAGCTCGGCGTGCCGGCCGAAGTGCTCGAACATCTCGGTCCACCAGCCGATGCGGTCGGGCGTGCCGCCGCCGGGCGCCTCGCCGCCCGCGCCGGGCTCGCCGGCGATCTCGTTGAAGATCTGCTCGACCAGGTCGTCCTTGTCGCGGTAGTGGCGGTAGAACGTGCTCCTGTCGATCATCGCCCGGTGCGCGATGTCGGCCACGCTCACGTCCGCGAAGCCCTTCTCCTCCACCAGCTCGATCAGCGTCCGGCGGATCAGCCTGCGCGTGTGCGCGGCCTGACGGCCCTGCGACATGTGCCCTCCCGCGGCGGGTGACGTTGGCATTCTTCCCCCTGCGGGCCCCGCCGTACCTAGGCCCCCGTGGCCGTCAGGCCGGCGGCGGCGGGCGCGGGCTCGAACGGCTCGAACGCCTCCGTCCTGGTGGCCCGGAGCACCGCCGTGACCGCGTCGCCGTCCACCGTCTCCTGCTCGATCAGCAGCCCCGTCAGCCGGTCGAGGGCGGCCCGGTGGGCGCGCAGCAGCCCGGCCGCGCGCTGCTCGGCGGTGCGCAGCAGCAGTGCCACCTCCTGGTCGATGAGGCGCTGGGTGTGCTCGGAGTACCCCCTGCGGAGCGGCGAGTCGTCGCCGCCGTCCAGGACGAGGCTGTCGGAGCCGTAGCCGACGGGGCCGAGCCGGCCGGACAGGCCGAAGTCGCGCACCATGCGGGTGGCGATCTGGGTGGCGCCGGCCAGGTCGTTGGCCGCGCCGGTGGAGCCCTCGCCGAGCACGACCAGCTCGGCGGCCCGCCCGCCGAGCCGCACGGCCAGCAGGTCGCGCAGGTAGCTCTCGCTGTACAGGTGCCGCTCGGCCTCGGGAAGCTGCTCGGTGACGCCGAGGGTGAGCCCGGCGGGCAGGATGGTGACCTTGGCGACCGGGTCGGCGTGCTCGCACAGCGCCGCGATGAGCGCGTGCCCCGACTCGTGCACGGCCACCGCGCGCCGCTCCTGCGGCAGCAGCGCGTTCGAGGTCTCCCTGCGGCCGAGCAGGACGCGGTCGCGGGCGGCGTCGAAGTCGGCCACGGTGATCGTGGTGCGCCCGTCGCGGACGGCGTTGATGGCGGCCTCGTTGACCAGGTTCGCCAGGTCGGCGCCGGAGAAGCCGGGCGTGGCGCGGGCCAGCACGCCGAGGTCCACCTCGGGCGCGAGGTGCTTGCCGCCCGCGTGCACGGCGAGGATGGCGGCGCGCTCGCCCTGCGTGGGCAGCGGCACGGTGACCTGCCGGTCGAAGCGGCCGGGCCGCAGCAGCGCGGCGTCCAGGGTCTGCGGGCGGTTGGTGGCGGCCAGCACGACGATGCCGCTGGACTGGTCGAAGCCGTCCATCTCGGCGAGGAGCTGGTTGAGGGTCTGCTCGCGCTCGTCGTTGCCGCCGCCGGTGACGATCGAGCCGCGGCGCCCGCCGATGGCGTCGATCTCGTCGATGAAGACGATCGAGGGAGCGCGGCGGCGGGCCTCGTCGAACAGGTCGCGGACGCGGGAGGCGCCCACCCCGACGAACATCTCCACGAACCCCGACCCGGTCACCGACAGGAACGGCACCTCGGCCTCCCCGGCGACGGCGCGGGCCAGCAGCGTCTTGCCGGTGCCGGGCGGGCCCACCATGATCACGCCGCGCGGCGGCTTGGCGCCGGCCGCCGCGTAGCGTTCGGGGGCGCGCAGGAAGTCCACGACCTCGCCGATCTCCTGCTTGACGCCCTCGTACCCGGCGACGTCGGCGAAGCGCGTGGCGGGCCGCTCCGCTTCGATGATCTTGGCGCGGGACCGGCCGAAGCCGCCCATCCCGCCGGCGAACGCGTTCTGCCCCCGCCGCATCAGCCACCAGAACACGCCCACCATGAGGATCAGCGGCAGGAACGACATCAGCAGCGTCCCGAACGTGCCGCTGGACGAGGTCGCCGTGACCGTCACGCGGTGGGCGGCCAGGCGGCTCTCCAGCCCGGCGACGCCGAGGGCGGTGGGGATCTGGGTGTCGACGGTGTCGCCGCCGCGCAGCGTCACGGTGGCCGCGCCGGCGTCGTCCACCGTCACGGCCTGCACCTGGCCGGCGTCCACCCGGGCGATGAAGTCGCTGTACGGGACGCGGGCGCCGCCGCCGCCCTGCGCGGCCAGCAGCATCGGCCCGGCCAGCCAGGCGACCAGGACCAGCAGCCCGGCGATCCACAACCAGCGGCCGCCCTTGGGCGCGGGCTCCTCGGGCGGCGGCGCGGGCGCCTTCTTCTCCGGGCCGGGCTTGGCCGTGCCTGTCGGGTGGCTGTGCGTCCCCATGGCCGCCTCCTCCGTCCAGTGGTGCGAAAGCTCACCACCAGGACATCAGCGGGCGGCGGGCGGGCACGGAGGCGAAAGCCACGCAGAGGCGGGACCTTCGTCCCGACTCGTCCCTACTCGGCCCGGCTCCGGCACCTGGAGGCCGGCTCGTTCGTTGCCGGGATGACGGTTCATCGTCTCTTAGTCGGGAGTCGTACCGTGGAAATCACCGGCATCATCTCGGCCCTCGTCATCGGCGTCGTGATCGGCGCTCTCGGACGGCTCGTCGTGCCCGGCCGCCAGCGCATCCCGATCTGGCTCACCATCGTCATCGGCGTGGTCGCGGCGCTCATCGGCACCGCGCTCGCGGCGATGCTCGGCGTGGCCGACACCAGGGGCATCGACTGGATCGAGCTGGCCATCCAGGTCGCGCTGGCGGCGCTCGGCGTGTCGCTGACCGCCGGCATGTACGTCCGGCGCCGCGAGTGACGGGACGGGCGGTCACGGGCCTCGCTCCGTGACCCCCGCCGGCGGGTCAGCGCCCGGGCCGGCGGCCCGGCGTCACCACTCGTCGCCGCCGCCGTCGTCGCCCTCGAAGATCTCCTCGACGACCTCGCCCGCCACCAGGCCGCCCGCGACGCCGAGGGCGCCCGCGGCGGCCACCGCGCCGAGGCCCATGCCGCCCCCGCGATGGTGGTCGTCGTCGCAGTGGCCGTGATGTCCGGGGTGGCCGTGATGTCCGGGGTGGCCGTAGTGCCCGTGCGGGTCGCCGTGGTGGCCGCCGTACTGGGTCAGGCGCTGGAGCCAGCGCTCGACCTCGCCCCGCCAGTCGGTGCGGAGGGCGTCGGCGTGGCTGACGGTGAAGTGGTCGATGGCGTCGCCGGAGGAGTGGCGGCCGGTGCGCTTGTCGGCCTCCAGGACGGTGGTCAGCCCGTCGGGGGTGGCGACGAAGGTGACCTCGACCTCGTTGACCTGGCCGCGGTACTGCGGCGGCGGGTAGAACTCGATCTCCTGGTAGAACGGCAGCCGCTGGTCCACGCCGACGAGCCGGCCGGCCTCCAGGTCGGCGGACCTGAACTGGAAGCCGAGGTCGAGGAACGCCTCCAGGATGCGGAGCTGCGACGGCAGCGGCTCGACCGCGAACGGGTCGAGGTCGCCCTTGTCCACGGCCTTGGCGATGGCCAGCTCGGTGCGGACGCCGAGCACCATGCCGCGCAGCGGCTGCCCGCCGATCTCGCTGATCGGCGCCTCCCACGCCACGGGCATCGTGAAGGGCAGCACGCGGTCCTCGCCCTTGCGCAGCGTGAACGGGCCGGAGACCTGGAGCCGGGCGAACTCCTCCACCCGCGCGCCCTCCGAGTCGCCGTACTCGATCTCCACGCGGGCCACCAGGCCGAGCGTGACGTGCTCGATCTCGGCGTCGAAGTCGCCGCCCTCGAGCCGGACCTCGCCCTGCAGCGTCCCGCCCGGCCGGGTGCGCGGCGTGGACAGGACGGTGTCCACCGAGGGCGCCCCGACGCCGAGTGCGCCCAGCATCCGTTTGAAGACCACGGCTCTGCTCTCCCTGTTGACGATCGTTGCTCATGATCACTGCTTGCCGCCCGGAGAACGAGCGGTGTCCCCGCGGAGTTCCGGCGAAGGGCGAAGGTCCCGCGCGGGTGAGGCTTATGGCACTGCTCATCAGGGCAGTTGGGGGGCACCTTGGTGTTCTCAAGGAGGTGCGCGATGAGGACGGCTCTCGATTCCCTGATGATGCTCGTGCGCAGATACCGGCTGGACGGCAATCCCCTGCGCCGCCGTTCCGACCGCCAGGAGTCCGCCCTGGTGGCGGGGGCGGTCCTGCTGGTGCTGCTGAGCGTGTGGCCGGCGGTGCTCGCGGGGCTGGCCACGTACGAGGCGGGGATGGCCGAGACGCGGGTGGGGCCGGGCGGCCGGCAGCAGGTGACGGCGGTGCTGCTGGAGGACGCGCCGGCGGCCAGGGCGTCGTTCAGCGAGGCGGCCGCGCAGCCGCCGCAGGCCAGGGCCCGGTGGACGACCCCCGAGGGCGTGGCGCGCACCGGCGACGTGGTGGCCCCGGGGCTGGCCGCGAGCGGCACGCAGGTGCGGATCTGGATCGACGGGCAGGGACGGCCGGCCACCCCGCCGAAGAAGCCCTTGGAGATCCGTTTCCGCGGCGCGGGCATGACGGTCTTCGTGCTGCTGACGGCGGCCATGCTGGCCGCCATGGGCCTGATGACCGGGCAGTGGCTGCTGGACCGCCGCCGCTACCGCCACTGGGACACCGCCTGGGCCGTCGCCGACAAGCGGTGGCACGGCCGCCAGCGCGGCTGAGCGGGCCGGCGAGGCCCGCGCTCAGCGGCCCAGCCTGACCACCTCGGGCAGCGCCCCGTTCCAGGCGGGGCCGTGCACGAACGCGAGGTCGGCCTCCATCCGGGCGGCCGCCTCCCGCAGCTCGGGCAGGACGTCGCGCACCAGGGCGGCGGCGGTGGCGCGGCTGGCGTGCGTGGCGACGTTGACGGCGGCCACGACCCGCCCCGAGCCGTCGCGGATCGGGACCGCCAGCGACCGCACCCCCTCCTCCAGCTCCTGGTCCACCAGGGCGTACCCGTCGGCGGCGGCCCGGCGCACGGCGGCCTTCAGCTCGGCGGTGCCCGTGACCGTGTGGCGCGACAGCGGCTTGACCGCGATGCCGTCCAGCCGCTCCTCGGGCAGGGCGGCGAGCAGGACCCGGCCCATGGACGTGGCGTAGGCGGGGAAGCGGGTGCCGACCGTGATGTCCACGCTCATGATCCGGCGGGTCGGGACGCGGGCCAGGTAGACGATGTCCTCGCCGGACAGCACGGCGACCGAGGCGGACTCGTGCACCCGGGCCACCAGGTCGGCCAGGTGCGGCTGCACGACGGCGCGGAAGGGCAGCCCGGACAGGTGGGCGTAGCCCAGCTCCAGGACCTTCGGCAGCAGCACGAAGCGGGAGCCGCGGGCGGCGGCGTAGCCGAGCCGTTCCAGGGTCTGGACCGCGCGGCGGACGGTGGCGCGGGGCTGGCCGGTCGCGCGGGAGGCGTCGGCGAGGGTCGCGCCGCCGGGGCGGCCGAGCGCCACCAGGACGGCGAGGCCGCGGGCCAGCGACTGGAGGTAGCCGGCGCCCAGCTCCTGCTTGGCGGCCCGCGAACGGTCCTCTTCCGCGCCGGCCGGCGGCCCGGCGGCGGCGGTCGCGGGGGCGGTCGCGGGGGCGGTCGCGGGGGCGGTCGCGGGCGGGGCGGAGAGGGCGGCCTCCATGCGGGTGACGGTCTCGCGCAGGCGCGGCAGCGCGTGCTCGCGCAGCCCGGCCGCGGTGTGCCGGCTGGTGTGGCTGACCACGCTGACCGCGCAGACCGCCGTCCCGGACGGGTCACGCACGGGCACCGCGACGGCCACCAGCCCCGGCTCCACGAGCTGGTCGTCCACCGCCCACGGCGCGGCCGGGTCCAGCAGCGCGAGCCCGGCCGCGCACCGGGCGGCGGGCAGCAGGTCGCCCACCCGGAAGGCCACCGCCATGGTGCGCCGCCGGGTGAACTGCGCGACGAAGCGCACCCCTTCCCCGTCCGGCACGGCCAGCGACACCGACTCGTCCAGCTCCTCGGCCAGCCGCTCGGCCTCCGGGGACAGCGCGTCGCGCAGGCCGCCGCCCGCCAGGTACGCCTCCCCCAGCTCCATCAGCCGGGGCGTGAGCCGTACCTGCCGCCCGTCGAAGCGCAGGTAGCCGAGGTGGGCGAAGGTGGCGAGCACCCGGTCCACCGCGGAGCGGGCCAGCCCGGTCGCGCGCACCAGGTCGGTCGCCGCCATGGGCCGGCCCGGCTCGCCGGCCAGCACGCGCAGCACGGTCAGGCCGCGTTCGAGGGTCCCGGCCGCGTCCAAGCGTCCCTCCTCGATCAGCGGAGATCCTTTGACAGGAGCGCCGTCCATTACAGATACTCGACAGCACAATAGTGGACAAAAGTTCACTATGCGAACACTCCCGGTGAATTGGAGCGTCGTGCGGAGAGACAAGGTGGTCGGCTCGGCCGAGGAGGCGCTGGCCGGCGTGCGGGACGGCGCGTCGTTCGCGGTCGGCGGCTTCGGCCTGAGCGGCATCCCGAACGTGCTGATCCAGGCCCTCTACGACACCGGCGTGACCGGCATCTCCGTGGTGTCGAACAACTGCGGCGTGGACGGCGGCGGCCTCGGCGTGCTGCTGGCCGCCGGGCGCATCGCGCGCGTGACGGCCTCCTACATCGGCGACAACAAGGAGTTCGCCCGCCAGTACCTGGGCGGCGAGCTGGAGGTCGAGCTGACCCCGCAGGGCAGCCTGGCCGAGCGGCTGCGCGCCGGCGGGGCCGGCATCCCGGCCTTCTACACCCCGGCCGGGGTGGGCACGCCGGTGGCCGAGGGCGGGCTGCCGCTGCGGCACAACCCGGACGGCTCGGTCGCCGCGGCCTCGCCGGCCAAGGAGGTGCGCGAGTTCGACGGGCGGCCGTACGTGCTGGAGCGCAGCATCACCACGGACTTCGCGCTGGTCCGCGCGGCCAAGGGCGACCGGCACGGCAACCTCGTCTTCAACAAGTCGGCGCGCAACTTCAACCCGCTGGCCGCGATGGCCGGGCGCGTCACGGTCGCCGAGGTCGAGGAGCTGACCGAGCTGGACCCGGACGAGGTGCACCTGCCCGGCGTCTTCGTCCAGCGGGTGCTCGTGCTGACCCCCGAGCAGGCCGCCGCCAAGGGCATCGAGCGGCGTACGACGTCCGCGCCTCCGGCGCGGGGAGGGACCACCCGATCATGAGCTGGACGCGGGACGAGATGGTGGCGCGCGCGGCGGCCGAGCTGCGCGACGGCGACTACGTCAACCTGGGCATCGGCCTGCCGACCCGCATCCCGTCGTTCCTGCCGGACGACGTGGACGTGATCCTGCACTCCGAGAACGGCGTGCTCGGCGTCGGCCCCTACCCCCGGGAGCACGAGGTCGACCCCGACCTGATCAACGCCGGCAAGGAGACGGTCACCGTGCGGGAGGGGGCGTCGTTCTTCGACTCCTCGCTGTCGTTCGGGATGATCCGCGGCGGCCACATCGACGTGGCGGTGCTGGGCGCGATGCAGGTGTCGGCCGGGGGCGACCTCGCCAACTGGATGGTGCCCGGCAAGCTGGTCAAGGGCATGGGCGGGGCCATGGACCTGGTCCACGGCGCGCGCAGGGTCATCGTGATCATGGATCACACGGCCAAGGACGGCTCGCCGAAGATCGTCAAGGAGTGCTCGCTGCCGCTCACCGGGCAGGCGTGCGTCCACCGGATCATCACCGACCTCGGCGTCCTCGACGTCACCGGGGACGGGCTGCGCCTGGTGGAGACCGCGCCCGGGGTCAGCGTCGAGGAGCTGCGCGAGCGCACGGAAGCGGAGGTCCTGGCATGAAGACCGTCTACGTGGTGGACGCCGTCCGCACCCCGTTCGGCCGGCACAACGGCGCGCTGGCCGGGGTCCGCCCCGACGACCTGGCCGCGCACGTGGTCAGGGCGGTCGCCGAGCGCAACGGCGTCGAGGCCCCCGACGAGGTGATCCTCGGCAACGCCAACGGCGCCGGCGAGGAGAACCGCAACGTCGCCAGGATGGCCGCGCTGCTGGCCGGGCTGCCCGTGACGACGCCGGGCGCGACCGTGAACCGGCTGTGCGGGTCCGGCATGGAGGCCGTCATCCAGGCGTACCGGATGATCGCGCTCGGCGACGCCTCCACCGTGATCGCCGGCGGCGTCGAGTCGATGACCCGCGCCCCGTGGGTGCTGCCCAAGCCCGACCGGGCCTTCCCCGCGGGCGGCGCCGAGCTGGTCTCCACGACGCTCGGCTGGCGGCTGGTCAACCCCCGGATGCCCGCCGAGCACACGGTGCCGCTCGGCGAGGGCGCCGAGCTGATCGCCGACAAGCACGGCATCACCCGCGCGGAGCAGGACGCCTACGCGCTGGCCAGCCACCAGAAGGCGGCCAAGGCCGCGTTCGGGCGGCAGATCGTTCCCGTCGGGGACGTGACGCGGGACGAGGGCATCCGCGAGGACACCTCGCTGGACAAGCTCGCCCGGCTCAAGCCGGTCTTCCGCAAGGAGGGCACGGTCACCGCGGGGAACTCCTCCCCGCTCAACGACGGCGCGGCGGCGCTGCTGCTCACCGACGAGGACGGGCTGGGCGGCCGCGAACCCCTGGCGCGGATCACCGCCGGCGCCGCCAGCGCTCTCGAACCCCGCTACTTCGGCCTCGGCCCCGTCGAGGCCGCGAACCGGGCCCTCGCCAAGGCCGGCCGGACCTTCGCCGACCTCGCCACCGTCGAGCTGAACGAGGCGTTCGCCGCGCAGACGCTCGGCTGCCTGGCTGAGCTGCCGGACCTCGACCCGGCCCTGGTCAACCCGGACGGCGGCGCGATCGCGCTCGGCCACCCGCTCGGCGCGTCCGGCGCCCGCATCACCGGCGCCGTGGCGCACCGCCTGGCGGCGGCCGGGTCCGGCGTCGGCCTGGCCTGTCTCTGCATCGGCGTCGGCCAGGGCCTGGCCGTCGTACTGGAAAGGTAGCCCCCGATGAGCACACCCCTCACCCAAGCCGACATCGACGGCGAGATCGCCGAGCTGCACCGGGCCCACGAGGGCGAGGAGGCGAACCAGCCGCTGCGCGACTTCGCCCCCTACCGCAGCAGCCTGCTCCGCCACCCCAAGCTGCCGCTGCTTGCCGTCAAGGACCCGGAGGCGGCCGAGCTGGCCGGGCCGGTGTTCGGCGTCACCGACGTGACCGCGCTCGACTCCGACCTCACCAGGCAGCACCTGGCCGAGCCGCTCGGCGAGCGCATCACCGTGCGCGGCCGGGTGCTCGACCGCGACGGGCGGCCGGTGCGCGGCCAGCTCGTCGAGGTGTGGCAGGCCAACGCCGCCGGCCGCTACCGGCACCAGCGCGACGACCACCCCGCCCCGCTCGACCCGAACTTCTCCGGCGTGGGGCGCTGCCTGACCGACGACGAGGGCCGCTACTGCTTCACCACGATCAAGCCGGGGCCGTACCCGTGGCGCAACCACGTCAACGCCTGGCGGCCGGCGCACATCCACTTCTCGGTGTTCGGCACGGCGTTCACGCAGCGGCTGGTCACCCAGATGTACTTCCCCGGCGACCCGCTGTTCCCCTACGACCCGGTGCTGCAGTCGGTGACCGACGAGCGGGCCAGGCAGCGGCTGGTGTCCGCCTACGACCACGACCTGTCCGTGCCCGAGATCTCGCTGGGCTACCGCTGGGACATCGTCCTCGACGGCCCGGCCGCGACCTGGATGGAGGAAGGCCGATGAAGCCGACGCCCTCGCAGACGATCGGCCCGTTCTACGGCTTCGCGCTGCCGTTCCCCGGCGGCGGCGACCTCGCCGACGGCGGGATCACCGTACAGGGGTACGTCCACGACGGCGCGGGCGCGCCGGTGCCGGACGCGCTGCTGGAGTTCTGGCAGGCCGACCCGTCCGGCGACCTGCGCGGCAGGCCGGGCTCGCTGCGGCGCGACCCGGTGAACGGGGCCGTCCTCGGCCGGCACGGCCTCGACTTCACCGGCTTCGGCCGGGTGCCGACCGACGCCGACGGCCGTTACGGGTTGCGCACGCTCATGCCGGGGAACGGCTACATCAGCGTGTGCGTGTTCGCCCGCGGCCTGCTCCACCACCTGTTCACCCGCGTCTACTTCGACGGCGAGGCGGCCTTCCTGGACACGCTGCCGCCCGGGCGGCGCGAGACGCTGCTGGCCCGGCAGGAGCGCGAGGGCGTCTACCGCTTCGACATCCACCTGCAGGGCGAGAAGGAGACGGTCTTCCTTGACTTCGGGTGACCCGGAGGCCGACCTCGGGCTGCTGTCCCCCATGCGGGGCGCGGCCGCCGAGACCGGCGACGTCGCCGTGCTGCGGGCCCTGCTGGACGCCGAGGTCGCGCTGACCCGCGCCCAGGCGGCGCTCGGGGCCGCGCCCGCGGAGGCGGCCGGGGCGGTGGCGGAGGCGGCCCGGGTGGCGGCCTTCGACCTGCCGGGGCTCGCCGCGCGGGCGCGCTCCGGCGGCAACCCGGTGATCCCGCTGGTGGCGGACCTGCGCGCGGCGGCCGGGCCGCACGGCGCGTACGTGCACCGGGGCGCGACCAGCCAGGACATCATGGACACGGCGCTCATGCTGGTGGCGCACCGGACGCTCGGCCCGGTTCTGGCGGACCTCGACCGGGTCGCCCGCGCTCTGGCCGGGCTGGCGGCCGCGCACCGCGACACCGTGATGGCCGCGCGGACGCTCACCCAGCAGGCGGTGCCGACCACGTTCGGGCTGAAGGCAGCGGGCTGGCGCAGGCTCGTCCTCGACGCCCGCGACCGGCTGCGCGCCGCGAGGGACGCGCTCCCGGTGCAGCTCGGCGGCGCCGCCGGCACCCTGGCCGCCTTCCAGGACGACCTGCCGGGCCCGGGCGGCAACGGGGGCGGGGGCGGCGCGCTGCGGCTCGTGGCGCGGTTCGCGGCCGAGCTGGGGCTGGCCGAACCGGCGCTGCCCTGGCACGTGCTGCGCACCCCCGTCGCCGACCTGGCCGGGGCGCTCGCCTTCGCGTCGGGGGCGCTCGGCAAGCCGGCCGCCGACGTGCTGGTGTTGTCGCGGACCGAGGTGGGCGAGCTGTCCGAGGGCGTCGGCGGCGGCTCGTCGTCCATGCCGCACAAGCGCAACCCCGTCCGCGCCACCATGATCGCCGCGGCGGCCCGGCAGGTCCCGCCGCTGGCCGCCGTCCTGTACGCCTCCCTCGCCGCCGAGGACGAGCGTCCCCCCGGGGCCTGGCACGCCGAGTGGCAGCCCCTGCGCGAGTGCCTGCGCGTGGTCGCCGGGGCCGCCCGCGACGCCGCCGAGCTGGTCGAGGGCCTGCGGGTGCACCCGGAGCGCATGCGCGCGAACCTGACCCTGTCCGGCTCCACGGGCGCCGCCCGCGCCCTGGTGGAGCGGGCGATCGAGGAGGACTGACGATGCTGCAGCACGTGCTGGACGGGCCGGAGACCGGCGAGCCGCTGATCCTCGGGCCGTCGCTCGGCACGTCCCTGCGCCTGTGGGAGCCGCAGCTCGCCGCGCTGGCGCGCACGTTCCGGGTGCTGCGCTTCGACCTGCCCGGCCACGGCGGCTCCCCGCCCGCGCCCGTCGCCTCCGTCGGCGACCTGGCCGGGCTGGTGCTGGCGGCGGCCGACGCGGCGGGCTTCGCGAGCTTCCACTACGCGGGCGTCTCGATCGGCGGCGCGATCGGCGCGAGCCTCGCGCTGCGCCACCCCGGGCGGGTGCGGTCACTGGCGATGGTCTGCTCCTCGGCCCGCTTCGGCGAGCCCGAGGCGTGGCGCGAGCGGGCCCGGCTGGTGCGCGCCGAGGGCACCGGCCCGCTGCTGGAGGCGACGGCGGGGCGCTGGTTCGCCGGCCCGCCCGACCGGGCGCTGCTGGACGACCTGGCGGCGGCCGACCCCGAGGGGTACGCGGCCTGCTGCGACGCCCTGGCCGGTTACGACGTGCGCGGCGAGCTGGCCGCGATCAAGGCCCCCACCCTGGTCGTGGCGGGCCGCGACGACCCGGCGACGCCGCCCGCGCACGCCAGGGAGCTGGCCGACGGCATTCCCGGCGCGACGCTGGTCGAGCTGGCCGGCGCCGCCCACCTCGCCCCCGCCGACCAGCCGGAGCGGGTGACGGCGGCGCTGCTCGCCCACCTGCCGTCCGTGCCGGGCACGCGGGTGCGGCGCGAGGTGCTGGGCGACGCCCACGTGGACCGGGCCGCCGCCCGCACCACCCCGTTCACCAGGGACTTCCAGGACTTCATCACCCGCTACGCGTGGGGCGAGATCTGGACCAGGCCCGGCCTGGACCGGCGCACCCGGAGCTGCGTCACGCTGACCGCGCTGGTCGCCCGCGGCCACCTGGAGGAGCTGGCCATGCACGTGCGCGCCGCCCTCCGCAACGGCCTGACGCCGGACGAGATCGGCGAGGTGCTGCTGCAGAGCGCCGTCTACTGCGGCGTGCCCGCCGCCAACGCCGCCTTCGCCGTCGCCCAGCGGGTGCTGGCCGAGGAGGAGTGAGCCTGCTCACACTCCGGGCGTGAACGTCACATCCCGGACGCCGGGCCGCCTCTCAGAGGTGTACCCGGCACAGTGAGGAGCCCCGATGCCCGGCACCGACCCGACGGAGGTGTTCGCCGCCCACCGCGAGCTGCTGTTCTCCATGGTGTACAACATGCTCGGCAGCGTGTCCGACACCGAGGACGTGCTCCAGGAGACGTGGCTGGCCTGGGCGGCCCGCTCCGGCGACGGCGACCTGGCCGCCGTCGAGCACCCGCGCGCCTACCTGGTGCGGGTCGCCGTCAACCAGGCCCTCGCCCAGCAGTCGGCGCTGCGCCGCCGCCGCGAGTCCTACGTCGGGTCGTGGCTGCCCGAGCCGCTGCTCACCGGGCCGGCCGCCGACAAGCCGGCCGCCGACGGGCCGTCCGCCGACGGGCAGACTGCCGAGTCGGTGTCGCTGGCGATGCTGGAGACGCTGAGCCCGCTGGAACGCGCGGTGTTCATCCTGCACGAGGTGTTCGCCTACCGGCACACCGAGATCGCCGCCCTGCTCGGGCGCAACCCGGCCGCGGTGCGGCAGCTCGCGCACCGGGCGCGCGAGCACGTGCGGGCCCGCCGCCCCCGCCGCCGGGTGGACGCCAGGACGCAGCGCGAGGTGACCGAGCGGTTCCTGGCGGCGGCGTTCGGCGGCGACCTGGAGGCGCTGCTGAAGCTGCTCGCGCCCGAGGTGACGCTCTGGTACGACGGCGGCGCCGACCGCCCGGCGCGCCCCGTCCACGGCGCGGACAAGGTGGCCCGGGTGCTCACGGGCACCGCGGCCCGGCTGGCCGGCGCGGCGGAGGTCCGCTACCGGGAGGTCAACGGCGACCCGTCGGCGGTGGTGTTCGTCGCGGACGCCCCGTACGCCGTGATGGTCGTGGACCTGACCCCGGACGGCACCCAGGTCAGCGGCGTCTACACGGTCGGCGACCCCGGCAAGCTCGGCCACGTGCGCGAGGACGGCTGACCGCCACGAACCATGCTGGACGCCAGCTTTACCGGGCGAATGCGGACGAGCCGGTGACGGAGGGGCGCCGCGGCGACCATACTGCTACCGGTAATCCAGCGTGGCCCGCACCCCACCCTGACTGATTCGCCGCGCCCGCGCGCGGTCGTACGCAGAAGGGGTCGTCACATGACAGAGAACACGTTGGCCGGCGAGACGTGGCTGCGGGGCGCCACCGGCGAGTGGCCGGAGCTGAGGGACAAGGTCACCTATCCCTCCCGCGCCCAGGTCCTTGAGCTGGCCGTGCAGCTCTCGCGGGCGGTGCCCGGCCACATCGTGGAGTTCGGCGTCTGGAAGGGCCACTCCACCCGGGTCATCAGGGACGAGCTGTGGCGGGCCCGGCTGTGGGACCGCCGGCAGCGCCGCAAGCGCATCTACGCCTGCGACTCCTTCCAGGGGCTGCCGGAGGGCTACGAGAACCTGCCGGCCGGCACCTTCGCCACGCCCGTGCCGCGGCTGAGCGGGGTGCGCGTGGTCGAGGGCTTCTTCGCCGACTCGCTGACCGCCGGGCTGGCCGCCGAGGTGGGCCGGGTCAGCCTGGCGCACCTGGACGCCGACCTGGAGTCGGCCACGGCGTGCGCGCTGGACTGGGTGACGCCGCTGCTCTCCGACGGCGCGCTGCTGCTGTTCGACGAGTTCTGCGGGGAGGACCCGGCCGAGTGCCGGGCCTTCGAGGAGTGGAGCGCGCGCACCGGCGTGCGGACGACGCTGGTGGCGTTGTTCGGCAGGGAGCCGAGCGGCAAGGGCGGCATGACCGACCGGCGGGCGCTGTTCCAGGTGATCGGCGCCCGCCGGGTCAGGAAGGCTCCGCCGCTGCTCCCGGTCCGGCTGCGGCGGCGGCTGGCGGCTCGCTGGTGAGCCAGCCGGCGTACCGGGAGGCGAGCAGGCCGGGCAGGCCGCCGGTGTGCACGAACACGATCCGGGTGCCCTTCGGGGCCTCGCGCGCGGCGGCGAACAGGCCGGCCATCGCCTTGGCGGTGTAGACCGGGTCGAGCAGCAGGGCGTCCGTCCGCGCCGCGGCGCGCAGCGCGGCGAGGGCGGCGTCGGTCGGCGCGCCGTACCCGTCGCCGGCCTGCCCGGTGTCCAGCCGGCACCGGCCGCGCGGGCGGGCAGCCCGGCGACGGCGGCGGCCTCTGCGGCCAGCTCCTGGACGGCGTCCGCCAGGCCGGGACGGGCGCCGACGTCCACGCCGAGCACCTTGCCGTGGTCGCCGAGCCCGGCGGCCAGCCCCGCCTGCGTGCCGCCGGAGCCGGCGGCGACCACCACCAGGCCGGGGTCCAGCCGGCCGGCCAGCTCGCGGCCCACGTCCACGTAGGCGGAGGCGCCGAGCGGCGAGGAGCCGCCGATCGGGATCGCGCAGGGCCGCCGGCCCCGCGCGGCCAGCTCGCGGGCGCGCTCCTCGATGGCGGCCTCCATCGCGGCGTACGGCAGCGGGCCGCCGTCCAGCCAGCGGATGGCGGCGCCGAGCACGCGGTCGAGCAGCAGGTTGCCGCTGTCGTCGCCGGGGGTGAGCAGCAGGTCGCAGCCCAGCCCGGCGATGTTGGCGGCGGCGGCCGCCATCCTGGCGTGGTTGCTCTGCGCTCCCCCGCCGGTCACCAGGTGGTCGCAGCCCCGGGCGAGGGCGTCGGCGACGATCACGGCGAGCTTGCGGGCCTTGTTGCCGCCGCCCGCGAGGCCGGTCAGGTCGTCGCGCTTGACCCACAGGTCGCCGGGCCCGAGCCCGAGACGCCGGGCCAGGCCGGGCAGCGGATGCAGCGGGGTGGCGGGCACCGGGAGGATCATCCGCCCATCGTGTCCGGGGCGCGGCGCACGGGCAAGCACCGCCGGCGGACGGCCGCGCCGTAGGGTTCAGGCATGACGAGCACGGAGCGGCACGACGCCGAGGTCCGGGAGGCTGTGGTCCGGGAGGCTGTGGTCCGGGAGAAGGTGGCCTGGGTCCTCGTCCGCGACCACCAGGTGCTGATGACCCGCTGCCACGGCCGGGAGGTGTTCTACTTCCCCGGCGGGATGCGCGAGCCCGGCGAGTCGGACGCCCAGACCCTGGTCAGGGAGATCGACGAGGAGCTGCGGACGGCGATCGACCCGGCGACCATGGTGTTGTTCGGCACCTTCGAGGTCCCGCCCGACCGGCCGGGGCGGTCGGCCTTCCGGATGATCTGCTACACCGCCGGCCACCAGGGCCCGCTGACGCCGGCCAGGGAGATCGCCGAGAAGGCCTGGCTCGGGTACGCCGACCGGCACCGGGTGTCCCCCGTGGACTCCCTCGTCTTCCAGTCCCTGTACGACGGCGGCCTGCTGCGGTGACGGGCGCCTGCCTGTCCTGAACGCAAAGTGACTGACTCGTTACGTGTCTGCGTGTATCCTGCCCGTATGGGGGGTTTGATACTGCTTTCGTGCTCACCGAGCGTGAGTACGGGAACGGGCTGAGGCGTTGCGGGAGGACACCGCACCGCCGCCGGGGCCACAACGCCTGGACAATCTGCTGGTCCAGGCGATCACCCGCACGGGCGCCCACATCGGCGCCGTGTACCTCCTGGCCGACGACGGCCGGATGTTGCTGATGGACGTCCAGCTCGGCATGCCCGCCCCGGTCGCCATGGCCTGGGCCCGGCTGCGGCTCAACGACCCCGTCCCGATCGCGGCGGCCGTCCGCGACGACTGCCTGGTCTGGATCTCCGGACGCGAGGACCTGGCGCGGCAGTTCCCGGCGTCCGCGCTGTCGCTGCCCTACCACTTCGCGGCGGCCGTCTGCCCGATCCGGGGCGGCGGCCGCACGTGGGGCGCGCTGCTGCTGCTCTGGCCCGCCGGCCGCGCCCGCACGCTGTCGCGGGCCCAGCTCGACGCCGTGGAGGCGAGCTCGTCCGCCCTCGGCGACGTGCTGCGCGAGGGGGACGCGCGGGGCACGCCGATCACGCCCGGCCCCCGGCCCCGCATCCTCAACCCGCGCCCGGCCCGCTCCACCGACCCCGACGCCCACCTCGTGGCGCTCGGCTGCCTCAACCGGCTGCCCGAGGGCTACTGCGCGCTCGACGTCGAGGGCCGTGTCGTGCTCGTCACCGAGCCCGCCGCCCACCTGCTGTCCGTGCACGCCGCCGACCTGCGCGGCAGACGCCTGGACGAGGCGCTGCCCTGGCTCGACGACCCCGTCTACGAGGACCGCTACCGGGCCGCCGTGGTCAGCAGGAGAGCCACCACCTTCACCGGCCGCAGCCCGGCGGGACGGCTGCTGACCTTCCGGCTCTTCCCCGGCCTGACCGGGATCACCGTGCGCGTCACGGACACCGGGACGGGCGGCGACCCGGCCGGCGGCGGCACCGGCGACCGGGTGCCGCAGACCCCCGGCGACCGGCCCGGCCGGGTCATCGCGCTGCACGAGATGTTGCACCTGGCCACCACCCTCGCCCGGGCCGTCACCGCGCAGGAGGTCATCGACCTGGTCGCCGACCACGTGATGCCGGTCTACGACGTGCAGGCGCTGGCCATCCTCACCACCAAGGGCGGGCGGATGCGGGTCGCGGCCTCGCGCGGGTACAGCCGGCAGGCCGTGGACGACTTCGACGGGCGGCCGGTCATCCCGCCGCTGCCGGAGCGGCAGGCCCACGACGCGGCGAAGCCGGCCTTCTTCGCCACGCCCGAGGAGCTGCGCGAGACCTACCCGGACGCCATCACCTCCGACGACATGAAGGCGTGGGCGTTCCTGCCGCTGATCACCTCCGGGCGGCCGTTCGCCACCTGCATCCTGGCCTACGACCGCCCGCACCGCTTCAGCGTGGACGAGCGGGCCACGCTCACCGCGCTCGCCGGGCTGATCGCGCAGGCGTTCGAGCGGGCCCGGCTCTACGACGTCAAGCACCAGCTCGCGCAGTGCCTCCAGTCGAGCCTGCTGCCGCGCACGCTGCCCGAGATCCCCGGCCTGGACCTGGCCGCCCGCTACGTCCCCGCCACACCGGGCATGGACATCGGCGGCGACTTCTTCGACCTCATCCGGCTCAGCGACACGCAGGCGGCGGCGGTGATCGGCGACGTGCAGGGCCACGACGTGACCGCCGCCGCGCTCATGGGCCAGGTGCGCACCGCCATCCACGCCCACGCCACCGCCGGGGCCTCCCCCGGCGAGGTGCTGGCGCACACCAACCGGCTGCTCGTCGAGCTGGCGCCCGACCGCTTCACGAGCTGCCTGTACGCCAGCCTCGACCTGGAACGGCACACCGCCTGCCTGGCCAGCGCCGGCCACCTGCCGCCGCTGCTCGGCCGGCCGGGCGAGCCGACCCGGGTCGTCGAGACCACCGCCGGTCTGCTGCTGGGCATCGACCCGGAGGCCGAGTACGCCACGCTCGACCTCGACCTGCCGGCCGGCGCCGTCCTCACCCTCTACACCGACGGCCTCATCGAGCAGCCGGGCCTGGACCTCGGCGACGCCATCGCGGACCTGGCCGAGCGCTTCAACCCGACGCGGGGCGGGGCGCTGCGGGACCTCGCGGAGTCGCTGATCGAGCCGGCGGCGCTGGAGCAGCGCACGGACGACATCGCCGTCCTGCTCCTGCGCTGCTCCGGCCGCTGACCCGCCACAGGGTTCCCCGGCGGGTCAGGGGCGGGGGCGGTGGCGGCCGGGGAGCAGGGCGGCGGGGGCGAGGGCCAGCAGGGCGGCGAGCGCCGCGAACCCGGCCGCCGGCCCCGCGGCGGTGGCGACCGCCGCCACGAGGAGTGGCCCGCCCGCGTCGCCCGCCTCTCGGCCCAGCTCGGCGGCCCCCATGGTCTGCCCGATCCGCTCCGGCGGGGTGGAGGCGGCGAGCGCGGCGAAGCCCAGCGGCGTGATCAGCCCGGTGCCCGTCCCGATGAGCACCGCCGCCCCGAGCATCCCGGCCACGCCCAGCGCTCCCGCCCCCGCTGACGCGGGAGTGGCGAGCGCTGATCCGGCCGCGCCGGCCGCGAGCCCGGCGGCCGTCATCCCGAGCCCTGCGGCCAGCCCCGCCCGTACGGTGACCCGGCCCGCGTCGAGGGCGCGCCCGGCGAACGGCTGGACCACGGCGGCGCACGCAGCCAGCACCGACACCGCGGCCCCGGTGGCCACCGTCCCCAGCCCGGCCGCCGCCCCGCTGACCGGCAGGAACCCGACCCCGGCCGACAGCGCGGCCGTGGCCGCGGCCAGGACCGCCACCGGCTGCCAGAACGCCCGGTCGGCCAGCCGCCGCGCCAGGTCCAGCACCGTCTGCCGGGCCTTCGGCAGCGGCGGCACGTGCGGCACCGCCACCGCCGCCCACACCGCGACCCCGGCGGCGAGCACCGCCATCACCCCGAACAGCAGCCGGAGGCCGCCCGCCCAGGTGAGCACGCCGCCGAGCAGCGGCCCCAGCGTGTACCCCATGCTCTTGTGGAAGCCGTAGCCGCCGAACGCCCGCCCGCGCCGGGCCGCCGGGTTGAGCCGGGCGACCAGCGCGGCGGCCGACGGCGAGAACGCGGAGGCGGCCGCCCCCTGCCCGAGGCGGGCGGCCCACAGCAGGCCGGGGCTGCCGGCCAGCGCGTACAGGGCCGAGGCGAGGGCGAAGGCGGCCAGGCCGCCGAGCAGCACCGGCCGCGCGCCGACGCGGTCCGACAGGGCGCCGAAGAGGGGCTTCAGCAGGATCTCGACGCCGTCGTAGAGGGCCAGCAGCCCGCCGAGCACCAGCAGCGAGGTCACCGCGTCCGGCGAGAGCGCGCCGAGGTTGGCGGCGACCCCGTGCGCGCCGAACGCCGTGGTGAACCCGGCCGCGTAGAGCGGCCACATCACCGCCCGCGAGCCGGCGCGCGCCGCCCCGCCCGCCCCGCCCGCCCCGTCCGCTCCGCCGGCCCCGCCCGCCCCGCCCGCCCCGTCCGCTCCGTCCGCCCTGCCCGGGGCGGCCGGGGTGTCGTCCCCGCCCGGGGCGCCGCCGGAGGTCACGGGGTGGTCCCCGGCGACTGGTGGAGCGCGGCGAAGACACGTTCGGCGTAGTCCTCGCAGGCCGCCGCGCACTCGGCGAGCCGGCGGGCGGCGCGCTCGGCGTCGGGGCTGCCGAAGACGTCGCGCGCGGCCAGGGCGCGGTGCCAGCGGCGCAGCCGTTCCAGGGACTGCTCCTCCTCCTCCAGCTCGGCCAGCGTGAGCTTGGCCTGGCGGATCTCCTTGGCCAGCTCCTCCTCGAACGTGCCGCAGTCGGCCAGGAACTCGGCCCAGTCCTCGCGGCGGGCGGCGGCGAACATGGCGCGCAGCCGCGCGGAGTCCGCGGGGGTGCGCCCGGTGGCGTCGAGCACCGTCACCTCGCCCCCGGCCGCGGCGGCGAGGTCGACGGCGCGGGCCAGCCCGTCGGCGAACACCGGCACGTCCGGGACGGTCCAGGCGCCCTGCCCGAGGGAGACGGCGCCGAGGCGGCGCAGCTCGCGCCACACCGCCACCCGGTGCCGGGAGGGCCCGGCGGGCAGCCGGACCAGCAGCACGACCCAGCGTGAGTCCGTCACAGCGCCGAATGTAGCACTTGTTACATCGATGCGTCAGGGGGCCGGGCGCGGCGGGCGTCGCATGGGTCCGGCGCGCCGCGGGAATCCCCATTACGCCCGTACACCCGCATGTCGCCGGGAGGCTCAGCCGTGGCCACGACCATGACGTCCGTGGAGGAGGCGGGGCGCTGCCTCGCCACGCCCGCCGCGTACACCGACGAGGCCCGCCTGCACGAGGCCCTGGCGCTGCTGCGCCGGGAGGCCCCCGTGCACCGGGTGGAGACGCCCGGTTACCGCCCTTTCTGGGCCGTGACCCGGCACGCCGACGTGCTGGAGATCGAGCGGGACAACGAGCTGTGGCTGAGCGCCCCGCGCCCGGTGCTGCGCCGGGCCGAGGTGGACGCCGCCCTGGACGCGCAGCGGGCGCGCGGCGGCGGGCTGCGGACGCTCGTCCACACCGACGAGCCCGAGCACGGCGCGCTCCGCGCGGTCGGCGCCGACTGGTTCCGCCCCAAGGCGATGCGCGCGCTGGAGACCCGGGTGCGGGAGCTGGCCAGACGGTACGTGGACCTGCTGGCCGAGCACGGCGGCCGGTGCGACTTCGCGCTGGAGGTCGCCGCGCACTACCCGCTGCACGTCATCCTGTCGCTGCTCGGCCTGCCGGAGTCGGACTTCCCGCTGATGCTGCGGCTGACGCAGGACCTGTTCGGCCAGGACGACGAGAGCCGGCGGCGCGGCGCGGGCGCGGCGGCCCACACCTCGGTGCTGGCCGACCTGCTCGCCTACTTCCACGAGCTGACCGCCGCCCGGCGCGCCCGCCCCACCGGCGACCTCGCCTCCGCCATCGCCAACGCCCGCGTGGCCGGCCGGCCGCTCAGCGACGCCGACGCCGCCTCGTACTACGTCATCATCGCCACGGCCGGGCACGACACCACCAGCTCCACGATCGCGGGCGGGCTGGAGGCGCTGATCCGGCACCCGGGCGAGCTGCGGCGGCTGCGGGAGGACCCGGGGCTGCTGCCGTCGGCGGCCGAGGAGATGATCCGGTGGGTGAGCCCGGTGAAGGAGTTCATGCGCACGGCCAGGGCGGACACCGCCGTGCGCGGGACGCCGGTCGCGGCGGGCGAGTCGGTGCTGCTGTCGTACCCGTCGGCGAACCGGGACGAGGAGGTGTTCGGCGACCCGTTCCGCTTCGACGTGGGCCGCAGCCCGAACCGGCACCTGGCGTTCGGCGCGGGCGTGCACTTCTGCCTGGGCGCGATGCTGGCCCGCATGGAGATCCAGGCGCTGTTCGCCGAGCTGCTGCCCCGGCTGGCGGAGGTCGGGCTGGACGGCGAGCCCGCCTGGCTGGCCACGACGTTCGTGGGCGGCCTCAAGCGGCTGCCCATCCGTTACACCCTGCGCTGAGCGGGCGGGCCGGCGCTCAGCGCTGGTCGCGGCGCAGCGGGTGGTCGGGCGGGATCTCCACCAGGACGAGGCGGTGGCCGTCCGGGTCGGCGATCCACAGCTCGATCAGCCCCCACGGCTCGGTACGGGCCTCGCGCAGCACGGTGACCCCGGCCCGGCGCAGGCGTTCCTCCTCGGCGGCCACGTCGCGCACCTGGAGCCACAACGACACCGCGGCTCCGGAGCCGCCGTCGCCGTCGTGGCGTCCCGACAGCTCCAGGAACCCCTGGCCGAGGAAGAACACGGTGCCCGGGTGCTCCGGGGGGCCGAACTCGCGGTAGACGGCCAGGCCCAGGGTCTCGGCGTAGAAGCGGCGGCTGCGCGCGGGATCCCGCGGGCGCAGCAGCACGCGGCTGCTCAGCACCTCCATGCCCGCACCCTTCCCGCCGGCGCGATCCCCCACCCCTCGCTCCTCGGCCGGCCGCCGGCTCAGGCGAACACGGCGACGAAGCGCCAGTCCAGGACGTCGCGCCGCGCGCCGTCGTCGCCGGTCGCCGCGACCAGCGACCGCAGGTGCGCCAGCCCCCCGCCGCCGGGCAGCGGCTCGGCGCGCTCCACGAGCACCTCGCTGGACAGCGTGTCGCCCTCGTGCACCGGCCCGAGGTGGTCGCAGCCGTGCCAGGCGACCACGGTGACCAGCTCCGGCAGCGCGCGGACGGCCTGCGACAGGGCCAGCCCGATGGTGTGCCCGCCGTACACCAGCCGCCGCCCGCCCGCGGCGTCGTGGTGCGCCCGCGCGAGATTGAGAGTGAGCCGGGCCAGCTCGGGGGCGGCCGACACCACGTCGCCGCCGGTGACCAGCCGCCGCTCGCCCGCCCGCAGCCCGGCGAGGTGGCGGCCGGGCACGAGCTCGGCGTAGCGGCCGAGCCGCCAGCCCGCCACCGCCGCCGCGAGGTCGCCGGCCGGTTCCCCGCCGATCGCGTCGAGGTCGTCGTCGTGCGCGCCGTTCCGGGCGGTGCGGGCGTCGGGGTCGCGCAGCGGCAGCATCGCGCAGCGCCAGAAGTCGAGGACGGGGCGGCCCTCCTGGTCCTCGGTGGTGATCCGCAGGGCCGCGAGACCGGTCGGGCGGCGGCCCGGGCGGGGCCGGTTGCGGCGCAGCGCGACGACCTCCGTACGGGTGCGCAGCGTGTCGCCGATCACCGGGAAGCGGCGGAAGGCGAGCCCCCGGTAGAACAGGTTGGCCTTGACGTGGTGGGTGACCAGCGTGGACTGGCCGATCGCGACGTCCCACACCAGCGCGGGGTGGGCCAGGGGCGGGCCGCCGGTGACCTGCCCGCACAGGTGGGCGTCGAGCGGCAGCCGCAGGCGGTCGCCGCAGATCGCCTGGTGGACGGCGGCGTGCCCGGCCGTCAGGGTGAGCCCCGGCGCGCCGTCGAAGACCTGCCCGGTCTCCAGCTCGTCGAAGTAGGGCCCCTCCGCCACCGTCGTCGCGCCCGCTCGGGCTCCCGCGTCGCTCACCGGTCAAGTCTCGCGCAGCCCGCGGCGCGCACGCGACCGGCCCCGTGGCGGCGCGCCCGCGACGGGCGCGCTCGCCAGGAGCCGGCCGGGAGGGACGGCGGGCCGCCGGCGTCAGGCGTTGACCAGTGCCGGGGGCTCGCTGGGGCGGGCGCGGCCGCCGTGCGGCGCGGCGGCCGCGCAGCAGGAGGAGAGCCACCACGGCGGCGGCGAGCACCCCGGCCATGGCGCCCAGGAAGGCCGACGACATGGCCGCGTGGTAGGCGTCGCGGGCGACCGCGGCCAGGGCCGGGTCCTGGACGGCGGCGGCCACCGAGCGGCGCGCCTCCTCGGAGGCGGTGGCGGGCATGGCCGAGGCGTAGCCGCCGGTGGCCAGGCTGCCCAGGACGGCCACCCCGAGCGCGGCGCCGGCCTGCTGGATGGTGTTGTTGAGCGCCGAGCCGACGCCGGCCCGCTCGGCGGGGATCGCGCCCATCAGGGCGGTGACCGCCGACGGCGAGGCCAGGCCGCTGCCCGCGCCCAGCACGGCCTGGGCGATGGCGAGGGCCGCGAAGCTGTCGGCGGAGGAGAAGGCCAGCAGGCCGAACCCGGCCGCCATCACGAGCATGCCGAGCACGGCGGTGACGCGGTTGCCCAGTTTGGCGGCCACGCCGGCGCCGATCCCGTTGAAGGCCATGGAGGCGACGAACATCGGGATGAACGCCAGGCCGGCCTGCGTGGGCGTGTAGCCGAGGACGAACTGCAGGTACTGGGTGAGCACCAGCAGCAGGCCGCCGTTGCCGACCTGGACCAGCGTGAGCGACAGGCTGCCGCCGGCGAAGTCGCGGTCGGCGAAGAGCTTCAGCGGCACCATCGGGTGCGCGGTGCGCAGCTCCCAGACGACGAAGGCGCCCAGCGCGGCGACGGCGATGACCAGCGGGACCCAGGCGATGCCGTGCGCGAGCTCGTTCAGCGTCCACACCAGGGCGGACATGCCGGCCATGGACAGGACGGCGCCGATCGGGTCGGGCCTGGTCGCCGGGCCCCTGGACTCGGGCATGAGGGTCACGGCGGCGAGGACGGCCAGGGCGGCGACCGGGACGTTGATCCAGAAGACCGCCTCCCAGCCGAGCGAGGAGATCAGCGCGCCGCCGAGGACGGGGCCGCCGACCAGGCCGAGCACGCCGAAGGCGGCCCCGGCGGCGAGCGCCTTGCGGCGTTCGGCCTCGTCCGTGAAGACGGTGATCATGATGGACAGGGTGGACGGCATGATCAGCGAGCCGCCGACTCCCATGGCCACGCGGGCGGCGATGAGCTGGCCGGGGTCGGCGGCGAGCGTGCCCGCCAGGGAGGCCACGCCGAACAGGGTCAGCCCGATGACCATGATCCGGCGCCTGCCGTAACGGTCGGACAGGGATCCGCCGGTCAGCAGCAGGCCGGCGAAGACCAGCATGTAGGACTCCAGGATCCACTGGATGTCCTGCGCGCTCGCGCCCAGGTCCGCGGCCAGCGCGGGGACGGCGACGGTGAGCGCCATGTTGTCGATGACCAGGACGAGCGTGCTCAGGCAGAGCGAGATCAGGATCAGCCAGCGGCGGGGGTGCGGGTTCATCAGGGTCGGCCACCATTCGGGTGCGGAGGGCGCCGGTTCCCGGCGGTGAGCGCGGGTCCCGTTTCGTGGGATCCACGGTCGCCGACCGCGCTGACACCCGGCTGTCGCCGCCCTGATGTCGCCGCTGACGCCGCCGCCACACCAGGACGGCGGCAGGTTACGGGCGGCGGGCGCGCAGGGCGAGCACCATGGGGACGGGCCGCTCGCCCGGCTCCTCCGCCCGCTCGACCGCCAGCCCCGCCCCGACGAACGCGTTGAGCAGGTCGGCCAGCGGGACGTGGCTCATGCCGAGCCGGTCGCGCACCCCGCCCTCGCGCCACCACGGGGAACGCCGGTGCCAGCCCGTGGTGCGGTAGGTGGGGTGGATGACGACCGCGCCGTCCTCGCGGGGCTCGATGTGCGGGCCGTTGAAGCACGGGTGCACGCCGTAGAACAGCAGCAGGCCGCCCGGCCGCAGAACCCGCGCGGCCTCGCGCAGCACGGCGGGAAAGCCCGGGATGTCGGTGGAGACCCAGATCGCGGTCACGGTGGCGAACGTCGCGTCGGGGAACGGCAGCGCCGCCGCGTCACCTTGCAGCAGCGGCGCGCCGTCGCGGCGGCGGGCGCGGCCGAGCTGGTCGGCGGAGCGGTCGAGCCCGACCGGGGTGCGGCCGGTGGAGCGGATCGCGTCGAGGTAGAGGCCGGTGCCGCAGCCGAGGTCGAGGCAGAGGCCGTCGCCGGGGCCGAGCAGCCGCGCCACGTCGGCGATGCCGTCGCCCGCCGAGGCGCCGATGTACTCGTCGTACCACTCCGCAAGTCCGTCGTAGCGTGCGCTCATGACTCCTTGATAACGCGGGACGGGAGCGGGAAGCCGTCGAGTTCGCCCACGGCTTCATCGAGATCGTCGGCGACGCCCTGGCTCAGCAGCCGGGCGTGCAGCGGCTCGCCGGCCGCGCCCAGGCTGCGGATGCGGGCGGCGCGCTCGGCCATGCGGCTCCGGATGTCGGCGATGGCCGCGTCGGGGTCGCCCCGCCAGCCGTACGCGTCGAGGAACAGCCGCAGCCGCGCCGGGCGGGCGGCGAAGTCGGTGAAGCCCTCGGCGGCGGCCACGCGGCGGGCGTGCAGCGGGACCCAGGCCAGCGCCACCCAGGCCACGTCGGAGTCGACGGTGACGGGGCCGGCGAAGTCCCAGTCGAAGAAGCCGGCCAGGCGGCCCTCGTGCCAGGCGGCGTTGAACGGGCTGGCGTCGTTGTGCGCGATGATCAGGCCCGGCGACCAGCGCCCGCCGGTGCGCCAGCGGGCGTCGGGGGACGGCACGAAGTCCGCCACGGCCTCGTGGTAGGCGCGCAGCCAGCGGGCCACCTGGCGGAGGGTGTCCTCGGTCCTGGTCCACTGCGGCCAGACGCGGCGCCCGCCGAGGGTGTCGCCGTCGAGGTAGGTGAGGATCTCCCGGCCGTCGGCGTCGACGCCGAGGACGCGCGGCGCGCCCTCGAACCCCTTGGACTCCAGGTGCCGCAGCAGCTCGTGGACGGACGCCGTCCACGCCCGCACCGGCCGCCGGACCGTACGGCCGATGCGGATCGCGCCCGAGTCGTTGCCGCCTTCCATCGCCCCACCGCCAGCACGCGTGAACGGACCCGCCACCAGCACTATCGCCCATCCGGGGCCCTTCGCCTATGCCCCGGCCACCCCTGGCCGGAGAGGCCGAGGGGGCTGCCGGGGGCGGCGAGACCGGGGCGGGCGCGCCGACGGCCGCCGGCCGGCTGGGAAGCCGGAGGGCGGCCGTCGTGAAGCGGCGGGGCCGGCGCGCCGGGCGGGGTCATGACCGCCGGCGGCGGGCGTCAGGCGGGCGTCACTTCTTGAAGGCGTCCTTCACCTTCTTGCCCGCGTCCTTGACCTTCTCCCCCGCCTGCCGGAGGCTGCCCTCGGTCTGGTCGGCGCGGCCCTCGGCCTGGAGCCGCTCGTCGTCCGTGGCGTCCCCCAGGTTCTCCTTGGCGCGGCCCTTGAGTTCCTGAGCCTTGTTCGAGACCTTGTCCTCGGCGCTCATATCCGTGCCTCCTTCGTCGTCCCTCAGGAAGCTCTCCCCTTTCCCGGCAGCGGACCGGGAAACGCCTCAGTCCACGTCCACGTCGTCGAGGAGGCGGAGGAGGCGGGACAGGACGCGCAGGCAGGCGGCGATGTCGTCCGCGGACAGGTCGCCGCCGACGCGGCCGAGCACGGCGCGCTCGCGCGCCATCACGGCGTCCACGGCGGCGCGCCCCTCGTCGGTGAGCCGGACGAGGGAGGACTTCCGGTGCGCCGGGTTGGGCGCGAAGGTGACCAGGCCGCGCGCCGCCGCGTCGTTGGCCATGCGCTGCACGAACTGCCGGCTCAGCGCCTGCTCCCGCCCCATCTGCGGCACGGTCATCGGCCCGTGCTCGCGCAGCAGGTGCAGGACGGCGCGCACGCCGACCGACAGGCCCTCGATGGGGGCGTCCTGCTCGACCTTGCGCTGGGCCCGCCGGTACAGGGGTCCGACCAGGTCGAAGACCTCGGTGAGGCGGTCGGTGGGCCGTCCGGCGTCCGTGTCGTTCACCCGTCCATTATGACACCTAGGTTGTCATCCTGGCGCGAACATGACACCTTGGTTGTCATGAATGACCTCTTCTGGCTCGACACCGGCGGCTCGGGCCCGCCGCTCGTCCTGCTGCACGGCGGTTTCCTGGACCACCGCATGTGGGCCGGCCAGGTGCCGTTCTTCGCCGGGCGGTACCGGGTGATCGTCCCCGACGCCCGCGGCCACGGCCGCTCCGCCAACGCCACCGGCCCGTACCGGCTCGCCGACGACCTCGCCGCCCTGCTGCGGCACCTGGACACCGGCCCCGCCGTGCTCGCGGGCGTCTCCATGGGCGCGGGCGTCGCCGTCGACACCGCGCTGGAGCACCCGGACCTGGTCCGGGCCCTGATCGTCAGCGGCGCGGGCACCTCGGAGCCCGACTTCGCCGACCCGTGGACCATCCGCGCCCTCGCCGCCTGGCAGGCCGCGATGGCGGCCGGCGACCTGGAGGGCTCGATCGACGGGTTCATGCTCTTCGCCGCCGGCCCGCACCGCGCCGAGGCCGACCTCGACCCGGGAGTGACGGCGCGGCTGCGCGCCATGGCCAGGGCCACGATGGCCAAGCACGCGGCGGGCGAGCCGGTGCACCTGGTGCCGGTCCGCGACACGTGGGAGCGCGTCCCCGGGATCAAGGTCCCGGTGCTGGCCGTGCACGGCGCCCTCGACTCCCCCGACCACCTCGGCATGGCCGCGCGCCTGGCCGGCACCGTCCCCGACGGCCGCTCGGCCACCGTCGAGGGCGCGGCGCACTACCCCAACATGGAACGCCCCGGCGTCTACAACGAGATCACCGGGGCGTTCCTCAGCGGGTTGTGACGCTCAGAACGCCAGGTCCCGCCAGGTCTTCACCTCCTCGGCGGTCAGGGCGCGGGCGAGGATCGCCGCCCGGTCCACGCCGCCCGTCAGGCGCTGGCCGCCGCCCTGGTCGGCGCCGAAGCGCACGGGACGCGAGGCGCAGCCGGCGATGCCGTCCGCGGTGACCTGGGCGGTGGCCCTGCGCTCGCCGTCCACGTACACGGTGACGGTCCCGGCCCGGTCCAGGGTGACCACCAGGTCGATCCAGCGGCCGGCGGGCAGGGCGGTGTTCAGGGTGACGTTCGCGCCGGCGCCGATGAAGCGCAGGGCGCCGGACGGGGTCACGTCGATGAGGACGCCGTCGGTGCCGGGGTCGCCGGACGGCTGGGAGTCGAACAGGCGGCGGTACCCGGTGCCGCCGATCCTGACCTCGGCGGCGAAGGTCGCCTCCCTGACCAGGCCGAGCGTGGTGTTCGCGGTGGTCAGGTACGTGCTGCCGTCCAGCACGAGCCCGCTGCCCGAAGGGGCGGTGGCGTCGTAGGACGCGGTGCCGCCGGCGACGGTGGCGTCCCTGCCGTGGCCGGAGGCGTCGGCGACCGTGCCGCCCTCCTCGGGGTCCCAGGCGAGCAGGACCGAGCCCGGTTCGGCCGGGGCGCAGGGTTCGAGGGCGAGCACGGCGGTGGCCGCGCCCTTCCAGGAGTCCCCGGTGACGGTGGCGCTCAGCACGGCGCTCCGCGCGCCGTCCGCCGGGCCGGGCGTGACGGTGAAGGCGGCCGTGCGGGTCTGCCCGGGACGGGTGGCGGGCAGGTGGGCGGTGGCCGGCTCGACGCTCCAGCCGGACGGCACGGCGAGCGTCACGTCGGCGGCCGGGACCGCGCGGCGGCGGGCGGCGGCGACCGTCACCTGGGCCTCGAACGGCTTGCCCGGGGACGCGGTGCCGGGCGTGCGCAGCGCGACGGCGGCCTCGTTCTGGATCGTGTACGCCTTGCCGGCCCGGGCGTTCCAGCTCAGCGTGTCGCCGTCGCGGTGCGGGGCGACCTCGTGGCCCTGCTCGTCGTGGACCCGGTAGCGGCCAGCGACGAACGACGACCGGACCTTGATCGGGCCGCTCCTGCCCGGCCGGACGGTGACCGTGTCGGGCGCGCCGTCCTTCCAGGAGGCGTCCACGGTGACGTCGCCGCGGGCGCGCAGCCCGCGCACCGAGCCGTCCCGCCACGCCGACGGCAGCGCGGGCAGCACGTGCACCACGTCGTGCTGGCTCTGCAGCAGCATCTCGGCGACGCCGGAGGTGGCGCCGAAGTTGCCGTCGATCTGGAACGGCGGGTGCGTGTCCCACAGGTTGTCCAGCGTGGACGACTTGAGCTGCTCGGCGAGCATCTTGTGCGCGTGGTCGCCGTCCAGCAGCCGCGCCCAGAAGTTGATCTTCCAGGCCTTGGACCAGCCGGTGCCGCCGTCGCCGCGCGCGGTCAGCGAGACCTTGGCCGCCTCCGCCTCCGGGGTGCCGGGCAGGATCTGGTCGCCCGGGTGGAGGGCGTACAGGTGGGAGACGTGCCGGTGGGTGTCGGTCCGCGAGTCCCAGTCGCTCTTCCACTCCTGGAGCTGGCCCCAGGAGCCGACGCGCAGGCCCGGGTCCAGCTTGCCGAGGGCCGCGGCCGCCTCCCGCTGGAAGCCCGCGTCCACGCCGAGCTTCTTCGCGGCGGCGAGGGCGTTGGTCAGCACCTCGCGGACGATCTGCTGCGACATCGACGCGCCCGCGGAGAAGTCGCCGTGCTCGGGCGAGTAGCTGGGGCTGACGACCAGCTTGCCGTCACGCGGGTCGGTGTGCAGGAAGTCGAGCCAGAACTCGGCCGCGCCCTTGATCACCGGGTACGCGGTCTCGCGCAGGTAGGTCTCGTCGCCGGTGAAGCGGTAGGTGTCGTAGAGGTGCTGGGTGGTCCAGGCGGCGGCCTCGGGGAACCAGAAGGAGCTGGCGTAGTCGTGCACGCCGGTGAAGCCGAACGGGTTGGTCTCGTTGTTGACCACCCAGCCTCGGGCGCCGTACATCTCCTGGGCCGTCCTGCGGCCGGGCGCGGCCAGGGCGGTGATGTAGCGGTCGTAGGGCTCGGTGGTCTCGTGCAGGTTGGTCTGCTCGGCGAGCCAGTAGTTCATTTGAAGGTTGATGTTGACGTGGTAGTCGGCCGACCAGGGCGGGCTGGTGGAGTTGTTCCAGACGCCCTGGAGGTTGGCGGGCAGCACGTCGTTCTCGCGGGAGGAGGAGATGAGCAGGTAGCGGCCGTAGGCGAAGAACAGGGCCTCCAGCGCGCGGTCGGCGGCGGAGGAGCCGCCGGTGTAGCTCCTGCGGAGCTGGTCGGTGGGCACGGTCGGGGTGGAGCCGCCGAGGTCCAGCCTCACCCGGTCGAACAGCGCGCGGTAGTCGGCGACGTGCGCCTTCCTGAGCTGGTCGTAGCCCTTCGCGGCGGCGGCGTCCACGGCGGCGGTGACCTTGGCGTGCGGGTCCTCGCCCCGGTAGGCGGGGTAGGTGCCGGCGTAGTCGGTGCCGGCCGACAGCACGAACACGGCGCTGTCGGCGCCGGTGACCGTGATCCTGTCCCCGGCGTCGGTACGGGTGCCGCCCTGCGCGATCACCTGCACCTGGGCCTCGAAGCGCATCTTGTTGT
The DNA here is from genome assembly GCF_022664455.2 of Actinomadura luzonensis. Lineage (NCBI taxonomy): Bacteria > Bacillati > Actinomycetota > Actinomycetes > Streptosporangiales > Thermomonosporaceae > Actinomadura > Actinomadura luzonensis. The sequence goes on from NZ_JAKRKC020000001.1 coordinate 5,152,662, forward strand.
CGCTGAGCTGCCCCCGGATGGTGAGCCGGCCGTCGGCGGCCGTGACGGTCCTGTCGTTGCGGGGCGAGGTGTGGCGGAGCGTGAAGGAGACCTTGCCGCCCTGGTCGGCCGCGATCCGGCCGACGATGACGTTGCCCGGGTTGCTGGCGAAGTACTCGCGGGAGTAGCGCACGCCGTCCGCCGTGTAGCCGACCCGGGCGACGGCCTCGCGCAGGCTCAGCTCGCGGCGGTAGGCCTCGGGCGCGGCGGGCGCGCCCGGGAAGTCGAGGAACAGGTCGCCGAAGGTCTGGTACGCGCCGAAGCCGGTCTTGGGCTGGCCGAGCTTGGCGGCCACGGCGTCGGGCGTCATCCGTCCGTCGCGGTCGATCTGCTGCTGGACCTCGGCGATGGCGCCGGGGCGCGGCGTCCTCCAGTTGCCGAAGTCGTAGCCGGGGGAGCCGGGGCCGCCGGTCCACAGGGTCTTCTCGTTGAACTGGAGCTGTTCCGACGCCACCCCGCCGAACACCTTGGCGCCGAGCGGGCCGTTGCCGATGGGCAGGGCCTGGGTCTCCCAGTCGGTGGCGGGCTTGTCGTACCAGAGGGTCAAGTCATCGGGTGTATCGGCGACCGCGGGGGCCGCCTGCGCGGGCGCGGCTAAACCGGCGCCGAGCATGAACGCGACGATCAGGGTCGCAGTGAACCGTCGTCGTGGGGGGTGAGGCACGGATTCCTCCGATCACACGGGACCTTGGTCCAAGGAGATAGCATCGAAATACGTCATTAACAAGGGTTGACATCCGATGTATGCGGTCCCGGCTCGACCGCCGCCGGGCGGCGGACGAGATCGGATGACTGGTGGCGGGGACGCCGATCACGTGCGCGCGCCGGCGCCCTCTCCGGGGGACGGGCGCAGCGCCGTCCTGGCGAGCACGGCGACGGCGAGGGCCACCGCGACCAGGCCGGCGCTCACCCAGGACGGCGACCGGTAGCCGAGCCCGGCGGCCAGCGCGAGGCCGCCGAGCGCCGGGCCGGCGACCGCGCCGGCGTTGAGCGCGGCGGTGGCGAAGGAGCCGCCGAGCGCGGGCGCGCCGGACGCCGCGTACAGCGCCCGGGTGATCAGCGCCGAGCCGACCGCGAACGCCAGCGCGCCCTGGACCAGCACGAGCGGCAGGGCCGCGACCGGGCTGCCGGCCGTGGCGGCGAGCAGCGCCCACCCGGCGAGCAGCGCGAGGCCGCCGCCGGTCAGGAGCGTCCCCGGCCGGGTGTCCGACAGGCGGCCGCTCGCCGTCACCCCGGCGAACGAGCCGATCCCGAACAGCGCCAGCACCGCCGGCACCCAGGCCGCGGGCAGCCCGGCGACGTCGGTGACCAGCGGGGCCAGGTAGGTGAAGGCGCAGAAGGTGGCGGCGTTCACCAGCGCGGCCAGCAGCAGCGTCAGGAGCAGCCGGGGGTCGCGCAGCGCCCGCAGCTCGTCCCGCGCCCGCACCCGCACTGGTCGCGGGCCGCGGTCGGCGGGGACCGCGCGGAGGATCGCGTAGAGGGCGGGGAGCGAGACGAGGGCCACCGCCCAGAAGGCGGCGCGCCAGCCGAACGCCTGCCCGAGCGCCGCGCCCGCGGGCACGCCCGCGACGCACGCCAGCGTGACGCCGCCGAGCAGGACGGACGTGGCCCGCCCCTTGGCGTCCGGCGGGACCATGGCCATCGCCGCCGCCAGCCCCACGGCGAGGAACCCGGCGTTGGCCAGCGCGGCCAGCACCCGCGTCAGCAGCAGCACGGCGAAGCTGGTGGTGAGCGCCCCGGCGGCGTGCACGAGCACGAAGACGGCCAGCAGGACGAGCAGCGCCCGGCGGCGCGGCCACCGCATCCCGGCGACGGCCGTCAGCGGCGCGCCGACCACCATCCCGGCGGCGAAGGCGGAGGTGAGCGCGCCCGCGGCGGACACGGACACGCCGAGATCGCGGGCGAGGTCCGGGATCAGGCCGGACAGCATGAATTCGGAGGTCCCCTGGGCGAAGACGGCCAGCGCGAGGACGTAAAGGGCGAAAGGCATGAGAATGTACGGCTCCACAGCCACGTCGGTCGGAAGGAAGGCAGGTAGGCCCCGGCGCGCGCGCCGCAAAGGCGGCGGCGGGGCGGGTTCGGTCCTTACGACGGTGATCCGGTGGCGAGGGCGTGCAGACGTCGGGACGTGCGGACGTGCAGACACGGCAACACGGCGACGCGGCGACGCGAAGGCCGCGTCAGGCGCGGCGACGGCTTCGGCTTCGGGCGCGGAGACAGCGTCAGGCGCGGAGACGGCGCGGGCCGCTGGGGGCCGTGGTGTCGGTGGTGGCCGTGGTGGCCGTGGACACCGCTGCCTGTCGTCGCGTCACGACGGGACGCCTCGGGACGCCACCGGATGACCGGTGGCTAGCGTCTTGACGCCTCGGGGCCGGAGGACATGGTCACAGCCTAGTGGGGCCGTGCCGGTGCGGCCAACCGGATTCCCGCGGGCGGCGTCAGGGGTAGTTCCGGGTCGCGTGCGAGGAGCCGTAGCCGCCGGAGGCGAAGAAGTCGGCCCGCCACTGCCCGCTGCTGCGCGGCGTGATGACGGTGAACCTGCCGGAGGGGTTGCCGGTGCTGTGGTCGGTGACCGAGACGCCGCCCTTGGAGACGGTCACGGCGAGGTCGTCGAGGCGGGCGTGGCCGTTCCTGGTGCGCAGGATGCCGGAGTGCTTGAGCCGGTCGTCCGGGTAGGAGCTGACCGTGTAGCGGTAGATCTCGGTGCCGGTGAGCGCGCGCGAGGCCGCCGCCCTGCTGCGCGAGCCGACGAACGCGTCGCCGCCGTCCAGCTCGCCGCGCCACTCGCCGTCCTCCAGCGCCTGCGCGAGCGTGCTGAACGTGCCGTCCTGCCCGGACAGGCAGCGGGCGACGAGGTGGTGGCCGCACTCGTCCGAGCCGCGGAAGGCGACGCGGACCAGCTCACCCGCCAGCGGCGCCCAGTCGCCGTCGCGCTCGACCTCCACCTTGCCGAGGACGACCTGCCGCTCGCCCTCGACCGTCTCGCGGGGGCGCAGCTCGAACGAGGCGAACCTGGTCCGCGGCTTCGCCCCCTCCCGCTCGACCCGGAACTCCTCGGCCACGGACGCGAACCCGTCCGTGATCACGACCCGCCACACGCCGGTCGCCGCGTCCGGCGGGAAGGCGTGCGTGGCCCGCCAGTCGCACGGCGGCGGCGCGGCGGCCAGGTCCAGCACCACCGGCGGCCCGGACGGCGGGAGGAGCAGCCCCCGCGCCTGCGGCACGTCGAACCCGGCGAGGAACGTCACCTCCACCGGCCCCGCGCCCAGGAGGACGGGGTACGGCACGATCTCGATGGAGGCGCTGGTGACACAGGGCATCGTCCTGCTCCTTGATCGTCGTCGGTCAGCAGACCTTCCGGTACGGCGTCCACGGGATCAGCCGCGCCCAGGCGGCCGGGGAGAGCGTCGCGCCGGCTCGCGCGCAGACCTCCCGGGCGAGGACGCCGGGGTCGATCGGGTGCGCGCCGAGCCGGCCGTCGCCGCCCACGCTGTACAGCGCGCGGCCGTCCCGGCTGAACGCCAGCGCCAGCACCGGGCCCTGGTGCTGCGGCGCCGGCAGCCCCAGCGGGACGCCGTGCGCCACGTCCCACAACCACACCTTGCCCTGCGCGCCGGCCGCCGCGAGGGTGCGGCCGTCCGGGGAGAAGGCGAGGGCGTCGATCTGCTCGCCCTCCTCCGCGCCGACCGGCAGCCGCCGCACCTGCCGGACGCCGTCCCACAACGTCACGCCCTCGGCGGTGGTCCCGGTGGCGAGGAGCCTGCCGTCGGGGCTGTAGGCGAGGCCTCGGACGCCGTCCGCGGCCGTGAACGGGGCCTCGGCGGCGCGGCCGGCCCGCAGGTCGAGCAGGGCGTTGTCCCTGCCGTTGACCGCCAGCGCGCCGCCGTCGGGGCGGAAGGCCATGCGCGCGCCGCCCGCGTGCGGGAGCACGGCGGTCCTGCGGCCGGTCGCCACGTCCCACTCCTCGGCCGGGCCGCGGCCCCGGACGGCGGACTGCGGCGAGAGCGCCAGGGTGCGGCCGTCCGGGCTGAAGGCGAGCCCTTCGACCTCGTCGGCGCCGGGGATCCCGAAGCTGCGCGGCGCCGCCGGGCGGCGGGTGTCCCAGAGGGTGACGGTGGCCGGGTAGGAGGTGCCGGCGGCGAGGGTGCCGCCGTCCGGGCTGTAGGCGAGGGTGACGGGACCGGCGCCGGCGGGCGGGACGAGGCGGGCGAGGCGGCGGCGGGCGGCGACGTCCCAGAGCTCGGCGGCGCCGTCGTGCCAGAGGGCGGCCGTGGCGGCACCGGGAGCGAGGACGGCGGCTGCCGGGGGCGTCGCGACCAGGGGCGGCGGCGCGGAGATGTCCAGGACGGCCGCCGTGCCGTCCGGCTGGAGGGCGACCAGCGTGCGGTCACCCGGGCCGAAGGCGAGGTCGGCCGGGGCTTGCGGGAGCGGCCAGGTGAGGAGGGGGTCGTCGCGGCCGGGGGCCCAGAGGGCGAGGCGGGCGCCGTCGTAGGTGGCGAGCAGCCGGCCGCCCGGGCTGAACGCGAGGGCGCGGGCGGCCGCGGGCAGGCGCGCCGGCCACTTCGGGCCGCTCGTGCGGGCGGTGTCCCGCTCCTGCCCGGGCGGTCGCGTCGCCGCTCAGGCGGGCGGTCGCGGCGCTGATCACGTGGACGGCGCCGCCGCTGCTGACGGCCAGGGCGTCCCGGCTGAGGGCGGGCGCCTGGCCCGGCGCGGCGGCCAGGCGGTGGCGGCGGTCCCACAGCTCGTACCGGCCGGCGGAGACGGGCACGGCCAGGCGGCGGCCGTCCGGCGCGAACTCGACGCCCAGCGCCTCGGGGACGTCCAGCGGCAGCGCCGCGCCGCCCGCCGGCCGCCAGACCCGGGCCCGGCCCGCGGGGGTGACCGCGCCGAGCAGGTGACCGCCCGGGCCGAAGCCCAGCCACTCCGCGCCGCTCGCGACCGCGCCGGCCTGGCGGCCGGTGGCGGCCTCCCACACCCGGGTGGTACGGGCGTCCCCGGCGGCGAGCAGCGAACCGTCGGCGCTCAGCGCCAGCGCGTGCACCGGCCCGCCGACCCCGGTGATCGTCGCGACGGGCGCCGTACCGGACGGGATCCGCCACAGGGTGGCGGTGCCCTGGTCCGCCACGGCCATCGTGCGGCCGTCCGCGCTGAGCGCGTAGCGGGCCGCGCCGCTCACCCGCACCGGCGGCCTGAACACGCGCAGCTCCCGCTGGGCGAGCGCGGTGTGCAGCGCCGCCACAGCCTGGGGCACGGCTTGGGGCCCGGACTGGGGCCCGGACTGGGGCCCGGCTTGAGGCCCGGCTTGAGGCCCGGCCTGGGGCCCGGCCGCCACCCGCCAGGAGGCCACGGCGAGCAGCATCGCGGTGGCCGGGTCCGTGGTCCGGGTCGCCGCGGCGAGCTGGGCGATGCGGAGGGCGGCGGCCTGTCGCGCCGCCGGTCGCCGGCCCGGTCCCTGGCGACGGCGACGGCGGTCGCGGCGAGCGCCAGCGCGAGGAGCGCGGCCATGGCGGCCGCCGTGCGCCTGCGGCGCCGGGCCCGGGTGCGCGACCGGGCCGCCGACGCCTCCAGGAAGGCGTCCTCCAGCGAGTTCGGCCGCAGCAGCCCGCCGCCGTCCCGCGCCCAGGTCAGGGCGTCGCGCAGGGCCGTGCCCCGGTACAGGTCGTCGGGGACGCGGCCGTGGTCGTCCCACAGGCGGGCCGCCGCGCTGAGCGGGCCGTGCACGGCGAGGCCCGGCCGGTCGGCCTCGATCCAGCCGCGCAGCCGCGGCCAGGCGCGCAGCAGGCCCGCCCCGGCCAGCGTCACCACGTCGTCGCGCCGGACCAGCAGGCCCTCTCCCGCGAACCCCTGCAGCACCCGCTCGACCGTGCGCGGGTCCGTGGCGGGGTCGGACAGCTCGTGCACGTACGCGGTGCGCAGCGCGCCGTCGGCCCCCTCCCCCGGCAGCACCAGGCGCAGCAGGACGCGCGGCACGACCTCCCGCTCCTGCGGGTCCAGCTCGTTGTAGACCTGTTCGGCCAGCTCGGCGGGCGAGGGCTCGGCGGCCACCGCCGGACGGCCCATGGCGGCGGCGGTCCTGCTGCCCTGGAGGAGCAGGCGGTCGGTGTCGTCCCGGCGGCCGTCGAGGATCGCCTCCAGGCGGCGAACGGGGGACGCGGAGCGGGGCGGGGCGAAGGAGCGGCCGGCGCGGGCGGCGGCCGTGAGCGCGCCGGCGCGCAGGAACGCGAACTCCCGCGTCCCCGCCGCGTCCCCGTCCCCGTCCCCGTCCCCGGGGCGGTTCCCGTCACCGTCCGGCGCCCGGCTCACGTCGCCGGCGAGCAGTGCGGGTGCGGCGGTGGCGAGGCCGTGCGGGGTGAGCAGCTCGGGCCTGGCCAGGCCGTCCGGGGTGAGCAGGGTCTCCGGGAGCAGCCGCTTCGGCGCCCAGCCGCCGACCAGCCGCAGCAGCAGCGTCGCGGCGTCCGGCCGGTCGTCGGCGCGCAGCGACATCGCCGCCTCCACCAGCTCCCGGAGGGGTCGCCGGCGCACCGCGGAGAAGTCCGGCCGGTGGTTCAGCACGCGGTAGCGCATGAGCGTCACGTCGTTGCCGCTGTCCCCCGCGAACGGGGAGCGCCCGCTGGCCGCGTACAGCAGCACCGCTCCCCACGCCCACACGTCCACGGGCGTCCCGCCGCGCTGCCCGGCGAGCCGTTCCGGGGCCATGTACGCGGGCGTCCCGGCGGCGGCGCGGCCCTCGCTCGTCAGCGTCATGCCGCCGGCGCGGGCGATGCCGAAGTCGATCAGCCGCGGCCCGTCGGAGCTGAGCAGCACGTTGTCCGGTTTGAGGTCGCGGTGCACGATGCCCGCCCGGTGGATTCCGGTGAGCGCGGTGGCCAGGCCGACCGCCAGCCGGTGCAGCGGGTCGTCGTCGAGCGGGCCGCCGCTCTCCACCGCGCGCCGCAGGTTCGGGCCGTCGACGTACTCGCTGACGATGTACGGCAGCGGCGCGTCCAGGTCGGCCCCCAGCACGCGCGCCGTGCAGAACGAGGCCGCGCGCCGCGCCGCCACGACCTCCTTGGCGAAGCGGGACCGCATGTCCCCCTCGTCCAGGAACTCGGCGCGCAGCGCCTTGATCGCGACCCGCCGCCCGGCGCGGTCGTACCCCTCGTAGACAACACCCTGCCCGCCCGCTCCGAGACGCCTGACCAGCCAGTAGTCGCCGAGCTGTCGCGGGTCTCCCGGTAGAAGGAGCCCCATGGCATCCGCCATCCCCCACAGCCGTTGATGCCTTCGTCCGGTGCAGAGCGCGGGCCGGAGGCCGGTGATACGGCGGCGAGCAGCGGATGTGGCCCGATAGCGTTAACACGAGACATTTGGACACCCATAACCGAAATGTCGGACTTCGGGTGATGGTGACTGCTGGGAGGTCGGGTGGCCGGGTCGTTCGGCACGTTGCTGCGGAGTCTGCGGCACGCCGCGAAGCTGACGATCGAGGAGCTGTCGCACGCGTCGGGCGTGAGCGTACGGGCCATCGGCGACATGGAGCGCGGCGCGAGCCGCGGGCCGCAGCGGCGCACCGTCGAAGCCCTCGCGGACGCGCTGCGCCTCGGCGACGAGCAACGCACGGCCCTGTCGGAGGCCGCCCGGGCGGGCCGCCCCCGGCCCGACGCGCCCGTGGCGGGGGCGTGCGAGCTGCCCCGCGGCATCGGCGACTTCACCGGCCGGACGCGCGAACTCCTCCTCCTGGAGAAGCTGGCCCTCCGCGCACCCCTCCCGGACGACGAGGACCCAGCCAACCCGGCAGGCAGCGCGACCCTGGTGAGCGGCGCCGCCCGGCCGGGCACCGATGACGCGGCGAGCGCGGGCGACGACCGCCCGGACCCCGGGGGCGGCGACCGTCCAGGAGTCGGGAGCGGCGGCGGAGCTGAGGCCGCGGTGGTGGTGGGGGTGTGCGGGGCGGCCGGGGTCGGGAAGACCGCGCTGGCCGTGCAGGCCGCCGCCCGCCTGGCGCCCCTGTTCCCCGACGGCCGCTTCTACCTGGACCTGCGCGGCATGGACCCGGTCCCGCTCCCGCCCGGGACGGCCCTGTCGGTGCTGCTGAAGGCGCTGGGCGTGCCGGAGCGCCGCATCCCCGCCGACGAGGAGGAGCGCGCCGGCCACTACCGGGCCCTGCTGCGCGAGCGACGCTGCCTGATCGTCCTGGACAACGCGGCGCACGAGGCCCAGGTACGCCCGCTGCTGCCCGCCGAGGGGCCCGGCATGACGATCGTCACCAGCCGCCGCCCGCCGGCCGGGCTGGAGGGGGTGCACCAGGTCCCGCTGGGGCACCTGGCCGCGGACGAGTCCGCCGCGCTGCTGCGCGCCATCGTCGGCGACCGGCGGGCATCGGCCGACCCGGACGGCGTCGCCCAGGTGGCCCGGCTGTGCGGCAACCTGCCGCTGGCCCTGCGCATCGCGGGCAACCGGCTGCAGAGCCGGCCCGCCTGGACCCCCGGCCAGCTCGCGGCCCGGCTCGGCGACGAGGGCCGCCGGGTGGAGTCCCTGTCCGCCGGGGACCTGTCGGTGGCGGCCGCCTTCGCGCTGTCGTACCGGCAGCTCTCCCCGCAGGCGCGGCGCAGCTTCCGCCGCCTGGCGCTGGCCGCCGCGCCCGGGTTCGGGGCCCCGCTGGCGGCGGTCCTCGCGGAGCTGGACCTGTTCACGGCGGAGGAGGCGCTGGAGGAGCTGGTGGACCTGGGTCTGCTGCAGTCCCCGTACGCGGGCCGTTACCGTGTCCACGACCTGGTCCGGCTGTTCGCCCGCGCTCGCCTGGCGGAGGAGGAGCCCATCGAGGCGCACCGGGAGGCGCGGCGGCGGATGGACGCCTGGCTGCTGGAGGTCGCCACGGTCGCCGGGCGCTGGTTCGAGCCGGGCTACGGCGCGCCGCCGCCGGGCTGGAGCTCCCTGGTCGAGCTGGACAGCCGGCAGGCGGCCGAGGACTGGCTGCGGCTGGAGGACGAGGCGTGGCTGGCCGCGCTGCGTCAGGCGGCCCGGTCCGGCGAGCACGGCCGGGTGGTCGAGGTGGCCGAGGCCATGCACTGGTTCTCGGACCTGTGGATGCACTGGGGGCACTGGCCCGAGGTGTTCGAGCTGTCGGCGGCCGCCGCGCACGCCCTGGGCGACCCGGCGCTGGAGGCGGCGCACCTCAACTACCTGTCGTGGGCGCGGACGTACTGCCTGGGCCGCTACGAGGAGGCCGAGGCGACCGCGCTCCGCGCGCTGCGCCTGGCCCGCGAGGCGGGCGACGTGCGGCAGCAGGGCTGGTCGCTCACCTACGCCACCTGGGCGCTGTGGGGGCTGGAGGACCAGGAAAGCCGGGAGACCGCGCTCGGGCACGCCCGGCGGGCGGCGGCGTACCTGCTGGAGGCCGGGGACGCCGAGGGCTACGCCCAGGCCGTGCTCAGCGTCGGCAACTGCCTGCGCCGCCTCGGCCGCGTCGAGGAGGCGCTGGAGCACGACCTGGCCATGGTCGCCCGGCTGAGCGACCCCGGCTTCGGCGGCGACCGCGGCCTCATCACCCAGGCGCTCGGCGCGGCGCTGGACGGCGTGGGCGACGGCTACCTCGCCCTCGGGCGCTGGCAGGAGGCCGCCGACCACTACGCCGAGGCGCTGGAGCGGCTGCGCGCCCGCCCGATCGGGCGCTCGCTCGCCGCTTCGCTGATCGGCCTCGGGCGGGCTCTGGCGCGGCTCGGGCAGGCCGAGGAGGCGCGGGCGTCGTTCGAGGAGGCCGTCGAGCTGTACGAGGGCGCCGGTGACGAGGCGCGGGCCGCAGGGGTCCGCGCCGAACTCGCCGCCCTCGCGCGGCCCGCCCCCACGGAGCCCGCGGTCTGAGCCCGCGGTCACGGGCAGACGTAGCGCTGGATGAAGGTCAAGGCGGTGCCGCAGACCTCGCGCCAGCCGCCGTCCACGATGAGCGAGTGGCCACGGCCGGGCAGCTCGGCGATCTCGGTGCGGTGGTGGGCGTTGCGGGCCTGGCGCTCGTAGGCGGCGCGGGTGACCGGCCAGGGCGCGGTCCGGTCCAGCTCGCCGGAGATCAGCAGGAGCGGCCCGCGGGCGGGGGCGGCGGCGTCCACCTCGGTGTCGTTCCACGGGTCGAGGGCGGCGGTCCGGGGCGGCGGCGCGCCGGGCGCGGGGACCGCGTACCGCTCGTGCAGCCGCCTCGCCTCCTCCTCTCCGGCGGCGTTGGCGAAGGAGTGGCGGAACTGGTCGTAGGTGAGCGGGACGGCCCGGCCGGCGCCGCCCGGCCGGGCGGGGGCTCGTGGCGGGGAGATCGGCAGCGGCAGGACGCCGCGTTCAGGGGCCGGGGCGATGGCGACGGTGGCGGCGGCCAGGCCGTCCCCGGCGAGGATCTGGGCGAGCAGGCCGCCGAAGGAGTGGCCGACGACGACCGGCTTGCGCTCCAGCCGGCCGATCACGCCGGCGACGTGCCCGGCCACCTCCCCCACCGTCCACGGAGCGGACCCGGCGTGCCCCGCCGCCGATGGAGTGGGCGGGGGGTCGGCGGGCCAGGTGGGCAGGACGGCCGGGAAGCCCGCCTCCCCGAACACCGCCGCCCACCGGTCCCAGCTCCCCGGCAGCAGCCACAGCCCCGGCAGGAACACGATCGGGACGCGTCCCCCGGCGTTGGCGCGCTCGACCTGCGCCTCGATCGGGGGGCGCGGCGGCTCCGGCGGGCAGGGCATGGCATCGTCCTCGCAGCCGCGGTGGGTGGTGGGGCTCCGGGTCAGCGGGCCGCGAGCGCCTTGCGGAGCGTGCCGGCGGCCAGCTCGATCGCCGCGCCCGCCGCGTACGTCTCCCGCATCGCGTTCAGCATGACGAAGTCGTGGATGACCCCCTGGAAGCGCACCGCGGTGACCGGCACGCCGGCGGCGCGCAGCCGGGCGGCGTACGCCTCGCCCTCGTCGCGGAGCACGTCCGCCTCGGCGGTGATGACCAGCGCCGGGGGCAGCCCGGCGAGCTGGGCGTCGGTGGCGCGCAGCGGCGAGGCGGTGATCTCGGCGCGCTGGGCCTCGTCGGTGGTGTACTGGTCCCAGAACCACTGCATGCCGTCGCGGCGCAGGAAGTAGCCCTCGGCGAACTCGTGGTAGGAGCCGGTGTCGAAGGAGGCGTCGGTCACCGGGTAGAACAGCACCTGCTGGCGCAGCTCCAGCCCGCCGCGCTCCTTGGCCATGAGGGTGAGGGCGGCGGTCATGTTGCCGCCGACGGAGTCGCCGGCGACCGCGATCCGCGCCGGGTCGAGGCCCTTGCCCGCGCCCTCGGTGACGATCCAGCGGGCGACGGTCCAGTTCTGCTCGATGGCGACCGGGTAGCGGTGCTCGGGCGACAGGTCGTACTCGGGGAAGACGACGGCGGCGCCGGCGCCGGTGGCGAGCTCGCGCACCAGGCGGTCGTGGGTGTGGGCGTTGCCGAACACCCAGCCCGCGCCGTGGAGGTAGATGATCACGGGCAGGTCGCCCGCGAGGCCGGCCGGGCGGACGATGCGCGCCTTGACCTCGCCGGTGGGGCCGCCGGGGACCGTCACCCATTCCTCGTCCACGGCGGGCAGGTCGACGGGGCCGGCCTGGGCCTCGTCCACGGCCTTGCGGCCCTCGTCCGGCGGGAGCTGGAAGAGGTAGGGCGGCTGCGCGGTGGCGTCGGCGAAGGCCTGCGCGGCCGGCTCCAGGACGGGCTTGCTCATATGTCGCTCCAGATACGGACAAAAGGCGATTTATCGGTACTGGGCCATCCAAGCAACCGCCCCGCCTCCGGCACGAGGCAGAACCACCGGCAGAAGTGCCGATCGCCGGTGCTTCCGCCTCGTCCCCGCCGCGCCCGCCCGGTTGGATACCGGTTGACCAGCGCGGACGCCCGCCGTGACCCCCTCCGCGCACGACACCGAGACCCACACCAGGAGCACCTCATGACCGGCAGCACCGCCACCCCGACCGTCGTCCTCGTGCACGGCGCGTTCGCCGACGCCGCGAGCTGGTCCGGCGTCATCGCCGAACTGCAGCAGCACGGCGTGCCCGTCGTCGCCCCGCCCAGCCCGCTGCGCGGCCTGGCCGCCGACGCCGCCTACGTCGAGTCGGTCGCCAGGCAGATCGAGGGCCCGGTCGTCCTGGTCGGCCACTCCTACGGCGGCGCGATCATCACCGTGGCCGGCGCGGCCCCGAACGTCACCGGCCTCGTCTACGTCGCCGCCTACGTCCTGGAGCAGAACGAGAGCCTGGGCGAGCTGCAGGACCGCTTCCCGGCCTCGCCGCTGGGGGCCGCCCTGCGGCAGGCGATGTACCCGGTCGAGGGCGGCGAGCCCGCGGTCGAGGTCACGATCGCGCCCGAGGCGTTCCCCGAGGTCTTCGCCGCGGACGTGCCCGCCGAGGTCACCCGGGTCCTGGCGGTGGCGCAGCGCCCGCTCGCGGCGGGCGCCTTCGCCGAGCCGGCGGCCGTCGCGGCCTGGCGGACGAAGCCCTCCTGGGCCGTCGTCGCGGGCGCGGACCGGGCGATCAACCCGGAGGTCGAGCGGTTCGGGGCCGAGCGGGCGGGGGCGCGGACCGTCGAGCTGGACGGCGCCTCGCACGCCGTGGCCGTCTCGCGCCCGAAGGAGGTCGCCGCGGTGATCCTGGAGGCGGTGCGCGCGGGCGCGTGAGACGCGGCCGTCACGAGTAGAAGTGCATCACGATCGCCAGGCCGACGACGTGCATCAGCACCACGGCGACGATGAGCGCGACGAACACGAACTTGGCCGGGCCGTGCTCGAAGTGCTTGCCCTCCTTCAGCGGAGGCAGCTTGGCCTGGCGCTCGGCGATGCGTTCCTCCAGCGGCTTGCGGTGAAACACGGCGGTCCTTCCGGCGGTTGGTTTGCGCGCTCATGGTTTGCGGGCTAATAGTTTGTACGCAAACAGAACGTACCAGAGACCGCCGGAGGTGCCCGCAGATGGAGCCTGTGACAGAGGCGACAGATCCGCTGGCCCTGGAGCGGCAGGTGTGCTTCGCCCTCAGCGTCGCCTCGCGCGCCGTGATCGGGCTGTACCGGCCGCTGCTCCAGCCGATGGGCCTGACCCATCCGCAGTACCTCGCCATGCTCGCGCTCTGGCAGCACGAGCCGCTGTCGGTCAAGAGGCTGGGCGAGCTGCTGCAGCTCGACCCCGGCACCCTGTCCCCCCTGCTGAAACGGCTCGAAGCCCTCGGCTACATCAGCCGCGAGCGCGACGCCAGGGACGAGCGGGCCCTGTCGGTCACCCTCACCGCCGAGGGCAGGCGGCTGCGGGCCGAGGCGGAGCGCATCCCGCCCGCCATCGTCTCGCGGCTCGGCATGAGCCTGGAGGAGCTCCAGGACCTGCACGGGGCGCTGACCCGGGTGATCGCGGCCGCCCAGGGCGGCTGAACGCCCGCGCCGCCCGCCTACGATGGCATCGGCCGATCGGCCCATCCGGTCCATCCGGTCCATCGGGTCCATCGGTCGGGAGTCGTCGGCGAGGAGGCGTGTGGAGGACAACGTGCCGCTGGAGCGGCTGGCCCGCCGGCTGGAGGAGGTCGTGGGCGAGCTGCGCGGCCTCCCGGTGGACGTCGAGCGGCTGGAGGACAGCTCCGCCGTCCGGCAGCGGATCGCGGCGGCCGCCCGCGAGGCCCGCGAGCTGCGCGCCATGCATCCCGTCGGCTCGCCGGACACCGGCCGGCAGGAGCAGCGCAGCCGCCGCGAGGTGCTCGACGCGCTGGAGCGCGGGGTGACGATGCGCACGATCGTGCACGCGAGCGTCCTGGACGACCCGCACAAGGCGGCCCGGATCCGGCAGCTCCACGCGGCCGGCGACCTGCACCGGGTGGTGGACGAGCCGATCCAGCAGGTGCTGGTCTTCAACCGGGCGGTGGCCTTCCTGCGGCTCACCCCCGTGGCCTACGCGCCCGGCGCGCTGGTGATCCGGCAGCAGAGCCTGGTCAGCGCCCTCATCGACCTGTTCGAGCGGACCTGGGCCGCGGCCAGGGACGTCACCGAGCCAGCGCACCGGCTGACCGCGCGCGAGCGGGAGGTGCTGGCGCTGATCGCCGAGGGGCGTTCCAACGGGGCGGTCGCCCGGGAGCTGTCGATCACCGAGGCGGCCGTGGGCAAGCATGTGGCCGGGGTGTTCGCCAAGCTGGAGATCCCGGCGAGCGCCGACGTCAACCGGCGGGTGCTGGCCGTGCTCGCCTACCTGCGAGGGGCCGTCAGGTAGGGCCTTGAGGACAACGGGTAGGGCCGGCCCTACCTCGTCCTCGTTCTGTCCCCCGTGCGTGCGGGGTGCGGCGGGCCGTTCAATGGACGTCATGCAACGAATGACCGGACTGCTCATCGGCGCGATCTTCGGCGCCGTCTTCGTCGTCGTCAACGCGCACGAACCGCTGAACGGCGTGGCCGCCGTGGTCCTGCGGGTCGCGGCCTGCCTGGCGGCGGCGGCCGTCGCCGCCCGGTGGGCGGCCGAGGCGCGGAGGCGGCGTCCGGGGGAGGCCGGGCGGGCGATGTTCGGGCGCTGGTACCTGGCGGTGGTGGCGGCCGAGGCGGTGCTGCTGTTCGGCGGGCTGCGGGCGCTGGACGCGTGGGGTCTGCCCGAGCAGGCGAACGTGGCCTGGGTGGCCCTCGTCGTGGGCGTGCACTTCGTCGCGCTGGCGCCGGTCTGGAGGGCGTGGGGCATCGCGGTGCCGGGGGTGCTGCTGACGGCGCTCGGGGGCACGGGCCTGGCGCTGGTGGCGACGCCTGCCGTCGCGTGGGTGCCGTTCGTCAGCGGGGTGCTGTCCGGAGCGGTGCTGCTCGCGGGCTCCGTCAGCACGGCCTGGCGAGCCCGTCCCGCGCCCGAAGCCCCGACCCCCGGAACGACCGCAAACACCCTCGCCAAGACGCCCACCCCCACCCCCACCGAAAGGACCCCAGCCACCGGGACGGCCACCACCCCCGCCCAAAAGACCCCAGCCACCACCACAGGGACGGCCACCACCCCCGCCCGAAAGACCCCAGCCACCGGGACGGCCGCGGACACGAAGGTGGTGGTCACGATGGCGGCGCGGCGGTCCAGGTGACGATCTCGACCTCCGGAGCCGGGCTGACGACGAGGCCGTCGCCGCCGCAGTCCGGGCAGCGGGTGAGCCGGTCCCCGGGGTAGTCCCGGCCGCAGCCGAGGCAGGCGAGCCCGTCCCGGGCGCGCCGCCAGGCGAGACGCGCCCCTTCGGCCGGCCCGCCGGCCGCCGCCTGCCGCCACGCCTGCTCGGCGGCGTCCGGGCCGACGCCGGGCCCGAGCGCGAGCGTGACGTGGAGCACCCGCCGTCCTCCGGCCGCCGTGACGACCGCCGCGACGGCGGCGCGGATCAGCCCGGTCTCATGCATGGACGCCCCACCCGGCGAGGACGTCCAGCGCCCCGGCGACCAGCCGCCCGAGCCGCCCGGCGGCCAGCGGCGACAGCCCGTACCCGGTCTCCAAGCTGGCCGGCACCATCCCTACCGCCGCCAGCCGGGGCGGCCGGCAGCCGGCCAGGTCGGCGGCGGCCAGGGCCTGCCCGACGCCGGTCTGGTGCGCCGAGACCATGAGGGGCCCGGCGTCCGGGATCTCCTCGCCGCGCAGCACGATGACCGTGCCGGGCCGGGCGTCGCCCCGGACGATCGCGTCGGTGATGAGCAGCGCCTCCCGGCCGGCGATCGCGGGCAGCAGGCCGACGCCGAGCGTGCCGCCGTCCACGACCTCCACGCCGGGCAGCCGGAGCCCGGCGAGGCGGCGGGCCGCGGCGACGCCCACGCCTTCGTCGGTGAACAGCTCGTTGCCGACGCCGAGGACCAGGACCGGCTCACGCATCGCGGTCCTCCGGCAGGTGCTTGATCCCGGTGATCATGGAGGAGACGAGCCCGCTGCGTTCGACGTTGTCCATCAGCACCGCCGAGTAGACGTGGTGGATGACGAACCCCCAGGTCAGCCAGAGGATCAGGTGGTGGGTGAAGCGGACCGCGCCGAGCGGCGCGAGGTCGTCGACCCAGCCCGAGACCACGGCCGTCCAGCCCGTGCGGTCCTCGGCCGCCTCCAGCGCGAGGCCGGTGAACGTCTGCGCCAGGAACATCGCGAACAGCACGGTGTAGGTGAGCCCGGCGAGCGGGTTGTGCCCGGTGGCGGGCGGCGGCTCCTTGGACAGGAACAGGTAGAAGCGCAGCGAGGGCTTCAGCATCCGCCGCTGCTCCTTCCTGACCGGCAGGAACTGGTCCCAGCGGGCGTAGCGGTTGCCGGTGAAGGCGAAGATCACGCGGGCGAGCAGCAGCCCGGCGAAGACCAGCCCGGCGCCGACGTGGACGGCGTGCGCGTACGCCATGATCGGGGTGTGCCGCCCGTCCGGCGACAGCACCGGCACGCCGATGTAGAGGCCGGTGAGCGACAGCACGACGATGGAGGCGGCCAGCAGCCAGTGGATGATCCGGACCGGGAGCTGCCAGACGCGGACCGCGACCCGGCCCTCGCGGGCGGGGGGCTGGTTGGAGGTGGTGGTCATTGCACGCGCACTTCCACCACGGGTCGCCCGTCGGCGTCCAGGACGTGGGCGGCGCAGGCCATGCACGGGTCGAAGGAGTGCACCGTGCGCAGGATCTCCAGCGGCCGCCGCGGGTCGGCGACGGGCGTGCCGGCCAGCGCGGCCTCGTACGCGCCGGGCCGCCCGGCGGCGTCGCGCGGCCCGGCGTTCCAGGTGGACGGCACGACCGCCTGGTAGCGGGCGATCCGCCGGTTCTCGATGACGACCCAGTGCGACAGGCCGCCGCGCGGCGCCTCGTGGAAGCCGACGCCGCGGGCGGAGGCGGGCCAGGTCGCCGGGTCCCAGCGGGAGCCGTCGTGCACCCGCAGGTCGCCGGCGGCGACGGCGCTCGTGAGCCGGTCCAGCAGGTCGAGGGCGTGGTCGGCGAGCAGGCCGGTCTCCAGGCCGCGGGCCAGCATCCGGCCGAGCGTGGAGAACAGCACGTCGCGGCCCGCGTGCAGCCTGGTCAGGGCGGCGTCGGTGGCGGACCGCACGCCGCCGTCGCCCGCCGCGTAGCCGACGGCGATCCTGGCCAGCGGCCCGACCTCCACGGCCAGGTCGCCGTAGCGGGGGGATTTCAGCCAGGAGTACTTCCGCTCGACGTCGAGGTGCTCGTACGGCGGCGCCGGCCCGGTGTAGGCGGGCCTGGTCTCGCCGGACCACGGCGCCAGCGGCTCGGCATCGCCCTTGTCGTAGGCGAACCAGGAGTGCGTGACGTACTCGGCGATCCGCGCGGGGTCGAAGGGCTCGGCGCGGCTCAGGTCGCCGTCGCGGACGAGGCCGCCGGGGAACAGCCCGCCCGCCGGGGGCCGGCCGGTGCGCGGCGGCGCGGCCGAGTAGTCGCCGAAGGCCAGGTACGTGCCGAGCCCTCGCCCGATCCTGCCCCACTCGGGGTAGGCGGCGGCGATGGCGAACAGGTCGGGCAGGTACACCTGCCGGACGAAGTCGCGGCCCTTGAGCAGCAGCCCGCGCACCTCCTGGAGGGTGTCGTCGTTGATCGCCGCCTGGCTCGCCGGGTCGATCGGCACGGCCATGCCGCCGACCAGGTACGTCTGCGGGTGCGGGTTCTTGCCGCCGAGCAGGGCGTGCACGCGGGCGTAGTCGCGCTGGAAGTCGAGGGCGTCGAGGTAGTGGCTGAGGGCCAGCAGGTCGGCCTCGGGCGGCAGGCGGTAGGCGGGGTGGCCCCAGTAGCCGCCGGTGAACGGGCCGAGCCGGCCGCTCCGGACGAACGCGGCGAAGCGGTCGCGCACCCCGGCGAAGACGGCCTTGGTGGAGCGGGGGTGGGCCGACAACGACTGGGCCAGGCGGGCGGTCGCGCCGGGGTCGGCCTTGAGCGCGGCGGTGACGTCCACCCAGTCGAGCGCGTGCAGGTGGTAGAAGTGCACGACGTGGTCGTGCACGGCCTGGGCCGCGGCGATCAGGTCGCGCAGGGTGCGGGCGTTGGGCGGCGGCACCAGGCCGAGCGCGTCCTCGACCGCCCGCACCGAGGCCAGGGCGTGCACGGTGGTGCACACGCCGCAGATGCGCTGGGCGAACAGCCAGGCGTCGCGGGGGTCGCGGCCCTCCAGGATGGTCTCCAGGCCGCGCCACATGGTGGCGGAGGACCACGCCTCGGCGACCTGGCCGCCGTCCAGGCGCACCTCCAGCCGCAGGTGGCCCTCGATGCGGGTGACCGGGTCGACGACGATGCGCTCACTCATGGGCGTCTCCGTCCTGGGTGGCGGCGGCGTGTTCCCGCCGCCGGGCGAGGCGGTGCTGGACGACCTTGCCCGCGCCGTGCGCCGCGAAGATCGCGGCGGAGGCGCCGGCCACGGCCAGCCCGATCTGCTCGGCGGTCGCGTCGAGGCCGCCGGCGGTCACGTGCGGCAGCCGGTCGTAGAACGGCGACAGGTCGTCCCAGAAGCCGGGCTCGGTGCAGCCGACGCAGCCGTGCCCGGCGCCGATGGGCCAGTTCGTGCCGCCGTTCCACTGCTGGATCGGGCAGTTGTGGAAGGTGCTCGGGCCCTTGCAGCCGAGCCGGTACAGGCACCAGCCCTTGCGGTGGCCCTCGTCGCCCCATTCGAGGGCGAACTCGCCCGCGTCGAAGTGGCCGCGGCGCGGGCAGTTGTCGTGGATGCGCTCGCCGTAGGCGAACAGCGGCCGCCCCAGGTCGTCGGCGGGGGGCAGCGCCCCGAACGTCAGGTAGTGGGCCAGGGTGGCGGTGAGGTTGTCGGCGTTCACCGGGCAGCCCGGCAGGTTGAGCACCGGGACGCCGGAGATCACCTCCTCGACCGGCACGGCCTGGGTCGGGTTGGGGTCGGCGGCGGGCAGGCCGCCGTAGGCGGAGCAGGTGCCGACGTTGACGACGGCGGCCGCCTTCGCGGCGGCGGCCTTGAGTATCTGCTCGGCCGAGCGGCCGCCGACCGTGCAGTAGCCGCCGCCGGCGCCGAGCGGCACCGACCCCTCGACCACGACCAGGTGGCCGCCGCGGGCGAGCGTGGCGTCGCGGGCGGCCTCGGCCTGCGTCCCGGCCGCCGCCATGATCGTCTCGTGGTAGTCCACGGACAGCAGGTCCAGGACGAGCTGCGCGACGGACGGGTCGCGGGCGCGCAGGAACGACTCGGTGTCGCCCGCGCAGTCCTGGAACTCCAGCCAGACGAGCGCGGGCCGGTCCACGGCGGTGAGGGCTTCGGCGACGCGCGGCGCGAAGCGGGGCGGCATCGCGAGCGTGGCGGTGAGCGCCGCGCAGTAACGCAGGAACGCGCGCCGGTCCACGCCCGCCGCGAGCAGGCGGGTCATCAGGTCCGGCGACGGGGCTTCGTCCCCGGCGTCCCGGCCGGCGGGGGTCGCGACGGAGCGAGACATCGTCACTCCTCATCGAGCTTCTCGGGATCCACGTCCCGGGCGGGCACGGGGGCGGCCTCGTCGGCGAGCGGCTCGTACCCGGCAGGGCGGGTATTCGCTCATCATCCGGCGGGCGCCGGCCTTCGCCTGCGGACCAAAGTCCCGCCTCGCCCGCCGAAGGTCAGGTGTAGATGATCTGGCCGCCGGCCGCCAGGCCGTAGAAGTCGCCGACCGTGATGATCCCCTTGACCTGCGGGACCAGGTCGGCCATGGTCAGCCCGAACAGGTCGCAGGACGCCTGGCAGCCGTACAGCCCGGCGCCGGCGTCGGCGGTCATCTCGACGAACTCGGGGATCGGCGGGATGTCCAGCCGCTCCATCCGGCGGGCGAGGGAGCGGGCCAGCAGGCGCGGCATCCCGGGCAGCGCGCCGACCAGCGTCGGCAGGTGCAGGCCGGGGTTGCCGACGGTGGCGGGCCTGATCCGGCCGATGCGTCTCCTGGTGACGGCGTCCAGGCCGAAGAAGGTGAAGAAGAGGTCGGCCTCGATCCCCTCCGCGCGGGCTCCGCCGGCCAGGATCAGCGGCGGGTAGATCCCCTCCAGCGAGCCTTTGGAGACGATGATCGAGACCTTGTCGAGGGTGCCGCCCATGGCGGTGCCGTCCTTTCCTGGTCAGATGCAGCCGCGGGGCTTCGGGACGCCGGCGATCCTCGCGGCGGTCTTCGCCGGGCCCTTCGGGAAGAGCTGGTACAGCTCCTTGACCGGCACCCCGGACGACTTGCTGAGCGCCCGCACGGCCGGAGCGGCGCCCTGGGCGGTGTAGCGGGCCCGGACGAACGCGATGACCTCCCGGTGCCGGTCGGTGAGCCGGTCGAGGCCGGCGCTCGCGGCCAGCTCGGGGATCATGTCCTCGCTCCACTGGCCGGGGTCGGTGAAGAAGCCCTCGTCGTCGAGGGTGACGGGCCTGCCGGCGTACGTCGTGGTCGCCATGGCCGATCAGCGTCCTTTCTTGCCGTGGACGGGCATGTCCGCGCCGATGCCGGGCAGGTCGCGGCCGGGCAGCAGGGCGTGCCAGTACAACCAGGGGAAGGCGCGCTTGCCCAGGTGGTTGAGGCGCGACTGCTTGAGCAGCGGCAGGCCGGCGGCGGCCCACGGGTAGCGGCCGGGCAGCGGCTCGGTGTCGTAGTTGAAGTCGAGGAGCAGGGCCTTGCCGTGGCCGGTCTCGACGAAGCAGTTGGCGTGCCCGTCGAACCGGGCCGCCGGCGGCCGTCCGGCCAGGACGCGGGTGACGTTCTCCACCACGGCGGCGCCCTCGAAGTGCGCGACCGAGCCGGCCTTGGACGTGGGCACGCCGGCGGCGTCGCCGAGGGCGAACACGTCGGGCGCGGCGGCGGCCTGCAGGGTGTGCCGGTCCACGGGGACGAAGTTCAGCTCGTCGCCGAGCCCCGGGGAGCGGCCGACGTACGCGGCGCCGCCGTGCGCGGGCACCACGACCGCCAGGTCGAAGCCGACCTCGCGCTCGTCGTAGGAGACGAGCCGGCCGCCGGGGCCGTCCACGGCCGCGGTGCCGAACTCGGTGACCAGCCCGACGCCCTTGTCCGCCAGCAGGCCGGCGAGGGCTCCGGCGGCGACCGGGCGGGTGAAGGCGGCGTCGAGCGGGGTGACGTAGGTCAGCTCGACGCGTTCGCGGAGGCCCCGCCGGCGCAGGTGCCAGTCGGCGAGGAAGGCGAACTCCAGCGGCGCGACCGGGCACTTGATCGGCATGTCCACGACGGCGACGACCAGGCGGCCGCCGGCGAAGCGGGCCAGGGCGGCGCGCAGCGCGAGCGCGCCCTGGAGGTCGTAGAAGGTGCAGACCTTCTCCCCCCAGCCGGGCCCGGTGAGCCCTTCGGTCTCCTCCGGCAGCAGCACCGCGCCGGTGGCGATCACCAGCACGTCGTAGCCCACCGTCCGGCCGTCGCCGAGGACGACCCGCTGGGCCCCGGTCTCGACCCGGTCGATGGGCGCCTGCCGGAACTCGACGCCGCGGCGGAGCCGGCCGTGCCGCGACCGCACGAGGTCGCCCGCCTCGGCCGGCCCGAACGGCAGGAACAGCAGCCCGGGCTGGTAGACGTGCTCGTCGTCCTGGTCGATCACCACGATCTCGGCGGAGTCCTCCGGGTGGAGGCGCCGCAGCCGGTTGGCCACCAGCGTGCCGCCGGTGCCCGCTCCGAGGATCACGATGCGCTTTCTCATGCCTTCACCCTGCTGCATACCCCCGGGGGTAAGGGAGGGCCTTTGGTCCTCACTTCCGCCTCCGAAGACCCGTGGCGTGTCGGCACCGTCCGGCACTGTGCCGTCACGTAAGGTGACCTCGCCATCCGACCGGGACGAGGGGAAGCCGATGCTCGACCAAGCGACCGCGGGCGCGCCGCGCCAGACCGGCCCCGACGACCTGGCCCGCGACGGCGTCGTGGGGGTCACGATCGTGTGGGCCGACAACAACGGCATCCCCCGCTCGCGCACGGTCCCCACCGCCCAGTACGCCGCGGCCGTGGAGCGCGGGGTCGGCGTCACGCCGCTGTTCGCGGTCTTCGACTCCCACGACGGCATCACCTTCGAGCACGCCCCGCTCGGCACCCCCTCGGGCGACATCCGGCTGATGCCGGCCGGCGACCGGCCGGTCCGCCTCGCCGGGCAGCCCGGGTTCGCCTGGGTGCCGGGGCGGCAGGTCGCGGCCGACGGCTCCCCCTGGCCGTACGACCAGCGCACCGTCCTCGAACGCCAGGTCGCCCGCGCCGCCGAGCTCGGCCTGGGCTTCCTCGCCGGCTACGAGATCGAGTTCCACCTCAGCCACGCCGGCGACGACGGCGACGACCCCCGCCCCGTCTACGCGGGCCCCTCCTACGGCCCGGCCAAGCTGCTGGCCGTGGACGCCTTCGCCGCGCAGCTGCTGCGCGACCTCGACCGCAACGGCGTGCCCGTGGGCCAGTTCCACGGCGAGTACGGCCCCGGCCAGTTCGAGTTCGCCATCGCCCCCGCCGACCCGGTGACCGCCGCCGACCGGCAGCTCCTGGCCCGGCAGACCGTGCACGCGGCGGCCCGCGCCCACGGCCTGCGGGCGAGCTTCGCGCCACTGGTCGCCCCCGGCCAGATCGGCAACGGCTGGCACCTGCACACCTCCGTGCTCCGCGCGGGCACGAACCTGCTGTCCGGCGGCGACGGGCCCGGCGGGCTGACCGCCGCGGGCGCCGCCTACGTGGCCGGGCTGCTGCGCGACCTGCCCGCGATCGTGGCCGTCACCGCGCCCAGCCTGTCGTCGTTGCAGCGGCTGCGGCCCGGCCACTGGTGCGGCGCCTACGCCTGCTGGGGCGTGGAGAACCGGGAGGCGGCCCTGCGGCTCGTCCCCGCCACTCCCCTGCTCGGGCCCGGGCACGCCAACGTCGAGCTCAAGCCGTCCGACGCCGCCGCCAACCCCTACCTCGCGCTCGCCGCCGTCATCGCCGCCGGCCTGGCCGGCCTCGCGGACGGCCTGACCCTGCCCGCCCCGGTGCAGGAGGACCCGGCCTCCTGGAGCTCCGAGCGGCGCGCCTCGCACGGCGTGCACCGGCTGCCGACCAGCGTGGACGAGCAGCTCGCCGCGCTGCTCGGCAACCCGCGCGTGCGCTCCGCGCTGGGCGAGGAGCTGACCGGCGCCTTCCGGGCGGTGCGGCTGTCGGACGCCGCCCGCGCGGCCGGCCGGGACGCCGCGGAGGTGATCCGCTCCTACCGCTGGCTGTACTGACCCGGCGCGCCGCGTCCATACCCCATACCCCTATACTCCATGATGCCCGTTACGTCCTGAGGAGCGTCATGGATCCCCACCATCACCACCACGAGCCCGGCGGCCCGGACGCCGCCGCGCCCGGACACGGCCACGCGCCCGGACACGACCACTCGCCCGGACACGGCCACGCGCCCGCCGCCACCTGGGCCATGGCCGCCCAGGCGACCCTGCACTGCCTGACCGGCTGCGCCATCGGCGAGGTACTGGGCATGGTCGTCGGCACCTGGCTCGGCCTGGCCAACCTCGCCACCGTCGTGCTGTCCGTGGCGCTGGCCTTCGTCTTCGGCTACGCGCTCACCATGCGCGGCGTGCTGCGGGCCGGCGTCGGCCTCCGCGCCGCGCTGAAGGTCGCCCTGGCCGCCGACACCGTCTCCATCGCGATCATGGAGGTCCTGGACAACGCCGTGATGCTCGTCGTGCCCGGCGCCATGGACGCGGGTCTCGGCAACGCCCTGTTCTGGACGTCGCTGGCGGGCTCGCTCGCGGTCGCGTTCGTGCTGACCACGCCGGTGAACAAGTGGCTGATCGGGCGCGGCAAGGGCCACGCCGTCGTGCACCAGTACCACCAGGGCCACTGACCGGGCCCACTCACCCGGCACAGCGCCTCGGTGAACGCGACCGCGCTCGCGGGCGTACCTCCCTTTGAGCCGCGCATCAGAGGGAGACCCACGAGGAGGCTTCGCAGTGGCCGTGCCAACAGGGCTTGCCCGCATGGCGACGACGGCGCTGGCCATGACGGTGGCCATGACGGTGGCGCTGACCGCCGTCGCGGCCGGCCGTCCCGGCGCCGCTCTCGCCGAGCCGGCCCCCACCCCGGCCCAGGCCAGGGCCAAGTTGACGCAGCTCAACGAACAGGCGGACCAGCTCGTCGAGCAGTACAACCAGGCCACCGAGAGCTACCGCAAGGCCAGGACCGCGTACGCGGAGCTGGACGCCGAGATCCGCCGCAAGGACGCCGCCGCCGGCGCGCTGCGCCGCGACCTCATGGCGGCGGTGGTCAGCGACTACCAGACCGGCCGCGTCGACGGCTACGCCAGGCTGGTCGGCCAGGGCAGCCCGGAGGCGCTGCTCGGCGGCATGGCCGCGCTCGGCCAGATCGCCCAGGCGCGGGCGGCGAAGCTGCGCGCGTACGAGGCCGCCGGCGCGGACCTGCGCGAGCGGCACGCCCGGGCCAAGGTCGTGCTGGCGCAGGCGGACGCGGCCCGCGACAAGGTCCGCGCCCGGCAGCAGAAGGTGGACAAGCTGGTCGCCGAGCAGACCAGGATCCTGCGCCGGCTCGGCGCCTTCCGCTCCGGTGACCCGGCGAGCGCCGGCATCACCTACAGCGGCCCGGCCTCCGGCAGCGCCCGCACCGCGCTGCGGTTCGCCTTCGCCCAGGTCGGCAAGCCCTACCGGTACGGCGGCACCGGGCCGGGCTCCTACGACTGCTCCGGGCTCACCCAGGCGGCCTGGCGCGCGGCCGGGGTGCGGCTGCCGCGCACGACGTACACGCAGTGGAGCTGGGGCGCCTCCCGCCGCGTCCCGCTGACCGCCCTCCAGCCCGGTGACCTGCTGTTCAGCAGGGGGCTCGGCCACATGGGCATGTACGCGGGCGGCGGCAAGATGGTGCACGCCCCGCAGACCGGCGACGTCGTCAAGGTCGTGAACCTCGACGACTACTGGCGTGGCCGGCTGATCGGCGCGGTACGCCCCTGACCTGGCCGTTTAAGCCCGCAGGCGACCGGGCAGCCCGTCCTCGACCCTGACGACGGGAGGTCCGGTGAGCGGCTGTCCGCCGATCGGCTCGTACGCGTTCCTGTCCGACTGCCACACGGCGGCGCTGGTCGGGCCCGGCGGCGCGGTGGAGTGGATGTGCGTGCCGCGCTTCGACGGCCCCAGCGTCTTCGCCAGGCTCCTCGACCGGAGGCGCGGCGGCGCGTGGGAGCTGGACGTGGCGGGCGCGGCGGTGACCGAGCGCCGCTACCTGGACGAGACGCTGGTGCTGCGCACCCGCTGGGAGGGCGGCGGCGCGGTCGTGGTCGTGCACGACCTGCTCGCCACGGCGCGGCCCCGCGCGGGCGGCCGGGTGAGCGGGAGCGGCCTCGCGCCCGTCGGGCTGCTGGTGCGGCGGGCGACGTGCGAGCGCGGCCCGGCCGTGGTGCGCTCGCGGGTGCTGGCCAGGCCCGGCTACGCCACCCGCGACGCCTGCTGGACCCGCCGCGAGGACGGCGCGCTCGTGGAGGAGTCGGGCATGGTGCTGCTCGGCACGCCCGACGAGGAGACCGAGCCCGAGTCGACGGTCAGGCTGCGCGAGGGCGAGTCGGTCGCGTTCCTGCTCGACTACGCCGGCGCCGTGCCGCTCGGCCGCGCCGGGCCCGGCGGGGACGCCGGGGCGCTGCTGGAGGAGACCGTGCGGGCGTGGCGGTCGTGGTCGGGGCGCTCGGCGTACGAGGGGGTGGGCGCGCGGCAGGTGCGCCACAGCGCGATCGTGCTGCGCGGGCTGCTGTTCGACGAGAGCGGCGGGCTGCTGGCCGCGCCCACCACCTCGCTGCCGGAGTGGCCGGGCGGGCCGCGCAACTGGGACTACCGTTACGTCTGGCATCGCGACGCCGCCCTGATGGTGCTCGCCCTGCTGCGCCTCGGCCACCGCGAGGAGGCGGGCGGCTACCTGCGCTTCCTGCTGGCGCAGTGCGGGCACGGCACCGGACGGGTGCCGCCGGTGGCCGGCATCGACGGCGGCGACGTGCCGCCGGAGACCACGCTCGACCACCTGGAGGGGTACGCGGGCTCGCGCCCGGTCCGGATCGGCAACGACGCCGCCGGCCAGCACCAGCTCGACGGCTACGGCCACATCATGGACGCGGCGCTCGCCTACCAGGAGGTGACCGGCGAGCTGACCGGCGACGAGCTGGCGCGGCTGTGGCACCTGGTCCGGCTGGCCTGCGAGCGGTGGCGCGAGCCGGACGCCGGCCTCTGGGAGGTGCGCGGCGAGCCGCGGCACTGGACGTACTCCAAGCTCTACGCGTGGGTCTGCCTCGACCGCGCGGTCCGGCTGGCCACGCTGACCGGCGCGCGCGACGTGCCGCTGGAGCGGTGGCGGGCCGAACGCGAGACGATCCGCGCGGACCTGCTGGCGCGCGGGTACGACGCCGGGCTCGGCGCGTTCACCCAGTCCTACGGCTCGCCGGACGCCGACGCCTCGCTGCTGCGGCTGCCGCTGGTGGGCTTCCTGGACGGCCGCGACCCGCGCGTGCTCGGCACTCTCGACCACGTGCAGTCACGGCTCGGCGAGGGCGGCGCGCTGGTGCACCGCTACGACCCCGAGCCGACGGGCGACGGGGCGGGCGGGCCGGAGGGCGCGTTCCTGCTGTGCTCGTTCGAGATGGTGTCGGCCCTGACGCTGGCGGGGCGCACGGCGGAGGCCCGGGACCGCTTCGAGACGTTGTGCGAGCGCACCGAGCCGCTGGGCCTGTTCGCCGAGGAGATGGCGGCCGACGGGAGCATGCTGGGCAACTACCCGCAGGCGTTCACGCACCTGGCGCTGATCGAGGCGGCGCTCAACCTGGAGGAGTCGGGGACGGCGGACGCCCTGCACGGCTGGGCCGAACGCGGCACCTAGGGCTTGCGCCGCCGCGCCTGCCCGGTGGCCGGGTCGAGGTCGTACGCGCGCCGGCGGGACGGGCCGGTTGAGTAGGGGCGTACTCATGCGGGACCGGCCGTCCCTTCCTACCTTCGGCGTAGATCCCCTACGAAAGGCAGGAAGACCGTGAACAGGACGCTGCGGGTCGCGGCGACGGCCGCTCTGCTGGTGACCGGGTCGGCGCTCGCCGCCCCGCCCGCCTCCGCGAGCTCGTGCTCGATCCAGCCGTACGGGCTGATCGGCGACTACTGGCGCTCCCTGGGCGGGGCGGACGCCATCATCGGCTGCCCCACGGGCGAGGAGCGGGGCGTGCCGAACCGGGAGGGCCGGCGGCAGACCTTCGACGACGGCCAGATCGCCTGGTCGCCCGACCAGGGGCCGAAGATGATGGTCGCCGCGTACTCGGCCAGGGTCGGCGGCAGGAACGGCCTGGTGTTCCGGTGGGGGCCGACCAGCCCGTTCAGCTACGACTACTACCGGGTGACGCTCAGCGGCGGGCTCAAGGGCGAGCTGACGGTGCGGGACCAGCCGCGCATCCGCGGCCGGCTCGTGGTGTACCCGGGCGCGGGCAAGCGGGTCAGCTTCACCGTCATGGGCTGCGACGACAAGTTCCCGTCCGACACCTGCCGCCAGGGGTGGACGGTCTGGGTGGCGGCCACGTCCCGGTAGGCGCGGCCGGGCTCTGCGGCGAGCGTCAGGCGCTGAGCGCGCGCCAGATGCGGTCGGGCAGGACGCGCGCCGCCTCCGCCAGGTCGATCTCCGGGACGCCCGCCAGCCACCTCCTGGTGACCTCGGCCACCGGGCCGATCAGCAACATCTCCACCTGCGCCGCCGGGAGCGGGGCGACGGCGCCCGCCGCCATGTGGGCGCCGATCCAGCGGTTCAGCCGCTCCAGCCGCGCCGCCTTCCCGGCCGCGATCCGGTCCGCGTGCGGGCCGAGGTCGATCGCGTACGGGGCCGCGTGGATGAAGCGGGCCCGGTCCGGGTGCTCGGCGGTGAAGCGCAGGTAGGCGCGCACCGCCTCGCGCACGCCGTCGCGGGCGCCGGCGGCGGACTCGACGGCGGCGATCAGGGTGTCGAGCAGTTCGTCCATGCACCGGCCGTACAGGGCCGCCGCCAGCCCTTCCAGGCTGCCGAAGTGGTGGTAGAGGCTGCCCATGCTGACGCCGCTGCGCTCGGTCACCGCCCTCAGCGTGAAGTCGCCGGGAGGCAGCTCCAGGGCGGTGTCGAGGAGTCTCCTGATCGTCTCCGCGCTGCGCTTGTGCGGGGTCACCGGGCCGCCGTCAGCTCCTCGGCCTCGGCCCAGACGCGGCCGGCCAGCTCGCGGTCCACGGCGGGGCCCTGGAGCGGGACCTCCCGGTCCTGGTCGAAGTACCGGCCGCTGCCGGTGCCGCGTGCCAGGGCCGCGACGGGGGCGGCGCCCTCCTCCGGGGTGCCCCAGGAACGTTTCACGGCCTTGAGCAGCCAGCCGAGCGGGCCGCCCCGGTCGCCGAGGCCGGTGCGGATGACGCCCGGGTGCACGGCGTCGATGGTGATCCCCGCCTCCCGCCAGCGCTCGGCGAACAGCGGCACGGTCAGCAGGTTGCACAGCTTGGTGTCGGCGTAGGTGCGCATCGCGGAGAAGTCCGCGCCGACGCAGGTGCGGCCCGGCTCCGCCCGGCCCTTGACGTAGAGGCCCGCGGTGACCTGCACGACCCGGCCGAGCCGGTCCGCGAGCAGGTGGTTGAGCAGGAACGGGGCCAGGTGGTTGACCGCGAAGGACTCCTCCACCCCGTCGCCGGTCAGCACCCGGCGGCTCGGCCACAGCCCGGCGTTGTGGACGAGCACGTCGAGGCGCGGGGAGCGGCCCCGCAACTCCTCGGCCAGCCGCCGGACGGACGCCATGGTGGTGAGGTCGCCGGGCACGCACTCGACGTCGCCCGCGATCTCCGCCGCGGCCCGCCGGCCCCGCTCGGCGTCGCGGGACACCAGCAGGACCTTGTACCCGTCAGCGGCCAGGCGGGCGCACACCGCGCGCCCGATGCCGCGATTGCCGCCGGTCACCACCGCGAGAGAGGTCATGGCAGAGCATTTTTCTGGAGAAATGCTCTAATTTCAATGCCTGTCGTCCACCGGCGCGATCCGGGGCGGCGGCGGGCCGGCCGGGCTCGCGGGGGTGCGGTGAGGTCAGGCGCGGTGAGATCAGGCGCGGTGAGGTCAGGCGAGGCCGAGGAGGGCGGGGAGGGCGGACACGCTCGGCAGCAGGTGGGTATGGCGGGCCGCGCCGAGGGCGAGGGCGTCCTGGCTGCCGCTGAGCACGCCGGCGACGATCGCCGCGCCCGCGTTGGAGCCCGCCTCCAGGTCGCGGACGGTGTCGCCGGCGGTCAGGACGCGGCCGACGTCGCGGACGCCGGTCGCCTCCATCGCCCGGAAGATCATGTACGGCGCGGGCCGGCCGGCGGGCACGTCGTCCACGCACACCACCGCGTCCAGGACGCCGTCGCGGCCCGCGTGCCAGCCGAGCTCGCCGAGCAGCGCGGCGGTCACGCCGCGGTCGAAGCCGGTGGTGAGCGCCACCTTGACCCCGGACGCGCGCAGCCGGGCGATCGCCTCGGGCACGCCCGGCAGGGGCGCGGGCGGCCGGGCCGCGTACGCCGCCCGCAGCCGCTCGCGGAAGTCGGCGAAGGCCCGGTCGACGACGTCCACGCCAGGAGCGCCGCCGGGACGGCCGGGGCCGTCGGGACGGCCCGAGCGGCCGGGACGGCCCGAGCCGTCGGGACGGCCCGAGCCGCCGGGACGGCCCGAGCGGCCGGCGTCGTCCCCGCCGCCAGGAACGGCGCCGGGACGGCCGGTGAGGAGCGCGGCGATGGCCTCGCGTTTGTCCGCGCCCATCCACCGGGCGATCGCCGCGGCGTCCGGGTCGCCGCCCGCGGCCCGTACGGCCTCCTCCAGCGCGAGATAGACGGCGCCGTGCTCCTCCACGGTGGTGCCGGCGATGTCCAGGACGGCGAGTTCGATCACGGGGTCTCTCCTTGGGGAGGTCGGGCGGGCGGCAGGCCGCCCGGGCTGCGCAGCAGCGCCGGGTGCGCCTGCTGGGAGTTGTCGATGGTGAAGGACACGAGGTCGGGCCGGTAGCGGTCGTCGGAGAACTCGACGGGCTCGCCGTCGCCGGTGGAGGTCTGGCGGCGCTCGCGCAGCAGCGGCGCGCCGGGGGCGACCTCCAGCAGCCCGGCGTCCGTCGGGTCGGCGCCGACCGCGTCGATGACGTGCCGGGCCCGGCTGAGATCGACCCCGCGGCTGCTCAGGTAGGCGAAGACCGACCCGGAGTCGCAGTCGAAGTCGAACAGCAGCCGCCCCACGGGCCAGGTGAACGTGGTGCGCTCGACCATCGCCGGCACCCCGTCCATGAGCCGCAGCCGCAGGAGCTGCACGACCGGCTCGCCCTCCTCCAGCCCCAGCGCGTCGCACACCTCGGGGCCGGCGGGTCGGCGGGCGATCTCCAGCGTGCGCTGCCCCGGTGCGCGGCCCATGAGCCGCACCCACCGCGAGAACGACAGGAACGTCTCGATCGGCTGCGGCATGCTCTGGCTGCGCACCACCGGCGGCTTGCCGCGCCCGCCGCCGATGAGCCCCTCGGCGCGCAGCGTGGCGAGGGCCTGCCGGATGGGGCCCCGGGAGGCCTCCCACTGCTCGCAGAGCTGCGACTCGGAGGGGATGGCCGCGCCGACCGGCAGCTCGCCCGAGCTGATGCGGCGGCGCAGGTCGGCGGCGACACGTTCGTGGAGAGGACCGTCCATGCGACTTGACCATACAGGAGCGGAACGGCCCGTGTAACCCACCTCTATCCCTGATGACGTGCGGAGATGACGTGGCGGCGAACGCTGGGTGACATGTTCGGCGGAGGCGTTGACGCCGTCGGCGCGAGCACGCCAGCGTACTTGTCATGACAAGTCTTCTCCCGACGGACGGCGCTCTCGACGCGGCCGACCTCGTGATCGTCGGGGCGGGCGTCGTGGGGCTGGCCCACGCCGTGGACGCGGTGGCGCGTGGCCTGTCCGTCGTGGTCGTCGAGCGGGACGAGCGCGCCACCGGCGCCTCGGTGCGCAACTTCGGGCACGGCTGCTTCACCGCCCAGGACGGCGACGCGCTGCGGTACGCGATGTCCGCCAGGTCCGCCTGGCTGCGCCTGGCCAAGGAGGCCGGGCTGTGGCTGGAGGAGAGCGGCACCGTCGTGGTCGCCCGCGGCGACGACGAGTACGCGGTCCTGGCCGAGTTCCACGCGGCGCGCGACGGACAGAGCGTCCTGCTGGACGCCGCCCGCGTGCGCGAGCGGGTGCCCGCCGGGCCCGGCGTGACCGGCGGCGCCTGGTTCCCGCTGGACCTGCGGTTCGACCCCCGGCAGGCGGTGCACGCCGTCGCCGCCTGGCTGGCCGGGCGCGGCGTGCGCTTCCACTGGTCCACCGCCGCCCAGCTCGTCGAGCCCGGCCTGGTCGTCACCGGCAGGGGACGGATCCGGGCCCGGCACGTGATCGTCGCCGTCGGCCACGACGTGGACCGCCACTTCCCCGGCCTGGCCGAGGCCGCCGGGCTGCGCCGCTGCGTCCTCCGCATGCTGCGGGTGGCCGACCCGCACGGCCGCCGCGTCGAGCCCGCCGTGCTGTCCGGCTTCTCGCTGCTGCGCTACGACGGCTTCGCCGCCTGCCCCACGCTGCCCGCGCTGCGCGCCCGCCTGACGGCCGAGCGGCCCGAGCTGACCGGCATCGGCCTCAACCTCATGCTCACCCAGCGCCCCGACGGTGACCTCACCGTCGGCGACACGCACGCCTACGCCGCCACGCCCGAGCCGTTCGACGCCGAGGAGCTGGACCGGCACATCCTCGCCGAGACCGCGCGCCTGCTCGGCGCCGCCCGCCTGGAGGTGCGCGAACGCTGGCGCGGCGTCTACGCCGCCGCCCCGGAGCCGTTCCTCGTCGCCACGCCCATGCCAGGCGTGCGCGTGGTGTCGGTCACCTCCGGCATCGGCATGACCACCGCCCTGGGGCTGGCGCCCGAAGTCCTCGACGGCCTGCTGGCCTGACCCGCCCCACCGACACCACCCTCCCGAGGAGAACCCACCCATGCGCGCACGACCACTCCTGGCCGCCCTGGCCGCGCTCCCGGTCCTGCTGCTGACCGGCTGCGGCGGCGACGGCGACGCCGGCGCGGGGACGGCCGGCGCCGCGTCCGCCGCGTCCGCCACCTGTCCCGGCGGCCGGATCCGGTTCGGCATCGAGCCGTACGAGGACCCGGCCAAGCTCAAGCCCGCCTACGAGACCCTGGCCGCCGCGCTGCAGCGCACGCTCGGCTGCCCGATCGAGCTGAAGGTCGTCGACGACTACTCGGCCGAGGTGCTGGCGATGCGCAACGGCCAGCTGGAGATGGCCCAGTTCGGGCCGCTCGGCTTCGTCTTCGCCAGCAAGCTCGCCGACGCGCAGGCGGTCGCCTCGTTCGCGGACGCCAAGGGCGCGCTGACCACCTACACCGCCGGCATCTGGGTGCCCGCGGACTCGCCGATCAGGTCCGTGAAGGACCTGCCCGGCAAGTCGCTGGCGCTGTCCAGCCCCAGCTCCACCTCCGGCGACGCCCTCCCCCGCTACGCGCTGAAGACGCAGGGCGTCGCCGAGCCGTCGGTCAAGCTCGACTACGCGGGCGGCCACCCCGAGGCGCTGCTCGCCCTGGTCAACGGCAAGGTCGCGGCTGCCGAGATCAACAGCCAGCAGCTCGCCGCCGCCACGGCGGCCGGCACCTTCGACCCGGCGAAGTACCGCCGGATCTGGACCTCCGACCCCATCCCCAACGACCCCATCACCGTGCACGGCAAGCTCGACCCGGCGGTCCGCGCGGCGATCACGTCGGCGCTGCTGAAGCTGGGGCCGGCCGACGTGGCCAAGGTCGGGGCGTTCCTGGACGTCGATCCGCCCGGGCCGCTCGCCGCCGTCGGGCGCGACACCTACAAGCCGCTGTTCGAGCTGGCCACGGCGCTCGGCCTGACGGAGAAGGACGTCTGACGATGATCTCGCCACGAGCGAGCACGGAGCCGCCGGCGCGACCGGGGCCGGCCGACGCCGGGAGCGCGCTCGCGGTGCGCGGGCTGCGGAAGTCGTTCTCCGGGCGGACCGTGCTCGCCGGGCTCGACCTCGCCCTCGCGCCCGGCGAGTTCCTCGCGCTGCTCGGCGCCAACGGCAGCGGCAAGTCCACCGCGCTGCGCTGCGTCGTCGGCCTGGAACGCGCCGACGCCGGCGAGGTCCTGGTCCACGGCCGGCCGCTCGGCGCCTCCCAGGCCGACCCGCTGCGGCGGCGGATCGCGATGATCTTCCAGCAGGTCCACCTCGTGCACCGCCGCAGCGCGCTCGACAACGTCTGCGCCGGCGCGCTCGGCCGGCTGCCGCTGCACCGCTCCCTCACCCCGCTGCTGTTCCCTGACGAGCTGCGCGAGGAGGCCATGGCGTGCCTGGACCGGGTCGGGATGGCCGGACGCGCCGCCGAGCCCGCCGGCCGCCTGTCCGGCGGGCAGCGGCAGCGGGTCGCCATCGCCCGCGCGCTGTGCCAGCGGGCGGAGATCATCCTGGCCGACGAGCCGGTGTCCGCGCTCGACCCGGTGGCGGCCGAGCAGGTGGTCGCGCTCCTCGCCGAGCTCGCCCACGAGCAGGGGCTGGCCGTCGCCGCCGTGCTGCACCAGC
This sequence comes from Actinomadura luzonensis, assembly GCF_022664455.2. NCBI lineage: Bacteria > Bacillati > Actinomycetota > Actinomycetes > Streptosporangiales > Thermomonosporaceae > Actinomadura > Actinomadura luzonensis. The sequence goes on from NZ_JAKRKC020000001.1 coordinate 5,186,147, forward strand.
CGGACCTGGCCCGCCGCCACGCCGACCGGGTGGCCGGGCTGCTGCACGGCCGGCTCGCCCTCGACGCCCCGGCCGCCGGCCTCACCCCGGCCGACCTCGCCCCCCTGTACGCCCCGGACCGCGACGCCCCGGCCCAGCAGCACCCCGACCGCCACTCCCCCGAGGGGCAGTCCCCGGACCGTTCGGGGAGCCGTACCGATCTCGATGAGCAGGAGGCTCGATGAGCGGCGTCACGGGCGCGGCCGTCCCGCCGGTGGAGCGGCCCGTCGAGCGGCCGCGCCCGCCGCGCCGCCGCCCCCTCACCCCGGCGGCCGCCGCCGTCACCGCGGTCGTCGTGCTCGCCCACGTCCTCGCCTGGCAGGGCACCGAGTTCTCGCCCGCGGCGCTCGTGCGGGGCTGGCGCGGCATGGCGGACTTCGCCGCGCAGGCCCTGCCGCCCGACCTGTCCTGGGACGGGGTGCTGCTGCCGGGGCTGCGGGCCGCGCTCGTCACGCTCGGCATCGGCCTGCTCGGCACCACCTTCTCGGCGCCGTTCGCGCTGGTCCTCGCCCTGCTCGCGGCCCGCGTCACCGCGCCGAACCGGTGGGTGTACCAGGCGGCCAGGTCGGTGCTGTCGTTCCTCCGCGCGGTGCCGGACGTCGTCTTCGCGCTGGTCTTCGTCACCGCCGTGGGGCTCGGCCCGTTCGCCGGCGTGCTGGCGCTGATCTTCCACAACACGGGGGTGATGGGCAAGCTGTGGGCCGAGGCGATGGAGGAGATCGACCTCGGGCCCCGGGACGCCCTGCGCGTGGGCGGGGCGTCCGGGGCTCAGGCCGCCGCGCACGCCGTGCTGCCCGCGGTGGTGCCGCAGTTCGTCGGGCTGCTGCTCTACCGCTTCGACGTCAACGTGCGCTCGTCCCTCGTGCTGGGCCTGGTCGGGGCGGGCGGCATCGGGTTCCTCGTCAACCAGTCGATCAAGCTGTTCCGGTTCGACGAGCTGGTCACCCACCTGGCGGTCGTCCTGGTGCTCGTGGTCGCCGTCGACCAGCTCTCCGCGTACGTCCGCCGCCGCGTCGGCGCCCCCTGATCCCGGGAGACTACGGGAGCGGGGTGGCCGCGGCGCGGGCCACGGCCTCGTCGCGGTCGGCTGGCAGCAGGTGCCCCGCGGCGAGCGCCCGGTCGGCGGCCTGGGTGAAGGCCGTGACGTAGGCCTGCTGCGTCGGGTAGAGCGCGCGGGCGCGGGCGCCGCTGAAGGGCGTGGTGGAGCCCAGCAGCAGGCACGCCCCGACGACCTCGCCGCCGGTGTTGGTGGGGCCGTAGGCGGCGAGGGGCGCGTCCAGGTCGGGCAGGCGGACGCCGCCGAGGGCGTTGCCGTCGGCGTCGCGCCGGATCGTGCCGAGCAGCAGGCTGATCGGCGCGCCCGCGGGCGGCGTGCCGAGGCCGCGCGCCCACCGGTCGAGGTGGTGGTAGGCGGCGTTGGAGGCGTACCGCCAGGTCATGGCGTTGACCGGCCGGTCGCACGAGATCGGGCGGCCGTCGTTGATGGCCTTGTCGATGGCGTTCTGGGCGTTGTACTGCGCCAGGCCGTAGGCGTCGGCGTGCGAGGTGCCGGCGACCTCCCAGGTGCGGACGCGCGCCGTGTCGGGCTGGCGGGCGTCGGCGAACGTCCTGACGTCCGTCTCGGACTCGGCCTGGAGGACCGGCACGGCGGTGTCGGTGCGGATCCGGGTGGTGAGCGGCAGCGCCAGCACCCCCTCGCCGATCGGCGCGCCGCCCGGGCCGCGGCCGTGGATGAGGAAGCCGTCGAAGGCGGGGACGATCGGCTGGACGGCGTTCACGAACGTGGTCAGCCGCCCGGCGGACTGGGAGTGCCCCGCGGCCAGCACCTTCGTGGGCGCGGCGGTCCCGAGCAGCGTCGCCGCCCCGGAGCGCACCGCCTCGGCCGCCTGCGCGAAGATCGAGTACGACAGCGCGTCGGAGGCCAGCGAGACCTGGGCGTAGCGGGCGGGGTCGAGGCCGCGCAGCTTGTCGGCGCCGACCTTCTGGGCGGTGACGCCGACGTAGGCGTAGCCGGCGCGGGTGAACAGCTCGTGCGACTGGGACCACTCGACGCTGATGTCGGCGCCGAAGCTGACGTTCAGCCATTCGACGACGACGGTGCCGTTGAACCTGGCGGGGTCGGCGGGCCGCTCGACCAGCAGGCGGGTGGTGTAGTCCTGCGTGAGGCCGGTGCGGCGGGCGGCCCACCGGCCGTCGCCGGTCCAGATGCCGGCCTTGTCGAAGATGTCGGCGCGTCCGCTCATCAGGAACTCGCGCTCCTGGTAGCCGCGGGCGGCGAGGTCCACCACGGTCGCGCCGGCCGGCCGGCCGCGGCCCGCGCCGGGCGCGATCTCGGTGACGACGGGAGCGGCGGCGGAGGCGGTGGCTGAGGAGGTTACGGCGGCGGACGCGGCGGGGCTGGTGGCGGTGGGCAGCGCGAACGCGGCCAGCGCCACCGCGCTCCCGGCGGCGGCCCGGGAGAGCCGCCCGCCTCGGCGCCGCCTCGACAGGGTGCTTGCCTTGATGACCATGACGGTCAGTCTCCACGGGCGCCGCGCGGCCGGAATCCGGGAAATCACCGGCCTGTTCGCGTCACGTCCAGCTCTCCACGACGGCGACGACGTCCGCCCCGGCGATCGTGCCGCCGCCGGAGGCGGAGGTGTAGGCGCGCGAGTCCATGGCGACGCCGCGGTTGTCGCCCATGATCCAGAGCCGGCCCTCCGCCACCTTGACGTCGAACGGCCTGGCCGAGGCCGGGCCGCCGGTCACGAACGCCTCCCGCGCCGGCACGCCGTTCACCCGCAGCCGCCCGTCCGGGTCGCAGCACGCCACCCGGTCCCCCGGGACGCCGATCACCCGTGAGACGCGCGGCCGGTCCCCGGTCGTGCCGGGCCAGTCGGCGGGCGGGCGGAACAGGACGATGTCGTTGCGGCGCGGGACGTAGGCGCCGTCGACGTCGCGTGTGTGCAGCCGGGCGCCGACGGCGATCGTCGGCAGCATGGACTCGCTCTCCATGGTGTGGACGGAGCCGGCCGGCCCGCAGCCGGCGATGGCCGCCAAGAGCAGGGACAGGGCCGGCACAGCGGGCAGCATGGCGGCCAGTCGGCGGGGGATCATCCCGGCATTGTGCCGTAAATATGGGCGGATCGGCGAGGAGTGCGCGATCATGGAGGGAGCCGGGGGGCGCCGCCGTCCGGCGTCAGGACGAGCCGTTCGCGAGGGGCCCCTTCCGTGACGAGAGTTTCCCTGATCGTGCCGTGCTACAACGCCGCCAGGACCCTGCGCCTGTGCCTGGAGTCGGTGCTGGCGCAGACCCGGCTGCCGGACGAGATCGTCGTGGTGGACGACGCCAGCTCCGACGGCTCCGCCGCGCTCGCGGAGGAGCTGGGCTGCCGCGTGGTGCGGCTGCCGGACAACCGCGGCGTGTCGGCGGCCAGGAACGCCGGCGTCGCGAGCACGTCCGGCGAGGTGATCTTCTTCCTGGACAGCGACGTGGCGCTGCGCCCGGACGCGGTGGCCAACGCGCTGGCGATCCTGGAGGAGGATCCGGGCGTCGGCTGCGTGCACGGCGTGTACGACACCCGCCCGCTCATCGACGACGGCCCGGTCGAGTGGTACCGGCTGCTGCACCAGGTGCACTGGCGGACCCGGCACCTGGGCGAGGTCAACAGCGTGGTGTTCGCGCTGGCGGCGGTGCGCCGCGAGGTGCTGGCCGCGGCGGGCGCGCTGGACGAGGGCCTGCGCGACTGCGAGGACGTGGAGTACAGCAGCCGCCTGGCCGTCCGGACCCGGATCGTGCTCACCGACGCCGTGGTGGGCCGGCACGACGAGGGGCACCGGCTGCTGCCGGTCCTCGGCGAGCAGTGGCGCCGGGCGCTGCCGCTGATCCCGCTCGCGCTGGCCACGGCCCGGCGGGGCGCGGCCAAGCCGGAGAACGCCAACAGCCGCGCCGGGATCGTCGCCTGCGCGCTGGCCCTGGCCGCGCTGCCGCTGGCGCTGGTGTCGCCGGCGCTGCTGGCGGTGCCGGCGGCGCTCGTCGGCTGGTTCGTCGTGGCGGACCCGGGGCTGCTGCGATTCGTGCACCGGCAGCGGGGGGCGGCCTTCACCGCCTACTTCATGGCGGTGCACCTGGCCGTGCACGTGGTGCTGGTGACCGGGCTCGCGGTGGGCTCGCTGCGGGTCCTGCGACCGGCCCGCGCGTGATCTCCCGGCGTCAGGGCTTGAGCGCGGCGCGGTAGACGGCGACCGTCTCGTTCGCGGCGCGTTCCCAGCTCAGGCTCTCCCGGACGAACCGCTCGCCGCGCCGGGCCAGCGCCCGCCGCAGGGCCGGGTCCGACATGACCTCGATCACCCCGCGCGCGATGTCGGCCGGCTCGGTGGCCCGGACGAACCGCGCGGCGGGCCGGGCCGGGTCCGGGCCGAGGAAGACGCGCGAGAAGCCGTCGCCGAGCACACTGGCCCGCCCCAACGCCATCGCCTCCGTCGCCACCAACCCGAACGGCTCGAACAACGACGGGAACACGCACACCTCGGCCAGCTCGTAGTACGCCATCAGCTCCCGCCCCGACACGAACCGCCCGGACGTCGAGACCCGCCCGCGCAGCCCGGTGGCCGCCGCGATGCGCCGCACACCCGTCTCGTCGCCCTCGCCGACGATCACCAGCCGGGCGTCACCGACGGCCGCCGCCACCTCCCGCATCGCCTCAAGGAGCTGGTAGACGCCCTTCTGCCGCTCGATCCTGCCGACGAACAGCACCACCCGGTCCCGCTCGGCGAGCCCGAGCGAGCGGCGCAGCTCCGCCGCCTCCGCCCGCAGCGCCTCCCGGTCGAAGCCCGGGGCGGCCAGCACCGGCTCGTACGTCCCGCCGAGCGGCACCACGTCGATCGGCGTCCGCCGCCACCCGGCCGCGAGCAGCTGCTCGCGCACCTCTGGCGTGGCCACCACCACGCGCCGGGACACGCGGGCCAGCCAGCGTTCCAGGGCGGCGAACAGGTTGAGCGGGTCGGTGATGCTGCGCTGCGGCGCGACGCCGTACTCGGTGGTGTGCACGTGCAGCACGACCGGCAGCCGCAGCAGGTAGTGGCAGAGCAGGCCGGCCAGGAAGTTGGTCGAGTCGTGCACGGCGACCAGGTCCGGCCGGGGGGCGCGGCGCAGCCGCAGCACGTAGCCCCAGTTGCTGGCCACCACGCGCAGCGCGAGCAGCAGGAACTCGGCCCGCCTGGTGCGGTTGAGCCGCCGGCCGCCGCTCCGGCCGCCGCCGAGCAGGCGGGTGCGGGGGCGGTGCACGGCGACGCCGTCCACCCGCTCGTCCACGGGCAGGCCGCCGTCGTTGAGCGTGTGCACGCTCAGCTCGTGGTCCCTGGCCAGGTACGGGGTGATCAGCTCGACGTACCTGCCGAGGCCGGCGGTGACGTTCGGCGGGAACTGGTTGACGACGAAGGCGATCCTCATGACGTCCTCACGCTTCGGTACTTGCGGGCGGTGGTCGCCCCGACGACGGCCAGCAGGATCAGGTTCGCCAGGGCGAAGCCCACGAGCCCGCCGGTCAGCCCCTGCCACCGCACGCACGCGGCGAGCACGGCGAGCGCGGGCGGCGTGCCCGCCAGCAGGCAGCCGGCGAGCACCTTCGCGCCCCGCAGGCCGTCCATGGACAGCGCGACCGAGTACAGGTTGAAGGCGGTGTGCACGCCGATGCCGAGCGCCGACAGCGCCATCAGCTCCGGCGAGTACGGGTAGGCGCCGCGCATCACCAGGAAGAACACCAGGCCGGCGGCGAAGGAGAACACCGCGGTCCCCGCCGCCACGAGCGGCGCCAGCCGGGCGATCCGCCGCATCAGCAGGGGTTTGTCCGAGGTGGCCATCAGGGGCAGCAGCGCCAGGCCGATCCCGTCGGTGAACACCACGCCCATGAGCCGCTTGGGGAAGCCGTTGTAGACGGAGTAGACACCGACGTCGGCGGCCGCCGCCCAGTGGTTGAGGAAGATGACGTCCACGCCGAACAGGACGCCGGTCAGCGCGGCGATCGCGGTCACCCAGCCGCCGTGCCGGTACAGCGTCACCGCCAGCCGCCCCGACCAGCCCCCCGGGCGCGGCCCGGCCGCCACCACCGCCACCACCGCGAACACCGCGTTCGTCACGATCAGCGCCGCCAGGTACGGCCCCGCCTCCCGCACGCCCAGCACCAGCAGGCAGTAGCCGGCGGCCCCGAGGTAGCACACCGCGACGGCCAGCTTCAGCCACGCCACGAACGCGAACCGCTTCAGCCCCCGCAGGAAGCTCTCGGCGAGCTGGTTGACGGTCATGGACGCGGCCAGCGCCAGCCCGGCCGCGAGCGTCCCGGTGTCCACGTTCAGCACGGCGGTGAGCAGCGGCGTGGCGAGCAGCCCGAGCCCGGCGAGCGCCGCGCTCACCGCCAGCGTGGCCAGCAGCGCGGTCGCCATCAGCGCCGGCCGCTCGCCGGGGGCGGCGCGCGGCAGCTCCTGCAGCATGACGTAGTGGAGGCTGGTCAGCATGCCGACGGTGACGATCAGCGCGATCGACAGCACCACCGTGAAGTGGCCGAACGCCGCCGCCCCCGCGCCGCGCGCGATCACCAGCGTGGTGGCCGCGGCGATCCCGCTGGCCAGCGTGCTCACCAGCGTCGGCCCGGCCGCCCACCGGTGCGCGGCCAGCCAGCCCCGGGCCCGGCCGGCCGCGCGGGGCCGGGCCGCGCTCAGTCCGGGCACCGCAGGTAGGCCCGGCGGGCGAACTCCAGGTCCTCGGCGGTGTTGACGCCGCGCGCCTCGGCCGGGTCGCGCACCGGCACGACCGTCACCGGCCAGCGCTCGGCCGCCGACAGGTGCGCCAGGAACGGCAGGAAGTTCACCTCCCCTGTCGCCGCGCCGCGCCCGGCGCCGGCCGCGTACCGCGCCCAGGCCGCCGCGAGGCCGTCGGTGGCCAGGCAGAACACGCCCACGTCGCTGAGCCCGCCCGGCCGGCACTCCTCGCCCTCCCGCGACTGCCGCACGCGGACGAGCTCGCCCCCGGCCAGCTCGTACTCGACGTACGGGTCGGGCATCGGCACCAGCGGCAGCGTCATGCCCTTGCCCGGGTGGGCGGCCAGCACGGCGCGCACGGTGGCGGGCGACAGGTTCGCCTGGTCGCCCCAGACCACCAGGATCGTCCCGTACGCCGCCCAGTGCCGGGCCGCCGGCCCGAAGATCGCGTCGCCCATGCCGGTGGGGCGCTCCTGCACGCTCACCGACACCCCGCCGCCGTCGAGGTCGGCGGCGGCCAGCGTGCGGAACGGGCCCTCGCCGTCGGGCGAGAGGACCACGTGCACGTGCCGGGCCGCCTCCCGCAGCCGCCGGTGCAGCAGGTGCCAGAGCGTCACGCCGTCCGCCACCTCGATCATGATCTTGGGGACGCCGGCGCCCAGCCTGGTCCCGCGGCCCGCCGCCGGGACGACGGCGCACACCCCCCGGTCACGCACTGCCGTTCTCCTCCTCGGCCAGTAGGGACACCACGTCGTGCAGGTCGCCCGCGGCGATCGCGCCGGGCGCCGGCTCGGCGGCGTGGACGTGCAGCGTCGCGAGCCCCGCGCCGAGCGCCGCGGCCACCCCGTGCGGGGAGTCCTCCAGCGCGACCGCCTCGGCCGGGTCCACCCGCCAGCGGCGGCAGGCCAGGCGGTAGAAGGCGGGGTCGGGCTTGCTGACCGGCACGTCGTCCGCGGTGAGCACGTCGCGGAAGGCGCCGCCGAGCCCGGCGGCCTCCAGGGCCCGCCGCACCGAGGCGCGGCTGCCGCCGGTCACCAGGTACGCCGTCCGCCCCGTCGCGGCCAGCCGGTCGAGCAGCAGGCGCGCGCCGGGGAACGGCCGGACCCGGCCGGCGCGGACGAACTCGCGGTAGAGCTCCTGCTTGCGCCGGGCCAGCCGGTCGGCCGCGGCCTGATCCGCGGTCAGGCCCGCGGCGACGGCGGCGGTGCTCGCGCCCGCGTGGTCGGCGTACCGGAAGCCCGCCAGCCGGGACGGGGCCACCTCGGCGATCGCCTGCCGGAAGGCGGCCTCGTGGGCGGGGAAGGAGTCGAGGAGCGTCCCGTCGAGATCGCACAACCACACCCGCCACCGCGCGACCACTTCCCGGGGAACGGCGGTCATCCCGCCGGCCCGGGCGGGGCGGGCGCTCATCCGGCCCGCGCCAGCGGGGTCTCGCCGAGCAGCGCGCGCAGCGCCGCCGCGGTGCGGGGGCCGTGGTGGGCGCCGGGGCGGCACGGGTCCTCCAGGTCGGCGCCGATCCAGCGGGCGCCGGCCCACGTCCCGCGCTCGGCCACGGCCCGCGGCACCACCGGCCCGCTCCCCGCGCCCCCGCTCGCGCCGCCGCCCGCACCCCCACCCGCGCCCGCCGGGCCGTGGTGGCTGAGGACGTGCGTGATCGTGCGCCGCTCGTTGCCGGGGTCGCCCAGGTACGCCAGCGCCCGGTCCACCAGATCGGTCGCGGTCAGGCCCTGGACGTCGTGGTCGCCCCCGACGTTGACCACGAACACCCGCGCCGCCGACCGTCCGCCGGCGATGGCGTCGGCCACGCCGCGGGTGAGGTAGCTGGGCAGCAGCGAGGAGTGCGGCGTGCCGGGCCCGTACACGACCAGGTCGCTCTCGGCGAGGGCCCGCAGCGCCTCGGGGTCGGGCGCGGCCGGGACGGAGCGGCGGCCCAGCAGGTCGCGGACCCGGGCGGCGGGCAGCCCGGCGAGCGCGGCCAGCTCGCGCCGGGTGAGCGGCGCGGGCAGCAGGAACAGATCGGTGATGGCGGCGGCGTCCTGCGGCCCGACGATCTCGGCCTCGTCGGCGAGCACCCGCCCGTCCTGCTTCAGCGCGACGAGGTAGGCGTTGGCGCCGTCGGTGACGTTGAGCAGCCGGGCCGGGGAGGCGAAGGTGCGGGCGCAGGCCCGCACGGCGGCGTTGAAGTCCTCGCCGAGCCGCAGGTACGCGCCCGCGAACACGAGGTTGCCGAGCGCGCAGTCCGACAGGTCGAACCCGCCGGGGTCGGCGGCCAGCCGCGCCGCGAACACCCGCAGGTCCCGCGCCACCGGCTCGGCCGCCGCCCCGGAGCCGGCCAGGTTCGCGACGATGCGCTCCAGGTCGGCGAGGGTGCTGCCGGGCGGCAGCCGGTGTTCGAGCAGGGCCCGCCGCGGGTCGTCGCGGCCCAGGTGCAGCAGGAGGTTCTTGCGGAAGTCGGACGGGCCGAGCATGCCGGGCAGGTAGCGGCGCAGCGCGCCGGTGGACAGGCCGTTGTCGTAGCCGTTGATGAGCAGGGACAGTTCGAGGCCGGGCACGCGCAGCAGGGCCCGCGCGATGCCGGCGGCCCCCCGTCCGCCGCTGAACATCGCCACTCTCATCGGGCCTCCTGCAGGGGGCGGCCGGAGGGCTCCCGTACCTCCGGCGCGCGCAGCACGCCGCGGCGCAGCAGCCAGTGCCGCAGCCCGAGGTAGCCGACGAACAGCGCGCGGTCGCGCGCGCCGCGCCAGAACCGCCACCCCCGGCTGCCGCCGCCCCGCTCCCGGTGCTCGATCGGCAGCTCGACCCAGGTGTGGCCGAGCTCGGCGACGCGGGCGGTGATCTCGGTGGAGCAGTTCATGCCCGCCGACTCCAGCGGCAGGGCGCGGAACAGCGGCCCGTGCACGACCTTGAAGATGGAGTTGAAGTCGCGGTAGCGGGTGCCGTGCAGCCGGTTGCTGACCGCGCCGCTGGCGGCCGACCCCCACCGGTACGCCAGGCTGTCGGCCTTCCTGATCCGCGCGCCGGACAGCGCGAGCGTGCCGCCCGCCGCGATGCGGTCGAGGAAGCGGTCCAGGTTGGCGATCGGGAACTGGCCGTCGGAGTCGAGCAGCACCACCCATTCCAGGCGGGTGGCGGCGATCGCGGCGGCGATGGCGGCGCCCGCGCCCCGGTTGCGCTCGAACGTGACGACCGTGAGCTGCGGGCAGCCGGCCTGCAGCTCGCGCAGGATGCGGCCGGTGCCGTCGGCGCTGCCGTCGTCGCAGACGACGATCTCCCACGCGCCGACCGCCGGGTGGCGCTCCAGGTATTCGCGCCATTCCGTGACGGCGGCCGCGATGTTGTCCGCCTCGTTGTAGGCGGGGGCGGCCACCGAGATGTCGATGGGCATCGCTCAGCTCCTCGGGGCGGCGTCGGCGCCGGTCAGGCGGTCGATCCAGCGGTCCAGGGGCAGCAGGTTGATCCCGACGAGGATCGGGACGTGCGCGAGCGTGAACACGATCGCCGCCCCGAACGAGATGGGCCCGCCGGTGAACAGGTTGATGTGCGGGGCGTCGATGGTCGGGGGGATCGCGACCGGGTTGACCACCTGCCACATCACGTCGAGGAAGCCGGAGAAGACGATCAGCACGCCGGAGGCCATGATCTTCAGGCACCGCCCTGGGGTGCCGCCGCCGATGCGGTACGCGGCGGCGGCGATGAGCACGATCCCCGGGTAGAGCAGCAGGTAGAGGTGGGTGTAGAAGGCGTCGCCGTGGGCGCGGGCGCCGTCGCCGTAGTAGAACCAGCTGATCCTGGGGATGAGGTAGCCGGTCAGGAAGACGAACGGGGCGTACAGCAGCCAGTGCAGCCGCGGCGACACCCAGGGGAAGAACGCGACCGCGCAGCACAGGCAGGCGAAGGCGACCAGCTTGGCGGCGAGCTGCCAGGCGGCCTCGATGTCGCGGGTGTGCGGCGTGGCCAGCCAGACGAAGGCGAAGCCGGCGGCGCCGGCGGCCAGGGCGATCCACCAGATGTGCGCGGCCCAGGGGCGCCGGGCCGTGAGCAGGGGGTCGGGATGATTCACTACCGGGTCCTCGGATGTGGGGACAAGTCGGCGGGAGCGCTCCCAGCGCAGTATGTCATCCCTCACCACAAAGCCGGTCTCAATATGAAATTAGGGACTCACCGGAACTTGCGCGGCTTTTGACTGCCGGTGATGAGAGCACAAAAGACCAGGTGGGACGGCCTTGACCAAGGTATCCGAAAGAATGGACCGATCTACTTAAATCCTGAAGTAAATCGCCTGCCTGGGACATCGAGATCGCACAGCCCGGACCAGGGCCGGAACGGCCCGGACCGCCGATTTTGGGACGATCCGGGCCACCGACCGCGTCATCGCAGGTCAGACCGGGCGGTCAAGTGGTGGGAGCGCTCCCGAAATCTTCGGGTGATCGCCCCCGAAACCCCTGTTTCGGCGCTCCGTAATGGGACTGTGCGGGGCCGTCGTCGTACCCGGGGAACATCGGCGGCAGCTCCTCCGGCGTGAGCGCCGTCGGCCCGAACAGCCAGTCCACGTACGTGTAGTCGTAGACGTCGCGCCCGCGCAGCACGGCGTCGCGCCACTCCCGCTCCTCCCCGTCGTGGTGCCACAGCCGGCCCCAGGCGCGCGCCGTCGTCTGCACCCGGCGGCAGTGCACCGGGCGGACGGCGTCGTAGGCCGCCAGGGCGGCGTCCCAGTCCACGCCCGCCGCCGAGGTCCGCCGGGCGACGTGCTCGGCCAGCACGTACGCGTCCTCGACGGCCATGACCGCGCCCTGCGCGAGGTACTGCAGCGGCGGGTGCGCGGCGTCCCCGGTGAGGGCGACCCGGCCGCGCACCCAGGTGTCGATCGGCTCCCGGTCGAACATGCGCCACCAGCGGTCCCGCCACATCAGCGGCAGGGCGGCCCGGACCCGCTCGCCGGTGGCCGCGAACGCCGCGTCCAGCTCGTCCGGGGTGCCCCAGTCGGCCTCGCCGGCCAGCGCCTTCGGCGACTCGAAGACGGCGACCTGGTTGAACATCTCGCCGTGCCGCAGCGGGTACTGCACGAAGTGGCAGCGCGGGCCGACGTGCACCACCACGTCCTTGGGCTGCACGTCGAGGTGGGCGACCTGGGCGAACGGCACCGCCCCCCGGTAGGCGACGTACGCGGAGCTGACCGGCTCGTCGTCGCTCAGCAGCCGGCGGGCCACCGAGTGCAGCCCGTCGGCGGCCACGACGACCGCGCCCGCCTCGCGCCCGCCCGCGTGGATCGCGGCCGCGCCCTCGCCGGTCTGCTCGTACCCGGTGACCGTGACGTCGTCGACCAGGTCCACGCCGGCCCGGCGGCACGCGCGCAGCAGCGCGCCGTGCAGGTCGCTGCGGTGGATCACCAGGTACGGGAAGCCGTAGCGCCGCTCCACGTCCCGCAGGTCGAGCCGGGTCAGGACGTCCCCGCCGAGCGCGTCGCGCATGACGATCGCCTCGGGCCGGACGCCGAGCGACGTGACCTCCTCCAGCAGGCCCCACCGGTGGAGGATGCGCGTGCAGTTGGGCGCGATCTGCAGGCCGGCGCCCACCTCGCCGAAGCGGTGGGCCCGTTCCAGCACCCGGACCCGCAGGCCCTTGAGCGTGAGCGCCAGGGCGTTGGCGAGCCCGCCGATGCCGCCGCCCACCACGACGACGTCCGCGTCGCGGACCTGTCCCGCCATTTCCGTTCCCTTCTCGTCGAACCGTCAGAGCCAGCGGGGCAGGTCGGGGGGCGGCGTGCCGCCCTCGCCGGTGACGCCGTCGCGGCCGCGGCCGGAGAGGTAGGCGGCCAGGCCGGCGAGCGTGCCGCGCACCACGACGGGCTCGCCGGACCCGCCGACCGCCCACGCGCCGCCGCCCCCTGCGGCTTCGAGGGTGAGGGCCGGGCCGGGGGCGGCGGCGCGCCTGCCGGCGATGTCGGTGATCAGCGCGGCCAGGAAGCCCGCCGGCAGGGCGCCGAACTCCACCCCGGCCCCCAGGTCCACGGCGTGCACCATGACCTCGCGGGCGCGCATCCAGGGGATCTCCTCGGCGGTCACCGTGCGGCCCTGCGCGGTGCGGACGGGTGCCGTCCACTGCCGCTCGTCCAGCTCGGCCAGCCGCTCGTCCAGGACGCGGGCGGAGCGCCCGGCCCAGGCGCGCAGCTCGGCCGCGGGCCTGGCCGCGCCCGCCTCGATGTCGGCGTCGCGCTGCTCGGGCGAGGCGTACATGGGCCGCTCCTCGCCGGTGCGCGCCCAGTGGACCAGGTTGGCGAGCGCGTCGGCGTTGGCGGCCACGTGCGCCAGCAGGTGCCGGCCGGTCCAGCCGGGCAGCCGCGCCGGCCCGTCCAGCCGGTCGTCCGGCAGCGCGGCGAGGGCGTCGAAGAGGATCACCGTGCCCTCGGCGGTCCAGCGCAGGGCGTCGGCCCGGGTGCGGCCCCCGGGCGGCGCGGGCGGCGTCGCCATCACGCGGCCCGCTCGGCGACGGCCTTGACCTCCGAGCGGCCGAGGCCGGTGATCTCGGTGGCCAGCACGCTGCCGTCGGCGAGGTAGCGGGCGGGCTCGCGCGCGTGGCCCACCCCGCCAGGGGTGCCGGTGGCGATGACGTCGCCGGGGTTCAGGGTGAGGATCGTGGAGACGTAGCGGACCAGGTCCACCGGGTCGAACACGAGGTCGGCGGTGTCGGCCCGCTGCACGAGCTCGCCGTCCACCCAGGCGCTGAGGGTGAGGGACGGGCGGACGCCGCCGGCCAGCTCGGCCTCCCAGTCCACCTGGCCGGACTCCGGGGGGGAGCCGGATCTCGTCGTACGCGCCGACCAGCGCCTCGGGTACTTGGCGAACAACGTCGGGTGCCGCGGCAGCTCCCGGCCCATCTCCAGGATGTGGGTCCGGTAGTTCAGCCCGACGCAGACGATCTTGCCGGGCCGGGGCACGACGGGCGCGTACCCGGCGTGGCCGGTGACCGGCTCGGCGGCGCGGGCGGCCCGCTCGGGCCAGTCCGGCCGGGCCAGCAGCTCGCCGACGTCGGCGGCGCCCAGGTCGAGGAGCGTGTCGCCCGCGACGCGCACGGCCCGGGTGGCGCCGCCGGCGGTGCGGACGGTGGCGAGCCTCATGCGGTGGGCCTTTCCACGCCGGTGCGGTCGAGCCGCAGCGCCTCGAAGATGGGGCTGTCGCTGAACCGGAAGAGGTCGAGCGCGCCGGAGTCGGAGTCGGACGCCGACGCCTCGGACCGGGCCGAGAACGGCGTCCAGGACGGCACCGCGAACAGGTCGCCCCGCGTGACCGACCACGAGACGTCGCCCACGGTGACCCGCCCGCTGCCGTCGAAGACCTGGTACACCGAGGAGCCGGTCTCCCGCACGGGCGCGGTCTCGGCGCCCGCGCGCACGCGGTGCATCTCGACCCGGATGGTCGGCAGCACGTCGCCGCCGGTGGTGGGATTGGTGTAGCGGACGGCGGCGTGGCCCGGTCCGGCCGTGCCGGGGTGGCCCTCGGCCTCCAGCGCGAGCTGGTCGGCCAGCGCGCGGTCGGTGTCGGCCCACCGGTAGGCCAGCAGCGGGGTGGCGGGCAGCGCGCCGGGGACGGCGACCGGGCGCAGGCCGGGATGCCCCCACAGCCGCTCGGAGCGGGAGCGTTCCGGCGTGGCGCGCTCGGCGTCGCTGACGCGGTCGCGGCCGAACTCGAAGAACTGGGACTCGGTGACGTACTGGAACGGGATGTCCAGGCCGTCGATCCAGGCCATCGGCCGGTCGGCCGCGTTGTGGTGGGCGTGCCAGTTCCAGCCGGCCTGGGGCAGGAAGTCGCCGCGGCGCATCGGCACCGGGTCGCCGCCGACGACCGTCCAGACGCCCTCGCCCTCGACGACGAAGCGGAAGGCGTGCTGGGTGTGGCGGTGCTCGGGGGCGTCCTCGCCGGGCATCAGGTACTGGATCGCCGCCCAGAGCGTCGGCGTGGCGAACGGGCGGCCGCCGAGCCCCGGGTTGGCGAGCGCGATCGCCCGCCGCTCCCCTCCCCTGCCGACCGGCACCAGGCGGCCGGAGCGGGCCGCCAGCTCGACCAGGCGGTCCCAGCGCCACAGGTGCGGCACGGCCTTGGACCTGGGGTGCGGCGGCATCAGGTCGCCGATCTCGGTCCACAGCGGGATCAGCAGCTCCTTCTCGAAGCCGCGGTAGAGCTCCTCCAGCGCCGCCGACGGGGCCGGCTGGTCCGGCGAGTCGACCGCGGTGAGGCGAACCGGCGAGCTCGCGATCTCGGTCATGTCCACTCCTCGCTTCTCCTGCGCGGGTCACGACGCGGCGGCCGGCCGCGGCTCCTGCGGGTCTCCAGCTTGTAGGGTGAGGAGCGCAGAAGAATAGGAGATTCTGCTGTGAAGAATCCCCCCAACTACCTGATCCGCAGCGTCGATCACGCGCTGCAGCTCGCGGTCATGTTGCAGGTCGAGGGCCCGTGCGGCGTGGGCGAGGCGGCGCGGCGGCTCGGGGTGGCGCCCTCCACGGCGCACCGGCTGCTGGCGATGCTCGTCCACCGCGACTTCGCGGTCCGGCGCGAGGACCACCGCTACGCCGCGGGCCCGGTGCTGTCGCTCGGCGGCAGCTCGCAGTCGCGCACCGCGCTGCTGCGCGCGGTCGCGATGCCGCACCTCGCGGCCCTGGTCGAACGGGTCAAGGAGAGCGCGAACCTGCAGATACTCTCCGGCGACCACGTGCGCTTCATCGGCTCGGTCGAGTGCACGCAGGCGCTGCGGGTCGGCAACCGCGAGGGCATGGTGTTCCCCGCGCACCTGGCCTCGGGCGGCAAGGTCCTGCTCGCCGACCTGCCGCAGGAGCGGCTGGACGCGCTGTACGGCGCGGAGAAGTGGGCCGGCCGCCTGGACCAGCGGCCCAACCTGGCGGCGCTCCGCCGCGAGCTGCGCAACGTCCGCGAGCGGGGCTTCGCGATCAACGCCGGCCGGACCGAGTCGGGCGTCACCGCCGTCGGCCGGGCGGTGCGCGGCCCGGACGGGCCGGCCCAGGCGGCGCTGTCGGTCTCGATGCCCTCCAGCCGGTTCTCCCGCGACCGGCTCCCGGAGCTGGTCGGCGCGCTGTCGATGACGGCCCGCGACATCGAGCGGGAGATGCGGGCCGACGGCGTCCCGTCCGCCTGACCCGGTGCGGGCCTCGCCAGCACCGGGTCAGGCGGACAGTCAGCGGCGCAGCGCGACCAGCTCGCCCTTGCCGACGTTGATCGTGCTGACGGCGAGCCGGGGCTCGGCCAGGAGCAGCTCGCGCAGCGGCGCGATCTCCTCCGGGTGCGACAGGGCGTTGTCGGCGACGAGCACGCCGCCCTGCCGCAGCACCCGGAACGGGTGCGGCCACCAGGCCGGGTACTCGGGCCGTTCGGCGTCGAGGAAGAGCAGGTCGACCGAGCCGTCGGGCAGGGCGGCGAGCGCCGCGCCCCCGTCGGCCGCGCGGAACTCCACCTGCCCGGCCAGGCCCGCCCCCGCCACGCTGCGCCGGGCGTGCTCCTGCGCGCCCGCGTCGAGGTCGAGGCTGAGGACGTGCCCGCCGGTCGCGCGGGCCGCGTCCGCCAGCCACAACGTCGACACGCCGCGGGAGGTGCCGACCTCCACGATCGTCCGCGCCCCGACGCTCTGCGCCAGGAACCACAGGAACTCCCCGGCGTCGGGCTCCAGGACCCGCCACCGGTCGAGCCGGTCGGCCTGGCCGGCGTCGTGCCGGGCGGCGGCCTCGTTGAGGTCCTTGATCGTCTCGCGCACCGTAGCGTCCACGTCCAGCAGTTTGCCGCATGGGCGCCCGGTCCGCGAAGATCACCCGTCCCGGCACGAGTCGGACGGCCGAGCCCGCCGGTCAGTCCAGCCTGGCCTCCCGGCCGTGGACGATGAGCGCGTACAGGACGAGCACGTCGATCGCGATCACGGCGAGCGACCACCAGGGGTTGACGGCGATCCAGGTGAGCTGCGTGAGCGCGTTCAGCATCACCAGGACGACGCCGGCCACCCTGGCCCAGGTCTGCCCGGCGGTGACCGCGACGCCGGTGGCGAGGACGAGCACGCCGAGGACGAGGTGGAGCCAGCCCCAGCCGGTGACGTCGAGGAGCAGGAGCCGGTTGGGCGCCTGCACGTAGACGCGGTTGGCGAAGACGGCCGCCAGGCCGGTGATGATGTTGAACAGGCCGGCGAGCACCATCATCATGCCGCCGAACCAGATCCAGCCCACCCAGCCGGTCACCTCGCGCGTGTGGTGGTGGTAGGTCATCGAGAGCCCTCCCTTGTTCTCTCCCTCACACCCCATCACCGGACAGAACGCCCATCAAGCGACATTTCGCCAGATGTGGGCATGGGCTGGCCGAAGCTTGCCCGCCTCGTTGCCTTCCACGGGAACGACCGGGCGGACTTCGACGACGCCGACCGCGGCCTCGAGTACCTGTAGCCCACCCTCGACACGCCCTCCGCCTCACCGGGCAACGCCTGCTGACCCTCCTCACCGGCGCCCCCGCCCTGGCCGGGCCGGCCTCAGGGCCGCCCGCGGCGCTACGGCGTCACGGGCTGATCAGCGCGACGTCGGGGGCGAGCCGCGGGAACCGTTCGAGCACGAGCGGGTCGTGGCCGGCGACCACCAGCTCCGGGCCGCCGGCCAGCTCCCTGATGCGGTCGAAGGCGGCGTACGTGCCGGGCATGCTGTGCAGGATGGGGAAGGGGCGGTCGCCCTCGAGGTTCTCGTAGAAGTGGGCGGCGTCGGAGGCCAGCACGACGGGGCCGCGCGCGGTCTCGGCCCGCACCACCTGCATGCCGGCGGTGTGGCCGCCGACCAGGTGCACGCCGAGGCCGGGCACCACGTCGGCGTCGCCGTCCACGACCCGCAGCCGCCCGTCCTCGCGGGCCTCGCGGAGGAAGGCGAGGTCGTCGTCGTTCAGCAGCCACCGCTCGCGGGCGATGCGCTCGGCCCAGGGGCCGCTCCAGTAGTCCAGCTCGGCCCGCTGCACGACGTAGCGGGCGCGCGGGAAGTCGCGGGCGGTGCCGGTGTGGTCGTAGTGCAGGTGGGTCAGCACGACGTGGTCCACCCGCTCGGCGGCGACGCCGGCCGCGGCCAGGGCCTCGACCGGCGAGCAGCGGTAGTCCAGGCCCTCGGCGCGGGCCGCGCGCTCCGGCGCGATGCCGGTGTCGATCACGACGGTGTGCTCGGCGGAGACGGCGGCCCACACGTAGTAGGAGGTGGGGTGGGGGGCGTCGCCGCCGGGCTCGTAGCCGTGGAAGTGCTCGCCGCGCCGGGCCTCGCGCCGCGCGTAGCGGACGGCGAGCACGCGGAAGCCGCTCACCCGCCCACCCGCGCCATGTCCCTGCGGCCGAGCTCGGCCGTCGGCACCCGGTAGGTCTCGCGGGCGGTGGCGACGGCGGCCACGTTGACCAGGCACACCGCCGCGGTGATGATCGAGACGCCGAGCCAGCTCTCCGGCCCGGTCCCGGCCACGGCGGTGGCGACGGTCGGCGCGAAGCCGGCGATGGCGAAGCCGACCTGGGTGCCGATCGCCATGCCGGACAGGCGGACCCGGGTGGTGAACATCTCGCCGTAGAACGACGGCCACACGGCGCTGGTGGCGCTGTGCACGACGCCGAACATCACGATGCCCAGGATGAAGATCAGCGCGTAGCTGCCGACCGAGATCGACCACAGGTAGCCGAACATCAGCACCGCGCAGCCGAGCGAGCCGCCGACGAACACCGGCTTGCGGCCCACCCGGTCCGACAGCCTGCCCCACAGCGGGATGGAGATCACCGCGGCGACGTTGGCCAGCACGCCGACCCAGAGCATCGGCGAGCGCTCCAGGCCCATCGTGTTGACCGCGTACGACAGGGCGTGCACGGTGAAGATCGTGCTGACCGAGGCGATGACCGCGGCGACGACCACGCGCAGCACGTCCCGCCAGTGCTCGCGGAAGAGCACGGCGAGGGGCATCCTGGCGACGGTGTTGGTGGCGACCTCCCGCTCGAAGGCGGGCGTCTCCTCCAGCGTGCGCCGGATGACCAGGCCCACCACGGCCACCACGACGCTGGCCCAGAACGGCACCCGCCAGCCCCAGCTCAGCAGCTGCTCCTCGGGCAGCGCGGCGATCGGCAGGAAGACGGCGGTGGCGATGATCTGCCCGGCCTGGGTGCCGTTGAGGGTGAAGCTCGTGTAGTAGGCGCGGCGGTCCTCGGGGGCGTGCTCCAGCGTCATGGAGTTGGCGCCGGCCTGCTCGCCGGAGACGGAGAAGCCCTGCATGAGGCGGAGCAGCACGAGCAGGACGGGCGCCGCGACGCCCACCTGGTCGTAGGTGGGCAGGCAGCCGACCAGGAACGTGGAGCCGCCCATCATCACCAGGGTGGCGACCAGCACCTTCTTGCGGCCGAACTTGTCGCCGACGTGCCCGAGCACGAGGGCGCCCACCGGCCGGGCCAGGTATCCGACGCCGAAGGTGGCCAGCGCGAGCAGCGTTCCGGTGGCGGGCGAGGACGAGGGGAAGAAGATCTTGTTGAAGACCAGCGCGGCGGCGGTGCCGTAGATGAAGAAGTCGTAGTACTCCAACGCGCTGCCGATCCAGGCAGCAATGGCCGCTTTGCGAGGTTTGCCCTGCACCGTCACTTCAAGCTCCTCACGGTGGTCAAAGGGAGGTCGGTACGGTGACAGGAAACTAACTCACCGGTTCGTACATTACAAGGGTGTTGCCGATCGGTGACCTCCGCGCCGTGATCAGCGGCCCGCGCCCTGGCCGCGCAGGTAGGCGACCGTCATCTCCCCCACCATCCGGCGCAGCCGGTCGCGGTGCTCCGGCGCCGTCATGTCGCGCCCGAACAACGCCTCGAACGTGTGCTGGTTCGCCACCCGGAAGAAGCAGAACGAGCTGATGAGCATGTGCACGTCGATGGCGTCGGCCTCGGTGACGAAGTCGCCGCTCGCGGTGCCCGCGTCGAGGATGGCCTCGATGAGGTCGAGCACCGGCGTGCCGAGCCCGGCCAGCGCCTGCGACTTGCGGATGTGCTCGGCCTGGTGGATGTTCTCGATCGCGACCAGCTTGATGAACTCGCGGTGCTGGTCGTGGTGGTCGAAGGTCAGCTCGGCCAGCGTGCGGATGGCCTCGACCGGGGCCAGGTGCTGCACGTCGACCGTGCGCTCGACGGCCCTGACCTCGGCGTAGGCCTTCTCCAGCACGGCGATGTAGAGCCGCTCCTTGCTGCCGAAGTAGTAGTAGATCATGCGCTTGGTGGTGCGCATGCGGGCGGCGATCTCGTCGACCCGCGCCCCCGCGTAGCCGTGGCGGGCGAACTCCTGCTGGGCGACCTCCAGGATCTCCGCCCTGGTGCGCTCGGCGTCCCGCTGGCGATCGGGCGAAGGGGAGACGGTCACCCGCCCATCTTAGTGACCACCGGAACGGTGCCCGGAATGTTGCGCGGCCAGGCGGATCGGGGCGTTGCCGGCCCCGTAGCCGTCGTAGCCGCCGGTCCGCTGGACGAGCTCGAAGAAGACCCGGCCCACGGTGACGGTGTAGAGGTGCAGGAACTCGCCGCCGCGCGCGTCGCGGTCGTACAGCACGCCGAGCTCGCGGAGCTCGCGCAGCTCCGGGCCGAGGTCGTGGCGGGCCTCCAGGTCGTCGTAGTAGTTGGCCGGGATCGGCAGCAGCAGGCCGGGATGCTCGGCGCGCAGCCGGCGGGCCAGCGCCAGGACGTCGTCGCAGGCCAGCGCGACGTGCTGCCACGGGACGTCCCCGGAGCCGACCTGGGCGATGTTGACCACCATGCGCACCGCGCCGCCGGGGTCCGACATGGCCTTGCTGCGCAGCAGCCCGTACGGGTCGGGCAGCTCCAGGCTGCCCTGCGGGCGCAGCCCGAGCACGGTGCGGTAGAACAGCTCCGCCTCGTCGAAGTAGTGCCACGGCTGGGTGAGCGCCACGTGGTCGATGCCGGTCACCGCTCCCCCGGAGCGCCCGGCGGGCGGCGGGGGGAAGTCCGACAGCCAGGAGTCGTCGCAGAAGAAGATCTGGGTGCCGTCGGGCGCGGCGACCGCGTCCAGCCTGGCCTCCTCCGGCGCGCGCTCGCGCGGCAGCACCGGCGACAGCAGGGCCTCGGCGTGCTTGACCGCGCCCGCCGGGTCGGGGCCGTCCAGCCCGATCGCGGCCAGCGAGGGCTCGGCGCCGGTGGCGTTCAGCAGCAGCCGGGCCCCGCCCTGGGTCCACAGCTCGACGGGCTTGCGGGGATGGGCGCCGGCCCGGGTGAAGCCGAGCGCGCCCAGCACCTCGCCGAAGGCGCCGCCGTCGTCGGCCAGCTCGGCGAACGCGAAGCCGGTCGGGACGCAGGGATGCGTCGTGCCCGCCAGCTCGCCCTCCAGCGCGAGCAGCGAGCGCATGCCGTCGCGCGCGGTGCGGCCGGTGTCGGCCTGCCGGAAGTGGTCGTTGAACACCTCCAGCGACAGCGGCCCGGCGTAGCCGGCGTTCAGCGCGTGCCGGACCAGCCCGGCGACGTCGAAGGTGCCCTGGCCGGGGAAGCAGCGGTAGTGGCGGCTCCACTGGAGCACGTCCATGGCCAGCAGCGGCGCGTCGGCGAGCTGGAGGAAGAAGATCTTCTCGCCGGGGACGGCCTCGATGCCGATCGGGTCGGAGCCGCGCGAGAGGATGTGGAAGCTGTCCAGGCACAGGCCCAGGCCGGGGTGGTCGGCCAGGCGGACCAGGCGCCAGGCGTGCAGGTACTCGTCGACGTGCCGGCCCCAGGCCAGGGCCTCGTAGGCGATGCGGACGCCGTGCCCGGCGGCCCGCTCGGCGAGCAGCCGGAGCTGCGCGGCGGCCCGTTCGTCGTCGCCGATCGCCTCCGGCGAGACGTTCGAGCAGACCAGCAGCAGGTCCGTGCCGAGGCGTTCCATCAGCCGGAACTTGTGCTCGGCCCGGCGCAGGTTGCGCGCCAGCAGGTCGTCCGGCACCGCCTCGAAGTCGCGGAAGGGCTGGTAGAGGTCGATGGTGAGGCCCAGGTCGGCGGCGCGGGCGCGGATCTCCTCCGGCGGCAGCGGGCAGGCCAGCAGGTCGTTCTCGAACAGCTCCACGCCGTCGAAGCCGGCGGCGGCGATCGCCTCCAGCTTCTCGGCCAGCGTGCCGCTCACCGACACGGTGGCGATGGTCTTGCGCACCCTTCGCTCCTTTCAAACGCTTTCAGACGCTTTCAGACGGCGACGAGATCGGTCAGGTGGGCGAACATGCGCTCGGCGTCCGGCTCCCGCCCGGTGAACAGGCGGAAGGCGTGCACGGCCTGGAAGACCACCATGCCGCCGCCGTCCAGCGTCCGGCAGCCGGCGGCCCGCGCGTGCCGCAGCAGCTCGGTCTCCAGCGGCCGGTAGACGATGTCGGCCACCCACAGGCCCGGGTGCAGCAGCCCGGCCGGCAGCGGCAGGCCCGGATGGTGCGCCATGCCGGTCGGGGTCGCATGCACCAGGCCGTCGGCCCCGCCGGGGCCGCGGCCAGCAGCTCCGGCAGGCCGGCCGGCGCCGCGTGGCGGGCCCGCCCCGGCCCGAACCGGCCGGTCAGCTCGCCGGCCAGCGCCCGGGCCCGCGCGGGTTCGGCGTCCACCACCGTGACCAGGTCGGCGCCCATGGTGAGCAGCGCGTGCGCGACGGCCGCCCCCGCGCCGCCGGCGCCGAGCTGCACGACGTGGCGGGCGGGGGCGTCGGGCAGGCCGCGGGCGAAGGACTCGGCGAAGCCCGTCCAGTCGGTGTTGTGCCCGACGGCGCGGTCGCCGTCGAAGACCACGGTGTTGACCGCGCCGAGCATGCGGGCGTCCGGCGACAGCTCGTCCAGGTGCGGGATGACGCTCTGCTTGCAGGGGTGGGTGATGTTGAGCCCGTCGAAGCCGAAGCGGCGGGCGGTGCGGACCAGCTCGCCGACGTCCTGGCCGAGCCGGTCGGTGTCGAGCAGCCGGTAGACGTAGTGCAGGCCGTGGTGGACGGCCTCCTGCTCGTGCAGGGGCGGGCTCAGGGAGGGGCCGATGCCCGAGCCGATCAGCCCGATCAGGAACGAGCCCATCATTTCTCCCCTCGCCGCGGCCGGTACGACCCTAATGTACGTACTAGTGAGTTAGCTGGCTAGAGCGTAGCCTGCCCGGGGGCCCGGCGGGGCCCGGCGGGGCTCAGCGGGCCAGCACCCGGGACAGCGCCCGCCGCAGCTCCTCCACCGGCCGCGCGGACGGGCCGGCGGCGCGCCAGGCGACGAACCCGTCCGGCCGGACCAGGCTCACGCCGCCGCTCCCGATCCCGTACGCGTCGGGGAACCGCCGCTCGGCGTCGTGCACGTCCGCGCCCACGCGGCACGCCTCCACCGCGACGCCCAGCGCCGCCCCGGCCGCCCGCGCGGCCGCCGCCCAGTCGCCGCCGTCGGGGCCGGTCAGGACCGTGAACGCGCCGGTGAACAGGTCGATCGTGGACACCCGCGCCCCGGCCCGCTCCAGCCACACGTGCGGCGCGCGCAGCCCCGGCCGCCCGGAGGGCTTGCGCGGGTCCTCGACCGGCTCGGCCGGGTCGTCGCCCTCGGTCAGGACCGCCCCGGACGCGTACCGGTACCCGAAGATCATCGCCAGGTCGTCCACGGCGGCGAGGTCGTCGGCGGTGCCCTGGTGGCGGGCGGTCAGCAGCCGCATGGCCTGCTCCAGCGTGACCCGGGCGACCGGCCGGCGCTCGGCCTCGTAGCTGTCCAGCAGCGTCTCCCCCGCCTGGCCGCGCAGCACGGCGGCGAGCTTCCACGCCAGGTTGTGGGCGTCGGCGATGCCGGTGCCGGCACCGTAGGAGCCCGTCGGCGGGACGACGTGCGCCGCGTCGCCGGCCAGGAACACCCGGCCGGAGCGGTACCGGCGGGCCACCCAGCCGCCGAGCCTGACCTCCATCGGCCCCGCGTCGCCGCCCTCCCTGTGCGGCACCAGCGTGAGGTCGAGGTCGCCGAGGCCGACGGCGCGGCGGGCCAGCTCGGCGCGGCGCCGCCCGGTGAAGTCCGCGATGCCCTCGCCCCGCCGCGGGTCGAAGGGCACGCCGAGCATCCACCGCCCGTGCCGCCGCAGCGGCGCGAGGACCGTGCCGGGCGCCGGCTGGTCGAGGTAGGCCAGCAGGAACCTGCGCCCCCGCAGGGCGGGGCCGAGGTCGGCGTCGAACAGGAAGTGCGCGGCGTGGCCGAGGACGCCGGGGCCGTCGGCCTCGACGCCGAGCGCGTGGCGGACGGGCGAGCGGTTGCCGTCGGCGGCGACCAGCCAGCGCGCCCGCACGCCGTACTCGCGACCGGGCCCGCCGTCCGGCCCGCCGCCGGGTTCGCGGACGAGCGCCCGGACGCCGTCCGTCCCGGCCTCGAAGGAGACCAGCTCGGCGCCGAAGCGGATGTCCGCGCCGGCCCGTTCGGCGGCGGCGCGGACGACCACCTCCAGCTCGTCCTGGTCGACGAGCCCCCAGTCGGCCGGCCCGAGCCAGGCGGGCGGCCGGACGTGCGCGAGCATGTCGACGCGGAACCGCTCCTCCCCGGCCAGCGTGTCCGCGCCGATCATCTCCGGCAGGCCGGCCAGGATCGAGGTGCGCGCGCGGATCTCCGCCTCCAGGCCGAGCGCGCGGTAGATCTCCATCGTGCGCGGGTTGAACGCCCGCGCCTGCGGCATGATCGCCGTGGACGGGTGCCGTTCGACCAGGGTCGGGCGGACGCCGAGCCGCGCGAGGAACAGCGCCGCGGACAGCCCGGTGATCCCCCCGCCGACGATGAGCACGTCGGTGGCGTGGTCGTGCGATGCGGTGGTCATGTCATGCCTCCCTGTACGGGCCCGGTGCGGCCTCACCCACACAATCAACCCCCCTCTCCACTCTGTCAAGTAGATACTTGATTATGCTGATCGAGCACCTGACACAGTTGGTGACGGCTATGATCGGAAGGTGTCCACCTCGAAGCCGCGCCGCTCGCCCAAGCCGCAGGAGCGGCAGCGCGATCCCGAGCGCACGCGCAAGCTGATCCTCGACGCGGCCGAGGCCGAGTTCGCCGCCCACGGCTTCGCGGGCGCGCGCACCAGCGCGATCGCCGCCCAGGCCGGGGTCAACCAGCAGCTCATCTGGTACTACTTCGACGGCAAGCAGGGCCTCTACCAGGCGATCGCCGAGCGCTGGCGGCAGCGCGAGAGCGAGCTGATCGAGCCCGGCACGCCGCTGCCCGAGCAGGTCCGCCGCTACGCCCTGGAGGCGCTGCACAACCCCGCCGGCGTCCGGCTGCTGGCCTGGGGCGGCCTGGAGTACACCGGCCCCGCCGACGACCCCGACCAGGCGGCGCGGGCCGACCGGCTGCGGGGCTTCGCCGAGGCCGTCCGCGCCGCCCAGGAGGCGGGGCGGCTGCCGCGCGAGCTCGACCCGGGCTGCCTCACGGTCATGCTGATGGCCGCCACGATGGCGGCCACCACACTGCCGCACGTCATCGAGGGCGTGTGCGGGGCCGACGCCCGCTCCCCCGAGTTCGTCCGGCACTACGCCGACCAGGTCGCGCTCGTCGCGGAACTGCTGGGCCTGGAGCAGTAGCCGGACGATCCCGGCACGGCTGGGCAACCCGCCCGGGAGGGCTCACGATGGGCGGAGGGTCTCCAGGAAGGACGCCGCCATGACCGTGCTGTCCACCAGACTTACCGCCAGGTACGCCAACCGCCACCCGCTCGTCTGCGCCGGCATGGCCTTCGCCGGGGAGTCGCCGGAGCTCGCCGTGGCGGTCACGAACGCGGGCGGCATCGGCGCGATCGGCGCCGCCCTGCTGCCGCCCGACCGGCTGCGCGCGGTCGTCCGCGAGGTCCGCGACCGCACCGGCGGGGCGCCGTTCCACGTCAACCTCATCACCCTGTTCAGCACGCCCGAGCAGATCGAGGTGTGCGCCGAGGAGCGCGTGCCGATCGTCTCCTTCCACTGGGGCCACCCGCCGGCGGACCGGCTCAAGCCGCTGCACGAGGCCGGGGTGTCGGTGTGGGAGCAGGTGGGCTCCGCCGACGCGGCCCGGCTCGCCGTGGACGACGGCGCCGAGGCCGTCGTCGCGCAGGGCTGGGAGGCCGGCGGGCACAACTACGGCGGCCTGCCGACCATGGTCGGCGTCCCGGCCGTCGTGGACGCCGTGGGCGAGCGCGCGCTGGTCCTGGCCGCGGGCGGGATCACCGACGGCCGGCAGGTCGCCGCCGCCCTCTGCCTCGGCGCGGACGGGGTGTGGGTCGGCACCCGCCTGGTCGCCTCGCGCGAGGCCCGCGTGCACCCCGAGCACCACCGCCGGCTGGTCGCCGCCGACGGGGAGAGCGCGGTGCTCACCTCGATCTTCGGGCCGGAGCTGCCGGCGTTCAACCCGATGCGGTTGCAGCGCAACCGCGTGGTCGCCGAGTGGGGCGACCGGCTCGCCGAGCTGCCGGCCGACCTCGGCTCGTTGCGGCAGGTCGGCACCACGGTCGCCGGGGGCGAGCGGACGCCCATGCGCAGGTTCGGGCTGATGCTGCCGGTGCCGGAGACGGAGGGCGACTGGGAGGAGATGCCCTGGCTGATGGGGCAGGGCGTCGGCCTGATCCACGACGTCAAGCCGGCCGGGGAGATCGTCGGGGCGATGATGGAGCAGGCCGGACGCGTACTGGCCGCCCGCCGCCCCTGACCCGGCCGGCCCGCTGGTCGCTCAGCGGGACGGCACGGCCTCCAGGAGGGAGCGCAGCAGCCGCCCCGCGGTGCCGCCGGGCACCTCGCCCGGCGTGTTCACGAGCTGCGCGGCGAGGCCGTCCACGAAGGTGTGCAGGAGCGCCGCCCACAGCGCGTACTCCTCGCGGCGTTCGGCGTCGAGCGGCAGCATCTCCTCCACGATCGAGGCGATCTGCTCGACCGCCGTCCCCTCCGTACGGGGCCGCCGCACGCGCGGCAGCACCCGGGCGCGCAGGGCGTCGGCGGTGGCCTGGACGACGTAGGACTGCAGCTCGTGCTGGTTGCCGAAGTAGTGGCGCAGCGACCCGGTGGACCAGCCGG
The DNA here is from genome assembly GCF_022664455.2 of Actinomadura luzonensis. Classification (NCBI taxonomy): domain Bacteria; kingdom Bacillati; phylum Actinomycetota; class Actinomycetes; order Streptosporangiales; family Thermomonosporaceae; genus Actinomadura; species Actinomadura luzonensis. Next base: position 5,212,920 of record NZ_JAKRKC020000001.1, read on the forward strand.
CCTCGGCGGCGACGCCGCGGACGGTCACGCCGGCGAGCCCTTCGCGCAGGATCACCCGGACGGCGGCCGCGCCGCTCGGGGTCTACCTCGCCACCGTCGCGGCCGCCTACTTCGCGCTGGGCGTGCTGCTCATGCTCGGCCTGAACGCGGTCGTGCCGCTGGTCGACGGCACCGCGTGGGCGTGGGGCCAGGGCGTGCTCGGCGCGGCGCTCGTCGTCGGAAGCTTCTTCATCCCGGGCGGCGGCTCCGGCCGGGCGGTCCCGCGGGAGCGCTCCCTCACCGCGCGGTCGATGCTGCTCCTGGGCCTCGGCACCTGGCTGTTCGAGTTCGCCACCGCCGTGCCGTACTTCGGCGCGGTCGGCGTCATGACCGCGGCCGGCCTGTCCCCCGCGCAGTGGCTGCCGCTCCTCGCCGCGTACGTCACCGTCATGGTCCTCCCGGGCATCCTGCTGCCGGCCGCGTGGACTCTCCTCGGCGACCGGCTGCGCGACCGGTTCGGGCGCTGGCACGACCGGCTCTCCGCCGGCTCCCGCACCACGCTGAGCTGGATCGTCGGCATCGCGGGGGTCGTGCTGCTGCTCGACGCGCTGCCTGACCAGATCACCGTCACCGCCGCCGCGCCGCTCCTCGCCCTCGCGTTGCCGGGCGCGTCCCCGCGACGTCGCGCCCGCCGCTGCCTACCTTGAGAACATGCAGGCAGACAGCGTCACGCGAGCCAACTGCGGGCCCGGCCATCCCCGCTACCTGCCGATCGGCGAGCACGGCCTGATCGGCGACCTGCGCACGGTCGCGCTCGTGGGCACCAACGGCACCATCGACTGGTACTGCTGCCCCCGCTTCGACGCCCCCTCGGTGTTCGGCTCGATCCTGGACGCCGACCGGGGCGGCTCGTTCGAGCTGGCCGCCGACGTGCCGTTCACGACGAAGCAGTTCTACTTCCCCGACACCAACGTCCTGATCACCCGCTTCTTCGCCGACGACGGCGTCGGCGAGATCCAGGACTTCATGCCCATCGAGGCCGGCGCCACCGACGCCGACCGGCACCGGCTGATCCGGCGGGTCACCTGCGTGCGCGGCACGCTGCCGTTCCGCGTCCTGGTGGCGCCGCGCTTCGACTACGCCCGCGAGGAGCACACCGTCTCCCAGCGCGGCGACCTGACCTGCTTCGCCGCGTCCTCGCTCACCCTGACGCTCACCTCCAGCGTGCCGGTCGAGCACGACGGCCGCGACGCCCGCGCCCGGTTCACGCTGCGCGAGGGCGAGCGCGCCGTGTTCGCCCTCGACCGGCTGCCGCCCGACGCCGAGCCGCGCGGCTGCCCGCTGGAGCACGCCGAGGAGCTGTTCACCGCCACGGTGACGTACTGGCGCAAGTGGCTGTCGGCCTCCCGATACCGGGGCAGGTGGCGGGAGATCGTGCACCGCTCGGCGCTCACGCTCAAGCTGCTCACCTACGCCCCGACCGGCGGCATCGTCGCCGCGCCCACCACGAGCCTGCCCGAGCAGATCGGCGGCCGGCGCAACTGGGACTACCGCTACGTGTGGGTGCGCGACGCCGCGTTCTGCGTCTACGCCCTGCTGCGGCTCGGCTTCACCGAGGAGGCCGAGGCGTTCATGGGCTTCCTGGAGGAGCACGTCCGGCTGAAGGGCACCGGCCCGAGCGGGCCGCTGCAGATCATGTACGGCGTCGACGGCCGCCGCGACCTGCCCGAGGAGGAGCTGCGGCACCTGGAGGGCTACCGCGGATCGCGCCCGGTCCGGGTCGGCAACGCCGCCGTCGGCCAGCTCCAGCTCGACATCTACGGCGCCCTCATCGACTCGGTCTACCTGTACAACAAGTGGGGCACGCCCATCTCCAGCCGCCGCTGGGACGAGCTGTGCACGCTGGTCGACTGGGTCTGCGACAACTGGGACCAGCCCGACGAGGGCGTCTGGGAGACCCGCGGCGGGCGCAAGGACTTCACCTACTCCCGCCTGATGTGCTGGGTCGCCATCGAGCGGGCCATGCGGGTGGCCCGCCAGCGCGGCATGCCGGCCGACATCCCGCGCTGGCGCGCCAGCCGCGACGCCATCTACCGCGACATCATGCGGCGCGGCTGGTCGGAGCGGTTGCAGGGGTTCGTGCAGCACTTCGGCGACGAGGTGCTGGACGCGGCCGTGCTGATGATGCCGCTGGCCAAGTTCGTCTCCCCGACGGACCCGAGGTGGCTGTCCACCCTCGACGCGCTCGGCGAGGCGCTGGTCTCCGACTCCCTCGTCTACCGCTACGACCCCGAGCTGAGCCCGGACGGCCTGGAGGGCCCCGAGGGCACGTTCTCGATCTGCTCGTTCTGGTACGTCGAGGCGCTGGCCAGGGCGGGCCGCGTCGAGGAGGCCCGCCTGGCGTTCGAGAAGATGCTCACCTACGCCAACCACCTCGGCCTGTACGCTGAGCAGATCGGGCACACCGGCGAGCAGCTCGGCAACTTCCCGCAGGCCTTCACCCACCTGGCGCTCATCAGCGCGGCCTTCAACCTCGACCAGGCGCTCGGCTGACACGCGCGCAGGCCAGGCACGCGAGCCAGGGACGCGGGGCAGGGACGCGGCCCATGCGCCCTCCCCCTCAACATCCTCCCGCTTTAGGGCCATATGATCGGCATCATCACCTATAGCGGCAGATATCCCTTCTGACGCGTCCGACATCCGCGCCTCCCCGGAGCCCCATGGACCACGCCACGCGCCGGCGCCGGCACGCCCTGTTCCTGCTCTTCTTCCTCCCGGGGATCGCGATGTCGTCCTGGGTGACCCGCACCCCGGACCTCCGCGACCTGCTGGCGGCGTCCACCGCCGAGATGGGCTGGATCCTGTTCGGCCTGTCGCTCGGCGCCATGCTCGGGATCCTCTGCTCCGGGCGGCTCGTCACCCGCTACGGCACCAGGCCCGTCATCGGGGCCGGCACCGCGATGATCGTGGTGAGCCTGGCCGTCATCGGCGCCGGCGCCCTGACGGCGTCGGTGCCGCTGGTCACGGCGGGCCTGTTCGTCGGCGGCGTGGGCATGGGGGCCGGCGACGTCGCCGCCAACGTGGACGCCGCCGACGTCGAACGCCGCACCGGCAGGACGACGCTGCCCACCCTGCACGGCTGCTTCAGCCTCGGCACCGTCGTCGGCGCCTGCGCGGGCATCGCGGCCACCGCGGCCCGCCTGCCGGTGTCCGGGCACCTGGCCGCCGTCACCCTGCTGGCCGCCGCGATCCTCCTGTACGCCTTCCGCGCCGTCCCGCCCGGCACCGGCCGCGCCGATCCGGCCGCGCCCGCCCCCGGCGCCGAAGCCGGGGCCGGCGCGTCCCGGCAGCAGGTGTGGAAGGACGGCCGGCTGCTGCTGATCGGCGCGATCGTGCTCGCCATGGCCCTGGCCGAGGGAGCCGCCAACGACTGGCTGCCGCTGCTCATGGTGGACGGCCACGGCCTGGACGCCACCTCGGGCTCCCTCGTCTTCACCGGGTTCGCCGCCGCGATGACCGTGGGCCGCTTCTGCGGCACCTTCTTCCTGGACCGCCTCGGCCGCACCATCGTGATGCGGGCCAGCGCCGCGTCGGGGGCGCTGGGGCTGCTCCTGGTGATCTTCTCGGACCAGGCCGTGCTGGCCGGGGCGGCGGTGCTGTTCTGGGGGCTCGGCGCGTCGCTCGGCTTCCCGGTCGCGCTGTCGGCGGCGGGCGAGACCGGGCCCGGCCAGACCGCCCGCGTCAGCCTGGTCGCCACGATCGGCTACGTCGCCTTCCTCGTCGGCCCGCCCGGCCTCGGCTTCCTCGGCGACCACTGGGGGCTGCGGCCGGCCATGCTCGTGGTGCTCGCCTTCGTCGCCTGCGCCTTCGTCCTCGCCCCCGCCGTCGACACCCGCCACCGCCTCACCGCCCTGGCTCCGGAACGTGCCGAGCGTTCCCGGTGAGGGCCGGGCGGGGGGAGGCGAGGACGCGGGCGGCTTCGATCACGGTGGCGCGGCGGCGGGACCAGGCGGCCTCGTCCGTGTCCTCCTCCAGGACGACGCGGCACGTCCCCGGCACCGCGAAGTTCCAGGCGATCAGCCCGATGAGGGTGAAGAGCAGGTCCTGCGCGGCGCGGACGCGGTCCGCCTCCCCGGGCAGGTGGTCGAAGGCGCCCCTGTCCACGAGCGCTTGCACCTTGCCGCGGAAGCCGTCGCGGCGTTCCCCGACGTCCTCGGCCGGTTCGCCGCCGCCCTCCAGCGCCTCCCACAGCAGCAGCCTGATCAGCTCGGGATGCTCCCGGTACCAGTCGAACATCTGCCCGACCGACTCGGCCACCGCGTCCGGGTCGATGGACACCGCGAGGCTGACCTCCTCCAGCCTGGCCCGCAGGACGGCGGCGAACAGCTTCTCCTTGCTGCCGTAATACAGGTAGATGGCCTGCTTGTTGGCCTTGGCCCGGGCAGCGATGCGCTCGACCCTGGCGCCGGCCAGGCCCTTCTCGGCGAACTCGGCCGCGGCGGCGGTGAAGATGCGCCGCCTGGTGTCCTCGGCGTCATAGGGCATGGATGAATTAAACCATTCGGTTGACTCCGGGGGGCACGGGCGGGCAGGATCGGAGGGCAAGTAAAACATCCGGTTGGTTTAGTCGGTCCGGACCCGTTCCCGTTCCAGAAGGGCTTGTCGCCGTGGATGCCGTCGCTCCTCCTGTCCCCGCCCGTTCACCGCTTCCGGCGGCGCTCGCCGGCTCCACCGTCCTGCTCGTCGGCGGCAGCTCGGGCATCGGCCTGGCGGCCGGAGCCCTGCTGCGGTCGGTCGGCGCCCGTGTCGTGCTGGTCGGCCGCGATCCGGACCGGCTCGCGGCCGCCGTCGCCCACCTGCACGCCGTCACCCCGGACGACGACGCCGGCGAGGTGCTCGCCGTCGCCGGCGACGGCGGGGACGAGCGGGTGCTGGCGGAGGCGTTCGACCGGGCGGGGCGCGCCGATCACGTGTTCGTCACCGCGGGCGGCGTCAGCGGCGCGGGCCCGCTGACCGGGCTGCCGGCCGCCGACCTGCGCGAGTCGCTGGACGCCGGCCTCTGGCGGCCCTTCGCGGTCGCCCGCGCCGCGGCGGCCCGGCTGCCCGCGGGCGGCTCGCTCACCTTCAGCTCCGGCATCCTCGTGCTCCGCCCCGCCCCCGGCATGACCGCTCCGCTGTCGGTCGCGGGCGCGGTGGAGACGCTGACCAGGGCGCTGGCCGTGGAGCTCGCGCCCGCGCGGGTGCGGGTCAACGCCGTCCGGTACGGCCGCATCGACACGCCGCTGCTGCGTTCGCTGCCGGGGCTGGGCTCCGACGAGGCGATGGCCGCCGCCGGCTCGGCCGCCCCGCTGGGCCGTTTCGGCACCGCCGAGGAGGCCGCGGCCACGGCCTTGTTCCTCATGGCCAACGCCTACGTCACCGGCCAGGTCATCACCGTCGACGGCGGCGAGACGCTCGCCTGACCGCCCGCGCGAGCCCGGCGGCGGGTCAGGAATCGAGAAGCGCGGGCCGGGGGGCCGGCCTTGGCGTCCTGTGCATGGCTTCCATCGAATTCGCCGTCCTCGGGGTGGCCGACCTCCCGGCGGCCACCCGGTTCCACGCCGACGTCCTGGGCTCGGACCCCAGGATCCGCCTCCAGGCCGCGCACGAGCCGACGTCCGGCTTCCGCGGGTTCACGCTGTCGCTGCTGGCGTCGCAGCCGGCCGACGTCGACGCCCTCGTCGAGGCCGCGCTCGGCGCCGGCGCCGCGACGCTGAAGCCGGTCACGAAGTCGTTGTGGGGCTACGGCGGCGTCGTCCAGGCCCCGGACGGCACGATCTGCACGGTCGCCTGCTCGGCGAAGAAGAACACCGGCCCCGCCACCACGAAGATCGACGACCTGGTGCTGCAGCTCGGGGTGGCGGACGTGGCCGCCGGCAAGCGCTTCTACACCGGACGCGGCCTGGCGGCGACCAAGAGCTACGGCCGCAGGTACGTCGAGTTCGCCGCGCCGTCGAGCCCGCTCAAGCTGTCGCTGTACAAGCGCCGGGCCCTCGCCAAGGTCGCCGGCGTCGCCCCCGACGGCGACGGCTCGCACCGGCTCGTCATCGGCAGCGACGCCGGCCCGTTCACCGACCCGGACGGCTTCGTGTGGGAAGCGACCCCGTCGTCCGGGGACGTGGCCGGCTAACCCGGGCGTGAGGGACCCTCCTCCCGCGCTTCGTCGCGCGATGCCCGCCCGGGGTTCATCGCCGGTTCACCGTGCGCGCCTAACGTCCCAGGAGAACGTCGAGACGGATGGGGACCTGAGGCATGGAGCACGTGACGTTCCTGGTCGTCGTGGTGATCATCACGGCGCTGGCCTTCGACTTCACCAACGGATTCCACGACACGGCCAACGCGATGGCCACCTCGATCGCCACCGGCGCGCTGCGTCCCAAGGTGGCGGTGGCGATCTCGGCCGTGCTCAACCTGGTGGGCGCCTTCCTGTCGGTGGAGGTGGCCAAGACCATCTCCGGCGGGATCGTGGACGACCACCTGGTGACGCCGGCGATGGTGTTCGCCGGGCTGATCGGCGCGATCCTGTGGAACCTGCTCACCTGGCTGCTGGGCCTGCCGTCCAGCTCGTCGCACGCGCTGTTCGGCGGGCTGATCGGCGCGGTGTGGGTGGGCGCCGGGGTGCAGGGCGTGCACTTCGGCACGGTGCTGCAGAAGATCGTCATCCCGGCGCTGGCCTCGCCGCTGATCGCCGGCTTCGTCGCGATGACCGCGACCTACCTGGCGTACACGATCACGGCCCGGGCCCGGCACGAGTCCGTGACCGGCACGTTCCGCCTCGGGCAGATCGCCTCGGCCTCGCTGGTGTCGCTCGCGCACGGCACCAACGACGCGCAGAAGACCATGGGCGTCATCACCCTGACGCTCATCTCGACCGGCGCGCTCGCCTCCGGCTCCGCGCCGCCGCTCTGGGTGATCGCCGCCGCCGGCCTGGCCATCGCGCTCGGCACGTACCTGGGCGGCTGGCGGATCATCCGGACCATGGGCAAGGGCCTGACCGAGATCGAGTCGCCGCAGGGCTTCGCGGCCGAGGCGAGCGCCACCACCGTCATCCTGGCCTCCTCGCACCTGGGCTTCGCGCTGTCGACCACGCAGGTCGTCTCCGGCGCGATCCTCGGCACCGGGCTGGGACGGCGGCTGGCGCGGGTGCGCTGGAGCGTGGCCGGCCGGATGGCGCTGGCCTGGCTGCTGACGCTGCCCGCCGCGGCCGCCGTCGGCGCGGTCGCCGCGGCCGTGGCCACCACCGGCACGCTCGGCGTCACCGTGGCGGCCGTCGTGGCGCTCGCCGCCGCGGCCGCCCTGTACGCCGCCGCCCGCCGCGACCCGGTGCACGCGGGCAACGTCAACGAGGTGCCCGCCGAGCCGCAGCCCGCCGCGGCCTGACCTGGTCGGCGCGGACGAAGGAGGATGTGATGGACGTCAAGTGGTCCGCTCTCGGCCAGGTCCTCGTGGTCAGCCTGGCGGTGAGCGTCGTGGTGGTGGTCGTCTTCTCGCTCGGCGTGACGGCGCTCTCGGCCCGCCGGACCGTACGGGAGACGGGCTCCGGCGGCGCCGGCGCCCTGGCCGCGGCGACGCTCTGCTTCGCCGCCTGCGCGGCGGTGGTGCTCTACGGGATCTACCTGATCGTGCCGCAGTTCCACTGACCCCCAGGGCGGGCGGCCGCTTGCGCGCGGTGCCGGGGCGGTCAGCGGGCGGCGAAGTCCTGGGTCCAGTAGATCTGGCCCTGGGCGTCCTTGGCGGCGCCCACCCCGATGTGCGTGTACGCGCAGTTCATGATGTTCTGCCGGTGCCCGGCGCTCCGCATCCATCCCTTGACCACCTCGGCCGCCGTCCGCTGGCCCATGGCGATGTTCTCGGCCCAGGCCGAGCCGGTGAAGCCGGTCGCGCGGATGCGGTCGACCAGGTCGCGGCCGTCCTGCGAGTCGTGCTCGAAGTAGTCGTTCTTCGCCATGTCGGCCGAGTGCCCGAAGGCGGCCCTGCGCAGCCGGGCGTCGTGGGTGAGCGGGCGGCAGCCGCCCTTGGCGCGTTCGGCGTTGGTCAGCCGGACGACCTCGTTCTCCACCGAGGTGCCGACGGCGGGGCTGGGCCGCTCCGCGGAGGCGGCGGGCGAAGGCGTGGAGGCCGGGGTGGGCTTCGGGGTGGGGGTGGGGGCCGGGCAGGTGAGGCGGACGGCCTTGGAGGTGACGGTCCGGCCCAGGTAGTCGGTGGCGACCGCGTAGTAGGTGCCCGGTTTGCAGGGCAGCCGCAGGCCGATGCGGTCGTCGCGGGTGGCGCCGCTCTTGACGACCGGGTCGTTCCCCGGGACGGCGCGCTTGACGCGGAGGCGCAGCAGCGCCGGGCGGACGCACTCCCGGCGGGCCGCCGACGCCTCGATCACGAGCGCGGCGACGTCCGGGACGGTCACGCTGACGCGGCACCCGTCCGGTTCGGCGGCTTTCCCGGCCGGGGACGCGGACGCCGTGACCGCGGGGGTGGTCCCGGCGGTCACGGCGGGCTGATGGGTGGCTTGGCCGGCGGGCGGGCGGGCGGCTTCGCCGGCGGACGAGTTGCAGGCGGCGGCACCGGCGAGGCCGGCGACGGCGGCGAGCACCCCGAGGGGTCTACGCATGGGGGTTCCTCCAGTGGCGGGAGACGCACGCAGCTCCGCATTGTGCCACAAACTGGACATATCGCCCCTACGTTCTCACCAACCGGCACCGGCCGCCCGCAACACGCGGAGGTCAGTGGACCGGGCCCGCCCCGGGCTCGCCGGTGCTCTGCGCCCGCGCCGGCAGGAGCAGCGCCATGCCGACCACCGCCACGGACAACACCGCGCCGATGATGAACGCCAGCCGCATGCCGTCGAGGCCGGCGACCACCCCGGTGGCGCCCTCCGCCCGCGCGGCGTCGGCCCCCGCGCTCATCACGGTGATCACCAGCGCCGTGCCGAAGGCCGCGGCGACCTGCTGCAACGTGCTCAGGATCGAGCTGCCGTGGGAGTAGAGCCGCGGCGGCACCGCGCCGAGCCCGAGGGTGAACACCGGCGTGAAGGTGGCGGCCAGGCTGATCATCAGCAGCGCGTGCAGGCCGAGCACCTGCCAGTACGGCATGCTCACCGAGACCTGGGTGAAGCCGGCGAGCGCGATCATGATGCCGACCGCGCCGGGGATGACCAGCACCCGCCCGCCGAAGCGGTCGAACAGCCGGCCGACGGTCGGGCCGAGCAGCCCCATCGCCAGCCCGCCCGGCATCACCAGCAGCCCGGTCTCCAGCGCGCTCAGCCCGCGGATGCTCTGCAGGTAGAGCGGCAGCAGGATCATCGAGCCCATCATCGCCATGAACGCCACCGACATGAGGATCAGCGCGACCGTGTAGGTGCGGTGCCGCAGGGTGCGCAGGTCGAGCAGCGGCACGCCGCGCTTCTGCAGGCGGAGCTGGCGGACCACGAAGACCGCGATGGCGGCCAGCCCGCCGCCGGCGATCGCCGCGGCCTCCAGGGGGTCGCCGCCCTCGAACCGGCTGAGCCCGAAGACCAGGCCGCCGAAGCCGGCCGCGGCGGTCAGCACGCTGAACCAGTCGATGCTCGACATCTCGGTCTGGCCGACGTTGCGCAGCCGCTTCAGGCCGCCCCAGGCGATCAGCCCGGCGATCGGCAGCACCACGGCGAACAGCAGGCGCCAGGACCCGAACTGCAGGATCACCCCCGACACCGCCGGGCCCATCGCGGGCGCGACCGAGATGGCGAGGCTCACGTTGCCCATCACCCGGCCGCGGTCCTCCTCGGGCACCACCTGCATCAGCGTGGTCATCAGCAGCGGCATCATCACGGCCGTGCCGGACGCCTGCACGATGCGGGCGCCCAGCAGCACCTCGAACGTCGGCGCGACGATGGCCAGCGCCGTGCCGAGCAGGAACAGCCCCATCGCGGTCGCGTACGCGGCGCGGGTGGTGACCCGCTGCAGGAACCACCCGGTGACCGGGATCACCGCGGCCATGGTGAGCATGAAGGCGGTGGAGAGCCACTGCGCGGTCTGCTCGGTGATGTGCAGGGCGTCCATCAGCCGCGGGATCGCGTTGATCATGATGGTCTCGTTGAGGATGACCACGAACGTGGCCAGCACCAGCAGCCGGATCACGGCCGGCGTGCGGCCCGCGGCCGGGGCGGCGGCGGACTTGGCGGGCGGGTCGAGCTGTGAAGTAGGCACGGCACCTCGTTCGGGGTCGTCGGTCAAGACACGCTCACGACCGGGGCCCTGGCCTTCGGTCGCCGTCAGCGAAGCAGAAGTTGTCGTCATGTACAGAATGACCGGCGGCACCGACAAAACTCATCGGCAGCGGGGAAGGACGTGCCCGCGAGGTGGCCGCCGGCATCCGGTCGGCCGCGCTGTGCCGCGAGCGCCCGGCCGGCGTCGTGCGCAGGAGCAGCCCGCCGGCGGGTCACGCCGTGGGCCGGTCAGCGGGACGGCCCGGCGGCGCACAGGCGCAGCGCGCTCTCCCGGCACAGGGCCGCGGCCTCGTCGGCGGTGAGCCGGCCGGCGGCGACCTCGGCCGCGGCGGCGTGCTGGAGCCCGATGACGGCGGCGGTGAGCCAGGCGGCGGGCGGCGCCGGGTCGAAGGCGCCCGCCTGCTGGCCGCGCCGGACCAGCCGTTCGAGACGCGGGGGCACGACGTCGTGGGGGTCGTTGTCGGCGGGCCTCGGGACCCAGGTGGCGGTCGGGTCGAGCAGCAGCGGGTAGCGGCGGAGGAAGCGCCAGCCGGCGTCGAGGAAGGCCGCGAGCGCGTCGGCGGGCGGCGCGGTGTCGAGCCCCGCCTCGTCGAGCAGGGCGCCGTAGTCGGCGGCGGCGGCCTCGACGAGGGCGGCGAGGAGGGCGTCGCGTGAGGGGAAGTGCGCGTAGACGGTCTGGCGGGTGACGCCGGCCGCGGTGGCGATCTCCTCCATGCTGGCGTCGATCCGCTCGCCGAGCACGACGCGGGCCGCGTTCAGGATCGCGTCGATGCTGCGGCGGGCGTCGGAGCGGCGGCGGCGGGCGGGCGCGGGACCGAGCGTGTCAACCATCACCTGGATGCTATCCGCCCCCACCGTCCCCCCGTCGGCCCATCGGCCCGGCCCGCTCTGCGAGCCGGGGCGCGCCATGATCCTCCGGTGACACGCCGGAGGCGGTGAGGCACACTACAAGGCATGCGGACCCCTGCCGTGACGCTGTTATCGGTCCTGGCTCTGGTCGCGGCGGTGGCGTGCGCGCCCGCCGCGGCGCCGCCCCCGAAGCCCTCCCCCACACCCCGGCAGGGCGTCCTGCGGCAGACGCCGGACGACATCGGCCGCACCGCGGCCAGCATGCGCAAGCTGGACGACCTGCCGCTGTACGAGATGACCTACCACGGCGGCTACGACGCCGAGGCGCCGCTCACCGACGCCGAGCTGAACAGGAAGGGCGACGGCTGGGCGTGCTCGCTGTTCCACCGCCCCGGCGAGTTCGGCCGCAACTTCGACTGGCTGCCCAACCCGGCGATGGTCGTGCACAACCGCCCGCCGGACGGCTACGCCTCGATCTCCCTGGCCGACGTCTCCTACCTGTTCCCGCCCCGGGTCCGGCCGAAGCTGACCATCGCGCAGGACCGGCGGCGGCTGGCGCACGCGGTGCTGACGCCGTTCGACGGCATGAACGAGAAGGGCCTCGCCGTCGGCCTGGCCCAGGCCCCGGACGCGCGGCTGCCCGCGCCCACGCCCGGGCGCACGACGGTGAGCGGGGTGCGGATCATCCGGCTGATGCTGGACCGGGCCGCGTCCGTGCCCGAGGCGATCGAGCTGATGCGCCGCTACGACCTGGACTTCACCGGCGGCCCGCAGCTCCACTACCTGATCGCGGACCGGGCGGGCCGGTCGGCGGTCGTCGAGTACGCGGGCGGCCGCATGAACGTCATCGACGACCGTTACCTCACCAACATCACCATGACCGGCGCCGACCGGGCCGCCAAGCTGGCCGACCGCCGTTACCGGCTGCTCGCCGAGGGCGGCGGCACGGAGGCGATGAAGCTGCTGCGCAAGGTCGCCCAGCCGCACACCCAGTGGTCGATCGTGTACGACCTGGACGACGGCACCGCCGAGCTCGTCACGGGGCAGCGGTGGAACCGGGTGCGGAACCTGCGGATCGCGACGGCGAACTGAGCGGCCTGCGATCAACGGTGACGATGCCGTTCCTTTTCTTTCTCCCGGGTAATGGCGGGACCGGCGCGCGCGCACGCATTGTTCAACTCATTTCCCGGTGAATACGCCGGGCTTTCGCGTGCGTCCGGCGGGCGGCGGCTGAGCGGCCGCTCAACTCCCCACGTCAGGCCGGAGTTTCTGGATGGGTTCGAGGGCGAATTAGGGTGCCCGGACAAACGGCCGGACCGATACTTGAAAGTTTCACCGGCACTCGACAGAGAGAGTGACAATCGGGTCAGAGTATGAGTTGACGTGCAGCGGGCGCCGTCTGGCCCGACTTCCGGGCCCTGTCCGGCCGCCGGGCCGGCGGGGCGGATCCCCGAGAATTCCGGCCATCCGAATCCCCTTTACGGTCACTCTGCCGATGGCGCGGCACCTTGGTATCGGTTGCGCAGTCGAGCAAGAGTCAGGCATCCGGTAAGCGCCATTGACTCCTTCCGGCAACATCGATATAAGGTTCATATCGTTCAAGAGCGCGAGATCACGCGCTAAGTCGAGACAGTTCCGCAGCTCCCATTTCGATGTTGTTTCGAGGCATTGTCGAGGAGCGCCGTAACATGGCGATTGACGTCCTCCGTATTCAGCGACGAAACCCCCGGACTCCCGGCAAGGGAGGTGCTGGGCGATCAGTGGCCGGTTAGCAGCGGCGGCGCGGGATCCCCATCCCCTGGATCCAGGCCCCGTCCGCACGATGTTCTGCCTGCCGTACGCCGGAGGAGGCGCCAGCGCCTACACCGGGCTTCTCCGCCGGCTCACCGATCTCATCGACCTCACCGTCGTCCCGCTCCAGCTCCCCGGCCGCGAGAACCGCATCGCCGAGCCGCCGGCCTTCACGGTCGCCGGGATCGCCGACGAGATCGCGCCCGCCACCGGCGAGCCGTACGCCCTGTACGGCCACAGCATGGGCGCCCGGCTGGCCTTCGAGGTGGCCCGCGAGCTGCGCCGGCGCGGCCTGCGCCCGCCGTCGCGGCTCTACGTCGGCGGCGCGCACCCGCCGGACCGCCGGGTCCCGCTGGCCGCCGCCGTCGAGCTGCCCGACGACGCCTTCATCGACCAGCTCGTCCGCAGGTCGGGCGCGCTGCCCGAGCTCAAGCACCTGCCGGAGCTGCGGGAGCTGATGCTGCCGGTGCTGCGCTCCGACTTCACCTGGATCAGGAACTACGCCTACGCCCCCGAGCCGCCGCTCGGCTGCCCCGTCGTGGCCTTCGGCGGGCTGGACGACGGGGAGGTCGGCGCGGCCGAGCTGCTCGGCTGGGCCCGGCACACGGCCGCCGGCTTCCGCCTGCGCACGCTGCGCGGCGGTCACCTGTTCGTCAAGGACAGCCCCGGCGAGCTGGCCGCGCTCATCGCCGCCGACCTCACCGCCGGGCACGCGCCGCCCGGGCCGGACGAGCTGCACCTGTGGCTGGGCGGGCCGGACGGGCACGAGGCGGTGCTGCGCCGCCACGCGGGCCGCGCCGTGGCCGGGGCCGTCCACGCCGGCGGCCTGACCCTGGTCGCCGCGACCGGCCAGGACGCGCCGCGCCCTCCAGGGGCGTCCGGGGAGCACGGGCCGGGGATCGGGGTGGCCCTGCTGCGCGCCCTGGGACCCGGCCGAGGCGGCGCGGGCGCGGCGGGCGGGCGGCGGGGCGGCGGGGCGGGCGGCGGGTGGCCGGCCGAGCTGAGCGACGACGAGCGGGAGCAGATCGAGGACGCCGCCGAGGAGGACCGGCCGTGGCTGGCCCTCCACGCGGTCGCCGCGAAACGGGCGCTGCTGGCCGCCTGCGGCGAGGACGCCGACCCGGCCGCGGCCGGCTTCCCCGACCTCGCCGACCCGGGCCCCTGGCGGGCCCGCTGCGGGCCGGGCCTGGAACGCCTGGCCCGGTGGCAGGTCGTGCGCCTGCCCCTGCACACCGCGCGGGGAGAAGTGCTGGCCGCGGTCGCCGTACCGCCCGGCAGGGCGCTGCTGAGCCTGGACATGCCCGCCGTACCGGCCGCATGACGGCGGGACGAGGGCGGGGAGACGAGGACGGGGAGACAGGGTGACCGACGGGGCGCTTCTTCATGAGCTCGTCCTGGCGCAGGCCGTACGCACTCCGGACGCGACGGCCGTCCGCCAGGGGGACCACCGCCTGACCTACCGCGAGCTGGTCTCGGCGGCGGCGGGGCTGGCGCACCGGCTGCGCGCGGCCGGCGCGGGGCCCGAGGCGCGGGTCGGCGTGTGCCACCGCCGCACGCCGGACCTGCTGGTCTGCGTGCTCGGCGTGCTCATGTCCGGGAGCGCGTACGTGCCGCTGGACCCGGGGCATCCGCGCCGGCGGCTGGCCGGGATCGTCGCGGACGCGGGCATCGCCGCGGTCGTCGCGGACGCGACGGGCGCCGGCCTGCTGGCCGGGCTCCCCGTCCGACTGGAGCCGCCACGCCCACCGGCCGACGAGCCGCGCGAGCCGGGGACGCACGCGGGCGAGCCGCCCGCGAGCCGGGGACGCACGCGGGCGAGCCGTACGCGCCCGGGACGGACGCGGACCCGGTGGGCGAGCCGCCCGCGCGGGTGACGCCGCCGGGCGCGGCGGCCTACGTGCTCTACACCTCCGGCTCCACCGGGCGGCCCAAGGGCGTGGTGGTGAGCCACGCCTCGGCGGTGTCGTTCGTGCGGATGGCGGGCGAGGTGTTCGGGCTCGACGCCGGGTGCCGGTCGATCGGGTTCGCCGCGCTCGGGTTCGACGTGTCCGTGCTGGACGTCTTCGCCCCGCTGGCGAGGGGCGGCTCGGTGATGCTGGTCCCCGAGGAGGACCGCACCGACGCCGCTCGCCTCCAGCGTTTCCTGGAGCGGCACCGGGTGACGTGGGGCACGATCCCGCCCGCGCTGCTCCCGCTGCTGGAGCCGGACCGGCTGCCCTGGCTCCGCGACCTGCTCACCGCGGGCGAGCCGGCCGGGCCCGAGCAGGTGGCCCGCTGGACGGCGGGCGGGCGGCGCTTCCACAACTGGTACGGCCCCACCGAGACCACCGTGTGCGTGGTCGGCACCGAGCTGACGGGCGCTTGGGACCGGCCGCTGCCGATCGGGCACGCGCTGCCGGGCTGCCGCGCGTACATCCTCGACGACCTGCTCGACCCCTGCCCGCCCGGCACCCCCGGCGAGCTGTGCATCGGCGGCCCGCAACTGGCGCGCGGCTACCTGGACCGGCCGGGGCTGTCGGCCGAGCGGTTCGTGCCCGACCCGTACGGGGGGCCGGGGGCGCGCATGTACCGCACCGGGGACCAGGTCGTGCTGGAGGACGACGGCCGCATCGGCTTCATCGGCCGGCTGGACCGGCAGGTGAAGATCCAGGGCCAGCGGGTCGAGATCGGCGAGATCGAGGCGGTGCTGCGCGCGCATCCCGGGGTGCGGCAGGCGGTGGCGGACGTGACCGACGGCCCCGCCGGGCTGAAGGAGCTGACCGCCTACCTGACGCCGCTGGACGCGCCCGGCATCGAGGGGGTGCGGGCCCACTGCCTGGAGCGGCTGCCCGCGTACATGACGCCCACCAGGGTCGTACGGCTGGCCGCGCTGCCGCTGACGGCGGCGGGCAAGATCGACCTGGCGGCCCTCCGCGCCCAGCGGACCGCCTCCAAGGGGACGGACCGGCCGGGCGCGAGCGGGATCGAGCGGGAGGTGGCGGCGGCCTGGGCCGAGGCGTTCGGGAGCGGGGAGCCGGGGCCGGACGACGACTTCCTCGCCTGCGGCGGCCACTCCCTGCTGGCGATGCGCCTGACGGCGCTGCTGCGGTCCCGGCTCGGCAAGGAGATCGAGACCGGCGACGTGCTGGCGGCCCGCACCGTGGCGGGGATCGCCCGCCTGGCCGGGTCCGCCCCGCCGGTGCGGGACGAGCCGCCGGTCGCGGCGCCGGCCGCGCTGTCGGCGGTGCAGCGCCGCATGTGGTTCGTGGAACGGCTGGCGCCCGGCACGCCCGCGCACAACATCGCGATGGCGCAGCGCCTGACCGGGCCGCTCGACGTGGACGCCCTGCGCGCCGCCCTGGCGGCGGTGGCGGAGCGGCACGAGGTGCTGCGCTGGCGGGTGCCGCAGGCGGGCGGGGTGCCGGTCGTCGCCGTGTCGCCGCCCGGCCCGGTGCCGCTGCCCGTGGAGGACGTCACCGAGGAGGAGCTGGGCGAACGCCTGGAAGCCGAGGCGCGGACCCCCTTCGACCTGGAGGCCGGGCCGCTGTGGCGAGCCCGCCTGCTGCGCCTCGCCCCGGAGCCCCGCCGCGCGGGCGAGGCGACCAGGGCCGAGGTGACCGGGGCCGGGGCGACCGGGGGCGGCGCGTTCGTGCTGGCCGTCACGGCTCATCACCTCGTGTTCGACGGCTGGTCGCAGCGGGTGTTCTACGACGAGGTGAGCCGCGCCTACCGGGGAGCGGCGCCGCCGCCGCTGCGCACGACGGGCGGCGGGTACGCCGCCTACCTGGCCGGGCGGGACGGGGCGGCGGACCTGGAGTGGTGGCGGGAGCACCTGGAGGGCGCGCCCGCCGTGCTCGACCTGCCGCGCGACCATCCGCGGCCGGCCGTGCAGACGTTCGAGGGGGCGGGCGCCGCCGCCGAGGCCGGCGCCGCCGTCAGCGCCGGGGTCCGGGCGCTGGCCGCGCGGCTGGGCGGCACGCCGTACGCGGTGATGCTGGCGGCGTTCGCGCAGGTGCTGCGGCGGCTCACCGGGCAGCGCGACCTGGTCGTCGGGGCGCCGGTCGCGGACCGGCGCGACCCGGCGTTCCATCCGCTGATCGGGTGCCTGGTGCAGGTGCTGCCGCTGCGGCTGCGGGTGGCGGACGGCGAGTCGTTCGAGGCGCACGTGGCGCGCTGCCAGGAGACGTTGTCCGGGGCGCTGGCGCACCTGGACGTGCACCTGGAGCGGCTGGTCGACCGGCTCGGCCCCGGCCGCGACCTGTCCAGGAACCCGCTGGTGCAGGTGCTGTTCAACATGTACGACTTCGCCGAGCCGCGGCTGGAGCTGCCCGGCGTCACCGCCGAGCCGCTGCCGCCGGGGCTGCCGGGCGCGCTGTTCGACCTGACGCTGTACGTGGGGGAACGGGACAGGCGGTACGTGGTGCAGGCCGCCTACAACCCCCGGCTGTTCCGCAGGGAGCGGATCGAGGAGCTGCTCGCGGGATACCTGCGGATCCTCGGCGACCTGGTCGCCGCGCCGGAGCTGCCGGTCCGGCGCGCGTCGCTGCGCTCAGGGAGCGCCGGGCCGCTCCCGGACGGGAGCGCGCCGTTGCCGGGCTGGGACGGGCCCGGGGTGGTGGAGCGCGTCCTCGCGCACGGCGGCGGCGACCGGGTGGCGGTCGCCGGTGAGGACGGCGGGCTGAGCTACGGCGAGCTGGGCCGGCTGATGAGGGCGGTCGGCGCCGCCGTGACGGCCGCCGGTGCGGCGTCCCCCGGCGGTGCTGAGGGTGGGACGGTGGCGATCCTCGCGGCCCGGGTGTGCGAGCTGCCCGCCCTGATGCTGGGCGTGCTCGGGGCGGGGGCGCGGTGGGCGGTGCTGGACGCCGCGCTGCCGGCCGCCCGGCTGGCGGCGCAGGCGCGGGCCGCCGGCGCGCGGGCGCTGATCGTCTGCCCGGGGGTGAGCGTGCCCGCCGAGCTGGCCTGGCTGCCCAGAGTGCCCGACATATCGGACTTGGTCGTTGCGCAGACCGGAGCGGGAGCAGGACCGGTCACGAAGCCGCAGTCGGGCGCGAAGGCAGGCGCGGGCGCGAAGGCAGGCGCGGAGGCGAAGGCGGGGGCGGGCGCGGAAGCGGGGGCGTTTCCGGTGGCGGCCGGGCGGCGCGGTTATCTGATGTTCACCTCGGGCACCACCGGCGAGCCCAAGCCCGTCCTGACCCCCGAACGCCCCCTGGCCCGCTTCCTCACCTGGTACGCCACCGAGTTCGCGCTGACCCCCGACGACCGCTTCGCGCTGCTGGCCGGGCTGGCGCACGACCCGCTGCTCCGCGACGTCGGCGCCCCGCTGACCCTGGGCGCCACGCTGCACGTGCCGGGCCAGGACCGCGTCCGCGACCCGGCCCGCCTGGCCGCCTGGCTGCGCGAGCGGGCGATCACGGTCGCGCACCTCACCCCGCAGCTCGCCACCCTGATCGCCGCGGCCGGGGTGGAGCTGCCCGCGCTGCGGCTCGTGCTGTTCGGCGGGGACCGGCTGACGTTCGCGGACGCGGCCAGGTTCGCGGCGGTGGCGCCGGGCGCCCGCCTGGTCAACGTCTACGGCACCACGGAGACGCCGCAGGCGCAGGCCGTCCACGAGATCACCGGCCGGCCGGCCGTGTCCGGCGAGCCGGTGCCGGTCGGCCGCGGCGTGGCCGGCGCGGAGCTGCTCGTGCTGGACGCCGCCGGCGCCCCGGCGGCCGTCGGCGAGCTGGGCGAGGTCGTGGTGCGGAGCCGCCGGCTGGCGGAGGCGTACCTGAACGACGGCGAGCTGACCCGGCGGCGCTTCAGCCGCGAGCCGGACGGCGAGACGGCCCGTTACCGCACCGGCGACCTCGGCCGGTTCGACCCGGAGGGCCGGGTGGTGCCGGCCGGGCGGGCCGACGGGCAGGTGAAGATCCGCGGTCACCGGGTGGAGCTGGGCGAGGTGGAGGCGGCGCTGGCCGCGCATCCCGGGGTGCGGGCGGCGGCGGCGCGGGTGGCCGAGCAGCCGGGCGGCGCGGTGCTGCACGCGTACGCGGTGCCGGCGAGCGCGGCGGTGCAGGCGGGCGAGCTGCGCCGGCACCTGGCGGCCCGCCTGCCCGACCACGCCGTCCCGGCCGAGCTGGTGCTCCTGCCGGCGTTGCCGCTGACGCCGAACGGCAAGGTGGACCGGGCCGCGCTGCCCGCCCCTCCACCGAGGCCGGCGGCCGGGCCCGGGCAGGAGCCGGCGTCCGCGACCGAGCGCCTGGTCGCCGGCGTCTGGCGCGAGGTCCTCGGCCTGCCGCGGGTCGCCGCGGAGGCGAACTTCTTCGAGATCGGCGGGCACTCGCTCGCCACCGCCCAGGTCCAGGCCCGCCTCGCCGCCTCACTAGGGCGCGAGGTGCCGATCGTGGACCTGTTCCGCTTCCCGACCGTGCGCGCGCTGGCCGCCCACCTCGACGGCGAGCGGCGCACGACCGGGACGGAGCGCGCCGCCAGGCGGGTGGCGGCGCGCCGGGCACGACCCTCAACTCGGCCCCACCGGGCCAGACGGGAGAGTAGCGAATGACCGCTGAGCTGAACCACGACGAGGAGGGGCCCGGGGTCGAGCCGATCGCGGTCGTCGGGCTGGCCTGCCGTCTCCCCGGCGCCGAGGACGTGTCCGCCTACTGGCGCAACCTGGTGGGCGGCGTGGAGTCGGTGCGGTTCTACACGCGCGAGGAGCAGGCGGCCCTCGGCGTGCCCGACTACCTGCTGGACGACCCGACGTTCGTCCCGGCCTCGGCCATCGCGGCCGGGTACGGCGCCCTCGACGCCGCCTTCTTCGGCATGTCCCCGCGCGAGGCGGAGCTGCGCGACCCGCAGCAGCGGATGTTCCTGGAGCTGGCCAGCACCGCGCTGGACGACGCCGGCTACGACCCCGCCCGCTACCCGGGCGAGATCGGCGTGTACGGGGCCATCGGCTCCGACGAGTACCAATGGCTGTACATCCGCCCGAACACGAAGGTGTTCGCCTCCGTCGGCAACCTCGCCGTCTACACCGGCAACCATCCCGACTACCTGGCCACGACGGTGTCGTACAAGCTGGACCTGCGCGGCCCCAGCGTGACCCTGCACACCGCCTGCTCCTCCTCGCTGACCGCGCTGCACGTGGCGTGCGAGGCGCTGCGCAGCGGCGAGTGCGACATGGCGCTGACCGGCGGCGCGTCGCTGGAGCTGCCCGCCGAGTGGGGCTACCAGTACCACCAGGACGGCATCTACGCCCCCGACGGGCACTGCCGGGCGTTCGACGCCGCCGCGGCCGGCACGATCTGGGGCGGGGGCGGCGGCATGGCCGTGCTGAAGCGGCTGTCGGACGCGATCGCCGACGGCGACCACATCAGGGCCGTGGTGATCGGCAACGCGATCAACAACGACGGCGCCACCAAGATGGGCTTCTCCGCGCCGAGCGCCGAGGGCCAGGCGGCGGCGGTCTCGCAGGCGCTGGGCGTGGCGCAGATCGACCCGCGCACGGTCACCTACGTCGAGGCGCACGGCACCGGGACCTCGCTGGGCGACCCGATCGAGGTGGCGGCCCTGTCGAGCGTGCTCGGCGCGGGCACGGACGAGGCGGGCTGGTGCGGCATCGGCTCGGTCAAGACCAACATCGGCCATCTGGGGCCGGCGGCCGGCATCGCGGGCTTCATCAAGACGGTGCTGGCGCTGGAGCACGGGCTGATCCCGCCGAGCCTCAACTTCGAGCGGCCGAACCCGCGCATCGACTTCGGCACGAACCCGTTCCGGGTGGTCTCCTCGCTGACCAAGTGGGAGACGAACGGCTTCCCGCGCCGGGCGGGCGTCAGCTCGTTCGGCATCGGCGGCACGAACGCGCACGTGATCGTCGAGCAGGCGCCGCCCGCGCCGCTGCCGACCGCCCAGCCGCGCCCCGCCCACCTGCTGCTGCTGTCGGCCCGCACCCCGGCGGCGCTGGACGCCGCCGTGGCGGGGCTGGCCGACCATCTGAAGGGGCGGGAGCTGGACCTGGCCGACGTGGCGTTCACGCTGCGGGCCGGCCGGCGCCGCTACGCGCACCGCGCCGCCGTGGTGGCGGCCGACACCGCCGACGCGGTGACGGCGCTGTCCACGCCCCGGCGCGTGACGAAGGGCAGGGCGGGCACGCCCAAGGTGGCCTGGCTGTTCTCCGGCCAGGGCGCGCAGTACGCGGGCATGGGCGCCGGGCTCTACCGCACCGAGCCGGTCTTCGCCGCCGCCGTGGACGAGTGCGCCGCGCTCCTCCACGAGGAGCTGGGCCTGGACCTGCGCACCCTGCTGTTCCCCGCCGGCGACGAGCGGGAGGCGGCCGAGGAGCGGCTGCGGCAGACGGCGCTCACCCAGCCCGCGCTGTTCACGGTGGAGTGGGCGCTGGCCCGGCTGTGGCGCTCGTGGGGCGTGGAGCCGGCCGCCATGGTGGGGCACAGCATCGGCGAGTACGTGGCCGCGACCGTCGCGGGCGTCTTCTCGCTGCCGGACGCGCTGCGCCTGGTGGCCGCCCGCGGCCGGCTCATGCAGAGCATGCCGCCCGGCGCGATGCTCGCCCTGCGCCGCGACCAGGAGGAGGTGCGCGCCGACCTGCCCGAGGGCCTGTCCGTCGCCACCGTCAACGGCCCCGGCACGTGCGTCGTGGCCGGCCCCGCCGAGCTGGTCGCCGGCTACGCCGCCCGGCTCGACGAGGCCGGCGTGCAGCACACCGCGCTCCGCACCTCGCACGCCTTCCACTCGGCGATGATGGACCCGATACTCGGCGACTTCCACGCGGCCGTCGCCGCCGTCCCCCGGCACGCGCCCGCGCTGCCGTTCCTGTCGAACGTCACCGGCACCTGGATCACCGCCGCGCAGGCCACGGACCCCGCCTACTGGACGCGGCACCTGCGCGAGACGGTCCGCTTCGGCGACTGCGTGGCGACGCTCGCCGCCGAGGGCGAGTGGCGGCTGGTGGAGTGCGGCCCGGGCCGCCAGCTCGCCGGCCTGGCCAGGGCCCAGCTCCCCCAGTCCGCGCCGCGCCCGCTGGCCAGCCTGCCCGGGCCCGCCGACGGCAAGCAGGACCTGGAGGTGCTGTACGCGACGGCCGGCGCGTTGTGGACGGCGGGCGTGCCGCTGGAGGCCGACGCCCTGGCCGAGCCCGCCCGGCGGGTGCCGCTGCCCGCGTACCCGTACGAGCGGGCCGAGCACTGGGTGCGGACCGCGTTCGACCCGGAGCTCGTCTTCCCCCGGCCGCCGCGGGCGGGCGCGCTGCCGCTGGAGGAGTGGTTCTCGGTGCCGGCCTGGCGGCAGGCGCCGGTCACGCCGGCCGGGACCGCCGCGCTGGCCGGGACGCGCTGCCTGGTGTTCGCCGGGCCGGCCGCCGAGCCGCTGCTGGACGGGCTGCGCGCGACCGGCGCGGACGCCGTCAGGGTGGTGCCCGGCGACGCGTACGGGGTCGCGGCGGACGGCACGGTCACCGTCCGGCCGGCCGAGCGCGACGACTACGAGGCGCTGCTGGCCGCGACCGGCGTGCCCGCGCGCGTCGTGCACGCCTGGGCGCTGGACGGCGCGCCCGCCGCCACGCCGGAGGAGGCGACCGCCGCCCAGGCGCTCGGCTTCCACAGCCTGCTGGCCCTGGTGCAGGCGCTGGCCGGCGCCGAACGGGAAGCGGGCGTGCTGCTGGACGTCGTGACCGCCGGCACGCAGGCCGTCACCGGCGGGGACGTGCGCCGGCCCGAGCACGCCACCGTCGCGGGCGTCACCGGCGTCGTCCCGCTGGAGGCCCGCCGGCTGACCGCCCGGCACCTGGACCTGGAGGCGGGGCCGTACGACGTGGGCAAGGTGCTGGCCGAGCTGGCCGCCGAGCCGGCCGAGCCGGTGGAGGGCGTGCCGCCGTCCGCGGTCGCGCTCCGCGCCGGCCGCCGCTGGCTGCGCGGCTTCGAGCCGGTGCCGCTGCCGCCGCAGGACGACCCGCTGCGCCACGAGGGCGTGTACGTGATCACCGGCGGGCTCGGCGGCATCGGCCTCACCCTGGCCGAGGACCTGGCCCGGCGCGCGCGGGCCAGGCTGGTCCTGCTCGGCCGCTCCGGTCTGCCGCCGCGGGAGAGCTGGGACGCGCTGGCGGACGCGCCGGAGCGGGTGCGGCGGGCGGTCGCCGCGGTGCGGCGCATGGAGGAGGCCGGCGCCGAGGTGCTGGTGCTGACCGCCGACGTGACCGACGCCGCGTCGCTGCGCCGGGTCAGGGACGAGGCGCTGGCCAGGTTCGGCCGGATCGACGGCCTGGTGCACGCGGCCGGGGTGCCCGGCGGCGGCATGGCCGAGGTGAAGGAGCGCGCCGCCGCCGACGCCGTGCTGGCCCCGAAGCTCGCCGGCACGATGGCGCTGCGCGAGGCTTTCGGCGGCCTGCCGCTCGACTTCGTGCTGCTCTGCTCGTCGGTGACGGCGGTCGCGGGCGGGTTCGGCCAGGTCGACTACTGCGGGGCCAACGCCTTCATGGACGCCTTCGCGCACGTCTGGCCGGGCCGGGTGCTGTCGGTGAACTGGGGGGCGTGGCTGGAGGTCGGCATGGCCGCCGAGGTCGCCGCCCCGGTGGCCTTCCGCGCCCTCCAGCGCGGCGACCGGGTGAGCCGCCTGGAGCACCCCCTGCTCAGCCACCGGCACGAGAGCGCGGGCCGCCGCCCCTGGTACGCCGCCACCCTGTCGGCGGAGACGCACTGGGTCCTGGACGAGCACCGGGTGGCCGGGGTGCCGGTGCTGCCCGGCACCGGCTACCTGGAGGCGGCCCGCGCCGCGTTCGAGGCGGCCGTGCCGAGCCCGGGTCCCGGGCACGTGGCCGAGCTGCGCGACGTCGCCTTCGTCGCGCCGCTGCCGGTCGCCGAGGGGTCGAGCGCCGAGCTGCGGGTGCTGCTCACGCCCGCGGGCGACGGCGTGGACTTCGAGGTGGTCAGCGTCACCGGCGGCGACCAGGTCCAGCACGCCCGGGGCGCGGCGGCCTGGGTGCCCGCCGCCGGGCCCGCCGCCGGGGACCTGGCCGAGATCCGGGCCCGCTGCGCGCACGACGGCGAGGCCGACCTGTTCGCGTCGGCGTCCGGGCTGGTCACGTTCGGGCCGCGCTGGCGCAGCCTGCGCGAGGTGCGGCTCGGCCGGGACGAGCGGCTGGCCCGGCTGGAGGCCGTCCCCGAGGTCGCCGCCGAGCTGGCCGCGCTGCCGCTGCACCCGGCGCTGCTGGACGAGGCGACCGCGTTCGTCGCCGTCGCCGGCGAGCACAGCTACCTGCCGCTCGGCTACGGCCGGCTGACCGTGCACGCCCCGCTCCCGGCCACGGTGTGGAGCCACGCCCGGCTCCGCGACACCGGCGGCGGCGAGGTGCTGGCCGCCGACCTCACCCTGTACGACGACGCCGGCGAGCGCGTGCTGGACATCTCGGACTTCGTGCTGCGGCGCGTCGACCGGCAGGAGATGAGCCGGTCCGTCGGCGAGGGGGCCAGGCACGCGGCCGGGGCGGCGGCGGTGAAGGAGGAGTCCGCGACCGCGGGCGTCGCCCTGGACCTCGACGGCGCCAAGCGCGGCATCCCGCCGGCGGACGGCGCCGAGGCGTTCCGCCGGCTGCTGGCCGCCGACCTGGGCGCCCAGGTGGTGGTGAACGCCACCGCGTTGCCCGAGTTCGTGGCCGGGGTGCGCGAGCTGACCCAGGACACGGTGGCCGACGAGCTGGACGCCGCGGCGGCGGCCGGCGACTCCGGGGCGGTGGCCGACGACCACGTCGCGCCCCGCAACGAGCTGGAGAGCATGCTCGCCGGGCTGTGGGGCGAGGTGCTCGGCGCGCGGCGCGTCAGCGTCGAGCACGACTTCTTCGAGCTGGGCGGCAACTCGCTGGTGGCGGTCCAGCTCATCGCGCTCATCAGGAAGAAGATCGGCGTCCGGCTGCCCATGCGCAGCCTCTTCCAGGTGCCCACCGTGGCCGGCATGGCCGCGCTGGTGGAGGAGCTGCGCGGCAAGGACGCCCAGGAACGGGCGACGACCGTCACCCGGCTCCCCCGAGAGGAGAGGCGCTGACATGCGGGACGGCCAGTACAAGGTCGTGGTCAACGACGAGGAGCAGTACTCCATCTGGTTCGCCGGGCGTCCGCTGCCGCAGGGCTGGCGGGAGACCGGCTTCGAAGGGTCGAAGCAGAGCTGCCTCGACCACATCGAGCAGGTCTGGACCGACATGCGCCCGCGCAGCCTGCGCGAGGCCATGGACCGGTAGAGGAGCCCAGGTGACCGGCATGTACGCCTTCCCCGCCTCGTTCGCCCAGGAACGGCTGTGGTTCCTCGCCCGGCTCGACCCCGGCGCGCCGGCGTACCACATCAACGCGGTGATGGAGCTGCCCGAGCGGGTCGATCCCGGCCGGTGCGAGCGGATGCTGGGCGAGCTGGTGCGGCGGCACGAGTCGTTGCGGACCGCGCTGGCGGTCGAGGACGGGAGCCTCGTCCAGCTCGTCCAGGTCGAGCTGCCGGTCGCCCTGGCCTCGACCGACCTGCGGGACCTGCCGCCGGAGCGGGCCGAGGCGGACTTCCGCGCGCTGGCCCTGGAGCTGGCGCGGCGGCCGTTCGCGCTGGAGCGGGCGCCGCTGTGGCGGGCGCACCTGGTGCGGATGCCGGTCGGCGGGCCGCGGCTGGTGTTCGTGGTGCACCACGCGGTGTTCGACGCCCGCTCGGCCACCAACCTCGCGGCCGAGCTGCGCGAGCTGGACGAGGCCGAGGCCGAGGGCCGCCCGGCCCGGCTGCCCGAGCTGCCGGTCCAGTACGCCGACTACGCCGCCTGGCAGCGCGAGCACCTGGCCGGCGGCGTGCTCGCCGACCAGCTCGGCCACTGGCGGGAGCGGCTGGCGGGCCTGCCTACCGACCTGGGGCTGCCCGCGGACCGGCCCCGCCCGGCCGTCAGGGGGCACGCGGGGGCCGAGCACCACCTGGCGCTGCCCGCCGCCCTGGTGGCGGAGCTGGAGGCGCTGGGCCGGCGGCGCGGCGCGACGTTGTTCATGGTGCTGCTGGCCGGGCTGAAGGCGCTGTTGTCGCGGTGGGCGGGCCAGGAGGACGTGGTGGTGGGCACGCCGGTGGCGGGCCGGGACCTGCCCGAGTTCGAGCCGGTGCTCGGCATGTTCGTCAACACGCTGGTGCTGCGGACGGACCTGGGCGGCGACCCGTCGTTCGGCGAGCTGCTGGACCGGGTGCGGGAGACCGTCCTGGACGCGCTGGACCACGCCGACGTGCCGTTCGACCGGCTGGTGGAGGCGTTGCAGCCGGTGCGCGACACCAGCCGCACGCCGCTCTACCAGGTGGGCTTCAACCTGCTGCCGATGTCGTCGCGCGGGCAGTTCCCGAACGGCACCGCCCAGCTCGACCTGAACGTGGACGTCGTCAGGACGGGCGACGGTGCGGGCGTGTACGTCGAGTACAGCACCGACCTGTTCGACGAGGGCAGCGTCGCCCGCCTGGCGGGGGCGTACCGGCTGGTCCTGGAGGCCGCCGCCGCGGACCCGGCGGCCCGGCTGTCGGAGCTGCCGCTGATGACGGCGGCGGAGCGGCACGAGCTGCTGACCGGCTGGAACGACACGGCCGCGCCCTTCCCGGAGCGGACCCTGCACGAGCTGGTCGCCGAGCAGGCGGCGCGCACCCCCGGCGCGGTCGCGGTGCGCGCCCCGGACGGCGCCGAGCTGACCTACGCCGAGCTGGACGCCCGCACCGGCGAGCTGGCCGGGCGACTGGCGGCGGCGGGCGTGCGGGCCGGGTCGTGCGTGGCGTTGTGCCTGCCGCGCGGCCTTCCGCAGGTGGTCGCGCTGCTCGCGGTGCTGCGGGCGGGCGGCTGCTACCTGCCGCTGGACGCGGCGTACCCGGCGGAGCGGCTGGCGTACCTGCTGGCCGACTCGGAGGCGGCGCTGCTGCTGACGGACTCGGCGCTCCGCGACCGGCTGCCGCCGGAGCGGCCCCCGGAGCTGCTGCTCGACCGGCTCCCGGATCGGCGCGGCGGGCCCGCGCCGGAGCCGCCGCCGCTCTCCGGGCGGCCCGGCGACCTGGCGTACCTCATCTACACCTCCGGCTCGACGGGCCGCCCGAAGGGGGTGCAGGTGCCGCACCGGGGCGTGGTCAACCTGGTCACCGACGTGATCCGGCGGCTCGGCGGCGGTGACGTGCTGTTCATGACGTCGCTGTCGTTCGACATCGCGGCGCTGGAGATCTTCACGCCGCTGTTGTCCGGCGGGACGCTGGTGATCGCCCCGGAGGACGCGGCCCGCACGCCGAAGGAGCTGCGCCGCGCCGCCGAGGGCGTGGACCTGGTGCAGCTCACGCCGTCGGTGGCGGGCCTGGCGGCCGGGCACCTGCCGGCCGGGCTGCCGCGGATGATCCTCGGCGGCGAGCCGCTGCCCCTCGACCTGGCGGCCCGGCTGCTGACGGTCACCGACGAGCTGTGGAACTTCTACGGGCCGACGGAGACGACGATCTGGTCCACCGCGTACCGGGTGCCGCACTCCCCCGCCACGATGCTGATCGGCCGGCCGGTGGCGAACACGACGGCGTACGTGGTGGACCAGCACCTGCGGCCCGTCCCCGTCGGCGTGCCCGGCGAACTCCTGCTCGGCGGCGCCGGCGTCACCCGCGGCTACCACCACCGCCCCGCCCTCACCGCCGAACGCTTCGTCCCCGACCCCTTCGGACCACCCGGCGCCCGCCTCTACCGCACCGGCGACCTCGCCCGCCGCCACCCCGACGGCACCCTCGAATACCTCGGCCGCCTCGACCACCAAGTCAAGATCCGCGGCGTCCGCATCGAACCCGACGAGATCGCCGCCGTCCTCGCCGAACACCCCCACGTCCACCACGCCGTCGTCACCCACCGCCCCGACACCCCCGCCGGACCCGGCCTCGTCGCCTACACCATCGGCACCACCGACGAGACCACCCTGCGCGCCCACCTGCGCGCCCGCCTGCCCGAAACCATGATCCCCGCCGCCTTCGTCCCCCTCACCACCCTGCCCACCCTCCCCAGCGGCAAGCTCGACCGCGCCGCACTCCCCCCGCCGCGGGCCGGGACCTCGGCGGGCGGGCACGTGCCGCCGCGCACCCCGATGGAGGAGACCATCGCGGGCATCTGGGCCGACCTGCTCGGCCGGGAGCGGGTCGGCGTGCGCGACGACTTCTTCGCGCTCGGCGGCCACTCGCTGCTCGTGGTCCGCCTCATCGGCCGGATCGGCGAGGCGTTCGGCGTCGAGCTGCCGCTGCGGCGCTGCTTCGACGCCACGACGGTCGAGGAGCAGGCGCTGGCGGTGCTGGAGGAGGGGCTGACGGAGGCCGGCCTGCTGGAACTGCTGGAGGAGGAGCGGTGAGCGACAACGGGGTACGGGCGCGGCTGGCCGGGCTCAGCCCGGAGCGGCGCGCCGCGCTGGAGGCCCGCCTCGCGGGCGCCGGAGCCGCGCGGAGCAGCGGGCCCGCGCCCGCCGCGGCGGCGCCCGGGGAGCTGTCGGCCGCGCAGCGCCGCCTCTGGGTGGTGGACCAGCTCGACCCGGGCAACCCGGCCTACACCCTGTCGTGGGCGTACCGGATCACCGGCGACCTGGACGCCGCCGCGCTGGCGACGGCGTTCGACGCGCTGGTGGACCGGCACCCGATCCTCGGGCACGTGATCGAGACCCGGGACGGCGAGCCGCGTCAGGTGCCCGGCCCGGTGCGGCCCGCGCTGCGCGTGGAGACGATGTCCGCCGCCGCGGCCGACGCCGCCGCCCGCGAGGAGGCCCGCTTCGCCTTCGACCTGAGCGCCGGCCCGCTGACCAGGGCCCGCCTGCTGCGCGTGGCCGCCGGGGAGCACCGGCTGATCGTGACGCTGCACCACGTCCTGGCCGACCGCTGGTCGGTGGGGATCCTGTTCCGCGACCTGTTCCGGCTCTACGCCGGCGAGCCGCTGCCCGCGCGGCCGGTGCCGTACGCCGAGCACGTGGCCCGGCAGCGGGCCGCCCGCTCGCGGGAGCGCGACCTCGCCTACTGGCGGGCCGCCCTCGACGGCCTGCCCGACGTGCTCGACCTGCCCGCCGACCGGCCGCGCCCGCCGATGCGCTCGAACGCGGGCCGCCGCCTGCTGTTCGAGCTGGACGCCGGGCTCGCCGCCCGGATGCGCGAGCTGGCCGCCGGCGAGCGCGCCACGCCGTTCATGGTGCTGCTCGCCGCCCTCCAGACGGTGCTGGCCCGCTACACCGGGCAGGGCGACATCCCGATCGGCACGCCGATGTCGCTGCGCCCGGACCCGGCGCTGGACCAGACCGTCGGCCTGTTCCTCAACACGGTGGTGCTGCGCGGCGACCTGTCCGGCGACCCGTCCTTCACCGAGCTGCTGCGGCGCACGCGGGAGCGCGTGCTGGCCGCCTACGACCACGCCGAGCTGCCGTTCGAGACGCTGGTGGAGGAGCTGTCGAGCGGGCGGGACCTGTCGCGCAACCCGCTGTTCCAGGTGATGCTCGCCTACCAGAACACGCCCGAGCCGCCGCACGGCCTGCCCGGCCTGCGGCTGGAGCGCCTGGACGTGCGGCCCGGCACCGCCATGTTCGACCTGGACCTCATCGTCGAGGAGCGCGGGGACGGCTCGCTGCTGTGCGTGCTCGACCACGCCACCGACCTGTTCGACGACGACCGGATCGCCCGCCTGTCCGGGCACCTGCGCACGCTGCTGGCCGCCGCCGTCGCCACGCCGGGCCTGCGGCTGTCGGAGCTGCCGCTCATGGACGCCGCCGAGCTGCGCCGCACCCTGGACGCCGGGCAGGGCGCGGCGCTCGCCTGCCCGGAGCGCGGCGTCCACCACCTGGTCGCCGAGCAGGCCGCCCGCACGCCGGACGCGACCGCCGTGGAGGGCGAGGACGGCACGGCGCTGACGTACGCCGAGCTGGAGTCCCGGGCGTCGGCGCTGGCCGCCCGGCTGCGCGCCCTCGGCGCCGGCCAGGAGACCCGGGTCGCGGTCTGCCTGCCCCGCTCCCCCGACGTGGTGGTGGCGCTGCTGGCCGTGCTCAAGGCGGGCGGCTGCTACGTGCCGCTGGACCCCGGCTACCCGCCGGACCGGCTGGCGCGGCTCGTCACCGACTCGGGCGCGGCCCTGGCGGTCACCGTCGCCGCGCTGCGCGACCGGCTGCCGGCCGCCGCGCGCCCGCTGCTGCTCGACGAGCCGGCGGACGCGGCAGCCCCGATGCCGGAGCCCGCCTTCCGCCCGGACCAGGCCGCGTACCTGATCTACACCTCGGGCTCGACCGGCCGGGCCAAGGGCGTGGTGGTGCCGCACCGGGGGCTGGTCAGCCTGCTGGCGGACGTGCGCGAGCGGCCCGGCCTGGCGCCGGGGGCGCGGTTCCTGTTCCTGACGTCGGTGTCGTTCGACATCGCGATGATCGAGATCTTCGGGCCGCTGGTCAGCGGCGGGACGGTCGTCCTCGGCTCGGCCGGCGCGGTCGAGCGGGTCCACGACCTGGTCAGGGGCGGAGGGCTGCACACCGTGCAGGCCACGCCGTCCGTCCTGGAGGGGCTGCTGCCGGCGCTGGCCCACGGGGTGCCCCGGGTGATCAGCACCGGCGAGGCGCTGCCCGGCCCGCTCGCCGCCCGCCTGCTCGCGGTGACCGGGGAGCTGTGGGACCTGTACGGCCCCACCGAGACCACGGTGTGGTCCACCCGGCGGCGCGTCACCGACGGGCGGGGCGGCTCGATCGGCGAACCGGTGGCGAACACGACGGCGTACGTGGTGGACCAGCACCTGCGGCCCGTCCCCGTCGGCGTGCCCGGCGAACTCCTGCTCGGCGGCGCCGGCGTCACCCGCGGCTACCACCACCGCCCCGCCCTCACCGCCGAACGCTTCGTCCCCGACCCCTTCGGACCACCCGGCGCCCGCCTCTACCGCACCGGCGACCTCGCCCGCCGCCACCCCGACGGCACCCTCGAATACCTCGGCCGCCTCGACCACCAAGTCAAGATCCGCGGCGTCCGCATCGAACCCGACGAGATCGCCGCCGTCCTCGCCGAACACCCCCACGTCCACCACGCCGTCGTCACCCACCGCCCCGACACCCCCGGCGGACCCGGCCTCGTCGCCTACACCATCAGCACCACCGACGAGACCACCCTGCGCGCCCACCTCCGCGCCCGCCTGCCCGAAACCATGATCCCCGCCGCCTTCGTCCCCCTCACCACCCTCCCCACCCTCCCCAGCGGCAAGCTCGACCGCGCCGCACTCCCCCCGCCGCCGACGACGGCCGCCACCGGCGAGCGGGTGCCACCGCGCACGCCCGCCGAGCACGTCCTGCACGCGCTCTGGGCCGAGCTGCTCGGCCGCGACGACTTCGGCGTCGAGGACGACTTCTTCGCGCTCGGCGGCCACTCGCTGCTGGCGATGCGGCTGGTGGTCCGGCTCAGGGAGGCGCACGGCGCGGAGGTGACGCTGCGCCGCTGCTTCGCCACGCCGACCATCGCGGCCCTCGCCCCGCTCGTCCCCGACCGGCGCGACGCGGTGCGGCCGATCCCGCGCGCCCCCGCCGGGCCGGTGCGGCCCTCGCACGCGCAGGCCCGGCTGTGGTTCCTCGACCAGCTCGACCCCGGCGACCCGGCGTACAACGTGGCCTGGGGCGAGCGGCTGACCGGCCCGCTGGACGTGGCCGCGCTGGCCGCCGCGTTCGACGACCTGGTGGACCGGCACGACGCCCTGCGCCTGGTCGTCGCGGCCGACGACGACGGCGAGCCCGTGCTGCGCGAGGGCGCCCAGCGGCCGCGGCTCGCCGTGCGGACCGGCCGGGACGTGGGACGGGAGGAGGCGCGGCACCGCTTCGACCTGGCGGCCGGGCCGCTCGCCCGCGCCGCGCTGGTCCGGCGCGGCCCCGCCGAGCACGAGCTGTACCTCACCCTGCACCACGTCGTCGCCGACCGGTGGAGCCTGTCGATCCTGCTGCGCGACCTGATGGAGCTGTACCGGGCCCGCGTCACCGGCGCCGCGCCCGCCCTGCCCGCGCTCGCCGCCCGCTACCGGGACTTCGCCGCCTGGCACCGGGAGCGGGCCGGCGGGCGGGCGGCGGACCTCGCGTACTGGAAGGACGCGCTCGCCGGCCTGCCCGCCACCCTCGACCTGCCCGCCGACCGGCGCCGCCAGGGGCGGGCGGCCACGGCGGGGCGGCGGCTGACGTTCCCGATCGACGCCGCGACGACGGCGGCGGTGCACGCGCTGGCGCTGGAGCGGCAGGTCACGCCGTTCATGGTGCTGCTGGCCGCCCTGCAGGCGGTGCTGGCCCGCTACACCGGGCGCGCCGACATCCCCGTCGGCACCCCGGTCTCCGGCCGCGCCCACCCGGACGTGGAGGAGCTGGCCGGGCTGTTCCTCAACACGCTCGTGCTGCGCGGCGACCTGTCCGGCGAGCCGTCCTTCGCCGAGCTGCTGGCGCGCACCCGCGAACGGGTGCTGGACGCGCACGACCACGCCGAGCTGCCGTTCGAGGTGCTGGTGCAGGAGCTGGCCGAGGAGCGCGACCTGACCCGCAACCCGCTGTTCCAGGTGATGCTCGCCTACCAGAACGTGCCGCCGGCGCCGCCGGACGCGGCGGGCGTCGCCCTCCGCACCCTCGACGTCGACCCGGGCGTGACGCAGGCGGACCTGCACCTGGTGATCGAGGAGTCCGGCGACGGGCTGACGGGCGTCCTGCACTACGCGACGGACCTGTTCGACCACGACCGCATGGAGCGCTTCGCCGGCCACCTGCGCGCGCTCCTCGCCGCCGCCCTGGCCGAGCCGGAGCGGCCGGTCGCCGACCTGCCGCTGCTCACCCCCGCCGAGCTGGACGTCATCCGCCGCGCCAACGACACCGCCGCCCCCGCGTCCGACGCGACCCTGGCCGGGCTCGTCGCGGCGCGGGCCGCCCGCACCCCGGACGCGCCCGCCCTGCGCGGCGAGGGCCCCTGGCTCACCTACGCCGAGTTCGCCGCCCGGGTGAACCGCCTGGCCAGGCGGCTGCGCGCGCTCGGGGCCGGGCCGGGCGAGGTCGTCGGGGTGTGCCTGGAGCGCGGGCCCGACCTGGTGGTCGCCGTGCACGCGGTGGTCGCCGCCGGCGCGGCGTACCTGCCGCTGGAGCCCGACCATCCGGCCGCCCGGCTGGCGGGCATGGCGGCCGACGCCGGCGCGCGGCTGACCGTCTCCGCCGGGCGGTTCGCCGACCGGCTGCCTCCCGTCCCGGCGGTGCTGCTCGACCGCGACGCCGGGGACATCGCCGCCGAGGACGCCGCGCCGCCCGGCGGCCCGCCGCACCCCGACGACCTGGCGTACGTCATCTTCACCTCGGGCTCGACCGGCCGCCCCAAGGGCGTCGGCGTCTCCCACCGGGCCATCGTCAACCGGCTGGCCTGGATGCAGGACGCCTTCCGGCTGACCGGCGACGACCGGGTGCTGCACAAGACGCCGTTCTCGTTCGACGTGTCGGTGTGGGAGCTGTTCTGGCCGCTCACGGCGGGCGCGGGGCTGGTGGTCGCGCGGCACGGCGGGCACGCCGACCCCGCCTACCTGGCCGCCGTGCTGGAGCGGGAGTCGATCACCACCGTGCACTTCGTGCCGTCCATGCTGGACGCCTTCCTGTCCGAGCCGGGGCTCGGCGGGCGGCTCGGCGCGCTCCGCACCGTGGTCTGCTCGGGGGAGGCGCTGGGCGCGGGCCTCGCCGCCCGCTTCGCCGCCGCGCTGCCCGGCGCGGGCCTGCACAACCTGTACGGGCCGACCGAGGCGGCCGTGGACGTGTCGTGGCACGCGTGCCGGCCGGGCGAGGACCCGGTGCCGATCGGCCGGCCGGTGCCCGGCACCCGGCTGGAGATCCTCGACGAGCGGATGCACCGCGTCCCCGTCGGGGTGCCCGGCGGCCTGTGGATCGGCGGCGTGCAGCTCGCCCGCGGCTACGCCGCCCGTCCCGCGCTGACGGCCGAACGGTTCGTCCCCGACCCGTATGGATCTGTTGGCGGCCGGCTGTACGACACCGGCGACCTGGCGCGCTGGCGGCCGGACGGCGAGATCGAGTACCTGGGGCGGTCCGACCACCAGGTCAAGATCCGCGGCATGCGGGTGGAGCCCGGCGAGGTGGAGGCGGCCCTGGCGGCCCTGCCGGGGGTGCGCGCGGCGGCCGTCCGCGCCCTCGCCGACGGCGCCGGCCTGCGCCTGGCCGGCTACGTCGTCCCGGAGGAGGGCGCCGGCGGGCCGGGCGCGGCGCAGGAGTGGGAGCGGCTGCTGCGCGACCGGCTGCCCGCCCACCTGGTGCCCGCGACCTGGACCGTGCTCGCCGAGCTGCCGCTCAACCGCAGCGGCAAGCTGGACCGCGACGCCCTGCCCGACCCCAGGGCCGCCGGGCCGCGGGCGCACGCCGAGCCCGAAGGGGCGGCCGAGCGGGCCGTCGCGGACGCCTGGCGCGGGGTGCTGGGGCTGGAGCGGGTCTCGGCCCACGACAACTTCTTCGCCGTCGGCGGCGACTCCATCCGCAGCCTCAAGGTGGTCGCCCGGCTGCGCGCGGCCGGCTACGCGGTGCGGCTGGAGCAGCTCTTCCGCCACCAGACCGTCCGGGAGCTGGCCGGCCGGCTCCTGCCGGAGGCGGCGGCCGCGCCCGAGGCGCAGGAGCGGCCGTTCGGCCTGCTCGACCCCGAGGACCTGGCACGACTGCTGGAAGGCGAGGCGCGATGACCGTCACGACGGGAACGACCGCGGGGGCCGCGCGCGGCCTGGAGGACGCCTATCCTCTGGCCGCGCTGCAGGCGGGCATGCTCTACCACAGCGCGTACGAGCCGGACGCGGTCACCTACCACGACCTGACCACGATCACCCTGCGCGGCCGGTTCGACGCCGGCGCGTTCACGGCGGCGCTGGCCGAGGTGACCGCCCGGCACCCGGTCCTGCGCACCTCGATCGACCTGACCGGGTTCAAGGAGCCGCTGCAGCTCGTGCACCGGACGGCCACGCTGCCGCTGGAGGTGACGGACCTGTCCGGCGACCCGGCGGCCGGGCGACGGCTGGCCGCGTGGTCGGAGGCGGAGAAGCGGCGGCCGTTCGACTGGGCGTCGCCGCCGCTGGCCCGCGCGCACGTGCACGTGCTGCCCGGCGAGCTGTTCGCGTTCAGCCTGAGCTTCCACCACGCCATCCTCGACGGGTGGAGCGTCGCCGCCCTGGTCACCGAGCTGCTGCGGCGCTACCACGGGCACCTCACCGGCGACCCGCTGCCGGTCGTCCCGCCCGGCGCGGCCTTCCGCGAGCTGGTGGCCGCCGAGCGCGCCGCCGTGGCCGCGCCGGAGACGCGCGGCTTCTGGCAGGCCCGCGTGGCCGACGCCCCCGGCACCCGGCTGCCCCGGCTGCCGGGCCCGCACGGCGAGCCGGGGGCCGAGGTGCTGCGCCTGCCGCTGGCGGCGGGCCTCGTGGACCGGCTCGGCGCGGCGGCGCGGCGGGTGGCGGTGCCGCTGCGCACCCTGCTGCTGGCCGCCCACCTGCGCGTGCTCGCCCTGGTCACCGGCGAGCGCGAGGTGATGACCGGCCTGGTCACGCACAGCCGCCCGGAGAGCGAGGCCGGCGAGGAGGTGCTCGGCCTGTTCCTCAACACCGTGCCGCTGCGCCTCGACGTCGCCGCCGCCACGTGGGGCGAGCTGGCGCGCGAGGTGTTCGAGGCGGAGCTGGCGCTGCTGCCGCACCGGCGCTACCCGCTGTTCGAGATCCAGCGGGCCGCCGGCCGCTCGCCGCTGCTGGACGTGCTGTTCGACTTCCGCGACTTCCACGTCTACCAGGGGCTGCCCGGCGTCGAGATCGTCGGGCAGGAGTTCTTCGAGCAGACCGACGTGCCGTTCGCCGCCGCGTTCGGCCGCTCCCGCGAGCACGGCGGCTTCGACCTGACCCTCACCTACGACCGGGCCCAGTTCGGCGCGGAGCAGGTGGCGCGGATCGGCGAGCTCTACCTGACCGCGCTCGGCCAGGCCGCCGACCCGGACGCCGACCCGCGTCCCGCCGATCCGTACCTGGCCCGCGACGCCGCCGCGATCGACGGCTGGAACGCCACCGCCCGGCCCTACCCGGACGCCGCCCTGCACGAGCTGATCGGCGAGCAGGCCGCGCGCACCCCGGACGCGCCCGCCGTCTGCTACGGCGGGACCTGGATCGGCTACGGCGAGCTGGCCCGGCGGGCCGCCGAGGTGACCGGCCGGCTCACCGCCGCCGGCGTCCGGCCCGGCGACGTGGCCGGGGTGTTCCTCGACCGCGGGCCCGACCTGCTGCCCGCCCTGCTCGGCGTGCTCGGCGCCGGGGCGGCGTACCTGCCGCTGGAGCCCGGCCTGCCGCCGGAGCGGCTGGCGTACATGATCGAGGACGCGGGGGCGCGCACGGTGCTCACCACCACGGCGCTGGCGGCGGCGCTGCCGGGCGGCGTCGCCCTGCCTGTCGACGGGCCCCTCCCTGCTGCCGTGGGCGCGCCGCGGCGCGTGCACCCCGACGCGCTCGCGTACGTCATCTACACCTCGGGCTCCACCGGCCGCCCCAAGGGCGTCGGCGTCTCCCACCGCGCCATCGTCAACCGGCTGCGCTGGATGCAGGAGGCGTTCGGGCTGGAGGCCGGCGAGCGGGTGCTGCACAAGACGCCGCTGTCGTTCGACGTGTCGGTGTGGGAGCTGTTCTGGCCGCTCACGGTCGGCGCCGGGCTGGTGGTCGCCGAGCCGGGCGCGCACCGCGACGGCGCCCGGCTGGCCCGCCTCGCCGAGGCGCACGGCGTCACCACCGCGCACTTCGTGCCGTCCATGCTGGAGCTGTTCCTCGACGAGCCCCGCCTGCCGGCGCTGCGCCGGCTCATCTGCTCGGGCGAGGCGCTGAGCGCCGAGCTGGCCGCCCGCTGCCACGACCGCCTCCCCCACACCGAGCTGCACAACCTGTACGGCCCGACGGAGGCGGCCGTGGACGTCACCTGGCACCCCTGCGAGCCGGGCGAGCCGCTGATCCCCATCGGCCGGCCCGTCGCCAACACCCGCCTGGAGGTCCTCGACGCCGACGGCCGACGGGTCCCCGTCGGCACCCCCGGCGAGCTGTGCCTCGGCGGCGTCCAGCTCGCCCGCGGGTACGCCGGCCGGCCCGCGCTCACCGCCGAGCGGTTCGTGCCCGACCCGTACGGCCCGCCCGGCGCCCGCCTCTACCGCACCGGCGACGTCGCCCGCTGGCTGCCCGGCGGCGAGGTGCAGTACCTCGGCAGGACCGACTTCCAGGTCAAGATCCGCGGCCAGCGGGTCGAGCTGGGCGAGATCGAGGCGCTGCTCGCCGCCGAGCCCGCCGTCCGGGCCGCCGTCGTCGTGCTGCGCGGCGAACGGCTCGTCGGCTACGTCGTGCCCGAGGGCGACCGGCTGCCCGACCTCGCCCCGGCGCTCCGCAGGCGGCTGCCCGACCACATGGTGCCGGCCACCTGGGTCCGGCTGGACGCGCTGCCCGTCACCGCCAACGGCAAGCTCGACCGGGCCGCGCTGCCCGAGCCCGGCGACGCGGGGCGGGCGCCGTACCTGCCGCCGCGCGACCCGTTCGAGGCCAGGCTCGCCACGCTGTGGGAGGAGACGCTCGGCGTGGAGTCCGTCGGCGTGCACGACGACTTCTTCGCCCTCGGCGGGCACTCCCTGCTGGCGTTGCGGCTCACCATGCGGCTGCGCAAGGAGCTGGGCCGCGACGTGCCGCTGTCGGCCGTGCTCACCGCGCCGACCGTCGCGCTGCTCGCCGCCGAGCTGCGCCGCCCCCAGGACAACGACGGCCTCCCGCAGCGGATCGTGCCGCTGCGGCCCGGCGGCGAGCGCGCCCCCCTGTTCCTGTTCCACGCGCTCGGCGGCCAGGTGTTCCGCTACCTGCCGCTGACCCGGCACCTCGGGGCCGACCAGCCGGTCTACGCCGTGCAGGCGGCCGGCCTCGCCCCCGGCGAGCGGCCGCACGCCACCCTCGCCGAGATGGTGGACGACTACACCGCCCACCTGCTCAAGGTCCGCCCGCACGGCCCGTACGTGCTGGGCGGCTACTGCATCGGCGGCAACATCGCCCTGGAGACCGCCCGCCGGCTGCGCGAGCTGGGCGAGCGGGTGCCGCTCGTCGTGCTGTTCTACTCCGACGCGGCCGAGCCGGTGCTGCGCGCCTCGCTGGAGGACGACGCCGTCCTGCTCACCCACGCCCTGGCCGGCGGCAACGTCGAGGTCGACCTCGACGACCTGCACCGGATGAGCCCCGACGAGCGGCTGCTGGCCGTCATCGACGCCGCCTCCCGCGCCGGCACCCTGCAGCCCGACACCGCCGACCTGCGCCAGGCCCGCCGCTTCGTCGCGGTCTTCCGCGCGAACGCGCACGCCGTCGGCCACTACCGGCACGCCCCCTACGACGGGGACGTGCTGCTGTTCTCCCCGGCCGCGCCGGGCGTCCCGCCCGACGACATGGGCTGGCGGGACGTCGTCACCGGCCGCCTGCGCATCTCGCCCATCCACGGCGAGCGCTTCACCGTCATGTACGAGCCCCGGGTCGCCCAGGCGGCCGCCGAGCTGAGGAGCAGCATCGACCATGGCCTCACCCCCCGCGACTGAGCCGCCCACCCTCTGGCGCAACCCCGACTTCCTCAAGCTGTGGAGCGGCGAGAGCCTGTCGCTGGTCGGCTCGCAGGTGACCGTGCTCGCCATGCCGGTCGTCGCCTACCTGTGGCTGCACGCCTCGGTCGCCGAGATGGGCGTGCTCGGCGCGCTGTCCAGGCTGCCCATGGTGCTGTTCTTCGTCGTGGGCGTCTGGGTGGACCGGATGCGCCGCCGGCCCGTGCTGGTCTGGAGCGACGTGATCCGGGCGTTCATGCTGGCCACCGTGCCGCTGCTGTTCGTCATGGACCTGCTGACGTTGTGGTGGCTGTACGTCGTGGTGTTCGTCATGGGCGTCTTCGGGGTGCTGTTCGAGATCGCCTACCGGTCGTACCTGCCGGTGCTGGTGCCGGCCGAGCACCTCGGCGACGGCAACAGCAAGCTCCAGCTCAGCGACTCGATGTCCAAGGCGGTCGGGCCGAGCCTCGCCGGGTTCCTCATCGCCACCCGCTCGGCGCCGCTGGTCATCATCGTGGACGCGGTCAGCTACGCCCTGTCGGCGCTGTTCCTGGTCTCCATCCGCAAGCGTGAGGACCCGCCGCCGGCCGACGCGGGCGGCACCATGATCGCGGCGATCCGGGCGGGGTTCGGCTGGGTGATGGGCCACCCGGTCGTCCGCCCGCTGGCCGTCGCGAGCGCCGTGTACTCCTTCTTCGACATCGGCATCCTGCAGACCCTGCTGATCCCGTACCTGATCGAGGGGCCCGGCGTGCCGGCCGGCTGGGTCGGGGGCGTGCTCGCGGTCGGCGGGGTCGGCGCGGTGGCCGGGGCGTGGCTGTCGGTGCGGCTGATGAAGGGCGTCGGGCCGGGGCCCACCATGTTCTGGTCCACGGTGATCGGCAACAGCGCGCTCATCCTGGTGCCGCTGGCCGGCGGGCCGCTGTGGCTGGCGATCGGCGTGCTGGCGTTCTCGCAGCTGCTCGTCGGGCTGTGTACGCAGGTGTTCGTGGTCAACAACATCACCGTGCTGCAGTCGGCGACGCCGCGCGAGCTGGTCGGCCGGGTCATCGCCACCATTTGGGCGATGGGGCTGGTGCCCGCGCCGCTCGGCGCCCTGCTGGCGGGGCTGCTCGGCGAGGCCGTCGGGATGCGGCCGGTGGTGCTGGCGGCGGCGCTGATCGGCGCGATCGTGCCGATGATCGTGCTGGCGCTGTCGCCGATCCCCCGCATGCGCGAGATCCCGCGGGCCCCGGCCGGCGCGGACACCCCCGCCTGAGCCCCCGCCTGAGCCCGCCTGAGCCCGCCGCCGGGCTCGGGCGGCGGGGCGGCGTCAGGCGTTCAGCTCGGCCAGCCAGCCGAGCTGGTCGGCGCGGTCCTCCGCGGTGGGCGCGTTCAGGCCGACGATCAGCCTGGTCGCGCCCGCCTTCCGGTACGCCTCCAGCCGCTCGCGCACCCGGGCGGGCGTGCCGCACAGCGCGAGGGCGTCCACCACGTCGTCCGGCACCTCCTCCATCGCCTCGCCGAGGTCGCCGTCGAGGTAGGCGTCCCGCACCCGGGCCGCCGCCGGGCCGAAGCCGAGCCGGTGCGCGAGCCGGTTGTAGAAGTTGACCTCCCTGGTGCCCATGCCGCCCAGGTAGAGCGCCAGCATCGGCCGTACGAGGTCGCGGGCGTAGTCGGCGTCGTCGTCCACCATGGCCATGACCATCGGCGAGACCTCCACCCGGTCCGCGTCCCGCCCGGCGCGGGCGGCCCCGGCCCGCAGGTGCTCCATCGACTCGGCGAGGTGCTCGGGCGGGAAGTGGATCGGCAGCCAGCCGTCGGCGATCTCCCCCGCCAGCGCCACCGCCTTCGGCCCCATGGCCGCCAGGTGCACCGGCAGCGGCTCCCGCACCGGCGAGATCGTCATGCTGAGCGCCTTGCCGCGGCTGTCCGGCAGCGGCAGCACGAGCTCCGGCCCGGCGTGCTCGACCGGCCGGCCCGCCAGCGCCGTCCGCACGACCGCCACGTAGTCGCGCAGGTGGGCGAGCGGGCGTTCGTAGCGCCGGCCGTGCCAGCCCTCGGCCACCTGCGGCCCGGACACGCCGAGCCCGAGCAGGAACCGGCCGCCCGACACCCGGTCGATCGTGGCCGCGGCCATCGCCGCCGAGATCGCGGTGCGGCCCGTCACCTGGATGACGCCGCTGCCGAGGCCGATCCGCTCGGTGCCGGCCGCCAGCCAGGCCAGCGTGGTCGCCGGATCGGCGCCGTAGCCCTCCGAGGCCCACACCGAGTCGTAGCCGAGCCGTTCCGCCTCGCGCGCCAGCATGAGCTGGGCGTCGGGGCCGGCCGCCACGGGGCCGAGGGTGCCGATGCTGAATCCGAGCCGCACTGCCGCCTCCTCATCGCCGATCTTGCTCTACTGTCCCGCACAAGCCGCGCCGAGACCAGGGGCGGGATCGGCCCGCGCCCCGGTCCCGCCCGCGCGGGCGCTACAACCAGGCGCGGAGGGCGTCGATGTCGACCAGCGGCAGCCCCCAGCGCAGCGCGGACGTCTCCAGGTCG
The DNA here is from genome assembly GCF_022664455.2 of Actinomadura luzonensis. NCBI lineage: Bacteria > Bacillati > Actinomycetota > Actinomycetes > Streptosporangiales > Thermomonosporaceae > Actinomadura > Actinomadura luzonensis. The sequence goes on from NZ_JAKRKC020000001.1 coordinate 5,253,835, forward strand.
GCCGCGCCCGCCATGACCCCGTCGCGCCGCATCACCTCGCAGCACACGCCGACCGGCGGCAGCCCGGCGGCCAGGCACAGGGCGACCGTCGCCTCGGTGTGCCCGGCCCGTTCCCGCAGCAGGCCGGGGCGGGCGGCGATCGGGACGACGTGGCCGGGGGAGGTGAAGTCGGCGGGCCTCGCCTCCGGGTGGGCGAGCCGCCGCACGGTCGCGGCGCGCTCGGCGGCGCTGACCCCGGTGCCGGTGGCGGCGGCCAGGTCGACCGGCGTGTAGAAGGCGGTGCCCTGGCGGTCGCCCTCGCCGCTCAGCGCCGGGATCTCCAGCCGGTCCAGGATCTCGGGCGCGCACGGCACGCACGGGTAGCCGTACACCTCGGTCAGCAGGAAGGTGAAGGCGGCCGGGCGCAGGTGCGCGCCGGCGAGGATGACATCGCCCTCGGCCTCGCGCTCGGGGTCCCACACCATGACGGCGCCGCCGGCGGCGAGCTGCGACACCGCCTTCTCCACCCCGGCCCGGCCCGCGAGGTGCCCGGCCCAGCCCAGTGCCGCGACCGCGCGGGCGACGTGCGCGCCGGCGGTGGCCGGGCCGGCCGCCGCGAGACGGCCCACCACGTCGGACTCGATGTTGACGCGCTCGCCCGCGGACAGCCCGGCCAGCGTCGTGCCGGCCAGCGTGGACGGGATCAGCGCCACCGAGAACCGGTCCTTGACGATCTCGGCGACGGTCAGGCTCACGCCGTCGACGGCGACCGAGCCCTTGGCCGCGATCCTGGCCAGGAACCGTTCCGGCGGGCGGATCCACACCCGCCGCCCCCGGCCGGGGTCGTCGTCGACGCGGACGACCTTGCCGACGCCGTCGACGTGGCCCTGCACCAGATGGCCGTCAAGGGGGTCGCCGACGGCGAGCGGGGTCTCCAGGTTGACCCGCCGCCCCGGCTCCGGGAGCTGGTCGAACGTCGTCCTGCGCCGGGTCTCGGCGCTGATCGACATGCCGACGAGGTCGTGCTCCACGCGCTCGGCGGTCAGCCGGACGCCCGCGACGTTGAGCGAGCCGCCGGGCGTCAGCCGTCCCGCGCACTTGGCCGCGCGGACGCCGATGCCGCCCGGGCCGGCGTACTCGATCACGCCGACCTCGTGGATCCTTCCGGTGAACATGCCCGATTCCCTTCGTGCCGGCGTCGGCCGCGTCCGTCGCGGCCGGATGGCGTCAGGGACCTTCGACGGGGGTCCGAGAGGGCGGGGTGTCACCGCGTGGCTCCGGAGTCGCGCCGGATCGTTCCTCCCGCGCGGAGGAACCGGGGGGCTGTCACCCCCGCACCTGGAATCGCACCGCCTCCACCGTAACCGGCGTCCGGCCGGTTGGGAACAGCGGGATCACCGCCCGGCGTACTCCAGGTCGATCGAGTCGGTGCGGGAGCTCCACGTCAGCTTCAGCCGCCAGCAGCCGGGGCTCGGCACATCGACGTAGGAGGGCCCCGGGCCGCCCAGGACCTTGATCCGCGTCGGCGGGCCGGTGCCGCCGAGCCGCGCCTCGATGAGCAGGGGGTCGGACGGGACCAGCGGCGCCCGCGAACGCCACAGCACCTTGTTGGCCCGGTCCGGCAGCGGCGGGCTGTACAGCGGGTAGCCGAAGAGCACGGCGAGCATGTCGCCGCTCTCGCTGGCGGCGTAGCGGACCTTCGTGCCGGGGGTGAAGCCGGCGTTCGCCCACACGGGCGGTTCCGCGTCGACCACCCGGGCCGGCGTGCACGGCGCCGCGGCGGCGGCGCCGGTCGCCGCGGGGCCCGGCGAGCGAAGGGCGGGGGCGGCCTCGCTCGTGCAGGCGGCCGAGGCGAGCAGGAGCGCGGCCGCCACCACGCTGAGATACCGCGACCGCATCGGCCGACCTCCGGAGGCGGGAGTTCCGCCTCCCAACGTACCGGCGACGGCGCGGGGGCGGAACGGGCCGATCAGCCGCCCGCCGGCTCCGCCGTGGCGGGGGCGCGGAACCAGGCCGCGCCGCGCTGCGTGTCCATGTACTCGCGGACCCGCCTGACCAGCCCCGACTCCAGCTCGAAGACGAAGCAGTACTCGTTGTCGTAGTGGCCGCCGTGCGCCAGCGTGGCCCGCAGCCGCGCCTCGGCCACGACCGTGTCGCCGTCGGCGTGGACGCCGGTGAACGTGACGGACACGTCGTCGACGAAGACCGCGGGGAACTCCTCGGTCAGGAACCGCACGATCCGGTCCCGGCCGATGAGGTGATGGGTGCCGTCGAGGGCGAGGGCGGTGGCGTTGCCGGGCGGGGCGAGCCATTCCGCGTCGGGCGTGAAGAGGGCGCCCACCCGGCCGGGGTCCCGGGTGGCGAAGACCCGCCACGCGTCCATGATCACTTGCTTGCTCGGCACCGCGCCCATGCGCTGACCTCCTCGTGGATTCCCGCCCCGATTCTGCTGCGCCGCCGGGGCAGGAATCTGGTCAGATCCGGCCAGGTTCGGCGGCCGGCCCCGATCCGGGCGGCGCCGCGGGGCCGGGCGGTGCCATCCTGGGGGCGTGAACGCCGTCGGCGCCGTCCTGACCACCGGCATCTACTGCCGCGACGACTGCCCCGGCCGCCCCCTCCCGGCGAACGTCGCCCGCTACCCGTTCGCGGCCGCGGCCGAGGCGGCCGGCTTCCGCGCCTGCCACCGCTGCCGCCCGTACCGGCGGGACCTCACGCCGCCGCCCGAGGCCGGCCGGCCCGGGCCGGCCGCGGCCGGGATGCCCGAGCTGGTGTGCCGGGCCGTCCGGCTCATCGCCGGGGGAGCGCTGGACGGCGCGACGGAGAACGACCTCGCCGATCGGCTCGGCGTCTCACCCCGGCACCTGCGGCGCCTGTTCCTCCAGCACGCCGGGGTGACGGCCGACCGGCTGGCCCGCTCGCGGCGCGCGCACTTCGCCCGGCGGCTGCTCGACGACACCGACCTGCGGGTGGCCGAGATCGCCTTCGCTGCGGGGTTCGGCAGCGTCCGGCAGCTCAACCGGGTGCTCGCCGAGGTCTTCCGCGCCACCCCGCGCGAGCTGCGGGCCCGGCGGCGGGTCGCGGACCGGCTGCTGGCGGACGGCGGGCTGCCCGTCCGGCTCGCCCACGACGCGCCGCTCGACCTCGCCGCCGCCCTGCGCCACCTGGCCGGGCGCGCGACGCCCGGCGTCGAGGCGGTCACCGGCGGCGCCTACCGGCGGGTCATCCTGGTCGACGACGACCCGGGGATGATCGAGATCAGCGCGCGTTCGCCGGCCGAGCTGCTGCTCGTCGCCCACCTGCCCCGGCTCGACGGCCTGATCCACCATGTCGGACGGGCGCGGCGGATCTTCGCCCTCGACGAGCCCGGCGGCCCGTACGGCTTCTGGGACGCGTTCGAGAGCGGCGTGCACGACCTCGTGCGGGCCGCGCTGCCGGACCCGGCACGGGCCCGGGCCGCGCTGCGCGAGCTCGCCGCCCGCTTCGGCACGCCCGTGCCCGGCCTCGCTCCCGTGGGGCTCACCACGGCGTTCCCGCGGGCGGAGGCCCTGGCCGCCGCCGGCCCCGCCGCCCCCGGCGCCCTGGCCACGCCGCCCGACGGCCCTGTGCGCGTACGCCCGCGCGCACGCGACCCCGCCCGGCCGGGACGGACCGGCGGCCCCGGCGGGCTGAGGCCGGATGCTGTCAGCGGCGGACCCAGAGGCCGGCCCTGGACGACGGGGTCGGCTCAGAGGTCGACGACGGTGCCGGCGGTCGCGACGGCCAGGTCGCCCGCGTACGCGGCGGCGGCCGCGGCGAGCGACGGCTCGGCCGGGGTGCCCGGCCACAGGTGGGTGAGCAGCAGGCGGCCGGCGCCCGCGGCCGCCGCCGTGCGGCCGGCCGCGCGGGCGCTGGACAGGTAGGGCGCGTCCTCCGCGGGCACCTCCTCCGGGTACGTCGCCTCGGCCAGCAGCAGGTCGGCGTCCCTGGCCAGGTCCACCAGCGCGGCGTCCGGGCCGGTGTCGCCGGTGTAGGCGAGGGCCCGGCCGCCGGCGCTCAGCCGCAGCCCGGCGTTCGGCACGTGGTGCGGCAGCGCCCAGCTGTCCACCAGGAATGGCCCGACCTCCACGGCTCCGGGCGGCTCCAGGTCGTGCGGGACGAAGCTGCCGGCCAGCATCCGCCCGCCGTCCAGGCGGAGCACCGCCTCCAGCGCCCCGGCGGGTGCGTACACCGGCAGCGCCGGCGGGCCCAGCCCGCCCAGCGCGCGGGCCCGCAGCAGGGGGTTGAGGTCCGCGCAGTGGTCGGGGTGCCCGTGGCTGACCAGCACCGCGCCGACCGCCTCGGCGGTGGTCCGCTCCAGCAGGCGCGGCAGCGTGGCGTAACCGGGGTCGATGAGCACGGTGAAGCCGTCGTGCTCGACCAGGTAGCCGCTGCACGCCTGCCCGGCCCCTGGCCAGGCCCCGCAGCCGCCCAGCACGCTGAGTCGCACGTCGTGGACCTCCTCACGTCAGCGCGATCCTAGGGCCATTCCGGAGAAGGCGGGTTAGGACGATCGGGCAGGGTCCCGTGCCTGAGGCCCCTGCTCGTGCCGCCGGCCGCCGGGGAGTACGGGCCCTGCGCCGAGCCCGCCGACAACGAGCACTGGTTCCGGCGGGGCTTCGAGGCGAAGTCGCCGTCCTGCGCCGCGAAGGCGAGGCGACGCGGGGCCGTCAGTCGCGCGGCCCGGCGTCGCGCGGCCCGGCGTCGCGCGGCCCGGCGTCGCGCGGCCCGGCGTCGCGCGGCCCGGCGTCGCGCGGCTCGATGTCGCGCGGCCCGGCGTCGCGCGGCTCGATGTCGCGCGGCCCGGCGTCGCGCGGCTCGATGTCGCGCGGCCCGGCGTCGCGCGGCTCGATGTCGCGCGACGGCGCCGGCCGCAGGCGTTCCAGGTCGCTCGCCCGCCGGTCGCCGGACGCCCCCAGCCGGTCCAGCGCCGCCGCCCGGCGGTCCCGTCCGCCCGCCTGCCGGTCGCGTACGGCGTCCCGCCGGTCGGCGGCGCTCGCCTGCCGGTCGTCGTCGGCCCGCTGCTGGTCGCGGGCGCGGTCGCGGTCCACGTCGAGGCGGCGTTCGCGGAGGTCGTCCAGCAGCGCGCGCAGCGCCTCCCGCTCGCGCCGGCTCTGCTCGCGGTCCGCCGCGGACAACCACCGTTCCTCGGCCAGCAGCCGCAGCTCCCGCTCGATGTCGGGCCCGTGGCCGCGCAGCGCGGCCTGGCGCCGGCCGGCCTGCTCGTCGCGCTGCCCGGCGGCGGTGTCGCGCAGCTCCGCCGCCCACAGCAGGTCGTGCAGCCGCCGGTCCAGCTCGCTGGAGTCGGTCTGCTCCTGCTCGGCGGAGTGGTGCCGTTCGACGGCCAGGCGGTCCCGTTCGGTGGCGGCCTCGTCGCGTCCCTCGGCCGCCTGGTCCCGCAGCCCGGCGACGCGGTCGCGGGTCGAGGCGAGCTGGTCGCGCTCGCGGGCCTTGCGGTCGCGGCGCTGCGCGGCCTGCTCGCGCCGTGCCCGTGCTCTTGGCTGCTGCTGCTCCTGGCTCACCGTGCGCCTCCCCCCGGTGCGGGGCCCGAAGTACGTCCGGCAGCACGCGGTCGCAGGACGGCCGCGCTGCCCCCTCGGCCCCATCCTGCCCCCGCCGCCGCCGCGGCGCCACCGCCGGAGCCCCCGGTCGGCCGCCTCCTGCCCGCCGGTCACCGTGTGACGGCGACCACGCCGAGCCTGCTCACGCACCGGGACGGGCGCACGTCCGGGCAGAACTCGTGGAGGACGTCGTTGACGCCGTCGGCGTCCTCGGGGGTGCAGGAGCGGGCAGTGCACCATGACGGCGTGGTCCAGGCCGGCGCCCGCGGCGCGGAGGACGGCCCGGCAGTGGCGGAGGGCCCGCCGGGCGGTCCTGCCCTCCGTGCCGTCGGCGCTCCATCCCGTCTCATCGGCTTGACCCTGACGCTGGGTCAATGCCGGAGCATGGCGGCATGAGCGCGACAATCGACGAAGACATGGCGACACAGCATTTCACGCTCCATCACGACGGCGTCACGATCCCGGTGTCGCGCGGCGGCCGGGGACGTCCGCTGGTGCTGTGCCCTGGGCTGAACGCGACCCGGGCGGGGCTGCGCGAGCTGACCCGGCTGCTGCGCCGCCACCACGACGTGGTGACGTTCGACCTGCGGGGCCACGGCCTCGCCTCGGCCGCCTCCCGGTACTCCTTCGCGGCGTTCCTCGGCGACCTGGGCGCGGTGATGGCGGAGCTGGGCCGGTTCGGCGTGACCGGGGCGCCGCTGCTGGCCGGCTACTCGATGGGCGCGGACCTGGCCGTGCACTTCGCCGCCGGGCATCCCGGGGCCGTGCGGGGGCTCGTCCTCGTGGACGGGGCGAACCCGGTCCCCGAGCCGTTCCTCACCGAGGCCGACCTGCCGATCCTGCGCGCGATGTGGGCGGACCTGGCGGCGCGGCAGCGGGCCGAGCCCGACAGGGCACGCCGGGTGTCGCTGACGGCGGAGGAGATCCTCGCCGTGAACGCCGAGATCGACGCGGTCCGGGCCGGCATTCTCGGCCGGTACGAAAGGATCGGGGTGCCCGTCCACCTGGTCATGTCGACGTCGATGGCGGGCGACAGCGGCGAGGAGCCCGCCCCGCGGTTCAACCGGAACTGGCGGGCCGGCGTCGAGCGGCTGGTCCGCGCGTGCCCGCGCGTCACCGTGTCCTGGCTGGACGCCGGGCACGACCTGGTGCTCACCCACGCCCCGGAGATCGCCCGCATCGTCCGGGCAGCGGGCTGAAGGGCCGGCCGGGGTGCTGACGATCGGCGAGCTGGCGGCGTACGCGGGGGTGACGGTGCGCACGGTGCGGCACTACCACGCCAGGGGCCTGCTGCCGGAGCCGGAGCGGGACCACTCCGGCTACCGCAGGTACGACGCGGCCGCGCTGGTCGAGCTGCTGAGGATCAGGACCCTCGCCGAGGCCGGGGTGCCGCTGGCGCGGGTGCGGGAGCTGCTGCGGGCCGGCGAGGACGAGTTCGCCGCGGCGGTCGCCGACATCGACCGGCGGCTGCGGGCGGAGATCCGGCAGCGGCAGCGCCACCGCGAGCGCATCGCCCGGCTCGCCGCCGGCGACGGCCTGGGCCTGCCGCCGGAGGTGGCCGCGCACCTGGACCGGCTGCGGGCGCTCGGCCTGGACGAGCGGATCGTCCGGGCCGAGCGCGATGGCTGGCTCCTGCTGGCCGCGCACGCGCCGGAGCGCGTTCCCGAATGGGTCGCCCGCAAACGGGACCAGGACGCCGTCGCCTTCTACCGCACCCTGAGCGCGGCCCTGGCCCTGACCGCCGGCGACCCGCGCCTGCCCGGGCTGGCGGACGAGCTGGCCGCCCACCTGACCCGGATGGCCGAGGAGCGGGGCGAGGACTACGTCGACGACGTGGACCTCGACCCGCCGCTCGTCGAGCTGATGGACGCGCTGGCCTACGACACCGTGCCGGCGGCCCGCCGGCTGATCGAGCTGCTGGCGGAGCGGGGCTGGGCGGGCTGGACGAAGCTGGGCCGCGCGGACCCTCGGCCCGGCCCGTGACGTGGCCGCGTAGGCCGGCGGGCGACCTGGACGACGCCGCCGGTCCGCGTCCCGGGACGCGGGCCGGCGGCGGCTCCGGGGTCAGCCCCCGACCGCGGGCGGGGCGTCCCCGGCCGTCTCCGGTGCGGGGGCGGCGGCCGTCAGCAGCTCCACCAGGTGGCCCGCGATCGCGGAGATCGTGGGCTGCTGCCACAGCAGGGTCGCGGGCAGGCGCCGGCCGAAGCGCTTCTCCAGCCGCCGCCGCACCATGACCGTCATCACCGAGTCGAGCCCCTGCTCGACCAGGGGACGCCGGAGCGCCAGGTCCTCGGGGTCCAGCCGCATCACGGCCGCGATCTCCGCGCGGACCTCGGGCAGGACGCGCCCGCGCAGCTCCTCGGGCGCCACCCCGGCGAACGACTCCGCGGCCTCCGCCGGCTCGTCCTCGGCGGGGACGGGCGCGTCGATCACCGGGTAGCGAAGCCCGGTGAGCTGCCCCACGACCGCGCCGTCCGGGTCGGCGAGGAGCACCCGCACGGTGTCGGCGGCGCCGTGGTCCACGACCGCGTCGATGATCACGGTCGCGGGGGGCGGGCCGGTCAGCACCACCTCGTCGATGTGCACGACCATGCGCAGCACCGGCTCGCCGGGGAACACGCAGGGCGCGACCGACATCGCCGCGTCCAGCGCCGGCGCCCAGCTCCCCGGTCCGTCTCCATCCAGCTCAGCTCCCTCCGGAGTGCCCGGCGTGCTGCGGAACGTGGTGCGGACCGTGGCGCGGAGCGCGCCGTCGCCGCCGAGCAGCGTCTCGATCGTCCAGTCGAAGCCGGTCGACGGCACGCCGACCGCCGCCAGGCGCTCGTGCACATGACGGGTGCCGAACGGCACGAGCGCGCCGGCGTCCGGCAGCACGTCGGGCTTCACCTGGCGCGGGGCGGCCACGTCCGCGGTGACGTGCACCAGCCAGTCCGGCTCCGGCTCGCCGGGCCCGGCCGGGGTGCGGGCGGCCAGCCGCAGCGCCGGGGGCTCGTGCACGACCTGGATCTGCCGGCGTCCCGCGGTCATCAGCGGGTGCGTCATCTCGACGTCGGTGAGCGTGACGTCCTCGCCCTCGGCCGCCCGCAGGAACGTGTTGACCAGCACCGCGGCGGGCACGATCTCTACGCCGTTGAGCGCGTGGCTGCCGGGGTAGGGCCGGTTGGCGTCCTCCAGCGCGGTCCGCCACACCCGGGTGCCGCTGCCCGCGACGGCGGTGCCGGCGCCGAGCAGGGCGTGCGAGCCCACGTCGTGGCCCCGGTCGCCGTCCCCGGCGTACGCCTCCCGCCAGTGGCGGCGGTGCTGCCAGGCGTACGGCGGCAGGTCGGCGGGGCCGCCGGCGGGCTGGAGCCGGGTCCAGTCCACCTCGACGCCGTGGCAGTGCGCCGCGCCCAGCGCGTGCAGGAACGTCAGCGGCTCCGGCTGGTTGCGGCGCAGCGTCGTGCCGACGAACACGTCCTCGAAGCCGTGCTCGGCGAGCGTCTCGGTGAGGGAGTGCGCGACGACGGGGTGCGGGGAGATCTCCAGGAACGCGCGGTGGCCGTCCTCGGCGGCGGCGGCCGTCGCGGCGGCCAGCCGCACCGGGTCGCGCAGGTTCGCCGCCCAGTAAGCGCCGTCCAGGACGGGCGTCGCGCGCGGGTCGGCCAGCGCGGTCGTGTACATGGGGACGCGCGGCGCGCCGAAGGCCAGGCCGGCGGTGGCGGCGGCCAGCTCGACGGCCAGCGGCTCCATCTGGGGGCTGTGGAAGGCGACCTCCGAGGCCACCCGGCGCACCACGATGCCCTCGGCCGGCCACTGGTCCGCCACCTCCTCCACCGCGGCGACGTCGCCGGACAGCACGGTGGAGCCGGGCGCCGACGCGATCGCCGCCACCAGGTCGCGGCGGCCGGCCAGCCGCTCGGCGGCCTCCTCGAAGGGCAGGCCGACCATCACCATGGCCCCCTTGCCCTCGGCCCGGCGCAGCAGCCGGGAGCGGCGGCAGATCAGCCGGGCGCCGTCGGCGACGGTCATCGCGCCGGCCGTCACCGCCGCCGCGATCTCGCCGACGGAGTGGCCGATGACGGCCGCCGGGACGACGCCGTGGGCGGTCCAGAGCCGGGCGAGGCCGAGCTGCATCACGAAGATCATGGTCTGGACGCGGTCGATGCCGTCGAGGGCGCCGTCGGCCAGGACCCGCCGGGGCGAGAAGCCGATCTCCTCGGCGAAGATCGGCTCGACCTCGTCCACCAGGGACGCGAACTCGGGCACCTCGAGCAGTTCCCGCCCCATGCCGCGCCACTGGCAGCCCTGCCCGGAGAACACCCAGACCGGCCCGGGCCCCGGCTCGGGCAGCACGTCGCCGGTGAGGACGGCCTCGGCCGGCACGTCGTCGGCGAGCCTGCGCAGGCCGCCCACCAGCTCGTCCCGGTCCGCCGCGACGACGACGGCACGGGCGGCCAGGTGGGTGCGCCGCAGCGCCAGCGTGTGCCCGGCGGAGCGCAGGTCGAGCCCGCTCTCCAGGTGGGCGGCGAGCCGGCCCGCGTACTGCCGCAGCGCCTTGTCGGACGCGGCCGACAGCGGGAACAGCCGCTCCCCCGCCGGCGGCCCTGCGGCGGGCGCCGGGCCGGCCGGCGGGGCCTGTTCGAGCACGATGTGCGCGACCGTGCCGCCGTAGCCGAAGCTGGAGACGCCCGCCCGGCGGGGGTGGCCGCGCTCCGGCCAGGCCGCCCGCTCGGTGACGACGCGCAGGCCGGAGGACTCCCACGGGATGGCCGGGTTGAGGGTGTCCAGCACGCTCGGCGGGATCTCGCCGCGGTGGAGGGCGAGCACCGCCTTGATGACGCCCGCGATGCCGGCCGCGCCTTCGAGGTGGCCGATGTTGGACTTGACCGAGCCGATGAGGCACGGGTCGCCGGGCGGCCGGCCGGCGCCGTACACGGTGGACAGCGCGCCCGCCTCCAGCGGGTCGCCGAGCCGGGTGCCGGTGCCGTGCGCCTCGACGTAGTCGACGGTGGCCGGGTCGATGCCGGCCTGGCGGCAGGCGCGGGCCATGACGTGCGCCTGGGCCTCGCCGCACGGCGCCATGATGCCGTTGGTGTGCCCGTCCTGGTTGACGGCGCTGCCGGCGACGAGGGCGAGGACGCGGTCGCCGTCGCGGAGCGCGTCCGCCAGCCGCTTGAGCACGATCACGCCGCAGCCCTCGCCGCGGCCGTAGCCGTCGGCGGAGGCGTCGAACGACTTGGAGCGCCCGTCGGGGGCGAGCGCTCCCGCCGCGCCGAGCGTGAGGGTCTCGCCGGGGGTGACCAGCAGGTTGACGCCGCCGGCGAGGGCGACGTCGCTCTCGCCGAGCCGCAGGCTCTGCGCGGCCAGGTGCAGCGCGACGAGCGAGGCCGAGCAGGCGGTGTCGATCGCCATGCTGGGGCCGCGCAGGTCCAGGGCGTAGGAGATGCGGTTGGCGACGGCGCAGGTCGCGGCGCCGATGCCGGTCCACGCCTCGATCTGGGGCAGGTCCTCCAGCAGGCGGCGGCCGTAGTCGTCGGTGCAGACGCCGACGAACACGCCGGCGTCGGTGCCGGCCAGCGTGTGCGGGGGCAGGCCGGCGTGCTCCAGCGCCTCCCACGCGGTCTCCATCAGCAGGCGCTGCTGCGGGTCCATCAGCTCGGCCTCGCGCGGCGACAGGCCGAAGAACTCCGCGTCGAAGCCCTCGATGTCGGTGAGGAAGCTGCCGTGGCGCACGGCGTCGCGGAGCGCGGCGACGTACTCGGGGCCGCGGGTCTCGTAGCGGCGCCAGCGTTCGGCGGGCAGCGGCCGGGTGGTGTTCCGGCCGGCGCACAGCAGGTCCCAGAACTCCTCGGGTGAGCGGGCGTCGCCGGGGAACCGGCAGCCGATCCCGATCACCGCCACCGGTTCCACCCCGGCTCCGCGCGGACTGTCGGCCATCTGCGTTCGTTTCCCTTCGGTCAGGCCCACTGAGGAGTTTCGATGATCTTGATGACGGCGCTGGAGACGGTCACGCCCGGCCCGGTGCCGAGCATGAGCAGGTGGTCGCCGGGGCCGAGCTGGCCGGTCATGAGCAGGTGGTGGAGCGACAGGACCTGGTCGGCGGCCCCGCAGTGGCCGATGGTGCGGCCGTAGTCCCAGGTGGAGCGGGACATCGGCAGGTCGAGCACGGCCATGCACCGCTGCTCGACGATCTCCTCGGAGTAGTTCATGAACGCCACCCGGGTGAGGTCGCGGGCCTCGATGCCGCTCTCCTCCAGCGCCTGCTCGACGACCTCCATGAGCGCCCGCTGAATGTGGAACAGCGCCGCGCTCGCCTCGCCCCTGGGCATGACCTGCTGGCGGAACTGGTCGCTGCGGGCGGCGAAGCTCATCTTCCGCCCGACGGTGACGCCCGGCGGGAAGAGGGGTTCGCTGCCCCGGTGCAGCTCCTCGGCCTCGGCGACCGTCGTGCTGCAGACCGACAGCAGGCGCGCGAAGCCCTCCTCCTTGGTCAGGACGAGCGCGCAGGCGGCGTCGCCGCCGACGTAGCCGGGGCCCATCCGCCACCGGTCCATCAGCGGGGTGCCGTAGTTGTCGGCGGCGGCGAGCAGCGCGGCCTCCCGCCCGGGGACGGCCCGCAGGTAGCTGGCCGCCAGCTCCAGGGCAATGAACATGCCGTTGCAGCCCTGCCGGATCTCGGTGGCCAGGACGTCGCCGCCGACGAGGTGGCGTTGCAGGTACGCCTGCGGCGGCCAGCCGTCCGGGCCCTGGTGCCAGGTCGAGGCGTACAGGAGGAGGTCGAGGTCGGCCGGCGCGCGGCCGCTGCGCTTGAGCGCGCTCTGCGCGGCGTGCAGCGCCATCTCCGGCGCCGGCAGGTCGCCGGCGACCGCGGCCCCGGCGAGGTTGTGCAGCTCGGCCTCCTCGGCCGGGTACCAGCCCTTGGCGACGGCCTTCTCGACGCTGACGACGTTGCGGGGGAGGAAGGCTCCCACTCCGCTGATGTAGGTGTCCGCCCACTGCATGGCTCTGCTCCCGCCCCGGTCAGACGGTCTCGAGCTCTTCGACCATCGCCACGATGGTGACGACGTCCCGGAAGTTGTCCGGGTCGAGCTTCGCGGCGGGGACGCGGACGCCGAGGTCCTTGCGCAGGAAGTTCAGCAGCCGGGCCGTCCGCAGGGAGTCGAGGAGGCCCGACACGAGGAGCGGGGTCGTCTCGTCGACCTCGATGTCGTCGCCGTCCTGGACGAGGTTGTCCTGGATGAAGCGGACGAGCCGCTGGGTGGTCTCGGTCATGCGCGTGCTCCGCTCGTCGTCACGGGAGTGGTGGACAGGATCCGGAAGGCCGCCGCGGCGACCGACGTGCCGGAGCCGAACCCGACCATGAGCAGGTGGTCGCCGGGCACCAGCCCGCCGGTCGCGAGGAGGTGCTCGAAGGCGATGAACTGGTCCACCGCGCCGCAGTGGCCGACGCGCCGCCCGTAGTCCCAGGTCGTCTGGTCCTCCTCGATGCCCAGCCAGGACATCTGCCCGTCCAGGTCCTCGCGGCGGCCGTGCGGGAAGGCCACCCGGGTGATGTCGTCCAGCCCGATGCCGGCCTCGTCCAGGGTCTGCTCGACCTGCTGCATCATCGTCTTCTGGATGGTCAGGTGGATGCCGGTGCCCTGCGCCTTGAGCAGCCGCTGGCGGAACTCCTCGTGCCGGTCGCCGAAGCTGAGGCCCCGGCCGACGGTGGCGTCCGGCGGGAACAGGGGGTAGGCGCCGTCGTTGACCGCGTCGGCCTCGGGGATCACCGTGGCGTTCACCGACAGCAGCTCGGCCATGCCGTGGTCCTTGCCGAGCAGGACGGCGGCCGCGGCGTCGCCGATCAGCGCCCCGGGCGTCATGCGCCAGCGGTCCACCAGGGGGGTGCCGTGGTTGTCCGAGGAGACCACCATGGCGGTCCGCCGGCGGGGGTCGGCGTGCAGGTAGCTCGCGGCCAGCTCCAGTGAGCTGATCATCCCGACGCAGCCGCTCCTGATCTCGAACGCCGGAACGTTCCCGCCGAGGAGGTGCATCTGCAGGTAGTGCTGGGGCTGCCAGCCGTTCGGGCCCTGGTGCCACACCGACGGGTAGAGCAGGAGGTCCAGCTCGCGCGGCGAGGACTCGCCCCAGCGCTCGTAGGCGTCCACGACGGCGCGCCGCGCCATCTCGGGCGCGGGCATGTCGCCGGCCACCGCCGCGCCGAGCTGCTGGTACTTCTCGGCCTCCGCGGCCGGGTACCAGCCCTCGCGGACCGCGTGCTCGACGCTCACGCTCTCCGGCACGTGGACGCCGAGGCTCCTGACGAAAATGTTGGTTGTACGCACACGTCCCCTAACTCATCGACGACCCGGACAACGGCCTCCGGCGGGGGAAGGCGGCTTATCCGATTGATTTCGGGCCCTCGGGCGGCAACGGCCCCGGGCCGGTCCGGGAGAACAACGTGGAATTAAGCCGGCGGGCGGACACCGGCAAGGATAGGCACGGCCCGTCCGGAGAAGCAATATCAGCCGCCGCGATCCGACCGGCGACATTCCGTGATCGGCTTCCGACGGAACGTGGCGCATTTAGGGAATGGCGCTTTCCGCTCCGTGCCGCGCATTCAATTAATGCGACGTCCCTATTACGGACGACCGGAGAACGCCGCCGGGCCCGTCCTGTTCGGCGGGGGCCCGGCGGGCGCGGCTCAGGCGGGCACTCGCGTGCAGGCGAGGTTGTTGAGTTTGAACTGGGCCGGAATGTCGTTCGTCCCGGTGGCGGTCGCGGAGAAGCCGAGGCTCTGGCTGGAGCCGGGGCCGATGTAGGAGTTGTGGCCGGCGTCGCGGGCGACCACCTGGTTGCCGGTCTGGGTCACGGTGGCGTTCCAGGCGCTCGTGATCTGCTGGTTGCCTGACCAGGCCCAGCTCACGGCCCAGCCCTGGACGGGGGTCGTGCCGGTGTTCCTGATGACGACGCTGCCGTTGAAGGCGCCGTTCCACGCGCCGGTGGAGTAGGTGACCTCGCAGGAGGTGCCGAGCTTGAGCCCGCCGCGCAGGTACGTCGCGAAGTTGGCCCAGGTGGGGTCGAGCGTGCCGGTGCTGACGGTCTCGCCGCAGTCGGCCGTGGTGCGGACGGTCTGCTGGCCGTAGTGGGCGGGGTCCATGATCTCGACCTTCATGTGGTCCGCGCCGGGCACCGAGACGAACGTCCCGTGCCCGCACTGGGCCTTGATCCTGTTGTAGAGCAGGACGCTCTGCCCGTGCGGCACCAGGAAGTCGGCCTGGCCGTGCAGGAACAGCAGCGGCGGGTCGTTGGCGTCCACGTAGGTGATGGGGTTGGCCTGCGCCACGACGGACGGGCAGGTCTGGATCGGGCAGCCGACCAGCAGCGACTCCGGCGAGGCGGGCGAGTTGTGGTCGAGACCGCCGGTCGGCAGGTTCTGCGCGTTCATCTGCAGGAAGTCGGTCGGGCTGTAGAAGGCCAGGCCCGCCTGCACCGCGCTGGAGACGCCGGTGGTGCCGACGGTGCCCTCCAGCGCCGAGACGCCGCCGGACAGGGTCGCCATCTCCGTCAGCCAGCCGCCCGAGGAGTCGCCCATCATCGCGATGCGGTTGGGGTCGATCTGGTACGTGGCCGCGTTCGCGCGCAGCCAGCGGATGGCCGCCTTGATGTCGTGCACCTGGGCGGGGAAGATCGCTTGGGAGCTGGAGCGGACGCTCACGCCGGCCACGGCGAAGCCCAGCGGGTTGAAGACCTCCGCGATCTCCTCCGCGCCTGACTTGCCGTTGTCGCTGGTCCAGGCCGAGCCGCTGTGCCAGATCAGCAGCGGCCGGGGCGTGATCCCGGTGGACGGCAGGTAGAGGTCCAGCAGATGCCCCCTGCTGCCGGCCGGTTGCGCGGGCGCGTAGGCGATGTCAGTGATCACCTGCGCGGCTTGCGCGGGCGGCGCGAAGGCCGCCGGCACGCCGACGGCGGCCAGCATGGTCAACGCCATGCCGACGATCACGGCCCTGCAGATTCGAGCTTGCATGGTGCGACTCCGGTTGGTCGGATGGTCGCCGCTCCCCCGGTGGCCGTCCGTGTTCGCTGTTCGGTGCCGGGGCAGCCGCGATCGGCACGCCGGCCGGGCGCCTCCCGAGAACGACGTTCTGCTGGGGTGTCGCGGCTCACATCGATATGGGCGGGCCGACGATATGACACGTAAGTGAGGAAGGTCAAAGTTTTCCGTGTACCGTGCCAAGCGAACGGGAAAAGCGGGTTAAATCGTACTTTAAGGGCGCAAAGCGCGAAAAGTCTCCCAGATGATCAAGGGCACGCCCAGGCGGTCGTATAACACCCCGGAAATTGTTTCCGAAAGCTGGAGCTCCCGCATAATTCGACCATCAAGTGACACCGGCCTCACCCGCCGTGAACACCCCGGAACAACGGCCGCCCGGCCCCGATTACCGCGATGAAACTTTCATCGCCGCCCCCCGGGAAACCGGCGGCCGATGACAATTTCCCTGGCGCGGAGTAAGTGATAATGTCCACCGGCATGATCTCCCCAGTCGCAGGAGGACGAATGCGAAAGGCACGCGCTCTACTCGTCTCGGCCGTCATGGTCCTCGGAGTGTCGTTGACGACCGGCGCCACCCCGGCGCAGGCGGAGGCGGAGGCCGCGAGGCTGGCCGGCGTCTTCAGGGACTACTCGGAGTGCCAGCGAATCGGCGCCTACGGCATCACCCAGGGCTGGTGGGACTCCTACTCCTGCCAGTGGGAGTCCCGCTACCGCTACTACTTCCTCTACGCCTGACCCCGTGAGACGCACGCGCCCCGGCCCCGACCCCGAACCGGAGCGCGTGCGCCCACTCCCGGCCTGGGCGCGCCCAGTGCGGTGATCGACGGGCGGCGGGGGTCAGCGCTCCAGAGCGGAGCGGCGCTGGATGGCCTCCACCGCCCTCTTGGCCACCACCAGCGAGGCGCCGGTCGCCTGCCGGTAGATCTTGATGGCCTTGACGGTCTTGCCGTCCCGCAACGCCGCATGGAACTCCGGCGGCAGCGCCGGACCGTCCGAGGCGGCGCCGGCCGCTCCCGTGACGAGGCCGAGGTGCCGCTGGAGCTCGGCGACCTGCTGCTCGAGCCGTGCGATTCTGTCCTCCACGGATTCCATGGCCGAAACCCTACGACACCCGGCGGGCGGTGAACCGGTCGCGCACGGGGTTCGCCGGGACGGGGGCGCGTGGCGGCTTGGTAGGGTGCCGGTCTCGTGCCGCCCGGAGGGTCCGGCGGGGAGAGGGGTGCCGGTGCGGGCGGCGGAGATGCGGCGGGCGGTGGCGGCGGCCAGGGCGGTCGCCGCGTCCCTGGGTCTAGCGGCCGGCGAGGCGGCCGTGCTGCAGAACTCGAACAAGCTGACGTTGCGGCTGCTGCCGTGCGACGTCCTGGCCCGGGTGGCGCCCGCGGCGCAGCAGGTCTCGGCGTTCGAGATCGAGCTGGCGCGGCGGCTCGCCGGGACGGGGAGCCCGGTGGGCGTGCCGGACCCGCGTGTGGAGCCTCGCGCGTACGAGCGCGACGGCTTCGTCGTCACGCTGTGGACCTACTACGCGCCCGCGGCGCCTCCGGGGGCCGTCCCACCGGCCGGTTACGCCGGCGCGCTCCGGCGGCTGCACGCCGGGATGCGCGAGCTGGACGTGCCCGCCCCGCACTTCACCGACCGCGTACGCCAGGCGCGCCGGCTCGTGGCGGACCCCGGCCGGACGCCGGAGCTCCCGGACGCGGACCGCCGCCTCCTCGCGGACGTCCTCGCCCGCCTGGGCGCGGCCGTCGGGACCCGCGGCGCCGCCGCCGAGCAGCTGCTGCACGGCGAGCCGCACCCCGGCAACCTGCTCGCCACCGCGCACGGGCCGCTGTTCATCGACCTGGAGACCTGCTGCCGGGGGCCGGTCGAGTTCGACCTCGCCCACGCGCCCGAGGACGTCGGCGCGCACTACCCGGGGGCCGACCTGGGCCTGCTGCGCGACTGCCGCATCCTGGTGCTGGCGATCATCACGGCGTGGCGCTGGGACCGCGACGACCAGCTCCCGGACGGGCGGCGGCTCGGCGCGGAGTGGCTGGACCAGCTCCGGGCGGCGCTCGGCCACGACCCGTCGAGGCCGTGACGCCGGTCAGGCGCGGACGCCGCCGCCGAGCGGGGCGAACGCGGCGGCGGCGGCGTGCCGCTGGACCTGCCGCTCCTCCTCGGCGCCCCAGCCGGCCGACCCGCGCAACGCGGCGAACTCCCGCTCCAGGGTGGTGGCGGACGTGGTGCGCGCGTCGGTGCCGATGGTGACCGCCAGCCCGGAGGCGAGCAGCCGGGTCGCGGGGTGGCCGGCGAGGCTCGGCACCGCGCCAGTCTGCACGTTGCTGACCGGGCACATCTCCAGCGTGACGCGGTCGCGGCGCAGGCGCTCCAGCAGCGCCTCGTCCTCGGCGCTGCGCGCGCCGTGGCCGATCCGGCGGGCGCCGAGCACGTCGATCGCCTCCCACACGCTCGCGGCCCCCGCCGCCTCGCCCGCGTGGACGGTGCACGGCAGCCCGGCCCGGTGCGCGAGGTCGAAGGCGGGCCGGTGGGGCGCGCCGGGGTAGAGCCGTTCGTCGCCGGCGAGGTCGAGCCCGCTGACCACGTCGCGGCGGCGCACCGCGGTGTCGGCGACGGCCAGGCTCTCCTCGGGGCTCTGGTGGCGCAGGCAGCACAGCAGCAGCGCGGTGCGCACGCCCGTCGCGGCCTGCCCGTCCGCGAGGCCGGCGGCGACCGCCGAGACGGCCTCGTCCAGGGTCATGCCCTGCCGCCCGTGGAGCTGCGGCGCGAACCTGGCCTCGCCGTGGACGACGCCGTCGGCCTGCCAGTCCTCGACCAGCTCGCGGGCCGCCCGGCGCAGCGCCTCGGGCGTCTGCAACACCTGGAGCGGCAGGTCGACGTAGGTGAGGTAGCGCGACAGGCTGCCGCAGTCGGGCGGGGCGACGACCAGCTCGGCCACCGGGCGGTCGAGCGTGATGCCCTGCTCGCGGGCCAGGTCGGCGACGGTGCCGGGGCGGACGGAGCCGTCGAGGTGGCAGTGCAGGTCGTGGCGGCCGATGGTCATGGGGGTCCTTCCGGCGGCGGCGCGGCTGTGTCTAAACGATTAGACCATCGCCCGGAAGCCATGTCTAATCGATTAGATGCGAGACTATGCTCCACCATGAGCACTCCCGCAGGCAGGCCGGTCACCCTGGCCGACGTGGCCCGCCGGGCCGGCACCTCCACGGCCGTGGTCAGCTACGTCATGAACGACGGCCCCCGCCCGGTCGCCCCCGCGACCCGCGAACGGGTGCTGGCCGCGGCGGCCGAGCTCGGCTACCGGCCCAACCGCATCGCCCGCGCGCTGCGCTCACGGGTCACCGGCGTGGTCGGCCTGGTGCTGGCGGACGCGCTCAACCCGTACTTCGGCGCGCTGGCCCGGCACGTCGAGCGGGCGCTCGCCGGACACGGCCGGCTCATGCTGATCGGCAACGCCGACTACTCCGCGGAACGCCAGCGCCACCTCGTCGAGCGCTTCCTCGCCGCCCAGGTCGACGGCCTGGTGATCACCGCCGCCGACGCCGACGACGACGTGGCCGCCATGGCGCGGACAGCCGGGGTGCCCGCCGCGTACCTGCACAACGGCCCCGCCGCCGGACAGACCCCCGTGGTCGCCGCCGACAACGAGCACGCGGTCGAGGAGGCCGTCGCCCACCTGCGGGCGCACGGCCACCGCGACGTCGCGTTCCTGGCCGGCCCCCGGGACACCGGCCCCGTGGGCCGCAGGCGGCAGGTCTGGCGGGCCGCCACCGGCGACGGCGGGACCCTGCTACGCTCCGGCTACTCCCGCGCCGAGGCGGACGCCCTGATCCGCCGCCTGGCCGCCACCGGCGACGTGCCGCGGGCACTGGTCGCCGCCACGGACGAGCAGGCCATCGGCGTCCTGTCCGGGGCCTGCGCCGCCGGCCTGCCCGTCCCCGGCCGGGTCGCGGTCGTCAGCCTGGACGGCAGCCCCGACAGCGCCCACACCGCCCCGGCGCTGACCGTCACCGGGCAGCCGCTGGAGACGATGGCGCGCCAGGCCGTCGACCTGCTCTTCACCCCGTCCGCCTCGCCGGCCGCCCCGCGCGCGCCCCTGATCAGGAGACGGAGCTGCGGCTGCGAGGAGCCGCGCTGAGCCCGCCGGCGGTAGGGAGGGCCCCCGGCCGACAGGCGGGCAGGCATGACTGCGTGGCGGGTGATCATCCCGCGACAGTGGAGGCATGAGAAAGTCGCTCGCCATCGCGGTCGCCGCCACCCTGGTCCTCGCCCCCGTCGCCCCCGCCTTCGCCACCGCCGCCACCGCGACCGCCACGGCCACCGCCACCGCCACGGCCACGGCCGCCGCCACGGCGCCCTCGCCGCAGGCCGCCCTGGACGTGCTCACCGCCGAGGACGGCATGGCCGGCGCGTTGAGCCGGGCGCGGAGCCCGGGCGGCGCGAGCGTGACCTGGCGCTCCGGCACGGCGGAGCGGGGCACCGGCAGGCCGATGGTCGGCCCCGAGGGCCGGTTCAGGATCGCCAGCGTCACCAAGCCGATCATCGCCGCCACCGTGCTGCGGCTGGCCGGGCAGCACAAGATCGACCTGGCCGCCAAGGTGGAGCGCTACCTGCCCGGCGTGCTGCGCGGCACCGGCGACGGCGCCGGGATCGACGGCCGGAAGATCACTGTCCGGATGTTGCTGCAGCAGACCAGCGGCCTGCCCGAGTTCCTGGACGCGGTCGAATGGAAGGAGCCGTTCCCCGACTTCCTGCGGGTGGCGCTGGCGCGCAAGCCCACGCCGCGCGGCTCCTTCGCCTACGCCAACACCAACTACCTGGTCCTCGGCATGATCGTGACCGCGGTGACCGGGGAGGACTTCCGGCGGGCGAGCCGGGACCTCGTGCTGCGGCCGTACGGGATGCGGGACACGTACTGGCCGGCCAAGGGCGACGACGGCATCCGCGGCCCGCACGCCCACACCTACGGCGTGCACCCCGGCAGCCCGCAGGACGGCGAGGTGGACCTGACCGACCGGCTGCCCACCTACGCGTTCGGACCCAGCGGTGGCCTGGTGTCCACGCCCGACGACCTGAACCGGTTCTGGAGCAGGGCGCCGCTGAGCGAGCTGATGGCCCGGCCGGTGAAGGTGGAGGAGGAAGGCTGGCCGGCGGGCGCGCGCTACGGCTACGGCGTGGCCCGGATGCGGTCGGGCTGCGGCTACGCCTACTTCGCCGCCGGGGACATGCCGGGGGCCGCGGTGTTCAGCGGCCGGGACCGGGCCGGCCGCGCCGCCACGGTGTACGTCACCGGCGTGCCCGCCGACCGGCGGCACCTGATCGACGCCTTCACCGCCGCATTGTGCGCCCGCTGAGCCCGCTCGCGGTGGCGACGCCGTCCGTGCCGCTTGTTCCGGCGGCGGCGTCAGCCAGTGCCGGTCGGGCGGTGCCGGTCAGGCGGTGCCGTCAGGCGGCTGCCGCTTGTTCCGGCGGCGCGCCGCCGCTGCGGGTGGCGCGCAGGGCCGCCATGGTCTCGCCGCAGCGGCGGCGCGTGTCGCGCAGGCGCTCCAGGTTGTCGCGCAACGTGCCGAGCCGCGCGACGAGGTCTCCTGGCGGTCGGCGGCCTGCTCCATCAGGGCCCGCGTACGAGCGCGCGCCGGGTCGATCGCGGGCGGCAGGGCCGGGCGCGGCCGTGCCTCGAGCGGGCCGGCGGCGCACGGCGCGCAGCCGCCGCACGTGCCGGCGGGCCAGGACGGCCGGGCCCTGCCCTGGTACGCCTGCACGCCGGCGGCGGTCAGGGCCGCGGCCACGTGCGGATAGACGGCGATGGCGGACGGCAGCAGCCCGTGCTCGGCGCTCAGCGCGATCAGCCGGCGCAGCGCCGGGCTCGCCTCGGCGACGGCCAGCCAGCCGCCCTTGCCCCGCAGGGCCAGGTGCGTGGCGGCGAGCTGGTCGAGCCCGCGCAGGTCGCAGAACTCCAGGTCACCGGCGGCCACGACCACGTGCCTGACCGCCGACCGCGGCAGGGGGTCGAGGTGGGCGGCCAGCACGGGCTCGGTGGTCACGTCGAGCTCCCCGGACAGGGAGATCGTCAGGGTGACGTCATCGACGGGTACGAGCCGGATCGACAGGCGGGTCATGGTTTCACCCCTTCGCCCCATGTGCTGACCATGGCGACCATCCTTCCCCGGCATCCGTCCGGCAAGCGTCCGTACCGCTCCCCGGGGCGGGCGGCGCAGGCCGGAGCGGGGCCGCCGGTCAGCGGCGGTGGCCCGCCACCGGGTGCTCGCCCTCGGTCTGGAGCCGGTACTCCTCGCCGGACTTGCTGCGGTTCTCCTCGATCACCTGGTCCGACGGCGGCGCCTCGCCGCCCATGATCGTCTCCTGCATCCTCTCGAACCGCTCGTGGGCCTCCTGCACGTAGCCGGTGCCGAGAGTGGTGTAGTCGATCTGGGTGGCGATCAGCTCGCGCAGGTACGCCTTGTTCGGCTCGAACGTCACCGGCTGCGGCAGCTCGGGGGCGCACACCTGCTCCGGGTCGCGGCCGTCGTGCTTCTTGAACAGCTCGGCGGCCAGCCGCAGGTGCTCCAGCTCCATGTTGAGGTGGAGCTCCCAGATGTTCTTGACCTTGGGGTCGGACTCGGTCTCCATGAACGAGTGGTACAGGTAGCACTCGTTGTACTCGTGGTTGAGCAGCATCTCCCACCAGCTTTCGCCCGGGTCCACCAGGGACTCGTAGTGGGTGACGTGCTCCTCCTCGATCAGGCCGATCTCCTGGTAGAGGCGGCGGGCGATGGGCTCCATGTACGTCGGGCCGACGTTCATGTAGAAGTTCATCGTCTGCTGCTCGGCCGCCATGATGGTCAGGGCGTGCAGCTTGCTGATCGGCGCGGCCGAGCTCTTGTCGTACGGCTCGCGCACGTTGTCGACCGGGTCGCGGTGGTGGAGGGCGGTGGGCCGGCCGGGCATGACCTCGGTGAGCTGGTCGACGATCTTCTCGGCCTTGCGGTGCTCGATCATCTCGTACAGGTTGCTGTACCGGTAGAGGTGGTCGAAGTCCTCCAGCACGCCGAACTGGTAGGCCTGCTTGAGGTACGGGTCCGGCTCCATGCGCGCCACCCACGCCGTCAGGTCCACGGCGACCTGCTCGTAGGCGATCGTGGTCTCCAGCACGGACGCGAGGCCGGGCAGCAGCCAGTTGACCACCTTCTGCTGCTGGGCCTCGATGTAGCGGGTGCGGGCGAGCTGCTGCTTCAGCTCGATGTCCGGGCAGTGGCGGGCGAGCTGGTGGCTGAAGAGGATCGCCTCGACCTCGATGCCGTTCATGGCGATGATGCGGCAGCGCGTGTACGGGTCGACGTGGTCGGGGTCGATGGGGGTGACGTTCAGCTCGCGCCAGTTGCGCAGCTGCTTGTCCAGCGGGATGCCCCGTTGCTGGAGGGGGTTGAAGGTCATCTGCCTGGTGCTCCTTCGCACTGGTGATCGTGGGCGTCGTGCTGTCGCGCCTCGGACCAGGCGGCCTGTCCTGCCCGAGTCTCGGCGGACGTGGCAAGCGGCCTACCCCCGGACATACCGGGCAATCTGCGCACACTCTCCCCGGACTGCACGATGTTCTTGACAACCCGCCCTCCAGCAGGGACGACGGGAGCGGCCTTCGGCGGGAAGAATCACCGACCGGCGCGCGGGCGAGGGGGCGGTCAGGCCAGCAGCAGGAGGTTGACGGCGATGAGCACGTCGAGCACGCCGCACCACTCGGCGTACGAGCGGACGACGACCTTGCCGCGGCGCAGGTGCACGAAGTCCCACACGGCGTGCAGGGCCCACCCGGCCGCCACCAGGTAGCGGCCGGCCCCGGGCGCGAGGAGCAGGCCGCCCAGGGCGAGCGCGCCGAAGCCGAGCATGCCGAGCGCCTGGAGGCGGAACTCGCCGGACCTGGCCAGGTCGCCGGCGACCGCGCCCCACACCAGCACGACGGCCGCCACGCCGCCGAACACCACCGACGGCGGCGCGAGGTCGAGGCCGCGCAGCACGACGATGAGGACCGCGCACCCGACCAGGATCGGCCACGACAGCCGCGGCCGGTTCAGCTTGGCGACGAGCAGGTAGAGCAGCGGCAGCAGGATCAGGGCCTCGGCCAGGCCGTGGACCTCGCCCGCGAGGTCGCCGGTCCCGGCGATGCTCAGCGCGGCGGAGCCGAGGGCGACCAGCGTGGGCCAGCGGGCGGCGAGCGCCGCGAGAGGGTTCCTGCGGGACGGCGGGCGGGCTGCGGAGGCGGTCATGACGGTCTTCCTGTCTACTCCCGAGGGGTATCTACGCGCTCCAGCCTTCCGTGGCGGGACCGGGGGCCGTCAGTGCCGGAACCGCACGTCCGGCCATGGGCATGTCATGCGATCGCATGACACTTGTCATTCGTCCGATAATGCTCGGGTGTCCGAAGTGACGGCCGATCCCGCGCCGCGTCTCAGCGGCTTCCGCCGCTCCACGCTGTGGAGCGTCCTGGCCGTCACCGTCTTCTTCCTGGCCTTCAGCGCCAAGGACTGGATCGGGGACGCCGCCGTCGCGCCGGCCGTGCGGGCGGCCGGCGGGCTGTCGCTGGCGGTCACGGTGGCGGCCCTGACGGTGCTGCTCAACCTCCGGCTGCGCCCGCCCACGCCGACCGGTCGCGCGGTGGCGGGTCGCGCGGTGGCGGGTCGCGCGGTGGCGGGTCGCGCGGTGGCCGGCTGGCTGGCGGCCGGGAGCGTGGCCGCGCTCGCCTGCGCGGCGATCCTGCTCCTCGTGCCCGAGTACCGGCTGTGGGCGCTGGCCCCGGCCACGATGGTGTCGGTCGGGGCGACGTTCCTGCCCGCGCGCCGCCGGTGGATCGCCATCGCCGCGGCCGCCCTCGCGGCGGGGCTGGTGGGCGGGCTGGCGGACGGGTGGCGGCCGGTCTCGGCGGCGTTCCCGCCCGGGCTGGTGCTGTTCGTCGCCTGGACCACGCTCGGCCTGCTGTGGTCCTGGGACGTCGCCGCCCGCCTGAACGAGGCCCGCCGCCTGTCGGCGGAGCTCGCGGTACGCGACGAGCGGCTGCGCTTCGCCGCCGACCTGCACGACATCCAGGGCCACCACCTGCAGGTCATCGCGCTGAAGAGCGAGCTGGCCGCCCGCCTGGCCGAGACGAACCCGCGCCGGGCGGCGGCCGAGATGCGGCACGTGCAGGCCCTGGCCGCCGACGCGCTGCGCGACACCCGCGCCGTCGTCCAGGGCTACCGGCGCACCACGCTGGAGGCCGAGCTCGCCAACGCCGCCAAGGTGCTGGCGGCGGCCGGGATCGAGGCCGGCCTGACGACCGGCCCCGCCGCCGGCGCGCTGCCCGCCGCCGCCCGGCACCTCCTGGGGCTGGTGGTGCGGGAGGCCACCACGAACGTGTTGCGGCACAGCCGGGCGCGGCGCGCGGACGTCGCGTACGAGCTGGCCGGCGGGACGGCGCGGCTGCGGATGAGCAACGACGGCGCTCCGCCCGCGCCGGCCGACCCCGGCGGCACCGGGTTGCGGGGGCTGGCCGAGCGCCTGGCGGCCGCCGGCGGCGAGCTGAGCTGGGGACAGTCCGGCGACCGGTTCACGGTGGAGGCGCGCGTCCCCGCGCCGGACGAGGGGGAACGATGATCAGGTTGCTGCTCGCCGACGACGAGGACCTGCTCAGGAGCGCGTTGTCCGCGCTGCTGGAGCTGGAGGACGACCTCACCGTGGTCGCCGAGGCGGCCGACTCGGCGGAGGCGGTACGGCTGGCGCGGCGGCACGCTCCGGACATCGCCGTGCTCGACCTGGAGATGCCGCCCGCCGACGGGCTGCGGGCCGCCGAGGAGATCCGCGCCGCGACCGCCGCGAAGGTCGTGCTGGTGACGCGGCACGCCCGGCCCGGCGTCCTGCGGCGGGCGCTGGCGGCGGGGGTGAGCGGGTTCGTGCCGAAGACGACGCCCGCCGAGAAGCTCGCCGAGATCATCCGGGCGGTCGCGGCCGGCCGGCGCTACGTGGACCCCGACATCGCGGCCTCGGCCCTGACCGAGGACGACTGCCCGCTGACCGCCCGGGAGCTGGAGGTGCTGCGGGCCTCGCGCGGCGGCGCGTCCGTCCGGGAGATCGCCGCCGAGGTGCACCTGGCGCCGGGCACCGTCCGCAACTACCTGTCGGCGGCGATGGCCAAGCTGGGCGTCACCTCCCGGCACGCGGCCGCGCACCGGGCCTGGGAGGAGGGCTGGATCTGACCCCGCCGGGCCTCCCCCGGCGACCGGATGGGCGCCGGACGAGGGCCGGACGGCGGCCGGACGAGGGCCGGACGGCGGCCGGACGGGGAGCCGCACAGGGAGCCGGACGGAGGCCGCACGAGGGGCCGGACGAGGGGCCGGACGAGGGGCCGGACGAGGGGCGGACGGGGGGCGGACGGGGGGCGGACGAGGGGCCGGACGAGGGGCCGGTCAGGGGGCCGTCGTGGTGAGGCGGCGCAGGGCGGCGCGGGCGGGCGGGCCCCAGGTCGCCTTGCCGCCGGGGCGGCCGTGGACGCCGGCGTCACCGACGAGGAGGCAGCCGAGGGCCTGCCCCGCCGCCCAGCCGCGGGCGCGGCGCAGCGACGCGGCGTCCGGGGCCGGCCGGTAGGCGGCGTGGAAGCGGTCGAGGGCGCCGTCCGGCAGCAGGATCCAGGCGGCGGCGAGGTCCGCGGCCGGGTCGCCGGCGCAGAGGTCGCCGAAGTCGACCACGCCGCGGAGGGCGCCGTCCGCGGTCAGGACGTTGGCCGGGTGCAGGTCGCTGTGCAGCCACACCGCCGGTCCGTCCCAGCCGGGCGCGGCGGCGGCGTCCGCCCAGACCGCGCGGACGGCCTCCGGGTCGGGAACGAGCCCCCGCCCGGCGGCCTCGTCAAGCGATCGCGTGAACCCCTCCGCGCAGCCGGCCAGCGGCCCGCCCCGGCCGAAGCGGCCGGAAGGCGCCTCGGCCGGGGCGGGCCGGTGCAGCGCCGTCAGGAACGCGGCCAGCGCGTCGGCCGCCTGCTCGCCGCGCCTGGCGGGGGCCCGGTCGGCGGGCTCGCCCGGCACCCAGGTCGTGACGATCCACGGCCGCGGGTACAGCGCGGACGGCTCGCCGAGGCGCTGCGGGACGGGCACCGGCAGCGGCAGGCCCGGGGCGAGCACGGGCAGCCAGGCGTACTCCTTGCGCAGCAGCTCGTCCGCGGGGCCCGTCGCCCACGGCAGCCGGACGGCGAGGTCGTCGCCGAGCCGCCACACCTGGTTGTCCCAGCCGCGCGCGCCGAGCCGCACGGGGCGGCCGGCCAGGTCGGGGTGCTGCTCGCGCAGCAGCTCTCGCACGAGCTCGGCACTGATCTCGATCTCGGTGTGCGTCATGCGCACCCACGCTAGCCCGACGGCGGCCCGTCCCCCTCGCGAACGGGACGGACCGAGCCCTGCTCACCAGGTGACGGGAAGCGCGGTCAGCCCGCCGGTCAGCGTGTGCGCATTGAAGCTCAGCTCGCCGGGCGCGCACTCGAGCTTGAGGGTGGGGAAGCGGACGGCGAGCCGGGCGAAGACGACCTGCAGCTCGATCCGGGCCAGGGGCGCGCCGATGCAGTAGCGGGCGCCGTGGCCGAAGCTGAGGTGCGGCACGGCGGGGCGGCCGAGGTCGAAGCGGTCGGGGTCGGTGAATATGGCGGCGTCGTGGTTGGCCGCACCGGTGTCCAGCAGCACCAGGTCCCCAGCGCGGACGCGCACGCCGGCGATCTCGAGGTCCTCGCGGGCGTAGCGCGGGATGCCGCTTCCTCCCGTACCAGGGGCGCGCAGGATCTCCTCCACGGCCGCATCGACCAGGGACGGATCCGCCACCAGGGCCCGCCACTGCTCCGGGTGGGCCAGCAGCCACAACGCGCCCTCGTCGATCGCGGCGACCGTGGTCTCGTGCCCGGCGAACAGCAGGAACATGCCCATCGCGGCGGCCTCGTCGTCGCTGACTCCGTCGGTGGCGGCCAGCCGGGAGATCACGTCCGCGTCCGGGTCGCCCTCGGCTCTCTTGCGCGCGACGAGCCGCTGTCCGTAGCCGAACAGCTCGGTCAGTCCCTGCTCCGAGCGGGCGCGGTCGGTGATGTCCGCGGCGGCCTGGGTCCACGCCCGGAACCGGGCCCGGTCCTCGTACGGCACACCGAGCAGCTCGCAGATGACCGCGATGGGCAGCGGCAGCGCCAGGGCGGCGTGGAGGTCGGCGGGCGGGCCGGCGGCGGCCAGCTCGTCCAGCAGGCCGGCGGTGAGCGTCTCGACACGGGCGCGCAGCGCGCGCATCCGCCTCGGCGAGAAGTGCGGCTGCAGCAGCGAGCGCATCCGCCGGTGGTCGGCCTGCTCGGTGTCGAAGTCGCCCAACGGGCCGCCGAACATCGCCGACTCCCCCGTCCTGGCGGCCTTGCCGGGCTCGCGGTGGGCGCGGCCGAGCCGGTCGTCGTCGAGCAGCCGGCGCACCTCCTCGTACCCGGTGACCTGCCAGCCTGGGTCGCCGACCGCGGTCCGGACGGCGTGGATGGGACCACGGACCTGCAGCTCGCGCAGCAGGGGCGCGGGCCGCATCGGGTCCGGCTGCTCGTACGGCAGCTGAGCGGGGGTGGACACGGCGCCTCCACGAGGTAGACGTGCGTTTGTATACTCCGACGTCTAAAAAGCTATATGTATACTTTGACTTCTACAAGTGGAGGGTTGATGAGCGATCCCCATGCGGGCGGCGAGGCCGTCGCGGCGCCGGCGGTGCGGCGGCTGCGCCGCGCCGAGCGGCGCGAGCAGATCCTGGACGCCGCCACCCGCGCCTTCGCCCGCGCCGGCTACACCGCCACCGGCCTCGACGACATCGCCGCCGAGGCGGAGCTGACCCGGGCCCTGCTGTACCGGCACTTCGAGTCCAAGGCCGACCTCTACCGGGCCGTGCTCGATCGGGCCTGCGTGCGCCTGGCCGAGGCCACCGGCGCCGACGACTTCGGCGACGACGCCATCCCCGCCCTGCTGCGCGCCGCCGCCGCCGACCCCGACGGGTTCCGGCTGCTGTTCCGTCACGCCGCCCGCGAGCCCGACTTCCGCGACCTGATCGACTCCATCACCGCCGCCTCCCGCGAGGTCGGCCGGCGCAACCTGGCGCGCGTCATCCCGGAGGGGCCGTGGCTGGACTGGGCCGCCAGCGTGGTTCCCGGCTTCACCCTGGAGGCCGTCATCGCCTGGCTGGACGCCGGCCGGCCCGACCCCGACCGGGCGGCCGAGCGGATCGGCCAGGCCGTGCACGGCATCATGGCCGCCGCCTGCCCCACCACGTGAGGGGCGGCTTCAGGAGGGTCCGGTGGCCGCGGTGGCCCGCCGGAGCGCGAGCGCGGCCACGACGGTCACCGCCGTCGCCGCCGCGCCCACCCACGCCGCCGTCGTGTACGCGGCGGCGGCCGGGAACCGCCCGCCCGGCGGGGTGCCGGCGGCCAGCGTCAGGCCGCCGAGCGCGCTGCCGACCGAGTAGCCGACGCTGCGCACCACCTGGTTGAAGCTCATCGCGCTGGACGTCTCCGCCGCCGGGGTGACGGCCAGGATCGCCGCCGGCATGGCCGCCGAGAACGCGCCGACGCCCAGGCCGAGCAGGCCCATCACGGCGAACGCCGGCCACAGCCCGTCGCGGGCCAGCGCGAACCCCACCAGCGCCACCAGCACGGCCAGCCCGCCGGCCGCCAGCGCCGCCGCCGGGCCGAGCCGCCGCAGCAACGGCGGCGCCAGCCGCCCGCCGGCGAACCCCATGACCGAGAACGGCACCAGCACCAGGCCCGCCACGAACACCCCGACGCCGGACCCGTACCCGGCGGACGCCGGCGTCTGCACGTAACGGGTCACCAGCGTCAGCAGCAGGTACATGCCGACGCCGCCGAGCAGCATCACCGCGTTGGCCCCCGCCACCGCCGGCTCGCGCAGCAGCGCGAGGTCCACCAGCGGGGCCGCCGAGCGGCGCTCGCGCAGCACCCAGCCGGCCAGCAGCACCGCCGCGCCGGCCAGCAGCGCCGCGCCCAGCTCAGGGCGGCGGGTCCACAGGGCGGTCTGGCTGATCGCCAGGAGCAGCGCGGCCAGGCCCGCGCCCAGCAGCGCCGCGCCCGGCACGTCCACCGCGGACGGGCGGCCGGCCGGCGGCCGGGGCACCGACCGCCAGGCGGCGGCCAGCGCGACCGCGGTGATCAGCAGGCCCAGCCCGTACGCCGCGCGCAGCCCCGCCAGCTCCGTCAGCAGCCCCGCCAGCGGGTAACCGACGCCGATGCCGATGACGGAGGCCACCGACAGCAGCGCGATCACCGGGCCGGAGCGGGCCGGCGGCAGGTGGTCGCGGGCGACGCCCATCATCAGCGGCGGCAGCCCCAGCCCCGCGCCCTGCGCCACCCGTCCGGCCAGCAGCCAGCCGAACGGCAGCGGCGCCACGGTCAGCAGGCTGCCCGCCACCACGACCGCCAGCGTCGCCAGGACGGCCAGGCGGCGGCCCGGGCCCGCGCCGAGGCGGCCCAGCAGCGGGGTGGCGATCGCGCCGACCAGCAGCGGGGCGGTCAGCGTCCACTGGGCGGCGGCCAGCGACACGCCGAGGTCGCCCGCGACCGTGGTGATGAGCGGCGCCCCGAGGCTGCCGACGACGGCGACGACGAGCGCGATGAACACCAGCGCCGGCACCAGCGCCCGCCCACCGGTCGCCGCCGGCTCCTCGCCTCTTGCCACGAACTCCTCCTCCCTCGCCGCAGCCTCCCCGTTTCCCGCCGTGGAGGCCCCGTCGCCGGCGGCGGTCACCGGCCGGCCCGGCCGGGCCCGGGGAACGGCACGCCCCAGGGCTCGTCCTCCAGTTCGAGGCCGTTCGCCAGGTAGGCGATGGTCCGGTACCAGCCGGCCAGGACGAGCAGTTCGAGCAGTTGCGCGTCCTCGTAGTGAGCGTGCAGGGCGTCCCAGGCGGGCCGCGACAGCCGGGCGGTGTCGTGCAGCTCGTCCACGGCGGCGAGCAGGGCCGCGTGGCGGGGCGGCCAGGAGCCGTCGGTTCCCGGCCCGCCGCCGGTCCCCGGTCCGGTGGCGGTCGCGCGCAGCCGTTCGGGGGTGAGCCCGGCCTGCGGGGCGAGGGTCGCCGCGTGCACGCCCCACTCGTACCCGCAGCCGGCGCGCGCGGTGACGCGGGCGATGACGAGCTCCCGGTCGGCGGCGGGCAGCAGCCCGTGGCCCAGCAGCCCCGCCCCCAGGGGGAACATCCGCGAGGCCAGCTCGGGGTGGCGGTGCAGGACGCGGAACAGCAGGAGCGGCTGGTACGGCACGCCGGGCGGCATCCAGCGGCGCAGCGACCGCTCGACGTCGGCCGGATAGGGCGGTTCGAGCGGTGCGACGCGCGGCATCAGGACTCCCTCTCCTGCTTCGGCTTCCGAACCACTATGATGCTTCGAAAACAGAACCGCAAGAGGGGTGACGATGGCGGCAAGCACGCCCCGGCCGGGCCGGCCGGCCCGGGGCTCGGCGTCCGGGCGTCCGGTGATGGCGGCGCTCGACCTGCTCGGCCGGCGCTGGACGATGCGCATCCTGTGGGAGCTCAGCCGGGCCCCGGCGGGCTTCCGCGAGCTTCAGCGGCGGTGCGAGGGCATGTCGTCCAGCGTGCTCAGCGACCGGCTCGACGAGCTGGCCGCCGTCCGCCTGGTCGCCCAGGACGGCGGCGGCTACCGGCTCACCCCGCTCGGCGCGGACCTGGTCGAGGCGCTCGCCCCGCTCAGCGCGTGGAGCCGCCGCTGGGCCGAGGAGCTGGGCGACGCCGCCCAGGAGCCCCCGGGCTGACACCTCAGGCGCCGGTCAGCGCACCTGGACGAGCTTCGCGTGGTCGGCGTCCGGCAGCCAGTCGCGCCCGGGAGCGTACTCCAGCCACCGCCGCGCCCGGCCCACGTCCGCGAACCCGCGCAGCAGGAGGTCGAGCAGCGGGTGCCGGCGGGACTCGCGCCAGGCCAGCGACCACGCGTACAGCGGCGTGGGCCCGGTGAGCGGGATCGCGCGCAGGCCCGCGTGGTCGGGCAGCGGCGCGTCCGCGGGGAACAGGGTGAAGCACGACGGATCGGCCCGGACGTGCTCCACGAGGTGGTCGAGCCCGAGGTTGGGGCCGTCCTCGCGCCGCGTGAGGCCGAACTCGTCGGCGAAGCGCCGCAGGAAGTCCAGGCGGGTCAGCTCGGCCGGGCACCACAGGGTGCTGCCGCGCAGGTCGGCGGGGCGCAGTTCGGCCGCGCCGGCCAGCGGGTGCGAGGTGCTGACCAGGGCGTCGACGGGCTCCAGGCGCACCAGGCGGTGGGCGAGCCCGGCGTCGCGGCCGTCGCCGAGCGGGTGCACCCGGCCGAAGCCCAGGTCGGTCTCGCCGCGCAGCAGCAGCTCCGCCGCCGACGGCCAGTCGCGGGCCGGGCCGGGTTGCAGGCGCACCGCGCCGAACGCCGCCACCGCCTGCGCGACGGTGCGCATCGGCGCGTACAGATGGCCCCACACGTCGATCCGCACCACCGGACCGGGGCCGAGGACCGCCGCGACCGCGCGCTCCCCCGCCGCCAGGGCCTCGCGGGCGGCCGGGAGCAGACGCTCGCCCGCCTCGGTGAGCCGGGTGCCGCCCGCGCGCTCGAACAGGCGCACCGCGAGCAGCGACTCCAGGCGGGCGACGCGCTTGGACAGTGCCTGCTGGCTGGTGTGCAGCCGCTGGGCGGCCCGCCCGAAGTGCAGTTCCTCCGCGGTCGCGACGAACGCGCGAACCAGCGCCAGGTCCAGGTCCACGCCGCTGACCATATCCGACAACCCGGCGTTGTGAGCCGGACGGTCCCGTTGTTGGCCCGGCCGCCGGCCCGCCTGCTGGACTGGCCGCCGACACGCACTTGAGGAGGAAACCACCATGAAGGCTCTCATCCCGACCGGCGATCCCGCGGAACCGGTCGTGCTCGCCGACGTCCCGGAGCCGGTGCCCGGGCCGGACGAGGTGCTGGTGAAGGTGGAGGCGTTCTCCGTCAACCGGGGCGAGACGTTCAAGCTGGAGCGGCCCGCGCCCGGCGACCGGCCGGGCAAGGACGTCGCGGGCCTGGTGGTCCAGCCGGCCGCCGACGGCAGCGGGCCGGGCGGCATCGCCCGCGTCGTCGGCCATCCCATGGCGGGCGGCTGGGCCGAGTACGCGGCCGTCCCGACGCACGCGCTCGCCGTGCTGCCCGACGGCGTCACCACCCACCAGGCCGCGGCGCTGCCGCTCGCCGGGCTCACCGCGTTGCGGCTGCTCCGCGCGGCCGGACCGGTGCTGGGCCGGCGGGTGCTGCTGACCGGCGCGTCCGGCGGCGTGGGCCACTACGTGACCGAGCTGGCGGCCGCCGCCGGCGCCGAGGTCACCGCCGTCACCCGGGACGCGGGCCGCGGCGCCCGGCTCGCCGAGCTCGGCGCGGCGCGCGTCGTCCACGACCTGGCCGACGCGCGCGGCCCGTACGACCTGGTGCTGGAGTCGACCGGCGGCCCGGCCCTGCCCCTCGCGCTGGCCCGGACGGCCAGGCGGGGCACGCTGATCTGGTTCGGGCAGGCCGGCCGGCGGCCGTCGACGCTCGACTTCTTCGCCTTCTTCGACGGGCCGGAGTCGGCCGTCATCCGCCATTTCCACTACCTGGACGACGACACGCCGCTCGGCGACGACCTGGCGACGCTCGTCCGGCTGACCGCCGAGGGCCGCCTGCACCCGGAGATCGGCCGGCTCGCCGACTGGGCCGACACCGCGAGCGTGCTCACCGACCTGCGCGAGCGCCGCGTCCGCGGCAAGGCCGTCCTCACTGTGAACGGAGAATGACCATGAGCGAGGTCACCGACCCCAGAGCCGTCGTCGTCCGCTACGTCGAGGCCGTCCGCGACGGCGACGCCGCCGTCATCCGCGACAGCTTCGCCCAGGACGCGACCTGGCACTACCCCGGCGACCTGCCGATCTCGAAGGTGTGGCGGGGCCGCGACGCGATCGTCGACGACTTCCTCGGCGGCCTGGGGCCGATCCTCGTCCCCGGCACGATGGAGGTGCGGCTCGTCAGCACGATCGCCGAGGGCGACCGCGTGGTCGCCGAGTGGACCTCGACGGCGCGCACGGTGTACGGGGGCGTCTACGACAACCGCTGCGCCGGCGTCTGCACGGTCCGGGACGGCCGGATCACCTCGGTCGTCGAGTACACCGACACCCGGCACGTGGCCGCGGCTCTCTTCCCCGGCGCGTGACCACGCTCAGGATCTTTGGGCGTGCGCGGCCAGGAACGGCAGGACGGCCGGCAGCACGTCCGCCGATCGGGCCCAGCAGCCCTGGCGGTCGGCGGCGGCGCTCTGCCGCATGATCTGGTACGCGTCGGCGCCGTCGGGCAGGCCGAGCAGGCGCAGCGTGGGCCCGACCGCCGAGCGGAGGCCGGGAGCATGCCCGGGTGGAGCACCACGGCAGGGCCTTCCAGAGCAGATCACGCCCGACGCCCCGTCCGACGACTGCCCCCTGCCCGAGGTCCCCTTGGAGGCGCTCACGGCCTGGGCCCGGCTCGCCGCCCCGCCATCACCGCGGCCCGGCGGGCCTACGACCGCTCAGCAGGCCCGGCCCGGTGAGACGCCGGGTCCTGGCGCGGGTGAGCAGGGCGGTGGTGAGCGCGGTGGCGAGGGCGACGGCGGCGATGCCCGCGCCGAAGACGCGGAAGGTGGCCACCGGCCCGAGGGTCCGCACCACGAACCCGGCGGCGATCGCGGGCAGGGAGATCGCGGCGTACGCGACGACGTAGAACGCGGACATGACCCGGGCGCGGTGGTCGGGTGGGGCCGCCGCGCCCAGCAGCCCCAGCGAGCCGCCGAGCCCGAGCCCGCCGCCGAGGCCCATGACCACGCTCGACGCGACGAACCCGGCCGCGCTGCCCGCCGAGACCGACAGGGACATGAGGGCGACCCCGGCGGCGAGGACGAGCATGCCGGACCAGAGCTGCGTGACCGCCGGCAGCCCTCCGGAGGCCGGCCCGGGCAGGCGGCGGGCGAGCACGGGGGCCAGCGCGGCGGCCGTGCCCATGACGAAGACGGCCAGCCCGCCCGGCAGGTTCCCGGCCGACCCCGTCAGGGCGGGCGCCAGCGCGGGCACCAGCGCCAGGTACAGCCCGACGATCGACCAGGACGACGTCACCCCGAGCCCCGACAGCGCGAACGTCGCGGCGATCTCCCTCGGCACCCCGGGCGCCGCCATCCGGAACCCGGAGCGCGTCCCGGCCGTCTCCGGCCGCCGCCACACCCCCGCCAGCAGCAGGAGGCCGACCGCCGCGAGGACGGCGAACGGCGTGAGCAGCGGGGCGGGCGCGTACTCGACGAGGACCGCGCCGAGCAGCGCGCCGGTCCCCATCCCGAGCCCGCTGGCCAGCGTGTTGATCAGCCCGGCGGCGGCCGGCCGCAGGTCGAGCAGGGCCGCGCCGGCGGCGCTGATCGCGACGCCGGTGGCCACGCCCTGCAGGCCGCGCGCGGCGAACAGCCAGCCCACCCCGGACGCCGCCGCGAACAGCCCCAGCGAGACGAGCAGCCCGGCCAGCCCGGCCAGGACGGCCGGCCGCCGCCCCCACGAGTCGGAGACCCGCCCGAACAGCAGCAGCGCCGCGAGCACCCCGAGGCAGTACGTGGCGTAGACCAGCGTCATCGTGGACGTGGGGATCGCCCAGGCGGCGGCGTAGAGCTTGTAGAGCGGGGACGGCGTGGCCGACGCGGCCAGGCAGAGGCCGATGACCCCGGCCTTGATGGTGATGTCGTTCACGCATCTCACCCTGGCGAAGGCCGATCCGGTTCACGAGTGGCAGGACTGCCTACCTCCGTCAAAATCCTGCCGCTAGGCTGGAGCGTGTGAAGACGCCTGGAGTGGTCGCGGTGGCCGTGCTCGACGGCATGCCGATCTTCGAGCTGTCCATCGTCTGCGAGACGTTCGGGCTGGCCCGGACCGACCTCGCCGACCCCTGGTACGAGCTGCGCCTGGCGGCCGCAGGACCGGTCCGCACCCGTCACGGGTTCACGCTGACGCCGCCGTACGGGCTGGACGCGCTGGCGAGCGCGGACACGGTGGTCGTGCCCGCGCTGCCCGCCGACCACGTGGACGGCGACGCCCGGCCCCACCCTGACCTGCTGGACGCGCTCAGGGCCGCGCACGCGCGCGGCGCGCGCCTGGTCTCGCTGTGCACGGGGGCGTTCGCGCTGGCCGCGGCGGGCCTGCTCGACGGCCGGCCCGCCACCACCCACTGGATGCGCACCGGCCTGCTGCGCGCCCGCCACCCCCGGGTCCTGGTGGACCCGTCCGTCCTGTACGTGGACGACGGCGACATCCTGACCAGCGCGGGCCGCAGCGCCGGGCTCGACCTGTGCCTGCACGTCATCCGCCAGGACCTCGGCGCGGACGTCGCCAACCAGGTGGCCCGCCGCCTCGTCGTCCAGGCGCACCGGCCGGGCGGCCAGGCCCAGTACATCGACGCCCCGATGCCCCGCACCGACGGCGACGGCCTCGCCCCGCTGCTGCAGTGGGCGGCCGAGCGCCTGCGCGACCCGCTCACCGTCGCCGACCTGGCCAGGCAGGCCGGGCTGAGCCCCCGCACCCTGGCCCGGCGCTTCCACGACGCCACCGGCACCACTCCCCTGCGCTGGCTGCACGCCCAGCGGCTGTCGCGGGCCCGGCAGCTCCTGGAGTCCACCGACCTGCCGGTGGACCGGGTGGGCGAGGAGTGCGGGCTGGGCTCGGCGGGCAACCTGCGCCACCACTTCACCCGCACGGTCGGCGTGACGCCAACCGAGTACCGCCGGGCCTTCCACGAGACCCGTCCCTGACCCCGGTCACAGCGGTCCCACTAGCCCCAACGTCCTCCCTGATAAGGGCGAAAGTCCCTGGCAGCGGGGTCCGTGCTGGTCAGAGGGTGGAGGCATCAGCAACGGATGCGAAGAAGGTGCTCACGCATGAGGCACATGCCCACCGCTCTCGATCCCGCCGACGTGCAGGTCAAGATCCGTGGCGGGATCCGCCCCGCCGACGTCCGGCGGGCCAGGGTGACCATGGCCGAACTGGCCGGGCTGGCGCACGAACCGGTGATCGCCGCGAAGGTCACGCTCGCCACCGCGCCCGGCCTCGCGGCCCGGCGCCGGACGGCCGAGGCGGTGCTGGACGTCCAGGGACGGCTCGTCAGGGCGCAGGCCAGTGCCGCCTCCACCCGGGCGGCCATCCACGTGCTCCGCGACCGGCTGCGGAGCCGGCTGCTGGAGAGCGCCCGCGACTGGGAGAACCGGCGCAGGCGCCACCACCGCCGGCCCGGGCCCCGCCACGCCGGCGAGCAGCCCCGGATCGTGCGGCGGCTCGCGGCGGACCGCACCGTCCCCGACGAGGCGGTCGTCGACATGGAGCAGCGCGGCCTCGACTTCCTGCTGTTCACCGAGGACGTGACGGGCCGGGACAGCATCGTGTACCGCGCAGGCGGCGGCTACCGGCTCGCCCAGCTCGTCCCCGGGCCCGGCCTGCCGACGCCGATCTGCGCGGCGATCTCGGTCAGCGCGTCGCCCGCGTGCCGGCTCACCGTGTCCGAGGCCGTCGAACGGCTGGAGCTGACCGGCCTGCCGTTCGTGTTCTTCGCCGACGCGGCGACGGGGGCCGGCTGCGTCGTCCACCGGCGGGCCGACGGCGACCACGGCCTGGTCAGCACCGTTCCCGGAGCCTGACGGCGCGCGGGCCGCGGGCGGGGCCGGGACGCAAGACCTTCCGGTTCGGGCCTTTCGGCCCTGAGCGCGGCCCTGTCGGCGCGGCGAGGCTGGGAGCGACGTGAGGAGAGAACAATCATGCGCGCTGCCGTCGTCACCGCCTTCGACCAGCCCGTCGAGCTGCGGGAGGTGCCCGTCCCCGAGCCGGGCCCCGGCCAGGTCCTGGTCCGCGTCGAGGCCAGCGGGCTGTGCCACACCGACATCCACGCCGCGCGCGGCGAGTGGCCGGTCAAGCCCGCGCTGCCGTTCGTCCCCGGCCACGAGGGCGTCGGCGTCGTCGAGGAGACCGGGTCCGCCGTGACCGGCCGGGTCGTCGGCGAGCGGGTGGCCATCCCCTGGCTCGGCTACGCCTGCGGCACCTGCGCGTACTGCGTCAGCGGCCGGGAGACCCTGTGCGAGTCGCAGCTCAACAGCGGGTACGCGATCGACGGCGGCCACGCCGAGTACGCCGTCGCGCACGCCGCCTACGTGGTGCCGGTGCCCGACGGGGTCGCCCCGGCCGAGGCCGCGCCGCTGACCTGCGCCGGGGTGACCACGTACAAGGCGGTCAAGGTCTCCGGGCTGCGGCCGGCCGAGCGGGCGGCGATCTTCGGCATCGGCGGGCTCGGCCACCTGGCCCAGCAGTACGCGCAGATCTTCGGCGCCGAGACCGTCGCCGTCGACGTCACCGAGGACAAGCTGCGGCTGGCCAGGGAGCTGGGCGCGGCGCACACGGTCAACGCGGCGCTGGCCGATCCGGTCGCCGCGATCAGGGCCCTGGGCGGCGCGGACGTGGCCGTGGTGCTGGCCGCCAGCCCGCGCGTGCTGGAGCAGGCGCACGCCTCGCTGCGCCGCGGCGGCCGGCTGGTGCTGGTCTCGCTGCCCAAGGACAACACGATGCGGCTGCCGATCTTCGAGACCGTGCTCGGCGGCATCAGCGTCATCGGCTCCATCGTCGGCACCCGCGCCGACCTGGCCGAGGTGTTCCGGCTGCACGCCGCCGGGCGGACGAAGGTGATCTACCAGACGCGCAAGCTGGAGGAGATCAACCAGTCCTTCGACGACGTCCTGGCCGGCACCGTGCCCGCCCGCCTGGTCTTCGAGCTGTGACCACCGTGGGGGCGCACAGACGGGTCCCGGACTACCGGCGGCACTGGGCGGCGATCGTCCTGGAGGGCCGCCTCGACCGGGCGACCGCGGCCGGCATCGAACGGGAGATGGAGCTCCTGGCCGGGGACGGGCCGCGGCTCGTCCTGGAGGTGAGCCGGCTCGGCACCCTCGACGCCTTCGAGGTCGAGACGCTGCTCAGCCTGGCGCACGCCTTCCGCCTCCAGGGCGGGCTCATGGCCGTGGCGGGCGTACGGGAGCAGGTGCGGCCCGCCCTGGCGCGGCCGGAGCTGACCGGCCTGCTGCCGGTGTTCACCACCATGACCGAGGCGATGCTGCAGCTCAGCGACGGCCCGACGGCCGGCGGGGCGGCGGGCCCCGGCCGCGGCTGACGCCGCTCAGGGCCGCACGCCGGCGGGGAACCCGGTCCAGCGCAGCTCGGCCGGGAGGTGGCTCATGTCGTTGAACATCACCAGCGTCGGCGGCAGGCCGGCGCGGTAGTGGATGACGGTGAGCGCGGCGTTGGCGCTGTTCAGGCCGAGCCATCGGGACGGCGGCGCGTCCAGGGCGTGCCGCACCAGCCACGCGATCGGGTAGGCGTGCGTGATCAGCACCTCGTGCGTGTCGGCGGCGGTGCCGGGGCCGCTCGCGAAGCGGGCGACCAGGGCGTCGGCCAGCTCCCGGCCGGCGGCCGCCTCGGCGTCGTCGTAGCCGTCGAAGAAGCCGGCCCACGACGGGGGCGTCTCGGCGGCCCTGGGGACGTAGGGCACGTGGTCCACGAGTTCGGGGGCGGCGGCGACGGGCGGGCCGCCCAGGTGGCGGGCCAGTTCGCGGGCGGCGGCCGCGGCGCGCGGCAGCGGGGAGTGCCAGACGGCGTCGATCGGCAGGGCGGCGAGCCGTTCGCCGAGCAGGCGCGACTGGCGGCGGCCGGTCCCGGTGAGGTCGCCGAACGCGTCGGCCGCGCCGTGGCGGGCCAGGTAGAGGTGCCGGGTGCTCATGGTCGGCGGGACGCGGGCGGGCCGCTTCCCTGCTCCTTCCTGTGTCGGGATGCCTGGTCAGGCGGCCGTGACGGTGCCGGTGGTGCCGTCGAGGGTGATGGTGGTGCCGTCGCGGAGCAGGCTCGTCGCGTCCGGGACGCCGAGGACGGCGGGGATGCCGTGCTCGCGGGCGACGATCGCGGCGTGGGAGAGCACGCCGCCGGTCTCGGTGACGACGCCGGCCGCGACGCGCAGCAGCGGCGTCCAGGCGGGGTCGGTGAAGGGGCAGACGATGATGTCGCCGGGGCGCGCGCCCGGGAAGTCGCGGGGGCCCCGGACGATCCTCGCGGTGCCGGTCGCCACTCCGTGACTGCCGGGCGTCCCGACCAGCACGGACGCTGTTCCCGGCGCGGGCGCGGCCTGACCGGCGGGCGCGGCCTGACCGGCGGGCGCGGCCTGACCGGCGGGCGCGGCCTGACCGGCGGGCGCGGCCTGACCGGCGGGCGCGGCCTGACCGGCGGGCGCGGGACCGCCGGTGGCGGCGGGATTGCCGGTGGGGGTGGGATGCGTGAGGGGTGGGGGCGCGGCGGTGATCGGGCGGGCCTGGAGGATCCAGATCCGGCCGCCGGCGATCGCCCACTCCACGTCCTGCGGCCCGCCCCGTACGGCGGCGATCCGGTCGCCCAGCTCGGCGAGCAGCCGGGCGGAGTCGTCGCCGACCGCCGGCCGGCCGCGGTCGCGGCCGGGCACGGCGGACCGGACGAGCCGCCCGCCGCGCCGGTCGAGCCGGGTCCGCTTGTCCGCGACCGCGCGGGTGACGGACCCGTCCCCCGCGACGAGGTAGGCGTCAGGGGTGACCGTGCCGCCGACGACGCTGGGGCCGAGCCCCCAGGACGCCTCGACGCGGGTCACCCCGTCCGCGTGGTCCGGCGTGAACATGACCCCGGACACCTCGGCGTCCACGTGGCGCTGCACGAGCACGGCCATGGCCGGCTCACCGGGGGCGGGCGCGTCGCCCCCGCCGCGGTAGTCGACGGCGCGCGCCGTGAACAGCGAGGCCCAGCAGGCGCGTACGGCCCCGGCGACGGCGGCGGCCCCGCGCACGGCGAGGAAGCTGTCGTGCTGACCGGCCGCCGACGCCTGCCCGGTGTCCTCGCCCGCCGCGGACGACCGCACCGCGACGGGCGGGTCGCCCAGCTCGGCGAGGGCGTGGCCGAGCGCGTCGGCCAGGGCGGCGGGCACCGGGCGCTCCTCGATCGCCCGCCGCAGGGACTCGGGCACGCCGCCGGCCCGGCCGAGGCCGTGGACGGCGGCGCGGTAGGCGGCGAACGGGATCACGAAGCCGCCGGGGACCGGCAGCCCCGCGCGCAGCAGCGCGCCGAGCGCCCCGGCCTTGCCCCCGCACGTGCCGGCGTCGGCCGCGCCGAGAGGTACGATCATCCATCCCGCCTTTCAACGAAACGTTGACAACATTTCATTGATGATGGATCATCGGCGGCATGTCACGCAAGGAGGACCTCACCCGCGCCGGGCACGAGGACCACGCCCAGGCCGCCCGCGAGCGCGCCGCGACCCAGCGCCTGCTCCGCCTGGGCGCGGACGCGCTCGACCCCCGTCCCTGGCGTCCCTCGCCGGCCCCGCCCTCGGCGCTCGACCTGGTCCAGTTCGCCGTCTGGCGCAACGCCGCCCTGGCCCCCGACGACGTGCTGAGCGCCCTCGCCCTGCTGCCCGCCGCCCGCGCCGAGATCGACGGGCTGGAGTCCGCCCTGCTGTTCGTCGCCCGCGGCGCCGGCCTGACCTGGGCGCAGATGGCGGAGGCGATGGGCTTCAACTCCCCGCAGGCCTGCCAGCAGCACTACAACCGCCTGACCGCGCGGCAGGAGGGCGGCTCATGACGCGCGCGTCGGAGCCCGGCCTGCTGGCCCTG
The DNA here is from genome assembly GCF_022664455.2 of Actinomadura luzonensis. Lineage (NCBI taxonomy): Bacteria > Bacillati > Actinomycetota > Actinomycetes > Streptosporangiales > Thermomonosporaceae > Actinomadura > Actinomadura luzonensis. The sequence continues at coordinate 5,295,111 of NZ_JAKRKC020000001.1, forward strand.
CACGGGGTGCGCGTCCTCGGGTTCGCCGACACCCCGGCGGTCGCGCGGCGGTACGGGCTGGACCCGGCCGGAACCGAGGAACTGCTGCGCGACGCCGAGGCGTACGGCTGGACCTCCTACACCGCCTTCGCCGGCACCGCGGGCTGGTCGCTGACGGAGGCGGGCCGGGCCGAGAACGAGCGCCTGCTCGCCGCCGAGCTGGCCGGCACCGGCCGCGCCGGCGAGGTGGAGGAGGTCTACCGGGCGTTCCTGCCGCTGAACGCCCTCCTGCTGCGGGCCTGCACCGACTGGCAGCTCCGCCCCGACGCCGGCGACCGGCTCGCGCCGAACGACCACCGCGACCCCGCCTGGGACGCCCGCGTCCTCGACGAGCTGGCCGAGGTCTCCCGCGCGCTCGTGCCGCTGGCCGGCCGGCTCGGCGACGTCCTGACCCGGCTCCGCGGCTACGACGCCCGGTTCGACGCGGCGCTCGCGCGCGCCCGGGCCGGCGACGGCGCCTATGTCGACCGCACCGACGTCGACTCCTGCCACCGCGTCTGGTTCGAGCTGCACGAGGACCTCATCGCCACCCTCGGCATCGACCGGCACGCGCATCCCTGACCGGGCGCCGCCCGCCGGAGTTGGCCCGCGGACCTCCCGTGAAATATGTTCATCGGTGCTGAACAAGGCCGGCCGACATGCATGGAGGTTCCCGGTGGCGTCGTCGGAGGACCGGCGCGCGGACGAGCCCCGCCAGGAGCTCGTCGGCGCGCGGATGCGCCAGTTCCGCAAGGAGCGCGGGATGACCCTCCGCGACCTCGCCGCCGGGTCCGGGCTGTCGATCGGGTTTCTCTCGCAGGTGGAGCGGGGGATCTCCACGATCGGGCTGGTCGCGCTCAACAGCGTCGCGGCGGCGCTCGGGCGGGGCGTCGCCGAGTTCTTCGACGGCTCCCCCGCACGCCCGCCGGGCCGGGACGCCGGGCGGCTGCCGGAGCACTTCACGCTGACCCGGGCGGAGACGGCGGCCACCGAGTACGTGTCGGGCGCGCAGACGTACCGGATGTTGTCCGCGCGGGGCCCGCACCTGGTGCTGGAGCCGCTGCTGGTGCACATCGCGCCGGGCGGGCGGCGCGAGCCGGCGTACGGGCACGCCGGCGAGGAGTTCGCGTACGTGCTCAGCGGGGAGCTGCTGTACGAGGTGGACGGGGTGGAGCACCGGCTGCGTCCCGGCGACAGCGTGCACCTGCGCTCCACCGTGCCGCACAGCATGTACAACGACACCGACCAGGTGACGACGGTGGTGTCGGTGGTCACGCCCCGGCTGTTCTAGCGGCCCGGCCGCTTCGGCGGCCCGGCCGCTTCGGCGGCCCGGCCGTTCCAGCGGCTCGGCTCACACCAGCGTCCTGGCCGACCACAGCTCCGGGAAGATCTCGCGGCGCAGCGTGCGTTCCAGCCAGCTCGCGCCGCTCGACCCGCCGGTGCCGGCCTTGGCGCCCATCGAGCGGCGCACCGCCGCGAGGTGCCGAACCCGCCACTGCGTGAAGCCGTCGGAGACGTCGGTCAGCGCCTCGGCCAGCTCCCACAGCTCGTCGCCGGGGCCGAGCTCGGCGTACACGCGGGCCCACGCCTTCTCCACCTGCGGGTCGGGCCGGTACGGCGTCTCCGGCGCGCGGGTCAGGACGGCGGCGGGGACGTCGTAGCCGCGGCGGTCCAGGACGGACAGGGCGGCGTCGTACAGGCTGGGCGCGCGCAGCGCCGCCAGCAGCTCGCGGTACGTCTCGGGGTTGCCGCGGTGCACCTGCGCCAGGGACGCCGACTTGTCGCCGAGCAGGAACTCCACCTCGCGGTACAACGCCGACTGGAACCCGGAGCCCTCGCCGAGCCCGGCGCGGAAGGCGTTGAACCGGCGCGGCGTCAGGCGGTTCAGCGGCCGCCAGGCGGCGTTCACCACGTCCAGGTACGCCGCCGCGCGGGCGATCGCCGCGGTCGCCTCCGGCAGGCGGGGCCCGCCGAGCAGCCGGACGGCGAGGCGCAGCTCGGTGCGCACCAGGCCGAAGTACAGCTCCATGACCTGCGTGGTCACCAGGAAGGCGGGCTCCTCGGGCGCGTCGGTGCGCGGGCCGGGCAGCGCGCGCAGGGTGGCGGTGCCGACGTAGTCGTCGTAGGGCGTGGCGTGCGTGAAGCTCAGTTCGGGGCTGCCCATCACTCCTCCTCGTTCACCTCAATGTTCACTCATGACAAACTGGGGTTGAAGAGCACATCGAAGGCGCTGAGGCGGATCGGGTTCGCGTTCGCAAAGCCGATCCGGGGATCCGCCTTCGCCGCTGCCGAGAGTGCCGAGAGGGTGCCGGGAGGGTGCCGTGGACGCGATGGACTGGGCGATCCTGGGCGAGCTGCAGGCCGACGCCCGGCTCTCCTACAGCGAGCTGTCGCGGCGGGTGCACCTGTCCGCGCCGGCCGTGGCCGAGCGGGTGCGGCGGCTGGAGGAGACCGGCGTGATCGCCGGCTACCACGCGCACGTGGACCTCGGCCGGGCCGGGCGGGCGGTGCGCGCGCTGATCCGGATGTCCTGTTACGGGGCGCGGTGCGTGCTGCGCCACGAGGAGGCGCTGGAGCAGCCGGAGATCGTGCAGGTGTACCGCGTCACCGGTGACACGTGCTGTCTGCTGGTGGTCGCGCTGGCGTCGATGGCGGACTTCGAGCGGCTGATCGACCGGCTGGCCCAGTACGGGCGGCCGTCCAGCACGATGGTGCTGTCCAGCCCGGTGGGGTGGCGGCCGGTCACCGAGCTGCCGTGAGCCCGGCGGGCCCCGGCGTCAGCGCGCCGCCTGGCGCAGCATCGGCACGACCTCCGTCGCGAGCAGGCGCACCCCGCCGTCGTCGCTGAGCCCGTGCGGGGTGCCGAACTCCACCCGCCGCACCCCCGCGTCGATGAGCCGCCGCGCCTGCGCCGCCACCTGCTCGGGCGTGCCGGAGAAGGCGAACAGGTCCAGCAGGTCGTCGGGGATGAGCGCGCCCGCGGCGTCGTCGCGTCCCGCCGCGACCTCGGCCCTGACGCGTTCCAGCAGGCCGGCCGGCACGTGCGCGGTGGGGTCCAGCTCGGCCACGACGGCCAGGTACATGGCCACCTCGCGCCGGGCCCTCGCGCGGGCGGCTCTGCCATCGGCGTCCACGACGGTGACCGCGCCGAGCACGACGCCGACGTCGTCCACCGGCCGCCCCGCCTGCTCGGCCCCGGGGCGCAGCCGTTCGCGGATCACCTCGACCATCGCCGGGTTGGCGCTGCCGCCCACCTTGATCTCGTCGGCGACGCGCCCGGCGAGCGCCGCGCCCCGCGCGCCCCAGGCGCCGATGAGCAGCGGCGGCCGGGCCCGCTGCACGGGGTAGCGCAGCGCGGTGCCGGGCGCCAGGCTGAACACCTCGCCGGTGAAGCCCGACGTGGAGCCGCCGAGCAGCCGGTACACGACCTCGGCGCACTCGGCCAGCGCGGTCAGCGGGCGCGGCTGCGCGAGCCCCACCTCGCCGAGCCAGGTGCCGCGGGCCAGCCCCAGGTACGCCCGCCCGCCGGAGGCCAGGTCGAGCGCGGCGAGCTGGCCGGCGATCTCGTACGGCGCCATCGAGAACGGGTTGAGGCAGGCCGGCCCAAGGCGCACCCGGGAGGTGGCGGCGGCCATCTCCAGCAGGGGAAAGATCGGCGGCTGGTACATGAGGTCGCCGAAGACCGACACCACGTCGATGCCGTGCTCCTCGGCGATCCGGGCGAGCCGGGCGTACGCGCCGGGGCGTTTGTCGCTCTGCAGGCCGAGGCCGATCTCGAAGCCGCGGCTCACGTGAGGTCCGCCGAGTTCATCGCGCGCCGGCGGATCCGCTCCACCCGCATGGTCAGCCGCTCCTCGGGATCGGGGCAGCAGAACAGGGTGTCGCGCTCCAGCCAGTCGCCCGGCCCGAGGTCGCGCTGCTTGGCGGCGAGGAACGGCAGCACGCTGGCCAGCGCCCAGACGCAGAAGTGCCGGCCCTCGGGCAGGCGCAGGTGGGCGCTGTTGTCCACCTCGAAGTAGTCGCCGACGGCCATGCCGCAGACCGAGCGGCCCTCGATGGCGTCCACGGTGACCCGCAGGTCGTGGATCTCCATGTCGTGGGTCATGCAGCGTCCTCCTCGCGCAGCAGCTCGGCGTGGTGGTGGGCGATCAGCCAGCGGCCGCGGGTGAGCCGCAGCACGTCGGTGACCCTGCTCCGCTGGGCGGGCGCGCCGTGCGGCTCGGCCACCAGGACGTAGCGCGCCACGCCCACCTCGCCCCACACGTCGACGCGCTTGTCGCGGGCGGCGAGCACGGCGAGGGCGGGGCGCGGGCCGGCGGCGTCGCGGGCGTCGCGGTAGGCGTCCAGCTCGGCGCGGGTGCGGAGCGGGCCGGGCAGGTGGGTCTCCCAGGTGGTCACGTCGGGGTGCAGGTGGGTGTCGAAGCGGGCGCGGTCGCCGGCGAGGAACGCGGCGTACATGTCGTCGATGGCGGCGGCGATGGCCGCGGCGGCGTCCTGGGCCGGGGTCACGCGTGCCTCCTTCCGCCGGCGGCCGCCTCCGCGCGCACGACCTGGCCGCCCTTCATCACCCAGCGCACGCCGCGGAACGCCGACGCCGAGGCCAGCGGGTCCTCGTCCATCGCGATCAGGTCGGCGTAGCGGCCCGGCTCGACGGTGCCGAGGTCGGCGTCGGCGCGCAGCCAGCGGGCGGGGCCGAGGGTGGCGGCGTACAGGGCGCGGGCCGGGCCGATCACCTCGGCCATGTGCTCCAGCTCGCGCACGGTCGCGTTGGTGCCCTCGAACGACCAGTACGGCGGCATGTCGCTGCCGAGCAGCACCTCCACCCCGGCGGCCACGGCGGCGGCGAAGCTCTCCAGGTGGGCGGGGCCGGCGCCGAGCGAGCGGCACTGCATCCACTCGGGCACGCCCAGCTCGTCGAAGAACTCCTTGCAGCGGGTGACGAGCAGGGTGGGCACCAGCGCGGTGCCGCGGGCGGCCATGAGCGCGGCCACCTCGGGCGTGAGCTGGTAGCCGTGCTCGACGCAGTCCAGGCCGAGCTCCACCGCCTGCGCGATCACGGCGGCGGGGCCGGCGTGGGCGGTGACCTTGCGTCCCCAGGCGTGCGCGGTGTCGATGACCGCGGCCATCTCGTCGGCGAAGAGCTGCGGCGTGTCGATCGCCTCGTGCCGCCCGGCGATCCCGCCGGAGATCATCACCTTGATGAGGTCGGCGCCGGCCTTGATCTGGGCGCGGGCGCCGCGCCGCAGGCCGTCCACGCCGTCGCACTCCAGCGTGTCGGTGCCCTCGTGGCCGTGCCCGCCGGTGCAGACGAGCGCGCGGCCGGCGGTGAAGACGCGCGGCCCGGGCACCCGGCCCGCGTCGATGGCGCGGCGCAGCGCGAAGTCGGCGTGGTCCTTCTCCGCCACGCACCGCACGGTGGTGACGCCGCAGTGGAGGGTGCGGCGGGCGCCGTCGGCCATGTAGAGGGCCAGCTCGTACGGGTTGAGGTCCTTGACCTGGTCGCCGGCGGTGCCGGGCAGGGACAGCGACAGGTGGGTGTGCATGTTGACCAGGCCGGGGGTGACGTAGGCGCCGCCGAGGTCGATGCGGGTGGCGTCCGGGGACGACCGGCCGAGGACGTCGCGCCGGGGGCCGACGTCCGCGATGCGGTCGTCCTGGACGAGGATCGCGGCGTCCGTGACGGGGCTCGCCCCCTCGGCCGCCCGGCCGTCGGCCACGGTGCAGCCGGTGATCACGACCGTGTTCATGGCGCTCCTCCCTGGTCGTTCACCGCTGTTCACCGGCGAAAGTCCTGCTAGTTCTATCGGCAATCCGGCGGCCAGGACAAGGCTGTTCAGCTGATTTCACCCTGAGAAAACACGTCGGGGCTGCCGGAGACGGCCGCGCCGCCGGCCAGGCCGAGGCGGGCGCCGGCGAACGCGGCCCGCAGCCGCCGGTCGTGCGTGACCACGACCAGCGCCCCCTCGTAGCGGGCCAGCGCCTGCTCCAGCTGCTCCACCAGGAGGGGGGCGAGGTGGTTGCTCGGCTCGTCGAGCAGCAGCAGGTCCACGGGATCGCTCACCAGCCTGGCCAGGTCGATCCTGCGCCGCTGGCCGTAGGACAGCTCCGCGACGGGCAGCCCCAGCTCGGACGGCCGGAACAGGCCCAGGCCGAGCAGGGCGTCCGCGTGTTCGTCCAGGCTGCCGGGACGCCCGTCGGCGTAGGCCCGCAGCACCGTCAGGCGCCCCGGGCGGGCGGGCTCGTCCTGACGGAAGAACCCGGCCCGGCCGGCGCGCCGCACCTCGCCCGCGTCCGGCCGCAGCTCGCCGGCGAGCACGCGCAGCAGCGTGGTCTTGCCCGCGCCGTTCGGGCCGGTGACGAGCAGCCGGTCACCGGCGCGGAGGGTCAGGCGGTCCAGGCGGAGCCGGCCGGCCACCTCCACGCCGTCGAGCGCGGCCACCACGGCGCCGGCCGCGGCGCTCGCCCCGGTGCGGCCGGTTCCAGGGTCAGAGGCGACGGTGGTGGTGAAGGCGGCGGTGAAGCGGAGCGGTTCCGGCGGGGGCGGCGCGGGGTGCCCGGTGAGCCACCGCAGCCGCTGCCGGGACTGCCGGACACGGCCGGCCGCCCCGTGGGCGCGCGACCGTCCGCGCCAGGCACCGGTGCCCATGCCCGCCTTGTCCACCTTGCGCGGTATCACCGCGAGCCGTCCCGCGTTGGCCGTCACCAGCCGGGCGTGCCGGTCCAGCTCCGCCTTCCACTCCTCGTGGGCCCGCGCCTGGGCGGCGCGTTCGGCGGCCTTGGCGGTCAGGTAGCCGGCGTAGCCGTCGCCGTAGCGCCGTACCCGGCCATCGGCCACCTCCACGACGGCGGTGGTCACCCGCTCCAGGAACGCCCGGTCGTGCGTGACCGCCACGACCGTGCCCCGGTGGGCCCGCAGGCGCTGTTCGAGCCAGGCCGTGGCGGCGTCGTCGAGGTCGTTGGTGGGCTCGTCGAGCAGCAGCAGCTCGGGCGCGGAGGCCAGCGTGGCGGCCAGGGCCAGCCGGGCGCGCTCGCCGCCGGACAGCGTGCCGAGGGGGCGGCCGCGGTCCAGCGCGGGCAGCCCGAGCCCGTGCAGCGCGACGTCGAGGGCGGTGCCGGCCTCGTAGCCGCCGCGCGTCTCGAACTCCGCCAGCAGGTCCGCGTAGGCGTCCAGGCCGGCGCGGGTGCCGTCCCCGGCGGCGATCGCCCGCTCCGCCGACCGGATGCGGGCCTCCAGCTCGCGCAGGTCCGCCAGCGCCAGGTCGGCGGCGTCGGCGACCGTGGCGTGCGGCGGCAGCGCGAGCGCCTGCGGCAGGTGGCCCACGCCGCCGGGCGCGACGGCCACCAGCTCGCCGTTGTCCGGGCGTTCGACGCCCGCCATGAGCTTGAGCAGCGTGGACTTGCCGGAGCCGTTGTCGCCGACCACGCCCAGCCGCTCGCCGGGCCGGACGGTGAGCGACACCCGGTCCAGGACGACGCGGGTGCCGTAACTCTTGGTGATCTCGGTGAGCGTCAGTTGTGCGGGGGTGCGCAGAGCGCCCCACCTCCCTTTTCGTGCAGCGGTCTTGCGAGACGATACGTCTCGTCACGCCACTATGTCAATACGAAACGTCTCGTCTAGTCCCGTGGTACGATCCCCGGCATGGTCAAGCAGCCCGACCCGAGCCGCCGCAGCGAGCGGTCCCGGCAGGCCATCCTCACCGCGGCCCGCGAGCTGATCAGCGAGCTGGGGTACGCCAAGCTGACGATCGAGGCCATCGCGGCCCGCGCGGGCGTCGGCAAGCAGACGATCTACCGCTGGTGGCCGTCCAAGGGGGCGGTCATCTTCGACGCGTTCCTGACGCTGAGCGAGGACGGGCCCGAGCAGGACCTGGCGCTGCCCGACACCGGCGACCTGGAGGCCGACCTCAGGACGGTGATGCGGGCGACGGTGGCCGAGTTCGCCGACCCGGCGTTCGAGGGGCCGGTCCGCGCGCTCAACAGCGAGATCATCCACGACCCCGCGCTGGCCGCGCAGTACCGCGAGCAGCTGGCCGGGCCGGTCGACGAGGCCAAGAAGGCCCGGCTGCGCAGCGCCCAGCGGGCCGGGCAGCTCGCCGCGGACGCCGACCTCGACCTGGCGCTCGAGCTGCTGTACGCCCCCCTCTACCAGCGGTGGCTGCTGCGCTCGGGCCCGCTCACCCCCGCCTACGCCGACGCCCTCGTGGACGCCTTCCTCAAGGCGATGCGGCCGTAGGGCCGCGTCCTCACCCGGACGGGTGCGGCGTGACGGGGCCGTCCGGCAGCGCGACCTCCAGGAGCCGGCACCACGGGCGCGGCGGCGTCCACCCCTCGGCCGGCCGGAGGCCGATCCGCAGCAGGCGCGCCTCGCCGGGCACCGCGCCGCCCAGGTCGCGCACGCCGTGCGCGGCCGCCTTCCCCTCCTCCGGGTCGAAGGCGCCGGTGTTGTCGTCCAGGTAGGGAGTGCCGAGGTCGTCCTCCACGGACAGCATCCAGTACCAGAAGAACGACCCCTTGGCCGCCGTCTCGCCCGGCCGGAGGCCGGGGACGAGCTCGTAGTGCAGCACGCCGCCGCCGTCGCTCAGCTCCAGGCCGCGGGCGACGACGCGGTGGCCCTCCACCAGCTCGCCGAGGTCCACGTCGAAGGCGAGGTCGATCCGGCGCGACCCGCCCATCCTGGCGAGATAGGCGTCGGTGGCCGTCCGTGGCGGGATCGCGGCCGGGTCGCCGGTCACGGCCCCTCCTGGGCGACGACGCGGAAACTCTCGCCCTCCGCCTCGTGGCCGGGCGGCAGGAGGCCGGCGGCCGCCGCCTCGTGCCCGGCCGGCACCCGGCCCGTCGGCCGCTGCCGCAGCTCGCCGGGGGCGCCGAGGTCGAGGACGCGGAGCCCGTTCACGTGTGGCCACATGCCACCTCATCGTAGGACGCCGGCGAGCCGGTCGCCGGTCTGCTGCCGCCCGCGTCGCCTCAGCGTCCCCGGCGTGTCATGAGCGCGTCATGAGTGGATCACCGTCCCCGCCGCCGGTGGACGCCGTCGAACAACGGTGACACGCGGCGCACGGCGCGCGCACATTCGGGACCAATCGTGGTGAGTCATGAACGAGCCACGCATGATCCCGCCCCGGCCCCGCGACCGGCTGTACGCCGCGGTCACGCTGGTGCTGGCCGTGCTCCTGCTGCCCGTGGCGTTCGCCCGCCGTCCCGGCCGGGCCCGTGAGCTGGCCTGCGGCTGGGCGTTGCGGCTGCGGTTCCCCGCCGAGGACCTGACCGGGCTCACCGACGGCGCCCGGGCCGCGTTCACCGCCGCGCGCACCGAGGCGCTGTGGCGGCACGGCCGGCTCATCGGCCTCACCTCCGGCTATCGCGCCCCGCACGTGCAGCAGCGCATGTTCGACGAGGAGGTGCGCCGCTGCGGCTCCCCGCTCCTGGCGCGCGAGCTCGTGCTGCCGCCGGCGGAGTCCCCGCACGTCAGGGGCATCGCGCTGGACGTGCGCCCGCACGAGGGCGCGCGCTGGCTGGAGGAGCACGGCGCCCGCTACGACCTCTACCGCATGTACGACAACGAGTGGTGGCACTTCGAGCACCGCCCCGAGTGCGGCGGCAGGCCACCACGGCGGCAGCCCAGCCCGGCGTGGGCCCGGCTCGGCGACGCCCCGCCGCGCTGACCGCGCGGCCCCCTTCTTCTCCACGAAAGGTGCAGAACCTTGTCGTCCCGTCCTTCACCCGCCGCCGCGGTGGTGCTCGGCGCCGGCGTGTCCGCCGTGCTCGCCGCCGGCTGGCTCATCCACGGCGGGGAGCGGCCCCGGCCGCCGGCGTCGCCGGACAGCAGGCCGCCGCGCGTCACCCTGCCCGTCTCGTCCCCGGCCCGGCCGCCGGACCTGCCCTGGCCGGCCTCCGGGCAGGCGGCGGTCCGGGTCGCCGGGCAGCCGGGCAGCCTCAGGACGCACGGCGAGCAGCGGCCCGTGCCGATCGCCAGCCTCACCAAGGTGATGACCGCCCTGGTCGTCCTGACCGACCACCCGCTCACCGGGACCGCCGAGGGGCCGTCCATCGAGGTCGACCGGCAGGCGGCCACCGAGGCGGGCAACCCGGACGAGTCCACGGTGCCGGTCGCCGAAGGCCAGCGCTTCACCGAGCGGCAGCTCCTGGAGCTGATGCTGATCCCGTCGGGCAACAACGCCGCCCGGCTACTGGCCCGCTGGGACGCCGGCTCCGAGCAGGCGTTCGCCGCCAGGATGAACGCGACCGCCGCCCGGCTGGGCATGCGGAAGACCACCTACACCGGGGCGAGCGGGTACGAGGACACCACGGTCAGCACGGCCGCGGACCAGCTCGAGCTGGCCGAGCAGGCCATGCGGAACCCGGTGCTGCGGGACGTCGTCGCCACCGCCAGGACCACGGTGCCGGGGGTGCCGGGCGCGATCGTCAACACCAACAAGCTGCTCGGCCTGCCCGGGGTGGTCGGGCTCAAGACCGGCACGAGCACGGCGGCGGGCGGGGCGCTGCTGTGGGCCGTCCGCCGCCCCTCGGGGGACCGCGACCGGCTGGTCCTCGGCGTGGTGCTGCGCCAGGGCGAGCCCGGCGACACGCTGGGAGAGCGGAAGGCGGCCGCGTTCGCCGCGAGCAGGAGACTGATCGCGGCGGTGCAGCGGCCACGCTGACGGTCAGGCCGCGGGCGCCGGCCCCAGGGCGAAGCCGACCGCGGCCTCCGCGTGCAGGCGGGCGCTCGGCAGCACCGGGACGGGCGTGTCCTTCTCGCCGATCAGCAGCTCGATCTCGGTGCAGCCGAGGATGACGCCCTCGGCGCCGTCGTCGGCCAGGCCGGCGACGATCCGGGCGTAGGCGTCCCTGGACGACTCCGTCAGCACCCCGCGCACCAGCTCCTCGAAGATCACCCGATGGACCAGCTCCCGCTGCGCCCGCCCCGGGACGACCACGTCGAAGCCGTGCGCGGCCAGCCGCTCCCGGTAGAAGGGCTGCTCCATGGTGAACCGGGTGCCGAGCAGCCCGACCCTGCGCATCCCCCTGGCGCGGACCTCCGCGCCCACGGCGTCGGCGATGTGCAGCACGGGGACGCTCGCGGCCCGCGCCACGTCGTCGCTGACCCGGCTGAAGGTGTTGCTGCAGACGAGCAGGACCTCGGCGCCGGACTGCTCCAGCTTCCGGCCGGCTCCGGTCAGCAGGGCGCTGACCTCGTCCCAGCGGTCGGCGAAGATGAGGTCCTCGACGGTCGTGTAGTCGACCGACCAGATGAGGCTGTCGGCGGAATGGCTGCCGCCCAGCCGCTCGCGGACCCGCTGGTTGATGATCTGGTAGTAGATCACCGTCGATTCCCAGCTCAACCCGCCGATGAGGCCGATGGTGCGCACTGCGTCTCCGTTTCGCTAGCTGGTGCGGCCGGCGCCGGCGAGCGCACGGGCGCAGGCGGCGAGCCCGACCTCGCTGGAGGCCTTGACGAGCACCACGTCTCCCGGCCGGAGCAGCGCGGTGGCGAGGGTGACGGCCTCGGCCGCGTCCCCGGCGGTGTGGACGGCCACGCCCCGGCCGGCAGCCCGTGCCGCGTCGGCCATCGCGAGCGGGTCGCCCGCGCCGACCGTGATCAGCACGCCGTAGCCGAGGTCGGCGACGAGCCGGCCGATCTCGGCGTGCCGGGCGCGCGAGGCGTCCGCCTGCTGCCCCATCGCGCCGAGCACGGCGACGGCGCGGCGGTCGCCGGCCAGGGCCCTGGCCGCCCGCAGCCCGGCCCGCATGGACTCGGGGTTGGCGTTGTAGGCGTCGTTGACGACGGTGACGCCGTCGGGTCGTTCGACGAGCTCCAGGCGGCCGGCGGAGCGCCGCCGCGCGGCGGTCAGCGCTTCGGCGATCTCGGCGGCGTCCAGGCCGAGCGCGGTGGCGACGGCGGCCGCGGCGACGGCGTTGCCCACCTGGTGCGCGCCGAGCAGGCCGAGCGCGACGGGGGCCCGCCCGGTGGGCGTCACCAGCTCGAACGCGGCCCGCGCCGCCCCGTCCAGCCGCACGTTCTCGGCGCGCACCGGCGCCGTCCCCCCGTACCAGAGGACCTCGGCCCTGGTGCGGCCGGCCATGGCGGCGACGTACGGGTCGTCGGCGTTGAGCAGGGCGAGCCCGTCCGGCGGCAGCGCCGCGACCAGCTCGCCCTTGGCCTCGGCCACGTCGGCGAGCCCGCCTCCCATGCGTTCCACGTGCGCGGTGCCGACGTTGAGCACCAGCCCGACCTGGGGCGGCGCGATCCCGGTCAGGTACGTCAGGTCGCCCTTGCGGCCCGCGCCCATCTCCAGCACCAGGTACCGGGTGGCGGCGTCGGCGCGCAGCACGGTCAGCGGCAGCCCCAGCTCGTTGTTGAACGACCGGTCCGTCGCGACCGTCGGGCCGTGCCGTTCGAGCACCTGGGCCAGCAGGTCCTTGGTCGTGGTCTTGCCGACCGAGCCGGTCAGGGCGATCACGGTCGGGTCGATGCGGCCGAGCAGGTGCCGGGCCAGCAGGCCGAGCGCGGTCTGCACGTCCCCGGCCACCAGGGCGGGCACGCCGACGGGCCGCTCGGCCAGCACCGCCACCGCGCCGCCCGCGACGGCGGCCGCCGCGTAGTCGTGACCGTCCACGCGGGCGCCGGCCGTCGCGGCGAACAGGCCGCCGGGCGCCACCTCGCGGGAGTCGACCGCCGCCGGCGCCGTCACCCGCGCCCCCGGGTCGGGCACGTCGTGCAGGCGGGCGCCGACGACCCGGGCGATCTCGTCCAGGGTCATGGGGATCACGAGCCGCTCCTGGCGAGCGCGAGGTCGATGAGGCGGCGCAGCAGCTCCGGGTACGGGACGCCGCTCGCGGCCCAGGCCCGCGCGTACACGGAACGGGCGGTGAAGCCGGGCATGGTGTTGATCTCCCCCACGTACAGGCGGCCCGTGTCCTCCTCGTGGAAGAAGTCCACGCGGGACAGGCCGTAGCCGCCGATCGCCTGGAAGGCGCGCAGGGACAGCTCGCGCACGTCCTCGGCCACCCGGTCCGGCAGCTCGGCCGGGATGGTGGCGATCTCGGCCTGGCTGAGGTATTTGGCCTCGTAGTCGAGCCACGCGCCGGACACGATGAGCTCGCCCGGCACCGACGTCTCCGGCGTGTCGTAGCCGCCGAGCACGCCGCAGATCAGCTCCCGCCCGGACACCCCCTGCTCGACCACCACCACCCGGTCGTGGGCCAGCGCCAGCTCCACACCGGCGCGCAGCTCGTCGATGGAGGTGACCCGGGAGATGCCGATGGAGGAGCCCATGTTGGCCGGTTTGACGTACATCGGCCAGTCGAGCGACTTCACCAGGCCCCAGTGGTCGGCGCCGCCGCGCCACTCGTGCTCGGTGAACCACACGTGCGGGGTGACGGGGATGCCCTCCGCCAGGAACGCGCGCCGCATCGCGACCTTGTCCATCGCGACGGCCGAGGCCAGCACGCCGCAGCCCACGTACGGCAGGCCCAGGGTCTCCAGGTGGCCCTGGACGACGCCGTCCTCGCCGAACGGCCCGTGCAGCACGGGGAACACCACGTCCGCCACGCCGCGCCGCAGCTCCACCGGCCACCGGCCCTGCCGGTCGATGATGACGGCGAAGGGCTCGTACCGGTCTCGAGGCAGCGCGTCCAGCACCGCCTGCGCCGACTGCAGCGACACCTCATGCTCGGCGGACGGCCCGCCCGCCAGCACGGCCACGCGCAAGCGTCCAGTCACGATCGATCAGCCTTCCTCGGCGGCACGGAGCGCGCCTGCCGGCAAGCAGGCGCAGGTCAACCGCATCCACTGTCGGCCGACCGTGTCCGCGCACCGTCATCGCCGTGTCATGGCCGTGTCACGATCCCGCCGCGACCGCCGGAGCGCGTCGCCCGCGCTCGCCTCCGCCTTCCGCACCCGGAGGCGGCGGGGCGTCACCACTCGCGGGGCGCGATCAGCTCCTCCACGTCGGCGCCGGCGAACCCGTACGCCGTGGCCACGAACCAGAACTCCTCGGCGATCGCCTCCCGCGCCACCGTCTCGATCTCGCTGCCCGCCGCCTCGAACTCGGCCTCCAGGTCGTTGAACTCCTCCGTGGCGGCGTGCGTCAGCGTGTAGAGCGCATCGAGGCCGGCGGGCCGCTCGGCCTCGATGCGCGCGCACAGCCGCAGCAGGATGTCGCGGCCCTTGGCGACGACGTGACCGGGGTAGTAGGGGTCGGCGGCCATGCTCTTGAGGAAGTCGTGCCCGGCGACGCGCGGGTCGGAAGGCGGCATGGGATCTCCTGTTCTCGCTGACGGTCGGTGTGCCGCCGATCCTGCCCGCCGCCACCGACAGTTTCCGCCCGCGGGGCCACCTTGCCGGAACGGCAAATTTGCGTGCCGGGAGCGGCGTCCCGGGCGAGACTGTGCTGCTCGTCCGCCGAACCGCCCGACCCGCGCCGCCCCGGCGAGGAACGGAGACCCTTGTGCCCAGCACCCAGCCCCGCGGCCGCCGCCGCGACGCCCCGCCGCCCAGGACCGGAGGCAGCGAGGCCGAGACCCTGCGCGGCTTCCTCGACTACCTCAGGAACTCCATCGCCGCGAAGCTCGACGGCGCGCCGGAACCGCAGGTCAGGACGGCCGCGGTGCCGTCCGGCACGAACCTGCTCGGCCTGGTCGGGCACCTGGCGGCCGTGGAACGCGCGACGTTCCTCGGGGACGAGGTCACCGACTGGCAGGCGACGTTCCACGCCGCGCCGGCCGACAGCGTGGCCGACGTCCTCGCCCGCTACCGCGAGGCGGTCGCCCTCGCGAACGAGGTGCTCGACCGGTGCGCCGATCTCGACGCGCCCGTCCCCCGGCCGGGGCCCGGGAGCGCGCCCACCGTCCGCTGGGCCCTCACCCACCTGATCGAGGAGACCGGCCGGCACGCGGGCCACGCGGACATCCTCCGCGAGCTGATCGACGGCGCCACCGGACGCTGACCCGGCCGCGCCCCCGATCGAGGAGTGAGCGGATGTCCTTCCCCGTGGCGTCACCGCAGCTCGTCGCGGCGGCGGGCCAGGTACGCGGTCTCGGCGGTGTTGCCGGCCAGCTCGATCGCCCGGTCGTAGGCCGCGCGCGACTCCCCGCCGCGGCCCAGCCGGCGCAGCAGGTCGGCGCGGGCGGCGTGGTAGGCGTGGTAGCCGTCCAGCGGCCCGGCGAGGCGGTCGACGACGGCCAGCGCCACCTCGGGCCCGTCGAGCTCGGCGACCGCGATCGCCCGGTTGAGCGCGACGACCGGCGACGGGTCGAGGCGGACGAGCTGGTCGTAGAGGGCGACCACCTGCGACCAGTCGGTGTCGCGGATGTCGCGGGCGGAGGTGTGCACCGCGTTGATCGCGGCGAGGATCTGGTAGCGGCCGGGAGCCGTCCCGGCGGCGGCAGCGGCCAGGCGCTCGCGCACCAGCCGGTGCCCCTCGGCGACCAGCTCCGCGTCCCAGGCGCCGCGGTCCTGCTCGGCCAGGGGGACGAGCTCGCCGCCGGCCGAGAGCCGGGCCGGGCGGCGGGCCTCGATGAGCAGCATCAGCGCCAGCAGCCCGGCCACCTCGCCGTCGTCCGGCAGGAGGGCGCGGATCAGGCGGGTGAGCCGGATCGCCTCGGCGGTCAGGTCCTGCCGGACCGGGTCGGTGCCGGGGCCGGTCGCCAGGTAGCCCTCGTTGAAGACGAGGAACAGGACGGCGAGCACGCCGGAGACCCGCGCCGGCAGGTCCTCGGCGGCCGGCACCCGGTACGGCACCCGGGCCGCCTTGATCTTGGCCTTCGCGCGGGTGATCCGCTGTCCCAGGGCGCTCTCGGCCACCAGGAAGGCGCGGGCGATCTCGGGCACGGTCAGGCCGCCGACCAGGCGCAGCGTCAGCGCCACGCGCGCGTCCGTCGCCAGCGCCGGGTGGCAGCAGGTGAAGATGAGCCGGAGCCGGTCGTCGTCGATGGCGCCGGCGGGCTCGGGCGGGCCGGCGTCGTACACCACCTGAGCCTCCCTGTGCTTGTCGTCGCGTCTGCTCTCGCGGCGGATGCGGTCGATGGCCTTGCGGTTGGCGGTGGTGGTCAGCCAGGCGCCGGGGTTGGGCGGCACGCCGTCGGCCGGCCACCGCTCCACGGCGGTCGCGAACGCCTCGGCCGCCGCCTCCTCGGCGATGTCGAGGTCGCCGAAGCGCCTGGTCAGGCCGGCGACGATGCGCGCCCACTCGTCGCGGTGGGCCCGGGTGACCGCCTCGCGGACGTCGGTCGCGTTCACTGGATCCTCTCGGGTCGTGGTCGGTGTGTCAGCGGGCGCGCGCCTCGGCCGGGTCGCGCGCCGGCGGCCACCGGACCAGGGTGCCACCTCCGCGCGAGCGCGAACGCCGCCACGGCTGATGGTAGATTGACCGCGTCAGCGACGATCGGTGCGCTGACGGAGACGAGAGAGGTGAGTTGATGGCCGTCCTGGCGAACACCGCCGCGCGCGGTGCCCGGACCATCCCCGCCTCGCCGGCCTCGGCTGCCTGACCGCCGCCTGCCCCATGCCCCGCGGGACTTGGTCCCGGCACGCCCGCCGTCCGGCGAGGCGGCTGCCGCGCGCCTTCGAGCAGTCCCCCGACCTTCTTGGCATGACGAAAAGGAATCCGGTCATGGACCTTCCCCGCATCTTCACCATCCGCGAGAGCAGCCACCGCATCCACAACCCCATCACCGCGGCCAAGTTCGCCGCCCTGGGCGAAGCGCTCCGCCTCGCCCCCGGGACGCGCGTGCTCGACCTGGCCAGCGGCTCGGGCGAGATGTTGTGCACGTGGGCGCGCGACCTGGGCTGCACGGGCACCGGCGTGGACATCAGCACGGTCTTCACCGAACGGGCCCGGGCTCGCGCGGCCGAGCTCGGCGTCGCCGAACGGGTCGAGTTCGTCCACGGCGACGCCTCCGGCCACGTCGCGGACCAGCCGGTCGACCTGGCCGCGTGCGTCGGCGCCACCTGGATCGGCGGCGGCGTCGCCGGCACGGCCGAGCTGCTCAGCCGCAGCCTCCGCCCCGGCGGCCTGATGCTGATCGGCGAGCCCTACTGGCGGCGGACCCCGCCGGACGAGGAGACCGCCAAGGCCTGCCACGCCTCCGGCGTCGCCGACTTCCTGTCCCTGCCCGGCCTGATCGGGCGGTTCGGCGACCTCGGGTACGACGTCGTGGAGATGATGCTGGCCGACCAGGACAGCTGGGACCGCTACGCCGCGGCCCAGTGGCTCAACCTGCGCCGCTGGCTCGACCGCAACCCCGGCGACGAGCTGGCCCCCGAGGTGCGCAGGGAGCTCACCGACGAGCCCGCCCGGTACGCGCGCTACACGCGCGAGTACCTCGGCTGGGGAG
The DNA here is from genome assembly GCF_022664455.2 of Actinomadura luzonensis. Lineage (NCBI taxonomy): Bacteria > Bacillati > Actinomycetota > Actinomycetes > Streptosporangiales > Thermomonosporaceae > Actinomadura > Actinomadura luzonensis. The sequence continues at coordinate 5,312,463 of NZ_JAKRKC020000001.1, forward strand.
TCTTCGCGCTCATGCGGCGGTAGCCGCGTGCGGTGCGGTCCGGCGGGGCGCCAGCGGCGGTGTCAGGGTGGCTACGGCCCGGCGTCAGCGCCTCCGGCTCAGCGCCACCGACCGGACCGACACCGCCGTCCAGATCCGGCCCGCCGACCCCGCCGAGGGCCGCGCCGCCAAGGCCGCCGAGCAGACCATCCCGCGGCCGCTGAGCCCGCCTCCGATGACGGGGACGGCCGATACGCCGAAGGGGCGCCGCCCGGACGGGCGGCGCCCCTCAAGGCGCTCCTCAAGGCGCCCCTCAAGGCGCTTCCGGCAGGGTCAGTCGCGCGGGTCCCAGCCGTCGGTGTCGACGTCCAGGTCGAGCGCGTCGGCGATGTCGTCCCACTCGGTGTACTTGAAGTCGGTGATCTCCCGGTCGCCTTCGGCCGGGGTGTTGACGCCGTCGTGGGCGATGAAGACGCCCTCGTCGAAGTCGCCCAGCGGCACGTTGAGCACGGTGGAGCCGTCGCTGACCTCGACGCCGTCGAGGCCGTTGCCCGCGCCGACCCGGAACTGGCCGAGGTAGGAGTTGGCGCCCTCCCTGCGGTAGACGGCGAAGGTGTTGTCGCCCTGGCTGGAGGCCAGCAGGTAGCCCTTGCCGTCCTCGCGGTAGTAGATCGTGAGACCCTCGGCGTCCGCGCTCAGGTGCTGGCCGCCGAAGCCCGGGTCGGCGCCGGGCGTGCACTCCTCGGTCGCGGGGTCGTAGGTGCCGGGGACGCCGTACTCCTTGACCTTGTCCACCAGCACCGGCGGGCCGGTGAGGTCGGCCCGCATGCGCCAGATGCCGACGTCCTCCTGCGCGGCGTAGAGGACGTCCCGGTTCTGGTCCACGACCATGCCCTCGACCTGTGCCTGCTCGTCGGGCTCCAGGCACGGGGCCCAGGTCCGGCCGTTGGGGAGGGTGAACGACGCGGGCAGGCTCAGCGTCCTGACGAGCTGGTAGCCGACCTTGCCGCCGGGCTTGGCCAGCAGCTTGACCAGGCCGATCGAGGTCTTGTGCCGGCGGCTGACCAGCGCGTAGGTGCCGGTGGAGTCCTTCCAGGCGCCCAGGCCGTACGCCGTCTCGCCGTCGTTGACCTGTTCCTGGGTGGTGTTGAAGACGAACGGCGCGGCCGGGTCGGTGACGTCCGTGAGGTGGCCGTCCGAGATGGCGTAGATCCGCAGGGTGTCCCGGCCGCGGTCGGAGACGATGGCGAGGTCGCGCCCGCCGAAGCCGTAGGTGACGTCGACGTTGTTGAACCGCCCGGGCTCGTCGTCGGGCCCGGGTGCGGTGGGCGCCGCGATGTGCTGGAGCTGGTGCCCGCCGAGGTCGTAGACGTTCAGCCCGCCCTCCTTGGCCGTGGTGACCACCACGCTGTCGTCGGAGTCGGACGGGTGCACCCAGATCGCCGGGTCGTCGCCGTTGGAGTTGCCACCCGCTTCGTCGTCGTACAGGGCGGGCGTCTCGACGTCGGGGTACACCGTCGCGACGGTGGAGCCGGACGCGGGGACCGCCGTGCCCGCCGCGAGGGTGACCAGCAAGGCTGCCAGGGAGAGCCTGGGCAGGGGACGCATTGCGCCTCCTCGTTCTGGGGAGTGATGGTGCGACCGTAACTTCCATGAAATGAAATATCAACAGGTGATTCTTATGTCAGGACATAAGGACTTACAAAGCGGCCCTGGGCATGCCGACGGGCCGCCCGGCCGGTGTCGCCGGCCGGGCGGCCGGGCCGCGGGGCGCCGCCTAGCTCTTGTTGACGCGCCAGAAGTCGGAGATGGTCTGGCGGTTCTGCAGGTCCCCGAGCAGGTTCTTCGGGTCGGTGTGGAAGAGCTGGCCCTGCCAGTCGGCCAGCCCGGCCGGGGTGACCAGCGGCTTGACCGTGCTGTTGCCCGAGATGCCGCCCTCGCCGATCTCGTGCTTGACGCCCTCTTCGGTCATGATGAAGTGCACGTACAGCTTCGCCGCGTTGGGGTGCTTGGTCTTGCTGGCGATCGCCACGTACTTCGGGTAGCTGAAGCCGGCGAAGGGCGCCATGCCCTCGCAGGTGGACTGCGCGTAGCCCTTGTCCTCGTTGTTGCGGAACTTCGAGGTCGACATGAAGCCGATCTTCTTGTCGGTCGCGTTCGGCGCGCCGACCGCGCTGGAGATGTCCTCGTCGGAGCCCGTCAGCACCGGCCGGTTGCCGGCCAGCCGCTTGATCCACTCGTAGGCGGCGCTCTTCTCCTCCGTCTTCAGCGGCTTGCCGTACTTCGTCTGGAACGCCTGCTCCAGGGCCTGGTTGCCGTGCGCGTCGAGCTGGGTGAAGAACGACAGCACGGTCGGCTTGCCCAGCGGGTCCTGCATCACGAGCTTGCCGGCCCACTCCGGCTCGGTCAGGTCCCAGATGTTCTTGACCGGGCAGCCGCCGGGCGACAGCTTGGTGTTGTAGGCGAAGACGGTGGCCTTCGACAGGGCGAGCAGCGGGTTCTGGTTCTCGGCGGGGATCTGGTCCTTCAGGTCCGCGGGGATCCAGGTCTGCGTCACCCCCTGCGGCGCCAGCTGGCCGACCAGCACGCCGCCGTCCTCGTACATGGCGGCGTCGATGGTGACGTTGTCCGCGGCGTGCTCCCTGAGCATCTTCTCGGCGGTCTGCGGGGTGTCCGACTTCACGCCCTCCATGGCGATGCCGTACTTGGCGGTGAAGGCCTTCGCCACCTCCTCGATGTCGCCGCTGGAGTCGTAGACCAGCAGGCCGCCCTCGTTCTTCGCGGCGGCGACCAGCGCCTCCAGGTCGAAGTTCGCGTCGAGCGAGGGGCCGGGCAGCGCCTTGGCGGTCGCCGTCGACGGGGCGTCGCCGGCCGTGGAAGGCGCGCACGCCGCGGCGGCGACCGCTAACGCCGCCACGGAGATGATCTTCGCGGTACGCCTCATGATGGCGTCACTCCTCTTACCTCTCAAGGGTCCGGAAGCGCCGCACCAGCCCCGACGACGCCATGGTGAACTTACGATGAACGTCACGTGAATAATTTGTCAAGACATTCTTACGTCCGCCTTGCCGTCGATCCGGCTTGACACTGCTCGCCAGCTTTCTCCTAATGTCAGGACAAAGTATTGACTGTTCATCTGTTGTTCATCTACAACTGGAGGCCCCTGGATGAGGAGCGATCATGCGTGTGGGCTTACTGGGCCTCGGCCGGATCGGCATGTTCCATGCCGCGACCCTGTCCACCCTCGTCGACGAGCTCGTCGTCGCCGACGTGGACGGCGGCAGAGCCGAGGAGACGGCGCGGCGGCTGGGCGCCCGGGTCGCCGACCCCTTCGACGCCGACGCGGTGGTGATCACGACACCGACGTCCGCGCACGCCGAGGCGCTGCTGCGGGCCTGCGAGCTGAAGGTGCCGGCGTTCTGCGAGAAGCCCGCCGCCCCGACCGTGGCCGAGACCCTGCGGGTCGCCGCGGCCGTCGAGCGCAGCGGCACCCCCGTGCACATCGGCTTCCAGCGCCGCTTCGACGCCGGCTACGCCGCCGCCCGCGCCGCGCTGCGCGCCGGCGAGCTCGGCGAGCTGCACCGGGTCCACCTGCTGACCGGCGACCCCGCGCCCCCTCCCGCCGAGTACGTCGCCCAGTCCGGCGGCATCTTCCGCGACTGCCACATCCACGACTTCGACATCCTGCGCTGGGTCACCGGCCACGAGGCCGACAGCGTGTACGCCACCGGCGCCAACCGCGGCGCGGCCTTCTTCGCCGCGTCCGACGACGTCGACAACAGCGCCGCGCTCATCACCATGGACGACGGCACCCTCGTCACGCTCCAGGGCTCGCGCTACAACGGCGCCGGTTACGACGTGCGCATGGAGCTCGCGGGCACCCGCGGCACCTGGGCCGCCGGGCTGGGCGACCGGACCCCGCTGCGCCCGGCGGACGGGCCCGGCCCCGCCGGGCGGCCGTGGCCGGACTTCCAGAGCAGGTTCGAGGCCGCCTACGTCGCCGAGATGGACGCCTTCCTCGCGATGGCGCGGGGCGAGCGCGAGAGCCCCTGCACCGTCCAGGACGCCCTGGCCGCGCTCCACCTCGCCGAGGCCGCCGACCTGTCGCGCCGCGAGGGCCGCGCCGTGCGCCTGGTGGAGGTGACCAAGTGAGGATCGCCGCCGCCCCCATCTCCTGGGGGGTCTGCGAGGTCCCCGGCTGGGGCCACCAGCTCCCCGCCGGACGCGTGCTCGCCGAGATGGCCGAACTCGGCCTGACCGCCACCGAGCTGGGCCCCGAGGGCTTCCTGCCGGCCGGGCAGGACCTGCTCGGCCGGTACGGGCTGCGGCCGGCCGGCGCGTTCGTCCCCGTGGTGCTGCACGACCCCGGCCACGACCCGCTGCCGGGGCTGCGGGCCACCTGGTCCGGGTTCGCGGACGGCACGGTCGTGGTGCTGGCCGCCGCCACCGGCCAGGACGGCTACGACACCCGCCCCGAGCTGGACGCGGCCGGCTGGCGCACCCTGCTCGGCAACCTCGACAGGATCGCCGCAGAGGCGGCCGGGACGGGCCGCGTCGCCACCCTCCACCCGCACGTCGGCACCATGGTCGAGAGCCGCGAGGAGGTGGAGCGGGTGCTCGGCGGCAGCTCCGTCGCGCTCTGCCTGGACACCGGCCACCTGCTCATCGGCGGCACCGACCCGCTGGACGTCGCCGAGCGCGCCCCCGGACGCGTCGCGCACGTCCACCTCAAGGACGTCGACGCGGCGCTCGCGGCCCGCGTCCGCGCCGGCGAGCTGACCTACACGCAGGCCGTGCGCGCCGGGATCTACCGCCGGCTCGGCCTCGGCGACGTCGACGTCAAGGGCATCGTCGCGAGCCTGACGGCCGCCGGGTACACCGGCTGGTACGTCATGGAGCAGGACGTGATCCTCGACGCCGAGCCGCCGGCGGGGGCGGGCCCGGCCGGCGACGTCCGCGCGAGCGTGGCGTTCCTGCGGGGCCTGGCGTGAGGCCGCCGGAGGTGCTGACGATGGGCCGGGTCGGCGTGGACGTCTACCCGCTGCAGACCGGCGTGCCGCTGCGGCAGGTCGAGACGTTCGGCAAGTACCTGGGCGGCAGCGCGACGAACGTGGCCGTGGCCGCCGCCCGCCTCGGCCGGGCCAGCGCGGTCATCACCAGGACCGGCGACGACCCGTTCGGCGGGTTCGTGCACGACGCGCTGCGCGCGTACGGTGTGGACGACAGCCTCGTCACCGCGGTGCCGGGCCGGCCGACGCCGGTGACGTTCTGCGAGATCAGGCCCCCCGAGGACTTCCCGCTGTACTTCTACCGCGACCGGGCGCCCGACCTGCAGATCGCGCCCGGCGAGCTGGACCTGACCGCCGTCGCGCGGGCCGGGCTGTTCTGGGCCACCGTGACCGGGCTGTCGGCCGAGCCGTCGCTCAGCGCGCACCTGGCCGCGTGGCGGGCCCGGGGGCGCCGGCCGCACACCGTGCTCGACCTGGACTACCGCCCCATGTTCTGGCCCGGCCCGGCGCTCGCCCGCGAGCGGGTGCGGGCCGCGCTCGGGCACGTCACCGTCGCGGTCGGCAACCTCGACGAGGCCGAGGTCGCCACCGGGACCCGCGACCCGGTCGCGGCGGGCGCCGCCCTGCTCGCGGCCGGCGTCGAGCTGGCGGTCGTCAAGCAGGGCTCGGCGGGCGTGCTGGGCATGACCGCGACGGAGACCGTACGCGTGCCGCCCGTGCCCGTCGAGGTCGTCAACGGCCTCGGCGCGGGCGACGCCTTCGGCGGCGCGCTCTGCCACGGCCTGCTGGCCGGCTGGCCGCTGGAGCGCACGCTGCGCTTCGCCAACGCGGCGGGCGCGATCGTCGCCGGACGGCTGGCCTGCGCGCCCGCGATGCCCACGCCGGACGAGATCGAGGCCGCCCTGCCCGCCCGTTCAGAAGGAGGCCTCACCCATGCGTGAGCAGGACTACCGCAGGCTGCTCGACGAGCGGGCCTGGCAGCCGGAACGCATCGCCGAGGCGGCCGCTGCCCGCAGGCGCCGGCCGCTCAGGAACGGCAGGGAGCACCTGCTCATCATCGCCGCCGACCACCCGGCGCGCGGCTCGCTCGGGGTGGCCGGCCACCCCATGGCCATGCGCAGCCGCGTGGACCTGCTGGACCGGCTGACGACCGCCCTGGCCAGGCCGGGCGTGGACGGCCTGCTCGCCACCCCCGACATCGTCGAGGACCTGCTGCTGCTCGGCGCGCTCGACGACAAGCTCGTCATCGGCTCGATGAACCGCGGCGGCGTGCACGGCGCGGTGTTCGAGTTCGACGACCGGTTCACGGCCTACGACGCCGACTCGATCGCGGCGATGGGGCTCGACGGCGGCAAGATGTTGTGCCGGATCGCGCCCGAGGACGCCGCCACCGCCGCCACCCTGGCCGGCTGCGGCGCGGCCGTCACCGAGCTGGCCAGGCGCGGCCTGATGGCGATGGTCGAGCCCTTCTGGTCCGGCCGCCACGAGGGCGCCGTCCGGCACGACCTGTCGCCCGAGGCGGTGATCCGCAGCATCAGCGTCGGCCAGGCGCTCGGCGTGACCTCCGCGCGCACCTGGCTCAAGCTCCCGGTCGTGCCGGACATGGAGCGCGTCATGGAGGCGACGACCCTGCCGGTCCTGCTGCTGGGCGGCGACTCCGGCCAGGACCCCGACGCGATGTTCGGCTCCTGGGGCGACGCGCTGCGCCTGCCCGGCGTGCGCGGCCTGGTCGCCGGCCGGACGCTGCTCTACCCGCCGGACGGCGACGTCGAGGGCGCGGTCGACACCGCGCTCGGCCTGCTGGAGGGCACCCACCTGCCCGTGCCCGCCGGAGGTGCGGCATGAGGCTGACCACGGCGCAGGCGCTGGTGCGCTTCCTCGCCAACCAGTGGTCGGAACGCGACGGCGCCGAGCACCGCCTGATCGCCGGCGTCCTCGGCATCTTCGGCCACGGCAACGTGGCGGGGATCGGCCAGGCCCTGGCCGAGCAGGGCGCGGGCACCGGCGGCCCGCTCCCCTACTACCTGGCGCGCAACGAGCAGGCCATGGTCCACACCGCCGTCGGCTACGCCCGCACCCGCGGCCGGTTGTCGACGTTCGCCTGCACGGCCTCCATCGGCCCCGGCGCCACGAACCTGGTCACCGGCGCGGCGCTGGCCACCGTCAACCGGCTGCCCGTGCTGCTGCTGCCCGGCGACATCTTCGCCACCAGGGCCGCCGGCCCGGTGCTGCAGGAGCTTGAGGACCCGCGCTCCTACGACGTGTCCGTCAACGACGCGCTGCGCCCGCTGTCGCGCTTCTTCGACCGGATCAACCGGCCCGAGCAGCTGCCGTCCGCCCTGCTGGCGGCGATGCGGGTGCTGACCGACCCGGCTGAGACCGGCGCCGTCACGCTGGCGCTGCCGCAGGACGTGCAGGCCGAGGCGCACGACTGGCCGGAGGAGCTGTTCGCCAAGCGGGTGTGGCACGTGCCGCGGCCCGTTCCCGAGCCCGCCGCGCTGGCCAGGGCCGCCGAGCTGCTGCGGAGCTCACGCCGGCCGCTGATCGTCGCCGGCGGCGGGGTCAAGTACAGCCAGGCGTGGACGGAGCTGGCCAGGTTCGCCGAGAACCACGGCGTCCCGGTGGGCGAGACGCAGGCGGGCAAGGGCGCGCTGCCGTACGACCATCCCTGCGCGGTCGGCGCGATCGGCCACACCGGCACCCGGGCCGCCGCCGCCCTGGCCCGCGACGCCGACCTGGTGATCGGCGTCGGCACCCGCTACACCGACTTCACCACCGCCTCGCGCACCCTGTTCGGGCCGGCCAGGTTCCTCAACGTCAACATCGCCGCCTTCGACGCGGCCAAGAACGCCGGCCTCATGCTCGTCGCCGACGCCCGCGCGGCCCTGTCCGCGCTCGACGAGACGCTCGACGAGACGCTGGACGAGACGGGCTGGCGGGCCGACGCGGACTGGACCCGCCGGGCCACCGCCCTCGCCACCGCCTGGCAGGCCGAGATCGGCCGCGCCTGCGCGGGGACGCGGCTCACGCAGCCCGTCGCGCTCGGCATCGTCAACGAGCTGGCCGCGGGCGGCGTCGTGGTCAACGCGGCCGGTTCGATGCCCGGCGACCTGCACCGGCTCTGGCGGGCGAGCGACCCCGAGCAGTACCACGTGGAGTACGGGTACTCGTGCATGGGCTACGAGATCGCGGGCGGGCTCGGGGTGAAGCTGGGCGCGCCGGAGCGCGAGGTGTTCGTGCTGGTCGGCGACGGCTCGTACCTGATGATGGCGCAGGAGATCGCCACGGCCGTGCAGGAGGGCGTCAAGCTCGTCGTCGTCCTGGTCGACAACCAGGGCTTCGCCTCCATCGGCGACCTCAGCGAGGCCGTGGGGGCGCGCCGGCTCGGCACCGCCTACCGGGCGCGCGGCGCGGGCGGCGAGCTCGACGGGCCGCCCCTCCCCCTCGACCTGGCCGCCAACGCCGCCAGCCTGGGCGCCGACGTGCTGCGCGCCGACACCCCCGAGTCCCTGCGGGCGGCCCTGGTCAAGGCCAAGGAGTCCGCCAGGACCACCGTCGTGCACGTCGAGCCCGCCCCGGGCGCCGGCCCGGCCGCCCAGGCGTGGTGGGACGTGCCGGTCGCCGAGGTGTCCGCGCTGCCCGAGGCCCGGGCCGCGCGCGAACGCTACGACGCGGCCAAGCGCGACCAACGGCCCTACCTCTGATGGGCTGGACGCTCGCCTTCGCCCTGCTGGCCGCCCTGTTCGTGCTGATCAGCGGCGCCAACGACGGGGCCACGCTGATCGGGCTGGGGCTGCGGTTCCCGCACATGCCCGGCTGGGTGGCCGTCGCGCTGCTCGTGACGGTCCTGTTCGGCACGCCGTACGTGCTGGGCGTCGCGGTCGCGCGGACCTTCACCGAGGGGCTGGCGGGACTGGGCACCGGCGCCGGCGCGGCGGTGTTCCTGACCGGCGTGGTGATCGCGATCGTGGTCGTCGCGGCGCTGACCGGCCGAGGACTGCCGACCAGCCTCACGCTGGCCGTGATCGGCGGCATCTCCGGCGCGGGGCTCGGCGCCGGCGTGCCGGTGTCGTGGCGGAGCCTCGCCACCGTGCTCGCCATCGGGCTCTGCGCCCCCGTCGTCGGGCTGGTCCTCGGCTACCTGCTGGGGGCCGCCGCCCGCCGGGTGCCGTCCTACCGGCGGATGCCGAGGCTCGTGCTCGCCGCCCACCTGGTGGCGTACGCGGCGCAGTGCACCGCGTACGCGCTCAACGACGGCCAGAAGATGATCGCGGTCGCCAGCGTGGCGCTCGACGTGGGCCGCGACGGGCTCGGCGGGGTCGGGCCCGTCGCCGTCCCGCCGGCGTGGATGGCCGTGCTCGTGGCGCTGTTCCTGGCCGGCTCCCTGACCAGTCTCGACCGGGTGGGCGGGCGGATCGGCCGCGGCCTGGTCATCGCCCGGCCGCTGCACGTGGTCTCGGCCGAGACGGCGGCCACCGGCGCCGTGCTCGGCAGCTCGGCGCTGGGGAGCCCGGTGAGCATGACCCAATCGGTGACCGCCGGCGTCGTCGGCGTGGCCGCCAGCGAAGGAAGCAGGAGGGTGCGATGGCAGAGCGTGGCGAACATGGGCACGGCGTGGCTGGTCACCCTCCCGTCGTCACTGCTGCTGGGCTGCCTGGCCGGGCTCGGGCTGAGGCTGCTGTGAGCGGCGCCAAGGGCCGCGCCGGCCGGCTCCGCAGGGTCCTGGACGACCTGCGCGGCCGTACCGCCCGGCGGGTGATCGACCTGCTCCGCGGCCAGGTCGCCACGGCGCGGCAGGGCGCCGAGCTGGCCCGCACGGCCGCCTCGGGCACGGTCGAGAGCGCGGCGGCCCGCGCCCGCATGTCCGTGGTCGAGCACGAGGGCGACCAGGCGCGGGCCGAGCTCGTCCGCGCCCTGTCGCGGACGCTGGCCACCCCCATCGACAGGGAGGACCTGTTCCGGCTGTCCCGCTCCATCGACGACGTGCTCGACCAGCTGCGCGACTTCGTCCGCGAGGCCGACCTGTTCGGGCTGTCCGACCTCGGCTTCGCCGTCGAGCCGCTGCAGGCCGTCATCGACGGGCTGGACGAGCTGGAACAGGCCCTGGTCAAGATGCTCACCGACCCCGGCTCCGTCATGGTCTCCCTGCTGGCCACCCGCAAGTCCCAGAGCCGCGTGCGCCAGCTCTACCAGGCCAGGCTCACCACGCTGTTCGCCGGGACGCTGGAGATGGACACCCTGCGCGAACGCGAGCTGCTGTCCCGCCTGGACGCGGTGGGCCGGCGGCTCGGGGAGTCGGCCGACGCCCTCGCCGACGCGATGCTCAAGAGAAGTCACTGATGCCCAACCCCCCGAAGGAAACCCGATGGCTGTTGTGACCAAGACGCAGCCGCCGCCTCGCCCGCCGAGACGGCGCAGACTGCTCTACCGCCTGCAGGTCCTGCGGCACGACCCGACGGCCGCGCTCGGCCTGATCCTCGTCGTCGTGCTGGCCTACCTCGTCGTGGCCCCGCTGTTCGCGGTGCTGTCCGACGCCTTCCGCCTGCAGTACGGCGACGAGGCGCACGCCGGGCAGCAGCCGGGCGAGTGGACCGGCTACTACCTGTGGCGGGTCTTCCGTTCCCGGATCAGCGAGCTGCTGTTCTGGGAGCCGCTGGTCAACACGCTCGTCGTCGCCGTGGGCACCACCCTGTTCGCGCTGGTGCTCGGCGGCGGCATGGCCTGGCTGGTGACCCGGACGAACGTGCCGGGACGCAAGTGGCTGGCCGGGGCGCTGGTGGTGCCGTACATGCTGCCGTCGTGGACGTTCTCGCTGGCCTGGCTGACGCTGTTCAAGAACGAGCGGGCCGCCGGGCAGGTGGGGTTCCTCCAGGCCCAGGGCGTCCGCACGCCCGACTGGCTGGCCTACGGCGCGCTGCCGATCATCGTCACGCTCGGGCTGCACTACTACCCGTTCGTACTGCTCCTGGTGGGCAACGCGCTGCGCCGCATCGACGTGCAGCTCGAGGACTCCGCGCGGATCCTCGGCGCGCCGCGGCGCACCGTCGTGCGGCGGATCGTGATCCCGCTCATGCTGCCCGCGCTGTCCTCGGCCGTGCTGCTCGTGGTCGGCCGGGTGCTCGGCACGTTCGGCACGCCGTACGTGCTCGGCCTGCCCGCCGACTACCGGGTGCTGTCCACCGGCCTGTTCCAGTCGATCCGCGACCGCAGCACCGGCGTGGCCTCCGTGCTCGCCACCGTCATCGTGATCATCGGCATCCTCATCGTCTTCACCGACATGCGGCTCATGCGCGAGCAGCGCAGGTTCGTCACCGTGGGCGGCAAGGGCGCGATGGACCGGGTCGGCGACCTGCGCCGCTGGCGCTGGCCCGCGTTCGCGCTCGGCATGGTGGTCTTCGCGGTGAGCGTGCTCGTGCCCGTGCTCACGCTGCTGCTGTCCACCGTGACCAGGACCCCGCTGGACCTGTCCACCCTCACGCTCGACTACTGGCTCGCCGAGCGGCTCCCCGGGGCGGTCGGCTTCCCGCACGGCGTGCTGCGCGGCCCGGAGCTGTGGGAGGCCGCGTGGAACTCGGTCCGCATCGTCGGGCTGGCCTCGCTGATCTGCGCCGTCGCCGGCCTGCTCGTCGGGTACGTGGTGGTGCGCGGGACGGCCCCGCGCATCGCGGCCTTCCTGCGGCAGGTCTCCTTCCTGCCCTACCTCGTGCCCGGCATCGCCTTCGCCGCCGCCTCGCTGTCGCTGTTCGCCGTCGCCCGCGGGCCCGTCCCCGCCCTGTACGGGACGACGTTCCTGCTCATCCTGGTCATGGCCGTCACCCACCTGCCCTACAGCTCGCGCTCGGGCATCGCGGCCATGATGCAGCTCGGCCGGGAGCCGGAGGAGGCCGCGCAGATCGCCGGCGCGGCGTGGTGGCAGCGGATGCGCCGGATCGTCTTCCCCATCCAGAAGGGCGCCCTCGTCACCGGGATCGTGCTGCCCTTCATCTCCGGGCTCAAGGAGCTCAGCATCGTCGTCATGCTCACCACCACCGGGACCCAGCTGCTCACGACCCTGTCGATCGGCCTGGTCGACTACGGCTACACCCAGCTCGCCAACGGCGTCGTCCTCATGATCGCCTTGCTCTCCTTCACCATGACCTACCTGACCCAGCGCCTCACCAAGAGCAGCCTGGCATCCGGACTAGGAGGATAGATGCCGGACATCACCCTCAGCGCGATCTCCAAAAGCTACGGCGGCGGAGAGTTCGCGGTGAAGAACCTCGACCTCGTGGTCCCCGACGGCGCCTTCATGTGCCTGCTCGGCCCCTCCGGCTGCGGGAAGACCACCACCCTGCGCATGATCGCCGGCCTGGAACAGCCCACCGCGGGCAGCATCACCGTCGGCGACCGCGTCCTCGACTCCGTCGAGCAGGGGATCTACGTCCCGCCCGAGAAACGCGCCATGGGGCTGGTCTTCCAGAACTACGCGCTCTGGCCGCACCTGTCGCTGCGCGAGAACGTCGAGTTCGGCCTGCGCATGCGCAAGGTGCCCGGCCCCGAACGGCGCGCCCGCGCCGAGGCGGCGCTGAAGATGGTGCACGTCGACGCCGCCATGGACCGCTACCCGTCGCAGCTGTCCGGCGGCCAGCAGCAGCGCGTCGCCCTGGCCAGGATGCTCGCCGTCAACCCCACGGTGCTGCTGCTCGACGAGCCGCTGTCGAACCTCGACGCCCGGCTGCGCCTGGAGATGCGCGCCGAGCTCAAGCGCATCCACGAGGAGAGCGGCGCGACGATCGTCTTCGTCACGCACGACCAGCTCGAAGCGCTCACCATGGCCACCGACGTGGCCGTCATGAACGAGGGCGAGCTGCAGCAGCTCGCCGCCCCGATGGAGATGTACGCCCGGCCCGCCAACCGGTTCGTCGCCGAGTTCGTCGGCAGCCCGCCCATGGCGATCGTGGACGCCGGCGCCGCCCCCGGCGGGCTGGCCGCGTCCCTGCTGCGCTTCGTCGAGTCGGGCGGCGCGAAGAGCGTCCCGGCCGCCGTCGGCATCCGGCCGGAGGCGCTGCACTTCGACGCCCCGCCCGCCGCCGCCTGGAGCGAGGAGGCGGTCGTCGAGGCCGTGCTGCCGGCCGGCTCGTCCTGGACGGTGCGGCTGCGCGTCCTGGACACCGAGCTGTACGCCGTCTCCTACCGGCCGGTCCAGGCCGGCCCGGGCGACGTGCTGACCTGCTGGACCGAGCAGCTCCACCTGTTCGCCGCCGACGGCGCGCGGATCACCTCCTGGGACCGGGCGGAGGTCCGCGCGTGAACCGTCCCAAGGCGCTGCTCCTCGACTTCGGCGGCGTCGTCGTCGAGACCGCCAAACGCCCGTCCTGGGCCGCCGAGCTGGCCGCCGAGGTGCACACGCTGCTCGGCAGGACCGGGTTCGACGGGCTCACCGCAGAGGAGATCGAGGGCGACCTCCGGGCCGCCGCCCGGGCCGACAAGTACTGGAAGGACTCCACCTCCCGGCAGTACGCCCCGGAGGAGATGACGCACCGCAGGTTCTGGGCCGAGTTCGTGGCCACCGACTGGCCCGAGCGGGCCCGCACGCTGGTCACCGTCGAGGCGACCCCCCTGTGCAAGCGCATGGGCGAGCTGCGCAGCGACCGCAAGCTCCGCACCGGCATGCGGGAGCTGCTGGCCGCCTGCTGGGCGCACGGCGTCGTTCCCGGGATCGTCAGCAACGCCCTGTCCGGCGCCGTGCACCGCGACTACCTGGCCGCCGCCGGGCTCGACGACCAGGTGGCCGTGCAGGTCTACAGCGACGAGGCCGGCGTCCGCAAGCCGAACCCCGAGATGATCCTGCTCGCCTGCCGGTCGCTGGGCGTGCCGCCCGCCGACGTCTGGTACGTCGGGGACAACTACGACCGCGACGTCGTCTGCGGCGCGCGGGCCGGGGCGGGCGCGACCGTCCTGATGGTCTCCGCCAGCACCGACCAGCTCCCGTACGCCGTACGGCAGAGCCCCCACGCCACCGTCGAGGACCCCCGCGCCCTCCTCGGACTCCTGGAGAAGACATGGACGTGAACACCTCCCGCGAGCTGGCCGACCTCGCCGTCGAAGCGGCGAGGGCGGTCGGCGACCGCCTGCGCGGCGCCTTCCGCTCCCGCCCCGAGATCCAGACCAAGCGCGACTTCCACGACCCGGTCACCGTGCACGACAAAGCGGCGGAGGAGGACATCCGCGCCGTCCTGGAACGGCACTGCCCCGACAGCGTCGTGGTCGGCGAGGAGGGCGGCACCCGCGGCGAGGGCGCCGTCCACTGGTACGTCGACCCCATCGACGGCACCGCGAACTTCGCCGCCGGCCTGCCGTTCTTCTGCACCTCGATCGCGGCGGCGCGCGACGGCGAAGTCGTGGCCGGCGTCGTCTACGACCCCGTGCGCGACGACGAGTTCACCGCCTGGCTCGGCGGCGCCACCTGCAACGGCGAGCCGATCCGCAGCGCCGGCGCCGCCACCGAACGCGAGGCGATGCTGCTGTCCAGCTACCCCACCCCCCGCGACCTGGCCGAGGACGAGGAGGGCGCGCTGCGCCGCTTCTCCCGAATGACCCAGGCGTTCGCCGCCGTCCGCCGGCCCGGCAGCGCGGCGCTCAAGCTCGCGCACGTCGCCGCCGGCTGGTCCGACGTGGCCTACGGCACCCGCGTCAACGCCTGGGACGTCGCCGCCGGCTCCCTGCTGATCAAGCAGGCCGGCGGCGTCTACATCCCGCTGTCCGGCAGCGTCTTCGAGCCGGGCGGCTACCTCGCCACCGTGGGCGGCTTCGACCTCGCCGGCTCCGTGCTGGCCGACGTCGCCGGGGCCAGGAGCGCCCGGTGATCCGCTGGATCGTGACAGACCTCGACGGCACCCTCGTCGGCCGCGACCTCGCCATGGTCCCCGCCAGCCGCGAGGCGCTGCGCCGCTTCCAGCGGGCCGGCGGCGAGGTCGTCCTCGCCACCGGCCGCATGGAGCGCTCCGCCCGCCCCTACTACGACGAGCTGGGCCTGGACGCGCCCGCCATCCTCTACAACGGCGCCGCGACCGTGAACCTGGCGACGGGCGACGTGCTCCGCGCGCGCAACCTGCCGGCCGCCGCGTGGAAGACGCTGCTCGGCCTGTTCGGCGACCTGCCCGCCGGGGTCTACCCGGTCGCGTTCAGCGGCGGGGAGGCGCTGGCCGTGCACGACGCGCCCGAGCTGCGCGACTACGCCCGGCGGGACGGCATCACGCTGCGCGACCCCGGCGACTGGGCGGCGCTGCCGCCCGACGAGATCACCAAGTGCATGCTCATCGGCGGCCCGTTCCCCGAACTGGACATCCCGGGAACGGTCACCGTCCGCTCCGAGGCGACGTACCTGGAGGTGCTGGCGGAGCAGGCGACCAAGGGCACCGCCCTGCGCGAGCTGGCCGCGGCCGGGAACGTGCCCCTGGAGCAGATCGCCGCCGTCGGCGACAACCCGAACGACCGCGACATGATCACGGCCGCCGGGGTCGGGTTCGCCGTCGGCGACGGCCACCCCGACGTCGTCGCCGCGGCCGACGTCGTGACCAGGGCCTGCGCCGCCGGCGCGCTCGTGGACGTCGTGGAGCTGGCGTTCCGGTCCAACGGATGGGCCGGAGGAGAAGGAGAGCTGTGAAGTCGGTCAACCACTGGATCAACGGCGCCCGCCTGGACGGGCACGGCCGGTCCGCCGAGCTGTACGACCCGGCGACCGGGGAGGTCGCCGGGCACGTCGCGCTCGCCTCCCCCGCCGACGTGGACGCGGCCGTGGCCGCCGCCGCGGCCGCCTTCCCCGCCTGGCGCGACACCTCCCTCGTCAAGCGGGCCCGGGTGCTGTTCCGCTACCGCGAGCTGATGGAGGCCCACCGGGACGAGCTGGCCGCGCTCATCTCGGCCGAGCACGGCAAGGTGCACGCCGACGCGCTCGGCGAGGTCGCCCGCGGGCTGGAGGTGCTGGACTTCGCGTGCGGCATCCCGCACCTGCTCAAGGGCGACTTCTCCGAAGGCGTCTCGACCCGGGTCGACTCCTGGTCGATGCGGCAGCCGCTCGGCGTGGTGGCGGGCATCACCCCGTTCAACTTCCCCGTCATGGTGCCGATGTGGATGTTCCCGATCGCGGTCGCGTGCGGGAACACGTTCGTGCTGAAGCCCTCCGAACGCGACCCGTCGGCGTCGCTGCTGATGGCGCGGCTGTGGCAGGAGGCCGGGCTGCCCGACGGCGTGTTCAACGTCGTGCAGGGCGACAAGACGGCCGTGGACCGGCTGCTGGAGCACCCCGACGTCAAGGCCGTCTCGTTCGTCGGCTCCACCCCGATCGCCCGCCACGTGTACGGGACCGGCACCCGCCACGGCAAGCGCGTGCAGGCCCTCGGCGGCGCCAAGAACCACATGCTCGTGCTGCCCGACGCCGACCTCGACCTGGTCGCCGACGCCGCCGTCTCCGCGGGCTTCGGCTCGGCCGGCGAACGCTGCATGGCGATCTCGGTGGTGCTGGCGGTCGAGCCGGTCGGCGACGCACTCGTACGGAAGATCGTGGAGCGCGTCGAGCGGCTGGTGATCGGGCCGGGCGACGACCCGAAGTCCGACATGGGGCCGCTGGTCACCCGCGCACACCGCGACAAGGTGGCCTCCTACCTGGACCTCGGCGTCCAGGAGGGCGCCACGCTCGTCGTCGACGGCCGCGACACCCCCGTGCTCGGCGGCGGCCGGGCCGCCGGCACGCCCGGCTTCTGGCTCGGCCCGACCCTGCTCGACCACGTCCCCGCCGGCTCGCGGACGCACACGGACGAGATCTTCGGCCCGGTCCTGTCCGTCGTGCGGGTGTCCTCGTACGAGGAGGGCCTGAAGATCATCAACGACTGCGAGTACGGCAACGGCACGGCCGTCTTCACCAACGACGGCGGCGCGGCCCGGCGCTTCCAGAGCGAGGTGGAGGTCGGCATGGTCGGCGTCAACGTGCCGATCCCGGTGCCGATGGCGTTCTACAGCTTCGGCGGCTGGAAGGCGTCGCTGTTCGGCGACACGCACGTGCACGGCACCGAGGGCGTGCACTTCTACACCCGCGGCAAGGTCGTCACCGCCCGCTGGCCCGACCCCTCGCACGGCGGCGTGAACCTGGGCTTCCCCACGAACGCGTGACCCTGTCCCCTCTCTCCTCCCCGGCACGACCAGGGGTGAGGGGACAGGGGATACGCCTTTACACTGTAGATCAAGACTATCGTCAGCCGTGCCGGACCGGCCGGTAGGTCAGCACCTGCGTGTCACGGTCGAAGGTCCGGGCCTCCAGCAGCTCCAGGTCGAAGTCGGCCACCCCGTCGAAGACCCGGTCCACGCCGGTCGCCCCGGAGATCACCGGGAACACCGTCACCTCGATGACGTCGACCAGGCCCGCGTTCAGCAGCGCCCGGTTGAGCGTCAGGCTGCCGTGGGAGCGCAGCGGCACCCCGGACTCCGCCTTGAGCCGCTCGACCACCTCGACGGGATCGCCGGACTCGATGGTGGTGCCCGGCCACGCCAGCGGCTCGGTCAGCCGGCTGGACAGCACCGTGACCGGGGACTCGAACATGCGCGTGATCCACCCGTCGAACCGGCCGCGGTCGACGCCCGCGCCGAGGAACGGCGCGTTCGACGAGTAGGTCGTGGCCCCGAGCACCATGCGCAGCGGGTCGCGGTAGGCGGCGGCCCGGTGGGCGAGGAACTCCGGGCCCTGCTTGCCCCAGTAGCCGCCCCAGTCGCCGTTGTGGTTGGCGTAGCCGTCGAGGGTGGAGAAGATGTCGAAGGTGTAGGTGGCGGTCATGAGGTCTCCTCAGGAGGTGGTGGTCGCGCGCCTCGCGCGGCCTCACCCCTGCTACGAACGCCGCCGCCCCGATCCGACACACCTCCCGCGATTTTCTCCGCAAGCGGCCGGCGCGGAACGGGTGAGCACGGCGTGGAACGCCGTCCGGGTGAGCGCAGCTCACACCCGTCCGCCCCACGAGGAAGGCGTTCCCGCCATGACCTCCACCACCACCGCCCGGCGGCGGCGCGTTCTCGGCGCGCTGGCCGCGCTGCTCGCCGTCGCCGCGCTCCAGGCCCCCGCGCGGGCGCAGGCGACGACGCCCGCCGAGCGGCCGCCGGGCACGTTGCTATCGGCCGAGCCGCTGCCCGCCGGCCTCTGGCTGCCCGGCAGCGGCGCCGCGTACCGCCTCACCTACACCTCCACCCCCGCGACCGGCTTCTCCGCCGACCCGGTCGTGGACGTCGGCGCGCTGTTCGTGCCGGCGGGCCGCGTCGCGCCCGCCGGAGGGTGGCCGGTCGTCAGCTGGGCGCACGGCACGATCGGGGTCGCCGACCCGTGCGACCAGACCGTCGCCGGCCGCTCCCAGCGCGACATCGACTACCTGTCGGCCTGGCTGCGGGCCGGGTACGCGGTCGCCGCCACCGAGTACGAGGGCATCGGCACCCCGCGGCCGCACCCGTACCTGCTGGGGGTGTCGGAGGCGTACGGGGTCGTGGACGTCGTGCGGGCCGCCCGCCAGGTCGCCACGAAGACGCCGCTGTCGGCGAAGTGGCTGGCCGTGGGCCAGTCGCAGGGCGCCCAGGCGGCCCTGTTCACCGGCGACCTCCAGCGGCGGTACGCCCCCGAGCTGGCCTACCTCGGCACGATCGCCACCGCGCCGCCCTCGCAGTGGCGCACGACGGTCGCCGCCGCCCGCCCGTTCGACCCGGCGGCCCCGGCCAACCCGTTCGTGCTGCTGGCCATGGAGGGGATGCTCACCGATCACCCGGACACCTTCGACCCGGCCCGGCACCTCACGCCGGCCGGGCTGCAACTGTTCGGCGCGGCACGCGACGAGCTGTGCTTCGGCGCGCTGGCGCAGCGGATGGCCGGGCTGACCAGCGGCCAGGTGTTCGACGTGGACGCGGCCGAGCAGGAGACGCTCACGCAGCTGCTCGAACACGACGCCGAGATCCCGATCGCGGCGCAGGAGCGGCCGGTGTTCATCGCCCAGGGCACCGCCGACACCGTCGTCCTCCCGCCCGCCACCCGCACCACCGCCGGCCTGCTCGCCGCGGCCGGCACGGACGTGACGTTCCGCTTCTACCAGGGCGCCGACCACAACGGCGTGCTGGCCGCCGCGCTGCCCGACCTGCTGGCCTGGGCCGCCGACCGGCTCCGCGACCTGCCCTGAGCGGCCGCCGCGGGGAGACATCGGCCGCGTCGCTGCCTACGGTGGTTCCCGTACCGCCGAACCAGACGAAGGACGCGACATGACCGACCGCACCCCCGCCCCGGCCCTCACCGGCGAGCGCGCCGACCTGCTGGCCATGCTCACCAAGCAGCGTCACTTCCTGCGCCTCACCACCCGCGACCTCACCGACGAGCAGGCCGGGCAGCGCACCACCGCCAGCGCGCTGTGCCTCGGCGGCCTGATCAAGCACGTCGCGCTGACCGAGAGCAACTGGGCCGCCTTCATCGTGAAGGGCCCCTCGGCGTTGCCCGGCTTCGGGCAGATGACCGAGGCCGACCAGGCGGCCTACGCCGACGCCTTCCGGATGCTGCCCGGCGACACCCTCGCCGGCGTCCTCGCCGAGTACGCCGAGGTGGCCCGCCGCACCGACGAGCTGATCGCGACCGTCCCCGACCTGAACGCCGCCCAGCCGCTGCCCGAGGCTCCCTGGTTCCCGCCGGGCGAGCAGTGGACGGTCCGGCGCGTCCTGATGCACATCCTCGCCGAGACCGCCCAGCACGCCGGGCACGCCGACATCATCCGCGAGTCGCTGGACGGCGCGAAGAGCATGGGCTGACGGGCGCCCCGGCGAGGGGGTGCGGCGTGCCGGTTCAGTCCCAGGGCGGGTCGACGCGGTCGCCGGCGGTCCTGTTGTCCTCGCGGGCCTGCGCCTTGACGGCGCCGGTCACGCAGACCTTGTCACCGATGAACGCCTCCCGCCAGACGTACCCCGCCACGCAGGTCTGCGGCCCGTACGGCCCGCTGGTCCAGCGCGAGGCGGCCGCGTTGTTGTCGGCCACGGTCTGGTCGCGGGTGGCCGGGGCCACGCACACCTGGTCGCCGTCGTCGGCGCCGCGCCACACGTAGCCGGACTTGCAGGTGTTCGGCCCCTGGAGGAGCCTGGCCGGGTTGGCCCGTTCGGCCGCGGTCTTGTTGTCGTTGATGACCTGCACCCGGGTGAGCTGGGTGACGCACACCCGGTCGCCCGGCACGGCCAGGCGGTAGGTCCGGCCGATGACGCAGGTGCCGGTCGCGGCGCGGTAGACGTAGCCGGGCAGGCACTTGCCGGGCATGGTGGTGGTCACCGTGACGGTGGCCGACTCGGCCGTCACCGAATTGACCGTGATGGAGACGCCGTTGGCGTTCACCGACTGGACGGGCTCGCGGTCGGCGAGGTTGCGCAGCAGGTAGGGCCTGCCCTTGTCGACCTCGTGGATCAGCGCGATGTCGCGCGGGATGGCCTCGCTCACGCCGCTCTTCTTACGGAACTCGACCGTGTAGTAGTGGTTGAGGTCGGCGGGGTCGAACGGCACCCGGATCAGCAGCGTGCCGGGCAGGTCCTGCCGCTCCAGCGGCGCGAGCTGCACCATCAGGCTGGTCCGGCCGTCCTTGCCCGCGGTGATCACGCGGGAGGACGGCAGCCAGCCCACCTCGTCCAGGTGGGGGCCGTTGAAGCCGACCGGGCCCACCTGGAACTTCTCGGTCCACGGCCCGTAGTGGTTCTGCGCGGACATGAGGTCCCAGGGGTCGTCGTACTCCCCCGGCAGGGACCATTCGGCGTTGCGGTAGCGGAAGTCGTTGGAGAAGGAGTGGCCGACGCCGTGGGCGTGCATGAACTCGTGCGCGGCCAGCCCGGACCTCCAGCCGTACGCGTCGAGCAGGACCCGCGCGTGCACCCCGCGGCCTGCGCGGTGCGCACGCACCGGCCGTGGTGGCCCGCCCGCGCGACTGCTGGTCGAGGAAGTCGAAGACGCCCTTCTGCCCCTTGCCGGCGGGCATGAACAGCTCCTCGGAGTACGACGGCGGGCGGGGCTCCTCCGGATGGTCGGCGAACTTGCACAGCAGGATCGACCACGGCAGACAGCCCTGCACCGGGGTCGCGCGGTCACCCCGCGAACGCCGTCACCGGCGCAGCAGCCGGCGCACGGCGATCGCCAGCAGCAGGACCGCCGTCAGCGCGACGGCGATCCAGGCCGGGCCGAGCAGCTCCAGCCGGCCGGCGACCGCGCCCTGCAGGCTCGTCACGGCGCCGATGACCGGGTCGCCGGCGGCGGCCCCGGCGAAGACGCGCAGCTCGTACCAGCCGTAGTAGGCGACGTAGAGCCCCGCGAGGACGAGCAGCGCGCCGCTCGCGCGGGGCACGTACGGCAGGACGCGGCGCATCCTGGCCACGGCGGCGTCGCGCGCCAGCGCGACCGCGAGCGACAGCAGGGCGATCACCATGCCCATGCCGAGCGCGTAGGCGACGAAGACCGCCAGGCCGCCGAGCACGCCGCCGCCGGTCAGCGCGGCGGAGGTGACGGCGAGGAACGGGCCGGCGGTGCAGGACAGGGAGGCGACGGCGTAGGACAGGCCGTAGCCGTATCGGGACAGGTGGCCGGCGCGCAGCGCGGGCACCCGCAGCAGCAGCTCGCGGCCGGACAGCAGCCGGCCGCCCAGAGCCACCAGCGCCACCCCGATCACGATCGCCGCCCACGGCAGGTGACGGCCCAGGGACAGCGCCGCCGGGGTCACGACCAGCCCGAACAGCCCGAAGACGGTGACGAAGCCGGCGGTCATCGCGGCCGAGCAGGCCAGGGCGCGGCGCACGCCGCCGCGGTCGCCGGCCAGCAGCAGGCTCAGGTAGGCGGGCAGCAGGGCGAAGCCGCACGGGTTGAACGCGGCCACGCTCCCCGCGGTCACGGCGAGCGCGAGCGGCAGGTCGTTCATCCCTGGCGCAGCTTCCCGACCTGCGCGGTGAGCTCCTCGCCGTCCAGGGGGCCGGTGGCCTTGGTGGTGGAGCCGTCGGGCCGGACGAACAGGAAGGTGGACTGGGAGGCGATGCCGAACCTGGCCCAGACCTCGCCCTCCGCGTCCGACAGGTGGGTGATGCCGCCGGTGCCGGTCTGCTGGACGAACTCCTTCATCGCCCCCTCGTCGTCCAGGCTCGCGACGCCGACGAAGGTCACGTCCCGGTGGGCCGCGGCGGCCGCCTTGACGTGCGGAGCCTCTGCCCGGCACTTGGGGCACCAGGGCGCCCAGAACCACAGCACCACCGGCTTGCCCTTCAGGGTCTCACCGGCGAACGCCTGACCGTCCAGGGTCCTGGCCGTGAACCCCAGCGCCGCGGCCGCCGGCTGCGCGGCCTCCGACGCCGGGCCGGCGGTGGCGGTGCCGCTGCCGGTGCGGGGCGGCTCCTGCGCGCCGCAGGCGGCCAGCAGGAGGGCAGAGGCGACGGCGACGGCGGCCGTCGCTCGAACTGTGCGCATGCCGCGAGCCTAGACACCGGCGTGGCGGCAATCCTTACGCGACGGTGACGGCTCACCGGCGACGCGCGGCGTGACCCGAAGGTCGCGCCGCACGTCCCGGCGCCGGGAGCGGGACCGCCGGTAGCGCTCGTACCGGGGCCCGGGGGCGTCAGAGCCGGTCGAGGAGGTCGCGCAACCGCTCCACCTCGGCCTGCTGCGTGCGCTCGATGGCCCTGGCCAGCTCCTTGGCCCGCGGGTCCGAGCCGCCGGCCTGCTCGGTGCGGGCCATCTCGATCGCGCCTTCGTGGTGGGCGATCATCTGCCGCGCGAACAGCTTGTCGAACGCCGTCCCCGTGGCCGACCGGAGCTCCGTCATGTCCTCCTCCGACATGAGGCCGGGCATGTCGTGTCCCAGGTGACCCGCGGTCGTGGGGCGGCCCCACGCCGCGAGCCAGCCCTTCATCGTCTGGATCTCGGGGTCCTGCGCCGCCTTGATCTGCGCCGCGAGGTCCTTGATCTCGGGGTCGCCCGCCCGCTCAGGAGCGAGCCCGGCCATCTCGACCGCCTGCTCGTGGTGCGGGATCATCATCTGCGCGAACATCACGTCCGCGTCGTCGAAGGTCTCCGCCGGCTGGGCGGCGGCAGTGGTGGTGGTGGCGGGCGCGCTGCCGCGCGTCCCCTCGTGGGCGGTCGTGGCGTCGCCGCCGCCGCACGCGCTCACGCCCGCCAGGGCGAGGGCGCCGGTGGCCAGGGCGATGGACATCCTGCTGGTGATACGCATGGTCGTTGGATCTCTCGATTCGTCGGTACGGTCGGTCCGTCAGCGGCGGGGCTCGTGGCCCCGGCCGCGCAGCGGAGCGGCCTACATGCGCAGGATCGAGAGGACGGCCAGGCGCCGGGACGTGGCTCCCGGCGGTGGGCGGGCGGACGGCCGGACGTCCGTGACCGGCTCTCCCCCGGCCCCGGCGGGTCGTCCCACCCGGGTCCGGACGCCGCTCAGCAGCAGCACGATGAACGACGCCAGGACGGCCAGGCACACGTTCGCCGGGTCGAGATCGGGCAGCTCGTGGCCGGGCGCGAACGTCCCGCTGGCCGCGACGACCTGCGGGTGAGGGGCGGTGCCGTGCTGCCGGCCGTGCAGGTGCCCCAAGGTGTGCATGCCGCACACGCCCAGGGCGAGGGCCACGAGCAGGATCGCGCGCGGCACGCGCACTGTACGGAGCCGCCGCATAGATCCCCCTGCCCTTCCGGAGAATAACCTCCTCATTACACGTACCAGCCTACTAAGGAAGCTCGTAGTAGCGGCGTGAACACGATCGCCGATAGCATGAGGGGCCCACGGGCTGGAGGGAACTGTCAGATGATGCGCGGCCTGGGAGAGCTCGAGTCCACGATCATGGACCACATGTGGACGATCAAACAGCCGGCCTCCGTCAGAGACGTCCTGGAGCATCTGCGCGAGGACCGCCCGCTCGCCTACACCACGGTCATGACCGTGATGGACAAGCTGCACACCAAGGGCCTGCTCCGCCGCCGGCCGGTGGGCCGGGCCTACATCTACGAGGCGGTGTCGTCCAAGGAGGCCTACACCGCCGACGTCATGCGCGAGTCCCTGTCCAGGAGCGGCAACAGGGCGGCCACGCTGGTCCACTTCCTCGAACGGCTCACCCCGGAGGAGGCCAGCGCCCTTGAGGCGGCGCTCCGGGTGTACCCGCCGGGGAGCCGCGGCGCATGACGGTGCCCGTCGTCCTCGCCCTGTACGGCCTCGCCGCGGCCCTGGCGCTGCCCGAGCTGCTCAGGCGGGGCACCTGGGCCGACCGCGCGCCGCGGCTGGCGATCGCGATGTGGCAGGCGGCCGGCACGTCGGTGGTCGCCTCGGTGCTGCTGTCGGCGTTCGCCGTCGCGGTGCCCGCCTCCGTGGTGGGGCACGGCCTGGCCCACCTGTTCGAGGTCTGCGCCGACCTGCTCGGCGACGAGGCGGCCCGGAGCCCGGCCGGCGTCGGGGCGAGCCTGGCCGTCGGCGGGCTCGTGCTGGTCAGGGTCGCCTCCGTGGGCGCGGCGGTGCTGCTGCGCGCCCGCCGCGGACGCCGCCGCCACGCCGCCGCCCTCGCCCTCCTCGGCAGGCGCGACCTCGCTCTCGGCGCGGTGGTGGTCGACTACGAGGAGCGCCTGGCCTACTGCCTGCCCGGCCGCAACGGGCACGCGGTCATCACCACGGGCGCGCTGCGCTCCCTCGCCCCCGAGCAGGTGGCCGCCGTCCTCGCCCACGAACAGGCCCACCTGCGCGGACGCCACCACCTGGCGCTCGCCGCCGCCGAGACGCTGGCGCGGGCCTTCCCCCGCGTCCCCCTGTTCGACCAGGCGCGCGTCGAGGTCGCCCGCCTGGTCGAGCTGCTGGCCGACGACGTCGCGGCCCGCCGGCACCCGCGCGTCCACCTGGCGGCGGCGCTCGTCGGCCTCGCCACCGGACGGGTCCCGGCCTTCGCGCTGGGCGCGGGCGGCGAGACGGCGCTGACCCGCGTCCGGCGGATGCTGCATCCCCAGGCCCCGCTCGCCCGTCGCGAGCGCGTCGCGGGACGCCTCGCGGTGACGACGCTGCTCGCCGGGCCGGCCGCCCTGACGCTCGCGCCGGGCGTGGCCGCGTTCCTGGCCGACCACTGCCACTCCCTCCTCACGTTCTGAGGGCGTCCGGCGTGAGCGCGCCACGCCCGCTGCTCAGGACGCGCGCGTGGCGGAGGCGACGAACAACGGGAGCGCGAGGAACAGGCGATCCTGCTCGGCCCGTCGCACCTGCTCCGCGACCCAGGCGTCGTGCTGCTCCCGGGTGATGACGCCGGCCGCGTGCACGGCCTCGGCGAGGCCCGTCAGCATGCGGAGCATCGTCCGGTCCGTGCAGAGGCCGACGTGCACCTCCACGTCCACCTCGCCGAACCCGGCGTCGAGCAGCAGGTTGCGGTAGCCGCGGGCGGCGCGCGGGGCGGCGGTCAGGTCGGCGCGGGCCCGCACGATGGTCCGGGTGAGACCGGGCTGGTGGGAGTCGATGACGAAGGCGTCCCAGTCCTGCCCGACGAGCACGATCCGGCCGCCGGGGGCCAGCACGCGAGCGGCCTCGGCCAGCGCCCTGGCGGGGTCGCCGAGTTCGTGGAAGACCTTGTCCGCCCGGTATCCGGCCACCTCGTGGTCACGCAGGGGAAGGCGGCAGGCGTCACCGACGCGGAAGTCGGCGTCGGGCCGGCGCCGCCGGGCCACGTCGATCATCTCCTCGCTGACGTCCACGCCGATCGCCGTGACCTTCCTGTCGTTCAGCTCGGCCACCGCCCGGCCCGCGCCGCAGCCCACGTCGACCGCGTGGTCCCCGGGCCGGAGCCTGAGCAGGTCGTACGAGCGGGCCCGCAGCCGGACAGCGGCCGGCAGGGCGTCGGCGAGGTCGAGCAGCTTGATGAGTTCCGTGTCGTTGGACATGCGCCCCACCATGCGACTTAATGTCGACATGAAGTCAAATGCGGTGATGGCCATCGGCGACGTCGCGGCCCGCTTCGGACTCGCGCCGCACGTGCTGCGCCACTGGGAGGCGATGGGGCTGCTCGCCCCGGCCCGCGCCGAGGGCGACCGCCGCCGCTACAGCCGCGACGACCTCTACCGGATCGCGCTGATCCTCCGCGCCCGGGAGGCCGGCATCGGCCTGGAGGATCTCCGCCGGATGCTCACCACCACCGACCCGGCCGCCCGCCGGGAGATCCTCCAGCGCCACCGCGCGGGCCTGCTGCAGCGCATCGCCGCCGCCCAGGCCTCGCTCGACCTCCTCAACTGCGCGCTGACCTGCGATCACGAGGACTTCTCCAGCTGCCGGAGCTTCCAGGCGATGCTCACCGAACGCGTCGAGCAGGCCCGTCCCTCCCGCCACGCCGATGGGCCCGTTGATCGCCGCCAGGGCCGGCGGTGAGCGGCGCCGCTTCGGAGCGGCCGGTCAGGCCGGGGAGAAGGCGTACAGCTTGTTGTTCTGGGCGCAGGCGTAGGTGCCGTCCGAGCACAGGCCGAACCAGTACCCCGAGCCCCAGTAGACGGTCCCGGCGACGATCGCCGCCCCGCCGATCACCGCGCCGCCGCTGCGGTACCGCCAGAGGATCCTGCCGGTCGCCGCGTCCAGGGCGAACATGCTGTCCGCCTCGCCGTTGATGCCGCCCGCGAACACCACGCCGCCCGCGGCGCTGATGAAGCCGAGGTCCAGCGTGCCGTACGGGTCGGCGACCTGCCACAGGATCCTGCCGGTGGTCGCGTCCAGCGCGGCCCACGAGCCGCCGTCGGTCGTGGTGGTCGTGCCGTCGGCGCCGGTGATCTCGTACTCCTCGTGCTCGGCGTTGCCGATGCCGACGTAGACGCGGCGGCCGTCGGTGGCCGAGCCCCATTCGATGCCGCCGAGGTCGCTGCCCGGGCCGACCACCGTGTGCCAGATCTCCTTGCCGGTGACCGGGTCGAGCGCCCAGTAGATGCCGCTCTTCTGGCCCACGCCGAGGATGGTGCGGGCGGGCGTGCTGATCAGGCTGGGGGCGGAGCCGAAGTCGAAGTCGGGGCCGCAGGTCTCGCACTCCTCGGTGCCGACGTCGGCGGTCAGCGTCCTGAACGCCCACTCCACCGCCCCGGTACGCAGGTTCAGCGCCACCACCGAGTCGGTGTAGTTGTCGGCGGGCCCCTGCTCGCAGTCCCGCTGGCCCGGCCGGGTGCAGACGCCGTCGGGCACGGTGTAGTTGTTGCCCGTGGCGACGAACAGGCGGCCGGTGACGTGGTCCACGACGAAGGAGCTGCCCCAGACCGAGTTGCCGGTGTAACCCGCGGGGGCCATGTACCTGCGCCACAGCACGGTGCCGGTGACGGCGTTCAGCGCGACGACCGCGCCGCGGAAGGTGACCGGCCCGGGAGCGCCGAACTCCGCCCGGCTGGCGGTGCCGACGTACACGGTGGTGCCGTCCACGACCGGGGACGTGGTCACCATCGAGACGGGGTCCGCGTCGATGACGGTGCTCCACAGCGGGGTGCCGGTGGCCCTGGTGGCGGCCATGACGCGGGCGCCGCCGGCGCCCGGCACGCTGGAGACGCCGTCGCCGAGGACGAGCGTGGTGCCGTAGATCGCGGGGCTGGTCCGTGAGACGTCCCCGGCGACGCCGCTGTAGTCGGAGACCGGGCGCTGCCAGCGGACCGCTCCGGTGACCGCGTCGAGCGCGGTCAGCTTGCCGCCGTAGTCGGGTACGTAGACGGTTCCCCCGGACACGGTGGGCGTGGCGGCGACGTTGCCTCCCAGGGCGGCCGTCCAGCGCGGGCGCAGCCGGGCGGCGTTGCCCGCCGAGATCAAGGTCTCGGTCGCCGCGAAACGGGTGTTGGAGTGGTTCTGCCCGGCCATCGGCCAGCCCGCCACGTACGGGACGGCGGTGGCCCGCGCGGTCGCGGGCCCCGCTCCGGCGGGCACCGAGGCCGCCACCAGGGCGACGGCCAGAGCGGCTTTCCATGCGCGCGTCATCGCGCCTCCTCACGGAAACGGTGGGAACGGGCAGGTGGAGCCCACGCCGTGGTGCTCCACCTGAAGAACGGCCCGTCACACGGCCAGGTAGGCGTGGATGATGCCCATCACGCCGGTCTGCGCCGCGGGCGAGTCGTAGTAGCTGCGCACGGTGACCCGGTCGCCCGGCCGGATCGTCGCCACCGGGTCTCCGGCGCAGACGCCCATCCGCACGATCGCCCGCATGCCGCCCATCTCCTCGTACTCGGCGTAGGAGTCGCACAGCACCGTACGGGTGGTGTCGTCGGTGGCCGAGACGTGCACGCCGTCCGCGTGCTGGTGACCGTTGAGGAAGACCAGCCGCCCGCCCACGGTGGCGGGCCAGGTCCAGGTGCGCGTGCTCGGCCCGGCGGGGACGGAGTAGGCCGAGCTGAGACACCCGCCCGCGTCCAGCCACACCGACCGGACCGGCGTGGTGGTGCGGGCCCCGGCGATGGTGTAGGTGACGGAGAGGTACACCGTCTTCGGGGCGGCGGAGTAGTTCATGAGGTCGGCCAGCAGCACCCACCGGTCGGTGCCGCGCACGGCGACGCCGTAGCCGGGCGGGAACTCCTTGGCCGTGCGCTCGTTGCCGGAGGCCCACAGCCGGTCGCCCATCGGCTGTGCGGGGCAGACGAGGTCCCTGGCCGCCAGGTTGCCGATCACGAAGTGGTGCAGCATGGGGCCGGTGTCCATGTTGGCGCTGGTGCCGTCGGCGTACACCAGGTCCGGACGTTCTCCGACGATGTCGCACGAGCCGCAGGGCTTGGCCGCCGCCGACAGGGAGTTCGTGATCTCGCCGGGGGCTTCCATGGTGCCCGCCGGGATCGTCCACGGGCCGTAGCGTACGGTCACCGTCTGACTGGCCGCCGATGCCGGCAGGGGCGCGGCCGCGAACATCGCGATCATCACGGTCACCGCCGCGACCACGAAGGGGACTCTCCTGTGCACGCGATCACCTCTTCTCGAGGTAGGAGCCGCATTCGATGAGGGATCCCTGGCCGGTAAGACTAGGCATGGCCGGCGGCGCGCGCATCGGCGCATTCACCAGTGGTGGTGCCGACGCCGCAGGCCGCCCCCGGGTCCGCGCCGCGGCGACCGTCCGCACGGGACGACCTCACGGGCGCACGCGACGATCATGTTTGGGATGCTGACTGCGTGAACCGGCGTACGAGGACATATTGGTTCTGGGCGGCCCTGGCGATCGGCGCCGCGCTGCTGGCCGCGGCCGCGCTGCGGCTGTGGCTGCGGTATCCGGGCGACGTGGACCCGGCCGGGGCGGGGTTCGCGCTGGTCGGCACCGCGATCACCGCGTTGTCGTGGTGGCAGGCGCAGCGGCTGGCCGCCACCGACGTGGAGGCGGCGACGGCCCTGCTGGCCCGGCGGGTGCTGGCCGCGGAGAAGGCGCAGCGCGCGCAGCTCGTGGGCGGCAAGGGCAAGGACTCCGTCATCGACGTCCGGTTCTCCTTCGTTCCCGGCGGCGGCTCGGCGTCCGCGCCGCCCTCCGGGGACCTGCGGCACGTGGCCGCCTACTTCCGCGACCTGCCGGCGCCCCGGCGGCTGGTGGTCGCCGGGAGGGCGGGCTCGGGCAAGACCGTCCTCGCGATCGAGCTGATCCTGGAGCTGCTCGACGGCAGGCGGCCCGACGATCCCGTTCCCGTGCGGATCTCGGCGGCCGGCCTCGACCCCGGCGTGCCCGTGGCGGACCTGCTCGCCCGGCACCTGGTCACGGCGTTCGGCCTGCGGGCGGTCACCGCGCGCACGCTGGTGGAGGCGGAGCGGATCCTGCCCGTCATCGACGGCCTGGACGAGATGGACGACACCGACCGGCCGGGCTACGGCTCGCGGGCCGCCCGGGCGCTGCGCGCGCTGGAGGACTACGAGCACGGACGGGAGCGCTGCAGCCTGGTGGTGACCTGCCGCACCGGCCAGTACGACGCCCTGATCGCCGACCGGGCCGCCCTCCGCGGCGCCGCCCGCGTCGAGATGGACCAGGTGAGCGGCGACCAGGCCTGGCGCTTCATCCAGGACGTCACGGACCAGCGGGACCCGGACCGCTGGCGGCCGGTCCTGGACGCGCTGACCACCGACGGCCACGTCCTGGCCGAGGCTCTCGGCACGCCGTGGCGGCTGACCCTCGCGGTCAGCGTCTACGAGGAACGCGACCCGCTCACCGGGCGCTACGTGCGCTCCCCCGAGGCGCTCACGAGGTTCGCCGACGAGGCGGCCGTGCGGGAGCACCTTCTCGGCCTGTTCATCCCCGCCCGCCTGGCGGCGGCGGGCCTGACCGGGAAGGGGCGCGCCGGGAAAGACCCGACCGCCGCGCAGACCCACGCCTGGCTGGCCGTCCTGGCCGGCTGGCTGCGCGGGAACGAGAGCGGCCCGCCGTTCCACGGGCGTGTGCTGTCCGGCACCGACCTCGTGCCGCACCGGCTGTGGCCGCTGGCCGGCGACCGTTCGCGGGCCGCCGACGCGCTGGTGGCGCTCGCCACGGCGCTTCCGGGGGTCGCCGTCGTGGCCGCCGGTCTCGCGCTGGCGGTCGCGCAGCTCGACCTCGTGGACGGCCGCCTGCCGGGCCGGACGGTGCTGGCGCTCGCGCTGCTCCTGCTGCCCGGCGTGGTGGTCCTGGGCCTGCTGGCGGAGCCGGTCAGGGCCTGGCGGGAGGTGTGGCCGGCGGGCGACGAGGCCGGTTCGCCGGGGCCACGCGACCCGCGCGACCGCAGGAAGGCCGTGGCGGAGGGCGTGCTCGGGGCCGCGGGCGGCTCGCTGGCCGGGGTGGGGACCATCCTGAAGTTCGGCAGCGGGCCACCGCTGTGGGTGCCGGTCGTCTTCGGCCTCCTGCTGGGCGTCGGAATGGCGATCGGGAGGAGCAAGGAGAGCGGCCACGCCGCCTTCCGCGACGGCGTCGATCCCGGCGCGGTCGTCCGGAACGACGCCGTCTCGACGCTCGTGGCCGCGCTCACCTTCGGCCCCGGGCTGGGGTTCATCCTGGGGATCTGGCTGCCGGAGCTGCTGGACGGGCTCCCGGTCGCGACGGCGGTGGCCGCGGGCGCGGTGTTCGGCATGTCGGTCGTGGCGTCCTGGTCGCCGGAGCTGTCGCGCCGCTACCTGGGGCTGCTGCTGGCCACCCGGGGCCGGCTGCCGTGGCGGCTGGGCGGCTTCCTGCGCCGCTGCTACGGCGCGGGGCTGCTGCGCGTCTCCGGGATCGCCTACCAGTTCCGCCACCGCGAGCTCCAGGACTACCTGGCCGCGCACCCCGAGCCCCCCGGCGGCGAACGGCCCCCGCGCTGACTCGCCGCGGCCGGCATCGGCAGCCCCACCGGAGGGAGGCCGAACCGCTCGGCACCGGGCGGCAGCCTCCGCCGGCATGGCCGGCGCGGGTCAGCCGGTGGTGAAGGAGATCCACACGTCCGGGGGGACGTCCTCGGGCTCCTCCGTCCACGAGTCACCGGCGATCTCGGTGGCGACCCGCCGCCAGAACACGACGGCCGCCGTGTTCGAGCGCTGGAAGGCGATCCGCCACGGACCGGGATGCCGGGCGATCACCTCTCGCACGGCTCTCGTCCCGATCCCGGACCGGCGTGCGCCGCGCACCACGAAGAAGCTGTTCAGCACCCGCGCCGGGCCGGACAGCGCGCGCACGAACGAGAACCCGACGGGCCGGTCGTCGCTGATGAACAGATAGGCCGCCCAGTCGTCGTCCTCCAGCGCGTGGCGGAGCCGGTCGCTGTGATAGGTGGCGTCGGAGCCGGGGAGCCCGCCCTGGAACTCCGCCATGTCGTGGCGGAACATGAGCCAGAGTCGTTCGAGGACGGGGCGGTCTGCGGCGCTCGCAGGTTTTACGGTCGCTTGAGAAGAGCTCATACAAGCAGAATCCGGCCGGAAGCAACATCCGGCCGGAAGGGGTAAACCCTAGCAGTTTCGATCACGACGTGATGACGCGGCATGCTTGACGACCTTCGGTGCGTGCTCGCCGGTCGGGGACGCGAGGCGGCCTGTGCCCGCCCGCGGTCACGCTACCGCGCACTGTCAGGTCGCGGCGAGGCGGACGAAATAATCATCTCGACCAAGCCGCGCACCCGCTTGGCGGGGCCGTCCGGGCCGAGCGACAGGCCCGACGCGTGCAGCCCCTCGAAGATCAGCATGAGGTGGTCGGCCACTTCCGCGGGGTCGCCCACCTCGAGCTTGCCGGTCAGCTCGGCGAGGGTCTCGCGCAACCAGGACTTCGCGGCGACGGCATGGCGGCGGGCAGGCAGATCGGCGTCGGGGAACTCGGCCAGCGCGATCTGCATCGGGCAGCCGCGGTACCGCTCGGAGGCGACCTGCCCGGAGACCGTGTCGAAGATGGCGAGGATCTGGTCGCGGGGGTCGGGCCCGGCCGCTTCCACCACCGACGCCACCCGGTCCTGGAACTCGCGGTGGGTGTCCTGGACGTAGGCGCTGACCAGCCCGTCCTTGGACGTGAAGATCCGGTACAGGGTGGGCGGGGCGACGTCGGCCTCGGCCGCGACCAGGTCGATGCCGGTGGCTCGGATGCCTCGTCGGTAGAACAGTTCGCCCGCGACGCGCAGCACGTGGGCCTTGGTCTCCCCGGCGGCTCTCGGCACGGCGCTCCTTTCCCGTTGTCATGTTAGGGATCGTTCCCTATAGTCTAGCGCAAGGGAACGATCCCTAACATTGGAGAAGGGCTTCCATGAGTACCCCACATGAGGTGCGGAGCCGGGGCAGCAGCACCCTCCCCTTAGCCACGCTGTTCCTCGGGACGTTCGTGCTGGGCAGTGCCGAACTGCTCCCGGTCGGCGTGATCAACGTGATCGCCGCCGACCTCCG
This sequence comes from Actinomadura luzonensis, assembly GCF_022664455.2. Lineage (NCBI taxonomy): Bacteria > Bacillati > Actinomycetota > Actinomycetes > Streptosporangiales > Thermomonosporaceae > Actinomadura > Actinomadura luzonensis. The sequence continues at coordinate 5,345,257 of NZ_JAKRKC020000001.1, forward strand.
GGTGTCCATCGCCGCGACGGGCGCGCTGGTCACCGCCTATGCCATCGGCGTGGCCGCCGGCGGTCCGCTCCTGACCGCTCTGACGATCAGGATGAACAGGCGGACCGTCCTGGCCGCCGCGCTCCTCCTGTGCGCCCTCGGCAACCTGGCGCCGGTCCTGATCGCCGACCACACCCTGTTCGTCGTGGCGCGCGGCGTCACCGGCGCGCTCGGCGGCCTGTTCGTCGCCGTCGCGTTCATCGTGGGCACCTCGATCGTCCCGCCGGAGCGGGTGGGCCGGGCGATCTCCGCGGTTTTCGGCGGTTTCGCGGTGTCAGGCGCCCTCGGCGTGCCCCTCGGCACGTTGATCGGCCAGGAGCTCGGCTGGCGGGGCGCGTTCGTCGCGGTCGTGGCCCTCACCGTGGTCGCGCTGATCGCGACCCTGGCGCTGATCCCGTCCGTGGCCGGCGCCGGAGGGGGCGCGCGCGACCAGGCCAGGCACGCCTTCGCCCCGCGGGTGCTCGCCCTGCTCGCGCTGCAGGCTCTGGGGTTCGCGTCGCTGTACGCGGCGCTGACGTACATCGTGCCTTTCCTGCAGCACGTCACCGGCGTCTCAGGGGCCCTGATCAGCGCCTTCCTCCTGGCCTACGGCGCCGCCAGCGCGGCGGGCTCGATCGCCGGCGGCCGGTTCGCCGCCGGCGACGCCGCCCGCACCCTGACCGTCGGGACCGTCGCGGTGGCGATCAGCCTCCTGACGCTCTACCTGGCCGGCGCCATCGCGTTCCTCGTGGTGCTGGCGCTGCTGGCCTGGGGCCTGTTCGCCATGGGCATGGTGCCCTCGCTGCAGTACCGCGTGGTCAGCCTGGCCGGTCCCGGAGGCGCGCTGGCCTCCTCGCTGCCCGCCTCGGCCGCCAACGTGGGCATCGCGGCCGGCTCGGCCGCCGGCGGCGCCGCGATCGCCGGCTTCACCCCCTCCGCCCCGGTGCTCACCGGCCTGGTCATCGCCGTGATCGCCATCCCGGTCGCCTGGGCCACCGGCTTCCTCCAACCACCGGTGACGACCGGCGACGGCCTGTCCCCGGACTCCATGCCCAGCCCCTCGTGACCGCGGCCGACCCGTCCCAGCGATCGGAGAAAGACATGATCGACGCGCCCACCATGACCACGGCGGACGACCCGTCCAGCCGCGCCGCCCTGCTCCGCTCACTGCACGTGCCCGGCAAGCCGCTGGTGCTGCCCAACGTCTGGGACGCGGCCTCGGCCCGGATGGCCGAGGCGGCCGGGTTCCCGGTCGTGGCCACGAGCAGCGCCGCGACGGCGGCGGTCCTCGGCCATGAGGACGGGGAGCGGGCGCCGGTGCGGGAGGTGCTGGACGCCGCCGCGCGGATCGTCCGGGCGGTGCACGTGCCGGTGACGGTGGACTTCGAACGAGGCTACGGACTCGCACCGGCCGAGCTGGCCGAACGGTTCGCGGCGACCGGAGCCGCCGGGCTCAACCTGGAGGACTCCGACCCCTCCACCGGGCAGCTGATCGACGCCGCCGCGCAAGCGGACTTCCTGGCCGCGGTTCGTGAGGCGGCGACCTCGCTGGGGGTGGATCTGGTCGTCAACGCCCGTACGGATGCGTTCCTGCGCCGGGCCGGGTCGCCGGAGGACCGGCTCGCGGCCACGATCGACCGGGCGGGCCGCTACCTGGCGGCCGGCGCGGACTGCGTCTACCCGATCGCCGCGAGCGACCCTGACGTGATCCGCGCCCTGGCCCGCGGCATCCCTGGACCGATCAACGTCGGATACGGTCAAGGCAAGCTGCTGGTGGCCGACTACGCCGCGCTCGGCGTCGCCCGGGTGAGTTTCGGCCCCGCCCTGCAGCGGCACCTGTACACGACGTTCGGGTCGGCGCTGTTCGCGGCCGTCGCCGCGGGCGAGAACCCGTTCCTGTCCTGAATCCTCGCGGCGGCTGCCTGTCCCCTTCTGGAGCTGGTGACGCTCGACGGGACCGGAACGCGGGCCCTGATCGCGGTCGGCCCTGCCGGAGGCTCGACGCGCCTGCTCCACCGACCCGGATGAGAGCCCTGCCCCGGGTTGGTGAGACTGGTGGCGAGGCGTGAGCTGCCCAACCGGACGTCAGCCTGCCTGCGGGGTACGGAGATCGAGGTCGTATGAGTGAGCACGACGTGTTCCTCGCTGACTGCCCTGCCCGCACCACGCTGGACCTGGTGGCCGACACGTGGTCGGTCGTCGTGGTGTTCGGGCTGGGAGGCGGCCTCGGGCAGAGCCTGCTCGGGCCGGTGTCGGAGCTCGCCCGCTGGGCCGAGGAGCACGCCGAGGACCTCGCCCCCGACGACCGTGCCCCCGACGACCGTGCCTCCGACGACCGTGCCTCCGACGACCGTGCCTCCGACGAGCCTGCCTGACGCTGGCAAGGGAACCGACCGGTGCCCCACGGCCTCCTAGCGTTGCCGGCATGACACGCTCGGCACCCGGTGGGCGGCCGCCGGCCACGAGATGATGGTCGCCGGCCGGACAGCAGGCAAGGCGCAGACGCTGGCCCGCAAGTGGGGCGGCCGCGCGGGTGGTTTCCGGGAGGTCGCCGAGTTCGCGGACATCGCGCTGGTCGCCGTCCTGTATCAGGGAATGCCGGCCACACTCGCCGAGATCGGCGACGCGCTGCGGGGCAAGCCGCTCATCGACTGCAACAACCCTGTCGAGATCGAGCGGTTCACGCTGGTCACGGAGCCCGGCCGGTCGATGGCGCAGGACATCGGGCAGGCGACCGGCGGGCACGTCGTCAAGGCGTTCAACCTGTGCCATGCGCGGGTGTGGCAGATGGACCCGCCGGTGTTCGACGGCCGCCGTCTGGTGGTGCCCTACTGCGGTGACCACTCCGCCGCGAACGACATGACGCGGCAGCTGATCACCGACATCGGCGGCGAGCCGCTGTCGATCGGCGGCCTTCAGCACGCCCTCCACCTCGAAGGGATGGCCGCGATCGTGATCTCGCTGCTGTTCGGCGGACGTGATCCGCACACGGTCTTCAACCTCGTTGACGGCGCCCCGGTCACCGCGTCACGGTGAGCAGGAAGGTGGTGCGCAACGTGCTGGCCGAACGGATGTGGACCGGGAGAGAGATCGCGACGCGCGCGACAGCCCTTCGGCGCCCCGACGCCTGAACAGCTCTCACCTCCCGGCAGGCAGCTCGGTGACGGCGATCTGCCCGGCCGAGGCATAGGCGGCCATCGACGGGCGATGGAGCTGTCCACGACCACCGTGACCTCCTCCGTCGCCCTGTTCCGGCTCTCGGCCACCCCGGTCACCAGAGCGTTCTCGGCGAGCAGCCGCCCTTCCTGCCCGGCCAGGCTGCTCCCTTGCGGAGCGAGAACGACCTGGACACGCTGACCCGCCTCCATCTCACCGGGCAACTGCCCGGGCTTCAGCGACAGGCCGACCCGCGCCTTGCCGGGCCCCAGCTCCTGGTCGGCGTTCGTCGTCATGTCCGTCGTGAGCAACGTTCCCGGGAGAAGGGTGACGGCGGCGAGGGCATGTGAGACCTGGTCGCGATCGGCCCACAGCTCATAGCGCACGCCGTCCTCGACGACCCGGGCCTCGCGGATCATCTTGGGATCGAAGGGCTGTCCCGCGCCGATCCGCTGGGTGACCATGATGGCGGAGACGCGCTGGTCGGCGTTCAGCACCAGCAGCGTGGTCGCCAGCGCGCCGCCGAGGATCAGCAACACCCCCAGCGCGGCGAGCGTCGGCCTGCGTTGCCGGGCACGCGACGGCAGCGCCCGGGAGGCCGCGTCGGTGAGCAGGCTGGACACTCCCGAGGTGCCGGGTGGCCGCTGTCCTGAGGGAGTTCCGTCCGTCCGCATGATCTCAGAGCTTGGCGCACGCTCTTGCACAGCGGCCCGGCTTCCCAGTTGCGGTGGATGAAGTACATCAGCTACAGGCTCCTGCGGGCTCGGCTTGGGCCACAGCTGAGCTCTGCCGGGTGTCCAGGGCAGGATCAGCGTCCTCCCGTGGCCGGGGCGTAATCAAGATGTGTCAGGATTCTCCGGCCTGTCCCCTTGAGGAGGAATCCGTTGCAGCGCTTGATCGCCGGGCTCGCCGGCGCCGTCGTCCTGACCGTCGCGGCCGTCCCCGCCGCCGCCGCCGCGCCCGCCGACCCGGTGAAGGCGCTCAAGAGCCGGGTGGTCGCCGGGCAGGGGGTCAAGGTCACGGACGTGACGTCGTACGTGGACATGGAAGGCAAGACGGTCTTCCTGCGGCGCACCGGAGTGCTGCAGTACGGCAAGGCCGTCAAGGGTGGCACGGGAGCCGTCGCCGCCGCCGACCTGCGCAATACGTACATCCCGCACGAGGGTCCTGTCTTCGACGCCATGGGCAACCTGCTGGGTGACGAGCGCACGATCACCGTCGGCAGGTACAGCTACATCAAGGGCGCCAAGCTGTTCGGCGCGACGCAGAAGGGCAAGAGCTGGATCAGGCTCAGGCGCGCCCTGCCCGGCGGGTTCAACGGCAGGTACAGCCAGTCCGTGAACGCGGCCGAGCCCGCGACGCTGCAGGTCCTCGTCAAGCACGGCGAGCGGTCGGGCCCGACCTACAAGGGCACGGTCGGGGAGGCCGCCCTGTGGAAGGCGTCACCCTGGTACCGGGCCGCCACGCTCGTCAAGCCCACGGACGGCACGCTGCAGTACGAGCTCACCCTGGGGGCGAACGGCCTGCCCCAGCGGCTCGTCACCTCCCACCCGGCCAAGAAGCACTGGGCGGAGAGCCTGGTCAACGACGACATCATCACCGTCGAGACCCGTTACACGGGCTGGGGCGGCAAGGTCCGCGTGACGGCCCCTCCGAAGAACCAGGTCCAGACAGGCTGACCGGGACTGACCGGGAACGCGGGGGCCGAGCCGGCACCCGGCCCCGCGCCGCTGGGGGCGACGGCGCGTTCCCTTCCGCTGGGTGCCGCTCCGGGGAGTCGAACCCCGAACCTCCGCCTCCTGAAGGCGGCGCCTCTGCCAGTTGGGCCAGAGCGGCTGGACCCCGGGCCCTGCTGGCGTGGGCCGGCCCGGGGTGTGGGCGGGGTCCGGCCGGGGGGCGCCAATCCCGTCGGCCAGGCCGTGGCCCGCGGCCCTCTTCTTTCAGGGCCGTCGTCCGAGTGGCAGGATTCGAACCTGCGGTGCTCCTGCTCCCAAGGCAGGCGGGCTGACCAAGCTGCCCCACACTCGGCGGTGCGCGGTGCGAAGGAAGAAGCCGCCTCGCCTTCCTTCGAGGCGAGACGGCTTCCGCGGTGGGATGGTCCGGTGGGGACTATCCGGGAAGCCGTCGTGGCGGGCCGGGGACGCTCGGCAGCAGCCGGGCGGCGGTGGAGCTGGGGAGTCGCATGGGGCCGCCTCTCTGTTCGCGCGTTCCTCGGTGCCGGACAGTCTTCACGGTACGGGGATGATCGGCCGCGGGGCTACTGATTTACCGGCACGCCGGCGCGGCTCTCCGGGGTCTCGACGCGGAAGCGGGGCAGCGCCTCCGGGTAGTTGTCGCGGACGAAGTCGACCAGGAACTCGCGCACGTCGCACTTGAGGTCCCAGGCCGACGGCGAGTCGGCGGCGCTCATGAGGCCGCGCAGCTCGACCAGCCCGTTGGGCAGCACGTCGGTCACCTGGAGCGTCCAGTCCTTCTGGTCCCACAGCGGGCTGCCCTGGAGGAACTCGTACAGGGCCTCGCGCAGCCGCTTGACCGGCACCGTCCAGTCCACCCGCAGGTAGACGACGGCGAGGACGCGGCTGCCGTGCCGGGTCCAGTTCTCGAACGGGTTCTGGGTGAAGTAGTTGACCGGCAGCACGAGCCGCCGCTCGTCCCACAGGCGCAGCACCACGTACGTGAGCGTCAGCTCCTCGATGCGCCCCCACTCCTCCTCGACCACGACGACGTCGTCGAGGCGCAGCGCGTCGCTGAAGGCGAGCTGGAGACCGGCGAGCACGTTGCCGATCGTGGGCTGCGCGGCGATGCCGACGACGGCGCCGGCGATGCCGGCCGAGGCCAGCAGGCCGGCGCCGAGGGCGCGCACGCCGGGGAAGGAGAAGAGCATCGCGCCGAGCGAGATGACGATGATGACCGCGGCGGCGATGCGGCGGACCAGCGCGATCTGGGTCATGATGCGCCGGGCCCGCCGGTTGCGCTCGCCCTCGATCTGCACCAGCCGGTCGAGGACGACGTCCGTCAGCGCGTACGTGGCCTGGATGATCAGCCAGGTCACGGTCCCGATCGTGAGCAGCCCGAGCACCCGCTCGACGCCGCCCGCGAGGGCCTGCTGCCGGGGCGAGTCGCCGAGGATGCCGGGGCCGAAGACCACGTTGCCCGCCACCACGGTGGCCACCGCGAAGGCGGGCCACGTGCAGTGCTCCACGAGGTGACGGGCGAGCGCCCATTTGCGCCCGACCCTGTTCAGCACTCGCCGGGTCACTTCCACCAGGAGGATCGATCCGATCACCGAAATCACGAGAATCGGCCAGTCCGCCGGAGACTGCACGTTCATGCCCCCAAATATCTAGAACGTCTCGTCAAAGGTCACATTGCCCTCAACCGCCACCTGGTAAGCAGAGACACGCCTCTCAAAGAAGTTGGCGAGCTCCTGGACGTCCTGCAGCTCCATGAACGCGAAGGGGTTCGCCGAGCCGTAGCGGCGAGGCAGGCCGAGCCGGGCCAGCCGCTGGTCGGCGACGTATTCGAGGTACTGCCGCATCTGGTCCACGCTCATGCCGGGCATGCCGTCGCCGCACAGGTCGGCGGCGAAGGCCAGCTCGGCGGCGACGGCCTCCTCCAGCATGGCCGTCACCTGCTTGCCCAGCTCGTCGTCGAAGAGGGACGGCTCCTCGGCGCGCACGGTGTCCACGACGCTGAAGGCGAACTCCATGTGCATGGACTCGTCGCGGAACACCCAGTTCGTCCCGGTGGCCAGGCCGCCGAGCAGGCCGCGGGAGCGGAACCAGTACACGTACGCGAACGCGCCGTAGAAGAACAGGCCCTCGATGCAGGCGGCGAAGCAGATGAGGTTCAGCAGGAACTGGCGGCGCTGGCCGGCGCTCTCCAGCCGGTGCAGGTCGCCGATCGAGTCGATCCACTTGAAGCAGAACTCCGCCTTGTCCCTGATGGACGGGATGTGCTCGACGGCGGCGAACGCCTTGACCCGCTCGTCCGGGTCCGGCAGGTACGTGTCCAGCAGCGTCAGGTAGAACTGCACGTGCACCGCCTCCTCGAAGAGCTGCCGGCTCAGGTAGAGCCGCGCCTCGGGGGCGTTGACGTGCTGGTAGAGGTTGAGCACGAGGTTGTTGGCGACGATGGAGTCGCCGGTGGCGAAGAAGGCGACCAGCCGGTTGATGAGGTGCCGCTCCTGCGGCGTCATCCGCGCCAGGTCGGCCAGGTCGTTGTGCAGGTCCACCTCCTCGACGGTCCAGGTGTTGCGGATGGCGGCGCGGTAGCGCTCGTAGAAGTCGGGGTAGCGCATCGGGCGGAGGGTGAGGTCCATCCCGGGGTCGAGCAGCATGAGGGCGGTCTCCTTACTGGCAGGCTTCGCAGGTCTCGGGGTTCTCCAGGGAGCAGGCCACGGCCTCGGCCTCGGCGGGCAGGGTGGCGGTGGAGGTGGAGACGGTGGTCTGGGCGATGCGGGTCGCGGGGCGGGAGCGCAGGTAGTACGTGGTCTTCAGGCCCTGCTTCCAGGCGTAGGCGTACATCGAGGAGAGCTTGCCGATGGTCGGGCTGGCCATGAAGAGGTTGAGCGACTGCGACTGGTCGACGTACGGCTGCCGGGCCGCGGCCAGGTCGATGAGCGCCTTCTGCGGCAGCTCCCAGGCGGTCCGGTAGAGGGTCTTCAGCTCGTCGGGGATGCCGGGGACGTCCTGGATCGAGCCGTCCGCGCGCTTGATCGCGTCGCGCAGCTCCTGCGTCCACAGGCCGCGCTCCTGCAGGTCGGCCACCAGGTAGCGGTTGACCTGGAGGAACTCGCCGGACAGGGTCTCGCGCTTGAACACGTTGGACACCTGCGGCTCGATGCACTCGTAGCAGCCGGCGATGGAGGCGATGGTCGCGGTGGGCGCGATGGCGATCATGAGCGAGTTGCGCAGGCCGGTCGTCGCGATTTTGGCCCGCAGCGCCTCCCAGCGGGGGGTGGCCGGGAGGTAGTGGTCGGGGTGCAGCACTCCCCCGGCGGCGCGGGTCTCGTCGTAGGACGGGTGCCGGCCGCGCTCGGCGGCGAGGCCGGCCGAGGTGTCGTACGCGGTGAGCGCGATCTCCTCGGCGATCCTGGTGGACAGCGCGAGGGCCCGCGGCGAGTCGAACGGCAGCCGCAGCGCGAAGAACACGTCGGCCAGCCCCATGACGCCGAGCCCGATCGGCCGCCAGCGCTTGTTGGCCGCCTCCGCCTCGGGCGTCGGGTAGAAGCCGAGGTCGATGGTGCGGTCGAGGAAGCGCACGGCGGTGCGGACGGTGCCGCGCAGCCGCTCCCAGTCGACCTCGCCGTCCCGCACGTGGGCGGCGAGGTTCACCGAGCCGAGGTTGCAGACGGCGGTCTCGGCGTCGCTGGTGACCTCCAGGATCTCGGTGCAGAGGTTCGACAGGTGGATGACGTTGCCGGGGCGGCCGGTCTGGTTGGAGGTGCGGTTGGCGGCGTCCTTGAACGTCATCCAGCCGTTGCCGGTCTGGGCGAGGGTGCGCATCATCCGGCCGTACAGGGTGCGCGCCGGGAGCTGCCGGACGTAGTGGCCGGCGGCCTCGTGGGCGCGGTAGGCGGCGGTGAACTCCTCCCCGTACAGGTCGGTGAGGTCGGGCGTCTGCTTCGGGTCGAACAGCGACCACACCTCGTCGGCCTCGACGCGGCGCATGAACTCGTCGGGCACCCAGTTGGCCAGGTTGAGGTTGTGGGTGCGGCGGGCGTCCTCGCCGGTGTTGTCGCGCAGCTCCAGGAACTCCTCGATGTCGGCGTGCCAGGTCTCCAGGTAGACGCAGGCCGCGCCCTTGCGTCGGCCGCCCTGGTTGACCGCCGCCACGGAGGCGTCGAGGGTGCGCAGCCACGGGACGATGCCGTTGGAGTGGCCGTTGGTGCCGCGGATCAGCGAGCCGCGGGCGCGGACCCTGGTCCAGGAGATGCCGATGCCGCCGGCGTACTTGGACAGGCGGGCGACCTGGCCGTAGCGCTCGTAGATGCCCTCCAGCTCGTCGCGCGGCGAGTCGAGCAGGAAGCACGACGACAGCTGCGGGCGGCGCGCGCCGGAGTTGAACAGCGTCGGCGAGCTGGGCAGGTACGACAGCGTCGACATCAGCCGGTACAGCTCGGCGGCCTCGGCCACGCTCTCCGACAGCCCGCAGGCCACGCGCAGGAAGAAGTGCTGCGGGCGCTCCAGCACGGCCCGGGTCTCGGGGTGGCGCAGAAGGTAGCGGTCGTAGACGGTGCGCAGGCCGAAATACTCGAATCGGTCGTCGGCGCCGTCCTCGACGAGGGCGTCCAGCTCGGCGGCGTGGTCGGCGACGAACGCGGCCAGCCGGTCCTGCACCAGCCCGGCCGCGTGGGTGGCGGCCACCGACTCGGAGAACGCGCGCACGCCGTGGCCGGCGGCCTCCTCGGCGATCTCCTCGGCCAGCAGCCGGGCGGCGGTCCGGGAGTTGGCCGGGTCGGTGATGACCCGGGCCGCGGCCTCCTCGATGGCCAGCCGCCGGGCGGTCCGGTCCGCGCCGGCGGCGGGGGCTGGGGCGGGCGCGGGGGCTGGGGCGGGGGCGGGCTCGGCGCCCGGTCCGGCGGCGGGCAGGCGCGGGTCAACCTCAGCGATCTGCGTCACGTGCTCTCCTCGCGAGCTCATTCCGGCAGGAGGGCACGCCGAGGAAGCGCGCGGGCAGGCCGCGTCGCCCCGCCGGCCCTCCCTCGAGGCCATGGACGGTCATCACGCCGCGGGCAGGTCTTCGGGCTCGCGGGCACGCCTCACCGGCGCCTACTGGCCGTCGCTTCCCGGATCCCTCCAGTGCTGAATGACGGCGGTCGTTCCCGCTCACCGCTGCGGGGCAGCCCCGGAATCACACCGGGTTCCCTTTCACTCCGCCCCGGGGGGCGAACCAGCGACGAGCAGGATCCTACATCTAGTGGCCGTTCCCGCAACTACCACCACAGGTTGTGGCTCTCACCGAGTCGACGAGCCCCAGGTCACCGAGAACGGCCCGGGTGCGCCCGGCCTCGGCGGCCAGCCAGAGCACGAAGTCGTCGCCGCTGAGCGGGATCGAGACCCAACCGGCGGCCCGGCAGGCGGCCAGCCAGCCGGTCGAGGAGGTCACCTCCTCGCACATGCGCACGGCGGCCTCGCGGGCGTCGTCCGGCATGCCGCCGGGGCCGAAGGCGGCGGTCCAGTCGGCGAAGTCGACCCGCACGCCGGACTCCAGCAGCGTCGGCGCGTCCACCTCGGGGACGCGGTGGGCGCAGGAGACCGCGAGGGCCCGCACCCGCCCGGCGCCGAGGCTCTCCCGCCAGTCGGCGAGCGCGCCGGCGGCGGCCGCGGCCTGGCCGGACAGCAGCGCCGCGACGGCCTCCCTGCTGCTGGGATAGCCGGTGTAGTCGACCTGCCGGGTGTCGGCGCCGATGCCCTTGGCGATGAGGCCGAACAGCAGGTGGTCGGGATCGCCCTGGGGGCCGCCGGCCAGCAGCGTCTCGCCCGGGCGGGCCACGAGGTGGGCGGCGAAGTCGTCGAAGTCCTTGAAACGGGAGTTGTCCGGCACGACGACGACCTCGACGTCGCCGGCCAGCCGGGCGAGGGGGGTGGCCGCGTCGAGCAGCGTCTGGCCCTGGTTCAGCTCGGCGGCGGCCATCGCGGCCAGGCCGCTCACGGTGACCTTGGTGCCGGCGCCGGTCTCGTACCCGGCGGCGCGGGCGGCGCCGACCAGCGCCTGCCCGACGTGGCTCCAGCGGCGGGCGGCCGGGTTGATGGAGAAGCGGGCCCGCAGCCCCGGCATCCGCCCGGCGACGCGCTGCGTGCCGCAGCCCGCCGCCAGCGGGACGGCCGCGATCCCGGACGTGGCCAGCAGGCAGGCCAGGAATCTCCGACGGCGCATGTGTCTCTCCCCCGAAGCCTCGCGAGTCCCCCCTTACCCGAAGTTATTGTCACATCACAGAGAGATACACATTTAACCGCCCGGCCCCGCCCAGCCCTATCTGCTGAAATTTGGCGAAATGTCGTTTTTTATGCGGAGGGCGGCTGATCGATTTTCCGCGCCACGCCCGCCATGAGCGACGACGGCAGCGCCCAGTCCCCCACGAGTTTCGGCCGGTCCGGCCGCCAGTCCACGGCCTGCACCAATCCCGGCGGCTCGAATGGGAGGTCCCCGAAGAACGCCCGGATCTCGGACGGCCGCCGGTCCGCTCCCCGGCCCCCGGACGAGCCGCGGTAGCCGCCCCGGGCGTGCTCCTCGTCCTCCAGCCGCCCCAGCGTGGTGGCGTGGCTGATCACCAGGAAGCTGCCGGGGGCGGCGCGCTCGCGCAGCCGGGCCACCGCCAGGTCCGGCCGGGCCGAGTCGGGCAGGAAGTGCAGGATCGACACCAGCAGGATGCCGACCGGCCGCGCCAGGTCGAGGTGGGCGCCGGCCTTGGCCAGCACGTCGTCGGCGTCCAGCAGGTCGGCCTGCACGCAGACGGCCCGGCCCGCGTCCGCCGCGAGCAGGGCCTGCGCGTGCGCGGCCACCACGGGGTCGTGGTCGACGTAGACGACCCGGGCCTCGGGCGCCACCTCGTGCGCGCTGCCCTGGGTCGGCAGCCCGCTGCCCAGGTCGAGGAACTGGCGGACCCCGGCGGCGGCCACGTAGCGCACGGCGCGCTGCAGGAAGGCCCGGTTCGCGCGGGCCAGCGGGACCGCCTCCGGGACCAGCTCGGCGAGCTGCTCGATGGCGAGGCGATCGACCGCGAAGTTGTCCGTCCCGCCGAGCATGTAGTCGTACATGCGTGCGAGATTGGGCCGTTGCTGGTCGAACTGCCGCACGCTATCAAATTTATGCCGTCCGGGGCCAGATAACACTACCCTGAGCTAATTGTGGCTCAATTGGAGTCAATTACTCGACAGTAACGCTCTTGGCGAGATTGCGCGGCTTGTCCACATCGCGGCCCAGCGCGACCGCCGCGTGGTAGGCCAGGAGCTGGAGCGGGATCGTGAGCAGGATCGGGTCGAGCTCGATCTCGTTCTTCGGCACCACGATGACGTCGTCGGCCAGCTTGGCCTCCGGCTCGCGGTGGCCGACCATGAGCACCTCGCCGCCGCGGGCGCGGATCTCGCCGAGCGTGGTGAGGTTCTTGTCCAGCAGCTCGTCGTCGGGGACGATCGCGACCGTCGGCATGTCGGGGCCGATCAGCGCGAGCGGGCCGTGCTTGAGCTCGCTCGCCGGGTACGCCTCGGCGTGCACGTACGAGATCTCCTTGAGCTTCTGCGCGCCCTCCCTGGCCACCGGGTAGCCGCGCACCCGGCCGACGAACATCATGCTCGGGTGGTGGGCGTACTTCTGCGCCAGCTCGGCGATCTTGTCACCCTGGGTGAGGATGTCGGAGATCTGGCCGGGCAGCCTGCGCAGGCCCTCCACGATGCGCCGCCCGTCGGCCGGCGACAGGTCGCGCACCCGGCCGAGGTGCAGCGCCAGCAGCGCGAAGGCGATCGCGGTGGAGGTGAACGCCTTGGTCGAGGCGACCGAGACCTCGGGGCCGGCGTGCAGGTAGATGCCGCCGTCCACCTCGCGGGCGATGGCGCTGCCCACGGCGTTGACGATGCCGATCACCCGGCCGCCCTTGCGCTTGAGCTCCTGGACGGCGGCCAGCGTGTCGTAGGTCTCGCCGGACTGGCTGATCGCGACGTAGAGGGTGTCGGGGTCGACGACCGGGTTGCGGTAGCGGAACTCGCTGGCCGGCTCGGCGTCGGCCGGGATGCGCGCCAGCTCCTCGATGAGCTGCGCCCCGATCTGGCCCGAGTAGTATGCCGACCCGCAGCCGATGATCTTCACCCGGCGGAACGAGCGGGTCTCGCGGGCGTCCATGTTGAGCCCGCCGAGGTGCGCCACGTGGAAGCGCTCGTCGAGGCGGCCGGACATGGTGCGGGTGATCGTCTCGGGCTGCTCGGAGATCTCCTTGAGCAGGTAGTGCTCGTAGCCGCCGGTGTCGTAGTGGCCGGCGTCCCAGTCGACGGTCAGCGGCTCCTTGGCGGTCTCGCGGGCGTCGCTGGCGAAGGTGTGGAAGCCGTCGGCCTTGAGCACGGCCAGCTCGCCGTCCTCCAGGTGCACGACCTGGCGGGTGTAGCGGATCAGGGCGGCGACGTCGGAGGCGGCGAACATCTCCTTCTCGCCGATGCCGAGCACGATCGGGCTGCCGTTGCGGGCCACGACCACCTCGCCGGGGCGCTCGGCGTCGATGACCGCGATGCCGTACGTGCCGACGACGCTCTTCAGCGTCTTCCTGACCGCCTCCTCCAGGGTCTCGTTCTCGTCGGCCGCGGCGGCGATCAGGTGGGCCAGGACCTCGGTGTCGGTGTCGGAGGCGAACGTAACGCCGTCGGCCACCAGCTTGGCGCGCAGCTCGGCGGCGTTCTCGATGATGCCGTTGTGCACGACCGCGATGCGCTGGTCGGCCGACAGGTGCGGATGCGCGTTCTCGTCACTCGGGACGCCGTGCGTGGCCCAGCGGGTGTGCCCGATGCCGAGGCCGCCCTTGAACCTGGCCGGCACGACCTTGGCGAGGTCGGCCACCCGGCCCTTGACCTTGCGGAGCTTCAGCCCCTTGTTGGACACCACGAGCCCGGCCGAGTCGTAGCCCCGGTACTCGAGCCGCTGCATGCCCTCCAGAAGGATGGGCGCGGCGTCCCTGGGGCCGACATAGGCCACGATTCCGCACATCGAGGTCTCCTCTTCGTTCGGTTGTCCGTCATCCGTAGACGATCCTGCGGAGCTGCCGCAGCGACAGCTCGGGCGCGGCCACGCGGCGGCCGCGTAATTCGGCGGCGATCCTGGGGAAGATCTCGTCGTTGGTGTGGCCGCGGGTCTTCAGCTCGCCGTGGCGGCGCCGGACGTACTCCTCGGCGGACTCGGAGAAGTACGACAGCACGTCGGCGACCACGCGGGCCGCCTCCCCCGGGCCGAGCGGGCTCGTCCGGGTGAGGTGGGCGATGAGGTCCTCGTAGGGATGCCGTGCCGTGGACACAGAGGAGGACACTACGCATCTGGAACGAGACACGCCAACATCCTGCCCGAAATCGGGCAGGTCTTAACTCTTCTCCTCCTGCACGGCCCCGGAGTCCGGACATCATCCGTATCATCCGTCCCGTCTGACACATCCCCTTCTGGGAACGGTTACGGTATGTAGTCACATCGTGACGTTCTTCGGGGGAGATGTCATGCACTTCTGGCTGGCCTGTCGGGTCACGCTGGCCGCCGTCCTCGCCGCCGGCACGCTCACCGCTCCGGGGACGGGCGCGGCCCGGGAGCTCCCGGCCGGGCGGCAGGGCGACTTCGCCGCCGCCGCGCGCGAGTTCGGGGTGCCGGAGAGCGTGCTGCTCGGGGTGGCCTACCTCGGCTCACGCTGGGACGCGCACGCGGGACGGCCCAGCACGGCCGGCGGGTACGGGCCGATGCACCTGGTCGACGCCCTGCCCGCGGCCGCGTTCACGATCGGCGACGCCCTGGGCGACGCCCGCGGCGACGACTCCCGGCCGATGCCGCCCAGGCCGGCCGTCGTGCCCGGCCCGCTGAGCGCCGCCGCCGAGCCGCAGAACACGACGCTGCCCGAGGCCGGGCGGCTCATCGGCGTCGACCCCGCCCGGCTGCGCGACGACCCGGCCGCCAACATCCGCGCCGGGGCCGCGCTGCTCGCCTCCTACCGCGGGGCCACCGGCGGCGACCCGGCCGACTGGTACGACGCCGTCGCCCGCTTCTCCGGCGCCGACGACCCGGCGGCGGCGCGGCAGTTCGCCGACGAGGTGTTCGCGGTGATCAGGGAGGGCATGCGGCGGCGCACCGACGACGGGTACGAGGTGCGCCTCGACCCGGTGCCCGGCCTGATGCCGCCGCGCGGGCCGCAGACCAAGTCGGCCGCCGAGCTCGACCCGCCGCCCGCCGCGCCGGCTCCCCCCGTCACGGACTACGACGCCGAGCCGCCCGAGCCCGCCGCCGAGCCCTCCCCGGACGGCTCCGGGACGTTCGAGCCGGGCGAGCTCGGCGCCGCCTCCGGCCGCTCCCCCGCGGCGGAGTGCCCCGCGAGCCTGGCCTGCGAGTGGATGCCGGCCGCCTTCAAGCGCTTCGGCAAGAAGGGCAACCAGGACTACGGCAACCACGACCGTCTGTACAGGACGCGCACGATCGACTACATCGTCGTCCACGACACCGAGGGCGGCTACCAGGGCATCCCGTCCATGATCCGCAACCCGAAGTACGTGAGCTGGCACTACACCATCCGCTCACGTGACGGCCACGTCGCCCAGCACGTCAAGACCAACGACCTGGCCTGGCACGCCGGCAACTGGGACGTCAACACCCGCTCGATCGGCGTCGAGCACGAGGGCTACCTGGCCAAGGGCGGCGCGTGGTACACCGAGGCGATGTACCGGGCGTCGGCCAAGCTGGTGCGCTACCTGGCCGACAAGCACGGCGTGCCGCTCAACCGGGCCCACATCCTCGGGCACGACAACGTGCCCGGCACCACCCCGAAGACGGTCGCCGGCATGCATGAGGACCCCGGGCCCTACTGGGACTGGGCCCACTACTTCGAGCTGATGGGCCGGCCGTTCAAGGGCGTCAAGGACGGCGGCTCGGTGCTGATCCGGCCGTCGTACGACGACAACCGGCCGCGCTTCACCGGCTGCGTCACCACGAAGGCCGGCAAGGACTGCCCGCCGCACGGCGCGGCCACGGTCTGGCTGCACACCGCGCCCAGCGACACCGCCGCGCTGGTCGCCGACGTCGGCAAGCACGGCGGCAAGGCCAGCTCCTACAGCGTGTACGACCACGCCGCCCGCGCCTCGACCGGCCAGCGCTTCGCGGTCGCCGACCGCCAGGGGGACTGGACGGCCATCTGGTACCTGGGGCAGAAGGCGTGGTTCCGCAACCCGGCCGACCGGCCGGCGGCGGTGCCCGCCAAGGGGCCGCTGGTCACGCCGCTGCGGGCGGGCACGAAGGTGTACGGGCGGGCGTACCCGGAGAAGTCGGCCTACACGCGGGCGGCGGCGCAGCCGCTGACGCCGCTCCAGTACCGGATCGGGCCGGGGCAGACGTACACGGTGGGCGACACGATCACCGGCTCCTACTACGCGGCGGGGGCGTTCAGCGCGTCCCGGCACGTCACGACGACCGGGACGATCCGCTACCACCAGATCCAGCTCGGCCACCGGATCGCGTTCGTCATGGCGAAGGACGTGCGGCTCGTCTCGTGAATTTCGGCCCGCGGGCCGCCGGGTGCGCACAGGCACTCCGCGGAGACGATATGGTTTTCCCGTGGCCCGGAGCACGCAGCCCGGGGCTCACGCGGAAGTGGCTCAGTGGTAGAGCATCACCTTGCCAAGGTGAGGGTCGCGGGTTCGAATCCCGTCTTCCGCTCGGAGCGAGACTCCTGGTGGAGTGGCCGAGAGGCGAGGCAGCGGCCTGCAAAGCCGTCTACACGGGTTCAAATCCCGTCTCCACCTCGCTGAACGGCGGACCCGCCAGGATCCGCTAAAGTAAGGGCAACGCCATGCGGAAGTGGCTCAGTGGTAGAGCATCACCTTGCCAAGGTGAGGGTCGCGGGTTCGAATCCCGTCTTCCGCTCTGAGTGACACAACTCAACACGGACGATTAGCTCAGCGGGAGAGCGCTTCCCTGACACGGAAGAGGTCACTGGTTCAATCCCAGTATCGTCCACCCTCCACGAGAGGCCCCGGCTCACGCAGCTGGGGCCTCTCGCCGTTCCCGGCTGCTGCGGCGGTGTGCTGCTGACCTCGGCGAATTGTCAGGTCATGAGAAGTTTTGGTGTCCCTCCGTGCATAGCCCATCGCGCTACGGGTAGCGCCGAGGCAATTGGCTCCTCGGAGGAGGAAAGCGTGGATATCAACATAGGCCAGGGAATTACCGACGCCTGGCGATCAATCGCCACGTTCGTGCCGAAGCTGGTCGCGTTCCTGGTGATCCTCGTCATCGGGTACATCGTGGCCAAGGCGCTGGAGAAAGTGGTCGACAAGATCCTGGAACGGGTCGGGTTCGACCGGGCCGTGGAACGCAGCGGCGTGCGCCGCTGGCTGGAGCGCAGCAGGTACGACGCCAGCAGCCTGCTGGCCAGGATCGTCTTCTACGCGATCGTGCTGGTCACCCTGCAGATAGCGTTCAGCGTCTTCGGGCCCAACCCGATCTCGGCACTGCTCAACGGTGTGGTCGCCTGGCTGCCCAAGGCGCTGGTCGCCATCGTGATCATCGTCGTGGCCGGCGCGCTCGCCAAGGGCGTCAAGGACATCATCGGCGGCGCGCTCGGCGGCCTGTCCTACGGCCGCTGGCTGGCCACCGCCGCGGCCGTGTTCATCTGGGCGCTCGGCATCATCGCCGCGCTCAACCAGATCGGCGTCGCCACCACCGTCACCACCCCGGTGCTGATCACGGTGCTCGCCACCATCGGGGCCATCCTCGCCATCGGCGTCGGCGGCGGCCTGATCCGGCCCATGCAGCAGCGCTGGGAGCGCTGGCTGGGCCGCATGGAGGCCGAGGCGCCGCAGGCCAGGGCGCACGCCGAGGCGTACCAGCGCGGACGGCAGGACGCGGCGAGCATGAGCGCGGAGGAGACCACGCCCATCCGCACCGCTCCCGGCGCCACCACGGCCGGCCCGATGACCGGCCCCACCGGCGGCCCGACCACCCCTGGTGGCATGACGCCGCCTCCGGGGGCGCACCGCTCGGACATGCCTCCGGGCTGACCTCCTCCACGACGGCCCGCCGCCCGGCACGCCCACCCGCCGGGAACCGCGGGCGCATCCCGCCGGCCGACCGCCCACCGCGGCCGGCCGGCGGCGTGTCCAGGCTGCCGGCGGCGTGTCCAGGCTGCCGCCGAGGGGTGCTCAGGCGGGGAGCTCGTCGCCCAGGAAGCCGTGCTCGCGGGCCAGCCAGCACACCGCCGTCAGCCGCAGCGACGGGGCGTCCGGCTCGCCGGTGAAGGTCCAGCCGCGGTGGCGCAGCTCGTCGAGGAAGCCGAGCAGGTAGTCGCCCAGCGTCTCGCGGTCCAGGGGGAACGCGTCCCGCAGGTCGGCCGCGTGCTGGTCGACGGCGGCGACCAGGCCGGGCTCGGCGTCCATGCGGGCGAGCTGGGCGTGGCCCAGCGCGTTCATCAGCCAGCGAAAGGGCGCGACGGCCCAACCATCCTCAAAGACCACCAAAACACCTTAAAGCACGTTTGACCGTGAGTCATCGGGGAAGGGCAGCCCGACGTAGTTCTCGGCGAGGGTGGTGGCGGCGGCCTCGGACGAGGTGACGTAGTCCAGGTAGGACAGCTGCAGCCGGCGCCCGTAGGCGTCCTCGTCCTCGAACGTGTGCAGCAGCGTCGTCATCCACCACGAGAAGTGCTGCGCCCGCCACACCCGCCGCAGGCAGGCCGCCGAGTAGCCGTCCAGCAGCTCGGTCGAGCCGCCGGCGAAGTACGCGGCCAGCGCCTCGGTGAGCACCCGCACGTCGGCCACCGCCAGGTTGAGCCCCTTGGCGCCGGTCGGGGGCACGATGTGGGCGGCGTCCCCGGCCAGGTAGAGCCGCCCGTACTGCATGGGCTCCACCACGAACGACCGCATGGGCGTGACGCCCTTCTCGGTGATCCGGCCGGTGGCCAGCGTGAAGCCGGGCACGCTCTCCAGCCGCGCCCGCAGCTCGTCCCAGACGCGCTCGTCGGGCCAGTCCTCCACCCGCGTGTCGGCGGGGACCTGGAGGTAGAAGCGGCTGACCGTGGGCGAGCGCATGCTGTGCAGGGCGAAGCCGCGGTCGGTCCTGGCGTAGATCAGCTCCTCGGACGAGGGCGCCACGTCGGCGAGGATGCCGAGCCAGGCGAAGGGATATTCCTTCTCGAAGACGGTCAGGACGCCCTCGGGGATGGACGGCCGCGACACGCCGTGGAAGCCGTCGCAGCCGGCGATGACGTCGCAGTCGAGCCGTTCCCCGTCGCCGAAGGTGAGGTACGGCCCGGAGCCCGGATCCGGCTCCAGCCCGTGCACCGCCACGTTCTCGACCTCGAAGCGCACGTCGCCCCCGGCCGCGAGGCGGGCCGCGATGAGGTCCTTGACGACCTCCTGCTGGCCGTACACGGTGATCGCCCGGCCGGGCACCAGCTTCTCGAACGCGATGCGGTGGCCCGCGCCGCCGTAGCGCAGCTCGATGCCGTGGTGCGGCAGGCCCTCGCGCAGCATGCGCTCGCCGACGCCCGCCTCGATGAGGGTGTCCACGGTGCCCTGCTCCAGGACGCCGGCCCGTACCCGCCGCTCGACGTAGTCGCGGCTGCGCCGCTCCAGCACCACGGAGGAGATGCCCCGCAGGTGGAGCAGATGAGACAGCAGCAGGCCCGCCGGGCCCGCGCCGATGATCCCGACCTGAGTTCGCATGACGGAAGCATCCTGCCTCGGACGGCTCCACGCCGAGCGGTCGTTTCCACTCAGTGGAATCCTGGTGCAGGATTTACCGCATGGCAGGTGGATCCCGCGAGCCCGGCCGCACCGTGACGTCCAAGGTGCTGGCCCTGCTCGGCGCGTTCGACGCCGAGCACCCCCAGCTCACGCTGACGGAGCTGGCCCGGCGCAGCGGACTGCCGCTGAGCACCGCGCACCGGCTGGCCGGCGAGCTGGAGGAGTGGCAGGCGCTGGCCCGCGGCCCCGACGGGCGGCTGCGCGTCGGCCTGCGGCTGTGGGAGCTGGGCCAGCTCGCCCCCGGGCGGCTGGCGGAGCTGGCGCATCCGTGGCTGCAGGAGCTGTTCGGGACGACGGGCGAGAACGTGCACCTCGCCGTCCGCGACGGCATGGAGGTGCTGTACGTCGACAAGGTGTACGGCCGCCGCGCCGTGCCCATCGTCTCCCGGGTCGGCGGCCGGCTGCCGATGCACCCGACGGGGGTGGGCCGGGCGCTGCTGGCGCACGAGCCGGACTGGTTCGTCACCTCGTACCTGGCCCGCGCGCTCGAACGGCCCACCCCGCACACGATCACCGAGCCCGGCCGGCTGGCCAGGGAGCTGGCCACGGTCCGGGCGCAGGGCTACGCGCTGACCTACGAGGAGATGACGCTCGGCTCCTGCTCGGCCGCCGCGCCCGTGCTCGTGGACGGGCGCCCGCTCGCGGCGCTCGGCATCGTGCTCTCCTCGCGCCGCGCCCGCGAGCTGCCTCGCCTGGTCGAGCCGCTGCTGCGGGTGGCGGGGCGGATCGCCCGCGCGCTCGCTAGTCCCCCAGCCGCTGGATCCGGTCCTTGAACAGCGTGCTCGCGATCGCCGCGCGGTGCGGCTGGCCCTTGAGGAACGCCTGCGCGAAGCTCTTGGCCTGGTCGTAGGAGACCTTGCCGGGCATCGGCGGTTCGTTGGGGTTGACGTCCACGTCCACCAGCGCCGGGCCGTCGTGCTGCAGCGCCTCCCTGACCGCCGGGGCGACGTCCACCGCCTTGCTCACCTTCGCCCCGAACCCGCCGCACGAGCGGGCCCAGGCGGAGAAGTCGGCCTCGGGGGCGGCGAAGCGCACGCCGTGCTCCGGGTAGCCGAGCACCATCTGCTCCCACAGGATCTGGCCGAGGGAGTTGTTGTTGTTGACGATGACCTTGATCGGCAGGCGGTGCTGGACCGCGGTCAGGAACTCGGCCATGAGCATCGCGAAGCCGCCGTCGCCGACGTAGGCGATGACCTGCCGGTCGGGGTAGGCGTGCTGCATGGCGATCGCGTACGGCAGGCCGTTGGCCATCGAGGCGAGCGTCCCTGACAGGTAGAACTCGCGGGCGCCGCGGATCGTCCAGTGGCGGGCCGCCCAGGTGGCGATGGTGCCGCTGTCGCAGGTCAGGATGGCGTCGTCGGTGGCGAGGTCGTCCACGACGGAGATGGCGTACTGGGGGGCGATGGGGTCGCGGTCGGGGTTCTCCAGGGACCGCATGTCGGAGCGCCACTTGGCCATCATCTTCTGATATTTCGCCAGATGGGCGCTGTCGTCCCGGGGGGTCAGCAGCGGCAGCAGCGCGGCCAGCCCCTCCTTGGCGTCGCACACCACCGGCACGTCGGTCGCGATCCGCGCCCCCGCCCTGACCGGGTCGGCCTCGAACTGCACCACCCGCGCCTTGCCCGGCTCCGGCAGGAACTTCGAGTACGGGAAGTTCGTGCCCACCATGAACAGGACGTCGGTCTCCTCCATCAGCTCCTCGCTCGGCCGCGTGCCGAGCAGCCCGATCCCGCCCGTCGTGTACGGCGAGTCGTCCGGCAGCACCGCCTTGCCGGGCAGCGTCTTGACCACCGGCGCGCCGAGCGTCTCGGCCACCGCCAGCACCTCCTGCCGGGCGTGCAACGCGCCCTGCCCGACCAGGATGGCCGGCCGCTCGGCCTTGTTGAGCACGTCGGCGGCCCACTCGATGTCCTCCTGGCGGGGGATGCCGGGCGGCTGCAGGTAGACGGGCGCGGTCTGCGGCGGCCGGGCGGGGGCCACGTGCTCGTACGGGTCGGCGTCCGCCGCGGCGACCTGCAGGTCGTTCGGCAGGGTGAGGTGGGCGACGCCGCGCCGCGCGTAGGCCGTCCTGATGGCGAGGTCCACCAGCGACGGGAGCTGCGCCGGATTGGTGATCATCATGTTGTACTCGGCCACGTCGGCGAACAGCCGGTCCAGGTGGACCTCCTGCTGGTAGCCGGTGCCGAGCACGGACGTCTCCTGCATGCCGGTGATCGCCAGCACCGGCACGTGGTCGAGCTTGGCGTCGTAGAGGCCGTTGAGCAGATGGATGCCGCCCGGGCCGGACGTGGCCAGGCAGACGCCGATCCTGCCCGTGGCCTTGGCGTAGCCCGCGGCCATGAAGGCCGCGGCCTCCTCATGGTGGACGAGGACGAAGCGCACCCGGTCGCGGTGGCGCCGCAGCCCCTCCATGATGCCGTTGATGCCGTCGCCCGGCAGGCCGAAGACGGTGTCCACGCCCCACTCCGCCAGCCGTTCGATCAGAGCTTCCGATGCGATTCGTGCCATGGGAGCCGCCCTACCCCTCTGCGGCGGGGGCATGTCAGTCATGCGCGATCGGGGGTAGAGAGGCGCGCATGCGCATTCTGGTCACGGGAGCCACGGGCATGCTGGGCAGGGCGCTGGTGCCCGCGCTGGTCAAGGCGGGGCACCAGGTGCGGGCGCTCAGCCGTACGAAGAGGGAGAGCCGCGGGAACGTCGAGTGGGTGTGGGGCGACCTATTCTCCGGGCACGGCATCCCCGAGGCCGTGGCGGGCGTGGACGCCGTCGCGCACCTGGCCACCAGCGGGCGCAAGGGCCGCGGCGCCGCGGACATCCCCGGCACCCGGCAGCTCGTCCTCGCCGCCCGCGACGCCGGGATCGGGCACGTGCTGCTCACCTCGATGGTCGGCGCCGACCGCGTGCCCGTCGGGTACCTCACGTACAAGCTGGAGGCCGAGCGGCTGGTCGCGGGCAGCGGCCTGGGCTGGACGGTGCTCCGCAGCACCCCGTTCCAGCAGTGGCTGCACCGGCGGCTGCGCGACTACGCGTCGCTGCCGGTGCTGCCCGTGGACCCGTCGGTGCTCGTGCAGCCGGTGCACACGGGCGAGGTGGCGGCGCGGGCGGCCGAGCTGATCGCCGGCGCGCCGCTGGGGGCGGCGGTGGAGTTCGGCGGGCCGCAGGTGCTCGGGCACGCCGAGCTGACCAGGACGTGGTGCCGGCTGCACGGGCTGCGCCGGATGTTCCTGCCGGTGCGGTTCCCCGGGCGGCTGCACGCGGCCGAGCGCGCCGGCGACCTCACCACGGACGCGACGCCGGCCGGGACCATCACCTGGCGCGACTTCCTGGCGCCGCCCGCCCCCGCGGACACCCCGCCCGGCGGCTCCGACGACTTCGCCACCGAGCACACCGCCTCCCCCACCAGCCCGGCCACCCAGCCCGAGCAGGACCCGGACGTGCACGTGTACGGCGGCGACGACGGCTACGAACGCCCCACCCGGAGCTGACCCGGGGGGCTCAGCCGCGCCGCCACGGGTCGTAGTCGACCTCCAGCGGCTCCTGCGGCGGCCGCTCCCCCTCCGGCACGTGCTCCAGGTTGACCCGGATCCGGTACCAGACGCTGCTGCGGCCCCGCATGCCGTCGACCAGCACGTCGGCGGGCTCCAGCAGGGCCGCGGCCGCCGGGTGGCGGGCCTTCCACCGCTCGAACCCGGCCATCGCCTCGTCCTTGTGCTCGGCCCGCGCGATCTCGATGACCGGCTTCGTCTGCTGCCTGCGCCCCTCGCCCTTGGGCGGCTTGGGGGCGGGGCCCAGCTCCTCGGCCAGCGCCAGCAGCCCGTCGAGGGAGCCGGGGTGCAGGTCGATGTCCTCCCACGGGTCGCCGCGCTCGGCCAGCCGCGCGGGCACGGTCTCGATCGTGAACAGCTCCGGCCGGCAGCCCGGCACCTCGTCCCAGGTCAGGGGCGTGGACACGCGGGCGTCGGCCACGGCCCGCACCGAGTAGGCGGAGGCCACGGTGCGGTCGTAGGCGTTCTGGTTGAAGTCGACGAACACGCCGTGCCGCTCCTCCTTCCACCACCGGCTGGTGGCCAGCCCCGGGGCGCGCCGCTCGACCTCGCGCGCGACGGTCTCGGCGGCCCTGCGGACCTTGGCGAACGGCCAGCGCCGCTCGATCCGCGCGTACACGTGGAACCCGCGCGAACCCGACGTCTTCGGCCAGGCCACGAGCCCGTGGTCGGCCAGCACCTCGCGCGCCACCTGGGCGGTCTCCAGCACGTCGGACCACGGCACGCCGGGCACCGGGTCGAGGTCGATGCGCAGCTCGTCGGGGCGGGACAGGTCGTCGGCGCGCACCGGGTGGGGGTTGAGGTCGACGCAGCCGAGGTTGACCACCCACAGGAGCTGCGCCAGGTCGGTGCAGACGACCTCCTCGGCGCTCAGCCCCGAGCGGTACTTCAGCTCGGCCACCTCGATCCAGTCGGGCCGCTTGGCGGGGGCCCGCTTCTGGAAGAACGCCTCCTGCTCGATGCCGTGCACGAACCGTTTGAGCACCATCGGCCGCCCGTGCACGCCCCGCAGCGCGCCCTCGCCGACGGCCTCGTAGTAGCGGACCAGGTCGAGCTTGGTGTGCCCGGTCTCCGGGAAGACCACCTTGTCGGGGCTGGTGATGCGCACTTCGCGGCCGGCGACCTCGATCTCAGGCATGACCTCACGATACGTGCCGCCCCCGACAATCAGCCGTCGCGCCGCCCGGGGCCTAGAAGTCGCCGTGCCTCCCCTCCCCCTCCCTGAACCGGGCCGCCCCGCCGCTCGCCTCGGGCAGGGACGCCAGCCCGTGGCGCAGCTCGTTGCGCAGGGCCTCGCGCTCTCCCAGCCCCTCCTGCTCCAGCACCGACAGGCGGTCCTCGCGCAGGCAGGTCTGCGGGAAGCGGGCGATCTCCCGCGCCAGCTCCTCGGCCCGCGCCCGGGCCTCGCCGACCGGCACGACCCGGTTGACCAGCCCCATCTCGTACGCCTCCCGCGCCCCGACCGGCCGCCCGGTGAGGATCAGGTCCATGGCGCGGGACGTCCCGACGAGCCGCGGCAGGCGGACCGTGCCGCCGTCGATCAGCGGCACCCCCCACCTGCGGCAGAACACCCCGAACACGGCGTCCTCCTCGGCCACCCGGAGGTCGCACCACAGGGCCAGCTCCAGCCCGCCCGCGACCGCGTGCCCGGCGACGGCGGCGACGACCGGCTTGCCGAGCCGCATCCTGGTCGGCCCCATGGGCCCGTCGCCGTCCTCGGCGACCCGGTTGTCCATCGCCTTGAGATCGGCCCCCGCGCAGAACGTGCCGCCCTCCCCCCACAGCACGGCCACGGCGGCGTCGGACTCCTCGAACCCGCGGAAGGCGTCGGCCAGCGCCCCGGCCGTCGCCCGGTCGACCGCGTTCCGCGCCTCCGCCCGGCTGATGACCACCGTCGTTACAGCACCGGCTCGTTCCACCCGCACAGCCATCGAAACTCCCTTTCTTCGATAACCCGTCACTCCGGGTATTGCTCGTGCAACCATACGTGTCATGCCGTCTACTCAGCACGACGCACTCGTCCAGATGTTTACCGACCAGCCGGAGCTGGCGGTGGAGATCCTGCGCGACCGCATGGGCGTCCCGCTCCCCGACACCCCGCACCTCAGACAGGAGGAACGCTCCTTCAACACCCGCCCCTCCGACGACCTCGCGGCCGACGTCGTCTTCAGCATGGGCCCGCCCCGCGAACCCGCCCACGGGATCATCGTGGAGGTCCAGCACGACAAGTCGAAGGAGCCCCGGCAACTCGCCCGCTACGCCGCCGCGCTCTGGCTGCTGCTGAAGTGCGACGTGACCGTCCTGGTCATCTGCACCGACCGCGCCGCGGCCAGGCACTACTCGGCCCTGATCGACTCCGGGCTGACCGGCTACCGGCTGCGGGCGCAGGTCCTCGGCCCCGACGACATCCCGGTCATCACCG
This sequence comes from Actinomadura luzonensis, assembly GCF_022664455.2. Classification (NCBI taxonomy): domain Bacteria; kingdom Bacillati; phylum Actinomycetota; class Actinomycetes; order Streptosporangiales; family Thermomonosporaceae; genus Actinomadura; species Actinomadura luzonensis. The sequence continues at coordinate 5,370,864 of NZ_JAKRKC020000001.1, forward strand.
ACCCGCGGGAGGCCGCCGCCAACATGGCCCTCACGGTCATGTCGGTGATGGTGCACGGCAGGGAACGCAAGGTCGTCGAAGCCTTCGTCACGGCGCTCGCCGACGCGCCCGCCGATCACTCTCCGAAGTACACTGAATACGCATACAGCATGTCCCCGTTCGAGATCCGCTGTCTCCTGGAGGAAATCATGGCATCCACCTCGTGGCCCGTCTTCACCCCGTTCGCCAAGGAGCACTACGGCCGCGGCGTCGAGGAGGGCATGGAAAAGGGGATGGAGAAGGGCATGGAGAAGGGCATGGAGAAGGGGATGGAAAAGGGCCGGGCTGAGGGCGCAGCCGAAGGGGCGGTCCGCGAAGCAGCCCGGATGCTGATGCTCGTCATCAACGCCCGCGGCTGGATCATCCCTCCCGACATCCACACGCTGATCACCACCACCAGCGACCTCGACACCCTCGAAGACTGGATCCTCAGGTCCGCCACCGTTCAGACCCCACAGGAGCTGTTCGACGAGCGCGATCGGCAGCCCGAATGAGGAATGCCGAGGAGGAGGGAGCGCCCGCCGCATCTCCCTGGCCCGTCTTCACCCCGTTCGCCAAGGAGCACTACGGCCGCGGGGTCGAGGAGGGCATGAAGAGGGGCCGGGAGAAGGGGATGGAGAAGGGCCGGGCTGAGGGCGCAGCCGAAGGGGCGGTCCGCGAAGCGACCCGGATGCTGATGCTCGTCATCAACGCCCGCGGCTGGATCATCCCTCCCGACATCCACACGCTGATCACCACCACCAGCGACCTCGACACCCTCGAAGACTGGATCCTCAGGTCCGCTACCGTTCAGACCCCGCAGGAGCTGTTCGACGAGCGCGATCGGCAGCCCGAATGAGCAATGCCGAGGAGGAGGGAGCGCCCACCGCATCTCCCTGGCCCGTCTTCACCCCGTTCGCCAAGGAGCACTACGGCCGCGGCGTTAAGGACGGCATGGAGAAGGGCCGGGCGGAGGGCATGGCGGAGGGCATGAAGGAGGGCATGAAGGAGGCATCGGCCGAAGGGGCGGTCCGCCAAGCGGCCCGGATGCTGATGCTCGTCATCAACGCCCGCGGCTGGATCATCCCTCCCGACATCCACACGCTGATCACCACCACCAGCGACCTCGACACCCTCGAAGACTGGATCCTCAGGTCCGCCACCGTTCAGACCCCGCAGGAGCTGTTCGACGAGCGCGATCGGCAGCCCGAATGAGCAATGCCGAGGAGGAGGGAGCGCCCGCCGCATCTCCCTGGCCCGTCTTCACCCCGTTCGCCAAGGAGCACTACGGCCGCGGCGTTAAGGACGGCATGGAGAAGGGCTGGGCGGAGGGCATGGCGGAGGGCATGAAGGAGGGCATGGCGGAGGGCATGAAGGAGGGCATGAAGGAGGGCATGAAGGAGGGCATGAAGGAGGCATCGGCCGAAGGGGCGGTCCGCCAAGCGGCCCGGATGCTGATGCTCGTCATCAACGCCCGCGGCTGGATCATCCCTCCCGACATCCGCACGCTGATCACCACCACCAGCGACCTCGACACCCTCGAGGACTGGATTCTCAGGTCCGCCACCGTTCAGACCGCGCAGGAGCTGTTCGACGAGTGCGGTCGGCAGCCCGGGTAAGGGTACGTGGTGCGGGCGGCGGCCGCCCGGGCCGGCGAGGAGTTGTTCGGTGAGCCGGGCGGCTGACCGCGGTCAGAGTGTGAGGGCTCCCGTGACGAGCGTGTCGAAGGGGTCCTCGGGTGGGGCGTCGAGGCCGCGCAGCGGGCCGTGGTCGGCGAGGTGGGCGTCCACGTAGAGGCGGGCGACCAGTGACTTGCGGCCGTCGTCCAGGCCCCAGCCGGCCTGTTCCTCCAGCAGGGCGGCGGCGTGGACGTCGGCCATGAACTGGGCCAGCGGGTAGAGCCGGGCCTCGGCGACGGCGGGGTCCAGGGCGGCCCAGGCGGTGATCGCCTTGGCGAGGTCGTCGATGCGGGTGTGCACGAGGTCGGAGGTGGCGGCGGCGCGCAGCCGGTCGAGGAAAGGCAGGTGGGCCTGTTCCTTGACCATGGCGCGGCGCACGTCCAGGCAAAGGATGTTGTCGCCGCCCTCCCAGATGGGGTTGACCTGGGCGTCGCGCAGCAGGCGGGCGACCGGCCACTGCTCGATGTAGCCGTTGCCGCCGTGCACCTCGACGGCGTCGCTCGCGGCGGTGAGGCCGAGCCGGGCGGCGCGCAGCTTGACCAGGGCCGGGGCGAGGCGGAGGCGCGGCCCGAGGTGGCCGTCGAAGACGAGCGCCTGCGCGGCCTCCACCTCGACGACGAGCTCGGCGAGCTTGCGGCGCATCAGCGGCTGTTCGATGAGCGGCCGGCCGAACGCCTCCCGGGCGCGGGCGTAGCAGATCGACTCGACCAGCGCCCGCCGGGCCACGCCGAGGCCCATCATGGCGACGCCGAGGCGGGAGGCGTTGGTGAGCTTCATCATGGTGCCGAGCCCGGAGGACGGGCGGGCCCCGGCTGCCGGGGAGCGGTCCATCAGCAGGAACGCCTCCGCGCCGGTGAACTCGACCTCGCCGGAGGCCACCGAGCGGGTGCCGAGCTTGTCCTTGAGCCGGCGGATGCGCATGCCGTTGCGGCTGCCGTCGCGCCGCTCGCGCAGCACGAGGAACGGCGCCACCCCGCCCTCGGGCAGCCGGGCGAGCACCACGAACGCCGACCCGCCCGCGTTGGAGGCGAACCACTTCAGGCCGGTCAGCAGCCAGGCGTCCCCGGCGGGTTCGACCGTCGCCTCCAGGGCCGCGAGGTCGGAGCCGCCTGTCCGCTCGGTGAACATCTGGGCCGCTTCGCCGGAGTAGTAGCCGTCGGCGAAGATCTCCCGTACCCGGTCGCGGACGTCCGGCGGCGCGTGCCGTTCGGCGAGCTGCACCACCATGTCGCCGCCGGTGCCGAGCGCGCAGCCCATCCCGATGTCGGCCTGATCGAGCAGGTACGTCCAGGCGGCGGCGAGCGCCGACGGGTTCGCCCCGTTCGCCCGGGCCTGCTCGGCGAAGGCGGGTGAGGTGAAGTTGTCGGCCATGAGCGCCTGCCGGGCGGCCTGGAACGACGGCGGCATGACGACCTCGCTGAGGTCCCTGCCCCACTTGTCGTACTTCTCCAGCCGGGGCGGGTTGCGGTCGGTCTCCTCCGCCCAGGCGGCGACGGGGCCGCCCATGAGCGCGCCGAGCCGGTCGAGGTGCGGCTCGGCCCAGGCGTAGCCGTCGCCGAGGTGGCGCCGCATGAGCAGGCGCAGCGTGGGATCGCAGGCCCACCAGTTGCGGCCGGCCGCGCCCTGGTAGCGCTCGGTCGCGTAGCGGTCGCTGCGGTCGAAGGGTTCGATGAGATAGCGGCCCATGCCGGGAGTGTTACATATACTCGACACGCGATGGAAGAGCGTAACAGTCTGAGTGCCCGGTCGGCCGTGCTGAGCGCGTTGCTGGGCAGCCATCCCCCGCGTCTGCCGGCCCGGCACCTCGTCCGTATCGGAGCGTTGTTCGGCGTGGCCGAGGGCACGGTCCGGGTGGCGCTGTCGCGCATGGTGGCGGCCGGCGACCTCGTCCAGGACAACGGCTTCTACACGCTCTCGCCGCGCCTGGTGGAGCGGCAGGCCCGCCAGGACGAGAGCCGCGACCCCCACACCCGCCCCTGGGACGGCACCTGGGAGGTGGCCGTGGTCACCGCCGAGCGGCGCGCCCCGGCCGAACGCGCCGCGCTGCGCCAGGCCATGACCGCGCTGCGCCTGGCCGAGCTGCGCGAGGGCACCTGGATGCGCCCCGCGAACCTGGTCCGGGCCGGCTGGCCGGAGATCGTCACCGCGCAGTGCACGCTCATCGACGGCCGCCCGCACGGCGACCCCACTCCTTTGCTGTGGGACCTGGACGGCTGGGCCGCCGAGGCCCGCCGCCTGGAGCGGGCCCTGGAGCGGGCCGACGGGCTGGCGGAGGGCTTCCTGGTGTCGGCCGCCGTGCTGCGCCACCTGCTGGCCGACCCCCTCCTGCCCGCCGAGCTGCTGCCCGGCGACTGGCCGGGCGCGGAGCTGCGGGCCCGCTACGACGCCTTCGACGCGCGCTACCGGGAGGTCCTGCTCCGGCATCTGACGGACCCGCCCTAGTTATTCCTTGACACGAATATTCGTCATGGTGAATACTTCTGGCCATGGACGAACTCCTCGCCGCGCTGGCCGACCCGGCCCGCTGGCGGCTGGTGCGCCTGCTGGCCGAGCGGCCCCGCCCGGTCGGCGTCCTCGCGCAACTCGCCGAGGCACGCCAGCCGCAGACCACCAAACACCTGCAGACCCTCGAACGCGCCGGGATCGTGGTGTCCCGGCGCAACGGCCAGCGGCGGATCTACGCCCTGCGCCCCGGCGCACTGCGCGACCTGGCGGCCACGTTCACCGGGCTCGCCGACAGCGCCGAGCGGGCCGGTGAGACCTTCGACCGCTACGGCGTCAGCCTCGACGCCGAACGGCTCGCCGCCGCGGAGCCGGGGTGGGCCGACGGCCGCTCGTTCACCTTCCACCGGTCGCTGGCGGCGCCTCCCGACCTGGTCTGGCGCCACCTGACCGAGACCTCCCTGCTCGGCCGGTGGTGGACGCCGGACGACCTGCGCGTCTCCGAGCTCGTCTTCGAGGCGCGGCCGGGCGGCCGGATCGTCCTGGAGTACCGCGACGCCGAGGACGCCGGCGGCTCCGACGTGGTCGCCGGCCGCGCCGAAGGCGTCGTGGAGGAGGCGCGCCCCGGCGAACGCCTCGTCTACCGGTCCTCGCCGCTGCTCCCCGGCGGCGGCGTGGCCTTCACCAGCCACGTCGACCTGCGCCTGCGCCCGTCGGCGTCCGGCACGGACCTCGACGTCACCTACCGCGTCACCGACAGCACGATCGACTCCGCGGACTTCGTCGCCGGCATCGAGATCGGCTTCGGCCAGAGCCTCGACAAGCTCGCCACCGCCCTCACCAGCACCAGCACCACTGACTCTAGGAGCACGAGATGACCAGCACCAACGGCCGCAAGGTGACCGCCAACCTCAGCCTCACCCTCGACGGGCGCTACAACGGCGCCGGCGGGCCCGGCGACTTCAGCGCGTTCGCCCCGTACGTCACGAGCGACGTCGCCCGCGACCACATGACCCGCATGTGGCAGGACGCCACCACCGCGCTGCTCGGCCGGCTGAACGCCGAGGGCTTCATGGGCTTCTGGGCGCCGGTCGCCGAGGACCAGCACGCCGACCCGCGCGACCGCGGGTACGCCTCGTGGCTGGTCGGCGTGGAGAAGGTGGTGCTGTCGAGCACCCTGACCGAGGCGCCCTGGGAGCGCACCCGCGTGGTCAACGCCCCCGCCGCCGACGTCGTCACCGAGCTCAAGGCCGCCGGCGAGGGCGACATCCTGGTCAACAGCAGCGCCAGCGTCATCAAGCCGCTGCTGGCGGCCGACCTGCTCGACCGGCTCCACCTCCTGGTCGTCCCGGAGATCGCGGGCGGCGGGCGGCGGCTGTTCGACGACGGCCTGCCGGCCACGAAGTGGACGCTCACCCACCAGGAGACCGGCAAGCTGGGCGAGCTGGCGCTGGTCTACGACCGCGCCCGCTGATCAGAGGGCGACCCCGAAGACGATGCGCCGGTCCTTGAACTCGGTGAGGCTCCACAGCTTGCCGTCCTGGACGGTGAGGTCCTCGGGGCCGATGGGGAACGGCCGGGTCTGCCACGCGCCGCCGCGCAGCACCAGCAGCTTGCCGTTGCGGGTGGAGTCGCCGGCCTGGCTGAGGTACCAGGTGTCGCCCTGCGAGAGCGCGCCCTGGATCTTGGCGTGCCCCATCAGGTAGGCCTCGGCCGGCTCGCCGCCCGCGAAGGGCAGGTCCCAGCGGCCCACCCAGCCGCGGGACACGTCCTCGCTGTACTCCCCGGAGATCAGCCTGGGCGTGCCGCCGTGGCGGTCGACGGAGACGAACGAGAAGTGCGGGCCGCTTTTGGCGAGCTGCCACATGTCGGTCTGCGGGATGACGTAGCGGTAGCCGAAGGCGTTGAACTTGCCGTTCTGGCGTCCGATGCGATCGGGGTCGCCGAGGTCGTTCTGGACGGTGCGCAGGTCCAGGATGTTGCCGAGGTCGAAGACGCGCAGGCCGCGCTCGGTGTCGGCCACGTAGAGCAGGTCGCCGTGCACGGCGATGCCGCCCGCGTGGATGTTGATCGGCCCGTACGAGCCGTCGGGCTTGGCCAGCACGAGCAGCGCGTGCCGGTAGCGGAGGGTGCGCGGGCTGAGGAACGTCAGCCTGATGCCGCGTTCGCCGGCCTGCGGCTTGAAGTACCAGCTCGCCAGGAACGCCGGCACGCCGATGCCGCCGGAGTCGGTGCTGCCGGTGAGTCCCTGCGGGTACCAGTCGACCGTGGCCTGGTCGGCCGCGTCGAAGGCGTACCACTCGGCGGGGCGGGGCCGCATGGCGCCGAGCGCGGCCGTCGCGCCCCTGCGCACCAGTGTCCGGTTGGCCGCGGCGAGCACGGCCTCCACCGCCGTGGCGCCGATCTCCTCGGCCAGTTTGGCCGCCCCGTCGGCCAGCTCGCCCGTAGCCCGTATTAGGGCATAAGGCGCTTTATCGGTTGATTCCATCCCCGTCGCCGCCATATGTTCCTTCCTTTTCCGTCCCTTTTACCAAGTGTGACGGAACGGAGACGGGGATGGTTGTGACTCAGCGCCACAAATGCACCGGCAACCCCGACAGGGCCAGCTCACGGTAACGGCGGACCAGGCGTTCGCGGTCGCCGCCGAAACGCTCCAGCGTCTCGCGCTGCCACACCGCGCCGGTGCGGCGCAGGCGCACGCGCTGCTCCATGACCTCCAGCGCGCGGTCGGCGTCGCCGGGGGCCACCCCCGCGCCCAGCAGCCCGGCCCGCGCCTCGGGGAGCAGCCGCAGGACGAGGTCGGCGGCGTCGTGCTCGCCGTCCCAGCCCGGCCAGGACAGCTTGGCGTCCAGCCCGTGCATCGCGGCCCGGTAGAAGTTCTGGTACGCCTCGGCGAAGCGGTAGCCGGTGAGGTCCCGCTCGGCCTGCGAGAGGGTCAGCCCCAGGAGGAAGGCGGTGTTGGCGGCCATGTCGGCGCACGAGGGCCCGGCGGGCAGCGCCCGCATCTCGATGCGCAGGTGACCGCCGTCGGCGGGGTCGTAGACGGGCCGGTTCCACTGCCAGATCGTGCCCTGGTGCAGCCGCAGCTCGGGCACCTCGTGCGGCGCGGCGTCGTCGGTGAGGTCGGGCACGATCGGCTCGTAGTCCTCGACGTACCGCTCGAACAGCTCGATCGCGCCCTCGCGCACCCAGTCGGAGCCGAAGGTGACCCGGCCGTCGCGGCGCTCGGGCCGCGCCACGTCCCGGTCGTCGACCGCCTCCTCCATGAGCGCGATCCGGGTCTCCTCCCACTTGCGCGGGCCCAGGAAGATCGGCGAGTTGCCGCACGCCGCCAGCACCGGCCCGATGGCGAGCTGGGCGGCGTTGAACAGCCGGGCGAAGCGCTCCGGCGGCGTGCGGATGTGCACCTGCCAGGAGGTGTTGGCGCTCTCCAGGATGACGTCCTCGACCGACAGCTCCAGGTCGTCGATCTTCACGAGGAACGGCTCCAGCCGCAGCCGCCGCACTCCCCTGCTCATGGCCCGGTACCGGTTCTGGTCGCTCATCGCGCCCGCGGTGAAGTCCCCGGTCTCCAGCGTGGGCAGGATGCCGATGGGCAGCGCGCCGCCGCCCTCGACGGCGGCGTCCACCTTGGAGACGGTGTCCTGGACCTCGGCGCTCAGCAGCTCGAACGGCCTGCCCTCCAGCGTCGTGGGGGTGAGGTTCACCTCCAGGTTGTAGCGGCCCAGCTCCAGCACCACGCGCGGGTCGCCGAGCGCGTCGCGCGTCTCGCTGTTGCGCGGGAGCGGCCTGCCCCGCTCGTCGACGAGGAACAGCTCCAGCTCGGCGCCGATCGTCACGGGTCCCTGCCCGAAGCCGGGGGTGCCGAGCAGCTCGCGGAGGGTGCCGAGCTGCTCACGGATGCGCTCGCCGAAGCGGGTGTACTCCTCCTCGGTGAAGCGCTCCTTGTCCAAGTCTTGTCCCATCACCCCTAACTGTCCCGCCCGCCGGATTCCACACCTTCACCTGGCGCCCCCTAAGCTCATGAGATGCGAGCGGTTGCGTTTGACGTCTTCGGGGGCGAGCTCGACGTGCGCGAGCTGCCCGACCCGGCCCCCGCCCCGCACGGCGCGGTCATCAGGGTCGAGGCGACGGGGCTGTGCCGGTCCGACTGGCACGGCTGGCAGGGCCACGACCCCGACATCAAGACGCTGCCCCACGTGCCCGGGCACGAGTTCGCGGGGGTGGTCGAGGCCGTCGGCGCCGACGTGCGCGGCTGGCGGCCGGGGGCGCGGGTGACGGCGCCGTTCGTGTGCGCCTGCGGCACCTGCCCGTCCTGCGCGGCCGGCGAGCAGCAGGTGTGCGAGCGGCAGACGCAGCCGGGCTTCACCCACTGGGGCTCCTTCGCCGAGTACGTCGCCGTCGGCCACGCCGACGTCAACCTGGTCGCCGTCCCCGAGGACATGGCCTTCGCCACGGCGGCCGGGCTCGGCTGCCGCTTCGCCACCGCCTTCCGCGCGGTCGCGCAGGTGGGCGAGGTGCGGCCGGGCGAGTGGGTGGCGGTGCACGGCTGCGGCGGCGTCGGGCTGTCGGCCGTCATGATCGCGACGGCGGCCGGGGCGCGGGTGGTGGCGGTCGACGTCAGCGGCGACGCGCTGCGGCTGGCCGAGCTGGCCGGCGCCACGCACTTCGTCAACGCCTCGGCGGGCGACGCGGCGGCCCAGGTGCGCGAGCTGACCAGGGGCGGCGCGCACGTGTCGCTCGACGCGCTGGGCAGCCCGCAGACCTGCGCGGCCTCGGTCGAGAGCCTGCGCCGCCGGGGCCGGCACGTGCAGGTGGGCCTGCTGCCGGGCGGGCCGACGCCGGTGCCGATGGGCCGCGTGATCGGTCACGAGCTGCGGCTGCTGGGCAGCCACGGCATGGCCGCGCACGCCTACCCGGGCATGCTGGAGCTGATCAGGGCCGGCGTGCTGCACCCCGACCAGCTCGTCACCAGGACCATCGGGCTGGCCGAGGCGGGCAAGGCGCTCGCCGCGATCGGCTCGGTGCCGGGCGTGACCATCGTCACTCCTCGAGCGCCACTTTGAGCGTGCGCAGCACCAGCGCCAGCATCCGGTAGTGGGCGACCAGCATGACCAGCTCGATCCGGCCCGGCTCGTCGTAGCGGTCGCAGAGCGCGGCCCAGGTGGCGTCGGTGAGATCGCCGCCGTAGTGGAGGTCGTCGGCGACCTGGAGCACGAGGCGGTCCTCGACCGGCCAGAGCGCGTCGAGGCGGCGCACCGAGTCGATCTCCAGGTCGGTGAGGCCCGCCTCGCGGGCGATGCGGGTGTGGTGGGCCCACTCGTAGGTGCTGCGGCTGTGGTAGGCCGTGCGCAGGATGGCCAGCTCGCGGTCGCGGGCCGGCAGCGTGCCGTCGAGCAGCGCGCCGCCGAAGCCGAGCCAGGCCCGGTAGAGCGCCGGATGACGGGCCAGGGTGGCGAAGACGTTGTAAGGGTTGGCCTTGATGAAGTCGTCCCACTCCTCAGGGGGAAGAGGCCGCACGCGGGGTTTCATGCTCGCAGCATCTCCCGAATTCGGGGTTAGTTGGTAGAACGGAAGGACCCCCTCAATCGATTGACCGTTTTATCCAGGACACTTTTCACGATCCGGTCAATACGTCAGGATTGAGGGGCCCGCAAACGTCGTGTAAGCCCGGCCGACCGCAAGGACGCACGGTGATTCGAACGTTGCTCGCAGAGGACATGAACCTGGTACGAGGGGCGCTCGTGGCCCTGCTGGCCTATGAGGAGGACATCGAGGTCGTCGCCGAGGTCGACAGGGGCGACCGCATCATGGCCGCCGCCCGGGCCTGCAAACCGGACGTCGCGGTGCTCGACATCGCGCTGCCCGGCAAGGACGGGCTCGCCGCGGCGGGCGAGCTGCACGAGAAGATGCCCGAGTGCGGGGTGCTCATCCTGACCGGCGTGGGCACGCCGGGGCTGCTGAAGCGGGCGCTCGACGTGCACGTGCGGGGCTTCATGGCCAAGGACTCGCCGCCGGGCCGGCTGGCCGACGGCATCAGGCGGGTGGCCGACGGCGAGCGGGTCATCGACTCCGAGCTGGCCATCGCGGCCATGCGCCCGGCGGACGCGCCGCTGACGCAGCGCGAGCTGGACGTCATCGGCGCGGCGGCCGACGGGGCCTCGATCGGGGAGATCGCCGCCACGCTGTTCCTGGCCGAGGGGACGGTGCGCAACTACCTGTCCAGGACGACGGCCAAGCTGGGGGCGCGCAGCAGGATCGACGCCATCCGGATCGCCAGGGAGTCCGGCTGGATCTGATCCGGCCCGCGCGGTCAGACGGTGAGACCGGTGCCGTGCGCGAGGAAGGCGAGGACGTCGGCCGCCAGCCGGATCGACCGGCTGGCCGCCCGCGCCCCGTGGCCCACGTCCGGCTCGTGCCGGAGCAGCACCGGCCGGTTCCCGCCGGCCGCCCGCTGCATGGCGGCGCACATCTTGCGGGCGTGCAGCGGGTCCACCCGGGTGTCGGCGGCCGAGACGGTGAACAGCGTCGCCGGGTAGCCGGCGCCCTTCCTGACGTTGTGGTAAGGCGAGTAGCGGAGCAGCCAGGCGAGGTGCTCGGGGTCGTCCGGGTCGCCGTACTCGCCGGTCCAGGTGGGGCCGAGGCCGCTGAGGTGGTAGCGGGCCATGTCGAGCAGCCCCGCCGAGCACACGGCGGCGGCGAACAGGTCGGGCCGCTGGGTGAGGGCGGCGCCGACGAGCAGGCCGCCGTTCGACTCGCCGCAGATGCCGAGCCGGCGGGGCGTGGTCCAGCCGTCGGCGATCAGCTTCTCCGCGGCGGCGGCGAAGTCGTCGAAGACGTTCTGCTTGCGCTCCAGCATGCCGTCCCGGTGCCAGGACTCGCCCTCCTCGCCGCCGCCCCGCAGGTTCGCGATCGCCAGCACGCCGCCCGCCTCGACCCAGGCCATGGAGTCGGCGGCGTAGCCGGGCATGAGGGGGATGCCGAAGCCGCCGTAGCCGTTGAGTATCGCCGGGCGCGGCCGGCCGTCCGAGGGGCGGGCCACGACGACCATGCGGATGGGCGTGCCGTCGGCGGAGGCGCAGGTGACGTGGTGGCTGCGCACGTCGGGGAGCGCGACCCGGCCGGGGGCGGCCGACCACAGGCCGGTCTCGCCGGTGCGGGCGTCGTAGCGCCAGACCTCGGCGGGCGTGACGGCGTCGGTGTAGGCGAACCACACCTCCGAGCCGCCCTCGGGGCGTGAGGTGAGCGAGGCGATCGAGCCGCGGCCGGGCAGCGGCACCTCCCCCAGCCGCTCGCCGGTGCGGGCGTGGTGCACGACGATCTCGCCGACCGCGTGCCGGGTGCGGCACAGCACCAGCCGGTCGCCGTCCAGCACGGTGAAGGCGCCGAGCACCGCCTCCGGGTCCTCGGGGACCAGCTCGCGCCAGGCGGCGGGCCGGGCCGGGTCGGCCACGCACAGCCGGCGGCGGGGCGCGTCGCGGTCGGTGAGCAGGTAGAGGCGGCCGTCGGCGGCCACGGCGCCGGCGGTGCGGGCGTGCGCGGCCTCCTGGACCGGCCGCGGGCGCAGGTCGGCCGGGTCGCGGCCGGCGAGGTCGGCCAGCCAGAGCGAGTTGCCGGTCTGGCCGCCGGCCGAGACGATCAGCCAGCGGCCGTCGGGGGTGATCTGCACGCCGTACGAGACCGGGCCGGCCCGCAGCACCGGCACGTCGCGGGGGTCGCCGAGCCGGTGCAGGCAGACGCCCTCGTGGAAGCGCACGTAGTAGAACGCCCGGCCGCCGGGCAGCCAGGCGACCGGCGAGTAGCGGCAGCCGCCGATCGGGCCGTCCACGACGGCGCCGGTGTCGACGTCGCGGACGTACAGGTCGGCGCGCTCGTCCCCGCTGCGCGAGAGCTGGTAGGCCAGCAGCCGGCCCTCCTGGTCGGGCTGCCAGTCGTCGAGCGTGGTCAGGCCGGTCGGGTCGAGCTCCATGGGGTCGAGCAGGGGGCGGTCGTCGCAGTAGAGGACGGGGTGCTCCTGCGAGGTGGACTGGCGCAGGTGGAAGCGCCGCCGGCCGCGCCACACCGGGGGCGTGACCAGGCCGGTGACGCTCATCTCGGTGAGGCGGGCGCGGAAGTGCTCGCGGAGCGGCAGCCGGCGGGCGTAGTCCTGCCAGAGCCGGTCCTGGGCGGCGAGCCAGGCGCGGGTGCGGGGGTCGCCGGGGTCCTCCAGCCAGCGGTACGGGTCGTCCGTGCCGGGGAGGGGGACGCGTTCGGCGGGCGGGTAGCTGTCTGGAAATTTCATGACACGGGCTCCGGGTGCCAGTGGCCGGCCAGGTCCGCGTACAACGGGGAGGCCTCGACCAGCGCGTCGTGGGTGCCGATCAGGGTCCGGCCGCCGTCCATGAGCAGGATGCGGCGGGCGCGCAGCGCCGAGGTGAGGCGGTGCGCGATCACGATGAGGGTGCCGCCGCGGGCGGCGAAGGCGCGCTCCGCGCGCGCCTCGGCGGCGGGGTCCAGGTGGCAGGTGGCCTCGTCCAGGATGACCAGCGGAGCGGGGCTGAGGTGGGCGCGGACCAGCGCGAGGAGCTGCCGCTGCCCGGCCGACAGCGCGGCCGGGTCGAGCTCGGCCCGGCAGCCGCCGAGCGCGTCCACCAGCTCGCGGGCGCCGACGGCCGCGACGGAGGCGTCCACCTCGGCGGGCGTGGCGGACGGGCGCAGGTAGGCGAGGTTCTCCATGACGGTGCCGCGGAAGACGTAGGCCTCCTGCGGGATCAGGACGCGGGCGGCGGGCTCGGCCAGCCCGGCCGGGACGCCGCCGATCAGCACCTCGCCCGCGTCCGGCCGCAGCAGGCCGCTGAGCAGCAGCGCGAGCGTCGACTTGCCGGCGCCGCTCGGGCCGACGACCCCCAGGTGGTCGCCCTCGGGGACGGTCAGGTCCAGCCCGTCGAGCACCGGGGCCGAGCGCGGGCCGTAGGAGAACGCGGCGCCGCGCACCACGACCCCGCCGCCGGCCGGGCGCACCCGCTCCGGCTCGGGTCCCGGCGGCGGCGCGGCGGCGGCGATGCGGCAGCGCGGCGGCCAGCCGGACGCCGCTGACGCCGAGCCCCTGCACGAGGCCGCTGAGCGCGGGCGCGAGCGACTGCGTGACGTAGGCCAGCGCCCCGACCACCACGCCCGCCCCCGCCCCGGACGACAGCAGCCACGGCGTGCCGGCGAGCAGCAGCAGCACCGGCAGCCACGAGCCGGCGGCCAGCGACGCCGTGCGCACGCCGGTCACCCGGGCCAGGGCGCGGGCGGCGGCGGCCTGCTCGCGGACCCGGCCGTCCAGCCGCTCGGCCACGCGGTCCTGCAGCCCGCACGCCTCGATGTCGCGCAGGCCGCCCGCCGCCGCGGTCATCTCCTCGGCCAGCCGCTCGTCGGCCAGCAGGAACGCCCGCTGCCGCCGGGCCAGCGCGGGCAGCGAGACCAGGAACAGGGCCAGCCCCAGCACGAACGGCGGCAGCACCAGCACCAGCGTCCGCGGGGCCAGGGTCAGCAGCCCGAGCACCACGCTGACCACGGTGAACGCGAACCCGCGCACGGTCGTGACCACGGCGGCGAAGGCGTCCCTGGCCAGCTCCACCTGGAGCCCGGCGCGGGCCACGGCCGCGCTGCCGTCGCCCGCCGCCGGCCCGCGCCGCAGCGCGCCGCCGACGACGTGCGCGAGCAGGTCGTCGCGGAACGGCTCGGCCACGGCGGCGACGGCCAGCACCACGCGCTTGGCGGCCAGGGCGGCGGCCAGCCAGGTCAGGCCGAGGCCGGCGAGCCAGGCGAGGCCGGTGAGGGGGGCGCCGGCGGCGAAGCCGTCCTCGATGGCGCGGGCGACGGCGTGGCCGATGAGGAAGGCGGGGGCGGCCTCCAGCAGCGACCACAGGGCGATGCGGGCCAGGGCGCGCGGGTCGCGCCGCAGCGCCCGCCAGAAGCCGGGGGGCGGGGTCATCGCGCCCTCCCGGACACCGCGTCGGGCAGCGGCGGTGCGGGGTCCTGCTGGTGGGCGTCCTGGAAGACGGCGCGGTAGGACGGTTCGCGCCACAGGACGTCGTGCGGCCCCACGGCGCGCACCCGTCCGCCGTCCAGCCAGACCACCTGGTCGGCGCGGGCGGCGGTGGCGGGCCGGTGGGCGGCGATGAGCCGGGTCCGGCCGCGCGGGTCGGCGGTGAGGGCGTGCGCGACCTGCCGTTCCGTGACGGTGTCGAGGCTGGAGGTGGCGTCGTCGAGCACCAGCACCCGCTCCCCCTGGGCGAAGGCGCGGGCCAGGCCGAGCCGCTGCCGTTCGCCGCCGGACATGGGAGCCTCGCGGAGCGGCGTGGCGTAGCCCTGGGGCAGGCGTTCGACGAAGGCCGCCGCGCACGCCGCCTCCGCGGCCTCGGCGACCGCGCCGGGGGGCGCGCCGCCGCCGACGGCTTCGGCGATCGTGTCGCCGACCAGCACCGGGCGTTCGAAGGCGTAGCCGACGGCCCGGCGCAGCTCCGCGCGGGACAGCTCGGGCAGCGCGACCCCGTCCAGCAGGACGGTGCCGCGCTCGGGGTCGGCCAGCCGCCCGGCGAGCGCGGCCAGCAGCGACTTCCCGGCCCCGGACCGGCCCACGACGGCCGTCACGGACCCGCCGGGCAGCGTCAGATCGCCGACGCTCAGCCCGTTGGCCGCGACGCCGCGGAACTCGACGGTCCCGTCGCCGGGCGGCAGGGCGCGCTCGCCGTGCGCGGCCGGGGTGAGGGACAGGACCTCCGCGACGCGGGCCGCGGCCGCCCTGGCCCTGGCCAGGCCGCCGACGTGGCCGAGCGCGGTGCTGAGCGCGGCGCCGAGGACGGCGTAGCGGGCGGCCGCGTACAGCTCGCCGACCGTGATCCGGCCGGCGGCGAGCATGAGCCCGCCGGCGGCCAGCACGGCGACCTCCAGCAGCGGCACGACCAGCCCGGCCCGGACGGCGGCGGAGGCGTTGGCGCGCCACAGCTCCATGCCGTGCGCACGCAGCCGGTCGAGCGGGGCGAGCACCCGCCGCGTCTCCTGCCCGGCGGTGCCGGCGGCGGCGATGGTGCGGGCGCCGTCCAGCGCGGCGACGAGCCGGGCGGCGATCTCGCCCTGGACCTCCTGGTAGCCGCCGGAGATCGAGGTCGTGGCGCGCAGGAAGGCGCGCAGCACGAAGAGGATGGCCACGACGCCCAGCCCGAGCGTCAGCGTCAGGAGGGGGTCGATGAGGGTGAGCGCGACCAGCGCGCCCGCGGTGGGCACGAGGAGCGCGAGCGCGCTGGTCAGGGTCTCCGGGGCGCGTCCGGTCTCCTCGGTGTTGAGGCCTGCCCGGGTGACGAGCTCGCCGGCCGGGAAGCGGCGGGTGGCCGGGTGCCCGGTGCCGAGGACGTGCCGCAGCACGCCGAGCCGGAGGCCGGCGGCGGCCTGGGCGCAGCTCGCGCCGCGGGCCCAGACGCCGAGACTCTCGCAGAGCAGGACGGCGGCCACGGCGCCGGCGCAGAGGGACAGCCAGCGGGCGCCTCCGGCGCCGCCGGCGACGAGGACGTCCAGGGTGCGGCCGATGACGTACGGGACCGCCAGCTCGGCGGCCGCTCCCGCGACCGCGGTGACGGTGAGCACGGCCGGCCACGCTCCGCCGCGCCGCA
The DNA here is from genome assembly GCF_022664455.2 of Actinomadura luzonensis. NCBI lineage: Bacteria > Bacillati > Actinomycetota > Actinomycetes > Streptosporangiales > Thermomonosporaceae > Actinomadura > Actinomadura luzonensis. The sequence goes on from NZ_JAKRKC020000001.1 coordinate 5,386,636, forward strand.
GCGTGCCGAGCACGAGCCGGTCTCCTGCCTGCACCGCGGGCCTCCCGTGTCGTACGGATGGGGGGTCGTGCCATGGCGGGTCCCCGCGCCTCCACGAACGGCGCGGGGACCCGATGTCGTCCGGGGGTCAGTGGCCCGGATCAGTGCACAGCATCAGTGGCACGGCTCAGTGGCACAGCGCGACACTCAGGTTGCTGGGCGTGTGGCTGCCGCACGTGGCGACGGTGAGGCTGCTGCCGCCGCTGGCCACGTCGCTGGCCGCGGGAGCCTCAAGACCCTGCAGGTCCAGAAGTACCATGTCGTACACCTCCTTCCACGGTGTCGCCGGGGGACGGCCGCTCGGGGGTTGCGGCCTCCAGGAACGGCAGGTGGACCTGCTGGTCACCCAGTGCCGCGCAGAGGGCGAAGAGCACGCCCGCCGTTCCGGTCGAGAAATCCATGGACAGGCGCAGCATCTGGTCGCCGGGGAAGGCGAGCCCTCCCTCGTACGGCAGCGCGTGCCACCTGAGGCCCCTGACCAGGTCGTGCGCCAGGGGGTCGCGGGCGAGCGCGGCGATGAGGCCCGCGCGCCCGCGGAACAGCCCGGACTGGACGAAGAACGCCGACCGCCCGACCAGCCGCAGCCGGGGCAGCGCGTCGGCCAGGTCGTCGCCGGGCCGGTGCGCGAGGTAGCGCTCCAGCACCAGGGCGATGCCGGCGGACCCCTCGTCGAGGTACGGCAGCAGCCGCCACCCCTGGTTGACCTGGAGGGACCCGTCGTCGGCCGGCTTGCAGCGGCGCAGGTCCTGCCGCAGCGCGGTGGCCGCGAGGTCGAGCAGCGCCGGGTCGCCGGTGTGCTCGTACAGGCGCAGGAACAGCAGCGCCGGCCCGGACGAGCCGTGCATGAGCCCGGCTCGCGGGTTGGTCCCGCCGCTGATCTCGGGGACGGGGCCGGCCAGCCGCCCGGCGCAGATGTCGGCCGCGCGCAGGGCGAGGTCGGGGTGGCCGAAGCGCAGGAGGTTGAGCCCGATGCCGGACAGCCCGGAGTAAAGGGCCGTGCCGGCGCTCTCCCAGTTCTCGCGCAGGCAGATGCCGAGCAGGTCGTGCGCGTCCTCGTGGTGTCCCAGCAGGTCGAGCACGTACGCGATGCCGTGCATCCCGTCGTACAGCCCGAGCCCGGAGCCGGTCGCGGGGCGCAGCGCGCGCTCGCGCAGCCATCGCTCGTGCTCGGGGAAGGGGCCGAGCCCGGCGGCGTGCAGCGCGAGGAGCACGCCGGCCGCGCCGTTGGCGAGGTTGAGCCCGCCGCCCGGCCGGAACTGGTCGACGTCGCCGGGGAAGAGCCGGTCGTCGCGGTCGGGGGTGGCGCTGGCCAGGATGGCGCGGCACATCGCCGCGCGCACCTCGGGCCAGGGCGCCTCGCCGGGCAGGGGCAGCGGCGTGCGCTCCGGCTCGCCGCCCGCGACGGTGGCGACCGCCGCGTCGATCAGCTCGGCGGGCGCGGGGAAGGTGTCCTTGACGATCTCGCCCAGGTGGGCGACCTTCGCCCGGCTGAGCGGCACCATGATCGTGCACTGCGGCGCGAACAGGCCGAGGCGCAGGCAGGCCAGGGCGTAGCGGTCCACGTCCACGCCCCGGCGGTCGGCGGGGGCGTAGAAGGCGGGGTGGGCGAGCGGCGGCCGGGCCTGGTCCGCGGCGAGCGTGGCGGCCTCGTAGTCGATGAGCGCGATGCGCCCGCTCTCGGTGAGCAGCACGTTGTCGGGGTGCAGGTCGCCGAAGACGACGCCGCGCTCGTGCAGCGCGTCGAGCGCGGCGCTCACGCCGGCGGCCGTCTCGACCGCCCAGGCCGTGTACTCGGCGAGGTCGTCGGGGGTGCAGGTGGCGCGGGTCAGCGGGTAGCGGTGCACCAGGCGGCGCTGCAGCGAGACGCCGTCCACGAACTCCTGCACGAGGAAGTGGTGCTCGCCCAGGGTGAAGTAGCCGCGCAGCCCGGGGGCGGCGTCGAGGCCGGCCAGCCGGCGCAGGATGTCGCGCTCGTGCTCCAGGCGGGCGACGGCGTCGCGGCCGGCCGCGTCGAGCCCGGCGTGCGGCCGGGCCTCCTTGAGCACGACCCGCTCGCCGGTGGCCTTGTCGCGGCCCAGGTAGACGCCGCCGCCGTTGGAGAAGTGCAGCACGCTCTCGATCTCGTACGGCAGCCCGAGCGTGGTCACGGCGTTGCGCGCGGCCAGGTGCGGCTCCAGGAAGGCGGGCAGCGTGGCCCAGGGCGGCACCGAGAACGTCGAGCCGCGCACGTCGGGCACCAGGTTGCCGTCGCCGTCCTCGACGGCGAGCACGCGCTCGCCCGTCTCGGACAGGCAGTGCCGCTCGGCGAAGCCGCCGTAGCGGACGAACAGGGGTCCGTCGCCGTAGCGCAGGTCGCTCAGCACGTACGGGCCGCGCACGTCGCGCAGCAGCTCGTCGAGCTCCTTCAGGACGAGCTCGAGGTGGGCCTCGTCGCGGGGGTAGACGGTGATGAGCTTGCCGCTGGAGGCGCGGGAGGCCGCCTTGGAGTTGACCATGACGTGCACCGCCGGCCCGCGCAGGAACTTGAACGCCGTTCCGCGCGGCACGCAGTAGTCCCAGACGGCGGCGATGGCCTTCTCGGCGTCGTCCGGCCGGGCGGAGACGTGAATCTTCCAGCCCTGCCGGGGCAGCGGGGGGCCGCCGGCCGGCGCGTAATAGGACCACATGTCACCAAGTTCGTGCGCCCAGCCGTCCGGGACGGGACGGTTGACGAAGGAGAAGTCGGCGTCCTCGGCCGTGCTGTGCTCGATGGTGTCGTAAAAAAACGGATCTACCAGGCAGTACAGCTCGTACTTGTCCATCGGGGGCGGACCTCCAGGGCGGTGTGGTTAAAAGACTGCCGCCTGGAGGGCTTTGCGGCTAGTTACACGTCACACGCCCTCAATATGGCTATTTGATATTCAATTGTGCAGCTATCACAAATCAACAGTTATTTCTTTCTGGGCACGTACACGGAGAAAGTGAATTGCCCGGCCCGCGTCGAGGTGGCCTCCAGCCAGCCGCCGAGGCTCGCCACCCGTTCGGCCAGGTTGAGCAGGCCCTGGCCGGCGCCGTCCGGGCGGCGCGAGGGGCGCACGCCGTCGTTGCGGAGCGTGAGGCGGACGAGCTGGTCCCGCTCCAGCAGGTGGATGGAGCACTGGCGGGCCTCGGCGTGCCGCAGCACGTTCGTGACGCCCTCGCGCAGCGCGTGCGTCAGCGCCTCCTCGACCTCCTCCGGCAGGTCCCGGCAGGACACCTTGATCTGGCAGCGCACCCGCGCCGACTCCAGCAGCGCCCGCGCCGAGCCCAGCTCGGCGGCCAGGGACGAGCTGCGCAGGCCGTGCGCGACCGCCCGGACGTCGGTGGACAGGCTGCGCAGCAGCTCGATGGTCTCCTCCACCTCGGCCCGCGCCTTCTCCTCGTCCCCCTCGGCCACCAGGCGCTGCACGAGCTGCGCCTTCAGCACCAGCACGGTGAGCCGGTGGCCGACCAGGTCGTGCAGGTCGCGGGTGAAGCGGCGGCGTTCCAGCGCCACGGCGCGCCGCATGACGTCGGTGCGCGCCTCGGTCAGCCGCTCGGCCCGCCTGGTCAGCGACACCAGCGCGAACTCCACCAGGCCCACCAGCGGCGCGGCGACCGCCCACGGCACGTCCACGGCCGACAGCTGCGGCGCGGCCAGCAGCACCAGCCCGCTGGCGGGCGCGAGCAGCGCCAGCACCACCGACCCGATCCGCGCCGCCATGACCAGCAGCGCGCCGGCCAGCAGCCCGGCGACCGGCGTCCAGACCGGGCCGAACACGGTGAGCGGCAGGTACGTCAGCCACGCCTGCACGGCCACGAGCCACCACGACCCCGCGGGCCGGCGTCCCGGGGTCTGCAGCACGAACCAGGCGTGCAGGACGAGCAGCACGACCAGCGTGACGACCCCCTGACCCATGCGGCCCGTGCCGGCCAGCCCGTTCACGACCGGCACCGACAGCGCGGCGCCGCCCGCCACCAGGCCGAGATCGCCCAGCCACCGCGGGGAGGACGGACTCTCGCTCCTGGAACGTGCCCAGGATCCCTTGTCACGTGCCCAGGCGCCCTTGGAACGTGCCCAAGTCAGAGCCCTCCGGTGCGTTTCCTCCACCTCACCCCCGCTCCGCGGCCCACGGACGTCGCTGCGCCGGCCGGCCCGCGCGCCTCACGGCCGGCCCCGTCACCAGAGCACCCCTCTGCCCGGTGCCCTCTAATCGACCCGATCTCCGCCACGTCTGTAAAGGTCATTTCCGCTTTTGGACAACCATGACTTTCCGTTCGACATGGCGGTTAACCAGTACGTTCACCCCCTAAGGTGGTCGTTATGGAATACACACGACTTGGTGCCACAGGCTTGAAGGTCTCACGGGTGTGCCTCGGCATGATGAGCTACGGGGACCCGTCCCGGCAGGACTGGGCGCTGCCGCAGGACCAGGCGGAGCCGATCGTGCGCAGGGCGGCCGACGCCGGCGTGACGTTCTTCGACACGGCCGACGTCTACAGCCAGGGCGAGAGCGAGGTCGTGACCGGGAACGTGCTACGCGCGATCTTCCCGCGCCGCGAGGACTACGTGCTGGCCACCAAGGTCTACTTCCCGATGAGCCGCCGCCCCAACGACGGCGGGCTGTCGCGCAAGCACATCATGGCCGGCATCGACGCCTCCCTGCGCCGCCTCGGCACCGACTACGTGGACCTCTACCAGATCCACCGGTGGGACGACGAGACGCCCATCGAGGAGACCATGGAGGCGCTGCACGACGTGGTCCGGGCCGGCAAGGCCCGCTACCTCGGCGCCTCCAGCATGTGGGCGTGGCAGTTCGCCAAGGCCCAGCACGTGGCCGAGCGCAACGGCTGGACCAGGTTCGTCTCCATGCAGAACCACTACAACTTGCTCTACCGCGAGGAGGAGCGCGAGATGCTGCCGCTCTGCCTCGACCAGGGCGTGGGCGTGATCCCGTGGAGCCCGCTGGCGCGCGGCGTGCTGGCCAGGGCCGGCTCGGCGGCCACCAGCGCCCGGGCCGGCTCCGACGAGCGCATCGAGGCGCTGTACGACCCGGAGAACGACAAGGTCATCGTGGACCGGGTGGCGCAGGTGGCCGCCGGCCGCGGGCTGCCCGCCGCGCAGGTCGCGCTGGCCTGGCTGCTGCACCAGCCGGCGGTCACCGCGCCGATCGTCGGGGCCACCAAGGACCGGCACGTGGACGACGCGGTCGCGGCCGTCGGGGTGCGGCTGTCGGAGGAGGAGCTGGCGCTGCTGGCCGAGCCGTACCGGCCGCGTGACGTGCGCTTCTGACCGTCCCGGACGGTCGCGCCGGATTGTCGGTGGCGGCCCCTAGGGTAGGGGCATGCGGGCAAATGAGGAGGCGGCGTCGGCGCTGCAGGAGTATGCGGAGCTGTTCGCGCTCTGCGGCGGCGACGCCTTCCGGGTGCGGAGCTACCAGAAGGCCGCCAAGGCCATCGCCGGGTTCCCCGAGGACATCTCGGTGGTCGACGTGCGCTCCGTCCCCGGGGTCGGCGAGGCGATCGCCAAGAAGATGGAGGAGTTCCTGCAGCGGGGGAGCTTCCGGCAGCTCGACGACCTGCGGGGGCGGGTGCCCGAGGGCGTGCGCAGGCTCACCAGGGTGCCGAGCCTGGGCCCGAAGACGGCGATCATGCTGTTCGAGGAGTACGGCGTCGACTCCACCGACGCGCTGCGCGAGGCCATCGAGGCGGGCCGGCTCAAGGGCGTCAAGGGTCTCGGCCCGAAGACGCTGGCCAACCTGCTCAAGGGCGTCGAGCAGCTGGAGCAGTCGGGGCGGCGGGTGCACATCGGGGTCGCGATGTCGCTGGCCGAGCAGGTGATGGCGTCGCTGACGGCCGAGCGGGCCGCCTACGCCGGGTCGCTGCGCCGGATGAAGGACACCATCGGCGACATCGACATCCTGGCCGTCGCGCCCGAGTCCGTCATGGAGGAGTTCCGCGCGCAGCCGTACGTGGCGGAGGTGATCGCGGCCGGCGACAAGAAGACCTCGGTCCGCACGACGTCCGGGGTGCAGGTCGACCTGCGGCGCATCCCCGCCGAGTCGTGGGGCGCGGCCATGCAGTACTTCACCGGCTCCAAGGAGCACAACGTCGCCATCAGGGAGATGGCGGTGAAGAAGGGCTGGAAGCTGTCGGAGTACGGCCTGTTCGAGGGCGACCGGGTGATCGCGGCCGAGTCGGAGGAGGACATCTACCACGCGCTCGGCATGCAGTACGTCCCGCCGCCGATGCGGGAGGACGGCGGCGAGGTCAAGGCGGCGCTGCGCGGCGAGCTGCCGGCGCTGGTGGAGCTCGCCGACCTCAAGGGCGACCTGCACACCCACACCGACCTCACCGACGGCATCGCCTCGCTGGAGGACATGGTGGCCGCCGGGCACGCCCGCGGTTACGCGTACTACGCGGTCACCGACCACGCGCCCGACCTGAGCATGCAGCGGATGACCCTGGACAAGGCGCTGGAGCAGCGCGAACGGCTCGCCCGTTTGCAGGAGAAATATCCTGACATGCGGCTCCTGCACGGCTCCGAGCTCAACATCGCGCCCGACGGGTCGGTCGACTGGCCGGGCGAGGTGCTGCGGGAGCTCGACGTGTGCGTGGCCTCGGTGCACTCCCACTTCGGCCTGTCACGCGACGAGATGACCCGCCGGTTCATCGCCGCCTGCGAGAACCCGTACGTGGACGTCATCGGCCACCCCACCACCCGCAAGATCGGCAAGCGCGAGCCGGTGGACGCCGACTGGGACGCCGTGTTCCGCGCGGCCGCCCGCACGGGCACCGCCATGGAGATCGACTCCTACCCCGACCGCTCCGACCTGCCCGCCGACCTGGTGCGGCTGGCCAAGCACCACGGGGTCAAGTTCTCCATCGACAGCGACTCGCACGCGATCCCGCACCTGGCCCACCAGCGTTTCGGGGTCGGCATCGCGCAGCGGGCCTGGCTGACCACCGAGGACGTCATCAACACCTGGCCCCTCGAACGCCTGCTGGCCTTCCTGGGCCGCTCCCGCTGACCGGCGACTGAGGGGCGGCCGCCCCTCAGTCCACCTCCGGCCAGTCCCACCCCAGCTGGAAGAACATCCCCAGCCGGTCGCTGACCGCCCGGATCTCGCTGATCCTCGCGGCGTCCGTCACGGTGAAGATGAAGATCACTTCCGCGACGAAGCGCCGGCCCGTCGGCTCCGGCATGCGCGGGTGGTAGCCGCTGTTGACCCCGTTCATCACCAGCCGGGCGACCACCCGCTCGTCCTCCTGGATCAGGTCCTCGATCGTGAGCCGGAACGGCTCGAACGCGTCGAGCTGCATCTTGAGGCCCTCGAACGCCGCTCCCGGCTCGTCCGGCTCACCGAAGATGATCTTGTTATGGTCCACCACGTCGGCGGCCAGGTAGTTCCCCAGGTCGTCCAGGCGGCGCTCGTTGACGGCGGCGATGAACCCGCGCACGACATCCTTCTTGTCCACGGCAGACCCCTCGTTCCTCTCTTACACTGTAAGACGACGCTATCTTACGGTGTATGAAACGGGTGGGATTGTCAACCGAGAAAGTGCTCGACGCCGCGCTCGGCCTCGTCGACCGGGAGGGCGTGGCCGCGCTGTCCATGCGCAGGCTGGGCCGCGAGCTGGGCGTCGAGGCGATGACGCTCTACTACTACGTGCCGAACAAGGACGCCGTCCTGGACGGCCTCATCGACCGCACCCTGTCACGCGCCCGCGTCCACCCGGAGGGGCCGTGGCGGGCCTGGGCCCGCGACTTCGCCCTCTCCTTCCGCTCCGCCCTGCTCGCCCACCCCGCCCTGCTGCCGCTGCTAGCCACCCGCCCGGTCACGACCCCGGGCGGCCTGGAGACCGTGGAACGTGCCGCCCGGGCGCTCACCGACGAGGGCTTCACCCCGACGGAGGCCCTGCACGTGATCACGACGCTCGCCACCTTCGTGATCGGCCAGGTCCTCGCCGAGGCCGGCCAGACGCCCGGCCACACCGACCCCGACCCCGCCCTCGTCCCCGACCCCGCCCATCACCCCACGCTCATGCGCGCCCTGTCCGCCGGCCTGGGCACCCCCGCCGACCACGAGGACCGCTTCACCTACGCCCTCGACGCCCTCCTGACCGGCCTCCGCCCCCGCGACACCACCCCCTGAAGCCCGCTCTCCGCAACCGACCGGCTCCCCCGGGCACCTCCGGGACTCGATGCCCAGAACGCCCGCCGCCGACGCCTCCGCCCTCCGCCCCCGCCCTTGCGACCCCCGCCACCCACACCGCGCTCCTCAGCGTCCACCCCTGGAATGACGAACCCTGGGTTGATGTGCCGCACCCACCGGATGCGGCAGAGTGTCCTCGCAGCTCCGCGACACCCGCCTCCAACACCTCGCCACCGCCGCCACCGCTGAAAGGACCCCTCGTGCGCCGCAACAAACCCCGCAGGCTGTGGGCACGCATCGCCGCGACGCTGACGGTCCTGCTCGCAGCCGCCGTGGCCGGCGTGGCCCTGGCCTTCCCCTCTGTCGCCGCCACCACCTGCCCCGGCTGCTACGGCCTGACCGAGCTGCAGGACGGCGTCTACACGGAGCCCGACCTCACCCCGGCCCAGCGTTCCCAGGTCATCCAGTCCGTGGCGCAGGCCCGCCAACTGGTGACGGCCTTCTACGGCGCCCGCCGCACCGACCCGTCCCTCCTGGTGTGCCTCACCGACTCCTGCTACCGGCGCATCGGCGGCGGCCAGGAACGCGGTATCGCCATCCTCAACCGCGCCGTGATGCTGTCCCCTCGCGGCGTCAACCCGGTGATCGCCGCTCACGAGCTGTCCCACGTCGAGCTCCACTCGCGCCTGCCCTCCGCCGACGCGGTCCCGCACTGGTTCGACGAGGGCCTGGCCGTCGTGGTCTCCAACGACTCCCGCTACCTGGCGCCACCATCCGCCCAGGACCGCTGCCTGATCGTCCCGGACGGCCCCCTCCCGGCGACACTCGACGAATGGTTGGCCACCGGCACCAAGGACCCGGCCATCTACGCGAAGTCCGCCTGCCGGACCAGCCGCTGGCTCCGCGCCCACGGCGACCGCGCGGGCCTGCTCGCCCAACTCGAACGCCTCAACACAGGCGAACGTTTCCCCAGTTCATAGCCCTGCCCCTGGGGTAGAACACGGACCAGCAGCAGGCCGTCGCCCGGCCGGACGAGCAGGATCCCAGCCAACTCCGGCGGTCATCGGCTCGGCACCACCACCGCAGGGCCTCAACAGAAGCAAGGACAGTCGAGAAGCTTCACTCCCACCGACGTGTCGCCCTCCACGATCACCACGACGACCGCTCACCGGCACCGCTACCGCCGCCGCCACCACCAGGCGCAGACGACGACACACCCACGACATCGTTTGGCAAAGGATCGTGACGGAGAGCAGCGGAAGGAGATTAAATGGTTTCCCGGTAGGGAATGCCGAGTAGCGAGGTGAGAGCCATGAGGAACGCCACGGCGACCATCCTGAAACCCCTGCCCGACCACCTCTTCAAGGTGCACGGCGAGAGCGCCGAGATGCGGTGGGAGGCCATGTCCGGCCAGGGTTACCACACCCCCATCGACCGGTTCTTCGTCCGCAACCACACCTACACGCCGCTCATCGACGCCACCACCTGGCATCTCCGCCTCCACGGCGCCGGCCTCCGATGTCCCCGCGAGTTCAGCTACGAGGAGCTGCGCGCCATGCCGTCGCGCACGTACGACGTCGCCATCGAGTGCGCGGGCAACGGGCGGCGGTTCTACGGCCGGCAGCAGCACGAGGCAGCGCCCGGCACGCAGTGGGGGCTGGGCGCGATCGGGGTGGCGCGCTGGCGCGGCGTGCCGCTCAAGCACCTGCTCAAGGAGGCGGGGGTACGGCCCGACGCCGTGGACGTGCTGCCCGTCGGCCTGGACGCGCCGTTCGAGGATCACGGGCACGTACGCCGCCCGCTGCCGATCGACAAGGCCATGGACGACGTTCTCGTGGCATACGAGATGAACGGCGAGCGCCTGCCGCCGGACCACGGGTTCCCGGCGCGGCTGGTGGTGCCCGGATGGGTGGGAATCGCGTCGGTCAAATGGCTCGGCGAGATAGAAGTTTCAACGAGCAAGCTGCTGAGCCCCTGGAACACCGTCTTTTATCCGGACGTCACCACCCAGCCGGTGAAGAGCGCTTTCGAGCTCGCCTGGAATGCGCGGCTGCCGATCAGCCGCGTTCCGCTGGTGCTGCACGGGCGGTCCTGGTCGGGGCGGGGCAGGATCGTCCGGGTCGAGGTCAGCTTCGACGGCGGGCTCACCTGGCGGGAGGCCGAGTCACACGGACGTCACCTGGTCAGCGCCTGGTTGCCGTGGCACGTGACCTGGGCTCCCCGGCGGCCGGGCCGTTACTTCCTCATGGCGCGGGCGACCGACGAGACCGGGGCCGCGCAGGCGCTGACCATCCCCCGGCACCCGTTCGGGTACCACTTCGACGCGGTTGTGCAACACCCGATTGAGGTTGTCATCGGATAGAGAATTGTCACCAGCAATCCGAGCTGGGAATTCCTTAAGGCAGGCGCGAGGCAGGCGAATTCATCTGGGAGACTCTGGCGGAAACCTCGCGGAAATCCCTTCATGCAATGCTGCCTGTACAACGGGAAAAGGAGAGCACATGCGCCAGCTCACTGCGCTCGACGCACAGTTCCTCAATGTCGAGACGGCGACCACCGCCGCGCACGTGGCGGGGCTGGCGATCCTGGACTCCGGCGACGGCTCGGTCAACCGGGCCGCGCTCGCGGACCTCCTGCTCGACCGGCTGCACCTCTCCCCTGCGCTGAGCCTCCGCCTGGCCGAAGTCCCGCTGGGGCTCGACCGGCCCTACTGGGCGCACGACCCCGGCTTCGACCTCGACAACCACCTGTTCGAGATGACGCTGCCCCGGCCGGGGAGCGACTGGCAGCTCGCCGAGGCGGTGGCGGAGCTGCATGCCCGGCGGCTGGACCGGTCGCATCCGTTGTGGGAGATGCACCTGATCCACGGACTGCCGGAGGGGCGGGTCGCCGTCTACACGAAGGTGCATCACGCCGCCATCGACGGCGTCTCCGGCGCCGAGACCCTGGCCACCCTCCTCGACCTCACCCCCGACGGCCACCTCACCAGCCGCCGCGACGACCACCGGAGCCCGCAGCCCGGCCCGACCGCCACGGACGAACCGTCCGCCGAAGGCCGATCGCCCGCCAGGGACGAGTCACCCGCTCTGGACGACCTGCCCACCAGCATGGGGCCCTCCGCCCAGGACGACCTGCCCACCCTCGCGCTCTCGGCCGCAGCCTCCGCGCCTTCACCTTCGGAAACGGCTGCCCCGGCGACCATGGTCCCGGCCACAGAAGGAGTCGGCTCGCAGACCGCACGCCCACCCGCAGAGGACGTTGCTTCGACGACTGCGGCTTCAGGTCCGGAAGAGGGTGCGCTGCCTGTGGTGGTGGCGGGGCGGAGGGACGAGGGGCCTGGGTGGGTCGGGATGTTGGCCGGGGCTGCGGTGCGGTCGGCGACGCAGCCGGTGCGGGCCGCGCAGGCCGTGGTGCGTGCGGCCGGGGACCTGGACGCCATCCCCGTGGCGTCGCGGCTGCCGGGCGCGCGGATGATCGCGAAGGCGGCGCGACTGGTGGCCCGTGAGCCGGTGGATCGGCCCGAGCTGCCGAGCCTGTCGGCTCCGCGCACGCCGTTCAACGGGCCCATCAGTGGCCGGCGGCACGTCTCGTTCGGGTCGTTGTCGCTCAAGGACGTCAAGAACGTCGCCAAGGCCAACGGTCTCAGCGTCAACGACGTCATCATGGCCCTCTGCACGTCGGCCCTGCGCGGCTGGCTTGCGGAGCGGGACGCGTTGCCGGTGGAGCCGCTGGTGGTGGCCGTTCCGGTGGCGGTCCGTACGCACGGGGCCAAGGACGCGGCGGGCAACCAGATCTCCGCCATGATCGCTCCCATGCCCACGGACGTCACCGACGCGCGGGAGCGGCTGCAGATCGTGGGCGAGACGATGGGGCGGGCCAAGCGCAGGTTCGCCCGGGCGCCGGCCACCTGGCTGCAGGAGCTGTGCTCGCTGCTGCCCGCCCCGGTGACGGCACTGGCCACGCCCGCGATCTTCAGGCTGGCGGGCATGGCGTTCCCGCCGATCAACCTGATCATCAGCAACGTGCCCGGGCCGCAGTTCCCGCTGTACCTGTGCGGCGGCAGGGTGTTGTCGTACTACCCGATGTCCGTACTGACGGACATGAGCGGCGGGCTCAGCATCACCTGCTTCTCTTACGACGGCATGCTCGACTTCGGCCTCGTCGCCTGCCCCGAGCGCGTCGACGACGTCTGGGCGCTGCTGCGGCACCTGCGCGACGCGCTGGACGAGCTGCTAGACGAGCGAGTGGGCGATGAGTTCCGCGACGGCGTCGGGGTCGATCTGGTGGCCGGTGAGCTGCCAGAGGTTCTCCTGGTAGAGCAGGACGGCGGCGAACATGGCGGCGGCGATCTCCAGCCGCGCCGCGTCACCCCGGGCCCCGGGTAGCGCCAGCTCCAGCGCGAAGCGGGCCCGGCGGACCAGCTCGCCGTTGAGGCGGCCGAGCCGTTCCTTGACCGAGCCGTGCGTGTCGGCCTCGCGGAACAGGATGCGCCGCATGGCCGGTGAGGCGCGCAACGGCAGGGCGCGGGCGAGCCGGGCGAGCGTGCCCACCGGGTCGCCGGGCACGGCGTCGACCTCGCGCCCCTCCTCGATCTGCGTACGTTCGTTGACCAGGGCGACCAGTACGTCGATCTTGCGCGGGAAATAGTCGACGATCAGCCCTTTGGGTACCTTCGCGAGTTTGGCGATGACAGCCGTCGGTGTGGCCTCGTAGCCGGAGCCCGCGAACAGCTCCTCCGCCGCGTCCAGGATGCGCGTGCGCATGTCACCCGTCACCACAGCACGAACCATAGCGGCACCATCGCCCCTCCGCCACGCCTCCCGGAGCTCCCACGATGCCACGAGTGGACCGGTCCCAAGCACTGATTCGGGATCGGTCCACGGTGATGCTGGTGGTGGGGAGGGGGTGAGGGGCGCGGGTGACGGCAAGAGCGCCGAAGGGGCCGGCGGGCGATGGGTGAGCGATGGGCGAGAGAGCAGACAAAAGCGTGCGAAACAGACTGGAACGGACAGGCGGGCGAGGCAGTCTGAAGCAGACAGGCGGCGAGGCCCAGGCGGGGCAGCGCGGCGCGGGCGGAGCGACCCAGGCAGGGGCGGCCCAGGCAGGGCGACCCAGGCAGGGCGACCCAGGCGGGGCGACCCAGGCGGGGGCAGGGCTGCCGAGGCGGACGACCCAGGCGGATGGCCCAAGCAGAGCGACCCAAGCAGAGCGACCCCAGCGGGGGTGACGCTGGCAAGGGCAGGGCCCAGGCGGGGTAACCCAGACGGGGCGACCCAAGCGGGAGCGGCGCGGGCGGCGGAGACGGGCAGACCCGGGGGTGTCGCTGGCGGGGCGGCGCACACGGCCCTCTGGGTCGGCAGTTCCCTGGTCGGCGGTCCTCTGTGTCAGCGGGCGTCGGTCTATCCGGTGACGTTCGGAGCGTCGGCGGCCCTTTGCGTCGGCGGGCGGCTGGGGCGGCGGCACTCTGCCTCAGCGGGCGGTTGAGGCAGAGTGCCGGCTGAGCCAGTGCCGGCCCTGGCCGGCGCCCGCTTCAGCCGGTGGGAGTCTGAGGCGACGGGCTTTTGAGACAGCGGGGTGCCCTGGTGGGCCTGAGCCTCTGTCAACGGGTGCCGATCGCGGCGAGGAGCATGGGGTAGGCGCGGTGGAGCTCGCGTTGCCAGTACGTGTGGTTGTGGCCGCCCCGGTAGAAGTGGGTGCGTACCGGGATGTCCAGGTCGCGGAGGTGGTCGGCGAAGGAGTGGGCGGCGCGGTTGGCGAGGTCCTCCACCAGGTCGCCTTCGCCCGCAGCCACGTACAGCTCGACGCCCTTCAGCTTCTCGGCCTGGTCGTACGGGTTGTGCGCGCGCCAGATCTCGCGCTGGGCCTCCGGGTCGCCCCAGATGCGCTTCCAGTCGGTGCCGAAGCAGCCCACCGCCGTGCCCGCCATCACCGCCTGCGGCACGCCGGGGGCGAGGATGTTGACGGCGCCGCTGAAGGAGGCCGCGGCCTTGAAGTAGCCCTTGGCCGCGTACAGCATCGCGCCCTGGCCGCCCATGGAGTAGCCGGCGATCGCGCGGCGCGGGCCGGCCCGGTAGCGGGCTTCGAGGAGGGGGAGCAGTTCGCGCAGGTGGTAGGTCTCCCAGCGCGGGGGGCCGCCGTCGCCGTCGTTCCACCAGTCGGAGTAGCTGCCGCACTTGCCGCCGTCCGGCATCACGACCATGACGCCGGAGTCGCGGGCCAGGTCGGCGACGTCGGTCTTGCCGGTCCAGGAGGTGTAGTCGTCGAGACCGCCGTGCAGCAGCCACAGCACCGGCCAGTCGCGGCGGGACTCCCAGTCGCGCGGGAGCAGCAGGCGGACCTTCGTGGTCTCGTCCCCGAGGGCCGGGGAGCGGATCGTGAGCTCCAGCCTGCGCTCGTCGAGGCGTCGCTCGTCGACGACCTGCGCGGACGCGCTCGCGGACGGGGCGGGGGATTTCCCGGTTTCGGTCGCGGAGGCGGTGGGTTGCGGGCCTGCCCGTTGGTCGCCGCGGGGCAGCAGCAGGGCCAGCCCCAGCAGGAACAGGCCGCCGGCGACCACCGCGCCGACCAGGCATCCACGTAATCGGGGCGCCATTGAGGCCTCCTTGTTGGATGCGCGGAATAATAGCCGGATGAGATCCATAGGCACCACGGACCTGTCCGTTTTTCCGATAGCGCTCGGCACCAACGTCTTCGGCTGGACGGCCGACAAGGAGACGTCGTTCGCGATCCTGGACGCGTACGTCGAGGGCGGCGGCAACTTCATCGACACCGCCGACGTGTACCCCCACTGGGCGACCGGCGAGTCCACCTCGGAGATCATCATCGGCGAGTGGCTGGCCGACCGGCGCAACCGCGACTCCGTCGTCCTGGCCACCAAGGTCGGCATGCTGGAGGGGCGACGCGGCCTGGCGCCGGCCACCATCCGCGCCGCTGTCGAGGACTCGCTGCGGCGGCTCCGCACCGACTACATCGACCTGTACTGGGCGCATGTGGACGATCGCGACACACCTCTGACCGAGACGCTGTCCACGTTCGACGCGCTGGTGCGCGAGGGCAAGGTGCGGTACGTCGGCGCGTCCAACCACGGGGCCGAGCGGCTGGCGGAGGCGCTCAAGGTCTCCGACAGTGAAGGGCTCGTGCGGTACGTGGCGCTGCAGCAGGAGTACAACCTGGTGGAGCGGGGGTACGAGGGCGAGCTGCGGGACGTGGTGACCAGGGAAGGGCTGGTCAGCACGCCGTACTCGGGGCTGGCCCGCGGGTTCCTGACCGGCAAGTACCGGCCGGGCGTCACCGTGGACAGCCCGCGGGCCGGGCGGGCGGCGGAGTACCTGGGCTCCGAGCACGGGCGGCGGACGATGGAGGCGCTGGTCGAGGTGGCCGGTGAACGGGGGGTGGAGCCGGCGTCGGTGGCGCTGGCGTGGCTGGCGGCGCAGCCCACCGTGGTGGCGCCGATCGCGAGTGGGCGTGACGGGGAGCAGGTGGGGGCTCTGATGGCGGCTGCGGAGGTGGTGCTGGGGGCGGAGGAACTGGCCCTGCTCGACACCGCCTCCCGCCCGACTCCCGCCCCCTGACCTTCGGTCCCCCAGGCACCGGCGGCCTCCGCCCGCCGACCGCGTCCGCAGACCGGCGGGCGGGCGCGGGAACGAAGGGCGAGCGGGCGGGGGCTGGCGCGGGTGCGAGCGGGTGCAGGAACGGCGGCCGGCGGGGTCGCGGCGGACGGTCGATCGCGGGGTGGACGGGTGGTGGAGGTTGGGGTCAGGGCAAGGGTGGTGGGCGGGGATCGGCCGGGAGCTGGGGGGAGTCAGTGGGTGCGGGTGGTCAGGGAGGTGCAGAGGGCGCGGAGTTCTGTGGCGTGCGGCAGGTGAGTGTCCAGGGCTCGGAGGGCGGCGGCGAGGTGGTGGTCGGCCAGGGCTTGGGCGTGGGCGCGGCCTCCGGCCTCCTCGACCAGGCGGGCCGCCGCGCCGATCGCGTCCTCGTCGCCGAGCCCCGCCGCCAGCAGGGCCGACAGGTCGCGGGCGGCGGTCCCGTCCGCGGCGAGGGCGCACAGCACGGGCAGGGTCTTCTTGTCGCGGCGCAGGTCGCTGTGGATGGGTTTGCCGGTGACGGCCGGGTCGCCCCAGATGCCGAGGACGTCGTCGGTGATCTGGAAGGCGACCCCGAGGTCGCGTCCCATCTCCCACATCAGGTCGGCCAGTTCGCGCGGCGCGCCGCCGAGGGTGACGCCGAGCGCCGCCGCGGCCCCCAGCAGGCTGCCGGTCTTGCCGGCGGCCATCCGCGTGTACTCGTCGAGGGTGACCGCGTGGGGGCCGTGCCAGGGGCGGTTCTCGAAGGCCATGTCGGTGCTCTGCCCGTGGACGAGCTCGGTCAGCGCGGCCGACAGCAGGCGCATCGCCTCCGGGGCGGTGGCGAGCTGGGCGACGGCCAGGGCCAGCAGGGCGTCGCCGGTGAGCAGGGCGGGCCCCACCCCGTACGCCTTCCACAGGGCGGCGCGGTGCCGGCGCCGCTCGTCGTGGTCGATGATGTCGTCGTGCGCCAGCGAGAAGGCGTGCACCAGCTCCACCGCCACCGCGCCCGGCACGGCGGCGGCCGCGTCGGCGCCGACGGCCTCGGCGGCGAGCAGCGCGAGGGCCGGACGCACCCCCTTGCCGCCGTCGCCGGCCTGGGGACGGCCGTCGGCGTCCGACCAGCCGAGCGTGTAGCCGGCCATCCGCGAGCTCCACGGGTGCAGGCCGGCGACGGCCTCGCGGAGGGCGGGTTCGAGCAGGCGGCGGCAGCGTTCCACGGCCTCCCCGGGAACGCCCGCGCGCTCGCCGGACGGCGGACGGCTGAGACTCAACTGGCGCTCCTACCTCGGTACGATCTTGAAGTTACATGCAAACGCATGCGATGATCCATCCCAAGTTCGCCGTTTGTCATGAAATGTCCGGCATGTGAGACAACCACCCCCACCCAGTTGATCATCACGCGCCCCCCATGTGACAATACGCGAAATATGACAAACGGCCTGTAGTTGCCCAGAAGGCTACATGCCGGCCCGCCGCTGCGTACGCATCCATACCAGGGGATCGCCGCCATGCCGCACGCCACGGACCCCTCCGTGACCAGCCCCCACGTCCTCCCCCTCCACAAGGCCGTACCCCGTTTGGTGAAGGACCCGGTGACCGAGCTGGCGAGGATGGGCGTCGAGGCCCGGGGCAAGGTGGTCCGCCTCGACCTCGGCCCCTTCCGCCCGTACCTGATCTCCCACCCGGACCACGTCCAGCAGGTGCTCAAGACCGACTGGACGAACTTCGTCAGGGAGGGCATGTTCTGGCGGCCCGTGCAGCGCGTGACCGGCCGGAGCATCCTCGGCGAAGGCGACGGATGGGCGTCGGCCAGGAAGATTCTCCAGCCGCTCTTCACCGCCCGCTACACCGCCTCGCTGGCCGAGGACATGGCCGACATCATCCACGGCTGCATGGCCGAGCTGGACGGGTACGCCCGCGCCGGCCGGCCGATCGACGGCGGGCACCAGATGACCAGCATCGTCAACCAGGCGGTCATCAAGGTGTTGTTCGGCGGCCGGATCTCGCGGGAGGTGGCCGAGCGGCTGCAGCCGGAGTTCGCCACGTGCGCCACCTCGATCGCCTTCCGGCTGCTGGTGCCGTTCGCGCCGTACTCGATCAAGGTGCCGGGCGACCGGGCGTTCCTGCGGTCCGCGAAGAAGATCGACGAGATCGTGTACCCGCTCATCGAGCAGGCCCGGCGCGAGCGCCCGCACAGCAACGAGGTCGTCTCCGCGCTGATCGCGGCCCGGCTGGAGCAGGAGGGCGAGGTCGACCTCAAGCAGGTGCGCGACGACCTGGTCAGCATCTACGGGGCCGCCTCCGAGACCACCGCCATGTCGCTGACCTGGCTCTGGTCGGTGCTGCACGACCACCCCGAGGTGAACGCCCGCCTCCAGGACGAGATCGCCGGCGTGGTCGGCGGCGGGCCGGTGCGGCCCGCGCACATGGAACGGCTCCCCTACCTCCGCATGGTGCTCCAGGAGCTGCTGCGCGTGCACCCGTCGGCCTGGATCATCCCCCGGCAGACGGTGGCGGACACGGAGATCGGCGGCGTCCGGATCAAGGCCGGCTCGCAGGTGCTGGTCAGCCCGTACACGACGCACCGGCTGCCGGAGTTCTGGGAGCGCCCGCTGGAGTTCGACCCGGAGCGCTGGGCCGACGAGCGGAGCGCGCGGCGGCACCGCTACGCGTTCATCCCCTTCGGCGCGGGGCCGCATGTCTGCCTCGGTCAGGCGCTGTTCTACGTGGAGGCGCCGCTGGTGATCGCGAACGTGCTCAGCAGGTACCGGCAGGTGCTCACCAACCCGCAGCCGCTCACCCCCGTACCGGGCGCCTCCGTGCGGCCGAAGGAGAAGCTGCTGCTCAGGCTGGAACCCCGGCGATGAGCGCGCGTCTCGCCGCGGCGGCGGCCGAGCTGGTGACCAGCCTCATGCTGCGGCCGTGGGGGCAGGTGTCGCCCTCCGTGTACGAGACCGGGCGGCTGGTCTCGCTGGCCCCCTGGCTGACCGGGCACCGCGAGCGGATCGACTACCTGACCGGCACCCAGCGCCCGGACGGCACGTGGGGCGCCCCCGACGGCTACGGGCTGGTGCCGACGCTGAGCGCCACCGAGGGCCTGCTCGCCGCGCTCGTCCGCGGCGACGCCGAGCGCGGGCGCCTCGCCCCGGCGGCCGAACGCGGGCTCGCCGCACTCCGCGCCTGGCTGGACGCCCGTCCGGACGGGCAACACGACGGGCAGCCGGGCGGGCGGCTCGGGCTGCCGGACATGCCGGCGATCGAGCACATCGTCCCCTCGCTCGTGGCGCTCATCAACCGGCACGCCGCCGCCCTGCCCGGCCACCCGCCGAGCCGCCCGCTGCCGCTGCCGGAGGGGATGAGCTACGACGCGCTCACCCGGGTGCGGACGTGGATCGCCTCGGGCGCGCGGATCCCGGAGAAGCTGCTGCACGCGCTGGAGGTCGCGGGCGAGGCGGCCGCGCGGGCGCCGGGCGTGCGGCCCACGGCCATCGGCACGGTGGGCGCCTCCCCCGCCGCCACCGCCGCCTGGTTGTCCCCGGGCCCTTCCGGGTCCGCGCTCGCGGACGACCAGCCCGAGCGGACGGCCGACGCGTCGGAGGCGGCGCGCGGGCACCTGGAGGCGATCGTCCGCCTGCACGGCGGCCCGGTGCCGGTGGGCCTGCCGATCACCGTGTTCGAGCGGGGCTGGGTGCTGAGCCTCCTGGTACGGGCGGGCGTGCCGGTGGAGGTGCCGCCGGAGATCCCGGCCGACCTGCGGGCCGCGATCGGGCCGGCCGGCACCCCCGCGGGGCCGGGGCTGCCGGCCGACGCCGACACGACGTCGGTCGCCCTGTACGCGCTGGCGCTGCTCGGCCTGCCCTGCGAGCCGGACAGCCTGTGGAGCTTCCGCTCGGGCGCGCACTTCGCCACCTGGCCGGGCGAGCAGGGCGTGTCGGTGAGCGTCAACGCGCACGTCCTGGACGCCTTCGGCCAGTACGCCGCCCGCCGCCCCGGCGCCGCGCCCCGCTACGCCGGCACCATACGTGACCTGGCCGGCTGGCTGCGCGAGCGGCAGGAGCCGGACGGGAGCTGGAGCGACCGCTGGCACGCCTCGCCGTACTACGCCACGGTGAGCTGCGCGCTCGCGCTGGACGCCTTCGGCGGCGAGCGGTCGGCCCCCGCGGTGCGCGCCGCCGCCGAGTGGGTGCTGGCCACGCAGCGCCCGGACGGCTCCTGGGGCCGCTGGGCGGGCACCGCCGAGGAGAGCGCGTACGCGATCCAGACCCTGCTGCTGACCCGCTGCCGGCAGGACCCGCGCGGCCTGGAGGCCGCGCGGCGGGGGCAGGCGTACCTGGCGGGGGCGGCGGGCGCGGACCACCCGCCGCTCTGGCACGACAAGGACCTGTACGCGCCGATCGCCATCACCCGGGCGGCGGTCATCGCGGCGTCCTACCTGGTCGAGCGGGCGGCCCGGGACGCCGCCCCGGCCGGGCGCGACGGACGTTAGCCGCGATGCCCCTCCGCGTCCCTGGCCAGGTCCCGCACGGTGTACGCGTGCGTGTCCCTGGCCAGGTACCAGCCGCCGTTGAAGGCCACGCTGCGGCGCTGGCCGTCGGCGGCCCCGGCCAGGGCGGCGGGCAGCGCGGCGAGCCCGGCGGCCAGCTCCCGGCCGAGCCCGGCGAGGTGACCCTTGACCCGCTCGACCGCGGCGGGGACGTCAAGACCGCCGCGCTCCAGGATGAGCACGGCGTTCGGCTTGCCCTCGCGCCGCTCCCGCTCGAACGTGCGGAGGTCGTTGGCCAGCCGCAGGCACGCCGCGCCCAGGTCGAGGACCGGCTCCAGGGCCCGCCAGTGCTCCTCGGGCGCGCCGGGCGGGCCGCAGAGGGGCAGGGCGGCCAGCCACCAGGCGTGGTAGAGGATGGTGATCCGCCCGTTGGCCAGGTACGGCTCGTAGCCGGGCCACGGCCGCTCCCCCGTCGCCCAGGCGCGCTCGCGGGCCATCGCGGCCCCGGCGATCGAGAGCTGGTCGGCCAGGACGGGCGCGTACCCGGCGGAGGCGGCGTGGCCGTACCAGCGCTCGCACCACGCCGACCAGGCGCGCAGGGCCTCGCCGACGGGGCCGTCGCCGGTGGGGGGCGGGGAGCCGGCGAGGGCGGCGGCCATCCGGTCGAAGAGCTCCGCGACGCCGTCCGGCGACACGCCGCCGGACCCGGCCGTCAAGCCGCCCGCGACCCCGCCCGCGGGGCCGTCCGTGATGCCGCCCGTGATGCCGTCCGCGATGTCGTCCACGCCGAACAGGATCGTCGTCAGCGTCCCCAGGTCGGCGACCCGCCCGGCGTCCGCGCGCGGGAACGTGGCCGCCGCCGACAGGCAGCTGAACGCGAGCCGGCTGGCCGAGCTGTCGCCGTCCGGGAAAAGGCGGTTGTAAGGACGCAGCAGCGCCGCGGCGCGGGGCACGGCGTCAAGGGCGGTGGCGAGCACCGCGTCGCGGTCGCCCGCGGGCACGCCGGCCAGTTGATGTGATCGGTCAAGGAGGCGGTCGGCGAGCTGGTTGTGAATGGTGAAGTAAGCGGGGGAGGAGTCACTCACTCGCACAAGATATCGTTTTTGACCATATATGACCAATTTTGTCAATATGGTTATTTGGTGTGCCCGATGTTTGCCGTTGCTTGAGAGGCCCTTTGCGACTGCGCTAGAGTTCCTTGATCGATACGGCCGCCGGCAACGCGAATGAGATTCACACAGGGTGGGTAAAATGGGCTTCCGCAATACACGACTGCGGACCAAAGTCACGGCTCTGCTGCTCTCCCTGGCGGCGTTGTGGGCGTTCGCGGCCTGGGTCACCCTGCGCGAGGGCGTCAACCTGCTGTGGGTCTCCCAGCTCGACTCGTCCGTGGTCGCGCCGAGCGAGCCGCTGCTGGTCGAGCTGCAGAAGGAGCGCCGCGTCTCGATCGTGCGGCTCAGCGACGACACCCCGCGCTCCCGCCGCGACCTCGACCTCCAGCGCAAGGAGACCGACCGCCTGCTCGGCGCGTTCCGCGAGTCGGCGAGCGCGGCGATCGTCGGCTGGGCCAGCGACGAGGAGGGCGAGCAGCGGCTCGCCGACGTCTTCCGGCGGCTCGACTCCATCAAGCAGCTCCGGCGCTCGGTGGACGCCGGCAAGCTCGACCGGGTGGGCGTCACCGACGCCTACGCCGAGGTCATCGACCCCGTCTTCAGCCTGTACGGCTCCCTCGCCACGCTCGACGACAAGGCCCTCGCCAAGGACGTCCGCACCCTGCTCGCCCTCAGCCGCGCCCGCGAGGTGCTCACCCGCGAGGACGCGCTGCTCGCCGGCGCGCTGGCCGAGGGCCGGCTGACCGCCGCCGAGCACGCGCAGTTCACGCAGACCGTCGGCGCCTGGCGGATCATCGCCGAGCAGGCCGCCGCCGACCTGCCGGCCGAGGACCGGGTGACCTACGACAAGCTGATGAAGGGCGCGGCCTTCGCCCGCCTGGCGACCATGGAACGCCAGATCGGCGAGCAGAACCCGAGCCTCGCGATCCTGCCCTTCGGCGGCGACGCCTGGAAGGCCGCGACCGAGCGGGCGCTGACCGAGTTCAACACGATGGTGCTGAGCGCGGGCGACCGCCTCGTGGAGCGGGTCGTGCCGGTCGCCGTGAACGTGGTCATCCGGCTGGCCCTGGCCGGCGGCCTCGGCCTGATCGCGGTCATCGCCTCGATCGTCCTGTCCATCACCACGGCCCGCGCCCTGTTCGCCCAGCTCCAAAAGCTGCGCGACGCCGCGCACGAGCTGTCCGACCACCGCCTGCCGGACATCGTGGAGCGCATCGGCCGCGGCGAGGAGGTGGACGTGGCCGCCGAGGCGCCGCCGCTGCAGTTCGGCGACGACGAGATCGGCCAGGTGGGCCAGGCGTTCAACACCGTGCAGAGCACCGCGATCCGGGTCGCCGCCGAGCAGGCCGAGCTGCGCCGCGGCATCCGCGACATCCTGCTGAGCCTGGCCCGCCGCACGCAGGGCCTGGTGCACCGGCAGCTCACCGTCCTCGACGTGATGGAGCGCCGCGAGACCGACCCCGAGGAGCTGAAGGAGCTGTTCCGGCTGGACCACCTGGCCATCCGGATGCGGCGCAACGCGGAGAACCTCATCGTGCTGTCCGGCTCCTCCCCCGCCCGGACCTGGCGCCGCTCGGTGCCCATGGTGGACGTCGTCCGCGGCGCGCTGGCCGAGGTCGAGGACTACACCCGGGTCTCGCTGCTGCCCATGGGCGACGTGGTGCTGGTCGGCCGGGCCGTCGGCGACGTCGTGCACCTGCTGGCCGAGCTCATCGAGAACGCGGTGTCGTTCTCGCCGCCGTACACGAACGTGCAGGTCAGCGGCCAGCTCGTGGCCAACGGGTACGTGATCGAGGTCGAGGACCGCGGCCTCGGCATGAAGCCCGAGGACCTGGAGGCCGCCAACCGGCGCATCGCCGACCCGCCGGAGTTCCGCATCAGCGGCACCGCCCGCCTCGGCCTGTACGTGGTGAGCCGGCTCGCCCGCCGGCACGACATCCAGGTGGTGCTGAAGGCCAGCCCGTACGGCGGGACGACGGTCGTGGTGCTGCTGCCGCAGGAGCTCGTCGAGCTCGACCCGGCGCCGCGGCACCACGGCGGCGACGCCGAGCGGCTGCCCCGCAGGCAGACGGGGGTGGCCACGGCGGCCCGCCCGGAGGTGGCCCGGCCTGAGGTGGCCCGCCCGGAGGTGACCCGCCCTGAGATGACCCGTTCCGAGACGCCCCGGCCGGAGAGGCCGGCGGAGAACGTCCGCACGCTCAAGCCCGCGGTCCCGGCCCAGGCCCCGGCCCCGAGCCGCGGCCCCCAGCCCGCCCCGCCCCCTGAGGCCGGAGCGGGGACGACACCCGAGCCGGAGCCCGAGACCGGCCCGGCCGCGCGGCGGCCCGCGGCCGAGTTCACCCCGGGGGGCCTGCCGCTCCGCGTGCCGCAGGCGAACCTCGCCCCGGCGCTGCGGGACGACACGCCCACGCAGCCAGATTTCGAGGAGGACGATGACGAGCGCTCGCCGGAGGAGATCCGCGCGATGATGGGATCTCTGCAGTCAGGCACGCGCCTCGGCCGCACGGAGGCGGCCAGGCTGCTGGACGAACAGTCGGGAGGCGAGGAAGCATGACCCCCACCTCGGGCACTGACCTCAACTGGCTGCTCGACGACCTCGTCGGGCGGGTCAAGGAGGCCGAGCACGCGATCGTGTTGTCCTCCGACGGCCTGCTGATGGCCTCGTCGGCCGGGTTGCAGCGCACCGACGGCGAGCACCTGTCGGCCGTGGCCTCCGGGCTGCAGAGCCTGGCGAGGGGCGTCTCCGACTACATCAAGGGCGGCGCGGTGCGCCAGACGGTGGTGGAGTGGCGCAGCCAGTTCCTCATCGTGACCACGGCGGGCGAGCGCGCCTGCCTGGCGGTGTTGTGCGCGCAGAACGCCGACATCGGCCTCATCGCGTACGAGATGGCGATGATGGTGGCCCGCGTCGGCCAGTACCTCACCTCGGGCGCCCGCAACCCCGAGGCCGTCGGCGGCACGGCCGGGAGCGACCGGTGACCGTTCCCGACGGCTCCGCCGACGAGCACTGGGTCGACCCGGAGATCGTCCGGCCCTACGTCGTGACGCGGGGCCGGACGATGCCGGCGCACGGCAAGTTCGACCTGATCTCCATGGCCCTGGCGATCGGCCCGCCGCCGGGGCCCGACGCCGGGCTCGATCCCGAGCACCTGCGCATCCTCCAGATCTGCCGCGAGCCCAAGTCCGTGGCGGAGATCGCCGCGCACCTCGATTTGCCGGCCGGCACCATCCGGGTGCTGCTCGGCGACCTGTTCGACCGCGAACTCGTCTCTGCCCAGGAACCCCGATCCGAGGTGGACATGCACGACATGAAGATGTACAGGGCGGTGCTCGATGGTCTTCGCTCGCTCTGAGCGCCCGCGCCTGCCGACGGCGATCAAGATCCTCGTCGCCGGCGGGTTCGGCGCGGGCAAGACGACGATGGTCGGCGCGGTCTCCGAGACCCGGCCGCTGCGCACCGAGGAGATCCTCACCGACCGCGGCATCGGCGTCGACGACCTGACGTCGGTCGAGGCCAAGCGGACCACCACCGTGGCCATGGACTTCGGCCGGATCACCCTCGGCAACGACTACGTCCTGTACCTGTTCGGCACGCCGGGCCAGGAGCGCTTCTGGTTCGTGTGGGACGAGCTGGCGGAGGGCTCGCTGGGGGCGGTGATCCTGGCCGACACGCGGCGGCTGGCCGACTGCTTCCCGTCGGTCGACTACTTCGAGCGGCGCGGCACGCCGTTCGTGGTGGCGGTCAACTGCTTCGAGGGGGCGCCGACGTACGAGCTGGACGAGGTGCGGCTGGCGTTGCAGCTCGACCCGGCGATCCCCATCGTCCTGTGCGACGCCCGCAAGCGGGAGTCGAGCAGGGAGGTGCTGATCGCCTTGGTCAAGCACTCGGCGCGGCTGCGGGCGGAGCCCGTCGGGAGCTGAGCCGTCTTGTCAGGCTGGATTGACACGCGCGCAGGTGTCAATCTAGCCTGACAGGCATGCGCACACTCACTCCCCCGGCGCCCGAGGCGCCGCGCGCCCCCGCGCCCGGGCCGGTCACCAGGCGACTGCTCGCGTGCGGGCCGGCCGCCGGGACGCTGTTCGTCGGCGCGTTCCTCGTGCAGGGCGCCCTGCGCGCCGGGTACGACCCGCTGCGCCACCCGGTCAGCTCCCTCGCGCTCGGCCCGCACGGCTGGGTGCAGTCGGCGAACTTCGTCGTGGCCGGGCTGCTGACCCTCGCTTTCACCGCCGGCCTCGCGCGGGCGCTGCGCGGCTCCCGCTCGCTGCCGGTCCTCGTCGGGATCTGGGGGGCCATGCTGGTGGCGGCCGGCGTGTTCACCACCGACCCGGTGAGCGGCTATCCGCCGGGCACGCCCGATCTGCTGCCGCACTACAGCGGCCTGGCCGCCGAGCTGCACGACCTGGTGTCGCTGCCCGCGTTCGTGGCGCTGCCGGTCGCGTGCGCGGTGTTCGCCGTGCGCTGCGCGCGGGCCGGCGAGCGGGCGTGGGCGGTGTACTCGGCGGTGAGCGCGGTCGTGTTCGCGGTGGCGTTCGGGCTGGCGACGGCGGCCTTCGCGCAGGCGCCCGCGCTGGTCGCGTACGGCGGGCTGTTCCAGCGGGTGGCGGTGGTCACCGGGTGGGCGTGGCTGGCGCTGCTGGGCGTGCGCCTGCTGCGCCGCCCGTGACCCGCCCCTGCCCCCGCTCAGTCCGGCGGGCTCAGGTACGCCTCCAGCGCGGCGGCGGCGGACAACATCGCCCGGCCCCTGGCCGACAGCCGGTCGCGCCAGCCCTGGAGCGCCGCCTCCAGGGGCTCGACGCCGCCGGCCTCGCGCACCTGGCCGATCAGCGGGGCGATCTGCTCCAGCAGGTAGCCGCCGCGCCTGAGCTGGTGCGCGAGCCGCGCGTCGCGGACGTCGGCGGCGGTGTAGACCCGGTAGCCGGTGCGCGGGTCGCGGCGCGGCCTGACCAGCCCGGCCCGCTCCCACTTGCGCAGCGTCGCGGGGCGCAGGCCGAGCCGCCGGGCCAGCGGCCCGATGAACGTCCCCTCCGCCCCGGCTTCCGCCGCTTCTCCTCTGGCCTCCGTCCCCCGCCGTCCCGTTCCGCCGGGCGGCCGGGTGCCGGTCAGGTCGCCGAGGGCCTGCTCCACCGCCTGGAGCGTGCGCCGGTCGTCGAGGAGCTGGGCGTGGCTCTCGTCGATGAGCCGCAACGCCTGCTCGACCGTCCCCGCGTTGACCGCCCGCATGATCGCCGTCGCGGTGGCGTGCCCGTGGGCGGGCACCAGGGCGAGGAAGGCCCGCAGCGCCTGCGCGTGGCGCGGCGTGTACGTCCGGTACCCCGTCTCCGTCCGCGCGGCGGCCGGCAGGATGCCCGCTTCCTCGTAGTTGCGTACCGCCTGGGTGGACAGGCCGTGCTCGCGCGCCAGGTCCACCGGCCGCAGCCGACCGGCCCGCCCGCTCACCGACCGGGCCGCGCGTCGAGCACCGCGGCGGTGGCCCGCCAGCCCTCCCGGGCGCTGCGGTGGCGCGGCGCCCAGCCGGTGGCCTCGCGCAGCCGGCGGTTGGCGACCCGCAGCGAGCGGGTGAGCGAGGTGAGCCGGTCCCCCAGCAGGTACGCGGCCCGCCCCGGCCCCCGCACCCACGGGCGCGCCCCGGCGGCGGCGGCCAGCGCGGCGGCGAAGGCGCGCTTGGTCAGCGGCTCGTCGTCCACCACGTTGTAGACGCCCGGCGGAGCGGTGAGCGCGGCGACGACGGCGGTGGCGGCGTCGTCCAGGTGGATCGCGGACAGGTAGCCGTCCGGGTGGCCGAGGATCATGGCGACGTGCCGGCGGGCCTGCGCGTAGAGCTGCTCGCTGTGCGCCGCGCCGGGGCCGTAGAACCAGCCGAGGCGCAGCACCACCGCCGCGCCGCCGGCCTCGCCGAGGCGGCGGGCGTTCGCCTCGGCGGCGTGGTTGCCGCGGGCCATCGGGTAGTGGTCGACCGGCGCGTCCTCGTCGATCCACCGGTCGCCCTGGTCGCGGTAGATCATGCTGACCGACTCCTGGACGAGCCTCGGCACCCCGGCGGCGAGCGCCGCGTCCGCGACGGCGGCCGAGCCCTCCACGCGCACGCGGCGGTTGGCGGCCTGGGCGCTCGCGCTCATGAACCTGCTCATGGACGGGATCGCGGTCGCGAGGTTGACCACCGCGTCGTGGCCGGCGAACGCGGCGGCCAGGGCGTCGCGGTCGAAGAGCGACACCTCGGCGGGGGTCGCGCCCGAGGCGGCGAGCGCGGCGGCCTTGGCGGGCGTGCGGGCGAGAGCGGTCACCGCGTGCCCCGCGGCCAGCAGGGCCGGGACCGCGTGCCCGCCGATCGCCCCGGTGCCGCCTGTGACGAAGACTCGCATAGTGAGAGAGTACTCTCTTACTATGGCGAGGACGACACCGGGCGTCACCCGGCAGCGGCTCATCGACGAGGCGCTCAAGCTGTTCGCGACGCGGGGCTACGCCGCGACGTCGGTCGCCGACATCCAGGCGGCGTGCGGGCTCACCACCGGCTCCGGCGCGCTCTACAAGCACTTCCCGTCCAAGCGGGCCCTGCTGGAGGAGGCGGTGCGGCGCAACCTGGAGACGATCGCCGCGCGCGCCGCCGAGGCCACGCGGCCCCTGCCGGAGGACGGGCGGGCGGCGCTGGAGCGCCTGGCGCGCACGGTGTGGGAGGTCCTGGACGCCGACCGGGCGCTGATCCGGGTCATGCTGCGCGAGTTCGACGCCTTTCCTGAGCTGTTCGAGCAGCTCTGGCAGGGGGTGGTCGCGAGCGTCTACGCCCAGGGCGCCGCCTGGATCACCGCCCGCGGGGAGGCGGGCGAGGCCGGCGGCGGGGCAGGCGCGGGGATGGGCGCCGAGGCGGGCGGCGAGGCCGACGCGGGCGGCGGAGCCGGGACCGGGGCCGGGGCCGGTCCCGGTGATCCGGAGGCGGCCTCGGCCGTGTTGCTGGCGTCCCTCACCTACTACCCGCTGCTGCGGATCATGATCGGCCACACGCCCGGCGACCTCGACCCCGAGCGGTTCCTGGCGGCGTGGGTCGAGCACGCCGCCGCCACGCTCAGCCTGCGCTGACCGGCTCCGCGAGGCCGGCCGCCCGCTCGGCGGCGAGCGCCTGCTCGCAGGCCAGCAGCAGCACCCCGGCGCTCCAGGCGTGCGACAGCGTCAGGTACATGCCCTTCGGCTGGAAGCAGTCCGTCTGGTAGTAGCGCTCGGTGATCATGCCCCGGTAGCCGTTGACGTCGCCGTCGGCGGCCGGGAGGAGCTGCCGGAAGCAGGCCAGGGTCTCGGCCGCCCGCTCGGCGTAGTAGGGGTCGCCGAGGGCCCGCGACAGCTCGATCAGCTCGGCGGTGCAGACCAGGCCGTAGGCGTGCACGTGCTGGTTCGACGGGGACGCCTGGTCGGCGCCGCGGGTGGCGAAGCCGTACACGCCGAGCGGGGTGCGCGGCCCGAAGCGCACGTTGTAGGTGTAGCGGAAGGTGAGCGTCCAGTCGGCGGCGCGGCGGGCCAGCTCCAGCCAGCGCCGCTCGCCGGTGCGGCGGTGCAGCGCCAGGTAGGCGAGCACGGCGGCGTAGCCGTCCTCGGAGGTGGGGGCCAGGTCCACGTCCTCGGGGGCGCCGTAGATGAACTCGTCGTGCACGAAACGGGCGTAGTACTCCCCCGCCCGGACCGCCGCCGCCAGGTAGCGCTCCCCGCCGGCCTCGGCCAGCGCGGCCACCCAGGTCAGCCCGGAGGCGCCGGACCACGACAGCACCTCGCCGGTGGCGGCGTGGTGCAGGCTGCCGAGGTTGCCGTCGGCGCGCTGCCGGGCGGCCATGACGTCCAGGTTGGAGCGGGCGGCGGCCGCCCATTCCGGGTCGGGACGCAGCCGCAGCGCCCGCACCAGGAACAGCGTGGCCTCGCCCAGCGTGCGGGCGTGCAGCGCGTCCTTGACCGGGGTCCAGCTCTGCGACCAGCCCGCGTGCCGGTACCAGGTGCCCCAGAACGTGCCGGACGGCGACAGGTTCGCGCAGACGAAGCCGATGACCTTCTCCGCGGCGGCCACGTGCTCGGCCCGCCCGGTGCGCAGCCCGTGCTCCAGCAGCGCCACCGCCCAGGGGATGCCGCTCACCCACCCGACGTGCATGGCCTGCCGGTCCACGCGCTCGCCGTTCGTGCCGCTCACCTCGCGGTCGAAGCCGACGGTCTCCAGCAGCACGCCGGGGTCGGGGTCGTAGTGCCAGCGGTAGAGGCCGTCGGCGGCGATGCCGGCCGCCGACGCGACGCTCTCCCACGGGGTGACCGGCGCGCCGGGCAGCCGCAGCTCGCGGTCCTCGCGCAGCAGCGGCGCGTACGCGTGCCGGTCGGCGGGCAGGGCGCACGTCGCCAGGGTGAGCGTCCGGGTCTCCCCCGGCTGCCACACGTGCTCGGCGGCGCGGGCGGGCAGCGGCAGCGCCGACCCGTAGTACGTCACCGGGTACTCCCGGTACGGGAAGAGCAGCGCGATGGTGGCCCGGTCGCCGTCCTGCTCGAACGCGAGCCCGGTCGGCCCCAGCGGCGACTCCTCGTCGGCGATGAGCGCGGCCCCGCCGTCCTCGCCCCACACCAGCACGGCGGGCGTGGCGGCGCGGTCCGCGCGGAACCCCCACCGGGCGGAGACCATCTCCGCCGGCCGGTCGGCGCCGGCCTCGAAGCGGGGGAAGATCCGGGCGCAGGCCGCGGGCCGGTTCTCGCCGTAGAACAGGCCGGGGATCAGCCACCACGGGTCGGCGGCGGGCAGCGTCCGGCCGACCCGGACGGTGCCGGGCGCGGGCGCGGCGCCGTCGTGGCGGACGGTGAGCCGCAGCTCGCGCCGCCCGCTGGGCAGCGGCTCGCCCCACCGCCCGTCGATCGCGAACGGCCCCTCGCCCAGCACCTCGACGGTCACCTCGCCGCCGCCGGGGTCGCGGAAGGTCACCATGCTTCCACCGTGAACGCTCCCTTGCGGGTGGTCAGCTCGACCAGGTCGCTCTCCACGGCGGCGAACGGGTCGTCCAGCGGGATGCGGAACGTCCTGATCTGGCTCGGCCCGAAGTCGGCGGTCAGCCGGACGCCGGCCAGCGGCACGTCCAGGGTGGCCACGGCGGGCCGCCCGGTGCACTCGACGGCCCGCACGACCAGGTCGCGCGGCGCGTCCTCGTGCAGCTTGACCGCGGTCACCATCACCTGGCCGCCGCCGTCGTCGAGGTAGCCGAGCGCGCCGGGCAGCGGCCCGTCGTGGAAGCTCTCCAGCATGGCCCGCACCGGGGAGCCGAGCAGCGCCGCCCGCCGCGCGAGCCCGGCCGCCCGCCAGTCGCCGGCGTGCGGCACCAGCAGGTACGTGAACCGCTGCGTCCCCTGGTCCTGGTAGGAGTAGACGCCGTCGGGGTCCAGCAGCCGTGGATCGTGCCAGGCGTGCACCGGGCTGCGCACGGCGGTGATGCCGATGCTGGGGCTGCGGCCGGGGGCCTGCGGGGCGACGTCGTAGCCGTGCTTGGCGTTGTTGACGACGGCGAGGCCGGCGCCGGCGCCCGACAGGTCCACCCACGACTGGGCGGGCTCCTCGGCCCCGTCCACCGGCCTGGCCAGGTGCCCGAACGGGATCTCGTACGTGGCCGCCGGGTCCTCCAGCGCGACCGGGAAGCGCAGCTTCATCAGGTGGGCCCGCTCGCGCCAGTCGAGCGTGACCCGCACCTCGACCGCGTCGTCGTCGCCCGCGCCGAGGATGAACTCCTCGGCCAGCGTGGAGCGGCCCCACTCCCGCTCGACCCGGATGCGGCCGCGCAGCGGGCCGTGCTCGCGCAGCGTGATCGAGGTGACGGCCATCGCCTCGCCCGGCCAGTCGTAGGACAGCACGCGGTGCCCCCACGTGTCGGTCGGGTCCTCGCAGACCACGGTGTGCTCGCCGCTCGCGCCGGCCACGAGGTCCACGCCGGTGCGCTTGTCGAGCAGGCCGCGCAGCCAGCCGGTGGCCGGGTCCAGCTCCAGGCGCAGGACGTCGTTCTCCAGGAGGTGCGCGGTGGCCGTGAGGCCGGCGGCCGGCATCGGCGGGCCCTGGCGCAGCCGGTAGAGGCGGTAGCCGAGCGGCGGCAGCTCGGCGCGGAACACGGTCGCCCCGCGGCCCTTGTCGTCGGTGGTGGCGACCGACTGGGTGCGCTGGCACAGCACGTCGGCCCCGTCGGCGTCCACGACGTGCACGCCGCCGGGCGCGAGCCCGTACTGCATCTCGACGCGGGTGGTGACCGGCCACGGGTGCGGGTTGAACACGACGACCGGCTGGGTGCCGTCCTCCTGCGGGACGGCGATCTCGCGGGCGATCACGTTCTGCGCCCGCGTGATGATCCGCTTGGCGATCGCGACGGCCTCGCCGAGCTGGTCGCGGGCGTCGTCGTAGGCGGGCTCGATGGCCGAGCCGGGCAGCACGTCGTGGAACTGGTTGAACAGCACCTGCTTCCAGGCCCGCTCCAGGTCGGCGCGGGCGTCGTGGCCGGCGACGGCGGCCCAGCGCTCGGCCGACAGCACCGCGGCCTGCGCGCGGCGCTGCCACTGCTTGACGCCGGAGTGGGCGGAGTAGCAGCCGGCCGCGTGGTGCTGGAGGTCGTCGCGCCACACCGGCAGCGCGGCCAGGCCCTCCTCGCCGAGGCGCTTGGCGACCTCGTCGAAGTAGCGGCGCGGCGAGGACATCGTCAGCTCGCCGAAGGTGCCCATCCGGTCGTAGCGGTGGATGGACTCGATGTTGGCCTTGGTGGGGCCGCCGCCGTGGTTGCCGACGCCGTAGAAGACCATGAGGTCGCCGAGCGAGCGGTCGAGCTGGCCGAGCGCCTTCTCGGTCTGGCCGGCCACCTCGCCGGGCGGGCTGCAGTACTCGAACGGGATGCGGTAGGCCAGCACCCGGCTGCCGTCCGGGGACTCCCACCAGAACATCGTGCCGGGCAGCTCGCTCTCGTGCGGGCCCGGGCGCAGGAAGCAGTAGGAGTCCATGCCCTGGCCGCGCAGGATGGCCGGGAGCATGGCGTTGTGGCCGAACGGGTCGACGTTCATGCCGACCGTGGCGGTGACGCCGAACTTCTCCTTCAGGTAGCGCTGGCCGTACAGGCCCTGCCGGACGAACGACTCGCCGGCCGGCATGTTGCAGTCGGGCTCGACCCACCAGCCGCCGGTCATGACCCAGCGGCCCTCGGCGACCCGCTCGCGGATGCGGGCGAACAGCTCGGGGTCGGACTCCTCCACCCACGACAGCAGCACGACCTGGTCGCAGGTGAAGACGAAGTCGGGGTACTCGTCCATGCGGTGGATCGCCGACCAGAACGTGGCGCGGGCCTCCTGGTAGCCCTCCTGCCAGGGCCAGAGCCAGACCGGGTCGAGGTGGGCGTTGCCGATCATGTGGAGGGTGCGGCCGGGGGCGGCGGCCGGGCGCGGGGCGCGCGGCAGCCCGGCGGGCTGGGCGCCGGAGGGGGCGTTCGCCATGGGCGCCCTGCGGCCGGTCGTGGGGCCGGTCGTGCGGCCGGTCGGGCGGCCGGTCGGGCGGCCGGTCATGCGGCCGCCCAAGCGTCGACCTTCTCGCTGATCATGTGCAGCATCAGTGTGTGGATCTCCTGGATGCGCGGTGTCTCTGCGGAGGGGGCGAGGAGAAGATGGTCGGCGTGCGCTGCGGCGGCTCCGCCGTCGCCTCCGCCGAACAGTACCGTCACCGCGCCGTTGCTCCGTGCGGCCCGCAGGGCCGCGACCACGTTGGGCGAGTCGCCGCTCGTGGTGAAGGCGGCCACGACGTCGCCGGGGCGGGCCAGGGCCAGCACCTGACGGGCGAAGACGTCCTCGTAGGAGTAGTCGTTGGCGATGCAGGTCATGACGGTGGCGTCGGTGGTGAGCGTCACCGTGGGCAGGGGGCGGCGGTCGCGCTTGTAGTGGCCGATCAGCTCGCCGGTGAGGTGCTGGGCGTCGGCCGCGCTGCCGCCGTTGCCCAGGGTGTAGAGGGTGCCGCCGCGGGCGAAGGTCTCGATGAGCAGGTCGGCGGCGGCCTCGACGACCGGCACCAGCGCCGCCATGGCGCGGGCCGCGGCGAGGTGCCCGGCGACGTGCTCGGCCAGCGCGGGCGGCAGCTCCTGCACGCCGCCACGGGACGGCTCGCGCGGCGGCTCCTGCACGCTCTCATTAGACGGCTCGCGCGCGGGAAGGGACGGGAGCATGGGGGCGCCGCCGCGGTGCACCTCCCCTCTCTTGAGCGAGGCGGCGGTGCGGGACGGGGTCGAGGTCATCGGGCGCCTTCCGTGGTCAGCAGGTCGTGGGCGACGGCGCCGGCCCCGACCACGCCGACGCCCGCGCCGAGCCGGGACAGCTCGACGCGCGCGGCGCGGGCCGCCGGGGGCATGGCGTCGCGGGCGACGGCCTCGGCGACGGGCCGCAGCAGCCGGTCGCCGGAGCGGGTGACGCCGCCGCCGAGGACGACCAGCTCGGGCTCGAAGGCGTTCACCAGGTCGGTGAGCGCGCTGCCGAGCGCCCAGGTGGTCTCGTCCCAGATCTCCATGGCGAGCGGGTCGCCGGCCGCCGCCGCGAGGGAGACGTCCTCCGCGGTGGGCCGCCCGACGGCGGGCAGAGCAGGGGCGGGCAGAGCAGGGGCGGGCAGAGCAGCGGCGGGCAGGGCAGCCGACAGGGACGACGGCCGGCCGGCGGCCAGCGCCTCGCGGGCGCGCTCGGCGATGGCCGTCCCGGAGGCGTAGGCCTCCAGGCAGCCGAGCCGCCCGCACGAGCACCGCCGGCCGCCCGGCCGGACGAGGACGTGTCCGAGCTCGCCGCCGTTGCCGGCCGCGCCCCGGTGCAGCCGCCCGCCGATGACGGCGCCGCCGCCGACGCCGGTCGAGACGGTCAGGTAGAGCATGGTGGAGGTGCCGCGGCCCGCGCCGTAGCGGTGCTCGCCGAGCGCGGCGGCCGTGGCATCGTTCTCAAGCGCGGACGGCACCCCGAACGCCTCGGCCGCCATCGCGCCCACCGGCACGCCGATCCAGCCGGGCAGGTGCGGCGGGCACTCCAGCACGCCCGCCGCGGCGTCCAGCGGCCCGCCGCAGGAGATGCCGACGGCGGCCGGCCCCTCCGGCAGCCCGGCCTCGGCCACCGCTTTCCTGCCCAGGTCGAACAGCCTGGTCAGGACGGCCTCCGGCCCCTCCTCCCTGCGGGTGGGGGCGCTCTGCCAGCCGTGGATCGCGCCGTCGCCGGTGACCACGCCCACGGCGAGCTTGGTGCCGCCGATGTCGAGCGCCAGGACGGGCGGAAGATCGTGCTCCATCAGACCTCCGAGAGGGAACGAGCGCCGCAGTGCGGGCTGTGACATCGTTCCCACACGGGAGCATAGGCCGGGCTTTCCCCACGGGTCAACGCGAGCGGCGGGAGAATTGTCAGAGCGCGGGCGGGGCGGCGCTCGACTCGCGGGCCACCAGCCGCACGTTGAGCACGGTCGTGACGGAGTCGGCCT
Source organism: Actinomadura luzonensis (assembly GCF_022664455.2). Classification (NCBI taxonomy): domain Bacteria; kingdom Bacillati; phylum Actinomycetota; class Actinomycetes; order Streptosporangiales; family Thermomonosporaceae; genus Actinomadura; species Actinomadura luzonensis. The sequence continues at coordinate 5,421,448 of NZ_JAKRKC020000001.1, forward strand.
CGGGCATCTCGATGCGCTCGTCGAGCCGGCGCACGGCGGTCGCGCCCAGGTTGAAGGTGTCCTGGGCGACGGCGGTGACGGTGGGCGAGACCATGCTCATCCAGGGCGCGTCGTCGAAGGCGACCAGGCTGATGTCCGCGGGCACGCGCAGCCCCAGCTCGCCGATGGCCCGCCACACGCCCTCGGCGAGCACGTTGTTGGCGGCGAAGACGGCGGTCGGCCGGTCGGGGCCGCGCAACATGTCGACCGCCCGCCGCCGCGAGTCGGCGACGTCCCAGCCGGAGGAGACCACGAGGTCGGGGTCGACCTTGATGTCGGCGGCCGACAGCGCCTCCAGGTAGCCCTGGTAACGCTCGTAGCCGGTGGTCCAGTCGGTCTCGTCGATGAACAGCGCGATGCGGCGGTGGCCGAGCCCCACCAGGTGCGCGGTGGCGGTGCGGGCGCCGACCCGGTTGCCCACCACGACGCCGTCGGTGGAGCCGGCCGCGAACTGCCGGTCGACCTCGACCACGGGGATGTGGTGCGAGGCCAGGTAGGTGGAGACGGCCGAGGAGTTGGGCGTGACGATGACGCCGGCCACCCGCAGCGCGACCAGCGCCTCGGCGGCCTCGCTCTCGGCCTCGGCGGACAGGCTCGTGTCGGCCAGCACGAGGGTGTAGCCGCGTTCGCGGGCCTCCCTGCTGGCGCCGGCGGCCAGCTCGGCGTAGAAGGGGTTGCGCAGGTCGCTGACCAGCACCCCGACCGACCGGCTCACCTGCTGCTTCAGCGTGCGGGCCATGACGTCGGGGACGTAGCCCAGCTCGGCGGCGGCCCTCAGCACCCGCTCGCGCACGTCGCTGGCCGCGTACCCGCGGCCGGTGAGGGCGCGGGATACGGTGGAGCGCGAGACGCCGGCGGCCTCCGCGACGTCCTTGATGGTGGGCCGCCGGGAACGGCTGAGGGGGGTACGCCGCTCGATGGTCATCGAATCCCTTCCGCGACCACGTCGGCGAGCGCCTCGGCGTGCTGCCCGAGGCGCAGGTCGCCGATGGTCAAGTCGACTGCGAGGCGAACGCGTCGTCGCGGCACGACGTCGGCGCCGAGACGGAGATGCACCTGCTCCATACCCCCTCCGGGGATTCTTAGCGTCACCGGCCCCTGCTCGCGCTCCCATCCCGGCGGGACGACCGGCTCGACGGTGGCGATGACCTTCTCCGGGAAGGGGTTGCGCACCGTGGCCGTGAGCACCAGCTCGCCCCCCGCGGGGACGCTGGCATAGTACGGCGTCAGCCGGCACAGCACGCCGTCCGCCCCGAGGTCGAGCCGGTCCAGCGGCAGCAGGTCGTGGTGGAGCGCGACCAGCTCCTCGCCGCGCTCGGTGAGCATGCGCAGGTGGGCCTCGTCCACCCAGCGGGGCCGCCAGTGGCCGCTGACCATGAGGTCGGGACGCAGCCGCCGGTAGAGCGCGGCGCTCTTGCGGTAGTCGTCGATGCGGAAGCGGTTCTTGTACTGGAAGTTCAGGATCTCCTGGCGTTCGCCCGGGATGCCCATGCCGTCCTGCTGGTCGCCGGTGACCAGGACCTTGTGGCCGTCGACGGTGAACTCGTAGGCGGCGGCGAACAGGGTGTGGCCGGGCAGGTCGTGCACGGTGATCTCGTACTCCCGCCAGCGCACGGCCCTGCCCAGCTCCAGCACCCGGTCGGCGGGGATGGGGTCGAACCACTGGCAGGGCAGGTCGTGGTGGAGCGGCGCGGCCAGGACGGGCGCGATGTGGGAAGGTGCCCAGATCTGGGTGCCCTCGACCTCGCGCAGCAGCGGCATGCCGGCCACGTGGTCGTCGTGGTAGTGGGTGGGCACGGCCACCTCGACGTCGGTGACGCCGTAGCGCTCGCGCAGTGCGGGCAGCGAGGCCAGCCAGGGACGGCGGGCGGCCCGGGAGGTGTTGCCGACCAGGCCGGTGGACATGTCGTAGCCGAAGTCGAAGACCATGGCTGCGCCCGACTCCGACAGCAGCACGTAGCTGTAGGACTGGGCGCTGCGGTTCATCAGCAGGTGGGTGGTGACCTCGACGAACGGGTTCTCCAGCAGGCCCTTGACGTCCCACGGGTGGGGGCGGCGGAAGTCGACGTAGCGCTGCATCGCCGCCGACAGCTCGCCGAGCGCACCGGCCGGGTCGGTCATCGGGTCGCCGTGCGAGGGCAGCAGCAGGGCGAGGTCCTCGCGCCGCAGCAGCTCGCAGCTCAGGACGACCATGGCCGGGCCCTCGTTCTCGGTGTAGGACCACTGGGTGGCGGCCAGCGACCACACCTTGCCTGGGGCGTAGATGAGGTCGCCGGTGAACGCCGTCCGGCCGACCACGTACGTCACCGAGCCCATGGTGTGACCGGGGGTGGGCAGCACGCGCACCTCGACGCCGCCGAAGTCCGCGGTGCGGTACTCGGGGACCGTGCCCGCCACCGGCACCGGGTCGAGCAGCGAGAAGCGGTCGTCGCGCAGGTCGTAGTCGTTGCCGAGCTGCCGGCCCGACCACATCTCGCCGACGTCGTCGAACAGCTCGCGCTCGACCGGCGGCACGTGGATGGGGATGCCCGCCGCGGCCGCCCGCGCCAGGCCCTGCGCCTGGTCGCGGTGGTGGTGCGTCATGAGGACGTGGGTGAGCCGGTCGACGCCGATCTCGCCGAGCAGGTCGAGCACGCGGCCCGAGCCGAAGTCGATCGCTATCCCCGTGCGCTCCGCCCCGTCGCGCGCGGGGGCCGTCACGACATAGACGTGACAGGTGTCCTCCACGCGGAAGACGCCGGGCGCAACTTCGGCCACATCCTCACTCACAAGGCTCTATTCTATCCGGTATCGTTCCCACAATGGATGTCCTCCAGTGGATCGTTCCCTGTCCCAAGAAGGCCGCCATCGGGTCTTCCCACGTCGAGCTGGGCCACTGCCTGCCGCAAGGCGACGTGCCGGCCGCCTTGGCCCCTCTCCTCGCAGAGCGGCCGGCCGGCGGCCCGGATACCACGGTCGAGGTGCGCGTCGACGCCGCCGCCGGGCTGCCGGCCGAGGGCTACACGCTGAGCGCCGGGCAGGGCCTCGTGGTCATCGTCGGGGCCGACGCGGCGGGGGCGTTCTACGGGGCGCAGACGCTGCTCGCGCTGGCCGCCGCCCCCTGCCCCGAGCACGCCAGGTGCGTGCCGGAGTGCGAGGTGCGCGACTGGCCCGACCTGCCGCTGCGGGGCACCATCGAGGGCTTCTACGGCACCCCGTGGAGCCACGCCGCCCGGCTGGACCACCTGCGCTTCTCCGCCCGGCACAAGCTCAACGCCTACGTGTACGCCCCCAAGGACGACCCCTTCCACCGGGAGCGGTGGCGGGAGCCGTACCCGGAGGAGGAGCTGGCCCGGCTGGCCGAGCTGGTGGCCGAGGCGGCCCGGCAGCACGTGCGGTTCGTCTTCGCGCTCAGCCCCGGCCTGTCGATGGTCTGCAGCGACCCCGCCGAGCGGGCGGCGCTGCGGGCCAAGGCCGGGCAGGTGTGGGAGGCGGGGGTGCGGGAGTTCGCGCTGCTGTTCGACGACATCCCGCCGGAGCTGCGGCACGAGGCCGACCGGGAGGCGTACGGCACGGCGGAGGGCGCGAGCGCGAGCGCGCACGCGGCCGTCTGCCGCGACTTCGCCGCGGAGTTCCTGGCCCGGCGCGGCGCCGAACGCCCGCTGACCATGGTCCCCACCGACTACGCGGGCACCGCCCGCTCCGCCTACCGCGACCGGCTGGCCGACGAGCTGCCGCCGGACGTGCTCGTCTGGTGGACCGGCCCGGACATCGTCGTGGGCGCGATCCCGGCCTACGACATGACGGCCGCCGCCGCCTCCTACGGCCACCGCCTGGCGCTGTGGGACAACTTCCCGGTCAACGACTTCGACTTCTCCCGCGTCTTCCTCGGCCCGCTGGTGGGCCGGGCGACCGACCTCGCCCACGTGCCGCTGGCGGGCATCACGGCCAACCCGATGGTCGAGGCCACCGCCTCCCGGCTGGCGCTGACGACGGTCGCCGACTACGCCTGGCACCTGGCGGCCTACGACCCGGCGCGCTCGCACCGCGCGGCGGTGCGGCTGCTGCCGGGGGCGGCGGAGCTGCTGCCGCTGGTGGAGGCGTGCTCGTCCTGGCCGCCCGGCGACGACCAGAGCCCGGCCCTGACCGCCCTGTGCGCCTCCGTCCTGCTGGGCGAGGGCGCGGCGCGGCTCAGGGCCGAGCTGGAGCGGCTGGCGGGGCTGCCGGTGGACGTGCCGGGGCCCTTCGCCGCGGAGCTGGCCCCGTGGGTGGCCGCCGCGAGGGACATGGGCGCCGCGGGTCTGGCGGCGCTCGACCTGCTCGCCGGCGGCGACCCGCAGGCCGCGCGGCAGGCGCTCGAACGGGCCGAGGCGCACGAGAAGAACGTGCTGCGCGGCGTGATCCCGCCGTTCGCCCGCGCCGTCCTGGAACGCGCCAACGCGCAGGACGCACCCCAGGAGTAGCGCGGCGTTCAGAGCGACAGCACCTGGCCGGCGGCGGCCAGCTCCTCCTGGAGGGCCGCCACGTCCACGTCCTGCACCGCCTGGCCGCCGGCCGCCGCCCGCGCGGCGGCGAGCCCGGCGGCGTGGCCCAGCATCTGGTACTGCACCTCCATCCGGATCGACGAGAACGCCACGTGCGAGGCCGACACGCAGACCGGCACCAGCAGGTTCGCGCACTCCTCGCGCCGCGGCACGATCGCCCGGTAGGGGATCTGGTACGGCGGCACCCGCACCGACAGGTAGCCCTCGGTGACCACCATCGGCACCGGGTCCGGGTGCTCGTACACCCAGCGCCAGGTGCGCTGCACCTCCCGGACGTCCAGGTGGTAGGAGCCCATCGCGACGGCGTCCGGCCAGGGCCGCGCGCCGCGCAGGTCGTGCTCGGTCAGGTGCGCCTCCCCCAGCATCCGGCGCGCCTCGCGCACGTAGAGCTGGTGCGGCAGGTGCCCGGTGCCGGCGAACTCGTCGGCCGGCAGCCCCCACCGTCCCAGCTCGGCCCGCACCCGCGCGGGCACCTCGGGGTCGGTGGCGAGGAAGTACAGCAGGTCCTGGGCGTGGTGCAGGTGGTGCAGCCGGATCCGCTCGCGCTCCTCGGGGCCGGCGTCGGGGTAGGCCCAGGCGGAGCGGTCGAGCACGCTGAGCGAGAACGGGCCGAGCGAGTTGCCGTCGCACTTGCCGTTCGGCAGGTTGGGCTCCAGGCCGACGAGCCGCCCGGCCGGCACCTCGGCGCCCTGGTCGCGCCAGTGCCGGAACAGCCGCCGGCCCAGCTCCCAGTGCTCCTCGTCGTAGCCGGGCCGCCGCTCGAACGGGACGCGGTCAGGGGCGGTGGACAGGCACACGCGGTAGCCGTACGACATGACGCCGCCGTCGCCCGCGCCGACCTCGGCCATCGGCCCGTCGGCGACCTGCGGCAGCAGGCCGCCGTCCGCCCGGAACGGGGAGATCCACGGCGGGAAGTTGTGCCTGCCGGGCACCACCTCGCGCCGCCCGGCGAAGCTCTCCCCGTGCAGCGCGCGGTCCTCCCGCCCGACCCGGTAGCCGACGCCGGCGGCGGCCATGAGGTCGCCCTCGTAGCTCGCGTCCACGAAGACGGCGGCGGCGTGCCGCCCGGCGGAGACGATCCGCCCGCCGGCCGTGACCACCTCGCCGAGCGGGGCCTCGAACACCACCTCCACCCCGGCCCGCTCCAGCCAGCCGGTGAGGATCCGCTCGGCGACGTGCGGCTCGGGGCCGGCGTAGTGGCCGGGCGCGACCCCGTAGGCGTCGGCGACGGCCTGGCGGAACCCGGCCGCCATGCCGCCCAGCACGCGCGGGTCGCCGATGTCGGTGTAGCCGAGCCCGCCCGAGGTCATGCCGCCGACGTGCCGGCCCGGCTCCAGCAGGACGGTGTCGAGGCCGCGGCGGGCGGCCGCGACGGCGGCGCACACCCCGGCGGACGTCGCGCCGTGCACGACGACCTCCGCCTGCCTCATCCCCTGCGCCCCTCGCGCCGCCGCGCGGACCACCAGGCGGCGACCCGGCGCAGGTCGTCGCCGGTGATCTCCTCCAGGGAGCCGTCCACGCGCTCGGCGTAGTAGAGCGCGGGCACCCCGAGCGCGGGTTGCGCCGCCGAGTAGGCGAGCCAGTCGGCGCGGGTCGGCATCGGCCACTGGTCGGTGTCGATGAGGTGCCGGGGCATGGCGTGCGCGGCGACGGCGTGGCGGTAGCGGAGCTGGTCGGCGGCGGGCACCCGCTCGCCGCGGGCGTCGTACTCCAGCACGTCGTTGAGCCGGATCATGTCGGTGACGCCGCCGAACGCCGGGTGCGGGGTGTGGGTGATCATCAGGGCGTCCGGCTTGACGGCCTTGGCGGCCTCGTACAGGGTGGCCAGCAGCTCGTGCAGCAGCGCGAAGCCCCACGTGGAGCCGTGCGCCTTGAGGTGCGAGCCGCTGGGCGACCACTGCGTGAAGTCGACCTTGAAGCCGTCCGCGTCCAGTTCGCCGAGCAGCCGCTCCATGACGGCCCGCACCCGCCGCCGGTAGGCCGGGTTGGACGGGTCGGCGGCCACCGCGTTCCCGCCCGCGTCCAGCACGCACTCCTCGACCGGCAGCCCGTCGGCCGACCAGGCCCGCCACCACAGCAGCACCCGCTGCCCGCGCGCGTGCCGGGCGGCGACCCAGCCGCGCAGGTCGGGCCACTTGTCCGGGTCCGGCTCCGGGTCGCCGTAGGTGAGCTGCCAGCGGTCGTCCACGACGATCGTGCCGGGCACGACGCCGTGCCGCTCCAGCCGGTCCAGCCACTCGTCGTAGAGGTCCTGCCGGGAGAGCTGGACGGGGCTGACCCGGCCGTTGGCGCGGGCGCACTGGGCGCCCCAGCCGCAGAAGATGGGCTCGCTCCACCAGGCGTGCCGCTCGCGGGACGGGCCGGCCGGGGCGAGGTTGCGGGTGAGCAGGTCCTGGCGGTGCTGGGTGATGGCCTCCCAGGGCGAGCCGGCCAGCCAGAGCACGAGGGCGGGCGAGGTCCACGAGCCGCGCACCTCGGTGTGGCACTCGTAGTCGAGGCGCAGCAGCGCGCCGCCGTCCACCGGCTCGTAGGTCAGCTCGGTGAAGGTCAGCTCGGCGATCCCGGCGCGCACGGCCGCCGCCAGCCAGGTGCCCTCGGGCACGTCGGCGGGCCCGGCCGGCTCCTGCTTGGTGAAGGCCAGCAGCAGCGGCGGCGGCGAGAAGACCGCGTGCAGCCGCCCCGGCGAGGCGTCGCCGACGACGGTGAGCGCGACCGCCGCCGACAGCGGCCGGACGACCTGCACGGGGTGCGCGGGCGTGGGGCTGAAGACGCCCTGGGCGTGCAGGCCGCTGCGGAACGTTCCCGCGGCCCGGGAGTTGAGCACGGCCCGGCCGCCGAGCAGCGTCACGTCGGACAGCACGCCGTCGCCCTCGACCCGCACCTCGACGGCCAGCGTCTCGGGGGTGCAGGTCAGCCGGACGGTCTTGGCCTCCCACGCGGTGCTGCGCTGCGGGAAGTCGAAGATCACCTCCCCCTCGCGCTCGGCGAGCACGGGCGGCAGGGTCTCGTAGGTCTCGTCGCGCCCGGCCGCGGTGCCCACCGAGGCGAGGAGGCTGAGGCTCGCCCAGCCTTCCAGCTCGGCGCTGGCGTCGGTGCGCGAGACGGTCAGCCGGTAGTGGCCGGTGTCCAGGTGGTACGCCTGGTCGGTGGTGGTGATGCGCATGGTCTAGCCGAATGCCTCGATCCTCGGCGGGCCGGGAGGCGTGCCGCCTCCCGCGATGAGCCGGGCGTGGAACCGCCCGGAATCCTTGATCACGCGCCTTCCGGTCGCGTGGTCGACGTGGACGAGCCCGAACCGGGGCCGGTGCCCCAGGGCCCACTCGAAATTGTCCATCAGCGACCAGTGGAGGTAGCCGCGCACGTCGGCGCCCGCCTCCAGGGCCTGCCGGACGGCCTCGACGTGGTCACCCGGGTGGCCGGCGCGCCCGGCCGGGCCGGAGACGCGCCAGGGGGACGGGCCGGGGGGCGCGGCCGCCATGACCCGGCGCGTGTAGGAGTCGACGCCGAGGAAGTCGCCGCGCCCGCCGATGGCGGCCTCGTCGCCCTCCTCGTTGACGCCGAGGCCGGCGCCGAGCGCCCGTTCCCAGTGCCCGCGCATGCCGGCCGGGTAGCCGTCGCCGAGCGGCGCGATGATCCGATCCGGTACGCGGAGGCGCCCGCGCCCCACAGGAAGCCCGCCGGGAAGCTCATCCCTTGCTCCCGGTGGTGGCGATGCCCCTGACGAAGTGCTTCTGCCCGAGGAAGAACAGGATGATCATCGGGACGGTGGTGATGACGCTGGCCGTCATGACGATCTCCCAGTGCCACTCGCCGCCGAAGCCGAACTGGTCGAGCAGCGCCTTCAGGCCGCGCGGCACGGTGAAGGTGCTGGAGTCCCGCAGGTAGATGAGCGGCCGCATGAGGTCGGTCCAGGCGGCCTGGAACTCGAACAGCAGCGTCACCACGACGGCCGGCTTGCACAGCGGCAGCGCGATCCTGGTGAAGATCTTCCAGTTGTTCGCGCCGTCGATCTTGGCGGCCTCGAACGGCTCGCGCGGCAGCCCGAGGAAGAACTGCCGCAGCAGGAAGATGTAGAAGGCGCTGCCGAACAGGTTCTGCGCCCACAGCGGCGTGAGCGTGCCGACCATGCCGAGGGAGTTCCAGATGAGGAACACCGGCACCATCGTGACCACGCCCGGCAGCATCATCGTGGCCAGCACCACCCCGAACAGCGCGTTCCTGCCGGGGAAGCGGAAGTAGGCGAACCCCCAGGCCACCATGGCGCTGGTGATCGTCACCGCGACCGCCGCCAGCACGGTGACGAACAGCGTGTTCGCCATCCACAGCGCGAGCGGCGCCTCGTTCCACACCTTGATGTAGTTCTCGAAGGTGAAGGTCTCGGGGATGATCCGGTGGTCGAACACCTCGCTGCGCGGCTTGAAGGAGGCGCTGAGCAGCCAGACGAACGGGTAGATGAAGGCGATCGCGAAGCCGCTGAGCGCCGCCCAGGTCAGGATCAGCCGGATGCGCCGCCTCACGGCTGCCCCCCTTCGTAGTGCACGAACCGCCGGGTGACCAGCATCTGCACGCCGGTGATGGCCATGATGACGAGGAACAGCAGCCAGGCCAGCGCCGAGGCGTACCCCATGTGCAGGAACTCGAAGGCCTGCTGGAAAAGGTAGATCGCGTAGAACAGCGCGGCGTCGTTGCTGTAGGTGGTGTTGCCGGAGCCGAAGAAGGCCGTGTACGCCTCGGTGAACGACTGCAGCGCGTTGATGGTGTTGACGATGAACAGGAAGAACAGCGTGGGGCTGATCATCGGCACGGTGATGCGCAGCGTGCGCCGCCACCAGCCGGCGCCGTCCACGAGCGCGGAGTCGTAGAGCTCCTGCGGGACGGCGCGCAGCGCGGCCAGGATGATCACCACGGAGGAGCCGACGGTCCACAGGCTCATCAGCACCAGGCCGGGCTTGACCCAGGCCGGGTCGGTGGTCCAGGCGGGCCCGTCGATGCCGAAGACGCCGAGGAAGCCGTTGATGAGGCCGTTCTGGCCGTTGAAGAGCAGCAGCAGCAGGATGCCGACGGCGACCGGCGGGGTCATCTTCGGCAGGAAGAACGCGGTGCGGAAGAACCCGGTCGCCCGGGTGGCGCCGTTGAGCAGCAGCGCCAGCCCGAGCGAGACGATGATGTGGGCGGGCACCGACAACACCGTGAAGACGAAGGTGTTGCGGAGCGCCAGCCCGACCTTCGGGTCCTCGAAGAGCTGCGCGTAGTTGTCGAAGCCGACGAAGTTCGGGTCGTTGATGACGTCGTAGTCGGTCAGCGACAGGTACGCGCTGTTGATCACGGGCCAGGCGGTGAAGACCAGGAACCCGATGATCCAGGGGCTGATGAACAGCAGGGCCGCGCGGGTCTCGATCCACTGCGCGCGCCGCCGGCGCGGCGCCTTCGTGCGGGACGCGGACATGTCAGTTCGTGCGCTTCGTCCAGCCGGCCCACGCCTTGTCGAGCGCCGCCTGGGCCTCCTGCTGGGCCTTGTCCATGGAGGACTGCGGCTTGTCCTGGCCGTTCAGCACCCGGTTCACGCCGTCCTGCCAGGCCTTCTTGAACTCGTTGTCGGCGGGGTTGGCCGGGAGGCTGAAGGTGTGGTCGTTGGCCTCGTAGAAGGCCTTGACACCGGAGTCCCAGGGCTCGCCGCCGGAGGTCAGCATGGCCTTGATCTCCTCGTCGGCCTTGACGTTGCCGGTGAGGATGCCGGTGAACGGCTTCTTGTCGGCGTTGCGCTTGTCCAGGCGGGCCTGGGCGGCGGCCTTCCAGGTGTCGACCAGCGTCATGGTCTTGGCGAAGCGGCAGGCCGCGCCGGGGTTCTTGGCGCCCTTCGGGATGGCCCAGGCCGAGCCGGAGGAGTAGGCGAGCGGCTCGCCCTGCGGGGTGCGGAAGGTGTCGAAGGCGAGCGGCGCCTTGGGCGAGACGTCGTTGAGCACGTTGACGTACCACTGCTCCATCGGCATCGCGCCGAGCGCGTCCGTGGCGAACTGGTTGCCCTTGCCGAAGAAGTCGGCCGAGTCGCGCAGGGCCTTGACCTTGGCGAAGCCGCCCTGGGCGTCGTAGATGCCGACCGCGAACTCCAGGGCCTTGACCACCTGCGGGCTGTTGAGCTGGGCGGTCCTGCCGTCGGCGGACAGCAGGTCGGCGCCGTTGGCCTTGGCCCACAGGGGCAGGAACTCCGGCAGCTTGCTGTCGTAGCCGATGACCTTGAGCTTGCCGCCGGGGGCGCTGAAGAGCTTCTTCGTCGCGGCGGTCACCTTGTCCCAGTTCGAGCCGTTGACGTCCTCGATGGTCAGGCCGGCCTTCTTGAGCAGGGCGGCGTTGGCCATGGTGATCTGCACCTGGTTGAACTCGGGGATGCCCCACACCTCGTCGCCGAAGGTGACCTGGGCCAGCGCGTTCTTGTTGTACATGGAGGTGTCGATCTGCTCGCCCTGGACGCAGGCGGTGAGCGGGATGATGGCGCCGCGCGAGGCGAACGTGCCGATCTGGTCGCGGTTGGCGTAGATGATGTCCGGCGGGTCGCCGGCCGCGACCGCCGACAGGAACTGCTGGATGTCGAGGTCGCCCTCGATGAGCTTGACGTCCGCCCCGCCGAGGGCCGCCTTGGCCTTGTCCACCCGGGTGGTGCCGATCTCGTCGGTCGCGCCGAAGCCCATGACGGAGATGGCGCCCTGGTACTTGGCGCCCGGGTCGAACTGGCCTGGCGACTGTGAGGGAGCCGCCGCGCCGCCGCCGGTGCCCTTGGCGCACGACGTGAGCGCGAGAGCCAGCGACACCGAGACGACGGACCAACGAACGAGGGGGGACTTCATGGGATATCTCGCCTCCACACTGAAAAAGCGGGCATCAGGCATGCTGATGACGGCCACGCGGCGCCAAGGCAGTGTGGCAACGTTCACACATCTGAGAACGTACCCATACCGCTGAAAGCCCGTCAACCACTCATTTCACTGCGTTTCCCTGTCGTTAAGATCCCCAGCGGTGTGGGACGCGCCGGGTCTTCTTCCCAGGTAGGCGCTTCCAAACCTGCGCCGGACGCGAAGAAGGGCCCGGCCTCGCGGACGAGACCGGGCCCTTCGGCGCGGAAGGCGCCCGGGCGGGGGTGGGCGCCTCCGGCGGGGAGGCGCCCTCAGGGCAGGTGGCGCCTCGGCTTCTGCGTGCGGTGCTGGAGAGCTAGTGCTGGGGGTCTAGTGCTGGGTGGCCTTCTCCGCCCCGACTCCGGTCAGCGAGCGGACCTCGATCTCGGCGTACTTGGCCTCGTTGTGCTCCTTGCTGAGGATCGTGCCGAGCCAGCCGCACAGGAAGCCGACCGGGATCGACACGATGCCCGGGTTGCTCAGCGGGAACCAGTGGAAGTCGGCCGTGGTGAACAGCGCCGTCGGCGCGCCGGACACGACCGGCGAGAAGATCACCAGCACCAGGGCGGAGATCAGGCCGCCGTAGATGGCCGCGACCGCGCCGGCGGTGTTGAAGCGCCGCCAGAACAGGCTGTAGAGGATCGCGGGCAGGTTGCCCGAGGCCGCCACCGCGAAGGCCAGCGCCACCAGGAACGCCACGTTCTGGCCCTGGGCGAGGATGCCGAGGCCGATCGCGACCGCGCCGATGATCAGCGCGGAGACCCGGGCCACCACGACCTCCTGCCGCTCGGTGGCCTGGCCGCGCTTGAAGACGTGCGCGTACAGGTCGTGCGAGAAGCTGGAGGAGGAGGCCAGGGTGAGGCCGGCGACCACGGCGAGGATCGTGGCGAAGGCCACCGCGCCGATGAGCGCGAGCAGGATCGTGCCGCCGACCGAGCCGAAGATCTCCTCACCGATCTTCTGCGCCAGCAGCGGCGCGGCCGTGTTGCCCGCCTTGTCGCCCTTGGTGATCGCGTCCTTGCCGACCAGCGCCGCCGCGCCGAAGCCGAGGACCAGGGTGAGCAGGTAGAACACGCCGATGATGCCGATGCCCCAAAGGACCGACTTGCGGGCCTCCTTGGCGGTCGGGACGGTGTAGAAGCGGATGAGGATGTGCGGCAGGCCGGCCGTGCCCAGCACCAGGGCGAGGCCCAGGCTGATGAGGTCGATCTTGCCGGCCAGGCCCTGCGCCTCGGTGCCGTACTTCAGGCCGGGGCTGAGGAAGCTCTCGGGGTTGGCCTTGGGGCCGCTGACCGTGGCGGCCTGCCCGAGCAGCCCCGACAGGTTGAAGCCGAACTTGCCGAGCACCAGCAGCGTCACCAGCGCCGCGCCGCTCATGAGCAGCACGGCCTTGACGATCTGCACCCAGGTGGTGCCCTTCATGCCGCCGAACACCACGTAGATGATCATCAGCGCGCCGACGCCGACGATCGTCCACGCCTTGCCGGCCGGGCTGGTGATGCCGAGCAGCAGGCCGACCAGCGCGCCCGCGCCGACCATCTGGGCCAGCAGGTAGAAGATGCTGACCACGATCGTGGAGACGCCGGCGGCGGTGCGGACCGGGCGCGGGCTCATCCGGAAGGCCAGCACGTCGGCCATGGTGAACTTGCCGGAGTTGCGCATCAGCTCGGCCACCAGCAGCAGCGCGACCAGCCAGGCCACCAGGAACCCGATCGAGTACAGGAACCCGTCGTAGCCGGACAGCGCGATGATGCCCGCGATGCCGAGGAAGGACGCGGCCGACATGTAGTCGCCGCCGATGGCCAGGCCGTTCTGCACGCCGCTGAACGAGCGGCCGCCCGCGTAGTAGTCGGCGGCCGTCTTGGTCTGACGGCTCGCCCAGAAGGTGATCCCCAGCGTGGCGGCGACGAAGGTGAGGAAGAGGATCATCCCCAGGGTGGTGGAGCTCACTGGGTCTTCTCCTCGACCTCGTGGCGGAGCTTGTCGGCGATGGGGTCCAGCTTCTTCTCGGCGTGCCGGGCGTAGGCCCAGGCGATGAGGAAGGTGGACACGAACTGCAGCAACCCGAAGATCAGCCCGACGTTGATGTCGCCGAGCACCTTCGTCGCCATGAACCCGCGTGCCCAGCCCGACATCACCACGTAGAGCAGGTACCACACGAGGAACGCCACGGTCATGGGGAACGTCCAGGCCCGGAAGCGGCGTTTCAGCTCCTGGAACTCGCTGCTTCCCTGCACGGTTTCATAGACCGAAGCGTCATGTTCTTGAGTCGTCACGAGACCTCCACTGTGATGCGGATCACGCTCAACGTAAGAGCGCAACCTACCCCGCGTGGAGGTCCCTGGAGGGGTTCTTCGCCGAGCCGCCGCCGGGCGGCGATTAGTTGGGACGGGCCTGCGGTGAAAGGTCCTTCTTGCGCGACGAGCGGTAGGTCATCCCGTTCATCCCTTGACGGCTCCGGCGGTCAGCCCCTCGGCGAGATCCTTGATCAACGTGTCCGCCGGCTCCAGGCCGACCGACAGGCGGACCAGGCCGGCCGGGATGCCCATCGTGGCGCGGACGCTCTCCTCGGTGGACAGGGCCGGGGCGTTGACCAGGCTCTCGAAGCCGCCCCAGGAGACGCCGATCCGAAAGTGCCGCAGCTTGTCCAGAAATTTCGCGACTTGGCGGGTGTCGTCCGTCGCCAGCTCGATGCTGAACAGACTGGAGAACCCCGACATCTGCCGCGACGCGATCCCGTGCCCCGGATGCGACGGCAACCCCGGATGGTTGACCGCCCGCACCCCCGGATGCCCGGCCAGGAAGCGCGCCACCGCCAGCCCCCGCTCCTGGTGCGCAGCCATCCGCACCGGCAGCGTCCGCAGGCCCTTGATCACCTTGGCCGCGTCGTGCGGCGACATCGCCGCCCCGTAGAGCTGGTACTCGGTGCGGGCGAGCGGCCTGATCAGCCGGGCCGGCCCGGCGACCACGCCGCCGACCAGGTCGCTGTGGCCGCCGACGTACTTCGACAACGAGTGCACGACCAGGTCCACGCCCAGGGTGAGCGGCTTCTGGAACAGCGGCGTCGACCACGTGTTGTCCATCACCGTCACGAGCCCGCGCGCCCGCGCCCAGGCGGCGACCCCGGCGATGTCCACCACCTCGTACGCCATGTAGGACGGCGACTCGAAGTACAGTAGGCGGGTCTCCTCCCTGATAGCGCTGTCACACTCCGCGAGGTCGCCGGCATGCGTGTGCGTGACCCCGAACTTCTCCAGGTAGCGCAGGAACTGCGTGGTCGGCCCGTACACCGCGCCCAGCACCAGCACGTGGTCGCCCGCCGACACCAAAGACGAGATCGTCGCCGAGATCGCGCCCATCCCGGAGCCGAAGCACTTGGCCCGCTCCGCCCGCTCCAGCGCGGCGAGCTTGCGCTGGGCGAGGTCCACCGTCGGGTTGGTGCCCCGCCAGTAGACGTAGCGCTCGTCCTCGTTCCTGATGGCCTCGCCCAGCTCCTCCGCGGTCGCGAACGTGAACAGCGAGTTCTCGAACACCGGCGGGTTGACCGCGCCCAGCGCCCACGGCTCGTCCTCGCCCAGCCGGCCGCAGATCCAATCGTCATCCATGGGGGCAGACTATGACAGCGCGTAAGCCCACCATGGCGGACGTGGCCCGGCACGCGGGCGTCAGCCTGAAGACCGTCTCGCGGGTGGTCAACCAGGAGCCGCACGTGCGGGCGTCGCTGCAGCGGCGGGTGCAGGCGGCCATCAGCGCGCTCGGCTACCGCCGCAACGAGGCCGCCGCCCGGCTCGCGCGCGGCGCGAGCATGCTCACGCTCGGCCTGGTGATGGAGAACATCTCCAACGAGTTCTACGCGCGGCTCGCCGCGGCGGTCGAGGCCGCGGCCGCCGAGCACGAGGCGCTGGTGGTGTTCGGCTCGTACGAGGAGAGCCCGGACAAGGAGCGCATGCTCATCGAGTCGATGGCGGCGCGGGGCGTGGACTCGCTGATCGTCGTCCCGTCGGCGGCCGACCACGCCTGGCTGGCCGAGCACGCGAGCCTCCGCCTGGTCTTCGTCGACCGGGTGCCGCGCGGCCTCGCCGCGGCCGACGTGGTGATGCTCGACGACGAGCGGGGCGGGCGGGATGCCACCGGGCACCTGCTGGCGGGCGGGCACCGGCGGATCGCGCTCATCTCCGACGACGACGGGCTCAGCTCCGTCCACGACCGCGCCACCGGCTACCGCGCCGCCCTCGCCGCGGCCGGACTGCCGGTGGACGACGGCCTCGTGGTGCGCGGCGTCTTCGACCCGGGGCTGGTGGCGCGGGAGGTCACGCGCCTGCTGGGCCTCGCCGACCCGCCGACCGCGTTCTTCGCCACCAACAACCGGGCGGCGATCGGCATCCTGCAGGCGCTGCGGGAGCGGGCGGCGCGGCCGGAGCGGGCGGCGTACGCAGGACCGGCGGACGTGGGGCCGGCGTACGTGGGGTTCGACGACTTCGCGCTGGCGGACGTCTTCAGCCCGGGGGTGACGGTGGTGCGCTACGACGTCTCGGCGCTGGCGCGGAGCGCGGTGGAGCTGCTGCTGCGTCCGCAGGAGGGGGCCCGGCGGGTCCGCGTCCCGGTCGAGCTGGTCCCCCGCGGCTCCGGCGAGCTCCCCCCGCCTCTCTCCCCCTGACCCGCCCCCTGCCGGTCTCCGTTCGGCCTGCTCGTTGTCGGCGGCGCTCGCTAAGCTCGGGCCGTGCTCCGCACTGCCGCCGAACTCGCCGCGCTCATCGAGCACCGCCCGGAGCTGGCCATGGCTCCCTCCGTCGCGGTGGTCGAGCGCCTGCTGGCCCGGCCCGAGCTGGCCGTCCCCGCCCTGCTCGACCTCGACGCCGACTGCCACGTGGTCAGCCAGGCCGTCCAGGCGGCGGGCGGCGCCACCACCCGCCCCGCGCTCGCCGCCGCCCTCGACGACCCGAAAGGCCGCCTCGGCGAGGTGCTGGCGACGCTCGCCTCCCGCGGCCTGCTCCTCCTCGACGGCGAGTCCGTACGCTCCCCGCACCGCCC
Source organism: Actinomadura luzonensis (assembly GCF_022664455.2). Classification (NCBI taxonomy): domain Bacteria; kingdom Bacillati; phylum Actinomycetota; class Actinomycetes; order Streptosporangiales; family Thermomonosporaceae; genus Actinomadura; species Actinomadura luzonensis. The sequence continues at coordinate 5,437,928 of NZ_JAKRKC020000001.1, forward strand.
CGGCCTGTGGGAGCACCCGCTGGCCCTGGGCCGGCCGCTGCGGGAGCTGGCCGAGGAGCTGACCGCCGACGCGCTGCGGGCGCTGGTGGTCTCGCTCGGCGGCCGTCCGCGCCGGCGCAAGGCCGAGCTGGCGTCCCAGGCCGAGGAGCTGCTGCGCGACGGCGCGGCCGTCCGGGCCCGCGCCGCCCGCCTCCCCCGTCAGGCCGCCGACCTGCTGCGCCTGATGGCGACCGAGCAGCCGGTGCTGGAGAGCGAGCAGATCCATCACGGCGGCCCCTGGGCCCGCGCGCACCCGCTGCGGCGGCTGGTCGAGGACGGGTTCGTCGTCTCCGACGGGTGGGCGTACGAGATGCCGCGCGAGGTCGCACTCGCGTTGCGCGGCGACGGGTGGAAGCCCGCCCTGACCGGCCCGCCCGACGTCACCACCCGCCCCCTGCACACCGCCGTCCCCCTCCCGTCCGCCCCCAGGACCGGCGCCGGTGGGACGAAAGCCGACGAAACGAAAGCCGAGGAAACGGAAGCCGACGGGACGGAAGCCGACGGGACGGGGGCCGCGCTGGTCGCGCTCGATCGGGTCGAGGCCCTGGTCGAGCTGGCCACGACCGCGCCCGTCAGCGAGCTCAAGGCGGGCGGCGTGGGCACGCGCGAGCTGCGCCGGGTGGCCAAGGCGCTGGGCGTCACCGACCAGGAGGCGACCCTGTGGCTGGACGTCGCGCACGCCGCCGGTCTCCTCGCCTCCGACGGGGGCGAGCGCCTGACCGGCACCACCCTGGCCGACGACTGGCTGTCCCGCTCCCCCGCCGCCCGCTGGCGGGCGCTGGCCGCGGCCTGGCACCGGCTTGCGCAGGCTCCCACGTTCCGGGTGGTGGGGTGCTGCGAGGGGCACATGGACGCGCTGGCTCCTCCGTACCCGTTCGACAGCGGCGCGGGGGCGATCCGCCGTGCCGTCCTCGACACGCTGCGCACCCTGCCGCCGGGCGTGGCGACGGACGCGCCGGGCGTGATGGCGGCCGTGCGCTGGCGCACCCGCGCGGCCGCCGAGTCGCCGCCGGCCGCCGAGTCCTTCGCGGCGGCGGCCCTGCGCGAGGGCGACCTGCTCGGTCTCACGGCCGGCGGCGCCCTGACCCTCCTCGGCCGCACCTACCTGACCCTCACCGACACCCCCGACCGTGACGCCCCCGACCGTGACGGCGGCGATCCGCTGGACGGCCTGTTCCCGGTCCCCACCCGCACCGCCACCCTCCAGAACGACCTCACCGCCATCGTCCCCGGCCTGCCCTCCCCCGGCCTGGCCGCCCTGCTCAACGCCTGCGCCGACCTGGAGTCGCGCGACCGGGCGAGCGTGTGGCGCTTCTCCGAGCGCTCCGTCCGGCGCGCCCTCGACACCGGCCTCGACGCCGAGGCGCTGCTCGACGGGCTGGCCAGGCACAGCACGAAGGCGGTCCCCCAGCCCCTGCGCTACCTCGTCACCGACACGGCGCGCAAGCACGGCACGCTGCGGGTGGCCGCCGCCCCGTCCGTGGTGGTCGCCGCCGACCCGGCCACCCTCGCCGGGCTGTGCCGCGCGAAGGCCCTCCGCAAGCTGGCCCTGCACCAGGTCGCCCCGACGGTCGCGCTGTCCGCGCTGCCGCCGGAGGAGACCCTGCGGCTGCTCCGGCAGGCGGGGCACGCGCCGGTGGGGATGGCCGCCGACGGCACGATCAGGGCCGAGGCGGCCCGGCGGCACCGGCTCCCGGTGGACGCCGAGCCCGTCCCCGACCCGGCGGCGACGGCGGCCGCGATCCTGCGGGGCGACGCCGCGCCCGACGGCACCGCCGAGGCGCTGGCCCTGGCGGCGGCGACCGGCGGGTTCGTCGTCGTCACCTGGCAGCGCCGCGAGCACGTCATGGACGCCGTGACGGTGACGGGCGGCACGGGCACGGGCGGCACGGTCTCCGGCTTCTGCCACGACTGCGGCCGCGGCCACACCTTCGACCGGGCCCGCGTCAGGCGGGCGTACCTGCCCTAGCGGGCTCAGGAGGAGCGGGGCCGCCAGTCGCCGCGGTCGAGGTCCAGGTTCTCGGGGGTGTGGAGGCGCACCATGATGCGGGCGACGCCGGCCGGCACCCGGTGCGGCGTCAGGAACGACACCGACACCATCACCACGAACGCGATGGGCACCGTCCAGGCCGCCGGCTGGGCCAGCAGCGCGGCGGTGAAGCCGTCGTACGGCGCCCCGGTGATCGTGGCGAGCACCGCGCCGCAGGCGAGGCCGCCGCCGACGAGCAGCCCCGCGAGGGCTCCCGTCGTCGTCAGGCGGCGCCACCAGATGCCGAGCACCAGCAGCGGGCAGAACGACGAGGCCGCCACGGCGAAGGCGAGCCCCACGACGTCCGCCACGGGCAGCTCGCGGGCCCACAGCGCCAGGCCCAGCGGCACCGCCACGGCCATGAGGGTGGCGATCCGGAACGAGCGGACCGACCCCTTCAGCAGGTCCTGGGCGATCACCCCGGCCACGGAGACGGTCAGCCCGGACGAGGTGGACAGGAACGCCGCGAACGCCCCGGCCGTGAGCAGCGCCGTCAGCAGGTCGCCGAGGGTGCCGCCGATCATGCGGGCGGGCAGGGTGAGCACGACCGTGTCGGTGCGGGTCAGGTCGGGGGCGTAGAGCCGGCCGAGCCAGCCGTACGCGGCGGGCAGCAGGTAGAACGCGCCGAGCAGGGACAGCACGACGAGCGTGGTGCGGCGGGCGGCCCGCCCGTCGGGGTTGGTGTAGAAGCGCACGAGCACGTGCGGCAGCCCCATGGTGCCGAGGAACGTGGCCAGGATCAGCGAGTACGTCGAGTACAGCCCGTACTCCTTGCCGCCGGACAGCGGCACCTGCCAGGTGGCGGCGTCCGCCGGGCTGATCCCGGGGGCGCCGCCGGAGCGCCAGGCCATGAGCAGGAACACCAGCGGCACGGCCAGCGCCGTCAGCTTCAGCCAGTACTGGAACGCCTGCACGAACGTGATCGACCGCATGCCGCCGGACAGCACGTTCACCGCCACGACCAGCGCCACCAGCAGCCCGCCGGTCCAGCCGGGCGCGCCGGTGATCTCCCGCAGCACCAGCCCGGCGCTCTGGAACTGCGGCATCAGGTAGAGCCAGCCGATGAGCACGACCAGCACGCTCGCCGTGCGGCGCACGGCCATGGACTCCAGCCGGGCCTCGGCGAAGTCCGGCAGCGTGTACGCCCCGGAGCGGCGCAGCGGTGCGGACACCAGCACCAGCAGCACCAGGTAGCCGCCGGTCCACCCGACGGGCAGCCAGAGCATGTCCACGCCGAAGGACAGGATGAGCCCGGCGATGCCGAGGAAGGACGCCGCCGACAGGTACTCGCCGCCGATGGCGGAGGCGTTCCAGAGCGGGCTGACCGTGCGGGAGGCGACGTAGAAGTCGGAGGTGGTGCGCGAGACCCGGATGCCGAACGCGCCGATGAGGACGGCCGCCACCACGACGACCAGCACCGCTGTCAGGCTCATCGGCGCTCGACCAGCTCGGCGAAGTGGCGTTCGTTGCGCTCGGCCTGGCGCACGTACAGCCAGGCCCCGAGGACGAAGGCGGGGTAGATGAGCCCGGCGAGCACCGCCCACGGCAGCGGCACGCCGAGCAGGTCCACCTCGCGCAGCTCGGGGATGAGCAGGAACAGCAGCGGCAGGCCGCCCACCACGCAGGCCAGCACCGTGCAGACGAACAGCGCCAGCCGGAACTGGGTGCGCAGCAGGGAGCGCATGTACACCTCGCCGAGCCCGGTCTGCTCGTCGATCTCGCGGGTGGCGGGGTAGCGGGGGCGGCGCGCGGCGGTGGCGCGGGGGCTGGTCACGGCGACCCGCCGCGGCGCCTCGGCCGCCCGGCCGTCGCGGGCGGCTCCGCGCGGGGCGCGCCGGGCCGGACGGGACGGTTCGGCGGTCATTCGGGCCTTCCCTTGCGCGCGCGCCGCACCAGCAGGTCGCGCAGCTCCCTGGTGTGCCGGCGGCTGACCGGGATCTCGGTGCCGCCGACCCGCACCGTGCACCGGCCGGAGTCGATGTGCAGCTCGTCGATGTGCTTGACGGCCACGAGGTGGCTGCGGTGCACCCGGACGAACCCGGCCGGGGCCCACCGCTCCTCCAGCGTGGCCAGCGGGATGCGGACGAGGTGGGAGCCGGCCGCGGTGTGCAGCCGGGCGTAGTCGCCGTGCGCCTCGACGTAGACGACGTCGGCGCTGGAGACGAACCGGGTCACCCCGCCCAGCTCGACCGGGATCGTGTCGCTCTCGCCGCCCTCGGCCGGGACGTCCGCCGAGACCGCGACCCGCCGGATCGCCTCGGCCAGCCGCTCCGGCCTGACCGGTTTCAGCAGGTAGTCCTCGGCCTTGATCTCGAAGGCGTCCACGGCGTGCTCCTCGTACGCCGTCACGAACACCACCCGGGGCGGGTTGGCGAACTGCGACAGCAGCCGGCCGAGCACCACCCCGTCCAGGCCGCGCATGCGGATGTCGAGGAAGACCGCGTCGATGGGCCGGCCGTCGGCGATGGCCCGGTCCAGCAGCCGCAGCGCCTGGGAGCCGTCGCGGGCGGTCGCCACCTCGCCGATGCGGGGGTCGGCGCGCAGCAGGTACGACAGGTCTTCGAGCGCGGGCAGCTCGTCGTCCACCGCGAGGACCCGGAGTTGTGCCATAGACAGTGATGAAACCGACAACAAAGATCGAGGTCAACGGGCAGAGACGCCCGGGTGATATTTCGGCAACCTGATGTTGACCTTCGTGCCCGCGCCCTGGCCGGTCTCGACCACCAGGCCGTACTCGTCGCCGTAGACCTGGCGCAGCCGCTCGTCCACGTTGGCGAGCCCGACGCCGCCCTCGGGGACGATCTCACCTGCGAGGATGCGCCGCAGCCGCTCGGGGTCCATGCCGAGGCCGTCGTCCTCGACGCTGATGCGGCACTCGGCGCCGGCGTCCTCGGCGACGATCGTGATGCGGCCGACGCCGTTGCGGCTCTCCAGGCCGTGCCGGACGGCGTTCTCGACCAGCGGCTGCAGGCACAGGAACGGCACCGCGACGGGCAGCACCTCGGGCGCGATGCGGAGGGTGACCTGGAGCTGGTCGCCGAACCTGGCCCGCTCCAGGATCAGGTAGCGGTCGATGGAGCGCAGCTCCTCGGCGAGCGTGGTGTACTCGCCGTGCCGCCGGAAGGAGTAGCGGGTGAAGTCGGCGAACTCCAGCAGCAGCTCCCGGGCCCGCTCCGGGTCCGTGCGGACGAAGGAGGCGATCGTGGTGAGCGAGTTGTAGATGAAGTGCGGCGAGATCTGCGCCCGCAGCGCCCGCACCTCGGCCTCCATGAGCCGGGTGCGGGAGCGGTCGAGCTCGGCCAGCTCCAGCTGGGAGTCCACCCAGCCGGCGACCTCCTGCGCGGCCCGCACCAGCCCGGCCGACGCGCTCTGGCTGTAGGCGATGAGCGCGCCGACGACCCGGTCGTCGGTGGTGAGCGGCACCACGACGGCCGTCCTGATGGGGCATTCGAGCAGGTCGCAGTCGAGGGTGAGGACCTGGGTGCGGCCGTCCTCCAGAGTGGCGGCGGCGTGCTGGAAGGCCTGGTCGGCGTGGTGGTCGTCGCCCTCGCCGTCGTAGACGAGCAGCCGTTCGGCGTCGGCGACGGCCACGGCGGGCGCGTTGAGCAGGGCGCGCAGGTGCCGCGAGGCGCGCTCGGCGCCCTCGCCGGTGAGCCCGGCGCGCAGCGGCGGCCCGGCCAGCGAGGCGGTGTGCAGGGTCTCGAACGTGGCGCGCTCGGCCGGGCCGGTGCCCAGCTCGCGGCGGCCGCGCATGACGCGCCAGAGCACGATCGCGGGCACGCCGACGAGCACCGCGACGACGGCGCTGCCGACTACGTACTCCACGGGCACCTCACGCGGCCGAAGCCTAGCCTCCCGGGGCGAGTGCGCTCAAAGGCCGCCGTTCACACGCTGGAGAGGGCCGCGGCGATCCTGGCCGCGTACGAGCCGGCCTCCTCGGCGGAGTCGTACGTGGTGCGCGGCCAGAAGAAGCCGCGCAGCCCGTCCTTGCGGTGCCGGGGCACCACGTGCACGTGCAGGTGCGGGACGCTCTGGCTGATCCGGTTGTTCATGGCGACGAACGTGCCGCCCGCCTCCAGCCCTTCCTCCACGGCCCGCGCCATGGCCTGCACCCGGGCGAAGAACGGCCCGACGTCGCCGAGGTCGGTCAGCGTCTCGGCGTGGGCGCGGGGCACGACCAGCACGTGCCCCTTGAACACCGGCCGGGTGTCGAGGAACGAGACCGCCACGTCGTCGGAGTGCACGAGGTGCGCGGGCCGCTCGCCCGCGACGATCTCGCAGAACAGGTCTGTGCTCACCCGTCCGACCCTATCGGCCCGACATTTGGCGACATGTTGTTGCTATGTTGGAGACATGGTGTCGCTAAACGAGCGGACCCGGCAGAGCTGGCTCCCCCTCTTCGTGCTCGGCGTCGGCATGTCGATGATCATCATCGACGCGACCATCGTGAACGTGGCCGTCCCCTCGATCATGGGCGACCTGCGGCTGTCGGCCACCGACGTCGAATGGGTGAACTCGATCTACTCCCTCACCTTCGCCGCCCTGCTGGTGCCGCTCAGCCGCATGGGCGACCTGCGCGGCCGGCGGCGGACGTTCACCGCCGGCCTCGTGGTCTTCCTCGCGGCCAGCGTCCTCGCCGCGCTGGCGGGCACCGGCGCGCTGCTCATCGGCGCCCGCGTGCTCCAGGGCGTCGGCGCCTCGATGGTCGTGCCGATGACGCTGGCGATCATCAACGCGCTCTACGCCGGGCCGCGCCGCACGGTCGCCTTCGCCGTCTGGGGCTCGATCATCGGCGGCATGGCCGCGCTCGGCCCGCTGCTCGGCGGCTGGCTGGTCACCGGGCACGGCTGGCGCTGGGCGTTCTGGGTGAACCTGCCCATCGGCCTGCTCGTCCTGCTCGGCACGGCCAAGGTGCCCGAGTCGCGCGACCCGCACGCCCGCGGCTCCGACCTGCCCGGCGTGCTGCTGTCCGTCATCGGCACCTCGGCGCTGGTGTTCGGGCTCATCGAGGGCCAGCGGTACGGGTGGTTCACCCCGGTGGGGGACCACGCGCTCTCGCCGATCCCGTTCGCGTTCGCGCTGGCGGCGCTGGCGCTCACCGCGTTCACGCTGGCCGAGCGGGCCCGGGCGCGGGCGGGCCGGCCGGTGATCCTGGACCTGTCGCTGCTCCGCATCCCCTCCTTCCGTTACGGCTGCCTGACCGCGATGATCGTCACGCTCGGCGAGTTCGGCATGATCCTGGTGCTGCCGCTGTTCCTGCAGTCCGCCATGCGGTTCACCGCCTTCGAGGCGGGGCTGGTCATCGCCGCGCTGGCGGCCGGGACGTTCCTCGCCGGCGGCGTGGTGCCGAAGCTCCGGCTGGCCCCGCGCCTCATCGTCCGGCTCGGCCTCGGGCTGGAGGCCGCCGGCGCGGTCGCCGTGGGCCTGTCGGTCACCCCGTCGCTCGGCCACTGGACGCTGGTGCCCTGGCTCGTCCTCTACGGCGTCGGCGTCGGCTTCGCCTCCGCCCAGCTCCCGAACCTCACGCTGGCCGACGTGCCGCCCCGCCAGTCCGGCGTCGCCTCCGGGCTGCAGAGCGCGATCCGGCAGCTCGGCGCGGCCGTCGGCATCGCCGTGCTCGGCTCCGTCCTGGTGACCGGCCTGGACGCGGCCATGGCCCACCGCCTGCCCGCCGACCGCGCGCTCGGGCAGGCCGTGCGCGACAGCGCGGGCGCGGCCGTCGCCGGGATCAGGGACCCGGTCAGGCACGCCGCCGCGGTGGCCGCCGCCGCCGACGCCACCCGCCGGGTGACCGTCTTCACCGGCCTCGTGCTGCTCGGCGGCGTCGGGGTGACGCTGCTGCTGCCCGATACTGGGGTGGGACGACGCGAGGAGGAGTGAGGTTCCGGTGCCGAGGATCAGCGCGGCCACGGTGGCCGACCACCGCGCCGGCCAGCACGCGGCCCTGCTGGCGGCGGCGATGGAGATCCTGGTCGCCGAGGGCGCGGCCGGGCTCACCCCGGCCGCCGTCGGGGCGCGCGTGGGGCTGGCCCGCTCCAGCGTCTACCGCTACTTCTCCTCCACCGCCGACATCCTCGCCCAGCTCGTCGAGGCCGCCATCCCGCGCTGGGCCGCTCGCCTGGCCGGCGCGGCGGCGGCCGACGGCGGGGCCGAGGCGCGGGTGCGGGCCTTCGGCGAGGTGACGCTGTCGTTCGCCGCGCACCCCGACTACGCGCTGCTGCGCGCGCTGAGCGCGGTGGACCTGCCGCCGAGCTGCCGCGACCGGCTCGACCAGCTCCACGAGACGATGATCGGCCCGCTGCGCGGCATCCTCGCCGACGCCGGGCACGACGACCCCGACCTCGTGGCCCATCTCGGGTGGAGCCTGCTCGGCGAGGGCCACCGCCGGCTCGCCGCCGGGCCGCCCGACCCGGCCGCCGTCAGCCGCACGGTGCTGGACGTGCTGGTCCGCGCCGTGCTCCCGCGCGGCACGCCGTCCTGACGGGCTCCCTCAGGACGGCGGCTGATCACGGCCGAGGCTGGTCCGTCACGACGGCGGCTGGTCCGTCACCGTGAGCGTGAAGACCGCCTCGCCGGACTGCCGCTCGCTCTCCTCGCCCTGTGGTGTGCGCTGCGACCCGCAGCGCCAGCAGTCGAACAACCGGACCTCGGTCGTGCCCGGCCCCTTGGCGTTGAAGACGAAGTAGCTGGTGCTCCCGGAGCCGGGCTGGTCGCCCTCGCCGCGGCGCTCCTCGCTGATGAACGAGGCCACCTTCGCGTCCGGCACCGCCACCAGCGACCAGCTGTCGCCCACCGACGCGTTGCCCGTCACCGCCAGCGAGAAGCGCTGCCCGGTGCGGAGCTGCACCGGCACGGTCGTGCCCTTGGCGCCCTTGACGACCGTGCCGAAGTCGCTCACCGCGGACCCGGCGCCGCATCCCGCGAGGAGCAGCAGGCCGAGCCCGGCGGCGACCGTTCGAAGTGTCATTCCGGCAGGTTATCGGCCTTCGGCGGATCGCGGGGCACGGCGTACGGCTCCCGCTCGGCGGGCCGGCCCTCGGCGATGGCCCGCTGCCGCATCAGCTCGGCGTCCAGCTCGGCGCCGAGCAGCAGAGCCATGTTCGACAGCCACAACCAGACCAGGAACACCACGATCCCGGCCAGCGCCCCGTACGTCTTGCCGTAGGACGCGAAGTTCGCCACGTACAGGGCGAAACCGCCGGAGACCGCCACCCACAACACGATGGCCAGCACGCTGCCCGGCGAGATCCAGCGCAGCCCGGGCTGGCGCACGTTCGGCGCGGCCCAGTACAGCAGCATGATCAGCCCGGCGGCGACCACCACCATGAGCGGCCATTTGAGGATGTCCCAGGCGACCACCGCGGCGTCGCCGAGGCCGAGCGCCCTGCCGACCCCCTCCGCCAGGTCGCCGGTGAGGGTGACGGCGATCGCGCCGAGCGCCAGCAGCACGGTGGTCACCAGGGTGAGGCCGATCCGCAGCGGCGTGGTCTTCCAGAACGGCCGGCCCTCGTCGATGTCGTAGATCGCGTTGCCCGCCCGGATGAAGGCCGCGATGTAGCCGGAGGCCGACCACAGGGCGACCAGCACACCGGCGATCGCCACGGCGCCCGCCGCGCCGGCGCCCTGCTGCGCCGCCTCGATGCTCTTGACGATCAGGTCGCGCACCTCGGCGGGCACCAGCACCAGGATGCTGCCGAGCTGGGCCGAGGCGTCGCCCCGCCCCAGCAGGCCGAACACCGCCACCAGCACGATCAGCGCCGGGAAGATCGACAACACGGCGTAGTAGGTGAGCGCGGCCGCGAGGTCCTGGACCCGGTCGTCCTTGAACTCGATCAGCGTGCGCTTCAGCACCGTCCACCAGGCCCGCCGGGGGAAGCCGCCCGGGCCCTCGGGGACGTCGCCGGGCCCGCCGGCCCGGCCGGGTGACGCGCCGGGCAGGTCTCGGGAGGTCGTCACCTCACAGGCCCCGGCGGCGCCCGGTCACGCGGAGCTTCACCGTGGGACGGCCCAGCAGGCGGCCCCGCACCAGGCGTCCCCGTACGACGCCGCGCGGCAGGCGGCCCTTGACCAGCCGGCCCTGCGCCTGGCGGCCACGGGTCATGCCGCCCCGCACCAGGCGGTCCATGGCGGTGCGGCCGGCCGTCACGCCGCCCGTCACGCCGGCCGTCACCTTGCGGCCCACCACCTGGCGGCCCGTCGCCACGCGCCCGGCGAACGTGCGGCGGGCGGCGGCGCGGCGCGGCCTGCGGCGCACGAGGAGGGCGGCCACGGCGCCGGCGGCGGCCATGAGCAGCACCGGCTTGCGCCTGGCCTCCTCGGCGACGGCCCGCATCTGGTCCGGCGCGTGCTCGCCGACCCGGCCGGCCACCTCGGACGTCTTGTCCTTCACGGCGACCGCGGCGTCCGCCGCGCGGGCCTTGACCGTCTCGGCGGCCCCGACCGCGCGGCCCTTGGCCGCCTCGGCGGCGTGGCTCGCCCTGGACTTGACGTCGGCCTTGCCGGCCAGCGCGCTCACCGTCCGGCCGAGCTGTTCGCGCGTCTCCTCGATGTCCCTGCGCACGGCGCGTTTGCCGGCGTCCTCCTCGTCGTCCGCCTGCTCCCGGCGGACCGCGTGCGCGCCGCCCTCGCGGGAGGTGCCCATGCCCGTGCCGGCACTGGTGCCGGTGCTGGTGCCCGTGCTGGTGCCGCCCTGGCCCGCCTGGTTGGTGCCCTGCATGGAACGTTCCTCGGCGCGGCGGCTCTCGACGGCGTCGGTGCGGTCGTCCTCGATGGGCGGCTGGGGGACGAAGGTCTCGTGACCCAGCCGGTGGGCCTCCTCCTCGCGCGCGTTCTCCGCCGCCCCCGGCCTGGTGGGCGGGACGTTGACGGACTCGCGCTCGGTCGGCGTGCCCACTGTCGCCCGGTGGGCGCCGACGTCACCGGCGTGCTGCTCGCTGTATCCGGGATTCGTCTCGCTCATCGGCGTGCCCTCTCCTTGACCATGTCGATATCGGCCTTGACGCTCGCGATGGTCTCCTCGGGGACCGGCGGCGTGGCGCGTTGCACCTGGTTCTTGCCGACCAGGCCCAGCACGGCGGCGGCGGCGAGCAGGACGCCGCCCACGATGGCGGCCGCCGCCCAGCCGGGCATGACCAGAGCGAGGAGCAGGACCACGGCGGCCACGACGGCGGCCCCGCCGTAGAAGGCGGCCGTCCCGGCCGCGCCGAACAGGCCCGCGCCGAACCCGGCGCGTTTGCCTTTCTCCGTGAGCTCGATCCTGGCCAGGCGGAGTTCGTCCTTGACCAGCCTGGTGACCTGCTCGGAGAGATCGCTGACCAGTTTCTGGGTGTCGTTCACGATCGTTCGCCTCCTCCGTCGAGTGAGGCGACTACCCAGGCACTTGGCCTTCTATCACGCGCTATTTCCGTCTTGCGGACTTCAGCACGAAGTCAAGGACCTTCAGCACGGGGTCCTTCGGCAGGTCGCACCAGTTGTCAGGCTGCTTCGGCTTGCTCCACGGGGACGGGAGCTCGCACGGCGGAGCCTGCGGCTTGGGCCGTTCACACCACGATCCGGGAGTTCTGTCCATGAATCCATTTTACTACTTCAGGGGTTGCTTATATAAGCCTCAGGGCAACCGGGGGGCCGCTGGGGTGGCCGGAGCGTGGCCGGGCGGGGGTAATCTGCCCTGGTGCTGGTCGTACACGGGGTCTGGGCGGGGGACGGGCTCGCCTTCTGGGCCGAGCAGCCCGAGCCGTCCCCGGATTCCGCCGCCAAGGGCCCTGGAAGCGCCTCCCGACGGGCCGGCGGCTCCGCCCCACGCCCGCACCCCCACGCCGCCCCACCCGGCGCCCTCACCACCGCCCTGGGGCTCAGCGAACCGGCCGCTTCCTCCTCCCAGCCCGGCGCGCTGGGCAGCGATGGGGTGGAGGTGCGGGTGCTGGAGTTGTTGTTGCCGGGGTCGGTCGCGGAGCCGGTGCCGTCGCCGGAGACGGGGCGGCTGGCGGAGACGGCGCGGCCGCGGTTGCGGTTGTGGCGGGTGCCGGCCGTCGTCCCGCCCGCCGCCACGGCCCTGGCGCTGCTGGCCGGGCGGCAGGACACCGGCACGCTGCGGCACTGGGCGGCGGTCGCGGACCTGGCCCGTGACCTGGTCCGCAGGGGACGCGTGCTCCCGCAGCTCGTGCCGGACGGCGAGGCCGCGCGGGCGGTGTGGCGTCCGGTGGTGAACGGGCTGGACGCCGCCCACGTCCGCGAGCTGGCCCTGGCCATGCCGCCCGCCTGCCGCACCGCCCGCGCCGAGCGGCCCTCCATGGACGTCCTCCGCGAGGCCCTGGAGACGTTCACGGACGCACTGGTCCGCCGGGCGCTCACCGAGCCGCTGGTGACCCGCCCCGCGACGCCGCGCGAGCGCTGGCTGGCCGCCCTGACCGGCCCAGAACCGTCCTGCCAGGACGTCCCTGAGCTGCGGCGCGAGCTGACCCGCTGGTACGACGCCGCCACCGCCGCCGAGGGCGCGACCCGCGTGTGCTTCCGCCTCCTGGAGCCCACCGGAGCCCCGGACCGCGCTGACGACACCGGCGGGTGGCGGGTGGAGCTGGCGTTGCAGGCGGCCGACGACCCCAGCCTGTACGTCCCCGCCGCCGCCCTCTGGGCCGGCGAACGCGCCCCCGGCCTGCCCCCGGCCCCCGAACGCGAGCTGCTGACCGGCCTCGGCCGCGCCGTCCGCCTCTACCCGGAGCTGGATCGCGCCCTGCGCGTCCCGGAGCCGTGCGAGCTGCCGCTGGACACCGCGGGCGCCTTCGGGTTCCTGCGCCAGGCCGCGCCGCTGCTGCAGGCGGCCGGGTTCGGCGTGCAGCTCCCCCGCTGGGCGGGCCGCACCCGGCTCGGGCTCAAGCTCACCACCAGGACCAAGGCGCAGACGGCGGCCGTGAGCCAGGGCTTCGGCCTGCGCGAGCTGGTCGACTTCCGGATGGACCTGGCGGTCGGCGAGGACACCGTCACCGAGGAGGAGCTGGCCGAGCTGGCCCGGCTGAAGGTGCCGCTGGTGCGGGTCCGCGGCCAGTGGGTGGAGCTGGACGAGCGGCAGCTGAAGGCGGCGCTGCGGGCCGTGGAGGGCTCCAGGGCGGGGGAGGCGAGCGCGGCCGAGGTGCTGCGGCAGGTGGTCGCGGACGACGGCGAGCTGCCGCTGCTGGAGGTGGACGCCGACGGCGTGCTCGGCGACCTGCTGTCCGGCCGGGCCGAGCGGCGGCTGCGGCCGATCGCGACGCCGCCGGGGCTGGACGCGGTGCTGCGCCCGTACCAGGAGCGCGGCCTGGCCTGGCTGAGCTTCCTGTCGGAGCTGGGCCTCGGCGGGGTGCTGGCCGACGACATGGGCCTCGGCAAGACGGTCACGACGCTCGCGCTGCTCGTCCACGAGGCGGCGGGGACGCCGACGCTGCTGGTGTGCCCGATGTCGCTGATCGGCAACTGGCAGCGGGAGGCCGCCAGGTTCGCCCCGGGCCTGCGCGTGTACGTCCACCACGGCGGCGGGCGCGACGCCGCGCACATCCCGGGCGCCGACCTGGTGATCACCACGTACGGCACCGCCCACCGCGACCTGGAGACCCTGCGGCGGCACGAGTGGCGCCGGGTGGTGTGCGACGAGGCCCAGGCGATCAAGAACAGCGGCACCCTGCAGGCGCGGGCGGTCCGCGCGATCCCGGCCCCCACCCGCCTGGCCCTGACCGGCACGCCCGTCGAGAACCACCTGGCGGAGCTCTGGTCGATCATGGAGTTCGCGAACCCGGGCCTGCTCGGGCCGCGCGCCCGCTTCCGCACCCGCTACCAGGAGCCGATCGAGGCCCGCCAGGACGACGAGGCCGCCGCCGCGCTGAAGCGGGCCACCGGCCCGTTCATCCTGCGCCGGCTCAAGACCGACACCTCCATCATCTCCGACCTGCCGGAGAAGCTGGAGGTCAAGGAGTGGTGCCCGCTCACGCCCGAGCAGGCGAGCCTCTACCAGGCGGTCGTGGACGACATGCTGGCGAAGATCGACGACAGCGAGGGCATCGAGCGGCGCGGCCTGGTGCTCGCCACCATGGCCAAGCTCAAGCAGGTCTGCAACCACCCCGCCCACCTGTTGAAGGACGGCTCCCGCCTGGCGGGCCGCTCCGGCAAGCTGGCCCGCCTGGAGCAGCTCGGCGAGGAGATCCTGGCCGAGGGCGAGAAGGCGCTGCTGTTCACGCAGTACGCCGAGTTCGGCGCGCTCCTGCAGCCCTACCTGGAGCGGCGGCTGGAGCGCCCGGTGCTGTGGCTGCACGGCGGCCTGCCGAAGAAGACCCGCGACCGCCTGGTGGACCGGTTCCAGCACGACCCGGAGCCGATGTTGTTCGTGCTGTCGCTGAAGGCGGCCGGCGTCGGGCTCAACCTGACGGCCGCCAGCCACGTCGTGCACGTGGACCGCTGGTGGAACCCGGCCGTGGAGGACCAGGCCACCGACCGCGCCTTCCGCATCGGGCAGCGCAAGAACGTCCAGGTCCGCAAGCTGATCTGCGCCGGCACCCTGGAGGAGCGCGTGGACGAGCTGATCGAGCGCAAGAAGGCCCTGGCCGAGCGGGTGGTCGGCACCGGCGAGGAGTGGCTGACGGACCTGTCCACCGGCGAGCTGCGCGAGGTGTTCCGGCTGACGGCCGAGCCGGCGCAGGGGGCGGTGGGCTGACGATGGCGTGGTTCGACGACTTCGAGCACGGCTACGGCCATCCGGGCCCCATCCGCGTGGAGGGCGGGCTGCGGGCCCGGTCGAAGCGCGGCTCGATCGGCTCCACCTGGTGGTCGCGGCGCTTCATCGACATCCTGGAGCGCGTCTGCGACAAGGGCCGGCTCTCCCGCGGCCGGGCCTACGCCCGGCAGGGCCAGGTCCTGTCGATCGACCTGGAGGCCGGCGAGGTCAGGGCGGCCGTGCAGGGCTCGCGGCGCACCCCGTACGCGGTGGTGGTCAGGATCGAGGCGTTCGGCGAGAGCCGGTGGGCCGAGCTGGAGGCGGCCGTCGCGGCGCAGGCGGTGCACCGGGCCCGGCTGCTGGCCGGGGAGATGCCGCCGGAGATCGAGGAGTTGTTCGCCGCGGCGGGGGTGGACCTGTTCCCGCGCGACCTCGACATGGACTGCTCCTGCCCCGACTGGGGTTTCCCGTGCAAGCACCTGTCGGCGGTGCTCTACCTGCTGGCCGAGGCGTTCGACGACGACCCGTTCCTCGTGCTGGCCTGGCGGGGGCGCACCCGGGAGCAGCTGCTGGGGTCGCTGGCGGCGGACCGGCCGGCGGAGCCGCCGGCCGTGGCGGACGTGCCGTTCGCCGAGCGGCTGGCCGACTTCTACGCCCCTGGCGCGAGCGTGCACCGGCCCGAGCGGCGCCCGGCCGCGGCGGCTCCCGGCCTGCTGCTGCGCGTCTTCCCGCCGCCCGCCGACCTGGGGCAGGCGCTCGCCCCCGCCTACGACCGGCTGGGCGAGCGCCCGGAGGAACCCTGACGCACGCCCCCTCCGCACGCATCACACCCGTGACGCCGGGCGCTCATTCGCCTACGGTGAGTGAGCTGTCGAGAGAAGGGACGCAGGTGATGGGGATCTCCTGGCGGTGTGGCTGATCAGCGGTCCTCGAAGGAGGCCGGCACCATGACGCGCACCCCGTTCGGCACCACGCGGAGCCGGATGGGGGTGCGCAGCCGCACCTCGCCGTCCACGTCGGCGGCCATCGGCGGGTCGGTCTCCAGCAGCATCTCCCGCCCCACGACGAACGGCCCGCCCGCGAGGCTGCGCCAGCGGCCGGTGGTGGCCCTGATCAGGGTCTCGCCGAGCAGGCGGAGCTTCTTGCCGGAGCCGAGCTGGTAGGCCACCAGCATGCCGTTGTCGATGCTGATGTCCCTGGCCACCTGCCAGCCGCCGTGGAAGCGGCCGTTGGCGATGTTGAGCTGGTGGGTGAGCAGCTCGTGCCGCTGCCCCTCCACCGTGATGTAGGCGCGGAAGGGCCGGTGGCCGGGCAGCACGGTCAGCGCCGTCAGCGGGTAGGCCGGGCGGCCCACCAGGCGCTTGAACCACGGCTTGACCTTGCCCGCCACCTCGACCGACACCCCGAAGCTGGCCAGGTTGGCGAACGGCCGGTCGTCGGCCATGCCGAGGTCGATGTCGGCCACCTTGCCGCTCTGGAACACCCGGATCGCCCCGGCCAGGTCGAGCGGCAGGCCGAGGCTGCGGGCGAAGTTGTTGGTGGTGCCGAGCGGCAGCACGCCGAGCGCCACGTCGCGGTGGGCGACGTGGCGCACGGCGGAGGACAGGGTGCCGTCGCCGCCGCCCACGATGAGCAGGTCGGGGTCGGTCGCCAGCGCGGTGTCGAGCAGCTCGCGCAGCCGCTTGGGGTTGTAGACCGACAGCTCCGCCAGCGGTTCGAAGCCCGAGTTGTGGAGCTGCTCGATGACCTCGAAGTAGTGGCGCCGGCCCCGGCGCGAGCGAGTGTTCACCACCACGGCCACCCGGCGATCCCGCTGGATCGCCGCGGTGTGCTCGGTCTTGGTGCGCAATTCGCTCATGGTCACCAATGGTAGGGCCGCCGGGAGCCCCCGGCGGCCCATGATCTACTTCTTCGGCGGGACGACCTGGACGATGGCGCCCAGGTTCCCCGGCAGCGGGCTGATCAGCTTGAACTGCACGCCGAGCGCCTTGCCCTCGTCACCCGGGTTGCCGGTGCCGAGCACCGAGCCGGCGACCACCTGGCCGTACAGCTCGGGGGCGGGAGTGCCGTCCGCGTGCACCGCGCGGGTGGTGTACGCCTGGTCGCCCTTGGAGGGCACGACCGCCGAGGCGTCGAAGTCCCGGTAGGCGAGGCGGCCGTTGAGCAGCTCCACGCCGGGGTACCAGGTCTTGGCGTCGGTGAAGGCCGACACGCCCTTCTGCGCCGGGAAGTCGGTGCAGTAGGCGCTGAACGGCTCGTCGGGGCCCTCCACGCACTCCTTGAACGGGTAGGTCTTGCCGAAGCCGAACGCCGCGTTGGACGTCTGCACGCGCCCCTGCAGGTTCTTGTTGGCCGTCGGGTCCTTCTCGGCCGCGACGCCGGTGCGGCGCAGCGGGTCGAAGTGGGAGTCCACGACGAGCAGGCTGCCCTTGGAGCCGAGGCTCGGCGGCAGCGTCAGGTTGTTGCCGATCGAGTTGTTGGTGAAGGTCGAGTCGCGGTACCAGACCAGCAGGCCGGGCGCGTTGTACTTGATCTTCTGTACCTTCCACGCCCCTTCGCGGGAGTAGTCGGTGTCGTAGGTGTAGGCGAGGCCCTTGTCGAAGCCGTCGAAGTTGCGCCACTCGGCCAGGTAGAAGCGCTGGATCTCGCGCTCGCCGTTGTTGCGGGTCCAGCCCTGGCCGCTGGTGTTGGTGAAGGTGCCGCCGGTGGCCTTCCAGCCGTTGTCGCCGCCCTCGACGTCGTCGCTCCAGACGGTCTCGGCGCCGTTGGTGAGCGCGAAGTCGTCCACGTGCCAGCCGCGCGGGGTGTAGGCCGCGTCGGTGTTGTACGTGAGGCGCAGCTTGACGGTCTGCCCGGCGTACGCGGTCAGGTTGACGTAGTCGTGCCGCCACTGGTTGCCGGTGTCACCGGTGAGCCCGTACTTCTTGTTGCCGAACGTCTTGAGGTTCTTGTTCGGGTCCGGGTAGCCGTCGGGCGTGGTGACCTCGTTGCCGGCCTCGTCGTAGACCTTCTGCTGCGTCCAGGTCTGGCCGCCGTCGGTGGAGACTTCGACGAAGCCGAAGTCCCAGTCCTGCTCGATCTCGTAGTTGTTCCACATCCACAGCCGCACGTCGGCGCCGGACGGGACCGGCAGGTCGCGGGTCAGGTGGACGTTGGCCCATTCCTGGTCGAGGTTGGTCCACCAGGCGTTGGAGCCGCTGTGCGGGTCGACCATCTTCAGCGGCGTGGAGGCCAGGTTGACCCGGACGCCGTCGGCGGTGAGCTTGGGCGTGCGCGAGGACTGGCCGACGGTGACGAGCTTGGCCGCGTCACCCGGCTCGAACGTCTTCGGGTTCGCCCAGCCGAGCACCCACTTGTCCCACAGGCCCATGTGCGCCGGCATCGACTGGAAGATGGGCCCGGAGTGCGAGCCGCTGGACATCAGGTCCCAGAAGTCGACGGCGGAGCTGGCCGCGCCCGAGGTGTCGTACAGGTCGGGCAGGCCGAGGTCGTGGCCGTACTCGTGGGCGAAGACGCCGACGCCGGAGTCCTCGGGCTGCACGATGTAGTTGGAGATCTTCTTGTCGGTGCCGGGGACGGCGTAGCCGCCGGCGACCGCGCTGGAGTGCGCCCAGATCGCGTAGGTGCCCTCGGTGCCGCCGTCGGAGGACTTGTCCTTGCCGGCGTGCACCAGCACCAGGTGGTCGATGACACCGTCGGGCTCCTGGAAGTTGCCGTCGCCGTCGGCGTCGGAGGTGTCCTCCAGGTCGTAGTCGGCCCACGGGAAGCCCGGCTGGGCCTTGGCGAGGGCGTCGACGGTGTCGATGGCGAGCTGCTGCGCGCCGAGCTGGTTGTCCGGGTGACCGGACATGTCCTGGGGCGCGCCGCCGCAGGCCGCGGCGCCGTACCAGGCCTCGGAGTGCGGGACCTTGATCCAGCCGACCGCCGCGCCGGTGACCGAGTAGGCGCCCTTCGACATCTCCTCGTACATCTTCTTCATCGTGAAGCCGGAGATGTCGATGCCGGGCCTGCCGTCGCGCGGGTCCTTGAGGTCCTTGCGGACGCGCTCGGTGATGCCCTGGTCGGTGTAGAGCATCTTGTTGAAGTGGTCGGTGCTGAAGTCCTTGACCCAGAAGGAGTTGTTGTCCTCGTGCGGCAGGGTCGCCGGGTCGGGGATGTTGTTGTGCAATGGGCCGTTCTTCAGCGTGCCGGGCGGCTCGACGACGCAGTCGTCGGGGTCGCTGTCGACGGTGCGCAGCCGGTTGAAGCCGGAGAAGTCGTCGTTGGCCTGCTCGTTGAACTCGACCAGGACGGTGAGGAGCTTGGCGGTGCGGGTCTGCTTGGAGTTCTTGAAGATCCACTCAGCCGGGTTGCGGCCGGTCCTGATCGCCTCCTGCTCGCGGGCGGCGAGGATGCGGCCGGCCACCGGGTTGCCGCTGCTGAACTTCCGGTCGAACTTCTGGGCCGGGGTCAGCGAGCGGGCCTTCGCGTTGGTGAGGCCCGGCTCCGCGGGGTCCTTCTCGACGCGCGGCGGAGCGTAGTTGATGTAGTAGTCCGCGGCCGTGGGCGCGTAGGCGGCGACGGAGGCCGCCTGAGCGGTGGGCACGGACAGGGCGGCGCCAAGCAGGGCGACCGCCGGGAAAGCTGCCAATAAGCGCTTTGTGCTGGGCACCAGGAACCCTCTCTGCCCGGGGTCGCCGGGCGCATGGCCATAGGGTGTGCAATGCCGGACGCTAGAGCGTAAATAAACCCATCGTAAAGTGCGTTGTTGAAACGTGATCAAAATACGACATTTAGACCATCAATGTCGCCGCGATCACACCACCGGCGATAGCTCCGCCGTAACACAGCACCGCGATGATCGGGTCGAACCTGGCGATCCCCAGCAGCTCCTCGCTCGTGAACCGGATCCGGTGCGCCGCGTGGAACAGGCACAGCACCACCACGACCAGCAGCACGACCCGCACGACCACGTTCCCCACCAGGGCGCCCAGGTGCCCGGCGGTGGGCCAGTCCACCACGCCGAGCGGCATCAGCACCCCGAACAGCAGCACCAGCACCGGCAGCACCAGCGCCGCCACCACTCCCCCGCCGCTGAACAACAACCACAGGTACGGCTCCGGCGTGCGCCTCACGGCGACCCCCTCACGGTGTCCTGAGCACCAGGTAGGCGACGAGCAGCGAGACCAGCGCCCAGGCCGTGTGGTTGCCGCCCTGGATCATCCAGGCCGGCACCCGCCAGCCGTCCAGCCGGACGACGGTCGCCTTGGGCGCGAGGTTGAGGAAGGTGACCGCGTGGAAGACGGTCGCGGCCAGCGCGACCACGTTCAGCGCGATCATCCACGGCCGCGCGGCCAGCGCCGCGAACTGCGGCAGCGTGCCGCCGAGGACCGCGGCCAGCAGCATGAGCGTGAACGCGACCGCCCACGCCACGAAGACGCTGGTCAGCTCGCGCAGCACGAACAGGGTGTAGGAGCGGGTGCGGGCGAACCACAGGCGGTCGCGCCGGGGGCGATAGGCGACGGTCATCGCCGCCCCCACGGCAGCACCGACCGCATGGCCGCGGTCACCTTGTAACGCTGGATGGCCTCGGCCGGGTCCACGTGCTTGGGGCACACCCGGGTGCACTCGCCGACGAACGTGCAGCCCCAGACCGCCTCCTCGGCGTTGAGCACGTCGAACCGGTCGCCCATGTCGCGCGAGTCCAGGTTGTAGCGCTGGGCCAGGGCGATCGCGGCCGGGCCGAGGAAGTCGGGGTCGAGCACGTACACCGGGCAGGCCGAGTAGCACAGCAGGCAGTTGATGCACTCGCTGTACTGCTTGTACGCCTCCAGCTGCGCGGGCGTCTGGGCGTACTCGGTGCCGAGCGGCAGCTCCTCGCCCTCGCGCACCAGCCACGGGCGCACCGACGA
Source organism: Actinomadura luzonensis (assembly GCF_022664455.2). NCBI lineage: Bacteria > Bacillati > Actinomycetota > Actinomycetes > Streptosporangiales > Thermomonosporaceae > Actinomadura > Actinomadura luzonensis. The sequence goes on from NZ_JAKRKC020000001.1 coordinate 5,458,563, forward strand.
CAGCTTGGCGAGGAAGCCCTCGATGTCCACGATCAGGTCCCTGATGATGGGGAAGCCCTTCAGCGGCTCGATCCGCACCGGCCCGCCGCCGTACTCGGTGAGGAACGTGCCGCAGGTCAGGCGGGGCTCGCCGTTGACCGTCATGCCGCACGAGCCGCACACCCCCATCCGGCACGACCAGCGGAACGACAGGCTGCCGTCCAGCCGGTCCTTGACGTAGGTCAGGCCGTCGAGCACCGCCCAGTCGGCCATGAGCGGCACGTCGTAGCCCTCGAACACCGGCTCGGCGTCGCGGCCCGGCCGGTAGCGGGCGATCTCCATCCTGATCGTGCGCGTGCCCGCCTCCCGCCGGAGCTCGCGCGTGGTGTCAGTCACGGCCGTACACCCTTTCTCCCGGAGGCCACCGGGTGATCGTCACGGGCAGCAGCGTCACCGACGGGCTGCCGTCGGGCGCGCGGTGCACCAGCGAGTGGGCCAGGTAGCCGCGGTCGTCCCTGGCGACGTGGTCGGTGCGCTGGTGCGCGCCGCGCGACTCGCGCCGGTTGAGCGCGCAGGCGGCGATCGTGCGCGCGACGTCCAGCATGGCGTGCAGCTCCTGCAGCGCGATCAGCTCGGTGTTGAACGCGCTGCTGGTGTCCTCGACGAGCGCGTCGTCGGCGCGTTCGCGCAGCTCGGCGAGGGTGTCGGCGGCCTCGGCCAGCGCGGCGCCCGACCGGTAGATGCCGGCCGCGCCCTCCAGCGTGTGCTGCATGCGCTCGCGCAGGTCGGCGATGCGCTCGCCGGCGCCCGGGCCGGCGCGCTCGCCGGCGCGGGCCCTGGCCAGCCGCCGCTCCTCGTCGGCGCCCTGGCTGCGCACCGCCGGGGACTCGGGACCGCGGTGCGCGCGGGCGAAGCCGGCGGCGGCCTCCCCGGCGCGGCGGCCGAAGACCAGGCACTCCGGCAGCGAGTTGGAGCCGAGCCGGTTGGCGCCGTTGATGCTCACGCACGCGGTCTCCCCGGCCGCGTAGAGCCCGGCGACGGGGGTGGCGCCGTCGAGGTCGGTGTGGACGCCGCCCATCATGTAGTGCACGACCGGCCGCACCGGGATGAGGTCGGTGGCCGGGTCCAGGTTCTGGTAGCTGCGGCACAGCTCGCGCACGAACGGGATGCGGGCGTCGATCTTGCGTTCGCCCAGGTGGCGCAGGTCCAGGTAGACGACCGGCCCGTACGGCGTGTCCACGGTGCGCCCGGCCCGCTGCTCGTGCACGAACGCCTGGGAGAGCCGGTCGCGCGGCCCCAGCTCCATGCTGCGCAGCGTCGGCGTGAGCGTGGGCTTGCCGAGGTCGTAGTCCTGGAGGTAGCGGTAGCCGTCCTTGTTGATCAGCCAGCCGCCCTCCGCCCTGGCCGCCTCGGTGATGAGGATGCCGGTGAACGGCAGGCCGGTCGGGTGGTACTGGACGAACTCCATGTCCTTCAGCGGCGCGCCCGCGCGGTAGGCGAGGGCCATGCCGTCGCCGGTCTTGATGGCGGCGTTGGTGGTGAAGGGGAAGACCCGGCCGCAGCCGCCGGTGGCCAGGATGACGGTCCTGGCGGGGATGGTCTCGACCCGGCCGGTCCTGATCTCCATGGCGACGACGCCGTGCACCCGGCCGTCGTCCACGACCAGCTTCGTGACGTACCACTCGTCGTAGCGGACCAGCTCGCGGTACTTCAGCGTGGTCTGGAACAACGTGTGCAGCAGGTGGAAGCCGGTCTTGTCGGCGGCGTACCAGGTGCGCATCTTCCTCATGCCGCCGAACGGGCGGACCGCGACCCGCCCGTCGGGCTCGCGGCTCCACGGGCAGCCCCAGTGCTCCAGCCGCATCAGCTCGCGCGGCGCCTCGCGCACGAACACCTCGACCGCGTCCTGGTCGGGCAGCCAGTCGCCGCCGGAGATCGTGTCGTAGCAGTGCTCGTCGTGCGAGTCGTCGAGGCCGATCACCCCCGCCGCGCCGCCCTCGGCCGAGACCGTGTGGCTGCGCATGGGGTAGACCTTCGAGACGACCGCCACCTTGGCGGCGGGGTCGCTCTCGGCGACGGCGACGGCCGCGCGCAGGCCCGCCGCGCCGCCGCCGACGATCAGCACGTCGATCATGCTCAGCTCCCGTGGTCGGGCTGGAGAAGGTCCTTCACCCGCTTGCCGTCGCAGCGGACGGCGGACAGGTGGATGCTCCCGTCGTGGTACTCGTGCCGGATGCGCCGGCAGCCGCAGTCGAAGAACTGGTCGCGGATCACCATCCCGTAGCCGTCGTCGTCGACCAGGCGCTGTCCCCCGGCGCTCCGGCCGCAGGGGGCCGTCTCGGGGTCGAAGGGGATTTTCGTGCCGCTCATCGCCGATCTCCCTAGATAGGCGAAACAGATGGGCGAAACGTCACCTCCACCCAAGCACCGGGGCACCTGGCGTGAAAGGTCAGTCGGATGTGTCCTCAGGAGCCGTCTCGCGCGGGCCGACGGCCGGCTGGTCCGCCTCGTCCGCCGACGGCTCCCGCTGGCCCGCCTCACGCGGGTAGTGCAGGTCGAAGGCGGGCCGCTCGGAGCGGATGGGCGGGATGCTGACGAAGTTGTGCCGGGGCGGCGGGCAGGAGGTGGCCCATTCCAGGGAGTTGCCGTAGCCCCAGGGGTCGTCCAGCGTGACCTTCGGCGCGCGCCTGGCCGTCTTCCACACGTTCCAGAGGAACGGCAGCGTGGAGGCGCCCAGCAGGAACGCGCCCACGGAGGAGATCTCGTTCAGCGTGGTGAAGCCGTCGCCGGCGCTGTAGTCGGCGTAGCGGCGCGGCATGCCGATCTGCCCCAGCCAGTGCTGGATGAGGAACGTGGTGTGGAAGCCGACGAACAGCAGCCAGAAGTGCAGCCGCCCGAGCCGGTCGTCCAGCATCCGCCCGGTCATCTTCGGCCACCAGAAGTAGAAGCCGGAGAACATGGCGAACACCACGGTCCCGAACACCACGTAGTGGAAGTGCGCGACGACGAAGTAGGTGTCGCTGATGTGGAAGTCGAGCGGCGGCGAGGCCAGGATGATGCCGGTGAGCCCGCCGAGCAGGAACGTCACGAGGAAGCCGACGGCGAACAACATCGGCGCCTCGAAGCTCAGATGGCCCCGCCACATCGTGCCGATCCAGTTGAAGAACTTCACCCCGGTCGGCACCGCGATGAGGAACGTCATGAACGAGAAGAACGGCAGCAGCACCTGCCCGGTCGGGAACATGTGGTGCGCCCACACCGTCATCGACAGCCCGGCGATCGCGATCGTGGCGCCCACCAGCCCCATGTAGCCGAAGATCGGCTTGCGGCTGAAGACCGGGAGCACCTCGGTGATGATCCCGAAGAACGGCAGCGCGATGATGTAGACCTCGGGATGGCCGAAGAACCAGAACAGGTGCTGCCAGAGCATCGGGCCGCCGTTGGCGGCGAGGAAGACGTGCGTGCCGAGCTTGCGGTCGGCCTCCAGCACCAGCAGCGCCGCCGCCAGCACCGGGAACGCCATCAGCACGAGCATGCTGGTCAGCAGCACGTTCCAGGTGAAGATGGGCATGCGGAACATGGTCATGCCGGGCGCGCGCAGGCCGATGATCGTGGTGATGAAGTTGACCGCGCCGAGGATCGTGCCGAGGCCGGACAGCGCCAGCCCCATGATCCACAGGTCGCCGCCGACGCCGGGCGAGTACGTGGCCGACGACAGCGGCGTGTAGGCGAACCAGCCGAAGTCGGCCGCCCCGCCGGGCGTGAAGAACCCCGCGAAGGCGATGATCCCCCCGAACAGGAACATCCAGTACGCGACCGCGTTCAGCCGGGGGAAGGCCACGTCCGCCGCGCCGATCTGCAGCGGCATGATCACGTTGGTGAACCCGGCGAACAGCGGCGTCGCGAACAGCAGCAGCATGATCGTGCCGTGCATGGTGAAGAGCTGGTTGTAGGCCTCCTGGCTGACCACCTGCAGCCCCGGCTGGGCCAGCTCGGCCCGCATGATCATCGCCATCACGCCGCCGACGAGGAAGAACGCGAACGAGGTGATCAGGTAGAGGTAGCCGATGACCTTGTGGTCCGTCGTCGACAGCCAGGACGCGATCACGGTCCCGGTGCGGCGGCGCCTGACCTGCTCGATCGTGGTCTCGCGAACGGTCGTCACGGCTGCTCCCTCCGGCGCGGAGTGTGGCTGCCCCCGATCCCCCCATTCCACGCCATGGATCGCCGCTCGGGAAGGCGTTCGCCCACATTCGCCCCCGCGCGACCCGGCACCTCGCGGGTTCTTCTATCCTTGGGCGGGCACCGGACGACTCGGAGGAGAGATCACTCGTGACCGCACAGGCTGACTACGACGCCCTCGTCCAGCGCGGGCTCTCGCTCGACCTCACCAGGGGCAAGCCGTCGCCGCGCCAGCTCGACCTCTCCGACGACATGCTCAGACTGCCGACCGGTCACCGGGCGGCCGACGGCACCGACGCCCGCAACTACGGCAACCTGCAGGGCCTGGCCGAGCTGCGCGAGCTGTTCGCGCCGCTGCTCCAGGTGCCCGCCGGGCAGCTCGTGGTGGGTGGCAACGCCAGCCTCGCGCTCATGCACGACACCGTGACGCACGCGCTGCTCAGCCCGGTGCCGGGCGCGGCCCGCCGCTGGGTGGAGGAGCCGACGATCACGTTCCTGTGCCCGGTGCCCGGCTACGACCGGCATTTCACCATCTGCGAGCGGTTCGGGATCACGATGGTCGCCGTCCCGATGACCGCCGACGGCCCCGACATGGACGTCGTCGAGCGCCTGGTCGCCGAGGACGCGAGCGTCAAGGGCATGTGGTGCGTGCCGAAGTACAGCAACCCGTCCGGCGTCGTCTACAGCGACGAGACCGTGCGGCGGCTGGCCGCCATGCCCGCGGCGGCCCCCGACTTCCGCATCTTCTGGGACAACGCCTACGCGGTGCACCACCTCACCGACTCCCCCGCCGAGCTGGCCGACCTGCTGGCGCTGGCCGCCGCGGCGGGCAACCCCGACCGGGTGTTCGTCTACGCCTCCACCTCCAAGGTGACGCTGGCCGGCGCCGGGGTGTCGTTCTTCGGCTCCTCCCCGGCGAACGTCGAGTGGTTCCTGTACAACACCGCCAAGCAGTCCATCGGTCCCGACAAGCTCAACCAGCTCCGGCACGTGGAGTTCCTGCGCGACCCGGCGGGCGTCGAGGCGCACATGCGCAAGCACGCCGCGCTGATCGGGCCGAAGTTCGAGCTGGTCGACAAGGTGCTGACCGAGCGGCTCGGCGGCCTGGCGAGCTGGACCAGCCCCAAGGGCGGCTACTTCATCAGCCTGGAGGTGCCGCACGCCGCCGAGGTCGTGGCCAGGGCCAAGGCGGCGGGCATCGCGCTCACGCCGGCCGGGGCCACGCACCCCTACGGCAAGGACCCCGACGACCGCACGATCCGCATCGCGCCGACGTACCCGGAGCTGGAGGAGCTGGAGCAGGCCATCGAGGGCCTGGCCGTCTGCGTCCGGCTGGTGGCCGAGGAGCGGGGGCTCGCCTAACGCCCCGGGCGGAAGCCGAAGATGTACTCGCGCGTCTCGCTCGGGTGGAACGAGACGCCGACCCCCGGCTCGTAGACCACGTTGTCACGGGCGCAGTAGTAGAGGCGTTCCCATACGGCCAGGGCCTTCTCCCTGGCCGGCGCCTCCTGCGCGTCGCGCTTGCGGGCGCCGCGCGCGCCGAGCACGTTCAGCAGGCCGAACCCCCAGAACAGGCCGGTCAGGCAGAACGGGGCGAGCAGCACCTCGCCCCACTGGGGGTCCTGGCCCATCGCGATCACCAGCGAGACGACCAGGTGCACCAGGGCCGCGGCGAGCAGCAGCAGGTAGCCCTGGTTCCTGGTCCAGGCCGTGTAGTGGCGGCTCGGGAAGGACAGCCAGACCGCGAGCTGGGTGCGGCTCATCACGTGCTTGGACGCGCCCAGCATGGCGGCGGTGGGCAGGTCGGCGACCTCCCGGGTGCCGGGTAAGCGCACCCGCCCGATCTTGTACGTCGTCCCGGCGGCGACCGCCCCGGGGACCGCTACGACCTGGTCAGTCTCCGAGCACACCGGGCACCTGACTTCCACCCGGGCAGTTTGTCCTTAAGCACCGACATGCGCAAACCGTAGGCTGCTGTCCGTGAGACCGATTGATGCCCTGGTGCACTCGCTGTCCGAAGCGCGGGTCGTGACCGACCCCGACGTGATCGACTCCTACGCCCGCGACCGCACGTTCCTGGAGCCCGGCAAGCCGCTCGCGGTCGTGCTCGCCGCCTCCCGCGAGGACGTCGTCACCACCCTGCGGTGGGCCACCGAGCACCGGGTCCCGGTCGTGCCGCGCGGCGCGGGCACCGGCCTGGCCGGCGGGGCGGTCGCCGGCGACGGGGCGCTCGTCCTGTCGCTGGCCGGCCTGACGGCCGTCAGGGAGCTGTCGCCGGCCGACGAGATCGCCGTCGCCGAGGCCGGCGTCATCACCGCCGACCTGGACCGGGCGGCCAGGGAGCACGGCCTCATGTACGCCCCCGACCCCTCCTCGTACGAGATCTCCACGATCGGCGGCAACCTGGCGACCAACGCCGGCGGGCTGCGGTGCGTCAAGTACGGCGTCACCCGCGACTCCGCGCTCGGCCTGGAGGTGGTGCTGGCCGACGGACGGGTGCTGGAGACCGGCCGGCGCACGATGAAGGGCGTCACCGGCTACGACCTGACCGGGCTGTTCGTCGGCTCCGAGGGCACGCTCGGCGTGATCACCGCCGCCACGCTGCGGCTGCGGCCCGCGCCGGACGGGCCGCCCGCGACGTTCGCCGCCGAGTTCGGCTCGCTGCGGGAGGCGGGGGCCGCGGTGTCGGCGATCATGGCGGCCGGCTGCCGGCCGTCGCTCATGGAGCTGCTCGACCGGGCCACCCTCCAGGCCATCGACGACTGGCGCAACATCGGGCTGGAGCCCGGCACGCAGGCCATGCTCATCGGCCAGTCCGACGCGGGCGACGGGCAGGCCGCGGTCGCCAGGATGGAGCGGATCTGCGCCGACCACGGGGCCACGTTCGTGGCGGTCTCCGCCGGGCCGGCCGAGACCGAGGAGCTGGTGGGGCTGCGGCGGCTGGCGTACCCGGCCAAGGAGCGCCTCGGGGCGTGCCTGGTCGAGGACGTGTGCGTGCCGCGCTCGGCGCTGCCCGACATGATCGGCGCGATCGAGGCGGCCGGCGTCCGGCACGGGGTGCGGATCTGCACGGTCGCGCACGCCGGGGACGGCAACCTGCACCCGGTCTTCATCTTCGACCGCGGCGCCGCCGAGCCGCCCGCCGAGGTGTGGGCGGCGGCGGACGAGGTGTTCCGGCGGGCGTTGGAGCTGGGCGGCACGCTCACCGGCGAGCACGGGGTGGGGCTGCTCAAGCGGCGATGGCTCGCGATGGAGTCGGGGCCGGTGGCGGCCGAGGTGCAGCGGGGCATCAAAGCCGTGCTCGACCCGCTGAACCTCCTCAACCCGGGCAAGGCGATCGCCTGACCTGACCGGCCGGTAGAACTGTTCACCAAGCCGTGACCTTGCGTTTCGCCGTGCACACGACCTGCGACGGAAGCTGACTTGTCCCGTCAGAACGTGAAACTTCTGACAGGTACGGCAGACGTCCCCGACGTCACGCTGGTAGCGTTTTGCCCCATCTATCGGGTTGTAATGGGGGTCCGGGTGAATCAGTTCCAGCCGTTGGCGGCGGACGACCCGCGACGGCTGGGGGCGTACGACATCGTCGCCCGGCTCGGCGAGGGCGGCCAGGGCGTTGTCTATCTCGGCAAGAGCGAGTCCGGGGAGCAGGTGGCGGTCAAGCTGCTGCACCACGCCCTCGTGGCCGACGCCGACGCGCGGACCCGGTTCCTGCGCGAGGTCGCGGTGGCGCAGCGGGTGGCCCGGTTCTGCACCGCGCCCGTGCTGCACGCCGACCTCGACGGCAGCCGGCCGTACATCGTGAGCGAGTTCGTTCCCGGGCCGTCGCTGCGCGAGCTCGTCCTCACCGAGGGGCCGCGGCGCGGCGCCGCGCTGGAGCGGCTGGCCATCAGCACCGCCACCGCGCTCGCCGCCATCCACCGGGCCGGGATCCTGCACCGCGACTTCAAGCCCGCCAACGTCCTCATGGGCCCCGAGGGGCCGGTCGTGATCGACTTCGGCATCGCACGCGCCCTCGACTCGCCCGGCGCGACGGCCACGGGGATGGCGATGGGGACGCCGTCGTACCTGGCGCCGGAGCAGCTCAGCGGGGCGGCCGTGTCGGAGGCGGCCGACGTGTTCGCCTGGGGCGTCACCATGGTCTTCGCCGCCACCGGCAAGCCCGCCTTCGGCGCCGACTCGATCCCCGTCGTCATGAACCGGATCCTCAACGAGGAGCCGGAGCTGGGCGGGATGAAGGGTGAGGGCGAGCTGGGCGAGCTGGTGGCCGCCTGCCTGTCCAAGGACCCGTCGCAGCGGCCGACGGCCGACGACCTCGTCGTCCGCCTCACCGGCCAGCCCGCGCCCAGGGCGGCCGTCGAACCGGTCACGGGACAACACCTCACCGGCCACGCACCCGCCACCCCCGCCCCCCACCCGAGCCACCCCGGCCAGCCCGGCCAGGACGCCTACCCCGGCCCCTGGGCCCAGCCCGGCTTTCCGCCGCAGTCCGGCCCCTTCCCGCACCTCGCCGCGGCCATCCAGAACGGGCCCGCCCAGCCCGGCGCGGGCAGCCCGCCCACGGGCCCGGGCGCCCCCAGCGGCCCCCAGGCCGGCGCCCCCGCCTCCTACCCCACCGCCCAGGGCCACCCCGGGCAGGGCCACCCTGGCGCCCAGGGCCGGCCCGGCGTGGCCGCCGGTTCGCACCAGCCTTCCCCCGGCAACGCCGCCCAGCACCAGGGCGGCCCGCACGCTCACCCCCATGGCCCCGCGAGCGGCCCGCACGCCGGAGGTCCGGCTCAGGCCGGGGCCGCGGCGTCCGGTCACGGCGTGGCCGGTCACGGCGGGCCCGGGGCCCCTGCCGGCGGCGGGCGCCGGGCCGCGGGCGGGCAGGACGGCGACGGGGCGCCCGCCAAGCAGCGGCGCACCATGACGCTGGCCCTGTCGGGAGCCGCCGCGGCGGCCCTGCTCGTGGTCGCGGGCGCGGTCGTCGTCCAGGCCAACAGCAAGGACGTGCCGGTCGTGGCCGTGGGCGACTCCTCCCGCGCCACGCAGGACGGCGGCTCAGGCGCGGGCCAGCCCGGCGAGCCCCCGTCCGGCCAGCCCACCGCCGACCCGGTCGTCCCGACGGACACCCCCGTCCCGGTCGGCACCCTGGACATCGAGGAGCCGGGCAAGACCGGCAAGAAGAAGCCCACGGAGCAGCCGGTCGCGCAGATCCCGACCTATCCGGCGACCGCCCAGCCCCGCCCCCAGACCAGCACCAAGCGCCCGGAGCCCACCCCGACGCCGAAGCCGACGCGTTCGAAGAAGAAGTCGACGACGTCGGTGGACCCGGAGATGGAGCCCACCGCGCCGGCCGCCACCGACACCGCCAACACCGGCAACCCCCCGGCGACCCCGAGCAAGAAGCCCACCGCCAAGACGACGGTCGCCCCGAAGCCGAACCCGTACAACGCGGCAGCGGTGTGCGGCTCCGGCTACAAGATCGTCGATTCGCACGCGATCGGCGAGTCCGACCGGGTCTACCTGCTGTACAACGCGAGCGCGGGCAAGAACTGCGTCGTCACGATGTCGCGCCTGCTCTATCCCGGCAAGGTGAAGATGAACGCGATCCTCCAGGTCAAGGGCGGGTCGAGCGCGAGCAACCCGGGCATGTTCAGCGCCTACGCCGGTCCGGTGCGCCTGCCGGCCAAGGGCAAGTGCGTCATCTGGGGCGGCTCCATCGGCGCTGCGGCCTGGAAGTCGGGCTGGAGTCACTGCAGCTGAGGTCCGGCCGCCCGGGCAGCGAGCCCGCCGTTGCCCGGGCGTCGCGCTCCCGGTTACCGTACTCGGATGATCGTCAGCAGGCTGGACACCGGCGGCGCCGAGTACCGGGCGCGGCGGGAGGCGATGCTGGTCAAGCTGGGTGAGCTGGACGCCGAGCAGGCCAAGGCGGTGGCCGGGGGCGGGCCGAAGTACGTCGAGCGGCACCGGCGGCGCGGCAAGCTGCTCGCCAGGGAGCGTGTGGAGCTGCTGCTGGACGCCGACTCGCCGTTCCTGGAGCTGTCGCCGCTGGCGGCCTGGGGCAGCGAGTACCCGGTCGGGGCCGGCGTGGTGACCGGGATCGGGGTGGTCGAGGGCGTCGAGTGCGTGGTCAACGCCAACGACCCGACGGTGCGGGGCGGCGCGTCGAACCCGTGGACGCTGCGCAAGTCGCTGCGCGCGGCCGAGATCGCGTTGCGCAACCGGTTGCCGTACCTGAACCTGGTCGAGAGCGGCGGCGCGGACCTGCCCGCGCAGAAGGAGATCTTCATCCCGGGCGGGCAGGTCTTCCGCGACCTGACGCGGCTGTCGGCGGCCGGGGTGCCGACGGTCGCGCTCGTGTTCGGCAACTCGACGGCGGGCGGCGCGTACGTGCCCGGCATGAGCGACCACGTGGTGATGGTCCGCGAGCGCGCCAAGGTGTTCCTGGGCGGCCCGCCGCTGGTGCGGATGGCGACCGGCGAGGAGTCCGACGACGAGTCGCTGGGCGGCGCGGAGATGCACGCCCGGGTGAGCGGCCTCGCCGATCACCTGGCCCAGGACGAGCACGACGCGCTCCGCCTCGGCCGCCGCATCGTGCGCTCGCTGAACTGGCGCAAGCGGGGCGTGACGCCGTACCCGGCCGAGGAGCCGCGCTATCCGGCGGAGGAACTGCTGGGCATCGTGCCGGAGGACCTGAAGGTGCCGTTCGACCCGCGCGAGGTGATCGCCCGGGTGGTGGACGCGAGCGTGTTCGAGGAGTTCAAGCCGCTGTACGGCGCCTCGCTGGTGACCGGCTGGGCCCGGGTGCACGGCTATCCGGTCGGGGTGCTGGCCAACGCCCAGGGGGTGCTGTTCAGCGAGGAGTCGCAGAAGGCGACGCAGTTCATCCAGCTCGCGAACCAGTCGCGGACCCCGCTGGTCTTCCTGCAGAACACCACCGGCTACATGGTCGGCAGGGACTACGAGCAGCGCGGCATCATCAAGCACGGCGCGATGATGATCAACGCGGTGTCCAACTCGACGGTCCCGCACCTGACGATCGTCATGGGCGCCTCGTACGGGGCCGGCAACTACGGGATGTGCGGGCGGGCCTACGAGCCCCGGTTCCTGTTCTCCTGGCCGAGCGCCAAGTCGGCGGTGATGGGCCCCGCGCAGCTCGCCGGGGTGTTGTCCATCGTGGGCCGGGCGGCGGCCGAGGCCAGGGGGCAGGTCTACGACGAGGAGGCGGACGCGGCCATGCGCGCCATGGTGGAGGCGCAGATCGAGGCGGAGTCGCTGCCGTTCTTCCTGTCGGGGCGGCTGTACGACGACGGGGTGATCGACCCGCGCGACACGCGTACGGTGCTGGGGATGTGCCTGTCGGCGGTGAACAGCGCGCCGGTCCCGGAGCCGGCCGGGTACGGCGTGTTCCGCCCATGATCGGCCGGCTGCTGGTGGCGAACCGGGGGGAGATCGCCCGGCGCGTGTTCCGCACCTGCCGGGCGCTCGGCGTCGAGACGGTCGCGGTCTTCGCCGACCCCGACGCGGACGCGCCGTACGTGGCGGAGGCCGACCTCGCGGTACGCCTGCCGGGCGCCCGCCCCGCCGAGACCTACCTGGACGCCGGCCGCCTCGTGGCCGCCTGCCGCGCCTCGGGGGCGGACGCCGTCCACCCGGGCTACGGGTTCCTGTCGGAGAGCGCGGAGTTCGCGCGGGCGGTGCTGGCGGCCGGGCTGACCTGGGTGGGCCCGCCGCCGGAGACGATCGCCGCCATGGGGTCGAAGATCGAGGCCAAGCGGCTCATGGCGGCGGCCGGGGTGCCGGTGCTGCCCTCGCTCGACCTGGCCGCGCCCGGGGAGTTCCCGCTGCTGGTCAAGGCGTCGGCCGGGGGCGGCGGGCGGGGCATGCGGATCGTCAGGGAGCCCGGCGGCCTGGCCGGGGAGGTGGACTCGGCACGGCGGGAGGCGGAGGCGGCCTTCGGCGACCCGGCGGTGTTCGCCGAGCCGCTGTGGGAGCGGGCCAGGCACGTCGAGGTGCAGGTGCTGGCCGACGCGCACGGCACCGTGTGGACGCTGGGCGAGCGCGAGTGCAGCGTGCAGCGGCGGCACCAGAAGGTGGTCGAGGAGTGCCCCTCCCCCGCTCTCGCGCCGGAGGTGCGGGAGCGGCTGGTGGCGGCGGCGCGGCGGGCGGCGGCCGCGATCGGCTACGTCGGCGCGGGGACGATGGAGTTCCTGGTGCGGGGGAACCGGGTGGCGTTCCTGGAGATGAACACCCGGCTCCAGGTCGAGCATCCGGTCACCGAGCTGGTGTACGGGGTGGACCTCGTCCGGCTGCAGCTGGAGGTGGCCGAGGGCGGCCGGCTGCCGTCCGGGCCGCCCGGTCCGTCGGGGCACGCGGTGGAGGTGCGGCTCTACGCGGAGGACGAGCGGTACCTGCCGCAGTCGGGGGTGTTGCGGCGGTTCGAGATCGGCGGTGACGTGCGGGTCGACTCCGGGGTGGAGTCCGGTTCGACGGTCTCGCCCTACTACGACCCGATGTTGGCGAAGGTGATCGCGCACGGGGCGTCGCGGGCGGAGGCGGTGCGCAAGCTCGCGGCGGCGCTGCGGCGGGCCCGGCTGCACGGCCTCACCACCAACCGGGACCTGCTGCTGCGCGTCCTGACGCACCCGGACTTCCTGGCCGGCGACACCCACACCGGCTTCCTCGACCCCGGCGGCCCCCTCGCGACGGGCGCGCCGCCGGCGCCCCGGCCCCAGGAGGAGCCGCCGGCGGGGCTGGCCGCCGCGCTCGCGCTGGCGGCGGGCAACCGCCGGCGGGCCCCCGTCCTGGGCGGCCTGCCGGCCGGCTGGCGCAACGTCCGCTCCCAGCCCCGCCACGCCTCCTTCACCGACCCGTCGGGGAACGTGACCGACGTCGTCTACGACCCGCTGCCCGAGGGCGTGGCCGTGGTCAGCGCCGCCCCGGACCGGGTGGTCCTGGAGCGCGACGGCGTCCGCCACGCCTTCGACGTCGCCCGCTACACCGCCGATGGCCCGCTGTACGTCGACCACGCGGGCGGCCACGCCGAGCTGACCCCGCTGCCGCGCCTGCCGGAGCCCGCCGGGCACGTCGTCCCCGGCTCCCTGCTGGCTCCCATGCCGGGCAGCGTGCTGCGCGTGGAGGTGCGGGCCGGTGACCGCGTCGTCAAGGGGCAGGCGGTGCTGGTGCTGGAGGCGATGAAGATGGAGCATCGGATCACCGCCCCGGCCGACGGCGTGGTGTCCGGCGTCCACGTCGAGAGGGGCCGGCAGGTCGAGGCCGGCGCCGTGCTGGCCATCATCCAGGAGGGGGACCCATGACGAGCCTCGTGCACCGCGACCTGAAGGACGGCGTCGCGACCGTCACGCTCGACTCGCCGCACAACCGCAACGCGCTGTCGACGCGCCTGCTCGCCGACCTGAGGGACGCGCTGACCTGGGCGCTGGCCGAGCCCTCCTGCCGGGTGGTCGTGCTGACCGCCACCGGCACGGTCTTCTGCTCGGGGGCCGACCTGAAGGAGCAGCGCGCGGCCGAGGGCAGGCCGGCGGCGCCCGTGACGGCGGCGCTGCCGGAGATCTTCACGCTGCTGTGGGACAGCCCGAAGCCGGTCGTGTGCCGGCTCAACGGCACCGCGCGGGCGGGCGGGCTCGGGCTGGTGGCCTCGTGCGACTTCGCGGTCGCGCCGCTGACGGCGTCGTTCGCGTTCACCGAGGTGCGGCTGGGCGTGGTGCCCGCGATGATCGCGGTGCCCGTGCTGCGGCGGCTCGGCGGGCGGGCCGCCGCCGAGTACCTCATGACCGGCGAGGTGTTCGACGCCGCGCGGGCGGCCGAGATCGGGCTGCTGTCGCGGGCGGTGCCGGAGGAGGAGCTGGACGCGGCGGTCGCGCACTACGCGGACCTGCTGGTCAAGGGCGGCCCGGAGGCGCTGGCGATCACGAAGCGGCTGGTCCGGGAGGTGCCGGGGCTGCCGTTCGGCGAGGGGCTGCGGCGGATGACCGAGCTGTCGGCGGAGCGGTTCGCCTCCGAGGAGGGGCAGGAGGGCATCGCGGCGTTCTGGGAGAAGCGCCCGCCCAGGTGGGCGGCGCGATGACGACGCCGGCCGAGGGTGGGGCGGGCGCGCGATGAGCCTGCGCGTCGCCAACTGCAGCGGCTTCTACGGCGACCGCCTCTCGGCCGCGCGGGAGATGGTCGAGGGCGGCCCGATCGACGTGCTGACCGGCGACTGGCTGGCCGAGCTGACCATGTTCGTCCTGGCCGGCAACCGGTTGAAGGGCCGGCCCGGGTACGCGCCGACGTTCCTGCGGCAACTGGAGGACGTCCTCGGCACGTGTCTCGACCGGGGCATCAGGATCGTCTCGAACGCGGGCGGCCTCGACCCCGCGAGCTGCGCCGAGGCGGTGCGGGAGCTGGCCGATCGCCTCGGCCTGCCGGCGAACGTGGCGCACGTCGAGGGCGACGACCTCACCGGCCGCGACCTCGACCTGGTCAACGCCGACACCGGCGAACGCCTCACCGCGACGCCGCTGACCGCGAACGCCTATCTCGGCGGCCGGCCCATCGCGGCCGCGCTGACGGCGGGCGCGGACGTCGTGGTGACCGGGCGGGTGACGGACGCGGCCCTGGTCACCGGGCCGGGCATCTGGCGCCATGGCTGGGGCCCGGATGATCTGGACGCGCTGGCCGGGTCGGTGGTGGCCGGGCACGTCATCGAGTGCGGCTGCCAGGCGACGGGCGGCAACTACGCCTTCTTCCAGGACGTCCCGGACCTGGCGCACTGCGGCTTCCCCCTCGCCGAGCTGCGCGCCGACGGCTCGGCGGTGATCACCAAGCATCCGGGGACGGGCGGGCTCGTGTCGGTGGGCACGGTGACGGCGCAGCTCGTGTACGAGCTGGGCGCGCCCCGCTACCTGGGCCCGGACGCGGTGGCCAGGTTCGACACGATCACCCTGACCGAGGACGGGCCCGACCGGGTGCTGATCTCCGGCGTGCGCGGCGAGCCGCCGCCCGCGACGCTGAAGGTCGCGGTGACCGTCCCGGGCGGCTACCGCAACACCATGACGCTGGTGCTGACCGGCCTGGACGCCGAGGCGAAGGCGCGGGTGGCGGAGGAGGCGATCTGGGCGCGGATCCCGAAGGAGTCGTTCGACGCGGTGGACGTGACGCGCACGGGCTCCGGGCTGCTGCGGATCACGGTCATGGACGCGGACCGGCGCACGGCGGGCCGCGCCTTCTCCTCGGCCGTGGTGGAGACGGGGCTGGCCGGCTACCCGGGCTGCTACGCGCTCTCCCCGCCGGGCGACGCCTCGCCGTACGGGGTGTACTGGCCGGTGCTGGTCCCGGCGGGCGAGGTGCGGCCGCGGGTCTTCGTGAACGGCGTGGAGCTGCCGCCCGGCGCCCCCTGGACGGACGCCGCCCCGCGCGGGCGCGAGCAGGCCCGGGCCGTCCCGCCCCCCGCCGCCGGCCCGGGCTCCCAGGTGGGCGTCCCGGTGCTGCTGGAGCGCTCCGCGATCCCGGTCCCGCTGGACCGGCCGGACGTGCGGATCCCGCTCGGGCGGGTGGCCGGGGCCCGGTCCGGGGACAAGGGCGGCAACGCCAACCTCGGCGTCTGGGTGGACACCGGCGAGCGGTACGCCTGGCTGGCGGCGTACCTGACGGCGGAGCGGCTGGCCGCGCTCCTGCCCGGGCTGGCGCCGTACCGGATCGACCGGTACGAGCTGCCGAACCTCAGGGCGCTCAACTTCGTCGTCCACGGCCTGCTCGGCAGGGGCGTGGCCGCGAGCCCGCGGATGGACCCGCAGGCCAAGGCCCTGGGCGAGGAGCTACGCGCCTGCGTCGTGGACGTCCCCGGCGAGCTCGTCCAGGCGCCGCCAGGCGAGCAGCGCCGCGCCGAGGAGCCCGGCCCGGACGCCGAGGCGTGAGGCCCGCACCTCGGGCGGCGGCCGGAAGGCGAGCCGGCCGGCCAGCCGGTCGCGCAGCGGGCCGAGCAGGAAGCCGCCCGCCAGCGACAGCCCGCCGCCGATGACCACCGCCTCCGGGTCCAGCACCAGCGTGTACGTGGCCAGCGCCACCGCCAGCGCCTCGACCGCCTCCGCCCACACGGCCGCGGCCGCGGGGTCGCCGGCGCGGGCGCGGCGCACCACGTCCTCGGCCGAGCGCTCGCCGCACCGCGCCGCGACGGCCGAGGCGGAGGCGTAGGCGGCCAGGCAGCCCCGCTGCCCGCAACCGCACGGCTCGCCGTCCGGCCACACCGGGACGTGCCCGATCTGCCCGGCCCAGCCCCGTTCGCCGCCGTACAGCTCGCCGTCCAGCACGACCGCGCCCGCGATGCCCGTGCCGATGGGCAGGTAGAGCACGTGCCGGCCGCCGTCGCCGTAGGCCAGCTCGGCCTCCCCCGCGGCGCGCACGTCGTGCCCGAGGGCCACCGGCAGGTCCAGGCCGGCCGCGAAGGCCGGCGCGGGCACGTCCCGCCAGCCGAACGCGGCGGAGAACACCGCGTGGGTGGGCGTGACCAGCCCCGGCACCGCCACCCCGGCCGCCACTACCCGCACGCCACCACCAGACCGGTCCGCCCCGGCGGGCGTGCGGCCCGGGTCGGCGGGCAGGCGGGCCAGGTCGGCGGTGAAGGCGGCGATCGCGGCGATCACCCGCTCGGGGCCCTCGGCGCGCGGGGTGGGCCGCCGTTCCTGGTGCAGGACGGTGCCGTCGCGGGCGACGAGCCCGCCCTTCAACGTCGTCCCGCCGGCGTCCACCGCCACCACGCACTCCATGGGACCCATTCTCGCCGGGTTGACCGGGTGCGCGGCGCTCTCGTAGGGTCCCACCAGAATATGATTCTGTCGAAGAGGTGACCATGACCTCCACGCACATCGACGTCGGCGCCGTCGACCTCGGCGCGCTCGGCACGTGGATGGACGCCCAGGGGCTGCCCGGCGGCCCGATCACCGGCGTGGCCCCGGTCCTCGGCGGCACCCAGAACGTCATGGTCCGCCTGGAGCGCGGCGGCCGGTCGTACGTGCTGCGCCGCCCGCCCCAGCACGCCCGCAGCAAGAGCAACGAGGTGCTGCGCCGCGAGGCGCGGCTGCTGGCGGCGCTCCGCGGCACGCCGGTGCCCGCGCCGGTGCTGGTGGCCGCGCAGACCGAGCACGAGCCGGTCTTCTACCTCATGGAGCCGGTGGACGGGTTCAACCCGTCCACGGGGCTGCCCGAGCCGCACGCCTCCGACCCGGCGATCCGGCACCGGATGGGGCTGGAGGCCGCCGCGGCGCTGGCCGAGCTGGGCCGGGTCGACCCGGGCGTGCTGCCGGGGTTCGGCCGGCCGGAGGGGTTCCTGGAGCGGCAGGTGCCGCGCTGGCTGAAGGAGCTCGACTCCTACGCCGACCTCGACGGCTACCCCGGCCCCGACATCCCGGGCCTCCAGGAGACGGCCGAGTGGCTGAGCCGCCGGCTGCCCCGCTCGTTCACGCCGGGGATCATGCACGGCGACTACCACTTCGCCAACCTCATGTTCGCCTGCGACGGCCCGCGCGTGGCGGCGATCGTGGACTGGGAGATGTGCACGATCGGCGACCCGCTGCTCGACCTGGGCTGGCTCCTGGCGACCTGGCCGTCGAACAACGGGCACGTGCCCGGCCTGCCCGCGC
The DNA here is from genome assembly GCF_022664455.2 of Actinomadura luzonensis. Lineage (NCBI taxonomy): Bacteria > Bacillati > Actinomycetota > Actinomycetes > Streptosporangiales > Thermomonosporaceae > Actinomadura > Actinomadura luzonensis. Next base: position 5,476,346 of record NZ_JAKRKC020000001.1, read on the forward strand.
CGCAGGAGCTGGTGTCCTACTACGCGGCGCTGTCGGAGCGCGACCTGTCGGCGATCGACTGGTACGCGGTGATGGCCTGCTTCAAGCTCGGCATCGTGCTGGAGGGCACGCACGCCAGGGCGTACGCCGGCAAGGCGCCGAAGGACATCGGCGACCTGCTGCACGCGACGACCCTGGGCCTGTTCGAGCGGGCCCGCGCGTTCATGGGAGGCGCCCTCGACTGAGCCATACTGCTCGAAATCGGGATTTCCGGAAAAACGATCACTTATCAGGCCCCGGGTCGTACAATTGCGCGCAATTGCACTTCTGTTTCGGGGAAGGATCGTCATGCGCATGAAATTCCTCGGCTCCACGTCGGAAGCCGGCGCCTGTCCCACCCTGTACGAGACCGACCGCGGCACCATCGTGGTCCAGGGCCTCGCGGTCACCGACGCCGAGGCGCTCGCGGACCTCCGCGACGTGCTCGACGGGGAGGCCGCGGTCGAGGTCCCCCGCGAGCTCATCACCGAGATCGCCCGCCGGGTGCTCCCCGACGGCTCAGCAACCGCTTTCCCGACCAGCGGGACGACACCGACGGCAACCGGTTGATCACAATTGCGGCCGGCCCTGGCTTGATCGGCGCAACCGGAGCTAGCCTCTTGCGGCGTGACCTCGTTTCAGCAGGCGCGCATCGACCTCGGTGGGCAGCTCCGCCAGCTCCGGGAGGCCGCACACCTGTCGGGCAAGGACCTGGCCGAGCGGCTGCACTGGCAGCCGTCCAAGGTCTCGCGCCTGGAGAACGCCCGGCAGACCCCCACGGAGGATGACGTGGTCGTGTGGGCGCAGGCGGTGGGCGCCGCGCCCGACACGACGGACGACCTGATCAGCCAGGCCCTCGCGCTGGCCGAGCGGCACGACAGCTGGAAGCAGCGCTACCGCAGCGGCCTGGCCGCCATCCAGGAGGACATGCGCGACCTGGAGGCCCGCACCAAGCTGTTCCGCGCCTTCGAGCCGGGCATCGTCATGGGCCTGCTGCAGACCGCCGAGTACGCCCGGCACGTCTTCCGCAAGGTCAAGCGCCTCTACAGCGCCGCCGACCAGATCGACGCGGCGGTCCGGGTGCGCATGCAGCGCCAGGAGATCCTCTACGACCGGAGCCGCACGTTCCGCTTCGTGGTGCCGGAGGCCGCGCTGCGCACCATGCTGGCCCCGGCCGACGTCATGCGCGGCCAGATCGACCGCCTGCTCGCGGTCAGCACGCTGCCGAACGTCGAGTTCGGCGTGATCCCGTCCGGCGCCGAGCTGCCGGCCGCGCCGATCAACGGCTTCTGGATCTACAACGACGCCATGGTCGGCGTGGCCACCATGACCAAGGACCTGGTGCTGCGCGACCCCGACGACATCGCCTTCTACGTGCAGGCTTTCGACGACTTCGCGAAGGTGGCCGCGTTCGACGACGACGGGCGGGAGGTGATGATCCGCATTCTGCACACGTACCGGAAACAAACTCCACATTAAACGCAGCAATTGCTTGCCTCTCACCACAAGATCGTGCAATTCTGGCGCGAGACGTTGCGGAGGTGACGCATGATGCTTGATACCGCGCTCTGCCTCGAGCGGTTCGCCTGGCACGCGGGTCGCCACGCCGACCTGTCGGTCCAGAGCCTGGCCCTGGCCAGCGACCCGGCCTACGTGTCGGTCCGCAACCGGTTCTCGGCCACCCTCGCCGAGACGGTCACCTGCTCCGACGAGGGCGCCTTCGTCACCTCCTGGGGCTACCGCCTGGGCACGACGGAGGACGTCGAGTCCGCCGCCGCGCGCCTCGCCTTCCTCCTCGCCGCCCTGCCCGCCTGAACCCCCGCCTGATCCCCCCGCCGCGGGGTCAGCAGCCGGCCCGGTAGAGGACCTTCCGCACGTCGGGCTGGTCCACGTTCCGCGCGGTGACGATCGTGGCGTCGGTCGGGATCGACGGCGTCACCTGCCGCCCCTTGACCGCGGCGACCGCCTGCTCCACGCCCTTCGCCCCGATCTCGCCCGGCAGCTGCGCGACGAGCGCCTGCACCACGCCGTCCTTGAGCTGCTTGACCTGCGCGGGCCCGGCGTCGAAGCCCACCATCTTGACCCGGCCGAGCTTGCCGGCTTGCTGGAGCGCGGAGCCCGCGCCGGTGGCCGAGTTGAGGTTCGTGGCGAACACGCCCGCGAGGTCCGGGTCCTTCGCCAGCGCCGCGTTCATGATCTTGGACGCCTCGCCGACGTCGTTGTGCGAGTACTGCACGCCGAGATCGACGACGTCCGGGTGGCTCGCCTTCATCTCCCGCCCGAAGCCCTCGATGCGGGCGTCCACCGTGCTCACGCCCGGGTCGGTGGAGATGACCAGCACCTTGCCCTTGCCGCCGATCTGCTCGGCGAGGGCCCTGGCCGCCGCGGCCCCGCCCTTGACGTTGTCGGTGCTGATCCTGGACAGCCCGATGCCCGGGTCGTCCACCACCGTGTCCACCAGGATGATCTTGATGCCCTGCTGCTTGGCCTGCGTGAGCGGCGCGATCATCGCCTTGACGTCGGTCGGCGCGACCAGCATGGCGTCCGGATGACTCGCGGTCACCGAGTTGACGATCGGCGTCTGGAGCGTCGGGTCGAACTTCTGCGGCCCCTGCACGTCGAGCGTCACGCCCAGCTCCTTGGCCTTGGCCTTCGCCCCGCAGGCCATGGTCTCGTAGAACTCCTCGCCCGCGAGCCCCTGCACGAGCGTCACCCGGACCTGGCCCCCGCCGGCGGCCCCATCCCCCTGCCCATCCCCCTGCCCACCGCCCTGCCCGCCGCACGCGGCGATCAGCATCAGCGTTCCGAGAGCGGCTGCGGCCTTGCGCATGATGTGCCTCCTATCGGTCGCGGGTCCTGCGCCTCCACTGGTCGGCGTACACGGCGGCGATCAGCACCGCGCCGACCACCACCTGCTGCCAGAACGGCCGCACGCCGAGGATCTGGAAGCCGTTCTGCAGCACGACCGGGATGAACACGCCGATGACCGTCCCGCCCACCGTCCCCACCCCGCCGAACAGCGACGTGCCGCCGATCACCACGGCCGCGATGGCCTGGAGGTTGTCGGTGGAGTGCGCGGAGACGCCGGTGATGCCGTACTTGGCCAGCGACAGGTGCCCGGCCAGGCCCGCCAGCAGCCCCGCCAGGCCGTAGACCAGGACCAGGTGCCGGCGCACCGCCACGCCGCCGCGCCGGGCGGCCTCGGCGTTGGAGCCGATCGCGTACGTGTGCCGGCCGAAACGGGTGACGGCCAGCGCCAGCCCCAGCACGGCGGTCACCGCGGCGCAGATCCACGCGATCACCGGCACGCCCAGCCACCGCGCCAGCCCGAGCCCCAGGTTCAGCGCCGCCGGGGCGCGCAGGTCCACGCCGCCGGTCAGCAGCAGCGCGCCGCCGAGCGACATGCCGAGCGTGCCCAGCGTCACGATCAGCGCCGGGATGCGGCCGTACGCGACGAGCCCGCCATTCAGCAGCCCCCAGCCGAGCCCGGTCGCGACCGCCGCGAGCAGGCCGAGCGCGGACGACCCCGCCGCCTCCATGACCTGGGCCGCCACCACCGCCGCGAACACCAGCACCCCGCCGACCGACAGGTCGATGCCAGCCGTGATGATCACGTACGTCATGCCGGTGGCCAGCAGCAGCAGGATGGCGGCGTCGCCGACCAGGTTGAGCAGGTTGAACGCGGTCGGGAACGTGCGCGGCGCGAGCACCGAGAAGGCGGCCAGCAGCACGACCAGCACCAGCCCGATCCACACGACCTGGAGGCCGGCCACCCGGGGGGCCCTCACGCCTGCCCCTCCTGCCCGAGCGCGCCGGTCATCGCGCCGACCAGCTCCTCCATCGTGACGCGGGCGGTGTCGAAGCAGGCCACCCGGCGGCCGAGCCGCAGTACCTCCACCCGGTCCGAGACCGCCCTGACGTCCTGCATGTTGTGGCTGATGAGCACGACCGACACGCCCGAGTCGCGCACGCTCCTGATGAGGTCGAGCACCCGCCGGGTCTGGACGACGCCGAGCGCGGCGGTCGGCTCGTCCATGAACACCGCGCGCCGCGCCCAGGTGACCGCGCGCGCCACCGCCACGCCCTGCCGCTGCCCGCCGGACAGCGTGGAGACGGGCTCGCTCTGGGAGGCCAGCCGCACGCCGAGCCGTTCGCACGCCTGCCGGGTCTCGCGCCGCATGGCGGCGTTGTCCAGCACGCCGAGCAGGCCCAGCAGGCCGGGCCTCAGGCGCTCGCGGCCGAGGAAGAAGTTGGCGGCCGGGGTGAGGTCGGCGCAGAGCGCGAGGTCCTGGTAGACGGTCTCGACGCCGGCCGCCCTGGCCTCCTCCGCCGAGCCGAAGCTCGCCGGCGCGCCGTCGAGCTCGATCACGCCCGCGTCCGGGCGTTCGACGCCGGACAGGATCCGGGCGAGGGTGGACTTGCCGGCGCCGTTGTCGCCGATCAGCGCCACCACCTCGCCCGGCCGCAGCGTGAAGTCCGCGCCGCGCAGCGCCTCGACCTGGCCGTAGCTCTTCACGATCCCGCGGGCGGCGAGCAGGGGGGCGGCCATAGCACCATGAAGAATCGGACTGACATCGTTGTCAAGACCGAAACGGCCGCGACGGGCGGCGGGTCAGCCGTTGCCGGCGCAGTCGTAGAGGCCGTCCTGGCCGTCCACCGCCGTGCAGTTCTCCTGGACCCAGGTCGTCACCTCGCTGTTGCCCCGGCCGGGGCCGCCGCCGTCGCCGGTCAGGACGTAGCGCAGCCGGTCCGAGGAGACGAGCTGCCCCAGCCGGTCCACGGTCATGGCCGGGTCGCTGCCGGTGAAGCCGCCCATGGCGATCACGGGCTTGCCGGTGGCCAGGATCAGGCCGCCGGCCTGCTGGGCGCTGTTGACGGCGACCAGCCAGGTGGCCCGGCCCTGGTTGGAGATCAGGTACTTGGCCATGGTGTCGCTGACGCCGCCGGGGCCGCCGCGCGTGAACGCGCGCCCGCCGCCGCCCTGCCCGCGCACCCAGCCACCGTCGCGGCCGTCCTGGCCGGTCTGGCCGGTCTGCTGCGGGCCCGGCGGGCGGCCGCCCGGCAGGCCGCCCGGCCGGCCGAAGCCCATCCCGCCCGACGACGGCCCGGCCGTCGGGTTCGTGCCGTTCCCCTGGGACGCCAGCGGCGTCACCGCGTACGCGGCGGGCCCGGCCAGCGTCGCGACCACCGTCGCCGCCAGCGCGAACGCCGCCACCCGCGCCGTCACCTGCGCCCGCACCCGCGCCAGGACCAGCACCGCCACCGCCGCCAGGGTCGCCCCGAGCACGACCCAGGCCAGCCACGGCGTCCAGTCCGGCGTGCGGCGCAGCACGGCGAACGCCCACGCCCCGGTCGCGGCCACCGCGATCGGCAGCAGCCAGGCCCACGCCCGCGAACCCCGGTACGCCTGCCACATCACGACCGCGCCCATGCCGCTCAGCGCGGCCACCGCGGGCGCCATCGCGGTCGTGTAGTACGGGTGGAAGGTGCCGCTGGAGAAGCTGAACACCGCGAAGTGCACGGCCAGCCAGCCGCCCCACACCAGCCAGGCCGCGCCCGAGGGCGCCGCGGCGACCGGCAGCCGGCGCACCCGCAGGAGCACCGCGACGGCCAGCGTCACCGCGCAGAACGGCAGCAGCCAGGAGATCTGCCCGGCCATCACGTCGTTGAACAGCCGCCCGGCCCCGGCCTCGCCGCCGAAGCTCGCGCCGCCGCCCCCGCCGAAGCCGCCCCCGCGGTTCTGGCCGAAGATCCGGCCCAGCCCGTTGTAGCCGATGACGAGGTCCCAGACCGTGTTGTCGGTGGAGCCGCCGATGTAGGGCCGCGAGTCCTTCGGCCACAGGTCGACGACCGCCATCCACCAGGCGCTGGAGACCAGCAGCACCAGCCCGGCCGCCAGCAGGTGCCCGATCCGCCGCCCCCACGACGCGCGGGCGCAGGCCAGGTACGCCACCCCGAACGCGGGCACCACCAGGTACGCCTGCAACATCTTGGCGTTGAAGGCCAGCCCCACGAAGAGCGCGGCGAGCAGCAGGGAGCGCGGCCGCCCGGTGCGCAGCGACTCCAGGCAGAACCAGGCCGCCAGCACCAGCAGCAGCACGAGCACGGTGTCGGGGTTGTTGTCCCGGTTGATCGCCACGGTGATCGGCGTCAGCGTCATGACGACCGCCGCCACCAGGGCCGCGACGTGGCCGGTCCGGCCGGCGGGGAAGGCCCGGCGCACCGCGGAGTGCACGAGCGCGACCGCCGCCACCCCGGCCAGCGCCTGCGGCAGCAGCATGCTGTAGGTGCCGTAGCCGAAGATCCGCGCCGACAGCCCCATGACCCACAGCGCCAGCGGCGGCTTGTCCACCGTGATGAAGGAGCCCGCGTCGATCGCGCCGAAGAAGAACGCCTTCCAGCTCTTGGTGCCCGACAGGACGGCGGCCGCGTAGTACTCGTTGGCGTTGCCGCTGAGCGCCCAGGCGTACAGGACGGCGGCGGCGGCCAGCACCGCCCACAGGGCGGGACGCGCCCAGCGCGGGCCGGTCTCCGGGCCGAGGAACAGGCGGGCGGGCAGGGCACGGCCCGGCGCGGCCCCGTGCGCGGGCCGCGGTGCGGTGTCGTTCATCGTGTCGTTCATCGCGCGTTCCTCCGCCTGGGGTTGAACACCCACACGCGCAGGAGCAGGAAGCGGACGAGCGTGGCGGCGGCGTTGGCGGCGATGACCGCGGCCAGCTCGACGCCGTGCGCGACCCCGCCGGGCAGCAGCGCGAGGCTGCCGGAGGTGAGCGCCAGCCCGACGAGGAAGGCGATCAGCCCCTCGAACTGGTGCCGCACGGCCCCGGCCGTGCCGGTGACGCCGAAGGTGAAGCGCCGGTTGGCGGCGGTGTTGGCCACGGCGGTGACCAGCAGCGCGATCGCGTTGGCGGCCAGCGGCGGGACGGCCAGGCGCAGCAGCGAGTACAGCGCCAGGTAGGCCAGCGTGCTGATCACCCCGACGATCGCGAAGCGGGGAAGCTGCCGGGCCATGCCGCGCGGCAGCTCGGCCCGCCGCACCCGGGCCGGCATGGGGATGCCGGCCGCCCCGGACAGCGTCTTGCGCGCCACCCTGGCCAGGCCGCGCAGGTCGTCGAGGGCGGTCCGCAGGATGTCCACCCGGCTGTCGGGGTCGTCCACCCAGTCGACGGGCACCTCGTGGATGCGCAGCCCGTGCCGCTCGGCCAGCAGCAGCAGCTCGGTGTCGAAGAACCACTCCTCGTCCTCGACGCCGGGCAGGAGCGCCTGGGCGATCTCGGTGCGCACGGCCTTGAAGCCGCACTGGGCGTCGGAGAACCCCGCGCCCATGAGCGAGCGCAGCAGCAGGTTGTAGGAGCGGGAGATGAACTCCCGCTTGGGCCCCCGCTCGACCCGCGAGGCCCGCGCGAGCCGGGTGCCGATGGCGAGGTCGCTGTGGCCGGACAGCAGGGGCGCGACCAGCGGCAGGAACGCGTCGAGGTCGGTCGAGAGGTCCACGTCCATGTAGCTGACGACGTCGGCCTCGCTCTGCGACCAGACCCGGCGCAGCGCCCGGCCGCGGCCCTTCTCGTCGAGGTGCACGGCCCGGACGTGGGCCAGCTCCCGCTCCAGCTCGGTGGCGATCTGCCAGGTGTTGTCGGTGCTGGCGTTGTCGGCGATCGTGATCCGGAATCCGTAGGGGAAGTTCCTGGTGAGGTACCCGTGCAGGCGGGTCACGCTCGCGCGGAGCGCCCGCTGCTCGTTGTACACGGGGACGACGACCTCGACCAGGCGCGTCCTCAGTGCTGTTGTGTCCATGCACCCAGCTCACGATTCGGGTCTTTAACCTGACTTATCCGATTCTGAGTGACGGATGAGAGTTCCCGGTAGATCCAGAGTTGCGATCGCTCCGCCACCCGGCGCGTTCGCCAGGCTCACCTGACCGCCCGCCTCCGCCACCGACTGGGCGACGATGGCCAGGCCGAGGCCGCTGCCGGGCAGGCCGCGGGCGGACGGGGAGCGCCAGAACCGCTCGAAGACGTGCGGCAGCTCGTCCTCCGGCAGCCCGGGGCCGTGGTCGCGGACGGTCAGCCGGCCGTCGCGGAGCGACACCTCGACGCCGCTGTCGGGGCTGAACTTGGCGGCGTTGTCGATGAGGTTGAGCACGGCCCGCTCCAGTGAGGCCGCGTTGCCGACGACGTACCAGGGGCGCAGGTCGGTGACGACCTCCGCGCCGCGCAGCCGCGCCCGCTCCACGGCGGCCGTCACCACCTCGTGGAAGGGCAGCTCGACGTGCGGCTCGTGGTCGGTGTCGCCGCGGGCGAGCTGGAGCAGGTCGGCCACCAGCGTGGACAGCTCGGCGAACTGCGCCTTGACGTTGACCAGCAGCCGCCGCTTGGCGTCGGGGTCGAGGCTGCGGCCGGTCTGCTCGCTGCGCAGCAGCAGGTCGATGTTGGTGCGCAGGGTGGTCAGCGGGGTGCGCAGCTCGTGCCCGGCGTCGGCCACGAGCTGTTTCTGGCGCTCGCGGGAGCCGGCCAGGGCGGCCGTCATCGCGTTGAAGGAGGACGACAGGCGGGCGATCTCGTCGGTGCCGCGCACCGGGATGCGGGTGTCGAGATCCTCGGTCTGCGCGATGTGCTCGACCGCCCGGGTCAGCTCGCCCACGGGACGCAGGGCGGTGCGGGCGACCGCGAACCCCGCCATGGCCGCGCCGAGCGCGCCGAGCGCCGCGATGCCGCCGAGCCCGGCGGCGGCGTAGCGCAGGGTGCGCTGGATGTGCCACAGGGGCCGGGCCTCCAGCACGGCCTTGCCCGGCTCCAGGTTGACGGTGACGACGCGGACCTGCTTGCCGTCGCGCGTCACGCCGTCGCGGAAGACCGGCTCCGACAGGGGCTCCAGGGCCCGGGCGTCCTCCGGCGCGGGCACGATCGCCGGGCCGAGCGAGCAGGTGCTGCCGTCGGGGTAGAGCACGGTCGCCATGCCCTCGAAGAACGGCCCCCGCGTGCCCTCGGGCCGGCACTCCTCCAGGAGGTACTTCTTGTCGCCCTTGGTGTCCTGGATGCTCATGTCCACCTGGGCGACGACCAGCATCCTGATGATGAACCAGGACAGGACCGCGCACAGCACGACGGCGAACGACACGGCCGCGGTGACCAGCACGATCAGCCGCGTGCGCAGGCTGCCCTTGCTCACGCGGCGGCCCGGAGCACGTACCCCACCCCGCGGACGGTGTGGATGACGCGGGGCTCGCCCCCGGCCTCCGTCTTGCGCCGCAGGTACATCACGTACACGTCGAGGGAGTTGGAGGTCGGCTCGAAGTCGAAGCCCCACACCTCGCTGAGGATCTGGTCGCGGGTGAGGACCTGGCGCGGGTGCGACAGGAACAGCTCCATCAGCAGGTACTCGGTCCTGGTCAGGTCGAGCCGGCGCGCGCCGCGGGTGACCTCGCGGGTGGCCGGGTCCATGCGCAGGTCCGCGTACGTCAGCGTGTCGCCCTCGCGGCCGCCGGTGCTGAGCGCGCCGCGGCGCAGCAGGGCGCGCACCCGGGCCAGCAGCTCGTCCAGCTCGAACGGCTTGACCAGGTAGTCGTCGGCCCCGGCGTCGAGCCCCGAGACCCGGTCGCCCACCGCGTCGCGGGCGGTGAGCATGAGGACCGGGATGTGGTTGCCCGAGGAGCGCAGCCGGCGGCAGGCGGTGAGCCCGTCGAGGCGCGGCATCATGACGTCGAGCAGCACCGCGTCGTAGGGCTCGCGGGCCAGCTCGTCGAGGGCCGCCTGCCCGTCGTTGGCCGTGACGACCTTGTAGCCCTCGAACTCCAGGCTCGACTGCAGCGCCTCCCGCAGCGCGGGCTCGTCGTCCACCACCAGCAACCGTGCGGCCTCACTCATGCCTTCAACGCTAGGGGACCATCATGAGAACCCTATGAACGGGGCCGTCCGCGTTTCCTGAGGATCACCACGCGACGGGCAGCGCGGTGAGCCCGAAGATGGGGCCGTCGTACTTGGCCGGCAGCTCCTCGTCGGGCGCCGTGACCCGCAGGCCGGGCAGCCGCTCGAACAGCACGCGCAGCGCGATCTCCAGCTCGGCGCGGGCCAGGTTCTGGCCGAGGCACTGGTGGACGCCGTAGCCGAAGGCCACGTGGTTGCGCGCGCCGCGCCGCACGTCGAACTCGTCGGGCCGCTCGAAGGCCCGCTCGTCGCGGTTGGCGGAGGCGCCGAGCACGAGAATTCCCTCGCCGCGCCGGACGAGCTGCCCGCCGATCTCCAGGTCCTCGGCGGCCACCCGGTCGAAGGCCGCCCAGTCGACGATCGAGTGGTAGCGCAGCAGCTCCTCCACGGCCATCGGCCAGCCGGACGGGTCGGCGCGCAGGGCGTCGAGCTGGGCGGGGTGGCGCAGGAGGGTGAGCACGGAGAGCGGGAGCATGTTGGCGGTGGTCTCGTGGCCGGCGACGAGCAGCAGGAAGATCACGCCGACGATCTCGGCGTGGGTGAGCCGGCCGCTGCCGATGACCCGGCCGAGCAGGTCGTCCTCGGGGCCCTTCTCGGCGGCGGTGACGAGCGCGTCGAGGTAGCTCCTGATCTCGGCCATCGCGGTGAAGCGCGCCCCGTCGTCCGCGGAGACGGAGAGCATCCTGCGGGTGCGCGACTGGAAGAACTCGTGGTCCTCGTACGGGACGCCGAGCAGCCGGCAGATGACCAGGGACGGCAGCGGCAGCCCGAAGTCGGCCACCAGCTCGGCCTCGTCGCCCTTGGCCAGCATGTCGTCGATGAGCCGGTCGGCGATGTCCTGGATGCCGGGGCGCAGCTCCCTGACCCGGCGGACGGTGAACTCGGGGATGAGCAGCTTGCGGAAGCGGGTGTGCTCGGGCGGGTCGAGGTCGATGAAGTGGCCGACGGAGAACTCGGCGAGGACCGCGATCTCCTCCGGCGTGGGCGGCTCCGGCCGCATCGCCCGGCTGGGGTGGCCGGGGGTGGCGGGGCTGGTGCTGATGCCGGCGCCGGACAGCACCTGCTGCGCCTCGGCGTGCCGGGTGACCAGCCACGCCTCGCCGCCGGGGAGCGCGGCCCGCACGAGCGGGGCCTGCTCGCGCATGGCCGCGTACTCGGGGGGCGGCTCGAACGGGCACCTGCGCGGGACGGGGAAGGGCTGAGCCATAGTCTGCTCCCTACAAGCCGGACGGCATTGCTTACTTACACGAAAGTAAGCAATGCCGGGACCGGCCGTCAAGGATGGGAGCGGAATGGCAGGGCGGCGGACGGACACACGAGAGCGGATCCAGCAGGTCGCGCTGGAGCTGTTCGCCGAGCGCGGATACGACAAGACCACGTTGCAGGAGGTCGCCGAGCGGCTGGAGATCACCAGGCCGGCGCTCTACTACCACTTCAGGACGAAGGAGGCGATCCTCTCCAGCGTCGTGGACCGGCTGGCCGAGTCCATGGACGAGCTGGTCGCGTGGGCCAGGGAGCAGCCGCCGACCACCGAGGCCAGGAAGGAGATCCTGCGCAGGATCTCGGGCATGCTGGAGGACCAGTGGCGTCCCCTGTTCCGGTTCGCGCAGGTCAACCAGGGCGTGATGCGCGACCTGCCGGCCGGCGACCGCATGCAGCGGGGCCTGCTCGGCATGCTCTCGGTGTTGTCGGCGCCGGGGGACGACCCGGTGCGGCAGTTCGAGGCCCGGCTCGCGGTGTTCGCGGTGATCCTGGGCAGCGTGCCGTTCCTGTTCGAGCTGGACCTGCCGGAGGCGCAGCGCACGGCGGTGGCCCTGCAGGTCGCCGGCAAGCTGATCGCGGACGACTGACCACCGGCGGGGCACCGAGCCGGCGCCCCCGCCCGGCCTCACCGCCCCAGCAGGGCCATCGCGGCGTTGTGGCCGCCGATGCCGCTGACGCCGCCGCCCCGGCGGGCGCCCGCGCCGCACAGCAGGACGCGCTCGTGCTCGGTCTCCACGCCCCAGCCGCCCCGGCCGTCCTCGTCGTAGGGCCAGCTCAAGTCCGTGTGGAAGATGTGGCCGCCGGGCAGCCCGGCCTCCCGCTCCAGGTCCACCGGGCTCTTCGCCTCGACGCACGGGGTGCCGTCGGGGGCGCGGAGCAGGCAGTCCTCGATGGGCTCGGCGAGGACGGCGTCCAGGCCGGCGAAGGTGGCGCGCAGGGCCGCGCGGCGCGCGCCCTCCGGGTCGGCGCGGAACAGGCGGGCGGGCATGTGCAGGCCGAACAGCGTCATCGTCTCGGCCCGGCCGCGCAGCTCCGGCCCGAGGATCGACGGGTCGGTGAGCGAGTGGCAGTAGACCTCGGCCGGCGGCAGCTCCGGGATCCGGCCGGCCGCGGCCTGGGCGTGGGCGCGGGCGAGCTGGTCGCGGGACTCGTTGACGTGGAAGGTGCCGCTGAAGGCGGCGCGCGGGTCGGCGGCGGCGTCCTTGAGCCTGGGCAGCCTGCTCAGCACCATGTTGACCTTGAGCTGCGCGCCCTCGGGGACGGCCGGGGGGCGGCCGAGCAGCCGGTCGAGCACCGCGGGCGGCAGGTTGGCCAGGACGTGCCGGCCGGTGACGGTGTGCTCGGCGCCGCCCTCGCTCTCGCGGAAGGTGACCTCGCCGGACGGGTCGATGGCGACGATCTCCGCGCCCGTCCTGATCTCCGCGCCCGCCCGGCGGGCCGCCGCCTCCAGCGCGCCGGACACCGCGCCCATGCCGCCCACCGGGACGTTCCACTCGCCGGTGCCGTCGCCGATCACGTGGTAGAGGAAGCACCGGTTGGCCAGCAGGTCGGCGGCGGGGTCGGCGAAGGTGCCGATGAGCGCGTCGGTGAGGACGACGCCGCGGACGGTGTCGTCGGCGAACCGCTCGTCCACGGTCTGCCCGATGGGCCGGGCGAACAGGTCCCGCCACGCCTCCGGGCCGACCAGGCGCTCGATCTCGGCGGGGCGGCGGAGGGGTTCGAGGAGGGTGGGGGCGAGGGTGCGCGCCACGTGCCCGGTCAGGGCGTAGAAAGCCTCCCAGGCCTTGTGGTCGGCCGCGCCGCCGGTGACGGCGGCGAAGGAGGCGGCCGTGCGGGCGGCGTCGTCGTTGTCGACCAGCAGGCCGCTCCCGCCCACCGGCGTGTACGAGGCGTAGCGGCGGCGGCGCAGCTCCAGCTCAAGCCCGAGGTCGCGGACGATCCGGGAGGGCAGGAGGCTGACCAGGTAGCTGTAGCGCGACAGGCGGACGTCCACGCCGGGGAAGGCGCGGGCCGAGATCGCCAGGCCGCCCGCGTGGCCGAGCCGTTCCAGCACCAGCACGCTGCGCCCGGCCCGCGCCAGGTACGCCGCCGCCACCAGCCCGTTGTGCCCCGCCCCCGCCACGATCACGTCATACGCGCCCATTCCGGCACCTTAAGTCCCGTAGCACGCCATCCGTCAATGGCCGGGTCAGCGCTGGGTGGCGACGGAGAGGAGGGTGGCGGCCGGGGCGGTGAGCGACCGGCCGCGCCGCCACACCGCGCACAGCCGCCGCCCCAGGTCCAGCCCGGCCAGCGGCACCTCCACCAGCCGCCCGGCGGCCACCTCGGCCTCCACCGCGTACGCGCTCAGCACCGCGGGCGCCGCCCCCGCCTGCGCCGCGCCCTTGACCGCCGAGTTCGACCCCAGCTCCAGCCGCGGGCCGGCCCGGTGCAGGCCGCTGAAGGCGAGCTCCAGCGTCTCCCTGGTGCCCGACCCCGGCTCGCGCACCACGAGCGGCGTGGCGGCCAGCTCCGCGCCGCGCAGCGCCGTGCGCCGGCGCGCCCAGGGATGCCCGGGCGCCACCACGACCACCAGCCGGTCGGTGCCGACGACGCGGCTGGCCAGCCCCTCGGGCACGCTCGGCCCCTCCACGAACCCCAGCTCGACGTCCCCGCCCAGCACCCGGGCGGCGACGTCGGCCGAGTTGACCACGTCCAGGCCGACCTGGACGTCCGGCTCGCGGTGCTGCAGCTCGCCCAGCCACCGCGGCACCAGGTACTCGGCCACCGTCATGCTGGCCGCCACCCGCAGGTGGGCCCGGCCGGCGTGGCGCACCGCCGCGACCGCGCGCATCAGCTCCTCGGCCGCCGCCAGCACCTGCGCCGCCCAACCGGCGACCATCTTGCCCTCGGTGGTCAGCGTCGAGCCGCGGGGCGTGCGTTCCAGGAGGGGGACGCCGAGGCGGCGTTCGAGCTGGGCGACGCGCTTGCTCGCCGACGGCTGCGCGATGCCGGCCGCCTTCGCCGCCCGTCCGAGGCTGCCCAGCTCGCCGACGTCCACGAGCAGCCGCAACGACTCCAGGTCGGGCAACCCTCTCATAGCCACAGGCTATGACCTCCAAGGCAACGACCGGCTACCGGCCGCCCGGACCGCCGCGAAGACTGGGATCATGCTCAGTTCGCGCGGCACCGCCACCGCTCCGGCGCAAGCCCTGGCGCCGGGGGTGGCGGTCACCGCCGTGGCCTTGGTGCCGGCCCTGGTGGTCAACCGGTTCGTCCCCGCGCTCAGCCCGGCCGTGGTCGCGGTGGTGTGCGGGGCGGCGCTGGCGAACCTGGCCGGGATCCCGGCCCGCCTGCGGCCGGGGCTGGCGTTCGTGTCGCGCCGCGTGCTGCGGGTGGCGATCGCCCTGCTCGGCCTGCAGATCGCCGTGCCGGACGTGCTCGCGCTCGGCCTGCCGACGCTGGCCGTCGTGGCGGTGGCGACGACGGTGACGTTCCTGGTGACGCCGCGCGTGGGGCGGGCGCTCGGGCTGTCGCCCGGCACCTCGCTGCTCGTGGCGGCGGGCGTGTCGATCTGCGGCGCGTCGGCGATCGCCGCGATGCGCGACGGCGTCCCCGGCGGCGATGACGACGACGCGGCCAACGCGCTCGGCGTCGTCGTCCTGTACGGCACCGCCGCGATCGTGGCGCTGCCCGCGCTGGCGGCCGTCCGTGCGCCTGCCGCCCGCCCGGCTGGCCGTCTGGACGGGGGCCGCCGTGCACGAGGTCGCCCAGGTCGCCGCGATCGGCGCGGCCACGGGCGTGCTGGCGGCCGCCGTGACGGTCAAGCTGGCCCGCGTGATCCTGCTGGCCCCCATGGTCGCGCTGACCGCCTGGGCCCGGCGCCGGGCGTCCCCGGCGGGCGCGGGCGACGTGGCCGCCGGGCGGCCGGCGGTCCTGCCGCTGTTCGTGGCCGCGTTCCTCGGGCTGGCCGCGCTGCGCGGCACGGGCTGGGTGCCGGGGCCGGTGACCGCCGTGGTGCCGCAGGTGACGGGGGTGCTGACGGCCGCCGCCCTGTTCGGCCTCGGCACCGGGATCGACGTGCGGAAGCTGGCGAGGGGCGGCCGGGTGCTGCTGCTCGGCGGGTTCGCCAGCACGCTCGTCGCGGGGATCTCGCTCGCCGGGGCGATGCTGTTCGTATGATCGTCCTGGCTGGACGACAGGCTCCCGGAATGGCCGTAACCTGCAGTATCAGCGACATATGTCGTAAAGTTCGCCATTCCCCCCGTACCGGGGTCCAGGATCACGCGAGGAGCACGAGACCCACCATGCGCAGCACCGCCGACACCGTCCTCCAGCCGTCCGACGAGGTAGCCGAGGCCCTGGCCGCCGGCGCCCCGGTGGTGGCGCTGGAGTCCACGATCATCTCCCACGGGCTGCCGCAGCCGCGCAACCTGGAGGTCGCGCGCGAGCTGGAGGGCATCGTCCGCGCGGCGGGGGCCGTGCCGGCCACGATCGCCGTGCTGGACGGCGTGCCCCGCATCGGCCTGAGCGAGGTGGAGCTGGAGCGCATCGCCACCGAGTCCGGGCTGCGCAAGCTGGGCCAGCGCGACCTGCCCGTGGCCGCCGCGCTCAAGGCGAGCGGCGCGACCACGGTGTCGGCCACGTCGTTCCTCGCCGCGCGCGCCGGCGTGCGGATCTTCGCCACCGGCGGGCTGGGCGGCGTGCACCGGGGCTGGACCGAGGACCAGGACGAGTCCGCCGACCTCGACACGCTCGCCCGGACCCGCATCACCGTCGTCTGCGCGGGCGTCAAGTCGATCCTCGACGTGCCCGCGACGCTGCAGCGCCTGGAGACGCGCGGCGTGAGCGTGGTCGGCTACCGCACCGCCACCTTCCCCGGCTTCTACCTCAACAGCTCCGGGCAGCCCATCGACTGGCGGATCGAGACGCCGGAGGAGGCGGCGGCCGTCATGCGCGGCCAGGACGCGCTCGGCGGCCAGGAGACCGCCCTGATCGTCGCCAACCCCGTCCCGGTGGACCAGCAGCTCGACCCCGCGCTGCACGACCGCGTGCTGGCCGAGGCGCTGGCCGCCGCCGAGCGCGAGGGCGTCAAGGGCCAGGCGATCACCCCGTTCCTGCTCGGCTACCTCGTGGACGGCACCGCCGGCGCCTCGCTGGAGGCCAACCTCGCGGCCGTGCGCGGCAACGTCGCCCTCGCCTCGCAGATCGCCCTGAGCTGGGCCCGCGCGTGACCGACCGCGGCCTCCTGGTCGTCGGGGACGCCGTCACCGACGTGGTCGCGCGGCACGCCGCACCCGTCCAGCCGGGCACGGACACCGCCGCCGACATCGTGCTGCGGCCCGGCGGCTCGGGCGCGAACACCGCCGCCTGGGCCGCCCACCTGGGCGCCGACGTCCGGCTGCTGGCCCGGCTGGGCTACGACAGCAGCGACTGGCACATCGCCGAGCTGACCAGGACCGGCGTCCGGCCGCAGGTGACGGTGGACCCCGACCATCCCACCGCCGTCGTGATCGCGATGGTGGACCACAGCGGCGAGCGCTCCATGCTCACCAACCGGGGCGCGGGCAGCCGGATCTCCGAACGCGACTGGGACCCCGCCCTGCTGGACGGGGTCGCGCGGCTGCACCTGTCCGGGTACGTCTTCTTCGCCCCGCCGGGCCTGCGCCTGGCCAGGGCCGCGATGGCGGACGCGGCGGCGGCCGGGGTCGCGGTCAGCCTCGACCCGGCCTCCACCGGGCCGCTGCGCGACTTCGGCGTCGAACGTTTCATGGCCGAGACCGCCGGGGCCGGCCTCGTCATCCCCAACCTCGACGAGGCGCTGCTCCTGTCCGGCGCGCCCACGCCGGAGCGGGCCGCCGAGGCGCTGAGTGAGAGATACGGCACAGCGGTCGTGAAACTCGGCGCCGGCGGCGCGCTCGCGGCGGTGGACGGGGCCCTGGTCGCGCGCGTGCCCGGCGTGCCGGCCGACGTCGTGGACACGACCGGAGCTGGGGACGCCTTCGCCGCCGGGTTTCTCACGGCCGCCTTGCGGGGATGCGGGGAAAGAGCCGCTCTGGAGGAAGGTTGTCGTGCAGGTGCCGCATGTGTGGCCCAGGTGGGGGGTCGTCCACGGTACGGTTTGGATCTGAACCGTCTTTACCCTATTCACACTGATTGATAGCTTGCCGCGTAGGCTGCACCATTAGCCACATGCGCAACGGGCAGCACACGCGGCACACTGGGGAGGATAAGGTCCGCCGATGGAAGTCGAGTCATCGATCTGCCTGAGCGACCTGGTCCCTGCTCTGCGCTGGAGCCGACCACAGCAGGTGGCGGAGGCGCTGGGCGATTCCCGGCTGCCCGCGGGATGGTGGTCCTCCCTTCCGCTGTCCAAGGCGCTCGGCACGGCGGGGCTCGACTGGATCTGTGAACGGCTCGCCCGGCTGGCCGCCTCCCGCTGGGACCACCTGCCGCTGGCCGACCTGCTGCCCGCGCTGAGCGTCCACACCGTCGATCCCGCGCTGCCCGGCTGGTCCGAGGCCACCCGTACGGCGGTGATCGGGCTCGGCGGCTGGCAGCGGCTGCGCCGCCTGTCCCCCAGCGACCTCGGCACCCCGTCGGCGACGCCCGAGGTGGTGGTCACGGCGGTCCTGCGCGAGGTCATCGCCCGCATCCCGGCCGCGCCGGCCGCGGCCGACCGGCCCGAGGTCACCCGCCCGCTGCAGCGCGGCACCGCCGCGGGCGCGGGGGCCGGCGCCGGGGGTCTCGCCGAGGACCCCAGGAGCACCGGAGCCTTCCCCGCCGTCGGGCAGAGCGGCCCGTTCGCCGCCCAGCCCGCCACGCCCGGTTCCCCCTTCCCCGCCACCCCGAACGCCCCGCTCCCGGCCGCCGGCCAGAGCGGGCCGCTGCCCGGCCAGAGCGGGCCGCTGCCCGGCCAGACGGGGCCGCTGCCCGGGCAGAGCGGGCCGTTCGCCGCTCAGGGCAACCCGCGCCCCGGCCAGGGCACGGCACAACCGGGCAGCGCACAACCGGGCGCCGCACAACCGGGCGCCCAGCAACCCGGAGCCGCACAACCGGGCGCCCAGCAACCCGGAGCCGCACAGCCCGGCACCACGCCTCCCGGCCTCACGACGCCCGGCACCACAGCGCCCGGCGCCACCCCTTCCGGCACCACGACCCCCGGCACCACGCCTCCCGGCGCCACGGCCCCCGGCCCGAACTTTGGTCAGCCCGGCCAGAACACGGCCCAGCCCGGCCAGGGCGGCGGGGGTACGTCGTCCGGTCAGCCCGGCCAGTCCAGTCAGTCCGGTCCGTTCGGCGCGCAGCCGGGCGCCCTCCCCGGCCGTCCCGGCGACCGCGGCACCGGCTCGTTCCCCGCGCAGAGCGGTTCGTTCCCGGCCCAGAGCGGCTCGTTCCCCGCCCAGCCCCAGAACGGCTCCCCGCGCCAGGGCTTCGCGGGCGACGCCCTCCCGCAGCGCCCGTCCCCGGGCCAGCCCGCCCAGCCGGCGGGCCAGCCCGACCGCCTGCCGCAGCGTCCGGGAGCGGCCCGGCAGCCCGGTCGCGAGAGCACCGGCTCCTTCCCCGCCTTCTCGAACGGCCCCCTGCCGAACGGCACCACCCCCAACGGCACGGCGAACGGCGCCCCGAGCCCCGCCTCCCCCGGCGGCCCGAGCACCGGCTCCTTCCCGGCGGTCCCCGGCGCGGACCCTGCCAAAGCCGCCAAGTCCTCCCCGGTGCCGTTCGACGCCGACCACGCGATGGTCCGCGTCGTCGACAACCTGTTCCGCGGCCTCGACAAGCTGGAGCTGGCCGTCGCCGTGCACCGGCTGTTCGCCGAGGACCCGGTCAGCCTGCGCACGCTCGCCCACAAGCTGCTGGTCGAGCGCGAGGCCCTTTCCCACGCTCAGCGCACGGCCGAGGAGCGGGTCCTGACCTGGCTGCGTTCGTCGGAGTCCGCGCCGGTGACCGGGCACATGTTCCGGCTGACGGAGTGGCTGGGCGCGGCGGCCACCGAGGAGCAGCTGATCGGCGCCGACCCGGCGCACCCGGTGATGGTTCCGTCGCTGCGCACCCCGCTGTGGCGGGTGCTGGTCACGCTCATGCCCGACCGCCGCCTCCAGGACGGCTGGCTCGTGGTGGGCGACATCCACGGCCTGCAGGCCCGTACGCGGCAGCTCCTGGCCGCCGCCCCGCCGGACGCCGACCTGGTGGAGCTGATGGCCGAGCTGGGCATCCGCGCCCACTCCGCGAAGGCGTGGCTGGAGGCCCTGCCGCCGGAGTCCGCCGACCCGATGGCCTCGGCGCCGTCCTCGTCCCAGCCCCTGCCCCGCCGCACCCCCGGCGCGAACGGCCACCACCACCGCGGCGGCCAGCCGATCCCGGCCGCGACGGCCAGCTCGATCGACCCGTCGGCGGCGCTCGCGACGTTGTCGGCGCTGTCCGGCGGCCGGTCGAACATGCTGCCGAACGGCCTGGTGGCGGGTTCGCCGGCCACGCCGCCCCCGCCGCTGCCGAGCCCGTCCTCCGACCCGCGCCGCTGGCAGCGCATCGAGGTCACGCCGGAGCACCTGCGCGGCGGCCCGGTGCCGGTGCCGGAGGGGTACGCGGCCCAGCTCGGCATGCGCCCCGGCACCCTGCTGTCGGTCACGGGGCCCGGCGACAACGCCATCGTCCTGGTGTGGCAGGGTCACCAGCCGGTCTTCGACTCCCTCCAGCCGGTCCTCATGCGGCTGAACGCCCGGCCGGGCGACCAGGTGTACGTGACGGTGGACGGCTACCGCCTGGAGGCCCAGCTCACCGCCTGACCCCGGCCGCGCCTCACCCCGTACGGGAGCGCGGGAGGCGGGCCCGCTCGGCTCACCCGTACGGGAGGCGGGCCCGCTCGGCCCGGGCGGCGGCGATGCGCTGCGCCGCGAGCGCCCGCGCCCGCCCGCCGTCGCTGCCGGTGAGCCGCGTCAGGATCGACGCCAGCGGCGTGATCCGCCCCTGCCCGCCCCAGCGCCCCTCGGGGATCTCGGTCGGGAACACCCACACCCGGCCCGCGTCCCGCGGCCAGGCGCCGTCCTCGGCGTCCAGGATCGCCTCGGTGACCTCGGCGACCACGGCGGCCCGCGCCTCCTCGTCGAGCTGCCCCTCGGGGACGGAGGGGACGACCTTGTAGCGCGGGGCGTCCGCCGGCGCCCCGCCGACGTACACCGCGGCCGGCCGGTGCAGGAACACCCAGGAGACGGACCGTGTCACCGGGTCGGCCGGGTCGAACCCCTCGTGGCGGATCAGGATCTCGGTGAGCCGGTTCACCAGCGCCGCTTCCGCCTCGCGGCCGAGCGCGCCGTCGGGGATGTACACGTCGAGCATGGGCATGACCGTCCTCCTGGATTTAATTCAGCAACTTAGCGCGACGACCGTACGGAGGCTGAGGAGCAGATGTCAACCCAGGGGGTTATGATCGCCTCGTGCAGACGCAGCGCATCGACCCGGCGAACTGTTCGGTGGCCCGTGCCCTGGCGGTGGTGGGCGAGCGCTGGTCGCTGCTGATCGTGCGCGAGGCGCTGGACGGGGCGCGCCGCTTCCAGGAGTTCCGTACGCGCCTCGGCATCGCCAGCAACCTCCTCGCGACCCGGCTCGACACCCTCGTGGCCGCGGGAGTGCTGCGGCGCGTCCCGTACCAGGACCCGGGCGACCGGC
Source organism: Actinomadura luzonensis (assembly GCF_022664455.2). Classification (NCBI taxonomy): domain Bacteria; kingdom Bacillati; phylum Actinomycetota; class Actinomycetes; order Streptosporangiales; family Thermomonosporaceae; genus Actinomadura; species Actinomadura luzonensis. The sequence continues at coordinate 5,497,195 of NZ_JAKRKC020000001.1, forward strand.
GGCGCTTCGAGTACCGGCTGACCAGGCAGGGGCTCGACCTGCGGCCCACGCTGATCGCGCTGCTCGAATGGGGCGACAAGTACCTCGCGGACCCGGAAGGGCCCTCGGTCGTCGTCCGCCACCGGCCCGACGACGAGCAGGACGCCTGCGAGGAGCCGGTCAGGGTCACGCTCGAATGCGCCGCCGGGCACACCCACCTGCCGTCCGACGCCGTCTACCGCGCCCCCGGCCCGGCCGCCCGCTTCCTCACCGACCCCGCACCGCCACCCCGCTGACCGGCCCCGCCGACCGGCCCGCCACGCGGCGATGCGCGAACTCCCGCCCTCCCCCCACCACGCACGCACGCGAAGGAGTTCCATGACCCCCCGTCCCGCCCCGGCCGAGCAGCGCACCCCCTGGGGCACGATCACCCTCGTCTACCTCGGCGGCGTCGTCGCGGCCATGAGCCTCGGCAAGTTCGCCCCGGTGGGGCCGGCGGTGACGGCCGAGCTGGGGCTGTCGCTGGCGCAGCTCGGCTGGGTGATCTCCACGGTGGTCGGCGTCGGGGCCGTCGCCGGTCTGCCGGCCGGCTACCTGGTCCGCCGGTACGGCACCGACCGCTCCCTGGTCGCCGGGCTCGTGCTGGTGGCGGCGGCGAGCGGCGCGGGCGCGGCGGCGGGCGGCTACGCCTGGCTGCTGGTCGCCCGGGGCGTCGAGGGCGTCGGCTACCTGCTGGTCACCATCGCCTGCCCGGCGCTGATCGTACGCCTGGCGCGCGACCGGGACCGCGGCACCGCCCTGTCGATCTGGGCCACGTTCGTCGCGGTGGGGCTGGGCGCGAGCACGCTCGCCGGTGGCGTGATCGGCGGCGCCGCCGGGTGGCGCGGCTGGATCGGCGTGCTCGCCGCGCTCACGCTCGGGACGGCGGTGGTGGTACGGGCCCGGCTGCCGCGCGAGGCCGCCCGGCGGCCGGAGGCGGGGGCCGTTCCCCGGGCCCGGGCGCTGGTCTGGCCGGGCGTGCTCGCCGCGGGGTTCTGCCTGACGGCGCTCATGACCATTCCGGTGATCGTCCTGCTGCCGACGATCCTGGTCGAGCGGCACGGCCACTCGGCGGCGTCGGCGGGCGCGGCCACCTCGGTGATCTCGCTGCTCAGCGCGCTCGGCGGGGTGGCCCTGGGGATGCTGCTGCGCCGCGGCACGCCGATCGGCGTCCTCGCGCCGGCCGGGCTGCTCATCCTGCCGGCGGCCTGGCTCATGTTCGGCGGTCACGGGCCGGGGCCGGCCGTGCTGGCCGGCGCGGGCGTCATCTCGGTCATGAACGGGTTCCTCGGCGCCCTCGTCTTCGCCGCCCTGCCGCTGCTGCTGGAGCGCCTCGACCACGCCGACGTCGGCAACGGCGTGGTCGCGCAGGCGGGCAGCCTGGGCTCCCTGCTCGGCCCGCCCCTGTTCGGCCTGGTCGCCGAAGGGGCCGGCCTGCCGGCTCTCGTGCCGGTCATCGCGGCCGGCGTCACGCTGTCCGTCGCCGCGCTCCTGCTGGCGGGCAGGCGGACGGCACACCCGCTGCCGAGCGCGTGATACCGCCCGGCCCGCGGGAGAGGCGGCGGAAACGCCGAGGAAACACCCGCTGCCGTAGGACTGGCCCCCATGACGTACCGAACCACGGTGCCGGCGCTCGCCCTGGCACTGGCCGGGCTGGTGGCGCATCCCGCCGTCGCCGCCGCCGCCGTGAACCCGAGCCCGAGCCCGAGCCCCAGCCCGAGCACGAGCACGAGCACGAGCACGAGCACGGTCGCGCCGTCCGTGCAGTGGAAGCCCTGCCCGTCCTATTCGGACGAGGTGGCCCGGGCCCTGGGCGCGACGACGGAGGCGAAACTGGCGGCCTTCCGCGGCCTGATGAAGCGCCTGGAGTGCGGGACGGTCAGCGTCCCGCTGAATCACGGCGACCCCGCCGGGCGGCGGATCGACATCGCGGTGACGCGGCTGGCGGCCACGGACCGGGCCCGCCGCCTCGGGGCCATCTCCATCCTGCCGGGCGGGCCGGGCGGCAGCGGGTACCTGGACGCGGTCCTGCGGGTGGTGCCCAGCAACGAGCGGATGGCGGGGCTCAACGAGCGCTACGACCTCATCGGCTTCGACCCGCGCGGGGTCGGCTACAGCACGAAGGTCGCCTGTGTCCTGCCCATGGGAGGCCCGGCGGAGCCCGGCCCGCTGACGAAGGAGACGGCCAGGACGCTGTACGACGCCCAGGTCGCCGCCAACCAGGAGTGCGCGGGCTCCGACCCCGCCTTCATCGGGCAGCTCACCACCGAGAACGTGGCCAGGGACCTGGACCTGGTGCGGGCCGCGCTGGGCGAGAGCAGGTTCAACCTGCTCGGCTTCTCCTGGGGCACCTACCTGGGCATGGCGTACCGCAGCCGGTACCCCGGCAGGACCGGCCGCGCCTTCCTCGACAGCGTGGCGCCGCCGGTACTGAACGTCGAGCAGCACGCCGAGGGATACACCGAGGCGACCGAGCGCAACTTCGGCCGCATGGCCGCCTGGCTCGCCGGCCACGACGGGACCTACGGGCTGGGCGCCACCGCGCGCGAGGTGCGCGAGCAGGTGGCGAAGCTGATCCGTGCCTACGACCGGAGCCCCAGGACCTACTCCGACCTGCAGCGTCCCGTGGACGGCTCGGTCGTCGCCGACCTGGCCGCGCGCGCCTCGGTGGACTGGGCCCGCGCGGGCAAGGCGCTGGCCGAGCTGCGCACGGCGACGGGCGCCACCGCCCCGCCCACCGTCAAGGAGCTGATCGGCGCCCCGATGACGCGGACGCCCGTCCCCGGCATGCCGGAGCTCTCGAACGGGACCATGAACCTCGCCACCGTCTGCAACGAGGACAGCAGCCGGGCCGGCTTCGACTCCGCCTGGAGCACGTACCAGCAGATCCTCAGGCGTTATCCGGTGACCGGCCGGGCCGCGCCGCTGCCGGTCCTGTGCTCCGGCTGGCCGCTGCCGGTGCAGCGGACCACGCTGAGGCGGAGCGGCGGGTCACTGGTGCTGGCCGGGCATCTGTACGAGTTCATGTCCCCCTACGAGGGGGTGCTGCGGTCGTGGCATGCCGTCGGCGGCACCGTCTACACGGTCGCCGACGACGTGCACGTGTCGGCCACCCGGGTGGCCGGATGCGCCGCCGACGTGGCGCGGTACTTCGAGACGGGCCGCATCGGCAAGGGCTGCGCGGGCATGCCCAGCCCGAGCTGACCACCCGCTCCCCGGCCGCGCCTCACCGGCAGGGCGGCGCGGCCTGTGCGGCTTCCGGCGCGCGGGCCCCCGGCAGGACGGTCTCGGGCCCGGCGGTGTCGCGCCGGGTCGCGAGGGCGGTGAGGAGCGCGAGGGCGGCGTAGGCCGCGCCGAGGGCGCTCGCGGCGGGCCAGCCCAGCGCGCTGGAGGCCCAGGTGGTGGTGATCGCGCCGAGCGCGGAGCCGAGGGAGTAGAAGGCCATGTAGACGCCGATGACGCCGCCGGGGCGGGCGGCGGTGAGCAGGTGCTGGTTGCTCACGTGGACGGCCTGCACGGCGAAGTCCAGGACGATGACGCCCGCGACCAGCGGCCAGAGCGACCACCCCGCCTGCGCGATGAGCAGCCACGAGCCCGTGAGCAGGGCCAGCGACCACAGGGTGACCGGGGACGCGAGCCCCCGGTCGGCCCAGCGTCCGGCCCGGGCCGCGCCCAGCGCCCCGGTGAGCCCGGCGAGCCCGAACGCGCCGATCCCGGCCGGGCCGAGGTGCCAGGGCGCGGCGCCGAGCGGCAGGGCCAGCCCGCTCCACAAGGTGCCGAACGAGGCGAACAGGAAGAACGCCACCGCTCCCCTGCCGAGCAGCAGCCGGTCGCTCACCGCCAGCCGGCCCAGCGAGGACAGCACCTGCCCGTACCGGGCCCGGGGCCGTCGCGCGTCGGCCGGGAGGGTGAGCCGGACGGCGAGCGCGAGCGCCGCGCAGAGCGCCGCGATGCCGGCGTAGACCGCCCGCCAGCCGGTCAGCTCGCCGAGCGCGCCGGCGAGCAGCCGTGCCCCGAGGATCCCGGCGACCACGCCGGAGGTGACCGCGCCGATGTTGCGGCCGCGTTCCCCGTCCGGGGAGACGGCCGCGACGTAGGCCACCGTGATCTGGACGACCACGGCGAACAGCCCGGCCAGGGCCAGCCCCGCGATCGCGACGGCCGCGCCGGGCGCGGCGGCGGCCGTCGCCGCGCCGGTCGCCGTCAGCAGCAGGTGGGCCGTGATGAGCCGGCGGCGGCCGAGCACGTCGCCGAGCGGGACCAGCAGCAGCAGCCCGGCGAGGTAGCCGATCTGCCCGGCGGCGACCAGCCACCCCAGCGCGCCCTGTCCCAGCCCCAGGTCCTCGCCCGCGGCCTGGAGGACGGGCTGGATGCCGTACACGGCCGACACCGCCGCCGCGCACACCAGCGCGAGCAGGGCCCGCCGCCTTCCGGTCAGTCCTGACGCCATGCGACCCCCCGATAGGTTTCGAAATGCAACTCTTCGGACGGTAGGGCATACTGGTTTCAGATTGCAACTCATCGCACGGGTACGGAGGAGCCGGTGGACGTCACACTCGCGGCCGGAGGCGCCTGGACCGATCCGGCCTGCCCGGTCGCGCGCGCCGTCGACCTGGTCGGCGACCGGTGGAGCCTGCTGATCGTCCGGGACGCCATGGACGGGGCGGCCACCTTCACCGAGTTCCACCGGCGGCTGGGGATCGCCCGCAACATCCTCACCGACCGGCTGCGGCGGCTCGTCGAGCACGGCGTCCTCAGCAGGAGCGCCGCCGACGGCGACGGACGGCGGCACGTCTACCGGCTCACCGAGGCCGGGCAGGACCTCTTCACCGCCGTCGTCGCCCTCCGCCAGTGGGGCGAGCGCCACGCCTTCGCCCCGGGCGAGCCGCACTCGGTGCTGGTGGACGGCCAGGGGCGGGAGCTGCCCGAGCTGCGCCCCCTCGCCCAGGACGGCACGCCGCTCTCCGCCACGACGTCCCGCGTCCGCAAGACGCTCTGACCGCCCAGCCGAAGGCGGACCGGGCGGCTCCCGGGCTGCGGCGCCCCTTGCGAAAGGCGGACGATCGAGTCAGGGCAGGTCGTCGAACAGGTGGAGGCGGTGGGCGGTGGCGGCGGCCTCGCCGCGGCTGGCGACGCCGAGCTTGGCCAGGATGTTGGAGACGTGCACGCTCACCGTCTTCACCGAGATGACCAGCTTCTCGGCGATCTCGCGGTTGCTGTGCCCCTCGGTGACCTCGCGCAGCACCTCCAGCTCGCGCGCCGTCAGCCCGAGCGGCTGCCCCTCCCCCGCGGGCTCCTCCGCGACGGCCCCGCCACCGCCACCGCCGCCGCCGATGCGGGCGCGGCGCCGGACCGTGTCGAGCTGCTCCAGCAGCGGCGCGGCGCCGAGCCGGGCGGCCAGCTCGCGCGCCCGTTCGAGCCGCGCCGCCGCCTCCTGCCGGTCGCCCGCCGCCAGCAGCGCCTGCGCCGACGGCAGCAGGCTCCTCGCCTCCGCGTACGGCTGCCCGAGCGCCACCCAGGCGCGCACCGCGCGCTCCCACGCCTCCACCCGCCAGCCGACCTGTTCCGCGGCGTCGGCGTCGGCGGCGGCGGCGTGGGCGGCCGGCGTCTCGGGGCCGAGCAGCGCCTCGAACGTGAGCCGCTGCGCCTCCTGCAGGTCGCCCTCGGTGCCGAGCTTGCGGGCCGGCTCACGCAGCCTGGGCAGCAACGCCGCCGCCCGCGCCCTGATCGCCTCGGACGCCGGCCCGCCGGCGCTCGCGATGCCGGTCAGCAGGCGGGCGAAGCTCACCAGGAGCTGCCACACGTAGCGCGGGCTGGACACCAGGTCGCGCTCCTCCAGGGCCCGCGCCACCGCCTCGACCGCCTCGCCGTCCGCGCCGCGCGCCGCCAGGATCGACACCTCCCGCCGCAGGTGCGGCAGCAGCGTCTGGTCCCGGTACGTGCCCCGCGACAGCACGCTGCGCGAGGCGTTGAGCAGCTGCTCGGCCCGGTCGAGCTGGCCGCGCGCGAGCGCGATGTCGGTGACGAACCCCTGCAGGCTGGCCCGGTAGGGCGGCGGCGGCGCGAGGTCGAAGGCGTGCTCGACGACCTGCAGCGCCTCGTCCCACCGGCCGAGCGAGACCAGCGGCTCGGCGAGGTTGATCGCGAGGAAGGTGCCGGAGGTGCGGGCCAGGCCGTAGTGGGCGGACTCCTCGATGCCCTCGCGGGCGACCCGGGCGGCCCGCTCGTGCCAGCCGGCGCCCTCCAGCGCGTCGGACTCGGAGATCGCGCAGCGCATGAGCGCGTTGTACGCCTCGCCGTCGGCGGCGATGCGGCGCGCCTCGGCGAACGCCTCGAGCTGGGCCTCGACCTCGGTGTAGCGGAAACGCGCCCAGGTGGCGGTGATGAGGCTGTGCGCCTCGACGTTGGGGTCGCCGACCACGCGGCCGATGTCGCGGGCCACCTCGGCCGTGGCGATCTTCTCGGTGAGGTCCTCCGGCCGGTAGAGCATCCGCGACAGGCTCTCCAGCACCTGCCCGCGCAGCCGGGTGGGCGGCTCGGCGGGCACCAGCGTGGCGGCGCGGCGCAGGTCGTCGAGATTTCCCTCGCGGCCCAGGTCGTAGCGGGTCAGGCCGCGCTGGCGCAGGATGGCGGCGGTGCGGATCGGGTCGGTCGCGGGGTCGAGCTCGGCCAGCGCGGCCCCGGCCATGGCGATGCCGCGTTCGTACTCGCCGGCCAGGTGGGCGACGACGGCGGTGTGGCGGAGCACGTCGAACCGGTCGCGGCCGATGCGCGCGGCGGCGTCGGGCACCTGGTCCCACAGCTCCAGGACGCGGGAGAGCATGCGGAGCTGCTCGTCGTAGGCGGTGGAGGTGCGGGCCGCGGCGGCCGCGTGCCAGGCGCTGACCAGCGCCCAGGTGGCGTCGTGGGCGGCGTGCCAGTGGTGGGCCAGCTCGATCGCGCCGCGCGGGGCGGGCAGGATCGACAGGTCGCGCTCCAGCGCCTCGGCGTAGCGGGTGTGCAGGCGGGTGTGCTCGCCGGGCAGCAGGTCGTCGTGCAGCGCCTCGCGGATGAGCGCGTGCCGGAAGCTGTAGCCCTCGCCGTCGACCACGAGGACGTTGCCCGCGACGGCCGGGCGCAGCGCCCGGGACAGGGCGTTCTCGTCGAGCCCGGCCACGGCCGACAGCAGGTCGTGCTCGATGCGCTGGCCGCCCGCGCTGGCCACCCGCAGCAGCTCCTGGGTCTCCTCCGGCAGCCGCTCGACGCGGGCCAGCAGCAGGTCGCGCAGCGACTCGGGCAGGTCGCCGCCGCCCCCGCCCCCGCCCTCGCTGAGCAGCGCCTCGACGAACAGCGGGTTTCCCTCGCTGCGGGCGTAGACGAGGTCCATGTCGGCGGCCGGGAGCTGCCGCTCCAGGATGCTGGCCGCCTGCGCCACGGCCTCGCGCCGGGTGAGCCTGCGCAGCTCGGCCCTGCTCACCCACTCGACCCGGCTCAGCTCGGCCAGCATGGGCCGCAGCGGGTGGGTGCGGTGCAGCTCGTCGGTGCGGTAGGTGACGACGAGCAGCAGCCGGCCGGCGGTGCGCTGGTAGCGGACGAGGAAGGACAGCAGGTCGCGGGTGGAGCGGTCGGCCCAGTGGGCGTCCTCGATGACGAGCACGACCGGGCGGTCGTCGGCCAGCCGCTCCAGCAGGCCGAGCACCAGCTCGAACAGGCGGGCCCGGGCCTCGGGGCCGTCCTTGCCCGGCTCGCCGAACTCGGGCAGCAGCCGCGCCAGCGCGCCCGTCGCGCCGCCGGGCACCAGCGCGGCGACGCCGTCGTGGCCGAGCCGCCGCACCAGGCCGCGCAGCACGGCGGTGAACGGCGCGAACGGCAGGCCGTCGGTGCCCAGCTCCAGGCAGCCGCCGACGAGCACCAGGGCGTCGTCGGCGCGGTCGGTGAACTCGACCAGCAGACGCGTCTTGCCGACGCCGGCCTCACCGCCCACGAGGACGGTGGACGACACCCCGGCGCGCGCCCTGGCCAGGGCGTCGCCGAGGACGGCGAGCTCGCGGGCGCGCCCGACGAACAGCGGGCTGACGGCATGGACACTCACGTAGGCAAGGATGCCATCCGGCTCCGACAGAAGTGCCGCCCGATCGCCCTCAGCGCAGGACCTTGCGGAAGAACGTGGCCGACGCCTCGTAGCCGAGGGCGTGGTAGAACTCCGGCGCCCGCCGCGTGGCCATGGCGACGTAGCGGGCCTCGCGCGAGCGGGCCCACCGCTCGAACTCCTCCAGCAGCGCCCGCCCGATGCCCTGCCGCCGCGAGCCCGGCTGCACCATGGCCTCCTCCACCCAGGCGACCGGCCCGTTCGCGAACAGCGTCAGGTGCACGAACCCGAGCAGGTAACCCCGCACCCGCCCCTCGCCGACGGCCGCGAGCAGCAGGGCGTCCTCGTTCGCCAGCAGCTCGGGGAGGGCGGCGTCGAACGCCTCGCGCTCGGGCCGGAACGTCAGCCCGAAGTCGCGGGCGAGGGCGAACACCTCGTCCGCGTCCGCCTTCTCGGCCCTCCTGATGAGAAGATCGTCAGCCGTCATGACCCATGACAGTAGATGTTCCCGCCCGGCCCGCGCAATCAGCGAAGTCCTCGCACGTCACAGGTCCGCCAGCCCGAGCTGGCGGGCGATGAGCATGCGCTGGACCTCGCTGGTGCCCTCGCCGATCTCCAGGATCTTCGCGTCGCGGTAGAAGCGGCCGACGGGGTACTCGTTCATGAAGCCGTACCCGCCGAACACCTGGGTGGCGTCGCGGGCGTTGTCCATGGCCGCGTTGGAGGCGACCAGCTTGGCGATGGCGGCCTCCTTCTTGAACGGCGCCCCGGCCAGCATGCGCTCGGCCGCGTGGTAGTAGGCCAGACGCGCAGTGTGGGCGCGGGCCTCCATGTCGGCGACCTTGAACTGGATGGCCTGGTAGTGGCCGATGGGGTTGCCGAAGGCGCGCCGGTCCCTGACGTACTTGACGCACTCGTCCACGCAGCCCTGCGCGAGGCCGACGCTGACGGCGGCGATCGCGATGCGGCCCTCGTCGAGGGTCTGGAGGAACTGGGCGTAGCCGCGGCCGCGCTCGCCGAGCAGGTTCTCGGCGGGCACCCGGCAGTCGGCGAAGGCCAGCTCGCGGGTGTCGGAGGCGTTCCAGCCGACCTTGGAGTACTTCTTCGACACGGTGAAGCCGGGCGTGCCGGCCGGGACGAGGATCGTGGAGATCTCCCGCTCGCCGGTGAGCGCGGCCACGCCGACGACGCTGGTGAGGTCGGTGCCGGAGTTGGTGATGAACGCCTTCGTCCCGTTGACCACCCATTCGCCGCCGTCGAGCACGGCGGTGGTGCGCATGCCGCCGGGCACGTCGGTGCCGCCGCCGGGCTCGGTGAGGCCGAAGGCGCCCAGCTGCTCGCCCCTGGCGAGCGCGGGCAGCCAGCGGGCGCGCTGCTCGGCGGTGCCGAAGCGGTAGATGGGCATCGCGCCCAGCGACACCGCCGCCTCCAGAGTGATCGACACGCTGGAGTCGACCCGGGCGAGCTCCTCCAGGGCCAGGCAGAGGGCGAAGTAGTCGCCGCCCATGCCGCCGTACTCCTCGGGGAAGGGCAGGCCGAACAGCCCCATCGCGCCCATCTGCCGCACGATGTCGTACGGGAACTCCTCGCGCTCGTAGTAGCCGCCGATCACGGGGGCGACCACGTCGCGGGCGAACGCCTCAACCGTCTTGCGCAGTTCTTCGTACTCGTCGTTGAGCATGGTCAGCCTTTCGCGAGCGCCTGTACGACGCGGGACGGGCTGGGCCGGCCGAGCAGACCGGCCAGCCAGATGCTGGTGGCCACGAGCTTGTCCAGGTCGAGGCCGGTCTCGATGCCGAGCCCCCGCAGCATCCAGACGAGGTCCTCGGTGGCGAGGTTGCCGGTCGCCGACCGGGCGTACGGGCAGCCGCCGATGCCGCCGGTGGAGGCGTCGACGGTGGTGACGCCCGCCCTGAGCGCGGCCAGCGTGTTGCCGAGCGCCTGGCCGTAGGTGTCGTGGAAGTGCACGGCCAGCCGCTCCGGCGAGCGGAAGGCCCGGATCAGCTCGGTGACGTGGCCGGGCGTGCCGACGCCGATCGTGTCGCCCAGCGACAGCTCGTGGCAGCCGAGCCCGAGCAGCCGCTCCCCCACCCGCACGACCTGCGCGATCGGGGTCGGCCCCTCCCAGGGGTCGCCGAAGCACATCGACACGTACGCCCGCACCCGCACCCCGTGGTCGAGCGCCCTGGCCACGACCGGCTCGAACATCTCGAACTGGCTCTCCAGGCCGCGGTTGAGGTTCTTGGCGGCGAAGGTCTCGGTGGCGCTGGCGAAGACGGCGATCTCCTCGACGCCGCGTTCGAGGGCCCGGTCGAGGCCGCGCTCGTTGGGCACCAGCACCGGGTAGCGGACGCCGGGCCTGCGGCGCAGCCGGGTCAGCAGCTCGTCCCCGTCGGCGAGCTGGGGCACCCACTTGGGGTGGACGAAGCTGGTGGCCTCGACGACCTTGTGCCCGGCGTCCACGAGCCGGTCGATGAACTCGGCCTTGACCTCGACCGGCACGACCGCCTGCTCGTTCTGCAGCCCGTCGCGCGGCCCGACCTCGTACACGGTGACGCGCTGCGGGAGACCTTCCATCGGGTACGGCATCACGCCTCCTCGGGGGTCACGACGGCCAGGACGGCGTCCATGTCGACCGGCTGGCCGGGCTGGACCGGCAGCTCGGCGAGCACGCCGGCGCAGGGGGCGGTGACCGTGTGCTCCATCTTCATGGCCTCGACGATGACCAGCGGCTGCCCGGCGCTCACCCGGTCGCCCGGCTGCGCCTTGACGACCAGGACGGTGCCCGGCATGGGGCTGCGGACCACACCGTCGCCGGCCGCGGCGGCGCCAGGCCGGTCGCCGGGGTCGCCGATGAGGTGGCGGGTGAACGACCAGGCCCGCCCGTCGCGGCCGAGCCAGAGCGTGTCGCCGTCGCGGGCGCACAGGTAGCGCGTGGTGCGATCGCCGAGCGTGACGGCCAGGCCGCCGCCCTCCTGGCGGATGCGGGCGGGCACCGCGCGGCCGTCCAGCAGCACCTCGGCGGCCTCGGCGGGCAGGCCGCGGACGCGGACCGCGTGCCCGCCGTCCCTGGACTCCAGCCGCCAGGTCGTCCAGGCGCGCTCGCCGACCCGCCAGCCGTCGGTGACCTCCCACGGGTCGTCGCCCTGCGGCAGCGCGTGGAAGGCGAGCCCGGCCGCGGCGGCGACCTCGGCGGGCGCCCCGGCGGCGGGCACCAGCTCGGGCAGCGCCCGCTCGACCAGGCCGGTGTCCAGCTCGCCCGCGCGCACGGCCGGATGGCAGGCCAGGGCGCGCAGGAACGGCACGTTGGTGACCACGCCGAGCACGGCGGTGCCGGCGAGCGCCCGGTCGAGGACGCGCAGCGCCTCCTTGCGCTCCGGCGCCCAGGCCACCACCTTGGCGAGCATGGGGTCGAACTCGCTGCCGACGACCCCGCCCTCGGCCACCCCCGAGTCCACCCGCACGACGGCGTCCGCCGGGGAGGCGGGCTCGCGCAGCAGCAGGACGCGCCCGCCGGTCGGCAGGAAGCCGCGCGCCGGGTCCTCGGCGTAGACGCGGGCCTCGACGGCGTGCCCGTCCAGGCGCACGTCGTCCTGGCCGAACGGCAGCGGCTCGCCCGCCGCGACCCTGAGCTGCAGCTCCACCAGGTCGAGGCCGGTCACCAGCTCGGTGACGGGGTGCTCGACCTGGAGGCGGGTGTTCATCTCCATGAAGTGGTAGGCGCCGGTGGCGCCGTCCACGATGAACTCGACCGTGCCGGCGCCGACGTACCCGACCGAGCGGGCGGCCTCGACCGCCGCCGCGCCCATGCGGGCGCGCAGCTCGGGGGTGACGAACGGCGACGGCGCCTCCTCGATGATCTTCTGGTGCCTGCGCTGGAGGCTGCACTCGCGCTCGCCCAGGTGCACGACGCCGCCGAGGGCGTCGGCCAGGACCTGGATCTCGATGTGGCGGGGGCTGTCCACGTACCGCTCGATGAGCAGCGTGCCGTCGCCGAACGCGGCCCGCGCGGTGCGCCGGGCCGACTCCAGCGCGTCGGGCAGCTCGGCGGCCGAGCGCACCACCACCATGCCCTTGCCGCCGCCGCCCGCGGACGGCTTGATCAGCGCTGGGAAGTCGCGCCACTCCGTCAGGACGTCGTCGGGCTCGGCCCCGCCGGGCACCACCGGCACCCCGGCGGCCGAGACCGTGGCCTTGGCCCGGATCTTGTCGCCCATGGCGTCGATGGCCTCGGGCGGCGGCCCGACGAACGCCGTCCCGGCGGCGGCGCAGGCCCGCGCGAAGGCGGCGTTCTCGGCCAGGAACCCGTAGCCGGGGTGCACGGCCTGCGCCCCGGACGCGAGCGCCGCCCCCACGATCGCGTCGGCGTCGAGGTAGCTCGGCACCTCCACGGCGGCGTCGGCCTCGCGCACGTGCCGGGCGCCCGCCTCGGACGGCGTGTGCACGGCCACCGCCGTGATGCCGAGCCGGCGCAGCGTACGGGCGACGCGCACGGCGATCTCGCCCCTGTTGGCGATGAGGACACGGTCGAAGAGCATGATCACATCCGGAAGACGCCGTACCCGGCGGGTTCGAGCGGGGCGTTGGCCGCCGCGGACAGCGCCAGGCCGAGGACGGTGCGGGTGTCGAGCGGGTCGATCACGCCGTCGTCCCACAGCCTGGCCGTGGAGTAGTACGGGTTGCCCTGGTGCTCGTACTGGGCCCTGATCGCGTCGGCGTCGGCGTCGCCGACGGTGGTCAGCACGTTCGCGGCCTGCTCGCCGCCCATGACCGAGATGCGGGCGTTGGGCCACATCCACAGGAAACGCGGCGAGTACGCCCGCCCGGCCATCGCGTAGTTCCCCGCGCCGAACGACCCGCCGATCACCACGGTGAACTTCGGCACCCGCGCGCAGGAGACGGCGGTGACCATCTTCGCGCCGTGCTTGGCGATGCCGCCCGCCTCGTACGCCTTGCCGACCATGAAGCCGCTGATGTTCTGCAGGAAGACGAGGGGGATGCGGCGCTGGTCGCACAGCTCGATGAAGTGGGCGCCCTTCATGGCCGACTCGCTGAACAGGATGCCGTTGTTGGCCACGATGCCGACGGGGTGGCCGTGCAGGTGGGCGAAGCCGGTGACGAGGGTGTGGCCGTACTCGGCCTTGAACTCGAGGAAGCGGGAGCCGTCCACGAGCCTCGCGATGACCTCGCGCACCTCGTACGGCTGCCGGGTGTCGGCGGGGACGATGCCGTACAGCTCGCGCGGGTCGTGGCGGGGCGGCTCGGGCGCGATGACCGGCCAGGGCCGCTCGGCGCGCGGCGCGAGCGTGGCGACGATGTCGCGGACGATCGCGAGGGCGTGCGCGTCGTCCTCGGCCAGGTGGTCGGTGACGCCGCTGACCCGGGCGTGCAGGTCGCCGCCGCCCAGCTCCTCGGCCGTGACCTCCTCGCCGGTGGCCGCCTTCACCAGCGGCGGGCCGCCCAGGAAGATCGTGCCCTGGCCGCGGACGATGACCGCCTCGTCGCTCATCGCGGGGACGTACGCGCCGCCGGCCGTGCAGGAGCCGAGCACGGCGGCGATCTGCGGGATGCCGCGGGCGGACATCGTGGCCTGGTTGTAGAAGATGCGGCCGAAGTGGTCGCGGTCCGGGAACACCTCGTCCTGCCTGGGCAGGAAGGCGCCGCCGGAGTCGACGAGGTAGACGCACGGCAGGTGGTTGTGCAGGGCCACCTCCTGCGCGCGCAGGTGCTTCTTGACGGTCATCGGGTAGTACGTGCCGCCCTTGACGGTGGCGTCGTTGGCGACGATCACGCACTCCCGGCCCGAGACCCGGCCGACGCCGGTGATGATGCCGGCGGCCGGGGCCTGGTCGTCGTAGAGGCCGTGGGCGGCCAGCGGCGACAGCTCCAGGAAGCGGGAGCCCGGGTCGAGCAGGCCGTCGACGCGGTCGCGCGGCAGCAGCTTGCCGCGCTCGACGTGCCGCTGCCGGGACCGCTCGGGGCCGCCGGGCGCGGCGGCGGCGAGCCGGTCGAGCAGGTCGGCGGCCAGGCGCTCGTTGAGCTCGGCGTTGCGTTTGTACGCCTCGCCGGACGGGTCGGCGGCCGATCCCAGGACCGGCCAGGCGCTGCTCATGAGTCCCCTCTCATGCCCCGAATGTTAGTCAACGTTAACGTCAGCGTCTAGTATGTGAGACGTGACCACTGCCTCCTCGTCCCCTGCCCGCCCCCGGCGCAACAGGCGCGCGGAGATCCTGGAGGCCGCCGCCCGCCTGTTCGCGGCGCGCGGCTTCCACGGCGTGTCGATCGAGGACCTCGGCGCGGCGGTGGGCGTCTCGGGCCCGGCGCTCTACCGCCACTTCAGCGGCAAGGAGGCGCTGCTGGCCGAGATGCTGCTCGACGTCAGCTCGCGGCTGCGCGAGTCGGCCGTCGCGGTCGTCACCTCCTCCCCCGGCCCAGAGCAGTCGCTCGACGCCCTGCTCAACGTGCAGATCACGTTCGCGCTGGAGCAGCCGGCGCTGATCACCGTGCACGACCGGGAGCTCGGCAACGTGCCCGAGCCGCAGCGCCGGCAGATCCGGCGGCTGCAGCGGCTCTACGTCGAGGAGTGGGTGACCGTGCTGGCCGAGCTGCACCCCGCGTGCCCGGCCGCCCGGCTGCGGGCCGCCACGCACGCGGTCTTCGGGCTGCTGAACTCGACCCCGCACAGCGCGGGCGAGCTGCCGGGCACCGACATGCGGCCGCTGCTGCGCGTGATGGCGCGGGCCGCGATCCAGGCCGCCGTTAACGTGCGCTAACAAAGTGCGGGGTCGTGTAACGGCCTTGTCCGTCGCAACTATCTAGATATATCGTCGCGATATCTCGATAGTTGGAGGTCGTCATGGACGAGCCCGATTTCTGGGATGACAATCCCCCCGTACCGCCCCCGTTCCCGCCGGGGCCCCTCGGCCCGCCCGGCCACCCCGGCCATCACGGTCCCCCCGGCCATCTGGGTCCCCCCGGGCACCTCGGGCACCCGGGCCACCACCTCGGGCACCCGGGCCACGCGCCGCTCCCGCCCCTGCCGCCGATCCCGCCGATCCCGCCGGCCCCCCCGGTCCCCGGCTTAGGGCCCGGGGTGCACTGGGGGCGGCCCGCGCCGCGGGTGCGGCGCGGCGACGTCCGGGCCGCCCTGCTCGCCCTGCTCCACGAAGGGCCGCGCAACGGCTACCAGATGATCCAGGACATCGAGGAGCGCAGCGGCGGCGTCTGGCGGCCCAGCCCCGGCTCGGTCTACCCCGCGCTCCAGCAGCTGGAGGACGAGGGCCTGGTCGCCGGCGACGAGACGGGCGGCAGCCGGACGTACCGGCTGAGCGACGGGGCCCGCGCCCAGGCCGCCCGGCACGCGGACGAGGCCCCCTGGGAGGAGGTGGCGAGGAGCGTCCCCGCCGACCAGCACGAGCTGGCCGTGTTGTGGTCCCAGCTCAACGAGGCCTTCGCGCACCTGGTGCGCACCGCGAGCGACCGGCAGGTCGAGGAGGCCAAGAAGCTCATCGGCAAGACCCGCAGAGCCGTGTTCCAGATCCTGGCGGAGGACTGATGGACGGGGAGGCAGCCGTCGCCGTACGGGGCCTGCGCAAGGCGTACGGCAAGGTCGAGGCCGTCAAGGGCGTCGACTTCGAGGTGCTGCCCGGCGAGGTGTTCGGGTTCCTCGGCCCGAACGGCGCCGGCAAGACCACCACCATCAGCATGCTCTGCACCCTGGTCAACCCCACCGGCGGCAGCGCCACGGTCGCCGGGCACGACGTGGTGCGCGAGCGCGACGAGGTCCGCAGGAACATCGGCCTCGTCTTCCAGGACCCCACGCTCGACGGCTACCTCAGCGCCGAGCAGAACCTGCGCTTCCACGCCGAGCTGTACGGGGTGCCGAAGAGCGTCGTCGGCGACCGCATCCGCCAGGTGATGGAGATGGTCGCGCTGTGGGACCGCAAGGACGCCAAGGTGAACACCTTCTCCGGCGGCATGAAGCGGCGGCTGGAGATCGCCCGCGGCCTGCTGCACTCGCCGCGCGTGCTGTTCCTCGACGAGCCGACGGTCGGGCTCGACCCGCAGACCCGCTCGGCCATCTGGGGCTACATCAACCGGCTCCGGCGGCTTGAGGACATCACCATCTTCATGACCACCCACTACATGGACGAGGCCGAGTACTGCGACCGGATCGCGATCATCGACCACGGCGAGATCGTGGTCATCGACTCGCCCGAGGCGCTGAAGGCCAGCGTCGGCAAGGACCGCGTGCAGATCCAGACCGGCGACGACGCGGCGGCCATCGAGGCGCTGCGGGAGCGGTTCGGGCTGGAGGCGGCCGTGCGCGAGGGCGCGGTGACGTTCGCGGTGGCCTCCGGCGAGGAGTTCGTGCCGCGGCTGTTCGCCGAGCTGGGGATGCCGATCACGGCGGTGAGCGTGTCACGGCCGTCGCTCGACGACGTGTTCATGTCCTACACCGGCTCCACCATCCGCGACGCCGAGGCCGGGGCCGACACCATGACCTTCATGCGCGCGATGGCGAGGAGGTAGCGATGGCGACAGAGGCGATCGGCGTCCGCGTCCCGGCCCGCAGCGCCGGGCACGACCTGCGCGCCGTCAAGATCGTGCTGCACCGGGAGATCCTCCGCTTCGTCAACGACCGCACCCGCATGGTGTCGTCGCTGGTGCAGCCCGTGCTCTGGCTGTTCGTCATGGGCGCGGGGCTCGGGTCGCTGGTGCGGGGCTCGATCCCGGGCATCGACTTCCGGACGTTCATGTACCCCGGCATGATCTCCATGACGGTGATCATGACCGGCATGTTCTCGGCCGGCTCCATCGTGTGGGACCGCGAGTTCGGCTTCCTGCGCGAGATGCTGGTCGCGCCCGTCTCGCGCGGGGCGATCGTGGTCGGCAAGTGCCTCGGCGGCGCGCTCGTGGCCACCGCGCAGGGCGTCATCATCCTGGCGATGGGCGGGCTCGTGGGGGTGCCCTACGCGCCGGGGCTCATGGTCACGCTGCTGGCCGAGATGTTCCTCGCGGCCTTCACCGTGACGGCGTTCGGCGTGATGCTCGCGGCCCGGATGAAGAACATGCAGTCCTTCTTCGGGCTCATGCAGATGGCGATCATGCCGATGATGTTCCTGTCCGGGGCGATGTTCCCGCTGGCCAACCTGCCCTCGTGGCTGCACGTGCTCACCGTGGTCAACCCGATGACGTACGCGGTGGACCCGATGCGCCAGGCGGTCTTCTCCCACCTCGACGTGCCGCCGCAGGTGAACGCGCTGCTGAACCCGGGGGTGCGGTGGTTCGACCTCCAGGTGCCGGTGCCGCTGGAGCTGGGGCTGGTGGCGGCGCTCGGCGTCCTGCTGATGGGGGTCGGCATCGCCCAGTTCCGCCGCGCGGAATAGCGGCGGAGAAGAGCAAGTTGCCCAATTAGCTGTTCGGCGTCATGGGCAAGGCCCGGAGCGTGGGCTCCGGGCCTTGTCGTTGCTCATTTTCACCGGGTCACGCGGACATAATCCGTACGGCTGTAAGACCCGTACGTGTCGCCGTCACCCTGGTACACGAATCGCCAGTACCCGGAGTCCCAGGCCTTGGCCTTGACGTAAAGGCGTCCGCTGTCGCTCGACCGGAACATCTTCACGTACTCCCACTTGCCGGATCCGGCCTTCTTGAAGTACAGCGCCACCTTGCCGGCGTAGCCCTCCCAGGTCCCCTCGTCGGAGATCTGCAGCTTGCCCTTGAACGTGAGGTACTTGCCGCGGGCGATCGGCTCGGGGTAGGCGTTGAACTTGCTGAGGCGGGTGTCCGCCTTGGCGGGCGCGGGCTGGTCGACCGTCACCCAGTCGGCGCCGCTGACGGTGCCGTTGACGCCGCGGGTGCCCACGTACTGGGCGCGCCACCAGCCGGAGGCGACCGCCGTGGCGGCGGCCTCGAAGCGGCCGTGCCTGCCGGTCACCGCGCTGGTCACGTACTCCCACTGCGAGGAGCCCGCGGCCCTGAAGAAGATCGCCACGCGCTGGCCGGGGAGCCCGTCGCGGCCCTCGGCGAGCAGGGCGCCGGTGAAGGTCAGCGAGTCGCCCTTGACGACCGGCTCGGGCCGGGCGTCGAAGCCGGCGATCGTGCTGTTCACGACGCGGTGCCGGACGAGGACGCGGGCGAGGTCGCTGGTCGCGGCCTTGGCGGCGGAGGTGCCGGCGAAAACGGCACGGAACGAGCCGCTCTCCCGCACCCGGACGCCGGCGCCGAACCAGCCGCCGTCCCCGGTGGTCACCTTGGCGACCTCGCGGAAGTCACCGGAGTGCCGACCGCGGAACTGGATCGAGACGCTCTGGCCCGGGTACCCCTTGCCGTCGGCGAGCAGGCGGCCGAACACCTTGACGGCGTCGCCGCGGTCGACCACGCCGGGGCGCACCCCGAACGAGGCGAACGAGGTGTCGGCGGCCTTCTTGACGACGACCTCGAACGTGCCCGTGCTCGACTTCTCCTGGCCGCCGCCCGTGGCCGTGGCGAGATAGCTCCACGTGCCGGTGGGCGAGGTCTCGAACTTCTTGGTGCCGGTCCACCTGGTCCACTCATGGCCCGGCGACTTGGTCAAGGCGCCGACGGAGCTGTAGACCCCGAGCGGCGGCTTGAGCTGGAGCGTGGCCGTGTCCGCGCCCTTCGTGAAGAAGGTGAAGGTGGCGGTGACCGGCCCGCTGGTCACGTCGATCGGCGGTTTGGGGGTGATGTACACCTGGCCGATGGTGACGGTGTTCTGCGGGGCCGCCGACGCTGCGGCCGGCGCGAGGGCTACCAGGGCCCCGGCGCCGATCATGACGGCGAAGGCGGCGACACGGATGCGTTGTAACATGTGGGTTCCTTTCTGGAGACCCCAGTGCTTCAACGCGGCATTGAGGGTGCCACGTGTGTCTATTAAGTAGACGTGCGCGTGACGGGGATAGTTGTGAATACTGACAAACGGTTATAGATCAGGGTCGATTAGGACCGGACCGCAACATGTCCCCCGCGTCCGGCAGACGTCGAGCCCATTGGAAGACATAATCGGGGTGTGGCGCGGGACACTGTTGAGACGCATTTCATCGAGGCCGTTGCGACGCTGAAGTCGGGCCCCCCGCGAGATCCGGCCCTGCCGGTCCGCGAGGGCACGTCGCTGACCGGCGAGCGGTGCCGGGCGCTGTTCCGGCGCCAGCTCGACAGCCGGCTGCTCGACATCGCCGCCCGCTGGCTGCGCGAGCAGGACGAGGGCTTCTACACGATCGGCTCGGCCGGGCACGAGGGCAACGCCGCGGTCGCCGCGGCGCTGCGGCCCACCGACCCGGCGCTGCTGCACTACCGTTCCGGCGCGTTCTACCTGACCAGGTCCGAGCAGCAGGGCAGGCTACCCGAGCAGGGGCTGCGCGACGTCCTCATGGGCCTGGCGGCCGCCGCCGACGAGCCGATCGCGGGCGGCCGGCACAAGGTGTTCGGCCACCCCGACCTGGCGGTCATCCCGCAGACCTCGACCATCGCCAGCCACCTGCCGCGGGCCGTCGGCGTGGCCTTCGCCGTCGAGCGGGCCAAGGCGCTCGGCGCGCCCTCCAAGTGGGGGGCCGGCGACGCGGTCGTGGTGTGCAGCTTCGGCGACGCCTCGGTCAACCACGCGAGCGCGCTGTCCGGCCTCAACACCGCCTCCTACGCCACCTTCCAGGGGCAGGCGCTGCCGATCCTGTTCGTGTGCGAGGACAACGGGCTCGGCATCAGCGTCCGCACGCCGAAGGGCTGGGTGGCGGCGGCGGCGCGGCGGCCCGGCATCGAGTACTTCGCCGCCGACGGCTGCGACCTCGCCGACGCCTACGACGCCGCCGTCCGCGCGGCCGAGCACGTACGGGCCCGCCGCTCCCCCGCCTTCCTGCACCTGTCCACGGTGCGGCTCATGGGGCACGCCGGCTCCGACGTCGAGGTGGCCTACCGCACCCAGCGCGACATCCGCGCCGACCTGGAGCGCGACCCGCTGCTGCGCACCGCCGCGCTGCTGGTCGAGGCCGGCCTGGAGACACCCGACGAGCTGCTCAAGCGGTACGAGAGCGCGCGCGAGCACGTGCTGCGCATCGCGCTGGAGGTCACCCGCGCCCCGCGGCTCGGCACCGCCAAGGAGATCATGGAGCCGATCGCGCCGCGCCGGCCCGACCTGATCGCCCGCATCAGCCCCACGGCGGCGACGGCCGCGGCCAGGGAGAAGGCGTTCGCCGGGGCGCTGCCCGAGCAGGAAAAGCCGCTCACGCTCTCCCTCGCGATCAACCGCACGCTCGCCGACGCGCTCACCGTCTACCCCGAGATGATGGTGTTCGGCGAGGACGTCGGCAGGAAGGGCGGCGTGTACGGGGTGACGCGCGGCCTGCAGAAGCGGTTCGGGGCCGGGCAGGTGTTCGACACGCTGCTGGACGAGCAGGCCATCCTGGGGCTGGCGCTCGGGTCGGGCGTGTCGGGGCTGCTGCCGGTGCCGGAGATCCAGTACCTCGCGTACCTGCACAACGCGCTCGACCAGATCCGCGGCGAGGGGGCGACGCTGTCGTTCTTCTCGCGCGGGGCGTACCTCAACCCGATGGTGGTGCGGGTGGCCGGCTACGCCTACCAGAAGGGGTTCGGCGGGCACTTCCACAACGACAACTCGGTGGCGGCGCTGCGCGACATCCCCGGCCTGGTCATCGCCTCGCCCGCGCGCCCCGACGACGCCGCCGCCATGCTGCGCACCTGCCTGGCCGCCGCCCGCACCTGCGGGTCGGTGTCGGTGTTCCTGGAGCCGATCGCGCTCTACCACACGCGCGACCTGTTCGAGGAGGGCGACGGGGGGTGGCTGGCGCCGTACGTGCCGCCGTCGCGGTGGGCCGAGACGCACGTGCCGATCGGGCGGGCCCGCTCGTACGGCGACGGGCGCGACCTGACGATCGTCACGTTCGGCAACGGGGTGCGGATGAGCCTGCGGGCCGCCGTGCGGCTCACCCAGGAGGGGTACGGCTGCCGCGTCCTCGACCTGCGCTGGCTCGCGCCGCTGCCCGTCGAGGACCTGCTGCGCGCGGCCGAGCTGACCGGGAAGGTGCTGATCGCCGACGAGACCCGGCACAGCGGCGGCGTCTCGGAAGGGGTCATGGCCGAGCTGGCGGACGCCGGGTTCGACGGGCCGATGGCGCGGGTGACCTCGGCCGACAGCTTCATCCCGCTGGGGGCGGCGGCCGAGCACGTGCTGCTGTCGGAGGCGGAGATCGAGCAGGCGGCGCGCAAGCTCCTGGGCTGAGCCTTTTATTACTGGCGGCGGGCCTTCGCGCCTCTGATGCAGGCCGGCTTGGACCAGGCGACCGTCGTCTGCTCGGAGATGCGCAGCGGGACGCCCACCAGGAAGCAGTAGCCGGCGCCGGGGTCGAGGCCCGCCACGCGGGTGGTGGTGGCGCCCTGGCCGAGGGCGGTGATGGGCTGCTCGCCCTTGGCCACGGGGCTGCGTTGCAGGACCACCGGGTAGCGGCGGGCGTTCGCGGGCAGGGCCCAGCTCAGCTCGACCAGGGCGCCCTGGTCGGCGGTCACCTTGAGCTTGCGGGGGGCCAGGGCGGCGATCTCCTGCTCCTCGATGGGGGTGGTGTCCTGGGGGGCGGCCTGCTGGGTGGCGGTGTTCCTGGGGGGGGGTGTCGCCCGGGAGGGAGACGTAGACGGCCGCGGCCGTGCCCGCCACGGCGGCCAGCGCCACCGCCGCGCCGATGAGCAGCGCCTTGGGGGCGCGGCCGGGTGACGTGGACGGCGCGGGCGCGCGGTGCGGGGCGGGCGCGGGCGCGGCCTGCCCGTGGGTGGCCAGGGAGTGGGCGGCCTGCGGGTGGGCGGCCTGTCCGTGGGCGGCCTGCTCGTTCGGGGGTGCGGTCGGTGCCGCGTACGGGGTGGGGTGCTGGAGCGGATGGTGCGCCGGGAGAGGCGCGGCCGGGTGCTGGTGCGCGGTGGGCGGCACGACCGGGTCGGGCGCCGCCTGCGGTTCGGCCGGGGACGCCGCGTGCCGGGCGTGGCGAGCGGGCCGGGTCGGCCCGTGGACGCTGCCCGCGCCCTGCGTGCCCGCCCCCTGCGCACCCCCGCCGTACGTGCCCCCGCCGTACGTGCCCCCGCCGTACGTGCCCGCGCCCGGCCCGGTCTGGGGGCCGGAGCCTGGGGAGGCGCCCGCCGCCCCCTGCCCCGAGGGCGGCGCCGGGGCGTGCTGCCCGGTGGACGGGAGCCCGCCGGACCACGTCACCCCCTGCGCCTCCGGCGCGAACGGCGACACCTCCGCCGCCGGCAGGTGGTGCCCGGTGGAGGGGATGGGCGACGGGTCCGGCTGCGGGGCGTCGGGGCGCGGGCGCGGGACCGTGGACAGGTTCGGCCCCGGCCCCGGGTCCTCGCCCACCAGGTCCGTCACCGGCAGCCCCAGCTCCGCCTGGAGCGCCTGGAGCTCGCGGGCCAGCTCCCGCGCCGACGCCTGCCGCGCCTCCGGCTGCTTGGCCATGGCCCGCAGGATCGCCTGGAAGACCTGCGGCGGCAGGTCGGCCCGGCCGATGGGCGGCGGTTCGAGGCTGAGCACCCGGTACATCAGCGGCGCGATCGACGGCTCGGCCGGGTTGTGGAAGGCGGGCTGCCCGGCCAGCAGGTGGTAGAGGGTGGAGCCGAGCGAGTAGATGTCGGTCGGCACGCTGTGCGGCGCGCCGGTGAGCACCTCGGGCGCGGCGTGCAGCGGCGTGAACGCCTGCGAGGTGGCCGAGATCTCCGACGAGTCGACCACCCGGGCCACGCCGAAGTCGGCGATCGCGGGCTCGCCGTACCGGGAGATGAGGATGTTCTGCGGCTTGATGTCGCCGTGCAGCACCCCGGCCTCGTGGACGGCGGCGAGGGCACCGGCCAGCTTGACCCCGGCCCGCAGCACGTCGGGCACCGGCAGCGGGCCCTCTTTCCTGACCTTGTCGCGCAGCGAGCCGTTCTCGAAGAAGTCCATCGCGATGTACGGCTTGCCGGAGCGGGTCACGCCGGTGTCGAAGACAGTGACGACGTTGGGGTGGCCGGTGAGCCGCCCGGTGAGCTGGAGCTCGCGCTGGAAGCGGCGCATGGTGCGCTGGTCCACGCGGTCCACGGACAGCACCTTGAGCGCCACGACCCGGTCGAGGCGTTCCTGGTAGGCCCGGTAGACGACGGCGAATCCGCCCTGGCCGGCCTGGTCGAGCACGCGGTAGCCGGGCGCGTCCTCCGCTGGCAGCACGGCGGCGCTCACTCCCCCCTGTTGCAGGCGAGTTTAGTGCGAAATTTCGCGATTAGAGCGGGTTCATGAGGTAAGCGCCGAACGCGGCGGCCGTCACCGCCACCACGAAGAAGAAGAACACGAAGAACCCGCCCGGCAGGATCGTCAGCCGGGCGAGCTGGTCGGCGTCGGAGTCGCGCGCCTGACGGCGGCGCCGCTTCTGCTGCAGCTCGATGATCGGCCGGATGCCGCCGAGCAGCAGGAACCACACCGCGACGAAGGCGACGCCCTGCTGGACGGCGGCCGGGGCGTACATGATGAGCGCGAACACCGCCCCGCCGGTCGCGAGCAGGATCAGCGCGCCGTACAGGTTGCGGACCAGCAGCAGCATGCAGACCAGGAACAGCAGCACCGCCCAGATCAGCAGCGTGATGCGCCCCTCCTCGGTCAGCCAGGCGGCGGCCAGGCCGAGCAGCGGGGGCGCGAGGTAGCCCGCCATCGCGGTCAGCACCATGCCGGGCCCGGTCGGCCGGCCCCGGGTGAGCGTGACGCCGGAGGTGTCGGAGTGCAGGCGGATGCCCTCCAGCTTGCGCCGGGTGAGCAGCGCCATGAGCGCGTGCCCGCCCTCGTGCGCGATCGTGATCAGGCCCCGGGACACCTGCCACGGCATGCGGAAACCGACGATCACCAGCGCGACGAGAGCCGAGACCACCACGACCCAGGGGTGGGGGTCAGGCTGCACCTTGATCAGGTTGGCCCAGAGCTTGTCCATCGAGAGAGAACCCTATCCAGGTAAAGTCTCGGCCGTGGCCACAGAACGACATTCTGCCCAGTCCGACCAGGGAGTGCCGGAGTGGTGGCGGCGGCTGGGGCTGCCGGGGCTGATCGACCTGCACGTGCACTTCCTGCCCGAGCGAATGGAGCGGCGGGTCTGGCACCACTTCCGCAACGGCGGCCCGCTCATGGGCGACGGGTGGCGCATCTCGTACGCGTGGCCGGCGGCCGAGCGGGCGGCGCACCTGCGGGCCATGGGGGTGCGGAGCTTCCCCGCGCTGGCGTACGCGCACAAGCCGGACATGGCGGCCGACCTCAACGCCTGGACGCTCGACTTCGCCCGCCGCACGCCCGGCTGCCTGCCGTCGGCGACGTTCTATCCCGAGCCCGGGGCGGCGGGCCACGTGCGGCGGGCGCTGGCGGACGGCGCCCGGGTCTTCAAGGTGCACCTCCAGGTCGGCGGGTTCGACCCGCGGGCGCCGGAGCTGGCGGAGGTCTGGGGGCTGCTCGCGGAGTCGGGCGTGCCGGTGGTGGTGCACGCCAGCTCGGTGCCGGTGCCCGGCGGCTACGTCGGCCCCGGCCCGATCGGCGACGTGCTGCGCCGGCATCCGCGGCTGCGCGTGGTGATCGCGCACCTCGGGATGCCCGAGTACGAGCCGTTCTTCGAGCTGGCCGGGCGCTACGAGCGGGTGGCGCTGGACACCACGATGGCCTTCACCGACTTCAGCGAGGCGGGCATGCCGTTCCCGGAGCGGCTGCGGCCGGCGTTGCTTGATCTGGGGCTCGCGGGGAAGGTGGTGCTCGGCAGTGACTTCCCGACCATTCCGTACCCCTACGCGCACCAGCTCGACGCGCTCGCCCGCCTGGACCTCGGCGAGGACTGGCTCAGGGCCGTCTGCTGGCACAATGCCCAGGCCATGATCTGATATGAAGGTGAACGATCGTCACGTGGCGCTGATCAGCGCTTTCTACGACGCCCTCGGGCGGGCCGACCTCGCGGCCATGGAGAGCTGCTACCACCCCGAGGTCAGTTTCGGTGACCCCATCTTCCAGGAGCTCGAGGGCCGCGACCGGGTCATGCGGATGTGGCGCCTGCAGCTCGGCGTGCGCGACGGCCTGCGTTCCGACTACCGAAACGTCTCGGCCGACGACCACACCGGCACCGCGCACTGGACCGCCCGCTACACCTTCTCCAGCACCGGCCGGGAGGTGGTGAACGAGGTCGAGGCGCTGTTCAGGTTCGAGGACGGGCTCATCGTGCGGCACCATGACGACTTCGACTTCCGGCGCTGGTCCAGGATGGCGCTCGGCCGGCCGCACGGGCTGCTGTTCGGCTGGACGCCGATGTGGCGCAAGTCCATCAGGGACCGGGCCACGCAACAGCTCGACGCACTGGGGTAGCAAGAGGGGGCATGAGGAACATGGCCAGGGTCAGGAGTCTGCGCCGCGGGGCCGACGTGCGCGAGGAGCCGCCGGAGCACTCGATGGACCCGCGGGCCACCGAGGAGCCCCCGTACCGGCCCACCGTCATCGACAACGCGATCTACCGCGACGGCGAGCGCGTCGACAACCCGGGCTCGCTCGCCGACGCCTTCGAACGCCTCAAGGAGATGCCGGGCAGCATGGCCTGGATCGGCCTGTACCGGCCGAAGGAATGGGAGCTGGTCAAGCTCGGCGAGGAGTTCGAGCTGCACGAGCTGGCCCTGGAGGACGCGATCGTCGGCTCCCAGCGGCCGAAGTCCGACCGGTACGGCGACACGCTCTTCGTGGTGCTGCGCGCGGCCCGCTACCTCGACGACGTGGAGGAGGTGGCGTTCGGCGAGCTGCACGTCTTCGTCGGCCCCGACTTCGTGATCACCGTCAGGCACGCCGAGGCCCCCGACCTGCAGGGCGTGCGCCGCCGCATGGAGTCCGACCCCGAGCTGCTGCGGCAGGGCCCGCAGGCGGTGCTGTACGCCATCCTCGACACGGTGGTCGACGGCTACGCGCCGGTCGTGGCCGGGCTGCAGAAGGACATCGAGGAGATCGAGGTCCAGGTCTTCAGCGGCGACCCGTCGGTGTCGCGGCGCGTGTACGAGCTGTCCGGCGAGGTGATCGAGTTCCAGCGGGCCACGGCGCCGCTGGTCGGCATGATCCACGGGTTCATCGCGGGCGCCCCCAAGTACGGGCTGAACGACGAGCTGCAGAGTTACCTGCGCGACGTGGCCGACCACGCGATCACTGTCTCCGAGCGGGTGTCGTCCTTCCGGCAGATGTTGCAGAACATCCTGGTCGTCAACTCGACGCTGGTGACGCAGGCGCAGAACGCGGAGATGGCCCGGATGACCGAGGCCAGCATCCGGCAGGGCGAGGAGGTCAAGAAGATCTCCGCGTGGGCGGCCATCCTCTTCGCGCCGACCCTGGTCGGGACGATCTACGGCATGAACTTCGACTTCATGCCGGAGACGCACTGGGCGCTCGGCTACCCGTTCGCGATCGTGCTGATGGCCGCCGTGTGCCTGGTGCTCTACATGGTCTTCAAACGCCGCGACTGGCTGTGACCCGGCGCGGGTCACGGGTGGTGGCGCCTCCGGAGGAACGGAAGCGCGGGTCGAGGCCGCTGTTGTCCACGTCCACCTAGGGAGCCGATCACCACAGGGCGGCGACGATCAGGCCGACGAGGACGAGGGCGACGAGGACGGCGCGTAACGCGCTGAGCGCGCTCATGGCCGGAGGCCGGCGTGCTCCTCCAGGCGCTCCAGACGCTGCACGAGCGGCTGGAGTTCGGCCCGGAGCGCGGCCTTCAGCAGCTCGGCCTGGCCCTGCGCCGGCCCGGGCGCCTGGGCGGGCTGGGCGGGGCCGGGCTGCTGGGCCTGGGCGCGCAGGTGGACGTAGCCGGCCAGGGCGGCCGACACGGCGCGGCGGGTCAGGCGGGGCTCGGCGCCGAGGGCGCGCAGGACCTGCCCGCCGGTGCCGTCCGGCTCGGCGACGAGGCCCAGCAGGAGGTGCTCGCAGCCGACGTAGTTGTGGCCGAGGGACAGCGCCTCGGTGACGGCGAACTCCAGGGCGTTGGCGGCGGAGGTGCTGAAACGCCGCGTCCCGGCCTCGGCTTCGGCATCGGGCTGAGGGACGGGGCGGGCGTGCTGGTCGAGGTCGCGGCGGACGTGGTCGAGGCTGATCTCCATGGCCCGCAGCACGTGCAGGGCCAGGTTGCCGCCCTCGGTGAGCATCGCGCCGAGCAGGTGCTCGGTGCCGACCTCGGCGGCGCCCTGGGCGCGGGCGCCGTCGGCGGCGAGCTTGAGCACGGTGCGCGTCCGGCCGGTCAGGTGGGTGAGGGCGCCGGTCGGGGTCTCCAGGTCGAGCTCGCCGAGCGAGGACTCCCTGATCGCGGTCACCCGGCGGACCGCCTGCTCCAGCGCGCGCTGGCAGACGGCGGACACCGGCACGCCGGCCTCCTTGACGGCCTCGGCGAGGTCGTCGGGCAGGTATACGTTGATCTTTGGCATGCCCCCACTGTAACCCCAATGGGGGTAGACGTCTATAACCCCTACCGGAGAAGGAGGCGGCGGCGCAGGCGGGCCGGCAGCGGGGTGCGGGCGCGGAGCGTGCGGCGGAGGGCGTCGCTGTGCCGCCAGGCGGCCGCGGCGGTCTCGTCGGTGACGGCGTCGGGGGCGTATCTGGCGAAGTTCGACAGGTCCGCCAGCGGGCGGAGGTCGGCGGCGACGTCCGGCGGCTGGGCGGCGAGAACGTCCGCGGCCGTCAGCGCCCGGTCCCCGGCCAGGCCCAGGTCGTCGCGGGCCTGCCGCCACGCGCCGAGCACCCGGCCCTCCGGGCTGCCCGCGCGGCGGCGTCTCCTCCGGCGCCACGGCGGCAGGGCCGCCGCCAGGCCCGCGTACGCCAGCACCAGCGCCCCGCCCGCGACCGCCGCGAGCGTCCACGGGGACGGGCCCGCCTCCTCCCGGCCGCCGCCGCCCTGCGGCCGGGACTCCGGCGCGCGGTCGCCGCCGCCGCCCCGCGTGAACTCGCCCTCCAGCTGCTCGCTCTCCTCGATGGCCGACGACACCACCTCGTGGTCGTCCTTGGCGCCGCTGCGGCCCGGCGTCGGGTAGAACGGCCGCCAGCCGATCCCCTCGAACTCGATCTCCGCCCACGCCATCACGTGCCCCGACCTGACGTGGTAGACGCCGCCGGCGGGCGTGCCCGGCCGGAAGCCGACGACCACCCTGGACGGCAGCCCGAGCGTCCTCGCCATGAGCGCGAACGTGGTCGCGAACTGCTCCGACGTGCCCCGGTGCGTGGTCCGCAGGAAGAACTCCAGGCCCTTGAGCGAGTGGCCGGGAGGGGCGGTGACGTCGTAGCGGGCGCTGGTGCGGAGGTAGCTCTGCAGCCGGTACGCCTGCCGCATCGGCTCCTCCGCCCCCTTGACCGCCTCCCTGGCGAGCCTGCCGAACAGCTCCTTCTGCGGCCCGCCGGGGAACGCGGTCAGCGCGGGGTCGCGCGCCGGCACGGCGGCCAGCAGGTCCTCCTTGGACGGCTTCGGCACCCGGGAGGTGACCTCGTAGCTGAAGCCCTTGGCGGGCTTGACGCCGGCCAGCAGCGCGCCGCTGGCCGGGTCGGCGGCCAGGCCGCGCACGCCGTCCACCTTCTCGGGCCGTTCGGCCGCCGGCAGCCAGGTGCCGGGCAGGCCGTCGAAGGTGATCCGCTGGCGCACGACGTCGGCCTCGCCGGTCCACGGGCCCTCGGGGACGCGGCCGCCGGTGGGCTGGAAGCGGGCGCCCGAGGTCCAGCGCACCCCGTCGTAGCGGTCGAGCACGGCCAGCCGCCAGTTGAGCGGTTCGCCGGCCTGGACGGTGAACAGCTCCCGGTCGGGGATCTGCAGCCAGGCCGAGACCCGGTCCAGGGGGCTGACGCTGTCCACGCGGACGGGCGGCGGCAGGTCGGCGTCGTCGCGCGGGTTGTACGGCTGCGCCGCGATCGGCAGCAGCGGGCCGGCGACCAGCGCGACGGCGGCCAGCGCGGCCGCCACCGGCAGCCCGGCCAGCAGCCAGGACGCGGGGCGGCCGGCGCGCACCAGGGCGAGGGCGGCGATCAGCGTGAACAGCGCGGCGGCGACCGGCAGGTTCGAGCCCTCGCCGTCCACGCCGAGCAGCAGGGCCAGGCCGTACACGAGGAGGGCGGGCAGCGCCGGGGCGATCCTGGTGGCGGTGCGGGTGAGCAGCTCGGCGCCGGTCGTGGCGGCCGCCCACACCAGGGTGTGGACCAGGACCAGCAGGCCCGGGTCCGGCTGGGCGGGCAGCAGGGTGGTGAGCAGCGCGTGCCAGGAGTTGGCCACGTCCCTGAGGAGGGCGGGCTCCAGACCTCCGTAGAGCGGGACGGTCCCGGCGAACCAGACGACGAGATCGAGCATCAGCGCCAGCCAGAGCGGGCGCCTGGCGGTGAGCGCGGCGACGAGCGCGGGGGCGACGGCGGCGGGGACGACGGCCAGGAGCAGCTCCTGACCGGCGGGGAAGACCCGGTGGAAGCCCCACCCGGCGGTCCCGGCGACCGCCGCGACCAGCGCGAGGCCGGCGGCCCGCCGCCACAGCGGCGGGGTGCCGCCGGCGGGAGGGACCATCGGGGGCCCTTGGGCGGCGGAAGGCTGCATCTGGGGCCCCCGGGTGGTGGCCGCCGTCATCGGGAGCCCCAGAGCGGCGGGAGGGCGTCGAGCGTGGTGACGGGCAGCAGGGTCACGCCGGGGACGGCGACCGGCGCCGCGCCCACGTACACGCAGATGACCCGGTCGAAGCGGCGGCGCACGCCCGCGACCCGCCCCGCCTCCGCCGGGTCGGCGGTGACGAGCACGAGCGACCCGCCGCCGCGCGCGAGCCGCAGCGCCTCGCCGACGCCCGCCGCCGTGCCGCCGACGACGGCCAGCCGGTCCAGGACGGCCTCCGCGTCGGGCCTGGCGTCCGGCAGCGGCCCGTCGCCGGTGATCACCCGCACCGGGAACCCGGCGCGGGCGGCGGCGACGGCGACCGAGGCGGCGGCGTCCACGGCCAGCTCGGACAGCTCGCCCCGGGTGTCGAGCACCACGGTCGTGGTGGGCAGGCTGGCGTCGATGAGCTGGCGCACCATGAGCGTGCCGGTGCGGGCGCTCGAGCGCCAGTGCACGTGCCGGAGGTCGTCGCCGACGACGTACTCGCGCAGCGTGTGGAAGGTGACGGTGCCGCTGGGCGCGTTGTCGCTGGTCGGGCCCTCCAGGTGGTGGGCCCGGCCGGACGGGGGCACGGGGAGCGGCACGGTGCGGGGCCGCACCAGCAGCGTCGCCGGGCTGCCGTACGGGCGCACCCGGCGGGTCAGCCCGAACGGGTCGGCCCGGACCACGACGAGCGGCCCGACCGGGATCTCGCCGCGCACGCCGGTGGGCAGCGGGTACGACACGGTGCGGACCCCGTTCCTGGGCAGCCGGGGCAGCTCGACCGTGTGCTCGGCGGCGCCGATGCGGTCCTGGGCGCGCAGGCCGGACAGGCCGCGGCGGCCGAGGTTGGCGACGGTGAGCACGGCCACGGCGGCCTCGCCGCGCGGCACCTTGAGCGGCGTCACCTCGCGCCGGACGTCCAGCCGGGGCCGGGGCGCGGTCCAGGCGAGCGCGGCGGCCAGCGCGAGCAGCCCGCCGGTGGCCAGCACGACGGGCTCGGGGTAGCCGAGGGCGAACCCGGCCGCGTACAGGACGATCGACCCGGCCAGCGTGCCCCACCCGAGCGGGGTGAGCACGCCGCTCCACCGCGCGGCGTCCACTACGCCGCCTGGGGCACCGGCGTCCCGGCGGTGATCTCGCCGAGCACGGCCGCGGCCGTGACGTCGCGCAGCTCGGCGTCGGGCGAGAGGATCAGGCGGTGCGCGATGACCGGGACGGCCAGCGCCTTGACGTCCTCGGGCACCACGTAGTGCCGCCCGGCCGCGGCGGCCTTGACGCGGGCGGCCCGCAGCAGCGCGAGGCTGCCCCGAGGGCTCGCGCCGAGCCGCAGGTGGGGGCTGGTCCTGGTGGCCGCGCACAGCGCCACGACGTAGTCGTAGACCGGGTCGGCGACGTGGATGCGGGAGGCGAAGTCGATCATCCCGGCCACGTCGGAGGCGCGCGCCACCACGGGCAGCCGCTCGACCTGCGGCCCGGTCGGCATGCCCTTGAGCACCTCGACCTCGGAGACGTGGTCGGGGTAGCCGACGGAGATCTTCATCAGGAACCGGTCGAGCTGGGCCTCGGGCAGCGGGTACGTGCCGTCCATGTCCACCGGGTTCTGCGTGGCCACGACGAGGAACGGCCGGGGCACCGGGTGCGGCTCGGCGTCCACCGTGACCCGGCGCTCCTCCATGACCTCCAGCAGCGCGGCCTGCGTCTTCGGGGAGGCGCGGTTGATCTCGTCGGCGAGCACGATGTTGGCGAAGACGGGCCCGTGGTGGAACTCGAACTTCTGGTGCGCCTGGTTGAAGATCGACACGCCGGTGATGTCGCTGGGCAGCAGGTCGGGCGTGAACTGGATGCGCCGCCACTCGGCGTCCACGCTGGCCGCGAGCGAGCGGGCGAGCGTGGTCTTGCCGGTGCCGGGGACGTCCTCGATGAGCAGGTGCCCCTCGGCGAACAGGCAGATCAGCGCCAGCTCGATCGCCTCGTGCTTGCCCCGGATGATCCGCTCGATGTTGCCGGCCAGGAGCTGGAAACGCTGGGCGAACTGCTGCGCCAGCTCCTGCGGCTGGTGCTGGTACGCCTGGGCGGCCGGCTCCTGGTGGTACTGGGTCGACTCGTAGTGGTACTGGGTCAACTGAGTCCCCTTCTCAGTCGGTGCACTCGAAGAGCGGGCCCTCGGGGAAGCCGCCGTCGGGAGTGGCCACCAGGGTGTCGTTCAGGTAGCCGTTGCCGTACTGGGTCTCGACGCGGTTCCAGATGTCGCTGCTCTTGCCGGTCGAGGGGTCGGTGTAGGACGAGCCCTTGACCTGGCAGACCACGGTGAGCGTGATGTACGCCTTCCTCGGGATGCGGCCCGCCTCGCCCGACCCGGAGGGGCCGGGGCGGATGAGCGTGTCGCTGTCCTCGTTGCTGGCGTTCTGGTACTGCTGCTTCGGGTAGGCGAGGTCCACCTCGGCCGTCGCGACGTCCGGGCTCTCCCCCGCCGCGTTCCTGGCCTTGAGCTTGAAGGCGTGCTTCTGGTTGTTTTTCAGGCCCTCCACCGTGTACGACGTGCCCTTGATGGAGTCCGCGGTGGCCGCGCCGGTCAGCTCGTACGTGGTGTCGTCGCCGGCGTTCTCCGGGGCGTTCCAGGTCAGCTCGGCGCCCCGGTTCTTGGCCTTGGCCGTCAGGCCGGTCGGCGCGCCGGGCGCCACGCAGGGCCGCACCCCGGCGCTCGGCTCCGAGCTGACCTCGCCGCCCGCCCAGTGGGCGACGACGGTGAAGGTGTACTCGCGGGAGCAGTCGCCGCCGGTGAACTCGAACTGGTACGGCCCGCCGGCGGGCACCGACTGCGGCTCGGCGCGGCCGGAGCCGGCCGTCTTGAGCGTGTAGCGCTCGACCTTGCCGCCGGTGGACGGGGTGAAGCCGATCGTCACCTTGCCGGGGCCCGAGCGGGCGGTCACGCCGCCGGGCGCGCCGGGCGCGCTCGGCGTGGGGGTCGGCGTCGGGGTGGGCGTGGGCGTCGGGGTCGGGGTCGGGGTGGCGGTCCGCGTGGGGGACGGCTCCCGGGTGGGCGTCCCGGCCGGGCGCGACCGGGTGGGGCTGGGCGCGCCGGTCGTCTCGACCGGGTCCGGCTGCGGCGGCGCGTCGGTGTTGGTCGGCTCGTTGCGCGGCGTCTGCCGGGGTTTGGGGGTGTTGGTCGGGCCGGGGACGTCGGAGTCGTCCTTGTCCACGTCGTGCTTGCGGCCCTCGGGGTCGATGACGACCGCGCGGTCGCCGTGCTCGTCGTTGGCCCACAGCAGGCCGTCCTTGACGAACACGTCCACCGGGCCGGGGCCGTCGGCGACCTGGAGCGTGGTGGGCCGCCCGCCGGCCGCGCTGTCCCAGACGATCAGCGCGCCGCTGCCCTGGTCGGGCACGTACACCTTGGTGCCGAGGACCTGCGGCACGCCGAGCTTGGCCGGGTCGCGGACGGTGAACTTGGTGCTGAGCACCGCGTTGGAGGCGGTGTCGAGCACGACGAGCAGGCCGGAGTCGCCGGCCGTCAGGATCGGCACCAGCGAGCCCTCGGTGGCGGCCGGGGCGAGCGCGCCGCCCTTCGCGGCCTGGGCCACGCCCTTGGGCAGGGCGATCTCGCCGACGCCGCCGTCCGAGCCGACGACCGTCGCGGTGGCGGCCCGGGTGTTGACCACGACCGGCAGGCCGCCCGCGATCGTCACCGACAGCTCCTCGCCGGGCTCGCCGACCTTGAGCGGGCCCGCCGCCGCGCCCTGCGTGACCGGGACGACCTCGCCCCGCGCGGTCACCGGCACCCACAGCCGGCCGCCGCCGTCGACGCGGGCCGCGCCGAGCGGGCCGGGCAGGGTGAGGGGGTCGCCGACCGAGTTCAGCGTGTACGGGTGGATCTGCTGCACCGTGCCCGCCGCCGGGTCGACGGCGTAGGCCGTGTCGCCGGACAGCGCGAGCTGCAGCCCGGCCGCGCCGAAGTCGCGGGTCTGGGTGACGTCGAGCTGGCTGGGCTCGATCCGGCTGACGAAGCCGGTGCGCTCGTCCACGAGCAGCACGTTGCCGCCGTCCTGGACGACGCGGAGCTGCCGGCCCGCCTTGTCGTTCAGGTAGCCGTCCACCTCGCCGGACAGGCCGTTGACGTGCACGATCCGGCCTTTGGCCGCGGTCCAGAGCCAGGCGCCCACGTCGGCGAGCTTGGGATTGGCGCTGGAGACCCCCACGCCGAACCACGCCGCCGCGGCGACCAGGACCACCGCCGCGACGCCGGCGACGACCGCGGTGGTGCGGTCGCGCCGGAGTGCGGGGATACGCATCCTCACTCACCCCGTACGTACGATTACTTACCGTTTGCCCCCGTATTATCGGGGATCACCCTAGCGCCCGGACATGACAAATGGGGGCGTACCGACTGGTAGCAGCGTCGGGTTCTCTGACTGTCGGTGTGAAGCCGTACCTTAGAGCGCGTGCCCGAGCAGCCCCTGACCCTCGACGCGGTCCTCACCGACGAGGCGGTCCTGTCCACCTACCGCCGCATGTTCGCCGCGCTGGCCCGCGACAGCGGGGCCGTGGTCGACGACCCGGTGCTGGTCGACATCGCCGAGACGCTGTTCGCGGCGTTCGCCGAGGCGGGCGAGGAGTGGCTGACGCACGAGCAGATGCGTTTCGCCTGCCGGGCCTACCCGGCCGAGCAGTTCGACAACCGGCTGCGGGTGCTCAAGGGGCTGGGCGCGATCCGCGAGGTGTTCCCCAAGCCCAACCAGCTCCGCTACCGGGCCTCGTTCACGAGCGTCGTCGGGCTGATGTTCATCCGGCGGATGATGGACGACGGCGGGCAGTCCGAGATGCACCGGCTGCTGGCCCTCGAAGACCTCAACGTCGCCGACCCGCGCACCACCGCCGAGGAGGCCAGGCAGAGCGCGGTCAACCTGGCGCGGGCCTTCCGGCTGTGGGCGCTGGAGCTGATCACGCTCACCACCGGCACCATCGAGGAGCTGCGCGAGCAGGCGCCCAAGCTGTGGGGCACCGAGGAGATCGCGCGGCGGGCCCAGGGCCTGCACGGCACGATCCTGACCCGCTGGCCCGAGCTCGACCGGGTCTGCACCGACCTGCGGGCCGCCATCTACGCCTACAGCGACGCCTCCCGGCGGGCGGCCGGGCGGCTGGCCGACTCCGCGGGCACCACCCGCAACCTCACGCTGCTGCCCACCGAGACGTGGCGCACGTTCGCGCAGACCGCGTCCAAGGAGCGGCTGGCCGCGGTGCTCGACGGGTTCCTGTTCGACGCGCCCGCGCCGTGGCACGACCCGGCGGCCGTCGCGCGGGCGGTGGACGAGGCGCCGCGCCCGGCTCCGGCGCAGCCGACGCCGCCGCGCTCCACGCTGCCCGACCCGGGGCCGTCCGGCTCGCTCGACTCCTCGCCCGGGGCCGCCGTCGAGCGGCTGCGGGAGATGGCCGAGACGCTGCTCGGCGGGTCGCCGCGGGTGGCGCTGGCCGACGTGCTCGGGCCCGGCTGGGTGACGGCCCGGCGGGTCCTCGCCGACCTCACCAGCATCGACCTGCGGCCGGAGCTGCCGTACCGGCTGGTCTGGCGCGACGAGCTGTCGGTGGAGCCCGGCCGCGAGCCGGCCTGGCTGTCCCACGGCTACCTGGAGCGCACCCGATGAGCGGCGCGGACGGGGTGGAGGGGCAGCGGCTGGCGCACGTGCGGGCGCGGGCGGGCGGGCCGCTGCCGCTGGGGCCCGGGGCGCCCGCCCCGGCCGGTATGGTCCGCCTGACCTGGCCCGACTCCACCGGGCAGGCGCTGCCGGCCTGGCCCGACGGGGCGACGCCCGCGCTGCTGGAGGAGTACCAGGTCGCGCCCGCCGCCGTGGAACGCGCCGGAGAGACCCGGCGGGTGCTGGCGGCGGTGCTCAAGTGCTGCTGGAGCGACCTGTCGGCGGACCCGTGGCCGGGCTCGCCCGCGCCGGTGGAGCTGGTCCTCGACACCTACCGGGCGCTGATCGGCCGCACCGACGACCTGATGCGCAACTGGGCGGTCGGCGCGCTGCGGCGGCTGCACGACTCGGCGTGGATCGTCCTCGACGACGGCGTGGTCGTGCTCGGGCCGAGGTGCGCGCTGTGGCCGGTGGAGGCGCACGCGCAGCTCAAGGAGCTGGTGCGGCGGCTGCCCTCGCCCGAGCGGCCCGAGCTGACCGTGGTCGGCGACGCCGACATCGTCGCCGCCGCCGCGCCCGACCCGGCCGGCGGCGGGGCCGGCGGGCGCGCCGAGCCCGCCGACGCCGAGTTCGGCGACCTGCTGGGGGCCTACGACGAGCGGCGGCGGGCCGAGCTGGTGGCCGCGTTCATGGTGGTGGAGCACGCGGCGGAGCCGGTGCAGGAGGTGCGCTTCGCGGCGCTCCGCGACCCGGCGCTGCGGCACACGCTCGGCGAGATGCTGGCCCGGCGCGGGCGGGTGCTGATCCAGCACCGCGACCGCTGGACCTCGGGCTACGACGACGCCTGCGCCGCCGCCCTGGCCGGTGCCGGGCCCGTCATGGGGGTCGCCGAGCGGGCGGTGCTGACGCTGGTGCTCGTGCACTCGGTGGCGATCCCGCGCGCCGAGGGCCTGCTGCCCGAGGACTCCTGGTCCTCGCCGCACCCCACGCCGGGCGACGAGCTGCGCCGCCACACCCAGCTCCCGATCGGCGAGCTGGAGGCGGCGCTTCGCACGCTGCGCCACGCCGGGCTGCTCGCGCAGGTCAAGGCGGGCGAGGAGGCGGGCGGCTACGTGCCCGGCCCGCAGTTCCACCGGCTCACCCCGGCGGCACGGCGGCGGTTGCAGGAGGAGCTGATCCTGGCGGCGGGGCCGAACACGCCGCTCGCGGCGGCCGTACGGGCGCGCAGGTCGGCCACATGAGCGCGGGCCCGCAGCACGGCGGGCACGCCACAACGTTTGGAAGGGTTACGGGGGTCACAGGTGTCGCAGGTGGAGAACGTCGTCGGGGACCGCGTGCTGATCGCCGTGCAGGCGGTCAACATCTCGCGGCTGTCGACCCATCCGGTGCCCACGGTCCCCGGCACGCTCATCGTGGTGGCGGGGGCCGGGCCGAAGGACTCCAACGGCGCGGGCAAGTCGTCGTTCATCGCCTCGATCACGGCGCTGCTCGGCGACGAGCAGTGGCGCTTCGCCTCGGGAGCGAAGGCGGTCTCCGAGCTGCTGTTCAACGCCGAGCTGGCGAGCGGCGCGGGCGGCCGCCAGTGGGCGAGCGCCGACCACGGCTACATCGTGGGCGTCTTCGCCCCGCCGGGCATGAACGGCTTCCCGTCCGCCGACCAGCCGCAGGGCCCCGTCGCGGGCTCCCCGGAAGGCGGCGCGGCGGCGGTGGCGGCCGCCCCGTCGCTGCTGGAGCAGGAGGAGCCCGATCACGCGGAGGGCGGCGAGCTGTTCGAGGTGCCCGACACCTCCGGCGGCGCCCTGACCGTGTGGCTGCGCGTCAACCAGGAGGCGCCGCACCTGGAGATCCGCTGGCGCGACGGCGTGCACCTGGCGGCGTCGCCGTCGGAGGCCGAGCGGGTGGCGCGGGCCGACGAGATCTGGGCGTCGCTGCCGCGGTCGGCGGGCAAGCGCGACGTGGTGGCCCGCGACCTGACCAGGGCCCTGTACGGCGACCGGGTCAGGTGCGTGTCGTTCCTGTCCACCTCGGTCCGCAGCAAGGTCGCCACGAACCTGCTCTCCCAGCCGCTCAACGAGATCTCCCCCGAGCGCGTCTTCGAGGCCATCGCCGCCCTGACCGGCCTGGACGCCGAGCTGGAGCAGGAGCGGGAGGCCCGCCGCGACGAGCACGCCAAGCGGGTGCACGCGGCGCAGGCCGCCGACCGGCTGGCGGAGTTCGAGGCCGAGTCCAAGGCGCTGCTGGGCACGTTCGACCGGCGCGACCAGGCGCGCGTCCGGCTGGCTGAGGCGCTGCGGTGCTGGCGCGGCCGGCAGGCGCGCAAGCTGGCCGACGCCGCCGCCAAGGACGAGGCGCTGAGCGCCGACCTCGCCCGCCACCGGGCGGCCGGCGCGGCGGCGGCCGAGGCGGCCGCCCTGGTCAAGGCCGAGATCGCCACGCTGCGCGAGGACACCCTCGACCGGCAGGTTGCGCAGGCCCGCAAGGAGCTGGCCGCGTTGCAGGCCAGGGCCGCCAAGCTCGACGCCGACCGCGCCGTCACCGAGAACTCCGCCGACGAGCTGCGCGGCCGCATCCCGGCGCTGGAGGAGAGCCGCAGGTTCGCCGACGGGCGCGACGTGCCGGCGGCCGAGCGGGAGCTGCGCGAGGTCCGGCTCCGGCTCAACGAGGCACTGAAGGCGCTCGGCGTGGCCGACCAGGAGGCCCGCTCGGCGCAGGCGGCGCTCGACGACGCCGAGGGCGGCCCCGCCGCGGCCCAGCTCAACGCGCTCGCCGCGGCGGGCGTCGGCGCGACCGGCCTGCTCGACGCCCTGACGTCGCCGAGCAGGCCCGCGACGCCGCCCACGCGGCGCGGCTGCGCGGGTGGCCGCACGAGCACGCGGTGATCGTGGACGCCGACCGGCTCGGCGCGGCGGCCGGGGCGCTGGCCGGGCTGCCCGGGTCCGTGCTGGTCAGCGCGGCCGGGGTGAGCGTGGTGGGGGCGTTCGAGGGGGTGGCGACCGGGCGCGAGGCCCGCATCAAGGCCGCCGAGCAGCGCCTCCACCGGGCCAGGGACGCCCAGGAGACGGCCGCCCAGGTCGTCGGCGACGCCGAGGAGGCCGTGGCCGAGGCGCAGCGGCGGCTGGAGGGCGCGCAGGCCGGGGTGCGGCTGGCCGAGGTGGAGGCGAGGCTGGCCGAGCGGCGCTCCCGGCTGGCCGAGCTCAACGCGGCCGTCGAGGAGCTGGCGCCGGCGGTGGCCGAGGCCGAGCGGCTGGCCGGCTCGCTCGACTTCCGGGCCCGTACGCGGGACATGGAGATCGAACGGCTGGAGGGCCGCAGGCAGCGGCACGAGGGCGAGCGGGCGCAGGCCCGCGACCAGGAGGCCAAGGTCGCCGCCGAGCGGGAGGCGCTGCGGCTCGACGCGCTCGCCGCCGACTGGGGCGGCACGGCCGAGACCGCCCGCCAATGGCTGGAGGCGCTGCCGGAGGAGGAGCGCCCGCGCACCGCCGACGAGTGGTGGCGCATCGCCGAACGCCACTTCGACCAGGCGTTGCGCGACACGTTCCCGGAGGAGGACGCCGAGGTCCCCGAAGAGCTGGCCTTCCTGCTGAGCGAGCGGGGCGGCAGCACCGCGCGGGAGCAGGCGACGTTCGCGGCGGTGTGCGGGGCGCTGGCGTCGTACCTGCGGGGGCAGGAGGAGTACGAACGGCACCAGCGGCGGCAGATCGAGGCGCAGCTCGGCTCCCGCCAGCGCGACCTGGCGGCGGCGGCGCGGGGCGCGGAGGAGGCCGCGCAGTCCACGGCGGTGCACCGGGCGGCGCTGACGGCGGCGATCAAGGCGCGGCTGACGCGGGTGGCGGAGGAGTTCGACAAGCTCGACACCTCGTACGGCGGTTACGGCGCGACCCTGGAGTTCCCGGTGCCGCCCGCGCCGGCCGACCCCGAGCAGCGCTGGCAGTGGCGGGTGACGCCGAAGTGGCGGCGCGGCGAGGGGCAGGGGTTCGTGCCCTACAACCGGCGGGCCAACACCGCGCTCATGGACGAGAAGGCGGTCAAGCTGGTGTGCGCCGCCGCCATCGCCTCCTCCGGGGGCGGGCACCTGTGCCTGGTCCTCGACGAGCTGGGCCGCAACCTGGGCAAGGAGCACCGCAGGGAGGCGGTGGCGCTGTTCCGGCGGATCGGGGAGACGTACGGGATCACGGTGATCGGGGCGTTGCAGGACGACATGGAGCCGTACGCGATCGACGCCTGCGGCCAGTACGTCAAGCTGCGGCGCTC
This sequence comes from Actinomadura luzonensis, assembly GCF_022664455.2. Taxonomy (NCBI): domain Bacteria; kingdom Bacillati; phylum Actinomycetota; class Actinomycetes; order Streptosporangiales; family Thermomonosporaceae; genus Actinomadura; species Actinomadura luzonensis. Next base: position 5,536,791 of record NZ_JAKRKC020000001.1, read on the forward strand.
GTCGGACGCGATGCCGTACAACGAGCCGCCGGTGATCGTGGGGCACGACCAGCACGCGGAACGGGTCCGCGCCCTGGCCGCGTACGTGGAACGCCCGGCCACCTGACGGGCGGCCGGCCGGCCGGCGCGGGGCCGTGCGGGAGGGCGGCTACCTGACGGGCGGGCCGGTGTAGGAGGCGCGGAGGCGGAGGAGGGAGCCGCGCTCGTACTCCTCCATGGCGTGCGCCAGCCACCCGGCCGTCCGGGCGACGGCGAAGACGGCCTCGCCCGCGCCGCGGATCATGCCGGCGACGGCGGTGAGGACGGCGAGGGCGAAGTCGACGTTGTGCTCGGGCAGCCGGCGGCGGCGCAGCTCGGCCACCACGGCGGCGCCCGCGGCGATCCGCCCGTGCCCCGGCGCGGCCCGTTCGACCAGGTCGAGCAGCAGGGCGCCGCGGCCGTCGCCGTTGTTGTAGATGCTGTGCCCGAAGCCCGGGACACGCTCGCCGCGCCGGATCCGCTCGGCGACCGCGCGGACGGCCTGGCCCGGCTCGGCGACCTCGGCCAGCAGGCGCTCGGCCCCGTACGACGCCCCGCCGTGCAGCGGGCCGCCGAGCACGCCGAGCCCGGTCAGCACCACCGCGTACGGGTCGGCCCGCGCGGAGGCCGCCACGCGGGCGGCCAGGGTGGAGGCGGCCAGCTCGTGGTCGGCCAGCAGCACCAGCGCCGCCCGCAACGTGTCGAGCAGGGCGGGCGTGGCGGGGTGCGGGCACAGGCGGGACCACAGCCGTTCGGCGACGGAGTCACCGCACGGCTCGCTCAGCTCGGGCAGGGCGTCCACCAGGCCCCCGATCAGGCGGCGGCCGGTGGCGGCGACCGAGGCGGGGTCGAGCTGGAAGCGGAGGGAGTCGGACGCGCCCAGCACCGTGGTGATCACCTGGAGCCGGTCGAGCGGCAGGAGGTCGGCGGGCAGCCCCCGCTGAGCCGCCACCGCCGCCCGCAACGCCTCCCCCTCGCACCGCCACCCCCCTCGTCCGGCACCGGCATCGGGGACGGCACCGGCATCGGGAACGGCACCGGCATCAGGAACGGCACCGGGGGAGGCGCCGGGAGCGGCCGGGTCCGGGGAGGGGGTGCGGGTGGCGGGGCCGGCGGCCCACAACCACTCCGCGACCGCCTCGAACGGGTGGGTCCGGGCCAGCTCCAGCGCGTCCACCCCCCGGTAGTACGGCCGGTCCTGCCCCAGCGCCGTCACCGCCGACTCGATGACCAGCTCCGGCGGCTGGTTGCGCGGCCGGCCGCGCCGCGCCAGCCGTTCGACCTCCTCGGCGGAGAACAGGCTGCGCCGCCCGTCCTCGGCGTGCCGCCGCCGCAGCACTCCCCTGCTCACGTACGCGTACAGGGTGGCGGGCTTGACCCCGAGCCGTCCGGCGGCGGTGGCGGCGTCGATCCACTCCACGTCCGGCCCCTTCCGCCCTGCGATATTGACGAAAATCAATATTGATCCACCTTGAGCGCGCGTGTCAACGTGAAAGGCATGCCTCAAGTTCACTTCCTTGACGTGACCAACCGGGACGGCGTGCAGACCGCGCGCACGGGCCTGTCGAAGTTCGGCAAGACCATGGTCAACTTCTATCTGGCCAGGCTCGGGGTGGCGCAGTCCGAGATCGGCTTCCCGTTCCTGTTCCACGAGGTCCCGTACGTGCGGGCGCAGCTCGCGCTCGCCGAGGCCGGCGCGTTCGGGGCGCTGCGGCTGTCCGGCTGGTGCCGCGGCGTGCCGCAGGACGTCGAGCAGGCCGCCCCGCTCGGCCTGAAGCACTACAACCTGTCCATCTCGACGTCCGACTACATGATCCAGAACAAGTTCCGCGGCCGCCTGGACCGGAACGCGATCATCAGGGAGATGACCGCCGCGGTGCGGGCCGCCAAGGCCGCGGGCGCGCTCACGGTCGGGGTCAACGCCGAGGACGGGTCACGCACCGACGACGGGTTCCTGCTGGAGTTCGCGCTGGCGGCGAAGGAGGCGGGGGCCGACCGGGTGCGGTACTGCGACACGATCGGCGGCGACACGCCCGACCGCATCCGCGAGCGCTTCGCCAAGCTGGCCGCCGCCGCCGCGATGCCCGTCGAGACCCACTGCCACAACGACCTGGGCCTGGCCGTGGCCAACTCGGTCTCCGGCGCGCTCGGCGACCTCGACGCCGGCCAGGACGCCTGGATCAACACCTGCGTGAACGGCATCGGCGAGCGCTCCGGCAACGCCGACCTGCTGTCCACCGTCCTCGCCTTCCGGCACGGCTTCGGCCTGGCCGCCGAGATCGGCGACCCGCTCGACCTGTCGTGGGCCCGGCGGTTCGCGTTGTGGGCGGCGTACGCGTTCGGGCAGCCGCTGCCGTACAACCAGGTGGGGGCGGGCCGCAACGCCTTCGCGCACGAGTCGGGCATCCACGCCGACGGCGCGCTGAAGGACCACGGCAACTACGAGCTGTACGACGAGGCGACGCTCGGCCCCTTCCCGCGGGACTGGCACGCCCGCTCCGGCCGGGTCGTGCTGACCGGCGAGTACGGCGGCAAGGCCGGCTTCCGCCACGTGATGGACGGCCTCGGCGTCGAGGTGACCGACGAGGACCTGACCTTCCGCCTGGTCCAGCTCTGCAACGCGATGACCGGCAAGCCCCTCACGGACGACGAGCTGCGCCTGATCGCCGCCCACCCGCGCGAGCTGTCCCTGCTGTTCCCCGGTCAGTCCTGAGCGGGCCGCCGCGCGCCGCGGAAGAACACCAGGAAGTACGCGACCGCGAGCACCGCCTGCCCGCCCCCGAGCACGATCAGCGGGACGCCGCCGCTCTGCTCGCGGAGCGCGAAGGTCACGCCGCCCCAGACCACCAGCGACGCGGTCGCGAGGGCGAAGCCGGTCCCCCCGTTCGCCCAGGCGGCGGAGCGGCGCCCGCGGCGCAGCACCCACCACAGCAGCGCGACCTCCAGCAGGCCCGGAGCGAGCAGGACCGCCTGCGCGAACGTCGCCGACGTGGACGGCACGGCTTCGAGGAGCGGCGCGGCGGCGAAGATGAGCAACGACACGGGGAGCGTCATCTCGATCAGCGTGACGCCGCCGAACACGAGGTCGAACGTCGAGCCCGTCGTGGCCGCGACGGTGAGCACGACGAGCGCGGCGGCGAAGGCCGCCGCGATGAGGCCGGGCAGGCTCCGCGCCGGCAGGGACTGCGGATTCGCGATCACGGTCCCACCCTCCCCCGCGCTGATCACGCGCGGCCCGCGATTCCCGTCACGGTCGGATCAAGCCGCGCGGGTCGAACCGCGCGGGTCGAACCGGGCGGGTCGAACCGGGCGGGTCGAACCGGGCGGGTCGAACCGGGCGGGTCAAGCCGGGCGGGTCGAACCGGGCGGGTCAAGCTGGACGGGTCAAGCCGGGCGGGTGAGGGCGCGCGGGTCAGGCCGCGCGGGGCAGGTCGTGGGCGGCGGCGGCGCGGAAGTCGGCGTCGGGGTGCTCGATCGCGGCGAGCTGCACGGTCTCCCGCCGGAACAGCGCCGACAACGTCCAGTCCGCGAGCACCCGGGCCTTGTGGTCGAGGGTCGGCACCCAGGCCAGGTGGTACGCCCGGTGCGCCAGCCAGCCGAGGAACCCGGTCAGCCGCAGCCGGTACACCTGGGCGACCCCCTGGTGGTGCCCGAGCCCGGCGACCGAGCCGAGGTAGGCGTGCCGGTACGGCCGCAGCCGTCGCCCCCGCACGTACGCGACCAGGTTGCGGGCGAGCAGCTTGGCCTGGCGGACGGCGTGCTGGGCGTTCGGGCCGGTGAACTCGCCCGGCCGGGTCAGGTCGGGCACCGCCGCGCCGTCGCCGGCCGCGAAGGCGTCGGCGAGACCGGCCACCGTCAGGTACTCGGTGGCGGTGATCCGGCCGAGGCCGTCCACCGGCAGGCCGCTGGCGGCGGCGAGCGGGTTCGGCCGGCCGCCGGCGGCCCACACCAGCGTGCCGGCGTCCAGGCGGGTGCCGTCGCTCAGCTCGGCCACGCCGCCCTCGGCCGAGGTGAGGCGGGTGCCGAGGCGGACGTCCACGCCGCGGGCGCGGAGCGCGTCGGCGGTCCAGCGGCCGAGGTCGGGGTGCAGCTCGGGCAGGATGCCGCCGGTGGCCTCGACCAGCGTCCAGCTCAGCTCGGCCCGGTCGACGCCGGGGTGGTGCCGGACGGCCTCGTCGGCGAGCCCCTGCATCTCGGCCAGCGCCTCCACGCCCGAGAACCCGCCGCCCACCACGACGAACGTCAGCGCCCTGCGCCGCACCTGCTCGTCGTCGGTCGAGGCGGCCGCGGCGAGCTGGGCGAGGACCCGGTTGCGCAGGTGCACGGCCTCGGCGACGGTCTTGAAGCCGACGGCGTGCTCGGCCAGCCCGGGGATGGGCAGCAGGCGGGTGACCGAGCCGGCGGCCATCACCAGGATGTCGTAGGCGAGGGTCCTGGCCGGCCCCTGGACCGGCTGGAACTCGGCGCTGCGCGCGTCGTGGTCCACGCGGGTGATCCGGCCGGTCAGGACCTGCACGCCGGTGAGCACCCGTCCGAGCGAGGCGACGACGTGCCGCGGCTCGACGGCGCCGCCGGCCGCCTCGGCGAGGAACGGCTGGTAGGTCATGTAGCCGCGCGGGTCCACGACGGTCACGCTCACCTCGCCCGTACGGATCAGCTTGCGCAGTCCCAGGGCGGTGTACATGCCGACATATCCGCCACCGACGATCAGAATGTGCTTGCTCACTGTTCCGTCTCCTTCCAGATTCTTCACCACAAGGACGGGCGAGGGCTCGCGTTCGTGACAGGTCCGCTCAGATTCCGGCCGACAGTTTGAGCAGGACGACCCCGCCGATGATCGCGGCGAACGAGGCCAGCTTGGCCGGGGTGATGCGCTCCTTGTAGACGAGGGCGCCGAGCAGGACGGTGCCGATGGAGCCGATGCCGGTCCAGACGGTGTAGCCGACGCCGACGTCCAGGGTCCTGAGGGCGAGGCTGAGGGTGAAGATGCCGCCGGCGGCGGAGAGCAGGGTGAACACCGAGGGCCACAGGCGGGTGAAGCCGTGGGTGGCGTTGGTGCCGAGGGCGAAGCCGATCTCGAAGACGATCGCGATGGACAGGTAGACCCAGGACATGAAGGACACTCCTCACGAAGCAGGCGGGCGGGTCAGCGGGTGGACGGGCGGGCCGGGCGGGCGGGGCGGTCGGCCAGCTTGAGCCCCAGCACGCCGCCGATGATGAGCACGAAGGCGAGCGCCCGCCCGGGCGTGAACTCCTCGCCGAAGATCACGGCGCCGAGCAGCACGGTGCCGACCGACCCGATGCCGGTCCACACGGTGTAGCCCACGCCGACGTCCAGGGTCCTGAGGGCGAGGCTGAGGAAGAAGATGCCGCCGGCCGCGGCGGCGATGGTGAGCAGCGACGGCCAGAGCCGGGTGAACCCTTCGGTGGCGTTGGTGGCCAGGGCGAAGACGACCTCGAAGACCGCCGCGATGAGCAGATGGACCCATGCCATGAGAGCGGGACTCCTCCCAGAAGTATTTGCATGTACGTACAAGTACATGTCCGACGGGCAGAAGCTTGCATGTACATGTATGCTTCTGTCAACCCGGCAACGAGGAGGTCCCATGACTCCGCCCACCCCCGTCACGGCACCCGCCCCGTCGCGCGAGGCCGCCATGTGGAGCGGGGTGCTGCTGCTGCACGCGCGGGTGGAGAGCCGGCTCGCGACCGCGCTCCAGCGCCGGCACGGCATCGGCCTGTCGGAGTACCGCGCCCTCGGGCACCTGGCCGCCGCGCCCGCCGCCGAGCTGCGCATGCAGGAGCTGGCCGACCGGCTCGGGCTCAACCAGAGCTCGGTGACCCGGCTGGTGGCGCGGCTGCAGACGGCCGGCTTCGCCTACCGGGACGTGTGCCCCGACGACAAACGCGGGGTCTACACCGTCATCACCGAGGACGGCCGCGCCCGCCACGCCGCGGCGAGCGGCACCTACGAGGAGGTCCTGCGCTCCGCGCTCGCCGAGGCGGCGGCCGACCCGCAGCTCGCCGCGACGGTCACGGCCCTTCAGCCCGCGGACGGGTGACCCGGCGGCCGGTCACCGTGACGGCCGGGCGCCCCCGGCGGACCGGAAGAACGACACTAAAGCCCCTTGTTGCGCGTCTCCGGGAGGGCGAGCAGGCACAGCAGGCTCAGCAGGGCCATGGCCGAGACGTAGACCCCGATCGCGCTCGCGCCCAGCCCGCCGGCCTGCATGCCGGTCGCGACCAGCGGCGGCACCGCGCCGCCCAGCACGCCGCCGAGGCTGTAGGCGACGGAGGCCCCGCTGTAGCGGTACTCGGTCCTGAACAGCTCGGGCAGGTAGGCGCCCATCGGGCCGAACACCAGCCCCATGAGGCCGAGCGCGCCCGCCAGCGCGACGCCGACGAGGACCACCGACCGGGTCTCCATCAGCGGGAACATCACCAGCCCCCACGCGATCGCGACCGCGCTGCCGGTGATCAGCGTGCGCCGCCGGCCCAGCCGGTCCGACACCAGGGCGGAGGCGACCGTGCCGGCCGCCATGAAGACGACCCCGGCCATGGTGAGGCCGAGCATCGTGGTGCGCGGGATCTTCAGCGTGCCGGTGCCGTAGGCCAGGCAGTACGTGGTCGCGGTGTAGAACAGCGTGTACGCGACCGTCATCGCGCCGGCGCCGAGCAGCACCCGCCGCCACTGGTGGCGCATCAGGCCGGCGAACGGCACCTTGGCGATGCGCCGCTCGTCCATCGCGGCCTGGAAGACCGGCGTCTCGGAGATCTTCAGCCGGACGTACAGGCCGACGATCACCAGCAGCAGGCTGGCCACGAACGGCAGCCGCCAGCCCCACCCGTCGAACTGCCCGTCGCTCAGCACCTCGCCGAGGACGAGGAAGAGCCCGTTGGCCACGACGAACCCGACCGACGGCCCGAGCTGCGGGAACATCGCGTACAGGCCGCGCTTGCCGGCCGGGGCGTGCTCGGTGGCGAGCAGCGCGGCGCCGCCCCACTCGCCGCCGAGGCCGATGCCCTGCGTGAAGCGCAGCAGCACCAGCAGCACGGGCGCGGCGACGCCGATGGCGGCGTAGCCGGGCAGCAGCCCGATCAGCACCGTGGACAGCCCCATGACCAGCAGCGACACCACCAGCATCGACTTGCGGCCGATCCGGTCGCCCCAGTGGCCGAACACGGCCGAGCCGAGGGGGCGCGACACGAACGCCACCGCGAACGTCGAGAAGGAGGCCAGGCTGCCCGCCACCGGGTCCATGCCGGGGAAGAAGGCGGTGTTGAGCACCAGCGCCGCGGCGGTGCCGTAGATGTAGAAGTCGTAGAACTCGATCGCGGTGCCGATCAGGCTGGCGGCGGCGATCCTGGACCTGCTGGGGGCGGCGGCCGTGGCCCGCTGGGGGGCTGTCTTCATGGGGGTCTCACTATGCGGACTGACATCTTGTTAGGTGGTACAGCAAAGCTATCACCTGCCGCGATGCCGCCGCCCCGCTCCCCGATAGGGTCGGGACAAAGGGCTGATTTCTGGAGGTACGCCGCCTTGGCTGTCGATCTGGTCATCTTCGACTGCGACGGAACGCTCGTGGACAGCGAGCCCATCTCGGTACGCGTGGGCACCGCCGCGCTGCGGCGCCTCGGCTGGACGATCGACGAGGCGGAGTACGCCGAGCGCTTCGTCGGCTGCACCAACGAGTACTGGGCCGAGCAGGTCGGCGAGACCCCGCCCGGCTGGCGGGAACGGCTCCACGCCGAGTACGAGGCCGCGATCAAGGCCGAGCTGTGCGTCATCGAGGGCATCGAGACGGCCCTCGACCGCCTGGACGTGCCGTCCTGCGTGGCCTCCAACGGCCGCCACCGGACCATCCGCCGCAGCCTGGAGGTGACGGGGCTCGCGGAGCGGTTCGCGGGGCGGGTGTTCAGCGCCGAGGACGTGCCGCGCGGCAAACCGGCGCCCGACCTGTTCCTGCACGCCGCCGCCACGATGGGGGCCGAGCCCGGGCGGTGCGTCGTGGTGGAGGACAGCCCGTTCGGAGTGACGGCGGCGGTGAGCGCGGGGATGCGGTGCCTGGCGTACGCGGGCGGGCTCACCCCGGCGGAGCGGCTGAGCGGCCTCGGGGCCACGCACGTCTTCCACGACCCGGCCGGCATCCCCGACCTGATCGCCGCCCTTCCCTGACCCCCGTACCGCCCCTCCCCGCCGCCGCGCCCCCCTGACCCCCGTACCGCCCCTCCCCGCCGCCGCGCCTCCCCGCCACCCCCTCCCGCCGCCGTCTTTCCGCCGTTCGCCGGGGTGGCGGCGTACCGTGAGGTCATGGCGCGACGTCCGTATGTGGTGGCGCACGTGGGCGTGTCGCTCGACGGGGCGACCACCGGGTTCCAGCCCGACGTGGCGAGGTTCTACGAGCTGGCCGCGACGTGGGGCGAGGACCTCACGCTGACCGGCGCCGACACCGTCCTCGCCCAGTACGGCGCGCCGCCGGCGACCCCCGGGGCCGAGCCTCCGGCCCCGGGGCCGGGGCCCGATCCGGAGGGCCCGCTGCTGGCGGTCGTGGACGGCCGCGGCCGGGTCCGCCCGTGGGTGTGGGAGGCGCTGCGCGCGAGCGGGTACTGGTCCGACGTCATCGCCCTGCGCTGCGCGAGCACTCCCCCGCGCCCGCCCGGCGCCGCCGTGCGCGAGGTCGTGACCGGCGCCGAGCGCGTCGACCTGGCCGCCGCCCTGGACCGGCTCGACCGCGACGACGGCGTCCGCGTGGTGCGCGTCGACAGCGGCGGCGCCCTCCTGGGCGCGCTGCTGGCGGCCGGCCTGCTCGACGAGATCAGCCTGCTCGTCCACCCGTGCGTGGCGGGCGGGCGGGCCACCCGCTTCTGGTACGGCGCCGCGCCCCCTGCCCCGCCCGTGCCCCTCGCCTTCGTCGCCGCCGAGCCGCTGCCCGGCGGCCTGGTCTGGCTTCGATATCGCCGCTCTTTATGAACGTTATCGGGAATTTATTTTCCTGTGTTATGCTGTTTGCACCGCCTGAATTGCCGTGCCTAATATCGCCGCGTGCACAGCGAGAAACACAGCCAGACGGCGATGATGGCGGCCGCCGCGCGCGCCGCCCACCTCGTGGTCGACGAGCCCCCGCACCTCTTCGAGGACCGGCTCGCCGCCCCCCTCCTCGGCGAACGGGCCGGCGAACTGCTCGGCTACCACCGCCTGCACGGCGACCACCTCATCCTGTCCGGCACCCGCGCCCAGGTCACCGCGCGCAGCCGGTACGCCGAGGACCGCCTGCGCGCCTCCGGCCACACCCAGTACGTCAGCCTCGGCGCGGGTCTCGACACCTACGCCTACCGCGCCCCCGGCGGCCGTGTCCGGGTCTTCGAGGTCGACCACCCCGCCACCCAGGAATGGAAGAAAAGCCTTCTCGCCGAGGCCGCGATCGCCATTCCGGAATTTCTCACGTTCGTCGGCATCGATTTCGAGAAAGCGGATCTGAACGAACGGCTCGCGGCCGAGGGATTCGATTTCGGCCGGCCCGCCTGCGTGAGCTGGCTCGGGGTGAGCATGTACCTGACGGCGGAGGCGGTGTCCGCGACGCTCGCCGCGTTCGCCGCGTTCGCGCCCGGCTCCGAGCTCGTCATGGAGTACGCCCTGCCCGAGGAGGCGCGCGACGGGACGGCGGCGGAGATGGCCGGGTACGCGCTGGCGGCGGCGGCCGAGCGCGGCGAGCCCTGGCTGTCGTTCCACACGCCCGAGCAGATCACCGCGCTGCTGGCGCGCCACGGCCTGCGGGTGGTCGAGCACATGCGCGAGCCGGACGTGCCGGCCGTGGCCGCCAGGACCGCGAGCCGGCCGGTCAGCGTGGACCTGTGCCGCCTGGTCACCGCCACCCCCGCCTGACCGCCGCCCGCCGGCTCCCTGGACGACCGGGTCAGGAGCGGGAGCGGCCGTCGTCGTCGAGATAGTCACGCCATGACCGCTTGGGCGCGTAGCCCAGCATCCGGTGCGCCTTGGCGCAGGACAGGCCCGAGGCGTCCGTCCGGGCGAGGGGCCGCAGCTCGATCGCGTCGCCGAAGTGCCGCCGCACCATCGCGGCGAAGTCGTGACCGCCCGCGTTGTCCGGCGCGGCGATGTAGAACACCTCGTGGCCCGGCAGGTCCGAGCCGACCGCCAGCACGATGGCGTCCGCCAGGTCGTACACGTCGGTGTAGCTCCACAGGCCCGCCCCCGGCTCGCCGCCCTCGCGGACCTGGGGGCCGAGGTTGCGCTCGTAGTTGCCCTCGTGCTGCACCCAGCTCGGGCGCAGCGAGACGCACCTGATGTCGGAGCGGCGCACCGCCGCGTCCATGAGCTGCTCGCCGAAGTGCTTCGACAGCGCGTACGGGTCCTGCGGCCGGACGGGGTGCTCCTCGTCCACCGGCGCGTAGTCGGGCAGGAACGGCCGCTCGGGGAAGAAGTAGCCGGGCACCGTCTCGCTGGAGATGTTCACGAACCGGGACACGCCGAACCGCACGGCCGCCTCGATCATGTTGAACGTCGCCATCAGGTTGTTCTGGAACACCACGTGCGGCGGGTTCTGCGTGGGGTCGGGGATGGCGGCCGCGTGCACCACCGCCTCGGCCCCGCGCGCCACCGCGAACGCGTGGCCCGCGTCCGTCAGGTCGGCCTGCATGTAGCGGGGCGCGCCGGGCTCCTTCCGCTCCCACACCGGACGGGTGACGTCGGTGGCGGTCACCTCGTGACCGGCCGCCTGCAGCGCCTGGACGGCCGCCCGCCCGACCTTGCCGTGGGCTCCCGTGACGACGACGCGCATCGGCTGACTCCTTAGCCTCGAAAGTGGTGAATCCGGGCAGATCATCCCACTCCGACGGCGGCGAGCGTCGAGCCTCTGCGCGTCTTCGTGACCTTGAGCTGGGCGGTGATGCGGGAGCGCAGCTCGGCGACGTGACTGACGATGCCGACCGCCCGGCCGCCGTCGCGCAGGCCGTCGAGGATGTCGAGGACGCCGTCCAGCGTGTCCTCGTCCAGGGTGCCGAAGCCCTCGTCCACGAAGAGCATGCCGATCTCCGCGCCGCCGGCCTCGGCCGTGACCACGTCGGCCAGGCCGAGCGCGAGGGCCAGGGAGGTGATGAAGCTCTCCCCGCCGGACAGGGTGGCCGGGTCGCGGTCGACGCCCGTCCAGCCGTCGCAGACCCGCAGGCCGAGCCCGCCGCCCGAGCGTCCGCGCGAACCGGCGGTCTTGCGCAGGTCGTGCCGGAGGAGGTAGCGGCCGGCGGACATGTGGTCGAGGCGTTCGTTGGCGGCGTCCACGACCTGGCGCAGCCGCTCGCCCAGCACGTACGACGACAGGCTCATGCTCCACTGGTTGTCGCCGGAGGTGCCGGTGGCCAGGGCCGCCATGCGCTCGGCGAGGCGGTGCCGCTCCTCGGCCGGCCGCCAGCGCTCGACGCAGGCCGCCAGCTCCGCGTGCAGCTCGGCGAGGCGGCGGGCGCGGGCCGCCGCGTGGTCGCGGACGCTCGCCAGCCTCGTGTGGGCCTGCTCGGCCGCCTCCCGCGCGGCCCCGGCGGCGGCCGGTCGGGCGCGGGCTCGGCGGCGGCGGCCGTCAGCTCGGGGTCGGCGAGGGCGGCGGTGACGGCGGCGTGCTCGTCGTCCAGCCGCCGCAGCGCCTCGGCCCGGCGGTCCCGCTCGGCGGGGCTGCGGTAGGCGGCCTCGGCCTCCGGCACGTCGGCGAACCCGGCCTCGGCCGCCGCCTCCCGCGCCTGGCTCCTGGCCCGGGCCAGCTCACCGGCCGCCGCCTGGGCCGCCTGGGTGGCCTCGACGGCCTCGCGCAGCAGCTCGGCCTCGTCGGTGAGCCTCGACAGGCGGGCCGCCAGGGTCGGGTCGTCGCCGCGCGCCGCGTCGAGACGGGTGGCGAGGCGGGCGGCGTCGGCGCTCAGCTCCTCGTGCCTCGTACGGCCGGCCGCCACCCGCGCGGCGACGCGGCGGGCCTGCTCCTCCAGCTCCCGCCGCTCCTCCCGCAGCCGCGCCACCTCCCGCGCCGCCGCCTCCTCCTGCCCCGCCGACCGCCGCAACCGGTGCAACTCCCGCTCGACACCCGCCAGCACCGCCTCGGCGTCCACCACGACGGCGTCGCCCCCCACCGCCCCCGCCATCGCAGCCCCGGTCACCTCGGCGCCCGAGGGCACCGCGTCGGCGTCGATCACGGGCGTCTCGTCTCTGGGGCCCGCCTCTGCGGGCGTCGCCCCTTCGAGCATGTCGCCGTGCCCCGGCCCGGGCCGGCTCGCCTTCCCGGCGCCGCTGTCAGTGGGCTCAAGCGCCTGACCCTCGGCCGCCCCCTTGCGGGGGTCGCTCACCGTCGCCTTCGGGCCGGGCGCGACGGGGCGGGCCTCCGGGGCCGGAATCGCCTGGGCGTCCGTGCCGGGAGCAGGGGTGGCAGGAGAGGAGCCGGGCGGGGAGGGGACGCCCGGTGGGGTGAGGGCGGTCTGGGCGAGGCGGGAGCGGAGGCGGGCGCGGTCGGTCTCCAGCCGGGTGCGGTGGGCGCGGTGGGCGGCCAGGGCCTCGGCGAGCTCCGTCGCCCGGTCCCGGACGCGTTCGCGCTCGGCCTCGACCCGTTCCAGCGCCGCCGCCAGCGCGGGCTCCCGCTCCGCCACCGCGTGCAGCCGGGACAGCTCCTCCTCCGCCCGGAGCACGGCCTCGGCGGCGGTCTCGGGGTCGAGGTCTCCGGTGGCCTCGACGGCGTCGGCGTGCCGGGACTCCAGGGAGGCCAGCGCCCGCTCGGACGCCTCCCGTTCGGCGAGGGCCCGCTCGTGGGCGTCCTCGGCCTCCCGCTCGTCCTCGGCGGACGGGGCGCTCGGGGCCGGCGAGGCGGGGTGCGGGTGGTGCTCGGAGCCGCACACGGCGCACGGGCGGCCGTCGGCCAGGTCGCGGGCCAGCTCGGCGGCCATGCCGTCCATGCGGGCCTGGCGCAGGTCGAGCCAGCGTTCGCGGAGGGCCTGGGCGTGGTCCACCAGCTCCTGGTGGGCGGCGGCGGCCGTCTCCAGCTCGGCGGCCAGGGCGTCGCGGCGGCGGGCGGCCTCCAGCGCGGCCCGGGCGGCGTCAACACCGGCGGACGCGGCCGGGATCGCGGCGGCCTGCGCCCGCACGTCCGCGAGGGCCGCGCCGGCGTCGGCGAGGCGGGCGGGCAGCTCGGCCTCGGCGGCCGACACCTCCGCCTCGCGCTGCGCCAGCGCCTCCAGCTCGGCCGCCAGCCGGGCCAGCTCGCGGTCGATCTGGATCAGGTCGGCGGCGGCGTCGCGGACGGCCTGGGCGGCCGGGATCCTGGCGGCGTCCGTACGGGCGCGGGCGAGCGCGGACTCGGCCTGCTCGATCAGGGCGGGCAGGGCGGCGAGGCGGGCGGTGACCCGCTCGTCGGCGGCCACCAGCTCGGCCAGCTCCTCCTCGACGCGCAGCAGGTCGCGCCGTACGACGGAGAGCCTCGCCTCCTCGGTCAGCAGCTCGGAGAGCCGGGCGAGCTCGGCCCGTCGCTCCCGCTCCAGCCGCGCCAGCCCGGCGACGGCGGGAACGCCCAGGCCGGCGACCGCGATCGCGTCCTCGGCGGCCAGGTCGGGCTGACCGGGCTGGAGGGTGGGGGCGTGGCTCGGGGGCGGGGGGTCGGGGAGGAGGGGGCGGGCGCGGGCGAGGGCGTCGGCGGCCAGGGCGCGGGCCTTGGCGGCGGCCTCCGCGCGTTGCCGGATGGCCGTGACCAGCGGGATCACCCGATCGGCCCGGGCGGCGTCGTCGAGGACGGCCTGGAGGTCGGCGCGTTCGTCGGCGCGTTCGTCCAGCATGCGGCGGGCGGTCAGGGCGTCGGCGTGGCGGCGCTGTCTGTCGGCGAGGGCGGCGGCCCGGTCGAAGCGCAGGCGGGTCTCGCGCAGCGCCCGCGCCGCCGCCTCGTGCTCCTCCTCGGCGCGGACGGCCACCGCGCGGGCGGCGGCGAGCAGCGCCCCCGCCCACCCCACGGCATCGGCCTCAGGGGAAGCGGCGGCCTGCGGGGGCGTCTTCAGGGGCGGGGTGAGGGTGTCGCCGGCGGCCTCCTCGACCCGCTGGATCGCGTAGTCGACCTGCCGCCGCAGCTCCTGCGCCTCCCGCCAGGCGAGCCGCCGCTGCTCGGCCAGCCATCCCTCCGCCGCCGTGAAGATCTTGACGGTGAACAGCCGCTCCAGCAGCCGCCCCCGCTCCTCCCCGTCGGCGCGCAGGAACTTGGCGAAGTCGCCCTGCGGCAGCATCGCCACCTGCCAGAACTGCTCGGCGTTCATGCCGAGCAGCCCGCCCACGAGGTCGCCCGCCTCGTCGAGCCGCGTCGTGAGCCCGGCCCAGGACGCGCCCTGCCGCTCGGCGACGACGACCTTGGCCTTCTCCTCGGTGAAGCCGCTGCCCCGCAGCTTGGGGCGCGACCACGCGGGCGAGCGCTGGATGCGCAGTAAGCGGCCCCGGATGGTGACCTCCAGCGTGACCGACGGCCCGGCCCCGGCGGAGGCGTGGTCGCAGCGCAGGCTGCGGGCGCTGTTGCGCTGCCCCGGCACCTGCCCGTACAGGGCGAAGCAGAGCGCGTCGAGTATCGTCGTCTTGCCCGCGCCCGTGGGCCCGTGCACCAGGAACAGGCCCGCCTCCGCGAGGGCGTCGAAGTCGACGGTCTCGGTGCCGGGGAAGGAGCCGAACGCCGTCAGCGTGAGCCGGTGCGGCCGCATCTACGCCATCGTCTCCTTCACCCTCGACGCCTCGATGGCCTGTCTTAGCAGGTCTTCCTCCTCGGGCGCGGCAGGCTCGCCGCGCACCTCGCGGACGAAGTCGAGGGCGACCTCCGCCTCGGGCCGGCCGCTCAGCCGCACGGGCTGGGCGGCGGGTGCGGCGCCGACGGGGTCGAAGGCGAGGGCGAGGGTGTGCGGGAAGCGGGCGCGCAGCCGGTCCATGGCCTGCTTGGGACGGACGGCGTCGGTGAGGGTGATGTGCAGCCAGTGGCCTTCGACGCCGGCGTGCCGCGGGTCGGCCAGCAGGTCGTCGAGCTCGCCGCGCAGCCGCGCGACGGGCCGCGGCACCGGCGCGGGCACGAAGTCGGCGCCCTGCCCGAGCGTGACCAGCCACGAGCCCTTGACGTGCCCCGCCTCGGAGAAGGAGTAGGCCAGCGGCGAGCCGGAGTAGCGCACGGTCTCGGACATGCGCTGCCGCCCGTGCAGGTGGCCGAGCGCGACGTAGTCGACGCCGTCGAAGGCCGTGAGCGGCACGTGCGCGACCCCGCCCACGCTGATGTCGCGCTCGCTGTCGCTGGCCTGCCCGCCGGTGACGAAGCAGTGGGACAGCACGACGGAGGCGCGCCGGCGGGCCGCGTCGGCGCGGACGCGGTCCATCGCGTACGTGATCGCCGCCGTGTGGCTGCGGTCGGGCAGCTCCCAGGGCGCCCGCACCAGCTCCGGCTCCAGGTAGGGGATGCCGTAGAAGGCGACGTCGTCGATCAGCACCGGCTCCCAGGCCCGCTCGGGCGCGCAGCGCACGTGCACCCCGGCGGGCTCGAACAGCGCCGACCCGAAGCGCAGCCGCAGCGCCGAGTCGTGGTTGCCGCTGATGAGCACCACCCGCGCCCCGGCCGCGCGCAGCCGGGCCAGCGCCTCGTCGAGCAGCGCGACCGCGTCGACGGGCGGCAGCGCCCGGTCGTAGACGTCGCCGGCGACGGCCACGACGTCGACCCGCTCCTGCCGCACCGTCTCGACCAGGTGGTCGACGAACGCCGCCTGCCCCGCGAGCAGGCTCTCGCGATGGAAGGTGCGCCCGAGGTGCCAGTCGGAGGTGTGCAGGATGCGCATGTCGCAGGAAACTAACAGCTCCCACCGACAAATGCGGCCCCACCCGTCCCACCAGCCGGGAGTAGGCTAAAAGATCCGCGGGCAAACCAACGCACATGGGGAGGCCGATGCGCACTGGCCGTGGCACCTTGAGCGTCGCCGCCGGCCTGGTGCTGGTGGCGCTTGCGACGGTCGGCTACGTTCTGCCGCCCGCCTTCGACCCCCCGCCGCTCAAGGCCGACCCCGCCTTCCAGGCCATCCCGCCGCAGCCGGCCGCCGAGCTGCGGCCGGTGCGCACCGACGGCGCGATCAGGCGGCAGGAGATCTCGGTCGCGGCCGAGGGCCAGCGGCTGTACGGGACGCTGCGCACGCCGCTGACGCCGGGGCGGCACCCGGCGATGGTGTTCGTGTCGGGGTCGGGCAACGGCTCGCGCACCGAGTTCACGCCGCAGGCGGAGTTCCTGGCCAAGGCGGGCGTGGTGACGGTCGCCTTCGACAAGCGCACGGTCGGCTACGACTTCCGCGAGCGCGACTTCGGCCTGCTCGCCGACGACGCCCTGCGCATGGTGGAGTACCTGCGCGCGCTGCCCGAGGTGGACCCGTCGCGGGTGGGCATCTGGGGCGTCAGCGAGGGCGGCTGGGTGGTGCCGATCGCGGCGGCCAGGAGCACGGCGGTCGGGTTCGTGGTGCTGGTGTCCTCCCCCAACGTCTCCCCGCTGCGCCAGGTCGCCTGGGCGCTGAACGAGCAGTTGCTGCGGCTGCGGGCCCCCATCGGCGCGCGCGACCTGCTGACCAGGGCGATGGGCGGCGTCGGCTTCACGTTCCTGCGCTACGACGCGATGCCCGCGTTAAGCCGGATCAAGGTGCCGGTCCTCGCGTTCTACGGCACGACCGACCCCTCGATCCCCTTCGTGGAGTCCACCAAGGCGCTCATCACCGCCATGGACCGGGCGGGCAACGACGCTTACACGATCCGGTTCATGGGCCAGGGCGACCACGCCATGCGGGTGGGCGGCGGCCCGTTCACCAAGGGCTACCTGGAGACCCTGGCCAACTGGATCACCGGCCTGCCGGGCACCGCGACCCCCGCGGTGCACATGGCGGGCGCCACCCCCGTGCAGCGGTTCGAGGCCACCGACGTGCCGGCCGCCCCCTGGTACGCGGGCGGCACGATGCTCGGCCTGACGATCTGCCTGGCCGCCGTCGGCTACGTGGCGGGCCCGGTGGCCGCCATCGTGGTCCGCCTGCGGGGCCGCAACCATCCCCTCGTCGTCGCCGAGGCCAACGCCCGGCTGTGGCCGCCGGTCCGGCGGCGCCTGGTCAGGATCGCGTGGACCAGCCTGGGGCTGCTGGTGTCGGTGCTGGCGTTCATCATGCTGCTGGTGCTGTTCTCGATCAACCAGGCGGGCGCGTGGCCGGCGGTGCTGGCCGGCTGGCTGGTGGTGCGCGTCCTGGCCGCGCTCATGCTGGTGCAGGAGGTCGCGGCGGTGGCGGCGGTGGTGTCGGCGCTGCGGGAGGGCATGCGGCCGGGCCGCTGGCAGCACGTCGCGGTGGCGGGCGTGCTGGGCGGCACCGGCCTGCTGATGGTGGCGGCGGCCTACTACGGCCTGTTCGCGTTCCCCTGGTAGTGGCCCGCTACGCCCCGTTCGCGTCGCCCTGGTGGACGTAGGCGTTCATCCAGCGGTCGAGCTCGGCGAAGACCTGCTTGCGCACGGGCTCGGCCGACAGCACCAGGTCGTGCACGCCGTCCTGGACGCGGACGCAGGTGACGTGCGGCCCGAGCGAGGTGGACCAGCGGGCGATGTGCGCGGGGTCGAGCACGACGTCGGCCGAGCGCGCCTCCGGGACGAAGTCGCGCACCCGCAGGCCCCGGGAGGAGGCCAGCACCAGCACGGGGACGTCCACCGCGAGCCCCCTGTGCAGCCGGCGCTGCGCCCGCCGGATGGCGGCCAGCCACATGGCGTGCACGGAGAACCCGCCGAGCGGCTTGAGCTCCAGGTCGTAGTCCCATTCGCCGCCGTGGTCGCGGTGCAGGGTCTGCCCGTAGACGGTGCTGACGCCGAGCGGCAGCGCCCGCCGCGTGTACGACAGCGGCGTCCGCAGCAGGTCGGCGGCCACGCGCATCGGCGTGGGCACGTTGAGGTCGAAGAACGGGCTGTTGAGCGCGAGGCCCTGCACCAGCCCGCGTCCGCGCACCCGGTCGGCCCAGAGCGCGGCGACCAGGCCGCCCGTGGAGTGGGCGTTGATCGTCAGCTCGTCGTGGTCGCGCCTGATGAGGCGGACGGCCTCGTCGATCTCGGGGAAGTAGTCGGTGACGCTCCTGATCAGGCCGCGGGTCTGGTGCGGCAGCAGGGAGCGGCCGTACTTGCGCAGGTCGAGGGCGTAGAAGTCGATGCCGCGCTGGACGTAGTGGTCGGCCAGGTGGTCCTGGAAGAAGTAGTCGGTGAAGCCGTGCAGGTAGAGGACCGCCCTGCGGGACCCGGCGGACGCCGTCCTGGCCACCAGGGTCGCGACGACCTCGCCCTCGAAGTCGTCGGGCAGGTGCAGCGTGGTGGTCTCGTACATGTCAGCCACCATAGGGATTGTCGGGCCAGGACGGTACACCGGGCGGCAGGTCCTCGCTGACCTTCATCGGGAAGTCGGCCTGCCGCTTCTCCAGGAACGCCGTCACCCCTTCGACGGTGTCGGCGGCGCCGCCCAGCTCGGCCATGAGCCGCGAGTCGGCGGCGTGTGCCTCCCACGGCGAGCTCGCCGACAGGCCGGACCACATCAGGCGGCGGATCGCGGCGACGGAGACGGCCGAGGTGTTGTCGGCGATCTCCCTGGCCAGCGCGTACGCGGCCGGCAGCAGCTCCTCGTCCGGCAGCACCCGGGAGACCAGCCGCCCGGCCAGCGCCTCGGCGGCGGGGAAGACGCGGCCGGTGGCGGCCCACTCCATGGCCTGCGCGATGCCGACGAGGCGCGGCAGGAACCAGCTCGACGCGGCCTCGGTGACGATGCCGCGGCGGGCGAAGACGAAGCCGAAGCGGGCCGACTCGGCGGCGAGGCGCACGTCCATCGGCAGGGTCATGGTGACGCCGACGCCGACGGCGGGGCCGTTGATCGCGGCGATGACCGGCTTGAGCGAGCGGGCGATGCGCAGCGCGACGGTGCCGCCGCCGTCGCGCGGCGCCCCCTCGACGGTCTCCACGCGGTGCTCGCGGTGGCCGAAGGTGCCGCCGCCCCCGCCGAGATCGGCGCCGGCGCAGAAGGCGCGCCCCGCGCCGGTCACGACGATCGCGCGGACCTCGTCGTCGGCGTCGGCGCGGTCGAACGCCTCGATGAGTTCGGCGCGCATGGTGTGCGTGAACGCATTCAGCCGCTCGGGGCGACACAATGTGAGGGTGGCCACACGGTCGGCCAGGTGGTACTCGATCTCGGTGAAGGCCATGACCGAATCTTATTCGGTCGTGGATGTTCACCCTCCGATAAAGACATATTTCGTATTCGGTGCGTAGGCTGCCCCCTCGATCCAGCCTACGGAGACTTTTACGGGGAAACGGGGATGTCGTGCAGGCAAAGGAACCGGTGAGCGCCGCGGCGGTCCTGGGCTGGCTGGCGCTGGCGGCGGTGGCGCCGGGAGCCGCGCACCTGCGCGCCGGCTGGCGCAAGACCGGGCTGGTCCTGCTCTCCTGCTACGCGGCCCTCCTGCTGGCCGCGCTCTGGGTGTGGCTCACGGTCGGCTTCGACGACCTCGCGGGCTCCCTGGTCGACGACACCGTGATGACGGCGCTCATCGCCGGCGCGGTCGCGCTCGGCGTGGCCTGGTTCGGGCTGATCGTGCACTCGTTCGTGGTGCTGCGGCCGAGCCGGCTGGCGCAGGGCGGGCAGATCCTCACCGGCACGGTGGCGGGGCTGCTCGCGGTGCTCGTGGTGGTGCCGTTCGGCGCGCTCGGCAACCTCGCGTGGACCGCCCAGGAGACGCTCAACAACATCTTCCAGGAAACGCCGAGCGACCCCGGCTCCCCCGCCGTGGCGCAGCCGAAGCCCGAGGACCCGTGGGCGGGCCGCGAGCGGGTCAACATCCTGCTGCTCGGCGGCGACGCCGACGACAACCGGGTCGGCGTCCGTACCGACAGCATGAACCTGGCCAGCGTGGACGTGCGGACCGGCAACACCGTGCTGTTCAGCCTGCCGCGCAACCTGGAGGACGTGCGCTTCCGCCCCGGCACCCCGATGGCGCAGCGGTTCCCCGGCGGCTTCCGCCTGCCGCCCGACCCCGGCGGCGGCCGCAGCGACCTGCTCAACAGCGTCTGGGAGTACGCCGACGCGCACCCGGAGATCTTCGGCGGCAGGCAGCACCAGGGCCCGAAGGTCCTCATGGACACGATCGGCTACACCCTCGGCGTCAAGGTCGACTGGTACGCCCTGGTCAACATGTGGGGCTTCGCCCGGCTCATCGACGCCATCGGCGGCATCACGCTCACGGTCGAGACGGACGTCGTGTTCGGCAAGTACAACGAGGGCCTGGTCAAGGCCGGCACGCGCCGGCTCAAGGGCGCGGACGCCATGTGGTACGCCCGCTCGCGCACCAACAGCGACGACTTCACCCGCATGCGCCGCCAGCGCTGCGTGCTGGGCGCGCTGCTCGACCAGGCCGACCCGGCGACGGTGCTCACCCGCTTCAACCGGATCGCCCTGGCCACCAAGGAGCTGATCAAGACCGACATCCCGCGCTCGATGCTGAGCAACCTGGTGCCGCTCGCGCTCAAGGTCAAGAACGCGAAGGTGACCAGCGTGCAGTTCGTGCCGCCGCTGATCAGCACCGGCTACCCCGACTGGGAGAAGATCCGCACCGTCGCGGCCAAGGCCCTGCGCGACTCGGCCGCCGCGAAGCCGGCCGTCGCGGCGACCGCGTCCGCCGAGCCGGCCGACGCCGGGGGCGGCACGTCCGCGAGCCCCGCCCCGAGGAAGACGCCGAAGAAGAAGCAGTCGTCGGCGACCGGGGACGACCCGGTCAAGGGCCTCACCGAGGGCTGCGGCGGCGCCCTGTAGCGGCCGCCGGCCCCGCCCGGACACCGTCCCGGTGTCCGGGCTTCTTTGTGCGCTTACTGTGGGCCATATTGTCAACAATCCTGCCGCGCTCGCTAGCCGGAGGCTTGTGATGCGGAGATGTTGCCGATATTGTCAACAATCTCGTCGTGAATCTCTTGCCCCCTGGAACGACGCCCTGGAGTGAGATCGTGTTCAAACCCCGCGCGGCCCTGGTCGCGGCCGCCGCCGTCCTCCTGCTCGCCGCGTGCGGCAGCGGTCAGAGCGCCTCCTCCGCGCCCGGAGCCTCCGACTCCGGCGGCGGCCTCAGCCCGGTGAAGGTCAGCGTCATCCCCATCGTCGACGTGGCGCCCATCTACCTCGGCGAGCAGCAGGGCTTCTTCGCAGCGGAAGGTCTCAAGCTGGAGCTGGTGACGGCCCAGGGCGGCGCGGCCATCGTCCCCGCCGTCGTCAGCGGCCAGGTGGACTTCGGCTTCAGCAACTTCACCTCGCTCATCATCGCCACGTCCAAGGGCCTGCCGATCAAGGTCGTCGCGCCCGGCGCCGCCTCCACCGGCGCCCAGGGCAAGGACTTCGGCGCGGTGGTCGTCAAGGCGGACAGCCCGATCAGGACCGCCGCCGACCTCGCCGGCAAGCGGGTGGCGGTCAACACGCTCAACAACATCAACGACACCACGGTCCGCGCCTCGATCCGGGCCGCCGGCGGGGACGCCAAGAACGTCGCCTTCACCGAGCTGGCCTTCCCCGACATGCTCGCCGCCCTGGAGAAGGGCAACGTGGACGCGGTCCAGGTCGTCGAGCCGTTCCTGGCCACCGCGAAGAAGAACGGCGACCGGGTCGTCGCCTCCAACTACGTCGACACCGCCCCCGACCTCGCCATCGCCGGGTACTTCACCTCCCGGCAGACCGCGACCGGCAAGCCCGACCTGGTCAAGCGCTTCACGGCGGCCATGCAGAAGTCGCTGGAGTACGCCGCCGGCAACCCGGACGCGGTCCGCAAGGCGCTGCTCTCGTACACGAAGATCGATGCGGCCCTGACCGGCTCGCTCACGCTCCCGAGCTACCCCGCGCGGGTCGATCGCGCGTCGCTGGAGACGTTGTCGAAGCTGGCCGTGCAGGACGGGCTGATCACCTCCGCCCCCGACCTGTCGGGGCTCGTTCCGTGACGGCCGCGACCCTCCGGCGCCGCTCCCCCCTGTCCTCCCGGCCGCCCTCCTGGCTGCTGGACCTGACCGGCCTGGCCGGGCTGGTCGCGGCCGTGGAGCTGGCGCCCCGGGCGGGGCTGGTGGACGAGAGGTACCTGCCGCCGTTCAGCGCCATGGCCGCCGCCCTGGCCGAGCAGGCGGGCACCGCGGAGTTCTGGCAGTCGCTGCTGGAGACGCTGCGCGGCTGGGCGATCGGCCTCGCCCTCGCCATGGCCGCCGGGGTCGCGCTGGGCCTGCTGATCGGCGGGATCCCGCTGCTGCGGGCCGCGCTGAGCTCGACGATCGAGTTCCTGCGCCCGATCCCGTCAGTGGCGCTGATCCCGCTGGCGGTGCTGCTGTTCGGCACCGACATGCGCTCGACGTTGCTGCTGGTGGTCCACGCCGCGTTCTGGCAGGTGCTGGTCCAGGTCCTGTACGGGGTGCGCGACGTGGACCCCGTGGCCCGCGAGACCGCCCGCTCCTACCGGTTCCGCCCGTTCACCCAGGTCCGGACCGTCACCTGGCCGACGGCGCTGCCGTACGTGCTGACCGGCTTCCGGCTGGGCGCCGCCGTGGCGCTGATCCTGGAGATCACCGGCGAGCTGATCATCGGCTCGCCCGGCCTCGGCAGGCAGATCGCGGTCGCGCAGAGCTCAGGGGCGGTCGCCTCGATGTACGCCCTGGTCATCGTGGTCGGCCTGATCGGCGTCGCGGTCAACGTGGCCGCCCGCGCCACCGAACGCCGGGTGCTGCGCTGGCACCCGTCCATCCGGAGGGACCTCGCGGCGTGAACGTCGGCAACCTCGCCCGCAAGGCCCTGCTCCTGCTCGCCGTGCCGGCGCTGCTGGTCGCCGCCTGGTGGGCGGCGACGGCGGGCGGCACGTCGTTCTTCTGGCCGCCGCTGAGCCAGATCCTCGCCGCCTTCGCCGAGACCTGGTTCAGCGCCCGCTTCGCCGCCGACGTGCTGCCCAGCCTGGGCCGGCTGCTGGCCGGCTACCTGGGGGCGGTCGCGCTGGGCGTCGCGCTCGGCACCGCGATCGGCTCGTCGCGGACGCTGCGGGGCGTGCTGGAGCCGGTCCTCGAGTTCTTCCGGGCCATCCCGTCGCCGGTGCTGGTGCCGATCCTCATGTTGTTCGCCGGCATCGGGGACGGCATGAAGATCCTGGTGATCGTCACCGGCTGCGTGTGGCCGGTGCTGCTGAACACCGTGGAGGGCGTCCGCGCCCTGGACGAGGTGCTGAGCGACACCGCCCGCAGCTACCGGATGCGCCGCCGCTCCCGCCTGATCCACCTCGTGCTGCGCGGCGCCGGCCCGCAGATCGCGGCCGGCGCGCGGCAGGCGCTGTCGATCGGGATCATCCTCATGGTGATCAGCGAGATGTTCGCGGCGAGCAACGGCCTCGGCTTCACCATCATCCAGTTCCAGCGCGGCTTCGCCATCCCGCAGATGTGGAGCGGCATCGTCCTGCTCGGGCTGATCGGCATCGCCCTGTCGGTCGCGTTCCGGGTGGCCGAGGCGCGGCTGCTGCGCTGGTACACCGGCTTGCGCACGTCACAGCGAGAGGGCTGACATGACCGCCGAACCCACGAACGCCCCGGCGCGTTCCGCCACCCCGTCCCCTGGCGTGATGCTGGACGTCCGCGGCCTGAAGAAGGTCTACGAGGGGCGGGGCCGCAGCGTCGAAGCGGTCCGCGACCTGACGTTCACGGTCGGGACGGGCGAGCTGGTCTGCATCGTCGGCCCCTCGGGCGCGGGCAAGACCACCCTGCTCAGGTGCGTCGCCGGACTGCTGGACGGCACGGCGGGCGAGGTGGTGCTGGAGGGCGAGGCCGTCACCGGCCCGCCGCCCGGCATGGCCGTCGTCTTCCAGGAGTACGGCCGCAGCCTGTTCCCGTGGATGACCGTGCGGCAGAACGTCGAGCTGCCGCTGAAGGAGAAGCGGGTCCCCAAGGAGCGCAGGCGGCGGCTCGTCCAGGACGCGCTGGAGGCCGTCGGGCTGGCCGAGGCGCAGGACGCGCACCCGTGGCAGCTCTCGGGCGGCATGCAGCAGCGCGTCGCCATCGCGCGGGCGGTGGCGTACGAGCCGCACCTGCTGCTGATGGACGAGCCGTTCGCCGCCGTGGACGCCCAGACCCGCGCCGACCTGGAGGACCTGGTGCGCGCGCTGTGGCTGCGCCTCGGCGTCACGGTGCTGTTCGTCACCCACGACATCGACGAGGCGGTGTACCTGGGGCAGCGCGTCATCGTGCTGTCGAACTCGCCGACGGTGGTGCTGGAGGACGTCCCGATCGACCTGCCCGCCGACCGCGACCAGCTCACCACCCGCTCCCTGCCCCGCTTCGCGGAACTGCGCGCCCACGTGTACGAACTCATCCAGCGCGCCAAATCCGGCCACCGCCCCACCTGACCCGCCCAGGAGCGGCCGGCGATGGGGCTCAGTGGCTCCGGTAGGGATCGACGTACGGCTTGGCCGATTGCCGGACGGACTCGGTGACGGGCCGCATGGCCGGTCCGGCCACGTAGTAGCGCCCTCTCGCCTGGCCCTCGGGGATCAGCCAGGCCAGCCGGCACAGCTCGCGGATGTCCCGGACGGCCTGCTGGCCGCTGAGGTCCGCGTCCTGCTGATAGACGGTCCGGCGCACGCGCGACTGCCAGAACGCGGGCAGGAGCGCGAAGACGACCCGCTCGTCGAGACCGTCCGCGACGGCCGCCTCCGACAGCGCCGACCATGCCCGGCTCAGGAGGTCGACCCTGCGGCGGGCCTGCTGGGCCTGGACGTGATGGGCGCGCAGGCAGAACCGGATCCACGCGTGCGTCGGGCGGCCGGGACTCCACTCCGGCCCGCCGACCTCTTCCAGGACCTGATAGTAGGCGTACGTGTTCTGGCCCCTGCCCAGCCATTCCTCGATGGAGGAGAACTCGGGGGGCAACAGGGCCTCTCTGGCGAAGACCAGGGTGGACAACGCGCGGGACATCCGTCCGTTCCCGTCCGACCACGGATGGATCTTCACCAGGTTCAGATGCGCCATGGACGCCCGGACCTGGACCGGAGCGTCCAGATCTCCTTCGTTGAGCCACTCGATCAGCTCGTCCATGAGATCGGGCACCACCGCGTGGTCCGGCCCGGTGTAGGCCGCGACGGCCGGGTCGTCGGGGCTGGTGACGTGAACCGGACCCTGGCGGAGGCGGCCGGGCCGTTTCCTCGGGTGGTGTTCCTGCATCATGAAGTGCAGGCCGTTGAGCAGGCCGAGATCGTAGCGGAAACTCGTGCCCGCGTCGGAGAGCGCCTGGATGTAGGTCATCGCCCGCCGGTAGCCCTCCACCTCGCGGCGGGTCGCGTCGCCGGTGTCGAGTGGGGGCTCCCCGGCCATCAGTGCCTCTACGTCTTCGACCGAGGCGGCATAGCCCTCGATGGTGTTCGAGCCCACGATGGCCCTGGCGGTGAGACTGCGGCGCAGCTGCTTCGTCCACTGCTCCTGCGGGCGGAGATGCAGGCGCAGATCGTGCCGCATCTGCTCGATCTCCTCCACCACGCGCACGTCCACGCCGGTCAGTTCAGGCGCCGCATAGAGCATGATGAAATGACACCATCATTGTGTCATGCTGTCAAACTGCCGCCCACCACGATCCGGCCCACCGGGGCGCCGCCGCCCAGGACCGGGACCTGCTCGAACGCCTCCGCCCCCGACACGTCGCAGCCCATGCGCCGCAGCACCGCGAGGGCGATGGCCGTGGTGGCGCGGGGGCTGCCGTCGATGACCTTGACGGCGGCCGCGTGGCCCGAGGCCAGGGCGGCGACCAGGACGCCCTCGGCGCCGCCCTTGACGACGGAGCCCGGCAGGGCGCGCATGAGGTCGGTGTTCTGGTGGCCGGTGCCGCCGACGTACTCGGGGTGCTCGCGCATGGCGTCGGCGACGAGGCGCGGGGCGCTGCCGGGCGCGGCGAGGACCAGGGACCGGACGGCGCGGGCCAGGCCGGTCAGGGAGAGGCCGAACAGGGGGGCGCCGCAGCCGTCCACGGCGACGTGAGTGGCCTGCTCGCCCGCCAGGTCCTCGGTGACGGCGCGGACGCGGCGCTGGAGGGGGTGGTCCGGGGAGAGGTAGGAGTCCACCGGCCAGGCGGAGACGGCGGCGGCGGCGAGCATGGCGGCGTGCTTGCCGGAGCAGTTCATGCGCTCGCGGGACTCCCCTGAGCCCTCCCTGATGAGCCGTTCCATGGTCGGGCGGTCCTCCGGCCAGGACGGCGGGCAGCGCAGCGCGCCGGCGTCGAGGCCGTGCTCGGCGAGGAGGTCGCGGACGAGCCGGACGTGGAAGTCCTCGCCGGTGTGGCTGCCGGCGGCGATCGCCAGCCGGGGCCCGGCCAGCGGGGCGCCCGCCTCCAGGCAGGCCAGGGCCTGGAACGGCTTGCCGGACGAGCGCGGCAGCACCGGCGACTCCGGCCGGCCGAGCGTCACCTCCGCCCGTCCGGACGGGTCCAGGCCGACGGCGCTGCCGTAGTGGACGCTCTCGACGAAGTCCGAGCGGATGACCTCCGCCAGCACGGCGAGATCAGGCGGCGGCACGTGCGGTCCCACGCGGGGTCCTCCTCGCGGATGCGGTGCGCTGGCGCGCCTCAAGGACGCGGGCCAGCTTGGACAGCGACGCGTTGACCACCAGGTAGATCAGCGCGACGACCAGGTACGTCTGGATGAGCAGGGTGTTGTAGGCGGCCAGCACCTTGCCGCTGTAGAGCAGCTCGCCGTAGCTGACGACGAAGCCGAGCGAGGTGTCCTTGAGCAGCCCGACCGACTGGCTGACCAGCGACGGCAGCACCCGTCGGGCCGCCTGCGGCAGCACGATCAGCCGCATCGCCCGCCACCGGGTCAGTCCGACGGCGAGGCCGGCCTCCATCTGGCCGCGCTCGACGGAGTTGATGCCGGCCCGGAAGAT
Source organism: Actinomadura luzonensis (assembly GCF_022664455.2). NCBI lineage: Bacteria > Bacillati > Actinomycetota > Actinomycetes > Streptosporangiales > Thermomonosporaceae > Actinomadura > Actinomadura luzonensis. The sequence continues at coordinate 5,563,751 of NZ_JAKRKC020000001.1, forward strand.
CTCCGCGTACGCCGCCGCGTTGGACACGGTCAGCGGCACCACCAGCTTCCAGAACAGCGGCAGGTCGAGCCCGTAGCGCGGCAGCGCGAACAGCACCACGTACACCAGCAGCAGCGCCGGGATCACCCGGACCACCTCGACGTAACCGGCGGCCGGGCGGCGCACCCACGGCGACGGCGAGAGCCGGCCGAGCGCGAGGGCGACGCCGAGCGCCATGGACAGCGCCGCCGCGACGACCGCGGCCTGGAAGGTGGACCACAGCCCGGTCAGCAGGTACCGCCACATCGGCCAGGTCGTGTACGGCTGCCAGCGCACGGCGTCGAGCTGGCCGTTCGCGGCGAACTGCCGGACGGCGAGGGCGGCCAGGGCGATCGCGGCCAGCGCGCCGAGCACGGTCGCCAGGCGGATGCGGCGCCGCGCGCGCGGCCCGGGCTCGTCGAACAGGACGGTGGCGGCGCCGCTCATCGCAGGATCACCAGCCGTCGTTCGAGCCGGCCCGTGACGAAGCCGGCGACGGCGGCGATCAGCCCGTACGCCACGCCCGCTCCCACGAAGATCGGGATCGGCTGGGCCTCGATCAGGTTCACCCGCTGCGCGGCCGCCGTCAGGTCCACGACGCCGACGGCGGCGGCGAGCGCGGTGTTCATGGCGGTGGCGATGAAGATGTTGCCGATCGGCTGCACGACGGTGCGCAGCGCCTGCGGCAGCACGACGTGCCGCAGCGACTGGCCGAACGTCAGCCCGATCGCCCGCGCCGCCTCGCCCTGCCCCTTGGCCACCGAGTTCACGCCGGAGCGCAGCGCCTCGGCGATGTAGGCGGCCTCGTAGCAGGCGATCACCACGATGGCCGTCACCAGCGGCTCGGCCTTGACGCCGATCTCGGGCAGGCCGAAGAAGGCCAGCACGAGCAGCACCAGCAGCGGCAGGTTCTGCAGCGCCTCGACGTAGGCGGTGCCGAGGGCGCGCAGCACCTGCACGGGGGCCACCCGCATGGCGCAGACCAGGACGCCCAGCACCACCGCGCCCGCGAAGGACGCGGCGGTGAGCTGGAGCGTCACGATCAGGCCCTGCCACAGCTCGGGCAGGTGATCGAGGATGACGGACATCAGGACCCCGGCACGCTGCCGATCCGCGGCGGCGCCGGGGCGTCGCCGGTCACCACGGTGCCGATGGAGCTCTTCCAGATCTCCTGCCAGGCGCCGGCGTCCTGCATCTTCTTGAGCCAGCCGTTGACGAACGTCTTGAACTGGTCGTCGCCGTGCTTGAGCCCGATGCCGTACGGGTCGCTGGTGAACGGCTTGGTGACGATCTCGATCGACGGGTCCTTCTGGGCGTCGGCGATGAGGATCGTCTCGTCCTGCACGTAGGCGACCCCGCGGTCCTGCTTGAGCGCCTGCACGCACTCGGGGTCGCTGCCGAACGTGATGATCTCGGCCTGCGGCGCCAGCTTCTTGATCGCCGGGATGGCGGGGGTGTTCGCGCCGGCCAGCACCTTCTTGCCATTGAGGTCCTCGGGCTTGGTGATGCCGGTCGTGCCCTTCTTGACGGCGATCGTCAGGCCGGAGGTGTAGTACGGCCCGGCGAACGCCACCTGCTTCGCCCGCTCCTCGGTGATCGTGTACGTCTGGAAGACGACGTCCACGGTGCCGTTGGCGAGCAGCGCCTCGCGGGTCTCCGACGCCGAGTTGACGATCTTCACCTTCGGCTCGCCCAGGATGTACTTCGCCAGGGCCTTGCCCATCGCGGCGTCGAAGCCCTCGACCTCGCCGGTCACCGGGTTCTGCTGCGAGAGCAGGGGCGCGTCGAGCGAGCCGCCCACGAGGAGCTCGCCGCGCTGCTTGATCTTCTCCATGGTCGAGCCGGGCAGGAGGTCGGCCGCGGCCGCGACCGGCGCCTTGGCCAGTACGTCGGTCTTCGGCTGGGTGCTCTCCCCGGGCACTCCCGGCACGGCGGGGCTGCTCGACTCGCCACAGGCCGCCAGCCCTAACAGGGCGACGGCGATAACGGCGACAAACCTCTTCATGAACGGTCACTTCCTTCGATTTCGAAGATAAGCGGGACCGTAGTGGGAGATTTCGGAGCAAGTCAATACGTTGTCGGCGGAAGTCGTGCCATGGTAGGTATCTCACATGAACCAGCGGCTGCCCGTGCAGGGGGCACACGGCGACCTGCTGCGACTCGTCGCCACCGGCAAGGCCGAGTCGCGCGCCGACCTGGCCCGCTTATCCGGCCTGGCCGCCTCCAGCGTGTCGCTGCGGGTGGAGGAGCTCATCGACGCCGGGCTCATCGCCGAGGAGGGGTCGGGCACCTCGCGCGGCGGGCGGCGCCCGCGCCGGCTGCGGCTGTCCCCCGGGGCGGGCGTGCTGGCCGTCGCCGACCTCGGCGCCCACCACGTGCGGCTCGGGCTGGTGGACCTCAGCGGCGCGCCCCTCGTCATCGAGGAGCGGCCCTGCGAGATCGCCGACGGCCCGCAGGCCACGCTCGACCGCATGGCCGACGCCTTCGACGAGCTGCTGGCCGAGCACGTGCCGCGGTCGGTGCCGCTGCGCGGCGTCGGCACCGGCATCCCCGGGCCGGTGGACCCGGCCACGCTGCGCGTCGTCACGCCGTCGCGCATGCCCGGCTGGAACGGCTTCCCCGTCGCCGAGCACCTGGCCGCCCGCTACGACCTGCCCATCCTCGTCGAGAACGACGCCAACCTGATGGCCGCCGGCGAGGCCCGCTGGTGGCCCGACCACGAGAACCTCATGGTCGTCAAGGCCGGCACCGGCATAGGGTGCGGCGTGATCGTCAACGGCCGGCTGCACCGCGGGCGCGGCGCGGCCGGCGACATCAGCCACGTGCGCGTCCGCTCCGACTCCTCGGTGATCTGCGCCTGCGGGCATCCTGACTGCCTGGAGGCGTACGCCAGCGGGGCCGCGCTCATGTCGGCGCTGGCCGAGGCCGGGATCGCGGTGGAGCGGCCGGCCGACATCGTGGGGCTGGTGCACGACGCCGTCCCCGAGGCGACCAGCCTGGTCCGCAACGCCGGGCGCAGGATCGGCGAGGTGCTGACCGTGCTGGTGAACTTCTTCAACCCGGACGTGGTGGCCGTGGGCGGCAGCCTGTCGGCCGCCGAACCGCTGATCACCTCGATCCGCGCGGCGGTGTGGGAGCGCTGCCTGCCGCTCGCCACCCGCGACCTGGAGATCGCCGCGGCCCGGGCCGGCCGGGACGCGGCGCTGCTCGGCGCGGGCTCCCTCCTGCTGGAGGCCGCCCTCGGCGCCCCGGCCTAGCCGGCCGGCGCCTCGGCCGGGACGACGGCCTCGACGCCGTCGTCCCAGCGCCAGGGCACGTGGTGGCCGTGCAGGCGCACGCCGCCGATCCAGCGGTCGATGCCGTTGAGCGCGACCCGGTCGGCCCGGCCCGCCAGCACCTCCGCGCCGGCCTCGGTGAGGCGCAGGCCGGTGCGCCACGTCACGGGGCCGCCGGGCGGGCCGAGGGCGAGGAGCGGCCGCGGCCCGCGCGCCAGCTCCGCCATCCGGCTGAAGTACGTGAGGTCGCCCATGAACGGCCGCGTCTCGCGCGCCGCGGCCCGCTGGAAGGCCGTCCCGGCGTCGTCCGCGCCGCCCGCGACGGCGGCCAGCACCCGCCGCTCGGTCAGCGACAGCCCGTCCCGGACGGCCGGGTACTCGCGGCCGAGCCGGTCGAACGCCTCCCCGAGGAAGCGCAGCTCCCCCAGCCGGGAGGCCGCGACGCCGGCCAGCCCCTCCGGGGTGGGCGCGCGGAAGGCCGCCCACGCGCGGGTGGCCAGCTCCAGCGCCTCCGGGGTCAGCCGGACGGCGGCGGCGGTGTCCGGCAGCTCGCGGAGCTGCGCGGCGGTGAGCTGGCCGAGGCCGCCGAAGCGGGCGAAGCCGGGGTACTCGCCGATGCAGATCAGGGTGACGCGTTCCGGAGGCACGCCCAGCTCGGCCAGGCGGGCCAGGATCTGGACGATCTGGAGCTGGTCGTACAGGTCGGCCTCGAACCACAGCACGTACGCGCCGTCGCGGCCCTCCTCCACCGCCCGGTCACGCTCGCCGAAGTCGCGCAGCACCGCCTCGCGTTCCGCGTGCTCGTACGCCGCGAGGAAGCCGGCCCTGACCAGGCGCAGCTCGTCGGGCGGCGCGTCGGGCACCGGGCCCTCGTGCAGGATGTCGCGCCAGTACACGACGCGGCGGGCCAGCCCGGTGCCCGGCACGTCGGTGGCGTCGCCGTTGCTGAGGTGCAGTGCCTCCCGCTGCTCCATGTCCGGGCCTCCTCGCCTCGACGTCAGGCTACGCGCAGGTCCTCCAGCGTGTCGCGGTCCCACGCGATGCCGAGGCCGGGGACGTCAGGGGCGACGGCGTGGCCGTCCTCGATGGCCAGCTCGGCCCGGGTGACGGCGCGGAGCTGCGGGATGTGCTCCACGTACGCGCCGGCCGGCACCGCCGCCACCAAACTGACGTGCAGCTCCATGAGGAAGTGCGGGCACACCGCCACGTTGAACGCCTCCGCCAGGTGGGCGATCTTCAGCCACGGAGTGATGCGGCCCACGCGGGCCACGTCCGCCTGGACGACCGAGGCCGCGCCGCGCGCCAGGTAGTCGCGGAACTGGCCGACGGAGTACATGGACTCCCCCACGGCCACCGGGATCGTGGTGGAGCGGGCCAGCTCGCGGTGGCCCTGCACGTCGTCGGCGGGCAGCGGCTCCTCGAAGAAGTACACGTCGTACGGCTCCAGCAGCCGCGCCCGCCGCCGCGCCTCGGCGTAGGTCATGGACTGGTTGGCGTCCACCATGATGTCCAGCCCGGGGCCGGCTGCGGCGCGGACGGCGGCCACGCGCTCGGCGTCCTCCTCGGCCCGGGGGCGGCCGATCTTGAGCTTGACGCCGCGCAGCCCGGCGTCCCTGGCCGCCAGCGCGCCCCGGACCAGCTCGTCCGCGGGCAGGTGCAGCCAGCCGCCCTCGGTGTCGTACACGGGGACGACCTGCCGGAAGCCGCCGGCCAGGCGCCACAGCGGCTCGCCGGCGCGCAGGCAGCGCAGGTCCCACAGGGCGGTGTCCACGGCGGCGAGGGCCAGCGAGGTGATCGCGCCGACCGTGGTGGCGCGGGTGGCGGCGAACAGCTCGCGCCAGACGCCCTCCACCTCGCGGGCGTCGCGGCCGGGCAGCAGCGGCAGCAGGTGGTCGCGGAGCATCGACAGCACCGCCCGGCCGCCGGTGCCGATCGTGTACGAGTAGCCGGTCCCGGCCAGGCCGTCGTCGGTGCGCAGCTCGACCAGGACGGTCTCCTGCTTGACGAACGCCTGCACGGCGTCGGTCCGCACGGTCTCCACGGGCAGGTCGGCGAGGAAGGCGTCGGCGGCGACGATCTTCGTCATGGTGTCGGTGGTCCAATCCTGAGGAACCGGTCGCGGGCGGCGGCCAGGTGCTCGCGCATCGCCGACTCGGCGGCGGCGGCGTCGCCGTCGGCGATGGCCGCGCCGACGCGGTGATGCTCGGCCAGGGTGGGCTCGCCGCTGCGCCGGCCCTCGTACTCGAGGCGGAACAGGTGCAGGTGGGCGTGGGTGCGCCGGAGCGCGTCGCGGACGGCGGGGCTGCCGGACAGCTCGGCCACCAGGTCGTGGAAGCGGGCGTCGTGGGCGGCGATGCCGTGGTAGTCCTCGTAGCGGGTGCCGGGCGGGGCCTGCGGGAGGCTCGCCAGCTCGGCGCGCAGCCGCCCGGCGGTCTCGGGGGTCACCGTCTCGGCGGCCCGGCCGGCCGCCCACGGCTCCAGCAGCAGCCGCAGCCGGTAGAGGTCGGCCACCTGGTCGCGGGTGAGCAGGGGGGCGACGGAGTAGCCGCGCAGCGCCTCCTTGGTCAGCAGGCCCTCCGACTCCAGCGCCGCCAGCACCTCGCGGACCGGCGTCTGGGAGACGTCGAGGAGCCGGGCCACGGCGTAGATGTTGACGCGGCTGCCGGGTTCGAGGTCGCCGTTCATGATCAGGCTCTTCACCCGTTCGTGCACGTCCTCGGTCAGCACGCTGCGCCGGGCCGTCGCCACCTGCCCTTTCAGGCGGTTCTCCATGTCGCTGGGCACCCTGGCCACCACCCTCCGGAGGAATCGCGCGGTCCGCGGCCGCCTCCGCTGGTACATGATCAGCTTCGTCTTCGCCGGGCTCGTCATCAACTATCTCGACCGGGCCGGCCTGGGCGTGGCGCTGCCGTTCATGGGCGAGACGTTCCGGCTGTCCAAGACGCAAGAGGGCATGATCCTCGCCGCGTTCTTCTGGTCGTACGACTTCTGCCAGCTCGCCGCCGGCTGGTTCGTGGACCGCCACGGCCCGCGCAAGACCTTCACCTTCGCCGCCGTCTGGTGGTCGATCTTCACCTCGCTGACCGCGGCGGCGAGCAGCTTCGCCACCCTGTTCGGGGTGCGGCTGCTGCTCGGCGTCGGCGAGAGCCCGGCCGCCACGACCAGCGCCAAGGTCGTCGGCCGGTGGTTCCCGCGGCACGAGCGGGCCCTCGCCACCGGCATCTGGGACTCCGGCTCGCGGGGGGCCTTCGGCTGGTGGCGGACCTACCGCGACCCGCAGGAACACCCGCGCGTCAGCGAGGAGGAGCTGGCCTACCTGCGCGAGGGCGGCGCCCGCTGGGAGGGCGACGCCGGCGACGAGCGGACGCGCTGGCGGGACCTGTTCCGCCACCGCACGATCTGGGCGATGATGCTGGGCTTCTTCTGCCTCAACATGGTCGTGTACTTCTTCCTCACCTTCTTCCCGACCTACCTGGTCGAGGAGCGGGGCTTCAGCCTGCTCAAGCTGGGGCTGTTCGGGGCGTTGCCGGGGCTGGTCGCCATCGGCGGCGAGTGGCTGGGCGGCTGGCTCGCCGACCGGCGCATCGCGAGGGGCGAGTCCGTGACGCGGGTGCGCAAGACGTTCATCGCCGGCGGCTTCCTGGTCTCGACGGTGATCGGGGTGGCCGTGTGGGTGCCCGCGGCGTGGATGGCGCTGGCGCTGCTGTCGGTGGCGTACGCGGGCTCGACGTTCGCCGCGGCCAACATCTGGTCGCTGCCCGCCGACGTGGCGCCGTCCGACCGGCAGGTGGCCTCGATCGGCGGCATCCAGAACTTCGCCTCGAACTTCGCCGGGATCATCGGGCCGATCATGGTGGGCTACCTGGTGGACGTGACGTCGTCGTTCACCGTGCCGCTGATGGTGATCGCGGCGGTGGCGCTGCTGGGGGCGTTCACGTACGCGGTGGTGCTGAAGCGGGTGGAGCCCATCGGGGCTCCGCCGGCCGCCGCCGGAAGGTAAAGAACCGGCCGGGCGCTGTGGCGGACGGCGGGGGCGCCGGGCGGGGCGTGATGTCCTGGACAGCGTTCCCGCCTGTCATCTGCCGACCGGAGGCCGTCATGCCGTACCGCCGCGCCTGCCTGCTCACCGCCGCCGCCGTCGCGTTCACCCTGCCGGCCGTGCCGGCGTCGCCCGCCGCCGCGGCCCGGGTCTCCGGCGACGGGCCGGTGGGGTACGCGCACGGCATCCGGAACGCGCTGATCTCCGCCGGGCGCCGGTTCCACGGGGTCCCGGACATCCTGACGGGCGCGCTGACGAGCAGCCTCAACCTGCACAAGGGCGGCCTGCCCCTCCTGTGAGGGCTCAGCCCGGCGGGCGGTGGAAGGTGGCGCGCCAGCGGTGGCGGCCGCCGTCGCGCAGGTCCTCGACGCGGCCCCGCTCCAGCCCGCCGCTCGCGAACGCGGCGATCTCGGCGGGGGTCAGCGGCCACGGCGGCGCGGGCGCCGGCCCGCCCTCCTCCCGGCCCGACGCGATCACCAGCAGCGTGCCGCCGGGCGCGACGAAGCCGGCGACCGCCTCGGCCGCGGCGGCGTGCAGCGGCTCGGGCAGCGCCTGCACGGTCATGATCTCCACCACCAGGTCGTACGCCCGCCGCCACTCCCCGGGAGGGGCCAGCAGGTCGGCCGTCCCGTAACGCACCCGGCTGCCGGGGAAGCGCTCGCGCGCCAGCCGCACCGCCGACGCGCTCACGTCGAAGGCGACGGTGTCGTACCCGAGCCCGGCCACGTACTCGGCGTCGTCGCCGAGCCCGGCCCCGACCACCAGCGCCCGCCCGGCGCCGCTCGCGTGCTCCTCCCCCCACTCGGTGAGCAGGGGGTGCGGCGAGCGCGAGTCCCAGGGCACGACCGCCGCTCCCGAGGCCGACTCGGCGTACAGCCGCTCGAACCATCCCACCGGGTCGCCGGCCGCCAGTGACTCGCCCGCCAGCCGGATCGCGTCCGCGTCTCTGCTGTCCATCAGGTAGGCACCCTACGCGTGGAAGGACTCCCTGGCCATCCGACGCAGCCGGCTCTCGTCGATGTCGTGGCCGAGCCCCGACTGGGTCAGCGGGACGGCGATGACGCCCGCGTCTGCCCCCACGATCGGGGTGACGATCTGGTTCTGGCGGGGCGGCTGCGTGACGTCGCAGGGCAGCGTGCAGCCGGGCAGGCTGGCGACGGCGACCGTGGCCGCGCGGGCCAGGCCCGCCCCCTGGCCGCCCGCGCACTGGATGTCCCAGCCGGCCGCGGCCGCCCGGTCGTGGGCGCGGCGGGCCTCCGACAGCGACGGGAACGAGGTGGGCCGCAGCAGCAGCACCCGCGCCGCCCGCACGGTGAGGTAGTCGTCCAGCTCGGCGGTGGAGGCGACCTCGACCGCCACCGAGGCCGACACCTCGTCCTGGAGCGCGGCGTGCGCGTAGACGTCGCCGGCGGCGAAGGGCCGCTCGATGACCTCCAGGCCGTAGGAGTCGAGGGCGACGAGCTGGCCCTGGTCGGTGTAGGCGTTGCCGCAGTCGACGGCGAGCGTCAGCGCCGGGTACGCGGCCCGCACCGCCCGCACCGGCTCGACGTCCCAGCCGGGCCGCACGTCGAGCGTGACGTGCCCGTAGCCGGCGCAGACCTGCTGGTTGACCCGGCTGACCAGGCTCTCCGGCGACGGGTCGGGCGACAGCCGGACGGTCGCCGTGAGCGAGGTGCGGGTGCCGCCGATCGCCTCGGCGAGCGGCACGCCGCGCATCTTGGTCCACAGGTCCCAGCAGGCCATGTCGACGGCCGGGTCGCCGCTCGGCACGGCGTCCGGGTGCTCCCAGTCGACGCCGATGAGCAGGGCGGCCAGCGTCTCCTCCAGCCTCGACCAGCTCTTGGGCGGCGGGCAGGGCGCTTCGCCCCACCCGGTCATGCCGCCGTGGTCGGTGAGCTTCACGAGCAGGGTCTCCGACCTCCTGCCGAACGGCAGGACCAGCCGGAACACCTCAAGCTCCCGCACTCGCGGCATGTACCCCCCTTTTATGGCGCGGTTCCCTCCATAGTGCCTGCTGTCCGGGGCCTGACCAAACGGGGGGCCAGCGCGAACGCCAGGACGGCCAGCGCGACGGTGGTGAGCAGCCCGGTCGCGTAGCTCTCGCCGGTGGCGGTGAACAGGGCTCCGCTGACCGCCACGGCGACCACGGTGAAGACCGACTCGCCGACGCCGACGGCCGCGCTGTTCTGGCCTTCCTCGCCCGGCGCGGACATCTCCAGCACCAGGACGGAGACCGTCGGGTGCAGCATGCCGATGCCGAGCCCGGCGATCGCCATGGCCACGTGCGCGAGCGCCAGCGGCACCGCGTCCACCAGCACGAGCGTCACGAGCGCGAGGCCGGTCGCGAGCATGCCGGCCCCGCCGCGGACGGCGAGCAGGTTGCTGATGCGGCCGCGGCCCTTGAGCCAGGAGCCGGTGGACCAGCCGAGCGCGCCGATCGTCAGGACCAGGCCGGCGCCGGTGGCGCTGAGCCCGCGCTCGTTGATGAGCATGAGGGGGATGAGCACCTGGGCGGCGGTGAGTGAGCCGAACGCCAGGCCGCGCAGCAGGGGCGCGCTGGGCAGGCCGGGCGCGGCCCGCAGCGAGCCGCGCAGCAGCAGCTTCGGCAGGGCCACGGCGAGCAGCACGACCCCGGCGCCGAGCAGCGGCAGTCCGGTCAGCCCGAGGGCGCTGCCGTACTGGATGAGCGCGGCGGCGACGGCGGTCACCCCTGCCCAGACGAGCTTGCGGCCGAGGCCGGGGGCCGGCTCGGCGGCGGTGCCCGCGCCGAGATCGCGGCCGGCGGTGCCGCGCCAGAGCAGCAGCGCCGACGGGACGACGATGAGCGAGACGCCGAGGAAGATCCACCGCCAGTCGGCGTTCTCCACCACGAACCCGGCGATCGCCGGCCCCACCATCGACGGCACCACCCAGGCGGCCGAGAACAGCGCGAACACCTTGGGATGCAGCGCGCCAGGGTACACGCGGGCGACCAGCACGTACAGGGCGACCTGGGTGGCCCCGGCGCCGAGCCCCTGCACGAACCGGCCGGTCACGAACACCTCCATGTTCGGCGCCAGGCCCGCCAGCAGCAGCCCGGCCACGAAGGTCACCACCCCGGCCGAGATCGGTTCGAGCGGCCCCCGCCGGTCGCTCCACCGCCCGCCCAGCACGGTCGCGATCACGCTGGCCGCCAGGGTGGCGCTGAAGGCCAGGTTGTACAGGTGCATGCCGTTCAGCTCGCGCGCCACCACCGGCATGGCGGTGGCGACCGCCATCGCCTCGAACGCCAGCAGGGTCACGATCGCCACGAGCCCGAAACTCAGCGCCCGGTAGGGAGCCGACACCACGCCGGTCCTCGCCGGCGCCTCCACAACAGTCGTCGTCATGGCGTTCACGCTAGGGCGGGGCGCGGGCCGGCACATCGGGCGCAGGGCCTAGGCGGCTCTCGGCACATGGTCCTAGATCAGCGCTCTTGCGGTCGCCCGGGCATGCGGGCCTCGATGCCGTCGAGCATCAGCTCCAGGCCGTACAGGAACCGGTCCTCGCCGTCGTCGGCGACCAGCTCGTCGATGTGCCGGTGCAGGTGGGGGAAGACCGAGTCGGGCAACGAGCGGTAATAGGCGGCGATCTGGCCGGCGAACCGCTCGAAGTACTCCTGCGGGTCGCTCAGCCCGGCGGCCCGCATCCGCGCCCAGTGCAGGGAGCCCTCGTAGGCGTCGCCGACGAGGTAGAGCGAGAGGCGGTCCATCGCCAGGGACGCCTCCCTGGGCGGCATGCCGGCCTCGATGAGCAGCCCGTAGACGAACTCACCGGCGCGCACGGAGTTCTGGCCCGTGGGGATGGTGGCGAGGGCCGCGCGGGCGACGTCGGCGTGGCCGCGCAGCACGCGGTGCACCTCCAGGCAGTACGCGCGAAGCTGCTCCTTCCACCGGGACGGGTCCCGCTCGGGCGGCAGGTGGATCTCGCCGAGCACCCGGTCGTAGATCAGCTCCAGCAGCTCCTCCTTGTTCGCGACGTGCGCGTACAGGGACGCCGGGCCCGTGTCGAGCTCCTGGGCGACGCGGCGCATGCTGAGCGCGTCGAAGCCCTCGGCGTCCAGGATGCGCAGCCCGGCCTCGATGATGAGGTCCTGGCTGAGCTGCCGCTTGGGCTGCGGCTGCCGTCGCGACTTGCGCCAGGGCGGCGTGGGCAGGTCGTCGGTCGTCCTCGTCGGGTCCATACGAACACTGTATTTGACACGAACGATGTTCGCCACTACAACAGTGTTCGTAACGAACAACGTTCGTCGCAAGAACAACGTTCCTCTAAGGAGATTCCGATGACCGTCACCGCCCCCGAGGCGACGGGCGAGACCCAGGGCTACCGGTGGCGCTGGATCGCGCTCTTCGTGATCCTCGCCGCCGAGGTCATGGACCTGCTCGACGCGCTCGTCACCGCCATCGCCGCCCCCACCATCCAGCGCGACCTGGGCGGCTCCGACAGCGTCGTGCAGTGGCTCGGTGCCGGCTACACCCTCGCCATGGCCGTCGGCCTGATCACCGGCGGCCGGCTCGGCGACCTGTACGGCAAGAAGCGCATGTTCCTCATCGGCGCCCTCGGCTTCACCACCGCCTCACTGCTGTGCGGCGTCGCGGTCAGCCCCGAGATGCTGATCGCCAGCCGGGTGTTGCAGGGCCTGTTCGGCGCCGTGATGCTGCCGCAGGGGCTGGGGCTGATCAAGGAGATGTTCCCGCCGAGCGACATGGGCAAGGCGTTCGGCATGTTCGGGCCGGTCATGACGATCTCGTCGGTGGGCGGCCCGGTGCTGGCCGGCTGGCTCGTCGACGCCGACTTCTTCGGCACCGGCTGGCGCATGATCTTCCTGATCAACCTGCCGCTCGGCCTCGCCGCCGCCCTGGCCGGGATCCGCTTCCTGCCCGAGCACCGCGAGAGCGGCGCCACCCGGCTCGACCTCGGCGGCGTCGGCCTCGTCTCGCTCGCCGCGCTGCTGCTCACCTACCCGCTGATCCAGGGGCGCGAGCTGGGCTGGCCCTGGTGGACGTTCGCGTCCATGGCCGCCTCGGTCGTGGTCTTCGCCCTGTTCGGCCGGTACGAGTCCCGCCGCGCCGCGACCGGCCGCGACCCGCTGGTCACCCCCAGCCTGTTCCGCAAGCGCGCCTTCACCGGCGGGCTCGTCGCCGGCCTCGCCTTCTTCTCCGGCGTGATGGGCTTCGGCCTGGTCTTCAGCCTCTACGCCCAGAACGGCCTCGGCTTCACCCCGCTCCAGGCGGGCCTCGCCGGGCTGCCCCAGGCGATCGGCGGCGTCATCGGCTTCGGGCTGGCGATGTCCGGGCTGCAGGAACGGCTCGGCCGCGGGCTGCTGCAGATCGGCGCCGTCGTCATGGGGGCCGGCGCGGCCGTGCTCGCGCTCACCATCCACGTCGCCGGCACCGACGTCACCGCCTGGCAGCTCGCCCCCGGGCTCGGCCTCGCCGGCATCGGGATGGGGCTGGTCATGGCGCCGTTCTTCGACATCGTGCTGGCCGGCGTCGAGCCGCACGAGTCCGGCTCCGCGTCCGGCACCATGACCGCGGTGCAGCAGCTCGGCGGGGCGCTCGGCACCGCCGTGCTGGGCACGCTGTTCTTCAACCTGCTGGCCGCCGAGTGGGGCTTCGGGGCCTCCATGGAGGTGACGGTGTGGGTGGAGGTCGGGCTGCTGGCGCTGACGTTCGCGCTGTCGTACCTGATGCCGCGCCATGCCCGCCCCGAGCAGGCGGGCCACTGACCGGCGCCCGGCGCCGGCGTCAGGTTCCGGCGCCCAGGTTGCGCTCCGCCCACCGGCCGATGTCGCGCCGCTCGATCGCGGCCGCCATCAGGCCGGGGAAGGCGTCCGGGGTGCAGGCGAACGCCGGCACCCCCATGGCGGCCAGCGCCGCCGCGTTCTCGTGGTCGTAGAACGGCGCCCCCTCGTCGGACAGCGCCAGCAGCACGATCACCTGGACGCCGGCCTCCGTCATCGCCGCCACCCGGCGCAGCATCTCCTGCCGGACGCCGCCCTCGTACAGGTCGCTGATCAGGATGAAGATCGAGTCGGCCGGCCGCGAGATGAGGCCCTGGCAGTAGGCGATCGCCCGGTTGATGTCGGTGCCGCCGCCGAGCTGGGTGCCGAACAGCAGCTCCACCGGGTCGTGCAACTGCTCGGTGAGGTCCACCACGGCGGTGTCGAACACCACGAGCGACGTGCGCAGCGACCGCATCGAGGCCAGCACCGCCCCGAACACGCCCGAGTACACCACCGACGCCGCCATCGAACCGCTCTGGTCGACGCACAGCACCACCTCGCGCTGCACCGCCCGCCGGCGGCGGGCGTGACCGACCAGGCGGGACGGGACGACCGTGCTCCGGTCCGGCAGGTAGTTCTTGAGGTTCGCCCGGATCGTCCGGTCCCAGTCGATGTCGGACACCCGTTTCGGCCGGTGGGTGCGGGCCGAGCGGTCCAGCGCGCCCGTCACGGCCGCCCGCGTCCGCTGCGCCAGCCGGCGCTCCAGCTCCGCCACCACCGCGCGCACCACCGCCCGCGCCGACTCCCGGGCCTGGTCGGGCATCACCTTGTTGAGCGCGAGCAGGGTGCCGACCAGGTGCACGTCGGGCTCCACGGCCTCCAGCATCTCGGGCTCCAGGAGGAGCCGGGTGAGGTTGAGCCGCTCGATCGCGTCGCGCTGCATGACCTGGACGACCGTCGCGGGGAAGTACGCGCGGATGTCGCCCAGCCAGCGGGCCACGCGCGGCGCGGACGCCCCGAGGCCGCCCTCCCGCGCGGTGCCGCCCTCGCCGGTGCCGCCCCGGTCGTAGACGGCGGCCAGGGCGGCGTCCATGCGGGCGTCGTCGCCCTGCAGCCCGAAGCCGGTGCCGTCGGCGTCGCCACCGCCCAGCACCAGCCGCCAGCGGCGCATCCGCTCGTCAGCGGGCTCCCGATCCGCCTGACTCATCCCGCTCCCTCCCCCTCCATCGCCCGCCCGCCGCTCGAACCCGCCCGCCCGCCGCTCGAACCCGCCCGCCCGCCGCTCGGACCCGCCTGCCCGCCGCTCGGACCCGCCTGCCCGCCGTCCTCCGGGGCCGGGCCGTTCGGCTTGTCCGCCGCCCGGGGCGCGTCGCCGCCGCCTTCGGCCGTCCGGCCCAGGATGGACAGGACCGTGGCGACGGCGGCGACCGCCCGCCGGTCGTCCACCTCATCCCCGTCGTGCTGGTCATGGCCCTGGCCGCGCCGCCGGTCCGCCGCGCGCAGGCGGTCGCCGATCGAGCGGCGCTCCGGGGCGGCGAAGGCGCCGAACGTACGGCGCAGCAGCGGCAGCACGTCCGTGAACTGCTCGCCGGACAGGCCGGTGAGCCAGCCGTCCACCAGGCCGAGCAGCCGGGGGTCGTGCACCAGCAGCAGCCCGCCCCCGCCCAGGAACCCCTCCACCCACGAAGCCGCCCGCGCCGGGGCCTGCCCCCGCGACATCGCCCGCGACATGCGGCTCTCGGCGTCGTCGAGCTCGCCGCAGTCGAGCAGGATCCGGGTGAGCCGCCCTTCGATGAGCCCGTGCAGGTCGGGCCGGTCGCTGAGGTCGCGCAGGGTGGCGAGCCAGCGTTCGCGCTGCCGGCCGCCCTCGGCCGTCTCGGCGAGCAGCGCGACGGCCGCGTGCACCGCGTCCACGTGCTTGAGCAGGGCGGCGGCCGCGTCGTCGTCCAGGCCCGTCACGGCGACCGGCAGGCCGACCCGGACGCGGTCCAGCATCGACCGGACGATCACCGCCAGCCCTTCGGCCGGGGTGCCGCGCACGTCGCCGTACCGGTGGGCGCGCACCATCGCGGGCAGCGCCGCCATGAGGTGCGTGACGTCGGTGTCGAGCGCCGCCCGGGCCGAGAGCGCCGCCAGCACGCCGGGCAGCGCGGCCGGCAGGTCGGCCAGCAGGCACTGCTCCACCAGCGCCGTCAGCTCCGCCAGCGCGACCGGCGCGTACCCACCGGCGACGAGCCCCGCGTCGGCGGGGGTTCGCGCTCCTCCGGCGGCCAGGTCGCGGGCGCGGCGGGTGGCCGCGGCGGCCACCGTGGTGCCCAGCGCGGCGTGCTCGATGAGCGCGAGGTCGTGCTCCGGACGCCACTGGAGCGTCCACGTCTCACGGAACGTGCCCTTGCCGCGCGCCTGCCCGGGCGTGCCCCAGCCCACCTCCAGCAGCCGCAGCCGGTGCAGCAGGTGGCTGCGGTCGAGGTCGAGCGGCTTGCGCAGGTCGAGGTCGAGCTCCCGGTCCAGGGCCTCCGGACGCAGCCGCAGCCGCCGCTGCTGCTCGCGCAGGTCACGCTGGAGCGGCACCATCGGGGTGCCGTCGGTGACGCGGCCGAGCCGGTCGCCGACGACCAGCCGCCGCTGGATCAGCTCCACCGCCAGGTCGTCGCCCTCGCACAGGACGGCCCTCGCCGCCTCGGTGACCTCGCCCAGCCCCGCCAGGGGACGTCCGCGCAGCGCGGCCAGGCCGTGGGCGAGCCGTACGGACTCGATGACGTGCGCGGACGACACCGCCAGCCCCTCCTCGCGCAACACCCCGGCCGCCTCGGCCAGCCACCGCTCCACCGGGCGGTCGGGCGCGGTGAACAGGTGGTGGTACCAGCCCGGCGACGTGATGCCGGCGCCGTAGCCGCTCCAGGAGGCCAGCCGGCCGTACGTCCACGGCACCCAGGTCAGCTCCGCCTTCACCTTGGGCAGGCCGCGCAGCAGGGCGTTGTCGGACGCGGCGGGCGGCAGGGGACCGGCGAGCGCGGGCACGTGCCAGGCTCCGCAGACCACCGCGATCCTGGTGCGGCCCTGCTTGAGCGCGGCGCGGACGGTCTTGCGCATGTACGCCTCACGCCTGGCCTCCCGCTCGTCCGGGACGTGCCCTTCGCGCACGGCCGCCATGGCCTCGGCGATCACCTCGAACCACGGCGTCCGGTCGTCACGCGGACCATCGCCGGCGGCGCCCGTGTCAGCGGCGTCGGCGGCGCCTCGGTGCTCGACGACGTCCTCCCACCAGCGTTCCGGGTCGTCGTAGCCGGCGGCGGCGGCGAGCGCGCCGATGGGATCGGCGCGCCGCGACCCGGCGACGTCATCCGCGCCGCCGCCGTGGTCGTCGCCGGTGCCGGCGGGGGGTTCGGCCAGGGTGTGGGCGGCCGGCAGGTCGCAGAAGCGTACCGGGACGCCGGCCGCCACCCCGTACAGAAGGGCCTGCCACTCGGGCGAGAACCCGGCGAACGGCCAGAACGCGGCCCGCGCGGGCGCCCCCGGGACGTGGGCCAGCAGCGCGACCGGCGGTTCGAGCTCGGGCGCGAGCCGGATCAGGGCGTCGGCCTCGGGCGGCCCCTCGATGAGGATCGCGTCGGGACGCAGGCGTTCGAGCTCGGCCCGCACGGCCCGCGCCGAGCCCGGCCCGTGGTGCCGCACCCCGAGGACGGTCACGCGCGCGTCGCCCGGCGGGGTGGTCATGTGGCCTCGCGGCAGGCTCGGTAGAAGTCGCGCCAGTCGGGACGTTCGCGCACCACGGTCTCCAGGTACTCGCGCCACACCACCCGGTCCGAGACCGGCTCCTGCACCACGGCCCCGGCGATGCCGGCGGCGACGTCGGCCGGGCGCAGCACCCCGTCGCCGAAGTGCGCGGCCAGCGCGATGCCGCTGGTCAGCACGGAGATGGCCTCGGCCGTGGACAGGGTGCCGCTCGGCGACTTGAGCTTGGTGCGCCCGTCCTCGGTGACGCCCGCGCGCAGCTCGCGGAAGACGGTCACCACCCGCCGGATCTCCTGCAGCCCGGTCGTGGTCTCCGGCAGCTGCAGCGACCGGCCGAGCTGGGTGACGCGCCGGGCGACGATGTCGACCTCCTCCTCGGCGGTGGCCGGCACCGGCAGCACGACGGTGTTGAAGCGGCGGCGCAGCGCGCTGGACAGCTCGTTGACGCCGCGGTCGCGGTCGTTGGCGGTGGCGATGACGTTGAAGCCGCGTTCGGCCTGCACCTCGCGGTTGAGCTCGGGGATCGGCAGCGTCTTCTCCGACAGGACGGTGATCAGGGCGTCCTGGACGTCGGACGGCATCCGGGTCAGCTCCTCGACCCGGGCGATGCGGCCCTCCGCCATGGCCCGCATGACCGGGGACGGGGTGAGGGCGTCCATCGAGGGGCCCTCGGCCAGCAGCCGGGCGTAGTTCCAGCCGTACCGGACGGCCTCCTCGGCGGTGCCGGCCGTGCCCTGCACGAGCAGCGTCGAGTCGCCGCTGACGGCGGCGGCCAGGTGCTCCGACAGCCACGTCTTGGCGGTGCCGGGCACGCCGAGCAGCAGCAGCGCGCGGTCGGTCGCGAGCGTGGCGACGGCGACCTCGACGATGCGCCGGGGGCCGATGTACTTGGGGGTGACGCGGTCGCCGTCGCCCAGCACGTACGTGGTGACGGCCCACGGCGACAGCCGCCAGCCCGGCGGGCGGGGCCGGTCGTCGTCCTTGGCGAGGAGGTCGAGCTCCTCGGCGTACTGGTCTTCCGCGTGCGGGCGCAGAACGGTCATGGGTGCTCCTTCGTCGGTCTCATGACCGGGGCGCTGGGTGTCATCTGCGGCAACAACTCCTCGTGCATGTCGGCGCGGAACCGCAGCAGGGCCGCGACCTGCTGGATCGGCTCGGCCGGCGAATAGCTCTCGGCCAGCGGGAACAGCGCGGGGTCGATGTGCTCGCCGGCCAGCTTGACCAGCTCGCCGAGGTTCCACGGCTGGGTGGCGGCCACCTTGACGATCTTGTGCAGGACGGTGGTGGCCAGCTCCTCCTTCCACGGCGACGACACGCCGCCGAGGACCATGATGAGCTGGCTGTCGAGGTCGTGCCCGCGGGCGAAGCCGGCCGCCAGCTCCTGCTGCTCCTCCGGCGGCAACGACTCCAGCAGGTCGGCGATCGGGTCCCAGCCGAACATGGCCCGCGCCCACACCGGGTCGCGCTGCAGCACGGCGGCGCGCACCCAGGCGGTGCGCACGTCGGCGTCCCAGTCGGGGATGCGCATGGCGAGCAGCCGCTCCGGCGGGTGGCCCCACACCGCGAGCGGGGCGCGGGCGATGATCTGCTGGAGCCACCAGGCGCGCTCGCCGAGGCCGCGCGGCGGCTTCGGGCGGACGCCGTCGCGTTCCATGGCCCTGTCGCAGGCGCGCGGGGCCTCGATGACGATGAGGTCGCCCGCGACGGCGGCGCACCCGCGGACCCGCTCGGCCATGCGCCGGGCCAGGCGCGACTCCGGCAGGCGGGTGAGGAGGTTGGCGGCGGCCTGGCGCACCTCGCGGCGGCGGTCGTCCAGCGCCGACTCCAGGAACGGCTCGTCGTCCATGCTCAGGCCCTCGGACAGCAGCTCGACGAACTCCGCCCGGTCGTCCGGCGTCTCGCTCTCCCACGTGCTCTCCAGCAGCAGCCGGGCCCGGGCGGGGTCGGCCGCGCGGAGGGCGCGCAGGTGGGCGCGGCGGTCGGCGGGGCCGCCCAGCTCCCACGTCTCGCCCGTGGGCTCCTCCAGCAGGTACGCCCACGCCGGGTTGAGCCCCGCCAGCCACCTGCCGCGCTGCCCCGCCAGCACACCGAGGTGCACCCGGATGGAACGGTCGCGCCGGCCGCGTTCGAGCAGGTCGGGCAGCACGTACGGGGGCACCCGGCGACCCGTCGCCGCGGCGGCGGCCAGCCACTCGGGCAGCAGCCGCTCGTGCTCGCCGCCCAGGATGCGGGCCAGCCGGCCGGCTGCGGCGCGGGTGACCGCCGGGCGTTCCTCGCCGGGGGCCGGCTCCGGGGGCGCGACCGGGCCGGGACGCCGGCCGGCCCGCCGGCGCGCCACCTCGACGGCGGCGTCCTCCAGCAGCACGCCGGGGTACGGCCGCCGGTCGGTGCCGACGAGCGCGGCCGAGGCCAGCTCTTCCCAGGTGCTCACAGGATCACCGCCATGCCGTCGTCGTCCCAGGTGGTCAGGGGGCGGAGGCCCTGCGGCGTCCATTCGGCCGCCACGGTGAGCGGACGCCCGCCCGACACCGCGATCAGCCGCCAGGGGTCGCGGTGCCGGGGGTGCAGGGGCAGCCCGCCGATCGAGGCCCGCTCGGGGACGACGCCGGCCAGCACGAGCGGCCACGACTCCACCCACGGGTCCTCCCCCACGGCCCGGGCGATCTCCTCCAGCGCCTGCTCCGGCGGCATCCCGGGCGGCGGCCCCGCGCCGGGGACGCCGCCGTGCCGGACGGCGACCAGGGCCCGCAAGGGGGCGGCCCCGGGGTAGAAGGTCACCTCGGCGTCGATGGTGGTGCCCGTGACCAGGGACGCGTCCAGCGGCTGGCCCTGCGGCGCGAACGACAGCACCAGCGCCGGCCGGCCGGCGCGCCGCCCGCGCAGCCAGACCCGCCGGGCCGTCAGCCGGTCCTGGACCTCGTCGCGGCGGCCCAGGACGTCCCAGTGGTCGCGGAGGGCCGGGCCGGTCAGCACCTCCTCCCGGGTGACCGGGAACCCGGCGCGGACGAGGGCGGTCCGGGCGAGCGGCGGAGGCAGCTCGGCCCGGCGGCGGTAGGCGACGGCGAGCAGGTTGATCAGCGCGTACTCGGCCAGGAGCCGGCCCGGCCAGTCGTCGGCCGCGCGCACCTGCGCCAGCCGGGACACCAGCCCGGCGACGCCCGGCGCCTGGGCGTCGACGAGCCGCTTGGCGAGCCCGTCCCACTCGTGGGGGGCGGCGTGCGCGAGGCCCTGCCGCACCTGGTCGGCCAGCCACCGCTCCAGCTCCGCCAGCCCGGCGGCCACCCGCGCGTGCCGCACCGACTCCACCCCGGCACCGGCTGCTCGCCCCGGCCCGCTCCCCTGCGCACCGGAGCCGCCCCCGTCCGTGGGGCCGGCCCCGGCTGAAGGGCCGCCGACCACAGGGCCGCCACCCCCGGAGCCCGCCCGGCCACCGGCGTGCGCGGCCTCCTCGCCCTCCTCGGCGACGGTGGCGGGGGTGGCGGCGAAGACCCCCGGCGCAGCCGCGCCTGCGGGGGCGGCCCCCGAGGCGGAGGTGCCCGAGGGGCCGATGCCCGAGGGGCCGATGCCCGAGGGGCCGGTGGACGAGGGGCCGGTGGCCGAGGGGCCGGTGGCCGAGGGGCCGGTGGCCGAGGGGCCGGTGGCCGAGGGGCCGGTGGCCGAGGGGCCGGTGGCCGAGGGGCCGGTGGCCGAGGGGCCGGTGGCCGAGGGGGCGGTGGCCGAGGGGGCGGGGGCGCGGGCGGCGGCGAGGCGGGCTGCGGCCTTGGCGGCGCGTTCGGCGCGCCCCTCCATCCACTCCGCCGCCCACGACGGCACGACCTCCAGCTCGGGCACCCCGCCGTCGGCCCACAGCAGCAACAGCCCGAGCGCGTGCTTGCAGGGGAACTTCCGGCTCGGGCAGCTGCAGCGGTAGGCGGGCTCGCCCAGGTCGACGCAGGCCAGGTAGGGCTTGGCCCCGCTGCCCGCGCACTCGCCGTACAGCAGCGCGCCCGCGGTGCCGCGCACCGGCCATCGGGCGGGCGCGGCCACGCCCTGGGCGGCCTTGCGCGAGGACGCGTCGGGGGCGAGGGCGAGCACCTGATCACGGCTCCACCGTTCGATCACCTGCCGCAGACTAGCCACCCCGACCGACATTTCGCCGCCCCTTAGACTCGGCCGGGTGGAGCTCAAGATCTATCCTGACGGCCCGGCCGTGGACGTCCCCGACGAGGCGGCCGCGCTCGCCGCCGGCCTGCCGGGGCAGCTCGTCCTCGACTGCACCCGCTTCCTGCGCAGGGACGTCACCGGCGCCCCGCTCGGCTTCGTCGAGCGCCCGCCCGTCGCCGCCGCCCTGGACCTCCTGCCGCACCCGGAGGGCGGCTGGTTCCGCGAGACCTGGCGCACCTCGGCGACCGTCGAGCCGCCCGGCTACGCCGGCCCCCGCGCCACGGCCACCGGCATCTACTTCCTGCTGAACCCGGGCGAGGAGTCGGTGCCGCACACGGTCAGGTCGGACGAGGTGTGGTTCTGGCACCGCGGCGGCCCGCTGTCGCTGACGATCGGCGAGGCCACGGTGACGCTCGGCCCGGGGGTGGAGGACGGCCAGGTGCCGCAGGCCGTGGTGCCGGGCGGCGTCCGGCAGTCGGCCCGCCCGGCCGCCGCCGAGCCGGTCCTGGTGAGCTGCGTGGTCTCCCCGGGCTTCGACTTCGCCGACTTCACGGCCTGACGGCGGGCCGGGCGCCGGCCGCGGGCTCGACGCGGAAGACCGGGTACTGCCCGGCGATCGCGTCGAAGTCGGCCAGCGGCGCCCAGCGGTCCACGGGCAGGTGGGGGCGGGCGCCGGGCGCGACGGCGAGGTAGCGGCGCAGGACCGGGGCCCGTTCGGCCGGCGGCAGCTCGACGAGGCGGACGTGCTCGCGCGTGCCGTGCCTGAGCACCGCGAGGCCGCGCGCGGCCCGGACGTTGGCCACCCAGTTGGCGTCGCGGCCGAGCATCGACACCAGGTACCGCCGGCCGCCGAGGCGGGCGACGACCAGGGGGAGCGCGACGGTCCTGCCGGTGTGGCGGCCGGTCACCTCCAGGGTGACCAGGCGGCCGGGCATCAGCAGGCCGCTGCTGTGGACGGCCGCCCACAGCCGGTTGACCGCCCTGGCGAGCCGGTTGGGGCGGCCGCCCCGGTACAACCATTGGTGCAGCGTCATGGCGCGGCCCTCCCTCAGCCGGCCCAGGCCCGCAGGCCCGCCCTGGCGCCGTAGCGGCGCAGCCGGGCCAGCGACTCGCGTTCGAGCTGGCGCACCCAGTGCGGGGTCAGGCCCATGCGGTCGGCGATCTGCCGGGGCGTGTGCTCGCCCTGGCCGTCCAGCCCGAAGCGCATCCGCATGATCATGGCCTGGCGCGGGGCCAGGTCGGCCATCAGCGTCGTCAGCGCGGCCTTCAGCGCCGCGCGTTCGGCGGCCTGGGCGGGGGTGACGGCGTCGGGGTCCTCGACGAGGTCGCCGAGGGTGCCCTGGTGCGGGTCGCCGGGGGCGTGGTCGAGGCTGACGCAGTCCTGGGAGACGCGGCGCAGCGTGACGAGCTTGGCGGTCTTCTCGCCCAGGTGCTCGGCCAGCTCGGCCTCGGTGGGGGTGCGGCCGAGGGCCTGGGTGACGACGATCTCGGCCTGCGCGAGCTTGCCGAGCTGGTCCTGGACGCCGATCGGCAGGCGGACGGTGTGCGCGTACTCCAGCCCCTGCTGGATGGACTTGCGGATCCACCAGGTGGCGCAGGTGGAGAAGCGGTGGCCGCGGGTGTGGTCGTAGCGTCCGACGGCCTCGATCAGGCCGAGGTTGCCGTCCTGGATGACGTCCGCCCAGGACATGCCGCGGTGCGCGTAGCGTTTGGCGACCGACACCACGAGCCGCAGGTTCGCGCGGATCAGGTGGTCGCGGGCGGCCCGGCCGTCGGCGACCAGCTCCTCCAGGCCGGGCCTGGAGACGCCTTCGGCCAGCAGGTGGGCCGCGTACGTGCCGGCCTCGACGCGCTTGGCCAGCGCGACCTCCTCCTCGGCGCTGAGCAGCGGCGTGGCGCCGATGCTCGCGAGGTAGTCGCCGAGCTGGTCGGCCTGCGGCCCGGCCTCGGCCTGCGCGCTCATCGTCCTCTCCTCACCACGACGAACGGGCAGGGCGACTCGTGCAGGAGGCCCTGGCTGACCGAGCCCATCACCATGCCGGAGAACGTGCCGTGCCCGTGCGAGCCGGCGACCAGCAGGTCCGCGCCGGCGGCGGCCTGCCGCAGCACCTCGACCGGGTGGCCGTGCACGACCTCCTCGATCACCGGCACGTCCGGGTGCCGTTCGCGGTGCCCGGCCAGGGTCTCCTTCAGCACGAGCAGCTCGTCGCGCTCGTCGTCGGGGTCGGCCGGGCCGAGCCCGCGCACGTCCGCCCAGGACCAGGCGTGCACGGCCCGCAGGGCGGTGCCGCGCAGGTCGGCCTCGGCGAAGGCGAAGTCGAGCACCCGCCCGGCCATGGGCGAGCCGTCCACGCCGACGACGATCTCGCCGCGCGGCAGCGACGGCAGCTCGCGCACCACGACGACGGCGCACGGCGCGTGCCCGGCGACGCCGTAGGCGACCGAGCCGACCAGCAGCCCGCGCACGCCGCCGACGCCGTGGCTGCCGAGCACCACCAGCTCGGCGTCCGCGGCGGCCCTGACCAGCGCGGTGCGGGGGTCGCCGGGCAGGAACACGGTCCGCACGTCGATCTTCGGGCGTTCCCGGCGGGCGCGGGCCTCGCCGGCGGCGAGCACGGTACGGCCTCCGTCCCGCATCCAGCCGGCCACCTCGGCGTAGCGGCCGCTCTCGGTCTCGCACGCCCACCTGGGCATGGCGTGCGCCACGGTCAGCGGCACGTCGCGCAGCGCGGCCTCGCGCGCGGCCCAGCCCGCGGCCTCCAGTCCGGCGCGGGACCCGTCGACCCCGACAATGATCATGATGCCTCCTGATCGCTCCGTGTCCATGACACCGCCGGGGCGGGTGACGGGCCTAGCGACGAAAGTCCTTTCCGGCAGGGACCTCCGACAACTGCGGGCCGGGACCCGTACGCTCGGGGCATGCGGCCGCTCGCGCTCTTCGACCTGGACCGGACCCTGCTCGACCTGGACACGGCGCTGGCGCGCTGGGCGGCGGAGTTCGCGGCGGGGCGCGGGCTGGGGCCGGAGGCGGTGGCGCTGGTGACGGCGCTCGACGCGGAGCTGCGCCCGGACCGCGGCCGGTTCTTCGCCGAGCTGCGGCGCCGGTTCGGCCTGCCGGAGCCGGCGGAGGAGCTGCGGGAGGCGTTCCGGCGGCGGCTGCCGTACCTGGCGGGCTGTTATCCAGGGGTCCGCGAGGCGCTGGCGGGGCTGCGCGCGGAGGGGTGGCGCGTCGGGATCGTCACGAACGGCGCGGCGGACCGGCAGCTCGGCAAGATCCGCCGGACGGGGCTGGGCGAGCTGGTGGACGGCTACGCGATCTCCGACGCCGAGGGCGTGCGCAAGCCGGCGGCGGAGCTGTTCGCGATCGCGGCCCGCCGCTGCGGCACGGGCCTGGCGGCGGGCGGCTGGATGGTGGGCGACAACCCGGCCACGGACGTGGCGGGGGCCAGGGCGGCGGGGCTGCGCAGCGTGTGGATCGACCACGGCACCTGGCCGGCGCACGCGAACGTGGCCGACCATGTGGTCGGCCACGTCCTGGCGGGTGTCGAGGTGGTGCGGGACGCCTGCTCCGGCGGAGCAGGCCGCGTGGTCACTTGAGCCATGCGTTCTCGCGGACGAACCGCAGGGTGCCGAGGCCGAAGACCGCGCCGGCGTTGGCGAGCGCCAGGCCGATGATGACGATCGAGTAGATCAGGTGCTCGTCCATGAACGGGTTGTTGGCCAGGGGCAGCTCGGCCGCCCACATGAGGACCAGCATCGCGGTGCCCGCGCCGGCCGCGATCCGGGTGCCGATGCCGAGGACCAGCGCCAGGCCCACGCCCAGCAGGCCGAGCATGAACAGCCAGTCCACCCAGGCCTGTCCGGCCAGGGAGCTGAAGAAGCCGCCGAGCGCGTTCTCGCCGGTGCCCTTGAGGAAGCCGGTGGTGGGGCTGCCGCCGTTGATCCAGGACTTGGCGGCGGGAGTGGCGAAGCCCCAGCCGAAGGTCTTGTCGAGGAAGGCCCACAGGAAGATCCAGCCGATCGCGATCCGGGTGATGGCCCAGACGTAGTCGACGGGGCGGCGTGCCTCGGTGGCGATGCCGGCCTGCGCGGCAGGCTTGCTGACGGTGGCGGCCATGACGGCCCCCTTTCCATGACGGTCGGTCGTGCTTCTCACGCTCCAAGCACACCGCTTTATGCGCGCTTTACGCAGAGCCGTACGGCCTGCCCGTCACGGGCCTTTGGTCCTCTTCCTGGCCCGCCACCCCTTGTGCGCGGCGTCGGCCAGCACCATGACGGGGATCGCGGCCGCCGCCAGCGCCCACCCCGCGGCGGGCGGGAACGCGCCGCCGAGCACCCGGGCGACCGGCGGCACGGCGAGGAAGAACAGCAACATCCCGGCCTCGAAGGCGACCGCCCCGAGCAGCAGCGGGTTGGCCCGCCACCGCAGCCGGCCGATCCAGCGGGACTCGCTGCGGCAGGCGAAGGCGTTGGCGAACTGGCCGAGCACGACGGCGGCGAACGCGGTGCCGGACGCCGCGGCCAGCAGCCCCGCCCCCGGCGCGAGCCCGGGACGCCAGCCGCCGAGCAGCAGCACCCCGGCGAAGGCCGCCATCTCGGCCAGCGCCTGGGCGGGGCCGAGCACGCCGAAGACGCGGGCGAGGACCCGCCGGTCCACGAGGTTGCCGGTGCGGGCGGGGCCGTCCATGGTGCGCGGGTTGGCGGGCTCGGCGCCGAGGGCGAGCGCGGGCAGCAGGTCGGTGCCGATGTCGAGGGCGAGCACCTGGAGCACGCCGATCGCCAGCGGGATCGTGCCGCCGCTCAGCGCCCACACGGCGAACGGGGTCAGCTCGGCCACGTTGTCGGTCAGGTGGTAGGTGAGGAAGCGGCGCACGTTGGCGTAGGTCGCCCGGCCCAGCTCGACGGCCGCGACGATGGTGGCGAAGTGGTCGTCCAGCAGCACCAGATCGGCGGCCTCGCGGGCGACGTCGGTGCCGGAGCGGCCCATCGCCACGCCGATGTCGGCCTCGCGCAGCGCCGGCCCGTCGTTGACGCCGTCGCCGGTCATGGCGACGACGTGGCCGCGCGAGCGCAGCGCGCGGGCGATGCGCAGCTTGTCCTCGGGGGTGACGCGGGCGACGACCACGCCGTCGCAGTCCAGCAGCTCGCCGAGCGCGGCGTCGTCGCCGGGCAGCTCGGCGCCGGTGACGACCAGCTCGTCCGGGCCCAGCAGGCCGACCTCGCGGGCGATGGCGCGGGCGGTGCCGGGATGGTCGCCGGTGACCATGGCCAGCCTGATCCCGGCGATGCGGCACTTCCAGATGGCCTCGGCGACGTCGTCGCGCGGCGGGTCGTGCAGGCCGACCAGGCCCAGCAGCTCCAGGTCCCGCTCGTCCTCCCCCTGGCCCGTCGCGACGGCGAGGACCCGCAGCCCGTGCTCGCTCATCCGGGCCAGCTCGTCCTCCACGCCCGGCGCCGGCCGGCACAGCGGCAGCACCGCGTCGGGCGCGCCCTTGAGGTGCAGCCGGCCGCCCACCACGACCGAGGCGCGGCGGCGCACCGGGTCGAACGGGAACCGCCGGACGACCTCGCCCGTCAGGTCCGCCCCCACCCGCAGCGCCTCGACGTGCAGCGCGACCTCCATCGGGTCGCCGACCGGCCGGCCGCCGCTCATCCGGCCGGTGGAGCTGAGCACGGCCGAGCGCATCACCTCGGGGCGCGGGCAGGAGGGCGCCCACACCTCGGCGACGGTCATCTCGTTGCGGGTCAGCGTGCCGGTCTTGTCGGTGCAGATGAACGTGGCCGAGCCGAGCGTCTCGACCGCCTCCAGGTGCCGTACCAGGGCGTTCCTGGCCGCCATGCGCTGCGCGGCGCGCGCCAGCGACAGCGTCACGGTCGGCAGCAGCCCCTCGGGCACCAGCGCCACCGTCACCCCCAGCGCGAACAGGAAGCCCTGCCCGGGATCCATCCCGAGCAGCACGGCCAGCCCGAAGAAGGCCGCGCCGACGGCGAGCGCGATCCCGGCGACGATCCGCACCACCTTGCCGAGCTGCACGGCGAGCGGGCTCGGCGGGCGGCGCGCCTCGCGGGTCAGCCGGGCGATCGCGGCCAGCCTGGTCCGCGCCCCGGTGGCGGTGACGACGGCCTCGGCCTGGCCCTCCACCACGAACGTCCCCGCGTGGGCGGCCTCGCCCGCCCCGGGCCGGACGGGCCGGCTCTCCCCGGTCAGCATCGACTCGTTGACCGCCAGCGCGTGCGCCTCGGCCAGCTCCAGGTCCGCCGAGACGCGGTCGCCCGCCTCCAGCAGCACCACGTCGCCGGCGACCAGCTCGGCGGCGGGGACGAGCCGGCGCTCGCCGTCCCTGCGGACCACCGCGTTCGCCGGGATCAGCTCGCCGAGCCGCTGCGCGGCCCGGTCCGCGCGGTACTCCTGGGCGAAGGCGAACGCGCCGTTGAGCAGCACCACGACGACGATGGCCACGGCGAGCTGCGGCATCCCGGCCAGCAGCGCCAGCCCGGCCGCCGCCCACAGCAGCAAGGCGAAGAAGTGCGCCATCTCGCGCAGCAGGAGCACGACGGGAGAGGCGCGGCGGGCGGCCGGCAGGGTGTTGGGCCCGTCGGCGGCCAGGCGGGCGGCGGCCTCGGCGGAGGTCAGGCCCGGCCGTACGGGCGAGGCGGTCCTCATGCCCGCCACGTTCCCGCGCGGCGGGCGGCTCCCGGCAGAGGCGTTCGGCACCAAGGTCGTGGGCCTTCCGGCTCGCTCCGGTCAGCAGATCCTGGGCAGCTGCTCGCCGACGAGCAGGTCCACGACCCGGGTCGAGCCGACCAGCGTCCGCATGATCACCCGGCCGGGGTGCCCGGCGACCAGCGTCCCGATCCTGGTGGCCTGCGCGCCCTCGGGCCGCGCGCGCATCGCGGACAGGACCGCGCCGGCCCGCGCCGGGTCCACGAACGCCACCAGGCAGCCCTCGTTGGCCACGTGCAGCGGGTCGAGGCCGAGCAGGTCGCAGGCGGCGGCCACCTCCGGCGGCACGGGGACGGCCGGCTCGTCCAGCTCGACGCCGACGCCGGAGGCCGCGGCCAGCTCGTTGAGCGCGGCCGACAGCCCGCCCCGGGTGGGGTCGCGCAGCGCGTGCACGCCGCAGCTCCCCGCCGTGATCATCGCGGCGGCCAGGCGGTGCAGCGGGCGGCTGTCGGAGGCGATCCCGGTCTCGAAGCCGAGCCCTTCGCGGGTGCTGAGGATGGTGACGCCGTGCAGGCCGATGGGCCCGGACAGCAGCACGGCGTCCCCCGGACGGCCGCCGGCCGCGCTGACGTGCGCCCCGGGCAGCCGGACGCCGACGCCGGTCGTGGTGACGTAGAGCCCGTCGGCGGCGCCCCTGCCGACGACCTTGGTGTCGCCGGTGACGACGGGCACGTCGCAGGCGCGGGCAGCGGCGGCGACCGACGCGGTGACCCGGCGCAGCTCCTCCAGCGGCAGCCCCTCCTCCACGATGTACGCCAGCGTCAGCGCCACCGGCACCGCGCCCCGCATGGCGAGGTCGTTGACCGTGCCGTGGACCGCCAGCGAGCCGATGTCCCCGCCGGGGAAGAAGCGCGGCGTCACCACGAACCCGTCGGTGGACACCACGATCTCGGGCGCGCCGGTGGTGACCAGCGCGGCGTCCTCGGTGGCGGGCGCGCCGAGCCGCGGGGTCAGGTCGGCGAGCAGCTCGGCCATGAGCCGGCCGCCGGAGCCGTGGCCGAGCAGCACGCGCTCGTCCTCGGTGAGCGGCGCCGGGCAGGTCGCGGCGAGCGGGTCGAAGCCCGTGCTCATGGCAGCACCTCCTGTGCTTCCTGCCGGACGCGGCCGGCGTTGTGGTAGGCGGCGCAGGTGCCCTCGGCGGAGACCATCGGCGCGCCGAGCGGGCGGCGGGGCGTGCACAGCGTGCCGTAGGCGGGGCAGTCGAGCGGGGTGCTGGTGCCGCGCAGGATGTCGCCGGCGATGCAGGCCGGGTGCTCGCGGGCGCTGAGGCCGGCCACGCCGAACCGCAGCGCGGCGTCGTACGCGGCGAACTCCGGCGCCAGCACCAGCCCGCTGTCCGGGATGTCGCCGATGCCGCGCCAGGTCTGGCCGCTCACCCGGAACACCCGGCGCAGGGCGTCCCTGGCGAAGGTGTTGCCCTCGCGCCGCACCGCCCGCGCGTACTGGTTCTCGACCTCGAAGCGGCCCTCCTCGAGCTGGCGCACCACCATGAGGATGCCTTCGAGCAGGTCCAGCGGCTCGAACCCGGTCACCACGATGGGCACCCGGTAGCGGGCGGCCAGCGGCTCGTACTCGGTCCAGCCCATGACCGCGCACACGTGCCCGGCGGCGAGGAACGCGTCCACGGACGCCGACTCCATGATCGCCGACATGGCGGGCGGCACCAGCACGTGGCTGACGAGCACGCTGAAGTTGGCGAGCCCCTCGCGGGCGGCCGTGAGCACGGCCATCGCGTTGGCGGGCGCGGTGGTCTCGAAGCCGACGGCGAAGAACACCACCTGCCTGCCGGGGTTGGCGGCGGCCAGGCGGACGGCGTCCAGCGGCGAGTACACCACGCGCACGTCCGCGCCGCGCGCCTTGGCCGACAGCAGGTCCGTGCCGGAGCCGGGGACGCGCAACATGTCGCCGAACGAGGTGAAGATCACCTCCGGCCGGGCGGCGATGGCCAGCGCCCGGTCGACGGTGGCCAGCGGCGTCACGCAGACCGGGCAGCCGGGCCCGTGC
Organism: Actinomadura luzonensis; assembly: GCF_022664455.2. Classification (NCBI taxonomy): domain Bacteria; kingdom Bacillati; phylum Actinomycetota; class Actinomycetes; order Streptosporangiales; family Thermomonosporaceae; genus Actinomadura; species Actinomadura luzonensis. The sequence continues at coordinate 5,593,432 of NZ_JAKRKC020000001.1, forward strand.
ACCATCCGGACCGGGATCAGCTCGTCGATGCCCTGCCGCACGATCGTGTGCGTCTGCCCGCCGCAGACCTCCATGATCGACCAGCGGTGGCGGGCGGCGGCCCGGATCTCGCCGATGAGGCGGCGGGCCAGCACGGGGTCGCGGTACTCATCGAGATACTTCATCCAGCCCTCCGGGGATGGCGCGGAGCACCGCGAGCGTCCGCAGCGCCTCGTCCTCGTCGAGCACGGAGATCGCGAACCCCACGTGCACGATCACGTAGTCGCCCACGCCGGCCTCCGGCGTGTACGCCAGGCAGACCTCGCGGCGCAGGCCGGCGAAGTCGGCCGTCCCCATCTCGCCGTCGCGGGCGGTGATCCGCCCCGGAACCCCTAGGCACATGACAACCTCGCAGCCGCTATGGCCGCCTGGCCGAGCCCGACGCCCCCGCAGCCGACGGGGACGCGCTCGCCCGCGTACGCCTCGAACCCCGCCGTCGTCAGGCGGGCGAGGACGCCGGCGAGCGGCAGCCGCTGGTCGAAGACGTCACCGGCCAGGCAGACCCGGGTGACGTCGCAGGCGTCGGCGGCGCGCTCGCACATCAGCACGGTGACGGCCGCGACGGTGGCGTGGAGTGCGGCGGCGATCCGCGCGGGCGGCTCGCCGGCCTCCTTGGCCTCCCGCAGGTGGCGGAGGGTGGCGGTGGTGTCGTACACCCACAGGCCGTCGCGCCGCTCCAGCCGCCAGGCCAGCGGCTCCGCCTCCGGGTACGCCTCCGGGTCCGTGTCCGCCCGCAGGCCCGTGACCGGCCCGAGGAGGGCGGCGGCGGCCCGGTACAGCTCCGGCAGGCCGGAACGCGGCCGGGACGGGCGGGACAGCGAGCCGAGGCGGCGGCAGGCGGTGTACGTGGCCAGCAGCAGCTCGCCGCCCCAGAGCGTGCCGTCGCCGGCGGGCGCGGGGCGTCCGTCGCAGACCAGGGCCAGGAAGGGCGGCTCCAGCAGGTGCTCGGCGGCGACGGCCGCGGCGTGCGCGTGATGGTGCTGGACGGCGGTGCGGCGGTGCCAGCGGCGGGCCTGCCGCGCGGCGGGGCCTGTGGGGTCGAGGTCGTGCACGGCGTGCACCGGCTCGACGCCGGCCAGGGCCACCAGCCGCTCCAGCGCCACGTCAGCCGCCTCCGCCCTGCCGGGACCGAGGCCGGAGGGGTCGTCGAGAGTTGGGGCGAGGAAGGCGCGGTCGCCGGCGGCCAGCGCGAACGCCGGGGCGGCGCCCGCCCCGAACGCCACGAGCGGCCGCGGCGAGGCCACCGGCAGCCGCAGCGGCCCGGGCGTCAGCCCGCGCCCCGGCGCACCGCGACGGCCCGCACCCCGCCGGCCCGGGCCCCGAGCGAGCGCAGCACCGTGTCCCCGTCGGCGGCCCCGAAGGCGGCCCCGGAAGCGGACCCGGAGGCGGACCCGTCGGCGGCCCCGCAGGCGGACACGGCGGGCAGGTCGTCGCCCAGCACCCCGTCCACGTCGTCGAAGCGCCGCCCCGGCCCGGCGGGGAGGCCGGCCCAGGACACGGCGAGCGGCCGGCGGACGGCGTCCAGCAGCAGGTGGTGCACCGGCGTGTGCGGCAGCACCAGCCCGAGCTCCGGCGGCCCGGCGGGCGCGCCCTCCCGGCGCGGGACGAGCAGGACGGGCGCGCCCGGCGAGGCGAGCAGCCGCCGGTCCTGGGCGGTGAGCCGCCCGAAGGCCGCCGCGGCGGCGGGCCCCGGCACCATGAGGGCGGGTTCGCCGCCGGCGTGCCGCAGCCGGGCGACGGAGTCGGCGTTGGCCGCGTCGCACACCAGCCGCGTCCCGCCCGGCCCCTTGACGGCGATCACGCCGCCGGCGGCGACCAGCGCGCCGGCCGCGCGCAGCGCCGCGTCGCCGGACAGGCCGAGGAAGCTCAGCCGGGGGCCGCACGCGGGGCAGGCGACGGCCTCGTCGCGGAAGCGCCGCCCGGCGGGGTCGCGGTACTCGGCGGCGCAGGCCGCGCACATCGGGAAGCGCCGCAGCGCGGTGCGCTCACGCGCGAACGGCGGCCCGGCGGCGATGGAGGCCCGCGGCCCGCAGGCCGCGCAGCCGGTGAAGGCGTACCGGTGGCGCCGCGCGCCCGGGTCGAACAGCTCCAGCAGGCACGCGGCGCAGGTGGCGAGGTCGGGCGGGACCGCCGCGGCGGCCGGCGCGAGGACAGCGGCCGCCGCGGGGACGCGGGCGCCGGGTCCCGGGGGAAGACCTGTGGGGGGTGCCGTCTCCACCTGCGGCTCCTACAGCAGCGGCGGCATGACGATGAGGTCGTCCTTGTCGCAGCTCACGTCCGCGACGACGTCGATGACCCCTTCCACGCCGCGTACCCGCTCGACGAGCGCGACCGCCTGCGAGCGCCATTCGGTCCGGCCGGAGATCCGCACCAGGCCGCGGTCGATCTCGACCGCGAACGTCCCGTGCTCGGGGAGCACGGCCCTGATGTCGTCCTCCAGCTCCTCGACCGGCCGGGTGAAGACGCGCAGCACGTCCCGCTGGTGCAGGGTGCCGACGATCCTGCCGGTGCCGGGGTCGACCACGGGAAGCTGCTTGATGTGCCGGTCGTGCATCAGCCTGGCCGCCTCGCGCACGGTGCTGCGGGGCGCGACGGTGATCGCCGGCGAGGTCATGAGCTGGGCGGCGGTGACCGCCGCGGCCTTCTCGTGCTCCCTGCGCCGCTCGCGGGACTCGAAGATGGAGACGCTGTGGCGCACCGGGTCGGCCTCCTTCATGAGGAGATCGTCCGCGGTGACCACGCCCACGGGCCGCCGCTCGGCGTCGATGACGGTGACGGCGCCGACCGCGAACCGCTTCATCGCGGCCACGATGTCGGCGAACGACGCGTCCTCCCTGACGGCGATGGCCACGCGTCCCATGAGGTCCTTGACTTCGATTGCCATGGTCTCCCACCTCGCTTTCCCCTCATACCGTCCGCCACCTGGGGCCGGGCCCGGCAGCGGCGAACGTCCCTGACAGGTGTGGCTTAGGTCCTCTGGGCGGGCACGCCGGCCTGCGGGGCGCGGACGACGGCCACGGTGCAGCGGGCGTGGTGCAGGACGCCGCGGCTGACCGAGCCGAGCAGCGCCGCGCCGAGCGGTCCGCGCCCGTGCGAGCCGACCACCACCAGGTCGGCCTCCGCGGACGCCTCGGTGAGCGCCTCGACGGGGCTGGCGAACTTGATGTCCTCGCTGACCTCGACGTCCGGGTAGCCGCGGCGGAACGCCTCCAGCCGCCGCTGGACGGCCCGGTGCTGGTTGGCGCGCACCTCGTCGAGGTCGCGGGCGATCTCGGGGGCGAAGGCGTGCACCACGCGCAGCTTGCTGCCGCGCAGGTCGGCCTGCCGGAAGGCGTAGGCGAGCGCGGGCTCGCAGGCGGGCGAGTCGTCCACGCCGACCACGATGCGGCCCTGGCGGGGCCGCCGCTCGCCGCGCACCACGACGACGGGGCACGGCGCCTGCCCGGCCACGTGGGCGCTGACGGAGCCGAGCAGCGTCCCGGCGAAGCCGCCGAGGCCCCGGCTGCCGACCACGACCTCGCTGGCGTGCTCGGCCTGCTCGCGCAGCACGGCCGCGGGCGCGCCCTCGATGTCCTGCGTCTGCACCTCGACCGCGGGCTGCCGCTCGCGGGCCAGCGCGACGGCCTCGCGCAGCACCCGGTGCCCCTCGCGGACCAGGGTGTCGCTGACCCCGGAGGCGGGGAACCTGTCGATCTGGTACGGCGAGCGGTCCACCGCGTACACGATTCTGAGCGGCACGTGCGAGCGGAAGGCGTCACCGGCCGCCCAGTCCACCGCCGCCCGCGCGGTCAACGACCCGTCCACACCCACCACGATCATGATGGCCTCCTTTCGTCCATCCATCGCACCCTGCGGGCGGCCGTGCGTCGCAGGGCCGGAGGTCCATCACGTGGGGGGCCTTAGGACCATGACGGGTCGCAGGAGCCGGACCAGGGCGAGGCCGGTGAGCGCGGCGACCGTGGCGGCCATGACGGCCCCGGCGAGCACCCCGACGGCGGCCACCAGCCACCCCGGCTGCCCCTCCTGCCACAGTGGCGTCGCCACCAGCATGAACGCCCCGAGCGCCACCAGCCAGGCGGCCATCGTCGCGGGCACCCACCGCCAGGCGCGCGGCACGTGCCGCCGCAGCACCCGCCACTGCAGCACGCCCATCCCGGCCAGCAGCACCACGCCGAGCAGCACGAGCACCGCCGGGTGCCACCGCCACAGCCGCTCGCCCAGCACGAACGGCAGCGCCCCGACCGTCCACGCGATCCCCGCGCCGCCGGCCGTCGCCCGCACCCACTCCCGCGTCCCGGCCCCGGGCAGCGCGCTCCGCAGCGCGTACGCCTGCGCCAGCCCGAGCACGACGCCCTCGGCCAGCCCCGCCGCGACGATCGTGGCGCCCTGCAGCAGCGGCCCGATGCCGAGCAGCCCCCACGGCACGCCCGCCGCGAGCGCCCCGGTCACGGCGGGGACCGCGAACCCCGCGATCTCGCCGAGCGTGACGGCGGCGAACCAGCGCCGCCACAGGCCCCGCGGGCCGGGCCCGGCCGCGGGCGCCCGGGCCTCCAGGTGGACGGTGACCGCGACGAGCTCTCCCCCGGCCTCGGGATCGGCGGGGCCGGCGTCGGCGACTGCCTCGTACGTCACGCCGCCCACGAGGGCCCGCAGCGGCGCGCCGCCGCGCACGTTGCGCCACCACTGCCGGGAGCGGCGGGTGAGCACGCGCAGCACGTCGCGCTCGCGCCGGTAGCTCACCGGCACCGCGAGGAGTCTCCCGCTGCGGCGGCCGGTGACCTCCAGCAGCGCGACCGAGCCGGAGACCAGGTCGTGCAGCGGCGAGCGCAGCAGCCGGACGACGAACGGGTTCAGCAGGTTCTGCAGGCGGTCCAGGCGCCGGGGGGCGTGACGCCCGGGCGGCCGGGTGAGGGATGGACGCTCCATGGGCGCAGCGTCCCACCGGGAAGGGCGGCCTTCCCGGGTCGTACGTCCCGGCAAGCGCCGCCGTTGGACCCTGCCCGCCCCCGCCGGGCGGTGCTGCGCTGGGGGCATGAACGGTTACCCCGTCAGAGTGGAGGCCAGGCTGGACGAGCCGCTGAACCGCGGCCTGTGGCTCGTCAAATGGTTCCTGGCGATCCCCCACTACATCGTGCTGTCGCTTCTCTGGATCGCCTTCGCGGTCCTCTCCGTCGTGGCGTTCTTCGCGATCCTGTTCACCGAGCGGTATCCGCGGGCGCTGTTCGACTTCAACCTCGGCGTGCTGCGCTGGACCTGGCGGGTGGCGTACTACACCTACGGCGCGCTGGGCACCGACCGCTACCCGCCCTTCTCCCTCGGCGCCGAGCCGGACTACCCGGCCACGCTGGAGATCGACTACCCCGAGCGGCTCTCGCGCGGGCTGGTGCTGGTCAAGTGGTGGCTGCTGGCCATCCCGCACTACCTGGTGGTCGGGCTGTTCACCGCGGGCAGCGTGATCTCCTGGCGCGACGACGTGCCCGACCGGGTCGGCGGCTGGTTCTACACGCTCGACTGGGGCGGCCTCATCGGGCTCATGGTCGCGCTCGCCGCCGTCGCCCTGCTGTTCACCGGCCGCTACCCGCACGGCGTCTACGACTTCGTGGTGGGGATGAACCGGTGGGCGCTGCGGGTGGCCGCGTACGCGGCGCTGATGACCGACGCCTACCCGCCGTTCCGGCTGGAGCAGGGCGGGCACGAGCTGCCGCGGATGGAGCCGCCGCCGGTGCCGCACCAGGAGCCGGTCCGGCACACGACCGGGTCGGTGGTGGCGATCGTGCTCGGCGCGCTGCTCGCGTTCGCGGCGATCGGGACGGCGGCGGCCGGGTCGTTCTCGGCCGTGGTCGCGCGCTCCCGGGCCGGCGACGGCTTCGTCAGCACGACCGCCGAGCGGATCGCGACCCCGTCGTACGCGCTGACCACCGAGGAGATCGCCATCGGCGGCCAGGGCGTCCAGTACGTGCGCGGCTTCACCGGCAAGGTGCGCATCTCGGCCACCGGCACGGCCACGCCGCTGTTCGTCGGTGTCGGGCCGACGGCGGACGTGGACAGCTACCTGCGGAACGTCGCCTACGACCGCATCACCCGCCTGACCTTCGGCCCGGGGCCCGAGGACGTCACCTACGTCCGGCACCCCGGCGGCGGACCGGCGGCGGCGCCCGCGGCGCAGCCGTTCTGGGCGGCCAAGGGCTCCGGCAGCGTGGAGTGGACGCTGCGGCCCGGTGACTGGACGGTCGTGGTGATGAACGCCGACGGCGGCGCGACGATCTCGGCCGATCTGCGGCTCGGGGCCACGCTGCCGTGGCTGGACAGCGTGACGCAGGGATTGTTCGTGGTGACCGGGATCCTGCTGCTGACCGGCACGGCGCTGGTGCTGATCGGCGTCCGGCTGCCGCACACCCCGGCGCCCGGGCCCAAGCCCACGGTGCCGACAGCTTGACGGGCGCCGGCATCGCGACGGCGGCGCGGCGGCACCGGGTCCCGCCTCAGCGTTCACGCGGGGCGGCGACCCGGTGCTCGCGCACGTGCTCGTGGCGGAGGGCGGCGGCGGGGGCGGGCACGACCGCGACCGGGCAGGCCGCCCGGTGCACGAGCGCCTGGCTGACCGAGCCGAGCAGCAGGCCGCGCAGCTCGCCCAGCCCGCGCGGGCCGACGACCACCAGCCGCGCCCGCTCACTGGCCGCCAGCAGCGCCTGCCGGGCCGGCTGGTCCACCTGCTCGACCGTCGCGTCCAGCTCCGGGTCGGCGCGGTGCAGCGCCTGCAGCTCGTCCCAGGCCAGGCCCTCGGCCGAGGTGCGGGGCTCGTCCATGGCCGCCTCCCTGCCCTGCTCGCGGTAGGCGATGACCACGCGCAGCCGCGTGTGCCGGACCAGGGCCTGCCGGGCGGCGAAGCGCAGGGCGGCGAAGGCGGGCGGCGAGGCGTCGAACCCGGCGACCACCGGCATGCTCCTCGACGGCGGCCCGCCGCGCACCACGATGACCGGGCAGCGGGCGTGCGCGGCCACGTACGCGCTGGTCGAGCCGGCCACCAGCCCGCCCACGCCGCCGTACCCGCGGGTGCCGACCACGATCATGGCGGCGGTCCGCGACAGGCGCGTCAGGACCTCCGGGGGCGTGCCCCGGTCGGTGAGCGCGTTGACGACCAGCTCAGGGTGTTCGAGTGCGGCCCAGCGGGCGCCGCTCCTGACCATGCGCAGGGCGGGCAGCTTGGCCAGCGTCAGCGGCACCAGCTCGCCCGGCCACTCGTGGTAGGGCCACTCCCAGGCGTTGCACACGGTGAGCGGCAGCCGGGAGGCGGCGGCCTCCGCGGCGGCGTAGCGCAGGGCCCGCCGGCCCTCGTCCGACTCGTCGAAGCCCGCGACCACGCCCAGCTCGTCGTCACGCATCGGGATCACCTCGCAAGCGGCTTTCCCTCATCGTCGGACGGCGGGCGCGGCCGGGCGGAGGGTCCTCCCGCACCCGTTCGGGAGGACCTTGGTCACCTCTACGCGACAGTGACGTCGGGGTCGAGGTAGACGTCCTGCACGGCGTGCAGCAGCCGCACCCCGTCGGCCATCGGCCGCTGGAACGACTTGCGCCCGACGATCAGGCCCATCCCGCCGGCCCGCTTGTTGATGACCGCGGTGCGCACGGCCTGCGCCAGGTCGCCCTGCCCGCCGGAGGCGCCGCCGGAGTTGATCAGCCCGACGCGGCCCATGTAGCAGTTGACGACCTGCCAGCGGGTCAGCTCGATCGGGTGGTCGGCGGCCAGCCTGTCGTAGACGGCGTCGTGCGTCTTGCCGAACCGCAGCGCGCGGAAGCCGCCGTTGCACTCGGGCTGCTTCTGCTTGACGATGTCGGCCTCGACGGTGGCGGCGAGGTGGTTGGCCTGCCCGGTGAGGTCGGCGCTGAGCTGGTAGTCCACGCCGTCCCTGACGAAGTCCTCGTTGCGCAGGTACGCCCACAGCACGGTGAACAGCCCCAGCTCGTGCGCCTCCTGGAAGGCCGCGCGCACCTCCTGGAGCTGGCGCATGCTCTCCTGGGCGCCGAAGTACACGGTGGCGCCCACGGCGACCGCGCCCAGCTCGAACGCCTGCCGCACCGAGGCGAACGGCGTCTGGTCGTAGCGGTTGGGGTAGGTCATCAGCTCGTTGTGGTTGAGCTTGACGATGAACGGCACACGGTGCGCGTACCGGCGGGACACCGCCCCGAGCACGCCGAGCGTGGAGGCGATGGCGTTGCAGCCGCCCTCGACCGCCAGCTCGCACAGCGCGGCGGGGTCGAAGTAGGCGGGGTTCGGCGCGAAGGACGCCGCCGCCGAGTGCTCGACGCCCTGGTCCACGGGCAGGATCGACAGGTATCCCGTGCCGCCGAGGCGGCCGGTGTCGAAGACGTGCTGCAGGTTGCGGAGTACCGCCGGGCCTCGGTCGGTGCAGGTCACGACGCGGTCCACGTAGTCCGGCCCCGGCAGTTGCAGCGACTCGCGCGCGACGCCGGTGGCGTGGTGCTCCAGCAGGTAGGCCGCCTCGTCGCCGAGCAGCTCCTTGACTTCCATCTGCTTTCCCCTCTCGCAAGGCTCGCCCCGAGGGTCCTCCCGCCGCCGCCCGCCGGCCAGGGCCGAAGGTCACCGGGCCAGGGACGAACGTCCGCCCCGCTACCGCCCTTCGGCACTCGCCGCCGGGCCGGGGCCGTGCTGAGACTGGGGCATGGAGGAACGCGCCGACCGCCGAGTGCGGGCCCTGCTCCGGCCGCTGGCCGTGACGGCCGCGCTGGCCGCGTATCTGCTGTTCGTCCGTCCCAGGCTGCTGCGCTGGGGCGCGACGCCGGAGGAGGCGGGCGAGGCGCTGCCCGGCGACGAGCTGGTGCCGCGCCCGCACGTGGTCGCCACCCGCGCCGTCACGGTCGACGCGCCGCCGGAGGCGGTGTGGCCGTGGCTGGCGCAGATGGGCGGCCCGCCCCGGGCCGGCTGGTACGGCTACGACCCGCGCGACGAGCCCGGCCGCATCGTGCCGGAGCTGCAGAAGATCGAGGTGGGCGACCTGCTGCCGACCGGCCGCGGCGGCACCGGCTACCGGGTGGTGGAGGTGGAGCCCGAGCGGCTGCTGGTGCTGTCGATCCACGCCTTCCACGTCCTGGTCTCGTGGACGATCACGCTGCGGGAGGCCGGGGGGCGCACCCGGGTGGTGTTCCGGCAGCGGGTGCAGTGCCGGCCGGGCGTGCTCGGGCTGGTCTATCTGCTGCTGTCGCAGTCGGCCGACTTCCTCACCGTCAGGAAGCAGCTGACGACGATCAAGGCGCTCGCCGAGCGCGAATTCCGGCGGAGTTTCGTCGAGCCGTGAGCGGGCAGCCGGGTGCCATGAGAGCCACGGAATGGACGGTGCGCGTCGAGCTGACCGAGGACGGCGACGAGACGACGGCGCGGGCGGCGCTGGTGACCGACGAAGGGGCCGAGGTGACGGGCGAGGGCCGGGCGCGGCGCAATCCGTCGGACCCGGCGGTGCCGGGGATCGGGGCCGAGCTGGCCGCCTCGCGGGCCCTGAACGACCTGGCCGAACGGCTGGCGCTGATCACCCGGCGGGACATCGCGGGGTCGGCGGACACGCCCGTTCCGAGCCGTTCCTGGTAATGCTAATTATATCACGAATATCGAAATTCCGCATTTTTTACTAATGCCGCGTTAATCGCTACATTCCTCGGCATGCAACCGACGGAAGAGAAATTCGTCCCTTCTGGGGAATTGCGGCTGTGGACCGAGCGGTTCGGCGATCCGGCGGACCCGGTGGTGCTGCTCGTCATGGGCACCTCCACCCCCGGCATCGGCTGGCCGGACGAGCTGGTCGAGGCGCTCGTGGCGGGCGGGCGGCAGGTCATCAGGTTCGACCACCGCGACACCGGGCGGTCCTCGTGCGTGGACTTCGCGGCGGCGCCGTACGCGCTGAGGGACCTGGCGGGCGACGCGCTGGCCGTGCTCGACGGGCACGGCGTGCGGTCGGCGCACGTCGTGGGCGCGTCACTCGGCGGGGCCGTCGCGCAGTGGCTGGCCGTGCACCGTCCCGAGCGGGTGGCCCGCCTCACCGCGATCATGACCAGCCCGATGGGCGCGGACGCCGGCCCGGTGTGGGCCCGCGCCCTGTCCGGCCAGGCCCCGGACCCCGCCGACCTGCCGCCGCCCGCCCCGCGCTTCCTGGAGCACCTGGCCCGCGCGGCGGCCGCCCCGCGCGCGACCCGGGAGGAGCGGGTCGCCGCGGCCGTGGAGACCTGGCGGGTGCTGAACGGCGGCGTGCTGCCGTTCGACGAGACCGCGGCGCGCCGCCTGGCCGAGGAGACCGAGGACCGCACCGCCGACCCGTCGGCCGCGCTCAACCACGACCGGGCGGGCCGGGCGCTCACCCCCGACCGCCGCGCGCCGCTGTCCTCGATCGCCTGCCCGGCGCTCGTCGTGCACGGCACCGAGGACCCGCTGCTGCCGTTGCCGCACGGCGAGGCGCTGGCCGCCCTCGTCCCGGGGGCCCGCTTCCACGCCGTCCCCGGCATGGGGCACGGCTTCCTGTCCCCCGGCCTGCCGCGCCGCGTCGCCGGCCTGCTCCTCCGATGACGTGCCGCCGCGGCCGGGCGCTGCCCGCCGCCCCCGTGTACGATCTCCGGGGTCATCGGGCACCGGAGGGCTGAGGCGTTGGGGAAGATGCATGACGGCGAGGTCGACACCGACGAGGAGCTGGTGCGGCGGCTGATCGCCGCCCAGTTCCCGCAGTGGGCGGGCCTGCCGGTCGAGCGTTTCCCCTCGCCCGGCACGGTCAACGCCGTCTACCGGCTCGGCGGCGAGCTGTCGGTCCGCCTGCCGCTCGTCGAGCGGGCCGTCGGCGACGTGGAGAAGGAGCAGCGCTGGCTGCCCAGGCTGGCGCCGCTGCTGCCCGTCCCCGTCCCGGCGGTGCTGGGCGCGGGCGTGCCCGGCGAGGGCTACCCCTTCCCGTGGTCGGTGTGCCGGTGGCTGCCCGGCGGCAACCCCGAGGCGGGGCGGCTCGGCGACGCCGGGCCGCTGGCGGCCGACCTGGCGGCGTTCGTCACGGCGCTGCGCCGCGCCGGGCTGCCCGGCGGCCCCGCGCCTACCGCGGTGGCCCGCTCGGCGAGGTGGACGCGGGCGTGCGCCGCGCGATCGCCGAACTGGCGGCGATGGCCCCGGACCGGACGGCGACCCGGGCGGCGCCGTGGGCGGCGACGTGGGCGGCGGCGGCGACGTGGGCGGCGGCGTGGGCGGCGACGCGAGCAAAGGCGTGGGCCGCCTCTCTGGCCGCGGCCCCCGCGGCGGCCTGGTGGACGTCGCCGCCGTGACCGCCGCCTGGGAGGACGCGCTCGCCGCGCCCCCCTGGCCGGGCCCGCCCGTGTGGGTGCACTCCGACCTCATGCCCGGCAACCTGCTCGTCTCCGCCGGCCGCCTCACCGGCGTCATCGACTTCGCCACCGCCGGGGTGGGCGACCCGGCCTGCGACCTCATGGTCGCCTGGAACCTGCTGCCCGCCGAGGCCAGGCCGGCCTTCCGCGCCGCGGCGGGGGCCGACGACGCCACCTGGGCGCGGGGCCGCGGCTGGGCCCTGGCGCAGGCGCTCATCGCGCTCCCCTACTACCTGGACAGCAACCCGGCGATGGCCGCCAACGCGCGCCACGTGATCCGCGAGGTGCTGGCCGACCTGATCACGGGCGGCCGGCTCGGGTAACGTCGGCACTCTCCCCCCTCAGGCGAAGGAGAGACCAGTGGTGCACAAAGCGGTGATCCCGGTGGCCGGCCTGGGCACGCGGCTGCTGCCCCTCACCAAGGCGCTGCCGAAGGAGATGCTGCCGATCGGCGACAAGCCGGTCATCGAGCACACCATCCGGGAGCTGGTGGAGTCGGGCATCGACGAGATCACCATCGTCACCTCCTCGCGCAAGGAGCTCGTCCAGCGGCACTTCGCGCCCGACGCCGACCTGGAGCGGCAGCTCCGCGAGGCGGGCAAGGAGGAGCTGGCCGCCGCCGTGGCCGAGCTGTCGTCGCTGGCCCACATCACGTACCTGTACCAGAACGGCCCGTACGGCAACGGCACGCCGGTGCTGAACGCCGCCCGCGTCATCGGCGACGAGCCGTTCATGGTGTTGTGGGCCGACGACGTGTTCGTGGCCGAGGTGCCGCGCGCGCGGCAGCTCAAGGCCGCCTACGAGGCCACCGGGGCGCCGGTGCTGGCGCTGATGCCGATGGCGGTCGAGGACGCCTCCCGCTACGGCGTGCCGGTCGTCGAGGAGGACCTGGGCGGCGGCCGGCTGCGCATCTCGGGCCTGCTGGAGAAGCCCCGCCCGGAGGAGGCGCCGTCCCGCTACGCCGCGATCGGCGGGTACGTCGTCACCCCCGGCGTGATCGACGAGCTGGAGGCCGCCACGCGCCGCCGGCGGGAGCGGCCGGAGGGCGAGATCTACCTCACCGACGCCCTGCACCGCCACGCCGCCGCCGGCAACCCGGTGTACGGGCAGGTCATCGACGGCACCTGGTGGGACACCGGCTCCCCGCTCAACTACCTGCGCGCCCAGTTCGCGGCCGCGCTCGCCCATCCGGCGTACGGGCCGGAGCTGCGTAAATTGGCCATGGAGAGCTAGCGTCTACCGCAGAACTTACGGAGGAGGTCCGGTGAGCCGGCAGATCATGTCCATCGTGGGCGGCAAGGAGGCCGCGGCGGCGGCCACATACGACTCGACCAACCCCGCCCGCCCGGCGGAGGTGGTGGCCCGGGTCGGCCTGGCCGACGCGGCCACGTTCGCCGCCGCCTGCCGCACGGCGGCCGAGGCGCAGCGCGAGTGGGCGAAGGTGCCCGCGCCGGTGCGCGGCCGGGTGATCGCCTCCATCGGGCGGCTGGTGGAGGCCAACGCCGAGGCGCTGGCCCGGCTGGTGACCGAGGAGATCGGCAAGCCGTACGCCGAGGCGCTGGGCGAGGTGCGGGAGATCGTCGACACGTGCGACTTCTTCCTCGGCGAGGGCCGCCGCCTCTACGGCCAGACGGTGCCGTCGGAGATGCCGGACAAGAACCTGTTCACCTTCCGCAACCCGGTCGGCGTGGCGGCGGTCGTCACCGCGGGCAACTTCCCGGTGGCCGTCCCGTCCTGGTACCTCGTGCCGGCGCTGCTGTGCGGCAACGCGGTGGTGTGGAAGCCCGCCGAGTACGCCGCCGCCTCCGCGCACGCCATGTTCCGCCTGTTCGTCGCGGCGGGCCTGCCGGACGGCGTGCTCAACCTGCTGTTCGCCGACGGCGCGCAGACCTACGCGGGCCTGGAGCTGGCCCTGTCCGAGGGCAGCGTGCAGAAGGTCGGCTTCACCGGCTCCAGCGAGGTCGGCCGGCGCATCGGCGAGCTGACCGGGCGGCACCTGCAGTCGGCCTGCCTGGAGCTGGGCGGCAAGAACCCGATGGTGATCATGCCGGACGCCGACCTCGACCTCGCCGCCGAGGGCGCGCTGTTCTCCGGCTTCGGCACGGCGGGCCAGCGCTGCACCAGCCTCGGCACGGCGATCGTGCACGAGAGCGTCCACGACGCGTTCGTCGAGCGGTTCACCCGGGCGCTGGCGGCGGCGGCCGTCGGCGACCCGACCGGCGACGTGCTGGCCGGGCCGCTGCTCGACGGCAAGTTCGCCGAGCGCTACGAGGAGTACCTGACCTGGATCCAGCCCCACCACACGGTGGTGTCGGGCCCGGTGGGGCGCATCACGAAGGACAACCCGCGCGGCGGCTTCGACGGCGGCGACGGCCTCTACTACCACCCGGTGATCGTCGACGGCGTGCGGCCGGGCGACCGGCTGTTCATGGAGGAGACGTTCGGCCCGATCGTGGGCGTGACGACGTTCCGCACCCTGGAGGAGGCCGTCGAGCTGGCCAACCTGCCCGGCTACGGCCTGTCCAGCTCGATCTACACCGGCGACGCGAGCAGCGCCTTCCGCTTCCGCGAGGGCGTCTCGGCCGGCATGGTCAGCGTCAACAACTCCACCTCGGGGGCGGAGGCGCACCTGCCGTTCGGCGGCAACGGCAAGTCGGGCAACGGCAGCCGCCAGTCGGGCATGTGGGTGCTCGACCAGTTCACCCGCTGGCAGGCGATGAACTGGGACCACTCGGGCCGGCTGCAGAAGGCGCAGATGGACGTCGCGGAGATCGTTCCCGACCTGGGCTTCCGGCTCGCCGAGACGCGCCTGCCCTGAGCACGCGAGAAGGGGCCCCGCGCGCGGGCCCCTTCTCTGTCGGTCGGTCAGACCTGGCCGGCCTTCTCCAGCGCCGAGCAGCAGGTGTTCACCAGCAGGCGGGTGACCACGTACGGGTCGACGTTGGCGTTCGGGCGGCGGTCCTCGATGTAGCCCTTCTTGTCCACCTCGACCTGCCACGGGATGCGCACCGACGCGCCGCGGTTGGACACGCCGTAGCTGTACTTGTTCCACGGGGCGGTCTCGTGGTGGCCGGTCAGGCGCAGCTCGATGTCGGCGCCGTACTGGGTGACGTGCTCCATCGGCTTGTCGCCCTCGCCGAGCGCCTCGCAGGCGGTGATGATCGGCTCGTAGCTCTCGCGCATGGCCTTGGTGGAGAAGTTGGTGTGCGCGCCGGCGCCGTTCCAGTCGCCGCGGGCGGGCTTGGCGTCGAGGGTGGCCTCCACGCCGAACTCCTCGGCCGTCCGGTAGAGCAGGTAGCGGGCGACCCACAGGTGGTCGGCGACCTCCAGGGGGCCCGCCGGGCCGACCTGGAACTCCCACTGGCCGGGCATGACCTCGGCGTTGATGCCGGAGATCTTCAGGCCGGCGGCCAGGCAGCGGTCGAGGTGCAGCTCGACGATCTCGCGGCCGAAGACGGCCTCGGCGCCCACGCCGCAGTAGTAGTGGCCCTGCGGGGCGGGGAAGCCGCCCTCGGGGAAGCCGAGCGGGCGGCTGCCCTTGAAGAAGGTGTACTCCTGCTCGATGCCGAACCACGGCTCCTGAGCGGCGAACTGCTCGGCGATCGGGCGCAGCAGGGCGCGGGTGTTGCTGGCGTGCGGGTCGCCGTTGATCTCCTCGACCTCGCACAGGACGAGCACGTTGGCGCCGCCGCGGATCGGGTCGGGGCAGGTGAAGACCGGGCGGAGCACACGGTCCGACGAGTGGCCCTCCGCCTGGTTGGTGCTGGAGCCATCGAAGCCCCAGACCGGCGGCTCGGCCCCGTCGGCCAGGATCTTGGTCTTCGAGCGCAGCAGAGCGGTGGGCTCGGTGCCGTCGATCCAGATGTACTCAGCCTTGTAGCTCACGGCGGTCCTTTCACGGTCTCTCTCAGCCACGCCGAGTCTTCCGGACGGCCGTTTCCCGCTTTTTGCCCGAATGTGAACGCCGTGTTAATCGGCCGGCCCATACCTGGAGGCCGGAGCAGGCATAACCCGTCACCGGTGGGACACACGTTACCCATGAGCGTCTCGCCGCTGGTCTGGTGGCTCACGATCGCCGGGATCGTCGCCCTGCTGCTGTTCGACTTCGTCTTCCACGTGCGCAAGGCGCACGTGCCCACGCTGCGCGAGGCGTCCCTCTGGTCGGCCCTGTACGTCGGCATCGCCCTCGCCTTCGGCGCCGGCGTGTGGCTGCTCGGCGGCGCCGAGCCCGGCACGGAGTACTTCGCCGGTTACGTGACGGAGAAGGCGCTGTCGGTGGACAACCTCTTCGTCTTCCTCGTCATCATGTCGAGCTTCAAGGTGCCGCGCGCCGACCAGCAGAAGGCGCTGCTGTTCGGCATCGTGTTCTCGTTGCTCGCGCGGAGCCTGTTCATCCTGGTCGGCGCGGCGCTCATCAACACCTTCGCCTGGGTGTTCTACCTGTTCGGCCTGATCCTGCTGGTCACCGCGGGCAACCTGCTCAAGCCCGAGAGCGAGGAGAGCCACTCGCCGGACAACCTGATGGTCCGCCTGGCCCGCCGGGTCTTCCCGGCCACCGACACCTACGACGGCGACAAGCTCTTCACCGTCAGGGACGGGCGGCGGGCGATGACGCCGATGCTGCTCGTCATGATCGCCATCGGCGGCACCGACATCCTGTTCGCGCTGGACTCGATCCCGGCCATCTTCGGCCTGACGCAGGACGTCTACATCGTCTTCACCGCCACCGCGTTCTCGCTGCTGGGCCTGCGCCAGCTCTACTTCCTCATCGACGACCTGCTCGACCGGCTGATCTACCTGACCTACGGGCTGGCCGTCATCCTGGGCTTCATCGGGGTCAAGCTGGTCCTGCACGCGCTGCACGAGAACAACGTGCCGTTCATCAACGAGGGCGAGCCGGTGCCGGTCGCCGAGATCAGCACGGGGCTGTCCCTGTCGGTGATCGTCGGCGTGCTGCTGGTCACCGTGGTCGCCTCGCTGGCCAGCCCGAAGGGGCGGGCCCAGAACGCCGTCTCGGCCGCGCGCCGGCACGCCCAGGAGTACCTGGAGGTCGAGCACGACCCCGGGCTGCGCGAGGAGCTGTTCGCCAAGGTGTGCGCGAAGGAGCGGGAGCTGCGGGCGCTGCCGGACAAGCACCGGCGGCGCATCCGCGAGGAGGAGCGGCTGATGGCGCTGCTGCGCCGGGTGCACGAGGAGCACGACCGGACGGGCTGACCCCGCCGGCCGTGCTCCCCCGTGCTCGCGGACGCGGCTCCAGGCGCGGCTTCAGGCGCGGCTGTCAGGAGCGGCTGTCGCGCCCGTTGCCGTTGCCGTTGCCGTCGTAGCCGAGCAGCCGCAGCGCGGTGTCCGGGTCCATGGCCGCGGCGAGGAGCTGGGCCCTCGCGTGCGCCTCGTCCCGCTCGCGTTCGGCCTTGGCCTGGGCGGCGCGCACGCCCCTGACCGCGACCAGCGCCAGCCCGCCGCCCACGATGACCGCGACGATCACCACGAACAGCAGGAGCAGCAGCCCCGGCGAGGCGAGGCCGGAGCCGCCCGCGTTCAGCAGGTTGCCGCCGGCGCCCGTCACCGCCAGCGCGGCGATGATCGACAGCACCACCAGGCCGAGCAGGCTGGCCAGGACCAGCCAGACCCGGCCCGCCCCGCGCCGCGGCCGCGACGGGGGCGTGAGCGGGGGCGGCGCGGCCTCCGCCTCGACCACGATCGGCACGGGCGCCGACGAGGGGCCGGGCGCCCACGGCACGAACTCCGGCCGGTCGGCCGGCTCGGGCACGGCCGCCCCCGGCACCGGCACCGGCACCGGCACCGGCACCATCATCGCCGGCGGGCCGGTGACCGCCGGCGGCTGGCCGGCGGTCACCGGCGGCCCGGACGACTGCCCGGGCGGCGGCGGGAGCGGGACGGCGGTGGAGGAGTCCGGCGGCCCGGCCGGATGCCCGGTCAGGTAGCCGGTGGAGTGCCCGGTCGGGTGGCCGGTCGGGTGGCCGGTCGGGTGGCCGGTCGGGTGGCCGGTCGGGTGGCCGGTCGGGGGCGTGATCTGGACGGCCGTCGCCACCGCGCTCCCGGCGAAGGCCGCCGCCGGCTCGGCGGCCCGGGCCGCGCCGGGCAGCTCGCGCTCGACCCGGCTGTGCTCCCGGTGCGCCCGCGCCGCCTCCTGGTGGTACTCCTCCAGCTCCTCGTACAGCTCGTCGGAGGCGTAAATGGTGCCGTCGATGAGCGGGCCGGGCTCGCGCCGGATGATCGCCACGACGTCGTCGCCGTTGAGCGTCTTGTGCGTCTCCAGCGCGTGCGCCACGCACAGCACCTCCCTGCGGTGCTCCTGCAGCAGCCGCTCGGTCTGCTCCAGCAGCCGCACCAGGTTGAACTCGATCCGCTCCCCCAGCACGTCGGGGGTGAGGTCGGGCTCGCGGCGGGACGGCTCCCGCTCGGTGATGCCGATGCCGCCGGCGCCGCCGGGCGCGCGCTTGCGCATGGCCTTGCCGCCCATGATCTCCAGCTCCTGGAGCGCGGGCAGCGAGGTGACGCCGGAGCCCATGCCCCAGTACGACTCCATCATGGCCGTCAGGTACGTCGCCGAGAACAGGTCTCCGGAGACGCCGGAGGAGTTGTCCTCGCCGAAGAACATGCGCTCGCCGGCCAGCGAGGCCAGGGAGACCATGATGTCCGCCTCGTGCTCGGACTTCCACCGGGTGAACTGGTCCTCGGGCTTGATCGAGGCGACCATGCCGAGGTAGTCCGCGCCCTTCTCGATGGTGGCGATGTCGATCTCCAGGTGGAACCGGGTCGCGTACGCCACCACGGCGTGGCACGCCTCGTGCACGGCGACGGCGTGCCGCTCGCGCTCGATGTACTCGACGTCCTCGGGCGGGCCGAGCTGCTTGAGCCGCTTGGCGCGCAGCACGTCCGACCAGGTGATGACCTCGCGCCCGTCCCTGATGGCGGTGATCAGCGACTCGTTGACCAGGTCCTTGATCGTGGCGCCGGTGGCGTACGGGGTGATGGTGGCGAGCTTGTCGATCTGCGCGGGCGTCAGCTCGTGCCAGACCTTGTCGAAGTAGCCCTGGTAGGTGCGCACCCGCCCGGCCTTGGACGGGTAGCCGACCTTGTAGATGCGGTCGATGCGGCCCGGCCGCAGCAGGGCCTCGTCCAGCGCGTCGGGCCGGTTGGTGGCCATCATGACGAGGATGCGGTACTTGGGCGGCGGCTTGGGCCGCATGCCGAGCAGCCGGCGCACGAACCGGTTGAAGAAGCCGCGCGGCTTCTTCAGCCCGGACAGCTCGGTGAGCAGCGCCTGGAGGGTGCCCGGGTCGCCGCTGTTCATCATGCCTCCGCCCATGACGAAGCGGCTGATCCCGCCGGGCTCCTTCGTCTCCTCGCGCCGGCCGCGGAAGGCGAGCACCTGCCGGGTGGACTCGGACAGGTAGCTGAAGCCGTGGCAGCCGTGCGTGTCGGTCGCGGAGAAGCCGCCCGGCACGTTGGGCCCCTGCTGGGCGAGCTGGCCGCGCTTGCCGAGCGAGTCGGCCTCGTCGAAGAAGACGATGACGCCGCCGTAGCGCAGGGCGAGCTTGCGCAGCTTGCGGAAAAGGGTCTTGACCTTGAGGATGCCGATGCCCATGAACATGTTCGTGAACGCGCCCGGATCCACGAACACGTACGGCTTGCCGGTCTCGCCGGCCACGGCCTCGGCCATGAGGGTCTTGCCGGTGCCGGGCGGGCCCCACAGCAGCAGGCCGCTCGGCACGTACCCGCCGCGCCGCTCGATCTCGTCGGGCCGCTCCAGGAAGACGATGTTCTCCCGGACCCGCTCGACCACGTGGTCCTGCCCCCACACGTCCTTGAAGCGGGTCTTGATGTCGTCGGGGAAGTACGTCTCGACGCCGCCCCGCGACAGGAACCAGAACAGGCCGACGAACTGGATGATGACGAAGAAGAACAGGAAGACGATCTGGAGGAAGAACGGCAGCGCCTGCCACAGCAGCGCGGGCGCCTGGAGGAGCGCGGCGAACGGGTGCACGTCCAGGACCGCGCCCAGGACGAGGGCCGCCAGCACGACGAGAAAGACGATCTTCAGCGCGCGGGAGAGCCGGTAGCGGGTCCAGTCGTCGAAGCGCCGGTGCGCCCACCGCTCGAAGCCGCCGAAGACCTTCTGGCTCCAGAAGCGGTGGTAGCCCGACCAGTGCTCGGAGACGAGGAAGTGGAGCTGCCGCACCACCTCGACGCCGAGCAGCCAGAAGATCCACTGGTAGGCGCGGGCGATGGCCTGCGCGGCCTGGGGGAAGGTGACGACGCCTTCGTAGTCGGCCATCACCTTCCACGTCAGGACGAGGTAGGCCAGCACCAGAGCGATGAGGAACTTGCTCCGATCCCAGAACTGCATCTTCTTCCTGGTCACGGATTCCGGGTCGGACGGCCCGCTGCCGGGCGCGCGCAGCCCTTCATGGTGTTCTGTGATGGTCAATGGTGCTCCCTCATCCAGGCAGCCGGAGCAGCTTGAACGAACTCTCGATCTTGTCGAAATCGCCGGCGCGCTGCCGGTAGCAGGAGACCTGGCAGCCGAGGAGCAGGACGGAGACCGTGTCGCCCTGCTCGTCGAGGATGGCGGTGTGGTCGAACGTCTGGACGTTGTCGCCGATCTGGTAGTTGTAGCGGACCCGCACGCCCTTGGCGCCGTGGTCGAGGGTCAGCACCTGGTCGTCGAGGAGCTCGAAGTTCCTGAAGACCGGCAGTTGCCCGGCCGCCACCGTCTGCTGCAGGTAGTACTCGCGCATCTGCTCGGTGACCGGGAGCACGAAGTCGCGCAGCCGGTCGATGGAGACCGCGTCCCGCTGCTCCTCGGTGAGCTGGTGCACGGTGGCGTAGACGAAGGGTTCCGGGGAGCCCAGCAGGTGATCGGCCTTGGGATCCGCGGACTGGTCGAAGGCCGTCGACCAGACCCGCTGCGCCCGCAGGGCCGCCGCCTGCGAGCCGGGGTGGTCGCCGGACAGATACAACTCGATGGGAGTGGCGTCGAGCTGCTTGAACGAGGACGGCACCCGGAAGTACGTCGTGCCGTCACGATCACGGACGTAGGTGAACTCCGGCTGCCCGCACGCAGACAGCAAGGTGACCGCGACCATGAGCGCGATCCAAGCCCGTGTCTTTTTCACCAGGGCTTACCTCCGCTTTACGGACCAACGGAGTTGTTGTGCCCGCTTTCAGGCGTAATGAGCCCGATGCGCGGTGAGAAATCTTGACCAAATCTTGCCCGGCCCTTGGCTCGATTTGTTACAGATCAGAACGAGGCCGGGGCCATGGGATCACTCGTTCCGTACAACGTTCATGCAACCCCATTGGTTCAACTGAGGAAGTGGCGAAAGATATGAGGATCCCTACCGACACCCGGAGCGCGACATGACGGAACCCGCAATGCAGATCGTCGACTCCTTCGGCATGATGGCCGAGCGCCAGTTCGCCGACGTGTGGGCGAGGACGGTCCTGTCGGTCAGGGAGCGTCGGCTGCTCCTGCTCGGGCTGCTCGTCGGGCAGGGGCTCGACGAGCTGACGGAGGTCCAGCTCGACGCCGCGCTGCGGACGGGCGCCCTGTCGGCGACCGAGCTGCGCGAGGTGGTGGTCTTCCTGTCGCACTACGCCGGCTGGGCGCGCGGCTCGCGGCTCAACGACCAGGTGGAGAGCCTGATCGAGCGGGCCGGCGGGTCCGGCGCGGGCAACGGCGAGCACGCCGGCCCGTAGGCGTTAGGGTTGCGGGCATGCCCACCGCTCTGATCACCGGCGCCACCGCGGGGCTCGGCGCCGCCTTCGCCCGCCGCCTGGCCGCCGAGGCGTTCTCGCTCGTCCTGGTCGCGCGCGACGAGGCCCGCCTGGCCGAGAGCGCCGGCCAGCTCAAGCTCAGGTACGGCGTCGACGTCGAGACGCTGCCCGCCGACCTGACCACGGACGAGGGCCTCGCGGCGGTCGAGGCGCGGGTGCGCCAGGGCGTCGACCTGCTCGTCAACAACGCCGGTTTCGGCCACCACGGCCGCTTCCCCGACGTGCCGGCCGCCGACGAGGTGCGCATGCTCAAGCTGCACTGCGAGGCGGTGCTGCGGCTGACCCTGGCGGCGCTGCCCGGCATGCGCGAGCGCGAGCGGGGCGCGATCGTCAACGTGGCGTCGGTGGCGGCGTTCTTCAGCCGGGGCACCTACAGCGCGTCCAAGGCGTGGGTGGTCAACTTCAGCGAGTCGGCCGCGGCCGATATCGGCGATCCGCGGATCAAGATCATGGCGCTGTGCCCCGGCTTCGTGCGCACCGAGTTCCACCAGCGCGCCGGCATGGACACCGCGGGCATCCCGGGCTTCCTTTGGCTCAAGGCCGACGACGTGGTGCGGGAGGGCCTGCGCGACCTGGCGCTGGGCAAGCGGGTGTCCGTGCCCGACGTGCGCTACAAGACGATCGTGGCGCTCGGCCGGCTGGTGCCGCGCGGCCTGCAGCACTACGTGTCCTCGCGCATCGGCCGCTGACCCGCCTCCCGCACCAGCTCACCGCCCCGGGAAAAGGGCGGGCCCCCGCCGCGGGAGGGGGTCGCGGTGGGGGCCCAACGGCCGTGAGCGTCGCTCACGGCCGGGAACCAGAAGCCGGGAGCCCTGCTCAGCGGTTGGCCTCGTGACCGATGGCCAGGCCCGAGGACGGGTCGAAGAAGTGCAGGTTGTGCGTGTCGACGACCAGGTCGATGTTCTGGCCGGGGCGCGCGTGGCTGCGGGCGTTGACGCGGGCGGTCCACAGGGACTTGTCGCCCGCCAGCGGCAGCGCCGCCTCCTCGTCGTCGCCGGTGTCGGCGGCGGCCACGGTGTCCTTGTGCTCGACCGGCGGGGCGTCGATGAGGAACAGCACGTTGATCTCGGAGCCCAGTTCCTCGGTGACCTCCGCGCGCACCGGCAGGGTGGCCCAGCCGTTGCTGGCGTGGCTGCCGGCCGAGACGGCGTCCTCGAAGTCGGACGGGCGGATGCCCAGGATGATCTTCTTGCCGACGTACTGGTCGAGGCCCGGCTTGTCGGCGAAGGTGGAGTCGGGGATCGGCAGCTTGAAGCCGGCGAAGGCCACCGCGGCGCCGCCGTCGCGGACCAGCTCGGCGGTGACGAAGTTCATCGCGGGGGAGCCCATGAAGCCCGCCACGAACAGGTTGACCGGCTTGTCGAACAGGTTCTGCGGGGTGTCCACCTGCTGGAGGATGCCGTCGCGGAGCACGCAGACGCGGTCGCCGAGGGTCATGGCCTCGACCTGGTCGTGGGTGACGTACACGGTGGTGACGCCGAGGCGCTCGTGCATCTGGTTGAGCGAGGCGCGCATCGAGACGCGCAGCTTGGCGTCCAGGTTGGACAGCGGCTCGTCCATGAGGAAGGCCTGCGGCTCACGCACGATGGCGCGGCCCATGGCGACACGCTGGCGCTGACCACCGGACAGGGCGGCCGGCTTGCGCTTGAGGTACTGCTCCAGGCCGAGCATCTTGGCGGCCTCGTTGACCCGCTTCTGGATCTCCGGCTTCGGCATCTTGCGCAGCTTGAGGCCGAAGGCGAGGTTCTCCTCGACCGTCATGTGCGGGTAGAGCGCGTAGTTCTGGAAGACCATCGCGATGTCGCGGTCCTTGGGCGGCAGGTGGTTGACCACCTTGTCGCCGATGGAGATCTCGCCCCCGCTGATGTCCTCAAGGCCGGCGATCATCCGGAGCGCGGTCGACTTACCGCAACCGGACGGACCGACCAGCACCATGAACTCGCCGTCCTTGATCTCAAGGTTGAGCCCGTTCACGGCCTTCACGCCACCGGCGTAGATCTTGTCGACGTTACTCAGAACGATGGATGCCATGACATTCCTTCGTGCTCCAGGGCACCAGCGGCCCGGATGTACCGTGTCCCCACTCACGTGGATACGTTTTCAAACATCTCACCCGAAACGGACATGCGTGTCAAGGGTTCCAACGTGACCAGCCGTTGTCGGCGCGCACGGCTTCCCCTGCCGCGGAAAGCATGATGGAATCGTTTCCATGGAAAGGCGGGCGACGATCAAGGATGTGGCCGAGGCGGCCGGTGTGGGCGTCGCGACCGTGTCCAGGGTGCTCTCGGGCGGCTCGGCCAGCCCCCGCACCAGGGAGCGCGTGCTGGCCGTCGCCGCGCAGCTCGACTACCGGCCGAGCGCGCTCGGCCGCAACCTGCGCCAGCGCCGCACCGGCGGCATGGGGCTGCTCGTCCCCGACCTCACCGACACCTTCTACGGCCAGCTCGCCGAGGGCGTGCTCGCCTGCGCCCGCTCGGCCGGCGAGCCCGTGGTGATCGGCTCCACCGGCGACGACCCCGAGCAGGAGTCGGAGCTGATCGGCATGCTGCTGGAGCAGAGCGTGGACCGGCTGATCGCGGTCCCGGCGGGCGACGCCGAGACCTGGGCGCCGGCGGCGCGGGCGGGCATGACGGTGGTCTTCGCCGACCGCCTGCCGGCCCCGGCGGCCGGCGAGGAGGACCCGCGGGCGGCGGCGGTCGGCGACCTCATGCTCCTCGACGGCCTGTCCCCCGCCGCCCGCCCGCGCCCGCCCGAGGCGCCGTCGGTGCTGGCCGACGACCGGGCCGGCATCCGCACCGCCGTGCGCTACCTGCGCGGCCTCGGGCACCGGCGCATCGCCTTCCTCGGCGGCCCCGGGCACGACCGCCGGGTCGCGGCCTTCCGCGAGGCGGTGGGCGCGCCGGTGGACGAGGAGCTGGTCGTCTTCGCCACCGGCAGCCGCGACTCCGCCTACGCCGCCGCCTCCGGGCTGTTCCAGAGCCGTCCCGACCTGTCGGCCGTGGTGGCCGGCGGCAACGTGCTCGGCGAGGCCGCCGTGCTCGCCGCCCGCGAGCTGGACCTGCGGGTGCCGCGGGACGTGTCGCTCATCATGTACGACGACGTGCCGTGGGCCGAGCTCTGCTCCCCGCCGCTGACGGTGATCGCCCAGCCGGGGCGCGACATGGGCTACCGGGCCGCCGAGCTGGTGCTGCGCTCGGGCGGGCGCCGGGCGCGCGGGGTGGTGCTGCCGACCGAGCTGATCATCAGGGGCAGCTGCGGCCCGCACCGCTGACCGCCCCCCGCTCCGCGCCCCCGGCGGTGTAGCGGCGCGGCAGGATCATCGTCGGGTTGTCGTCCAGGATCACCTCGGGCGGGCCGAACCGCGCGGCCACCTCCCGCACCTCCGGGTGGTCGAGCAGCAGCAGCCGGCCCCGCTCGATGAACAGCTCGCCGTCCACCACCATCGTCGGCCGGTCCACCTGGATGTCGCAGTGCGCGAACCCGGGCCCGCTGGTGACCGGCATGCCGCCGGTCAGGCCGTCGATGCCGCAGTAGAAGGCGCCGGCGTGCTTCTCGCGCTCGAACTGCGTGCCGCCCGCCACCCGCACCTTCGGGTTGAGCCCGATCAGGCCGTGGCGCATGTAGTAGCCGCCGGGGGCGTAGCGGCGGAGCTGGTCGGCCGCCACGCCGCCCTCGATCTTGCGGACCAGGTTGCCCTCCAGCGTGATGCGCAGCGGTTCCTCCGGAACGCCGGTCACCGTGGACTCCTCGATGACGATCACGCCCTCGGTGTCGGTGGGCCAGAAGTTGGCGCCCCCGTACGGGAAGGGCCGCCAGTCGCCCGGCCGCATCGCGCCCGGGTCGGGGTCGAAGGTGAACCCGGAGTAGGTGACGTCGGTGCCGCGCTCGGAGGTCACCCGGATCGCGCGGGCCGGCGAGAGCCGCTCCAGCGTCAGGCGCAGGAGCACGTAGAAGACCTCGGCCGGCAGCCGCCCGCCGGTCAGCAGCGCGCCGGCGGTGGCCGTCATGTGCAGCGACAGCCAGCGCGACGAGCGCGCCTTGATCTGGTCGAAGAACAGCGGCGCGGTGTGCACCTCGCCCCACCACGTCGCGGCGATGACGACGTCGGCCTCGCGGAAGGCGGCCGTCTCGATGTCGAGCGGCGCCTCCCTGTCCCACCCGCCGGGGCTGAACGGCGGCACCGACAGGATCCGCACGTCGGCGTCCCGGAACGCGGCCCCGGCGGCGAGCGCCTGCACCACGACCGGGTCGACCGTGTGCTCCGTCATCAGCAGCACCCGCTCGCCGGCCTGCAGCCGCAGGTACTCGAGCGCGTTGCGGACGCCGGGCATCAGCTCCACGATGGAGTACGGCGCGACGGCGGGCTCGGTGGCGTAGCTGAAGGGGGATCCTGCGTACGGGTTCGTCGTCATGGGTCAAGGGCTCCTAGCGGGACGTCAGGCGGGCTGTGCGCTAGATCGATACCCCGCGCGGGAAATCGCGTACCGTGTCCGCCCGATTACCCGAACCCCGGCGGGGATCAGGCCAGGAGCTTGTCGATGGCGCCGGTCACGGCCGGGTCCTCGGGCTCGGTGCCGGGGCGGAACCGGGCGACCGGCCGCCCGTCCCCGTCGACCAGGAACTTCTCGAAGTTCCACTGCACGTCGCCCGCCTGCCCGTCCGCGTCCGGCAGATCGGTGAGCCCCGCGTAGAGGGGGTGCCGGCCGGGCCCGTTGACGTCGGTCTTGGCGAGGAGCGGGAAGTCCACCCCGTACGTCGTGGCGCAGAAGGTCTGGATCTCCTCCGCCGACCCCGGCTCCTGCCCCATGAACTGGTTGCAGGGCACGCCGATGACGGTGAGGCCGCGCGGGCCGTACTGCGACTGGAGCTTGACCAGGCCGCTGTACTGCGGCGTCAGCCCGCAGCGGGAGGCGACGTTGACGATGAGGGCGGGCCGGCCCCCCGTGAGCTCACGGAGCGTGGTGGGGGCGTCGGCGAGCGTGCGGAGCGGGATGTCGCTGAGGCTCATGATCCGACGATACAGAACCGCGCCGGCAGCTCCGGCCCGAGAAATGTGATGCAGTTCTCATTCTCCCGACAAAACCGCTGAACGATGCGTTATCGGGATCTTTACCAACGATCTACCTTTCCATGGTCAATTCGCAACGAATGGTGCTTATCGGGCAGGGTGGCGCGGTCCATGTCCCCTTCGAAAGGGAATCCATGCCCATGCTCCGCCGTACCGGCGTCCTGGTCCTGACCGCC
Source organism: Actinomadura luzonensis (assembly GCF_022664455.2). Classification (NCBI taxonomy): domain Bacteria; kingdom Bacillati; phylum Actinomycetota; class Actinomycetes; order Streptosporangiales; family Thermomonosporaceae; genus Actinomadura; species Actinomadura luzonensis. Next base: position 5,619,883 of record NZ_JAKRKC020000001.1, read on the forward strand.
ACCCTGGTGGCGGCAGGCGGCGCCTCGGCCGCACAGGCGCAGAGCTCCCAGACGAGCACGAGCAGCAGGAACAAGTCGATCGCCAAGCCCATGGTGGCCGCGCGAGGCTGGAACATCGCCCAGTTCGCCTGCCTGGAGCGGCTCTGGGCCCGGGAGAGCGGCTGGAACCACCGGGCCGGCAACGGCTCCGGCGCCTACGGCATCCCGCAGGCGCTCCCCGGCCACAAGATGGCGTCCTCAGGCGCCGACTGGCGCACGAACCCCCGCACCCAGATCAGATGGGGCCTCGGATACATCAAGCAGCGCTACGGCACACCGTGCGGCGCGTGGGGCCACTTCCTGTCCCACAACTGGTACTGAGCCAAACCCCAGGCTTGGCCGCTTTTTACGGCAAGCCGCCGTCAGGATCACGACAGGCCCGGCAATACCGCCCCAGCGAGGCGGCCTTTTATCCGCAACGATCGCACAAAGGCCTGTCCTTCGCGTGTCCTGATGTATGACCCACGGTGACAGCGCGTAATAGGAATCGTGCTAAAGGACACGTCGCGGTGCCCTCCGGGCCGTCCAGCACGATCGGGCGGAAGCAGGATCCCGGAGGGCCGGCGGACCCTTCGCGTGCGCGCCACGTACGCGGACCGGCAGGGCGCCCCGTCAGCGGGGCGCCCGTCCGCGCGCGGCCCGGCAGCAAGGATCGCCTTGGACAGCAAACGCGACAGCAAACGCGACACCAAACGCGACGGCAAGCGCGCACTCAGCGGCACGCTCATCAGCCTGACGGCGCTCACCGCGCTCAGCACGATCACCACGCCCGCGGCCTGGGCGGGGGCGGCGGAGGCGCCGACCCCGATCAGGACCAGGACGTGGACGACATCCGCGCAACCCGACATCCCGGCCATCAAGCCGGCCAACAGGAACAAGAGGATCGCCCTGGACCACGTGGTCCAGCGGTCATGGAACCTCACCGAGTTCCGCTGCCTGGACCAGCTCTGGACCAGGGAGAGCAACTGGAACCACCACGCCTACAACCGCTCGTCCGGCGCGTACGGCATCCCGCAGGCACTGCCCGGCGGCAAGATGCGCGGCGCGGGCCGCGACTGGCGGTCCAACCCGGAGACGCAGATCCGGTGGGGCCTGGCCTACATCAAGGGCAGGTACGGCCGGCCGTGCGGAGCCTGGGGCCACTGGAGGTCTCACAACTGGTACTGATGATGGCCGGGAGGGCGCCCGGTCAGCGGGTGCCCTCCCTGCTTCCCCGCTGCCTGCTCGCCTGCCCTCTGCTGCCCTGCTCCCCGCTCCCCCGCTCCGCCCGCGCGGCGGCCGCCTGGATGAGCATCTCCAGGCCGAACTCGAACTCCTCCTCGTGGTCGCACTCGTCGAGCAGCGACGCCAGCGAGCTGACCTCGGGGAACAGCGCGGCGTCCACGCCGACGGGCGAGATGGTCCGGGTGTGCGCGGGCGCGAACGCCGGCGTCACGCCGACCTCGCGCAGCAGCGACCCCACGATGTAGGCGATGAACACGCGCAGCATGCTGACCGCCTCGGCCCCGTCGAAGCCCGCGCTGCGCAGCGTGGCGAGCGCCCGCTCGACCGGCAGCAGGCCGGCGGCCGAGTGGAGCTGCCTGCTGACCACCAGCATCGTCGAGCGCGGGTAGTGGCTCGCGATCTGCCGGAAGGCCCGCGCCTGCGTGCGCACCCGGTCGGCCCAGTGGGCGTCGGGGTCGTCGGTGAACTCGATCTCGCTGAGCACCGCCTCGGCCACGCCGTTGAGCAGGGCGTCCTTGCTGGGGACGTGGTTGTACAGGGACATCACGCCGACGCCCAGCTCGGCGGCGATGCGCCGCATCGAGATCGCGTCGGCCCCCTCGCGCTCGATGAGGTCGATGGCGGCGGCGACGATCCGGCCTCGCGAGAGCGGCTCCGTGGGCATGGCTCATTCTATTGACCGCCGTACGCCGTACGTGCAACTCTCACGGGAGTACGTACGGTGTACGTCTCCCCCCGGAGGTCCGATGTCGACGCACGATCTCTACACCATCCCCGCCGGCCTCTCCACCTGGAACGTCGAGATGTCCGGCGCCAGCCGGTTCACCTGGGAGTACGACGACGGCCGCGACCGCATGCTGGCCCTGTACCAGAAGGGCAAGGACAAGCAGTGGGACTCGGTCAAGCGCATCGACTGGGATCTCGAGGTCGATCCGTACAACGTGCTCGGCGTCCCCGACCAGACGATCGCCATCCACGGCACGCCGCTGTGGGAGCGCATGAGCGAGCGGACCCGCCAGGAGGTGCGGCTGCACGGCGCCGCCTGGCAGTTCTCCCAGTTCCTGCACGGCGAGCAGGGCGCGATGATCTGCTCGGCCAAGATCGTCGAGTCGGTGCCCGACCTCGACTCGAAGTTCTACGCGGCCACCCAGACCATGGACGAGGCCCGCCACGCCGAGACCTACGCCCGCTTCCTCCAGGAGAAGGTGGGGCTCGCCTACCCGATCAACGAGCACCTGAAGGCGCTGCTCGACAGCACGCTCAGCGACTCCCGCTGGGACATGCCCTACCTCGGCATGCAGGTGCTCATCGAGGGGCTGGCGCTGGCGGCGTTCGGGGTGATGCGCGACATCACGACCAAGCCGCTGCCCAAGCAGATCCTCGCGTACGTCATGCAGGACGAGGCCCGGCACGTCGCCTTCGGCCGGATGGCGCTGCGCGACTACTACCGCAACCTGTCGGAGCAGGAGCTGCGCGAGCGCGAGGACTTCGTCATCGAGGGCTGCTACCTCATGCGCGACCGGCTGCGCGGCGAGGAGACCTGGGAGAACCTGGGCCTGTCGCCGGCCGAGGTCGACGAGGCGATGGAGGCGACCGAGCACTCGGAGTACCTGCGGCTGTTCCGCTCACTGCTGTTCAGCAGGATCGTGCCGTGCGTCAAGGACATCGGGCTGTGGAGCCCGCGGCTCCAGCAGGCGTACGCGGACATGGGCGTGCTGGAGATGGCCGGCCAGTCGCTGGACGCGCTCATGCGGCAGGACGAGGACATCGCCGACAAGCTGGACGCCGAGCGCTTCGCCGAGGAGGAGGCCGAGCGGCACGCCGAGGTGGCCGAGACGATCGCCCTGGGCACGGACGTCAGGTAGGGGCCAGGGGCAGGCGGAGGACGAGGCAGGCCCCGGGCCCGTCCGTGGCCGACAGCGTGCCGCCGTGGGCGCGGGCGATGTCGCGGGCGATGGGCAGGCCGAGGCCCGAGCCGCCGCTGTCGCGCGAGCGGGTGCGGTCCAGGCGGGTGAAGCGTTCGAAGACCCGTTCGCGCATGTCCTCGGGGATGCCGGGGCCGTCGTCGCGGACCTCCAGCACCGCCTGCCCGTCCTCGGCCCGCACCCGCACGCTGACCCGCGACCCGCCGTAGCGGTCGGCGTTGGACAGCAGGTTCGTCAGCAGGCGGGCCAGGCGCAGCCGGTTCCCGCGGACGACCACCCCGGGCCGCAGGTCGGCGGTCACCGGCAGGCGGCCGCCGCGGCGCTCGATCTCGTCGGCGGCGAGCCGGCCGAGGTCGACGTCCTCCTCCTGCCCGGCGGGGGCGGCGGCGTCCAGGCGGGCCATCAGCAGCAGGTCCTGGACGATGTCGGACAGGCGGCGGGCGTCGGCGAGCGCGGCCCGCCAGTCGGCCTCGTCGCGTTCCTCCAGCCCCGCCTCCAGGCGCACCAGCATCGCGGTGATCGGGGAGCGCAGCTCGTGGGAGGCGTCGGAGACGAAGCGGCGGTGCCGGGCGACGGCGTCCTCCAGGCGGGCCAGGGTGTCGTTGACGGTGCCGGCCAGCTCGGCGACCTCGTCCCGGGCGGGCGGCACCTCGACGCGGCGGGTCAGGTCCTCGGCGCTGATGCGCTGCAGGTCGCGGCGGATGCGCTCGACGGGGGCCAGCACCCGGCCGGTGCCGTACCAGGCGCCCCAGCCGAGCAGCGCCAGCAGCAGCGCGGCGGAGCCGTAGAGCAGCACCGGCAGGAGCGGCGAGCGCAGCAGGTACGGCTCCCGCACCGCCGCGTAGGCCACCGCCGGCCCGTAGGCGGTGGCGCGGTTGCTGGTGCCCACGACGACGAGGCAGCCGCGCGGCCGGCACACGCGATCGTCCACCCGCGAGTCGCCGCCGTGCGGCCGGGCCGCGGTGAGGGCCGGCCGGCCGGTCAGGCTCTCGCTGGCGGCGAGCACCTGGCCGCGCTCGTCCACGACCTGCAGCAGGGTGACCGGCCCCTGGGCGGGGATGGGGCCGGTGAAGCGGCGGTCGTCGATGAGCATGGTGAGGCGGCGGCTGGCGGTGGCGGCCTGGACGAAGAGGTCGGCGCGGGCCCGCGCCGGGTACGTCAGCGAGATCGCCACCGTGCCCGCCAGCAGCACGACCCCGAAGACGATCACCGTCGCGATCGTCATCCGGGCCCTGATGGAGTGGCGGCCGCCCATGCCTCCGACTGTGCCAGGAGCACGGCAAACCGCAGGTCAAACGCTATGCAGCCCCGTGGAAGCGGCGGTGCAGCTCTCTGACGGGGCCGGCCAGCTCGGGCACCGGCCCGTCCACCCGCGCGCCGGGCACGACCTCGCCGACCGGCAGCGGCCGGACGGGCGGCGCGGGCACGCCCAGCTCGGCCAGCCAGCCGGCGAGCTGGGCGGAGGAGGCGGCGTAGACGATGCGGCCGAGCCCGACCCAGCCGTGCGCGGCCGCGCACATCGGGCAGTGCTCGCCGGAGGTGTAGACGGTGGCCGTGGCCCGCTCGGCGGGCGTGAGGTTGGCCGCCGACCAGCGGGCCAGCTCGAACTCCGGATGCCGGGTGCGGTCGCCGCCCGCCACCCGGTTGTGGTCCTCGAACAGGATCTCACCGGCGGCGGAGACGAGGACGGAGCCGAAGGGCTCGTCGCCCTCCTCCAGCGCCTCGGCGGCCAGCTCGACGCAGCGACGCAGGTGCTTGAGGTCAGCATCGGAAATCATGACGCTCGATTCTACGCCGCCCATTGTGCATGATCCTTCATGTTTTCCCACGTCACATACGTGAAACGCACCCCTGAGCCACAAAAAACGGGTTGATCGCCAGTATTAGCCTTGAAGGGATGCCTCCCGATACGTATGTACCTCGCCGTCCCCTGCTGTCCTCCAACTCCCTGTGGCGGATGAAGTCCTACCTCCGCCCGTACGTCGGCAGACTCGTCTTCATCTGGCTGTCGGCCCTCGTCGGCATAGGCGCCGGCATGGCACTCCCCCTCATCAGCAAACAGGTCATCGACGGCCCCGTCCAGCACAAGGACCCCGGCGCGCTGCTCCCCCTCGGGCTGCTCGCGCTCGGCGTCGGCGTGGTCGAGGCGCTGCTGATCTGGCTGCGGCGGTGGGCCCAGGTCAAACCGGTGCTCGGCCTGGAGACCGCCATCCGCGACGACCTCTACGAGCACCTGCAGCGCCTGCCCATGCGCTTCCACGGCGAGTGGCAGTCGGGCCAGCTCCTCTCCCGGGCGACCACGGACCTGTCGACCATCCGCCGCTTCCTCGGCTTCGGCATGTTGTTCCTGGTCATGAACATCCTGCAGCTCATCACCGTCACCGTGCTGCTGCTGAACATGTACTGGCCGCTCGGGCTGCTGGTGCTGGCCTCGGCCGTGCCGATCGTGTGGACCTCGCTGCGCTTCGAGAAGCGCTACATCAGCGTCTCCCGCCAGGTCCAGGACGAGCAGGGCGACCTCGCCACGCTCGTCGAGGAGTCCGCGCTCGGCATCCGCACCATCAAGGCGTTCGGCCGCCGCCACCACGTCTACGACCGCTACGACGACGCCGCGCTCAAGGTCTACGGCACCTCGCTCGACAAGGTGCGCCTGTCGGCCCGCTTCTTCACCTTCCTCGAGGTGATCCCCAACGTCACGCTGGCCCTGTCGCTGCTGCTCGGCGCGCTCGCGGTCGGCGCGGGCGGGCTGACGCTGGGCGCGCTGGTCGCCTTCACCACGCTGATGCTCCAGCTCGTGTGGCCGATCGCGAGCCTCGGCTACCTCCTGGCCATGGCCCAGGAGGCGATGACCTCCGCCGACCGCCTGATGGAGGTCATGGACACCGTCCCGTCCATCGAGAGCGGCACCGAGACCATCGAGCGGCCGCGCGGCCACCTGCGCTTCGAGGGCGTCGGGTTCCGCTTCCCCGGCGCCGAGCGCCCGGTGCTGCGCGACGTCTGGCTGGACGTGCGGCCCGGCGAGACCGTCGCCCTCGTCGGCCCGACCGGCGCGGGCAAGACCACGCTGACCGCGCTGGTGCCCCGCCTGCTCGACCCCACCGAGGGCCGCGTCACGATCGACGGGCACGACGTGCGCGACCTGGAGCTGGCCGCCCTGCGCAGCGTGGTGGCGACGGCGTTCGAGGAGCCGACGCTGTTCTCGATGAGCGTGCGCGAGAACCTCATGCTCGGCCGGCTCGACGCCACCGAGGAGGAGCTGGAGGACGCGATCCGCACCGCGCAGGCCGGGTTCGTCCACGACCTGCCGTGGGGCCTCGACACCCGCATCGGCGAGCAGGGGCTGTCGCTGTCCGGCGGCCAGCGCCAGCGCCTGGCCCTGGCCCGGGCAGTGCTCAGCAGGCCGCGCGTGCTGGTGCTCGACGACACCCTGTCCGCGCTCGACGTGGAGACCGAGGCCCTGGTGGAGGAGGCGCTGCGGCACGTGCTGCGCGACGCCACCGGCATCGTGGTCGCCCACCGCGCCTCCACCGTGCTGCTGGCCGACAAGGTGGCGCTGCTGCGCGACGGCACGATCACGCACGTCGGGCAGCACCACGAGCTGCTGGCCGAGGTGCCCGAGTACCGCGAGCTGCTGGCCCAGGACGCCGACCTCGACGACGCCTCGGAAGGAGCGCTGCGATGACCACCGCCACCCAGTCGTCCGGCCCGCCGGCGGGCGCGTCCTGGCGCGGGGTCGCCTCCGAGGACCAGGACGAGCTGCCGGAGAAGGTCTCCGTCCTGCTGCGGGAGCGCTCGCGGCGGCTGCTCGGCGCGCTGCTGCGGCCCTACCGCAGGCGCATCGCGCTGCTCGTGGCCACGATCGTGGTGTCGAGCGCGGCCGGGCTGTCCATCCCGTTCCTGGTCTCGGTCGGCATCGACGAGGGCATCCCGCCCCTGTCGCGCGGCGAGGGGCCGGCCACCCTGCTGGTCGTGGTCGGGGTGATCCTGGCCGCGACCCTCGTGCAGGCGGTCACCCGGCAGGCGTTCCTCAACATGTCGGGCCGGATCGGGCAGGGCATCCTGCTGGAGCTGCGCCGCCGGGTCTTCGACCACTTCCAGCGCCTGTCGCTGAGCTTCCACGAGCAGTACACCTCGGGCCGGGTGATCTCGCGGCTGACCTCCGACATCGAGAACATCGCCGAGCTGCTGCAGTCCGGCTTCGACGCGCTGGTCCGGGCGCTGCTGACGATGATCGGCACGGCCGTGCTGCTGCTGGTGCTGGACCTGCCGCTCGGCCTGATGGCGCTCGTCCCGCTGCCGCTGCTGCTGCTGTTCACCCGCTGGTTCCGCCGGCAGTCGGCCCTCGTCTACCGGCGGACCCGCGAGACGGTCGCCTTGGTGATCGTTCACTTCGTGGAGTCGATGACCGGCATCCGCGCGGTGCAGGCCTTCCGCAGGGAGCCGCGCAACCAGGAGATCTTCGAGCAGCTCAACGACGACTACCGCGACGCCAACGCCGGCGGCATGAAGCTGGGCGCGACGTTCATGACCGGCATCAAGCTCATCGGCAACCTGACCGTCGGCGGGGTGCTGCTCTACGGCGGCTACCTGGCGCTGCACGACGAGGTCAAGGTCGGCGTGCTGGCCGCGTTCCTGCTCTACCTGCGCCAGTTCTACGAGCCGATGCAGGAGGTCAGCCAGTTCTACAACACGCTGCAGTCGGCCGGCGCGGCCCTGGAGAAGCTGTCCGGGGTGCTGGAGGAGGAGCCGTCGGTGCCCGAGCCGCGCGACCCCGCCCCGCTGCCGCAGGGCCGGGCGCGCGGCCGGATCCGCTTCGAGCAGGTCAGGTTCGCCTACGTCGAGGAGATGCCGATCCTGCCCGGCCTCGACCTCACGGTGCCGGCCGGGCAGACCGTGGCGCTGGTCGGCTCGACCGGCGCGGGCAAGACCACGCTGGCCAAGCTCATCTCCCGCTTCTACGACCCCACCGAGGGCCGGGTGCTGCTCGACGGCGTGGACCTGCGCACCCTGGACGAGCCCACCCTCCGCCAGGCGGTCGTCATGGTGACGCAGGAGAACTTCCTGTTCAGCGGCACGGTCGCGGACAACATCAGGTTCGGCCGGCCGCAGGCCGGCGACCGGGAGGTGCGCGAGGCCGCCAAGGCGATCGGCGCGCACGAGTTCATCTCCAGCCTGCCGGACGGCTACGACACCGAGGTCGGCAAGCGCGGCGGGCGGATGTCCGCCGGGCAGCGGCAGCTCGTCGCGTTCGCCCGGGCGTTCCTGGCCGACCCCGCGGTGCTGATCCTGGACGAGGCGACCTCCAGTCTGGACGTGCCCAGCGAGCGCCTGGTGCAGCGGGCGCTGCGCACCATCCTGGCCGACCGCACGGCGCTGATCATCGCGCACCGGCTCTCCACCGTGGAGATCGCCGACCGCGTGCTGGTCATGGAGCGCGGCCGGATCGTCGAGGACGGGCCGCCGGACCGGCTGATCGCCGCCGCGGGCCGCTTCGCCGGCCTGCACCAGGCCTGGCTGGACAGCCTCAGCAGCGGGTGAGCCGGTCAGTGGTGGTGCACGGGCGCGACCACCGTCGCGTAGAACTCGTAGCCGACGAATAACGCGACGGGCGCCCCGATCGCCACCAGCAGCCGGCCGGGCAGGGTGATCCGCTCCACGGCGGGCGCTCTGCCCGGCGGCTCGGCGACCGGCACCAGCAGCGGCGCCGGCTCGGGCTCCGGGTCCGGCGCCGCGATCAGCTCGGGATGGCGGCTCAGGTAGCCGGACGGGAACGAGGTGACGTCGTAGGCGCCGCAGCCCGGGCAGCACGACCCCGACCAGGGCGGCTGCACCGACACGCCGGATCTCAGCCAGATCTGCGTCTCGTTGCCGTGCACGTCCGTGAGGCTGCGGAGCAGGAAGTCCTCCTCCCAGACGTGCAGACAGCGCAGGCACTCGTAAGGCCATGACATACGGGTTTCGAACCCGTCGGGCACGAAGACCACCCCCGGCCTCGGATCGCCGTTCGCCCTCAGTGTCCGGCCGATTACACAATCCCGGCAAGACGGTCTTGTGACACCGGACGCTAGGGAATGCTCACCTGCTGTCAGGTTAGCTCTAATAGAGCGGTTTCGGGACGGGGCTCAGCAACGGTGTCGGATCGGGCACGGCCGGCGTCTCCGGCGGCATCAGCTCCGGGTGGTGCAGGAGATAGCCCTCGGGGAACGTGGTGGCCTGCTGGCAGCCGCACCTCGGGCAGATCGTCCCGGGCGAGGGCGGCGGCACCGCGACCCCGTGACGCAGCCAGAGGGTCGCCTCGTTGCCGTGGGCGTCCTCGGTGCGCCGGACGAGGTACTCCTCCTCCCAGACGTGCCAGCAGCGGCGGCACTCGAAGGGCACGGTTCTGCGTTCTTCCTCCATCGGAGTCACCTCCTTACTCCGAGTCTCCGCCCTGGTCCCCGGCTCCCGCAAACCGGCCCCCTCTCCCAGGACGCGGGGCCTTTGCGGACGCGCTGTTCAGAGTGCGCGGGACCAGACGAACGCCGCCGCGCCGGCGACCACGCAGAGCGTGCCGAGCCAGGCGAGCAGCACGTCCGCGCCGGCGTCGAGCGGCCGCCCGCCGTGCAGCGCCGCCTGCACCCTGCGGTAGCGGGCCCGGGTGCGGGTCAGCAGCAGGCCGCCGCAGAACGCGGCCACCGCGAACGCCGCCACGGCGGGCGCCGCCCTGGCCGCCGCCGCCGCACAGCCCGGCCGCGCCGAGCCCGCCGGTGGCCAGCGCCACGGCCGTGCGCACCCAGGCCAGCCGGGTGCGCTCGCTCTGCAGGCCGCGGTCCCAGACCTCCTCCTCAGGCGTCCCCGCGCCCGCCCCCGCCCCCGTCATCGCGTGCGCCGCTCAGGCCGCGAGGATGATGAGGACGAGCGCGATGACGGCCACGGCCGCCACGCCGTAGCCGAACACGGCGGCCAGCGCGGGCGGGGGCAGCGGCGCCTGGGCGCGCAGGGCGCGCTGGATGTTGCGCCAGCGCGGGTAGGCCATGCCCGCCGCCAGGGCCGAGAGCGTGACGAGCACGACGGCCAGCGTGGTGCGGATCCACGGCACGAACACGTCGGCCGGCACCGCCGCCATGGCCACCCCGCCCGCGCTGAGCGCCAGCGCCGTGCTCAGCCAGGTGAGGAAGGTGCGTTCGTTGGCCAAGGTGAAACGCGGGTCGGGTTCCATGGGAAAACGGTAATTCGTCCACATTTCCCCTAGAGATGGCGGGATTGTCGTTCCCGGCGCCGCGCCTCAGTTCGTGCAGGCCTGCGTGACCTTCTCCAGGTAGGCCGCCGAGTCCTTGCCCACCTTCTGGGCCGCGTCCACGGCGTCGTTGACGTCCTTCACCGAGATGTTGCTCAGCGTGGTGGCCAGGTTGTCGGAGGCCTCCTTGAGCGTGGTGTTGGCGGCCTTGTCGGCGACGTCGTTGAGCTTGGCGGCGGCGTCGTCCAGCGCCTTGTCCATGGCCTGGGGATCGTCGGTGAGCTTGGTGATCTGCGCGCCCAGGTCCGTGACGATCTTCGGCGCCTCCAGGCACGCCTGGGCCTTGTCGATGGTCTGGTTGACCTCGCCGCACCCGGCTGCTGCGAGGACGACGACGGAGAAGGCGGCAAGGGACAGGAACCGGCTCTTGTGGAGTCGCATACCCCGACCCTACCCAAGCGCCCGCTCCCGTGGCGGAATCCGCGCGGCCTGCGGTGATATCAGAAATCTAATGCTTCAAGACCTGATATCGCTATTAGACATCACCTGATCCGGTCTGCTGTGCTTCTGCCCTCTGACGGACGACTGCAAGGAATGGTCACATGCGACACAACCGCGCCCGCCACCTCGCGACCGCCCTGGCGGCCTGCCTCCTCGCTGGAGGCGCCCTGGGCACGGGAACGGGCACGGCCTCGGCCGCCACGACGACGGTCACCGCCGTGCCCGCCGCCGTGCCCGCCGCTGCGCCCGCCGCCGTGCCCGCCGGCCAGGCTCTGGTGACGAAGGAGCTCCGCGCGCTGGAGGCGGCCTACAAGGGGCGGATCGGCGCGTACGCGATCGACACCGGCACCGGCCGGACGGTCGGCTACCGGGCGGGCGAGCGGTTCCCGCTGCTGTCCACGTTCAAGGCGATGGCCTGCGCCGCCGCGCTGCACAAGGCCCGCACAGCCGAGCCCGGCCTCATGGACAAGGTCGTCAAGTGGACCGAGGACGACCTGGTGGCCAACTCGCCGACGACCGAGAAGCACGTCGCGGACGGCCTGACCGTCGCCCAGCTCTGCGAGGCGGCCATCACGCTCAGCGACAACACCGCGGGCAACATGATCCTGAAGCAGATCGGCGGACCGGCCGGCCTCACCCGCTACTTCCGCTCGCTGAAGGATCCGGTCTCCCGCCTGGACCGCTGGGAGACCGAGCTCAACGACTGGACGGCGAAGGACCGGCGCGACACCACCACGCCCGCCGCCATCTCCCGCGACCTGCGCCGGGTCACCGCCGGCGACGCGCTGACGGCCAAGGACCGCGAACGGCTCACCGCCTGGCTGCTGGCCACGCGGACGGGCGACGAGCGCATCCGCGCCGGCCTGCCCAAGACCTGGACGATCGGCGACAAGACCGGCACCAACCCCGAGATCGGCGGCGCCAACGACATCGCCGTCGTGTGGCCGGCCAAGGGCGCGGCGCCCGTCGTCCTGGCCGTCTACACCACCCGCTCGACCCCGTCCGTGGACAACACGGTGATCGCGAAGACCGCCACCGTCCTGGCCCGCGGGCTCGGCAAGCTCTGATGGCACGCCGGGGGACGAAGATCGTGCGGCTCGCCGCCGCGGGGGCGGCGGCGGGCGTGCTCGTGGCCGGGATCGCGGTCCCGGCCGTCGGGGGCGCCGGGTTCGGGCTGGTCGCGGCGGCCGGTGAGGTGGACCTCAAACCGGTCGACCTGGTGGAGCCGCCGCCGGCCGAGGTCACGATCGTGCAGGACGCCGAGGGCGGCGAGATCGCCCGCTTCTACGAGGAGTACCGCGAGGTGGTCGGCTTCGACGACATCGCGGAGGTCATGAAGACCGCGATCGTGGCCATCGAGGACTACCGCTTCTACCAGCACGGCGCGATCGACCTCGAGGGCACGCTGCGCGCGCTCGCCACGAACCTGCGGGCCGGCGAGGTCGCGCAGGGCGGTTCGAGCATCACCCAGCAGTACGTCAAGCAGGTGCTGCTGAACTCCGCCGGCACCGACGAGGAGCGCGACGCCGCCCTGGAGGCCAGCTACGCGCGCAAGCTGAACGAGCTGCGCTACGCCATGGGCGTGGAGGAGAAGTACACCAAGGACCAGATCCTGGAGAAATATCTGAACATCGCCTACTTCGGGGCAGGCGCGTACGGGGTGGAGGCGGCGGCCCGGCGCTTCTTCGGCGTCCCGGCGGCCGAGCTGACCCTGCCGCAGGCCGCGACGCTGGCCGGCGCCGTCCAGGACCCGAACGCCACCGACCCCAACCTGGGCAAGGAGCACCGTCAGCGGCTGCTGCACCGCCGCGACGTGGTGCTCGACCGGATGGCCGAGCTGGGGAAGATCACCCAGGCGGCGGCCGGCCAGGCCAAGAAGGCCAAGCTCGGCTACAAGGGCACGAAGCTGCCCGGCGGCTGCGAATCCAGCAAGTACCCCTACTTCTGCCTCTATGTCCGGCACGAGATCCTCGGCAACCCGGACTTCGGCCGCACCGCGAAGGAACGCCTGGCCACCCTCAACCGCGGCGGCCTGACGATCAGGACCACCCTGGACCCCGCCAGGCAGGCCGCCGCCGACCGCGCGATCCGCAGGTACGTCCACGCCTCCGACCACCCGGTCGCCGCCGAGGCCCTGGTCCGGCCGGGCACCGGCGCGATCCAGGCGATGGCGGCCAGCCGCCCGTACGGCAACGGCGAGGAGCGCGGCGAGATCTCCTACAACCTGGTCGCGGACGCCGCGCACGGTGGCGGCATCGGCTTCCAGGCGGGGTCCACGTTCAAGACGTTCACCCTGATCAGCGCTTTCAAGCAGGGCATGAAGGTGGACGACGGGTTCACGGTGAGCGCGGGCTACCGGGCGCCGGGCTACTCGACGTTCAAGAACTGCGCGGGCGAGAACATCGGCGACCCCACCCACACGGTCACCAACGACGAGGGCTCCCCCGGATGGAAGACCCTCCGGACGGGGACGTGGGGGTCGGTCAACACGTTCTTCATGGAGCTGGAGCGGCGGGTCGGCCTCTGCGAGACCGTGACCACGGCCAAGTCGCTCGGCATCAGGCGGGCCGACGGCCGCAAGCTGCGGGAGTACGAGACGTTCACGCTCGGCATCAACGAGATGGACCCGGTCACCGTGGCCGCCGCCTACGCGGCGATCGCGGCGCGCGGCTCCTACTGCGCGCCGATGGCGATCACCCGCATCACCGACCGCGACGGCGACACCACCCGGTACCGCCCCAAGTGCCGCCAGGCCCTCGAACCGGCCGTCGCGGACGCCACGGCGGACGTGCTGTCCGGCGTGTTCACCCGGGGCACCATGCGCGACGTCGGCGGCATCGGCCGGGACGCGGCCGGCAAGACCGGCACCACCGACGACTACGCGACCGCCTGGTTCGCCGGGTTCACCCCGGACCTGGCGGCGGCCGTCAGCATCGGCGACCCTCGGGGGTCGCAACGGCACAAGCTGGTCGGGGTGACGATCGGCGGGCGGTACTACGGGGTCGTGGCGGGGGCCAGCCTGCCGGGGCCCATCTGGAAGGACACGATGATCGGGGCGCTGAAGGGCGTGCCGGCGTCGTCCTTCACCCCGATCGACCCGTCCCGCTTCGGCGGCTGCACCACCCACTGCCGCCCCACCCCCACCGACTCCCAGACCCCGCGACCGGACCCCGAGCCAGGCGACAACGGCCGGCCCACAGGACTGGACGACACCCCTGACCCGGGCCCGGACACCGCCGGCACCACGGGCTCCGAGGGCGCTCCGGACGGACGCTAGACGCACCGATCCGGGCAGCGGACGGCCCGAACCGACCGTCCACTGCCCGACCGTCCACTGCCCGGACGCCCCCTGTCGGACGCCCCCTGCCGGACGCCCCAGGACCAGGCGTGACGCCCGAGCCGCCCGCAAGGCCCGAGCCGCCCGCAGGACCCGAACCGACCGCAGGACCCGAACCGACCGCAGGACCCGAACCGACCGCAGGACCCGAACCGACCGCGGGGCCCGGGCCGACCATGACAGCCCCTCAGCCCGACGACGACCGGCCCTCTTCCCACGACTGCGCCCGACCGGCGTCCCCGGGCCGTGCCCGACATCGGCCCGTCCCCCGTCCCCCCGGCCTCGGCTCTTGAGCCCGGTCGCCCTCGGGCCGCGCCCCCGCCCCGGGGGACCGGTCCGCGAGGGGGCGGCCACCGGCTCGGTGAGCAGGCGAAACACCCTGCCGAGAGCCCCGCCCCCGGGTATTAGGATGATTCATATGGCTATGTGCGAGCATCTTTCCAAGGCTGAAGACCCGGCGGCGCGCACCCCCGAGGGTTGTGAGGAGTGCCTGGCGACGGGCGGCCGCTGGGTGCACCTGCGGCGTTGCCTGGAGTGCGGCCACATCGGCTGCTGCGACTCCTCGCCCAGCAAGCACGCCACCGCCCACTACCACTCGACCTCCCACCCGGTGGTCCAGTCGTACGAGCGGGGCGAGGACTGGCGGTGGTGCTACGTGGACAACCAGATGGGGTGACGAGAGGGAGGGGCCGGGTCAGCGTTCGAGGATGGCCTCCTCGAAGTCGAGCTGGGCCATCACCTCGCGCAGCACCTCGTCGTCCAGCCGCCGCTCGTCGCGCAGGCGCACGAAGACCTGCCGCTCGGCCTGGAGCATCTCGCGCCGCAGGCGCCGGTAGAGGTTGCTCGGCGTCTCGGCGCCGCCCTGCCCGGTGCCGCCGCCGAGCCGCTCCCAGGCGCTGAGCGAGCGCCGCCACGACTTCTCCCTGAGCTGGTCGATGACCTGTTTCTGGATCTCGTCGGGCTCGTTGTCCTGCTCGGCCACCAGCCGCTCCAGCTCGGCGAGGCCGGCTTCCAGCGCCGCCTGCTGGGCGGCCGCCTCGGCCAGGCGGTCCTCGTACTGCTCCTGGTCGCTGGAGACCCCCAGCCGCCGGATCAGCGCGGGGAACGTGGTGCCCTGGACGAGCAGCGTGCCGATCACGGTGGTGAACGTCAGGAACAGCAGCATGGCCCGGTCGCGCGGCGGCACGCCGGGCGGGAGGGCGAAGGCCGCCGCCAGCGACACGACGCCGCGCATGCCCGCCCATCCCAGGATGACGCTCTGCTGCCGGGTGGGCGCGCGCGAGCCCCGGCGGCTGAGGAGCTTGATGACGGACGTGGCGGTGAACACCCACACGAACCGAGTGAGAATGGTCACGCCCAGCACCGCGGCGGCGTAGCCGGCCACCTGCCAGGCGCTGTAGCCGGAGATGCCGCGGATCACGGTGACGAGCTGGAGCCCGATCAGCGCGAACACGATCGTCTCCAGGAAGAAGTCGGTGACCTTCCACACCGCGTCGGACACCAGCCGGGTGCCGAACCCGCGCAGGTGCATGCGGTAGCCGAGGTAGAGGCCGACGATGACCACCGCGATCACGCCGGAGGCGTGCACGGTCTCGGCCGCGAGGTAGGCGGCGAACGGGATGAGCAGCATGAGCGTGTTCTCGACCAGCGAGTCGCGGGTCAGCGTGAACAACCACGCGAACGCGACCGCGAGCGCCAGCCCGATCGCCACGCCGCCGGCCGTCGCCGTCAGGAACTGCCACCCGCTGTGCATCAGGTCGATGGTGCCGCCGGTGAGCGCGCCGATCGCCACCCGGTAGAGCGTCAGCGCGGTGGCGTCGTTGAACAGGCTCTCGCCGATGAGGATGGTCAGCGCCTGGCGCGGCAGCCCGAGCCGCCGGCCGACCGCGACGGCGGCCACCGCGTCGGGCGGCGCGATGATGGCGCCCAGCGCGAACGCCAGCGGCATCGGCAGCGCCGGCAGCATCAGGTGCACGACGAACCCGACCACGACCGCGGTGAACAGCACCAGCCCGATCGACAGCAGCGCCACGGCCCGCTTGACGTCGCGCAGGCGCAGGTAGGAGCTGTCGAGCGCGGCGGAGTAGAGCAGCGGCGGCAGGAACACGTACAGGACCAGCTCGGGGTCGAGCGGCACCGCGGGCACCAGCGGCGACACCAGCAGCCCGGCCGCGACCAGCAGCAGCGGCGCGGGCCAGCCCTTGCGTCTGGCCACGGCGGCGACCGCGATCGCGCCGCCCGCCACCAGCAGCAGCTGCAGGCCCAGGATGGGACTCACCGGCGCTCCTCCCCGACTCGGCCCGGCGAGCCGCCGGTCACCCGGCCGGCCGCCGCCCGATCAACTCGCCGAGAGGAGCGTACCCGGCCCGCCGAGGCGGGCCGGCCGTCACCACTCCCTGCGGTCGCTCCGCTCGTGGTAGTCGGGCTGCTCGGGACGCAGGCGCTCGCCCGTGGAGAACATGGGGTCCCCGACGTACGGGCGGGACATGCCCTGGTCGGGCTGCTGCGGCGGGTACTGCTCCTGGCGGCCGAGCGCGAGCAGCGGGTCGACCGGGTTGGGCGGCTGCTGGGGCTGGGACGACTGGGGCTGGGACGCGGGCTGCTGGTAGGCGCCGTAGTCGTCGCGGTGGTCGCCCCGATAGTCGTCCCGGTAGTCGTCCCGGTAGTCGTCACGGTAGTCGGCGGGCGCGGCCTGCTGGGGTGCGGTGCGGCGGCGGCCGGCGCCCGGGATGCCGTGCATGGGCGTGCCGAGGCCCGCCCCGCCGCCGTCGGCGGCCTGGCCCTGCGGCTGAGGCGGCTGGGACGGCTGCTGCGGCGCGTAGGAGTCCTGGCGGCGGTAGGGGTCGGACGGGTACGCGTCCGCCGGGTAGGCCGGCGCGGGCGGGGCGGCGTACCGGTCGGCGGCCTGGGAGGGGAAGCCGAGCGGATCGGTGGCGAGCGGCGACTGGCGGCGCTGGTCGGCGCCGGGCATCTGGTAGACGGGCTCGTCGGCGTACTGGTGGTCGGCGTACTGGTGGTCGACGTACTGGGGGCCGGTGAAGCGGTCGGGCTGCGGCGGCTGGTACGGCTGCGCGGGCTCGGGCGTGTACTGCGGGCCGCTGAACGGGTCGCCCGCGTAGTGCTGGGGGCCGCTGACCGGGTCGCCGGTGTACTGGGGACCGCTGAACGGGTCGCCGGTGTAGCGGGGCTGGGGGCCGGTGCTGTCGACGTACTGGGGGCCGGTGAAGGGCGTCCGCTCGCCGTAGGCGGGGCTCGGCTCCCTCGGGGCCGTGGTCTCGCCGAACCCGGCGACCAGTTTGTCCTGCGGTGCGGGGCCCCGGGCCACGAGGACGTCGTTCGGGGACAGGGCCGCCGTGGGCCGCTCGTCGAGCGGCTGGGCCGGCGGCTGCTGGTGGAGGGGCTGCGGGCGCTGGTACTGCCCGGTGCCGGGCATGATCTCGATGCCCGGGTCGTGCGCGGGGACGGCGGGCTGCTCGCCCGTGGCCTCCGCGAACCCCTCGTCGAGGGTGTCGAGCAGGCGGCCGACGTCCTCCATCGGCATGCGGAAGCTCGCTGTGCACATCTCCCCACGCCACAGGCTGAGCACCAAGGTGCCCTCGTGCCACGTGACCCGGAGGCACCGCTCCTGACCTCGTGCATCGAAGAAGACTTCGCCGAACGACGGCAACGGGACAACTTCCGACATGGCAGACATACTGCTTTAACCAGCCTTTATTCGTCCACTCGACCCCGGAAAACCCTACAGAATCGGCCTTCCCATACACACCATAGGCCCCTGAGTCAACCACTGGAGATCGTGTCCGACCAGTTGGGGTCCCGATCGCCCAGTGTGCCACGCGTGCCGCCGAAAGCGTTCGGGAATGCCGGGATGCGTCTGGCCGGTCACACCCCGTTCGGCCCGCGTCCGGCCCCGGTTCGGCACGGCGACCCGGCAAATGCGGGTAGCGTTTAGTGCCGTGCCGGACTCCCATCTCCCGTCAGTGGACGAACTGCTCAGCATCGCGGTCAACGCCGTCGGAGGGAGCGAACGGCCGGGCCAGGTCACCATGGTCCGGGCCGTGCAGCAGGCCATCGACGCCGACGAGCACCTGGCGGTCCAGGCCGGCACGGGCACCGGCAAGTCGCTGGCCTACCTGGTCCCCTCGATCCGCCACGCCATGGACAGCGACAAGCCCGTGGTCGTCTCCACCGCCACGATCGCGCTGCAGCGCCAGCTCGTCGACCGCGACCTGCCGAGGCTCGCCGAGGCGCTGGGCAAGGAGCTGCCGCACGAGCCGACGTTCGCCATCCTGAAGGGCCGCCGCAACTACCTGTGCCGCTACAAGGCGACGGCCGGCTGGCCCGAGGACGACGAGCAGGACCAGCTCTTCGACCCGCGCGAGGTCAGCGCCACCGGCCGCATGGTGCAGCGCATCCAGGAGTGGGCCGAGGAGACCGAGACCGGCGACCGCGACGAGCTGGTGCCGGGCGTGAGCGAGCAGGCGTGGCGGCAGTTCTCCGTCAGCGCCCAGGAGTGCCTGGGCGCCAACCGCTGCCCCAGCGGCGCCGAGTGCTTCGCCGAGTTGGCCAGGCAGCGGGCCGGCGAGGTCGACGTCGTGGTCACCAACCACGCGCTGCTCGCCATCGACGCCATGGGCGACCTGCCGGTGCTGCCCGAGCACAAGGTCGTGGTCGTCGACGAGGCCCACGAGCTGGTCGACCGGGTCACCTCGGTGGTCACCGGCGAGCTGTCGGAGCTGACCGTGTCGCTGGCCGTGCGGCGGGTCGGCCGCCTCATCGAGCAGTCGGTCGCCGACCAGCTCCAGGAGGCGGGCGAAGACCTGAAGGCGCTGCTCGCCGCCGCCCCGCCCGGCCGCGTCGACGACCTGCCGCAGGTGCTCGCGCTGACCCTGCAGCTCATCCGCGACACCGCCTGGCGCTGCGTCACGGCCCTCGGGCCGCGCAACGCCGACAAGGACGACCCCGACAAGGCGGGCCAGCGCAAGGCCGCGTTCACCGCCCTCGACGAGGTGCACGACACGGCGGTGCGCATGCTGGAGGCGTACGGGCACGCCTCCGAGGCCGACCGGGCCGAGGTCGTCTGGCTCGACGCCGGCACCGACCGCCGTCCGCCCGCGCTGCGCGTCGCCCCGCTCACCGTCAGCGGCATGCTGCGCGACAAGCTGTTCGGCGAGCGCACGGTGGTCCTCACCTCCGCCACGCTCGCCCTGGGCGGCACGTTCGACGGGCTCGCGGCGCAGTGGGGGCTCGGCGGGTCCGGCGAGTGGCAGGGCATCGACGTCGGCTCCCCCTTCGACCACCCGAGGGCCGGCATCCTGTACGTCGCCAAGCACCTGCCCCAGCCGGGCCGCGACGGCCTGCCGCAGCAGTACCTCGACGAGATCGCCGAGCTGATCGAGGCGGCCGGTGGCCGCACGCTCGGCCTGTTCTCCTCGATGCGCGCCGCCAAGGCCGCGACGGAGGCGCTGCGCGACCGCCTCGACGTGCCGCTGCTGTGCCAGGGCGACGACTCGACGATGCTGCTGGTCAAGCAGTTCGCCGAGGACGAGCCCACCTGCCTGTTCGGCACCCTGTCGCTGTGGCAGGGCGTGGACGTGCCGGGGCCGTCGCTGCGGCTCGTCATCATCGACCGGGTGCCGTTCCCGCGCCCCGACGACCCGCTCACCTCCGCCCGGCAGCGGCACGTGGCGGCGCGGGGCGGCAACGGCTTCATGGCGGTCGCCGCCAACCACGCGGCGCTGCTGCTCGCCCAGGGGGCGGGGCGGCTGCTGCGCTCGCAGCACGACAAGGGCGTGATCGCCGTGCTCGACCCGCGCCTCGCGACGGCCCGCTACTCGGGCTTCCTGCTGGGCTCGCTGCCGCCGTTCTGGCGCACCACCGACCCGGCCGTCCCCCGGGCCGCGCTCAAGCGCCTCGCGGCCGAGCCGACGGACGCCTGACCCGCGGGCAGGCGCCGGGGTCTCCGGCGCGGGGTGACCGGGTCAGATCCAGGGCGTGAGGTCGGGACGCTTCGGCGTGAGGCCGTCGCCCGAGGAGACGCCGCGCAGGCGGCGCGACACCCACGGCACCAGGTGCTCCCTGATCCACTGCGCGTCCTCGCGCCGCCGCGCCCGCGGGTCCGCGCGCTGCGCCGGCCAGTCCTTGCGCCAGTCGTCGAACGGCACCCCGAGCACGTCCAGCACCCGCGCGGCGACGAGCCGGTGCCCGTCCTCGTTCATGTGCAGCCGGTCGGGGCTCCACGCCCGCCAGTCGCGCAGCCCCTGCATCGACCACTGGTCCACGAGCCGGCACCCGTACAGGTCGGCGATGGAGCGCAGGTGCAGGTAGAAGACGGCGAAGCGGCCGCGCAGGCGGCGCATGAGCGGCGTGTCGCGCGGGTCGACCCCGGTGAACAGCAGCACGTCCGCCCCGCCCGCGCGCAGGTCGCGGACGGCGCCGGCGAGCTTCTTGGCCATCACGTCGGGGTCGCTGCCCGGCCTGAGCAGGTCGTTGCCGCCGGCGCAGAAGCTGACCAGGTCGGGCGCCATCTCGACGGCCACCGGCACCTGCTCGGCGATGATCTGGTCGAGCAGCTTGCCGCGCACCGCCAGGTTGGCGTAGCGGAAGGAGGGGTCGTCGGCGGCCAGCCGCTCGGCGACCCGGTCGGCCCAGCCACGGTAGTGGCCGTCGGGGCCCGGGTCGTTCAGTCCTTCGGTGAAGCTGTCGCCCAGGGCGACGAAGGACTTGTAGTGCCTCATGAGGTGGTGTTCATCTCCGCGATAGCGTGCAGCGCAAGGACGTACGACTGTAGTCCGAAGCCGGCGATGGTGCCCGTCGCCACCCCGGCGACGACGGAGGTGTGCCGGAACTCTTCCCTGGCCGCGGGGTTGGTGAGGTGGACCTCGACGAGCGGGGCCCGGCGCTGGGCGATGGCGTCGCGCAGCGCGTAGGAGTAGTGGGTGAACGCGGCCGGGTTGAGCACCACCGGGATGCGGCCGTCGGCGGCCTCGTGCAGCCAGTGGACCAGCTCGGCCTCGTCGTCGGTCTGGCGGACCTCGACGTGCTCGCCCAGCTTCCTGCCGGTGTCGCGGCAGAGCGCGGCGACGTCCTCGAACGTCTCCGAGCCGTAGACGTCGGGCTCGCGGGTGCCGAGCCGGCCCAGGTTGGGCCCGTTGAGCACGAGGATCATGCCGAGATCTCCTTGTACGCCGCTTCGAGCAGCTCTTCCGCCGGGTCTTCGAGCCGCCCGGGCCTGGCGAGGTCGTCGAGGACCACGAACCGCTGCTTGGCGCCGCGGTTCTTCTTGTCCAGCCGCATGTGGTCGCGCAGCCGCGGCCAGGCGTCGGCCCGGTAGGAGACGGGCAGCCCGACGGCGGTCAGGATCCGCCGGGTGCGCGCGACGAGGTCGGCCCGCCCGGCCAGGCGGGACAGCTCGGCGGCGTAGACCATGCCGATGGCGACGGCCTCGCCGTGACGGATCTCGTAGTGCCGGTCGCGCTCGATGGCGTGGGCCAGCGTGTGACCGTAGTTGAGGATCTCGCGCAGGCCCGCCTCGCGCAGGTCGGCGCCCACGACGTCGGCCTTGACGCGGATCTTGCGCTCGATGAGCTCGCGGGTGTGCGGGCCGTCGGGCCGGACGGCGCCCTCGGGGTCGGCCTCGACCAGCCGCAGGATCTCGGGGTCGGCGATGAAGCCGCCCTTGATCACCTCGGCGAGGCCGGCGCGGTAGTCGTCGCGGGGCACGCCGTCGAGCGTGGACAGCTCGCACAACACGCCCGCGGGCGGCAGGAACGTGCCGACGAGGTTCTTGCCCTCGGGCGTGTCGATGCCGTTCTTGCCGCCGACCGCGGCGTCGACCATGGCCAGCAGCGTGGTGGGCACGAGCACGACCTGCACGCCGCGCAGCCACGTGCCGGCCACGAAGCCGGCGAGGTCGGTGGTCGCGCCGCCGCCGACGCCGACGACGGCGTCGGAGCGGGTCACGCCGTGGCGGCCGAGCGCCGACCACAGGCCGGCGGCGACCTCGGCGGTCTTGGCCCGCTCGCCGTCGGGCACCGGCAGGGCGGCGACCTCGTGCCCGGCCGCGGCGATCGCCTCGCACACCGGCCTGGCCAGCTCGGGCAGGCCCTGCGGGTGGATGACGGCGACGGTGCGGACGCCGGGCCTGAACAGCGTGGGCAGCTCGGCCAGCACGCCGGTGCCGACCACGACGTCGTACGGGTCGTCGCCGCGCACGGTGATCCTGGTGGCCCCGCTCATGCCGGCAGCCCCTTCACGATCTCGTCGGCCAGCTCGCGCGGCTCGCGCCCGTCGGTGACCACGGTGACGGCGGCCAGCCGCTCGTAGACGGGCCGCCGCTCCTCCATCAGCTTCTTCAGCCGGCTGCGCGGGTTGAGCACCAGCAGCGGCCGGGCCGAGGCGAGCCCGACCCGCTGGACCGCGTCGGCCAGCCCCACCTGCAGGTAGACGACGTGCTGGCCGGCCAGCAGGGCCTGCGTCTCGGCGTGCAGCACGGCGCCGCCGCCGAGCGACAGCACGCCGTCGTGCTCGGCCAGGGCGCGGCGCACCGCCTCGTGCTCCAGCTCGCGGAAGCGCTCCTCGCCGTCCTCGACGAAGATGTCGGAGACGGGCTTGCCCGCCACCGCCTCGACGTCGGCGTCGGTGTCGCGGAACGCGACGCCGAGCCGCTCGGCCAGCAGCAGCCCGAGCGTGGTCTTGCCGGAGCCGGGTGGGCCTATCAGCACAGCCTTGGCCGTCATTTGATCACCATGGAAGAGAGGTAGCCGGACAGGTTGCGCGCGACCTCCTCGACGGAGTCGCCGCCGAACTTCTCCAGGGCCGCGTCGGCGAGCACCAGCGCGACCATGGCCTCGGCCACGACGCCGGCCGCCGGGACGGCGCAGACGTCGGAGCGCTCGTGGTGGGCCTTGGCCGCCTCGCCGGTCTTGACGTCGATGGTGGCCAGCGCCCTCGGGACGGTGGAGATGGGCTTCATCGCGGCGCTGACGCGCAGGATCTCGCCGTTGGTCATGCCGCCCTCGACGCCGCCCGCGCGGTTGGTGACGCGGCGGACGCCGTCCTGGGTGGTGTACTCGATCTCGTCGTGGGCGCGGGAGCCGGGCCGCCTGGCGGTCTCGAAGCCGTCGCCGACCGCCACGCCCTTGATCGCCTGGATGCCCATGAGCGCGCCCGCCAGGCGGGAGTCGAGGCGACGGTCCCAGTGGGTGAAGCTGCCGAGGCCGGGCGGCAGGCCGTAGGCGAGCACCTCGACGACGCCGCCGAGCGTGTCGCCGTCCTTGTGCGCCTGGTCGATGACCGCGACCATGGCGGCGCTGCCCTCGGGGTCGTGGCAGCGCACGGGGTCGGCGTCGATGCGCGCGAGGTCGCCGGGGCCGGGCAGCGTCGCGGACGGGGTGGCGGCGCCGCCGATGCTCGTGACGTGGCTGAGCAGGTCGACGCCGAGCGCCTGCTTGAGGAAGCGGCGGGCGACCTCGCCGAGCGCGACGCGGGCCGCGGTCTCGCGGGCGGAGGCCCGGTCGAGCACCGGGCGGGCGTCGTCGAAGCCGTACTTCTGCATGCCGGCCAGGTCGGCGTGGCCGGGGCGCGGGCGGGAGCGGGGGGCGTTGCGCGCCAGGCCCTCCAGCTCGGCCGGGTCGACCGGGTCGGCCGACATGATCTTCTCCCACTTGGGCCACTCGGTGTTGCCGATGCGGATGGCGACCGGGCCCCCCATGGTGCGGCCGTGGCGGACGCCGCCCACGATCGTGACCTTGTCCTCCTCGAACTTCATCCGCGCGCCGCGGCCGTAGCCGAGCCGGCGGCGGCGCAGCGCCTCGTCGATGGCGGCCGTGGTCACCTCGACCCCGGCCGGCAGGCCCTCCATGACGGCGACGAGTTCGGGCCCGTGGGACTCTCCGGCGGTCAACCAGCGCAACATGCGTACAAGTCTTCCACGTACCGCCGAGTGGGATGTCCCACGCTCACCCTGTAAGACACAGCACGGCGAACGCGCCCATCAGCATGAACGGCCCGAACGGGAACTGGGTGTGCCGGGTGCCGCGCCCGGTGGCCAGCAGCGCCAGTCCGTGCAGTGCGCCGAGCACCTGCCCGGCGAACGCGGCCACCACCCACTGCTGCCAGCCGGCCGACGCCGCGGCCAGGCCGATGAGCCCGGCCAGCTTGACGTCGCCGAGCCCCATCGCCTCCGGCCGGGCGAACCAGAGCAGCCCGTAGAGCGCCGCCAGCGCCGCCCCGCCGGCCAGCGCCCGCGGCAGCTCGCCCGTCGGCCAGAGCGCGAGGGCGGTGATCGGGTACGCCGGCAGCGTGATCGCGTCCGGCAGGATCGTGGTGCGCCAGTCGACGACGGCGAGCGCCACGCCGATCACCGCGAACGGCACGTACGGCAGCCCCATGCGCCAGGCGGTCAGCGCGGTCACGGCGGCGGCGGCCAGCTCGACGGCGGGCGGCCAGGGCGGCGTGCGGACGAAGGCGGGCGGGTGGCCGGGGGTGAGGGCGCGTTCGTAGACGTCGGCCAGCGCCCTGATGCGGTGTCCGCAGACCAGCCCGGCCAGCGCCATGAGTGCGACCACGAGCCGACCCTAGTGGGCCGCGCGCCGCCGGGCGGTCCGTTCGCCGGAGGCCGGCCCCGCCGGACCCGTGCGGGCGGCGGGAGGACCCCAGCCGCGGGTCAGCGGCGGGAGGGCCCCGCCGCGGGCCCACCGCCGGTCAGCGGCGGGAGAACCAGCGGCGTCTGCGGGCCGGCTCGACCCGGGCCACGGTCGCCCGTCCGAGCTGCGCGGCCGTACCGGACTCGACCGCCGCCAGCGCCTCCAGCACCGCCCCCTCGATGACGAACGGCACCGGCCCGGCCACGTCCACCACGACGGCCGCCGCGCCCTCCTGCGCGGCCGCCCGGCACACCTGGAGCGTGGTGCTCTGGATCGGCCGGGCGTCGGGCCGCCACCTGGCCAGCGCCTCGGTGCCGGTGAACGCCGGGACCGCGTGCCTGCCGTCCTGCCCGACGAGCTTGGGCAGGGCCATCTCGCTCTCCTTCTCCTGCCGCAGCCCGTGCGCGCCGACCTCGGACTCGGTCAGCATCGCCACCACGGGCACCAGGAGCCGGGCGCGGCTGAGGGCGTTCAGCACGGCGGTGGCGTCGGCCGTGCCGTCCCTGTAGGCGGCGAGCGCGGCGGCCACGCCGGGCGCGACGCCGCCGTCGTCGTGGGGGTCGAGGGGCTGCGGAATGCTCGGCACAACCCTTGAGACTACCCGCGCCGGTCCCCGCCCCCGCCCCTGCCCCGCGGCGCCCGCACCCGCCGCGGGCCTCCGGGCACGTCCCGGTGCCGCAGGGCCGCCGCCATGCGCGGCATCCCCGCGAGCAGGCCGAGGGCGAAGCGGGCGCGCGCCCGGCGGCCGGGGAGTGCGTGCAGCTCGCCGAGCCACTCCTCCAGCCAGCGGCCGCGGGCCCGGCGGGGCAGCAGCACCGCGCCCGTGCGGAGGACCGCGAACGACATCCGCCCCGGCAGGTGGGCGGCGGCCAGCCGCTGGAGCTCCCGGCCGGCGCGCTCCCAGCCGAGCCGCTCGGCGACCGGCACGAACGACTCCAGCGTCTCGCGCGCCTTGGCGCGGCGTCTCACCTCGGGCAGCCAGCGCAGGGTCCGCATGTTGTGCAGGCGGTCGGCCAGCTTGAGCAGCAGCACGCGGTCGTCGAACTCGCCCGGCGCGGGCGGCCCGCTCCGCCGCCCCAGCTCCGTCAAGCCGAGCACCAGCGTCACGGTCCGGTCGCCGAACTCGCGTCTGAGCTCCGCCTCGGGGCAGGCCGTGCCGTCCAGCAGGTCGTGCAGCAGCGCCGCGCACAGCGTCTCGTGGTCCGCCCCCTGCTCGGCGAGGATCACGGCGACGGCGACCGGGTGGGTGATGTAGGGGTCGCCGCTGTGGCGGCGCTGGTCCCGGTGCCAGTGGGCGGCCACCGCGTAGGCGCGCCGCACCTTCCGCAGCCCCTCGGCGTCGAGGCGGTCACCGGCGGCCTGCAGCAGGGGACGGAGCGGGTCGCGGCTCATGACGCTCCTCCGTGGCCGGGCAGCCACGCCGGGACCGCCAGGCGGCGGGAGCGGTAGGCGCGGGCGACGGCGTCACGGGCCCGCTCGGCGCCGTCCGGGGTGATGCGGTAGTAGCGGCGGCGGGGGCGGCCGGCCCGCTCGTGGGCGGAGGGGTCCTCCCAGCGGCTCTCGACCCAGCCGAGCCGCTCCAGCCGGGCCAGGATGGGGTAGACGGTGCCGCCGGGCAGCCCGGCCAGCTCGCACAGCTCCAGCCCGTACCGCTGCTGAGCGGGGGCCTGGAGCAGGACGCGCAGGACGGCCTGCGTCGGCGCGGTCATGCGGGGCGCGTCGCCTGTCATGACCCTACTCTACATAGGTAGAGAAAGGCCGGGCAGTGGCGCGGAGGCCGGTTCTTCCTATCCCTCGCCCAGGTCGGCGATGGCGGCGACCGGGCCGCCGCCCGAGGGGCCCTGGTGGACGGCGGCCACCGAGACGAACACCGCGGGGTCGCCCGTCACCGACGCCGCCACACCGCCCACCGCCGCCTTGATCTGGCGGTGCCAGTGCACGTCGGAGTCGTCCAGCATGATGTTGCGCCGGCCGCGCACCCGTCCGGACGGGTCGGCCTCGCACTTCATGAAGACGTTGACCAGCCGCCCGCCGAGGTCGTCCGGGTGGGGGCGGTCGGGCAGCGGCAGGCCGGAGTCGCGGATGGCGGCCCAGATGCCGTCGGCGTCCAGGGCGTCCCGCATGACGCTGTGGCCGATGCGGTAGCGCCCGCCGATGCCGCGCACGTTGCCCACCAGGACGATCTGCGCCCGGTCCAGCTCGACCCCGGAGGAGCAGGAGGCCACCGACGAGTACAGCGACAGGTCCTTGTGGATCTGGTCGGCGCGCGGCATGTCGATCTCGCCGAGCGCCACGGCGATGCCGAGGGCGGTCGTGGAGTTGGACAGGTCCATGGAGGGGCCGGTCTCCTCGATGGCGGTGTCCTTGCCGCGGCTCCTGGCCTCGGTGATGGTGGCGAGGGTGAGCAGGGGCGTCTTGGTCTGGACGTAGTGCACGTCGCGAGGGTCGTCGATGCCGGCGATCTTCATGGCCTCGCGCACCCCGGCGGCGACCTTCTCCACCATGGCGGGGCGGCCGATGTCCTCGGGCAGGATGACCTCGCTCATGGCGACGCCGACCGACAGCCGGGGCTCGTCGGTGGCGGGGGCGCGCTCGGCCGGGGTGGTGGCGAAGATCGTGGCGTGCGGGCTCAGGATGCCGTCGGTGCCGCCGGACCACACCAGCGGGACGTTGTCGGGCGCCGGGTGCCCGTGCCGGGCCAGCACCTCGCGGAAGGCGCGGTCGGCCAGGATGCGCGTGTAGTCGTTGACGCCGCCGTTGCCCTCGGTCTTGCCGACGACGGCGAGCACCCGTTCGGCCTCGATCACGCCGTCGGCGATGAGGCGCGACAGCCCGGAGGCGTCGGTCACGCTCTCGATCGGCACCTTGCGGACCTCGATGGGTTCCGGCATGCGACCACCCTTTCTGTTCCCGCCCCTCGCGAGCGACGCTAGCCGAGCCGGCCGGCGGGGTTCATGGGCAATGTGTGCCCATGAAGGCCGCCGGCCATGTCAAGGCGCGCCGTACGCTGACCAACGTGATTCGCGAAGCACACGTCAACGGGATCAAGCTCGTGTACCGGGAGGAAGGGGACCCGAACGCTCCCCTGATGGTGCTGATCCACGGCCGCACGGCCGACCACAACGACTGGAACGGCATCACCCAGCACTTCGCCGCCCGCCACCGGGTGCTCGTGCCCGACCTGCGCGGGCACGGGGGCAGCGACCGGCCGGGGGCGTACCCGGTGCCCGCCATGGCCGAGGACGTGGCCGGGCTGATCGTCCGGACCGGAGGGGGCGGGCCGGCGACGGTGGTCGGGCACTCGCTCGGCGGCATGGTGGCCTACCGGCTCGCCGTGAGCCGTCCCGAGCTGGTGGCGCGGCTCGTGCTGGAGGACGTGCCGCCGCCGTTGCCGATCGCGGACCGGCCGCCTCTCGTCGAGGACGGCTCCACCGGCTTCGACCGGCGGATGATGCACGACACCGAGCGCCAGATCCGCGACCCCGACCCGGCCTGGCAGGCGGACCTGGCCAGGATCGCCGCGCCGACGCTGGTGGTGTCGGGCGGCGCGGCCTCGCCGTTCGACGCGGCGGCGCTGGCGGCCATGATCCCGGGGGCCGAGCTGGTGACGATCGAGGCCGGGCATCTGGTCCACGCCACCGAGCGGGCGGCGTTCCTGCGCGCGGTGGACGCCTTCCTGCAAGGCTGACGGAGAATGGGGTAGAAGGGGCGAATGTGACCCCAACGTCACAAAGATCCGTCAAGGTGGAAAGGTGCGCACGAGGCTCAGCGATCACGTCAGGGAACGTCTGGGCACGTTCGCCCTCACCGCCCCCTCCATCGCGCAGTGCGCGGTCGGCGCGGCGCTGGCCTGGATCGTGGCGATGGAGCTGCTCGGCCACCCGCGGCCGTTCTTCGCCCCCATCTCCGTGCTGATCTGCGTGGGCGTGGGCCTCGGGCAGCGGCTGCGCCGGGTGGTGGAGCTGGTCGTCGGGGTCAGCCTCGGGGTCGGGGTGGGCGACCTGCTGGTGTCCGCGATCGGGTCGGGGCCGTGGCAGATCGCGCTGGTGGTGGCGCTGGCGATGGCGATCGCGGTGCTGCTGGACGGCGGGGGGCTGTTCGTGGCGCAGGCCGGGTCGTCGGCGGTGCTGGTGGCCACGCTCGTCCCGACGGCGGGCGCGGGCGGCCTGGACCGCATGGCCGACGCCCTGACCGGCGGCGTCATCGGCATCGCGGCGGTCGCGCTGATGCCCGCGAGCCCGTTCACCATCGCGGCCAAGCACCTGTCCGGGGTGCTGGACGCGCTGTCCACCGCACTGGAGCGCGCCGCCGAGGCCATCGAGAAGCGGGACGTGGACCTGGCCGCCGAGGCGCTGGAGGAGGCGCGCGGCACGCAGGCGGCGGTGGAGGAGTTCGAGAAGGCGCTGGAGACCAGCAAGGAGATCACCACGATCTCGCCGCTGCACTGGCACCGGCGGGCCCGCCTGGCCCGCTACGAGACCGCCGCCGTGCCGGTGGACCTGGCGATGCGCAACGTCCGCGTGCTGTGCCGGCGCACGCTCGCCTCGCTCGGCGAGGCGAGCCCGCCCCCGGCCACGCTCGCCGAGGCCATGCGCGAGGTGTCGGAGGCCGCGCTGCTGCTGCAGCTCGAACTGGGCGCGGGACGGGAGCCGACGCTGGCCAGGCAGGCGCTGCTCGCGGTGGCGGCCAGGGAGCGGCCCGAGCACCTGGGGTTCTCCGCGCACGTGATCATCGCGCAGCTCCGCTCCGTCGTGGTGGACCTGCTCCAGGCCACCGGCATGGAGCACGAGGAGGCCACCGCCACCCTGACCCCGCTGGACGGCACGACCGGCTGACGGGCGCCGGGTCAGCGCCCGGGGGTGAGGTGGAAGAACGAGCCGTCCGCCGGGGCGGTGTCCACACGGGAGACCTCCTCCAGCCGGGCCCGCGCCTCCTCCGGCAGGTCCAGCTCGAACGCCGCCAGGTTCTGCCGCAGCTGCTCCACCGACCGCGGCCCGATCAGGGCCGAGGTCACCCCGGGCCGGGAGGCCGCCCAGGACAGCGCCACGTCGGCCGGCGCGGCCCCCACGGCGGCGGCGACCGCGGCCACCTCCTCGGCGATCTCCAGGTTGCGCCGGGTGAGCAGGGACTCGGCCCAGTGCCGGGCGCCGGGCAGGTCGCTGCCGAGCAGGCGGCCCATGCGGGTGTCCCGGCCCGGGGCCTCGCCGGCGCGGTAGCGGCCGGTCAGGACGCCGCCGCCGAGCGTGCCGTAGGCGATGACGCCGAGGCCGTGGCGTTCGCAGGCGGGCAGGATCTCGGCCTCGGCGGCCCGCTGGATGAGCGAGTACTGCGGCTGCAGGGCGACGAACGGGGTGCCGCCCGCCCGGGCCGCGGCCCACTGGGACTCGACGATCTGGGCGGCGCTGAAGTTGGAGCAGCCGAGGTAGCGGACCTTGCCGGCGCGCACGAAGCCGTCCAGCGTGGCCATGGTCTCCTCGATCGGCGTGCGCGGGTCCCACTGGTGGCACTGGTAGACGTCGACGTGGTCGGTGCCGAGGCGGCGCAGGCTGGCGTCGAGGGCGCGGGTGAGGTGGCGGCGCGACAGGCCGCGGCCCTCGGCGCCGGTGGGCATGGCGCCCTTGGTGGCCAGCACCACCTCCTCGCGCCGGCCCTTGATCGCGCGGCCGACGATCTCCTCGGTCTCGCCGCGGTGGTAGAGGTCGGCGGTGTCGACGAAGGTGCCGCCGGCGTCGAGGAAGGCGTGGATGATGCTCCTGGCCTCGCTCTCGTCGCAGGCGGCCAGGCCGTGGGCGGTGCCGAAGTTCATGGTGCCGAGGCAGGCCCGGGTGACGCGTAGGCCGGAGCGGCCCAGGTTGAGCTGCTGCATGAGACAATCCCCTAGAGGCGGAATGCGTGTTCCGCTTGGACCATACGGAACACCGGTTCCGCTTGTCAACGGGAGGAACGGATGATGCGCGCCGACGCCCAGCGCAACCGCGCCCGCGTGCTGGAGGCCGCCGAGCAGGTGCTGGCGAGGGACGGCCTGGCCGCGTCGATGCGGGAGATCGCCGAGGTGGCCGGCGTCGGCGTGGGGACGATCTACCGCCAGTTCCCCACCAAGGAGGCGCTCTACCAGGCCATCGTGCTCGACCGCCAGCGGCGCCTGGCCGAGCGGGCCGCCGAGCTGACGGGAGCGTCCGACGCCGGGGAGGCGTTCTTCGCCTTCTTCACCCGGATCGTCGAGGACTCGACCGTCAAGAAGGTCCTCATCGACGCGCTGCGGGAGGCCGGCATCGACCCCAAGGCCGGCATGCCGGACATCCGCGGCGCGATCGAGGCG
Organism: Actinomadura luzonensis; assembly: GCF_022664455.2. Classification (NCBI taxonomy): domain Bacteria; kingdom Bacillati; phylum Actinomycetota; class Actinomycetes; order Streptosporangiales; family Thermomonosporaceae; genus Actinomadura; species Actinomadura luzonensis. The sequence goes on from NZ_JAKRKC020000001.1 coordinate 5,651,090, forward strand.
TTGCTGCGGCGCGCCCAGGACGCCGGCGCGGTGCGCGCCGACGTCGGCATGCCCGAGCTGCTGGCGCTGCTCAGCGCCACGTCCCTGGCCGCGCAGCACAACAACTGGGACGCGGGCCTGCGCACCCGCACGCTGCGGGTGGTCTTCGACGGGCTCAGGCCGACAGGCGCTTGAGCCGCGCCACCGCCTCGTCGATCACCTCGTCCTTCTTGCAGAAGGCGAACCTGACGTAGTGCCGCCCGCGTTCCTGATGCTCGTAGAAGACCTGCGTCGGGATGGCGACCACCCCGGCCAGCTCGGGCAGCCGCCGCGTCAGCTCCAGCCCGTCGGTGAAGCCGAGCGGCCGGATGTCGGTCTGCACGAAGTACGTGCCGGCCGGCCGCAGCACCTCGAACCCGGCCGCCGTCAGCCCCTCCATCAGCCGGTCGCGTTTGTCCTGCAGCCCGGCGCGCAGCGCGGAGACCCACTCCAGCTCGTGCCGCAGCCCGTAGGCCACCGCGAGCTGCCACGGCGCGCTCGCGGTGAAGGTGAGGAACTGCTTGACCGTCTGCACCGCCGTGACCAGCGGCGCGGGCGCGCACACCCAGCCGGTCTTCCAGCCGGTCACCGAGAACGTCTTGCCCGCCGACGAGATCATCACCGTGCGCTCGCGCATGCCGGGCAGCGTGGCCAGCGGCACGTGCGCGACGCCGTCGAAGGTCAGGTGCTCGTACACCTCGTCGGTGATCGCGATCAGGTCGCGCTCGCGGCACAGCCCGGCGATGACCTCCAGCTCCTCGCGGGTGAACACGGTCCCGGTCGGGTTGTGCGGCGAGTTGACCAGGATCGCCCTGGTACGCGGCGTGACGGCGGCGCGCAGCTCGCCGGGGTCGAAGGTGAAGCGGCCCGCGACCGGCCGCAGGGTGACCGCCACCAGCCGCGCCTGGGCGAGCGCGACGGAGGCGGCGTAGGAGTCGTAGAACGGCTCGAACACGACCACCTCGTCGCCGGGCTCGCACAGCGCCAGCACGCTCGCCGCGATCGCCTCGGTGGCGCCCACCGTGACCAGGACCTCGCCGGACGGGTCGTAGTCGAGCCGGTAGTGGTCGGCCCGGTGCTCGGCGACCGCGCGGCGCAGCTCGGGCAGGCCGGGGCCGGGCGGGTACTGGTTGGCGCCGGAGGTGATGGCCTGCATCGCCCGGTCGAGCATGGCGGCCGGCCCGTCGGTGTCGGGGAACCCCTGGCCGAGGTTGATCGATCCGGTCTGCACGGCGAGAGCGCTCATCTCCGCGAAGATGGTGGTACCGAAGGCTCGCATCCTGGACACAAGTGGTTCCGTCACGGTCACAGACTATTAGTCTCGTGCCGTGATCATTCGGGTCGTGCTCGCCCTCGCCCTGTCCGCGCCGCCGGTCCTGATCCCCGCGGCGCCGGCGTCCGCGGCGCCGCAGCCCCGCCCCTGTCCCGTGGCCGTGCCCGCGCGGACGACCTGCGGCTTCCTCACCGTCCCCGAACGCAGGGACGCCCCCGGCAGGACGATCCGCGTCGGCTACGCGCTGCACCGCTCGGCCGCCCGCGACCGCAGGCCCGACCCGGTCGTCTACATGAGCGGCGGCCCCGGGTCGGCGTCGCTGCAGCTCACCGGGTTCCTGGCGCAGATGTTCCCGGACCGGGACGTGGTGACGGTCGAGCAGCGCGGCGGCCGCTACTCCGAGCCCGTGCTGAGCTGCCCCGAGACCGCGGCCGCGCTGCTCGGCCAGCTCCGCACCCCGCGCGACGACGTCGCCGCCGCCGCCGTGAGGTGCCGCGACCGGCTCCGCGAGCAGGGCGTCGACCTCCGCGGCTACACCACCAGGGAGATCGCCGCCGACGTCGTCGCGCTGCGCCGCGAGCTGGGCTACCCGAGCTGGAACCTGTTCGGCGTCAGCTACTCCACCCGCGTGATGGCGCTGGCCGCCGCGACGGACCCGGACGGCACCCGGTCCCTGGTCCTGGACTCCTACCTGCCGCAGAGCGTCGCCTGGTACGACGACGCCGCGCGCAACCTCACCGACACGATCGCCCGCCTCGGCGCCGCGGACGCCTACGCGGCCATGGTCGCCCGGCTCAACGCCTCCCCCGCCCGCGTGCCGACCACCGACCCGCTGCTCGGCCGCGCGTTCACCGCCAGGATGAGCGGCGACGACGTGTCCGCGGTGCTGTTCGAGGGGCTGGCCGAGGCGGACGTGGCGGCCGTGGCCCCCCAGCTGGTGCGCGCGCTCGCCACCGGCCACGACGAGCTGCTGCGCCCGCTCGCCGACGCCGTGGGCGAGGGGCTGGTGTCGCACGAGTTCGGGCTGTACCACGCGGTCCAGTGCCAGGACGAGCTGCCGTTCAACACCGGCCGCTCCCCGCTGTTCACCCACCGGGCCGACCAGGCGGTGTGCGACGCCTGGGGGCTGCCGCGCTCGCCGCCGGAGCAGGGCGTGCCGCGCGCGCCCGCGTTCGTGCTCGGCGGCCGGTACGACCCCACCACGCCGGTCCGCACCAGCAGGCCGGCCGCCGCCGCGCTGCCGGGCGCCCGGTTCGTGGAGGTGCCGCACGCCTCCCACGCGGTCTTCCTGTCCAGTGCGTGCGCCCGCCGCGAGATCGCCGGGTTCGTCGCGGACCCGGCCGGCCGGACCGCCGCCCCCTGCCTGGACCCGCCGATCACGCCGGGCGAGCTGCGCGTGACGGCGGCCCCGTACGAGATCTCGCGGGCCCCCTGGCTGGCCGCGCCGTTCGCGGTGTTCGCGCTGACCGCGCTGGCGCAGCTCGTGGTGGCCGGGCTGCGGGGCCGGGCGTTCGCCGCCTTCGGCGGGTTGTGCGGGGTGGCGTTCGCCGGGCTGACCGGCCAGGCCGTCTGGGGGCTCGCCGCCCGCAACGAGACGGCCCTGGCCGTCGGCGTCCCCGCGGTCGTCGGGCCCTGCACGTGGATCGCGGTCGCCGCGGTGGCGCTCACGGCCGTCGGCGCGGCGCTGCGGTGGCGCCGCTGGCCGGGCTGGGCGGCGACCGCTGTCGGCGGGGGATTCCTCGTATGGTGGTTGGTCTGGTTCCTATGACGCGCATCAGAGAGCTCGACGCGCTCCGCGGGTTCGCGGTGTGCGGCATCATGCTGGTCAACACCTGGCAGCACACCCGCGAGCCCGACGTGCCGCTCAACGGCGTGGACCTGGTGGTCCAGAACCTCTTCCAGAGCCGCTTCTACCCGATCTTCTCGGCGCTGTTCGGCATCAGCTTCCTGCTGTTCCTGCGCGGCAACAGCCGGTGGGCGCTGCTGAGCCGGCTGTTCTGGCTCTACTGCATCGGGCTGGGGCAGGGCCTGTTCTACGAGGGCGAGGTGCTGACCGACTACGCCTTCTGGGGGGCGGTGGTGCTGCTGCCCGCCTCGTTCCTGCCGGGCGGCTGGGCGCAGCTCGCGCTCGGCGTGGCGGGGCTGGTCGCGGCCCAGCTCGCCAAGGGCGGCGGGGCGTGGCTGATCCCCGGCCTGCTGCTGGTGGGCATGGGGCTGTGGCGGCTGCGGCCGCCCCGGTCGTGGCTGCTGCCGGGCTTCGCGGTGTCCGCGGCGGCCACGCTGCTGCTCACCTGGGCCGCGGGCGGCGCCTTCCGCTGGCACCTCTACAGCGCGGCGGCGCTGGCGGGGGCGCTGGCGTACGCGCTGGGCCTGCTGCTGGTGCTGCGGCCGGGCCTGTCGGCGGTGCTGGAGCCGCTCGGCAGGATGGCCCTGACGAACTACGTGACCGGCACCGCCGTGATCGTGCTGGCGCTGCCGCTGCTCAAGGCCGACCCGACCCGCTGGGCCGTGGTGGGTCTCGCGGCGGTCACCGTGGCGGTGCAGGCGGCGGGCAGCAGGTGGTGGCTGGCCCGGTTCCGGTACGGGCCGCTGGAGTGGGTCTGGCGGTGCCTGACCTGGTTTCGACGGGTGCCCAACCGGTTAGAGTCGGGCCGTGACCACAATCGCCCTCTGCCAGATCCCGGTCTCACCTGACCCCTCGACGAACCTCAAGAGGGCCAGGGAGGCGCTTTCCCGCGCCGAGGGGGCCGACCTCGCGATCTTCCCCGAGGCCACGCTGACCCGTTACGGGCGGCGCGTCACGAGCCTGGCCGAGCCGCTGGACGGGCCGTTCGTGTCGGGGCTCGCCGACGCGGCGCGCGAGCACGGCCTGGCGGTGATCGCCGGGGTGTTCGAGCCGGGCGGCGACCGCGTCCACAACACGGCCGTGGCCCTCGACGCCCAGGGCTCGCTGCGGGCCGCGTACCGCAAGATCCACCTGTTCGACTCCTTCGGGGCGAAGGAGTCCGACCTGGTCGCGCCGGGCGCCGAGCCCGTCGTGGTCGAGCTGGCCGGGCTCCGCGTCGGGCTCGTCACCTGCTACGACGTGCGCTTCCCCGAGCTGGCCCGGGCGCTGGTGGACCGCGGCGCGGAGCTGTTCGCGGTCATCGCCGCCTGGGGCTCCGGGCCGCTCAAGGAGGACCACTGGGTGACGCTGGTGCGGGCGCGGGCGCTGGAGAACACCATGTGGACGGCCGCCGTCGGCCAGGCGCCGAACCCGGGCGAGTCCTCCGACGGCTACGGCGTGGGCCGCAGCATGCTGGTCGACCCGCTCGGCGTGGTGCGCGCCGACCTGGGCACCGCGCCCGGCGTTCAGGTGGTGGAGGTGGACCGGGAGTACACCGGGACCGCGCGGGCGACCCTGCCCTGCCTTCAGCACCGGGTCTTGTAGGGGTCAAGCGACCGTAAAGTAGATGCGTGAGCGGAACGCAGATGCAGAAAGTGATCCCGCCGCGTCTGCTCGTCCCCTATCTGTCGGGCAAGCGCACGGTGATCTCCGGTTACGTCTACCGGGTGCAGGACTGCGTCAGGCTGACCAGCCCGGAGGCGCTCTATTGGGGGCTCGACCTGTCCTTCGACGGGTCCGAGCTGTTCGCGGAGGTGCCCGAGGTGTATCTGATGCGCTGGTACGCGCGTGACGTCGACACCTACGCGGTGCCGTACGGGCCGCACATGGGCGGCGACTGGAGCGACGCGCCGCCGTTCGCGGGCAACGGGTTCACCACCTCGCCCGACCACGTGGTGCCGCAGTTCCACACCGTGCCGATGCCGATCCCGGCGGGCGCGGAGATCGTCCACGTGACGCGCGACGGCGAGCGGCCCTTCGCCGGCTACGACGGGCTGACCTGGCGGCCCGCCGCATGAGCGAGGACATCACGCCGGTCGCCTCCGGCTTCGTCGCCCGCTTCGGCGATCGCACCCTGCCCGCCGCCCTGGGGCCCGACAACGACCAGGTGGTGCTGTTCAGCGAGGTCGAGCTGCCCGGCTTCGAGCCGGGCAGCGGCTACTGGCGGCGCACCGTGCCGCGCTCCGAGGTGGAGTGGGTGGTGCTCATCCGCACGGTCGGGGCCTTCGGCGGCGAGCCGTGCATCGTCCTCGACGAGGACGAGGACGGCCTGCACATCGCCTACACCGGGCACAGCGGGATGAAAGCGGAGGCGTTGGGCTACTGGATGGTGGATCATGGCGCCTACGAGGTCGTGGTGCCTCGCGAGGAGGTCTTCTCCCTCCGGGTCGAACGCATCCCGGTGCCCTGAGAGGTGAGCTGACGTGTTCGCGACCGAGCTGGGCGGCGGCGCGCTGCTGCGGCCCCTGGAGCCGTGGCGGGCCGAGGAGTTCCTGGCGCACATGGAGCGCGGCCGGGAGCACGTCGGGCGTTTCATCGGCCTCGCCGACGCGGTGACCGACCTGGAGTCCAGCCGGGCGTACCTGCGCTCGTACGCCGACAAGGCCGCCGCCGACACCGGCCGCCTCTGCGGCATCTGGCTGGACGACAAGCTCGTCGGCGGCGTGCTGCTCCGCACCATGGACCTCGCCCTGGGCGTCGCCGAGGCGGGCTGCTGGCTGGAGCCCGCGGCCACGGGCAGGGGCCTGGTCACCAGGGCGGCCGGCGTGCTCATCGACTGGGCGGTCGAGGAGCGCGGCATCCACCGCGTCGAGTGGTGGGCGGCGGCGGAGAACACCGCCAGCGTCGCGGTGGCGCGGCGGCTCGGCATGAGCCGCGACGGCGTGCTGCGGGAGTACTACCCGCATCGCGGCAGGCGGCTCGACATGGAGATCTGGTCGGTGCTCGCCCCCGAGTGGCGCGAGCGGCGCCGTTCCGCCTGAGACGTCAACCTGATCCGGGTCCGGGTGTCTCTTCAGATGTGATCGACACACCGACCACGGCGCCCCCGTCGTTCGCGGAGCTGTTCGCCGCCCAGTACCCGCACCTGGTGCGGCTGGCGGGCCTGCTGGGCGCCGACGACCCCGAGGACATCGCCCAGGAGGCCTTCGCCCGGCTGCACGCCCGGCGGCTGCGCGACGACGCCGCGGCGCTGTCGTACCTGCGGGCGACCGTCTGCAACCTGACCCGCAACCGCCTGCGGCACCTCCGCCTGGTCCGCCTGCGCCGTCCCGACCCGCCCGAACCGGCCCGCAGCAGCGAGCACGCCGTGCTCGTCGCCGAGGAGCACCGCGCGCTGCTGGCCGCGGTGGACCGCCTGCCGCGCCGCCAGCGCGAGGCCCTGGTCCTGCGGTACTGGCTGGACCTGTCCGAACGGGAGATCGCCGAGGCCATGGGCGTCTCGCCCGGCTCGGTGAAGACGCACGCCAGCCGCGCCATCGCCGCGCTCGGCCGGGCGCTCAAGGAAGAGGAGGACGCGCGATGACCGAGCTGGAGGAGCGGCTGCGGGCCGCGTTCGACGCGCGGGCGAGGACCTTCGAGTCGAGCCCGGACGCCTGGGCCCGCGTCCAGGCCCGCCACGGCCGCCGGGACTACCGGCGCTGGGCCCGGCCGCTGCTGGCCGCGGTGCCCGTGGCGTTGCTGGCGGCGTTCGTCCCGGTGCTGCTCGGCGGGGGCCTGGGCCGGGAGATCGCGGCCGGCCCCGAGGAGGTCTACGGGCGGCTGATGAAGGGCCGCGAGCCCGCCGGCGAGCAGGTGACCGTGGACAACCCCACCGAGGGCCGCCCGATGCGGATCTGGTTCGCCGAGGCGTCGCTCGGCTACCCGGAGGTCTGCTACGTCGTGGAGCGCGCCGCCGCCGAACCGTACGGCGGCTGCGCGCCGGTCCAGGAGTGGGCGCAGGCCGACTTCGTCGGCAGCACGCTGCGGAGCGGCGCGGAGACCGCGATGGACTGGGGCGTGGCCACGCCGGAGGTCGGCGCCGTCACCGGCGTCACCGCGGGCGGGCGGCGGATCCCCGGTGCGGTGCTGGCCCCGGCGGGCGCGCCGTACCGGATCTGGACCGTGGACTACCCGGAGCGGGAGCCCATCCAGAAGATCGAGTACGCCGACGCGCGCGGCGGGCACCTCGGCTGGTCCTCCCGCGACATGCTGGCGACCACGCCGGGACCGGCGCTGGGCCAGGCCGTCGAGCTGCCCGAGGGCGTCACCGTCCGGCCGCACCTCGCGGAGCAGGGCACCACGCTCGCCTGGACGCGCGCCGGCGCCGGGATCGCCGAGAGCCGGGTCGACGGCAAGGAGACCCTGTACGTCGGCGTGACCCGCGACGTGATCGCCGGGTACGCCCCCGCCGGCGTCACCCGGGTCGCGGTGTCCTTCCCCGGCGAGGGGACGGTCACCATGGAGGTCACCCCCGACCCCTGGGGCCTCGGCATCGGGCTGTTCTCCGGTGCGAGCCCGCGGTCCGACACGTACGCCGGCTACACGGCGATCGCCTACGACGCCTCCGGCAAGGAGGTCAAGCGGCTCCAGGAGCCGGTCAGGGAGCAGCCAGGAGGGGCGGAGAAGCCGATCGGCGCGGTGATCGACCTGCCCGGCACCGAGAACTCGGGCCGGCCGACGCGCGTCTGGTTCGCCCGCCCCGGCGACGGGCCGACCGTGCTCTGCGCGACGGGCGGCGCGTCGCCGTACGGGCAGGGCTCGTCGTGGTGCGCCCAGACCGGCCCGGCCAGTGACCTCCCGCGCTCCACCGCCACCGCGTACCTGCCGAAGCCGGGCGTGGTCGTGCACTTCGGCCCGGCCGGGGACGACCTGGAGCAGGTGGAGGCGGTGCTGTCCGACGGGAGCCGGGTGCGCGCCGCGTTCCTGCGGCCCGAGGGCGCGCCCGGCCGGCTGTGGCACGTGGCGGTGCCGCTCGGGGCCCGGGTCGGCGGCTACCTGGTCAGGACGCGCGGAGCGGAGCCCCGGGCGGTGCCGGTCGTCGACAAGACGTGCGGCCGGACGGTGTCGGCGGCCGAGCCGGGCGGGGTGAGCCTGCCCGCGGACGTCACGGCCCGGCTGAACGGGTCCTGCCTGGCCTTCCGCGAGGGCGGCGAGCTGGTGCCGGCGCTGCCGGGGCCGGTGCCGGGGAGCAGGCTGAGCGAGCAGTTCGGCGGGCGTTTCCCCGCGTACTGGGCGCACGGCGAGCGCGCCTGGTACGGCTACGCGCCGGCGGGCACCGCCAAGGTGGTGATCACCTGGAAGGGCGGCGGCCGGGCCGAGGCGGCGGCCACGCCGGACCCCTGGGGCCAGGGGGTGGCGCTGTTCGCGGGCCAGGGCCCCGAGGGCGCCGACTACGCCGAGACGCGCCTGACGGGGTACGGCGCGGGCGGCGAGGAGCTGTGGCAGGCCCCCCGCTGACCCACCCCGCCTGAATCCCGGCAGCCGCCGGGGCTCAGGCAGCCGCCGGGGTTCAGGCGCCGAGCCTGCGGTAGCGGGCCTGGCGGGCCGCGAGGCGGTCCGCCGGGCTCTGCCGCAGCAGCCCCGCGATCTCGTACTGCAGCGCCCGCCCCACCCGCTCGCAGAACCGCCGCGGCTCGTAGGCGGCGTCCGGCACCTCCGGCACCACCCGGTCCACGATGCCGTCGCGCCGCAGGTCGGTGGCGCGGATGCGCTGGAGCTGGGCGATCTCGGGCGCGAAATCGACCGAGCGGTAGAGGATCGCCGAGGCCCCCTCGGGCGGCAGCGGCGACAGCCAGGCGTGCTGGGCGCACAACACCCGGTCAGCGGGCAGCAGGGCGAGGGCCGCGCCGCCCGCGCCCTCGCCCAGCAGCAGGCAGACGGTCGGCGCGTCGAGCAGGACCAGCTCGGCCAGGCAGCGGGCGATCTCGGCGGCCAGCCCGCCCTCCTCGGCCGCCTTCGACAGGTCGGCCCCCGCGGTGTCGATGACGGTGACCAGCGGCAGGCCCAGCTCGGCGGCCAGCCGCATGCCGCGCCTGGCGACCCGCAGCCCGGCCGGGCCCAGCGGCGAGTTGACCCGCTGCAGCCGCCGGTCCTGGCCGAGCACCACGGCGGGCGCGCTGCCGAAGCGGGCCAGCGCGAGCAGCAGCCCCGGCTCGTTGTCGCCGGTGCCGGTGCCGCTGAGCGGCGTGACGTCGGCCGCGGCGAGCTTGAGCAGCGTGCGCACCCCTGGCCGGTCGTCGCGGCGGGAGCGGGTGATCGCCTCCCACGGCTCGACCGGCCGCAGGTCCTCCTCCGGCGGCTCGCCGGCCACCACGGCGTCCTTGTCGGCGGCCAGCACGGTCAGCGCCCTGATCGCCACCGCCCGCAGGTCGCCGGCCGACACCACGGCGTCGAGCAGGCCCTTGTGGTAGAGGTTCTCGGCGACCTGCACGCCCTCGGGGAACGGGTAGCCGTGCAGCGCCTCGAAGACGCGGGGCCCCATGAACCCGATCAGCGCCCCCGGCTCGGCGGCCGTGACGTGCCCGAGCGAGCCCCAGGAGGCCAGCACGCCGCCGGTCGTCGGGTGGCGCACGTACACGAGGTAGGGCAGGCCGAGCGCGCGGTGCGCCTGGACCGCGGCGGCGATCTTGACCATCTGCACGAACGCGAGCGCGCCCTCCTGCATGCGCGTGCCGCCAGAGGACGGCGCGGCCAGCAGCGGCAGCCGCTCGCGCCCGGCCCGTTCGACGGCGGCGGTGAACCGCTCGGCCGCGGCCACCCCGATCGAGCCGGCCATGAACGAGAACTCGCAGGCCACGACCGCCACGCGGCGGCCGTCGAGCAGGCCCTCACCGGTGATCACGGCCTCGTCGTAGCCGGACTTGACGCGGGCCGCGGCCAGCTCGTCGGCGTAGGAGGAGCCGGGCTCGGCCGGATCGGCGGGCGGCGCGTCCCACGACTTCCACGACCCCCGGTCGAGGACCGTTTCGATCAGTGTGCGCGCGTCCGGACGGCTCACTATCGCTCCCTAGATGTCGGCCGAGTCTGCATGGTTGACGCACGAGCGTCCGGGCGGGTGGCGCCGCGTGCCGGTCATCGCCGGCGCTCCTGCGGCCGGCCGGGCACCGGGTGCCCCACCTCGGCGACGAGGCCCCGCGAGGCGCGGTGAACTGCCGGGAAATAAGTCGATATTTCGTGATCAGGGCCGACGAACGCGGCGTGCGGCCCGGCCGGCGCCCTGGACAGGTCCGGCACGACGATGTCGCCGAGGGGTCCGAGCACGGTCAACCTCCCGCTTGCGTCCAGGGTGAAAGAACATTCTCTCAGTTGCCGGTCCCCCGTCATCTACCCTGGGTCGGTGAATTCGCCGGCCGCCCGCATCAGCAGCCTGCCGCCGTCGTGCGGCCCGGTCCGCCTGGTCGCCGTGGACGGGCCCGCCGGATCGGGCAAGACGACGTTCGCCGGGCGGCTGGGAGCGGCGCTGGGCTGCCAGGTCGTGCACAGCGACGACTTCCCGGTGCCGTGGGAGGAGGGGCCGGGCGGCTGGTTCGCGGCGCTGGAGGAGCAGGTGCTGCGGCCGCTGCGCGAGGGGCGGGCCGGCGGGTTCCGGCGGTACGACTGGGTACGGGGGGTGTACGACGGGCACGTGAGCGTGCCGGTCGCGCCGGTGCTCGTCGTCGAGGGCGTCGGCACGGCCCGCGCCTCGGCGGCGCACCTGGTGGCGTACACGGTGTGGGTGGAGGCCGCCGAGCCGGTGCGCCTGGCCCGCGTGCTGGAGCGCGACGGGGCGGAGCTGGCCCCGCGGTGGCGGGCGTGGTTCGCGGCCGAGCGCGAGTGGTTCGCCGCCGACCGCACCCGCGAGCGGGCCGACCTCGTCATCACCACCTGAGAGCCCGCGACGCTCAGTCCAGGTGCCCGACGTCGTTGAAGCGCACCAGCTCGAAAACGCCCTCCCCGGTCCGCCACACCGACACCGACGCGTTCAGCACGGGCGCGAACGCCAGCACCCCGGCCAGCTCGGCGTCGGGGGCGCTCGCGATGACGTGCCGCAGCCCCAGCACCACCGAGTCGTGCGCGACGATCAGCACCCGCCGCCCGTCGGCCGCCGCGTTCAGGTCGGCGACGAACGCGCGCAGCCGCACCACCACGTCCGCCAGCGACTCGCCGCCCGGCGGCCGGTAGGCGTAGGCGCCCTCCGCCTCCCGCCGCGCCACCTCCTCGGGGAACCGCTCCCCCGCCGCCGCCAGGTTGAGCCGGTCGAAGGCCCCCTGCTCCTGGTCGCGGAGCCGCTCGTCGACGGTGACGGGCAGCGGCGCGACGCCCCACGCCGCGTGCGCGGCCTGCCAGGTCTGCAGCGCCCGCGGGTACGGCGAGCACCACACCTGCTCGGGCTCCTCCCCCGCGGGCAGCGCCGCCAGCAGCCGCCCGAGCGCCGCGGCCTGCCGCCTGCCCAGGTCGGTGAGGTTGACCTCGGCGTCGCCCCGCCCGTACACGAGGGGCCGCTCGCCCGCCTGCCGGTGCGCGAGGTTGGCCTCGCTCTCGCCGTGCCGTACCGCGATGATCCGGGAAGGTCCCACGCAGTCATTCTTCCATGAGCCTTTGTCCAGATTCGGACAACAACCTCGTCAACAGTGCCAGCGAAGCGCACCATGGAGGGGCCCGCAGGAAGGTGCGAGCTGATGTCCAGCCCGGGGAACTACCACTACCAGCACTCGCAGCTCCCTGGCGTGAGCAAAAGAATGTCTGTCGGCTATGTCGTCTATTGCTGGGAATGCTGCTTCCTTGATGTCTTCGAGGAGAACCAACCATCTCGCGATGCTCTGTGCCGCAACGGTGGGCACGCGAAGACCGAGATTCTCCGGTGCGTGATCTGTACCAGGTGCAAGATGCAGGTGCTGTATCGGATCAAGCATGACCAGACACCCCCATCCCCAGCGTCGATCGAGTGCGACGGCGAAACGCACTGGCCACCACCGCTGGTCACTCGCGAGAATAATGAGGCATTGACAATCGATCCTCCCCTGCCTGAAGACTGATCTATGTGGTTGGCAAATCTGCTCACTTCCGGCGCCGCGTCGCTCGGCCGACTGCTCAGTGTCAACCTCCTGCCCACTGCGCTTTCAGCTCTGGCAGTTTGGATCTTCACCGTGTCAGGCAGTTTCACCGGCCGGAGTCATTGGCAGGCTCTCATCCCGACCGCGCTCAAGGCCGACGCGGGAACGGTCCTGCTCTTCGTCGTTGGGGTCGTGCTGGTCTCGGTCATCCTTGAGCCGTTCCAGATCCGGCTGGTACGCATGCTGGAGGGTTACTGGTCGAACTGGACTCCGAGTGCTCGCCTCGCCAATGTCATGATCGCCCGTCACCAGCAGCGGGTGCAGAGGCTCCGCGAGACAGTGCGCCTCCCACTCGCGCCTCGCGAGGACGTACGGTCGCCGCTACAAGTTCGCATGGCCGCGAGGCGTAGGTATTCGCGTCAGGTGGCCGCCCGGCAGCGAGCGCAGGACCGCCTGGCTCGCTACCCGTTCGTCGAGGACGACAACCTTCTCCCCACGGCACTCGGCAACGCTCTGCGCTCCGGAGAACGAAAGGCCGGCGAAAGATATGGTCTCGATACCATCCATTCCTGGCCAAGGATACTTCCGCAGGCATCCCCGCAACTGGCGGGAATGGCCAACTCGGCACGCGATGCGCTGGATGCCAACGCGAGCCTTTGTCTGCACTTCTTCTTCGTCGGGGTACTATCACTGATCGCTCTCGTCGACGAGCCGCTCACCCTCTGGGTACCGGCCGGCGCATTCGCGCTGTCCGTCGTGGCGTACTCGGGAGCCATCGCCGCCGCCGTCGCCTACGCCAGAATCTTGTGTGTGGTGTACGACCTTCATCGGTTCGACATGGTGAAGGGTTTGCACTACAAGCAGCCAGAGAGCTGGCAGGAAGAAAAAATTCTGTACGACAGTCTCAATACTTTCTTCCGACGCGCCGAGGTCACCTACGAGAGCCGACGCGACATCGGTGGCCAGGTCGGTCAACCTTACGACCATGGAACGGACAAGGAGGACGCCGACCCTAACGCCGGGAAACCGTGACAACTCCCAAGAGGCCGGTCAATCTCAACATCACCCGATAATCCGAGCTCTGCTCCGTCCGGGTTCCGGAATCGTTCACCCTCACCCAGCCGGAAGAATGCGAGCCGTCCTCCGGCAGTCTGACCTCCCAGGCCCGAGGGATCTTCAGGTGAACGTGTCCCAGAACAGCCCCGAGCGCGATTTCGGGGACCGCCGCCCCGCCCGGATGCTGTGCGCCGGTAAGATCAAGATGTAACTCGCCTACTATGGCTTGCGCCGAAACCTGTGGAGCGAGCTGGTCGTGCACCCGTACGAATCCGGTCGACAGCACACGCGTCCACTGTTGCTCTCGATGCGTACGTAGAGACAGAGCCAGTGAGCCTCCGGCGAGGACGAGGACGCCTGGCAGGATGACATCGCGGGCGACGGACGGGCTCACGCCGTACCTGACCGCGAGCGCCACGAGAGGCACAGCGGCGACGAGGCCGGGAGCGAGCAGAGATTCGATTCGGAGGATGCCGCGTCCGACGTTGATCGCCGCAAGTCCCAGCGCAGCCCATGGCCACCAATCCGACACCAACCGCCAGGCCACGCCCAGACGATGATCGACATCGCCGATAAGGTAGCAACCGATCGCCAGCACCGCGATCCCGAGCCACAATCGCACCCGGGCACGTGAAGCCGTGGAGATCGGCGGGGCCTTGTATGAGGACATGCGTGACTCTCCTGGCTCCTCAACGAGACATCAGCGCAGACCCATATAGACATACAAGCGCGCTATACCCTAATCGCTCTTAGTTGATGATGCCGAACGACAGGAGTCAGTTCCATAGCACGCCTGTCGCCCTACCTGTTGACAATCAGAAAGCGATACAGCCCGGTAGGACCCGGCATCGTGAGCGGTCGTATGGTGATCCCATGACTTCAGTCGCAATTCTCGGAACCGGGATCATGGGCGCCCCCATGGCGCGCAACCTGGCCGCCGCCGGCCTTCGCGTCACCGCCTGGAACCGGACGCAGGAGAAGGCGCGCCCGCTGGCCGCCGACGGCGTCACGGTGGCGGACACCGCCGCCGCCGCGGTGGAGGGCGCGGACGTCATCGTCACCATGCTGCTCGACGCCGGCACCGTGCGCGCCGCGATGACCGCCGCCGCCCCCGCCCTGCGGCCCGGCCAGGTGTGGGCGCAGATGAGCACGGTCGGCCCGGCCGGCGCGGCCGAGCTGGCGGCGCTGGCCGCCGAGCACGGCCTGACGTACGTGGACGCGCCCGTGCAGGGCACCCGGCAGCCCGCCGAGCAGGGCAAGCTCGTCGTCCTCGCGGCCGGCCCGCAGGAGGCGCGCAAGGCCGTGGAGCCGGTCTTCGACGCGGTCGGGCAGCGCACGCTCTGGGTCGGCGAGGACGGCGCGGACGGCACGGCCTCCAAGCTGAAGCTGGCCGCCGTCGGCTACGCCATCTCGCTGACCGCCGTCGTCGCCGAGTCGCTGGCCCTGGCCAAGGGCCTCGGCCTCGACCCCGACCTGGTCCGCCAGGTCATCTCGGGCGGCCCGCTGGACAACGCCTACTTCCAGGGCAAGTCGAAGGCGATCATGGAGGGCGACTTCACGCCGAGCTTCACCGTCGACAACGCCGAGAAGGACACCCGGCTGATCGTCGAGGCGGGCGCGGCCGCCGGGGTGCGCATGGACGTGGCGGCGGCGGCCCGCGAACGCTTCCGCCGCGCCTCCGCCCAGGGCCACGGCGGGGAGGACATGGCGGCCACCTGGTACGCCAGCTTCACCGGCCAGGGCTAAAGGTCGTCCACCTCCGCCTGGGTCCGGCCGCCGGAGAGCTTGGCGTAGCCGGGCCCCCGGTCGAAGAAGCGGTTGGACGGGGGCCGCAGGGTGGCGCGCAGCTCGGCCGTGCCCTGCTCGTCGATGCGGTCGCCGTCCAGCACCACGCCGTAGTCGCCGAGCGCGCCGGCGATCGAGACCTTGCCGTCGCGCACGTCCGCGGCCACCGCGCGCGGGTCGCGGTCGTAGGGGGAGCCCCAGCCGCCGCCCCCGGTGGTGCGGATGCGGATGATCTCGCCGGCGTGCACCGGGTGGTCGTCCACCAGGCCGTCCATCTCGCGGCCGTTGATCTCGACCCGGAACGGCCGCCCGGCCAGCCCGCCGTTGACGCCCCAGCATGACAGGATCGAGCGGTCGGCGATCGACATGTACGAGGCGTCGCGGAGCATCCGGATGTGCTTGTCGTAGCCGAGCCCGCCGCGGAACATGCCCGGCCCGCCCGAGTCGCAGGCGAGCCCCAGCCGCTCGACCCGGAACGGCCAGCGGGCCTCGGCGAACTCGACCGGGATGTTGCGTGAGTCGGGCACGACGTGGATGGTGTCCTCGCCGTCGGCGTACCAGCGCCCGCCGGAGCCGCCGCCCAGCACCTCGCGCATCAGGTACGGCTGCCCGTCGGCGTCGGAGCCGTGCACGCCGGTGTAGCGGATCGTCTCCTGGTCGGCCGGCATCCGCCCGCCGGTGGCCTTGGCCAGCACGCCGGCGAGCACGCCGAGCAGGCGCAGGATGACGAACGTGCGCGCGTTCGTCGGGGCCGGGAAGACCGGCGTGAGCAGCGTGCCCTTCTTCGGGAAGATCATCCGGATCAGCGGCACGACGCCCTCGTTGACGTCCAGCTCGGCCATGCGCTCGGGCGTGTCGGCCAGGTTGCGCAGCACCGGGGCCAGCCACTTCTTCAGGAACACGCCGTCGGCGTAGTCGCCGGCGTGGTTGATCGGGCCCTTCGCCTGCGGCGAGGTGCCGGTGAAGTCGATGGTGAGCGGCGCGTCGGCGTTGTGGTCGACGGTCAGCGTGATGCGCTGGGCGTGCAGGCGGGGCTCGTCCACGCCGTCGTGCTCGGCGTAGTCCTCCCACACGTACGTGCCCTCGGGGATCTTCGACAGCAGCTCGCGGCGGAAGGTCTCGGTGGTCTTGCCGATGATCGCGTCGAAGCACTCCTCGACGGCCTGCCGGCCGTAGCGCTCGAACAGCTCGCCGAGCCGCCGCGCGCCCATCAGGCAGGCCGAGCACTCGGCGTCGAGGTCGCCGGCGAGGGAGTCGGGCATGCGCGAGTTGCGGGTCATGATGCGGAGCGCGGCCTCGTTCGGCACGCCCTGGTCCCACAGCTTGATCGGCGGGACCATCAGGCCCTCCTCGAACACCGAGCGCGCGTGCGAGGGCATCGAGCCCGGCACGCTGCCGCCGATGTCGTCGTGGTGGCCGAACGCCTGCACGAACGCCACCACCTCGTCCTCGTGGAAGACCGGCACGGTCACGCACAGGTCGGGCAGGTGGCCGATGCCGCCCTCGGACAGGTAGACGTCGTTGTGGAAGTAGACGTCGCCGGGCCGCATCGTCGCGATCGGGAAGTCGCGCACGACCGGCTGCACCAGCGCGCTGTAGGAGCGGCCGGTCAGCTTGCGGAGGCGGGCGTCGTGGATGCCGGCCCGGAAGTCGTGCGCGTCGCGGATCATCGGCGAGCGGGCGGTGCGGGCGATGGCGGTCTCGACCTCCTTCTCGACCGACGCCAGCGTGCCCTCGACGATCTCGACGAGGATGGGATCAGTCACGCTTGACCTCCACGTTGCCGTACGCGTCCACGGTGGCGGTGAAGCCGGGGTGGATGGGGATGGTCGAGCCGTACTCCTCGATCACCGCCGGGCCCTGCACGGTGGCGCCGGGGCCGAGGGCGACGCGCTGGTGGATCGGCGTGTCGCGGGTGTCGTCGAAGTGCACGGACCGCACGGACGTGGCGCCCGCGCCCGGCCGGTCCAGGGGGCGCAGCGCCGGGCGGGTGATGGGGCCGACGCCCGACACGCGCAGGTTGACCCATTCGACCGCGTGGCGGGGGTCGTCGCGGTAGGCGTAGCCGTACAGCTTCTCGTGCTGCTCGTGGAAGCGCGCGACCACCTGGGCCTGCCAGTCGGCGTCGATCTCCCCGGCGGGGGCCGGGACGCGGACCTCGTAGCCCTGGCCGTAGTAGCGCAGGTCGGCGCTGCGGACGTACACGGGGTCGTCGAAGCCCTCGCGGTCGAGGGCCTCGCCCGCCTGATGCTCCAGGTCGTGGAAGATCTCGGCGGCCTTGCCGAGCGACAGGTCGCGGGTGACGTACGTGCGCACGTAGTCGTTCTTGACATCCACCGTGAGCAGCCCGAACGCCGAGACGTTGCCCGGGTCGCGCGGCACCACGACCGACGGCAGCCCCAGGATGTCGATCAGCCGGCAGGCCAGCAGCGGCCCCGACCCGCCGAACGTCACCAGCGGGAAGTCCCGGACGTCCAGCCCCCGCTTGACGGTGAGCTGCCGGATCGCGTTGCTCTGGTTGAACGCGCTGATCTCCAGGATCCCGGTCGCGGTGCGCTCGGGGGTGAGGCCGAGCTTGTCGGCCAGGGCCTCGATGCCGGTGCGAGCGGCGTCGGCGTCCAGCGGGATCTCCCCGCCCAGCAGGTGCGGCGGGATGCGGCCGAGGAAGACGTGCGCGTCGGTGACGGTCACCTCCGTGCCGCCCCGGCCGTAGCAGATGGGGCCGGGATCGGCGCCGGCCGAGCGGGGGCCGACCTTGAGCGTGCCCTCCGGCGAGATCCACGCGACCGAGCCGCCGCCCGCGCCGACCGTCACCAGGTCGATCATCGGGATCTTGCACGGGTAGCGGCCGACCGAGCCCTCGGTGGTGACGGACGGCTCGCCGTCGATCACCACGGCCACGTCGGTCGAGGTGCCGCCGCCGTCCAGGGTGATCACCGACCGGTGGCCGGCGGTGGAGGCGATGAGGGCCGCGCCGAGCGCCCCGGCGGCCGGGCCGGACAGCACGGTGGTGATCGGCTGGTTGACGACCTCGCGGGCCGACAGGATGCCGCCGTTCGACTTCATCACCGAGAACGGGCGGCCGAGGCGGGTGGACAGGTTCGCCAGGTAGCCGCGCATGGCGGGCTTGACGGCGGCGTCCACGAGCGTGGTGACCGAGCGCTCGTACTCGCGGTACTCGCGCAGCACGTCGCTGGACAGCGAGATCACCGCCTGCGGGTGCTCGCGCCACAACACCTCGCGCATGCGCCGCTCGTGCTCGGGGTTGGCGTAGGAGTGCAGGAAGCAGACGCCGATCGCGGTGATGCCCTTGCCGCGGAACCAGCGGGCCGCCTCCACGGCCTGCTCCTCGGAGAACGGCCGCACCTCGTTGCCCAGGTGGTCCAGCCGGCCGCCCACCGTGCGGACGTGGTGGACCGGGACGATCCGGGGCGGCTTCACCCAGAAGTAGGAGTTGCCGTAGCCGTCGGGGACGCTCTGCCGGCCGATCTCCAGGATGAACTCGAAGCCCTCGGTCGTGATGAAGCCGAGGCCCGCGATGCGGTCCTCCAGGAGCTGGTTCGTCGCGACGGTCGTGCCGTGCACGATGCCGCCCACGTCGAAGCCGCCGGGGACGCCGTCGGGGCCGGCGTCCAGCTCGCTCAGCTTGGCGATGCCCGCGAGGAAGCCGTCCGCCGGGTTCGCGGGGGTCGAGGGGGTCTTCGTGGTGAGGATCTCACCGGTCTCTTCGTCCACCGCGACCACATCGGTGAACGTGCCCCCGGTGTCCACTCCGATTCGCACGCTTCGCATGGCTCCTCAGCTTCGGCGTCGGCCGAGCACTTCGTCGATGACCCGTGGCGCGTTCGCGGTGCCGACGTGCGCGGCCAGGCGGATCGCCAGCTCCTGGGTCCTGGCCAGCTCGGCCTCGACCCTGGTCTTGCCGGACTGGCCGGCCTGCACGCCGAAGTACGCGCCGACGATCGTACCGACCACCCCCGCCACTCCGGCGAACAGCGCGGCGAACTCGCGCGTGGCGAACACGGCCGCGGCGAACGCGACCAGGACCGCCACGATCCCCGCCACCACCACGTAGAAGCCGTAGCGCCAGCGGGTGGCGTCGGCCTGCGCGGCGGTGAGGTCGTCGTGCTGCAACATCGCGTCGAGCGACGGCGGTTTGTCGGTGACCACAGTTCCTCCTGAAACCTCAGGGGAGAAATGTCCCACGAGGTCATGGAACAAGCCAAGCCGCTAAGCTGGCGGCCCGTGACCCAATCGTCTGCCTTGTCGCCGGTGCCGTCCGGGGCGCGCCACGCCGTGCTGAAGTTCTACTTCGGCCCGATGGACTGCGGGAAGTCCACCCTCGCGCTCCAGATGAACTACAACCACGGGAGGCAGGGCCGGCGCGGCCTGGTGCTCACCAAGCACGACCGCTCGGGCGCCCCCAAGGTGACCAGCCGCATCGGGCTCGGGCTGGAGGCCATCGAGGTGGCGGACGGCCTCGACCTCGTCGCGCTGGTCACCGCGCACGACCGGGTCGACTACCTCATCTGCGACGAGGCGTGCTTCTACACCGTCGAGCAGATCGAGCAGCTCGCGGACCTGGTGGACGAGCACGGCGTGGACGTCTACGCCTTCGGGCTCGCCTCCGACTTCCGTTCGGTGATGTTCCCGGCGGCGCAGCGGCTGTTCGAGCTGGCCGACGAGGTGTGCCGGCTGCAGGTCGAGGTGCTGTGCTGGTGCGGGCGGCCCGGCCAGCTCAACGCCCGGGTGGTGGGCGGGACGATGGCGCGCACCGGGGAGCAGGTGGTGATCGGCGACACCGACGACTCGCCGGTGCGCTACCAGGTGCTCTGCCGCCGCCACCACCGCGCCGGCCAGCTCGGCGAGGGCACCGCGCCGCCGGCTCCCTCAGCCGAGCAGCCGCTCCAGGAGGACGCGGAAAAGGCGGGCGTCACCCTCCTCTAGCCCCGACAGGAACGCCGCCTCCGCCTCGTCCACCGCCCGGGTGGCCTTCTCCAGCGTCTCGCGGCCGTGCTCGGTCAGCTCGACGACGTTCTTGCGCCGGTCGTCGGGATGCGGGCGGCGGGCCACCAGCCTCTTGCGCTCCAGCCCGTCGACCAGGCCCACCATCGTGGAGCGGTCGACGCCGAGCCGCTGGCCCACGTCGAGCTGGGACAGCGGGCCCGGCTCCCCGATCACCGCCAGCACCGCGAACTCCCGCCCGTCGAGCCCGTACGGAGCCAGCGCGGGCCCGGTCAGGTCGGTCAGGCGGAGGTTGGCGTGCTTGAGCAGATAGCCGAGGCGGCGAGGACGCGACACCCCTCGATTCTCCCACCCCTCCCGGGGTTCACAGGGCGGGGTTCACACGGCGCAGTGGCCGTCGTCGCCGCACCCGTCGGCCGGGGCAGCGAGCAGCGTGACCGGCTGCTGCCCGGTGCGCTCGGCGACCTCGTCGATGGCGGCGTCGAACGCCTCGGCCGGCTGCGCGCCCGACACCGCGAACTTGCCCTCGAACAGGAACAGCGGCACCCCGGTGATCCCGAGCGCGCGGGCCCGGCCGATCTGCTCGCGCACCTGCTCGGCGCCCTCGCCGGTGTCCTCGACGCCGGTCTCGGCGGCCAGCTCGGCCAGCACGGCGGGGTCGGCCACGTTGCGGCCCTCGGCGAAGTGCGCGCGGAACAGCCGCTCGGCCATCTCGCCGCCGCGTCCCTGCCGGCCGGCCAGCTCGATGAGCCGGTGCGCCTCGAACGTGTTGGCGCTCACGCCCTTGGCGTAGTCCAGGGTGAGGCCGTCGGCCGCGGCCACGTCCACCACCCTCCGCACCATCTGGACGGCGCCGGGGCCGAACTTGCGCTCCAGCATCGGGATCATCGGCTCGCCGGCGGGCGAGGCGTCCGGGTCGAGCTGGAACGGCCGCATCGTCACCTCGATCGCGCCGCCCTTGGCGCGGAACCGGTCGGCCGCCGCGCGGAACCTGGCGTGCCCGATGTAGCACCAGGGGCACGCGATGTCAGAAAAGATCTCAACCTTCACGCCTGGGGACAACTCCGGGACGCGCGGCGGGATTCCGCCGCGCCCCTCAGCCGGCGGCCAGCTCCTCCAGCCGGTACGGCAGGTACGCCGAGTCGTCGACCAGCGCCGAGGCCCCCCGCCACCACCCGAACCACTCGCCGCTGCGCCACATCCAGTCGACCCGCTCGATGGCCGCCACCACGTCGCCGACCGTCTCCCAGCGCTCGCCGAGCTGCTCGCGGGTGGCGCCGTGGCGCAGCGCCCAGGCGCGCAGGATGCCGGAAGCCCGGGTGGAGACCTCGCGGGCGTACGGGTCGGGCTGCTCTCCCGGCAGCCGGTGCGGGCCGAGCCCGGCCGCCACGCCCCAGCTCCACTGGGCCTCGGCGGGCCGCGAGTAACGCAGGGAGTGGAAGTCCAGGTTGGAGCCCAGGTCCTCGTCGGCGCGGCGGGTGACGACCGCGTCCAGCCGGCCGCCGGCGTCGAAGTGCACCACGAGCCGCTGCCCGGGCTTGACGCCCGGCGGCAGGTCGAAGCGGTCCTCGGCCTGCCAGGAGTTGAGGTCGACCTGCGCGACCGGGGTGCCCCAGAGCTGGTCGGCGGCGTCGTCGGAGACCCAGGCGGCCAGCATCTCCAGCGCGGTCAGGTCGGTCCACGGCTCGATGGCCACGGCCGTGCGCACCACCTCGTCGGGCGCGGGCAGCTTGCCGCCCCGGGGGCGGGACCACCACTCGGCGCCCAGCTCGCGGGTGCCGACCAGCAGCGCGGCGAGGGCCGCCAGCTCGGCCGAGCGCCGGGTCAGCGACGCGCCGAGCGCCAGTTCGAGGACGCGGCCGGTGCGCTCCTCCCCGAGCACGGGACGCACGTCGGCGATCAAGGTCTGGGCGGTCGGCCGCTCCTCGCCCAGCAGGTTGCGTACGATCCGCCTGGCTTCGGTCCGTGCGTCTTCCGCGTGTGCCTGCCGCATACCGCCACGCTACGCCGGGAGATCCTTTTCCGCGAGAGCCCGCGCACGGACCGTCAGGCACCGCTTCCCGCGGACGCTCTCACGAGCGGGAACGCCGGGAGGCCCGGCCGAACAGCCAGCCCACGGCGACCCCGGTGAGCGCCACGCCCGCGCCCATCCCGAAGGAGGCCAGCATGACCCAGGGCCGCGTCTCGGTGTGCGCCCGGGGCCGGGCCGGCCGCTCGTACACGGCCCCGCCCTGCCGCGCCCGCTCCTCCGGCTGCCCCTGTTCCTCCGGCCGCCCGGCCTTCTCGGCCACTTCGACCTCTTCGGCCTCTGCGCCCTCTTCGGAAGGGGCGGCGCAGAGCTGCCGCTCGACCGCCGAGAAGAACTCCCCCGCCGTGCGCTTGGCCACCGAGCCGAGCATGCGCTGCCCGACCCCGCCGATCATGCCGCCGATCACCGCCTCGGCGTCGTAGTCGACCCGGGTGGCGGCCGCCTCAGCGAGCTCGCTGAGCCGCAGCTGCACGATGGCCTCGACCGTGCCGGGCGCGCCCTGCCCCCGCGCCTTGAGCGTGAAGCCCTCGGGCGGCACCGGCTCCGTCAGCACGACCTCCCCCTGGTAGACCCCCTTGACGGAGGCCACCCCCGCGTTGACCGTCATCCGGTACGCGCCCGGCCCGGTCTCCTCCAGCCGCTCGCACCCGGGGATGGTGCGCACCAGGACCGCCGGGTCCTGGAGCGCCGCCCACAGCCGATCCCTCTGCACGCCGATCACGGCGCTGCCCGCCACTCGCATGCCGCCACTCTAGGCAGCCGCACGCCCCCGGATAAGGGCAACTCCTGCCAGACGGCGGCCGCGTGTCCCGGAACTGGCAGGATGGTCCCTCATGCGTCCCGGAGCCGTGCCCGCCGTGTCCCCGCGGCCGGCCGCAGTGTTCCCGCTGCCGGCCGCCGTGTCCCTGCTGCTGGTCGCAGTGTTCCCGCTGCTGGCCGCCGTGGCCTGCGCGCCCGGCCCCGCGGACCCCCCGCCCCCGGCCACCCCGGCCGCCCCGGCCGCCTCTGCCGCGCCCTCTCCGGGAACCTCTGCCACCGCCGGCCCGCCGCAGGGCCCGCCCGGCGTGCTCCCCCGCCCCGGCGAGGTGCGCCCGCTGCCCGCCCCCACCGGCCCGCTCCCCGTGATCAGCTCGATCCCCACCAGGCGCAAGGTCGTCTTCCTCACCATCGACGACGGCTGGGAGCAGGACCCGGGCTTCCTCGGCCAGGTACGCGACCGGCGCATCCCGGTCACCGTCTTCGCCATGCGCGACGCGGTGGAGGCGAAGGGCGTCCCCGACCAGGCGGGCGGCACGGCCCGCTACGTCGGCGCCGGCAAATGGGACTACTTCCGCGCGCTCCGCGACGCCGGCGCCCCCGTCGAGAACCACACCCTCACCCACCCCGACCTCCGCACCCTCCCCTACGCCGCCCAGCGCCGCGAGATCTGCGGCTCCTCCCGCCTGATCGAGAAGCAGCTCGGGACGCGCCCGGCCCTGTTCCGCCCGCCGTTCGGCTCGTACGGCGCCGACACGCTGCGCGCCGCGAAGAGCTGCGGCATGGACGCCGTCCTGCTCTGGACCGCCACCGTCCAGCCGGGCGGCAAGATCGCCTACCAGGTCCCCGACAAGCGCCTGCGCCCCGGCGACATCCTGCTCCTGCACTTCCGCCCCAACCTGGCCAGGGACTTCCGCGTCCTGGTCAGGAAGATCGAACGCCGCGGCTACGAGCTCGGCAACCTCCAGGCGTACCTGGAGGCCGCCGTACGCCCCGCGGCGGACGGCTGAATCAGCCCGGCGGGTGACGCCCCCGGACCCCCTCGGGCGGCATTGTCGGTACCCGGCAACCAGCACATTCGGAGCGGTGTGACCAAGGTCGCATCGCGTTGCTCTACGGGCTGTAGTACTACTTGAAGTAGATGTACTACAGCTTGTAGAGCTCAGGAGTCGACGGGGAAGATGGACGCACTTGACCTGGCACGGTGGCAGTTCGGGGTGACCACCGTGTACCACTTTCTGTTCGTGCCCCTGACGATCGGTCTCGGGGTCTTCGTGGCCGGGCTGCAGACGGCCTGGCACCGCACCGGCAACGAGCAGTACCTGAAGCTGACGAAGTTCTTCGGCAAGCTGTTCCTGATCAACTTCGCCATGGGCGTCGTGACCGGCATCGTGCAGGAGTTCCAGTTCGGGATGAACTGGAGTGAGTACTCCACGTTCGTCGGGGACGTCTTCGGGGCGCCCCTGGCGATGGAGGCGTTGCTGGCCTTCTTCATGGAGTCCACGTTCCTGGGCCTGTGGATCTTCGGCTGGGACAAGCTGCCGAAAAAGGTGCATCTGGCGTGCATCTGGGCGGCGGCCATCGGCTCCAACCTGTCGGCGTACTTCATCCTGGCCGCCAACGCCTGGATGAAGCACCCGGTCGGGTACGAGGTCGTGGACGGCAGGGCGCGCATGACGGACCTGTGGGCGGTGCTGACCAACTCCACCGCGCTGGCCCAGGTGCCGCACGTGATCGGGGCGGCGTTCATCGTGGCGGGCGGGTTCGTGCTGGCGGTCTGCGGCTACTGGATGCTGCGTACGAAGGCGCCCATGTGGCGCTCCGCGGCGCGGGGCGCGCTGGTGATGACGGCGATCGCGGGGGCGGTCGTGGCCGGGACGGGCGACATGTCGGGCAAGCTGCTGTACGAGCAGCAGCCGATGAAGCTGGCCTCCGCCGAAGGGCTCCGGCACGACACCGCCGGCGCCGGCTTCAGCCTCGTCCCCGGCGTCGAGATCCCGAAGGTGCTGAGCTTCCTCGCCACCAACGACCTCAACGCCACCGTCCAGGGCACCGAGGACCTGCAGCGCCGCTTCGAGCGGCAGTTCGGCCCCGGCGACTACCGCCCGGACCAGGACGTCGTCTTCTGGTCGTTCCGCCTGATGATCGGCTTCGGCATGGCCACCGTGGGCCTGTCGGTGCTCGGGCTCTGGCTGACCCGCCGCCGGCGCGCGTTCCCGCGCTGGTTGTCGCGGGCGCTGCTGGCCGCCCTGCCGCTGCCGCTGCTCGCGGTGATCGCCGGCTGGCTGCTGAGCGAGATCGGCCGCCAGCCGTGGACGGTGGCCGGCGAGCTGCTGACCGCCTCCAGCGTCTCCCCCGGCGTGTCGCTGGGCGAGGTGGCGATCTCCCTGACGGTCTTCACCCTCCTGTACGGCGCGCTCGCCGTCGCCGAGGCCGCGTTGCTGACCCGGCACGTACGCCAGGGCGTCGCCGAGCCGGAGCCCGTCCCCGCGGCCGAGCAGCGGCGCGAGCCGCAGCTCATGTACTGAGAGGCCCCGCAGCCATGATCGACCTGTGGTTCGTCATCATCGCCTTCCTCTGGACCGGCTACTTCGTCCTGGAGGGCTTCGACTTCGGCGTCGGCCTGCTGGCGCCCGTCCTCAGCAGGAACGCCGCCGAGCAGCGGCAGAGCCTCGAGACCATCGGCCCGGTCTGGGACGGCAACGAGGTGTGGCTCATCACCGCCGTCGGCGCGATGTTCGCCGCCTTCCCCGCCTGGTACGCGGGGGTGTTCAGCGCGTTCTACCTCCAGGTCACGCTGATCCTCGTGGGGCTGATCCTGCGCGGCGTGGGCCTGGAGTGGCGCGGCAAGGTGCGCGACCCGCGCTGGTGCGACCTGGCGGTGATGGTGGGCAGCGGGCTGCCGGCGTTCCTGTGGGGGGCGGTCTTCGCCGGCCTGCTGTCCGGCAGCGCGCCCGCGGCCCTGCTGGGCGGCGCGTTCACGCTGGCCGTGTGCGTCCTGCACGGCGCGGTGTTCCTGGCGCTGAAGACCACCGGCCCGGTCCGCCGCCGCGCCCGCGCCACCGCCCTGACCGCGAGCGCCGTGGTCATCCCGGTGGCCGTGCTCGCGCTGTCCAGCCTGGGGACGTTCCCCGCGCTGGCCGCCATGGCGGCGCTGGCCGCGGCGGCCGCGCTGACCTGGCGGCGCCGGGAGGGCTGGGCGTTCGCCGCCACGGCGGGCGCGATCGTGCTGGCCACGCTCGCGGTCTTCATGGAGCTGCGGACGAGCCCGCTGCCCGGCCTGACGCTGACGGAGGCGGCCTCGGGGTCGTACACGCTGACGATGCTGAGCTGGATCGGGCTGGTCACGCTCCCGTTCGTCCTGGTCTACCAGGGGTGGACGTACTACGTGTTCAGGAAGCGCGTCCGGGTCGCCGTCTGAGCGCTCTGCGGACGACGTTCATCCGCTTGGTGCGGTGGTCGGTGAGGTGGAGGTCGCCGCCGAGCCGTTCCCTGAGCAGGTCGAGCACCTGGCGGCCGGACAGCACCGTCCACAGGTTGCCGACCAGGTGGGGGCTGTACTCGGGGGCGGCGTCCATCCAGGCGTCCTTGCCGGCCTGGGTCCTGAACGTGGTCACGAAGAACTCGCCGTCGGCGGTCCTGCAGTAGCCGGTGCGGAGCTCGGCGGCGTCGACCTGGATGCGCGGCTTGCAGCCCACCTTGGCGGACAGCTGCTCGACGCTGGGGGGCGCGGCGCCGGCCTGGCCGCCCGCGGCGGCGGGGCCGCCGCCGCTCCCGCTGCCCTGGGAGCAGGCGGCGGCCAGCCCGGCCAGCAGCACGAAGGCGGCCAGACGTGGAAAAGTCGTCATGTGCGGAGGTACGCAGGCTTCCCCGCCCGGGTTCGGCCCCATACCGGTTGCCTCTCGGACCGGTTACTTCGGCGTGGGCGTCTGGGAGACGCGGTGGTCCATGAGGTGCAGGTCGCCGTTGAGCGGCGACTTGAGCTGCTCCAGCACCTCCAGCGGCCCGAGGACGGTCCAGCGCGGGCCGACCAGGTGCGGGTTGTACTCCGGCGCCTGGTCCATCCAGGCGTCCTTGAGCTTCTCCGTCTTGAAGGTGTTGACGAAGAACTCCCCGACCGAGGTCTTGCAGTACCCGGTGCGGACTTCCGCGCCGTCGACCTGCATCTTCGGCTTGCAGCCCACCTTGGCGGAGAGCTGTTCGACGGTCAGCGGAGCGGCGTTGGCCTGCTGCTGGTCCTGGCCTGCTGCGACGTAGCCGCCCCAGCCCCCTGAGGAGCATCCGGCGACCAGTCCGGCCAGCAGCGCGAAAGCGGCCAGACGTGGAAATGTCGTCATGTGCGGAGGTACGCAGGGACACCGGGGGCGGTTCAGCGCAGGATGATGCAACCTCGGGCAGTCAGGGCATCGAGGACGCCGGGGTCGCCGTCGAGCTTGTTCCAGCGCAGGTCCAGCTTCTCCAGCGCGGTCAGCCCGGCGAGCCCGGCGGGCAGCTCGCGCAGGCGGTTGTTGCGCAGGTCGAAGTGGGTGAGCCGGGGCGGGAGCACGTCCGGCAGCTCGCGCAGGCGGTTGTCGCGCAGGTCGAGCACGCGCAGCTCGCCGAGCGCGGCGAGGGAGGCGGGCAGGCGGGTCAGCCGGTTGCCCTGGAGGTGCAGCTCGCGCAGCCGGGCCAGACGGCCGATGGGCTCCGGCAGCTCCTCCAGCCGGTTGTCGTACAGGCGCAGCTCCAGCAGGGCGGACATGGCGCCGATCGCGTCGGGCAGGCGGGTGAGGCGGTTGTCGGTGAGGTTGAGGTAGGCCAGGCGGTCCAGCCGGCCGAGCGCGGCGGGGACCTCGGTGAGGCCGTTGTCGCTGAGGTAGAGGTAGTCGGTGAGCGGCAGGTCGCCCAGCTCGGGCGGGATCTCGGTGAGGCGGTTGTGGCCGAGGTCGAGCATGCGCAGCCGGGTCAGGCCGGCGACGGCGGCGGGGAGCTCGGTGAGGGCGTTCTCGGCCAGGTTGAGGGATTCGAGGCCGGTCAGCTTCCACAGGGCGGCGGGGACGGCGGTCAGGCCGTTGCCGCCGGCGGCCAGGTGGCGGAGGGCGGGCGGCAGCCGGTCGGGCAGCTCGGGGACGCGGTTGCCGTACAGGGAGAGCGTCTCCAGGCCGGGCGGGCAGGCGGGGAAGGCCGTCAGGCGGTTGCCGTCCGCGTGCAGCGCCCGCAGGGCGGGCAGGCCGGACAGGTCGGGCAGGGCGGTGAGGGCGTTGCCGTCGAGCCGCAGCTCCTCCAGCGCGGCGAGGCCGCCGACCCAGGCGGGGACGTCGCGCAGCTCGTTCCAGGCGAGGTCGATCAGCCGGACGCCGGCGGGCACGTCGGGGAAGGCGGTCAGGCCGGCGGCGGGGGAACGCATGCCGCCGATCCTGCCAGACCCGCCCCCTCCCGCTCACGGACGCGGGGCGGTGCGGAGATGGTAGAGGTCCGAAGGGGACAGCGGCATGCGGTCGATCGGGAACCCCTCGGCGTCCTCGACGGCCGAGGCGATCACGGCTGAGACCGGGATGACCCCCGCCTCCCCCGCCCCCTTGATCCCGAGCGGGTTGAGCGGCGACGGCGTCTCCAGGTGGGCGGTCTCGACGCGCGGCACCTCCGTCGCGTACGGCATGAGGAAGTCCATGAAGGAGGCGTTGACGAGCTGCCCGTGCGGGTCGTACACCATCCGCTCGTAGAGCGCGCCCCCGATGCCCTGCGCCACTCCTCCGTGGATCTGCCCCTCCACGATCATCGGGTTGATCAGCCGCCCGCAGTCGTGCACCACCGCGTAGCGCAGCACCCGGATCTCGGCGGTGTCGGGGTCGGTCTCGACGATCGCCGCGTGCATCCCGGCCGCGAACGTGGAGCGGATCGGCGAGTAGTAGTCGCGCCCCTCCAGCCCCGGCTCCTCGCCCTCGGCGACCGGCGGACGGTCGGGCGCGGCGGCCCCGGCGAACTGGGTGGCCTTCGCGGTCTCCTCGTCGAAGGCGTAGCGCAGCGGGTTGGCGAGGACGGCCACCGTGGACAGCGGGACGGCCGCGTTGGGCGCCCCGGCGACGTGCACGACGCCCTCGGTGATCTCCAGGTCGGCCGGGTCGGCCTCCAGCGCGTCGGCGGCGATGCGCAGCGCCTTCTCGCGCACCTTGCGGCAGGCCAGCGCGATCGCGTTGCCGCTGACCACGGCCGCGCGCGAGGCGAAGGTGCCGACCGCGTAGCCGAACCTGCGGGTGTCGCCGGTGACCACGCTGACCCGCTCGATCGGCACGCCCAGCTCGGTCGCGGCGATCTGGGCGAAGACGGTCTCGTGCCCCTGCCCCTGCGAGGTGAGCCCGGTCGAGACGTGCACCCGCCCGTCGGAGGTGATCTGCACGTGCCCGCCCTCGTACGGCCCGACGCCGGTGCCCTCGACGTAGCAGCCGATCCCGATGCCGCGCCCCGGCGCGCGCTCGAAGGAGTCCCAGCCGATGAGCTCCTTCAGCAGGCGCAGCATCTCGGGGTAGTCGCCGCTGTCGTAGACGAGCGGCCGGCCGTCCTGGAACGTCATGCCCTGGTCGTAGGGGAACTCGCCGGGGCCGATGAAGTTGGCGGCGCGCACCTCCGCCCGGTCGCGGCCGAGGTAGCGGGCGATCTTGTCCATGGTGCGCTCCATGCAGAACACGCCCTGCGGGCGGCCCGCCCCCCGGTACGGCGTGACCTGCACGGTGTTGGTGTAGACGGAGCTGAACTCGACCCGGTACGCACCGATCTTGTACGGCCCGAGAAGCTGCGTGGAGGTGACGATCGGCACGATGATCCCGTACGGGGTGTAGGCGCCGTGGTCGTGCAGGATCGTCACGTCGAGCCCCAGCACCCGCCCGTCGTCGTCGAACCCGACGCGCACGTACTGCACCTGCGCCCGCTCGTGCGCGGAGGAGACGAAGTGCTCGCGGCGGTCCTCGGCCCACTTGACCTCGCGGCCGAGCGTCATGGCCGCCCACGGCACCAGGATCTCCTCCGGCCACGGGTGCACGATCTTCACCCCGAACCCGCCGCCGACGTCGGGGGCGATGACCTCGACCTGCGGCAGCGGCAGGCCGAGCGCGGCCGCGACGGCCATGCGGACGCTGGTGGAGGTCTGGGTGCTGGAGTAGACGCGCAGGTCGCGGCCGTCCCAGCGGGCGTACACGCCGCGCCCCTCCAGCGGCATGCTGGCGCTGCGCTCGATGTCGAGCCGGAAGGCGAGGGTGTGCGGCGCGGTCTCGACGGCCTCGCGCGCGCCGCGCCCGCCGGCGCCGGCGACCTCCTGGACGAGGTGCGCGCCGACGTTGCCGGGCACGTCCTCGTGGACGAGCGCCGCGCCCTGCACCGCCTCCTCCAGGCCGACGACCGGCTTCAGCACCTCGTAGTCGACCTCGATGAGCGCGCAGGCGTCCTCGGCGGCGTAGCGGTCGGCGGCGACCACCATCACCACCGGCTCGCCCACGTGCCGGACGACGTCCCTGGCCAGCGGGTGCGCGGTGCGGCCGTGGGTGAGCGCCGGGTGCGGGATGAGCAGCGGCAGCGGCCGGCCGACCCGCTCCGGCAGGTCCTCCCAGGTGTAGATCGCGACCAGGCCCTCGACGTCGAGCGCGGGGCCGACGTCCACGTCGCGGACGCGGGCGTGGGCGTGCGGGGAGCGCACGAACGCGGCGGCGAGCGCCTCGGGACCGAGGTCGTCGAGGTAGCGGCCCTGGCCGGTGAGCAGCCGGGGGTCCTCGCGCCGCTGGACCGGCTCGCCGAACAGCCTCGTCGTCATGTCTCCTCCGCCAGCAGCTCGGCGGCCCGGTGCACGGCCTTGACGATGTTCTGGTACCCGGTGCAGCGGCACAGGTTGCCGGAGATGCCCTCCAGCACCTCCTCCTCCGTCGGCGCGGGGTTGCCGGCCAGCAGGGCGGTGACCGTGCAGAGGAAGCCGGGGGTGCAGAAGCCACACTGCAGGCCGTGGCACTCGGCGAAGGCCCGCTGCACCGGCGACAGGCCGCCGGGCGGGGCCAGCCCCTCGACGGTGGTGATCTCGCGGCCGTCCACGGTGACGGCGAACGTCAGGCACGAGCGCACCGGCTCGCCGTCGAGCAGCACGGTGCAGCAGCCGCAGACGCCGTGCTCGCACCCGACGTGGGTGCCGGTCAGGCCGAGGTCGTGGCGCAGGCAGTCGGACAGCAGCCGCCGGGCCGGGACGCGGGCCCGCCGGGCCGCGCCGTTGACCACGAGCGTGATCTCATGCTCCATCGCCCGCCTCCCTCGCGGCCTCGCGCAGCGCCCGTCCGGCCAGCACGCCGACGAGGTGGCGGCGGTAGGCGGCCGTGGCGTGGACGTCGTCGTCGGGCTCGCACGCCTCGCGGACCGCGCGGGCGGCGGCGGCCCAGTCGGGGGCGAGGCCGCTCACGTCCACGACCACGGGGACGTGGCCGACGCCGATGCAGGCCACGCGGGCGAGGCCGGGGCCGGCGACGGCGCAGACCCCGGCCAGGGCGTAGTCGCCGTGGCGGCGGGAGACCTCGGTGAACGCGCAGCCGGCCCCCTCCCCCAGATCCGGGAAATATGCCGACACGGCCAGCTCGCCGGGGCCCACGGCCGACTCCATGGGGCCGAGGAAGAAGCCGGCGGCCGGCACGTCCCGCTCCACCGCCCCGCCCGGCTCCCAGCGCGCGACCCGTACGGACCCGCCGAGCACGGCCAGCACGGCGGGCAGCTCGGCGGCCGGGTCGGCGTGCACGAGGCTGCCGACCACCGTGCCCCGGTTGCGGATCACCGGGTGCGCGACCAGCTTGAGCGCCCGCGTGAGCAGCGGGTGCGCGCCGGCCCGCTCGACCTCGGCGTGCCTGGCCAGCGCCCCGACCCGGACGCCGCCCGCCGCCCGGGCGACGCCGCCGAGCCCCGCCACCCGGTTGATGTCGACGAGGTGGCCGGGCGCGGCCAGCCGCATGTTGAGCATGGGGATGAGGCTCTGCCCGCCCGCCAGCACCTTCCCGCCCGCGCCGCCGGAGTCGCGGATCTCGGCCAGGGTGCGGAGCGCCGCGCCCGTGTCGCGCGGGGCGTGGTACTCGAACGGCGGCGGCTTCACCCGGCCTCGCTCCTCTCCGGCGCGGCCGGCCGGAGCGAGCGCCCGGCGATGGCCCGCAGCAGGTGGTAGCCGCCGAGCACGACGATGGTGCCGAGCGCGATGCCCTGCAGGGTGAAGCCGCCGCCGATGAGGTGGCTGACCGGGCCGATGGCGAGGATGATGCCGGCGCCGGTCGGGACCATGTTGACCGGGTCGGCGAAGTCCACCCGGTTCTCGATCCAGATCTTGGCGCCGAGCAGGCCGATCATGCCGTACAGGATGACGGTGACGCCGCCCAGCACGCCGCCCGGCGTGGCCGCGACAAGCTGACCGAACTTGGGGCACAGCCCGAACAGGATCGCGATGACGGCCGCGATGTAGTAGGCGGCGGTGGAGTAGACCTTGGTGGCGGCCATGACGCCGATGTTCTCGGCGTAGGTGGTGGTGGGCGAGCCGCCGACCGCGGTGGCGACGACGGTGGCGACGCCGTCGGCGGCGACCGCGCGGCCGACGTACGGGTCGACGTCCGCGCCGGTCATCTCGCCGACGGCCTTGACGTGCCCGACGTTCTCGGCGATGAGCGCGATGACCGCGGGCAGCACCAGCAGCACCGCCGAGAAGCGGATGTCGGGGCCGTGGAAGTCGGGCAGGCCGAACCAGTCGGCCTTGGCCACGCTGTCGAAGCTCACCCGGTCGTGCGGGAAGGCCGTGGCCACGCAGTACGTGCCCTCGGGGGCGCAGACGTCGCCGGCCGCGTCGCGCAGATTCGCCGACGGCAGCACCGACGTGATCGGCCCGGCCAGGCGGTCGAGCACCCACGACAGCACGAACCCGGCGACCAGCCCGACCAGCACCGCGATGCGCCCGACGAAGCCCTTGAACACCACGATCACCAGGAACGTGATCAGCATCGTGGCGAAGGCCACCCAGTGGTCCTGCGGCCAGTAGACGTCGGCCACCACGTACGCCAGCCCGAACCCGATGAGCATGACCACCGCGCCGGTGACGACCGGCGGGAACACCCGGTGGATGATCTGCACGCCGAGGAAGTGGATCGCGACGCCGGCCAGCGCCAGCACCAGGCCGGCGACGAGGATCGCGCCGGTCACGACGGCGTCGGCGCCGTCGCCGCCGAAGGCCGCCCGGACCGCCAGCACGCCGCCCACGAAGGAGGCGCTGGTGCCGAGGTAGCTCGGCACCTTGCCCTTGACGATGAGCAGGAACAGGATCGTCGAGACGCCCGACATCATCACCGCGATGTTCGGGTCGAGCCCCATCACCAGCGGGAAGACGAACGTCGCGCCGAACATCGCGATCACGTGCTGCGCGCCGAACCCCACCATCCTGGGCCAGCTCAGGCGCTCGTCGGGCCTGACCACCTCGCCGGGCGCCAGGTGCTTGCCGTCACCGTGTCTGGTCCATCCCACAACCATGAGCGCCCCTTTTGCGCTGGGCCTTGCCGGCGACTCGTTGCCGTTGCGGGCACATTAGGCCCGCCCCGGCACTCCTACACGGGCATGATCTGCCAAATCTGCGCCGCCCACCAGTGGAAACCTCGCGCACACACCGGATCTAGGCGACGTGAATGGAGAAGCCGTCCCCGCTCACGACCTGGCCTGCCCTGATCTTGGCGGTCTTGCGCAGCTCCACCTCGCCGTCCACGAGCACCAGGCCCTCGGCGATGAGGTGTTTGGCCATGCCGCCCGTCTCGGTGACGCCGCAGTACTTCAGCAGGTCGCACAGCGGGATGTAGTCGGAGCGCAGTTCGAAGTCGAGGTCCACGGGCACCCAGCCTAGATGCCTCGCATGCGGAGGACGTGCAGGGCCAGGGTGAGGTTGAGCCGCAGGTGCGGGTCGTCGGTGAAGTTGCCGAGCAGGCGCTCCAGCTTGCCGATGCGGTAGCGCAGCGTGTTGTAGTGGAAGTGCAGCCGGCGGGCGGTCTCGGCCACGTTGAGGTTGGTCTCCAGCAGCACCTGGAGGGTGCGGCGGAGGTCGGCGTTCTCGGCCTCGTCGTCGGCGGCCAGCGGGCCGAGCGTCTCGCGCACGAACGCGTGCAGCTCGTCGGTGTCGTTGACCAGGGACAGCAGCCGGTAGACGCCGAGCTGGTCGAAGTGGGCGACCGCGCCGGGGCCGTGGAGCTGGCGGCCCACCCTGGCGGCCTTGAGCGCCTGCGCGTACGCCTCCGGCAGCGCCTCAGCGCCGTGGCTGGGCCGGGAGGTGCCGGTGGAGAACGTGGCGGGCGGCACGTCGGCGAAGGCCGTGGCGGCGTCCTTGGCCACCCGCGTGGCGTCGAGCGCGGCGTCGACCACCGCCACCACCTCGTGCGAGAACCCGGCCACCGCGCCGCGCGGGTCGTGCCGCCTGATCGCCGCCGTCCAGCAGGACACCAGCCGGTCCTGGGCGCTGCGCTCGTCGCCCTCCGGGTCGAGCTCGGCCACCAGGACGACGACCGGCCGCGCCAGGTCCCAGCCGAAGGCGCGGGCCCGGCCGGTGACGCGCTCGGCCGTGCCGGCCCGGCCGGTCAGGACGTCGCGCAGGAAGTCGGCGCGGTACTTGCTCTCGACGGCGTTGACCGCCTCCTGCCGGGTCACCACGAGCGCGGCGACGGTCGCGGCGCGCTCCAGGATGCCGACGTCGCTGTCCCTGATCGCCTTCGCGGCGCTGTAGGCGACGATCCTGCCGTGGTGGTGGCCGCCGGCCAGCACCGGCACCGAGGCGAACTCCCGTCCCCCGGCGGCCCGCCCCGCCGTCGCCCCCGGCCGGGCGCGGCCGGCCGGCGGGCGGGCCGCCGGGGACGGGCCGCCGGCGGGCCTCGCGGGCGATCGACCCGCGCAGCACCGCCACGTGCTCGGCGGGCCCGGCGGCGGCCAGCACGGCGCCGGTCCCGTCCACGGCCGCCACGGACACGTCGAGGAGCTGCGCCACCTCGGCGGCCACCTCGGCGAGCCCGCCGCCCGCCAGCACGACCTGCACCAGCGCGCGGTGCGCCTCCTCGGCGCGGGCCAGCACGGCGGCCTGCCGGTTGAGTATGTCGGTGAGCACCTGGTTGAGGATGTCGTCGAAGCCGACGTCGTTGGGCAGCAGGATGAGCGGGAAGCCGAGCCGGTCGGCCTGCTCCACCATCTCGGCGGGCAGCTCGTCCACGTACCGGCCGAGCTTGATCGCCAGGGCGGCGAGGCCGCGCTCGTCGAGGTCGGCGACCAGCCGGCCGAGCGACTGCGGGGTGTTGCGCAGCGGGTAGCCGGTGGTGAGCAGCAGCTCGTGCGGCTTCACCCAGGCGAGGATGTCGGGGACCTCCATCACGTTGAGCCGCTGGACGATGCGGCCGAGCCCGCTCTCCCCCGCGATCAGCCGCGCCTCCGCGAGGGTGGAGACGCCCAGGACCTCTCCGACGGACACGCCGTGAATGATGGTGCCGGTGCTGGCGAGACGGACCGGGGGCTCCATGAGGAAATTGTGACCCCGGAAGCGGTCTGTCAGGAAGAGCCAACCTTCCCGCTGACTGTTGGCAAATTTCTCCGTACGGAGGGTTCCCCGGTCGTTCTACGGTCAGGTCCAAGGTCGGTCAGGGAGGTCCGGTGCCCGTCGGTGTCCATGTCAGCACGCCCGTGGTCAGCACGCCCGTGGTCGGCAAACCCGGGCGGCGGGGCCGCGCCGGCGGGGCGCCGCGGCCGGGGCGCGTCCACGTGCCGGGGGCGGCGAGCGCCGCGGTGCGGCCGCTGCTGGAGGCGCCGCGGCGGCCCGCCCGGGTGCTGGCGGCCTTCCCCGCCGGCGTCTACCTGGAGGTCAGGACGGAGCCGGAGCCCACGGTGATCGCGGTCATCACCGGCGAGGCGGTCCGGCTGCCCAACGCGGTGCTGCTGGCCGGCGCGCTGCCCCGGGTCGAGGTGGGCGAGGACGCGTGGGTCGGCGAGCGCGGGGTGGACCTCGGTCCGCTCAGCCTGCGCGTGCGGCGCTGGTGGGACCCCGCGCCGCCGCTCGGGCGGGTGGACCCGGCGGGCCTGGAGGGGGCCGCCGGCGTGCTCGCCGCGCCGGCCGGGCCGGCGCCCGGCCTGGCCGGCAACGGCGCGGTGGCGGCGCTCGCGGCGGCCTGCGGCCGTGGCTGGCTGCTGGGCATGGCGACCGCGGCCGAGGAGCTGGTCGGGCTCGGGCCCGGGCTCACGCCGAGCGGGGACGACGTGCTGGCCGGGCTGCTCGTGACGCTCCGGCACCTGGGGACGGCGACGGGCGCCGGGCGGGCCGTGTGGCTGGCCGGCTGGCTGGCGGCGACCGTGACGTTCGACGCGCGGAGCCGTACGACGCCGCTGTCGGCCGCGCTGCTGCACTGCGCGGCCAGGGGCGAGGCGTGCCCTGAGGTGATCGCGGTGCTGCGCGGCGTGGCCGGGCGGCAGCCGCTCGGCCCGGCGCTGCGCCGGCTGCGCCGCCTCGGCCACACCAGCGGGGCCGACCTGGCGCAGGGCGTGGCGATCGGCGTGGACGCGGTGCTGGACCTCGGCGGCCACCGGTGAGCGGCGAGGTGGTGCTGGTCCGCCAGGGGGCCTATCACGACTCGGTGCAGCTCATGCGGGTCAGCCGGGCGCTGGCGGAGACGCCGGGCGTCGAGGCGGCCATGGTCGCGATGGCGACCGAGCTGAACGTCGCGGTGATCAGGGACCTCGGCTTCACGGTGCCGCCGGCCGCGCCCGGCGACCTGCTGATCGCGGTGCGCGCCGCCGATCCCGCCGCGGCCGTGGCGGAGGCGGACCGGCGGCTCGCCGCGCTGGAGCCCGCGGCGCCGGGCGGGGAGGCCGGGCAGCCGCCGCTGACGACGGGGTCGGCGATCAGGCGCACGCCCGCCGGGCTGGTGCTGGTGTCGGTGCCGGGCGAGCACGCCTTCTGCGAGGCGCACGACGCGGTGCTGGCCGGGCTGCCGGTGATGATCTTCAGTGACGGGGTGCCCGTCGCGCAGGAGCGGCGGCTGAAGGAGCTGGCGGAGCAGCGCGGCGTCCTGGTGATGGGGCCCGACTGCGGCACCGCCTCGATCGGCGGCGTGGGGCTCGGCTTCGCCAACGTGCTCGCCCCTGGGCCCGTCGGCGTGGTCGCGGCGTCCGGCACCGGCGCCCAGCAGGTCACCTCGCTGCTGGACTGGGCGGGGACGGGGGTCAGCCACATCCTGGGCGTGGGGGGCAGGGACCTGTCGGCCGAGGTCGGCGGGCTGTCCACGCTGCGCGCGCTGCGCCTGCTGGAGGAGGACCCGGCCACGGAGCTGATCGTGCTCGTCTCCAAGCCGGCCGCCCCTGAGGTGGCGCGGGCGGTGGAGGAGGCCGCGGCCGGGCTGTCGAAGCCGGTGGTGCGCGCCCTGCTGGGCCGCCCCTCGCCCGCTTCCTCCGCGCCGGTGGGGCTCGTGGCCGCCGATCTCACGGCGGCGGCCGAGGCGGCGTTGCGGGCGCTCGGGCGGCCGGTGCCCGCGTGGCCGTCCTGGCCGGGACGCCCGCCGCGCGGCGCCCCCAAGGCGATCAAGGGCCTCTACTCGGGCGGCACCCTGAGCGCGGAGGCCGCGCTGGTCGCGGGCCAGGGCGACTTCGTCGACTACGGCGACGACGCCTACACCCGGGGCCGCGCCCACCCGATGATCGATCCGACGCTCCGCGTGGAGGCCCTGGCGCGGGCCACGGAGACGGACGTGGTGCTGCTGGACGTCGTGCTCGGCCACGCCGCCGACCCCGACCCCGCCGCGACACTCGTCCCCGCGGTCGCCCGCACGCCCGCCGCCGCCGTGGTCGTGGCGCTGGTCGGCACCGAGGGCGACCCGCAGGACCCGCACCGCCAGGCCGCCGCCCTGCGCGAGGCGGGCGCGGCCGTCCACCTCTCCAACGCCCAGGCCGCCCGGCACGCGAGGAGCCTGCTGTGACCTTCCTGTCCGCCCTGTCGCAGGGGCCGCCGCGCGTCGTGACGGCCGGCGCGGGCCTGCTCGACGAGGCCCTGGCCGCGCAGGCCGTCCCGACGACCCCCGTCGCGTGGCGCCCGCCGCTGCCCGGCACCGCGGACGCCCTGGCCAGGGTGCTCGCCGACCCGCGCAGGCAGGCCGCCAACGAGCTGGCCGTGCGCCGGCTGACCACCGCGCGGCCGCGCCTGGTGGGCGTCCGGCGCGCCTCGGAGGCGCTGGCGGGGCCGCTGGACGGCGCGTTCCTGCACGCGGGCCCGCCCATCACGTGGGAGCGGGCGTCCGGCCCGATGCGCGGCGCGCTCGTCGGCGCGATGATGCTGGAGGGCCGGGCGGGCGACGAGCACGAGGCGGCGCGCCGGCTGGCGGCGGGCGAGGTCGCGCTGCGGCCCTGCCACGAGCACGGCGCGGTCGGGCCGATGGCGGGCGTGGTGAGCCCGTCGATGTGGCTGTTCGAGGTGCGCGACGAGGAGCACGGCGGCACCGCGTACTGCTCGCTGAACGAGGGACTGGGCAAGGTCCTGCGGTACGGCGCGTACGGGCCGGAGGTGCTGGAGCGGCTGCGCTGGATGGACGAGGTGCTCGGCCCGGTCCTCGCCGCGGCGCTGGCCGCCGCCGGGCCGCTCGACCTGCGGGCGCTGGCGGCGCAGGCGCTGCAGATGGGCGACGAGCTGCACAACCGCAACCGCGCGGCCACCTCGCTGCTGCTGCGCGCGCTGGCCCCGGCCGTGGCCGAGGCGGCGCCGGACCGGGCGGCGCAGGTGCTGCGCTTCATCGACGGCAACGACCACTTCTTCCTCAACGCGGGCATGGCCGCCGCCAAGGCCGCCACGGACGCCGCCCGCGACGTGCCCGGCTCGTCCCTGGTCGTCGCCATGGCCCGCAACGGCACCGACTTCGGCGTGCAGGTGTCGGGGCTCGGCGGGCGCTGGTTCACCGGGCCCGCCGGGGTGCCGGACGGGCTCTACCTCGGCTCGTACGGCCCCGCCGACGCCAACCCCGACATCGGCGACTCCACGATCACCGAGACCGCGGGGCTCGGCGGCTTCGCGATGGCCGCCTCGCCGGCGATCGTGCGCTTCGTCGGCGGCGAGGTGGCCGACGCCGTGCGGGCCACGCTTTCCATGTACGAGATCACGCTCGCCGAGCATCCGGCGTACCAGATTCCCGGGCTCGGGTTCCGCGGCACGCCGGTGGGCGTCGACGTCACGCTGGTCGCCAGGACGGGGCTGCTTCCCGTGGTGAACACCGGCATCGCGGGCCGCGTCCCGGGAACGGGACAGGTCGGAGCGGGGCTGGTCAAACCGCCCGTAGAGGCGTTCACAGCTGCATTGCTGGCATTGGCTGACGAAGTAAGTGATCCATTTGAAAATGGACATATCAGCACGTCAGCGCGGCAGTAAAGGTCCTTCAGCTTCCCTTGCGCATTCCCCACCGTTATCGTAACGAACCTCGCAATCTGCAAGTAGCGTGAAGAACGCACGTGACGGATGAGGGAAATGGGGGCGGGATCATGGCAGCCGACCGCTTGCTCAGCGGACCCGGCCCGGAGGGGGAAGCCGCGAGCGGCGCGACGCAGAGCCAGGGCCGCCTGATCGGCCGGCGGTACCGGCTGATGTCCCCCGTCGGCAGGGGCGGCATGGGCATGGTGTGGCACGCCCACGACGTGCTGCTCGACCGGGACGTGGCGGTCAAGGAGCTCATCCTCCCCTACGGGCTCGACGAGGCGGGCAAGCAGCTGGCCCACCGCCGCATGCTGCGCGAGGCCAGGTCGGCGGCGCGGCTGCAACACCCCGGCATCGTGACCGTCCACGACGTCGTCGAGGAGGACGGGCGGCCCTGGATCGTGATGGAGCTGGTCCGGGCGTGGTCGCTGGAGCAGGCGGTGCGCCAGAGCGGGCCGCTGCCGGTGATCCAGGCCGCCGAGATCGGCATCCGGGTGCTGGACGCGCTCATGCACGCGCACGCCGCCGGCATCCTGCACCGCGACATCAAGCCGGGCAACGTGCTGCTGACCTCCGACCGGGTGGTGCTGACCGACTTCGGCATCGCCGCCATCGAGGGCGACGTCACGATCACCCAGACCGGGCTGCTCATGGGCTCGCCCGCGTACATCCCGCCGGAGCGGCTGTCGGCGCAGCCGATCACGCAGGCCGCCGACCTGTGGTCGTTCGGCGCGACCCTGTACGCCGCCGTCGAGGGACGCCCGCCGTACGAGGGGCCCGACCCGGTCGCCGTGCTCGGCCAGGTGCTCACCCAGCCCCCGATCACGCCGCAGCGCGCCGGCTCGCTCATGCCGGTGATCGAGGGCCTGCTGCGCAAGAACCCCGCCGAGCGGCTGACCGCCTCGCAGGTCGTCGAGATGCTGGAGGCGGTGCTGCGGGCGCACGGCTCGGTCCGGCCGCGGGCCCCCGAGCCGCTGCCGAGCCCGGTGGACCCGACGCCCGCCGGGCTGCTGCCGCCGCTCGACACGCCGTCAGGGCCGATGCCGTCGCGGATCGTGGAGACGCCCTCGGGGCCGGTGCGGGTGCCCTACGACCCGCTGACCAGCCCGTCGGGCGGGCACGCGATGCCGTACGACGGGCTGTCCACGCCGTCGGGCAGCCACCGCACCGACCGCATCCCGCGCCCGCCGGGCGACCCGGGGCCGCGCCCGCCGTTCGCGGGAGGCGCGGGACGGCGCGTCCCGGCGCGCGACCTCGACGACGACCTCGACGACGACTTCGGCGACCCGTCCGGCCCCCATCCGCGGCCGATCCTGCCGCTGACCACCGACAGCCGCTCCGCCGGCCCCGCCGACACCCCGTGGCCGCTCGCCTCCCCCGACGACCTGCGCGAGCACTCGCGCGGCCTGTCGGACGGCCTGCCGGGCGGCCCGCGGGGCGGCCCGGCGGACGGCGGCCGGCTGTCCCGGCTGCCCGCCGCCGCGCCGCGCGCCGGGCGGAGCCGGCGCCGGGCCGAGGACGACGACGGCCTGTTCGTGCGCGGCGGGCGGCCGACGCCGCTGACGATCGCCGGCTCGCTGGTGGCGGTGGGCGGCGCCATCGTCGCGGGGATCCTCTTCCTGTCCAGCGGCGGCACCGCCCAGCAGGCGGCGGGCCCGCCGGCGGCCACGGCCTCCACCCGCACGCTGCGGAGCGAGCCGTCGGCGGTGCCCGACGGCTACCGGGAGCAGACCCCCGCCGGGTTCACCGTCGCGGTGCCCGACGGCTGGAAGCTGGCCGCCTCGGGCGGCGAGGCCACGTTCACCGGGCCGAAGGACTCCGGCCTGCGCGTACGGGTCGAGGACGCCTCGCCGCAGGCCGACGGCGGCCTCGCCGAGCTCGGCCGGCTGGAGGCCGAGGGCGGGATGGAGAGCTACATCCAGGTGCAGCTCCAGGGCGTGGACTACCGCGGCTGGAAGGCCGCCGACTGGGAGTACACCTACACGACCGCGAACGGCGTCCCCATGCATGCCCTGACCAGGTACGTCACGATCGACGACGCCACCGCGTTCAAGATCACCTTCGACGTGCCCGAGCTGAAGTGGGACGAGCAGGCGGAGACGCGCAAGGTGTTCCTGGACACCTTCAGGAAGACCACCTGACCCGTATTGCACTGGTCGTTCCAAAACGTGCTAGCGTGGCCGTCATGGCGCGACCGAGGAAGTTCGAGGAGGGGCGGGCGGTCGAGGCGGCCATGCGCGCCTTCTGGCGGGCGGGCTACGAGGCCACCTCGACGGAGGACCTGTGCGCGGCCACCGGGCTCGGCCGCAGCAGCATCTACAACACCTTCACCGGCAAGCGCGAGCTGTTCCTGCGCGCCCTGCGCCACTACATGGACGA
Organism: Actinomadura luzonensis; assembly: GCF_022664455.2. NCBI lineage: Bacteria > Bacillati > Actinomycetota > Actinomycetes > Streptosporangiales > Thermomonosporaceae > Actinomadura > Actinomadura luzonensis. The sequence continues at coordinate 5,692,682 of NZ_JAKRKC020000001.1, forward strand.
GCGCGACGCCGCGCTCGTCGAGCTGATGGACGGCGAGCTGCCGATCAGGGAGAAGGTGGCGACCGTGCTGGGCTGGGCGGTCGAGCCCGACCCTGGCGACCCGGCCGGTTGCCTGGTGGTCAACTCGATGATCGAGCTGGCGCCGCGCGACGACGACGTGGCCGAGCTGCTGCGGCGCGACAACGACCTGCGGACGCGCATCCTGCGCGCGGCGTTCGAGGACGCGCGGGCGCGCGGCGAGCTGGGGCCGGGCAAGGACCCGCTGGCGCTCGCCAGGTTCGTGGTCGCGACCGTCAGCGGGCTGCGCGTGCTGGCGCGCGGCGGGGCCGGCGGGGCCGCGCTCGCCTCCGTCGCGCGAACCGCGCTGGACGCGATCTGATCTTTTCGCGCCCAGGTTTTGAACTGATCAATCTAAAACGGAAGGGGGCCGTCGTGCCGCTGGCGGTGTACATACTGGGGCTCTCGATCTTCGCGCAGGGCACCTCGGAGCTCATGCTGGCCGGCCTGCTGCCGGAGCTGGCCGCCGACCTCGGCGTGTCCGTGCCGCGGGCGGGGCTGCTGATCTCGGCGTTCGCGATGGGGATGCTGGTGGGCGCGCCGGTGCTCGCCGTGGTGACGCTGCGGTGGCCGCGGCGCACGGCGCTGCTGACGTTCCTGGCCGTCTTCGCCCTGACGCACGTGGTGGGGGCGCTGACCTCCGACTACGCGACGCTGTTCGTCACCCGGGTGGCCGGCGCGTTCGTGTACGCCGGGTTCTGGGCCGTGGCGGCGGGCACCGTCATCGGCCTGGTGCCCGCCGAGGCCCGGGGGCGGGCGATGAGCGTGCTGGCGGGCGGGCTGACCGTCGCCACGGTCCTCGGGCTGTCGCTCGGCACGGTCATCGGGCAGCACCTCGGCTGGCGGGCGGCGTTCTGGGCGGTGGCCGGCATGACCCTGCTCGCGGGCGCCGGCGTCCTCGCCACCCTCCCCGGCCGGAGGGCGGCGCACCCCGCCCAGGAGCCCGCACAGGAGCCCGCACAGCAGCCCGACCAGCAGCCCGCCGCCGTCCCGGCGGAGCCCGGCGCCGCCGCGTCCCGGCTGGCCGCGGAGCTGCGCGCGCTCGGGGACCCGCGCCTCTGGCTCGCCTACGCCACCACCGCGCTCACCACCGGCGCCCTGCTCGCCTCCTTCAGCTACCTGAGCGCCACGCTCACCGCCACCACCGGCCTCGCGCCCGCGTGGGTGCCCGCCGTCCTCGCCCTCTACGGCCTCGGGGCGCTCGTCGGCATCACCGCCGGCGGTCGCACCGCCGACGCCCGCCCCTTCCCCACCCTCTTCGCCGGCGTCACCGGCCTGGTCGTCACCTCGGCGGCGCTGGCCCTGGCCGCCTCGGTCCCGGTCCTCGCCGTCGTGCTGGTCCTCCTGCTCGGCGCGTTCGGGTTCGGCACCAACCCGGCGCTCCAGACCAGGGCCTTCGCGCTGGCGGGCGGCGCTCCGACGCTCGCCGCCGCGGGCAACGTCGCCGCCTTCAACGTCGGCATCACGGCCGGCCCCTGGCTGGGCGGCCTGGCCATCGACGCGGGACTCGGCTACCCGTCGGTCTCGTGGATCGGGGCGGCGATCGGCGTCGCGGCCCTCGGCGCGGTCGCGTTGTCCGCGCGCCTGAGCCGGACGCCCGCCGCGGCCGTCCAGGAACGGGTCGGAACGGGTGATATACGGTCGGCGCTATGAAGCTGGCGAGCATTCATTACTACCCCGTCAAATCCACCGCGGGGCATGACACCACCACGGCCGAGGTGCAGCCCTGGGGGCTGGCGGGCGACCGCCGCTACGTGATCACCGACGAGCGCGGGTACGTGCTCACCGCCCGCGAGCGTCCCCGGCTGCTGGCCTGCGTGGCCGAGCTGGACGGCGACCGGCTCACGCTGACCGGCCCGCACGCGGCCCCGCTGCCGGTCACCCCGGCCGGCGAGCCGGGCACGGGCGAATTGTCCACGATCGTGATGGGCGGCACGCCGGTGGCGGTCACCGACTGCGGCGACGACGCGGCGGCCTGGCTGTCGGAGCTGGCCGGGCAGCCGGTCCGGCTGAAGTGGCTGGACGACCCGACCCGCCGCCCGGTCGAGTCGGCGTACGGGCGGCCCGAGGACCGGGTCAGCCTGGCCGACGGCTTCCCGCTGCTGCTCACCACCGCGGCCTCGCTCGCCCGGCTGAACGAGTGGGTCGCCGAGGGCGCGCTGGAGCGCGGCGAGGAGCCGCCCGCGCCGCTGGCCATGCGCCGCTTCCGCCCGAACGTGGTGGTGGACGGGGCGGACGCCTTCGCCGAGGACGAGTGGAAGCGGGTGCGCATCGGCGCGGTGGACTTCCGCGTCACCAAGGGCTGCGACCGGTGCGTGCTGACGACCGTCGATCCGGAGACGTACACGAAGGGCAAGGAGCCCATCAGGACGCTGTCCAGGCACCGCAAGTGGGACGGCAAGGTGTGGTTCGGCGTCAACCTGATCCCGGACACGACCGGCCGGATCACAGTGGGCGATTCGATCGCCATTCTCTGAAATATTACAGAAAAGTTCTTCCCAGACAGAAAAGGGTTACTGTCCCTCTTTTGGGGGGTGTTGGGGTATATGCGAGACTTCACAGGTGACCAGCACCCCCACCAAGCCGGCCGTCTCCTCCCCTGACCCGATCCGGAGCATCCAGCGCCGCACCCTGGGCGTGTTGTCGGCGGCTCAGATCATGGGCGGCGTGGGGGTCGCGGTCGGGCTGGCGCTCAGCTCGGTCGTGGTGGACGAGCTGTCGGGATCCACGGTCATCAGCGGCTTCGCCGGCACCGCCACCACGCTCGGCGCGGCGCTGCTGGCCCTGCCCACGGCCAAGGCCTCCGGCAGGGGCGGCCGGCGCGCCGGGCTGACCCTCGCGTACGTGGCCGCGCTGACCGGCTGCCTGATCTCGGTGACCGCCATCAACCTGCGGACCTGGCCGCTGCTCCTGGCCGGCCTGGTGCTGGTGGGCGGCGGCAGCGCGGGCGGGCTGGCCGCGCGGTACTCGGCGACCGACCTGTCGCCGAAGGGCCGCTCGGCCCGGCACCTGTCGCTGGTGGTGTGGGCCTCGACCATCGGCTCCGTCGCCGGCCCGAACCTGGCCAAGCCCGCCGACCAGATCGGTGTCCGGCTGGGGCTGGTGGACAAGGCCGGGCCGTTCGCGTTCGCGGCGCTGGCCTTCACCCTGGCCATGATCATCATCCTCGGCCTGCTGCGTCCCGACCCGCTCCGGCTGGCCCGCCGCCTCGACGGCGCGCCCGACGCCGGACCGGCGGGCAACCGCACGATCAGGACCGCCTGGCACACCCTGCGCACCACCCCGACGGCCCGCCGCGCGCTGGTGATGATCGCGGTGAGCCACACGGCGATGGTGTCGGTCATGTCGATGACCCCGGTGAAGCTGCACCACGACGGCTCCACCCTGGACGTCATCGGCCTGGTGATCAGCCTGCACATCGCCGGCATGTACATGTTGTCGCCGGTCGTCGGCTGGCTGGCGGACAAGGCCGGCAAGGTGCCCGTGCTGGTGCTCGGCATGGCGCTGCTGCTGACCGCCGCCACGCTCGCCGGCACGGCCGGGCACCGGGTGACGCAGGTGACGGCGGCGCTGTTCCTGCTCGGGCTCGGCTGGTCGTGCGGGCTGGTGGCCGGCTCGGCGCTGGTGACCGAGTCGGTGCCGATCGAGCGCCGTCCCGCCGTGCAAGGGCTGTCCGACCTGCTGATGAACGTCTGCGGCGCCACCGGCACGATCGTCGCCGGCGCGATCGTCGGCGTGCTGTCCTACGGCTTCCTCGGCCTGGTCGTCGGCGTCATGGTGACCCTCGCCGCGGCCTGGCTGCTGACCCTGCGCGCCCGCGGCTGACCCCACCTCCCCGGGCCCCTGCTCGCTCGCGGCGGGGCCGGCGTCACTTGGCGTCGCCGTAGCACCGGACGGCGACCGCCTCCATCGGGAAGCGCACCGGCGTGTCGCCGAACAGCAGGCGGGTGGCCTCGGCGGCGGCGGCCTGCACCGCCGCGGCCACCTCGGCCGCCTGGTGCTCGGGGCAGTGCACCATCACCTCGTCGTGCTGGAAGAACACCAGCTCGGCGGGCTCGGGCAGCAGCCCGCGCAACACCGCCAGCAGCGCCAGCGCCCATTCGGCGGCGGTGCCCTGCACCACGAAGTTGCGGGTGAAGCGCCCCCGGTCGCGGGCCGCGCGCCCGCCCTCGGGGCCCGACACCAGCTCACGCCAGCGGGCCGACGGCGGCGGGCTGGTGCGGCCGAGCCAGGAGCGCACGAGCCGGCCCTCCTCCCCCGCCTTGGCGGCGTCCTCCACGAACTGGTACGCCTTGGGGAAGCGCTGCCGCATCACGGCCAGCAGCTTGGAGGCGTCGCCGCTGGTGCCGCCGTACATGGCCGACAACATCGCGACCTTGGCGTTGTCGCGCTGCCCGCCGAACGACCTGGCGAGCGCCGAGTACAGGTCGATCTCGCCGGCCGCCCGCGCCAGCCCCACGTCGCCGGCCATCGCGGCCAGCACCCGGGGTTCGAGCTGGGCGGCGTCGGCGACGACGAGCGTCCATCCGTCGTCGGCCAGCACCACGCGCCGCATGACCTTGGGGATCTGCAGCGCGCCGCCCCCGCTGGTGGCCCAGCGGCCGGACACCACGCCGCCCACCACGTACTCGGGGCGGAAGCGCCCGCCCCGCACCCACTGGTCGGCCCACGCCCAGCCGTGCGCGCTGAACAGCCTGGCCAGCTCCTTGTACGCCAGCAGCGGCGCCACGGCGGGATGCTCGATCCGCTTGAGCTCCCACGACCGGGTGCTCTTCAGCTCGACCCCGGCCCCCTTGAACGCCTTGACGAGCTGCTGCACCGAGTCGGGGTTGACCGGGTGGCCGAAGGCCGCGGCCACCTCGTCGGCGAGGGCCTGCAGCTTGGCCGGCCGCATGCCGTGCACCGGGCGCGGCCCGAGCAGGTCGGTCAGCAGGGCGTCGTGCACGTCGCGGCGCCAGGGCATGCCCGCGTGCGCCATCTCGGCGGCGACCAGCGCCCCCGCCGACTCGGCGGCCACCAGCAGCCGGAAGCGGCCCGGCTCGGGCAGCGCCGCGACGCGCCGGAGCTGGTCGGCCAGCACCTCGGCGACGGCCCCTGCGGGCAGCGGCTCGGGCGCGAACAACGTGCCCGGCGCGCTCGGCGCCTCCTCGGGCACGGGCAGCCCGTGCAGCCGGGCGTGGGCGGCCCTGGCCGAGCGGCTCTCGCCGTGGCGGCCCTCGTGGGCCAGCAGCAGGCCCTCGGTCAGCGCGAGGTCGTGGCAGCGCCCGACCCGCACGCCGGCCTCCAGCAGCGCGGGGTAGGTGTCGCGGGCGTCGGCCCACACCCACCGGGGCCGCTCGGCCGCCTCGATCTCCCGCACGGCCGCCGCCAGGTCGGCGGGACGGCTCGCGGCGCCCCCGACCGGGAGCACCGTCTCTCCGGCGACCACGACATACACGTGGTCAAGGGTGCCAAACGGCTACGACAGATCGATGCGCACCTCGTCCTCGACGGGCGGCTCCAGCTCCTGGGCGAGGCAGCCGGTGACCGCGAGGCACCGCAGCGTCAGCTCGCGCGGGGTGACGGAGGCGTGCAGGAAGTGCTTGAAGAACGGCGGCGTGTCCCAGTCGGACAGCTCCGACAGGAACCGGTGGTTGACCTTGCCCACGGGCAGCCGCAGCGGCCACGGCCAGGAGCCGAGCAGCCGGGCCGCCCACCGCATGCGGGCGGTGATCTCGACCGGGCCGTCCGGCGTGCGCACCGGCTTGTTGCCGATCTGCTCGGCCATGATGCACGCCGCCTCGCGGGGCTGGAGGCACATCCACGGCATGCGCAGCCGGCGGGCGTAGAGCTGGCTGTAGAACGACAGGGAGTCGCCGCGCAGCGGGTAGCACCGGAAGTCGTCCTCGGCCACCCCCGCCACGTCCACCCGGTCGATGGTGTGGGTGGCGTGCATGAACGCGCCGCCGCCGCCCGAGACGAGGTACTGGATGACCCGGTCGCCCACCCGGACCGGGTAGCGCTGGTAGTTGTGCACGTCGCCGCCGACGGCCGCGACGTAGCGGTGGGCCGGGTCGCGCACGATGTCGTCGATCGTGCCGCCCTCGGCGAGCTGGGACGGTTTGTAGGCGTTGTTGACGTAGATGGGCTTGCCGGTCACCAGGATCTTGGGGCGCGGGTCGCGGGAGACGCGGCGCAGCCAGGCGGTCTGGCCCGGGTCGATGACGTTCTTGATGCCGGTGTCGACGCCGACGATCAGCAGGCTGCCGGTCTCGATCGCCCAGTAGGGGCCCGGCTGCGCCGCCTGCTGCGACGGCCTGCCGCGTAAGGCGCGGGCCTCGGCGAGCCGGGTCTCGTCGATGGTCTCGGGCTTGCGCCAGAGCAGCCCGCGCAGGCCCCGGTCGGGCTGCGGCTTGAGCGGCGGCGCGGCGCAGAAGACGCGCATGAAGCCGCCGAGGCCGTCGTACCAGTCGTGGTTGCCGGGGATCGCGTAGATCGGGGCGTCGTAGTCCTGGTACGGGCGGAAGAACTTGGCGCCGTACTCGTTGCCGGACCCGGTCGGGTAGATGACGTCGCTGGCGATGACGGCGAAAGCGGTGCCCGCGCCCGCTTTCAGCATCGGCGGGACGACCGCGTACTGCGAGGCGTCGCCCTCGCCGGTGTCGCCGAGCAGCAGGAAGTCGAAGCTCTCCCCGACCGGCGGCCTGATGCGGAACTCCGGGTCCGCCCCGCGCGCCTCCTGCTCGGCCACCCACCGCGCCCGCACCTCGCCCGACGGGTCGCCGAACAGCCCGGCCAGGATCTCGTTGCGCGAGCGCCACAGCGTGGCCGCGTTCAGCCAGGTGAAGCCGCGATCGTCGGGCCGGAGCGCGGCGAACGCGCCGACCTGGGTGCAGGCCCAGCCCGCCCCCGCCTCCGACTCCCGAGAGGAGACCCCGTTCCCGTGCCCGGCCGCCGCTTCCGCCATGCCCACATCTTTGCCGTGATCTACCTTTCGCGCGACCCGAACGCTCCGTGCCGTAAAGAACACAGATGGTTCCCGATGGTGTACCCTCACCTCCCCAAGCAAGCGGTTGGGACCGCCGAGGGGAGGCTCCCATGACGCGTAACGGCCCGGACGACGCGACCCGTAAGGGAAGCGTGGAGACGGCCGAGATCGAGGGCCTGCTCGCCTTCGCCGCCACCAGGCGGGGCAAGGCGCGGCTGAACGTCATGAGCGAGGCGATCGCCAAGTGCAGGGCCCTCGTCCGCAAGTCCCCCGGTCAGCACGAGGTCCTGCTCGCGCACTGCCTCCGCACGTCGTCGCGGATGCTGCTCGACGAACGCCGGCTCACCCAGGCGCTGCCCGCGGCGCAGGAGGCGGTGGCGCTCACCCGGAGGTGCGGCGGCCCTCCGCTGGCCGCGGCGCTGATGTGCCTCGGCAACGTCCTGGAGGCGCTCAACCGGTTCAGCGAGGCCGCCGCCGCCATGGCCGAGGCGGACGCCGTCATCGGCAAATCGGACTAACCCCGGAGCCAGGCTCAGGGGACCAGGACGCCCGGATTGAGTATCCCGGCCGGGTCCAGGCGGGCCTTGACCGCCCGCAGCACCTCGGCGCCCAGCGGCCCGATCTCGGCGGCGTAGGCGTCGCGGTGGTCGCGGCCCACCCCGTGGTGGTGCGAGATGGTCCCGCCGGCCGCCACGACGGCCGCGTTCACCTCGGCCTTGGCCCGCTCCCACTGCGCCACCGGGTCGCCGTCCTGCGCCGTCACGACGGTGAAGTAGAGGGAGGCGCCGGTCTCGTACACGTGCGAGATGTGGCACATCACCAGCGGTGAGCCGAGCGCGCCGAGCAGGGCGAGGCGGACCGCGTCGTAGAGCCGGGGCAGGTTCGCCCAGAAGCCGGCGGTCTCCAGCGTCTCGACGGTGGCCCCGGCGGCGAGCAGCGAGTCCCGCAGGTACGGGGCCGAGAAGCGGCCGTGCTCCCACGCCCGGCCCGGCCCCTCGCCCAGCGGCTCGCCGCCGAGCCGCGCCAGCACCGCCCCGGCGGCCTCCCGCCGCCGGGCGACGTCCCCGCCCGCGCCCTCGTAGCCCGCCACGAGCAGGCACCCCGGGCCGCCGGAGCCACCCGAGCCGCCGGAATCGCCGGAACCGCCCGGCCCGCCGGAACCGCCCGAGCCGCCCGAGCCGCCCGAGCCGCCCGAGCCGATCGCGTCCGGCTCGGCCAGGCCGATCATCGTCTCGGTCTCGTCCGACAGGCGCAGCACCGTGGGCGCCGGCCCCTCCTGGGCGAGCGTCCGCACGGCCGCGGACCCGGCCGCCCACGACGGGAAGCGCCACCCCTCGTAGGCGCGCTCGGCGGGGGCCCGCCGCACGCGCAGCCGCAGCGCGGTGATGACGCCGAACGCGCCCTCCGAGCCCAGCACGAGCTGCCGCAGGTCGGGCCCGGCCGCCGACTTGGGGGCGCGGCCGAGCTCGAGGGTGCCGGCGGGCGTGGCCAGGGTGAGCCCGGCGACCATGTCGTCGAAGCGGCCGTACCCGGCCGAGGCCTGGCCGCTGGAGCGGGCCGCGGCGAAGCCGCCGAGCGTGGCGTACTCGAAGGACTGGGGGAAGTGCCCGAGGGTCAGCCCGTGCGCGGCGAGCAGCCGCTCGGCCTCCGGCGCGCGCACCCCCGGCTCGAACTCGGCGAGCATCGACTCCGCGTCCACGGATCGCAGCCGGTCGAGCCGGGCCAGGTCGAGCGCGACCACCCCGGCGAAGCCGGTCCTGGCGGCCGCGAGCCCGCCCACCACCGAGGTGCCGCCGCCGAAGGGCACGACCGCGACGCGCTCGCGCGAGCACAGCTCCAGCAGCGCGGCGACCTCCTCGTGGGTGCCGGGCAGCACGACCGCGTCGGGCGCGTCGGAGCCGTCGCCCGCCCGCATGCGCAGCAGGTCGGGGATGGACTTGCCGCGCGTGTGGCGGACCCGGGCCTCGTGCCCGGTCCGCACCTGTTCCTCCCCGACGACGGCCGCCAGGGCCGCGAGGTGGTCCGGGGTGAGCGCGACCGGCGGCAGGCGCACCGACTCCAGCGCGACCGCCCCCGCGCCGGGGGCCCGCACGCCCAGGAGGTCGCGCAGCAGGCCGCGCACCTGCGCGGGCAGCTCGCGCGCCCGGGCGGGGTCGCCCCAGCCGCACCACAGCATCGGTTCTCGGGTCATGCGTACACTGTGACACATGGCGTCTATTCGTCACAATGACGGCGTTCTGGACGCCGCCCGGGACTGCGTGCTGGCCTACGGCGTCCGCAGGACGACGCTCACGGACGTGGCGCGCCGCGCGGGGGTGTCCAGGATGACGCTCTACCGCCGCTGGCCCGACGTGCGCACGCTGGTCGCCGACCTGATGACCAGGGAGTGGGTGCGGGTGCTGGCGGGGCTGGACGCCGCCGCCGACCCGGTGCGGGCGGTCGTCGAGGGCGTCCGCGCGCTGCGCGCCCACCCGCTCTGGCGCAAGATCGTCGAGACCGACCCCGACCTGCTGCTGCCGTACCTGCTGGACCGGCGCGGCGCCACCCACGAGGCCGTGCTGGAGCTGCTGGAGCCGGTCGTCGGCGACGCGCGGCGGGCCAGGGCGGTGCTGCTGGTGGCGCAGTCGTTCCTGCTGTCGGCGCCCACCATGACCGGCCCCGCCACGGGAGCCCCCGCCGGGCCCGGCACCGTCACCCTGGACGAGCTCGACGCCGAGCTCGCCGCCCTGCTGGAGGCCTATCTTGGACAGCTCGCTCAACGCCGCCCGCCGCTCACGTGAGCTGCGCCTGGTCGCCGAGGAACGGCTCGACGTGCTCGTGGTCGGGCTCGGCGCGACCGGCGCGGGGGCCGCGCTGGACGCCGCCGCGCGCGGCCTGCGCGTGGCCGCGATCGACGCGCACGACCTCGCCTTCGGCACTTCGCGCTGGAGCTCCAAGCTGATCCACGGCGGACTGCGCTACCTGGCCAAGGGGCAGGTCGGCGTGGCCCGCGAGAGCGCGGAGGAGCGCGGCGTCCTGCTCCGCGTGACGGCTCCGCACCTGGTCAGGGCGCACCCGTACGCGCTGCCGCTGACCCCTGCCGTCACCCGCCGCCAGGCCGCCCTGGCGATGACCGGCTACCGGCTCGGCGACGCGCTGCGGGCCGCCGCCCGCCCCGCGCCGGCTGCTGCCCGGCCCGGCGCGGCTGGACGCGGCCAGGGCGCGCACGCTGGTCCCGTTCGCGCCCGCCGCCGACCTGCGCGGCGCCCTGCTGTCGTGGGACGGCCGGCTGCTCGACGACGCCCGCCTGGTGGTGGCGATCGCCAGGACCGCCGCCGCGCGCGGCGCCCGCGTCCTGACCCGCTGCCGCGCGCTGCGCCTCACCCCCGGGGGCGCCGTCGCGCGGGACGAGCTGACCGGCGAGGAGTTCGAGATCCGCGCCCGCACGGTGATCAACGCCACCGGCGTGTGGGCGGGCGCCCTGGACCCCCGGGTGCGGCTGCGCCCGTCCCGGGGCACGCACCTGGTGCTGCGGCCCGGCACGCTGCCCGGCCTGATCGCCGGCCTGCACCTGCCGCTGCCGGGCGAGAACAACCGGTTCGCCCTGGTCCTCCCCCAGCACGACGGCCGCGTGCACGTCGGCCTGACCGACGAGCCGGTGGACGGCCCGGTGCCCGACGTTCCCGAGGCGCCCGAGAAGGACGTCACAACGCTCCTGGAGGTGCTGAACGAGGTTCTCGGGACCCGGGTGACCAGAGAGGCGGTCGCGGGCGCGTACGCGGGCCTCAGGCCCCTTCTGGCCGCCGATGGGCGCACGGCCGACCTGTCCCGGCGGCACGCGGTGCTGTCGGAGGGCGGCCTGGTCACCGTGGTGGGCGGAAAACTCACGACATACCGGCGCATGGCGGAGGACGCCGTGGACCGCGCGGTTTCGTGCGGGAACCTGCGGGCAGGACGTTGTCTCACCCGGCGCATCCCGCTCGTGGGGGCGGAGCCCCGGCCGTCCGGGCCGCCGGCGGGCGTGCCGGCCCGCCTCGCGGAGCGGTACGGCAGCGAGGCCGCCGCCGTGCACGAGCTCGTGCGGGCGTACCCGGAGGAGGTCGGGCCCGGCGTGACCGAGGGCGAGCTCCTGTGGTCGGTCCGGCACGAGGGCGCGCTGGACGAGGGCGACCTGCTGGACAGGCGGACCAGGATCGGCCTGGTCGAAGAGGACAGGGAGCGCGCTCTGCCCGCGACACGTGACGTGCTGGCGCGAATCACCCGCCTCTAAACCCGCTTATCCGTTAGGTTAGTCTTACCTAATTCAACGGCGAAGAGGGGGGACAGGCGTTGGCGAAGGGCTGCGATCATCCGCTCGGGTGCCACAGCGGGGAGGTGCCCACGCTCGCCAGCGCCACCGCGGGGGCCCGGCTGTGGCTGCTGATCGAGTATCCCGGCCCGTGGCCCTCCCACCTCGAAAGCTTCGAACTTCCTGAAGAAATCTCGGAACTGGTCCGCCGGGCGCTCGAACGCGGTATCAGGCCCCAGCTCATCCGCCGCCCCGGCCGCCGGACCCGTCCGCGGGACCAGGGCCTCCGTGTGCTACTCGCGCACGCGGCAGGAGAGCGTCCCTGGCTCGCGAGCGGCGTCGTCGCAGGTCCCGAAGATCTTGACCTGGACGCGCTGGTGGCCGGAGTGGTCCCGGAGTCCTGCATACTTGAAGACGAGCCGGTATTTCTGGTCTGCACGCACGCCAAGCGCAATGTGTGCTGCGCCCGCATTGGACTACCCCTCGCCCGGTCCCTGGCCGAATTTCTGCCGGACAGAGTGTGGGAAACGTCACACGTTGGCGGCGATCGCTACGCCGCCAACCTCGTGTGCTTGCCACACGGAATTTTCTACGGCAGCATGTCTCAGGCTGCTGCACTGGCAGCGGCTAACGCGTACCGGTCGGGCGAGGTCATTCTCGACCGCTACCGGGGACGCGCAGGCATCCCTGAGCCATTGCAGGCCGTCGAGCACTTCGCCCGAGCCCATACGGGAGAGCGCTCCGTCGGCGCGGTGGCCGTGGAATCCTCCAGGTCGGACGGTGACGTCACCGAAGCCATCGTGCGCTGCGGCGACGTCCGGATCCAGGTTGTGGTTGAGCCATCGGCGTTCACAGCGCCGTGTGGCACGGCTTGCGCCGAGACGATCACCACCTACCGGCTGGTTTCGCTGGACAGGCTCACGCCTGTGCGGTACGCCACGCCTGTCCTCGCCTGACTTGGGAACATCACGGCCCGAGGTTGCGTTGGAACAGTGACGCCAAAAGCGTCCAATGCGGCTCAATTACCGAAATACCTCTCACGAAGGTGGTTTTCTCATGTCTCAGGTACGTCGGCAGCTCGCCCGCCCGCGCCCCAGCTGGGGTTGGCAGGATGATGCCGCGTGCCGGGGTGAGGACCTCGTGCTCTTCTTCGGCCCCGACGGGGAGCGGCAGCCCGAGCGTGACGTACGTGAGCGGAAGGCCAAGGCGATCTGCGCCCAGTGCCCTGTCCGCAACGAGTGCCTTGACTACGCGCTGTCCCGGCCGGAGAAGTACGGCACGTGGGGCGGTCTCAACGAGGACGAGCGCGCCAGCGAGCGTCGCCGTCGCATGCGCCGCGCGGCCAGCGCCGGCATCTCCGCCGCCTGACACACCCGGCAGCAACACACACCATCATCGCGTGATCACGCAGTTGTCCCGATGAACCGGAGCCTGGCACCCCACGCTCAGGCTCTGGCGAACCCGGTCGGGACAACTGCCTGATCAGGCCCATACAGACGAACCCGACGCACGGCGGCCACCCCACGTCGCCGTGCGTTCGCCATCCCGTCACACGGCGGCCCTAGCGTGCCCGCCATGAGAAGCATCACCCTCCTGATGTGCGCCGGCGCGGCGGCCCTGTCCCTCGCCGCCCCCGCAGCAGCAGCAGCAGCGAATCCCACCACGGGTCCCACCGCTGGTGCGGCCGCCGATCGCGGGCGGCCCGGCTGGCCGGCCGCCTTCGGGCAGGCCACGCTGACCGGCTTCGCCGCGCTCCCCGCGCAGACCTACGTCCCCGGCAGCGAGCCGTCCGGCTCCGCGCTCGGCACCGCGCCCGTCAACGGGATCACCCCGCCCTTCCCCGGCCAGCCCGTGCAGGGCTTCAGCGGCATCGTGCGGCGCGGCGACGGCACCTACGAGGTGCTGTCCGACAACGGCTTCGGCAACAAGGCCAACAGCTCCGACTTCCTCCTCCGGGTGCACCACATCAAGCCCGACTTCCGCGACAAGTCGGTCAAGGTGCTCGGCGGGTTCAACCTGACCGACCCTCGCAAGCTGGTGCCCTTCGCCCTCACCCGCCAGGACCGCACGCTGACCGGCGCGGACTTCGACGTCGAGTCGATCGTGCGGACCCAGGACGGCACATACTGGATCGGCGACGAGTTCGGCCCCTACCTGCTGCACTTCGACCGCAAGGGCCGCCTCATGGACGCCCCGGTCGCGCTGCCCGGCGTCCGCGCGCCGGAGAACCCCGAACTGAACGGCGCCCAGCCGAACCTGGCCTCCAGCAAGGGCTTCGAGGGCATGGCGCGCGGCGTCGACGGCCGCCACCTCTACCCGCTGCTCGAAGGCACGGTCGCGGGCGACCCCGAGGGAACGCTGCGGATGAACGAGTTCGACCTGCGCACCCGGTCCTACACCGGGCGGCGGTGGACGTACCGGCTGGACTCGCCCGCGCACGCCATCGGCGACGCCGTCGCCGTGGACGCCGACCGCTTCCTCGTCATCGAGCGCGACAACGCGCAGGGCGACGCCGCCCAGGTCAAGCGCGTCTACCTGGCCGACCGGCGGGACCGCGACGGCGACGGCACCCTGGACAAGACCCTGGTCGCGGACCTGCTGAACCTCGCCGACCCGCGCGGCCTCGCCGGCGCCCCCGGCACCTTCCGCTTCCCGTTCCAGACGATCGAGGACGTCGCCGTCCTGGACGACCGCACGCTGGCCGTCCTCGACGACAACAACTTCCCCTTCTCGAACGGCCGCACGGCGGGCAGGCCGGACGACAACGAGTTCATCACCGTCCGCCTGGCGCGCGGCCTCCAGGCCGACCCCCGCGTCCGCCGCTGAACGCGCGCGGCCGGCGCCCCCCGTGGCGGGGCGCCGGCCGCGCGCGTTAGAGTGCCCGGATGGCACGTTCCCAGCGCGCTCCCGTGACCGCCGACGACCTGGAGCGGGTCGTCCGGATGGCCGTGGACGTGCTCGCCGCCGCGCCCGCGCACGCGTGGGACGCCAAGGCGGGCTCTCTGGAGTGGACCTGCCGCGAGACCGCCGGCCACCTGGCCGACGACTTGTTCGCCTACGCCGCCCAGCTCGGCCCGCGCCGGCCGCCCACCGACCGCTATGTCCCCTTCGCGGTGAGCGGCGCCCGGGAGGGCGGGCCCGTGGAGACCGTCCGGGCGCGCCCCGAGGAGGGCCCGGACGGCGTGCTGCAGGTGGTGGAGGCGTGCGGCGCGCTGCTGGTCGCGATGGTCAGGACGGCCCCGCCGCACGTGCTCGCCTATCACGGGTTCGGCAACGCCGACCCCGAGGGCTTCGCCGCGATGGGGCTCGTGGAGACCCTCGTCCACACCCATGACCTGGCCGAGGGCCTGGGCCTGGCGTGGGACCCGCCGGCGGACGTGTGCGCCCGGGTGCTCGACCGGCTCTTCCCCGGCGCGCCCATCGACGCCGGGCCCTGGCCGGCCCTGCTGTGGGCGACGGGCCGCCGCGCGCTCCCCGGGCGCCCGCGCCTGACGGAATGGCGCTGGTACAGCGCGCCCAGGGACTGAACCTCAGACGATGAGGTCGTCGAACTCCCCGTCCTTGGCGCCGAGGACGAAAGCGGCGATCTCCGCCGGGGTGTAGACCAGCGCCGGCCCTTCGGGAAAGCGTGAGTTGCGCATGGCGATCTCCCCGTTGGGCAGGGACGCCACCTCGACGCAGTTGCCGTTGGGGTTGCTCCGCTTGCTCTTGCGCCAGACGACGGGAAGGCGGCCGGCGGGGGTTCCGTTCCGGAACTCGTGCATGGGGGCAGCTCCTCGCGATCTTACGGATGCACGTGCATCCGCGTTTGCGAGCTGACAATACGGCAGCGTGCTGACCTCCATATACCGGACGACCAAAAATCCCGGTATGTAGTGGATCACACGGACATCAGACCATCAGGAGAGGAGGCGCTCCAGGAAACGCCGCGTCTCCTTCGGCGTCTCGGCCTGGACGCTGAGCCGGTCCATGACCTCCATGTAGTGGTCGGAGTCGGCGGGTTTGTCCAGGTAGAGAGCGCTGGTGAGCTGCTCCATGTAGACCACGTCGGGCAGCTCGCGCTCGGGGAAGCGCAGGATGCTGAACGGGCCGCCGGCCGCCGCGTGCCCGCCCCGGTCGAACGGCATGACCTGGACGGTGACGTTGCGCTCGGCCGTGACGTCCAGCAGGTGCGCGATCTGGGCGCGCATGGTGGCGGGGCCGCCGAGCGTGCGGCGCACCACCGCCTCGTCGATGACCGCCCACAGGGTGAGCCCGGCCTCCAGCCGGTTCTGCCGGGTGGTGCGGAGGGCGACCCGCCGGTCCAGCTCGTTCCTGGCGGCCTTCTCGTGGGCCAGCTCGATGACCGCCCTGGCGTAGTCGGGGGTCTGCAGCAGGCCGGGCACGAACTGGTTCTCGTAAGTGCGGATGCTGGAGGCGGCGCCCTCCAGGCCGATGTAGACCTCGAACCAGGCGGGCAGCACGTCGCCGTACTTGTGCCACCAGCCGGGGGCGTTGGCCTGCTTGGCGAGGTCGAGGAGCTGCTGGCGCTCGGCGGCGTCGGTGACGCCGTAGAGGGTGAGCAGATCGGCCACGTCACGCTGCTTGAAGCTGACCTGGCCGAGCTCCAGCCGGCTGATCTTGGCGTGAGATGCGCGAATCGAGTACCCGGCGTCCTCCCGCGAGATACCCTTCTCCGTACGGAGCCTGCGGAGCTGCGTCCCGAGCAGGATCCGCAGCACCGTCGGGCTTCCCGGCGCGTAGCTGAGAAGTTTCCCTTCCGCGCTCTCTGCGCTCACCGTACCGCTCCTAGATCATCTGCACGTGCAGATGCGATCAGCATCCGTAAACTACGAAAAGTCTTGCATTGGTAAGCACTCCCCGTAAAGATGGGCATTGGATCACCAGACCGCGCTTCGGGGGCCAGAATGACGACTTTCGACGCTCGGCCGCAAGCCGCCATCGGTTCCCGGCCACCAAATTGGCTTTTCGCCATTCTGGTGGACGGCGGCGCCAGTGAGTGCGACGCGGTGTTCCCCTTCGCCGAGCGCACCGCGCTCGAACCGGCCTGCGTGGCCACCGCGCGGCGCTTCGTCGACCAGACCTTGACCTCGTGGGGCGTGAGCGAGGTCGCCTTCGACGCCCAGCTCGTCGTCTCCGAGCTGGTCACCAACGCGATCAGGCACGGCGGCGGCGCCGCGCAGCTCCGGCTGCTGTGCCACGGCCCGGAGCTGGCGTGCGTGGTGACCGACCACAGCCGCACCGCGCCGGTGGCCGCCGCGCCCGACGTCTTCTCCGAGTACGGGCGGGGGCTGCGGCTGGTCGACGCGCTGTGCAGCGGCTGGGGCTGGCTGTCGGCCGGCGCCGCCCGCAAGCTCGTCTGGGCCGTCCTCGCCGGCTGACCGAGCGGACTGTCGGGCGGGGTACCAGGCGGGCTGAGCGCCGGCGGGTCAGGCGGCGCCCAGCAGGTCCAGCACGTCCTCGTCGCTGAGCTGCTCGAAGTGCTCGTACCACTGCCCCACCGCCCGGAAGTCGACCGGCGTCAGCAACGCCACCACCTCGTCGGCCTCCTGCCGCAGGGCCTCCACCGTGCCCCGCGCCCCGACCGGCACGGCCAGCGTCACCCTGGCGGGCTTGGCCGCGGCCACCGCCCGCAGCGCCGCCCGCGCGGTGCCGCCCGTCGCCAGGCCGTCGTCCACGACGATCACCTCGCGGCCCTCCAGGGGCGGCAGCGCCCGCTCGCCCCGGTAGGCGCGCACCCGGCGGGCCAGCTCGCGCCGCTCCTCCTCCACCACCCCCGCGACCGACTCCGGCGTCAGGCCGAGCCGGTGCAGCAGCGCCAGGTCGAACACCGGCTCGCCGCCCTCCGCGATCGCCCCGACGCCCAGCTCGGGCTGCGGCGGGTAGCCGATCTTCCTGGTGACGAGCACGTCCAGGGGGGCGCCGAACCGGCGCGCGACGGGCACCGCCACCGCCACTCCCCCGCGCGGCAACGCGAGCACCACGGGGTCGCGGGCGTCCGGCAGCCGCTCGGCCAGGAGGGCCCCGGCCTCGGCCCGGTCTGCGAAGAGCTCCATGTCCTCTGCCTACCCACCAGGGCCCGCCCCTCGCGCGGGCGCCTGCCGTTGCGGACGTCCGGAACAGCGGGCCCGTCAGATCCCGATCCCGCCGCGCGGGGCCGGCCGGCGGCCCCGCGCGGCGGGCCGCGTCACGGGCGGTTGCGGCCGGAGCGGCGCATCTCCTTGGTGATGATCTTCCACTTGTTCTGCTGCTCCTTGCGGAGCCGCGCGTCCGTCCTGGACGCCATCCAGGCCGCCTCGCGCCGCAGCTTGCGCCAGCTCTCCAGGCGGCGCTCCGGCAGCTCGCCGCACTCCACGGCGGCCAGCACCGCGCAGCCCGGCTCGCCGTCGTGCCCGCAGTCGCCGAACCGGCACCGGCCGGCCAGCTCCTCGACGTCGGCGAAGACCAGGTCGACGCCCTGGCCCATGTCGTACAGGCCGATCCTGCGGATGCCGGGCGTGTCGATGACGAGCCCGCCGCCGCGCAACGGGATCAGCTCCCGATGCACGGTCGTGTGCCGGCCGCGCCCGTCGGCGGCGCGCACCTGCTGGGTCTCCATGACCTCCTCGCCGGCCAGCGCGTTGACCAGCGTGGACTTCCCCGCCCCCGACGGACCGAGGATGACGGCCGTGCGGGAGCCGCCGAGGTAGGAGGCCGCGATCTCCACCCCCTCGCCGCGCAGCGACGAGACGGCGTGCACGTCCACGCCGGGGGCGGCCGTGCGCACGTCGGCGAGCAGGTCGTCGAGGCCCTGCTCGAACAGGTCGGACTTGGTGACCAGCACGACCGGCGTCCCGCCGGACTCCCAGGCGAGCGCGACCAGCCGCTCGATCCTGGCCAGGTCGGCGAAGTCGGTCGAGTGCATGGCCGGCTCGGCCACGAAGACCACGTCGACGTTGGCCGCGAGCACCTGGCCCTGGCCGTCGCCGGACAGGCCGCCGATCGAGTCGCGGCTCACGCCGCCCCGGACGAACGCGGTGCTCCGCGGCAGCACCGCGGCCAGCTCGTAGCGGCCCTCGGGCAGCAGCCGCAGCGCCACCCAGTCGCCCACGCAGGGCAGCGCGACCGGGTCGGCGGCCGAGGCCCGGCGGACCTGGGCGGCGTAGCGGACGTGGTGGTGGCCGTCGGCCGCGATCACCTCGGCGGCGCCGCGGTCGACGCGGGCCACGCGGGCGGGCACGGCGTCCTCGGGCAGCTCGGCGGCACGCGCGTCGGTCCAGCCGAGGAAGGAAAGGTCAAAAGAGGACAAAGAAGACACTGGAGTGGAACCCTTTGATCGAGAAGGGAAAAGGAGCCGGGCAGCGTCAGATGAGCGCCCGGAGGTGGACTGACGGCACGCAGAACAGGACGACCCGCATAGTCCTCACCTCCTCGATCGGTTGACCGGAGCAGACTCTACGCACGCCGCTCCCCCCGACGCAATCCATTTTGGTCTGGCGATTCGTTGAACCGTGTTACGGCGGCCCCCCGTACCTCCTCGCGACGGACACGAGAAAGGGGACGACATGCGAGCGAGCACGTATCCCCCGCCCTCGGCCGACGGAGCCACCCCGAAGGGCAGGCCGCGCGCACGCCACTGGATCAGGCGCGTTCGTCCGGAGCACGAGGTGCCCGACGACGAGGTGGCCGTGTCCGCGCTCTACCGGGAGTACCACGGGCCGCTGCTCGGCTTCGTGATCCGGCTGACGGCGGGCGATCGGCAGTGGGCGGAGGACGTGGTGCAGGAAACCATGATCCGGGCCTGGCGGAGCGCCGAGCAGCTCGATCCCGACGCGGTCTCGCTGATGCCCTGGCTCGCCACGGTGGCCAGACGTATCGTGATCGACGACCGGCGGCGCAGGGACGCCCGCCCCCAGGAGTCGGGCGACGGGCCGCTGGAGAGCATGCCCGTGCCGGACGAGATGGAGGGACTCCTGCACCAGGTGGTCGTGTCAGAGGCGCTGAAGGCGTTGTCGCCGGCCCACCGCGAGATCCTCAACGAGACGATCCTGCGGGACCGGTCGGTGAACGACGCCGCCGCGGCGCTCGGCATCCCGGTGGGCACCGTGAAGTCCCGGGTGTACTACGCCGTGCGCGCGCTGCGCGTCGCGCTGGAGGAGAGGGGGGTGACGGCGTGACAGCGAGAGTCGAGCACACGGATGTGGGGGCCTACGCGCTCGGCCTGCTCGAAGAGGAGGACAGGGAGGCGTTCGAGGCTCACCTGCTGCTCTGCGGCGGATGCCGGGCCGAGCTCTCCGACCTCGCGGGGGTGGCGAGCGCGCTCAACGGCATCGGGCCGGTGCGCGAGGAGCCGCCGCCCGTGCCCGGCCCGGCGATCGACCTGCTGCGCCGCAAGCGGGCGGCCGACCGGCGGACCCGGCGGGGCACGTTCGTGATCGGCATGGCGGCGGCGGTGACGCTGGTGGCCGGCGGGCTGACCGTCGGCACGCAGCTCAGCGGGGGCGGAGCCGCGCAGGTGGCGCAGGACCACGCCGGCCACGTCGGCCAGGGCCCCGCCGAGCAGTTCTACGCCGACGGCCGGCCCATCGCCGGCAAGGGCGTGGACGGCGTCTCCGGCGGGCTCGTGGTGGAGTCCAAGGGCTGGGGGACGCACGCCGCGCTCAAGCTGGCCGGGGTCAAGGGGCCGCTGGAGTGCGAGCTGATCTCGGTCGGCAAGTCGGGCGAGCGCCGGGTGATGACGGGGTGGTCCGTGCCTCCAGCCGGGTACGGAGTGCCGGGGTCGCCCGACCCGCTCTACATGCACGGCGGCAGCGCCACGCCGCTGAAGGAGATCGACCACTTCGAGGTGGTGACCTCGACCGGGAAGCGGCTGCTGACCGTCCGGATCTGAGCGCCCGAGCCCGAGCCCTCCCGCCGCCGGTGGGAGGGCTTTCGCGTTTTTCCCGGCGCGGGTTGAACCGGGGCGGGGCCGGCTGCGTACTGCTTGCCAGATCGGTCGGAAAAGCCTGCCTTTGACGAGGTCGTCCCATGGTCATGCGGAAATCAGCCGTTCCCGGAGCGGTGCTGGCACTCGCGCTGGCACTCGCGCCCGCCGTCCCCGCGGGGGCCGCCGAGGACGGGACGGTGTACCTCGCGGCGGGGCTGCGGGGCGCGAACGAGGTCGGCGTCGCGGGCGACCCGGACGGGCTGGCCACGGTGGTGCTGCGGATCAGCGGCGACGAGGTGGCCTTCGCGGCGCGCTGGGAAGGCGTCGGCGCGCCGGTGGACGTCCAGGTGGCGGCGGGGGCGCGCGGCGAGCCAGGCGCGGACCGGCTGCGGCTGCTCGGCGGGCCGCTCCCGGGGTCCGTGCGCGGGGTGACCGGCGTGGTGCGGGCCGCCCCCGACCTGGTGGCGGCGCTCCTCACCGACCCGGCCGGCCACCACGCCGACCTGCGCGACGCCGCCCACCCCAGGGGCGCGGTCCGGGGCCGGTTCCACCGGCTGGCGCGGCCGGTGGACCTGAACGGCGTCCTCAACGGCCCCGACCAGGCGACCCTGTCCGCTCGTACACCGGCGCCCGCCCCAGCGACGACCTCCGGGGCGACGACCTCCGGGGCGACGGCCTCTGGGGCGACGGCCGAGGGAACGGCGGCGGGCGACGGGCAGGCGGCCGAGGCCGGGCAGGCGGTGTGGTGGTTGCGGCCCGGGGGCGCGGGCGTGGCCTACGCCGCGCACTGGTCCGGGCTGACGGGGCCCGTGACCGGCGGCCTGGTGGCGCGCGAGGGCGTCACCAGGCCGGCCGAGACGACGCCCACGGCCACCACCGAGGCGGCGGGGGTGACCCTGTTCACGGGTGCCTTGCCGGAGAACGTGACCGGCGTAGCGGGGGTGGCGCCGGTCGCGCCCGGCGTCGCGCGGCGGCTCGCCGCCGACCCGGCCCGGTACGCCGCGGTGCTGCGGACCGCCGCCGGCGCCCTCGTGCGCGCCCGGCTGAGCGCGGGGGCGGAGGCGCACCCGCGGGCCCTCACCGCGCCCGTGCTGCGCGGCGAGCAGGTCTACGCCTGCACCCAGCAGCCCTCAGGCGCGTACGCCCTCACCCAGCTCGGCGTCGCGGCCCGGCTGCGGAGGGGCGTCGACCACTCGTACGTGACCCCGGCCGCGGGCCCGCCGCAGTGGGTGGCGCCCGACGGCAGCGCGGTGCGCGGCGCGGTGGTCACCCGCACCCCGAACGGCGACGGCGTCATCCCCGAGCTGGTGCTGGACGCGACCCAGGCGGGCGCGCCCGCGGGCCTGCTCGCCCGGGCCACCGAGATCCTCCGGCTGAACACCACGGGCGGCGCGGCCCCGCCCGGGCCCTGCGCGCCCGGGGCGGAGGTGCGGGTCCCCTACGGGGCCGACTACGTCTTCCTGAGCTGACGGCGACGGCGGGGGACGACTCGGTCCCGTCCCCTGCCGGCCGTTCCCGGCCGTGCGGCGAGGCGTTCTCCGGCGCCGCCGCCCGGCCGCCGCGGCGGGGTACTCCGGCCCACCCCGCCCGCGCCGAGCGCCCCGCCGCACACGGAGCCCGTGCGGCGGGGCGCTCCGGCGTCGCCGCGGGGCCGCTCCCCGGGACGGTTACAGGCCGGGGGCCGGGAACTGCGCGGTGAGGTCGCTGACCTCGCGGTGCACGCGGGTGATGACGTCCTCGGCGTCGCCCTTGGCGAGGGCGGTGACGACCTCGTCGATCCAGGCGCCGATCTGCCGCATCTCGGCCTCGCCCATGCCGCGCGAGGTGACCGACGGCGTGCCGATGCGGATGCCGGACGGGTCGAACGGCTTGCGCGTGTCGAACGGCACCGTGTTGTAGTTGGTCTCCAGCCCGGCCCGGTCGAGCGCCTGGGCGGCCGGCTTGCCGCCGATGCCCTTGGGCGTGAGGTCGAGCAGGATGAGGTGGTTGTCGGTGCCGCCGGAGACGAGGTCGAAGCCGCGCGCGGCGAGCTCCTCGGCCAGCGCCTTGGCGTTGGCGACGACCTGGTGGGCGTACTCGCGGAAGGACGGCTGGGCGGCCTCGTGCAGCGCGACGGCGATGGCTGCGGTGGTGTGGTTGTGCGGGCCGCCCTGCAGGCCGGGGAAGACGGCCTTGTTGAGCGCGGTGGCGTGCTCGTCGGCGGTGGCCATGAGCATGGCGCCGCGCGGGCCGCGCAGCGTCTTGTGGGTGGTGGTGGAGATGACGTCGGCGTGGCCCACCGGGGAGGGGTGGGCGCCGCCCGCGACCAGGCCGGCGATGTGCGCGATGTCGGCGGCCAGCACGGCGCCGACCTCGCGGGCGATGGCGGCGAAGCCCTCGAAGTCGATGGTGCGCGGGATGGCGGTGCCGCCGCAGAAGATGAGCTTGGGCCGGTGCTCCAGGGCCAGCTCGCGGACCTCGTCGAGGTCGATGCGGCCGGTGTCCTTGCGCACGCCGTAGCGGACGGAGTTGAACCACTTGCCGGTGGCCGAGACCGACCAGCCGTGCGTGAGGTGGCCGCCGAAGGGCAGGCCCATGCCCATCACGGTGTCGCCGGGCCGCAGGAACGCCATGTAGATGGCGAGGTTGGCGGGCGAGCCGGAGTAGGGCTGCACGTTGGCGTGCTCGACGCCGAACAGCGCCTTGGCGCGGTCGATGGCCAGCGTCTCGATCTGGTCGATGACCTGCTGGCCCTCGTAGTAGCGCTTGCCCGCGTAGCCCTCGGAGTACTTGTTGGTCAGGACGGTGCCGGTGGCCTCCAGCACGGCCTTGGAGACGTAGTTCTCCGAGGCGATCAGCTTGACCGTGTCGGCCTGGCGGCGCTCCTCAGCCTTGATGAGCTCGGCGATCTGCGGGTCGACGCTAGCGAGAGAACTCATGACTCTCCTGTCATCGTTGACGACTGCGAAGACCCAGGCGCCCGGCCTCCGCTCCTTTCGCTCCCCGGTGGTCGATCCCACCCAATGCGCCAGTCGCGTCTCGCTGTAGACGATAGCGGATGCGGCGCAGGGCTTATCCCTGGTCAGCGAGAGGTGATCGGGACGCGCGGGGGACCGGCTATCTGGCGCGGCCCTCCCCGGGCCACAGCCGGTCGACCTCGGCGTTGAGTATCGCCCCGATGAGCACGGCGAGCGCGGTGATGTAGAGCCACAGCAGCACGGCGATGGGGGCGGCCAGCGAGCCGTACACGGAGACGGGCGAGAACCAGGCGGCCAGCACGGCGCGCAGCACGGCGGCGCAGACGATCCAGAGGAACAGGGCCAGGATGGCGCCCGGCAGCTCGCGGAACCACCGGGTGCGCACCGGCACGCTGACGTGGTAGAGCACGGTGAGGAAGAGCACCGACCCGATGATCACGACGGGCCAGTAGAGGACGTCGACCATGACGCCGTACTGGGCGGGCAGCGCGTCCTTGAGCAGGGTCGGGCCGACGACCAGGATCGGCATGATGATGATCGCGATGACCAGGCCCAGGATGTACAGGCCGAAGGACATGAGCCGGGTGCGGATGATGCCGCGCTCCTCGCCGAGGCCGTAGGCGACGGAGATGAGGTCCACGTAGACGTACAGTGCCCGGGAGCCGGACCAGAGCGACAGCAGGAAGCCCAGCGAGATGATCGACACCTTGCCGGCGTCGTCGCTGAGCACGTCGGTGATCAGCGGGTTGACGACCTTGTTGACCGCGTCCTCGGTGAACAGCAGCCCGGCCTGCTCGATCACCCATGCCTTCACCTGGCCGACGACGCCGCCGCCGACCCAGGTGCCGATCTTGCCGAGCACGCCGATGAGGCCGAGCACGAACGGCGGCAGCGACAGCAGCGCGAAGAAGGCCGCCTCGCCGGCCAGGCCGGTGACGCGGTAGGCGACGCCGGCGTTGGTCGCCGCCCGGACGATCGCCCACGACTTGGTGTCGAGCACCCAGCTCAGCCTCGCGCGAGCGTGTCTGACCAGCCCTCTTCTCGTTCGCGGAGGCGCATCGGTGGACGTCATGGCACCCAACGTTCGCAGTGACTCTTCGGGACAGCTTACGTCCCTGGCCCCTGCCCTAGTCGAGGTCCACGATGCGGGCTCCGAGAGGAAGAAGGGAAACGGGGATGAGCTTGAGGTTGGCCACGCCCATCGGGATGCCGATGATCGACAGGAACAGCGGGATCGAGGTGACGACGTGGCCGATGGCCAGCCAGACGCCGGCGACCACGAACCAGATGATGTTGCCCAGCAGCGAGAGGACCCCGGCGTCCGGGTCGCGCTCGACGGTGCGGCCGAACGGCCACAGCGCGTAGGCCGCGATGCGGAACGAGGCGATGCCGAACGGGATGGTGACGATCAGGACGCAGCAGATCACCCCGGCCAGCGCGTAGCCGATCGCCAGCCAGATGCCCGCGAACACCAGCCAGATGACGTTCAGTAGCGTGCGCATGGTCACAGGATGTCACCGTCCGGGCTGCTCGCGTCATCCGGTATGACCCTGAGCTCACCCGGAGGCGCGGGGCGGCCGGCCCTTGCCCGGCGGCCCGGCGAAGGCCTGGGCGATCGGCAGCCAGGCCCGCGCGGCCTCGCCGGTCAGCTCCAGCCCGGTGTCGGACAGGTGGGCGCGCTGGGTGACGGCGAGGCAGAAGCCGAGCAGCGGGCCGCGTACGACGCTCGCGGCGTCCGGCGGGCCGGCCGTCCAGGTGCCGCCGCCGGGCATGGCGAGCTCCACCCGCACCGGCTCGGCGGGCACCGGCAGCCCGCGCACCGCGAAGCTGTACGGCCGCGCCCGGTACCCGAGGGCGGCCACGTGCCGCAGCCGGTCGGTCGGCGGCCTGACGACGCCGAGCGCGTCGGCCACGTCCTGCCCGTGCGCCCAGGTCTCCATCAGCCGGGCGGTGACGAACGAGGCGGCCGACATCGGCGGCCCGAACCAGGGGACGCGGTCGCGCGCGCCGAGCCCGGCGAAGACCTCCAGGCTGCGCGCGCGGGCGGCGCGGAACCAGGCGAGCAGTTCGGCCGGCGGCATCCCGCGCGCTTGCCGGGCGAGGTCGTCCACGGCGTCGCCGACGGGGCCGAGCCCGGTCAGGGTGGCGGCGAAGGCATCGGGGTCGGTGACCGCGAGGACGGCGGCGTCGTCGAACCACGCCAGATGGCTCACCTGGTCGCGGACCGCCCAGCCCGCGGCGGGCGTGGCGAGCTCCCAGTCCGCCTCGCCCAGGGGCTCCAGCAACTCCTCCAGGGACGCGGTCTCGGCGCGGAGGTCGTCCAGCAGCTCGGCCATGAGGTCCACGCGCGCCACCCTAACCCGAATAACGTTCTAGGAGAATAATCGTGAACGTGATCTGCGAGAGCTGCAAGGACAAACGCCACGACGAGTGCCGGGGCGGCTCCTGGTGCGACTGCCAGCACAAAGAGGCGGCGCTGCCGGAGGAGTCGGAGCTCGACTGGCCCCGCCAGGGGTAGTGGCCGGAACTGACCGGCCGAACTGGACAGTCCCACACTCTGGACCCTGTCTTGGACATCCCGGACCCCCGGGGTATCGTCAAGGTATGCCAGCGGATCCCATGCTCGTCGGCCGACGCCACGTCGACCTTCAGCGTGTCCGCAGTGCCATCTGTTGCGACGCCCGCTAACTCTGCTGTTTCTCTGCCGCTGAGCGCGTCGCAACCCTCCTGGAATCTCCCTGCCCCTCGATGACGAGGCCACGGAGGACGTGTGCGCGCGCCCATGATCCGAAGGACGCGCAATGAGCACCCCTGCCAGCCGCACCCCTGCCAGTAGGCATCACAAGCGCCCGCGCGGCGAAGGCCAGTGGGCCCTCGGTTACCGTGAGCCGCTCAACAAGAACGAAGAGAACAAGAAGAACGACGACGGGCTCAACGTCCGGCAGCGCATCATCGACGTCTACGCCAAGCGCGGCTTCGACTCGATCGACCCTGCCGACCTCCGCGGCCGCATGCGCTGGTACGGCCTCTACACCCAGCGCAGGCCGGGCATCGACGGCGGCAAGACCGCCGTGCTGGAGCCGGAGGAGCTGGACGACCGCTACTTCATGCTGCGGGTGCGCATCGACGGCGGCCAGCTCGACCTGGCGCAGCTCCGCGCCATCGCCGACATCTCCAACGAGTACGCGCGCGGCACCGCCGACATCACCGACCGCCAGAACATCCAGCTCCACTGGGTGGAGATCGAGTCGGTGCCGGACATCTGGGAGCGGCTGGAGGCCGTGGGGCTGTCCACCACGGAGGCGTGCGGCGACACCCCGCGCGTGATCATGGGCTGTCCGCTGGCCGGGATCGACACCGACGAGGTGATCGACGCCTCCGACCAGATCAGGGAGATCTACGACCGGGTCGTCGGCAACCCGGCGTACTCGAACCTGCCGCGCAAGTTCAAGACGGCGCTGAGCGGCTGCCCCGCGCACTGCACGGTGCACGAGATCAACGACGTGGCGTTCGTCGGCGTGGTCAACGAGCACGGCCAGGCCGGCTACGACCTGTGGGTCGGCGGCGGCCTGTCCACCAACCCGATGCTGGGCAAGCGGCTCGGCGTGTTCGTCAGCCCCGAGAAGGCGGCAGACGTGCACGAGGGCGTCGTCGGCATCTTCCGCGACTACGGCTACCGGCGGCTGCGGCACCGGGCCAGGATCAAGTTCCTCGTCAACGACTGGGGCCCGGAGAAGTTCAGGGAGATCCTGGAGACCGAGTACCTCAAGGAGCGGCTGCCCGACGGGCCGGCCCCCGAGCAGCCGCGTGACAGCCGGCGCGACCACGTGGGCGTCTTCCCGCAGAAGGACGGCAACTTCTACGTCGGCTTCGCGCCCAAGGTGGGCCGGGTGGACGGCGACAAGCTGCACCTGATCGCCGACATCGCCGAGCGGCACGGCTCGAACCGGGTGCGCACCACCGTCGAGCAGAAGATGGTCATCCTCGACGTCGCGCCCGACCGGGTCGAGTCGATCGTGGCCGAGCTGGAGGCCAACGACCTGCAGGTCAAGCCCTCCACGTTCCGCCGCCAGACGATGGCCTGCACCGGCATCGAGTACTGCAAGCTGGCCATCGTCGAGACCAAGGCCACGGCGATGGACCTGATCGACGAGCTGGAGCGGCGGCTGCCGGACTTCCGGGAGCCGCTGACCATCAACCTCAACGGCTGCCCCAACTCCTGCGCCCGCATCCAGGTCGCCGACATCGGCCTGAAGGGCCAGCTCGTCGTGGACGACAACGGCGACCAGGTCGAGGGCTTCCAGATCCACCTGGGCGGCTCGGTCGGCGTCAACGCCGGCTTCGGCCGCAAGGTGCGCGGGCTGAAGACCACCGCCAAGGGCCTGCCCGACTACGTGGAGCGGGTGGTGAAGAACTACGACGCCCAGCGCAAGGAGGGCGAGTCGTTCGCGGACTGGGTGCAGCGGGCGGACGAGGCGGACCTGCGATGAGCGAGCGCGCGGTGCCCTTCCACTGCCCGTACTGCGGTGAGGAGGACCTGGAGCCGTACGAGGGGGACGGCGGATGGTACTGCCGCTCCTGCGCCCGCGCTTTCAAGCTGAAGTTCCTGGGGATCGGAGTGAAGATATGACGCTGGTGGACATCGAGGTCGGTTTAAGAGATCAGCGCGGCACGCTCGACCTGCAGGACATCGTCGAGTCGGCCGCCACGTTCCTGGAGGGCGCCCCCGCCCGGGAGATCATCCGCTGGGCGGCGGCGACGTTCGGCGACCGGCTCTGCCTGACCTCCTCGATGAGCGACGCGTTGCTGATCGACCTGGTGAGCCGGGTCAAACCGGGCGTGGACGTGTTGTTCATCGACACCGGCTACCACTTCGCCGAGACCGTCGGCACGCGCGACGCGGTCCGGCAGGTCTACGACGTCAACGTGATCGACATCAAGCCGTCGCGCACGGTCGCCGAGCAGGACCGCGACCTCGGGCCGCGGCTGTTCGGGCGCAACCCCGACCTGTGCTGCTACCTGCGCAAGGTGGAGCCGCTGAACCGGGCGCTGGAGCCGTACCTGGCGTGGATCTCCGGCATCCGCCGCGACGAGTCGGCCGCCCGCAAGGACGCCCGGGTGGTCGAGTGGGACGCCAAGCGCCAGATGGTGAAGGTCAACCCGATCGCCGCCTGGACGCAGGAGGACGTGGACAACTACATCGCCGACAACGGGGTGCTGATCAACCCGTTGCACTATGACAACTACCCCTCGATCGGGTGCGCGCCCTGCACGCGGCAGGTCGCCGAGGGGGAGGATCCGCGCAGCGGGCGCTGGGCGGGCCTGGGGAAGGTCGAATGCGGCATTCACCTCTGACGACCCCAGGAAGGGGTCTCGTCCCGTTGGCAGGCGGGACGGCCCCCGGCGGCGTGCCATTGGTGGCGGTGGCGCACGGGTCGCGTGACCCGCGCGCCGCCGCCACCGTGGCCGCGCTGCTCGACCAGGTGCCGCTGGACGTGCGGGTGGCGTACCTGGACCACTGCGCGCCGACGCTCGGGCAGGCGCTGCACGGCCTGGAGGAGGCCGTGGTGCTGCCGCTGCTGCTCACCGAGGCCTACCACAGCCGGGTGGACCTGCCGGCGGCGCTGAACGAGGCGCGGGCGCACCAGCCCAGGCTGCGCGTGCACTACGGGACGACGCTCGGGCCGCACCCGCTGCTGCGGGCCGCGCTGGAGCGGCGGCTCACCGAGGCCGGCGTGCCGCCCGGCGACCCGGACACCGCCCTGGTGCTGGTGTCGGCCGGGTCCAGCGACGCGCGGGCCAACGCGGTGATCACCCGGATGGCGCGCGAGTGGCGCAGGGACGGGTGGTGGACGGTGCGGGCCGCGTACGCCTCGGCCGCCGACCCGTCACCGGAGCAGGCGGTGGCGGAGCTGGTGCGGGCGGGCGCGCCGCGGGTGGCCGTGGCGCCGTACCTGCTGGCGCCCGGCTACTTCGCGGACAAGGTGCGGCGCGAGACGCTGCGGGCCGGGGCCGCGGTGGTGGCCGACGTGCTCGGGCCCGCGCCGGAGCTGGTGGACGTGCTGCTGGAGCGCTACGCGGCGGCCCAGCGCGACCCGGTGTCCCTGGTCGGCTGAGCGGGCGGCCCCTGGTCGGCTGAGCGGGCGGCGCGCGCCGGGGGCGGGCTAGTAGCCGCGTTCGACGCCGCGGCGCTCCTCGCGGAGCTGGCGGCGCAGCTCGCGGCCCTCGTGCCGGATCTGCCGCCCCAGCTCCCGCCAGTCCTCGCCGTGCATCTGCCGCCAGTGCTCGCGCCAGGCGGACAGGCCGCGCTTGAGCGGCTGGGCCCGCGAGTCGCCGAGCACCTTGACGTCGCCCATGACGGCGTAGGCGTGCACCCGCACCACGGGGACGTTCATGCCGGGCGCGGCCTCCAGCACGTCCACCTTCTTGTCGCCCATGATCGCCATGCCGTCGAGGTCCACGATGACCCCGTCCGGGACGATGATCTTCACGTCGCCCATCACGGAGACGGCCAGCACGTCGACCACGTCGGTGCGCACCTCGGCCTCGCGCAGGTCGAGCAGCACGTCGCCCATCACGGCGACCGCGCCGAGCTCCTGGTCGATGCGCCACTTGCCGCGCCGCTTGGAGTCGCCCATCACGCCCACGAACCAGCGCCGCTTCCTGCCCTGCGGCAGGGGCGCGGGCGGCGCGGGCACGGCCCCGGCGGCCGGGAGGTCCTGGGTGAGCAGCGCGAGCTCGGCGTGGGTGCTCGCGGAGTAGGCGGCCTCCGTGCGGTCGGTCAGCTCGGCCAGCGTGAGCCTGCCCTCCACCGACGCGACGCGGAGCTGTTCGACGACGGCCTCGCGCTCGGCGTCGGACGCGCGGACCTGCCCGGGATCGCTCATACTCGCAACATATCGCGTTTCGCCCGGGTTGAGGCTCCTCCTTCAGGAGGAAGATTGTCACCACCGAATGATGCACGCCCGGCATGGCGGTCGAACCTGCGGCGGGGCGGGCCGCGTACCACTCGATGACATGGCCCTGGCTTGGCCCGGGGCGCGGCCGGACCAGGCTAGGGTCCGTGTCATGCATGAGGAAGAGCTCTACCGCGCGGCGTTGAACGGCGACAACGGCACGGTGGGCAAGCTGCTCGCCGCCGGCGCCGACCCCAACAGGCCCAGCGAGGGCGAGGAGGAGGGCCTCCCGCTGTGCGCGGCCGCCGCCTGGGACCGGGAGGACGTCGCCCAGGCGCTGCTCGCGGCCGGCGCCGAGGTGGACGGGCGGGAGCCCGGCGGCTGGACGGCGCTGCTCTGGGCCGCGGCCAACGGCCAGGCCGCCACCGCCCGGCTGCTGGTCGAGGCGGGCGCCGACGTCAACGCGCAGAACGACGACGGCGACACCCCCCTCACCCTGGCGGCCAGGCGCGGCGCGCTGGGCGTGGTGCAGGTGCTGCTGGAGGCGGGCGCCGACCCCGACAAGTACGACGGCGACGGCGACACCCCGCTGGAGATCGCCGTCGACTGGGTGGGCGTGCACCTGGAGAGCGCGCTGCTCGACCAGATCGAGCAGGACGGCTGGGAGTACGTCGTGGCCCGCCAGTACGCCAAGGACGGCACCGAGCTGGTCACCGTGGCCGGCCGCTCCCCCGACGGCGAGCACGGCGAGCAGGTGCAGGCCCAGCGCGGCCACGCCGCCATCGCGACGCTGCTGGAGGACGCCGCCGGCGTGCGCACCCCGGTGGACCGGCTGGTGGCGCGGGCGCTCGCGCACCGCGACGTGGACGAGGACGCCGAGACCTGGTGGGTCGTCGCCGACACGCTGGCCAAGCGGGCCGACGACGACACCTACGAGGCGCTGGCCCGGCTGTGCGTCAGCGAGGACGCCAGGGAGCGGGAGTTCGGCGTGGACGCGATCGCCCAGTTCGGCTTCGCCGACGGCGAGAAGCCGTACCTGGAGCGCACGCTGCCGCTGCTGCTGAAGATGGTCACCACGGAGAGCAGCGAGCAGGTGCTGCGCTCGGTGCTGGCCGCGATCGGCCACCAGGGCGACCCGCGGGGGCTGCCCGCGGTGCTCGACCTGGTGCGGCGGCCGGGGCGCAGGCGCACGATGACCGACGCGATCGCGCTGGCCGACGTGCTGCCCCCGGACCACGAGGAGGGCCTGGCGCTGCTGGCGGAGATGAGCCGGGACGACGACGCGGAGGTGCGCGACTGGGCCACCGCCGGGCTCGCCGGGCTCGACGCCGACACGCCGCTCGTCCGCGAGGCGCTGGCGGCCCGGCTGTCCGATGCCGACCTCCGCGTCGTGGCCGAGGCCACGCGCGGGCTGGCCGCGCGCGGCGACGGCCGCGCCGCCGAGGGCCGGGCGCGGGTGCTGGCCGAGAGCGACGACGAGTACGCCAGGGACCTCGTCAGCGAGTCCTAGCCGCAGGCGCAGCCGTATGCCGTAGCCGCAGCCGCAAGCCATAGCCGCAAGCCGTGGCCGCGGTCGGCCGGTTCCCTGGGCCGAGGGGCTCCGCCGGGCGCGGGGCCCCTCGGCTCAGGGGGCGCCGCCGCCGTTGAGCACGCGGACCACCCAGTCGAGGGTGCCCGTGCTCAGCGCCTCCTCCGCCAGCCGCTTGCCGGTGGGGGTGGTGATCGCGGCCAGCGAGCTGTCGATCCACCCCTGGGTGTTATGGTTGCCCTGCTCGCGGTACTCGACGGCCTGCAGCAGGCATTCGAGCTTGTCGGCGTCGCGCGCGCAGACGGCCTCGATGCTGGCCTTCTCCTCGTACTCGGCCACGGCGTCGCGGACCATGTCGGCCACCGGGCCGCTGACGCCGCGCGTCTGGTCGGCGGTGACCTCCTCGTTGGGGGCGGCCTTGAGGTAGCGCTTGCCGAGGTACGGGATGTCGGTGACGCGTGTCTCCTGCGAGTCGTGGAACAGCGCCATGAACGCGGCCCGCTGCGGGTCGCCGCCCTCCAGCCGGGCGATCACCGCCGCGATGACCGCCGCGCGGAAGGAGTGGTCGGCCACGCTCTCCGGGTCGCGCACCCCGGCGACCAGCCAGCCGGTGCGCTTGTAGCGCTTGAGCAGACCGAACTCGTACAGCAGGTCCGCCAGCCCTGTCACATCGCCCGCCACGATGAGCCCCCTCTCGTCATGTGCCGAGCCTAAACGACGGTTTCGGCTCGCGCGCTCAGGCTCGGCTTTTTATCCGCAAATCCGACAAATGCCGCGACCTTCGCCGTGGTCGCGGCATTTGTCAGGGTGCTGCGCTGAGAAATGCCCTTTTAGTTACCGTTGTCCTCGCCGGACCAGGAGTCGTTGTCACGGAAGGGCCACGGGAAACGGTCGCGGTCCTTGTCGTCGTCCTTCCACGGGTCCTTCTTCGGCGGCTCGACCGGCTTGTGCGGGTCCTTGTGCACGCGCTCCGGCTTCCACGTGTCGCCGTGGCCGTTGTCGTGGTGGTGCCGCCGGCCGTGGTGGTGGTGCCCGTAGTCGTAGTCGTAGTCGTCGTCGTGGTAGCCGCCCCACCAGCGGGGGCCCCACCAGCCGCCGCAGCGGCGCGCGCCGCAGCCCAGCGGCGGCTTCTCGCCCGCGATGTACGAACCGGCCGTGACCACTTCGGTGCTGGCGGAGGCCACTCCCGCACCGGCCGGAAGGAGCACGATCCCGGCGGCCGCAGCGGCCAGGGCGAGGGTCGCGGCGCGCCGGGCGGCGCGGGCGCGAGGTTGCCGACTTTCGTTATTGAGGTGCATTCGATTTCCGTTTCTGGGTAGATCGGCCGCGAATCCGGCGTCATATTGCGTATGACGCGGACAGGGGCAGACGTACCCATACGCAGAATCGCACTTACCTCCCTGAACTCCAACAACCCGTCAAATCATCGTTTGCGCGATGCGGGGTATATCGGGTGGCTTATCCGGCTACTTTCCCTGAGTGCGGCTCAGTCGTCCATGGCCGCGTACGCGAGCGTCCAGAAGTCCTGGAACACCCGCGGCGGCACCGGCGAGGCCAGGGCCCGCTGCGTGAGCAGGACGCCGATCAGGCCCTCGGCCGGGTCCGTGTACGCCTCCGTGCCGAGGCCGCCGGTCCAGCCGAAGCGGCCGGGGCCGACCGCGAGCTCGTTCCCGCGAACGCCCACGGCGAGGCCGAGGCCCCAGCCGCCGGCGCCCAGGAACAGCTCGTTGCCGGCCTTCTGCGCGGGCGTGAGGTGGTCGGCGGTCATCAGCTCGACGGTGGCCCTGGACAGGATCCTGCCGCCGTCCTCGGTGCGGCCCTTGTTCAGCAGCATGCGGCAGAAGGCCAGGCAGTCGTCGGCGGTGGAGAGCAGGCCGGGGCCGCCGGCGCCCGAGGGGAACAGCGGCGGGCGGTCCCACTCGCGGGGCTCGGGACGCCGGGCCAGGACGCCCGTGCGCGGGTCGGCGGCGTACGGGACGGCGAGCCGCGAAAGCCGGTCCGGCGGCAGGTGGAAGCCGGTGTCCCGGATGCCCAGGGGGTCGAAGATCCGCTCGCGGAGGAACTCCTCGAACGGACGGCCGGTGGCGCGGGCGATGAGCACCCCGGTCAGGTCCGCGCCGACGTGGTACATCCACGTCGCGCCGGGCTGGCGTACCAGCGGCAGCGCGCCGAGCCGCCTGATCCACTCGTCCGGGCCGAACGCGGGCCCGTCGGGGCCGACCGTCAGCCCGGCCTCCGCGACGGCCCGGCCGATCGGCCACCCGGCGGGCACCACGCCCGTGCCCAGCCGGGACGTGAGCAGGTCGCGCAGGGTGATCGGGCGCTCGGCCGGCACCGTGTCGGCGAGCGGCCCGTCGGGCTCGCGGAGGACGCGGGGCGCGGCCAGCTCGGGCAGCAGGTCGTCCACGGGGTCGTCGAGGCGCAGCCGGCACTCCTCGACCAGGACGAGGGCCGCGACGGCGGTGACCGGTTTCGTCATCGACGCGATACGGAAGATCGTGTCGCGGCGCATCGGCGCGCCGCCGCCGAGCTCCAGGGAGCCGAGGGCCAGCGCCCGCGTCTCGCCGTGGCGGTGCACCAGCGCCACCAGGCCCGGCACGTCGCCGTCGGCCACCGCCTCGGACAACACCTCGCGCAGGCGTTCCAGCCTCGCCGCCGACCAGCTCATGTCGTTCCTTCCTCCGGTGTCTCACGTACGGACTCCCGGAGGAGGGAGAACTCATCGCCGGGCGCGTCAGGGACCGGACAGGGCGGGGGCGGTGCGGAGGACGTCGGCGGCGAGGGCGCGGTCGCCGGCGACCTCGGCGGGGAAGTCCGCCGGGTCGCCGCGCCCGCCCAGCAGGAAGCAGAAGGCGCGCACGTCGGCCGTCAGATGCGCGTCGGGCTCCCCCGGCGCGGTGTCCTCCACGCCCAGCGGCACCAGCCACTCGCCGCCGCCCGCGCCGGTCAGCGTCAGGCGCAGGGTGCGGCCCGTGCCGTCCAGACCGGACAGGAGCATCGTCCACGGCAGCAGCCGGGCGCACAGGTCGGCCGTCGGCCGGACGTGCTCGGGCACCGGGTCGGGCAGCCGGACCCCGGCCGCCCTGGCGGCGTCGTCGGCGTGCACCCAGGTCTCCAGGCACCGCCCCAGCACGTGGTCGCGGACCGGCACCTCCAGGCCGTCCAGCGTGGCCGGGGCGGTCCCGGGCAGGCCCGCCAGATGGCGGCAGAGCGCGTCGGCCTGCGCCCGCCAGTCACGGCGCGTCTGCTCGGGGCTGCGCGCCCGCTCGTACGCCTGCACGTCGCCGGTGCGGGTGAGCGAGTCGAGCGCCCCCAGGGGCGGCCCGAGCACGGGCGCGCCCACGGAGGCGGCCAGCAGGCCGTCCTTGGCGGCCAGGTGCGCGACGAGCTCCTGCAGCGTCCAGCCCTCCACGACGACCCGCGACCAGTCCTCGTCCCCGGCGGCGGCGAGCAGCGCGTCCATGGCGGCCACCCGGCCCGCGTACGGCCGCGCCCACTCCGCCGTCGGGGCGGCGGGCCTGCGCCGCGCCCGCGCCCCGGCCAGCAGCTGGGGCCGCAGCGAGTGGGCCGGCACCGCCGGCTCCTCCATCAGCGCGTCCATGTAGAGACGCTCGACGGGGTCCATCACACCTCTTCCTCCGCCAGCGCGTCCGCCAGCCGCCTGAGTGCCAGCCGGATGCGCGACTTGGCCGTGCCCTCGGGCACGCCCAGCTCCTCGCCGACCTGCCGATACGTCCTGCCCCCGAAATAGGCCAGCTCGACCGCCTCGCGCAGCCCGTCGGGCAGCGAGGTCACCGCCTGGCGCACCCGCTCGGCCTCGTCGGCGGCCAGCACGCCGTCCTCCAGCCGGACCGGCTCGCGCTCGAACAGCCGGGGGCCGAGCGCCGACACCCGCCGCCGCTCCTCCGCGCGCACGTGGTCGACGGCGCGGCGGTGGGCGATGGTGGCGAGCCAGGCGCGCAGCGTGCCGCGGTCGGGGTCGTAGGCGAGCGGACGCTCCCAGAAGACCAGGAACACCTCCTGCGTGATGTCCTCGGCGATCACCCGGTCCCTGGTGACCCGCAGGGACAGGCCGAAGATCAGCGAGGAGAGCCGATCGTAGACCTCGCCCAGCGCGGACTCGTCGCCGCCGACCACCCGCTGGTGCAACAGGCGGTCGTCGTACGGTGCCTCCACTGGCACCACGCTCCCGTTGTATCCGGACCCTGGCGGCAGGTGCGCCGCGACCCGAGCATGTCACTATTCGCCGGAAATGTAGAGACGGATGACTGCCGGGCCGCCCCGGTCGCGGAAGCGGCGCGCGATAGGGTCGGAGGACCATAACGGAGGGAGCAATCATGGCCACCACCCGCACCGCCACCACCCAGTGGAAGGGCGCGCTGCTCGACGGGTCGGGCACCGTCTCGCTCGACACCTCGGGCGTCGGCACGTTCGAGGTCTCCTGGCCGTCCAGGGCCGAGGCGGCGAACGGCAAGACCTCCCCCGAGGAGCTCATCGCCGCGGCCCACTCGTCCTGCTTCTCGATGGCGCTCTCGCACGGCCTGGCCGGCGCCGGCACCCCGCCGGAGTCGCTGCGGACGAGCGCCGACGTCACGTTCCAGCCCGGCGAGGGCATCACGGGCATCGTGCTGACGGTCAAGGGCCAGGTCCCCGGCATCACCGCCGAGCAGTTCCAGGAGGCCGCCGAGACGGCCAAGGCCAACTGCCCGGTGAGCAAGGCGCTGGCCGGCACCACGATCACACTCAAGGCCGAGCTGCTCTGAAACGTCATTCACGGCGCCGGAACCCTTCCGGCGCCGTGCAGGTGAGCGCATCTGCGCATTGAGAGACCAAGAGCGCCATCCCGTGCGACAATTGGGCCACATGCGCGAGGTCTGGCCGGGGCAGCCCTATCCACTCGGCGCGACTTGGGACGGCGTTGGCACCAGCTTTGCGGTGTTCTCAGAGGTCGCCGAGCGGGTCGAGCTGTGCCTATTCAATGATGACGGCTCCGAGGATCGGTTGGAGCTACCCGAGGTCGACGGGTTCGTCTGGCATGGCTACCTGCCGGGGATCCAGCCGGGACAGCGGTACGGCTACCGTGTCCACGGCCCGTACGCGCCGCAGTACGGGCACCGGTGCAACCCGAGCAAGCTGCTGCTCGACCCGTACGCCAAGGCGATCGACGGCGAGCTGACCTGGAACCAGGCGCTGTTCCCCTACTACTTCACCGACCCGGGGCGGCGCAACACCGAGGACAGCGCGCCCTACATGCCGAAGAACGTGGTGATCAACCCGTTCTTCGAGTGGGGCAACGACCGCTCGCCGAAGATCCCGTACCACCAGACGGTGATCTACGAGGCGCACATCCGCGGGCTCACCATGCGCCATCCCGACGTGCCGCGCGACCTGCGGGGCACGTACGCGGCGATGGGCCATCCGGCGATCATCGACCACCTGCTGTCGCTCGGCGTCACGGCGGTCGAGCTGATGCCGGTGCACCACTACGTGCCCGAGCACTTCCTGGTCGCCCGCGGGCTGACCAACTACTGGGGCTACAACACCATCGCCTACCTCGCCCCGCACGGCCGCTACTCCAGCGGCGGCACCCGGGGGCAGCAGGTGCTGGAGTTCAAGGGCATGGTGCGGGCGCTGCACGAGGCGGGCATCGAGGTCATCCTCGACGTGGTCTACAACCACACCGCCGAGGGCGACCACATGGGCCCGACCCTGGGCTTCCGCGGCATCGACAACACCGCCTACTACCGGCTGCACGACGGCGACCGGCGCTACTACCTCGACTACACCGGGTGCGGCAACTCGCTCAACGTGCGCTCGCCGCACGCCCTGCAGCTCATCATGGACTCGCTGCGCTACTGGGTGCTCGACATGCACGTCGACGGGTTCCGCTTCGACCTCGCCTCGGCGCTGGCGCGCGAGCTGCACGACGTCGACCGGCTGAGCGCGTTCTTCGACCTGATCCAGCAGGACCCGGTGATCTCGCAGGTCAAGCTGATCGCCGAGCCGTGGGACGTCGGGCCGGGCGGCTACCAGGTGGGCAACTTCCCGCCCCTGTGGACGGAGTGGAACGGCAAATATCGCGACATCGTGCGCGATTTCTGGCGGGGCACGCACTCGGCGCTGCCGGAGTTCGCCTCCCGGCTGACCGGCTCGGCCGACCTGTACGAGTCCTCCGGCCGCCGCCCCGTCGCCTCGATCAACTTCGTCACCTGCCACGACGGGTTCACCCTCAGCGACCTCGTGTCGTACGACCACAAGCACAACGAGGACAACGGCGAGGACAACCGCGACGGCACCAACGACAACCGCTCCTGGAACTGCGGCGCGGAGGGCCCGGTCGAGGACCCGGAGATCGTCACGCTGCGCCGCCGCCAGCGCCGCAACTTCCTGGCCACGCTGTTCCTGTCGCAGGGCGTGCCGATGCTCTCCCACGGCGACGAGCTCGGCCGCACCCAGCGCGGCAACAACAACGCCTACTGCCAGGACAACGAGCTGGCCTGGGTCGACTGGTCGATGCTGCACACCGAGTCCGACCTGCTGGAGTTCGTGCAGGCGCTGTCGAAGCTGCGCCGCGAGCACCCGGTCTTCCAGCGCCGCCGCTTCTTCCACGGCCGCCACCCCGACAACGGCGACCGCGACCTGGTGTGGCTCACGCCCGGCGGCACGGAGATGACGGCCGGCGACTGGCACATCGGCTACGCCAAGTCGCTCATGGTCTACCTCAACGGCGAGGCGATCACCGAGCCGGGGCCGCGGGGCGAGCGCATCGTGGACGACTCGTTCCTGCTGCTGATCAACGCCCACCACGAGAACATGGCGTTCACGCTGCCGGGGCCCGAGTGCGGCCTGGCCTGGCTCCCGGTGCTGGACACCAGCCACGACACGATCGAGGACGGCTTCGCCGACGAGCGGTACGGGGCGGGCGACGTGGTCTCGGTCACCTCGCGCTCGCTCCAGGTGCTCCGCCGCCCCCGCAAGACCAGGTGAGCGCGCGGGCCGTCCCCGCTCACGCGGGCGGCGTCCGCTCAGAACACGCGGGCGGCGCTCGCGGCGAGGAACACCAGGGCGAACGTGCCCACCCCGGCCAGCCCGTGCAGCGTCACCGCCAGCACGGGGAGCCCGCCGGCCGTCCCCGCGTGCCGTCCTGTCCCGAGCCAGCGGGTGAACATCACGAAGCCCAGCAGCGCGGCCACCGCCAGCCCGGCGGTGGCCAGCCAGGCGAGGGCGCGGCTGCCGGTGGCCAGCCCGGCGGCCCAGCACACCAGCGCCGACACCGCCAGCGTGGGGTGGGAGAACACCAGCGTCAGGGGGAACCGGGTGACCTTGGCCCGCCGCCCGCCGCCGGCTCTCAGCCAGCGATGGAGCAGGTACACCCCGGCGAGGGCGGCGATCGTCCAGCTTCCGGCGGTGACCAGCCCCACGGGCCCCTCCCCAGTAAGTCCCATGCCTGTCGTCACGTTAAGCAGAGAGTCGCCCTTATGTCCTGAGATACACAAAAGTTCACTATGACCCGGACCGGGAGGCGGCAGGGCGCGCGGCCGGGTTGTCGGTGCGGTGTGCCAAGGTAGAGGAGTGCGGCGCATCCACCCCGACATTCAGGACAATCCAGACATCGCCGAGGCGTACGCCTACCCCGAGGGCCGGCCCTGGCTGCGGCTCAACATGGTCGCCAGCGCCGACGGCGCGGCCTGGCTGAAAGGGCGCTCCGGCGGGCTGTCCACCAGCGGCGACAAGCGCGTCTTCCAGGTCCTGCGCGGCCTGGCCGACGTCATCCTGGCGGGCGCGGCGACCGTCCGCACCGAGGGCTACGGCCCGGTCCGGCCGCGCGAGTCGTGGGCGGCGCTGCGCGCGGGCCGTCCCGACGTGCCGCCGATCGCGGTCGTCTCCCGCAGCCTCGACCTCGACCCGGAGCACGAGCTGTTCACCGACGCCGGCATCAGCCGCACGATCGTCATCACCTGCGCCGCCGCCCCCAAGGAGCGGCGGGATCACCTGGCCGGGCGGTGCGACCTCCTCGTGGCCGGCGAGGAGAGCGTCGACCTGCGCGCGGCCGTGGCGGGGCTGCGCGAGCGCGGCCTCGGGCGCGTCCTGTGCGAGGGCGGCCCGCGGCTCAACGCCCAGCTCTCGGCCGCCGGCCTGGTCGACGAGCTGTGCCTGACGATCAGCCCGCTGCTGGTCGGCGGCGGCGCGGCCCGCATCCAGAACGGCGAGCCCGCGCAGGTCGGCCTGGACCTCGTCCAGGTGCTGGAGGAGGAGGGGGCCCTCTTCTGCCGCTACGTCAACGGGGAGGAACGTTACACATGACTACAGAGCCGACAGAGCCGGCGCCGCAGGGGAAGCCCGGCGAGGAGGCCGAGCCGGAGCCGGTGCCCAACCTGGTGGTGCGCCCGCCCGTGCCGCCCATGCTGGCCAAGCCGATCAAGGCCATGCCCGCGCAGGACGGGAACCTGTTCTACGAGCCCAAGTGGGACGGCTTCCGCTGCATCATCTTCCGCGACGGCGACGAGGTCTACCTCGGCAGCCGCAACGAGCGCCCGTTCACCCGCTACTTCCCCGAGCTGGTCGAGGCGGCCAGGGCCGAGCTGCCCGACAAGGTCGTGGTGGACGGCGAGATCGTGCTGCCCCGGGGCTCGCAGCTCGACTTCGACGCGCTGCAGCAGCGCATCCACCCGGCCAAGTCGCGGGTCAAGCTGCTGTCGGAGGAGACG
Organism: Actinomadura luzonensis; assembly: GCF_022664455.2. Lineage (NCBI taxonomy): Bacteria > Bacillati > Actinomycetota > Actinomycetes > Streptosporangiales > Thermomonosporaceae > Actinomadura > Actinomadura luzonensis. The sequence goes on from NZ_JAKRKC020000001.1 coordinate 5,732,967, forward strand.
CCCGCCCAGTTCGTCGCCTTCGACCTGCTGGCCGTCGGCGAGGAGTCGCTGATGGAGGCGCCGTTCGCCGAGCGCCGGGCGCGGCTGGTCGAGCTGTTCCCGGAGAAGGGCGGCTCGATCCGGCTGACGCCGGTGACCACCGACGACGGGCAGGCGCGCGAGTGGTTCGAGACGTTCGAGGGGGCGGGGCTCGACGGCATCATCGTCAAGCCGGGCGACCAGCCGTACGTGCCGGACAAGCGCACCATGTTCAAGGTCAAGCACGAGCGCACGGCCGACGTCGTGGTGTGCGGCTACCGCGAGCACAAGTCGGGGCCGATCGTCGGCTCGCTGCTGCTCGGCCTCTACGGCGACGACGGCAGGCTGCACCACGTCGGGGTGGCGGCGTCGTTCCCGATGGCGCGCCGGGCCGAGCTGGTGGAGGAGCTGCGGCCGCTCGTCGCCGACCTCGCCGAGCACCCGTGGGGCCACTGGGCCGAGGCCGCGCAGGCCAACGCCGGGCAGCCGGCCGCCGGCCCGTCGCGGGGCGGGCAGCGGGTGCCGGGCGCGGTGTCGCGGTGGAACGCCAAGAAGGACCTGTCGTTCATCCCGTTGCGGCCCGAGCGGGTCATGGAGGTCGCCTACGACCAGATGGAGGGCGACCGGTTCCGGCACACCGCGCAGTTCCGGCGGTGGCGGCCGGACCGCACGCCGCGGTCGTGCACGTACGAGCAGCTGGAGCGGCCGGTCAGTTACCACCTCGACGACATCCTTGCCCGCTGAGCCGATGTCGCGTCTAGTCTCGATGCATGAGCACTGGGGATGAGTTAAAGGCCGCGATGTCGGCCCGTCGCGAGCTCGGGCCCGATTTCGAGGACGCGATCGTCGAGTCGTTCCTCGACAAGATGGGCAAAGAGGTCGACCGGCGGGTCGACGAGCGGCTGGCTCAGGCCGCGCCGCGGCCGGCGGCGCAGCAGCGGGCCGCCGACGGGCAGCGGCTCGCCCTGGCGATCGTCTCGCTCTGCCTGGGCACGATCTCCACGCTGGCGCTGGTGTTCGCGGGCGAGCAGCGCATGGGCTACCTCATCCCCATCTGGGTGGGCATCATCATCGTCAACGCGGTGTTCAACGGCCCCCGGGGCAAGGGCTGACCCCGCAAGGGGTCAGGTCAGCCAGATGAGGCCGGCGAAGCGGCCGCCCGGCTGCTCGCGGCGGTGCGAGTAGAGCTCCGGCGACTCGATCGTGCAGCGCGCGTCGTGCCGCACCTCCGCCAGCCCCGCCGCCCTGAGCTGGGCCTCGATGCCGGCCCGCAGGTCGAGCGCGGGCGTCTGCCAGGACGTGGTGGACCACGTCTCCGGCACCCGCGCCGCGACGCGCTCGCGCAGCTCGGCGGGCACCTCGTAGCAGCGGCCGCACGCGCCGGGGCCGATCAGCGCGACCATCCGGCCCGGCTCGGCGCCCTTGGCCGCCATGGCCTCCACCAGTGCCGTCGCGACGCCCGCCTCGGTGCCGGGACGGCCGGAGTGGGCGGCCCCCACCAGGCGCGCCACCGGGTCGGCCACCAGCACCGCCGGGCAGTCGGCGCCGAGCGAGGCCAGCGCCAGCCGGGGCTCGGTGGTGAACACGCCGTCGAGCGGGGGCGGGTCGTCGCCGAAGGGCTCGCTGACGTAGGCGACGTCGGCGCTGTGGACCTGGCGCATGTAGACCACGGCCCGCACGCCCAGCTCGGCCGCCACGCCCGCGCGGTTGGCGCGCACCGCCTCCGGGTCGTCGCCGACCAGGCCGCCGAGGTTGCGCGTGCCGTAGGGCGGGGCGCTGACGCCGCCGTGGCGGTCGGTGACGGCGACGTGCACTCCGGGGGCCAGCTCCATGGCTAGATCTTAGAACGCCGGCGGCCCGTGCCCGCTCCGGAGGGCGGGGGGCCGGTGGAGGGGCGCGGGCCGGCCCGCCCCCGCTCCGGCGGGCGGTCAGCCGTACAGGCGGTGGACGGCCAGGCGGGGCGCGCCCCAGTGGCCGATGGCCTCCTCGTCGGCGAAGGCGAGAGCGCGCAGCAGGTCGCCGCCGTCGCCGCGCTCGACCGTCCGGCGGAGCCTGGCCACCAGGTGGGGCGGCAGCCGCCCGGAGCCGTCCTCGACGGCGTCGCCGTAGGAGGGGGCGAAGGCGACCCCGGCGAAGCCGGTGCGGCCGAGCAGGGTGCGGATGGTGTGCGAGGAGTAGAACCTCAGATGCTCCTCGGCGAAGCCGGGCCAGGCCGGGCCGTGCGCCTTGAGCAGCAGCGAGCGGGCGTTGAGGGTCAGGACGAGCAGCACCCCGCCGGGGGCGAGCAGCCGGCGCAGCGCGCGGAGGTCGTCCAGGGGGCGGGGCAGGCGTTCCAGGACGGACCAGAGCGTGATGACGTCGAAGCCGTCCTCCTCGTCGCCGGCGAGGCCCGGCACGTCCTCGGGCCGCGCGCCGCGGGCGTGGAAGCCGAGCCGTCCGGCCAGGTCCAGGAAGGGGCCGCCGCCGGGGCCGACGTCGAGCAGCCGGCGTTCCTTGCCCTCGTCCAGCACCGGCGAGAAGGCACGCAGGGTCAGCTCGCAGCGGCGCAGCCCGGGCGGCGTGCCGCCGGCGCGCTCCTGGCCGGTGAGCGGGTTGCGGTAGAGGAAGCCGCAGGAGGGGCAGCGCACGACGGTGCAGTCCTGGCCGTAGAGCGGCTGCTGCCGGTCCTCGCCGCACATCGGACAGGCCAGGAACTCGCCCGCGGGCGGCCCGAGCCGGCGGTACTCCTCCAGGGGCAGCACGGGGGCGCGGCTGATCAGCCGTTGCCACTGCACCTCGCGGATCAGCCGCTCGCCGGGCCGCACGTACGCGCGCCGGGCCCAGGGCACCTGGTCGTAACGGTGGCCGTACACGAGCCGGCCGAGAAGTCGTCGCACTGCCATACCCCCCGATGTCGCGAAGCGTCTTGCCCCGGCGCTCTCGTGACTATGCGTGCCCGTTCGGGTGCTTGACGCATTCTTGGGCGAGCGGACGGTTTACTCCCTCTCTGGCCGCCGATAGCAAGCAAGCATATGCTTGGGCGCGTGCCTGACTATCGTCATCTCATCGGCGGCGAGCTGGTCGCCGCGGCCCGCACGATGGAGTCGGTCGACCCGAGCACGGGCGAGGCGTGGGCCCGCGTCCCGGCCGGCGGCCCCGCCGAGGCCGGGGCGGCCGTCGCCGCGGCCCGCGCCGCGTTCCCCGCCTGGGCCGCGCTGCCCGCCCTGGCCAGGGCCCACCACCTGCGCAAGGTCGCGGAGGTCTTCGGCCGGCACGCCGAGGAGCTGGCCCGGCTGGAGACCCGCGACAACGGCCGCATCCTGCGCGACACGCTGAGGAAGGACCTGCCGGGGATGGCGTTCCTGTGGCAGCTCGCGGCCGGGCAGTGCCTGGAGGCGGTCACCGGCGACACCGTCATCCTCGGGCCGGACACGCTCGGGATGACCCGGCGCGAGCCGTACGGCGTCGTGGTGTGCATCATCCCGTGGAACTCCCCCGTCTCGACGTTCTCCGCCAAGGCCGCCTACGCCCTGGCCGCCGGGAACACCGTCGTCGTCAAGCCCGCCGAGCAGGCGAGCGCGTCGGTGCTGCGGCTGGGCGAGCTGCTGGCCGAGGTGTTCCCGCCCGGGGTGCTCAACATCGTCGGCGGCCTCGGCGAGGAGGTCGGCGACGCCCTCGTCCGGCACCGCGACGTCGCCAAGATCAGCCTCACCGGCTCCACCGAGACCGGCCAGGCGATCACCCGGGCCTCGGCGGACGCGCTGAAGCCGATGACGTTCGAGCTGGGCGGCAAGTCCCCCAACATCGTCTTCCCCGACGCCGACCTCGACGCCGCCACCCGGGGCGTCACCGTCGACTCGATCTACACCGGCAACGCCGGCCAGGTGTGCGTGGCCGGCTCGCGCATCCTGCTGCACCGCTCGATCTGGGACGAGATGCTCGGCCGGATCAGGGACGCCTGCGCCGGGCTCGTGCTGGGCGACCCGCAGGACCTGCGGACCACGATGGGGCCGATCGTGTCGGCCGGCCAGTTCGAGCGGGTGACCTCCTACCTGGAGCTGGCCGCCAAGGAGGGCGCGCGGCTGGTGTTCGGCGGGCGGAGCGGCGCGGAGGTGGTGCCGGAGCTGCCGGGGGGCTACTGGGTGGAGCCGACGTTGTTCGCGACGGAGGACAACGGGCTGCGGGTGTGCCAGGAGGAGATCTTCGGGCCGGTGGCGGTGGCGCTGCCGTTCGACACCGAGGAGGAGGCGCTGGAGATCGCCAACGGGTCGCCGTACGGGCTGGCGGCCGGCGTCTGGACGCGTGACCTGGGGCGGGCGCACCGGCTCGTCCGGGATCTGCGGAGCGGGACGGTGTGGGTGAACACCTTCCGCCAGATGCCTCCCGGCCTGCCGTTCGGGGGCGTCAAGGACAGCGGGTACGGCCACGATTCGGTCCTCGAGTTCACCCGCGAGAAGGCGGCCGTCATCCAGATCTAGTCGGATAGAGTTCCGGCTCATGAGCGAGGGGATCAAGGACCGGGCCGAGCCCGGCATGCCCGAGGCGGCGGCGCAGTCGCGGGCGTCGGTGCTGCGCAGCCGCGCGGAGTCGTACATCGCCCTGTCGCGGCACGACGCCGCGATCGCGGACCTCACCGAGGCGATCACGCTGGTGCCGGGCAACGCCCGCGCCTGGCGCCTGCGCGGCGAGTGCCACCGCATGATCGAGCGGTACGAGGCCGCGCTGGCGGACTTCGACGAGTCGCTGAAGCTGGAGCCCGACAGCGCCTACGCCCTCGGCTCGCGCGGCCAGGCCTACGCCGCCATGGGCCGCCTGGAGGAGGCCATGGCCGACTTCGAGCACGCCCTCACCCTGACCCCCGACTCGCTGTGGATTCTGGAGGCCAAGGCGGACGCCCTCGTCGACCTCGGCCGCCTCGACGAGGCCCTGGACGAACACGCCAAGATCATCGCGCTGAACGCCGAGCAGCCGTTCCCCTGGGTCGCCCGCGGCGACCTCTACCAGCGCCTCAACCTGTACGCCGAGGCCATCGACGACTACACCAAGGCCCTCGCCCTCGACCCCGAGCACGTGCGCGCGCTCAGCCGGCGCGGCGAGGCCCTGCGCATGATCGACCGCTACGAGGAGGCCCTGGCCGACCTCAACCGCGCCGTCGAGCTGGACCCGGACAACGACCGGGCGCTCGGCAGCCGGGGCGCGGTGCTGAGCGAGCTGGGCGACAACGAGGCCGCCCTGCGCGACCTGGACCAGGCCATCGAGCTGGACCCGGAGTACATCTGGGCGTTCCGGGTGCGCGGCGAGATCCTTCAGGAGCTGGAGCGCCACGAGGAGGCGGTGGCGGACTTCACGCGGGCGCTGCACCTGGAGTTCGGCGACTGACCCCGGCGCCGCGCGCGAGCCATTCCAGCGCGGCGGGCGCGGCGCGCAGCACCGAGATGTGGCCGTCCTCCGGGAGCAGCCGCAGCTCGGCGTCCGGGCAGGCCCGCGACAGCCACCCGCCGTGCGCGGCGGGGATGACGCGGTCCTCGGCGCCGTGCAGCAGCAGCACCGGCACCGCGACGCGGGACGGGTCGCAGCCCCACGGCGCGACGTAGGACAGGTCGTCGTCGATGGCGCCGCCCGGGCCGCCGGCCACCGCCGGGCCGACGACCTCCCCGAACCACGACCAGTCCCCGCCCAGGGCCGCGTGGTCGGCCGGGGTGAACATCTCCGGGTCGTAGCCCGACTCCGCCTCGTGCCGCTCCTTGGCCGCCCGCCCCTCGCGCGCGGCCCGCAGGGACGCCTGGCCGGAGGGGCACATGCCGGCGAACCAGTCGAGGCCCGGCGCGTCGTACGGGGCCGGGCCGGACACGCTCACCGCGGCCACGACGCGCTCCGGCAGCAGGGCGGCGCAGGCCAGGGCGTAGGCGCCGCCGCCGGAGTGGCCCATCACGGCGAAGCGGCCCACGCCCAGGGCGTCGGCCACCTGGACGGCGTGGGCGGCGGCGGAGGCGAGGTCGCGGCCCGGCAGCGGCGTGGAGGCGCCGTAGCCGGGGCGGTCGTAGGAGATCCAGCGGACGCCGAGCCGGTCGGAGTGCGGGAACAGCGGGGCGGGCGGCAGCCCGATGTTGGGGGTGCCGTGGTGCCAGAGCACGGTGAGCCCGGCGTCGCCTCCCTCCGCGGGGCCGGTGTCGTACACGTGGAGGGTGCGGCCGTCGTCAAGGCGCAGATCAAGCTCTCTCAGCACCCCGCGAGAGTAGCGGTTTCCGAACACCTGCGCCAGTCCCTCCCCTCGCCGGACGGCCGGCGAGGGGAGGCGGGCGCGTCAGAGCGCGAGCAGCGCGGCGGCCGGCAGCCGGCCGCCCGTGGACAGCGGGCGGACGGCGATGCGCAGCAGGGCCAGCGCGTTGTCGTCGCCCGCGATGCGGTTCGCGCTGAGCTCGCCGCACGACTGGCAGTGATGGATGATCAGCCACTCCCCGTCCGGGCGGACGGTGACGCTCAGCGCCGCCATCCGCCCCCGGCAGCCCGCCCGCCGGTCACCGGGCACCCGGTGGTCGACGTGCAGGCTGGTCAGGCAGTGCGGGCAGTGGTTGCGGTGCGCGGTGCCGGGCGCGGACAGGGGCACGTCGAGCCGGCAGCCGACGCAGCGGAAGGCGTCGCCGCGCTCGCCGGGCCGGCCGTGCCCGCCCGGCCCTGGCACGTTCTTGCGCCGTTGCGGCCGCTCCCCGCGGCCCGGGTTCCTCCTGGGCATGTCACAGGTCGCCGAACGCTTCGAGCGGGAACGGCGGCTGCGCGAGCGGGCGGACCGCCATGCGCATGAGGATGAGCTGGTTGTCGTCCCCGCAGATGGGGTTGGACGTGAGCTCGCCGCACCGGGTGCAGCGGTGGATGAGCATCCAGTCGCCGGTGCGCAGGACCGCGATCGAGATCGGGATCATGCGCGACCGGCACCCGGACGGGCCGCCCTCCACCCGGTCGAGCACGTGCAGCGAGTGCAGGCAGCTCGGGCAGTGGTTGCGGCGGGCGCCGTCGGGCGCGGTGGCCGTCACGGTGAGGCCGCAGCGCACGCACGAGAACGTGTCGGTGGTGGTGATGCTGGAACGAGGTTTGCCGTTGCTGGACAACCTGGGTGACTCCTTGCCGTGCCGGAAGAAAGACGATGATCATCGACGCGTGCGGCAAGGTGCGCCGGGCGGGCCTCGCGCGTCGATGCGCGGGCACGCCGGTGCGGCAGGCGGCCGTCCTCCGGCCGGTCAGGGACGACGGTCAGAGACTACGGTCAGAGGCGGGAGACGCCGGCGGCACTTCGGGGCGCACGCCGCAGCGTGACGGTCATAAACGCACTCCCTCCGGGGCGGCGCGGCGGCCTGCCCGGGCTCGTCCTCCGGTCCTGTTCCGACAGTTCGGAGGGTAGCGGCGGCGGGGCCCGGGCGGCCAGCGGTTTTTCCCGGGGACTGGAGCGGCACCGAACGTTGTTCTAGATTCGGTCGCATGGGCATCGGGCTGACCGGGGAACACCGGGCACTGGCCGACTCCGTGCGCGGCCTCGCGGAGCGGGGCGCCGGCCAGGCGGCGCTGGCGGCGCAGGGGCTGCTGGGGCTGCACCTGCCGGAGCGGTGCGGCGGGCAGGGGTACGGGCTGCTGGAGCTGTGCGTGGCGCTGGAGGCGCTGGGCGAGCGCCGCGTCGCCGGGCCCTACCTGCCGACCGTCCTGACCTCGGCGGGCCTGGCATGGGCGGGGGCCGCGGACGGTGTCCTGGCGGCGCTGGCGGGCGGCTCGATGACCGCCGCCGTCGCGCTGCCTTCCGGCTCCCCCGGCGCCTCCCCCTCCGGCTCCCCCCTCTCCGGCTCCCCCGGCTCCCCCCTCGGCGGCCCCTTCCTCGCCCTCGGGGCGGCCGAGGCCGACGTCTTCCTGCTGCCGTCCGCGGACGGCGCCTGGACGCTGCTGGAACGGGACGCCGTCACCGCCGTCACCGCCGGCGGCATCGACCTCGACCGGCCGCTCTGCTCCGTCACCCCGCACTCCCCGCGAACCGGCCGCGTGCTCCCCGACGCCCCGGTACGGCAGCTCGCCGCCGTCCTGCTGGGCGCGGACGCGTGCGGGGTCGCGGCCTGGGCGGTCGCGACGGCGGCCGGGCACGCCAAGGCGCGCGAGCAGTTCGGCCGCCCCATCGGCCAGTTCCAGGGCGTCAAGCACCGCGTCGCCGCCGCCCTGGTGGCGCTCGAGCAGGCCCGCGCGGCCGTCTGGGACGCCGCCCGCGCCCTCGACACCGCCCGCCACCACCCCCAGGGGCTCACCCCGGAGGCGCGGCTGGCCGTGGCCGTGGCCGGCGTGCTGGGGACGGCGGCCGGGGTGCGGTGCGCCGCCGACGCCATCCAGGTGCTCGGCGGCATCGGGTACACCTTCGAGCACGACGCCCACCGCTACTACCGGCGGGCCCTGTCCGACCGGCGGTGGTCCGGCGACCCCGGCGGCTGGGCCGAGGAGGCGGCCGCGCTGGCCGTGGCGGGCGTGCGGCGGACGATGGAGCCGGACCTGCCGGAGGAGGCCGCGCCCCTCAGGGACGCCATCCGGGCCGAGGCCGAGTCGTTGCGGGCGGAGGAGCCCGCGGCCCGGCGGGCGAGGTTCGCCAGGGACGGCTGGATCATGCCGTACCTGCCGAAGCCGTGGGGGCGCGGCGCCTCAGCTCTGGAGCAGGTGCTCATCCACCAGGAGTTCCGCGACCTCAGACGGCCGAACCTGGGCATCGCCGCCTGGGCGGTCCCGTCCATCGTCACGTACGGCACCCCGGAGCAGCAGGAGCGTTTCCTGCCGCGCACGTTCGCCGGCGAGATCGTGTGGTGCCAGCTCTTCAGCGAGCCCGGCGCCGGCTCCGACCTGGCCGGCCTGGCGACGAAGGCCACCCGCGTGGAGGGCGGCTGGTCCCTGAGCGGGCAGAAGATCTGGACGTCGCTCGCCCAGTACGCCCACTGGGGCATCTGCCTGGCCCGCACCTCCCCCGACCGGCCGAAACACGAGGGCATCACGTACTTCCTGGTGGACATGTCCTCCCCCGGCGTCACCGTCCGGCCGCTGAAGGAGATCAACGGCGACGAGATCTTCAACGAGGTGTTCCTCGACGACGTCTTCGTCCCGGACGACCTGGTCGTCGGCGAGGTGGACCAGGGCTGGCGGGTCGCCCGCGACACCCTGTCGCACGAGCGGGTCGCGCTCGGCGACTCCTGGGGGCCGGGCGCGCGGCACACCGACCTGGCCGCGCTCGTCGCCGGGCTGCCCCCGCTCGGGCAGGCGCGGCGCGAGCAGGCCGGGCGGCTGTGGGCGGAGGGGCAGGCGATCTCGGCGCTCGGGCTGCGGGTGACGTTGTCGCGGCTGGCCGGGGGCGAGGCCGGGGCGGCGGCCAGCGTGCGCAAGCTGCTCGGCATGCGGCACGCGCAGGCGATCGCGGAGTTCTGCTGGTCGCTCGTCCCCGACGATCCGCACTGGGGGCGCATGATCCTCGCGACCCGGGCGTTCACGATCGGCGGCGGGACCACCGAGGTGCAGCTCAACATCATCGGCGAGCGGGCGCTGGGGCTGCCGCGCGACCCGTGACCGGTCAGTTCCCCGTCCTGGGGTAGTACGGGGCGGCGAGGTGGGCGTACACGATCGTGTTGTCGCGGTAGCTGTGCGCCTGCCGGTCGAACGTCCCGCCGCACGTCACCAGCCGCAGGCCCGGGTAGGAGACCTTGCCGTAGACCTTGGCGGCGGGGAAGCCGGACTTCGGCGCGTGCTCGACCCGGTCCACGACGAACACGGCGACCGAGCGGTCTGCGCGCAGCACCTGCACCTGGTCGCCGCGCTTGACGTCCTTGAGGCGGGCGAAGACGGCGGGGCCGCTCCTGGTGTCCAGGTGGCCGGTGATGACGGCGGCGCCGCGCTGGCCGGGGACGGGGGCGTAGCGGTACCAGCCGGCGAGGTTCGGGTGGTCGAGCGGCGGGTTCTGGATGGCGCCGCGGGCGTCCAGGCCTAGCTCCATGAGGGGGGCCGCGACGCCGACGGACGGGATGTAGACGGCGGTGGGGCGGGCGGCCCGCATCGGCCGGGCCGCCTTGCCGCCGGCGGGCAGGGGCCGGTGACGGGCGCGGCCTTCGCCGACGGCTCCGCCCGCGCCGCCGCGTCCGCCGCCGCCGTCGTCGCGGACGCCTCGGGCTCGCCGCCGTCGCCCGCGATGCCGCGCACCCCGAACGCGATCAACGCCGCCCCGGCCAACGTCACCACCACGGCCAGCCCCCACACCCCCCACTGCCCCGCCCGGACTCCTCGCCCCACAGCTCCCCGCCTCCCGTCCGCCGATCCCGGCCCTCTCTCCCCGAAGCCCGCACCGGACTCCGCCGCGGACGGCAGGCCCACGCCGGACGAACTCCCTCCATCGGACAAGAAGCCCCGGCCGGACGCACCCGCCCCATCCGACGAGAAGCCCCGCTGGGAGGGACCCTCCCCATCCGACGAAGAACCCCGCTGGGAGGAACCCACCCCATCCGACGAAGAACCCCGCTGGGAGGAACCCACCCCATCCGACGAAGAACCCCGATGGGAGGGGCCCGCCCCGTCCGACGAAGAGCCCTGACCCGAGGGGCCGGTCGTGTCACGTGAGAAGCCCGGCCCGGACCGGTCCGCCCCCTCCCTCTCCGGATCGGAGGCGGACAGACCCGGCCCCTTGGCCGAGGAGCCGCGGCTGGAGGAGCCCATGGCGTCAGTCAGAGGACACGCTGCCGGCCGCCGCGGCGCACCGCGTAACCGGTCAGGCCCGCGCCCGCGAGCAGGGCCGCCCCGCCCACCGCGAACGGCCACACCACCCCTTGCCCGGCCAGCCCGCCCCCGCCGGTCTCCGGGTAGCCGCGCGGGACGCGGTGCTCCCGTTCGCCCGCCGGCCGCCACGGGGTGGCCGGCAGCCCGGGCGCCGAGGACCAGGAGTCCTGCGGGACGGGACCGCTGGACCAGGTGTCGCCGGGCGCGGGCGCGCCGGAGGCCGTGTCGCCCGGCCCGGGGACGCCCGACCAGGTGTCGCCGGGGGCGGGGACGCCGGACCAGGTGTCGCCGGGGGCGCTGGACCACGTGTCGTCAGGGGCGCTCGACCAGGTGTCGCCGGGGGCCGGCGCGGTGGACCACGAGCCGTCCCCGCCGTGGCGCCCCGACCAGGAGTCGTCCGGCTCGTCGCAGCGGACCGGCACCGACAGGACGCAGCGGGCCTTCTCCCCCGGCACCTGCGGATCGATCCGGCTGGAGGTCGTGGTCGTGGTCGTGGCGGTGGCCGGGCTCGCAGCGGCGGCGGTGCCGTAGCCGGCCGCCAGGCTCACTCCCGCCACCACGAAGGCCGTCACCGCGCCCGCTGCCGCGAGACGTCGCGCTCTTGCCATGGAAGGCTCCCGAGAAGGTCGGCTGTCGCCCCCGTTGCCCTTGAGAGCCTTGCGAACTATTGGACCGAGCGTCAAGTAATGTGACCGAAGTGAAACAGGCCGATACGGAATGTGCGGTGTTTGGCTCTCGGCCAAGGTGGCAGGGGGACCCTGAGCAAAGGGGGACAAACACCATGAGCAATCCGCAACAGCCCGAACTTCGCAGATCAGGCAAGTCGGCCACCGAGTCCAAGTCCGCGAACGCCATGCCCGAGACCAGGAGCGGCGGCAGGCGCGCGTCCCGGCCACACGGCACGGACAAGGGTCACAAAGGCGGCGGCAAGGGCGGCGGCATGCCTCCCGGCCAGCAGCCTCCGCACCCGGAGTGAGGCGGCCGTGAAGGGAAGCCTCCAGTTCATCGGGAACGCCACCACGCTGATCCGCTACAACGGCTTCACGCTGCTGACGGACCCGAACTTCCTGCACCGGGGCCAGCGCGCCTACCTCGGCCACGGCCTGAGCTCGCGCCGCCGTACCGACCCCGCGGTGGAGATCCAGGACCTGCCGACGCTGGACGCGGTGGTGCTGTCGCACATGCACGGCGACCACTGGGACCGGGTGACGCGCAAGCACCTGGACCGGGACATGCCGATCGTGACCACCCGGTCGGCGGCGGGCAAGCTGCGCCGCCGCGGCTTCGGCCAGAGCGTGGGGCTGCGGCAGTGGCAGCAGCACGAGCTGCGCAACGCGCACGGCAGCGTCACGATCACCGCGCTGCCCGCCAGGCACGCGCCCGGGCCGATGGAGCGGCTGCTGCCGCCGGTCATCGGCACGATGCTGGAGTTCCGCGACCGGGACGGGCGGGTGGAGCTGCGCCTGCACATCAGCGGGGACACGCTGCTCGACCGCCGCCTGGAGGCGATCCCTCGCCGCTTCCCCGACATCGACCTGGCGCTCGTCCACCTGGGCGGCACCAAGCTGCTCGGGACCGTGCTGGTGACGATGGACGGCGGGCAGGGCGCCTCCTGGGTGAACCTCGTCAACCCGCGCACGGTCGTGCCGATCCACTTCGACGACTACACCGTCTTCTCCTCACCGCTGGACGACTTCCGGCACCACGTGGAGCAGGCGGGCCTGGCCGACCGGGTGGTCTACCTGGAACGAGGCGAGACCAGGGAGCTCGCGCCCCACCACATCGCCCGCCGCTGAGACACCGGCTGTCAGTCGGGGTGTTTCGCCCGGCTCGGCTGCACGCGCATCGGCTCGCCGGGCATCTTCGGGTAGTTCGGCGGGTACGGCAGGTCGCCGCGCTCGTCCTTGGCGTACAGCTCAAGCAGCGGCTCGATCGAGTACGCGTGGTCGTCGATGGCCGCGTGCACGTCGCCCACCTCGGCGAAGCGGGCCGGCACGGTGCGGATGTCGAAGTCGCGCGGGTCGGCGTCGGCCAGCTCGTCCCACGTCAGCGGCGTGGAGACCGGCGCGTGCGGCTGCGCCCGGACGGAGTAGGCGCTGACCACGGTGCGGTCGCGGGCGTTCTGGTTGAAGTCGATGAAGACCCGCTCGCCCCGCTCCTCCTTCCACCAGGCCGTGGTGACGAGGCTCGGGTCGCGCTCCTCCACCGCGCGGGCGAGGGCGATGCCGGCATGGCGGACCTGGACGAAGTCCCACCGGGGCTCGATGCGGACTGCGATGTGCGCGCCGCGGTTGCCCGACGTCTTGACGAAGCCGGTCATGCCCAGCTCGCCGAGCACCTCGCGGGTCAGGAACGCGGCCCGCCGCGCGGCGTCGAACTCCAGGCCGGGCTGCGGGTCGAGGTCGACGCGCAGCTCGTCGGGGTGCTCGACGTCGGCGGCCCGCACCTGCCAGGGGTGGAAGTCGATGGTGCCGAGGTTGGCGCAGTAGGCGAGCGCGGCGACCTCGGTGACGCGCAGGGACTGCGCGGTGCGCCCGCTCGGGAAGGTGACGGTGACCGACTGGAGCCAGTCGGGGTGCTTGGGCGGCATGCGTTTCTGGTAGATCGCCTCGGTCTGGACGCCGTCAGGGTGGCGCTTGATGTTGGTCGGGCGGTCGCGCAACGCCCGCAGCGCGCCCTCGCCGACGCTCACGTAGTACTCCACCAGCTCGCGCTTCGTGGCGCCGAGCTGCGGGAAGTAGACCTTGTCGGGGTTGGTCACCTTGACGGTGCGTGCCCCGACCTGGAGCTCGATGAACGGCGATGCCATGCCCAGGAACCTACAGCCCTTCTCCGACAGAAACAGGGTGGGCCCGCCCCGGAGCGCTCTCGGTGGCGGGACCGAGGGCTCGACGGGGCGGGCCTGCAGACCGACCGCCGCCGTTCCGGGCGCTGGCGCGCCACCCGGCCGGCCGTTCCGACCCCCTCAGCGGCGCCAGCACGGGCGTGGGCTGTGCCGCTCGTCGGGATCCGCGGACGATCTCACCCCTTGCAGGAGGCGATGACACCCCCTTACCGACAAAGACGCGAATTCTCCCCAGAATGGATGCTTCACCCTGCGGAGATCTCTTTTTGCCGGATCTCGTACTTCACCCGTCTCGTACTCTGGTCGTATGGAAAAGGTCGTCAAGAGCGAGGCCGAATGGCGGTCGCAGCTCTCCCCGGAGGAGTACCACGTCCTCAGGGAGGCCGGCACCGAGCGCCCGTTCACGGGGGAATACGTCGACACCAAGGTCGAGGGGGTCTACTCGTGCCGCGCCTGCGGGGCCGAGCTGTTCCGCTCCGACACGAAGTTCGAGTCGCACTGCGGCTGGCCGAGCTTCTACGCGCCCACCGAGTCCGACAACGTCAAGCTGATCGAGGACCGCAGCCACGGCATGGTCCGCACCGAGGTGCGGTGCGCGCGCTGCGACTCGCACCTCGGCCACGTCTTCCACGGCGAGGGGTATCCCACGCCGACGGACGACCGCTACTGCATCAACTCGGTCTCGCTGCGGCTCGAACCCAAGGCGTGATCGACCAGCGACGCCGCGTACCAATCTTGCGCCACGGGTAAGCCTCCCCGCGTGCGGTCCTTCCATCTCCGCCACCGCTGGACGACGATCGAGGCCATCGGCCGGGTCGTCACCCAGCGGTGCGAGGTGTGCGGGAAGACGCGCGTACGGGTCCGGTGACGCGGGAGCGGCCGGTCAGCCGGGGGCCGGGTGGGTGACCGTGCAGCTGCGGTCGCCGGGGCCGAGGATGTTCGCGAGGACGGGGTTGCCGTTCTCGCCGAACCTGGCCTGCACGAAGACCACCGGCCTCGGCACGCCGGCGGCGCGCAGGTAGTCCAGGCCGCGTTCGCACAGGGTGATCGCGGTGCGGGAGTTGTGCGCCGACTCCGGCAGGTCCGTGTAGATGCGCAGGTATCCGCCGACGGTGCGGATGTCGCGGACGCGGCGCAGGGCCTTGTCGTCGGGGCCCCAGTTCGCCTGGAAGTAGTCCAGCGCGCGGTGGTCGGTGTGCGACGAGGGGCCGTCGGCGCGGTAGCCGTCGGCGCTGTCGGCGCCGCCCGTGCCGTCCGTTCCTGGGACGGTGAGGGTTCCGTCGTCCTGGGGCGGTGAGGAGCCGGCGAGGGTGCCCGGGTCGGCGTCCCGGGCGGGTCCGGCCGGGACGATCGTGGGGCCCGCGTCGTCCGACGTGATCGACCCCTTCGCCTGCGGGGCCGACGGTGAGCCGGGCTCCCTGGGGGCGGACCGTCCCGCGTCCGGGCCGGTCCGGGTGTCCGCTCCCGGGCCGGCCCGGCCGCCAGGTGTCGTCGTCCTCGGGTCGCCGCGTCCGGTGGCGTCCGGCGGGGCGGCGCGGCCGGAGCCGGCCGTCGTGCCGCCGGGCACGCCGCCGGACGTCCCGCCGGACAACCCGCCCAGCAGCCCGTCCGGCGGCCCGTCGAACGCCCCCTGAACGCCCAGCATCCCGGCCGCCCCACCCGCCAGCACCAGCGCCCCGACCGCGGCCGCCGCGACGGGCCGCAGCGCCACCCGCCGCCGCCCAGGCCGCGCGTGCCGGCCCCGGCCCGCCGTCCGTCGCTCGCTCCGTGGGGAATCCGTTCGTTCCCGTTCCGGGCCCGATGACTCCACCCCGCCCTCCTCACCCCGTGGGCCTTGCCGATGTAGGACGCGCGGCTCCACACTGCGGTTGTGGCCCAGGACGAGATCATCAAATGTCATGGCTTACGCAAGACGTTCGGCGACCTCGTCGCGGTCGACGACGTCGGCTTCGCCATCGCCGCCGGCGAGACGTACGGCCTGCTGGGCCCCAACGGGGCCGGCAAGACCACCACGATCTCGATGATCGCCGGCATCCTCGACCGCGACGCCGGCGAGGTGCTCGTCTGCGGACGCCCGCACAGCCCGTCGAGCACCTGGGGCAAGCGCCGCATCGGCTACGTCCCCCAGGAGCTGGCCCTCTACCCCGACCTCACCGCCCGCGAGAACCTGCGCTTCTTCGCCCGCCTCTACGGCCTCGGCCGGGCCGGCGCGCGCAACCGCATCGACGAGGTGCTGGCCGTGATCGGCCTGACCGAGCGGGCCGGCGACGCCGTCAAGGAGTTCTCCGGCGGCATGAAGCGCCGCCTCAACATCGGCGTCGGCCTCCTGCACCGCCCGCCCCTGCTCATCCTGGACGAGCCCACCGCCGGCGTCGACCCGCAGAGCCGCAACGCCATCCTGGAGAGCGTCGCCACGCTGGCCGGCGAGGGCGTCGCGGTCCTCTACACCACGCACTACATGGAGGAGGCCGAGCGCCTCTGCGACCGGATCGGCATCATCGACCTCGGCCGCATCAGGGCCGAGGGCACCCGGAGGGAGCTGGTCGGCCTGGTGGGCGAGCTGGACCGGATCACGCTCACGGTGGACGGCCCGCCGGACGTGCCGGCGCTGCTGACGGTGCCGGGGGTGCGCGAGGCCACCGGCCACGAGGGCCGCGTCGAGGTGATGACCGAGGACGCCAGCAAGGCGCTGCCCCGCGTCCTCGCCGCCGCCACGGACGCGGGCATGGCGGTGCGCGCGGTCGAGGTGCACGAGCCGAACCTGGAGTCGGTGTTCCTGCACCTCACCGGCAAGGCGCTGCGGGACTGACATGCGCGCGATCCTGCTGCTGATGGCCAAGGACCTGCGCGAGCGGGTCCGGGACCGCTCGTTGTTCCTGCTGGCGCTGGTGGTGCCGTTCGGCCTCGCGGCCGTCTTCAGCCTGGTGTTCAAGGACGTCGACACCCAGGCGGCGCCCACGTTCGCGCTGGCCGACCAGGACCACGGCCAGATCGCGACCGCCTTCGCCGAGCAGGCGCTGCGCCCGCTGGAGCGGCGCGGCGTCATCAGGCTCCGCGCCGCCGCCGGGGAGCGGGAGGCCCGCGCCGCGGTCGAGCGGCGCGACGCGGACGCCGCCTACGTCATCCCGCCCGGTTTCAGCGCCGCCGTGACGAGCGGGCGGCCCGCCACGATCCAGGTGATCGGGAACGCCGAGGCGCAGATCGGCTCGTTCGTGGCGCGTTCGATCGCCGACGCGTTCGCCTCCGAGGTCCGCTACGTGCAGGTCGCGCTGGCCGTGAAGGGCAGCGGGACGATGGAGCAGGCCGCGGCGGTGCCGGAGCCGGTCACGGTCGAGGACCTGGCGGCGGAGCGGCGGCAGCTCTCGGTGTCGGAGGGGTTCGCGGCGGGCATGGCGGTGTTCTTCCTGTTCTTCACCGTGCAGTTCGGCTTCAGCTCCATCCTGGACGAGCGCCGCGAGGGCACCCTGGCCCGGCTGCTGGCCGCGCCCGTCCCGCGGGCCGCGATCGCGGTGGCCAAGCTGCTGAACGGGTTCGTGGTCGGGGTCGCCGCCACCGCCGTGCTCCTGGTCGCCGCCGCGCCGCTGCTCGGCGCCCGGTGGGGGCACCCGCTGGGGGTCGGGCTGCTGGTCGTGGCGGGCACGCTGGCGGCCACCGGGGTCATGGCGATGGTGGCGACCGTGGCCACGACCGCCGAGCGGGCGGCGAACCTGCAGAGCATCGTGGCGGTGCTGTTCGGCGTGCTCGGCGGGGTGTTCGTCCCGATCCAGCAGCTCGGCGGGGTGTTCGGGGCGCTGAGCCTGGTCACCCCGCACCGCTGGTTCCTCCAAGGGCTGGCGGACCTGCACGGGGAGCACGCGCCGGTGGTCGCGGCCGTGCCGACGCTGGCGCTGCTGGCCTTCGGCGCCGTGACAACCGGCGTCGCGCTGCTGCGCTCGGGGAGGATGGTGCGCCCATGACGACCCTGACCGCGGTGTGGGCGATCGCCTGGGCCAACCTGGTGCGGCTCTTCCGCGACCGCAGCAACCTGTTCTTCGTGGTCATCTTCCCGATCGTGCTGATCGCCGTGTTCGGGTTGTCGTTCGGCTCGGGCTTCCAGCCGCCGCTCGGCGTGGCGGACGCGGACGGCGGCCCGCAGGCGGCCCGGCTGGTGCGGGCGCTGGAGCAGGCCGGGCACCGGGTGGTGCGGGTGGGGAGCGCCGAGGAGGCCCGCGACGGGGTGGAGCGCGGGCGGCTGGCCGGCGCGCTGGTCATCCCGGCCGGCTACGAGCGCGCGCTGCGCGGCTACGTCCCGCTCACGCTGCCCTACCTGGGCCGCAACGAGCCCGACGCGCTGCAGCTCGGCGCGGCGGTGCGGGCCGCGGTCACCCGCGTGACGATGCCGGCGCGGGCCGCCGCGTACGCGCGCGACGGCTCGTTCGACGAGCTGGTGGCGCGGGCCGAGGCGGCGCCCGCGCCCGGCGTCACGGTGGCGGCGAGCACCGTCGGGACGGCGACGGCCCTGGCCGGCATGACCGGCTACGACGTCGCGGCGACCTCGCAGCTGCTCCTGTTCATGTTCCTGACCTCGATGAACGGCGCCACCGCGCTCATCGAGAGCCGGCAGCTCGGGGTGTCGCGGCGGATGTACGCCACCCCGGTGACGAGCCGCGGCATCCTGCTCGGCGAGGCCGCCGGCCGGGTGGGCGTGGCGCTGCTGCAAGGGCTGATCATCATGGCCGGGTCCGCGCTGCTGTTCGGGGTGCGCTGGGGCGACCCGGCCGGCGCGGTGGCGCTGCTGCTGGCGTTCGCGCTGGTGGGCGGCGGGGCGGGCATGCTGCTCGGCGCGGCGGCCCGCACCGGGCAGCAGGCGACGGCGCTCGGCCTGCTGCTCGCCCTCGGCCTGGCCGCGATCGGCGGCGCGATGGTGCCGCTGGACTTCTTCTCCGCGACCCTGCGCCGCCTCGCGCACCTCACCCCGCACGCCTGGGCCCTGGACGGCTTCGCCGAGCTGCTGCGCCGCGACGGCACCCTGGCCGACGTGCTGCCGCAGCTCGGCGTGCTGGCCGCCTACGCGGCGGCGTTCTTCGCGCTCGGCGCCTGGCGCCTGCGCAAGGCCCTCACCGCCGGCCCGTGACCTACGGCAGGGCGGTGACCAGCTCGCGCACCGCCTTGCGGGCGCCGGTGTAGAACGGGATCTCGACCCGGGTGTGGCGGCGGGCCGAGGCGCCGCGCAGGGTGCGCATGAGGTCGACGATGCGGTGCAGCTCGTCGGCCTCGAAGGCCAGCATCCACTCGTAGTCGTTGAGCGAGAAGCAGGCGACGGTGTTGGCCCGCACGTCGGGGTAGTCGCGCGCCATGCGGCCGTGCTCGGCCAGCATCGCCCGCCGCTCGGAGTCCTCCAGGAGGTACCACTCGTAGGAGCGCACGAACGGGTAGACGCTGACGTACGCCCGCGGCTCCTCCTCGGCGAGGAAGGCCGGGATGTGCGACTTGTTGAACTCGGCGGGGCGGTGCAGCGCCATCGCCGACCAGACGGGCCTGCTGTGCCGGCCGAGCGCGGTGCGGCGGAAGCGGGAGTAGACGTCCTGGAGGTCTTCCGGCGTGGGCGCGTGCCACCAGAACATGTAGTCGGCGTCGGCCCGCAGCCCGGCCACGTCGTAGACCCCCCTGGTCACGACGTCCTTGCCGGCGGCCTGCTCCAGCAGCTCCTCGACCTCGCCCGCCAGGCCGTCGCGGTCGGCCGGGCACGGCTCGGTCACCTGGAAGACCGACCACATGGTGTAGCGGATGACCTGGTTGAGATCGCGGGCCTTGAGCCGCGGGGCTCCCTCTGTCATGGTAGCTATTCTCCTCGCTGGGACAGGTGGTCCAGAATCCGGCCGGCGGCCGTGCGGGCCGCGCCGACGCAGGCCGGAATGCCGATGCCGTCGTAGGCCGCGCCGCACACGGCGAGCCCGGGCTCGACCGCGACCGCCGCGCGCACCCGGGCCACCCGGTCGAGGTGGCCCACGTTGTACTGGGGCAGGCCGCCGCCCCAGCGGGTGACCCGGCTGTCGACCGGCAGGCCGCGTACTCCCATCACGTCGGCCATCTCGGCGGTGGCCAGCGACACCAGCTCGGCGTCGTCGCGCTGGAGCAGGTGCTCCTCGCCGACGCGGCCGATCGAGCAGCGTAGGATCACCAGGTCTCTGGCCAGGTGGGGCCACTTCACCGAGCTGAACGTCACCGCCTTGACCGGACGGCGCTCGACGGGCGGCACGAGGTAGCCGCTGGTGGCGGGCGGCCGTGGGAAGGCCGACAGCGGGTAGGCGAGCGTGACCACGGCCATGCTGGCGTACTCGATCCTGGACAGCTCGGCCGCGGCCCTGGGCGCCTCGGCCCTGAGCAGGCGGGCGGCGGCGGGGCCGGGCACGGCGACGACCACGGCGTCGGCCTCGACGGTCTCCGGCCGCGGCACCGGCCCGGTGACCAGGCGCCAGCCGTGCTCGGTGCGGTGCAGCTCGCGTACGGTGACGCCGGTCCTGACGTCGGCGCCGGACGCCTTGGCGACCGCCTCGGGCAGGGCGCCGACGCCCTGGCGCAGGGTGGTGAAGACCGGCCCGGCGTCCTTGGGGGTCTCGGCGACCAGGTGGCGGGCGGCGGACAGCAGCGAGCGCTCGGCCCGGGCCACGGCCGCCACGCGGGGCATCGTGGCCTCCAGCGACAACATGTCGGCGCGGCCCGCGTACACGCCGCCGAGCAGCGGCTCGACCAGGCGGTCGACGATCTCGCCGCCCATGCGGGCGCGGATGTAGGCGGCCACGGACACGTCGGTGCGCACCAGCGTGGGGGCCAGGATCTGGTCGAGCGGCACGCGCAGCAGCCCCGCGGGCGAGACGATGCCGGACCGCGCCAGCTCGGTCAGGTCGGCGGGCACGCCCATGACCTGGCCCTTCGGCATGCCGTGCAGCTCGCCCCTGGAGTAGACGGCCGAGCGGAGGGTGCCGGGGAAGACGAGGTCGTCGCCGAGCCCGACGGCCCTGGCCAGCTCGGCGCCCTCGGGGCGGCGGGCCAGCATGGCCTCCGCGCCGGCGTCCACGCTCACCCCCGCGACCTCCGAGGCGTGCAGCTTGCCCCCGACGCGGGAGGCGGCCTCCAGGACGGTCACCTTGACCCGCTCGTCCGCGCCCTGGCGGATGTACCACGCGGCGGCGAGCCCGGAGATCCCTCCGCCGATCACGACGACGTGCGCCCGATTCCCTTCCACGCCTCCTGACGCTACCGCCTCAGCGACGTGGCCAGCCGCTCGGGGCATGTGACCGGACCGTGATTCATGCCATCAAACCGCACTGATCGTCGGCCCGTCTTATGGGCATGAGGAGACTCCGGTACGGGATCACGACCTCGCTCGCGCTGGCCGCCCTGCTCCTGGCGGGCTGCGGCGGCGGCGCCACCTACTCCGAGAGCCAGGCCGTCGCGCCCGCCGCGCAGGACGCCGCCGGCTCGCCCGCCGCGCCCCTGGCCACCCCGGCCCCCGTCCCCAAGAACGCCCGCTCGGCCCAGCCCGCCAAGGCCGAGCAGGACGGCCTGGCCTCCGGGGTCGAGGTGACCCGGCAGGACCGGCAGGTCATCTACACCGGCAGCATGAGCGTCCGGGTCAAGGAGGTGACCGACGCCGTCGCGCAGGCCAAGCAGATCGTCACCGGGGCCGGCGGCTACCTGGCGCGCGAGCAGAGCAGCTCGGCGAGCAAGGCGCGGGAGACCGCGACGCTGGAGTTCAAGATCCCGCCGGCCGCCTACCCGGCGGTGCTCGGCCGGCTCGGCAAGGAGCTCGGCACCCAGATCTCCCTGGAGCAGTCGACCCAGGACGTCACGCTGCAGGTCGCCGACGTGAACAGCCGCCTGAAGTCGGCGCAGCAGTCGCTGGAGTCGCTGCGGACGCTGCTCAAGCGGGCCGACACGATCGGCCAGGTGCTGGAGGTGGAGCGCGAGATCGCCTCCCGCGAGGCGGACCTGGAGTCGTTGCAGGCGCAGCAGAAGGAGCTGGCCACGCAGGTCGCGATGGCCACGCTTACGCTGCGGCTGCTCGGACCGGTGGCCGCCGCGCCGGAGCCCGAGGAGGACAACGGCTTCGTCGCGGGGCTCAAGAGCGGCTGGAAGGCGCTGCTGACCAGCCTGGTGGCGCTGCTCACGTTCCTCGGGGCGGTGCTGCCGTGGGCGGTGGCCGCGCTGCCGCTGGTGGTGCTGTTCGTCTACCTGACGCGCCGCAGCCGCGCCCGCCGGGCCGCTCCCCCGTCCTCGCCGTCCTCCCCGTCCTCCCCGTCGCCGCCGCGCCCGGGGGAGCCCGGCCCCGAGGCCGCCGCCTGACCCCGGGTGCGGGGATCAGGCGGTGGTCTCGTGGACCAGGTCGGTCAGGCGCTTGAGCTGGTCGGGGTCGGTCGAGGGCAGCACGCCGTGCCCGAGGTTGAACACGTGCCCCTCGGCGGCGCGCCCCTGCCGCAGCACCTCGCGCGCCTTGCGCTCGACGACCTCCCACGGGGCCAGCAGCACGGCCGGGTCGAGGTTGCCCTGCAGCGCCTTGCCCGGCCCGACGCGGCGGGCCGCCTCGTCGAGCGGCACCCGCCAGTCGACGCCCACGACGTCGGCCCCGGCCTCGCCGAGCACGCCGAGCAGCTCGCCGGTGCCGACGCCGAAGTGGATGCGCGGGACGCCCTCGACGCCCTCGAAGATGCGCCGGGTGTGGGGCAGGATGAACTCGCGGTAGTCGGCCGGGGCCACCGCGCCCACCCAGGAGTCGAAGAGCTGCACGGCCGAGGCGCCCGCCGCCACCTGCACGCGCAGGTGTTCGAGCACGATGCCGGACAGCCGCTCCATCAGCTCGTGCCACAGCTCGGGGGCGCCGTACATCATGGCCTTGGTGCGGTCGTGGTTCTTGGACGGGCCGCCCTCGATCAGGTACGACCCCAGCGTGAACGGCGCCCCCGCGAACCCGATGAGCGGCGTGCCGCCCAGCTCGCCGGTGAGCGCCTGGATCGACTCGGTGACGAACGGCACGTCGCCGGGCTCCAGCGGCCGCAGCGCCCGCAGCCCCTTGGCGTCGCGGATGGGGTCGGCGACGACCGGCCCGACGCCGGGCTTGATGTCGAGGTCGACGCCGATGGCCTTGAGCGGCACCACGATGTCGCTGAAGTAGATGGCCGCGTCGACGCCGTAGCGGCGGACCGGCTGCATGGTGATCTCGACGATCAGGTCGGGCGTGGCGCACGCGGTGAGCATCGGCACGCCCTCGCGCACCTTGAGGTATTCCGGCAGCGAGCGTCCGGCCTGGCGCATGTACCAGACCGGGGTGTGCGGGACGGGCTGGCGGCGGCAGGCACGCAGGAACGCGGAGTCGGCGAGGTTCACCCGTCAAGGGTGCCATGGTCGGGCGCCGGTCCCGTCATCGGCACGAGCGGCGCGGGGTGTCGGAAAAAGATGCATTGGACACCCCAAATCATGATCAGATAGCTAGATGAAGGTTTACCGGTCTGCTCGGCACGGACGCCGCACACGGGTCGAACACACCCCATGGCGGGCCAGAGAGCCGGTCTCGACTGCGCCAAAAGTTCGCCAAGCCACCGCGCGGCATCGATTCAGCGACCACTTTCGGGACACGCCGAGCGCGTTGCGGGGAATTGTCAGCGGCTCGTGCCAACGTCGGAGCCACGACCCGAAGAAAGGCCCCGTTGCGATGACCGCGTTGTGGAGTTCCCCAGAGCGCCGCAGTGAGCGCTGCGGCTCCTGCGGTGATGAACGGCCGTTCGAGCAGCCGCCGTGCGCCGACGGACACGAGCCGGGTGAGTGCCCCGACTGGGCCTGCGCCGACTGCGGCCACGCGATCACGCTCGGCGCCGCCGAGACCGCCCGACCGGTTCGCCAGCTTGTTACGGCTACGGCTTGATCACCAAGGATGCGCACCCCCGTGGTCCCCTTTCGCCCGACTTCGACCTACGCTTCGGCTATGCCACTCGGTGAGCAGCCGCCGCCTCCGGCCGCGTTCACGCGCGCGGCCGAGAGCCTGCGGCTGTCCGAGGTCCGGCCGGAGATCGAGCTCGAGGACCTGCCCGCGCCGCAGCGGCTGGCCCCCTACTCGGCCGCGATCGGCGCGTCGGTCTACCGCGACGACGACGAGCTCGCGGTCGGGCGGCTGATCCTGCTCTACGACCCCGACGGCCAGCGCGGCTGGGAGGGGCCGTTCCGGCTGGTGGCGTACGTGCGAGCCGACATGGAGCCGGAGATCACCTCCGACCCGCTGCTCGGGCCGGTCGCGTGGAGCTGGCTCACCGAGGCGCTGGAGGCACATCAGGCCGACTACTCGGCCGCCGGCGGTACCGTGACTAGAGCCGTGTCCGAGGGGTTCGGCAACAAGGCCGAGGACCCGGTCACGACCGAGCTGGAGCTGCGGGCCTCCTGGTCCCCCGCCGAGGAGGATCTGTCCGGCCACGTCGCCGCCTGGTGCGATCTGATGTGCCTGGCGGCGGGCATCCCGCCGCTCCCGTCGGACGTGGCCGCGCTGCCCCGGCGACGTGATGATCCGGAGAGTGACCGAACGAAGTGAGGGCACCAGTCAAGACAGCACGAGCGTCATGAGGCCGGTGAACTCATGACAGAAGAACGAACCGTCGAGCCGCTGCTCGAACCCCGCGAGGGCATCCCGCCGGTGATCGCCGACGCGGACGGCCTGGCCAGGATGGTCGAACGCTTCGCCGCGGGCAGCGGCCCCGTCGCCGTGGACGCCGAACGCGCCTCGGGCTACCGCTACGGCAACCGCGCCTACCTGGTGCAGCTCCGCCGCGCCGGCGCCGGCACCGCGCTGATCGACCCGATCGCCTGCCCCGACCTGTCGGCGCTGGACGCCGCCGTGGCCGACGCCGAGATCGTCCTGCACGCCGCCTCGCAGGACCTCCCGTGCCTGCTGGAGGTCGGGTTCCGGCCACGCGAGATGTTCGACACCGAGCTCGCCGGGCGGCTGCTCGGCTACGAGCGCGTGGGGCTCGGCACGATGGTGGAGACCGTGCTCGGGCTGCGGCTGGAGAAGGGCCACTCGGCCGCCGACTGGTCCACGCGCCCCCTGCCCGAGGACTGGCTGCGGTACGCGGCGCTCGACGTGGAGGTGCTGGTCGAGCTGCGCGACGTGCTCGCCCGGCAGCTCGCCGACAGCGGGAAGCTGGAGTGGGCGCGCGAGGAGTTCGCCGCCGTGCTCGGCACGCCGCCGCCCGCGCCGCGCTCCGACCCGTGGCGGCGCACGTCCGGCATCCACAAGGTGCGCAACGTGCGGGCGCTCGCGATCGTGCGCGAGCTGTGGCTGATGCGCGACCGCATCGCCCGCGAGGCCGACCTCGCGCCCGGGCGGGTGCTGCCCGACGCGGCGATCGTCACGGCCGCGCTGGAGGGGCCGCGCACCAAGAAGGCGCTCACCGAGATCTCCGCCTTCACCGGACGCAGCGCCCGCCGCCACATGAGCGACTGGCTGGCCGCCGTCAACCGCGCCCGCGCGCTGCCCGACGACCAGCTCCCCGCCCCCAGCACCCCCGGCGACGGGCCGCCGCCGCCCAACCGCTGGGCCGACCGCGACCCCGCCGCCGCCAAACGCCTGGCGGCGGCGCGGGCCGTCGTGGCCGCGCTGGCCGACGAGCACCACATGCCGACGGAGAACCTGCTCCAGCCGGACGCGGTGCGCCGGCTCACCTGGGAGCCGCCCGAGGAGATCACCGACGAGACGGTGACCGCCCGGCTGCGGGCCCTCGGCGCGCGCGAGTGGCAGCTCGCGCTCACCGCCCACCCCATCGCCAAGGCCCTGTCGCGGCTGCGCATCCGGGGCGAGATCTAACCCTCGCCCCGGCCCCCCCAGCGCCCTATGGGGTTGATGCCCGTACCGGCGGAAAGGTTTCGCGCCCTCCCCGGCCCCCGCGCGCGTGCCCGTTGCGGGGGTTGATGCCTGTGCGGGCGGGTGGTCTCGCGCCCCCACCGGCCCCGCGACGCAGGCCCGCTGCGGGGGTTGATGCCTGTGCGGGCGGGTGGTTTCGTGGGGTTCGGGGGTGGTGGAGAGGGCGGGCTACTTGACGGCCTCGGGCGGGCGGCCGTACGGTTCGGGAAAGCGCTTTCCCCTGCCTTTGTCCTGAAGGGATTCACATGAGCGTGCGCACCATCGGCGTCGTGATGAACGGCGTCACCGGACGGATGGGCTACCGCCAGCATCTGGTCCGTTCCGTTCTGGCCATCAACGAGCAGGGCGGCGTGACGCTCGCGGGCGGCGGCAAGGTGAAGCTCAGGCCCGTACTTGTCGGCAGAAATGCCGACAAGCTGGCCGACATTGCCACCAAGCATGGAATCCCCGACCACACCACCGACCTCGACGCCGCCCTCGCCGACCCGGACAACCTGATCTACTTCGACGCCCAGGTCACCAGCGCCCGCGTCAAGGCCGTGCTGAAGGCCATCGAGGCGGGCAAGCACGTCTACGCCGAGAAGCCCACCGCCGAGTCGGCGCAGGAGGCCGTCGCGCTGGCCGAGGCCGCCGCCGCCAAGGGCGTCAAGAACGGCGTGGTGCAGGACAAGCTGTTCCTGCCCGGCCTGCTCAAGCTGAAGCGGCTGATCGACGGCGGCTTCTTCGGCCGCGTCCTGTCGGTGCGCGGCGAGTTCGGCTACTGGGTGTTCGAGGGCGACTGGCAGGAGGCTCAGCGCCCGTCGTGGAACTACCGCCGCGAGGACGGCGGCGGCATCGTGCTCGACATGTTCCCGCACTGGCACTACGTGCTGGAGAACCTGTTCGGCCGGGTCCGCTCCGTCTACGCCCAGGCGGTGACCCACATCCCGTCCCGCGTGGACGAGCAGGGCAACGCCTACCAGGCGACCGCCGACGACGCCGCGTACGGGATCTTCGAGCTGGACGGCGGCGTCGTGGCGCAGATCAACTCCTCCTGGACCGTCCGCGTCAACCGCGACGAGCTGGTGGAGTTCCAGGTGGACGGCACGCACGGCAGCGCCGTGGCGGGGCTGCGCAACTGCCGCGTCCAGCACCGCTCGGCCACGCCGAAGCCGGTCTGGAACCCCGACCTGCCCGTCACCGCGCGCTTCCGCGACGACTGGCAGGAGGTGCCGGACAACGGCGAGTTCGACAACGGGTTCAAGATCCAGTGGGAGGGGTTCGTCCGGCACGTGCTGGAGGACGCGCCCTTCCCCAACGACTTCGCCTCGGGCGCGCGCGGCGTGCAGCTCGCCGAGCTGGGGCTGCGCTCCTCGGCCGAGGGCCGCAGGATCGAGGTGCCGGGGCTGTGAGGATCGACCTGCCCGGGTCCGGCCCGTACACGCTGCGCGAGCGCACGCCCTGGCGCGTGTCCGCGACGCCGGCGACCAGCCGCGTCGCCTACGCCGCCGCGCACGTCGTGGCCGACCCGCTCGGCGACAACACGCCCGGCTCCCCCGCCGCCGTCGACTGGGACGCCACCCTCCGCTTCCGCCACCACCTGTGGTCGCACGGCCTGCGGATCGCCGACGCCATGGACACCGCGCAGCGCAACATGGGCCTGGACTGGGCGGCGACCCGCGAGCTGATCCGGCGCACCGCCGCCGAGGCTCGCACCCTCGGCGACCCGGCCACGCTGGTGTCCTGCGGCGCGGGCACCGACCACGCGCCGGACGCCGCCGACCTGGACGCGATCACCGCCGCGTACGCCGAGCAGATCGAGACCGTCCAGGACGCCGGGGCGGGCGTGATCGTCATGGCCTCCCGCCAGCTCGCCAGGGTGGCCGGCGGGCCGGGCGACTACCACCGGGTCTACGCCAAGCTGTTCGGCCTGGCCGACCGGCCGGTGATCCTGCACTGGCTGGGCGAGATGTTCGACCCGCACCTGGCCGGCTACTGGGGCTCGCGGGACGTGGCGGCGGCGACGGAGTCGTTCCTGGAGCTGGTGCACGCGCACGCCGCGATGGTGGACGGCGTGAAGGTGTCGCTGCTGGACGAGGAGCACGAGGTGCGGCTGCGTGCCGCGCTCCCGGAGGGCGTCCGGCTCTACACCGGCGACGACTTCAACTACCCGTCGCTGATCGCGGGCGGCTCGCACGCGCTGCTCGGCATCTTCGACGCCATCGCGCCCGCGGCGGCGGCGGCGCTGCGCGAGCTGGACGCGGCCGAGGCGGGCGACGCGAGCGCGCGCACCCGCTACGAGCAGATCCTGGCCCCGACGGTCCCGCTGTCGCGCAAGATCTTCGAGACCCCGACGTACCACTACAAGACCGGCATCGTCTTCCTGGCCTGGCTGAACGGCCACCAGGACGCCTTCGCCATGGTCAACGGCGCCCAGTCGGCCCGCTCGCTGCCGCACCTGGCCGAGGTGTTCCGGCTGGCCGACCAGGCGGGGCTGCTGGCCGACCCGGAGCTCGCGGTGCGCCGCATGGCGGCGCTGCTGGCGGTGAACGGCCGGTGAGCCTGTCGCTGAACCAGTGGACCACGCGGCGCTGGTCGCTGGCCGAGGCCGTGGACGGCTGCGCCCGGCACGGCCTGGAGGCGATCGGGCTGTGGCGGGAGAAGGTCGCCGAGCAGGGCCTCGCGCGCAGCGCCAAGCTGGTGCGCGAGGCCGGGCTGCGGGTGTCGTCGCTGTGCCGGGGCGGCTTCCTGACGACGGGCGGCGAGGCGTTCGCCGCCGCGCTGGCGGACAACCGGCGGGCCGTCGACGAGGCGGCCGAGCTGGGCGCGGCCTGCCTGGTGCTGGTGGTCGGCGGCCTGCCGGGGGTGCGGCCGGGCGAGCCGCTGCCCGCCGGGTTCGGGCGCGACCTCGCGGGCGCGCGCGGGCGGGTGGCCGAGGCGCTGGCCGAGCTGGCGCCGTACGCCGGGGAGCGCGGCGTCAAGCTGGCCCTGGAGCCGCTGCACCCGCTCTACTGCCCGGACCGGGCGGTGATCTCCACGCTGGGGCAGGCGCTCGACCTGAGCCTGCCGTACCCGGAGGAGCAGGTCGGCGTGGTGGTCGACACCTTCCACGTGTGGTGGGACCCGCGCCTGTTCGAGGACGTGGCGCGGGCCGGCTCGCGGATCGCGAGCTACCAGGTGTGCGACTACCTGCACCCGCTGCCGGCGGACGTGCTGCTCGGCCGGGGCATGATGGGCGACGGGGTGATCGACTTCAGGCCGATCACCCGCGCGGTCCTGGACGCCGGCTACACCGGCGACGTCGAGGTGGAGATCTTCAACGCCGACGTGTGGGCCGCCGACCCGGACGAGGTGCTGGCCACGATGCGGGCCCGCTACGCGGAGCTGGTCCTGCCCTGACCGGCGGGCGCGGCCGGCGGCGCCCGCCGACCGTCATGACAGCGTCACGGTGCCGGCCGCGCCGTTGATCTCGATCTCCTGGCCGGTGGTGATCCGGTGGGTGGCGTCGGGCACGCCGACGACGGCCGGGATGCCGTACTCGCGGGCCACCACCGCGCCGTGCGACATGGCCCCGCCCATCTCCATGACCAGCCCGCCCGCCGTCAAAAACAGCGGCGTCCAGCCCGGGTCGGTGGAGGGGCACACCAGGATCTCGCCGGGCTCCAGGTGCGCCCCGACCGGGTCGAGCACGACGCGGGCGCGGCCGGTGACGGTGCCGGCCGAGGCGGCGGTGCCGGTGAGCGCCCCCTCCGCGGCCGGCGCGGCCAGGGCCTCGGGCTCGGTGCCGTCGGACAGCAGCATCCGGGGCACGTGCCGGCGGCGCTGCTCCCGCTCGTACGCGGCCCGCCGCCCGGCCACCAGCTCGCGCAGGTCGCCGCCGTCCAGGGCGGCCCTGGCCTCGCGGAGGTCGAGGAAGAACACGTCGCCGGGCGCGGCCAGCACGCCCTGCCCGGCCAGGTGCTCGCCCACGGCGAGCAGGCTGCTCCGCACCCCGGCGAGCGTCTTGACCAGGTAGAACTTGGGCAGCTCGCGCAGGCCCGCGTACGCCCTGGTGCGTCCCAGCGCGAAGCGCACGACCGGTGCCCGCCAGCGGCCCCGCAGGCGGGCCGCGGCGGCCACCCGGCCCACGGCCTCGCGCGCCTGCGCCTCCCCCTTGGCGAACAGCGCGGCGGGCGCGAGGGCGGAGTCGCCGTCCATGCGCAGGTAGTTGGCGAGCGCGCCGAGGATGTGGGCGGGCTCCTCGGACCAGCGGGGCACGCCGAGGTCGATCTCGGCGACGCCGCGGTGGCCGTACGTGGCGAGGAAGGCGGCGACGCCGCGCTGCGCGAGGGGCGGCAGCTCGCCCGCCTGGTAGCGGCGGACCAGCTCGTCCACCGTCAGCTCCCGGAACGGCTCCGGCTCGACGCGGGTGGCGAGGTGCCACAGCTCCAGGTCCATCTCGGTGGTGGGGTTGTGCGGGACGCTGCGGAGCACGTCCTGCAGCTCGGCCAGCGGCAGGCCGGAGAGCCGGGCGGCGAGCGCGAACAGCCCGTAGCCGGTGACCACGATCGGCATGACCGAGATGATCGCCGGGAACGTGCCGGTCAGCAGCCGCTCGGCGTGGTCGAGCCGCTGGGCGGGGGTCGCGGTGGCGGGCACCCGCAGCCGCCGGTCGAGCACCGCGCCGACCTGCCGGGTGTAGGCCAGCGCCCGGCCCGGCGAGGTCAGCGCCAGCGCCGCCCGGGAGGGCACGCGGACGCGGCGGGCGAAGCGGGCCAGGCCGCGCAGGAACGGGCGGCGCGAGGCGTGGACGGGCGCGAGCCGCGGGTCCTCGAACAGCCGGTGCACGAGGGCGACGCCGCGGGCCTCGCCGAGCGCGAGGGCGCGCGGCAGGATCGCCCGGCCAGGACGGCTGCGCACGGCGGCGGTCAGGTCCAGCCACACCCGCTGCCCCGACACGGCCATGAACGGCGCGCCGTCGAGCGGATCGGCCGGCCCGAACCCGGCCAGGCCCGCCCCGCCCGCGCTGAGCAGCCGGAACGCCGACAGGCCCATCGGCGTGAGCGGCCCCATGACGCCCTGCACGACGTTGACCGAGAAGTAGACCCGCAGGCCGGGCCGGGTGGTCTCGGGCAGCGGGTAGAGCGTGGTGATCGGCCGGGCCTGGGTGAGCCAGATCCGGCCGTCGCCGTCGATCGCCCATTCGGTGTCCTGCGGGGCGCCGTAGTGGTCCTCGACGCGGCGGCCCAGCTCGGCCAGGCGCAGCACCTCGGCGTCGGTCAGGCAGAACCCCTCGGCGCCGGATCCCCCGGACCCCTCGGGGGCGGTCTCGACGCGCTCGGTGCCGCCGCCCGGCAATGGCCGGACGGCCACCCGCTTGTCGCCGGCGTGCCGGTCGAGGACGCGTCCCTCGTGCACGACGAAGCGGTCGGGGTTGACCGCGCCGGAGACGACGGCCTCGCCGAGCCCGGGGCTCGCGTCGATGACGGCCTCGCGCCGCCGCCCGGTGACCGGGTTCGCGGTGAACATGACGCCCGCCACCCGCGCGTCCACCATCGTCTGGACGACCACGGCGAGGCGGACGGCGGCGTGGTCGATGCCGTTGGTCTCGCGGTAGGCCACCGCGCGGTCGGTCCACAGCGAGGCCCAGCAGCGGCGCACGGCCTCCACGACGGCGTCGGCCCCCACGACGTTGAGGAAGGTGTCCTGCTGGCCGGCGAAGCTGGCGAACGGCAGGTCCTCGGCGGTGGCCGACGAGCGCACCGCCACCGGGACGTCGTCGCCGAGCGCGGCGTAGCGCGTGACGATGGTCTCGCGCACGGCCTCCGGCACGGGGGCGGTGAGCAGATGCGCGCGGGCGCGCTCGGCCAGCCCCTCGGGGCGGAGGTCGAGGCCGGTGGCGGCCTCGCGGTAGGCCTCGGTGGTGAGCACCCAGCCGGGCGGGACGGGCAGCCCGGCCCGGGTGAGCTCGCCGAGGTTCGCGGCCTTGCCGCCGGCCTCGGCGAGCATGCCGCCGTCGATCTCGGTGAAGTCCAGTGCCGTCTTCATCGCGTGTACCCCTGCCGTTGGGCGTCCTGTCACCAGTGTCACGCCTCCCGGACAGAAATTCAACACCCGATGAAATTGATCAGGGCCCCAGGGGCGCGCCGTCCAGCTCCCAGGACGGCTCGATCGGCACGCCCAGCGCCGCGAGGGCCGTCGGGCCCACGTCCACCAGGCGCGGGCCGGGCAGCCGCCGCCCGCCGAGGTCCTCGCCGAGGCGGTGGGCGATGACGAAGACCGTGCGCTCCTCGTCCGAGACGCCGCCGTGGCCGCCCGCGTCCACGTGACCGTGGTCGGTGGTGACCAGCACGGTCCAGCGCTCGCGGGCACGGGACGGGCGGGCGCGGACGGCGTCCAGCAGGCGGCCGAGGTGGGCGTCCTGGGCCTGGAGGGCGGCGGCGTACTCGGGGCAGTGCGGGCCGAGGTCGTGGGCCACCTCGTCGGTGTCGCCGAGGTAGACGAAGACGGCGTCCGGGTCGTCCTCGGCGAGGTGGCGGCCGGCCGCCGCGGCGACCTGCTCGTCGGCCTCGCTCCAGGCGTCGCAGGCGTAGCCGTCCAGGACGAAGCGGTGGTCGATGGCGGGGCCGAAGGCGCCGTGCTCGGCGAGGGCCGCCCAGGAGAAGAACGCCGAGGTCACGAGGTCGGGGCGGGCCTGCTTCGCCCGCGTCAAGAAGTCCGGATATTTCGTGAAATAGGGGTTGGTGAAGGCGTTGTCCACGACGCCGTGCTTGTCGGGCCACACCCCGGTCGCGATGGACGACCAGCCGGGGCCGGAGTCCGTGCGCGAGCGGATCGCCCGGCCGCCGTCCCCCGGCTCGGGGCTCTTCGGCACGACCTCGCCGATGGACTCGGTGCGCGGCGCGCCGGCCTCGCCGTAGGGGAGCTTGCTGGTGCCGTACGCGCCGGTGGACATCAGCCCCGTCAGGACCGGGACGCCCGAGGCGGCCAGCAGGTCGAAGCGCAGGCCGTCCATGCCGACCACGAGGACCTTGTCTTGCTTAGATGCGGACATACCGCTATCTAAGCGGCAATTCAGCCGGTGAACCGCCGTACCCAGACGGCCGCGCCCGGCAGGATCTCCTCGACCGGCGCGACGTGCGGGTACCACGTCCGCTCCCACTCCAGCGACGCCCAGCCCGCGTACCCGGCCGCGCGCAGCAGGGCGCCCGCCTCCTCCAGCGGCACCGACCCCGTCCCGAGGGGCACCGGCGTGGTGTCCGCCGCCGAGACGGCGTCCTTGATCTGCACGTAGGCGAGGTGCGGGCCGAGCGCGGCGAGCGAGTCCGCCGGGCTCTCGCCGTGCCGCCAGGGGTGCAGCAGGTCCCAGATCGCGCCCGTGACGCCGGGCAGGCCGGCCGCGTCCAGCAGCCCGGCGACGGCCGCGCAGGTCGCCATGGCGTCGTGCGTCTCGACCAGCACCCGCACGCCCAGCTCGGCGGCGGCCCCGGAGACGGCCTGCAGCCGGCGGGCGCCGATCGCGGCGTCCTCGCCGCGCGGGAACACCCGGACGCCGGGCGCGCCCAGGTCGGCGGCCAGGCGCAGGTCGGCGAGCAGGGCCTCGGTGACCGGCTCGTCGGGGCCCGGCTCGCAGATCCTGACATATCCGGCCAGAGCCGCGATCTCCAGGCCCGCGGCCGCCACCCGCGCCCGCACCGAGCGCCGCCCCGCGGCGTCCAGCCCGGCGTGCACCCCCGTGTCGGGGTGCAGGCGCAGCTCAAGGCCCTGGCAGCCGTGGAAGGCCGCGATCTCCACGGCCCGGTCGAGCCCTTCGCCGGGCATCCCCAGCGTGCTCACCGCCAGCTTCACGCCGCCCTCCGCCCGCGCCCGCCCCGGCCCGCCGCCGTCCTCACGGCAGCCTCCGGACGCTCTCCCGCAGGACGACCTCGCCGGCGACGTGCTCGACCACTGGGCCGTCGGACTCGCCGAGGGCCAGCTCCAGCGCCCGCGCCCCCATGTCCTTGAGCGGCAGCCGCACGGTCGTCAGCGCCGGCACGTGATCACGCAGCGTGACGATGTCGTCGAAACCGGCCACCGACACGTCCTCGGGCACCCGCGTCCCCGCCTCCCGGTAGGCCGCCAGCGCCCCCACGGCCATGACGTCGTTGACCGCGAACACGCAGGTGACGTCCGGATCGACCCGCCGCGCGGCCTCGTGCCCGCCGTCGCGGTCGAACGGCCCGGGAACGATCTGCGGCGCGGGCAGCCCCAGCTCCTCCAGCGCGCCGGCGAAGCCCGCGCACCGGTCGGCGGCCGTCACCAGGTGCGGCGGCCCGGCCAGCACGGCGAAGCGGGTGTGCCCGAGCCCGGCGAGGGACCGCGCCAGCGCGGCCGCGCCCTCCCGGTTGGCGGGCGCGACGGTGTCGACGCCGAGCAGGTCCTGGCCGACGCAGGCGGCCCGGCCGCCGCCCGCCCGGTAGCGGGCCAGCTCGCCGCGCAGCCGCGCGGTCACCTGGGGGTCGGCCACGCGCGAGCCGACCAGCAGCACGGCCCGCACGCGCTGGGCGTTGAGCGTGGCGACGTAGGCGATCTCCTGCTCGGGGTCGCGGTGGGTGGTGCCGACCATGACCAGCAGGCCCTCGGTGGCCGCGGCGCGCATCGCCCCGTCGGCCAGTGCGGCGAAGTAGGGGTCGGTGAGGTCGTGCACGACGATGCCGATGACGTTGCTCGCCCCCCGGGCCAGCGTCTGCGCGGCGATGTTGGCGCGGTAGCCCAGTTCGTCGGCGGCCTGCTCGACGCGGGCCCGCAGCGCCGCGCCCACCTGCCTGGTGCTGCCGTTGAGCACCCGCGAGGCGGTCGCCAGCGAGACGCCCGCCTGCCTGGCGACGTCCTCAAGCGTGACCACGAGACCCTCCCCCGTCGGAAAGCGGTTTCCAGTGTGCCAGATCGGCACCGTGATCCGCATCCTCGCACGCGCTGGGCCCCGGGCGACACAACGTCCGGGGCCGTTTCACGCGGCGGGCGGGCTCAGGCCCAGGGGAAGAGGAAGTCGAGCAGCCCCTTGCGCTCCTCCTGCGTCGGCGCCGGGTCGGGCGCCTGGGTGGCGCTCGCCTCCTCGGTCGGCTGCTCGTCCGCGGTCCGCTGCTGCTCGGTCTGGGAGTCGCGGACCGTCGTGGGCTCCTCGTCGGTCCCGCTCGGCTCGGGCTCCTGCGAGCGGGACGGGCGGGCGCTGGTCTTCTCCGCCGGCTCCTCGCTGCGGGTGCGGGTGGGCCGGGCCGCCGGCTCACGGGTGGGACGCGGCTGCCGCGCGGCCGGGGTCGGGTCCGCGGCGGCGGTCTCGCCCGGCCCCGCGGTGGGCCCGGCGGTGGGCTCGTCGGTGGGCTCGGTCTCCTCCTCCTGCGGGGTCTCCTCGGGGACGGCCGCCTCCTCCGACGGCGCGGTCACCTCGCCCGCGCTCGCGCACCGGCCGGCGGCGCACGGGTCGTCGGAGGAGGTGCCGGTGAGCACGAAGCCCGCCCCGACGCCGATCAGCACCACCGCGACGGCGGCCATCACCAGCGTCCTGGTGCGGCGGCGCACCTCGCGCTCGGAGCGGCCGGAGCGCTCGTCGCCGGAGTCGTCGGTCCAGCCGGAGCCGAGGAAGCCGCGCCTCGGCTGGTCGTCGTCGTAGGAGTCGTAGGCGTCGTAGGAGTCGCGCGCGGACGCGGGCCGGTCGTCGCCCGCCGGCCCGGCCGCAGCCGCCCGGTCGTCGTCACCCAGATGGTCGGACGGGTGGCCGGACGGGTGGTCGGGCTCGTACTCGGCAAGGGCGTCCACCTGGCGCTCCGGCTGGTACTCGCCGTCGTAGCCGCGGTCCAGCGGCAGGTACGGGCTCTCCTCCGCCTGCTGCCCCTGGCCGAGCAGGTCGCCGGCGGGGCGCGCCGGGAGGTCGTCGAGCACGTCGTGCCCGGCCTCCGGCGGCAGGGTGGCGCCCTGGTCGGGCGGGAGGATGTAGGTCTCGTTGCCGGTGACCTGGATGGCCGGCTGCTCGTCGGTGTCGTCGGTGCTCCACCGCGGGGACAACACGTCGCCCGTCAGCTCCGGGTTCAACGACCGTGCCTGGCCGTCCTCGTATGGCCTGTCGTTCTCGTCGCGCACCACGGTGGAACCTCTCTAGTACGTATAGTGACCGCGCCCTTTCTTAGCAGAGTCAAACCCAACTTGTCCGGAAATTTCACACGTTTCGCTAAAGTCACGCTGCGTTACTTTCGTCCCTCCAGTCAGGATGCCGCCTACTTGCAGGGGTTGGTGTTGACGTCCACCACTTTGTCCTTGAGGGAGTCGGGGATCGCCGACAACACCCGCACCCCCGGCCAGTCCGTCCCGATGACCAGCTGGATGACCGGCCCGCTCTTCGGCACGGCCACCTTCGACCGGTACGGGTCCGTCCGCACCGGCGCGATCTTGCCCGCCACCGGCGTGCGCTTGTCCTTCGACAGCCGCGCGGCCACCACGTCCCCGTACGCCGGCCCGTCCGCGGCGTCCTTCCTGGCGTAGCGGATCGCGGTGGCGGCGGTGGTCGGCGCGTTGCCGACCTGGACGACCGCGAAGCCCTGCGCGCTCAGCTCGTCGGCCACCTGCAGCGCCTTGCCCTGCTCGCCGGTGCCGTTGAGCACCTGCACCCGCACCTGGCCGTGCTCGATCTTCGGCCCGGCCGCCTTGCCGGGCGTGGGGGTGGCGGTGACCTCGACGTCGTCGCGCACGGCCGCGAAGAAGTCGCGCGCGGCCGGCTCGCTGAACTGCACCCGGTTCTTGTCCGCCGGGTACGCCTCCACCGGCACCGTGATGCCCTTCAGCTCCTTGGCCGTCAGCCCCTTGACGCTGTTGGCTATCTCCAGCATGCGCTCGGGCGTGAGCCCGCTGTCCACGGTGACGGCGGCGGCCGCCGAGCGCAGGAACCCGTTGAGCTTGACCGGGTTGGTGAGCAGCCCGCCGTCGGTGGCCTTCTCCAGCACCTTCGTGAGGAAGACCTGCTGGCGCTGGATGCGGCTGAGGTCGCTGCCGTCGCCGAGGGTGTAGCGGGTGCGCACGTAGCCGAGGGCCTGCTCGCCGGTGACCACGTGCCGGCCCGCGCCGAGCACCAGCTTCGCCTTGGGGTCGTTGACCGGCTTGGGCAGGCAGATCTCGATGCCGCCGAGGGCGTCCACGATGCCCTTGAAGCCGGTGAAGTCGACCTTGACGAAGTGGTTGATCTTGATGTTGGTCAGCGACTCCAGCGTCTTGATCGTGCAGTTGATGCCGCCGTCGTTGAAGGCGGAGTTGATCTGGCGGACGCCGGGCGCGATCACGGTGCCGTTGCGGGCCCGGCACTCGGGCACCTGCACCATGGAGTCGCGCGGGAAACTGATCATGGTGGCCTTGTCCCGGTTCGGGGAGATGTGCAGCAACATGATCGTGTCGGTGCGCTCCCCCAGTCCCTGCGACTTGGGGCCGTACTTCTTGTTGTCGCCCTCGCGCGAGTCGGAGCCGACGAGCAGCACGTTGAGCGCCCCGGTCTCAGGCGGCCGGGTCGCGTCGACCACGATGTCCTCCTGGTCGATGCCGCTGAAGATGCTGCGGTAGTACGCGTAGCCGCCCAGCGCGCCGGCCACCAGCACCGCCGTCAGCCCGACGCTCACCCACCCCAGAGGCGTCAGCGGGTTGCGCCGGGGGCGCGGCTCGTCGGGCCGCGTCCGCCGGGGCGACGGCGCGAGACGGGAATCGGCAGGTCTTGCTCTCACACGGTCCACCCCTTGCGCCATGATCGCGCAGCATAGTCACGAACGAGCAGCCACGACGACAGAACTCCGCTTCTCCCCCACGACCCCCCGCCGGGCAGGGCGATGCCGAGGCCACATCTCTTAGTTCGGCCAGGATGGCGCTCACGGCTATGGCGATCGCGCCACTTCTTGCTCACCTCACCCGGCAGCGAGGGCTCCATCCGAACCTGGCGAACCCCGGGCGCGGCCGCCCGCGCGCCCGCGAAAATGACGTTCATGCTGCTGACCGAGATGCCGCCGCCGCCCGGCGCCGTGGGGCTGAGCGCGTTGCGGGCCGGGGAGCGGGCGGCGCGCCGGGGCGCGTGCGTCGCGCTCACCGCCTGCCTGGCGCTGCTGGCCGCCACCCAGGTGCTCGCCGACCGGTCCCCGGCCGAGCAGGCGCCGCCGCTCGCCGCGCTCTCCCTGGCGATCTTCGTCACCGCCCTGCCCGTCCTGGCCGTCACCCAGTACGTCTGGGGCGCCCGCGCCCGCCGGGTGCGCCGCCGCGAGCGCGAGCTGTACGCCGTGGAACGCTCCGGCCGGGCCCGCCCGCT
The DNA here is from genome assembly GCF_022664455.2 of Actinomadura luzonensis. NCBI lineage: Bacteria > Bacillati > Actinomycetota > Actinomycetes > Streptosporangiales > Thermomonosporaceae > Actinomadura > Actinomadura luzonensis. Next base: position 5,770,731 of record NZ_JAKRKC020000001.1, read on the forward strand.
GAGCCGGCTGGCGGTGGCGGCCTGCTGGGCGCTCACGCTGCTGCTGGGATTCACCCTGCCGCACCTGTTCCGCCGGGCCGCGCTGGAGCCCGCGGCGGGCGTCCTGACCTGGTCGGCCGAGGCGCTCACGGTGGCCGGCGCGGGGACGGGGGTATGGTTCGTCCTCTGGTGGGCACGTGACCTGCTGGGGATGCTGACGCGTGCCCGGCGCCCGGGCGGATCACCTGGCGATCCATGGGACCCGGGTCCCGGCACGCGTCCGCGGACGGGCGCGGCGCTCTGGGCGGGCGCGACCCTGGCGGTCGCCGCCCTGGTCGGAGCCCGTGCCCATCTCTGGGAGCCCGCGACGGGCTGGGTCTACGCGCTTCTCACCGCCGCCCTCGTCTGCGGAGTAGTTACTGACGAGTAGCATAGGCACGGAACCCCTTCCAGAACGAGGAGCGAATCCGTGCCTTCCTCTCGTGACGTCGTGTTCGTCGACGGCGTTCGCACGCCTTTCGGCAGGTCAGGGCCAAAGGGACTGTACGCCGAGACCCGCGCCGACGACCTGGTCGTCCGGGTCGTCCGCGAGCTCATGAGGCGCAACCCCGGCCTGCCGCCCGAGCGCGTGGACGAGGTCGCCATCGCCGCGACCACCCAGATCGGCGACCAGGGCCTGACCATCGGCCGCTCGGCCGCGGTGCTGGCCGGGCTGCCCAAGACCGTGCCCGGCTACGCCGTCGACCGCATGTGCGCGGGCGCGATGACCGCGGTCACGACGGTCGCCGGCGGCATCGCGTTCGGCGCCTACGACGTGGCCATCGCGGGCGGCGTCGAGCACATGGGCCGCCACCCGATGGGCGAGGGCGTCGACCCCAACCCGCGTTTCCTGTCGGAGAAGCTGGTCGACCCGAGCGCCCTGGTCATGGGCATGACGGCGGAGAACCTGCACGACCGCTACCCCGGCATCAGCAAGGAGCGCGCGGACGCCTACGCCGTCCTGTCGCAGGAGAAGGCGGCCAAGGCGTACGCCGACGGCAAGATCCAGCCCGACCTGGTCCCCACGGCCGTCAGGACCGCCGAGAAGGGCTGGGGCCTCGCCGTCGAGGACGAGGCGCCCCGGCCGGGCACCACGATGGAGGCGCTGGCGGGGCTCAAGACGCCGTTCCGGCCGCACGGCCACGTCACGGCGGGCAACTCCTCCGGCATCAACGACGGCGCCACCGGCTGCGTCGTGGCCGCCCGCGAGGTGGCCGGTGAGCTGGGCCTGACCCCGAAGATGCGGCTGGTGTCGTACGCGTTCGCGGGCGTGGACCCCGAGGTGATGGGCGTCGGCCCGATCCCGTCCACCGAGCGCGCGCTGCGCCTGGCCGGGCTCGACATCGCCGACATCGGGCTGTTCGAGATCAACGAGGCGTTCGCCGTCCAGGTGCTGGCCTTCCTCGACCACTTCGGCATCGCCGACGACGACCCCCGCGTCAACGCCTACGGCGGCGCCATCGCCTACGGCCACCCGCTGGCCTCCTCGGGCGTGCGGCTGATGACGCAGCTCGCCCGGCAGTTCGGCGAGCGTCCCGAGGTGCGTTACGGCATCACCACCATGTGCGTCGGCATGGGCATGGGCGGCACTGTGATCTGGGAGAACCTGGCGTGAGCAACATCGACAACTGGCGTTCGCTGCTGAGCGAGCGCAACCCCGACGAGGTCGTGACCAAGGCGCTGGTGCGCGACGTGCAGCTCCCCGGCGGCGCGGGCACGATGGCGCTGATCACCCTCGACAACGGCTTCGACCACACCAAGCCCAACACCTTCGGGCCGCACGGCCTGTTCGCGCTCGACGGCGCGCTGTCGGAGATCGCGCGGCGCACCGACCTCGCCGCCGTCGGCGTCACCGGCAAGCCGTTCATCTTCGCCGTCGGCGCCGACCTCAAGGGCGCGGCGGCGCTCCGCACCCGCGAGGAGGCGCTGGCCATCGGCGCGCTCGGCCACCACGTCTTCCGGCGGCTGGGCGAGCTGGGCGTGCCGTCGTTCGCGTTCGTCAACGGCGCGGCGATGGGCGGCGGCCTGGAGATCGCGCTGCACTGCACGTACCGGACGATCTCCACCGGGGTGCCGGCGGTGGCGCTGCCCGAGTGCTCGCTCGGCCTGGTGCCGGGCTGGGGCGGCACGCAGCTCCTGCCGCGCCTGATCGGCCCGGCCGCCGCCGTCAGGCTCATCGTCGAGAACCCGCTCGCCCAGAACCGCATGATCAACGGCAGGGACGCGTTCGAGCTGGGCGTCGCCGACGCCGTGTTCGAGCCGGCCGACTTCCTCGAGGAGTCGCTGCGCTGGGCGTCCCGGGTGCTGAAGGGCGAGGTGACGGTCGAGCGCGCCGCCCACGACGGCTGGGAGAAGGCCGTGGCCGACGCCCGCTTCCTCGTGGACATGAAGCTGCGCGGCGCCTCCCCCGCCCCCTACCGGGCGCTCGACCTCATCGCCAAGGCCGGGACGGCCTCGCTCGACGAGGGCTTCGCCGCCGAGGACGAGGCCCTCGCCGACCTGCTCATGAGCGACGAGCTGCGCGCCGGGCTCTACTCCTTCGACCTGGTGCAGCGCCGCGCCAAGCGGCCCGCGGGCGCGCCCGACAAGGCCCTCGCCCGCAAGGTCACCAAGATCGGCGTGGTCGGGGCGGGGCTGATGGCCTCGCAGATGGCGCTGCTGTTCGCCCGCCGCCTGGAGGTGCCGGTCGTGCTGACCGACCTCGACCAGGCCCGGCTGGACAAGGGCGTCGGCTACGTGCACGCCGAGGTGGACAAGCTCCTGGCCAAGGGCCGCGTCTCCGCCGACCAGGCCAACCGGCTGAAGTCGCTGGTCACCGGCTCGCTGACCAAGGACGCCTTCGCCGACGCCGACTTCGTCATCGAGGCCGTCTTCGAGGACCTGGCGGTCAAGAAGCAGGTGTTCGCCGAGGTGGAGGCCGTGGTGCCGGCCGAGTGCGTGCTCGCCACCAACACCTCCTCGCTGTCGCTGACCGAGATGGGCGCCGGGCTGGCGCACCCGGAGCGGCTGGTCGGCTTCCACTTCTTCAACCCGGTCGCGGTCATGCCGCTGCTGGAGATCATCAGGGGCGCGGCCACCGACGACGCCACGCTGGCCACCGCCTTCGCCGTCGGCCGGTCGCTGAAGAAGTCGTCGGTGCTGGTCAAGGACGCCCCGGCGTTCGTGGTCAACCGGCTGCTGACCTGCTTCATGGGCGAGGTCGTCGCGGCCGTGGACGAGGGCACGCCGCTGGAGGTCGCCGAGCACGCGCTCGACGGGCTCGGGCTGCCGATGACGCCGTTCGCGCTGCTGCAGCTCGTCGGCCCGGCCGTCGGCCTGCACGTGGCCGAGACGCTGCACGAGGCGTTCCCCGGCCGCTTCGGCGTCTCGGCGAACATGGCCAAGCTGGTCGCGGCGGGCAAGCCCGGCGTGTACCGGCCGGACTTCTCGCTCGACCCGGAGGCGGTGGCCCTGTTCGCGGGCGGCGACCGGCCGTCCACGGCCGAGCAGGTCCGCGAGCGGGTGCTCGGCGCGCTCGCCAGGGAGATCCGGATCATGCTGGACGAGGGCGTGGTGGCCGCGCCCCAGGACATCGACCTGTGCATGATCCTCGGGGCCGGCTGGCCGTTCCATCTGGGTGGCATCACGCCTTATCTGGACAGGACGGGCATCGCCCAGCCGCGCTTCCTTCCTCCCGGTGTGGCTTCCCTGCCGGCCTGACTCTTTACGGAGGCCCGGTCCTGGCCTCCGCATTTCATGACCTTCGTCGCCGTAGCGTTACGTCCCGCACGACGAACGGAGAGTAATCATGAAGCGAGCAATCGGCACGATGGCCCTGTGCGCGGCGTTCCTGGCGTGCGCCTCCCCCGCCCCCGCACAGGCGGCGCGTCCTCCCAAGGGCAAGCTGAAGATCGTCGTCGCGGTGAAGGGCTCCCCCACCAAGGGGGTCACCCTTCGCTGCAGCCCCGACGGCGGCACCCACCCGCACCCGAAGGCGGCCTGCGACGTGCTGCGCACGTACAAGGGCGACCTCAACGGGATGCACGTCCCGAAGGCCAACTCCTGCGGCCCGGAGGTCCAGCCGTACGCGGTGGTCGTCAAGGGCACCTGGAACGGCAAGAAGGTGGAGTGGAGCAAGGGCTACCGCAACGCCTGCGTCATGAAGGCGGCGGGCGGGGCGCTGCTGTCCTGACCTGCGGATGACGAAGGGGCGGACCGGGCTCGGTCCGCCCCTTCTCGCGCTCCTAGCGCAGGGTCTCGGCGGCGCCGGCCCGGCTGTGCCGGTAGCCGTAGGCGAAGTAGACGACGACGCCGATGACCATCCAGATCACGAACCGCAGCCAGGTCTCCACCGGCAGGTTGAGCATCAGGTAGAGGCAGGCCAGCACCGACACGACCGGCAGCACCGGCACGAACGGGGCGCGGAAGGCCCGCGGCAGGTCGGGACGGGTGCGCCGGAGCACCCACACGCCGATCGAGACCACCACGAACGCGAACAGCGTGCCGATGTTCACCAGCTCGGCCAGCTCCCCGAACGAGACGAACCCGGCCAGCGCCATCGTCACCACGCCGATGATGACGGTGAGCGTGGCGGGCGTGCCGAAGCGGGGGTGGACCCGGGACAGCGAGCGCGGCATCAGCCCGTCGCGGGACATCGCGAACAGCACCCGCGTCTGGCCCAGCAGCAGCACCAGGACCACGGTGGTGAGGCCGGCGAGCGCGCCCAGGCTGATGATGGTGGCCAGCCAGCGCTGCCCGACGGCGGTGAAGGCGTCCGAGAGCGGCGCGGAGGTGCTGAGCCGGCTGTAGCGCTGCATGCCGACCACGACGAGCGACACGGCGACGTACAGGACCGTGCAGATGGCCAGCGAGCCGAGGATGCCGCGGGGCACGTCCCGCTGCGGCCGGATGGTCTCCTCGGCGGCCGTGGCGACGATGTCGAAGCCGATGAAGGCGAAGAACACGATCGCCGCGGCGGAGAAGATGCCGATCACCCCGAACGCGACCGGCGTGATGCCGAACAACACCTGGATCAGCGGCGCGTTCAGCCCCTCGACCCGCGGCGTGGACACCGGGTCGGGGACGAACGGCGTGTAGTTGGCGGCCTTGACGAAGAACAGCCCCGCCACGATCACCAGCAGCACCACGGCGACTTTGGTGATCACCAGGATGAGGTTGACCCGCGACGACAGCTTGATGCCGGCCACCAGCACGGCCGTGAGGATCGCCACGACCACGACGGCCGGGACGTTGACCACCGGGTCGTCGCCGGCGATCGCGGCCGGCAGCGGCAGGCCGATGGACTCCAGCATGGACGTGAAGTAGCCCGACCAGCCGACCGCCACCACGGCCGCGGCGAGGGCCAGCTCCAGGATGAGGTCCCAGCCGATCACCCAGGCGGGGAACTCGCCCAGGGTGGCGAAGGAGAAGGTGTACGCCGACCCGGCGACCGGGATGGTGGAGGCGAACTCGGCGTAGCACAGGGCCGCGAGACCGCACACCACGCCCGCCACGACGAACGAGATCGCCACCGCGGGGCCGGCCGTCTCCTTGGCGACCTGCCCGGTGAGCACGAAGATCCCGGTCCCGATGATCACGCCGATGCCGAAGACCGTGAGGTCGAGGGCGGTCAGGCGTTTGCGGAGCTGGTGCTCCGGGTCTTCGGTGTCGCGGATCGACTGCTCCACGCTCTTCGTGCGAAAGATGTCCACGGCCCGTGATCCTTCCCACACCCTAGGTGATCATTCCTTTGGACAGGCTGGTGCAGCAGGCTGGAATCATGCTCAATGGTGTGCTCGACGCCCTCGCCCGGCAAGACCTCGCTCTGGTGCTCGTGCTCCTGCTGGTCTTCCTCACCCTGGACGCCTCGGTCGGGGTGGGCCTGATCACGCCCGGCGACGGCCTGCTGCTGGTCGCAGGCGCCACCGCGGACGGCGTGGCCGAGACGCTGGCGCTGATCGGCACGGGCGTGCTCGCCTGCTTCGCGGGCGCCTCCGGCGGACACTTCCTGGGCCGCCGCTACGGGCCGCGGCTGCGCGGCGGGCGGCTCGGCCGGCGCATCGGCGAGGAGCGCTGGCGACGCGCCGAGCGGCTGTTCGAGCGCAGCGGGTGGACGCTGGCCCTCGCGTACTTCCTGCCGGTGCTGCACGCGCTGACGCCGGCCGTGGCCGGCGCGCTCGGCATGCCCTACCGCAGGTTCATGCCGTGGGCCATGGCGGGCAGCACGGCGTGGGTGAGCGTCTACGTCACGCTCGGCGCGGTCGCGGGCGGCGTGGCCCGGCGCGACGCGCAGTGGCTGCTGCCGGTGTCGGCCGCGGCGGTGCTGGCCGTGGTGGGGATCACCGCCGCGGTGCGCCGCATCGTCAGCGGCGGACGGGCTCCGCGGCGGCGGAGGAGCGCTTGGCGACGGCCTCGGTGATCTGGCGGGCGAGGTCCTGGCCGGTCAGGCCGATACGGCCGAGGATCGCCGCGCGCTTGGCGTGGTCGAGGAACTCCTGCGGGATGCCGAAGGTGCGCACCGGCACGTCCACGTCGGCGTCGCGGAGCAGCCGCGCCACGGCGTCGCCGACGCCGCCCACCCGGCCGTTGTCCTCCACCACGGCCACCAGCTTGTGCGCGCCGGCCGCCAGCACCAGCGCCTCGTCCAGCGGCTTGACCCAGCGCGGGTCGACGACGGTGGCGGCGATGCCCTGCGCGTCGAGCAGCACGGCGGCGTCGAGGCAGGCCTGCGCCATCGGGCCCACGCCGACCAGCAGCACGTCGGGCTCGGCCGCGGGGGCGCGCAGGAGGTCCATCTCGCCCAGCTTGCCGACCGGCTCGACCGCCTCGGCCACCGGGCCCTTGGGGAAGCGCAGCACGGTGGGGCCGTCGGTGACCTCGACGGCCTCGCGCAGCAGCTCGGCCAGGCGGTCGCCGTCGCGCGGCACCGCGATGCGCAGGCCCGGCACGACCTGGAGGATCGACAGGTCCCACATGCCGTTGTGGCTGGCGCCGTCGTCGCCGGTGACGCCCGCGCGGTCGAGCACGACGGTGACCGGCAGGCGGTGCAGGGCGACGTCCATGAGGAGCTGGTCGAAGGCGCGGTTGAGGAAGGTGGCGTAGACGGCCACGACCGGGTGCAGGCCGCCGAGGGCGAGGCCGGCGGCGCTGGTCAGCGCGTGCTGCTCGGCGATGCCGACGTCGTAGATACGCTCGGGGAAGTGGTCGGCGAAGGCGTTGAGGCCGGTGGGGTGGAGCATGGCCGCGGTGATGGCGACCAGGTCTTCGCGCTCCTTGCCGAGCCGGACCAGCTCCTCGCTGAAGACGTTGGTCCAGATGCGGCCCTTGGGCTTCTCCGCGCCGGTGGCGCGGTCGAAGGCGCCCGGCGAGTGGAACTGGTCCTCGTCGTGGTTCTCCGCCGGGGTGTAGCCGCGGCCCTTCTGGGTGAGGGCGTGCACGATGACGGGGCCGCGGAAGCCGCGCGCCTTGCGCAGCGCCGCCTCCATGGCCTGCTCGTCGTGGCCGTCGATGGGGCCGACGTACTTGAGGCCGAGGTCCTCGAACATGACCTGCGGGGACAGGACGTCCTTGACGCCCTTCTTGAAGCCGTGCAGGGCGTCGTAGACGACCGGAACGTTCCCGAGCTTGTCCTTGACGTAGTCGAGGAAGTCCTCGTAGCGGCGGTTGACCCGCAGCGAGGACAGGTGGGAGGCCAGGCCGCCGATGGTCGGCGAGTAGGAGCGGCCGTTGTCGTTGACCACGATGACGAGCGGGAGGTCCTTGGCGGCGGCGATGTTGTTGAGCGCCTCCCAGGCCATGCCGCCGGTCAGCGCGCCGTCGCCGATGACCGCGACCACCGTGCGGTCGCGCTCGCCGCGCAGCTTGAACGCCTTGGCCAGGCCGTCGGCGTAGGACAGGGCGGTGGAGGCGTGGCTGTTCTCGACGAGGTCGTGCTCGGACTCGGCCTGGCTCGGGTAGCCCGACAGGCCGCCCTCCTGCTTGAGCGCGGCGAAGCCGGCGGCCCGGCCGGTGAGGACCTTGTGCACGTAGGACTGGTGGCCGGTGTCCCAGACGATGGGGTCGCGCGGGGAGTCGAAGACGCGGTGCAGCGCGATCGTGAGCTCGACCACGCCCAGGTTGGGGCCCAGGTGGCCGCCGAACTTCGCGCACGAGTCGACGAGCAGGTCACGGATCTCCCCCGCGAGCCGCGGCAGCTCCTCCACAGCGAGCCGTTTGACGTCGTGCGGTCCTGCGATCGAGCCCAGCAACCCGCTCACGGATGCGACTCCCCTCTGCTTTTGTCAGCCGACCCCCCGAGTCTAGTTCGCCGACGCCTCACTGACTCCATCGAGTCAATTCCACCCACATATGTCCGATCTTGACCTAGTCTTTCGGTACCTATGAACTCCGTCTCCACCGGCAAGCTCGTGGCGCTCGCGGCTGCCCTGCTGGCGCTGGTCCTCGCCGCGGCGGGCCTGGTGCTCGTCCTCGCCGACTCGGCCACGACCTCCGCGCGGCCCGTCAACGAGGCCCAGCAGATCGCCTCGGCCCCCGCCAACGGCGCCGAGACCAAGCGGGTCCCCCTGCCCGGCAGGCGCCTGGCGACGGCGAGCCCGCTCTACCGCACCGGCCGGCTGGCGGACGTGAACTGCTCGCCCGGCGAGCTGCCCCCGGGCAGCATGACGGCCTACCGGCGCTTCCTCATGCGCGTGACGGCCTGCCTGAACCGGGCGTGGGCCGCCCAGTTCCGCAAGGCGGGCATGACCTTCAGCAAGCCGCGGCTGCGCATCATCAGCGGCAAGGTGCGCACGCCCTGCGGCGCCTGGAACACCGGCGCGGACGGCGTCTACTGCTCCACCGACCGCACCATGTACCTGATGATCAGCCGCGACCAGCTCCGCAACCCGTTCCCGCTGGGCATCACCCGCCTGATCGCCCACGAGTACGGCCACCACGTCCAGCAGATCTCCGGCATCTGGAGCTACTACTGGACCGCCAGGTCGAACGCCGGCAAGGCCGGCCGGCTGCTGCTGTCGCGCAGGTCGGAGCTGCAGGCCGAGTGCTTCTCCTCGGTCTTCATGAGCACCATGCAGGGGACGTCGCTGGTGACGGACGCGGACTGGGCGTACACGGTGGACTGGTTCCGCAAGAACGGCGCCAAGGGCTGGCCGCAGAACGACCACGGCAAGGGGCCGACGCAGGCCGCCTGGATGACCCGCGGCTTCAACCGCGGCGGGCCCGGCGCGTGCAACACCTGGGCCGCCGCCACCCGCAGCGTCACCTGATTCCGGCTTTACCTGGAGTCCCTGCTCTCACTAGGGTGCCGTCCCATGCGTATCCGTTTATCGGCGCTCGTGGCGGGCGTCCTGGTGAGCGTGCTCCTCTCCGGCACGGCTCACGCGGCGACGGCCGCCCCCGCGTACAAGCCGGCGTTGACCAAGAGCCCGATCTACCGGTCCGGCGAGCTCGACCTCGGGACGTGCTAGGAGGAGCAGGCCGCCCCGGGGAACCTGCAGGACGTGAAGGACTACCTCACCGGCGTGCTCGGGTGTCTCGACGAGGCGTGGGCGCCCAGGATCAGGAAGGCCGGCTTCCGCTTCACCAAGCCGTCGCTCCAGATCATCACCAAGCCCAAGGGCGGGACGGGCTGCGGCGCCTTCCCCGCCGGGGCGCAGGCCGTCTACTGCTCGCTGAACAAGAAGATCACCTACTGGGTCTCGCCCGACCTGCTGCGGGCGCCGGGCGACCTGGTGCTCATGCTGATCCTCGCCCACGAGTACGGCCACCACGTCCAGCAGCTCACCGGCATGTTCAAGGCCCGCACGCCCTACAACGGCAAGAACGCCGCCCGCGTCCTGGACGAGAGCCGCCGCGCCGAGCTGCAGGCGGAGTGCCTGGGGGCGGCGTTCATCGGTGACGTGTGGTACTCGCTCGGCCGCTCCAACGACGACTGGTACTACCTGGTCAGGAACAGCGGCAGCGGCTCCTTCCTGTCGGCGTTCGGGCTGAAGGACCAGGGCGAGGTGACGCACGGCCTGCGGGCCAACGTGGGCTACTGGCTGGAGCGCGGCTACAACGGCGAGTCGGCGGCGGCCTGCAACACGTGGAAGGCACCTAAGTCCAAGGTGTCCTAACAAATCCCGACATATTGATCTATGATCCGCCATCGTGCGCACTCTTCGCGTGGCGGTGGCGGCGGCGATGACGGCGGCCGCGGGCGTCGCGGCGGGCTCCGCCCTGGGGGTGCTCGGGAGCGGGCCCGCCCAGGCGGCGCCGCGCGCCGGGCAGGTCGCGCTGTCCGACGTCATGAGCGGCGCCCGGCCCCGCCTGACGTGCGCGATCCCGGCGATCAAGGTGGGCTCGGCCGCGTCGCTGCGCGCGTTCCACGAGGCCATGGCCGGGTGCGCGGACCGGTTCTGGGCGGAGCGCTTCGCCGCGGCCGGGCTGGCGTACCGCTCGCCCACCGTGACGATCACGACCGGCGCGGACTCCGTCTGCGGGCGCATCTCGGGCGCCGGCGCCCACTACTGCCCCGAGGAGCGCGCGGTCGTCGTCCGCATCACCCGGCAGGACCTCCGCGACCCGTTCAGGATGAACCTCGCGCACTCGATCGCGCACGAGTGGGGGCACCACGTGCAGCAGCTCACCGGCGTGCTGGGGGCGCAGGAGGCGCTGTACCTGCCGGCCTCCGACCAGGCGCGCACGATCCTCAGCCACCGGCTGGAGATGCAGGCCGAGTGCTACGCGGGCGTCTTCTACAGCGCCGCCCTCAAGTCGATCAAACCCGGCATCGCCTGGGACGAGTGGGTCGAGGCGGTGCGGCAGGCGGAGGAGAGCGAGGTCCACGGCAAGCCGCGCAACCTCGCGTTCTGGCAGGACCGCGGCTACCACGGCGGCGCCACCGGCTTCTGCAACACCTGGACCGCGACGCGGGCCAAGGTCGGCTAGCGCCGGCTAGCCGTTCGCGCGGGCCAGGACCTCCAGGGGGTCGGCGAGGACGTGCGCGAAGGCCAGCTCCGCCGCGCCGACCAGGGTGGCGGAGTCGCCGAGCGCGGACGTGCGCAGCCGCAGCCGCTCGCGCTGCGGCCCCATCGCGTGCAGGGTGAGCTGCGTGCGCACCTGGGCCGCCGAGCCCAGGTAGACCTCACGCAGCATGCCGCCGAAGATGACCATCTCCGGGTTGAGGATGTTGACCAGGTTCGCGACGCCGAGGCCGAGCCATTCGCCGATGCGGCTCAGCGCCTCCTGGGCGACGATGTCGCCGCGGTCGGCGGCCTCGACCACGGCCCGCACGGCGTCGCGGCCCTGCTGCCCCGCGCCGAACCGGCCGGCCGCCTCCAGCAGGGCCCGCTCCCCCACCTCGGCCTCCAGGCAGCCGTGCGAGCCGCAGCCGCACGCGCGGCCGCCCGGGTTGACGACCATGTGGCCGACCTCGCCGCCGTAGCCGTCGTGGCCGCCGAGCAGCTGCCCGCCGGCGATGATGCCGCCGCCGATGCCGACGTCGCCGTGCAGGTAGACGAGGTCGCGCACGGCCACGCCGACGCCCCGGCTGTGCTCGGCGAGCGCGGCCAGGTTGGCGTCGTTGCCGACGCTGACCGGCAGCCCGAGCCCCAGCTTGCGGCCCAGCTCCTCGCCGAAGGGGGCCTCCTCGGCCTTGAGGTTGGGGCCGAAGGTGACCACGCCGTCGGCCTTGCGCACGCCGCCCGACACGGCCGCCGCCGCCCCCACGCAGACGGTGTCGGCCCGGGTCTTGCGGCGCATCTGGCGGGCGAAGCCGGCCAGCGCGCCGGTCAGCTCGTCCAGCTCGAACGCGGCCCGCCGGCGCACCGCCTCGCGCCGGTCGAGGATGACCCCGCCGAGCCCCACGCGGGCGACCGCGAGCCGGTCGGGGCCGACGTCGAAGGCGAACACGTAGACCCGCGACGACTCCGGGCGCACCACGAGCGAGGGCCGGCCCGCGCGCCCGGTCTCGCGGGGCAGCTCCTCGCGCACCAGCCCGGCCGCGGTGAGGTCGGAGGTGAGCGCCATGATCGTGCTGCGGTTGAGCCCCATCTTGGAGGTGAGCTCGGCCCGCGAGGTCGGCCCGCCGAGGTGGACATGGCGGAGCAGGGCGCCGAGATTGTGGCGCCTGATGTCCTCCTGCGAGGGGCCGGCACGCATGGTCTGGGGTTCCTTCAGGGGCTGCGGGTCGCTGATCACCTTAGACCAGCGGCAGCCGCCCGCCTGCGCGCCAGGGCGTCCACGCCCGCGGCCAGGAGCAGCACGGACCCGGTCACCAGGTACTTGACGCTGGCGCCGTAGCCCATCAGGCCCATGCCGTTCTCGATGACGGCCACGACCGCGCCGCCGAGCACCGCGTCGAGCACCCGGCCCTTGCCGCCGAACAGGCTCGTGCCGCCGATGACGGCCGCGCCGACCGCGTACAGCAGCACCGAGCTGCCGCCCGTGTTGGGGTCGACGGAGCTGGCCCGGGAGGCGGCCACGATGCCGCCGACGGCGGCCATCGACGAGCAGATCACGAACGCGCTGATCTTGATGCGGTCCACCGGGATGCCGGCCCGGCGGGCGGCCTCGGTGTTGCCGCCGACCGCGTACAGGTGGCGGCCGAAGGCCGTGCGGCGCAGGATGACGGTCCACACGACCAGCAGCACCAGGATGACGGGCACCACGATCGGCACGCCGGTCAGCGACACCAGCGCCGCGTTGCGGCTGCGCTCCAGGTTGAGCACGAACACCGCGACGCCGGCCAGCACCGCCAGCGCCCCCACCCGGAAGGCGATGAGCGAGAGCGGGTCGGCGGTCAGCCCGCGCTTGGTGCGCCTCCTGGCCCGGACGAGCTGGATGGCCGCGTACGCGAGCACGCACACCGCGTAGAGCCCCCAGCCGAGCCACGGCGGCAGGTTCTTGTTCGCGACGGCGAGGATCACCGGGTCGCGGACGGAGATGTTCGTGCCCTCCTTGACCAGCACCAGCACCAGGCCCTGGAAGGCGAGGAAGGCGGCCAGCGTCACCACGAACGACGGGATGCCGACCTTGGCCACCAGCGCGCCGAGCACGACGCCGATGACCACGCCGGTGAGGATGGCGGCCAGCGCGCACACGTACCAGGGCAGGCCGAGACTGGCCAGCGTGACGGCCAGCACGGCGGCGCACACGCCGCTGGCGAAGCCCGCCGACAGGTCGATCTCGCCGAGCAGCAGCACGAACACCAGGCCCATCGCGATGAGCGTGATGGCCGCGCCCTGGGTGAAGAGGTTGGCGAAGTTGATGGCGGTGACGAAGGAGGGGCGGGCGATCGCGAAGACCGCGCAGAGCACGACCAGGCCGAGGACGGCCGGCAGCGCCCCCATGTCGCCGCCGCGCACCCGCTGGACGTAGGCGCGGAAGCTGTTGCCGATGGACGGGGCCTGCGTGGCGGCGACGATCGCCTCGCCGGGGAGTTCCTTGACCTTGCTCATGGGGTGACCCCGTTCTTGAGGCCGAGTTCCCCGCTCCGGCCTGCAGTGATCAGTTCCACGACCTGCGCGTGCGTCACGTCGGCGGTTCTGACCTGGGCGGCCATCCTGCCGAGGTAGAGGGCCGCGATGCGGTCGGAGACGGCGAACACGTCGTTCATGTTGTGCGAGATGAGGACGACGGCGAGGCCGGTGTCGGCCAGCCTGCGGACCAGTTCGAGCACCTGCGCGGTCTGGGCCACGCCCAGGGCGGCGGTGGGCTCGTCGAGGATGACGACCTTGCTGTTCCACAGCACGGCCTTGGCGATGGCGACGGTCTGCCGCTGCCCGCCGGACAGGCTGGAGACCTGCTGCCTGATGGACTTGACGGTGCGCACGGACAGGCTGCTGAGCGTCTTCTCCGCCAGCTCCTCCATGCTGTCCTCGTCGAGCATGAGGCCGCTCTTGCGCTCCCGGCCGAGGAACATGTTCTGGACGATGTCGAGGTTGTCGCACAGGGCGAGGTCCTGGTAGACGATCTCGATGCCGAGCTCGCCCGCGTCGCGCGGGGTGTGGATGTGCACCTGCTTGCCGTCGAAGAAGACCTCGCCGGCGTCGATCGGGTAGATGCCGCCGATGCACTTGACCAGGGTGGACTTGCCCGCCCCGTTGTCGCCGACCAGCGCGGTGACCTCGCCCGGGTAGGCGGCGAACTCGACGTTGTGGAGGACTTTCACCGGACCGAAGCTCTTGTCGATCCCGCGCACTTCAAGGAGGGGGGTCATGGGGCTCCCTAAGGGGAGGGTACGGCCCTGCGCTCGTAGCGCGGGCCGTACCCCTCGGTTCTACTGGATTCCGGCCTCGGTGCACTTCGCGGCGAAGTCACCGGTGCACAGTTCCTCCTTGGTGACGTAGCCGTCGGCCACGACGTCCTTGACGTTGTCGAGGTAGATGGCCTGCGGCTCCATCAGCTCGGCGGGCACGTCCGCGCCGCTCTGCGGGTCCTTGACGCTGCCGCTCGCGGTCGGCTTCTCGCCCTTGGCCAGCGCCACCGCCAGCTTGGCGCCGGCGTCGGCCTCCTTCTTGACCGCCTTGTAGACCGTCATGCACTGGTCGCCGGCGAGGATGTTCTGCAGGCCCTGGACGGTGGCGTCCTGGCCGGTGACGGGCACCTTGCCGTTGAGGCTGTTCTTCTTCAGCACGGTGATGGCGGCGTTGCCGAGGCCGTCGTTGGCGGCGAGGACGCCGGCGATCTTCGGCTGCTCGGTCAGCATCTGCTCGAAGAGCGTGCCGGCCTTGGTGTTGTCCCACTCGGGCACCGACTGCTCGGGGCCCTTGACGTACTCGCCGGAGTCGAACTTCGGCTTGAGCACGCCGTCGTAGCCCTGCTTGAACAGCGTGGCGTTGTTGTCGGTCGGCGAGCCGTTCAGGTAGGCGACGATCGGCTTGTCGGCCTTCTTGTCGGTCAGGCACTTGACCAGGCCCTCGCCCTGGAGGGTGCCGACCTTCTCGTTGTCGAAGCTGACGTAGTAGGCGGCGCCGCCGCCCAGGGTCAGCCGGTCGTAGTCGATCACGGCGACGCCCTGCGACTTGGCCTTGTCGATGACGGCCTTGCCGCTGCCGCTGTCCAGGTTGGTGATCATGAGGACGGTGGCGCCGTTGGTGATCATCTGGTCGGCGATGGTCTGGAACGCCGTCTTGTCGTTCTGGGCGTTCTGGATGTCGTAGGCGACGCCGGCCGCCTTGAACGCCTCTTCGAGGTACTTGCGGTCCGCCGTCTCCCATCGGGCCGAGGACTTGCTGTCCGGCAGGATGACGCCGATCTTGCCGGCCTTGGCCGCCTGGGTGGCCGAGGCGGTCGAGGTCGACGAAGAGGTCTGACCGCTGTCGCCCCCGCAGGCGGTGAGACCGAGGGCCATCGCGGCTGCGGCGGCGGTCAGGCTGAGGATCCCCTTGCGCATGGTGCAGGGTCCTTTCTTCCGGAGGGGCCCGGATGAATGTTGTTTGCGGCAACGTATTGCGGGACGGCCTGCTTTGGAAGGGGGTCGGGGCCGGGAGTTTGTTGTTTCGGGTAACAATCCAGAAACGTCGCCTCAACCTGCCCGACTCCTGGCGTTCCACACACGTCCCCGCCGGTGGGGGCTCCGGGGCGCGGCACGGCGAGGCCGCCCGCGCTCGCGCGGGCGGCCTGAACGGCGGACGAGCGGCTCGGCGGGCGGGTCAGGAGCCCGGCGCGCGGTCCTCCAGGACGGCGAGCAGGCGGGCGGCCGCGCCCGGGGAGAGGCCCTGGACGAGGAACTCGCGGTCGGTGAACAGGTCGCGCTGGCCGCCGTCCACGTCGAAGCGCAGCGTCTCCAGCGTCGACTCGGCCTCGTCGCGGTCCGCCGGGTCGGCCCAGGCGGCGATCTCCCTGGCCGCGGCGTCCAGGCGGGCGGCCGCGTCGCGCAGGACGAGGTGGCCCTGCGGGAGGCGCTGCCGGTCGAGGTCGACGCCGCCGCGGAAGTCGACGTCCGTCATGCGGGCCGCGGAGAAGTCGTTGCCCTCGTAGCGGTTGACCGTGCGGCCCAGCTCGGCGTCGCGTGCCCAGGGCTCGGCGGAGAAGGTGACCCCCTCGATGCGCCCGGAGAAGACGCAGTCGACGAACTCGGCGTCCAGGAAGGACAGGCGGATCAGGCTCGCCTCGCGGAAGGAGCAGGAGATGAACGTGGCCCGGCCGGGATCGAGGCCGGGCCCCCGCAGGGTGGCGCCGTCGAAGACGCACCCGGTGTAGACGCTCGGGCGCAGGCCGGCCCCGAGGCAGCCGTCCGTGGCGTGGACGCCGCGGAAGTCGCACCCGGTGAGCCGGCTGCCGTTGGCGACGGTGACGAAGGCGAGCCGCCGCCCGGAGTAGTCGGCGCCGTCGATCCGTGCGCCGCTCAGCCTCAGCTCGTCGCGCGCTTTCACCAGCCGGTCCTTCCTGCCGCTCCGACCGCCGGCTCGATCACCGGCGCAGTTTATTACACCGCCTCCGGGCGGCGGCGGAAGGAGCTCCGCCGCCGCCCGGGACGGTTCCTACGAGGGCAGGCGCCCGACGCTGTACAGCACGTACGGCACCTTGCTGTAGACGCCCGCCGTGGTGCGGGCGACGTGGTTGGCGTAGTCCTTGACGGTGGTGAACTCGACCCAGTTCATGAGGCGGCGGTCGTAGAAGTCGACGCCCCAGCTGGGCTTGTAGACCCAGCGTCCCGGATCGATGGCGTTCAGCTCGCGGTGCAGCGCCCGGTGGAAGGCCGAGCCGAAGAACCGGCGCGCGTTGGCGAAGTCGTTCGCCTTGATCAGCCTGCGGTACTCCCTCAGCTCGTCCCGGGTGAAGCCCCGCAGGATGTCCTGAGGTCGTTGCGCGAGCCGGTTCGCGGCCGTCTCGACCGCGGCGACGGACTGGGCGTAGCGGGCCTTGATGCCGGCCGGCAGGTTGTCGGCCAGCTCGGTCCTGATGGTGATCCCGCACTTGGGGCTGGCGTTGTGGACGAGGACCGCCACGCCGCCGGCCAGCACGTAGTAGCTGTGCGCGCCGGCCACCGTCAGGTTGTGCACGCGCTGGCGGTGCGCGGTCCGCTTCTTGACCGCCTTGACCTGCACGTACGTGCCCGCCGAGGTGCGCAGCCACATGCCGGGCTCAAGGTCCTCGGCGTTCACCCACGCGCCGCGGTCGCGGACCCAGAACGGGTGCTCGTCCGTGGCGGTGATCTTGCCGGTCCGGTCTCCCTTCCTGCCGTCCGTGTCGAGGGTGATCTCGACCAGGCGCTTGTCGCCCTCGCCGGCGATCAGGCCGGTGACGGGCTCGGCCTTGGTCTCGCCGGTGGCGGTGTCGGTGGCGAGGACCTGGTCCCCGGTCTCCACCTTGTCGATGTCCTTGGTGCTGCCGTCGGCCAGCAGGACCTTCGTGCCGGGCACGAAGCTGTTGGGCGTGCACCCGATGACGCGGGAGCCGCCGCCCAGCAGCCGGCCGAGGCCGAACGTGGCCGCGCCGACGGCCGCCCCGGTCAGCGTCTCCAGGGCGAACTCGCCCGCGTCGAAGCTGCGGCCGGGGTCCATGGCGACGCTCACGCCGTAGCCGGCCGCCGAGGCGGCCGCGCCGGCGGCGATGGCGACCGCGAGGCCGCAGGTCGCCCCGCCGGTCTCCGGGCAGAGCGCGGCCAGCGCGCCGACCCCGAGCCCGACCAGCAGCCCGGCGCCGATGGAGGCGAGCTCCCGCTTCCAGTCCATCGGCGGCGAGTAGCTGAGGTTGGCGATGGACAGGCCGGCGGCGAAGCCGTAGCGGTTGCTGGTGCCCGGCTGGAGGTTCAGGCCGAGGTCGGCGCCGGCGTCCTGCCGGGAGTCGGGCGTGAGGTACTGGTGGCTGGTGGGCAGGTAGTTGCGGTTGCCCATCTGGTAGCTGGAGGAGAGCTGGTCGTACCTCCTCGCGCCGAACCAGTACGGGTTGTAGGGCTCCTTGTAGGGGTCGGCCGAGTCGGGGGTGTCCACGCCGCTGACCGAGCCCGGCACCAGCGAGCCGAACAGGCTGTAGCCGTAGGTGGCGCGGGTGTCGCCGGTGTCCGTGGTGAGGATCTCCACGTTGCCCTGCGGGTCGTAGCCGTAGACGCTGCGCTCGGCGGCGCCGCCGTTCGCGCCGGCCTTGGCCATGGACAGGCGCTCGTCCCACGCCGAGTACTCGAACGAGCGGGTGATCGCGCCCGCGACCTCCTCGTCCAGCACCTCGCCCGACATGCCGAGGTAGGAGTAGGTGGTCTTCTTACCGTCGTGGGCGGTGGTCGAGGCGGTGCGGCCGAGCGGGTCGTAGCTGTAGTCGGTGGCCCGGTCGACGCCGTCCACGCCGACCTGCTCGGTGCGGGTGATCTGGTCGAAGGCGTTGTAGAAGTAGGAGGCGGTGACCGTCTTGTCGTCGCCCGCGGTCACCTGCGACAGGCGGCCGGAGGGGTCGTAGGAGTACTCGGAGTAGCTCGCCAGGTCGCCGCCCCTGACCAGGCGGTTCCAGTCGTACTGGAAGTTGGTCGAGGTCCCCGCGACGTTCTGCAGGACCACGTTGTTGTTGGCGTCGTAGCGGTACTCCTCGCTGCGCGCCTGGCCGAGGTACTCGATCCTGGTGACGCGGTCGCGCGGGTCGTAGGTGTAGTTCTTGGTCACGTCGGGGAACAGGCACCGGAACTCGACGCACTGCACCTTGGTGTGGTCCTGGGAGACGCGCAGGTCGGCCTGGTAGGTCAGGGTGTGCTCGGCCTGCACGGCCCCGTCGGGCTTCTTCTCCACCGAGTGCCGCAGCAGCCCGTCGAGGTAGTACTCGTAGCCGGCGACGTTGCCGTTGGACTTGGTCTCGGTCTTCCGCTCGCCGCGCGGCGTGTAGGTGTACTGGGTCAGCCTGGGGCTGGGGTCGGTCGCGCCGGCGGCGTTGCGCACCGTGGCGAGCAGGTCGCGGGCGTCGTAGGTGTAGTCGGCGACCGTCTTGTCGTGGGCGCGCCGGATCAGGCCGCCGACCTCGTTGTAGCCGTAGGCGGTGGTGTTCCGCACCGTCCCGTCGAGGCTCTCGGTGACCTTCTCCACCTGGTTGAGGTCGGTGTAGTCGAGGTCCCACTGGTCGATCGCCGCGGTCTGCGAGGTGTCGGTGATCTTCTTGAGGTTGCCGTTCGGGTCGTAGAGGTAGTCGAACGACACCGCCTGCGGGTACGGCGGCGCGGACGAGCCGCCCTGGTCGGCGTGGTGCTTGAGCTTGCCGTCGGGGTGGTAGCCCCACTCCAGCGTCCGCTGCTGGGTGCCGTCGGCGGCGGTCACCGTCCGCTGAGTCTGCTCCCCGAGGTCGTTGTAGTCGTAGCTGACGGCGACGCCGAACGGGTCGACCGACTTCTTGATCCACCCGTTGTCGTAGTACTCGGTGCGGCTGACGATCCGGCCCCGGTGGTCCGGGTTCGGGGTGTGGGCGGGGTCGGGCGGCGGCAGCGCCACCGACGTCAGGCGCGAGGCCGCGTCGTAGGTGTACTGGACGCTCTGCGGCGTGCGGTACGGGTAGTCCGGCCCGCTCTGGTCGTCGTCCTCGTCGAACGGGAAGACCTGCTCGACGGCCCGGTTCAGCTTGTCGTAGCGGATCTCGGTGAGGAAGTCGTCCGCGTCGTCGGCGGTCGCCACGCCGCGCGGGGTGATGGTCCTGGTCCGGTTGCCGGCCTGGTCGTAGGTGAAGCGGTGGATCGTCTCCTTGACGGCGCCGTCCGTCACCTCGTGCGGGGCGCGGGTCTCGACCACCTTGCCGCGCGCGTCGTACACGGTGGTGGAGACCGTGCCGTTCTGGTCGGTGGAGGTGGTCTGCAGGCCGTCGCGGTCGTAGCCGGCGCTCGTGGTGTACCCGCCGGCGTCGGTGACCGCCGTCACCCGGTGGTCGTGGTCGTAGCTGAACTTGGCCGTGTAGTCGAGCGGGTCGGGGGTGGCGTTCTTGCGGGGGTCGATGATCCAGGTGAGGTTGCCGGCGGTGTCGTAGAGGTACCTGCTCTGGTAGCCCTTGGCGTCGGTCACGGCGGTGAGCCGGTAGACCTCGTCGTAGGTCTTGGTGGTGACGAAGTCGCCCGCGGCGGCGCTGGCGTTGCCGTTGGGCTCGGTGATCGTCAGCCGGTTGCCGACCTTGTCGTAGGTGAAGGAGGTCCTGCGCTCGGGGGCGTCGCTCTGGTCGTCCTTGGGTTCGAGCGAGGCGGTGACCTGGTCGTTGGCGTCGTAGACGGTGGTCGTGACGGCGCCGTTGGGCGCGGTGGCCTTGGTGACGTTGTCGTTGGCGTCGTAGACGGGCGCGGGCGTGACGATGTTCTTGCCGGCCGCGCGGTCCTTCTGCACGGTGCTGGTCAAGGGCCGGCCGAACAGGTCGTACGAGCGCCGGCTCGCCGTGCCCAGCGGGTTGGTGACCGTCAGCGGCAGGCCCCGCCAGTCGTAGCTGAGGTGCGTGGCGTCGCCGTTGGCGTCGGTGATGAGCTGCGGCTGGCCGGTCGCGTCGTAGTCGCCGAACGCGGTGGCGTTGCCGTTCGCGTCGGTGGCCTGGGTGACCTGGCCGTAGACGTCGTAGGCGTACCTGGTGGTGTAGTCGCCCGGGGTGTCGGTGGTGTTGCCGACCGGGTCGGTGACCGCCGTCAGGTTGCCCCACGGGTCGTAGGCGAAGGTGAAGCGGCGGCCCTCCGGGCTGGTCTCGGCCGTCAGGTCGGCGATGTGCCCGCCGAACCCGCTCTGGTACGTGTACGTCGTGGCCGGGGTGCCGTTGCGGTTCGCCTCCGCGTCGCGCACCCACAGCCGGTCGCCGGTGAGCGGGTCGTAGCCGGAGGTGGTGACGGCGCCGTTGGGCTCCTCCTCGCGGATCACGTTGTGGTCGGCGTCCCAGCCGAGGTTCGTGACCTGGCTCCTGGCGTCGGTGATGCGGACCGGCCGCCCGAACGCGTCCAGGTGGTAGGCGGTGGCGTGGTTCTCCGCGTCGGTGACGGTGGTGTCGAGGGTGGCGCCGGTCGCGCCGTCGGGGTCGACGTAGCCGAACGCGGTGACGCCGCCGAGCCGGTCGGTGACGGTCTTGGCCGACCAGTGGAACTTCGGGTCGTCGCCGGCCTGCGGGTAGTAGTAGGCGAGGGCGGTGCCGTGGCCGCGCGGGTCGGTGACCTCGACGAGCTTGGCGTTCTTGGTGCCCTGCGTCATGTCGTAGGTGAAGCGGAACGCCTTGGCGCCGTCGTGGCCGTCGCCGTCGATCAGCTTGGCCATCAGGCCCCAGCTCGTGTACAGGAAGGTGAGCTTGCGGCCCTCGATGTCGGTGACGGACTTGACCCGGTCGATGATGTTGGGGTTGACCAGGTTCGCCCAGTAGACCTCCTCGCCCTGGTCGTTGATCCAGGTGTAGTTCTCGCCCTTCTGGTAGTACTCGACGGTCAGCGTCTGCCGGCCGGCCGGGTCGGTGATGTAGCGCAGGAACTTCACCGGCTTGTTGTTCGACCTGCGGGAGGCGTAGGTGAACGACGCCGTGTTGACCATGCCGTTGCGGTCCTGCGTCGCCGACAGGTAGCCGTCGCAGTCGAAGTAGAACTGGGTGCGGTCGGGCTGGGTCATCACCCACGCCCGCGACTCCTCGGTCTTCGGGCCGCAGCTCACCAGGCGCTGCAGGTACAGGTGGACGCCCTTCGGGCTGATCCACTCCGCCGCCTCGTCGTCCCAGGTGAAGGTGTGGCCGGTGCCGTCCCCGTCGGTCATGGTGACCGTGGTCGGGTTCGGGTTGGGGTGGAAGTCGAGCGGCGAGCCGAGCCGCATCGGCATGGACGCCTGCAGCGACCAGCCGAACCCCATCGAGCTGTTCGAGGTGTCCTTGGAGTTGTAGGCGAGGTTGACGAGGGTGGCGAAGTCGCCGCGCGAGGGGTGCAGCCAGGGGTTGTAGGTCCAGACGGCGTTGCCCGAGTACAGGTTGTTGCGCACCACGCCGCCCGCGCCGGTGTCGCGGCCCGCGTACTCGTAGAACCGCTCCAGGCCGAGCTGGTCGGAGGTCGGCTTGTCCACCGCCACCGACTGGGTCAGCGACGGGATGCCCTCGGCGGCCGACAGCCAGGCGTTCGTGGTCCTGTTGTAGAGGTCGGACTGCAGCAGGTAGCTCGTGCGCTTGTTGCTCTCGTCGGCCGTCACCGGGGCCTTGACCTGCGCCTGTACGGTGACCGACGCGCCGGGCGCGAGGTCCTTCGGCAGCGCGGTCCTCACCTGGTTCGCGGCCGTGGTCACGTCGGTGCCGTCGGGCAGCGCCCAGCGGTACGACAGCACGTAGTCCGCCGCCTTCCACGTCGCCGCCGTGGTGTTGGTGAGCGTCACCTCGGTGGCGCTCTGGCCGCCCTCGGCCATCCGCAGCGCGGTGTCCGGCGCGTAGTAGGTGTCGTCGGTGGTCTTCTCCAGGTACGTGACCCGGAGCTGCGGCCGGAGCTGCGGCTCGGCCGCCTCGTCGGACAGGAACAGGGTCCGCTCGGCGGGCGTGGTCTCGTTGGCCAGCTTGACCATCACCCCGTGGTTGCCGGACGGGGTCGCGACCCAGCTCTGCGCGAGGGCCGTGGCGGTGAAGCTGCGCCGGTAGGGGTCGTTGCTGAGCCCGGCGTAGCTGCCGGCGACCGTGGCCGCGTAGTCGCCGCCGGCCGTCGTCCACGCCTTGGCCGAGGTCGCCTTGTTCCAGGTGGCGCTCTTCTCGTCGAAGTCGGTGGCGAGGCCGCGCAGCTCGTACGTGGCCGCCGCCGACCCGATCATGGTCACTTCCCACAGGTCGAGCTGCGCGTCGAGCACGCGGGCGGCCTGCGGGACGGCGGAGACGCCGGGGAACTTCAGCACGGCCCGGGTGGTGCCGTACGTGCCGGAGTTGTTGCCCACCGACAGCCACGGCGCGCCGGCCAGCGCGTCCTGGTTGACGTCCGGCTGGCCGCTCGCCAGCGTCGTGTCCGCCGTGCCGCCCTGGAACACCTTGACGGTCCGGCCGGCCTTCGGCAGCGCGGCGATCTCCGTCGGGCCGGGGACGAGCTGCCCGTCCTTGGTCTTCACCGCGACCATGTAGTAGTAGACCTGGCCGAACGGGTCGGTGGAGTCGGCCGGGGTCGGCTTGGCGGTCGAGTCGGCGAACGACGTGGTGCCCGCCGGCACCGGCGCGACCAGCGTGGCCGCCGACGGGGTGAAGGTCTGGTAGACGCTCCGGTGGACCTGGTACTCGGCGAGGTCGTCCGCGGCCGCGTCCGACGGGTCCCGGTACGCGGGCCAGGTCAGCTCCGCGCCGGAGGCGTGGATGGTGGCGGGCGGGTCGACGTTCACGCCCTGGCGGCCGTAGGTCAGCACCAGGCGCGGGTAGGTCGCGGTCTCGCCGCCGTAGGAGTAGAGGCTGCCCTCGTAGCGCACGCCGCCCTTGTTGAGGGTCTCGTCGGCGGCCTTGAGCACGAAGCCGTGGTTCTGCGTGGTGCCGTCGAGCCACGACTGGACGATGGAGCGCACCGCGAACGAGTGCCACTGGCTGCCGTTCGCCCCGGCGGGCCGGACCTGGGTGGCGTCCTTGGTCAGCCGCACGGCGTCGGCGATCACCGCGGTCGAGGCCGAGGCCGGGCCGTCGCCGAGGACGACCTTGCCGGCGGTGCCCGCCACGAACGGGTGGGTGCCCAGCGTCTTCCACACGCCGTTCGTGGTGGCGGAGGCGTACTGGCTGACCGCGTAGGTCTTGCTGCCGCCGTTGTAGGTGACGGTGTACGGCGCGGCCGTGGAGCGGTCGGACGCCTCCACGTAGTGGACGTCCACCCGGTAGTCGCCGTCCTCGGTGAGGCGCGGGGTCCAGGTGTAGCGGTCGCCGGCCACCGTGTCCTTGTTGTACAGGTAGTCGCCGCCCACGGCGGCGGCCGCCAGCGAGCTGGTGGACACCGGCCAGGCGCCGGTCGCCGCGGTGCGGCCCGCGTCGCCGTCGTCCACGACCTCGGTGTTGCCGCCCAGCTCGCCGGTCAGGTTCTTGGCCGTGTTCCAGGTGGCGGTGGTCTCGTCCCAGGCGGCGGTGGCGCGGTGCGCCTCCAGCGTGACGGTGTTGCTGGTCCCGGTGCTGGTCGGGAGGTCCTGGTCGTAGTAGACCTGGAGCTGCGCCGAGTCGATCCTGGTGCCGGACGGCACCCCGGGCAGCGGGAACTTCAGCAGCGCCCTGGACACCCCGCTGGACGACGTGCCGGTGGACAGCCGCCAGCTCCCCTCGTAGTTCGTGTCCGGGGAGTCGGAGACGATCATGGTGTCCTGCGAGACGCTGGGCGTCGGCGAGATCCTGATCGTCGGGTCGATGACCACGGGGTACCGGCGGGCCGGGTCCGTCAGCCAGGCGCGGTCGGCGGTCACCGTGATCCGCAGCAGGCCCGCCGCGGCGTCCCAGGTCATGGCCTGCGACACCTTGGGGCTGTAGGTCTTGCCGTACGGCGAGGCGGCGTCGTCGCGGGCGTCGGTCATGTACGGCCTGGGGATCTCCATGACCGGCTTACCGTCGAAGTCGCCGCGGTAGAGCGCGATCGAGCCGTCCGGCCGCTGCCAGGCCCGCAGGCCGTCCGTCCTCAGGGTGAAGGCGTAGGTGGCCGGCCCGGCGGGCGGGGCGTCGAGGACGATCTGCTCCTTCGCGCCCTCCGGGGTCACCCGGTAGGCCAGCCGGGCGCCGCCCCCGTCGTAGGAGTAGGTGGCGGTGTTGTCCTTGACCTGCGGCTTGCCGTGCTTGACGCCGTTCGCGCCGAGAGTGACGGACACGTCGTCCAGCTCGACGCGGAGCAGCGCGTCCGGGTCGGCGCCGAAGAAGCTCCGGTAGACGTTGCGCTGGTTGCCGTAGGCGAAGCCGGACCGGTCGGTGGGGGTGAGGTCGGTGACGATCGGCTGCCATTTGCCGGATTTATCGCGATAATTCAGGAGCCCTGCGGAGACCTCCTCCTGGCGCCGGCCGTCCTCCAGCAGGAACGTGCGGGAGTGCGCGCCGCGCGCCTCGGCCAGCTCCTTGACCCGCTTGGCGGGCGGGAGCCGCCGCGCCGCGGGCTCCTGGTCGCGCCGGGGCACCGCCTGCACGCCGAGGTCGCGCGGCTCGGGCGTGCCGCCGCCGGTCAGCCAGTCCTGCAGGTCCTCCAGCCAGCCGCGCTCGCTGTCCGGCTGCCAGCCGCCGCGCGCGTCGCCGGGTTCGGACGGGCCCGGCGTCGCCGCCAGGACGGGGAGCTGCGGGCCGCCCAGCGCGACCGCGAGCACCAGCGTCCCGGCCAGTAATCGCCGGGTCCGCCGTGTCGTACTGCGTCTTGCCACGGGAATTCCTCCGGGGTTCTCTGCTACGGGAAAAAGGCATTGCCGGAGCACACCGCGGACATGGCGAAAAAACGCCGCGGCGTTGGCGAAGAGCATGCGGAAATAGGCGGGGCGAGGGCGGCGAGAGCCCTCACGGGTGCATACGACGGAGATGGTCAGCCGGTCACAATTCTTTGTCAACCCCCGCTGAATCTTCCCCGCGGCAGGCTCTCATCTCCGATCTGAGCTGGCCCTACTTTGGAACAGATCACAGGGCGTAGGCCGCCCGACAGCGCATCGTGCGCAAAACCCGAAAAGCCGCCGCACGGGAACCGGGCAGGTCAGGGATTTTTCCGGGCGATCGGGCGCGGCGAAACCCTGGAGATATTCACAACAAACTTACAGCCTTTCTGGGCGGGCCTCCTGCCGGGTGATTCGCGCCCAGCCCGAAAGGCTCTTGCCAACGGCGTCGCGGGCGTTCACACTCATTCGCCCCGGCGCGGGGGCCTCAGAGCCGGCCGATCACGTTCTGCGCGACCAGCGCCAGCGCGGACAGGGCCGCCACCGCGAGGACGGCCCCCCGAGCCCGGCCGCCGTCCAGGTAACGGCGCAGCGGCCCGGACGCCAGGAACCCCAGCGCCATGGGGACGATCAGGAACGCCCCGGTGCCCAGCGCCCGCCCCGGCAGCTCGCCCACGACGGCCAGGATCACGAGCGACTGGGCGGCGCTGAGGAAGAAGAACATGGCGAGCGTGGCCCGGATCTGCGGCCCCCTGGCCGACTGGTAGACCAGCGCGATGGGCGGCCCGCCGATGCCCGTGGCGGTGCCGGTCACGCCCGACACGAACCCCGCCGAGGTGATGGTGACGCCGTTGCGCGGCACGCTCAGCGCCCGCGCGGTGAGCGCCACCGCGACCAGCACCATGGCCGCCACGAGCAACCCCCGCACCTGGACCGACACGTAGACGACGACGAGCGCGCCGAGCACGCTCCCGGGGATCCTCCCCAGCACCGCGAACCCCAGCCCCGGCCAGTCCACCTTCCGCCACTCGGCGACCAGGGTGAGCAGCGGCAGCGTCATGTTGACCACCTGGATGGCGCCCGGCATGAGGTCCGGCTCCAGCATCGTGAGCACGGGCGCCGCCACCAGCCCGAGCCCGAATCCCACCCCGCCCTGCACGATCGCCCCGACAAATACCGCCAAACCACCGATTACCAGTACCAACGCCGCATCAGTCACAGAGGAGAGCTAACCATCTCCATGCTTCGGCCTCGTCCCAACCATGGCCGCGACCGCCGCTCGCCCTGGCGCGCCGGCGCTCGGTTAAGCTGCCGGTCGTGCAGGTCCTGCCGGTCGCTCTCGCTCTCGCCGCCGCCGTGGCGGGCGGTCCCGCGTTCCCCGTGCAGGCGGGGCGGCTGCCGGCCGGGGCCTGCCCGGAGCCGGCGATCAGCGCGGGCGGGATCCCGCGGACGCGGGAGTACCTGGCGGCGGTCGTGAAATGTCTGGACAAGTCGTGGAAGGCGTACGTCGAGCGCGCCGGGCGGACCTTCCGTGAGCCGATCGTGCGCTACTTCGAGGAGCCCGCCGACCGGGTGTGCGGCGGCGACTGGCCCGCGCAGGCCGCCGCGTTCTACTGCGTCGAGCGGCGCACGCTGGTCTTCCCGCTCACCGGCTCCTGGATCGAGGGCCGCACCGACCTGTACCCGTTCAAGGTGGCCGCCCACGAGTACGGGCACCACGTGCAGCGGCTGATGGGCGTGCGCCTGCCGGAGGCCCGGGAGGGCGCCGCGAGGCGCCGCTACGAGTTGCAGGCCGACTGCCTGGCGGGCGCGTTCCTGGGCAGCGTGTGGGGCTCGCTGGGGCGCGCCCGGGCCGACTGGGAGGCGCTGCTGGAGGCCGCCCGGGCCGGCGGCGACGACTTCGACGGGGTGCGCAGCCACGGCAAGGGCGTCACGAGGGTGCGCTGGCTGGAGCGCGGCTACCGGGCCGTCTCCCCTTCCGCCTGCGACACCTGGTCGGCCCCGGCCTCGCGGGTGGCGTAGGAGCGCAGCCGCAGCTCCAGGCCGTCCAGGATGAGCTCCAGGCCGCGGTCGAACGAGCGCTCCCCCTGCGGGTCGCCGATCGCGGCCAGCCCCGCGGCCAGCCGCGGGTACGCCCGGGCGAACTCCGCCAGGTCCGGCGGGCCGTCCCCCGCGTCCGGGCGGGTGCGGTCGGACTGCTCCTCCAGGACGAACCCGCCCACGTACCCGCTCAGCGTGATCATCGCCTGCACGGCGTCGGCCGCCGGGAAGCCGGCCGACTCCAGGGCCGCCACCGACCGCTCGGTGCTCGCGAACAGCTCCGGCGACGGCCGCGTCCCGGCCGCGAGCCGCGCCCCGTCGCGGTAGGCGTTGAGCGTGGCGCGCAGGCCGCGGGCGAAGCCGCGCAGCGCCTCCCGCCACCCGCCGCCCCCGTCCACCGCGCGCATCCCGGCGGCCATCCGCGCCGCCATGGCGTCCAGCAGCTCCTGCTTGTTCGCGAAGTGCCAGTAGAGGGCCGGCGCGCGCACGTCCAGCTCGGCGGCGAGGCGGCGCAGCGTCAGGCCGTCGAGGCCGGTCTCGTTCAGCAGGCGCAGCGCGGTCTCGACGATGGCGGCTCTCTCCAGTCCCACGATTGACAGCTTAACGGTGTTCAGGGCACGCTGATTTAACAACGTTAAGGAGGCGTGGCCATGATCTACGCGGAGGACCTGCGCAAGCGGTACCGGCACGGCGGCAGGCCGGCGCTGCGGGGCGTCGGCCTGGAGGTCCCGGCCGGCACGGTGTGCGGGCTGCTCGGGCCCAACGGCGCGGGCAAGAGCACGCTCGTCCGCATCCTCGCCACGCTGCTGCTCCCGGACGCCGGCCGGGCCGAGGTCGCCGGCCTGGACGTCGTCCGCGACGCCGACCGGCTGCACCGCCTGATCGGCCTGGCCGGGCAGCACGCGGCCGTGGACGAGCTGCTGACCGGCCGCCGCAACCTGGAGCTGTTCGGCCGGCTCCACCACCTGCCCAGGAAGCGGGCGCGGGAGCGGGCCGGCGAGCTGCTGGAGCGCTTCGGCCTGGACGGGGCGGCCGAGCGGCGGGTGCGGACCTACTCGGCGGGCATGCGCCGCCGCCTGGACCTCGCGGCGAGCCTCATCGTCGCGCCGCCCGTGCTGTTCCTCGACGAACCCACCACCGGGCTCGACCCGCGCAGCCGCCTCCAGCTCTGGGAGCTGCTGCGCGCCCTGGTCGGCGAGGGGACCACGCTGCTGCTCACCACGCAGTACCTGGACGAGGCCGACCACCTGGCCGACCAGGTCGTGGTGCTGCGCGACGGCGCGGTGGCCGCCTCCGGGCCGCCCGCCGAGCTGAAGCGGCGGGTGGGCGGCGACCGCGTGGAGGCCGCCTTCGCGAGCGCGGCCGACGCCGTCCGGGCCCGCGCCGCCCTGGGGCTCGGCGGGGACGGCGGCCTCGTGGTGCGCGTCCCCGCGCCGGACGGCGCGCGCTCGCTGCTGCGCGTCGCCCGCGCGCTGGACGACGCCGGCGTCCCCGTGGCCGACCTCACCCTGCGCCGCCCCACTCTGGACGAGGTGTTCCTGCACCTCACGGCCTGAAGGACGCCCCATGCAGACGCTTCACCGGACCATCGCCGACTCCCTCACGATCGCCGGCCGCAGCTACTCCCGCCTGCGCGCGCAGCCGGGCGAGCTGGCCGCCTTCCTCGTCCTGCCCGTGCTCATGACGGTCCTGTTCGGCTACGTCCTCGGCAGCGCGATCACCCTGCCGGGCGGCGGCGACTACCGCTCGTACCTGATGCCGGGCATCTTCACGCAGGTCATGACCATGACCGCGGCCGCCGCGGCGACGGCGGTCGGCGCGGACATGGAGCGCGGCGTCATGGACCGCCTCCGCGTCCAGCCGGTCGCCCCCGGCGCCGTGCTGATCGGCCGCAGCGTGGCCGACCTGTCGACGCACCTGCTGTCACTGGCGTCCATGGTGGCCGCGGCGGTGTTGCTGGCCGGCTGGCGGCCGCACGGCCCGGTCGCGGCGACGGCGGGGGCGTTCGGGCTGCTGGCGCTGTTCGGCTTCGCGATGATCTGGGTCGGCACCTGGATCGGGCTGCTGGTCAGGAGTGCCGCCCAGGCGGACGCGGCCACGTTCGGCTGGTTGTTCCCGATGACGTTCCTGGCCAACACGTTCGTGCCGACGCGCGGGCTGCCGGGCTGGCTGCGGCCGGTCGCCGAGTGGAACCCGATGAGCGCGGTGACGGCGGCCACCCGCCTGCTGTTCGGCAACCCGGCGGGGTCGCCGGCCGCCGCCTGGCCGCTGCGGCACCCGGTCGCGGCGAGCCTGCTGTGGTCGGCCGCGCTGATCGCGGTGTTCGTCCCGCTGTCGGTGCGCCGGCACCGCGCGCACGGCCGCTGAACGGGGAAGGGCCGCCCGGCGGTGGGTGTTCCGCCGGGCGGCCCTTTCTGGCTCGGGTGGTTCCCCCGATGCGGGGCGCGTGAGGATCGCGCCCCAACCCCCGTCCCCAGCCCGGCTCATGACCGGGCGGGAGGCGGGAAGATCACTTGGCCAGCAGCGAGCGCAGGACGTACTGCATGATGCCGCCGTGCCGGTAGTAGTCGGCCTCTCCCGGCGTGTCGATGCGCACGACCGCGTCGAACTCGACCTCGCCCGCCTTGACGTGCACGGTGCGCGGGACGCCGCCCTTGTTGAGCTCCTCGACGCCGGTGATCTCGAACGTCTCCTCGCCGGTCAGGCCCAGCGACTCGGCCGTGGCGCCCTCGGGGAACTGCAGCGGCAGCACGCCCATGCCGATGAGGTTGGAGCGGTGGATGCGCTCGTAGGACTCGGCGATGACGGCCCGCACGCCGAGCAGCGCCGTGCCCTTGGCCGCCCAGTCGCGCGAGGAGCCCGAGCCGTACTCCTTGCCGGCCAGCACCACGAGCGGCGTGCCGGCGGCGGCGTAGTTGACGGAGGCGTCGTAGATGAACGACACCGGGCCGTCGGGCTGGGTGAAGTCGCGGGTGTAGCCGCCCTCGGTGCCGGGGGCGATCTGGTTGCGGAGGCGGATGTTGGCGAACGTGCCGCGGATCATCACCTCGTGGTTGCCGCGCCGCGAGCCGTAGGAGTTGAAGTCCTTGACCTCGACGCCGTGCGCCTGGAGGTACTGCGCCGCCGGGGTGCCGGCCTTGATCGAGCCGGCCGGCGAGATGTGGTCGGTGGTGACGGAGTCGCCGACCTTGACCAGCACGCGGGCGCCGGCGATGTCGGTGACCGGCTCGGGCTTCTCCGGCATGCCGTCGAAGTAGGGGGCCTTGCGCACGTAGGTGGACTCGGGGTCCCACTCGAAGGTGTCGCCGGTCGGGATCGGCAGCGAGCGCCAGTGGTCGTCGCCCTTGAAGACGTCGGCGTAGTCGCGCTCGAACATCTCGCGGCCGATCGAGGAGTGCACGACCTCGGCGACCTCCTCCGGGGAGGGCCAGATGTCGCGCAGGTAGACCGGCTCGCCGTCGGAGCCGGTGCCGAGCGGCTCGTTGTCGAGGTCGATGTCCATGGTGCCGGCCAGCGCGTACGCCACCACGAGCGGCGGCGAGGCCAGGTAGTTCATCTTGACGTCGGGGTTGATCCGGCCCTCGAAGTTGCGGTTGCCGGACAGCACCGCGGTGACGGCGAGGTCGTTGTCCTGGATGGCCTCGGAGATCTCCGGCAGCAGCGGGCCGGAGTTGCCGATGCAGGTGGTGCAGCCGTAGCCGACCAGGTTGAAGCCGATCTTGTCGAGGTACGGCTGGAGCCCGGAGCGCTCGAAGTAGCCGGTGACGACCTGGGAGCCGGGCGCGAGCGAGGTCTTGACCCACGGCTTGCGGTTGAGGCCCTTGTCGACGGCGTTGCGGGCGAGCAGGGCCGCGCCGAGCATGACGTACGGGTTGGAGGTGTTGGTGCACGAGGTGATCGCGGCAATCGAGACGATGCCGTGGTCGATCTCGAACGAGGTGCCGTCGGCCAGCGTGACCGGGACGACGCGGTGCGGCCGCTCGCCGTTGAGCCCGGCGGCGTGCGGCTTGTCGCCGTTGCCGTCGTGGCTGATGGCCGGGGAGTCGGAGGCCGGGAACGACTCGGCGGAGGCCTCGTCGGCGGGACCCTGCACGCTCGGCGCGTAGTCCTTGACCGCGGCGCGCCAGGCGCGCTTGGCGTCGGACAGCGCGATGCGGTCCTGGGGGCGCTTGGGGCCGGCGATGGACGGGACGACGGTGCCGAGGTCGAGCTCGATGTACTCGGAGAAGACCGGCTCGGGCGCCGCCGGGTCGAGCCACAGGCCCTGGGCCTTGGCGTAGGCCTCGACGAGGGCGATCTGCTCCTCGGAGCGGCCGGTCAGGCGCAGGTAGTCGACGGTTTGGCCGTCGATCGGGAAGATCGCGCAGGTGGAGCCGAACTCGGGGCTCATGTTGCCGATCGTGGCCCGGTCGGCCAGCGGCACGGAGGAGACGCCCTCGCCGTAGAACTCGACGAACTTGCCGACCACGCCGTGCTTGCGCAGGATCTCGGTGATGGTCAGCACCAGGTCGGTGGCGGTGGCGCCGGCGGGCAGCTTGCCGCTCAGCTTGAAGCCGACCACGCGCGGGATGAGCATGGAGATCGGCTGACCGAGCATCGCGGCCTCGGCCTCGATGCCGCCGACGCCCCAGCCGAGCACGCCGATGCCGTTCTCCATCGTGGTGTGGGAGTCGGTGCCCACGCAGGTGTCGGGGTAGGCCTTGCCGTCGCGGGTCATGACGACGCGGGCCAGGTGCTCGATGTTGACCTGGTGGACGATGCCGGTGCCGGGCGGGACGACCTTGAACTCGTCGAAGGCGGTCTGGCCCCAGCGCAGGAACTGGTAGCGCTCGCGGTTGCGCTCGTACTCGCGCTCGACGTTGCGCTGGAAGGCGTCGGGGTGGCCGAAGTAGTCGACGATCACGGAGTGGTCGATGACCATCTCGGCCGGGGCCAGCGGGTTGATGCGGGCCGGGTCGCCGCCGAGGTCGCGGACGGCCTCGCGCATGGTGGCGAGGTCGACGACGCAGGGCACGCCGGTGAAGTCCTGCATGATGACGCGGGCCGGGGTGAACTGGATCTCCACGCTGGGCGCGGCGTTCGGGTCCCAGCCGCCGAGCGCGCGGATGTGGTCGGCGGTGATGTTCGCGCCGTCCTCCGTGCGCAGGAGGTTCTCCAGCAGGATCTTCAGGCTGTACGGGAGGCGTGCGGCGCCCTCGACGGCATCCAGCCGGAAAATCTCATATGACGCGTCGCCGACGCGCAGCGTGTCACGGCTGCCGAAGCTGTTCGCGGACACGGTGATTCGCCTCCTCATCAGACCTGTGTTCAGTCAAATCCTGCCGCACAGCCGGAACGACACGTACGTTAGGTAACCCTAACCACCTCGGCCGCGGCGGATGTCTCGACGTCAAGATATTACCTAGGATATCTCGACATCAAGTTAAACCGGCGCGAGGCGCCAGAAGAGCAGGCCGATGATCGCCACCGACAGGATCGGGGCCAGGATCTTCTGCTCGAACTTCTTGCCGGTCTTGATGCCGATCTTCCACGGCAGCACGAACTTGGCCCCGAGCGGCCAGAGCACGGGGCAGCCGCGCTCGGTCATGCAGTCGCCGACGACGTGGATCAGGCAGCCGACCCCGACCGCGAGGCCGAGCCAGGCGTAGCCGACGCCGAGGGAGAGGAAGACGGCGTACAGGCCGGCGGTCATGCCGATGTTGACCATCGCCGAGCCGAGCTTGTTGCCCGGGATGCCGACGCCGATCGCGCGCAGGGCCAGGCCGATGAGCAGCACCACCATGACGTCGCGGCCGATGGGATAGGCGTTGGCCAGCCAGTGCGCGCCGAAGCCTAACGCCACGGCGAAGGCCAGCGAGTGGGTGGCGCCGCGGTGCCCGCCGCTGAGCCAGGACACGAGCTTGCTGAGCAGCCAGGTGACCGGGCCGAAGGTCTGCGCGATGGTCGCGCTGGGATGGTCGAGGTCGGGCAGCATGGCGGCGCCCGCGCAGATGATCGCTCCGGCGATGAGCTCGGCCGGGCTGAGGGCGGTGGCCATGATGCCGGTCTCGATGAACCGTGAGGTGTCGCTCAGCAGCGGGAGCGCGGCCAGCGGCGGCGCGAGCCCCAGCCAGGCGATGGCCCCGGTCATCGCGTGCGTGTGCCCCATCATGATCGGGACTGTACGGCAAAGAAGCGCTTTACGCGGCCCGGCATGCCGCTCCTTTACTTCCCCCGACGTGCGCGGAACTTCCCCGGAAACGCAGACGAGGTCGTTTCTCGCGGCGACAGCACCCCCCAGCCCTGCCGACGCGGAACGACCTCGTCTGCTGTGTTCAACGGCTCCATCCCCAATCCTGTTCCCGGATTCCGTAACTTTTTTGTGATCTGGCTCACGTAGGCCCCGGGCTTGCTGTCGACACAGTAGCGATATATCTTTGACGCATCGAGAACGAATCACGATATAGGGGGAAACCTATGAGTTCCGCACAGGCAGCGTCCGGCCCCTGGCCGGGCGCCCACGAGTACCGGCGCGCCGCCCGCGAGGCCTTCAAGGCCGTCGCCGACGCCTTCGAGGAGATGGGTGGCCGCTCGCACCGCCGGCACGAACAGCACCGCCACGAGCACAGGGAGCGCGGCCGCAGGGGCGGGCCGGGCGGCCCGTTCCCGTTCGACTTCGGGCGCGGCCCGTGGGGCGGCCCCGGCGGGCCGTTCGGCGGCCACCGCGGCTGGGGCGGCCGCAGCCGCAAGGCCAAGCGGGGCGACGTCCGCGCCGCGATCCTGGCCCTGCTGGCCGAGGAGCCGCGCAACGGCTACCAGATCATCCAGGAGATCGCCGAGCGCAGCGAGGGCGGCTGGAAGCCCAGCCCCGGCGCCGTCTACCCGGCGCTCCAGCAGCTCACCGACGAGGGCCTGGTGGTCGCCGAGGAGAGCGAGGGCCGCAAGACCTTCCGCCTCACCGAGGAGGGCCGCGCCTACGTCGACGCGCACGCCGACGAGGTCCGCGCGCCGTGGGACGACATGCGCCCCGACGTCGACGACAACGTCACCGAGCTGTGGCAGATCGGCCGCCAGTCCGCCTTCGCGATGATGCAGATTCTGCAGACCGGGAACGACGCACAAATCCGCGAAGCGCGTAAGACTTTGGTGGAGACCCGGCGCAAGCTCTACCAGATCCTGGCCGACGGCGAACCGGGCGAGGAGTGACCCAGCGAGGCCGGAAGGGCGAGGAACAGGCATGGACCACAACGACCTCCGCATCGGCGACGCCGAGCGCGAGCAGACGATGGAGGCGCTGCGCGAGCACTTCGCGCAGGGCCGCCTGACCCGCGAGGAGCTCGACGAGCGGCTGGACCACGCGCTGGCCGCCAAGACCGGCCGTGACCTCGCCCAGGTCACGGCCGACCTGCCCGGTCCCAGGCCCGCCTACCGCGAGCCCGGGCCCCGCCACGACGCGGCCGGCGCGGTCATGGGCGACTGGCGTGAGGCGATGGGCGCGCACCACGCGCAGATGCAGTCCCTGCACCAGGCCCGGCACGAGTGGCGCCGGGCCCACCGGGAGATGCGCCACCAGATGCGCCACCAGTGGAAGGGCCACCCGGGGCGCCGCCACCACCGCGGCCCGCACCCGTTCGTCGGGGTGCTGTTCCTGTTCATGGTCATCGGGCTGATGGTGGGCGGCTTCGGCATCTTCAAGGTGCTGTTCGGCGTGTGGCTGGTGGCCATGGTCTTCAGCCTGGTCCACCGGCGCTTCCACTACCGCGGCTGAGGAGGCCCGCGCAGATCGTTTTTGGGCCTTGACCCTGTCAGGGGCTCCATTGATGATCTGGGCGGGTCTTCCAGACGCGCGAAGGAGCCGCATGACCGAGCACGGCGCTCCGGCCGGGATCGACAGTCCGTTCGCCGCCGTGCGGCACGCCGGCGCGCTCGTCCTCGACGCGGCGGGGTACCAGGACGCCTTCGACCGCGACCACGCCGTGAGCACCGAGCCGATGTGGAAGCTGGAGCGCGCCCAGGACTTCTACGAGCCCGACGTGGCGAGCTGGCGGGCCATGATGGACGGCGACTGGGCGGGCTCCCTCGCCCTGGTCGCCCGCATGGCCGAGCCTCTTGAGCACTACTTCCGCAGCCGGGTGCCGGTCCGGCGGGTGCGGGTGGCGGAGCTGCCGGTCTCGCCGTACCTGCAGTGGGAGATGCACGTGCTGGCCGTGCGGGCGCGCGCCGGCTCCCCGTGCCGGGTGGTGCCGGCCGCGCGGGTCGCGCGCCTCGACCCGCTGCCCGAGCTGGTCGTCTTCGGCCCCTCCCTGATGTACGAGGTGCTCTACGACCGCCACGGCGGCTGCCGGGGCGGCCGGCGGATCACCGACGCGAGCGTGGTCGGCCCCTGCCTGGCCGCCGTGCGCGAGCTGTACGCCGCCGGCGAGGACGTGCTGGCCTTCCACGCGCGCGAGGTCGAGCCGCTGCCGCCGCCGGTCGTCACCGAGGCGATGCGGGCCGCGGTGCCCGCCTACGGGCACCGCACCGAGGAGTTCAGGGTGTGACGTCCTCGTTGAGGCACCGCAGCACCGGGAAGCGGGTCAGCGCCGCCGGGTCCAGCTCCTCGTCGGTGGCGACGTGGAAGACCGCGCTCTCGCCCGGCAGCAGGGTGACGAGCTGGTCGTCCACGGCCGCGGCCGGGTCCAGCCGGTCGGGGAAGAGCGCCAGCTCGCGCAGCACGGTGCGCGCGGCGACCGTCACCCGGTAGCCGCCCGGCGCGGGCTCGGCGTGCGCGTCGAAGGCGGCCCGCGGGAAGGCCACGGCCGGGTCCTCGGCGTAGAGGCGCACCGCGCGCACCGCGCCGAGGCGGGCCGACAGCAGCTCGCGCGCCGGGTCGTCGGCGGCGGCCACCGAGGGCGGCAGCTCCACCCTGGTCACCGCGCGCGGCGCCACGTGCACGGCGACCACCTCCTTGGCCAGCGGCTCGCCGCTCAGCCGGCGCCTGGTCAGCTCCAGCTCGCCCGACCACGCCTGCGGGGCGTCGTTGACCACCGCCAGCTCGCCGTCCAGCCAGGTGAGCAGCCGGTCGGCGTAGGCGCGGCGCAGCGCGTGCCACAGCGGCTTGCGCCGCCCGTCGCCGTCCACCGCCGACCAGGACGTGACCGGCCAGCAGTCGTTGAGCTGCCAGACGATCGTGCCCATGGTGTGCGGCATGAGCGCGCGGAAGCGCTCGACGCCGAAGGCCACCGCCCGCGCCTGGTTGAGCTGCGTCAGGTAGTGCCACTCGTCGAACGTGCGCGGCCGCGGCAGGTGCGCGCCGAGCCCGCGCAGCAGCTTGTCCTGGCCGTCCACGGCCTTCTGGTGCGAGGAGCCCGGGGTCAGCGGCTCGTCGGAGGAGGCCCGGCGCAGCGTGGCGTACGCGGGCGGCCCCTGGAAGCCGAACTCGGCGACGAAGCGCGGCCGGTAGGCGGCGTAGCGGGTGTAGTCCTCGCGGTTCCAGACGTCCCAGATGTGGATCGTGCCGCGCGCCGGGTCGTTGGGCGGCAGGCCGGGGGCGCCGGAGTAGGGGCTGCCCGGCCAGTACGGCCGCGTCGGGTCCAGCTCGGCCACGAGGCCCGGCAGCAGGTCGTGGTAGAAGCCGGCGCCCCAGCTCCGGCCCTGGAGCCGGTCGCGCCAGCCCCAGTCGGCGTACCCCTCCAGGTTCTCGTTGTTGCCGCACCACAGCACGAGGCTGGGGTGCGGGGCCAGGCGGGTGACGTTCTCGCGGGCCTCGGCCTCGACCTCCGAGCGGAACGGCTCCTCCTCGGG
Organism: Actinomadura luzonensis; assembly: GCF_022664455.2. NCBI lineage: Bacteria > Bacillati > Actinomycetota > Actinomycetes > Streptosporangiales > Thermomonosporaceae > Actinomadura > Actinomadura luzonensis. The sequence continues at coordinate 5,807,738 of NZ_JAKRKC020000001.1, forward strand.
GTAGGCGGCGCAGGCGAACGGGAAGTCCTGCCACACCATGAGGCCCGTCTCGTCGGCCAGGTCGTAGAAGTCGTCGCTCTCGTACAGGCCGCCGCCCCAGACGCGCAGCAGGTTCACCCCGGCGTCGGCGGCCTGCCCGAACCGCTCGGCCAGCCGCTCGCGGGTCACGCGGGAGGGGAAGCAGTCGTCGGGGATCCAGTTGACGCCCTTGACGTAGACCGGCACCCCGTTGATCTTGAACCGGAACGCCTCGCGTTCCAGCTCGATCGAGCGGAAGCCGATCCGGCCGCGCCACTCGTCCTCGCCGAGCCGCACCGCGAGGTCGTACAGGGGCTGCGCGCCGTGGCCGCGCGGCCACCACAGCTCCGGGTCCGGCACCTTCAGCGCGAGCACGGCGGCGCGGCCGTCGATGCGCCGCTCCGCGGTGACCCCGGCGACCTCGGCCGACAGCGTGAGCGGCCCCTCCGCCGCCCGCTCGACCCGGACGTGCACCCGCACCGTCCCGTCCGCGTACGCCAGCGGCCGCACCTCCGCCAGCCGGGCCCCGCTCCAGCTCTCCAGCCCGATCGGCCGCCAGATGCCCGCGGTGACCAGGGTCGGGCCCCAGTCCCAGCCGAAGTTGCAGGCCATCTTGCGGATGAACGGGTACGGCTCGTCGTAGGCGCCGGGCCGCTCCCCCAGCGCCGCCCGCCGCTCCTCGGCGTAGGCGTAGGCCGAGCCGAAGGTCACGCTCAGCTCGTTGGCGCCGGCGCGCAGCAGGTGGCGGACGGGGAAGCGGTAGGAGCGGTGCTGGTTGGCCGTGCTCCCGAGGCGGACCCCGTTGAGCGTGACCTCCGCGACCGTGTCGAGCCCCCGGCACACCAGGTCGGTGCGTTCGTGCTCGTCCGGCGACCAGGTGAAGGCGGTGCGGTAGGTCCAGTCCCGGCGGCCGATCCAGGCCAGCCGGCGCTCGTTGTCGTCGAGGTAGGGATCGTCGATGAGGCCGGCGGCGAGCAGGTCGGTGTGCACGCAGCCGGGCACGGTGGCGGGGACCCCGGTGATGAGGTCCGCGGCCTCCTCCGACGACAGGGTCCAGCCGTCGTGCAGCGGACGGTGGTTCAAGAGGTCTCCTTCAGCAGGTCGTCAGCCGGGCGCACGCCACGAAGTGCCCCGGGCCGGCCTCCAGCAGGCCGCCGGAGGCCCCGCGCTCGTGGTAGAGGCAGGTGTCCACGGCGTCGGCGTCGGCCCAGTCCTCGTGCAGGCGCGGCACCGCCGACAGCAGCTCGCGCGTGTAGGGGTGCAGCGGGTCGCCGAAGACCCGCTCCGTCGGGCCCATCTCCACCACCGTGCCCTGGCGCAGTACGATCGTGCGTTCGGCCAGGTAGTTGCCGAGCGACAGGTCGTGGGTGATGTAGAGCACGCCGAGCCCCCTCGTCTTCAGCTCGGCGAGCAGGTTGAGCACGTCGATGCGGGTGCTGGCGTCGAGCATGCTGGTGATCTCGTCGGCCACCAGCAGCTTGATGTCCAGCAGCAGCGCGCGGGCGATGAGCAGGCGCTGGAGCTGGCCGCCGCTGAGCTGGTGGGGGAACTTGCCGAGCACCTGGCCGGGGTCGAGCCGCACGTCGCGGAGCGCCGCGCGGACCCGCTCGTCCCACTCCGGCGCGGGCACGCCGGGATGGTACGAGTCCTTGATCATCGCGAACACCCGGTCGGCCTTGAACACCGGGTTGAACGAGCTGAACGGGTCCTGGAAGATGCCCTGCACGTGCCGGTAGTACTCCTTGCCCGCCCGCGCCGGCCGCCCGTCGTAGGTGATGGAGCCGCTGGTGGCCGGGTTGAGCCCGAGGATCATGCGGCCGATCGTGGACTTGCCGCTGCCGCTCTCCCCGATGAGGGAGACGACCTCGCCGGGCACGACGTCGAAGCTGACGTCCCGCACGGCGGTGACGGTCCGGCCGCCGAACGCGCCGATCCTGAACACCTTGGTGACGTGGTCGAGTCTCAGCATCATGCCTTCCAGCAGGCGACGTGGTGGCCGGGCGCGACCTCGGCCACGGGCGGGTCCGCGGCGCACTCGTCGCCCGCGAGGGGGCAGCGGGCGCGGAAGCGGCAGCCGGCGGGCGGGTCGAGCAGCGACGGCGGGCTGCCCGCGATGCCCTCCAGCCGCCGCTCGGCGTAGCGCACGCCGACCTCGGGCAGCGAGTCGATCAGCAGCCGCGTGTACGGGTGCCGGGGCGCCTTGACGATCACGTCGGCGGGGGCCTTCTCGGCGAGGCGGCCCGCGTACATGACCATGATCGTGTCGGCGATGTGGTGGGTGAGCGCGATGTCGTGGGTGACGAAGATCATGCTCTTGACGTAGCCGCTGTCGCGGAAGCCGAGCAGGGCGCGGGCGACGGCCTTCTGGGTGGAGACGTCGAGCGCGGAGGTGACCTCGTCGGCGATGAGCAGGGACGGGTCGAGCAGCGTGGAGATGACCATGACCATGCGCTGCTTCATGCCGCCCGACAGCTCGATCGGGTAGCGGTCGAGCACCTCGCGCGGCAGCCCGACCTGGTCCATGCGGCGTTCCAGCTCGGCGGTGTCGAGGGCGGCGCCGCGCGAGCGCAGCAGCTCGCCGACCATCTTGCGGATCTTGCGGGTGGGATTGAGCGCGCTCATCGCGTACTGCGGGATGAGCGAGACCTCCGTGAAGCGGAAGGCCGTCATCGCGCGGTCGTCGGCGACGGGCAGCTCCCGCCCGTCGAGGACGACCCGGCCGCCGACGTGGCGCATGCGGCCGTCCATGCGGATGAGGGCCTTGCCGAGGGTGCTCTTGCCGCAGCCGGACTCGCCGACCAGGCCGAGGATCTCGCCGTCGCCGAGCTCGAAGGACATGCCGTCGAGCGCGCGCACGTCGCCCCTGAGCGTCCGGTAGTGCACCTTCAGCTCGCTGACCTGCAGGCTCATGTCTCCCTCAGTTTCGGGTTGAAGACCTCGTCGAGGCCGACGTTGGCCACGTACAGGGCGCCCACGATCGCGGTGATCGCGGCGCCGGGCGGCACGAACCACCACCACATGCCGAGCTGGAGGGCGCTCCACTGGTTGGCGTTCTGCAGCATCAGGCCCAGCGAGACGCCCTCGGTGGGGCCGAGGCCGATGAAGTCGAGCGAGGAGGCGATGAGCACCGAGCCGCCGAACAGCAGGATGAACGTCATGAACAGGTAGCTGCTCATGTTCGGCGCGATCTCCCTGGCGATGATCCGCCCGGTGCCGGAGCCGCTCATCCTGGCCAGGTCCACGAACTCGCGGGTGCGCAGCGAGAACGTCTGCGCCCGGATCGCCCGGGCCGCCCACGGCCACTGCGTCAGCCCGATGAACAGGCCCTGCACGGCCACGCTGCGGATCCCGAGGTAGGCGTTGATGATCAGCAGGACGGCCAGGGTGGGGATGACGAGGATGACGTTGGTGAGCATGTTGAGCACCTCGTCGAGGATGCCGCCGCGGTAGCCGGCGACGAAGCCGACGACCATGCCGATGACCGCGGCGATGCCGCCGCCGACCACGCCGACGACGAAGGTGCTGCGCAGCCCGTGCACGAACTGGGCGAAGATGTCCTGGCCGAAGGTGGTGGTGCCGAGCCAGTGCGCGCCGCTCGGCGGGCTCATGGGCTGGGGGCCGTACTCGTTGGGCGCGGCGCCGGTGAGCAGCGGGCCGAACAGCCCCAGCAGCAGCAGCGCGAGGACGATGACCAGGCCGGTCATCAGCTTGCCGTTGCGCACCGCGAAGTGCAGCGCCTCGCGCCGCACCGCGGCCGGCTCGCGCGGGACGGCTTCCTGGATCGTCGTCATGCCTGCGCACCCGCCATTCCCGCCCTGGTCCGCGGGTCGACCACGACGTAGACGATGTCGATGATGAAGTTGGCGATCAGCACGCCGAGCACGATGAACAGGAACGTGCCCTGGAGGAGGAAGAAGTCCTTGTTCTGGATGGCCTTCAGGATGAGGCTGCCGAGGCCCGGGTAGGCGAAGACGATCTCGGTGACCAGCGCGCCGGCCACGATCACGCCGAGCTGCAGGGCCAGGCCGGTGATCTGGGGCAGGACGGCGTTGCGGAAGGCGTAGCGGCGGATGAGCCGGTCGGGCGCGCCGAGGGCCGACAGGTAGGTGGAGTAGTCGGACTCCAGCTCGTAGATGATCATGTTGCGCATGCCGATCGCCCAGCCGCCGAGCGCCACCAGGAACAACGACAGGAACGGCAGCGTCCAGTGGTGCAGCAGGTCGAGGAGGAACGCCCACGACAGGTGGGGGCGCATGGAGAAGCTGTAGCCGCCGGCCACCGGGAAGATCCCGGCGATCACGCCGAGCGACCAGGCCAGCAGCACCGCCAGCCACATGTACGGCATCGCCGTCAGGACGTACCCGACGGGCAGGACGGTGTTGTCGAGCAGCTTGCGGCGGGCCGCGTACGCGCCGAACCGGTTGCCCACCACCCAGCTCAGCAGCACCGACGGCACGACCAGCGCCAGCGTGTACGGCACCGCCGCGCCGATGACCTGGCTGACCGGCGTCGGGAAGAGCCAGATGCTGGTGCCGAAGTCGCCGCGCAGCAGCGCGCCCCAGAAGTTGCCGTACTGGCTGAGCAGCGGCTGGTCCAGGCCGAAGAGGCTGCTGTAGTAGGCCCGCATCGCCTCGACGGCCTCGGGCTGGCTGACGTTGGCCCGCGCGACCATGCTGGCCACCGGGTCGCCGGGCATGAAGCGCGGGATCATCCAGTTGACGGTGACGGCGACGAAGAACGTCAGCCCGTAGATGAGCAGTTTCCTGCCGAAGTAGCGGCGCACGTGATCGGTCTCCGTGTGGGTCCCCCGCTCCCGGCGCGGGAGCGGGGGACGAGGGGTTCGGTCAGGAGGCGGTGGGCTGGATCTGGGTGAGGGTCTCGAAGCCGCCCAGTTCGAACCAGTTGCGCCACATCACGGCGGGGGTCTTCGGCGCGCTCCCGGCCTCGGCCGGCCAGTTCTTCCACACGGCGTTGCTGGACTGGGCCCAGAGGCCGTTGTACCAGAGCGGGATCACCGGCAGGTCGTCCAGGCTGATCTGCTGGAGCTGGGAGATGATCTTCTGCATGCCCGCGGTGTCGTCGGTCTTGACCTGGTCGAGCTGCTGGACCAGGTCCCAGGCCTTCTTGTTCTCGTAGCGGGCGAAGTTCACCGTGTTCTGCTGCTTCTGGACCGGGAGCTGGAACATGTACTCGTAGTAGGTGTACGGCGAGTTGGACAGCTGCCGCTCGTTGTTGATCAGCAGGTCGAAGTCGCCCTTGGCGCGCTTCTCCACCAGGGCGTTGAAGTCGGGGAAGTCGGGGGTGACCTGGATGCCGGCGGTCTTGGCGCTGGCGGCGATCGAGCGGGCCGACTCCATCCAGTCGGTCCAGCCGGACGGGACGATGAGCGACAGGCTCAGCTTGGAGCCGTCCTTGTTCTCCACGTAGCCGTCGTTGTCGGTGTCCTTGTAGCCGGCGTCGGCCAGCAGCTTCTTGGCCTTGGCGGTGTCGAAGGAGAAGCCGGAGCTCGCGACCACGTTCTGGTCGACGTACTTGTCCCACTGCGGCAGCAGGCCGGTGGGGCTGGCGGCCTTGACCAGGTTGCCGTAGACGCCCTCGACGATCTTCTTGACGTCGATCGAGGAGGCGAGGGCCTTGCGGAAGGCGGGGTCGTCCATCGGCTTCTTGGTGGTGTTGGGCACCAGCCAGGCGGTGTTGGCCGACAACATGTAGGGCGGCTGGTTGTAGTACGTCGTCAGGCCGAAGTTGCCCTTGACCAGGTTGGCGACGCCGGGCAGGAAGTTGTTGCTGAGGTCGAGGCCCTTCTGCAGCAGCAGGCCGAGGGCGACCTCGTTGCTCGGGGTGGCGATGTCGACGATGTAGCGGGGCTTGGGCTCCATGTTGAGCGCGGTCTTGCCCCACCAGTCGTCGCGGCGCTGCAGGACCACGCGGTCCTGGTCCTTGCTCATGAAGGTGTAGGCGCCGGTGCCGACCGGCTTGTCGTTGACGCCGTCCAGGACCTCCTTCTCGGAGCGGTCCTTCCAGACGTGCTCGGGGACCATCGAGCGGGAGTAGAGCATGAAGTCCCACTCCTGGTAGTTGGCCTTGGAGAAGGTGAACTTGACCGTCTGGTCGTCCACGGCCTCCACGCTCTTCAGCCAGTTCCACAGGTTGTGGTACGGAATCGTTTCCATCTTGCCGAGCTCGAAGGAGAAGACGACGTCCTTGGCGGCGAAAGGCTGCCCGTCCGACCACTTGACGCCGGGGCGCAGCTTGAGCTCGTAGGTGGTGTCGCCGGTCCAGGAGCCGCCGGTGGCGAGCCAGGGGGTCAGCTTGGCGTTGACCGTGTCGTAGTGGAACAGGGTCTCGTACACCAGGCCCTTGGTGCCGACGGCGGAGTCCCACTCGCGGATCGGGTTGTAGTTGGCGGGCGGGCCCCACTGGGTGCCGGTGGTGTAGAGGGTCTCGCCGCGCGGGAGCTGGTTCGGGTCGGCGGCGGCCGGGCCGCCCTGGCTCTGGCCCTGGGAGGGGGCCGGCCCGGTCGGCGTGGCGGGGCCGCCGCTGCAGGCCGCGGCGGCGAGCAGTCCGGCCGCGAGGAGGGGGACGATCTTCCGAGCCCGGTTACGCATCGCTGGTCTCCTTACCAATGGGAGCGCTCCCAGAAGCCCCCGCATCGAGCGCTGGAACACTGCTGAACCGGATAAGTACCGCGAACGTAAATTCCGTGTGTCACCCCCGTCAAGAGCCGTGACGCTTTCGAGACGTGGTGCGCTGGAGCGCTCTCATCGGCCCGGCGGCCGGTCCGGCGACCGGTTTCGGCCGCCCGCATCCCCGGCCCGGCGGACCGCCTCAGACGCCCCAGGAGAACCTTTGGTTTACCGGTTACATCACGAAATTGTCCCGAATCGGCTGACAAAAGGGTTGCGGCCCGACAGAATGCATGGCCATCCAGCGTCTACCGCAAACTGGAGGAAACCCCCTATGCGTAGACCCCTAGGGGTTCTTGCCGGCCTGGTGAGCGCCGCCGCCCTGTGCGCGCCGGTCACCGCGGCCGAGGCCGCGACCGCATCCGAGTCGGCCTGCCGGGTTACCGTCACCAAGCCCAGGCTGAGCGGCACCGCTCTCCGGATCACCTCCTCGGCCGCCCGCCGCGGCTGCTTCTCCCCCGGCCTCGTGCGCATCCGCATCCTTCGCGCCGTCCCCGGCCGCGACCCGGTCGTCAAGAGCGGCGCCACCCGCGAGGGCCGGCTCTCGCTCGCGCTGGCCTGCAAGCCCGGCACGTACTACGCGACCGCCACCGACTACCGCGGCCACACCGTCAGGTCCCGGGCGGCCCGGCTCACCTGCGACCCGTCCACGGGCACCCCCACCCCCTCGCCGACGCCCACCACCTCGGGCACTCCCACGGCGACGCCGACCACCACGCCGACGGGCACGCCCACGAGCGGTGCCGTCGGCACCGCGGAGGAGAACGAGGTCCTCCGCATCACCAACGAGGAGCGCGCCAAGGCGGGCTGCGCCCCGCTCGCGCACGACCCGCAGCTCCGCGCGGCGGCCTTCGGCCACTCCGCCGACATGGCGAAGAAGGGCTATTTCAGCCACACCTCGCAGGACGGCCGCACCTTCACCGACCGCATCCGCGCGGCCGGCTTCACCGGCGGCTCGGCCTGGGCGGAGAACATCGCCAAGGGACAGACCTCCCCCGCCTCGGTCATGCAGTCCTGGATGAACAGCTCCGGCCACCGGGCCAACATCCTCAACTGCCGCTACAACCTCATCGGCGTCGGCATGGCCAGGAGCTCCGGCGGCACGCTCTACTGGACGCAGGACTTCGCCGCCAGGTAGCCGCCGCTCAGGCGAGCGAGGATCGCAGGCGGCGCATCTCCTCCGCGATCCCGGCCAGGGTGAAATGGGCGTTGAGCCCGCTCGGGTTGGGCAGCACCCACACCCTGGCCCCGCCCACCGTCTCCTCCTGCGGCCCGATCCGCGCCTTGGGCCGCAGGAAGGCGGTGCGGTACGCCGAGACCCCCAGCACCGCCAGCGCCTTCGGCGCCACGGCGGCGACCTTCGCCGCCAGCGCGGCCCCGCCCTCGACCAGCTCCTCCCTGGTCAGCTCGGACGCCTTGGCGCTGGGCCGGGGCGCGAGGTTCGTGATGCCCAGCCCGTACGAGGGCAGCAGGTGCTGCTCGGCCGGCGCGAGCAGCCGCGGCGTGAAGCCGGACAGGTGCAGCGCGGGCCAGAAGCGGTTGCCGGGGCGGGCGAAGTGGTGGCCGGTCGCCGCGGACATGAGGCCGGGGTTGATGCCGCAGAACAGTACGTCGAGCGAGGGGCCGAGGACGTCGTCAAGCACGCCACAGGTTAGCCCATGTCCTCAAGTTTGCGGCCCTTCGTCTCCCTGATCCGGCGCAGGACGAAGACGAACGACAGCGCCGCGAACAGCGCGTACATGGCGTAGGTCAGCGGCAGGTTCCACTCGGCGAGGGCCGGGAACGACACCGTGATCGCCCAGTTCGCGAGCCACTGCGCGGCGGCGGCGACGCCGAGGGCGGCGGCCCGGATGCGGTTGGGGAACATCTCGCCCAGCAGCACCCAGACCACCACACCCCACGACAGGGCGAAGAACAACACGAACACGTTGGCCGCGATGAGCGCGATCGGCCCCTGCGGGTCGGGCAGCATGACGCCGCCGCTCCCGGTCGTCCTGGACGCGCTGAACGCCCACGCCGCCGTGGCCAGCGAGACCGCCATCCCGACCGAGCCGATCATCAGCAGCGGCCGCCGGCCGATCTTGTCCACCAGCGAGATCGCGACGAACGTGCCGATGATGTTGATGATCGAGCTGGAGAAGCTGATGAGCAGCGAGTCGCTCTGGTTGATGCCGACCGACTGCCACAGCACCGACGAGTAGTAGAAGATCACGTTGATGCCCACGAGCTGCTGGAAGGCCGACAGCACGATGCCGGCCCACACGATCGGCAGCAGCCCGAGCGCGGGCCCGCGCAGGTCCTTCAGCCCCGGCACCCGCTGGGTGCGCAGCACGTGCTGGATCTCGGCGATGCGCTCGTCGAGGTCCACGTCGTCGCCCTCCACCTCGGCCAGCACCTCGCGCGCCCTGCGCGGCCGGCCCGACATGATGAGGTAGCGCGGCGACTCGGGGATGACCAGCGCGAACAGCAGGTACAGCAGCGCCGGCACCGCGCACGCGCCCAGCATCCACTGCCACGCCTCCAGCAGCCACAGCCTGTTGTTGACCGCGCCGCCCGCCACCTTCGCGATCACGAAGTTGACGAGCTGCGACACCGCGATGCCGAGCACGATCGCGAGCTGCTGGAACGAGCCGAGCCGCCCCCGGTAGGCGGGCGGCGCGACCTCGGCGATGTAGGCCGGCCCGAGCACCGACGCCATGCCGATGGCGAAGCCCGCGATCACCCGCCACACCGCGAGGTCCCACAGCGCGAACGGCAGCATCTGCCCGATCGAGCTGACGGCGAACAGCAGCGCCGCCACCTGCATCGACCGGGTGCGGCCCCACCGGTCGGCCAGCCCGCCGCCGATCCAGGCGCCGGCGGCGGAGCCGAGCAGCGCGATGGCCACCACGAAGCCGGTCTGCACCGCCCCGACATGGAAGTGCCGCTGGATCCCGACGACCGCGCCGTTGATTACGGAGCTGTCGTAGCCGAACAGGAACCCGCCGATCGCGGCGGCCGCCGTGATGAATACGACGTGCCCCATGTGCTCGTGGTGCGTGTGCTGAGTGGCCATTGCGGTCCTTTCCCCGTGCCGGGGGCATACCCGCACGTCACGGGGCCAGCGGACCGCTTACCCAATCTTTAAAGGCGCGGGTCCACCGGCTCGGACTCCAGCGCCAGCACCGCGAAGACCGGCTCGTGCACCCGCCAGGCCGCCTCGCCGTCCGCCAGCCGGGCGAGCGCCTCCAGGCCGAGGGCGTACTCGCGGAGCGCGAGCGAGCGCTTCTTGCCGAGGAAACGCCGGCGCAGCACGTCCAGCGACTCGGTGTAGTCGGGGCCGTAGATGATGCGCAGGTACTCGCGCCCGCGCACCTTGACCCCCGGCTGCACCCGGCCGGGCGTGTACGCGGCGGGCTTGACCACCATGCCCTCGCCGCCGGCCGCCGTCAGCGACTCCCACCAGGCCGTGGCCGCCGCCCGCGACTCCGGCGAGTCCAGGTCGGCGAACACGTGCCGGGTGGGCGCGATCAGCGGCCCCTCCAGCCTCGCCAGCGTGGCCAGGTGCCAGGCGTGCGGCTCCAGCGCCGTCGCCCGCCCCTCGCAGGCCAGGATCTGGAACGGGGCCACCCTCACCCCCTCCAGGCCGTCCACCGGCCAGCAGTAACGGGCATAGGCGTCGCGGAACAGGGCAGCGTTGGAGGAGCGGCGCCGGGTGCGGTCCAGCAGTTCGCCCACACCCAGCCCGCGCCCGGCCGCCGCCTCAAGCACGGAGACCGCCTCGGGAAGGGCCGCGCGGGCCGCCGCCCCGACCGAGGCGTACTGGCTCCTGATCAGGTCGCCGGCCTTGGCCGACCAGGGCAGCAGCTCGCAGTCGAGCACCACCCAGTCGGAGCCCAGCTCGTCCCAGAGCGGCGCGCAGGCCGCCGCCAGCCGCTCGGCGAGCGGGCCGGCGTCGGCGAAGAACGGCCGCCCGGTCCTGGTGTAGACGGTGCCCGGCGAGCCGTCGCGCACGCCGAACCGGGCCGCGGCCGCCTCCGGCGTCCTGGCCAGCACGGCGACGGCGCGCGAACCCATGTGCTTCTCCTCGCACACGACCTCGCGCACCCCGGCGGCGGCGAACTCCTCGAACGCCTCGTGCGGGTGCTCCAGGTAGCCGTCCAGCCGGGACGTCTCGGGCGGCGCCATCGTCGGCGGCAGGTAGACCAGCCAGCGCGGGTCCACCGCGAAGCGGCTCATCACCTCCAGGGCGGCCGCCGCGTTCTCCTCCGCGATCTTGACGCGGCCGCCGAACCGGGTCTCGACGTGGCGGGTGCCGGTCACGTCGCCGATGTCGAGCATGCCCGGGTCGCGGGCCGGGCCGCCGCCGAGCGGCTTGACCGGCTCGTACCAGGTCTTCTCCGCCGGGACCTGCACCAGCTCGCGCTCCGGGTAGCGGAGCGCGGTCAGCCGGCCGCCGAAGACGCAGCCGGTGTCGAGGCAGATCGTGTTGTTGACCCACTCGGGGTGCGTGGTCGGCGTGTGGCCGTAGACGACCGTCGCGCGGCCCCGGTAGTCCTCCGCCCACGGCAGGCGGACCGGCAGGCCGTACTCGTCGGTCTCGCCGGTCGTGTCGCCGTACAGGGCGAAGGAGCGCACCCGCTTGGACGCGCGGCCGTGGTAGGCCTCCTTGAGCCCGGCGTGCGCGACCACGAGCCGGCCGCCGTCCAGCCGGTAGTGGCTGAGCAGGCCGTCCATGAACGCCCGCGCCCGCTCCACGAACTCCGGCGGCTGCGCGGCGAGCTGGTCCAGCGACTCCTGGAGGCCGTGGGTGACCTTGACGTTGCGGCCGTTCAGCGCGCGCACCAGCTTCTGCTCGTGGTTGCCCGCCACGCAGAGCGCGGTGCCGGCCTCGACCATGTCCATGACCAGGCGCAGCACGCCCGGCGTGTCCGGGCCGCGGTCCACCAGGTCGCCGACGAACACCGCCGTGCGGCCCTCCGGGTGCCGGATCCCCTCCCAGCCCAGCCGGGCCAGCAGCGCCTCCAGCTCGGCGCGGCAGCCGTGCACGTCGCCGATCACGTCGAACGGGCCGGTCAGGTGGGTCAGGTCCGACCACGCCTTCTCGTAGGTGACGGCGGCGGCGGCGATCTCGTCCTCGCCGCGCAGCACGTGCACCTTCCTGAACCCGTCGCGGGAGATCTTGCCGAGCGAGCGGCGCAGGTCCTTGCGCTGGCGGAGCACCACGCCGGGGCCGAAGTCGCGGTCGGGACGGCCGGCGTTGCGCGCGATCGCGACCTCCTCCGGCACGTCGAGCACGATCGCGTCGGCCAGCACGTCGTGCTTCCTGGCCAGGTCGATGAGGCTCTTGCGGGCGGCGTACTGGACGTTGGTGGCGTCGACCACGGTGAACAGGCCGCGCGACAGCCGCACGCCGACGATGTGGTGCAGCAGGTCGAAGGCGGCCGGGGTGGCCGCCTGGTCGTTCTCGTCGTCGGCGACCAGGCCGCGGCAGAAGTCGGACGAGATCACCTGCGTGGGCCTGAAGTGCCTGCGGGCGAACGTCGACTTGCCGCTGCCGGAGACGCCGACGAGCACCACGAGCGACAGCTCGGGAACGCTGATCATCGGGTGAACACCCCCATCTGGGTGGGCGGGCCGACCTCGGGGTCGTCGTCGCCGACCGGTTCGAACGTCACCTGGTAGCCGTGCTCGGCCGCCACCCGCCCGCACCAGGCGGCGAACTCGGCGCGGGTCCACTCGAAGCGGTGGTCGGGGTGGCGCAGGCCGGTCAGGAACGCGTAGCGGACGTTGTACTCGACGTTGGGCGTGGTGACGATCACGTGCCGGGGGCGGGCGTGGCCGAACACGACGCGCTCCAGCGCCGCCAGGCGGGGCGGGTCGACGTGCTCGACCACCTCCATGAGCACGGCGGCGTCGTAGCCGGACAGGCGCTTGTCGGTGTAGGTGAGCGCGCCCTGGAACAGGGTGAGCCTGGCCCGCCTGGCGTCGGGCATGCGGTCGAGGCGCAGCTTGCGGGCCGCGATCGTGAGCGCCAGCGGGGAGACGTCCATGCCGGCCACGCGGGTGAACCTGGGGCGCGACAGCAGCGCGCCGACCAGCTCGCCCTGGCCGCAGCCGAGGTCGATCACGCTCGCCGCGCCCAGCGCCTCCAGGCGGGCCAGCACGGCCTCGCGGCGGCGGGCGCTCAGCGACCTGGGCCTGGTCGCCTGCCCATCGGCGGGGTCCACGGGCTCGGCGGCCTCCGCCTCGGCGGCGGCGGCCTCGTCGGCGGCGGTCTCGCCGGCCGGGGCGTCCTCGGCGAGCGCGGGCTCCAGGTGCTCCTCGGTCTCGTCGCCCAGCTCGGCCAGCCGGGCGAGGGCGGTGCGCGCCAGGGACCAGCGCCGCCCGAGGTAGCGGCGGAGGATCAGGCCGCGCTCGGGGTGCCCGCGCAGCCAGCCCTCCCCCGCCCGGACGAGCTTGTCCACCTCGTCCGGCGCGATCCAGTAGTGCTTGCCGTCGTCGAGCACGGGCAGCAGCACGTACAGGTGGTTGAGCGCGTCGGCCAGGCGCAGCGTGCCGCGCAGCGCGAGCCGGACGTAGCGCGACTCGCCCCACTCGGGGAAGCCCTCGTCCAGCGGCAGCGCCCGCGCCTCGACCTCCCACCCCAGCGGCTCGAACAGCCGCCGGGCCAGGTCGGGGCCGCCCCGGCAGGGCAGCGCGGGCAGCGTCAGCTCCAGCGGCAGCGCCCGGCCGGGCAGCTCGGGACGGGCCTTGCAGCGCCCCGCCCGCGCGGTGCGGAACACGTCGCCGAGCGCCACGGCCAGCAGCGACGAGGCCGCGTAGGGGCGGTCGTTGACGTACTGCGACAGGCTGAAGTCGGGCGAGCCCTTGCCGCGCGACCGGACCAGCGCGACCGGGTCGATCTCCAGCAGCAGCGCGGCGGTGCAGCGCTCCTCGCCCGCCTCCGGATAGAACACCGTGGCCGTGCCGGCCGACTGGCTGAACTCCTGCACCCGCTCGGGATGCTTGTGCAGGAGGAAGCCCAGGTCGGTGGCGGGTCTCGCGGTGGTCGTGATCGTCAGCAGCACGCCCCAAGTGTGCCGGAACGCCCCGAAGGCCCGCCAACCGTTTACCTCACACGTGCGGCAGCACCTCGGCGGCGATCAGCTCCAGGTGCTCCAGGTCCGCGAGGTCGAGGATCTGCAGGTAGAACCGCTCGGCGCCGAGCGCGGCGAACCGCCCGATGCGCTCGACCACCTCGGCCGGGGTGCCGCACAGGCCGCTCTCGCGCAGCTTGTCCGGGTCCTCGCCGATGGCCGCCGCGCGCCGCTCGATCTCGGCCCGGTCGGCGCCCACGACCGTGGTCTGCGCCACCGACAGCACGACCTCGCGCCCGGTCGTCCCGCACGCCCTGCGCACCCGGTCGAAGGCCACCTCGGTGTCGGCGAGCGAGCGGAACGGCAGGTTGTACTCGTCGGCGTACGCGGCCGCCAGGCGCGGCGTGCGCCTGGCGCCGAACCCGCCGATGATGATCGGCGGGCGGGGCCGCTGCGCGGGCTTGGGCAGCGCGGGCGAGTCGGCCAGCCGGTAGTAGCTGCCCTCGAAGGAGTAGGTCTTCTCCGCCGTCCACAGGCCGGTGATGATCTCCAGCTGCTCCTCGAAGCGGCCGAAGCGCTCGCCGGTGGGCGGGAACGGGATGCCGTACGAGGTGTGCTCGGCGTCGTACCAGCCGGTGCCGAAGCCCAGCTCCACGCGGCCGCCGCTCATCCGGTCCACCTGCGCCACGCTGATCGCCAACGGCCCCGGGAGCCGGAACGTGGCGGGCGACACCAGCGTGCCGAGCCGGATGGAGGAGGTCTCCCTCGCCAGGCCCGCCAGCGTGATCCAGGCGTCGGTCGAGCCGACGCCGGGGTCGCCGGAGCCGATGCGCTGGTAATGGTCGGACCGGAAAAAGGCGTCGAAACCCAGCCGTTCGGTGGCCTGGGCGACGGTGAGCAGGTCGTCATAGGTCGCGCCCTGCTGGGGCTCGGTGAAGATCCGCAGCTTCATGCCCCACATTATCGGCTCACTTCGGGCGCGAGCCGGAAAGGGGTGACGCGGCGCGGCCCGGCTTGCTAGGTTCGATTCCAGCGCCCTACGTAGCCGGACGAACACAGGGAGTGCGCCATGCCGCGGCACCAGAGGGAGCCGGGCACGCTCCCCCGCCCTCTCGCCATCCTCGGGGCGCTGGCGCTCGTGGCCACCACCACGGTCGCGGTCCGGCTGCTGCCCGTCGCCGCGGGCGAGCCCGCCGCCCGGCCCGCGCCGCCGCGCCCGCCCGTCACCCGGCACGCCCCCGCGCTGTCCGCGGCGGTCTCCGAGACGCCGCAGCCGGGGTTCGTCGGCTACGTCGACACCGCCCGCGAGCCGGGCTTCGACCTGCCGGCCCGGGCACGCCGCAGCGGCGTCCGCCACTACCTGCTCGGCCACCTCGTCGCGGGCGGCGCGGACGGCTGCTCCCCCAAGTGGGCGAGCGCGGCCGGCACGCCCGCCGACCCCGGCGAGAACCCTGTGGCCAACCGCATCGGGCCGCTGCGGGCGCTGGGCGGCGACGCCGCCCCGTCGTTCGGCGGCCCCGACGGCCCCGACCCGGCGGCCCGCTGCGTCCGGCCGGGCGGGCTGAGCGCCGCCTACCGCCGGGTGGCGGGCGCGTTCGGCGCGGCCGCGCTCGACTTCGAGCCGGGCGACGGCGACACCGCCGCGGCGGCGCTGCACCGGGCCCGCGCGCTCCGGGTCCTGCAGCGGGAGCGCCGGCTGCGGGTCAGCTACACGCTGCCGCTCACGGCGTCCGGGCTGAGCGCCGGCGACGCCGCCTCGCTGCGCGCCGCCCGCCAGGCCGGGGCCGAGGTCGGCACCGTCAACCTGCTGGCCGAGGTGGAGCCGCGCGCCGCTCCCGCGGGCCGGCTGCACCGGCTCGCCGCCGCGATCCGGCTGGCGCGGGCCCAGATCGCCCGCGCCCAGGCGATGCCCGAGCCGGAGCAGGCGTGGCGGCGCATCGCCCTGACGCTCGTGCTGGCCGACGGGGCCGACCTCAGCGAGCAGGACGCCCGCACCCTCACCGCGTACGCCCTCCGGCACGGCCTGGCCTGGCTGTCGCTGCGCGGGGCCGCCCCGGACACCGGTGTCTCGTCCGTTCTTCAGGGTTCCGCGCCCTGACGATAGGATCCCTTACGCGGCATTCATCCAGGCGGCGAGGGGCAAGGGGCGATGGCGGCTCGTCCGGAGACGGCCAGGAAGATCCTGATCTACTGGATGGACGGCGTCGTCGCGATGATCGCCGTCATCATCGTCGCGTTCACCGTCGGCCGCCTGATGGCGGGCGCGATCTCACCCGCGCACGCCGCCGTCACCATCGCCTGCCAGCTCGGGCTGTGCGGGTTGTTCCCCTTCGTCCTGCGCGAGGGCTTCGACCACCGGCCGCGCCCCACCTGGAAGCTGCTGCTGTCGGGGCTGTTCGCGCTCGGCGCGACGCTGCTGCGCCCGCCCACCCTCGACAACACCGCGCCGTGGATCGAGCTGGGCACGTTGTGGCTGGCCGGGGCCGCCCTGTACCTGCCGCCGCGGGTCACGGCGGGCCTGTCGGCGGCCGTGGCCGTCCTGTTCACCGCCTACTCCGCGCTCGTGTACGGCCAGAGCTGGACCGGCGTGCTGGCCGGGATCACGCTCAACATCGTCCTCATGGTCCCGGCCATGATCCTGTGGCGCTGGCTCTGGTGGATCATCAGGGACGCCAACAACGGCCGCGAGGCGAGGGCCCGGCTGGCCGTCGCCGAGGAGCGGCTGCGCTTCGCCCGTGACCTGCACGACCTGCTCGGCCACAGCCTGTCGGTGATCACGCTGAAGAGCGAGCTGGCCGCCAAGCTGGCCACCAAGGACGCCGGGCGGGCGCTGGCGGAGATGACCGAGGTCCGGGGGCTGGCCGGCGACTCGCTGGCCAAGGTACAGCAGGCCGTGCACGGCTACCAGGCGCTCGATCTGGACCAGGAGCTGGCCGGGGTGCGGGCGGCGCTGGAGGCGTCGGGGGCGCGGTGCGCCGTCCGGGCCAGGGCCGGCGGGCTGTCGCCGGCGGCGCGGGCGCTGCTGGCGTGGGTGGTGCGCGAGGGCGGCACGAACGTGCTCAAGCACAGCGAGGCGCGGAACTGCTCGATCACGATCGAGGGCGGCGTCCTGGAGATGCGCAACGACGGCGTCCCTGCGGCCGGTCCCGGGACGGGCGCCACCTTCGGGGCGGGTGCCGCTCCCGGGGTGGGTGCCGCTCCCGGGGCGGGTGCCGCTTCCGGGGCGGGGGCTGGGGCGGCGTCCGGGAGCGGGCTGCGCGGGCTGGCGGAGCGGCTGGCCGAGGCGGGCGGCACCCTGTCCGCGGCGCCCGGGCCCGGGGGCGAGTTCGTGCTGCGCGCGAGCGTGCCGGTCGCGGGCGAGGTACGCGAGGCGGTGTCCGCGTGAGCGGCCGGACCACGCGAGACGACGCCGCCGCGACCGGGCGGGCCGACGCCGGCGCGACCGGGCGGGCCGACGCCGGCGGGAGTGTGCTGGAGGCGGGGCGGCGCCTGGGGCGGGGGCCGATCGACCGGCTGCGGAACGCGACCCGGCTCGACAAGGTCCGCTGGGTGATCGTCTACTCCACCGACATCGTGCCGCTGCTCAGCCTGCTCGGCTTCTACGGCCTCCACCTGCAGCTCCAGGCGGGCATGTGGCCGCCGCTCGCCGGAGCCGCCGCCGTGCTGCTGGCGGTCTTCGTCGTGCTCGGCACCCGGCCGTTCCGGGTGGCGGTGCGCGGCGGCCGCCGGCCGACGGCGCTGCTGGCGGTGACCGGGGTGATCGCCGTGCTCCTGTGCGGGGTGGCCGTCGTGTGGGCGCTGCCGGCCTGGCTCGGGATCCTGACGCCGTTCGCCCGCAGGCGCACCGTCGTCGTCCTGTCGGTGGCCGGGCTCGCGGGGATCACCCTGCTGGTGGCGCTGAGCGGCGCGGACCCGGCGGACACGGTGCTGCTGGCGGCGTCCCTGACGTTCCTGGTCGTGGTCTGCGTGGGCGCGACGCTGGCGAACCTGCGGCTGTGGCGGCTGGCGCAGGAGGCGCACGAGGGCGAGGAGGCGCTGGCCCGGCTGGCGGTCTCGGAGGAGCGCCTGCGCTTTGCCCGCGACCTCAACGACCTGCTCGGCCAGAGCCTCACCGACGTGGCCGCCCGCACCGCCCGCGCCGAGCGGCGGCTGCGGGCGGACCCGGAGGCGGCGGCGGCCGAGATGTTCGAGGTGCGCGACCTGTCGCGGCGGTCGCTGCGCGAGGTGCGCGCCGTCGTGCAGAACTACCGGGCGATCGACCTGGACGAGGTGCTGGCCAGCGTACGGGCGGTGCTGGAGGCGGCGGACGTGCGCTGCACCGTCCGCGCCGACACGGCCGCGCTGTCGCCCGAGTCCCGCACGCTGCTGGCCACGGTCGTCCGCGAGGGCGCCACCAACGTGCTGAAGCACAGCCGGGCCGAGCACTGCGCGATCGTCATCGAGGACGGCGTCCTGGAGATGTCCAACGACGGGGTGAGCGGCCCGGCGGGCCGGCACGCGCCGAACGGGCTGGCGGGCCTCGCCGACCGGCTGCGCGCGGCGGGCGGCACCCTGGAGGCCGCGCCCGCCCCCGAGGGCCGTTACCTGCTGCGGGCCGCGGTGCCCGCGTGAGCCGGAGAAGGAGAGCATGACCATTCGCGTGCTGCTCGCCGACGACGAGCATCTCGTCCGCGGCGCCATCGCGGCCCTGCTGGACCTGGAGGAAGGCATCGAGGTGGTCGCCCAGGTGGGGCGGGGCGACGAGGTGCTGGGCGCGGTGTCGGAGCACCGGCCGGACGTGGCCGTGCTCGACATCGAGATGCCCGGCATGGACGGGCTGAGCGCCGCCGAGCAGATCAGCCACCAGTGCAAGATCGTCATCCTGACGAGTCTGGGCCGGCCCGGCTACCTGCGCCGGGCGATGGCGGCGGGCGTGAGCGGCTTCCTCGGCAAGGACGCCTCCGCCGAGGAGCTGGCCATGGCGATCCGCAAGGTCCAGGGCGGCGGGCGCTACCTGGACGCCGAGCTGGCGGCGGCGGCCATGGCGGCCGGCGACAGCCCGCTGACCGAGCGCGAGCGCGACGCCCTGCGGCTGGCCGGCGACGGGGCGACGATCGCGCGGATCGCGGGCGAGCTGCACCTGACCGAGGGCACCGTCCGCAACTACCTGTCCAGCGCGATGACCAAGCTCAACGCCCAGAACCGGCTGGAGGCCATCCGCACCGCGCAGCGCATGGGCTGGCTCTGACGCCCCCTGACCCGGGACTACAGGCACAAATGCACACGGCTCCTGTCCGCTCCGGCACAGGGCGGCGGCGCTTTCCCCGCTGTACTCGTCCTCGGCTGATCCATCCATCTCCGAGGGGGGAACGACGATGAGGACGACGACGACGACACAGGCCGGCGAGCGGCGCTCCAGGGCGCGGGTGCTGCGGCGCCACGGGGTGCGGGCGGTGACGGCGGGGGCGGCGCTGGCCGCGTCCCTGCTGGCCGTCGCGGGGCCCGCGCACGCGGCGACAGGCGTGAGCGTGTCGGGCGGGGTGCTGGAGGTGCACGCCGGCGCGGCGGCCGACGACATCGCGGTGTTCGTGGACACCGACGGCTCGCTCCTGGTCCGCAACGCGGGCGACACGGTCACCGCGGGCGGGCCGTGCGTCCTGGTGAACGCCAATCAGGCCGACTGCCCGAGCGCGGGCGTCACGACGGTCGCCGTCACCACCGGGAGCGGCGACGACCTGGTGCGCAACCGGACGACGCTGCGCTCCCGGGTGACGCTCGGACCGGGGGCCGACGGCTTCGTCGGCGGCCTGGCCAGGGACGCGGTGTCGGGCGGCGACGGCGACGACCGGATCTCCGGCCTCGGCGGCGACGACCTGCTGCTCGGCGACGCCGGCACGGACACGGCCACCGGCGGGGACGGCACGGACCGGTGCGACGCCGAGTTCGAGACGACCTGCGAGTCCTGACGGCCCCGCGCCGCCGCGGCGCCCGGCGGGCCCCGGCGGGCCCCCGGCGGGCCCCCGGCGGGCAGGGCCGGGCGCCGCGCTTCGGGGGTCAGCGTTGGGACAGCAGGTGGGCGAGCTCCTGCTCGACCTCCTGGTTGGCGACGAACAGCAGCTCGTCGCCCGCCTCCAGCGGGTCGTCCGCCGACGGCACCAGCACCCGGCCCTCGCGCAGGATCGCCACCAGCGCCGAGTCGACCGGCCAGGGCACCGCGCCCGCCCGCTGCCCGACGACCGGCGCGTCCTCGGCCAGGGTCAGCTCGACCAGGTTGGCCTGGCCCTGGCGGAAGGTCATCAGCCGCACCAGGTCGCCGACGCTCACCGCCTCCTCGACCAGGGCGCTCAGCAGGCGCGGGGTGGAGACGGCGACGTCCACGCCCCACGACTCGTTGAACAGCCACTCGTTGTTGGGGTGGTTGATGCGGGCCACCACGCGCGGCACGCCGTACTCGGTCTTGGCCAGCAGCGACACCACGAGGTTGACCTTGTCGTCGCCGGAGGAGGCGACGACGACGTGGCAGTTGTTGAGCCCGGCCTCGTCGAGGGAGGCGATCTCGCAGGCGTCGGCGAGCAGCCACTCGGCCCGCGGCACGCTGTCGATCTTGATGGCGCGGGGGTCGACGTCGATGAGCAGGACCTCGTGCCCGTTCTCCAGCAGCTCCGCGGCGATGGAACGGCCGACCGCGCCCGCTCCGGCGATGGCGACGCGCATCAGTGGTCCTCTTCCGGCGCCCCGGCGAGCACCTTGTTGATCCGGTCCATGTCGTTCTCGGCGGCGACGACGTGCAGCACGTCGCCCTCCTGCACCACCGTGTCGTCGGTGATGGTCAGGGCCTCGCCCATGCGGTTGATGAAGGCGGCGCGGGTGCCGACGCGCGCCTCCAGGTCGGTGACGCGGGTGCCGATCCAGGACGGGTTGACCGTCACCTCGGCGAGCACGACGGTGCCCGTCGGGTCGCGCCAGAGCGGCTCGGCGCCCTCCGGCAGGATGCGGCGCAGGATCTGGTCGGCCGTCCACCGCACGGTCGCCACGGTGGGGATGCCGAGCCGCTGGTAGACCTCGGCGCGCCGGGGGTCGTAGATGCGGGCCACGACGTTGTCGACGCCGAACGTCTCGCGGGCCACCCGGGCGGAGATGATGTTGGAGTTGTCGCCGCTGGACACGGCGACGAACGCCGCCGCCGACTCGACGCCGGCCTCGGTGAGCACGTCGCGGTCGAAGCCGACCCCGGTCACCCGCCGCCCGCGGAACCCGGCGCGCAGCCGGCGGAACGCCTGCGGGTCGCGGTCGATGATGGCGACGGAATGGCCGCTGTCCTCGAGGATGTGCGCGAGGGTCGACCCCACGCGACCACACCCCATGATCACAATATGCATGTCCCCCCGCATTGTCCGCGGCCGGCCGGTTGCTCAGACACCAGTATGGCGCTAGGGGGGAGCGCCTCGTTTAGGTCCTGTGCCTGGGGCTAGCATCTGGTGACGTGGCGAAGGTAACGGATCTTGTCAAACGCTTGCTCGTGGGGCGCGCCCTGCGCAGCGGGCAGCTCCACGAGCAACTCCTCCCCAAACGGGTGGCGCTCCCTGTCTTCGCCAGCGACGCGCTCTCCTCCGTGGCCTACGCTCCTCAGGAGATCCTGGTCATCCTGTCGCTGGCGGGAGTCTCCTTCTATTCCTACAGCCCCTGGGTGGCCGTCGCGGTCGTCATCGTGATGCTCACGGTGGTGGCCTCCTACCGGCAGAACGTGCACGCCTACCCGAGCGGCGGCGGCGACTACGAGGTGGCCACCACCAACCTCGGCAAGAACGCCGGCCTCACGGTGGCCAGCGCTCTGCTGGTCGACTACGTGCTGACGGTCGCGGTGTCCGTCGCCAACGGCGTCGACTACGTGGGCGCCACCATCCCGTTCGTGGCCCAGCACAAACCCGCCGTGGCCATCGTCATCGTCGTCCTGCTCACCGTGGTCAACCTGCGCGGCATCCGCGAGTCCGGCGTCGCCTTCGCCGTTCCCACCTACGCCTTCATGCTGGCGGTGCTGGGGTTGATCGCCTGGGGCGGGTTCCGCCTGCTCCTGCTGGGCGACGAGCTGCACGCGCCGAGCGCGGGCTTCACCGTGCGGCCCGAGCAGACCAACCTGACGGCGTTCGCCGCGGCGTTCCTGGTCCTGCGCGCCTTCTCCTCGGGCTGCGCGGCGCTGACCGGCGTCGAGGCCATCAGCAACGGCGTGCCCGCCTTCCGCAAGCCGAAGAGCAAGAACGCGGCCACGACGCTGCTGATGATGGGCCTGGTCGCCATCACCATGTTCGGCGGCATCATCGCGCTCGGGCTGGCGTCCGGGGTGCGGGTGGCGGAGCCGTCCGTGGTCGCCGAGGACCTGCTGCGGCCGGACGGCACGCCGGTCGGCCCCGGCTACTACCAGCAGCCGATCATCTCGCAGGTCGCGGACGCGGTGTTCGGCGGCGGGTCGCTGCCGTTCGTGGTGATCTCGGCGGTGACCGCGCTCATCCTGTTCCTGGCGGCCAACACCGCCTTCAACGGCTTCCCGGTGCTCGGCTCGATCCTCGCCCAGGACCGTTACCTGCCGCGCCAGCTCCACACCCGCGGCGACCGGCTCGCCTTCTCCAACGGCATCATCATCCTGGCGGCGGGCGCGTGCCTGCTGCTGTGGGGGTTCGACGCCGACGTCAGCCGGCTGCTCAACCTCTACATCGTCGGCGTGTTCGTCTCGTTCACGCTGAGCCAGACCGGCATGGTCATCCACTGGACCCGCCACCTCAAGACCGAGACCGATCCCAAGGTGCGCCACCAGATGCACCGCTCCCGCGTGATCAACTTCTTCGGCGGCGTCATGACGGGGCTGGTGCTCATCGTCGTGCTGCTGACGAAGTTCATGGTCGGCGCGTGGATCGTGGTGATCGCGATGCCGATCCTGTTCGTCATGATGAAGGGCATCCGCCGCCACTACGACAACGTGGCGGCCGAGCTGGAGATCACCGAGGACTACGAGCCGGCCATGCTGCCGGCCCGCAACCACGCGATCGTGCTGGTGTCGAAGATCCACAAGCCGACCATGCGGGCGCTGGCGTACGCGCGGGCCACCCGGCCGTCCTCGCTGGAGGCGATCACGGTGGGCGTGGAGGGCGAGGAGGCCCGCCAGCTCCAGGAGGAGTGGGAGCGGCGCGGCATCCCGGTGCCGCTGAAGATGCTCGACTCCCCGTACCGGGAGATCACCCAGCCGATCCTCGACTACGTCAAGACGCTGCGGCGGCGCTCGCCACGCGACGTGGTGACCGTGTTCATCCCCGAGTACGTGGTCGGCCACTGGTGGGAGCACCTGCTGCACAACCAGAGCGCGCTGCGGCTGAAGGCGCGGCTGCTGTTCAAGCCGGGCGTCATGGTCACCAGCGTGCCCTGGCAGCTCCACTCCTCCGACCGGCTCAAGGGGCGGCCCGAGCCGTACGCGCCGGGCGCGGTGCGCCGCCCGTGGCACCAGACGGTCAAGGACGAGCAGATCAAGACGCGCTGAGCAACGACCGCAGCCGCACGGTGTCGGCCCCGTCCCAGCCGTCGGGGGCGGCCACGGCGGCCCAGGCGTCCACGATGTTCGCGTTGTAGCGGTGCCCGTGGCCGGGCGGCACCGACAGCGCCGCCGTCATGTCCACCAGCACCTGCCAGAACGTCACCAGCGGGAACCAGTTCATCTGCGGGTTGACGCCGGGCCCGCGCTCGCCCTCCAGCCACGCGGGCCGGCGCAGGATCAGCGCGGGCGTCCACCAGACCACCGGGTCGGAGGCGTTCTGCAGGTAGACCACCCGCGGGCGGGCCCAGGGGCCGGGCGGCCTGGCCAGGTCGCCGGGGGTCTGCGCGAAGCGGACGGTGCGGCCCGCCTCGTACACCGGCCGCCACACCGGGCTGCCCGGCTCGCGCTCGACGGTGACGCGGTGCCAGATGGGGTTGGCGTTCGGCGGGCCGACGAAGACCGCGCCGTCCGTCTCGGCCGCCAGGTCGCCGAGGTCGTGGAAGGCGTTCTCCAGCGCGTAGGAGCCGAGGCTCTCCCCCGCCAGCAGCAGCTTCGGCCGGTCGGCGGCGGGCAGCGCGGCCCAGCGGGCGCGCACCGCCTCGACCAGCGCCCGCCCCGCCGTGGCCGCCTTGGTCCGGTCCACCAGGAACGACACCCAGCTCGGCAGGTACGAGTACTGCAGGGCGACCAGGGCCGAGCGGCCGTTGTACATGTACTCCAGCGCGTCGGGGATGTGCGGGTCGACCCAGCCGGTGCCGGTGGTGCCGAGCACGGCGAGCACGGGCCGCTCGAACGCGCCGGCGCGTTCCAGCTCGCGCACCGCCAGCGCGGCCTGGGCCTGCGGGGTGGGGCCGGCGTCGAGGCCGACGTACACCCTGATGGGCTGCGCGGCGGGACGGCCGGAGAAGGCGGCCAGCTCGCCGGGGGTGGCGGCGGTGCCGATGAAGTTGCGGCCCTCGCGGCCGAGCGCCTCCCACGCCACGAGCGAGCCGGGCCCGCCGGACAGCAGGGTGGAGGCCGGCCGCCGGACGCCCGGCGAGGTGCCCTGGTTCGCCACGGAGGACACGTCGCTCACCCGGGCGACGAACGCCGAGAACAACACGTCGTTCGCGAACACCGCGACGAGGAAGGCGACGAGCAGCACCCCGACCGCATGACCCACATAGAACGGGACGAACCGGTCGAGCCAGTTGATCAGCTTGCGCCCGCCGAGCCGGACCAGCCGCGACAGCAGCAGCCCCGCCGTGAACAGCACCACCGCCACGGCCAGGATGAGCGGCGGGAACCAGGTGATGCGGGTGTCCATGCCCATGAGCGAGCGCAGGTCGCGCTGCCAGTCGTAGCTGTACCAGAGCGCCACCAGGGACAACGCCGAGCACGCGCCGATCATCACCTGCCAGGCGGTGCGCCGCCACCGCTCCGGCAGCCGGTACGGGAACCACGCCCGGTACAACGCGCCGACGCTCGCGCCGACGGCGTACCCGAGCAGGCCGGTGACCGCGCCCATCACGCCCTGGTACAGCCACGTGCGCGGCAGCAGCGACGGCGTCAGCGAGGCGCAGGCGAACAGCGTGCCCAGCAGGGCTCCCCCGAAGCCGGGCCACCGCCGCACCACCCGAGCCGTGTCCACGACGACCAACAGTAGTGGATCAATCCCGACGGTAGTCAGCCAGGTCAGGGCATAGGGTGTCGGGTGTGGAACAGGCATCTCTGGAGCTGACGGTGGGTCCGGTCGCGCACGGCGGCTGGTGTGTGGCGCGGCACGAAGGGCGCGTGGTGTTCGTGCGGCACGCGCTGCCCGGCGAGCGGGTGATCGCCGAGGTCACCGAGGAGACCGCGAGGTTCCTGCGGGCCGACGCCATCGAGATCCTGGAGCCCTCGCCCGACCGCGTGGTTCCGCCCTGCCCGTACGCGGGCCCGGGGCGCTGCGGCGGCTGCGACTGGCAGCACGCCGGCCTGGAGGCGCAGCGGCGGCTCAAGGCGCAGGTCGTGGCCGAGCAGCTGCACCGGCTGGCGGGCATCGAGCGCGAGATCGTGGTCGAGGAGGTGCCGGGCGCCAAGGACGGCCTCGGCTGGCGCACCCGCGTGCAGTTCGCCGCCCTGCCGGGCGGCGAGCTCGGCTTCCGCCGGCACCGCTCGCACGACATCGAGGTCGTCGACGCCTGCCTCATCGCGCACCCGGAGGTCGAGGCGGTCGGCGCGGAGGCGCGCGCCTGGGAGGGCGCGGCCGGCGTCGAGGTGATCGCCTCCTCCGCCGGCGACCGGGCCGTGGTCGTCAGGCCCCGGCCGCGGCGCACCGTCGCCGTGCCCGACCTCGACGCGCCCGCCTCCATCCTGCTCGACCAGGGCAAGGGCCGCACGGTGCCGCGGCGCGGCTCGGGGGTGCTGCACGAGCAGGTGGGCGAGCACGTCTTCCGGGTGGCCGGCAGCGGCTTCTGGCAGGTGCATCCGGGGGCGGCCGAGACGTTGCTGGACGCGGTGCTCGCGTACGCGGCGCCGGAGCCCGGCGAGTGGGCGCTCGACCTCTACTGCGGGGTGGGCCTGTTCGCCGCCGGCCTCGCCGAGGCGGTGGGGCCGGAGGGGGCCGTCTTCGGCCTGGAGTCCGAGGCCGCGGCCGTCCGCGACGCCCGCGCCAACCTCCGCGGCCTGCCGCAGGCCCGGGTGGAGCGGGGCCGCGTCGAGGAGGCCCTCGACCGGTTCCAGATCGAACGCGCCGATATCGTCGTCGTCGACCCGCCCCGGGCGGGGCTCGGGCGCGAGGTGGTCTCCCGCGTCGCCGGCCTGGAGGCGTCCCGCATCGTGTACGTCTCCTGCGACCCGGCGACCTTCGCCCGCGACGTGAAGTGGCTGGCCGAGCTCGGCTACGGCCTGGCGGACCTGCGGGCCTTCGACGCCTTCCCGATGACCCACCACGTGGAGTGCGTGGGCCTGCTGACGCGGGCGTGAGATCCGGCGGCGCCCGGACGCTTCCCCACGGCCGGGCGCCACGCTACGCACGCTACTCCTGAATCGCCGGCCTGCCACTGCGCCGCCGTCAGGGCCGCGGGCAGGGCCGCGGTCAGGCTAGGGGTCAGGCGGGGGCGACCGGCTTGATGGGGGTGCGGCCGCGGCCGAGCAGCCAGAGCATCGCGCCCAGCGCCGCCACCTGCAACGGCCAGCCCATGACGATCTTGGCGAAGCCGAGCGCCGCCACGGCCTCGTCACCGCCGCCGAACAGGTAGACCGGCCCCTGCACCGCGACCCGCACCGCGCACGGCAGCATGAGCAGCCAGGTGAGCCGCATGCACAGCCGGACGATGCCCTGGTCCTTGTGCCACCCGGTGGGGTCGCCGGTGACCGAGCCGATCAGGAAGCCCACCACCGGCCACCGGGCGACGATCGAGACGAGCATGCCCACCATGTAGGCGGCGTTCCACAGGATGCCGGGCAGGAAGTAATCTTTCGCGTCGCCGGTGCGGCTGGCGAAGAACGCGCCGATCGCGATGCCGATCAGGCTGTTGATGACGAACTGCGGCGTGGACCGCTGCACGACCCTGGCCACCAGCAGCAGCACCGACAGCGAGATGCTGACGATGAGCGCGGTCTTCAGCTCCTCGGTGGCGATCCAGCACACCGTGAAGGCGATCGTCGGGACCGCCGCCTCGATGATGCCGCGCACCCCGCCGAAGGCCTTGGCGAGCTGCGCCCGCACCGCCGCCTCGACCGTGTCGTGGGCGACCTCTTCCGCCTCAGCACTCACCTGATCAACTCCCTGGCCGGAGCTCGTAACGCGGATTGAACATCACCTTGCGGCCGTCCTGCATGCTGACCAGCCCTTCCGCCTTGACCGTGCGGCCGGGCTCGATGCCGGCGATCTTCCGGCGGCCGAGCCAGACGAGGTCGATCACGTCGGACCCGTCGTAGAGCTCGGCCTCCAGGGCGGGGGCTCCGCCTCGCGGGCGCAACGTCACGGTACGTAGCGTACCGGCAACGCAGAAGCGCCGGCGCCCGCCGCATGACACGATGGGGGTGGCGCCGACCTCGTCGGCGTCCTCCCGTAGCTCCTGGGCCTCGATCTCGGACTGAGGGGATGCCAGCCGAGCGAAGAACCCACGCAATCCCCCGCGTTTCGCGGGCTCTGCCGTACTCATGATGGATGCCAGCCTACGTGATGTCGAGGTGATGTCAGCTCTCAGCGAATCTCGCTGATTTCCGGTCCCCGTTTGAAGGGGTTGAGGCCGGGCCGCTCCTCCGGCCCGTCGCCGCCCGCCTGCTCGTTGGGACGGCGCAGCGGGATGGGCTCCTCACGGGCCATCGGCTCGTCGCCGCGCACGACCACGACGTCCTTGACGAAGTCCACGAACGCCCCGGCGACGGCCTCGTCGTGCGCGCCCGGCCCGGAGATCACCGCGAGCAGGAACCAGCGCGGGCCGTCGACGCCGAGGTAGCGCGCCGGCCGCGGGCCCGCGTCGGTGGGCAGCTCGCCGGCCAGCTCGGCGCCGAACGGCCCCTCGCGCTCCTCCAGCTCCTTCGCCTGCGCGCGGATCTTGGTCTTGACCTCGTCCCACAGGCCGGAGCTGCGCGGCGCGGCGAGGGCCTGGAGCTGCAGGGTGCTCTCGCCGTGGATGACGACGACGCCGACGTGCTGGTCGCCGACCGAGGCGAGGCGCACGTCGAAGTCGGGGTTGTGCGGCAGCCGCAGGCCGCCGAGGTCGATGCGGTCGTTGTCCGGGTGGGGCTCGTCGGCGTCCCACGGGCCGGACTCGCGCGTGGGGGCGGCCTGCTCGTGCTCGGCCACCGTTTCCGGCTGCTCACGACGACGACGTCGGAACACGTTCCTCACTCTCCCTGATAGGTCCTGCTGCTGCCCGGAAGGGCCGGTAGGGGCTGGTCGGCGCGGCGGAGGTGCGGCGGAGCGCGCGGGTCAGCGGCCTGTGGAGCCGAAGCCGTTCGCGCCGCGCATCGACCCAGGCAGCCGCTCGACCTCGTAGAAGGCCGCGCGTTCGACCCGCTGGATCACCAGTTGCGCCACCCGGTCGCCCCGCTGGAGCCGGAAGGGCTCCTTGGCGTCGGTGTTGATGAGCGTGACCTTGATCTCGCCCCGGTAGCCGGCGTCGACGGTGCCCGGCGCGTTGACCATGGTGATGCCGTGCCGGGCGGCGAGGCCGGAGCGCGGGTGCACGAAGGCCGCGTAGCCGTCGGGGAGCGCGATCGCCACGCCCGTGCCGACCACGGCGCGCTCGCCCGGCGCGAGCTCGACGTCCTCGGCCGCGTAGAGGTCGGCGCCGGCGTCGCCCGGATGGGCGTAGGCCGGCAGCGGCAGCTCGGCGTCGAGCCGGTGGATGAGGATCTCCACGGTGCTCAAGGGTTCACCTCGTAGTCCTGGTGCTCGGCGGCGATGGCGGCGAGATCGCCGTGCTTGGCGAAGTGCTCCATGCCCACCTCGATGAACAGCGCCGCCGCCCGGACGGCGACCGGCCCGTCGGGGGCGCCGATGCGCCCCTCAGCCTCAAGGTACGCCTTCCGGCCCGCGATGCCGTTGCACCAGGCGCGCAGGTGGAGTGTCGTGCCGACGGGAACGGGGAGAAGGTAGTCGGTCTCCAGCCGTCCCGTGACATACGGCTTGTGGAACAGGTAGACGGACATTCCGATGACCTCGTCCATGGCGGCCGCCAGCACCCCGCCGTGCGCCAGCTTGGGCGCGCCCTGGTGCGCCTCCCCCACGGTGAACTCGGCCTCGACGGTGGCGCCGTCCGGCGTCCTGGCCTTGAGGTGCAGGCCGGTGGGGTGCTCGGTGCCGCAGCCGAAGCAACGGGCGTAGTGGGAGCCGAGGTCGGCGCCGGGCGGCGGCGCCCCGGGCTGGGCCGCGGGCGCCACGGCGTCCGGCGGCGGCGTGGTGAGGGAGGAACGCGTCACGGGTGACGAGGTTACTCCGTGTTGACGCTCCGGCCGTCCCCGGCGGGCGCGGCGGCCCGGTCGGCGCCGTCGCCGCCCCCGCCGTCGCCGTCCGGTGTGTCCTGCTCGTCCGGTTCGGGATGAGACGGTGGCGGCGGCAGCGCGGGCTGCTGGTGGCGCAGCTCGGGCAGCGCCCGGTAGATGACGGCGGCGACCGGCACCGCGACCGCGGCCCCCGCGATGCCCGCCAGGATGCCGCCGACGGCCAGCACGAGGATGATGGCCAGCGGGTGGAAGTTGAGCGCCCGGCCGACGATCAGCGGTTGCAGGACGTGGTTCTCGAGCTGCTGCTCGACGATGAGGATGCCGAGGAAGACCAGCGCGAGCACGATGCCCTTGGCGCCGAGCGTGACCAGCGTGGCGACCGTGCCGGCGAAGAAGATGCCGACGATCGGGATGAAGCTGGCGAAGAAGATCAGCACCGCGAGCGGCGCCCACAGCGGCACGCCCATGCCGGCCAGCACGATGCCCATGATCACGCCGTGCACGGCGGCCACCGCGACCGTGCCCTGCACGTAGTGGGACAGGGTGGTCCACGCCGCCCGGCCGGCCCGGTCGATCCGCGGCGCGACGTCGCCGAAGCCCCGCAGGATCCACCCCCAGATGCGGTCGCCGTCCTTGAGCAGGAAGAACGTCACGAACAGCAGCAGCACGATGGAGGCCAGCACCTCGAAGGCCACCGCGCCCGCGCTCAGCACGGTGCCGGTGATGGCCTGCCGCTGGGCGTTGACCATCGTCGCGACCTCGTCCACGTACGCGGTGATCTGCGCCTGCTGCAGGTGCAGCGGGCCGGTGATCAGCCACTCCTGGACGTCGCGCGCGGTCGCCTGCACCTGCTCGACCAGGTTGGGGAACTCCTCGCCGGCCCGCGCCCCGACCAGCCAGCCGGTGCCGACGAGCACGGCGAGCGCGATCAGCATGGTGACCCACGTGGCGTAGATCGGCCGCATGCCCGCCTGGCGGAGGGAGTTGGTGAGCGGATAGAGCAGCGCGGTCAGCAGCAGCGCGATGGCCACCGGCAGGGCCACGAACGTGAGCCTGGCGATGATCAGCGCGAAGAAGTAGACGACCACGCCGACGAGGATCAGGCACACGCACCAGGCGGCCGTCCTGGCCAGCACGGGCGGCACGAGCTTGGTCGGTCGGTCGGGCAGCACGTGTTCAAGACTGTCACGTCCGGGCGCCGAACGCGCGCGCACGACGGCGCCGAAGATCGGGCCTGGGCAACGGCCGCGCCGCATGTCACCGTCGGGGTCATGAAGGGCGTGACGACTCTCACACTGGCTCTGCTCGCCTCGCTCACCCCCGCCCCCGCGTACGCGGCCGGCGGCGGCGCGCTGGCGCTGGAGGTGCTCTCCAGCCGCCCCGACCAGGTGAGCGGCGGTGACGCCCTGGTCAGGGTGCGGCATCCGAAGGGTGTCAGGGTGTCGGTCAGCCGCGACGGCGTGGACGTCTCCGCGGCCTTCACCGAGACCGCGGACGGCCTGACGGGCCTGGTCACCGGCCTGCGGCCGGGCCGCAACACGATCACGGCCACGGCCGGGCCGCTCCGCCGCACGCTGAGCGTCCGCGACTTCCCGATCGAGGGCCCGATCTTCTCCGGGCCGCACCAGTACCCGTTCCTGTGCAAGACCGAGCGCGGCGGCCTCGGCCCGCCGGTCGCCGACAACCAGGACGGCCAGGGCATGCGCACGGCGGGCGGCTGGAGCCGCGACTGCTTCGCGCCGACGGTGACCGACCGGCTCTACCGCTCGACGGACGGCACGTACAAGCCGATGCCCGCCGAGCGCCCGGCCGACCTGGCCACGACGACCACGCTGGACGGCCGGACGGTGGACTTCGTGGTCCGGCGCGAGCGCGGTGTGATCAACCGGTTCCTCTACTCGATCGCCATGCTGGAGGACGGCTGGACCGGCCGGGCGATCTACCGCTTCGACGGCGGCGTGGCGATCGGCCACGACCAGGGCACGCTCGGCGGCGGCGCACTCGACCCGTACGGGCTCGGCAAGGGCTACGCGATCCTGTACTCCTCGGGCACCCGCACCTCCACCCACTACAACCTGATCCTGGGCGGCGAGACGGCCCTCATGGTGAAGGAGCGCTTCATCGAGCGGTACGGCCCGCCGCTCTACACGGTCGGCGTCGGCGGGTCGGGCGGCGCGATCCAGCAGTACATCTACGGCCAGAACTACGGCGACCGGGTGATCGACGCCGCGATCCCGCAGTACTCCTATCCGGACATGGTCACCCAGACCATCCACGTCGGCGACTGCGAGCTGCTCGAACGCTACATGGACCAGAACCCGCGCTGGGCCCGCTGGGACGACCGGACGGCGCTGATCGGCATGAACGCCAGTGACACGGTCGCCAACCCCTACACGGGTCGCCCGGGCTCCGACGAGTGCGTCAACGGCTGGCGCGGCCTCACCCCGCTGACCATGAACCCGAAGTGGACCTCGAACAACGACCCCGAGTGGGCGCTCATGGACCCGCCGGGCGTCAAGGACACCGTCCAGTGGACGCACTGGGACGACGTCCGCACGGTCTACGGCGTGGACGAGCGCGGCTACGCCCGCTCCACCTGGGACAACGTCGGCGTCCAGTACGGACTGCGGTCGCTGGTGGCCGGCGTGATCACCCCGGCCGAGTTCCTGGACGTCAACGCCAAGGCCGGCTCGTGGAAGGAGCAGCCCGACATGACGCAGGAGGGCTGCCCGTTCGTGCGCGCCGCCTGCCCGGGCGACCTCGACCCGTGGAGCGCCCGCAACATGAACCTGGGCGACCCGGCGCCGCGCCGCGCCGGCGACCCGGTCGCGATCAGCAACGTCGAGCGCAGCGGCCTGGTCTTCCGCGGCGCGATCGACCTGCCGGTGATCGACTGGCGGCCGTACCTGGAGGACCAGCTCGACATGCACAACGCGCACCAGTCGTTCGCCTCGCGGCAGCGCATGCTCGACCACGACGGCCGCGCGGACAACCAGGTCATCTGGTTCACCGACGCCCGCCCGGACGGCCCGAAGTTCGACCAGACGCCGGAGGCGCTGCAGGTCATGGACCAGTGGATGGCGAACCTCCGCAGGCACCCGGGCCGGGGCGTGGCGGGCAACCGGCCGCCGCTGGCGGTGGACCGCTGCTTCGCCACCGACGGCACGCAGCTCGCCGCCGGCCCGCACGTGTGGGACGGCGTCCTGGACCGCCGCCCGCCGGGCGCGTGCACGCGGCGCTTCCCGCTGTACGGGACCTCCCGGACGGTCGCGGGCGGCCCGCTGGAGGGCGGCGTCTACAAGTGCCGCCTCCAGCCGGTGGGCCGGGCCGTCGCGAGGGGCCTGTACGGCTCCTGGCGGCCCACCCCGGAGGAGCGGGCGCGCCTGGAGCAGATCTTCCCTACGGGCGTGTGCGACTACTGACCGGCAGCTCCCGCATGGTGCGGAGGGGCGAGGTCCAGAGCCACAGGAACGGCAGGCAGGCGCCGGCCGCCGCGACCAGCAGCGTGGGCCGCACGCCGAGCACCTCGCCGAGCGCTCCGCCGAGCAGCCCGCCGAGCGGCAGGGTGCCCCAGACGGCGAAGCGCACGGTGGCGTTCATCCGGCCGAGCAGCGGCTCGGGCGTGATGGCCTGGCGGAAGCTGAGCTGGGTGACGTTGTAGATCACCACGCCCGCGCCGACCAGGAACTCGCAGGCCGCGAACAGCCCGAGCCGCCAGTCGGCCCCGAGCCAGGGCAGCGTGAACGTCAGCGGCGCGGGCACGGCCAGGGCCAGCCACATCGCGGGCCCCTGGCCGAGCCGCCGGGTCAGCCGGGCGTTGGCCAGCGCGCCGGCGATCCCGCCGAGCCCGCCCGCGGCCATGAGCAGCCCGATGGGGCCCGCGCCCAGCCCGAGCTCCCTGGCCAGCAGCAGCAGGACCAGCGGCTGGGACATGGCGGCGAAGAGGTTGGCGGTGGCCGTGCAGCCGGCGATGCGGCGCAGCAGCGGCTGCCCGAGCACGAACCGCACGCCTTCGGCGATCTCCGCGCCGAGGTGGGCGCGGGGCGGCGCGGGCCGCGGCTCGGCCGTGCGGATCAGCGCCAGGCACAGCCCCGACCAGGCGAACCCGGCCACCGTGGCGAGCAGCGCGAACGGCGCGGTGAGGAGCTGCACCAGGTAGCCGCCCGCGCCGGGCCCGCCGACCTGCGCCACGGTGCGCACGACCTCCAGCGCGGAGTTGCCCTCGACCAGCCGGTCCCGCTCGACCAGGTGCGGCAGGTAGCTCTGGTAGCCGACGTCGAAGAAGACGGTGAGCACGCCGAGGGCGAAGGCCACCGCGTAGAGCTGCTGGATCGTCAGCGCGTCCAGCCACCAGGCCAGCGGCACCGAGCCGAGCGCGAGCGCGCGCCCCCAGTCGCAGGCGATCATCACGTGCCGTTTGCGCAGCCGGTCCACGACCGCGCCGGCGGGCAGCCCGATCAGCACGAACGCCGCCGTCTGGCAGGCCGCCAGCAGCCCGACCTCCAGCTCCGAGACCCGCAGCGCCGACACCGCGACGAGGGGCAGGGCCAGGGTCAGGACCTGGGTGCCGGCCTGGCTGGCGGCGTCGGCCAGGAACAGCCGGCGGAAGCCGGGCTCGCGCAACAGGGTCACGGGATGAGACTCCCCGACCGATCGAGAAAAGTCAATCGGTGAGCGGCGGCCCGCGGGCCACTAGGGTGGCCGTCCATGATGGGCACCACACGCCGCCCCGCCACCGAGGCCGAGGCCCGCGCGCTGGCCTCCGCCGTCCGGCTGCGCATCCTGCGCCTCTGCCTGGACCAGGCGCTGACCAACAAGGAGATCGCCGGCCGGCTCGGCGCCAACCCGGCGACCGTCCTGCACCACGTGCGCAAGCTCGTCGACACCGGGTTCCTCGCCGCCGGGCCGAGCCGGCCCGGGCCGCGCGGCTCCACCGAGATCCCCTACCGGGCCACCGGCAAGTCCTGGGAGATGGACGTGCGCGAGAGCGGCGTGCGCGGCACGAACGCCGCCATGCTGGACGCGTTCCTGGAGGAGATCAGGCTGATCGGCCCCGAGGAGGCCGACCTCACCCGGCTCGGGCTGCGGCTCGACGCCGCGGGGCTGGCCGAGCTGCGGCGGCGGCTGCAGGAGGTGTTCGACGACTTCGCCGGCCGCCGCCCGCCGCCGGACGGCGAGGCGTACTCGTTGTTCCTGGCCCTGCACCGGGACGTCGCCCGCGAGAGGTGAGAGGGGCGGCGGCCCCCCTCACCCCGGAAGGTCAGCCCAGCTCGACGCGCACGTCGAGCTCGTCGCCGTGGCCGAGCACGAACTCCTCGACGTTGCCCGCCGCGCACAGGTCGTCCTGCGCCTGCCGCACCAGGTCCGCCTCCGGCCCGGTGACGGTCAGCCGCGCCACCTCGGCGCGCATCGACAGCTTGGCCTCCGACTTGGCCTTGCGCACCCGCCCCAGCACCTCGGCGGCCACGGCCAGCACCGCCGGGTTGCCGTCGCCGCGCGCGGGGGCCGGCCAGGGGGCCCGGTGCACCGAGCCCTCCCGCCACCACGACCAGACCTCCTCGGTCACGAACGGCAGGAACGGCGCGAACAGCCGCAGCAGCGTGTCGAGCGCCTGCCGCAGCGCCGCGTGCGCCGAGCGCGCGCCCGCCGACGACTCCTCGTAGGCGCGGGCCTTGACCAGCTCCAGGTAGTCGTCGCAGAACGCCCAGAAGAAGCGCTCGGTGCTCTCCAGCGCCCGGGTGTGGTCGTAGGCGTCGAACGCCTCGGTGGCCTCGCGCGCCACGTCGGCCAGCGCCGCCAGCATGGACCGGTCGAGCGGCTCGCTCACCTCGCCGTCCGCGCCGGCGAGGCCCAGCACGAACTTCGAGGCGTTGAGGATCTTGATGGCGAGCCGCCGGCCGATCTTGAGCTGCCCCGGGTCGAAGGCGAAGTCGACGCCGTAGCGGCCGCTCGCCGCCCAGTAGCGCACGGCGTCGGAGCCGTGCTGCCGCAGCAGGTCGAGCGGGGTGACGACGTTGCCCTTGGACTTGGACATCTTCTTGCGGTCGGGGTCGAGGATCCACCCGGAGATCGCGACGTCGCTCCACGGCAGCCGGCCGAACTCCAGGTGCGAGCGCACCACGGTGGAGAACAGCCAGGTGCGGATGATCTCGTGCGCCTGGGGCCGCAGGTCGGCCGGGTAGACCCGCTGGAACAGCTCGTCGTCGCTGCCCCACCGGCCGGCGATCTGCGGCGTGAGCGACGAGGTCGCCCAGGTGTCCATGACGTCGGGATCGGCCGTGAAGCCGCCGGGCACGCCCCGCTGCTCCTCGGTGTAGCCGGGCGGCACGTCCGAGGACGGGTCGACCGGCAGCGCGTCCTCGGCGGGCAGGATCGGCGCGTCGTGGACCGGCTGCCCCGCCTCGTCGAGCGGGTACCAGACCGGGAACGGCACGCCGAAGAAGCGCTGGCGGGAGATCAGCCAGTCGCCGGTCAGGCCCTCGACCCAGTTGTCGTAGCGCACCCGCATGTGCGGCGGGTGCCAGGTCAGCTCGGCGCCGCGCCCGAGCAGCCGCCGCCGCAGCTCCTCGTCCCTGCCGCCGTTGCGGATGTACCACTGGCGGGTGGAGACGATCTCCAGCGGCTTCTCGCCGCGCTCGTAGAACTTGACCGTGCGGGTGACGGGCCGGGGCTCGCCGTCGAGGTCGCCGGACTCGCGCAGCAGCTCCACGATGCGCTCGCGGGCGCTGTGCACGGTCTTGCCGGCCAGCTCCTTGTACGGCTCGGCGTCCACGCCCTCGGGCGGCTCGGGCAGCAGCCGCCCGTCCCAGCCGATGATCGAGCGGGTGGGCAGGCGCAGCTCGCGCCACCACGTGACGTCGGTGATGTCGCCGAACGTGCAGATCATCGCGATGCCCGAGCCCTTGTCCGGCTCGGCCAGGCGGTGCGCCAGCACCGGCACCTCGACCCCGAACAGCGGCGTCAGCACCGTGCTGCCGAACAGCGCCTGGTAGCGCTCGTCGTCGGGATGGGCGACCAGCGCCACGCAGGCGGGGATCAGCTCCGGCCGGGTCGTCTCGATCCAGACCGGCCCCCGCTCGCCGTAGAAGGAGACGCGGTGGAAGGCGCCCGGGTGCTCGCGGTCCTCCAGCTCGGCCTGGGCCACGGCGGTGCGGAAGGTGACGTCCCAGAGCGTCGGCGCCTCGGCCAGGTACGCCTCGCCGCGCCGCAGGTTGCGCAGGAACGCCCGCTGCGAGACCGCCCGCGCCTCGTCGCTGATCGTGGTGTAGAGCAGCGACCAGTCGACCGAGAGGCCGACCCGCCGCCACACCTCCTCGAAGGCCCGCTCGTCGAGCGCGGTGAGCTGGTGGCACAGCGCCACGAAGTTGCGCCGGGAGATCGGGATCTCGCGTTTGCCCGGCTTCTCCGGTGGAACGAAGTCCGGGTCGTAGGGCAGCGACGGGTCGCAGCGCACGCCGTAGACGTGCTGGACCCGCCGCTCCGTGGGCAGGCCGTTGTCGTCCCAGCCGATCGGGTAGAAGACCTCTTTGCCGATCATCCGCTGGTAGCGGGCCATGATGTCGGTGTGGGTGAAGGAGAAGACGTGGCCGACGTGCAACGACCCCGACACGGTCGGGGGCGGCGTGTCGATCGCGTAGACGCGCTCACGCGGCGCGGAGCGGTCGAAGCGGTAGGTGCCGTCGGCCTCCCAGCGGGCTACCCATACCTGCTCCAGGCCGTCGAGAGAGGGTTTCTCCGGCATGGATGCATGGCGTAGTCGCTGTTGAGTCATGCCTCCTTATGGTACGGCTTCGGGGCCTCCCAAGCGGTACAGACTAGTGTTCGTTACATATCAGGAAGGAGATCGGCATGGCGGATGACAAGCCGGACGTGACCTGGCGGATCATCGGCGGCCTGGTGGGGCTCGCGACGGGGTGGGCGGCGCGCAAGCTCCTCACCTACGTCTGGGTGAAGTCGACCGGCAAGGAGCCGCCCGTCGACACCGATGCACCCGAGGTCAGCCTGGCCGAGGCCATCGGGTACGCCGTGCTCATGGGCGTCGGCATGTCCGTGGCGCAGATCGTGGTCAACCGGACCGCCAGGAAGCGCTATGACGCATGGAAGGCTCTGCGCCAGGTGACTCCAGGGCAGTGAGGAACTCACTCGCCCAGCGGTCCACGTCGTAGGTGGCGACCCGGCGGCGCATCGTCCGCATCCGCCGGGCCAGCTCGTGCGGCGTGGCCCGCATGGCGGCCAGCATCTGGCGCTTGACGTCCTCCACGTCGTACGGGTTGACCAGGTACGCCTGGCGCAGTTCGTCGGCGGCCCCGGCGAACTCGCTGAGCACGAGCGCGCCGTTGAGGTCGTGGTGGCAGGAGATGTACTCCTTGGCCACCAGGTTCATGCCGTCGCGCAGCGGGGTGACCACCATGACGTCGGCGGCCAGGTAGAGCGCGGCCAGCTCCTCGTGGCCGTAGGACTGGTGGAAGTACCAGACCGGCTGGTAGCCGAGCGTGGCGTGCTCGCCGTTGATGCGCCCCACCTGCAGCTCGATGTCGTCGCGCAGGCGGCGGTACTCGTCCACCCGCTCCCGGCTCGGCGTGGCGATCTGCACGAACACCGCCTCGCCGGCGCGCAGCCGGCCGTCCTTGAGCAGCTCGCCGAAGCCCTCCAGGCGCTGCCCGATGCCCTTGGTGTAGTCGAGCCGGTCCACGCCCAGCAGCACGTGCTCGGGGTCGCCCAGCTCGGCCCGGATCTCCTTGGCCCGCGCCAGGATGTGCGGCTCGCGCACCAGCGAGTCGAGCTGCCCGAAGTCGACCGAGATCGGGAACGCCTGGGTGCGCACGACGCGGTCGTCCAGGAAGATCTCGTTCCCCTTGTACGGCAGCCCGAGCAGCCTGCGGCACAGCCGCCGGAAGTTGGAGGCCCCGCCCGGGAGCTGGAAGCCCACCAGGTCGGCCCCGAGCAGCCCTTCCACGAGGTCCTTGCGCCACGGCAGCCGCCAGAACAGCTCGACCGGCGGGAACGGGATGTGCAGGAAGAACCCGATCCGCAGGTCCGGCCGCAGCTTGCGGAGCATGGAGGGCACGAGCTGGAGCTGGTAGTCCTGCACCCAGACGACCGCCCCCTCCTCGGCGATCTCGGCCGCGGCGGCGGCGAAGCGCTCGTTGACCGCGCGGTAGGCGTCCCACATCTGGCGGTGGTAGACCGGCGGGGCGACGGCGTCGTGGTAGAGGGGCCACAGGGTGGCGTTGGAGAAGCCCTCGTAATAGAGCTCCACCTCCTCGGCCGACAGCGGCACGGGGATCAGGTTCATCCCGTCCTGCTCGAACGGCTCCAGCTTCTCGTCCGGCGCGCCGTGCCAGCCGGCCCAGGCTCCGTGGCGGCGCTGCATCACCGGGGCTATCGCGGTGACGAGCCCGCCGGGGCTCCTGCGCCACGAGGCCGTTCCGTCGGGCTCGATCGTCCTGTCCACCGGCAACCGGTTGGCGACGATCAGAAACGAACTCCGGCCAGTCACGCAGTCCCTCCTCTATGGGGTCATGTGTCAGGAGAGCCGCCCAGAGCACGGCTCACGGCGGCCGCCACCGACTCCGGACCCGCATGGGGGATGATGGCGGCGATGTGCGCGTCGGGCCTGATGAGCCATGCCTCATCGGGCCCGGCGCCGAGCCTTTCGGCGAGCGAGCCGGTTCCGTCCATCTCCGCGAGCCCGCGTACGGCGAGCGGCGCCGTAGTGACCTTGCCCAAGACCTGCACAAACAAACTCGAATCGCACATATCACCCAGGAGCACGA
This sequence comes from Actinomadura luzonensis, assembly GCF_022664455.2. Lineage (NCBI taxonomy): Bacteria > Bacillati > Actinomycetota > Actinomycetes > Streptosporangiales > Thermomonosporaceae > Actinomadura > Actinomadura luzonensis. Next base: position 5,846,694 of record NZ_JAKRKC020000001.1, read on the forward strand.
GGAATCCATCGCGGCACACCTCACGCAGCCGGCCGCCGGGAAGTGCGGCGTCGGGCAGGATCACGCCGGGCGCGGGCGGGCACGACGCGCCCTTCGGCGGCCGGCCGGCGAACGGGCGCGACGGCTCCGGCGTGGTCAGCGGCGAGTCGACGTACCAGAAGGGCTCGGCGAAACGGCCCGAGTCGACCTCGGCCACCCGGCCGCCCTCCAGCACGGCCCGCCGCCACATGCGCTCCTCGACGCTGCGCGGCGCGAGGAAGCGCATGGTCGCCCCCGTCACCTCCAGATTCTCGCGGGCGGCGGCGTGCCGCTCCACGTGGTAGGACTCCAGCAGGTCAGGGCCGGCCCACCCGTTGAGCACGAAGGCCAGCTTCCAGGCCGCGTTCTCGGCGTCCGGCACCCCCGAGTTGAGGCCGCGCGCCCCGAACGGGGCCACCAGGTGGGCGCAGTCGCCCGCCAGCAGCACCCGGCCGACGCGCATGCGGTCGGCCAGGCGGTGGTGGAAGCGGTAGGTGCTGTGCCACAGCAGCTCGTACGGCCGGTCGCCGATGATCTGCCGGATCCGGCGGGCGATGTCGGCCTCCGCCGGGATGAAGTCCGGCGCGATCTGCCAGTCGATCCGGAACGTCCCGCCCGGGCACGGATGGATCAGCACCTGGCGGCCCGGGTTCCAGGAGGGGTCGAAGTAGAAGCGCCGCTCGTCCTCCCAGCCCGGCAGGTCGGCCTTGACGTCGCAGATGAGGAACTGGTCGTCGAACGTCTCGCCGCCGAAGCGCAGGCCGAGCGCCTGCCGCAGCGGCTGCGCCCGCGCCCCGGCGCACAGCAGCGCGTACGGCGCCCGCAGCACCCGCTGCCCGCACCGCACGCTCACGCCCGAGGCGTCCTGCGTCACGTCCGTCACCTCGTGGCCCCAGCGCACCTCGACGAGCGGCTGGGCGGCCACGGCCGCGTCCAGGATCTGCTCCGTGCGGGACTGCGAGAGGTTCACGAACGGCGGCAGCGGCCCCTCCCGCTCGAACGTCCACGACGACAGCTCGCGGTCGCGGTAGTAGGTGCGGGCGGTCGTCCAGGTCACGCCCTCCTCGGCGATCCGGCCCGCGCCGACGGCCGTCCACACGTCGAGCACGTCGCGCTGCTGGCAGATCGAGCGCGAACCGGCCCCCTCCCGCTCCGGCCGCCGGTCCAGCACCAGCGTCTGGATGCCCCACCGGGCCAGCAGCGACGCCGCCGTCAGCCCCACGGGCCCGGCCCCCACCACGATGACCTGCGCTTCGGTGTTCACGACTGAAGCTCTTCCCACACCTCGCGGTCGCGTTCCGGGGTCCAGACCCGCGGCCGTGCGACGCCGTGCAGCTCGTCCCACAGCCGGGAGACGTTGAACGGCAGGCAGTGCTCGAAGATCGGCCACGAGCCGTAGCGGGGCGCGAGCGCCCGGTGCGTCCGCGCGAACGCCTCCTTCAGCGAGCCCGCGCCGCCGACCTCGCGCAGCATCACCTCCAGGAAGTCGCGGGTCTGGCCGATGGCCGCGGCCACGCCCGCCTGCCCCCTGGCCACCGCGCCCCTGCCGCCCACCAGCGTCTCCGCGCCGAACGACGCCACCCGGTCGAGCGTCGCCGAGGCCCACTCGCGGTGGAAGGCGTCGCCCGTGTAGAGGGCCGCCTGCGACTCCACCAGGTCGCCGGCGAACATGATCCGCTGCCGGGGCAGCCACGCCACCAGGTCGCCCTCGGTGTGGCCGCGCCCGCAGTGGGCCAGCACCAGGTCGCCCCTGCCGCCGCCGAGGTCGATGGTGAAGGTGTCGCTGAACGTCGCCGTCGGCCAGGTCAGGCCCGGGATCGAGGCGGGCTCCTTGAACAGGCGGGGCATGCGGGCGTACTCGCTGGCCCAGTCCTGCCGCCCGCGCTCGGCGATCAGCTCGCGGGTCTTGTCATGGGCGACGATCACGTCCGCGCCGAACGCCGACGCGCCCAGCACCCGCACCGCGTGGTAGTGCGACAGCACGAGGTACCTGACCGGTTTGCCGGTGTGCGCGCGCAGCCGGGCCAGCCACTCGCCGGCCGCCACCGGGGTGGCCAGCGCCTCGAAGCAGACCAGGAAGTCCTCGCCCTCGATCGCGCCCACGTTGGGGTCGCCCTCGGCGGTCAGCGCGTACACGCCGTCCGCGAGCATCTCCAGGGTCTGCCTCTTCTCGCCGAGATCGGCCGACGAGGCGAACGGCTTGGACATGATCCTCCTCCCGTCACCACTCGTAGAAACCCTTCCCGCTCTTGCGGCCCAGCTCCCCCGCGGCCACCTTGCGGCGCAGCAGCGCGGGCGGTTCGAAACGCGGGCCGAGACGGGCGTGCAGGTACTCGGCGATGGCCAGGCGCACGTCGAGCCCGACCAGGTCGCCGAGGCGCAGCGGGCCCATGGGGTGGCCGTAGCCGAGGGTCATGGCGGTGTCGATGTCCTCGGGCGTCGCGACGCCCTCCTCCACCATGCGGATCGCCTCCAGGCCGAGCAGCACGCCGAGGCGGCTGGTCGCGAACCCGGGCGAGTCGTGGACCACGACGGCCGTCTTGCCCAGGTGGTCGGCGTACCCGCGGGCCCGCTCCAGCACGGCGGGCGGGGTGACGTCGGTGACCACGATCTCGATCAGGCGCTGGACCGGGACCGGGTTGAAGAAGTGCAGGCCGATGAGGCGTTCCGGGCGGCTCAGGGCGGCGGCCAGCTCGCCGATGGACAGGGAGCTGGTGTTGGTGGCGAGGACGGCGTCCTCGCCGAGGCCCGCCTCGGCCGCCGCCAGCACCTCCACCTTCAGCGCCGGGTCCTCGGGGACGGCCTCGACGACCAGCTCGGCGTCCGGCGGGACCTTGCCCATGACGAGCCTGCCCAGGGCCTCGCGGCGGTCGGTCAGGCCTTTGGACTCGGCGATCGTCAGGCCCTCGGTGATGCGGCGGCGCGCGGCCTCCGCCTCCGGCTCCTGGACGGTGACGTGGTCGCCCCTGGTCAGGAACACCTGCGCGATCCCGCTGCCCATCCGGCCTCCGCCGATCACTGCCACCTTCACCCGGACCGCCTCCTCACCGTCGCCCACTTCCGTCCGTCCCCGGGAAGCCCTCCCCCACCGTCCCACTCCCACCCTCTGGGGAGGAGGGCCCTCACCCCCGCCCCGTCCCTCAGCAAGAAGGACGGAGGGACGGCGGGAGCCGGGGGCACGACGCCGCCCTTCGAGGGAGGGGCGGTCGGCGGGTCAGGTGGGGCGGCGGGACTGGACGATGGAGAAGCGGCCCGCGACGTAGCCCGGGTCGGTGAGGGACGCGGTGGCGGCCGGGTTGGCGCCGGTGCCGTGGTAGTCGCTGAAGGCGGCCGACTGGTTGACGAAGACGCCGCCGGTCAGGTTGCACGACAGGTTGACCCCGGCGTCCAGGGCGGCCCGTTCGGCGTCGTCGAGCACCTGCGGCGAGGTGGAGTAGACGGACGCGGTGAGCGCGCCCCGGGCCTTGACGGTGCGGCGCAGCAGGTCGAGGCTCTCCCCCGTGGACGCCGTCGGGATCAGGAACGACACCGGCCCGAAGCACTCGCGCCCGTACACGTCCTCGTCGGCGGCGGCCACGCGCACGATCGCCGGCGTACGCACGACCGCGTCCGGGAACGCCGGGTGCCGGATCGCCCGCGGCTCCAGCACCGTCTCCCCCAGCTCTCCGGCGGACTCCACCCGCGCCAGCACGCCGGGGTTGACGATCGCCCCGGTCAGCTCGACCGCCTTGGCGTCGTCGCCGAGCAGCCGCCCGACGGCCCCGGCGAGCCCTTCCGCGACCTCCTCGAAGCTCTTGTGCCCTTCGTCGGTCTCGATGCCGCCGGCCGGGACGAAGACGTTCTGCGGCGCGGTGCACATCTGGCCGCTGTAGAGCGACAGCGAGAACGCCAGGTTGGCGAGCATGCCGCGCCACGACCCGGTGGAGTCGATCACGACCGCGTTGACCCCGGCCTTCTCGGTGTGCACCAGCGCCTGGCGGGCGTTGCGCTCCAGCCAGTCGCCGAACTCGGTGGAGCCGGTGTAGTCGACGATCCGCACCGCCGGGTGCGTGGCGAGGGTCTTGGCGAGCCCCTGCCCCTCCTCGGCGGCCAGGGACACGAGCGCCGGGTCGAACCCGGCCTCGGCCAGCACCTCGCGCGCCACGAGCACGGTGATCGCGAGCGGCAGGATCGCCCGGGGGTGCGGTTTGACGATCACCGGGTTGCCGGTGACGAGCGAGGCGAACAGCCCCGGGTAGGCGTTCCAGGTGGGGAAGGTGTTGCAGCCGATGACCACGGCCACGCCCCGGGGCACGACGGTGAAGCGCTTGTCCATGACCAGCGGCTCGCCCTTGGCCGGCTTCTCCCAGTGGGCGCTCGCGGCCGAGGAGGTCATGGCGGCGAGCCCGTACGCGACGGCCTCGAGGGCGCGGTCCTGGGCGTGCGGCCCGCCGGCCTGGAAGGCCATGACGAACGCCTGCCCGGTGGTGTGCTGCACCGCGTGCGCGAGCTCGAAGCTGCGCCGGTTGATCCGGTTGACGATCTCGACGCAGGTCAGCGCGCGGGCCTCGGGGCCGGCGTCACGCCAGGCGGGCATGGCCGCCCCGGCCGCCGCGATCAGCTCCTCGGCGATGGGCTCGGGGTAGGTGACGCCGAGGTCCATCCCGTACGGCGAGCGCTCCGCGCCGATCCACGAGCCGGTGCCCGGCTGCTCCAGCGGGAACGGCTTGCCGAGGTAGGACTCGAACGCTTCCTTGCCGCGCTCGGCCGCCCCTTCGCCGTACACGCGCGGGCTGGGCGACTCGGGGTAGGCGCTCCAGTAGCCACGCGCGGCGATGGCGGCCAGGGCCTTCTCCAGGGTGTCACGGTGCTGTTCGAACATGCTTGCTCACCCTCTTGACAGGGATCGGCCGGACGGTGAAGTGTTTACCGAACATTCGGTCAGTTGACAAGGGAGACCTGCCGTGGAGAGCGCGCGTCGCACGATGGACGCCGACACCGCCTCCGCGGCCGGAGCCGGGAGTTGCGATGAGACTGGCGGACCCCCCGAGACCCGACGAGCTCGACCCGGTCGAGCGGGTCTCCCGCGACGAGCTGATGGCGCTGCAGCTGGAGCGCCTGCGGTGGACGCTGAGCCACGCCTACGACAACGTCCCCTTCTACCGCCGCCGCTTCGACGAGGCCGGCGTGCATCCGGGCGACTGCAAGGAGCTGTCCGACCTGGCGGGTTTCCCGCTCACCACGAAGCAGGACCTGCGCGAGAACTACCCGTTCGGCATGTTCGCCGTGCCCCGCTCGCGGATCGCCCGGCTGCACGCCTCCAGCGGCACCACCGGGCAGCCGACCGTGGTCGGCTACACCAGGGGCGACCTCGACGTGTGGGCCGACGTCATGGCCCGCTCGATCCGCGCCTCGGGCGGCCGGCCCGGCGACGTGGTGCACGTGGCCTACGGCTACGGGCTGTTCACCGGCGGGCTCGGCGCCCACTACGGGGCCGAGCGGCTGGGCTGCACGGTGGTGCCGGCCTCGGGCGGCATGACGCCGCGCCAGGTGCGGCTGATCACCGACCTGCGGCCGGACATCGTCATGGTGACGCCGACGTACATGCTGGCCCTGCTGGACGAGTTCGCCGCGCAGGGGCTCGACCCGCGCGCGTCGTCGCTGCGGATCGGCGTCTTCGGCGCCGAGCCGTGGACCGAGCGGATGCGGGCCGAGATCGAGGACGCCTTCGACCTGCACGCCGTCGACATCTACGGCCTGTCGGAGGTGATGGGCCCCGGCGTGGCCAACGAGTGCGTGGAGACCAAGGACGGGCTGCACGTCTGGGAGGACCACTTCTACCCGGAGACGGTCGACCCGTTCACCGGCGAGCCGGCCCCCGACGGCGGCGAGCTGGTGCTGACGAGCCTCACCAAGGAGGGCATGCCGGTCATCCGCTACCGCACCCGCGACCTGACCCGGCTGCTGCCGGGCACGGCGCGGCCGGCGTTCCGGCGCATGGAGAAGGTGACCGGCCGCACCGACGACATGATCATCCTGCGCGGCGTGAACGTGTTCCCGACGCAGATCGAGGAGCTGGTGCTGCGCGTGCCCGGCCTGGCCCCGCACTTCCAGCTCCACCTGTCGCGCCCGGAGCGGCTGGACGTCATGACGGTGCGGGTGGAGGCGCGGCCGGGCTTCACGGAGCGGGCCGGGGCGGCGGCGGCGCTGGCCGCGTCGGTGAAGGCGGGCGTGGGGGTGAGCGTCGAGGTCGACGTGGTGGATCCGGAGACGCTGGAGCGGTCGATGGGGAAGCTGAGACGAGTCATCGACAAACGTCCGGATAATTAGACATATGTCCAGCCCATCCCGCAGGCGCGGGCACGACCCGGAGTCCGTCCTGTCGATCGCCGTCGCCGTCTTCAACGAGCGCGGCTACGACGGCACCAGCATGGAGGACCTCGCCAGGGCGCTCGGCGTGACCAAGTCGGCGATCTACTACCACGTCCCCGGCAAGGAGCAGCTGCTCGCCCGGGCCCTCGACCGGGCCCTGGACGGGCTGTTCGAGCTGGCCGCCGACGAGCGGGCGGCCCGCGGCCCGGCCATCGACCGGCTGGAATGGGTGGTGCGGCGCAGCGTGCGGCTGCTGGCCGAGCGGCTGCCGTACGTGACGCTGCTGCTGCGGGTGCGCGGCAACAGCGCCACCGAGCAGGCGGCGCTGGCGCGGCGCAGGGAGTTCGACGCGTTCGTCAGCCACCTGGTCAAGGAGGCGGCGGCGGAGGGCGCGATCCGGCCCGACCTGGATCCGGCGCTGGTGACCCGGCTGCTGTTCGGCGCGGTCAGCTCGATCGCCGAGTGGTACCGCCCGGAGCGCGGCGCGTCGGCCGATGAGGTGGCCGACGCGCTCGTCACAATGGCGTTCGACGGTCTGCGGGGGTGAGCGGGCTCAGGTGGGCAGCTCGCCGCGTTTCGGCGCGGGGGGCAGCTTGCCGCGCAGGTCGTTGCGTATGGTCTCGCCGAGCTTCTTCGTCGCCACCCGGTTGAGCGCGCCGCCGGCCACCGCGCCGGTGAGGAACGGGCCGAACGTCGTCAGGTGGCGGCCGAGCGTCCGCATGAGGCGGTTGCGCAGGGCGGTCTTGGTGGCGGCGCCGAGCGCGAGCGACACGGACGCGGGGGCGAGGGGGTCGATCCCGCGTTGCCTGGCCCAGGCGGCGGTGAAGGCGATGGCGCGCTGGGCGCCGGTGCCGTGCACGCGCACGCCGTAGACCTCGTGCAGCTCGGCCAGCAGCTTGACCTCGATGGCCGCCACGACGATCGTCTCGGCGACGAGCTGGGCGGGGGCGGAGAGGAGGAGGGGTGGTGCGGCGAACTCGGCCGCCGCGAGCGCTCCGCCGATGGCGCCGACCGTCATCGTCGCCTTCTGGGCGGTGCGCACCAGGTCGTCGGCCAGTTGCTCACCGGTCATGCCGTGGTGGTGCTCGGAGAGGGTGTGCAGATCACGGATCGGGATGCGCGGCGCGATGTTGAGGAAGACGTCAGCCAGCCAGCGCCCGCGCCCGGCGCCGGACTCCTTCGCCTTCCTCGCCCCGGCGGACAACGCCTTGGCGAGCCGGCCGAGCAGCCTGCGCCGCTCGGCCGGCTCCAGCTCATCGGACGCGGTGAGCCTGCCTACGAGCTCGCCGACCTCCTTGTCGGGGTCGGCGATCTCGTCTCCTGGTTGACGATCTTTCTCCGGTACGGCCACGCGATGCCTCCGTCCTCATGGTCGCGACCTTCAGGGTTCGTCGGCTCGAAGTCTCGCTCTCGTACCCTGAGGCACGGCGATCAGGCGGCGCACTCCCGGCAGACCTGCTGGCCGTTCTTCTCCGAGGCCAGCTGGCTGCGGTGATGCACCAGGAAGCAACGCGAGCAGGTGAACTCGTCGGCCTGGCGGGGGATCACCCGCAGGGAGAGTTCCTCGTTCGACAGGTCGGCGCCGGGCAGCTCGAGCGACTCGGCGAGATCGGTCTCGTCGATGTCGATGCTGCCGGACGACTTGTCGGTGCGCCGCGCCTGGAGCTCCTGGAGGCTGTCCTCCCCCAGGTCGTCGTCCGTCTTGCGCGGGCTGTCGTAGTCGGTAGCCATTGTGCTTACTCCATCCCCCTCATCAATATGTCGGCGCGCTCGGTCGCGCGTCTTCTAACGTCCGGGAGGTCCATGTTGTGCCCGTTCCGCCGGGGAGATTTCCCATCGGTACCCCGCGGGAACGGACCACGAACCTCCCGACACGCCAGGGCCTGCTGCCGACGGCAATGGTTAGCCAAATATGGCGAAACCCACAGCCTTGGCGTCATGCACCACCGTGTTCGACGGCACATCCAACCACATGTGCGGCGTGAACGAGACGCCCCCCGTGCATCAACACGCGGACGAACGTCACGGAGCATCACGGGTCAGCCCTTCGGCAGCCGAATGGTCACCACAAGTCCTCCGCCATCCCTCGGCACGGCGGCCACATTTCCGCCGTGGGCCTGCACCACCGCACGGACGATGGACAACCCCAGACCCGATCCCTTGGCGGAGTCCACGCGGTCGGCGTGGAGCCTCCTGAACGGCTCGAACAGGCTGTTCACCTCGTACGCCGGGACGTGCTGTCCCGTGTTGGCCACCTGAACAACGACGGCACCGTCCACCATTCCCGTCCGGATCCAGACTTTTCCGTTTTCGGGAATGTTGTACTTGACCGCGTTCTCCAGCAGGTTGCCGACCGACCGCTCCAGGAGCACCGGATCGCCGACGGTAGGCGCACTGACCAGTTCGGTGCTGACGCTGACGCCGTGTTCCGCGGCGAACGGCGCGAGCTGTTCCACCGCCGTCTGCGCCACTTCCTGAACGTTGACCGGTTTGCGCACGGCGAGTTCGCGCTCGCTCCTCGCCAGCAACAGCAGACCCTCGATGAGCTTCTCGTTACGCGCGTTCACTTCGAGAAGGGTGCGCCCGAGCGCTTTGAGGTCCTCCGAAGCCTCGGGATCGGACAGGGCGATCTCCAGGACCGTCCGGTTAATCGTGAGAGGGGTTCGCAATTCGTGGGAGGCGTTGGCCACGAATCTGCGCTGAGTGTCGAAGGCGACGTTGAGCCGGGTGAGCATGGCGTCGAAGGTGTCGGCCAGCTCCTTCAGCTCGTCGTTGGGGCCCTCCAGGGCGATGCGCTGGTGGGCCAGCGTGCTCTCCGACAGGCGGCGGGCCGTGGCGGTCATCCGCGCCACCGGCCGCAGCACCCGGTCGGAGACGAAGTAGCCGATGATGAGCGACAGGATGCCCACCCCGACCAGCGACAGCACGGCGCTGCGCAGCAGGGCGTCCTGCGCGGCCGCGACCGCGCCCTGCCGGGCGTCGCGCCAGATCAGCTCGTCGCGCGGGGTGGACCAGTTGAGGTCGGGCCAGTTGCGGTCGATGGCGGTCGCGACAATCGAGTAGACCGAGAACAGCAGCACCACCGACGCCACGAAGACCAGCGCGCCGTAGGTGAGGGTCAGCCTCCAGCGGATGCTGACCTTCTCCGTGATCGACCGCATGCGGTCCTTCGGCGTGCGCGGGTCCACCGGCTGCCGCGGCGGGGGCGGGCCGTCCCAGACGGGCGGGCCGCTCGGCGGCGGCGCCTCCTGCACGCGCGTCGCCTTGCGCGACGAGTGCGGACTGATCATCGGATGCGTCGGCTCCGTACGGCGCTCTGCCCCGTCACTCACAATTTGTACCCAACCCCGGGCACAGTCTCGATCACTTGAGGCTCGCCCAGCTTCTTCCGCAGCGTCATCATGGTCACCCGGACCACGTTGGTGAAGGGATCGATGTTCTCGTCCCACGCCTTGTCCAGCAGGTCCTCCTGGCTGACGACGGCGCCCTCGGCGCGCATCAGCTCCTCCAGGACCGCGAACTCCTTCTTCGTCAGCACGACCTCCCTGCCGTCGCGCTCCACCAGGCGCTTGCCCGGGTCGAGCCGGATGCCGGACCGCTCCAGGACCGGCGGCAGGGCGGGCGCGGAGCGGCGGCCGAGCGCGCGCACCCGCGCCACCAGCTCGATGAAGACGAACGGCTTGGCGAGGTAGTCGTCGGCGCCGAGGCCGAGGCCCTCCACCTTGTCGTCCACGTCGCCCGAGGCGGTGAGCATCAGGATGCGCGAGGCGGTGCGCTGCTCGACGAGCCTGCGGCACACCTCGTCGCCGTGGACCACCGGCAGGTCGCGGTCCAGCACGATCACGTCATAGTCGATGTAGGAGGTCCGTTCGAGCGCGCCCCCGCCGTCGTAGGCGACGTCGACCGCCATGGCCTCGCGCCGCAGCCCCGTCGCGATCGCGTCGGCGAGCACCCGCTCATCCTCCACCACCAGCACGCGCACGCTGGAACACCTCTCTCCGTCTCCGGCCACTCATTGTCCCCACAGTGGCGATAAGCGCACGGTAAGGCATGTTCAGGCGTTGGTGACCAACAGGTGAGGCAGACGGCGGGGAAATTCATGTTTCGGAGGGGACCAGGCCGGGGTATGCCTGCGGGACACCCATTGCCAGGACATCGACCGGCAATGGGCGTACATCGCCCCCACACGGTACGAACCCCTAGAGAGTAGGTGAGATGGGCGAGTTCACCACCACGATCGAACACCGCCTCGACCAGGCTTACAAGGGCCTCCGGGAGGCCCGCAGCGCCGGCGACGACTACCTCGCCGACACGCTCACCGCCGAGATCGAGGACCTTCGCCGCCTGGCGGACGATCACGGCATCGCCCTGCCCAGCTGACTCGCGGCGGACGGCCGGAGCACGGCTCCGGCCGTCCGCGTCACCGTACCCGTCACCGTACCCGTCGCCGTCACCGTCGCCGTCACCGGGCGCGGGACGCCGGGAGGATCAGGCGTCGCGCTCGGGGTCCAGCGTCACGAGCAGGTCGTGCAGCTCCTCGAACAGGCCGGGAGCCGCGCAGAGCGCGAAGTCGGGGCTCACCGGCCGGCCGTTCAGCCCGCCGAGCCGGGCCCCCGACTCGGTCGCCACCAGGCCGGCGGCGCCGTAGTCCCACGGGTTGATGCCCCGCTCGTAGTACGCGTCCACACGCCCGGCCGCCAGCGAGCACAGGTCGATCGCGCACGAGCCGCCGCGCCGGATGTCGCGCACCCGCGGCAGCACCCCGGCCACCACCCTGCCCTGCACCGCCCGGCGGGCCTGCCCGTAGCCGAACCCGGTCGCCACCAGCGCCTGCGCCAGCGGCACGCCGGTGTTGCAGCGCAGCCGCGCGCCGCCGAGAAAGGCCCCCTCGCCCAGCGCGGCGGTGAAGACCTCGCCGCGCGCCGGGATGTTCACCACGCCGGCCACCACCCGGCCGCCGACCTCGACGGCGATCGACACCGCCCACTCCGGCAGCCCGTACAGGAAGTTGACGGTGCCGTCGATCGGGTCGACGATCCAGCGCACGTCGGACTCGCCCGGCGCCTCCCCTCCTTCCTCGCCGAGGATGCGGTCGCCCGGCCTGGCGGCCTCGATGCGCTCGCGGATGAGCTGCTCCGAGGCCGTGTCCAGGGCGGTGACCACGTCGGTGGGGCTGGACTTGGTCTCGACCACCGCCGACATCGTGGGCCGCTTGGCCAGCAGCATGTCGCCGGCCTCGCGGGCGATGTCCTCGGCGAGCCTCAGGAAGTCGTTCATCAGGCCACCGAGTCCGGGCGCTTCCACTCCTGGCCGAGCACGTGCTGAGCGAGGAAGGCGAGCACCGTCTCGTACCAGGCGACCGCGTTGCCGGGCTTGAGGATCCAGTGGTTCTCGTCGGGGAAGTACAGGAACTTCGACTCGACCTCGCTGCGGCGCAGGTCCCACCACAGCCGCAGGGCCTCGCCGATCGGCACCCGGTAGTCCTTGTCGCCGTGGATGACGAGCATCGGGGTGGTGATCCGGTCGAGGGCGCGGTGCGGCGACAGCAGGTCGTAGCGCTCGGAGCCGGGCGCGCCGAACTCGCGCTGCCAGTAGTGCGGGAAGTCGGTGGTGCCGGCGAACTGGTCGAGGTTCCACAGCGAGGCGTGGGTGACGATGGCCCGGTAGCGGTCGGTGTGGCCGGCCAGCCAGTTGGCCATGTAGCCGCCGAACGAGCCGCCCATCGCGCCGATGCGCTCGCTGTCGATGTCGTCCCTGGCCAGGGCGACGTCCACGATCGCGTCCAGGTCGGCCTGGGTGCGCGGGCCCCAGTCGCCCCAGCCGCGATCGATCATGTCCTGACCGTAGCCGGTGGACAGGCACGGGTCCGGCATCAACACGGCGTAACCGTGCTCGGCCATGATCCACGACTGCCAGCGCCACTGCCAGTCGTTCCAGGAGGCGACCGGGCCGCCGTGGATCCACAGCAGGAACGGCGCGGGGTTGTCGGCGGAGGCGCCCTCGGGGAGGACGAGCCAGCCGCGGATGGTCGCGCCGTCGTCGGCGGTGGCGGTGATCTCGGTGAGCGTGCCGGGCACCTCGGGGCGGGGCGCGGGCGAGGGCAGGTCGGTGATGCCGCCGGTCGCGACGTCGATCCTGGCGGGGGCGGGGGCCAGGTCGATCGCGCTGCGCAGCGCGTACAGGGTGGCGCCGTCGGCGGTGACGCTCAGCCCCGCGTACGCGGCGTCGTCGCCGGTGATCCTGCGCACCTCGCCGTCGAGCGGCACCTGGAAGACCGGGCGGCGGCCCTGGTGGTCGGCGACGACGTAGACGGCCGAGGAGTCGGGCGCCCACTCCACGCCGGAGGGGAACAGGTCGGGGGCGTAGCCGCGGCCCTCGCCGGTGGCCAGGTCGGCGATCCACAGCTCGCTGCGGGCCGAGACCTCCAGGGAGGTGAAACGGGCGCGGGAGCAGGCCACGCGGGTGCCGTCGGGGGAGACGGCGAGCGGCCCCTCGAAGTCGTGGCCCTCGTCGGTCAGCAGGGTGCGGCGCTCGCCGGTGGCCACGTCGATGACCACCAGGTCGGTGCGCATCTCGCCGCGCGGCAGGTCCACCCGCCAGGTGGCGACCACGCTCGCGCCGTCCGGCGTCAGCTCGAAGGCGGCGTCGCGGAGCGCCTCGCCGGCGTCGGGGGTCAGCTCGCGCACGTCCTCCAGCCGGTCGGGGCCGAGCCGGCCGGCGAACAGGCGGGGCCGGCCGGGGCCGAGGTCGTGGTCCCAGTAGCGGACCGGCGCGCCCTCGTGCAGGATCGCGCTGATGCCGGCGTCCTTGCGGGCCTTGCGCCGCTCCTCGTCGGCCGCCTCCTCGCCGTCGAGCACGTCGGCGGAGAACACCACCACGTCGCCGGCGGTGCGGAACGCGCCGATCCCGCCGGGCCGCGCGGCCACCTGGCGGGCCTCGCCGCCGCCGCGCGGCAGCAGCCACAGCGCCGCGACCTCGTCGCCGGCGTCCTTCGCCGTGGGGTCGGGGCGGGCGGAGGTGAACAGGACGTCGCCGGCGGCGGTGAAGAGGGCCTGCGACTCGCCCTTGGCGGAGCGGGTCAGCCGGCGCGGCTCGCCGTCGAGGGGCACGGCCCAGAGCGCGGTCCCGTACGACTTGCCGTCGGGGTTGAGAGACTGCACCGTGGAGACGAGCCCGGAGCCGTCGGGCGAGAGCCGCAGCGAGAGAACCCGGGGGATGGCCACATAGTCACGTATGTCGTTGAATGCGCTCACCCGATCGAACCTACCTCGCGCGGGAACCATCGACACTCTTGAATAGGGTGGTTCACGTGGGTAATTACGACGCTCTGCTGCTCCTGTCGTTCGGCGGCCCGGAGGGGCCGGACGACGTGATGCCGTTCCTGGAAAACGTCGTGCGGGGGCGCGGCGTGCCGCGCGAGCGGCTGCTCGAGGTGGCCGAGCACTACCAGGGCTTCGGCGGGGTCAGCCCGATCAACCAGCAGAACCGCGACCTCGTCGAGGCGCTGCGCCCGGTCCTCGACGTGCCCGTCTACTGGGGCAACCGCAACTGGCACCCGTTCGGTGAGGACACCGTCCGGCGGATGAAGGCCGACGGCGTCCGCAGGGCCGCCGTCTTCGCCACCTCCGCCTTCGCCGGCTATTCGAGCTGCCGGCAGTACTACGAGGACATCAAGCGCATCTCGGTCGAGGGCGGCCCCGAGCTGATCAAGATGCGGCACTTCGGCGACCACCCCGGCTTCGTGGCCGCGATGGCCGACCACACCCGCGCCGCGCTGGAGCGGCTCGGCCGCGACGACGCCCGCCTGGTGTTCACCGCCCACAGCGTCCCGGTCTCCATGGCCGAGACCGCGGGCCCCTCGGGCGGCCTGTACGAGGCCCAGCTGCGCCGCAGCGCCGAGCTGGTCAACCGGGCGCTCGGCCGCGACGAGCCGTGGGACCTGGTGTGGCAGTCACGCAGCGGCCCGCCGCAGGTGCCCTGGCTGGAGCCGGACGTCTGCGACTTCCTGCGCAAGACCGAGGCGCCCGCGGTGGTGCTGGTGCCGATCGGGTTCGTCTCCGACCACATGGAGGTCGTCTACGACCTCGACACCGAGGCCAGGGACGTCGCCGCCGAGCTGGGCCTGCCGCTGGAGCGGGCGGCCACGGCGGGCACCCACCCGCGGTTCGTGCGGATGGTGCGCGAGCTGATGGAGGAGCCTGAGCCGGTGCCCTGCCCGCTCACCTGCTGCCCCGCGCCCCGCCGTCACAGGTAGGCGCGGGCGTAGCCCTCGGCGATGCCCATGACCTTGTTCACGTAGTCCCACGAGTGGTTGTAGAACCAGATCGCCTTGCGCAGCTTCTCGCCGCCCTTGCCCGCGCCGTTGGCGCACAGGTAGCCGGCCGCGGCCGGCACGGCGTCGTACGGGCTCCAGATGTCGGCCTTGCCGTCGCCGTCGCCGTCCACGCCGTAGTGCTTCCACGTCGCGGGCATGAACTGCATGGGCCCGAGCGCGCCCGCGCTGGACGGGCCGTTGTTGCGGCCGTGGCCGCTCTCGACCTGGCCGATGGCGGCCAGCACCGTCCAGGACAGGCCGGGGCAGCGGGCGGCGGAGAGCTTGTAGAGGTCCAGGTAGCTGGCGGGGCGGCCGACGGCGACGTTGCGCGGGGTGCTCTGCCGGCCGGTGGCGGTCTGCTGCTTGGGGGTGCGCGCGGCGGCGTCCAGGACGGCGACCTGGGTGCCCTTGCCGAGCAGCTTGCGCACGGCGGTGTCGCTGATCTTGCCGGGTTTGCCGTGCAGCAGCACCGCGACGCCCGGCGCGAACCCCATCGCGCGGCCCAGGTCCGCGCCGACCAGGCCGTCCACGCCGGTGAGCCCGAGCGGGGCCGAGGCCGCCACGCGCAGCCTGGGGCCGCCGTCCACCTGGTACAGGGCGCCGGGCACGATGCCGTACCTGCGGGCCGCGCCCGCCTCGGCCACCAGCTCGCCCCTGGTCAGGGCGCTCCACACGGCCGGCTGGTCGGCGACCGCCTGCGGCGTCCACGAGCGGAACTGGACGGGGTCCACGGCCAGCAGGTTGAGCGGCGTGCCCGAGACCTTGACCTGGCCGGCGTCCACGACGACGGCCTTCTCGACGTGCTTGAGCGCGGCCAGCCTGAGCCGCGTCCGCTTCGAGACCTGCGCCGGGGCGATGGCGAGCACGCGCGGCGCGGTCACGGTCACGCCCGGGCCGCCCTCGCCGAACTCCTGGACGTGCTCGCTCGCCGGTTCGGCGGTGGGCACGAGCTGGTCGAGGCGGGGGGCGGTCGTGGAGCGCTGGGCCGGGCGGCGCGCGGGCCGGTCCGCGGGGTCCTGCGTGCCGGTCCCGGTGCCGGTCCCGGTGCCGGTCAGGGTGCCGGTCAGGTCGCCGTCGAGCAGCACGACGACGCCGCCTGTCGCGACCGTCACCACGACCACCGCGATGACCATGAGCATGACCGCACGGAAGGAGGGAAGACCGGACACTCGGGACACGTTAGCCCAGCCAACGGGGAAATCGCGTGCAATCCGGACATCGGTGCGCGATGATGGGCGGGCGTGAGTAAGGGGGAAACGGGGTGGTCGGGCCTTACCGGGGGTTGTTCGACGGGCCTGGCATCAAGGCGTTCGTGCTGGCCGGGTTCGTCGGGCGGATGCCGATGTCCATGCTGGGGATCGGGGTCGTCTTACTGATCTCCGGCGTCACCGGCTCCTACGCCACCGCGGGCGGCGTCGCCGCGGCCAGCAACCTGGCCTTCGCCGTCGGCGCGCCGCTGTCGGGGCGGCTGGTGGACCGGTTCGGGCAGAGCCGCGTCATCCCGCCGTTCGCCGTGGTCAACGCGCTCGCGCTGGCCGCGCTCATGGCGTGCACGCTCCTCGCGCTGCCCGAGTGGACCCTGTACCTGGCCGGCCTGGTCGTCGGCGGCACCTCGCTGTCGGTCGGCTCGCTGGTCCGTGCCCGCTGGTCGGCGATCCACGGCGGCTCGGCGCGGCTGCACACGGCCTTCGCCTTCGAGTCCGTCGTGGACGAGGTGGTCTTCGTCACGGGCCCGGCGCTGGTCACTTTGCTGGCCACGCAGTTCAACCCGTACATGGGGCTGGTGGCCGCGCTGGTCTTCATGGTCGCCGGCTGCCTGACGCTCGCGGCGCAGCGGCGCACGCAGCCGCCCGTCACCGAGCACCGCTCGGCGGGCGGGACGCCCATCCTGATCCCCGGCATCGCGCTGCTGTCGTGCGTCTACGTGGCGATGGGGTCGGTGTTCGGCTCCGTCGACCTGATCACAGTGGCCTTCGCCGAGGAGCAGGGGGTCAAGGGGGTCGCGGGGCTGCTGCTGGCCTCGTTCGCGGGCGGGTCGATGGTGTCGGGGCTGTGGTTCGGCTCGCGGCACTGGAAGATCCCGCTGCGGACGCGGTTCGTGCGGGCGCTGCTGGTGTTCGCGCTGGGGCTGCTGCCGATCTCGTTCATCGGGCAGGCGTGGCTGATGGCCGGGGCGCTGTTCCTGGCCGGCTTCGCCATCTCACCCACGCTCATCACCGGCTTCTCGCTGGTCGAGCGGCTGGTGCCGGCGTCGCTGCTGACCGAGGGCATGGCGTGGATCTCGACCGCGCTCGGCATCGGCGTGGCGGCCGGCGCGTGGGCAGGCGGGCACCTCACCGAGGCGGTCGGCGCGTCCGGGGCGTACGTCTTCGCCTTCGGCGCGGCGGCGCTGGGGCTCGTCGTCGGGATCGGAGGTTCGGGTTTGCTGAGACTTCCCGAGGCCGCTTCACCCGCGGAGAGCTGATCCGCTACCGTCGGGACATCCCTCGCAACATCCATCACAAATGGAAGCTTTTCTATGTCCCGACAACTCTCATCACTTCTGGCAATCGCGGCCGTCTGCGTCACCACCCTCGCTCCGCTGCCGGCGCAGGCGGCCACCACCCCGAAGAAGAAGGCCGCGGCCGTGGACTGCGAGCAGGTCAAGTGCATCGCGCTGACCTTCGACGACGGTCCGGGCAAGTACGCGGGCACGCTGCTGGACACGCTGAAGAAGTACGACGCCAAGGCGACGTTCTTCCTGGAGGGCCAGTACGCCAAGAGCCGCCCCCAGTACGTCAAGCGCATGGTCGCCGAGGGCCACGAGCTGGGCAACCACAGCTACTCCCACCCTGACTTCACCAAATCCGAGCCTGGGGCCATCAGGAACGAGATCCAGAAGACTCAGGACGCCGTCAAGAAGGCGGCGGGGGTGGAGCCCAAGCTGCTGCGGCCCCCGTACGGGCTGGCCGACCTCACGGTCTCCGACATCGCCGAGGAGTACGGCATGCCGATCATCCTCTGGACCGCGGGTTCGGAGGACTGGAGCAGCAAGAACGTCGAGGCGATCAAGAAGAAGACCCTCGAGGTGGCCAAGCCCGGCGGCATCATCCTCATGCACGACTGGGTGAAGCAGACCGTCGACGCCATGCCGTCGATCGTCAAGAGCCTGCAGAACAAGGGCTACCACCTGGTGACCGTCTCCGAGGTCGTCAAGGGCGAGAACCTCGAGCCCGGCGACATCTACCCGCTTCCTGCGGGCTGGGAGAACTGAGTATCGTTCGCGTCTGACGCGTTTTCGGTGCTCGCTCGCGGAGGGGCTGCTCGATGGTCTTCACGAACTGGGCGAGGAACCAGACCTGCAGCCCCGCCGAGGTCCGCGCCCCGGCGTCCGTCGCGGACGTCGTACGGGCCGTGCGCGACGCCGCCGCCTCCGGGCGGCGGCTCCGCATGGCCGGGACCGGCCACTCCTTCACCGGCGTCGCGCTCACCGACGGCATCATGCTGCGGCCCGGCGCGCTGACCGGCGTCGCCGCCTGGGCTGAGGACCAGGTCACGGTCCGCGCCGGCACCCCGCTGCGGGTGCTCAACGAGCTGCTGCACGAGCGCGGGCTCGCCCTCGCCAACATGGGCGACATCACCGAGCAGACCGTCGCGGGGGCCGTCCAGACCGGCACGCACGGCACCGGCCGCGACAGCGGCGGCCTGGCCGACCAGATCGCCGCGCTGGAGCTGGTGCTCGCCGACGGCACGGTCGCGACCGCCGTCCCCGGCGACGAGCTGTTCGACGCCGCCCGGGTCGGGCTCGGCGCGCTCGGCGTGCTGACCGCCGTGACCTTCCGGGTGGAGCCGGCGTTCCTGCTGCACCACCGGCGGCGCAGGATGCCGCTCAGCGACATCCTCGTCTCGCTCGACGAGCTGACCGCCGGCAACGAGCACCTCGACTTCTTCTGGCTGCCCCACACCGACGCGTGCCTGGTCAAGACCAACAACCGGCACCCGGGCCCGGCCCGGCCGCCCGGCGCCGTCAAGCACTGGCTGGACGCGGTCCTCCTGGAGAACACCCTGTTCGGGGCCGCCTGCGCGGTCGGCGCCCGCGCCCCCGGGCTCATCCCGCGCATCAACGCCGTCAGCGCGGCCGCGCTCGGCGACTCCGAGTCCGTCGACGTCTCCCACCGGGCGTTCACCGCCCGGCGCGACGTGCGCTTCCTGGAGATGGAGTACGCGGTGCCGCGCGAGCGGCTGGCCCAGGCGCTGCGCGAGACCCGCGACCTCGTCGAGCGGATGGACTGGCGGATCACCTTCCCGGTGGAGGTGCGGGTGACGCCGCCGAGCGACGCCTGGCTGTCCACGGCGTACGGGCGGGCGTCGGCGTACGTGGCCTGCCACGTCTACCGGCCGACGCCGAACCCCGCGTACTTCGAGGGCGTCGAGGAGATCATGACCCGGCTGGACGGGCGGCCGCACTGGGGCAAACTCCACACCAGGGACGCCGCCTACCTGGCCAAGGTCTATCCCCGCTTCGCCGACTTCACCGCGCTGCGCGACCGGCTCGACCCCGGCCGCCTGTTCACCAACGACTATCTGGACCGGGTGCTCGGCTAGGGGCCTGGGCGGCGTCGTCGCCGGTGGCCTGGTCGTCGGGGTCGGGCTGGTCCTGCGCCGGCTCGGAGGGCGCGGGCTCGCTCGGGGCGGGCGCGCTGGTGCCAGGGCCCCCGGTGGGCCGCGGGGTCACCGTGACCGTTGCCGTCACGGTCGGGGTGGGCTTCGGGGTCCGCGTGGCGGGCTGCGGCGTCGAGGACGGCGTCGGCGAGGGCGCAGGTCCGGGCGTGGCGTCGCGGCTCCCGCCGGTCTCCGGGGCCGTCCGCTCGACGGCGGGCGCCTGCTTGCCGCCGTCCGGGTCCTTGTGGTGCGGCGTACGGCCGGTGACCTGCTCGTGCACGGTCTGCTGGGCGGCCGCCTGATAGGTGAGGATGCTCCCCATGCTGACCGCGAACACCACGCCCGCGGCCACCGCCACCTTGCCCCAGGCGAGCCTCCTGCGCGGCAGCTCGACGGCCGGCATGACCAGCGTGGACCCGCCCTCGCGCGCCCCCGTCCCGTCAGGGGGCCGGACGACGGGGACCGCCTTCCGCCTGACCCGCTCCCCCGTCCGCTGGAGGTAGTGCGTGTAGATCGCGGTGCCCACCGTGCTGGCCACGCTGACCACCGCCGCGCCGATCACCGTGCCGGCCACGCCCAGATAGGAGGCGGCCACGGCGGCCGTCACCGCGGCCAGGGCGCTCCCCAGGATCTGCGGCACGCTCAGCTCGTACCTCTGCTGCTCGCCGCCCATCCCTCGGCTCAGTCCCCTCTCGTCCTGTGTTCGGTAAAGACCTGTCTCGTGAATAGACGAGACCGCGTGTCCTGTTGTTCCTGTGACCTGCGCGACAGGCACCCTCGTAGCTCGTGCCCCGACGACTCGGCCTGCCCTCCGTGTACCTGGCCGCGGCCGCGGCGACGGCCGCCGCGACCGCCGTACCCCTGGCCATGACGCCCGCCTCCGGCCTCACCGTGCGCCCCGCCGTCACCGAACCGACCCGGCCCTACGTCGTCGTCGCGCGCGGCCGTGCGGCCGCCCGCGATCTCGTCGGCGAGGTGCGCTGGCGGGTGCGGCGCTACTACACCGCGGCACTGCCCGGGTTCGCCACGTTCCTGACCGCGGGCGAGCTGGCGGCGCTGCGCGCCGACCCCCGGGTGCGCGCCGTCGAACCCGACCGGCAGATCCACCCTATGCCGGTACGCCCTCCCGCCCGGCCTCTCACCGGGCCCGCCACAGGCGCCGGGACCACGATCTTCCTGGTCGACAGCGGTGTCGACGCCCAGCGAGCGGAGTTCGGCGACCGGGCGTGGCGAGCCTTCGACGCCACCGGCGGCGCCGGCCGGGACTGCACCGGCCACGGCACCCGGATCGCCGGCCGCGCGCACGCCGCCGCGCCCGCCGCCGGGATCGCCTCGGTGCGGGTGCTCGGCTGCGGCGGGCCGGGGTCGCTGGCCGACCTGCTCGCGGGCCTGGACTGGATCCGCAGGCACGCGCGCGGGCCGTCCGTCGCCGTGCTCCCGGTGGACGGGGCCGGCTCCCCCGCCCTCGGCGCCGCCGTGCGCTCCCTCGTGCGCTCCGGCGTGTTCGTCGTGGGCGCGGGGGACGCGGGCGGGTGCCGGATCGGGCCGGGCGGGGCGGCGTACACGGCCGCCGTCCCGCACCTCGCGGCGGCCGCCGCGCGGCGCCTCGAGGACACCCCCGGCGCGAACCCGGCCATTCTCGCGTCTCTGCTCAACTGCACCATCGCCCGCGACGCGATTCGCCAGAACCCGTCGAGGGCCCTTAACCTCCTCATGCACAGCGGCGGGCTCTAGAGGGATGGATTCGACAAATGTGACCGGCGTCACAACGCCCCTTGGCTATCCCAGGAAGGCGATGTTCGGACATGCCGGGTACGGTGCTGGCAGGCAACCGGCACACGCGAGAGACTCAAGGGTCCGGGGGAAGAATGGCGACGCTGACGAAGGGACTCGCATGCAGGAGCTCCGACTCGTCGCGGTGAGTGAGGACGGCACCTACCTCGTGCTGGCTACGGCCGGACGGGGCACCCGCTTCACTCTTCCCGTGGACGACCGGCTCCGTGCTGCCGTCCGCGGCAACTTCTCCCGTCTCGGCCAGTACGAGATCGAAGTGGAGAGTCCGTTGCGCCCCAAGGAGATCCAGGCCCGCATCCGCGCCGGGGAGACCGCCGAGGAGATCGCGGCGACCGCCGGCATCCCCGTCGAGCGGGTGCGCTGGTTCGAGGGGCCGGTGCTGCAGGAGCGGGAGTACGTCGCCCAGCAGGCGCAGCGCGTCGCCGTGCGCATGCCAGGGGAGTCGGCTCCCGGCCCGACCCTCGGCGACCTCGTCGCCGAGCGGCTGACCAGGCGCGGCGTCCCCACCGACGAGATCGACTGGGACTCCGCCAAGCGCGACGACGGCCTGTGGCGGGTCAAGCTCGGCTACGTGTGGAACGGTCACACGCGGCACGCCGAATGGCTGTTCGACCCGCGCAAGCGGCACGTCACGCCGCACGACGACGAGGCCATGCGCCTGTCGGCCGCCGACTTCGACCCCGAGCCGCCGGTGGTGGAGGACACCACGGTGACGCCGTTCGCGCCGCGGGTGGCCAAGCTGCAGCCGGTGCCGCCGCTGGCGTCGGACGCGCTGCCGTTCCCGTCGGTGGTGCGGCGGGAGCCGGAGGAGCCCGCCGTCGGCTACAACCCTCCGCCCCGCACCTCCGACCCCGCCCTCCCCCGCGCCACCGACCCGGCCACCGCCCGCCCTGGCGAGCCCGCCCTGCCCCGCGCCACCGATCCCCGCGCCACCGATCCCCGCGCTGCCGATTCCCGCGCTGCCGATTCCCGCGGCGCCGATCCCCGCGCCACCGATTCCCGCGGCGCCGACTTCCGTGCCGCCGATCCCGGGGCGATCCGTCCCGGCGACTCCGGCCTGGGCCGCTCCGCCGACTCCGGCCTGGGCCGCTCCGGCGAGCCCGGCCTGGGCCGTTCCGGCGAGCCCGGCCCGCCCCGTTCCGGCGAGCCCGGCCTGCCCCGCACCGCCGACCCCGCCTCCCGCGACCAGTCGTCCTCGCCTGCCCGCGAGCAGTCCTCGCCGGGCCGCGACGCCTACCGCCCGGACACTCCCGCTCGCGAGACGGGCCTCAGCCGCCCCGGCGACCCGTCGTCCCGCCGCAGCGGCCCTTCGCCGTGGCTGCCCGACTTCAGCTCGGGCCGCCCCGCCGACCGCGACAACGACGCCATCTACGCTCCCGCCTCCCGTCCCACGCCGCCGTCCGCTCCTGACACCCGCCACGCTCAGGAGCCGCCCACGTCGTCCGCGCCTACGCTGCCGCCCCAGCCCACCTCCCCCGCCCAGCCCCCCGAGCCCGCCCGGCCCGAGCCCCCGGCGGCACCCACCCGGCTCACGCAGGACACCGCGCCCGCGCAGGACACCGCGCCCGCTGCGGATGCCCCGCGCACGCAGGACAGCGCGCCCGCTCAGGCCGCTCCGGCTGCCCAGGCACCCGCCTCAGACGAGCCGCTGGTGCGCGCCGACGCCACACCCGCAGCCACCGCCGAAGCGCCTGCCACCACCACGCCGGCCCAGGCCGCCGCGACGACGTCCACCACACTCGAAGCCAGGACCGCCGACCCCGCAACGGCAGAGACGCCCAAGCCGACGGCGGAGACCGCCCCTGCCACAGCGGCGACCTCCGCCACGACGGCGGCTCCCGCTCCGGCGGCGACTCCCGCTGCGCAGACGCCTCCCGTCGTCGCGGAAACGGCTCCCCCGGCGGAGACAGCGCCCACCACGGTGCCCGCTCCCGCCTCGGCGACTGCTCCTGCCTCCGACGATCCGAAGGCCGAAGCGCCCGCCGCCGCAAAGGAGCCCGCCCCCCAAGCCGAGCAGCCCCAGGCGAACGCACCTCAGGCTCCCATCACGCCCGAGCCCACCACGCCCGAGCCGAGCACGCCCGAAGCAAGCACCCCTGAGGCGAGCACCCCTGAGGCCACCGCCTCTAAGGCGCCCGCCTCTGACGCCACCGCCCCTGACGCCACCGCGCCTGACGCCACCGTGCCTCAGGCCACCACGCCCGAGGGGAGCACCCCTGAGCCCGCCACACCTGCGGCGAGCACCTCTGGGGTGAGCACGTCTGAGACCGCCACGCCCGGGACCGCCACACCTGCGGCCGCCCCGCCTGCGGCCGCCCCACCAGCGGCGAGCACACCTCAGCCGAGCGCGCCCGAGCCCAGCGCCGCCCAGACCAGCACGCCTGAGCCCGCCCGGCCTCCGGCAGAGCAGCCCAAGCCGGAGTCGACCAAGGCCGAAGAGCCCAGGACCGAGGAGCCCAGGACCGAGGAGCCCAAGGCCGAGGAGCCCGAGCCGGAGCCGACCCAGGCCGAGCAGCCCGAGCCCCAGCAACCCGAGGCCGAGCAGCCCGAGGCCGAGCGGGAGGTGGCGGCTGAGCCGGAGGCGGTCAAGCCCAAGCCTCCGGCGCCCAAGCCCAAGCCGGCCCCCGGCGTCGAGCCCAAGGTGCCGCCCGCGCGCCCGGGCGGCGGCAAGGAGGCCAAAGAGGAGCCGCCCGTACCGGTGCCGTCGCCCCCGCCCGCGCCGGCCGCCCGCCAGGCGCGCAAGGGCTCCCGTGGCCGCCGCGCCTCGGTCCCGACGTGGGACGAGATCATGTTCGGCGCCCGCCGCCAGGACTGACCCAGCCCCGCCAGGACGGCACACGACCCGGCGGCACGGAGCAGAGCGCCGCCGCCCGAGCCTGCGGCCGAGGCGCCGAGAGGGCGACCCCCGGCCACCGAGCCCACGCCGCCCGGCTGACTGCGCCACCACGCGCTTGGCTGACCCACGTCACCACCCGCCCGGCTGGGCCAGGTCACCAGCCGCCCCGCTACGACTCCTCAGGCGACGCCGGCGCGCCGAGGAAGGGGATGAGCCACTCCGGCGTCACCTCGGCGGGGAACGCCACGCCCTCCGCCTCGGACACGTCGATCGCCTCGTAGCCGCCGGTGCCCGCCCCCACCCCGGCGATCAACGTGAGCACCCCGGCCCGCCGCTGGAACCAGGTCTGCCGCAGCCGCCACCCCACCACCGCGCGCCGTTCGACGACGGCCTGGGCGCGCCGCAGCGACCCCGACCGCACGCTGAGCCGCACCCCGTCGTAGCCGTGCCCCAGCGACGCGTACCGGTCCAGACCCAGCGGCACCCCGGCGCAGGCGAGCAGCAGCGCGACCACGAACAGGACCCACCAGAGCATCATCCCGGTCGTCACCGCCGCCACGCCGCTCAGCAGCGTCACCACCGCCCAGGGGAAGACGGCGCGGAAGAGGCGGCGGTTGCGGGCCACGGGCGGGTGGCTGCGCAGGACGGCGTCGTACGGCCCGACGGCCTCGCCGGTCACCGCCAGCGCGAACGGCCGCGGCACGTCGGGCAGGAGCTGGCCGCGGGTCCGGGAGTCGCCGAGCCCCGTCACGATGGCCCAGGCGCGGACGACGCCCGCCCACCGCTCGGCCAGCCCGTCCACGAGCTCGTAGCCGCGCACCCGCTGGGACTCCAGCGACACGCTGCGCCGGTTGACGAGCCCGCGCTCGGCCACGAGGTAGCCGTCGCGCCGCTTGAGCACGAAGTCCCAGTTGAAGATCACGTACATGACCCCGCCGAGCACCGGCATCGCCAGGACGAGCAGCACCGCCGCGATCAGCAGCAGGTAGGGCCGCTCCCAGAGCCACTGCCCGGCGTGCCAGGCGGCGTCCTGGCCGAAGCCCAGCTCGTCGCCCCACTGGAAGGCCAGCCCCACAGCGCCGCCCGCCAGCGCGAACGGGGTGAGCAGGTACGCCCCCGACAGCGGCCCGTACAGCAGCCACCGCTTCGGCACCCTGGCGATCGGCCGCTCGACTGCGGCGTGCGGGACGGGCCCGGCGGCGGCCCGCGCCGGGGTGGCGGCGCGGCGCAGCAGGACGGCCTTGAGCCGTTCGGCCTCGGTGAGGGTCACGCCGTCGAGCTCGGCCTCCTCCTTGCCGCCGCTCGCCCCGGTGTCGATCTTGAGTACGGCGAGGCCGAGCAGCCGGTGCATGGGCGGCGTGGAGACGTCGACGCCGCGGATCCGCTCCAGCGGGATCGTGCGGACGGACCGGCTGATGAACGCTCGCTTGGTCTCCAGGCGGTCGCCGGCGATCTGGTACGTGAAGGTGGCCCAGCGGATGACCGCGAACAGCACGGTGCCGACGACGCCGAAGGCCGCCCAGGCGTACGACCTGGGCGAGAAGCCGCCCGCGAACAGCACGCCCACCAGCGGGAGGAGGAGCGAGGGCAGCATCCGTACCGGGTCGATGAGCAGCACCTTCGGGCTCAGCCGCAACGGCACCGGGAGCACGCCGGGCCCGTAGGGCGCCGGCGGCCGGCCGTACGGCCCCTGCGGGGGTGGCAGCGGGCCAGGCGGCGGGCCGGGCATCGGGCCAGGCATCGGGCCAGGCGGCGCGGCGGGGTCCGGGGGGCCGGCGGCGGGGTGGTGGGGCCGGGGGTCGGTCATGTGGCGTCGTCCCTCAGGGCCTCGGCCCGGTGCGCGAGCTGCTCGGCGAGCCCCGCCGCCACCGCCTGGTCCAGCCCCTGGATGGTGGACGACCCGGCGTGGGAGGCGGTGCGGATCTCCAGGGTGGCCAGCCCGAGCAGCCGCTCGAACCACCCTTGCCCCTTGTCGACGGTCTGGATGCGGCTCACGGGCACGAAGACCCACTCCCTGGTCAGGAACCCCGACCTGGCGTACACGACGTCCCCGGACAGCTCCCAGCGGTGCACGGCGTAGCGCACGAACGGCTCGGCCGCGAGGAACGGCAGCCCCAGCACCACGACCGCGGCGGGCAGCAGCCACGAGTGGCCGGCGAACCAGCCGGGCACCCACGACCACCCGCTCCCGCCCACCCACCGCGCCACCAGCAGCGAGCCGCCCAGGAGCAGCACGAATGCCACCAGCGCCTGGAGCAGCCACAGGCGCACGGCCTTGGGCGAGACACGGTTGACCGGATCGCGGAGCGGGCCTGTCGACGTCACAAGCCCAGCTTAGGACCGAAGGCGCCGCGCCGTCGGGCCGGTAAAGATCATTGATCGGCCCGGCGTGTCCGCCCGCCCGTCAGCGGGGCCGGTGCCATGCTCGGTGGCGGCCCGGCCGCAGGCTGTCGTGTCAGGCCGATGTCGGCGGCGCCACGTTCGTGCCAGCCAGGCCGCGGGCCAGCGCGAGACCGCACCGAAGCGCGATCGCCCCCACGTGACGTGGCAGCCGCCGTCCACGGCCCGCACGTCCTCGTCCCTGAGGGACAGGATCCGCGCGGGCCGCCCTGATACCCCGTCCGCCCCTCTCGCCGCAGCTGATTTTCGCGTCCCGCGCCGTCCGAAAACGATGCCCGTTTTGTGACGCGCGCATATGAGTTCTCACGCCCCGCCCCCCGCCTGCGGTCCCATGGCCCGGTAAGGGTCCTTCCCCATGCCGGGATACGGGCCGGGGGTTGCTACGGGAGGGGCGGATGTGGCGAACTTCACTCCCCGGATGCCGTGGTTCTGGCCGGTTTCGGTTCCTTTACCGGCCGCCGACCATCGAGAAACGGTCTGCGCATCGCCGGGAGCCGCGTAGCATCGTCCGGCATGGGGCTGTGTAACACCGCATCGCGCCTGCGACGCATCGCCGTCAGCGTGACGGCTGTGACCGCGGCGTTCGCGTTGACGGGTTGCGGCAGCCTCATCGGACGATCTCAGGCCAAGGACATCGCGGAGATCAACGTCTCGAGCCCGGAGCTGCGCGACGGCAAACCGCTGCCGCGCGACTACTCCTGCCAGGGCAACCAGGGCAGCCCGCCGCTGCGCTGGTCGAGTCAGCCGCTGTCCGAGGCGAAGTCGATCGCCATCGTGGTCGACTCGCACACCTCGTCGGATGCCGCAGTGCACTGGGTGCTCTACAACATCCCGGCGACAACGACCGAGCTGGGCCCCAACGCCGCCGCCGACCCTCCCGAGGGCAGCGGGCAGGCGACGGCGACCAGCGGCAAAGTGGGGTACGACCCCCCATGCAGGACGCCGGGGAGCTACCGCTTCACGGTCTACACCTTGGACGGCAAGGTCGATCCGCACAAGGGGAGCACCCTCCCCGAGATCCTCAAACAGATCGCGGACCAGACCATCGCCCGCGGCCGGCTGACGGCGGTCGACATCGAGTGATGAGGCGAACACTGCTGGTATTAGGGTGTACCAATTCTTCACGTAGGGTGTGACAACGCTCATAGTGGTCCGACACAATCAGATCCAATTGTTAGGCATTGGTGATCAAAGGGGGCAGATCGCGTCGATGGCCGCGCGATCTCACCGATGCCAGAGGGAGGCCATGGCTTTGAGGGTGGTGCAATGACAGCGGTCGTCGTGAGCTTGGTCGCTATCGTGCTCCTCGTGCTCGTCGTCGTGGCACTGGGCATGCGTTCGATGAGCAGGCGGGAGAGTTCCTTGCCTCCTGAGCGGCTGAAGGAGATGGCCGAGAAGGAGGAGAAGACCCATGCGCGCTCCACGGACGAATTCGCGTCCCACGAGCCGCGGATGGCCAATTTCAGCCCCGACTTCAGCCCCATAGACGCGCCGAAGCAGCCCAAGCCGGTACGCACCGGCCAGCGCGGCAAGCGCGGCGTGGACGAATGGGGCAACCCCGTCAACGACGATGACGACGAGGAGTTCTGGGCCAACATCCGCAGTGACGCGGAGCAGGGCGGCTTCGGCGCCGGAGGCACCGTGGCGGCCAGGAAGGCCGCGTCCCGCCCGGAAGGACGGCCCGAAGGACGCCCTGAAGGACGGCCCGAGGGACGGCCGGAAGGACGGCCCGCCGAGCGGCAGCCGCAGCGCGCCGCCGACCGTCCCGGCCGCAAGGACCGCGCCGCCGAGCGCCCGTCCGAGCGCCCCGCCGACCGCCCCGCCGACCGCCCCGCCGAGCGGCCCACTGAGCGCCCCGGCGAACGGCGCAGCGAGCGCAAGGCCAAGCCGAAGCCCGTCGCCGCGTCCGTCGACCCCAACGCCGCCACCGTCCAGGCCCCCCTCCCGCAGCGCCCGGTGGCCAACGCGGCCCCCAGCGGCGCCGCCAACCTCGCCGACCTCGTCGAGCCCGCCCGGCGCACTCCCTCCCAGGCCGAGCTCGCCGAGCAGCGCACGATGACGTTCGCCGCCCCGACGCCCGACGTGATGAGCATCCTCGGCGCGGGCGCGCAGCCGGTGCCCGCCTCCCGGCCCGAGCCGTCCCCGGCGCCCCGCTCCGGGTCCCGTGCGGGGTCCCGCTCCGCGTCCCGGGCGCAGCCGGCCGCGGCCGCGGGCGGCTCCTACCCGAACGGCTCCCCCGCCGGCGCGCATCCCGGCAGCGGCTCGTTCCCGGCCATCTCCACCAACAGCAGCGGCTCGTTCCCCGCCGCCTCCCCGACCTCCAGCGGCTCGTTCCCCATCGCGCCGCCGTCGCCCATCCACGGCGCGCCGACCAGCGACCCGTTCCCCGCCTACAACGGCGGGGGCGACGCCCTGGAGACCACCTGGGCCACCCCGGCGCCCAGCGTGTCCGGTTCCTGGCCGGCCGCGCCGGTGGCCGACATCCTGGACGACCCGGCCCCGGCGCCCTCCTACCCCGGCCCGGCGAGCTCCTGGCCGGCGTTCGAGCAGCCCGCGGGCCGCGACTCCTACCCCGCCACGTACGAGGTGCGCCCCGGCTGGGCGGTCGCCGACGACTCCGACCCGGTGACCGGCCCGACGCCCGCCGCCGGCACCCCGACGTTGCCCAACCGCGCGGTCTCGGCCGGCGACTACCCGGGCGTGCGATCGGTCCCGACGCCGCCCGCCCCGTCGTCGTACCCGGCGTACGAGACCGGCGACATCACCACCGCGCCCGCCTCCGCCTGGCCCGCGCCGCCCGTCGCGAACGGCGACCGGTCGCCGTGGCCCGGCTACGGTGAGCAGCCCGAGACCGGCCCCGCAGAAGGCGCCGGCCGCCGGCGGCGCTCGGAGCAGGACTACCCGCACGACTACTACCGGTGATCGCCCCCGGCGGCCGGGCGCAGCTCGCCAGGCCGTCGGCGGTCCCCATAAGTGGGTAAAACCCGCGTCACGCCCACCCAAAGCGCGGAAGGCGGAGCACTAGGGTTTGCTCCATGTTCCGCGACACGCTCAGTAGTCGGCTGAGCACCCTCCGGCACGACGTGCCGGCCTCGCTCGTGGTGTCCCTGGTCGCGGTGCCCCTCTCCCTGGGCATCGCGATGGCCTCGGGCGCGCCGCTCGCCGCCGGGCTGATCGCCGCGGTGGCCGGCGGGATCGTCGCGGGGGCGCTGGGCGGCTCGGCGGTGCAGGTGAGCGGGCCGGCGGCGGGGCTGTCGGTGGTGGTCGTCAACCTGGTGCTGACGTACGGGTGGCGCGCCACCTGCATGATCACGCTCTTGGCCGGTGCGGTGCAGCTCGTGCTGGGCGTGCTGAAGGCCGCCAGGGCGGCGCTCGCGCTCTCGCCGGGCCTCGTCCACGGCATGCTGGCGGCGGTGGGGGTGACCGTCGCGCTGGCGCAGCTCCACGTGGTGCTGGGCGGCGTCCCGCGGCGGTCGGCCGTCGCCGACCTGATCGAGCTGCCCGGCCTGCTCGCCGGTCTGCTCGCCGGTCTGCACGGTGACAAGGTGCTGACCGGGCTCCTGACGATCGCGGTACTGGCGGTCTGGACGCGGCTGCCCAGGCGGGCCAGAACGGTCCCGGCGCCGCTGGCGGCGCTGCTGGTGGCCGCGGGCACGGCGTGGCTGCTCGACTGGGACGTCACCCGCGTGACCCTGTCCGGCGGCGCCGAGTGGGCGTTCCCGGTGCTGCCGCAGGGCGACTGGCACCTCGTGGTGGCCGCGGTGCTGCTGGTGGCGCTGCTGGCCGGCGGCGAGTCGCTGCTGTGCTGCGTGGCCCTGGACGAACGGCGCGGCCGGGGCCGGCCCGCCGACCTCGACCAGGAGCTGACCGGCCAGGGCGTGGCCAACATGGTGTCGGGCGCGCTCGGCGGCCTCCCGGTGGCCGGGACGGTCATGACCGGCGCCGCGAACGTGGCGGCGGGCGCCCGCACCCGCTGCGCGGCGATGCTGCACGGCGGGTGGGTGCTGCTGTTCGCGCTGGGCTTCGGCTGGGCGGTCCCGCTGGTCCCGGTGGAGGCGCTGGCGGCGCTGCTGGTCTGCGCGGGCGTGCAGCTGGTGAACCTGGGCCACGTCAGGAAGGTGCACGGCCGCGGCGAGGTCCCCGTGTACGCGGCGACGCTGGCCGCCGTGCTCCTGCTCGGCCTGACCGAGGGCGTGCTGGCCGGGCTCGCGCTGGCCGCGTTGCTGGCGCTGCGCCGGCTGACCTGGGTGACCGTGCTGAAGCGGGCCGGCGGGAACGGCCGGCTGCAGGTGACGGTGTCGGGGTCGCTGACGTTCCTCGGCGTGCCGCGGCTGACCCGCGAGCTGCGGACGATCCCGGCGGGCACGCCGGTGGAGCTCGACCTGCACATCGGCTTCATGGACCACGCCGCCTTCGAGGCGCTGCACTCCTGGCGGCTGGCGCACGAGCGGATGGGCGGCACCGTCGAGGTCGACGAGCCGCACGACGAGTGGTACGCGCTGGCGACCGGCGGCGCGCGGCCCGGCCCGGCGAAGCCGCCGCCGGCGGAGCCGGGGCGCTGGCGGCTGTCGTGGTACCAGCGCCGCCGCCGTCCGGCGCGCCGCCCGGCGCCCGCCATCGCGAACGGCGGCTCCGTCCAGGTGGAGTGCCGGCTCACGGCGGGGCCGCGCGAGCACCACCGGCGCGCCGCCCCGCCGGTGCGGCCCGTCCTCACCGAGCCGGCCCCCAGGCCGCAGCCGACGCACCTGTTCATCACCTGCGCCGACTCGCGGATCGTGCCGGCCCTGATCACCGGCAGCGCCCCCGGCGAGCTGCTCACGGTGCGCAACATCGGCAACCTGGTGCCGCGCCGCGGCTCCGAGCCGAGCGACGACTCGGTGGTGGCCGCCATCGAGTACGCCACGCAGGTGCTGGGCGTGCACACGATCACCGTGTGCGGCCACTCGGGCTGCGGCGCGATGGCGGGGGTGCTGAGCGGCGGGGTGCGCGCGGGCAGCCTGCCGGGGCTGCGGCGCTGGCTGCGGCACGGCCACCACAGCCTGGCCAGGTTCATCGAGACCGAGGGCGACCGGCTGCACGGCGGCGCGCTGGACGTGTTGTGCCGGGTCAACGTGCAGCAGCAGCTGGAGAACCTGCGGACGTACCGGAAGGTGGACGAGCAGGTCAGGGCGGGGAAGCTGGAGCTGGTGGGGCTGTACTTCGACGTCGCGACGGCGCGGGCGCACCCGGTGCCCCCGTTGCGCGCTACGCCCTTGGTGAAGACGGCCGATGGCAGGGTGCGCACCGGCGAAGAATGAGCTGCATGAAGATTCTTGTCATCGGAGGTTCGGGGTTCCTGGGGCGTGCCGTCGTGGAGGAGGCGCTGGCCCGGGGGCATGAGGTCACGACGTTCAACAGGGGGCGCAGCGGCCCCGACGTGCCGGGGGTGGAGGCCGTGCGCGGCGACCGCGAGTCGTCCGCCGACCTGGAGCGGCTGGCCGAGGGGCGGTCGTGGGACTTCGTGGTCGACACCTCGGGCTACGTGCCGCGGGTGGTGGGCGCGTCGGCTCGGGCGCTGTCCGGGCACGCTGGGGGCTACGCGTTCGTCTCGACGATCTCGGCCCTGGCCGGGTTCCCCGCCGAGCCCGCCACCGAGAGCACCGGCCTGTGGCCCTGCCCGCCCGACGCCGGCCCTGACGACGGCGACTACGGCGTGCTGAAGGCGGGCTGCGAGCGGGCGGTCGAGGAGGGCTTCGACGGCAAGGTGCTGATCGTCCAGCCGGGCATCATCCTGGGCCCGTACGAGGACGTCGCCCGGCTGCCGTGGTGGCTGACCAGGATCGCGCGGGGCGGCAGGGTGCTGGCGCCGGGCGACCCCGGCGCGCCGCTGCAGTTCGTCGACGCCCGCGATCTGGCGATCTTCACGCTCGACCAGGCCGAGCGCGGCGTGGCCGACCGGTTCCTGGTGACGGGGCCGGTGGGGCAGACCACGTTCGGCGAGTGGCTGGCGGCGTGCAAGGAGGCCACCGGGTCCGACGCGGAGCTCGTGTGGGTGGACGACACGTTCCTGGCCGAGCAGGGCGCGGGCACGTTCGTGGAGCTGCCGCTGTGGGGCGGCCCGCCGGCGCCGGGCCACGACCACTTCTGGAGCGTCCCGACGGACCAGGCGCGGGCCGCCGGGCTGCGCGTCCGCCCGGTGGCCGAGACGGTGCGCGACACGTGGGCGTGGCTGCGCGAGATCCCGGAGGAGCGGCGCCGTTTCGGCGCGCACGGCATCGCGCCGGAGAAGGAGGAGGCGATC
This sequence comes from Actinomadura luzonensis, assembly GCF_022664455.2. Classification (NCBI taxonomy): domain Bacteria; kingdom Bacillati; phylum Actinomycetota; class Actinomycetes; order Streptosporangiales; family Thermomonosporaceae; genus Actinomadura; species Actinomadura luzonensis. The sequence continues at coordinate 5,879,328 of NZ_JAKRKC020000001.1, forward strand.
CTCGCGGCGTGGGAGGCCCGTTCCGCGTGAGCGATTCGCGTGGTCCTTCTGCGTAATCCTTCACAGACCGGGCGGCGCGGGCGGCGTTAGGGTCGCGGTACCGCGAGATACTCCCGGTGCCCACGGCGCATCTCGCGGCGCCGGTCCTGACTCCCAGGGGCCGGAGGGGCGGAGGCGGCGGACGCCTCCGCCCCTCTCTCGTTGCACGCTGTACCTACTAGTATGTACGATCGGTTCGTGGACATGAGGGAACGACTGATCGAGAGCACCCGCGAGCTGCTGTGGGAGCGCGGCTACGTGGGCACCTCGCCCAAGGCCATCCAGCAGCGCTCCGGCGCGGGCCAGGGCAGCATGTACCACCACTTCCGCGGCAAGCCCGACCTCGCGCTGGCCGCGATCGAACGCAGCGCCGCCGAGCTGTGCGAGCGCGCCGAGCAGGAGCTGTCCGGGCCTGGCGGCCCGCTGGAGCGGGTGACCGCCTACCTGCGGCGCGAGCGGGCGGCGCTGCGCGGCTGCCCGGTCGGCCGGCTCACGCAGGACCCGGACGTGATGGCCGACCCCGCGCTGCGCCGTCCGGTCGAGGACGCCTTCGCCCGCACCCGGGCCCGCCTGGCCGGCGTCCTCACCGAGGCCCAGGCGGCGGGCGAGCTGCGGGCCGGGCTCGACCCGGCCGCGACGGCGGCCGCGCTGATCGCCGCGTTGCAGGGCGCGTACGTGCTGGCCCTCGCCGCCGGCGACGCCGGCGTCTACCGGCAGGCCGTCGAGGGCGCCCTCGGCCTGCTCACCTGACCCGAACCCACCGAGAGGACGACACACCATGCCCTTCGTACGCATCGACGCGATCCACGCCGACGAGCACCGGCTGGAGGCCCTGGGCCGAGCCGTGCACGACGCCCTGGTCGAGGCCATCGGCATCCCGGACGACGACCTGTTCCAGGTGCTCACCGCCGGCGGCCCCGGCCGGCTGTTCCGCTACGACCCCGGCTACCTCGGCGTGCAGCGCGACGACGACCTCGTGTTCGTCTCGATCACCCTGCGCTCGGGCCGCACCCCGCAGCAGAAGCAGGCCCTCTACCGCCGGATCGCCGAGCTCGCCGCCGCCTACGCCGGCACCGAGCCGCGCAACGTCTTCGTCTCGCTGCAGGAGAACGAGCTCGTCGACTGGTCCTTCGGCGAGGGCGTGGCCCAGTACGTGGTCAACGCGTGACCCCGGCCGCGAGGCCGCATCGGCGCGATCGCCGGAAATTCCTCCGCCCGGACGTGTAGAGGACGCGCCCCCGGCTCCGACCCCTTGCCGAAGCGGCGCGCACGCGCCGGAACCAACGGCAAGGAGAACCCGGAATGAGCGGCAAGGTCACCTGCGACATGGCGATGTCCCTCGACGGCTTCGTGGCGGGCCCGCACCAGAGCCTGGACGAGCCGTTCGGCGAAGGCGTGGACGGCCGCCTGCACCGCTGGATGTTCGAGGAGCCGGAGGCGCACGCCGCCGTGATCGAGAGCATCACCGACGCCGGGGCCTTCATCATGGGCCGTAACATGTTCGGCCCCGGCCGCGGCGCGTGGGACCTCGGCTGGACCGGCTGGTGGGGCGAGGAGCCGCCGTACCACGCCCCGGTCTTCGTCCTCACCCACCACCCGCGCGAACCGCTGACGATGAAGGGCGGGACGACGTTCACCTTCGTCACCGACGGCGTCGCGGCCGCCATGGAACGGGCGCGCGCGGCGGCGGGCGACCGGCCGGTGGCCGTCGCGGGCGGCGCGCACACCGTCAACCAGTGCCTGGCGGCCGGGCTGATCGACGAGCTGCGCCTGCACGTCGCGCCCGTCCTCCTCGGCCAAGGGGAACGGCTGCTCGCCGGCGCCGGGAACCTCGACCTCGAACCGGTCGGCCGGCCCACGGGCACCGCTCTCGTCACGCACCTCACGTACCGGCTGCCTCGCCGCTAACAGCGCGGAAACACCCGTACCGGGATGCTGCCTGCCATGTCCTTTCAGGCCCCGTCCCGTCACGGGTGAGCCGTGTCCCCTCCTGCGGGAAGGCGAAGGCTCGCCGCGCTGCGCACGCTGACGGCCGCGGTCGTGCCGCTGGTCGTGCTCACCGCGTCCAGCGGACCCACCACCCTGCCCGATGTTGTGCCCGTCCCCCGCCCGTCCCCTCTCACCCTGACCACGACCCCGCTGCCCGCGCCGGCCGCCGCCGACGAACCGTCCTCCCATGGGCGGAAGTCCCCCACGTCGTACCGCCGAGCCCTGACCAAGGCGCTCGACCGGCGCCTGGGCGCCATGCCCGGCCGGCTGTCGGTGTCGGTCCGCGACCTGTCCACAGGCCGGTCCTTCACCTACAACCGCGCGCTCAGGACGGCCACGGCCAGCATCGTCAAGGCGAACCTGGTGATGGCGCTGCTGCTCAAGGCCCAGCGGCGGCACCGCGGGCTGCTCGCGTGGGAGCGGCGGGCGGCGGCCCGGGCGATCAAGGTCAGCGACAACGCGGCCGCCTCGGCCCTGTGGACGGCGATCGGCGGCGGCGCCGGCCTCGCCGCCGCGGACCGGCGGCTCGGGCTGCGCGAGACCCGTCCCGGACCGGGCGGCGCCTGGGGCTCCACCACCACGAGCGCCGCCGACCAGGTCCGCCTCCTGGCCGCGCTCACCTCCTCCCTCAGCCCCCTGTCGGCCGCGAACCGCCGCTACCTGCTCGGCCTGATGCGGCACGTGACCCCGGAACAGGCGTGGGGCGTCAGCGCGTCAGGCGGTCACGGCACGGCGCTGAAGAACGGCTGGCTGCCGCGCGAACGCGACGGCGGCCGGTGGACGGTCAACAGCATCGGACGGGTGCGGCACCGGGGGCACACGTACCTGATCGCCGTCCTGTCCGACCGGCACACCAGCCTGCGGGCCGGCGTCCAGGCCGTGGAGGACGTCACCCGCCTGGTGACCCGCTCACTCCGGTGAGCTGCGACAGTACGCGGCCAGCACCCGCGTGTGCGACGGGAACGCCAGCTCGCACGGCCCGTCGACCAGCAGCCACTCCGACGTCTCGGCCGTGGCCGTCACCGGCGGCAGCGCGCCGGCGTCCACCCGCGGCCCGACGCCGAAGACGAGCAACGTCCCGTCGGGTGCGCTGATCACGTCGAACAGCCGCACCCGGGCCGCGTCCACCACCACCCCGGTCTCCTCGCGCAGCTCCCGCGCCGCCGCCTCCTGCCACGACTCGCCGAGGTCGACGAAGCCGCCAGGCAGGGCCAGCAGCCCGCGGTGCGGCTCGACCGCGCGCCGCACCACCAGCACCCGCCCGCCGGAGACCGGCAGCACGAGCACGGCGACCGGCAGCGGGTTGAGGTAGCTGGTGTTGCCGCACCCGGCGCAGGTGCGCGGCCAGGGCTGCCCGGGCGCGAAGGCCGTCCCGCAGAACGAGCAGTGCGCGTTCCTGGCCGTCACGACAGGGCCGCCAGGAGCTTGCCGGCGAAGCGGTGCATGTGGGGGTCCAGCCGGTCAAGGGGCTCGTCGAGGGTCCGCCGGGGCGAGAGCCACCGGATGCCGGCGAACTCCCGCCGGTCGTAGCTGGTGATCGCCTCGACCTCCAGGACGTACCAGAGCGAGACGTCGGTGTGCGGGCTGGGGCCGCGGGTCCTGGTGGAGGTGAGGAAGAACGGCCGGGGGCCGGTGAGCGGGCTCGGGACGGCGGCGGTGTGCAGCTCCTCCTGGCACTCGCGCACGACGGTGTCCCAGGGGTCCTCGTCCGGCTCGACGTGCCCGCCGCTGGGCAGCCACAGCCCGGACTTGCGGTGGTGCACCAGGAGCAGGTCGCCCTCGCCGTCGAGCGCCACGAAATAGCTCACCAGGTGCGGGTCGGGGATGTCGGGTCTCCTGGTCCGGTACAGCGGCGCGCCGCCGGCGATCCAGGCCGACACGTCGGCGACGTGCCCGGCCTCCGTCCCGTCCCAGGGGCTGATGTCCTGGATCTGCCGCAACAAGCTCGTACGCGCGGACATGAGCAAGAATCTACAGCGTGACCGCCGCAGACCCGGCCGCGCGGTACCGCGCCCTCCTCGACCTCGCCTGCCGGCTGGAGGAGGAGGGCGTGAGCAGCCCGGCCACCCGCGAGCTCCTGCGGCGCCCCGCCGCCGACCTGTCCCCGGCCGACGTGACCCGCCTGTCCCGGAGCGTCATCCGCGAGACGGGCGCCGAGCCGGCCTTCGCCCTCGACCCCGCCCTGTGGACGACCCTGGAGCAGGCCCTGGAGCTGGTGGAGCGCGACCTGCGCGCCTCGGGCGTGGACGGGCCGCTCCGCCTGGTCGTGCACGGCTGGAGCGGCCGCGACGAGGCCTGGGTGGAGTTCCGGGGCGGCTCCCAGGGCAACGGCATCCCGCCCGCCGAGGGCGGTGACGCCCGGCGGGCGGCGGCCGCCGTGGCCGAGGCCGCCCAGGAGGCGGTCATGGAGACGACCTGGCGGGCCTGGCCGGTCTGTCCCGCGCACGACCTCGGCCTGCACGTCGGCCAGGAGCGGGGCGTCCCGGTCTGGCGGTGCTCCGGCGACGGCGCCCACACCGTCGCCCCGATCGGCGCGCTTCCCGGCCCGGAGTAGCGGACCGGCAGGCGTCCTCCCATGTCAGACCATAGATGGGCATGACTTCGGCAAGGCGCGTCGTCGTTCCGGGAGCCCCGATCACGCCGCTGTACGCTCCCCGGCATGGCGTTCGTAATCCCAGAGATCAAGGTCGGCCTGGCCGAGTTCGGCGGCGGCCAGGCCGCCTGGTGCGCGAAGTGCGGCAAACGCGCGACCCTGTACATCGTCGACTCGGCCAGCGGGAGCCCCGTCTACGCCTGCACCGAGCACGTCGGCGCCGAGATCGAGGCCATGCTCCTGCACTCCGCCGACTGACCTCCTCCCGCGCGCCGCCGCCGGCCAGGGGCTCGGCCCTGCGAAGCATCGGCGACCGGGACGGCAGGCCCGCCTGGATGCACGACCTGCTCCCGGACACCGGCCGCGCGGCAGGCGTTCTTGCGGTCCCGGCCCAGCCGGGAAGCGGCCTGCCCCGCCCTGGGGGCGTTCAGGGTGCGCAGGCAGGTGAGTTGCCGGCATCGGCCGAATGATCGCCTGTACGGGCACGGATCGACCATTCATACTGGGCGGGTGGATGCCATCGGCTTACGCGCGTCGTTGCCGCTTCACCCCGAGGAGAAGGTCTTGTGGGCCGGCGCGCCGAGCAAGCACCGGCCGCCACCCGTCGGCGCCGGTCTGCTGATTCCGTTAGGAATGGCCGTGCTCGGGGTGGTCGGAATGGGGCCGGTGCTGATGGCCGGCTTCGATCCGTTCCTGACGGTCTTCTTCATCGTCTGGGAAGGCATCGCGCTCAGCAGCGGCCCGATACCGTGGTTGCGCACGTGGCTGAGGGGCCGGAGCCTGCGTTACACCGTGACCGACCGCAGGATTCTCCTCACTTGGGGAGACCGGGATCCGCAGTGGACGAGCTACGAGTACGGGCAACTTGGGCCGCCTATGGCCGTTCGCCGAGGCGTCCGGATGGAATGGCTGAGGCAGCCGGGCAAGTCGGTGGAGCTGCACGATATTCCCGATGACCCGGTGATCGTGCGCGAGCTGATCACTCGGGCGCGGGCCAAGCTTCTGGGTTGACCCACCCCCGGTTGTCGAGAGCGTCACCAGCTTCGGCGAGCTGGTCTGCTAAGGCTCCCCCTGGGAGGTGGTAGGCGGCGGCGTTGCCGAGAGGGCGGCGCCTTGGGGACGTACAGAAACGCCGGCCACCCGCGGATGCCGCTGCCCCGAGCTCCGCCGGCACTGCTGACGTCCCATGACCGGTTCCATGATCGGCTGTACGCTGCCAGCACGGCCGGACCGGAAGGGAGGCGGCAGCATGACTGCGGATCTTGAATCAACGGCGCGCGAGGCCGCGAAGAGGCTGCGGAACTGGCGGGAGAGCGGTAGGGAGGCCGACACGCGCGGCGTCGCGTATGTCGGAGAGGGAGTTCTGCGATGTGCGCTGTGCGGCACGACGCTGGTTGTAGCCCAGGAGGACAAGGGCTGGTATGCCGCGAGCTTCTCCTATTCCTGCGCCGACCCCGGCTGTGGTCAAGGCGCCCTCCCAGTGGCCGAAGTGGATCGTGAGCTGGAGGAGTTCACCCGGCGACGCCTGAAGGAGCCCGCGGTCGTCGCCGCATGGCGGGCCACCCGCCTGGCAAAGCTGGATGAGCAGATCGCCGACGCCCGCCTTATTCTCCCGTGGTGCTGGGATCAACGGCGACGCAGACAACTGAGCCGTAGGCTGGCACCCAGCGAATGGCTGTTCACCCCATCCACGTGCATGAGCGGATCCAGGTATCACCTGTACTTCTTCGGAGCCGAGCTGACGGATCTCATCGTGGAGCGGGCCAGAACGGTCGCGGAGCCGCAGCGGGGCCGCTCCGTCGGAGAGTTGGCGCAAGCGCAGAGGGAGTGGGCCTATCTGTGGCTCGACCTCCGTCGGCTGAAACGACGGCAGGTGCGTCGCATGCTCGGACGCCGGGCTCTGCAGGAGATCGACGACGATTGGGAGCAGCGGCAGACCCGGCTGTGGGACCTGCTGAAGGAGACTGACTGGCAGTACTCGGGTCCGGCACGGCAGCCTTTGGATGACAGGGCCATGGACCAGGAATGGTCACAGTCTCCTGGTGCCATGGCGCGACAGCGACAGTCTCTGCTGGCCTACGCACTCGGCGACAACCAGCTTGTGCTGTCCGCGACCGCGGCTGCCGGATCCCGTGTCCGGGTCGTTCCTGCGGTCAGCGGTGGCGTCTTCGGAGCGGTGTAAATAGCTCGATGAGGTAGGTGCCGTGGGTGGATCTTAGGCGGCCTCGGTGGCGGGTGCCAAGGCTGGGTCGCTGGTCGGGTGGAGCTGGGCGGGCGGGTGGAGTAGGGCTCGGCGGAGGTCTTGCAGGATGCGCAGGCCGGTGCTGGTCATGGTGAAGCCGCGCCAGCCCCGGGCGGCTCGGTCGAGTACGGCCCAGACGAGGGAGACGCAGCTGGTCTCGCCGGGGAAGCGGCCGATGATTTTGACGCGGCGGCGGGTCTCGCCGAAGGTGCGCTCGATGAAGTTGGAGTGCCGCACGCGCTTGTGGTGCTCGAGTGGGAAGCGCAGGTAGGTGGTGAGGCTCTGGCGGTCGGTGAGCAGGCACTTGATCGCTGCCGGATACCGGCCGGCCCAGGTCTCGGCGAAGGCGTCGATGCGCCGCTGCACCCAGTCCACGAGCTGCTGGCCGGGCTTGACGTTCTCACCGGCCTCGGTGAGGTCGAAGATCTGCCAGTAGGCGGCCTTGACCTCGGCCTGGTCGCCGGCGCTGACCTTGGCGAGCACGTTGCGGGCGCGATGAACGAGACACCGCTGGCGCAGCGAGGGTGTGAGGACCTGCTCGGCGGCGCTGATCAGACCGGGCGCGCCGTCGGAGACGATCAGCAGTGGTGGGTGCAGGCCGCGGGCGGTCAGGTCGGTGAGGAAGTCGTGCCAGGCGTCGGTGGATTCGGATCCGGCGGCGGCCAGGTCGACGAAGACGGGCTTGCCTTCGGTGGTGATGCCCCAGGCGGCCAGGATCGGCTCGGCCCGCTGCCCGTCGTGCATCTTGAAGTGTGAGGCGTCCAGGAACAGATAGTCCAGCTCGATGCCGGTCAGGTCGCGCCGGCACCAGGCGTCGTACTCGGCCACGATGGCCTGGCAGATGGTCAAGACCGTGGACTTGGACAGCGCGGCCTTGGGGCCGAGCGCGTCGGCCAGTGCGCCTTCGACATCGCGCGTCGACAGGCCGCGCACGAAGGAGGCGATGACCAGGGTTTCCAGCGCGTGGGTGCGGGTGACGCCGGTGCCGAACAGGCGGGAGGCGAACTTCTCGGTGGTGCCGCGCAGCTTCGGGCGGGCGATGGTGATCGGCCCGCTGGTGGTCTTGACCGTGGTCGGGCAGTGCCCGTTGCGATACCCGGGCCGTACCGTGCTCTCCTCGGCGCTGGTGCCATCAGCGGTGACGGCGGTGGCGCGCTGGTAGCGGGCGCGGCCGAGGAAGGCGTCGACCTCGGCTTCCACGGCGGTCTGGATGATCAGGCGGGCGCCGAGCCGGGCGACGTCCTCGATCACCTCGACCAGGTCACGACCTTCGGTGAACAGCGCGTCGATCTCGGCGCGGATGGCTCGGATGGGCGGTAGTGTGCGTGCCACGAGCGTAGGTCCTTGCGTAGTGCGAACTTTGGTCGGTTCAGCACGGCAACCTACGCTCGTTCACATTTACACCGCATCTCGGACGCGACCCGGTCAGCTGACCGCGCCCACAGGAACCCGCTCATCTCGTCGTTGTTCGTCAGCTCGCCCCTTCGCCAGTACGGCTCTCGCCTCCGGCGTCCCAATCTCGGAGGTCTCCAGGTGGCTCGGCCACGAGTCGACGGTCACCTCGTCCCGGAAGCTTCTGCCAGGGCCAGAGAAGCGCTCGACAGGGCGTTCGGATCATCACCGGAGGTGCCCTGATCTTGGAGAGTGCCCGTTCCCTCCCAGGTCAGAGAGGGAATGGGTGACGAGTCGGCCTGTAGGCCGAGTTCTGTTTTACGCGACTCGATGACCTTGGGTTTGTCTCCGACAGTAGCTCTGAGCTGCGGAATTGCCTTCCAGCAGTTATCGGCGTCTTTTGCTGTCTTTTGTGTTCCGGCGGAACAGAGACGGAACAAGATCTGCTTCAAGGTTCGCGCGATGGGACTCGAACTAGGAGCTTGCGGGACTGGTCAGTACATGACAGTTCAGCTGCGAGGTCAGGCAGGTCAGGGACATTCAGTCTCGTCCAGGCTGGTTCTGCGCATGCGGCTCTCGGCCTGGCTCTCTCGCAAGCCTTCAGCCAATCACGAATCAGCTGCTGCCGTGTAGATCTCTGGCCGACTTCTTCGATGCGAAGCATTCGAGTCGAGAACCAGATCTTGGATTTCGGCTGGTCATCCATTGGATCATGCGCATCGTAGTGCACGGTTGGGTCGCCACGGGCGCCCTCAGTGTCAGTCAGTTTGTCACTTGTCGCATAGAGGACGTGGTGTCCGAGACCGCAGATCGTCAGACAATTTGTTGATCACTCGGCTCGTCAGCAAGTCATGATCTATATCTAGATCCCACCGAAGGTCCCGGGTTCGAGCGTCAAGCTATGCATTGGTGTGAGATGCGACTACTTTCTGTCTATGGGTTTGGTCGAGGCCGCTGCGTGGGGCTTAGCTGGCGGGTTGGCGGCTGGGCTGATCTCCCTGATGGCCGCCATCACTGCAGCTGGATTCAGGTGGCCCTGGCGAGATAAGCCTGAGGAAGTTTGGCCGCGAATTTTTGTTTTGGGTGCGGGCTTGATACTAGGAGCATTGGTAGCTGCTGCCGCTCGCGAACAGATGAATGGCGCTTGGCCCGCATTTATCATGGGCGTCGGAGCCCCATCTATGGTACGGGGAATGCTTTCACGCGTCGAAGTAGCCGAGCGCAAGTCAAAATCATCCGATGAAGATGAGGCCGATAATGCGAATCAGAGTATCGAGTGACAGTTTCCTCGGTCGTCTAGTGATCGCCACAAGGTCAGAAAGAGCCTTGTTGCGAGTTACTGTTTCACCCTGGTGGGCTCGTGTATTGATGGCAGGTGGGGCCAAGAGAGTCTTTACGTCCGATTCGATGGATGCTGTCTTCACTCCAGAACAGGCAACACCGGAAAGCCAACTGAAGGATGAGGTTATTCCCCAGCAAGAAGTTAACGTGGTCGGTGCTACCGCAGTTGGTCTTGCGACTCTATCTGAAGATGACACCGTTTTGGATGCATGGTTCCCGACCCTAGCGTTGATAGAAAATAGTGCACGCGCAACGACAGTGCGATTGAGGAGCGCCGAGGCCGGCACTCTAGCGCCCGCGATACGAAGAGATCCGCGTCGTGGCGTCGAGGTTATCGCGGTACGAACGACTATCGCCAATCTTCATGATCCGCCAATCGACACGTACGATGCTTTTCTAAGACTACATCTACTTAGCCATCGCTTAGTAAAACCGCATGGCCTCAATCTTGATGGAATTTTTGGGCTGCTCTCAAACGTGGCCTGGACATCTATTGGTCCGACACCAGTGAAGCAACTCCAAGATGCACAGTTAGCTGTCCGTGCAGAAGGGGGACATTTGACCATTCATGGAGTTGATAAGTTTCCAAGGATGACGGATTACGTATCACCATCCGGTGTACGTATTGCGGATGCGTCGCGAGTACGCCTAGGCGCATACTTGGCCCCTGGCACAACCGTGATGCATGAAGGCTTCGTAAATTTCAACGCGGGCACTCTTGGCAGCTCGATGGTCGAGGGCCGTATCGCCTCAGGCGTTGTGGTTGGCGATGGTTCGGACATTGGAGGCGGTGCCTCGATTATGGGTTCAGTCCCTGGTGGCAGTGGTATCTCAATTGGTGAGCGTTGTTTGTTAGGTGCAAATAGCGGTATTGGTATTTCGCTGGGTGATGACTGCGTAGTTCAGGCAGGACTCTATGTTACGGCCAGCACTAGGGTTACTCTTGAGAATGGGGATGTTGTACGGGCCAGTGAGCTGTCGGGGCGCCCTGGGTTGCTTTTTCTCCGCAATTCAGTTACAGGAACAGTCGAAGCCATTTCACGCTCTGGGCCTCCATCCGCCTTCGGAAAGGAGCCTGTGGACAGTGGCGGCCCGCCAGGATCCATCGACGAACCACCTGAGGATCATGACGAGATGGTAAGAAGGGCTGCTGCCCGACGGGAAGCTAGATCGCGACGGACACCTCGAATACCCCACCATACAAAGTCAAAAGCGTAATGCCTTGGCCTGCCCGTCTGCCGTCGTCCCACCCGAAGAGGTAGCGGGACAGCCGCGGGGCTGCCCGGCCGCGCGCTCGGCGCCAGGACCGTGATGGAGCGGAGGCGGCCCCGCGGCTGATCTGCTAGGGCTTGCCCTGGGACGACGGCAGACGGGCAGGCTTCCACCGCAATCCAACCGACATGGAACGATCTTGGGCTGCCCGGAGCCGGAGCGCCCCCGCCGGAGGCAGGTTGCAGTAAGGCCGGCGCTGCGACCACGTGCGCTTGCGCTGACGAGCTCGGCCCTGTGACTGGAGCTGTGCGCTTCCCGACTTTCGCGGCCCTGTCCTCGTCCGCGCCTGCCGACCGGCGTGTTGCGGGACGGCACGGGAGCCCAAGTGGACGTGCCCGGCCCGCGCCGAGTCGGCGGCGCGTGCGGCCCGCTCAGGGCCGCTTTAAGGATGTACAGAAAGTTCTCACAGAGTCGGGCCACCGCTGGGCACCTCCAGCTAACCCCTGTTCGCGTGTTCCTCTCCCGCGCATAGAGGTGCGGGTGGTTGAGCCGTTGCCTGTTGAGGCCGTTCTGGCGCTTGCTGATGCGATCACTCCTCGGTATCAGCTCGCCGTATGGCTCGGCTTCGGGCTGGGTCTCCGACTGGGTGAAGCCCTCGGGCTGACGACGGTGAAGGTTGATGCAGAAGCCAAGCGCGTCTATGTCCACCGCCAGGCGCAGAATGGCGAACTGGTCGAACTCAAGACCAAGGCGTCACGCCGTACTCTGCCCGTCGATGACCTGATTCTCGCGAAGATCGATGAGCATCAGAAGAACTACGCGGTCGCTCCTCAGGGTGTCCTGATCACGAATCGCTGCGGTCGCATTGCTCAGCGCAAGTCGTTCAACGAATGCTGGCGGGAAGCTGTCGAGAAAGCCGGATTACCCAAGGGCACTCGCTTTCATGATCTGAGGCACTTCTACGCCGCAGGACTGATCAGGGCCAATCTCAATACCAAGGTGATCCAAGCCCGGCTCAGCCACGCCACCATCGCGGAGACGATGGACACCTACGGCCACCTCTTCCCGGACCAAGATGACCTTGGACGCGGCGCGATTGACGCTCTCCTCCTCCCCAGCATCACGGAACAGGGACGGAACAGGCAATCTTGAAAGGTGCTCCGCCCCTGGTCAAAGGGGCGGAGCGTGACGAGTCGGCCTGTAGGCCGGGTTCTGTCCTTCGTGAGAAGGGGCGACCATCCATCTAGGGCCGTCGTTGCCGGCGGCCTCGAGCGGTCTACCCGCGCGGCTCGGGCGGGCAGCCCTCGAACGTCGCGCGCGGGACGCTCCGGAGAGCGTCCCTTCTTGACCTTGCTCCGGGTGGGGTTTACCGAGCCGCCCACGTCACCGTGGGCGCTGGTGGTCTCTTACACCACCGTTTCACCCTTACCTCCCGGCGTGCCGGGAGGCGGTCTGCTTTCTGTGGCACTGTCCCGCGGGTCACCCCGGGTCGGTGTTACCGACCACCCTGCCCTGTGGAGCCCGGACCTTCCTCGGCGGGCCCCGTGGGGGGCCCGACGCGGTCGCCCGGCCGACTCGTCCGGCCAAGATTACCAGCCGCAAGCCGTTCTCAACTCAGCCGCAAGATCGAAGCGGTCGAATGGGCACGTCATCGCCTGAGGGGGGCGATGCGCAGGCGGCCGTGCCGGGGCTCTGGCGGACCCCGGCACGGCCAACGGGCAGCCGTCCGTCGGCACACCCGTCGGCACACCCGTCGGCATGCCTGTCAGCGCAGCAGGTGCGCGGTGTCGTTGAAGGACTTCACGACGGCGGGGCCGTCCGCGTAGTACTCGATCAGGGACAGGCACGCCAGATCGAGGTGCATGCGGTACAGGGACTCCAGCGGCGCCATGAGCGCCAGGCGCAGCAGCATCTTGATGGGGGTGACGTGGGAGACCGCGAGCACGGTCTTGCCCTCGTACCGCTCCACCAGGCGCTCCCCCGCCGCCCGCACGCGGTGCGCGGCGGCGGCGAAGCTCTCGCCGCCGGGCGGGGCGGCCTCCGGGTCGGCCAGCCACGCGCTCAGCTCGGCCGGCCAGCGGCGCTGGACCTCGGTGAACGTGTGCCCCTCCCACGCGCCGAAGTCGGCCTCCCTGAGGTCGTCGTCCACCTCCACGTCCAGGCCGGTGCGTTCGGCGACGGCGGCGGCCGTGCGGCGGGCGCGCGCGAGCGGGGAGGAGACGATCACGTCGAGCCGGTACGGCTCCCGCGACAGGCGGGCGGCGGCCGCGGCGGCCTGGGCCAGGCCGTTGGCGGTGAGCTCGGCGTCGCCGAGGCCGGAGAAGCGGCGCTCCAGGGAGAGCGCGGTCTCGCCGTGGCGGAGCAGGAGCAGGGACGTGGCCACGCGGGTGGGGGGACGCCAGCCGGTGCCCACGTCGGTGCGCCGGCCCGGGGACGCGGTGCGTTGCTGGGCGGCGGCGACGGAGGCGGTGGGGGCCGAGAGGTCGCCTGTCGTGGTGGTGGCGCCGCCGCTGAGGTCGGCGACGTCCAGGAGGTCGGTCTGTTCCGGTGACGCGGACGCCAGGACGGCCGGGGAGGAGGTGGACCCGGAGGCGGGGGTGGTGGTCGCTGTCCACTCCAGGCCCTTGGCGGCGGCGTCCATGGCCTCGTTGGCCAGGCGGTCGGCGTGCTGGTTGCGTTCGCGCGGGATCCATGTCCACTCGGTCACGCGCAGCCGCCGCACCAGCCCCCCGGCCTCGGACGCGAGCGGCCGCAGCCCTTCGTGCTTGACCTTCCAGCGCCCGGCCATCTGCTCGATGACGAGCTTGGAGTCCATCCTGACCGCGACGGCCGCGCCTTCGCCGCCCACCCGCAGCACGGCCCGCAGCCCGGCGATGAGGCCGCGGTACTCGGCCACGTTGTTGGTGGTGACGCCGATCGCCTCGGCCGCCTCGGCGAGCACCTCGCCGCTGGCCGCGTCCTTGACGACCGCGCCGTAGCCGGCCGGGCCAGGGTTGCCGCGCGAGCCGCCGTCGGCCTCGATGACGTACCGCGTCACAGGCCCGACTCTGCGGTGCGGACGAGGATCCGCCGGCACTCCTCGCACCGCAGCACCTCGTCGTGGGGGGCGGCCTTGATGGAGTTCATCTCGGCGATGGACAGGGCCACCTTGCAGCCCTGGCAGCGGCCGTGGCGCAGCATGGCGGCGCCCACGCCGTACTGCTCCCTGAGCTTCTCGTAGAGCTTGAGCAGGTCGGCGGGGATCTCGCCGGCGACGCCGGTGCGGCGGCCCTGGACGTCGGCCGCCTCCTTGTCGATCTCCTTGAGCGAGGCGTCGCGGCGGCTCTCGGCGGCCGACACCGCGGCGGCGGCCTCGTCGCGCCGGGCGGTCAGGTCGCGCACCTTGCTGTCGGCGGCCTCCCGCCGCTCCATGATCTCCAGGACGATCTCCTCCAGGTCGCCCTGCCGCTTGTGCAGCGAGGCGATCTCGGACTGGAGGCCGGCCAGGTCGCGGGGCGAGGTCACGGCGCCGGAGTCGAGGCGCTTCTGGTCGCGCTCGGCGCGGGTGCGCACGGCGTCGACGTCGCTCTCGGCCTTGGCCTGCTCGCGGGCGAGGTCGCCGGCCTCGGTCTCGGCCTCGATGACCTGGGTGGCGAGCCTGGCGTACTGCTTGGAGCGCTCGTCGATCTCGGCGAGCTCGGGCAGGGTGCGGCGGCGGTGGGCCAGCCGGTCGGCCACGGAGTCGAGCTCTGCCAGGTCGAGCAGTCTCTTCTGGGCCTCAGGGGCTGCTTTCATGATCAATATCCTCTTGTCCAAGCATCGGTGACCGTGGCGGAGACACGCGTTTCAACGGTAACGCCACTGGCGTGCAGGATGGACGCCGCGCTGTCGAGCCAGGGCCACTCGGTCGCCCAGTGCGCGGCGTCGATCAGCGCGGGCCCGCCCGACTCGGTGAACTCGCTCGACGGATGATGCCGCAGGTCGGCGGTGAGGAACACGTCGACCCCGGCCTCCGCGGCGGCGCCGAGGAGCGAGTCGCCGGCGCCCCCGCTGACCGCTACCCTGCGGACCTCGCGGGCCAGGTCGCCCGCCACCCTGATGCCGCCCGCCGTGCGGGGCAGCCCCGCGGCCGCCCGCGCCGCGAACTCGCCGAGCGTCGCCGGCTCCGGCAGCTCGCCGATGCGGCCGAGCCCGCGCCACGGGTCGTCGGGGAAGGGCCGCAGGGGCACCAGGTCGCCGGTCAGGCCGACGGCCCGCGCGAGGGCGTCGGAGACGCCGGGGTTGGCCACGTCGGCGTTGGTGTGGGCGGTGTAGAGGGCGACGCCGTTCCTGATCAGGCTGTGGACCAGCCGGCCCTTGGGGGTGGTGGCGGCGACGCTCGTGGTGCCGCGCAGGTAGAGGGGGTGGTGGACGACGATCAGGTCGGCGCCCCACTCCAGCGCCTCCTCGGCCACGGCCGCGACGGGGTCGACGGCGAGCAGCACCCGCCGCACCTCCTGGGCGGGGTCGCCGCAGACCAGCCCCACCGCGTCCCACGACTCGGCCCGGGCGGGCGGGTAGGCCGCCTCGAGCACTCCGATCACGTCCGTCAACGTCACAGCAGCCACCTGCGAAGACTATCGGGGTCCTGGAGGGTCGCGGTGGAACGGCGTCCGGCGTAATGTAAGTGGACACTGACTGGCGGAGGGTGGCATGGCACCAAAGGTCGCGATCATCGGAGCGGGCTTCGGCGGACTGTGCATGGCGATCCGGCTGGAACGGGCCGGCATCCGCTCGTACACCGTGTTCGAGAAGGCGGACGACCTCGGCGGGACCTGGCGCGACAACAGTTATCCGGGGGCGGGCTGCGACATCCCGTCGCACCTGTACTCCTACTCGTTCGAGAAGTACGCGAGCTGGACCCGTCGCTATCCCGGACAACCGGAAATTCTCGGCTACTTATCCCATTGCGCCGATAAATACGACGTCAGGCGAAAAATCAGGTTCGGCACCGAAGTCCGCCGCGCCGCCTTCGACGGCCGTCACTGGCGGCTCACCACGACCCACGGCGAAGAGGGCGAGCAGACGGAGCCGACGGAGGCGACCGAGTCCTTCGACATGATGGTGGTGAGCGTGGGCCAGCTCAACCGCCCCCACCTCCCCGAGATCCCCGGAATGTCCGACTTCGCGGGCACATCGTTCCACTCCGCCCGCTGGAACCACGACCACGACCTCACCGGCAGGCAGGTCGCGGTGATCGGCACCGGCTCGTCGGCGGCCCAGCTCATCCCGCCGGTCGCCGCGCAGGCCGGCCGGCTGCACGTCTTCCAGCGCACCCCCAACTGGGTGATCCCCAAGCCGGACGCCGCGTTCGGCCCCCTGACGCGGCTCGCCCTCCACTACGTCCCCGGCCTCCAGCGCGCCTACCGCGAGGCGGTCTACCGGTACGGCGAGGCCACCCTCTACCCCGCCCTCGCCCAGGGCTGGAGTGCCGGCCTGCTGCGCAAGCAGGCCCTCCGTCACCTGCGCGAGCAGGTGCCCGACCCCGTGCTGCGCGCCAAGCTCACCCCCGACTACCCGATCGGCTGCAAGCGGGTGGTCATCGACAGCCGCTTCTACCCGGCGCTGACCAGGGACAACGTGGACGTGATCACGGACAAGATCGTCCGGATCACGCCGCGCGGCGTCGAGACCACCGAGGGGCTGCGCGAGGTCGACACGATCGTCTACGCGACCGGGTTCAGGAGCACCGAGTTCCTGGCGCCGATGGAGGTGACCGGCCGGGGCGGCCGGTCGCTGAGCGAGCGCTGGGCGCGCGGCGCGGAGGCGTACCTCGGCATCTCGGTGCCGGAGTTCCCCAACATGTTCCTGCTGTACGGGCCCAACACCAACCTCGGCCACAACTCGATCATCTTCATGCTCGAGTGCCAGGTGAACCACATCATGGCCTGCCTGCCGCGAGTGGCCGGGCAGGGCCCGATCGAGGTGCGCCCCGAGGTGATGGCGGCCTGGACCCGCCGGCTCGACGCGGCCATGGACCGCATGGTCTGGGGCAGCGGCTGCCAGAGCTGGTACAAGACGGCCGAGGGCCGCGTCACCAACAACTGGCCCGGGCCCACGCCCCTCTACCGCAGGCTCACGGCCAGGCCGCCGGGCGACGCCTACCGGCCGAGCCCGGCAGGGTAACGTCCCAGCATGACTCACTCTCCCCTGCACCGGCGCGCCGTCGTCGCCGACGCGCACAACGACCTGCTCATGGCCGTCTCCGCCCGTCCGCCCGAGCAGTGGGCGGCGTTCTTCCGCGAGCGCTGGCTGCCGCAGCTCACCGAGGGCGGGGTCGGCCTGCAGATCCTGCCGGTCTTCATCGACGACCAGTACCTCCCCGAGGGCGCGTTGCGGCAGACGTTGCGGATGATCGAGTGCGCGCACGTGATCGCGGAGGGGAACGCCGACCGGGTCGCGCTGTGCCGCGACGCGGCCGAGATCGACGCGGCGCTGGAGTCGGGCAGGATCGCGCTGGTGCTGGCGATGGAGAGCATGCCGGGCCTGGACGCGAGCGTCGAGCTGATCGCGACCGTGCACCGGCTGGGCGTGCGGGTGGCGTCCATCGCCCACTTCGGCCGGACGCCGCTGGCCGACGGCAGCGGCGAGGACGCCACCGGCAGCGGCCTGACCTCGCACGGCGTCGCCGCCCTGGCGGAGATGGAGCGGCTCGGCATCGTCTTCGACGTCTCCCACCTCGGCGCCTCGGGCGTCGCGCACGTGCTGGAGCTGGCGACCAAGCCGGTCATCGCGACCCACTCCTCGGCCCGCGCGCTGCGCGACCACCACCGCAACCTGACCGACGAGCAGCTGCGCGGCGTGGCCGCGACCGGGGGCGTGGTGTGCGTCAACTTCTTCGCCCCCTTCCTCGCCGACTCGCCGGCCGGTTACACGCTCGACCGCCTGCTCGACCACATCGAGCACGTGGCCGAGGTCGCCGGCGTCGACCACGTGGGCCTCGGCCCCGACTTCATCAAGGAGGTCTTCGACGACCTGACCCCGCCGTTCTGCGAGGGCGAGCAGACGCGCGGCCTCGACCCGAAGGCCGCGGTGCCCGGCCTGGAGGGGCCGGCCGGCCTGCCGTCGGTGACCGAGGGGCTGCTCGCCCGCGGGGTGCCGGAGAAGGACGTCCTGAAGATCGTCGGCGGGAACGTGCACCGCCTGCTCGGCGAGCTGCTGGCCTGACCGGCCAGGGGTCAGACGACCGGGCCGAGGGTGCGGTCCATGACGCACTTGTTGGGGAACTCGCGGTGGTAGCCGATCTCCCTGCCGCGCCAGCGGCCCACGATGTCGACGTCGACGGGGCTGTACTGCTTGGTGCACGCGCCCGGGTCGACGTCGAGGTCCTCGACCACGCCGTTCACCGCGCGCAGCGCGTAGCAGGCGTGCCCGGGGCGCGGATGGCCGCCGTCGTCGGGATCGCAGGACAGGAAGTACCGGTAGGCCCCGCCGCCGTGCACCGGGGTCACGGTGATGACCAGGTCCGCGCCCGCGCGGGCGGCCGCCGCGGCCGGGGGCGCGGCGAGCGGCCCGGCGGTGAGCAGAGCGGCGGTGAGCGAAGCCGGGGCGGCGAGCACGTGCTTCATGGGGAGACCTCCCTGGTCACTGGCGTCCCGTCCGGGACGGCGCATCACATGACTACAGCCAGTGACGTGGTGATGACCACTGGTGGACGGGCGAGCACGTAGTGATCGCAGGGACACAGGAAGCTGTCCGGGCTGGTGATGGGAGACCGGCGTGACATGCGTTAATGGGGAGCATGACACGCCAGAGCGAGGAGGCGGCGGCCAAGGCCGGCGTCACCGTGAGGGAGCTGTCCGCGATCCACGAGTTCCAGGAGGCCGGCCGGCTCTTCGACGACATCTGGCACCCCGACCCGAGCAACGTGCCCGTCCCCCTGGAGCTCATGGCCGGCTTCGCGCACGCCGGCGGCTACGTGGCCGGCGCCTTCGACGACGGCGGGCGGCTCGTGGGGGCCTCCGTGGGTTTCCTGGCGGCGGAGCGCACGCTGCACTCGCACGTCACGGGCACGACGCCGGGCCGCGGCATCGGCTACGCGCTGAAGCTGCACCAGCGCGACTGGTGCAGGGAGCGCGGGCTGGAGCGCGTCACCTGGACGTTCGACCCGCTGGTGCGCCGCAACGCCCGCTTCAACCTGGTCAAGCTGGGCGCCCGCCCCGGCGAGTACCTGGAGGACTTCTACGGCACGATGGCCGACGCGATCAACGAGGGCGACGCCTCCGACCGCCTGCTCGCCGTCTGGCCGGTCGACCCGGACGAGCCGCTGGCCGCCCTCGCCGGGGCGGAGTCGCTGCCCGTGCTCCTGGCCGGCGAGGGCGACCGCCCGCTGGTGCGGGGGACGGCGGGCGAGGTGGTGCTCGTGGCGACGCCGCCGGACATCGAGCAGCTGCGGCGCGCCGACCCGGCGGCGGCCAGGGAGTGGCGCGCGGCGGTCCGCACCGTGCTCGGCGGGCTGATGGGCGCGGGCGGCGAGGTCATCGGCTTCACCGATCGGGGCGAGTACGCGGTGGCCGTCAACTGACGCCTTCACCGGCGTTCCGGGTCTTTGTAATGTAACGGTGAGGTAAGCCGAAACAAGGAGATCCGCATGGCGGAGTTCACCCCCACCGTTCCTGCGCGAGTCCTGCCCCCCGTCACCGTCCGCGACCTGCCCGAGCCACCCCGGTCCACCTGGCGCATCATCGGCCCGGGCCTGGTCGGCGCGGGCGTGGGCCTGGCCTCGGGCGAGTTCATCCTCTGGCCGTACATCGCCTCCCAGGTCGGCCTGGTCTTCGTCTGGGGCGCGGCGATCGGCATCATCACGCAGTGGTTCCTCAACATGGAGATCGAGCGCTACACCCTGGCCACCGGCGAGACCGCGCTGACCGGTTTCAGCCGCATGTGGCGGCACTGGGGGCTCGTCTTCGTCCTCATGACGCTCTGCTCGAACCTGTGGCCGGGATGGGTGACCAGCTCCGCCACCATGGTCACGTACCTGGTCGGGTCGGGCAAGGACAGCATCAGGTGGATCGCGATCGGCATGCTGCTGGTGATCGCGCTCGGCCTGACCCTGGCGCCGGTGATCTACACCCTGCTGGAACGGGTGATCTTCGTGAAGATCGCCCTGGTCGTGACGCTGATCGTGGTCGCGATCCTGTTCGCCATCACCGCCGACAGCTGGGTCGAGCTGGGCAGGGGCATGACCGTCGACGCCCGGTTCCCGGCGCCGGAGCTGGAGTTCGCGGTGCTCATGGGCGCCATCGCGTACGCGGGCGCGGGCGGCGGCCAGAACCTGTGCCAGAGCAACTGGATCCGCGACAAGGGCTTCGGCATGGGCCTGTACGTCCCGCGCCTGGTCAGCCCGGTCACCGGGCACGAGGAGGCGGCCCCCACGACCGGCTTCCAGTTCGCCCCGACCCGCGACAACTTGGTGCGCTGGCGGCAGTGGTGGCGCTTCGCCAACGTCGAGCAGGCGTGGACGTTCGCCCTGGTGTCGTTCGTGACGATCGCGCTGATGTCGATGCTGGCGTACTCGACGGTCTTCGGCCGCGAGGGGCTGGCCAACAGCATCGGCTTCCTCCAGGTGGAGGGCCGGGCGCTGCAGGAGAGCGTCGGGACGTGGTTCGGCGTGCTGTTCTGGCTGATCGGCGCGCTCGCGCTGTTCGCCTCGGCCATGGGCATCGTCGACTACACCTCGCGCCTGGCCGCCGACACGATCAAGACCGTCTACCTGCGCGACCGGCCGGTGTCGGTCAACCGCGTCTACTTCCTGACCGTGTGGGCGCTGGCGCTGGTCGGGATCGCGATCCTGCTGCTGGGCTTCGACCAGCCGCTGATCCTGCTGGTGTTCTCGGCGAGCTTCGCGGCCGTGATGATGTTCGTGTACTCGATCCTGCTGATCGTGCTCAACCGGCGGGCGCTGCCGAAGGAGATCCAGGTGCGGTCGTACCGGCTGGGCGCGCTGATCTGGTCGGTGGCGTTCTTCGGCACGCTGACCGTGCTGACGGTGATCCAGCAGGCGCAGAAACTCTTCTGAGGAACACCGTACAACGCGGAAAGGTCCTTGCCGCGGGAGCGGGCAGACTGGGGGCATGCTGGAAACCTCCGCCCGCCTGCTCAAGCTGCTCTCGCTCCTCCAGGCGCATCGCGAGTGGTCCGGCCCCGAGCTGGCCTCCTGGCTCGGGGTCTCGACCAGGACCATCCGCAACGACGTCGAACGGCTGCGCGCGCTCGGCTACCCGGTGCACGCCCAACCGGGCGTGGCCGGCGGCTACCGGCTGGGGGCGGGGGCCGCGCTGCCGCCGCTCCTGCTGGACGACGAGGAGGCGGTGGCGGTCGCCGTCGGGCTCGGCCGGGCGGCGGGCGGCGGCGTGGAGGGCATCGAGGAGACGTCGGTGCGCGCGCTGGCCAAGCTGGAGCAGGTGCTGCCGTCCCGGCTGCGGCACCGGGTGCAGGCGCTGAACGCCTACACCGTGCAGGTCCCCGGCAACGCGCCGTCCGTGCCGCCCGAGGTGCTGACCACGATCGTGAACGCGGCCCGCGACCGCGAGCGCCTCCGCTTCGACTACACCGCCCACGAGGGCGGCTCCACGGTCCGCGACGTCGAGCCGCACCGGCTGGTGCACCGGCGGGGCCGCTGGTACCTGGTGGGCTACGACGTCGAGCGGCGCGACTGGCGCACCTTCCGGGTCGACCGGGTGCGGCCGCGCACCCCCGGCGGGCCCCGCTTCGCCCCGCGGGAGCTGCCTGCGGACGGCGACGTGGCGGCGTACGTGGAGCGGGGCGTCAGCACCGCCATGTGGCGGCACGTGGCGACGGTGCTGGTGCACGCCCCCGCCGACCGCATGACCAGGCTGTCGGCGATCGGCCTGGAGGTGGAGCCGCGCGACGGGGCGAGCTGCCTGCTCAGGGTCGGCGGCGACGACGTGGACGGCATCGCGGTGTGGCTCGGCTTCCTCGGCGCCGACTTCGAGGTGCTCGACCCGCCGGAGCTGGCCGAGGCCGTGCTGCGGCTGTCGGAGCGTTACCGGCGGGCGGTCAGCGGCCGGTCAGGGCCCGGTCAGCGGGCGGGCGCAGCCTTGGAGGCATGAAGAACCTGACACGCGTCGCGGGCGGCAAGGACGACTTCCAGCTCGTTCACCATCTCACCCTGTCCGGCGGCCAGTTCGAGATCGGCCGGGCGCTGGCGGAGGAGGCCCGCCGGCTCGGCTGGTCGCCGTACCCGGTGGACCCGGTGGTGGGCCGGGCCCGCCGCACCTGGTTCGAGCGGCACTGGCCGCAGCAGCACGCCCGCATGGACGGCGCCGCGGCGGCCCTCGGCCTCGACCCCGAGCAGGACGAGCTGGCCCTCGACGGCCTCGCCTACGTGCCGGGCCTGTCCGGCGTGCCCGAGGGCACCGGCTGCTCGGCGCTGTGGATCCCGCCGTCGGCCGCCGCCGACGGCCACGGCCGGATCGGCCGCAACTACGACTTCTTCCCCACGACCACGAGCGAGATCATGGGCGGTTCGCCGCGCCCCGGCGAGCTGCCGATGGCCTCCCGCCCGTACGTGATCACGACCCTCCCGGACGAGGGCCCGGCCACGACCGTGATCACGATGAACGAGCTGGACGGCTGCATGGACGGCGTCAACGCGGCGGGCCTGGCCGTCATGCTGCTGGTCGCCGACTTCGAGAGCGCCGCCCCGCCGGAGAGCACCGCGCCCCAGGTCGGGGTGTCGAGCGTGCAGCTCCCCCGGTTCCTGCTGGAGACCTGCGAGAACACCGACCAGGCCAAGCAGGCGCTGCTCGGCGCCAAGCAGTACGACCACGGCATGCCGCTGCACTACCTGGTGGCCGACGCCAACGGGCGGGCGTTCGTGTGGGAGCGGGGCCGCGACGGCGGCGAGCACATCGTCGAGTTCGGCGACGGCCCGCTGTGCGTCACGAACCACCTGCTGCACCGCAACCCGGACCCGATGCACCTGCCGCCCGACGGCCCCGGCTCCTTCCGCACCTACCACCGCCTGCGCACGCTGTACGAGCGCAGCAAGGGCGCCACCATGTCCGGCGAGGACCTGCGGGCGGCCCTTCGCGAGGTCGCCCAGCCGGAGGACCCGGCGGCGCCGTTCCGCACCCTGTGGAGCACGGTGTTCGACACCGCCGAGCGCACCCTGTCCACCCGCTTCTACCTGGGTGACGGCCGGCCCTGCAGCGAGGAGCTGGTGTTCTCGCCGCCGGCGGCGGCGAGGTAGTCGGCGCGTACCTTGGAGCGGGACAGCTTGCCCGTGGGGGTGCGGGGAAGCCGCTCGCGGTACTCGACGAACTTCGGGTGCTTGAAGCGGGCGATGCGCGGACCGCAGTGCTCCAGCAGCTCCGCGGTCAGCTCGGGCCCCGGCTCGACGCCCTCGGCCGGCTGGACCAGCGCGACCACGTTGTGCCCCCACTCCTCGTCGGGCACCCCGATCACGGCCACGTCGGCCACGGCGGGGTGCTCCAGGAGCGCGGCCTCGATCTCGGCCGGGTAGATGTTCACCCCGCCGGAGACGATGAGGTCGGTGCGGCGGTCGCACAGGAACAGGTAGCCCTCCTCGTCGAAGTAGCCGATGTCGCCCGGCGCGTACCATTCGCCGCGCATGCTGGCGGCCGTCTTCGCCGGGTCCTTGCGGTACTCGAAGCGGCCGAGGGTGGACTTGACGTAGATCATGCCGGGTTGTCCCGGCGGCAGCTCCTCGCCCGTCTCGTCGAGGATCCTCGCCTCGAACGTGGGCGCGGGCCGGCCGACCGTGCCCGGCCTGGCCAGCCACTCCTGCGGCTTGACGGAGAAGGCGATCGTGGACTCGGTGGAGCCGTAGTACTCGTAGAGCACCGGGCCCCACCAGTCCATGATCTGCTGCTTGACGGCGACCGGGCAGGCCGCGGCCGTGTGGATGACCTGGCGCAGGCTGGAGACGTCGTACTTGGCGCGGACGTCCTCGGGGAGCTGCAGCATGCGGTGGAACATGGTGGGGACCATCATCGCGTTCGACACCCGGTAGCGCTGGACCAGCTCCAGGATGTTCTCCGGGTCGAACCTCGGGGTGATCACCACGGTGTGCCCGAAGTGCAGCGCGAACTGGGTGTGCGCGCAGGGCGCGGAGTGGTACATCGGCGAGGTGACCAGGTGCGTCTCGTCGCCCGGCTTGAGGTCCACGACCTCGCCGAAGAACCACGCGTACAGCGGCACGATGGCCTCCGGCTCGGCGCCCGGCAGCGGGCGCTGCACGCCCTTGGGGAAGCCGGTGGTGCCGGAGGTGTACCACATGACGGCCCCGCTGGTGCGGTCGGCGGGCGCGTCGGCGGGCTGCCCCTCGGCGAGCCCGGCCGTGCCGACCTCGGCGCCGGGCACGGGATCGTCCGGGCCGGTGACGACGACCTTGGCGTCGCAGTCGCGCAGGATGTACGCGATCTCGGCCTCGGTCAGGTGCCAGTTGATCGGCACGTAGTAGAGGCCGATCTGGCCGGTGGCCATCAGCATGACCACGGCGTCGAGGCCGTTGTGCAGGACGCCCGCCACCACGTCGCCGGTCTTCAGCCCGCGGGCGCGCAGGCCGTTGGAGACCTGGTTGACGCGGGTCAGCAGCTCGCCGTACGTGGTGCGGGCGCCGTCGGAGTCGATGACGGCCAGGCGGCCGGGGTGGGCGGCGGCGATGGCGTAGAAACCGGGGGTCTTCTCGAAGTCCAGCACAGCGTCCATCTACAGCTCCAAAAGCTCCGCGAGCCGGGCACGGTGGATGCGGGGCGGGCCGAGCAGCACCTCGTCGGCCTTGGCCCGCTTGTAGAACAGGTGCGCGTCGTGCTCCCAGGTGTAGCCGATGCCGCCGTGCAGCAGCAGGTGGTCGCGGGCCACCTCGAAGCAGGCGCGGCCGACGAACGCCTGGGCGAGCGCGGCGGCCTCGGGCAGCTCGTCGGGCGCCTCGTCGGCGGCCCAGGCGGCGTACCTGACGATGGACTCGGCCTGTTCGAGCTTGCCGTGCATGTCGGCGAGCTTGTGCTTGACGCCCTGGTAGGAGCCGATGAAGCGGCCGAAGGCGACGCGGATCTTGGCGTAGGCGACGATGGCGTCGAGCGCGGCGCGCATCACGCCGAGCTGCTCGGCGGCCAGCGCCACGCACACCCGCTCCGTGACGCCGCTCGCCGGGCGCGGCCCGAGCACCTTGCAGGGCGCGCCGTCGAGCGTCACCCTGGCCTGGCCGCGGGTGAGGTCGAGGGTGTCGAGCGCGGTCCTGGTGACGCCGGCGCCGGTCAGCTCGACGGCGATCACGACCTGCTCGCCGTCGCTGCTCGCGGGCGTGCTCGCGGGCGTGCTCGCGGGCGTGACGAGCACGTCCGCCTCCATGCCGCTGAGCACCTGCGGCAGCGTCCCGCTCGCGGACGCGCCGTCGCAGGAGATCTCGTCGTCGGCGGGCAGGCCCAGCGTGGCGGCCAGCCGGCCCTCGGCGATGCCGGACAGCAGCTCCTTGTCGGGCGTCGCGGCCAGGGCGATCGCGGCGAAGGCGGTGGCGAGGAACGGCCCGGGCAGCAGCGCCGCGCCGGTCTCCTCCAGCGCGACCGCCAGCTCGGCGAGGCCGGCGCCGGCGCCGCCGTACTCCTCGGGGACGATGAGGCCGGACAGGCCCAGCTCGCCGTTGAGGCGGGCGTAGACCTGCGGGTCGTAGCCCTGGCGGGCCTTGGGCAGCGGCGAGGCCGCGCGCAGGAAGGACCGGACGGACTCCTGCAGCTGCCGCTGCTCCTCGCTGAGTACGAGCTTCACGCCTGCGTCCCCACCTTCAGGTCCTTGAACGGCACGGTCTTGTCCACCCGCGGCTCCGGCGGCAGCCCGAGCACGCGCTCGCCCACGATGTTGCGCATGATCTCGTTGGTGCCGCCGCCGAGCGCCATGCCCGGCGCCATCGACACGGCCTGGGCGAGCGGGTGGTCGGCCAGCGCCGCCTCCGGCCCGACGAGCTGGGTGGCGAGGTCCGCCTGGAACAGCGTCAGCTCTGCCAGCAGCAGCTTGGCGCCGCTGCCCCGCGCGCCGGGGAAGATGCCGGCCTTGGTCTCCTGCGCCAGGCGCTGGTTGAACAGTGCCAGCGCGCGGTTGCGGATGTGCAGCTCGACGAGCTGGTCGCGGACCAGCGGGTCGCCGGTGTCGACGACCTTGCGCAGCGCCTCCAGCGAGGCCGGGTGGTCCTTCGAGCCGCCCATGCCGACGCCGGCCGAGATCGACAGCCGCTCGTGCAGCAGTGTCGTGACGGCGACGCTCCAGCCGTCGTTGACCTCGCCGACGCGGTGCTCGTCGGGGATGATCACGTTGTCGAAGAAGATCTCGTTGAAGTTGGCGCGGCCGGACATGTCCTTGAGCGGGCGGACGGTGACGCCGGGGTGGTGCATGTCCACCACGAACATGGTCAGGCCCTTGTGCTTGGGCACGTCCACGTCGGTGCGGGCCAGCAGCAGGCCCCAGTCGGCGTGGTGGGCGACCGACGTCCACACCTTCTGGCCGTTGACCACCCAGTGGTCGCCGTCGAGCTCGGCCCTGGTCTGGAGGCTGGCGACGTCGCTGCCCGCGCCGGGCTCGGAGAAGAGCTGGCACCAGATCTCCTCGCCGCGCAGCAGCGGGCGGACGAATCGCTCGCGCTGCGCGTCGCTGCCCCGGTCGACGAGGGTGGGGCCGGTCATGCCGAGACCGATCGAGAAGACGTAGGTGGGGAGGGTGAAGTCGCGGGCCTCGGCGGCGAAGGCGCGCTCCTCCGCCTGGGTCAGGCCCTGGCCGCCCCACTGCGCGGGCCAGGTGATGCCGGAGTACCCGGCGTCGTAGAGCTTGGCCATGAACTCCTTGGCCCTGGTGATGCCGTCCCCCTCGGGCGGCCCGTCGTCCGGGACGTTCTCCTCCAGCCAGGCCCTGGCGGCACGCCGATACTCAGCAAGGTTCACTTCGACTCCTCGGTATCAGTGCTCACTTACTCTAATCAGGCGGGCCCGGCACGCATAGAGCAATGCTCTGTCGCGCCCGGCCTCAACCGCCCCCCGGCCCGGGCGGAGTCCCCCGCGCGCGCTTCCTGTGGCAGAAGCGGTTCAGTGAGGGGTGACGGTGCAAAAGAGCGGGTAAGGGAAGGTTTCCGGCCCTGATCCACAACGGAAAGGGACCGGCAGATACCATGATCATGAAGATAGTCTGCTTTGAAGAGAGTTACCCGTTGTGACATCTGGTTTCAGCCGATTACGGCGTGAGGATCTCCTGAAGACCGCCTGCGAGGTCATCGCGGACCAGGGCTTCGGCCACACCAGGACCATCGACATCGCCCGCGCTGCGGGCGTCAGCCAGGCCCTGCTGTTCTACCACTTCGAGAACAAGGAACGGCTGTTCGCGCAGGCCTTCATGTACGCGGCCCGCCAGCACCTCACCACGCTGGAGGACATCGAGCAGTCGCCGGCGACCCCGGTCGATCGCCTGCGCACCCTGCTGCGGGTCTGCTCCCCCACGATGCAGCCCGAGGGCTGGCGGCTGTGGATCGACGCCTGGGCGGAGGCGATGCGCAACGCGGACCTGGAGGACATCTCGCGGCGGATCGACACCCACGGCCGCCTGCTGCTCCGCGCGATCATCGAGGACGGCTCCCAGACCGGCGACTTCACCTGCCCCGACCCCGACGGGGCCGCCTGGCGGATCTTCGCGCTCATCGACGGGCTGGCCATCCAGACGAACGTGCATCCCAAGGTGCTCTCCCGGAGGCGGATCAACGCGCTGATCCGCACGGCTGCGGCGAACGAGCTCGGCGTACCCCTCGAAAAGCTGTGAAATCGCCCCTTCCGGAGCTATTGGACACTTCGTACAATTACCTGGCGAGGAGAGGAGCGCACGCGATGACAACCGCACCGAGCTCTGTCACCGCCAGGGAACGCGACGAGCAGGTCGCCGGCCGCAGCGCGTACCGGGCGGTCATCGAACGCCTGTCGAAGGCGTCGGTCGACAAGCACTGGGAGCCGTACCGCGACATCCCGTGGGACGACCCCGACTTCCGCGTCGACCCGGCGGACCCGCGCTGGGAGCT
The DNA here is from genome assembly GCF_022664455.2 of Actinomadura luzonensis. NCBI lineage: Bacteria > Bacillati > Actinomycetota > Actinomycetes > Streptosporangiales > Thermomonosporaceae > Actinomadura > Actinomadura luzonensis. The sequence goes on from NZ_JAKRKC020000001.1 coordinate 5,907,186, forward strand.
GCCCGAGGTGGACAAGCTGGGCGGCCATCCCTGGTACCGCAGCCGGCCGGCGGAGACGCGCGCCGCCATCGGGCTGTGGCGGGTGGCCACCGCCATGAAGATCGGCCTGCAGTTCGAGAACCTGCTCAAGCGCGGCCTGCTCAACTACGCCTACCGGCTGCCGAACGGGTCGCCCGAGTTCCGCTACGTCTACCACGAGACCATCGAAGAGGGACATCACGGGATGATGTTCCAGGAGTTCGTGAACCGGACGGGGATGCCGATCCGGGGCATGCCGGGGCCGCTGTCGGTCGTCGCGCAGGTGGCGCCGTGGATCCCGCTGATCTCGACGGAGCTGTTCTTCGTGTTCGTGCTGGGCGGCGAGGACCCCATCGACCACGTGCAGCGCAAGGTGCTCAAGGACGGGCGGGCGCACCACCCGCTGGAAGAGACGATCATGCGCATCCACATCGCGGAGGAGGCCAGGCACATCTCCTTCGCCCGGCACTACCTGCGCAACCGCGTGCCGCGCATGCCCGCGTACCGGCGGTTCCTGCTCGGCGTCGCCGCGCCGCTCGTCCTCGGCGTGATGGCCCGCATCATGCTCGCGCCGCCCGGCGCCATGATCCGGCACTTCCGCATCCCGCCGAACGTCGTCGCCGACGTCTACCTGCGCAACGACGAGGCCAAGCGGGAGATCCGCGACTCGGTGGGCAAGACCCGCGAGCTCTGCGCCGAACTGGGGCTCATCGGCCCGCTCACGCGGCGGATCTGGCGGGCCATGGGCATCTGGGCGGAGCCGCGGGCGTGAGGACGGCGATCGTCACCGGGGGCGCGTCGGGGATCGGGCGGGCGCTGGCGGAGGCGCTGGCGGCGCGGGGCGTGGCCGTCACGGTCGCCGACCTGACCACCCCGCCCTCCGCACCCCCTTCCACCGGAGCGCCCCCGTCCTCCGAACCCAGCCCGGCCCCTCCCACCCGAACCGCCCCACCCACCGAACCCGCCCCCGCCCCTTCCACCGGAGCCACCCCGCCCGCCGGATCCTCCTCGGGCCCTCCCGTCGCCGGGACGACGGCGACCGTCGCGGGCCCGACGATCGGGTCGGCCTCCGCCTCCTTCGGCGGGTCCGGCCCCTCTGCCGGACCGGCCGCCTCCCCCAAGCCGGGCGAGGTGCGGTTCGCCCGGGTCGACGTCACCGACGCGGACGCGGTCGCCGCCCTGGTGGAACGGGTGACCGACGAGCACGGCCGCCTCGACTTCATGTTCAACAACGCCGGCATCGCCGTCGGCGGCACCGCGCAGGAGATGACCCGCGAGCACTGGGACCGGACGATCGACGTCAACCTGCGCGGCGTCGTGCACGGGGTGCTGGCGGCCTACCCGGTGATGGCGCGGCAGGGGTTCGGGCACATCGTCAACACCGCGTCGCTGGCGGGGCTGGTGCCCGCGCCGCTGATGCTGCCGTACACGGCCACCAAGCACGCCGTCGTGGGGCTGTCGCTGGCGTTGCGCGCCGAGGCGGCGGCGCACGGCGTGCGGGTCTGCGTGGTGTGCCCCGGTTTCGTGGACACGCCGCTGCTCGACAACGCCAACCCCGGCCTGCCCGCGACCCGGATCGGCGCGTCGGCCCGGCAGGTGATCGGCCGCGGCCCCGGCCGGCTCTACTCCGCCGAGGCCCTCGCCGAGGACGTGCTGCGCGGCGTCGCCCGGAACCGGGCGCTCATCGTGGCGCCCGCGTCGGGCCGGCTCGCCTGGCGGCTGGCCCGGTTGTGGCCGGGCGGGGCGGTACGGGCCGCGAGGGTGGCGTCCGGGCTCACGTCCGGGCTCGCCTCCGGGCTCGCGTCCGGGCTCGCGTCCGGGCTCGTCAGCGGACGGAGGGGCGCCTCGCGAGAAGCACCTCCGCCTGCCTGACGTACCGCCACTCGCCGGAGGGGTTCTCCGCGACCAGTTCCCTCCTGGCCTCCTCGACGAACGCCTCCAGCCGGTCGCCCAGGCGCGCCGGGCTGCTGAAGGAGTAGGAGAGCTGCAGGCCGAGCACGCCGTCGAGGTCGCGCGTCAGGACGCGTTCGTCGGTGTGCAGCGTGAGGTCCGCGAAAGGCGAATCCGCCAGGACGTCGTGGTGGTGCTCGCCGGTCGCCTGGTAGGAGCTGGACGCCGTCATCTCGCCCAGGCCGAACCGGTCGCGGACCCGCCGCATCGCCGGCTCCCACGGCTCCTCGGGCGGCCGGCGGCCCGGCCCGACCAGCGCGACCACGCCGCCCGGCGGCAGCAGCCGGTCCAGCTCGCCGAGCACCGCGCGCCGGTCCATCCAGTGGAACGACCTGCCCATCACCACGTGGTCGAACGGCGGCAGGTCACGCAGTGTCGTGGAGTCGCCGGGCAGCCAGCGGACGTTCGGCAGGTGCGCCGCCAGGCGCCTGCCCTCCGCCGGCATGTCCGGGTCGGGGTCGACGGCCAGGACCTCGCGGACGCGCGGGGCCAGCGGGATCGCCACCGTTCCCGGGCCGCAGCCCAGGTCGAGCACCGTGCCGTCCGGGCCGAAGGCGGCGGCCAGTCGCTCGATGGCCACGTCGCCGTGGTCCGCCCGGTATCGGGCGTAGTAGGGCGCCGCGCCGCCGAACCGGGTCTCCATGGGTGGGACCATATACGGGTTCCGGACATGTTCGATGGAAGGCTTTCGGCTTTGAGGCGGCTACTCACGGTCCTGCTGCTCGCCTGCGCGACGGCGGTGATCGTCCCTCCGTACGCGGCTCAGGCGCACAACGTACTGGTCGGCAGCGACCCCGCGGACGGGGCGACGCTCACGGCCGCGCCGGCGCGGGTGACGCTCATCTTCGACCAGGCGGTACGCCAGGGGTACGCGCAGATCGGGGTCACCGGCGCGGACGGCTCCTCCTGGGCCGACGGCGCCGCGGTGGTGGCGGCGGAGCGCGTGTCGGTGCAGCTGAAGCCGCTGACCGGGGCCGGGGCGTACGTGGTGGGCTACCGCATCCTGTCCGCCGACGGACACCCGGTCACCGGCAAACTCACCTTCACCCTCAAGCCCCCCACGACCGGCACCCCAACCGGCACCCCAACCGGCCCCACGACCGACCCCACAACCGACCCCACAACCGACGCCGTCCCCATGACCGGCACCGATGCCACGGCCGGGGCCGGTGCGGCGGCGGCCGAGGCGGCGGCGAACGGCGGGGCCGGGATGGCCGTCGTCTGGATCGTCGGCGCCCTCCTCCTGCTCGCAGCCGGCACCGCCCTGGCCCTCCGCCGCTCCACTTCACCCCTCGCCACCACGCCCTCCGCCACAGAACAGTCCGCCGCCACTGCGTCACCACCCGAGACGGCGACCTTCCCCTCCTCTCCCCCTCCCTCCGACGGGACCCCTCCCAACAGGACCACCTCCACCGGGACCCCTTCCGACGGAGCCCCATCCGGCGGAGCCGCATCCGGCGGAGCCGAAGGGGCGAAGCCGTGACCGTCACCGCACGATCTCTCCCCCAGCAGCCCCTCCCCCAGCAGCGCATCGGCGCCCGCCTCCTGGCCGGCGCCTTCGGCGTGTGCGCCGTGGCCGCCGCCGTGACGGCGAGTTCGTTCACCGCCCAGGAGGCGGTCCCCGGCATCCCCATGCCGGGCCCGGTCGTCGCGATCGGCCTGCCCGTCGTACGTGCCCTGCTCGACGTGGCCGCCGTCGCGGTGGTCGGCCTGAGCCTGCTGCCCAAGCTCCTCGGCTTCGACGCTCCCGACCGCACCGAGCCGGTCCTGCTGCGGGTGCGTCCGCTGGTCGTGATCGCGGCGTGGGCGTGGGCGATCTGCGCCCTGCTGACCATCGTGTTCCAGACGGCGGAGCTGAACCCGGGCGTCGTCCCCACGTTCGGCATGATCGCCGACTATGTCGGGAGCGTCGGCACAGGCCAGGGCCTGCTGTTCAGCGCCGCCTGCGCGCTGGCCGCCGCCGGGATCGGGCTGATGGCGGTCAGGTTCGGTGAGAAGGTGCCCGCCGAGCTGCGGGTGATCGTGGCGCTGTTCGGCCTGCTGCCCATCCCGGTGACCGGTCACGCCGTCAACTCGGTCTGGCACGACCCGATCATGATCTCGATGGAGATCCACGTCATGGGCGCGGCGGCGTGGACCGGCGGCCTCGTGGCGACGGCCGCGTTCCTGGCCCCGCACCGGGACCTGCTGGCCGTGGCGTTGCCGAAGTTCTCCCGGCTGGCCACGCTGTGCCTGCTGCTGGTCGGCCTGTCAGGGCTGGTGACCGGGCTGGGCACGATGGCGCTGACCCCGGGCGTGACGCTGCCGGACGCGATCGTGACCAGCCACTACGGGCTGCTGGTCGTGACCAAGACGGCGCTGATCGCCGCGCTGGTGCCGCTGGCCGCGCACATCCGTTTCCGCCTGCTGCCCGCCATCCGCCAGGGCCGGCCGACCGCGCTGGTGGGGTGGGCGACGGCCGAGGTGGCGCTCATGGGCCTGGCGTACGGCGTGGCCGTCGCCCTCACCCGCGCCTCGATCGCCTGACCGACGCCCTCCGCCCTCCCCAAGCCCCCTCCCACCCGGCCCCAGCACGACCCGCCTCACCCACATCCAGTACGACCCGCCTCACCCACATCCAGCACGACCCGGACCGCCAGACCACCGCCGAAGCCAAGCCCCCAGCACAGCCGGCGGTCACGCCGACAGCTCAGGCGACGCCCATCACAGGCCGAGACGACAACAACCACAGGCCCGGCGACGACCACCGCCCCTCACGCGACAGCTACGGCCCGGCTCGTGGGGCGACGACCGCCTGCCCAAGCGGCGACCACCCACTCCGGCGGTGGCGACCGCCCGCTCACGCGACAGCCACCGCCCAACTCAGGGAGCGACTACCGCCGCTCACGCGACAGCCACCGCCCAGCTCAGGGAACGACCATCACCCGCTCAGGCGGTGACGACCGCCGGGGTCTCGACGACCTGTGGGCGTGGGCTGCGCCTGCTCGCGACCCATTCCGCCGCCCCCCAGACGACCATCAGCCCCACCCCGGCCCACACCGCCGACGCCATGACCAGCGGAGGCGCCCCCGCCAGCCCTTCCTGTCCCTTCACGGCCCCGTACACCGCGCCCATGAGCGTGCTCTGCGCCATCAGCGCCCCGTACGTGACGGCCGTGACCCCCACGGCCCCGACGACGGCCCGCGCCACCGGCAACCGCACCAGGAACGCCACGTCCACCAGCAGCCCGGCCACGACCAGGAAGAACGGCACCGCCGACGGCGGGAAGCCGGTGACGGTCAGCAGCGGCCAGATCAGCGTCCTGAAGCCCACGTACGCCCCGGCGACCAGGGTGGCGGCGCCGAACCGCCCGATCAGCAGCCGCGCCACCACCAGCACCGACACCCCGGCCACCACGGCGTACACCGGGTAGAGGAAGTCGGGCACCGGCAGCGTGAAGCCGAGCATCATCACCCGGTCGACCGGCCGCCCCATCTGGTCGGCGGCGAACTGCAGCAGGATCGGCTCGGCGTAGGTGACGTGGTTGTCCCAGGCGCCGAGCGACAGGATGCCGTACTCCTGGTGCTGCTCGGGGAAGTGCACGTTCTCCAGGAAGAAGGCGAGGAACGCGGCCAGCACGAACGTGCGCTCCCGCCCGGGCGGCGCGCCCATGAACCAGCCGCGCACCACCCCGGCGATCATGAAGAACGTTCCAACGTAGAGCATGATGTGCGACGGGCTCCACGAGGTGATGTCGAGCCCGTTGATGCGGTGGTTGATCAGGTCGAGCGGCACCGCGACGAGGAAGATGCCGGTGCCCCACTGGATGAGCCTGAGGGCGAGCCGGTCGACGCCGTAACCGGTGTAGCCGTGGACGATGGTCAGGGCGAGCGCGATCGCCGTGCCGGCCGAGTTCAGCAGGTGCGGCGGCGCGAGGTCGTCACGCAGCCACTTGAAGTGCCACGAGACGTCCCAGGCCGAGCCGAGCAGCTTGAGCGTGAACGCCACCAGCCATCCGAAGTAGAGCACCCTGAACAGGTCGTGCGGCGTCTCGCGCCCCGCCTGGCCTCTGGTCCAGTACGGCAAGGCCCACTCTGCGGCCTTTTTGATCGATGCTGGAGACTTCACGGGAGTGAATCTTACGGTCCTTCGCGACCCAGGTTCCCGATGTGCCGCCCCCTGTGGAAAACCCGGCGCCGGACGTGCCCGCCCCTGGGACAATTCATCACATGTCATATGAGATCCGGTCGGCCCACCCCGAGGACGCGGCCGTCATCGAGGAGGTCCGCCTCGCTACCTGGCGCGTCGCGTACCGGGACGTGATGCCCGCCGACCACCTCGCGTCCCTGGAGGTGCGGCCCGAGGTCGTGCGCAACCGCGCCGAGGTGCTGCGCAGCGGGCGCGTGTCCGGCCTGGTGGCGGAGGTGCGCGGCGAGGTGCGCGGTTTCGCCCTGTACGGCCCCTCGCGGGACGAGGACGTGCCCGGCATGGAGGTGTACGCCATTTATGTGCTGCCCGACGAGTTCTCCACCGGCATGGGGCGGGCCCTGATGACCGCCGCCGTCGAGGACCTGGCGGCGTCCGGGCACGGGGAGGCCGGGCTGTGGGTGCTGGCCGCCAACGCGCGGGCGCGCCGCTTCTACGAGCGCTTCGGCTTCACCCCGTCAGGACGCGCCAAGATGCTGCCCGACCCGCCCCTGGAGGAGGTGCACTACCGGCTGGCCCTCACCGCGCCGTGACGCGCGCCGGTCTCAGCCGTACCGGCAGGTGCTTGAGACCGTTCTGGAAGTTGGACGTGAGGCGGCGCGGCTCCCCGGCCGGCTCGACGTCCCAGCGGAGCAGCTCACTGAAGATCGCGCGGAACTGCGCCCTGGCCAGGTGCGCGCCGAGGCAGACGTGCGGGCCGAAGCCGAAGCTGACGTGGTCGTTGGGGGCGCGGGCGAGGTCGAAGCGGTCGGGGTCGGGGAAGACTGCCGGGTCGCGGTTGGCGGCGGCGTGGTAGACGACCACCTTCTCGCCCGCGCGGATGCGATGCCCGCCGAGGGTGAGGTCGCGGGTGGCGGTGCGGCGGAAGTGGATCACCGGCGGCCAGAAGCGCACCATCTCCTCGACGGCGGGACCGAGGAGGGACGGGTCCGCGCGCAGGCGGGCCAGTTCGTCCGGGTGCTCCAGGAGCGTGAGCAGGCCGCCGGGGACGCCGTTGCGCAGGGTCTCGTTGCCGGCCACGGCGAACAGGAAGAACATGTTCTCGAACTCGCCCTCCGTCAGCCCGCCGCGCCGCATGGCCGCCATGACGGACCCGCCGTCCGCGGGCGCCCCTGCGAGGGCGTGCGCGTAGCCGAACATGTCGGCCAGCGCGGCCCTGGACCTGGGGTTCACGCCCGGCCGCGGCTCGGGCCTGGACGCGACCGCCCGCCGCCCCATCGGCGTGAGCGAGGCGACGTCGGCCGTGGACAGCCCGGCGTGGTCGGCGTCCTGGTAGCCGATGACGCGCGACGCCCAGTCGTACAGCAACCGCCTGTCCTGTGCCGGAACCCCCATCACATGGGCCAGCGTCCACACGGGAAGCTCGGCGGCCACCTCCACGAAGTCGCACTCGCCCTCGGCGAACAGCGCCGCCGCGCGCTCGGCGATCGTCCGCTCCAGCGCCCGGACGGCGCGCGGGGTGAACGCCGCCGCCACGATCCGGCGCAGCCTGGTGTGCTCCGGCGGGTCCATGTTGAGCATCATGTCCTGGACGAAGGCCAGGTCGGACGGCGTGTCGGGGTCGCGGACCTGGGTGGCGCCGAGGTGGGAGGAGAAGTCCTCGGGGGTGCGGAGGACGTGTTTGACGTCGGCGTGGCGGAAGACGGCCCAGTAGCCCGGCCCCTCCCGCCAGGGGCCGATGGCGGGCTCGGGGATCCAGCGGACGGGAGTGTGGCGGCGAAGCCGCGCGAACAGCTCGTAGGGGACGGCCTTCTCGTACGTGTCCGGCAAGAAGACCCGAACCGCCTCCGCCTCCGCGACCACCCGCTCCCCCACGTCCGCCCCACCGTCCGTCTTCGCGCTCGCTCCTGTGCCGGCCTCCACGTGCCCCTCCCTTCGCAGGCGCTTCCCCCGGCCCCGATCCCAGGTACGAGCCTTCCCCGAACCCCGGACCCCCGCAAGACCGCAGACATCCCCCTCCAGATCAACCGACCGGCGCACGTTATCCACAGGCGAACCGCTCGCGGCTCCGCGACGTCGATCCGCCGTGCATGATGACCGCGTGACTTCAGCGAACGCGACACCAGAAACCTCCGGCCCGCAGCACCCCGGGCCCCCGCCAGCAGGCCAGGAGCCGGCGAGCCCCCAAGCCTTGGAGGCGGTCCTGCGCGACAACTTCGCCCCATGGATCCAGCGGCTCGGCCTACGCGTCGAGCAGGCGGGCGAACGCCGCACCACCGTCCGCCTGCCCTGGTCGGCCGATCTGGCGCGCGAGGGCGGTGGCCTGTCCGGGCAGGCGATGATGGCCGCCGCCGACACGGCCACGGCACTGGCGATCTGCGCCGCCCGCGGCGGGTTCGTCCCGATGACGACCGTGCAGCAGTCCACGACGTTCCAGCGCCCGGTCACCGGCCAGGACGTGCTGATCGACGTCCGCATCACCAAGCTGGGCCGCACGCTCGCCTTCGCCGACGTCACCCTCACCGCCGAGGGCTCCACGGAGCCGGCGGCCCGGGCCGCCACCGTCTACGCCCTCCTGGGCTGACCGCCGCCCCTGCTGTCGATCTTCCTGTTCCCGCAGCTCAACGGCACCGAGCAGAGCCGAGACGGCCCCGGCGGAAACGCCGTCTCAGAAATCTCTCAGGTGCGGAAAGTAGGCTCTCCGCATGAAGCGTGTGGCCGCGCTGGTTGCGGCACTCGCCCTGATCGGGGTGACGACGTGGCTGGTGTGGCCGTCGGCTCCGCAGGTGCGGGCCCAGGACCAGGCAATCAGTGTCGTCGACGGACCGGCCGATGATCAACGGGTGCAGCTCGACACCACGTTCTTCGCGCCCGCAGATGGCGGCAGGGCGCCGGTCGTGCTGCTCGCGCACGGTTTCGGCGGCAGCAAGCAGAGCGTCCGGCAGCAGGCGACGCAGCTCGCCCAGGACGGCTACGCGGTTCTGACGTGGTCGGCGCGCGGCTTCGGCCGGTCGACCGGCGAGATCGCGCTCAACTCGCCCGACTACGAGGTCAAGGACGTCAAGCAGCTCATCGACTGGGTGGCCAAGCGGCCCGAGGTGCGGCTCGACGCCGCCGGCGACCCGCGGGTCGGCATCGTGGGCGGCTCGTACGGCGGTGCCATCGCGCTGATGACGGCGGCCTTCGACCAGCGCGTCGACGCGATCGTCCCCCAGATCACCTGGTCCGACCTCGCCGACTCGCTCTTCCCGGACAGCGCCGCCCAGACGCCCGCCGCCGGCGGTGACACCGCGGGTCCCGGGCTCGGCGATCCGGCGAACGGCGTCTTCAAGCGCATGTGGTCCGGCATCTTCTTCGGCCGCGGCCTCTCCCTCGACGGCCTCACCCAGCAGGCCCAGGGCCAAAGCGGCCAGCCCCAGGGCGGCCAAGGCACCCAGAGCGGACAGGGCACCCAGAGCGGACAGGGCACCCAGAGCGGACAGGGCACCCAGAGCGGACAGGGCACCCAGAGCGGACAGGGCAGCCAGACCGCCCAAGGCGGCCAGGGCCGTGGGCAGAGCCGCCAGGGCCAGGTCGCGGCGCCGATGACGCCCGAGGAAGCGCGTTGCGGCCGGTTCCTGCCCGCCATCTGCGACGTCTACCAGCAGGTCGCCAAGGACGGGAAGGCCACCCCCGAGGCGATCGCCCTGCTGCGCGCCTCCAGCCCGATCACCGTGGCCGGCCGCATCAAGGCCCCGACGCTGCTGCTCCAGGGGCAGCGCGACTCGTTGTTCCCGCTGAGCCAGGCCGACGCCAACGCCAAGGCGATCGCCGCCAACGGCACCCCGGTCAGCATGGGCTGGTTCGACGGCGGGCACGACGGCGGCAACGGCGAGGCCGACTGGCTGTACGAGCAGACCTCCATGTGGCTGGCCCGCTACCTGAAGGGAGAGGGCTCCGCGCAGTCCACGCCGCCCGTCAGCGCCTTCACCGTCACCCGTGACGGCGGCCGTGACCCCGGCACCCGCCAGCGCATCCGCCTGCACCCGGAAGCGTCCGCCTACCCCGGCCTCGGCGGCACCGGCACCACCACCGTGCAGCTCAGCGGCCCGGAGCAGAACATCGTCAACCCGCCCGGCGGCGCCCCCGCCTCGATCTCGACGGTCCCGGGCGTCGGCTCGCTGCTGGGCGGCGGCCAGAGCGGCGGCATCTCGCTCGACATGCCCGGCCAGAGCGCGGCGTTCGAGTCCGCGCCGCTGACCGCGCCGCTCCAGCTCACCGGCAGCGCGACCGCCAGGATCAAGATCTCGGGCGAGGGCGAGGCGACCCTGTTCGCCAAGGTGTACGACATGTCCGAGGGCTCGCAGCTCCCGTCGCTGCCGGCCGGGCTGGTGGCGCCGTTCCGGGTGACGATCCCGGAAGGTTCGGACGGCGTCGTCGCCACGGTCACCCTGCCCGCCGTCGACTACAACTTCGCCGTCGGGCACCGGCTGCGCCTCGTCGTCACCACGACCGACATGGGCTTCGCCACGCCGGCCGAACCCGCCACGTACCAGGTGTCGCTGGCCGCTCCCGGCCTCGCCGTCCCGACCGTGCGCACCCTGTCCGCCCCGGCGGCCGGGATCGCCTGGTGGGTGTGGGCGATGCCGCTGGCCGCGATCGCGATCGCCGCCGTCCTGCTCGCCACCGGCCGTACCTCCTCGCCCTCCTCCCCCCGCCCAGGCTCCCGCAAGCCCCCTACCCCGGACGCACTCCCGACCCCCGCCCCCACCCCCGTCCCAGCTCTCTCGACCTCCGCCACCGCGACCCTCGACCCGTCAGCCTCCGCCACCTCTACCTCCCCCGCATTGGCCTCCTCCTCTTCGCCCTCCTCCACCTCCAGCAGCCCCGATGCCGACCTCGGCCTGACGGGCACAGCCGCATCAAGCGGGACCGGCCGGCCAAGCGACACCGGCGACCAGGCCGGCTCCGGCTCGGAGGCGGTCACGGACGGGCAGCGGTCGGTGCCGTTGGAGATCACGGGGCTGACCAAGGCGTACCGTAACGGCGAACTTGCCGTCGACAACCTGTCGTTCCGCGTCGAGCAGGGCCAGGTCCTGGGTCTGCTCGGCCCGAACGGCGCGGGCAAGACCACCACGATGCGCATGATGATGGGCCTCATCCGCCCCGACGACGGCGAGGTCCGCATCTTCGGCGAGCGGGTGACACCGGGCGCGCCTGTGTTGTCCAGGCTCGGGTCGTTCGTGGAGGGGCCGGGCTTCCTGCCGCACCTGTCCGGCCGCGACAACATCGAGCTGTACTGGGCCGCCACCGGCCGCCCTGCCGCCGACGCCCACTTCGAGGAGGCGCTGGAGATCGCGGGCCTCGGCAAGGCGCTGGAGCGGGCGGTACGCACCTACTCCCAGGGCATGCGGCAGCGGCTCGCCATCGCCCAGGCGATGCTCGGCCTGCCGGACCTGCTGGTGCTGGACGAGCCCACGAACGGCCTCGACCCGCCCCAGATCCGCGAGATGCGCGAAGTGCTCAAGCGCTACGCGCGCGACGGCCGTACCGTGATCGTCTCCAGTCACCTGCTCGCGGAGGTGGAGCAGACCTGCAGCCACGTCGTGGTCATGCAGCGGGGACGCCTGGTCTCCGCCGGGCCGGTGGCACGGCTGCTCACTTCGGCCACCCCCGTCAACGGGCACGGGCCGCGCCTGGAAGACGTGTTCCTCGACCTCATCGGAGACAAGTCATGACCGCCGCGCCGGGTTACGCGCCCCGCCGCACGCTGCCGCTGCGCGTGGAGATCGTCCGGCAGTTCAAGCGGCGGCGGACGATCGGCATGTTCGCGCTGCTGCTGGCGCTGCCCTGGGTCCTGGTGATCGCCTTCGAGATCGGGCCGCAGTCCAGCAACCAGGGACAGTCGCTGCGCATCTCCGACCTGGCGACGCAGAGCGGGCTCAACTTCGCCGCCTTCGCCCTGTCCGTGTCGGCCAACTTCCTGCTGGTGGTCGCGGTGGCGTTGTTCTGCGGCGACACCGTGGCCAGCGAGGCCAACTGGTCCTCGCTGCGTTACCTGCTGGCCGCGCCGATCCCACGGGACCGGCTGCTGCGCCAGAAGCTGATCGTGGCGCTCGGCTACTCGGCGGCGGCGGTGATCTGCCTGCCGCTGATGGCGCTCGTGGCGGGCACGCTGGCGTTCGGGTGGAACGACATCCAGGTGCCCGTGACCGGCGAGGTCATCCCGGCGTTCGACGTGCTGCCGCGCTTCGGCATCGTGATCGGGTACGCCCTGGTCAGCCAGCTCGTGGTGGCGGCGCTGGCGTTCCTCATCTCCACCATGACGGACTCCCCGCTGGGGGCCGTCGGCGGGGCCGTGGGGCTGTGGATCGTGTCGACCATCCTGCAGGCGGTCGAGGCGCTGGGGTCGCTGCGCGAGTTCCTGCCCACGTACTGGAACAGCGCCTGGATGGACGCGCTCGCGCCGGAGCTGGACTGGGGTGGCATGATCAAGGGCGCGTCGGTGTCGATCACGTACGCGGCGATCCTGATCGCGGTGGCCTTCCGGCGCTTCCGCAGAAAGGATGTCGTGAGCTGAACCGGGGACGGGAAGCGGCGAGCAGGCGGAGCTGACAGCAGCCGGGGCAGCGGCGCCGGTCGTCGCGTCCCGTGCCACCGCCACCGCCATCGCCAACCTCGCCGCCGCCACCGTGACCACCGCCACGGCCACCGTCGCCGCCATAACCACCATCGCCGCCATGACCACCATCGCCGCTATGACCACCATCGCCACCGCGACCACCATCGCCGCCACCGCCTGAGGACGGGCGCGAGAGGCACGACGGCGTCGCCCCCGGAAGCGTCGCCCGCGCGATCGCCTTCGCCGTCGAGCAGCCGCACGACGTCGAGATCGGCGAGATCGTCATCCGTCCCACCGTTCAGGGCTGAGCACAGATCGCCGAACGGTGAGCGCCGGGCCTCCGGCAGCGGGTTCGGCCCTCCATGTCAGGTAAGGGGGCGTTCGAAGGTCATCAGGGTGGTGCCGGGACCGTTGTAGGCGGGTAGCGGGCCTTGTACGGTGAAGCCCATTCGCTGGTGGAAGGCGATGGACGTCGTGTTCAGCGGCGAGGTGATCGCCTTCACCACGCTCCGATCGTGCTTTCGGGCGAGGTCGAAGAACGTCTCGTACAAGGTCCGTGCCAGGCCTGCGCCCCGCGCGCGGGGGGAGACGCCGACGAAGTGGATGTACGCCTCGTGCTCCGCCGACGGGGAGAGAAAGCCGATGAGGAACCCTGTCATCTCGCCTGATTCGGATAGCGAGGCGGGTCCGGGCGGGGAGGTGGTGGGTTCGGAGAGGGAGGTGGTGGGTTCGGGGGTGGAGGCGATGAGGCTGGTTCGGTGGAAGTGGTCGAGGAAGAGTCTGGGGAGGGAGGGCAGGACGGGTCGGCCCCACCAGGAGTCGACCACGGCGGCGATGGCGTCGTAGTCGTCCGGTCTGGCGGGACGCAGCACGTGTCCGGTCGTCATGGGGTCGCCGGCTCCTTCTGGGTGGTCGGGCGTTTCCGGTCGTCACCAAGCCGCCCGTCCCGGTACCGGCGCCCGTCCCGGTACCGGCGCGTGTCCCGGTGGCCGCGCGTGTCCCGGTGTCCGTCCGGGAGGCGCCGGCCACAATGCGGGCGTGTGCGGGCCTTCGTCCTGCGGGCCTTCGTCCTGCGGGCAGCCGTCCTGAGGCGCTGGTTCCGGTGCGGGCGGGGTCCGGCATGCGTCCTCGGGCGCTGGTCCGGTCGCAGCGGGTGGTCGGGCGGCGTGGGCCGGGCGGTCCCGGTCAGAGGCGCGTGGCACGGCGGTGTGAGGTCGCCGGATGGTACCGGAGGGTGTGCTCGGCGGAGCGGTCGTGCCGGTGGCGGCGCGCGGGGGGCCGGTGGCGCGGGTGGCCGGTGGCGCGGGTGGGTCAGTCCCAGTGGGGTGGTTTGTTGTCCAGGTAGAAGTCGTCCGGGTTGTCGTCGGGGAGGTCGTCGCCCCAACCGAGGTCCAGGTCGTCCGCCGTCTGCTCGGGGTAGAAATCTGACACGGCTCCCATGCTACCGAGACGTACAAAGCAACACCGCGCGTGTCCCCAGGTCCGGGGACACGCGGCAGGCACGGCGGTACGATGCCAGGGCAGGTGTCGCCTATCCCCCGTGAGGCTGCGCATGGCCACCCCTTCAGGTTGGCGGCGAGAGGGCAATCTCCCGGCGGAGCTCACCAGCTTCGTCGGGCGCACGCGTCTGCTCGCCAACCTCAAACGACACCTCAACGAGTCGAGGCTGGTGACCGTCACGGGCATCGGCGGCGTCGGCAAGTCCCGCACCGTGCTGCGGCTGGCGCACCAGGTTCGTTCGCAGTTCCCCGACGGCGTCTGGTTCGCCGACCTGGCCCGGCTGCAGGACGCGGGCATGGTCAAGCACACGATCTCCTCGGCGCTGCGCATCGCCGACCAGTCCTCGCGGGCTGAGTCGGAGTCGTTGTCGGAGTGGGTGGGCGAGCGCGACATGCTGCTCATCATCGACACCTGCGAGCACGTCGTGCAGGGCTGCGCGGAGCTGGTGCACGAGCTGCTGGAGGCCGCGCCCAACCTGAAGGTGCTGGCCACCAGCCGGCAGTCGCTGCACCTGCCGTACGAGCACGTGGTGCCCGTCCCGCCGTTGCAGGTGCCGGGCGACGACCCGGCGGAGAACTACTTCACCAACGAGTCCGTGCAGCTCTTCGCCGCCCGCGCCGGCGCGAGCGTCCCCGACTTCCAGCTCGACGAGAGCAGCATCGGCACGGTGGCCGAGCTGTGCCGGCGGCTCGACGGCATCCCGCTCGCGATCGAGCTGGCGGCGGTGCGGCTGCGGGCGTTGTCGGTCGACCAGATCCTGGGGCTGCTGACCGACCGGTTCAGCCTGCTGGCCGGGGCCAGCCGCACGGCGCTGCCGCGCCACCAGACGCTGCGCGCGGCCATCGGCTGGAGCCACGAGTTGTGCGAGCCGGCCGAGCGGCTGCTGTGGGCGCGGCTGTCGGTGTTCGCGGGCGACTTCGAGCTGGACGCGGCCCGCTTCGTCTGCTCCGACGGCCGGCTGCCGTCCGAGGACATCACCGACCTGGTCACCGGCCTGGTGGAGAAGTCGATCCTGCTGATCAGGAGCAACCACGCCGGCGTCCGCTACAAGCTGATCGACACCCTGGCCGAGTACGGCGACGAGTGGCTGGACAAGCTCGGCCAGCGCGAGCAGATGCGCCAGCGGCATCTGGAGTACTACCTGAGCCTGGCCCAGCGCAGCGAGGACGCCTGGTCGGGGCCGCGGCAGATCTACTGGTTCGTGCGGATGCGCCAGGAGCACGACAACGTGCGGGTGGCGCTGGAGCACGCGCTGAAGACGCCGGACAAGGAGATCCTGGCGCTGACGTTGTTGTCGTCGTTGTGGTTCATGTGGGTGTGCTGCGGTTTCGCCCGGGAGGGGCGGCTGTACCTGGAGCGGGCGCTGGAGGCCAACCCCGAGGTCAGCAAGGAGCGCTGCAAGGCGCTGTGGGTGTTGTCGTACGTCAAGAGCGCCCAGGGCGACAGCGCGGGCGCGCAGGCCGCGGCGGAGAAGTGCAGCACCGAGGCGGTGCGGGTGGGCGACTCGCGGGCGGTGATCCTGGCCTCGAAGATGCAGGGCACGGCCGCGCTGCTGCAGGGCGACCTGCAGAAGGCGAGCGCGCTGCTCGGCGTGGCGATCGAGTTCAACACCGACAACAAGGAGCTCAACCCGGGCCTGCTGCCCGCGATCGTCGAGCTGTCGCTGGTGTTGTCGTCGCAGGGCGAGCTGTACGAGGCCGAGTCGTTGCTGCAGGACTGCCTGCAGGTGTGCCGGGAACGCGGCGAGCTGTGGGTCAGCTCGCACGCCCAGTGGGCGCTGGCGGGCACCCGGCTGGCCACCGGCCGGGCCGACGAGGCGCTGCAGAACGCCCGGGAGGCGCTGCGCATCAAGCGGCACTTCCACGACACGCTCGGCATGCTGCTGGCGCTGGAGACGGCCGCGCGGATCTTCGCCGCGCGGGGCGACACCTCCACGGCCGCGGAGCTGCTGGGCGCGTTGCAGCAGAACTGGAAGACGGCCGGGCTGCCGCAGCTCGGCGCGCCGTGGATGACCGGGAACCACGACTCCTGCGTGCGCGAGTGCAAGCGCAAGCTGGGCGAGCTCGCCTACAAGGACGCCTTCGAGGAGGGCGCGCGGCGGGATCTCGAAGAGGCGTCCGCGCTCGCGCTGGGCGAGCTGGACGCCCCTGGCGAGAGCCGGCCTTAGACCGCTTGCGGCCAGCGGGTGTCGTCCGGCCAGGCGCCGATGTAGCGCGCGCTGCCGAGCGAGAACTCGATGTGCCCGCGGACCCAGTGTTCGAGGCCGCGCACGTACTTGCGGATGGGGAGGGTGGCCCAGCGGTCGAGGGCCGTGCGCCGGTCGAGGAAGGCGGCGACCGCGTGGTTGTGCATCCGGGAGACCTCGAGCAGGGCTTCCTGGACGGTGAGCGACTTGTGTGTGGCCAGTACGGTGACGAGGTTGTGCCGGGCTTTGTCGTTGCCGCGCTCCTTGGCGTAGGACAACAGGTCGTTGTCCCACCCGATCAGGTCGCAGGCCAGGTCGGACAGCATGCGCACGTCGGGGTGGTGCCACTCCTCGGCTTCGAGCCGGTAGCCGCCGCCCGCGTCGATGAGGGCGAAGCAGGTGTAGGTGGCGCCGGTGATGCGGCGCATGAGGATGTAGTCCTCGGGGGTGGGGATCAGGTCGACCTCGCGGTTGGCGGCCTCCCAGATCTGGGCGAACAGGTACTCCTTGACCGTGGTGCGCCAGCGGTCCACCTGGGCGGGGGTGGCCAGCGCGGAGATGCGGTGGAGGAGCTCCTTGAGTGCGAGGCCGAAGGGGTCGCTCGCGTCCGGCTCACGGCGTCCGTCGAGGATCTCCAGGAGGGGCGGGAGGGCTCGGGCCAGCGCCGAGGCGCGGTGTCCCATCAGCTCGCCCTCGCAGAAGGCGTCGTCGAACGCGAACAGCCAGTTGTACCAGTCGTTGATCAGCCGGAGGCTGTCGCGCGGCACGGTGGGGTTGGTCCGGGCCGCGAGCATGCCGATCTTGGAGCGCCGGAAGTGCTCGATCGTAGCGGCGCCCTTGAGCATTTTTGAGGCGGCCAGCCAGGCGTGACTCTCCACGTCGATCTCCGAGGCATGCTCGTTGATCTCGTTGGGGAACGGGCATGGCAGGGGAGGGATGTGGAGCGGTCGCCTACTGAAGGAGTGCGCAGAAGTAGCCACGCCCTAAGCATGACTTTGGACTGCTCGAAAGGCCACACTCGACAAGTTCGATGCCTTTAATGCTTATTTCACACTATGAATCCCGTTGTATGAACGGTCGGATAAACTGGTCAATCACGTACATGCCGCCCTCGCCGGTGCGGAAGGCGTACCGGCGGCGGGTTGCGCTGCGCCCCCGGATGGAGGCCCTGACCACGGGCGGGCTCCGCCGTGACGACCGCGCCCGCGAGCGGTGTCCGGGCGTGATCGCCGGGCTTGCGCGCGGTGTCGCCAGGTGTGACAAGCGGGCGTGCCGACCTGGCGTGACCGTAATAAGCCGCCGGGATCAGGTAAGTGTCACCTTTGCCGTCGGCGCGGCGGGGCGGCCGGGCGAGGCGGCCGGTCGCGGTGACCGGGTGAGCCGGCCGGGCGGGGTGGCCGCGGCCGGCTGGGCCGGCGTTCGCGTTGACCGGTTGGTGGCGGTGCCCGCCGTGTCCAGCGAGGACGACCTCCCGCAGCGGGTCCGCGTCACTTCGGCGCATTGTGCCTCGATAGGGTGCCGTGCACGGAATCGTTCTGACCCGCCATAGGTTCTGGAAAGAGTACCTACGGAAAGGCTGTCCAACCGTGTTCGACCCGAAGGATCTCTACAAGCTCGCAGATGAGCCGCCCGAGCTGCACGATCCGGTGTTGCTGTACCACTTCGACGGCTTCGTCGACGCGGGAGGCGCCGGACGGCTGGCGCTGGGCCACCTGCTGGCCGAGCTGGAGCACCGGGTCGTGGCGACGTTCGACGTGGACCGGCTGCTCGACTACCGGTCCCGCCGGCCCATCATGACCTTCGACACCGACCGCTGGGTGGAGTGCGAGAGCCCTGAGCTGGCGGTGTACCTGTTGAAGGACGCGACGGGGACACCGTTCCTGCTGATGCAGGGGCCCGAGCCCGACCGGGAGTGGGAGTTGTTCACCGGCGCGGTGCGCACGCTGGTGGAGCGGCTCGGGGTGAGCAAGCTGGTGACCGTGCACGGCATCCCCATGGCCGTGCCGCACACCCGCCCGCTGGGGGTCACCATGCACGCCAGCCGTCCTGAGCTGATCAACGCGCAGACCAGCGCGTTCGGACGGGTGCAGGTGCCGGGCAGCGCCGCGGCGATGATCGAGCTGCGGCTCGGCGCTCTGGGGCACGACGCGCTGGGGTACGCGGTGCACGTGCCGCACTACCTGTCGCAGGCGGAGTACCCGACCGCCGCGGTGACGGCACTGGAGGCCGTGACGCGCGGCACGGGACTGATCTTCCCCATGGACGCGCTGCGGGAGGCCGCCCAGCGCACGACGTCCGAGATCGAGGAGCAGATCCGCGCCTCCA
This sequence comes from Actinomadura luzonensis, assembly GCF_022664455.2. Lineage (NCBI taxonomy): Bacteria > Bacillati > Actinomycetota > Actinomycetes > Streptosporangiales > Thermomonosporaceae > Actinomadura > Actinomadura luzonensis. The sequence continues at coordinate 5,925,890 of NZ_JAKRKC020000001.1, forward strand.
CCGAGCTGTCGACCGCGATCACCGGGCTTGAGCAGCAGTACGACGCGTTCGCGGCGGGCGCGGAGCGGGAGAACCTGATCGCGGAGTCGACGCCGATGCCGACGGGTGACGAGCTGGCCGCCCAGTTCGAGCGTTTCCTCGCCGAGCGCGACGACCCGCCGGCCTCCTAGCCGGGCCCGGCCGCCCCGCCGGGGCGCGTCCGGCAAGGCGGCGAGGGGGTTTCGGTAGCCTGGCCGGATGAGTGAGATCAGGGTCGGGCTGGTCGGTTACGGCGTCGCGGGCGCGTTCTTCCACGCGCCGCTCATCCACGCCACCCCGGGGCTGCGCCTGGCCGCCGTCGTCACCCGCGACCCGGCGCGGCAGTCCGAGGTGGCCGGCCGCTACGGCGCGCAGGGCGTCGCCGACGTGCGCGAGCTGTGGGAGCGCAGCGACCTCGTCGTGGTCGCCTCGCCGAACCGCACGCACGTCGCCACCGCCGCCGCGGCCCTGGAGCGGGGGCTGCCGGTCGTCGTGGACAAGCCGCTGGCCGGCACCGCCGCGGAGGGGCGCGAGCTGGTGCGGCTGGCCAAGGAGCGCGGGGTGATGCTGACCGTGTTCCAGAACCGGCGCTGGGACGGCGACTTCCTGACCGTGCGGCGGCTGGCCACGGAGGGCGCGCTCGGCGAGATCCGCCGCTTCGAGTCGCGGTTCGAGCGGTGGCGGCCGGTGCCCAAGGGCGGCTGGCGGGAGAGCGGCGGGCCCGAGGAGGTCGGCGGGCTGCTGTACGACCTCGGCAGCCACCTGGTGGACCAGGCGCTCCAGCTGCTCGGGCCGGTGCGGGACGTGTACGGCGAGAGCGACGTCCGGCGGGAGGGGGTGGGCGCCGACGACGACACGTTCGTGGCGCTGACCCACGAGAGCGGGGCGCGCTCGCATCTGTGGGCCAGCTCGGTCGCGGCCCGGCTCGGGCCCCGGCTGCGGGTGCTGGGCTCGGCCGCCGCGTACGTCAAGCACGGCATGGACGTGCAGGAGGAGCGGCTGCGGGCCGGCGTCGCGCCCGGTTCGCCGGGGTTCGGCGAGGACGAGGAGGAGCGCTGGGGCGAGCTCGGCGCCGGCGACGAGCACCGGCGCGTGCGCACCGAGCCGGGCGCCTACCTCGACTTCTACCGGGGCGTGGCGGCGGCGCTGCGCGAGGGCGCGCCGCCGCCGGTGGACCCGGAGAGCGCGGTGGACGTGCTCACGGTGCTGGAGGCGGCCCGGCTGTCGGCCGCCCAGCGCATCGTGGTCCACCTGACCGGCTGACCCCAGGCGGGCGTCAGTCGCGGAGGCGGGCCCGCAGGGCGGCCGTGTCGGCGTCGGTCCAGCCGTGGTGCGCCAGCCAGCCCATCGGGCCGCCGTACCGCTCGTCCAGCACCTGGAGGAACTGCTCGATGTAGCCGGCGCGGGGCCGGTGGTCGTCGGCGGGGCGGGAGTCGAGGTCGCCGCGGTAGGTCTCGCTCGCGCGCAGCCGCGCGAGGATCAGCTCCAGCCGCTCCCCCGTCGCCACGTAGTCGGCGACGATGGCCTCGCGCGTGACGCCGGCCACCTCCAGCGCCAGCGCCGACAGCACGCCGGTGCGGTCCTTGCCGGCCGCGCAGTGCACCAGCGCGGCCCCGTCGTCCAGCGCCATCGCGCGCAGCGCCTCGACCACCGCCGTGGGCCGGTCGCGCAGGTAGCCGAAGTAGATGCCGGTGACGCGCAGCTCGTCGTCCAGCGTGCGGTCCACCCAGGGCAGCACCTTGTCGGCGTCGATGCCTCCGGGAGCCGTGTCGGCCTCGACGTCGGTGTGCCGGCCGCCCTCGGCGAACAGCGTCAGATGGTGGTGCCGCACCTCCGGCACCCGGGTCAGCGGGCCGGGACCTTCCAGCACGACCTCGGCGGTGGAGCGGAGGTCCACCACGTGCCGCAGCTTCAGCTCGCCGACCAGCCGGTCGATGTCGTGGGGCGTCAGCCCCTGCAGGTTGTCGGACCGGAAGATCCGGCCGCGCAGCGTGACCGCGCCGTCACGGGTAGGGAGCCCGCCCAGGTCACGCACGTTGACCGCGCCCTGAAGATCGATCCACCTCGTCATTTCGCTCATCATCTTCGACCCTATATGTCCATCAAATATGAGCGAATCCGAGCTTCATAACGCAGCATGAACATATGGATCCACGAGCTCTGCCTCCACGGCTGGTGATCGATCCCTCGCTGCCCCCGGAGATCTCGGTAGAGCTGCGGTCGAGCCCGCACATCCTCCGCATGGCTCGGACCGGCAAGCGCATGGACACGACGTTCAACCCGGCGCTGCTGTTCGTCCTGCCCGGCTTCTTCATGGTGATCGGCGTGGTGTTCGCGGTCCCGGCCGCCATCGTGGTGGCCATCGGCATCGGGCTGATCACGCTGTTCCGGTGGATGGCGCTGGACGGTTCGTACCGCACCACGAGACGACGGCTGCGCCTGGCCTACGCGCACGCCGACCGCTACATCCTGCCCGAGGACCTGGACTATCCCTGCCAGCAGCTCCTGCGGCGGGCGCAGAACGCGGTCGAGGTCATCCTCAACTCCAAGGTGAACCGCGCGGGCCTGATCGACACCATCGACAACCAGGTGACGCTGCCCGAGGAGGTCTGGCAGATCGCGCAGCGGCTGCGCAAGCTGTCGGCCATGCACGCCGAGCACGGCAAGATCGTGCCGAGGGAGCTGCCGCCCGGCATGGAGGAGGCGTTCCGGCCTTACTCCAACGCCCTGGACGCCGCCTGGACGTCGCTGGCCCAGCGCGTACGACATCTGGAGAAGTACGCCAAACAGGTGATCAAGACCGACAAGGTCTACCAGACGCACCGGCGGCTGGAGGCGCTGGCCGCCCGGACGCCCGAGTACCAGCGGCTGATCGCCGAGACCGTCCGCGACGAGCTGGCCCACCAGCACATCAGGGAGCTGGCCGACCAGGCGGCGCACGCCCGCAAGCTGTTCGAGGAGAGCATCACCCAGGCCAGGCAGGCGGCGGGCGCGTTGCTGCGCACCCCACTGACCAGGGACTAGGCGGCGGCCCGGCGCAGCAGTTCGAGGGTGCGCCGCAGGCCGGCCTCGTTGCCGAGGCTGCGGTAGATGTCCCTGGCCTGCTCCAGCGGCGCGACGGCGGCCCGCCGCCCGCCCGCGTCCAGGTGCGCCTCGCCCAGGTGGCGCAGGCTGCGCGCCATCCACCAGCGGTCCTGCAGCTCCTCGAAGCCCTCGACGGCGCGGCGCAGCTCCCGCTCCGCCTCCTCCGTGCGGCCCAGCCGGGACAGCGCCCGGCCCGCCGACACGGCGGTGCGCGCCACCCCCCACGAGTCGCCGAGCGCGGCCAGGATCTCCTCGGCCCGGCGCACCTGCTCCAGCTCGCGCGGCCCGCCCGCCGGGTCGCCCACCTCGCCCGCGGCCCGCAGGCAGCGCGCCTCCTCCCACAGCTCGCCGCGCTGCCGGAACAGCTCCGCCGCCCGGTCCAGGCTGGCGCCCGCCCGGGTGAACAGGCCGGCGGCGAGCCGCCGGTCGCCCTCGCGGTGCTCGCCCCGCGCCTGCGCGGCCAGCACCTCGCCGTAGACGCGCAACGTCTGGGCCTCGGAGTAGCGGTGGCCGCGGCTCTTGAAGACCCGCAGGGCGTCCTCCAGCAGCTCCCGCGCCTCCTCGGGCCGCCGTTCCGCCATCCGCAGCTCGGCCAGGTTGCGCTGGGTGCGGGCCATCCACCACGGGTCGTCCTCGCCCTTGAACGCGGCGATGGCCTCGATCAGGTAGCCCTGGGCCGGGTCGAGATGGCCGTCGCTGAACAGCGTCATGCCGATCGTGCGCCTGGCGCGGGCCGCCCACCAGGTCTCGCCCAGCCCGGTGAAGGCGTCCAGCGCCTGCCTGGCCTCCTCCAGGGCGCGCTCGCGCAGGCCGAGGCCGCCGTGCACGGCGGCGGCGTCGAGCAGGGCGATGGCGAGGGCCCGCGCGTCGCCGGTGCGCCCGGCGGCGGCGCAGCCGAGCTCCGCGACCGCCTTCCAGTCGGCCCAGTAGGCGCGGAGCGAGTGGCACAGCGAGCAGAACGCGCGGGCCAGGCCCCAGGTCAGCTCCCACAGTTCGAGCCGGCCGGCGAGCTCGACCATGGCCAGCAGCGACAGGCGCTCGGCGTTGAGCCAGTCGCCGGCCCGGGCCTGTCCGGCGGGGCCGGCTAGGGACTGCCCGTCGGGGCCGGCCTGGCGGCCGCCCTTGCTCCAGTCCTGCGGCCAGCGGTTCTGGGCGGCCTCCTCGGCGCGGCGGCGGTAGCCGGAAAGGACGCGTTCCAGGGCGGCGCGGCGGCGGTCCGGCTCGTCCTGGCCGGACAGCTCGGCGGCGAAGACCCGCACCAGGTCGTGCAGGCGGTAGCGCATGGCGCCGGTCTGGTCGGTGCCCGAGCACTCGGCGAGCTGGGCGTCGATGAGGGCTTCGAGCTGGTCGCCGCCCTCCAGGCCGGAGACGTCGAGCAGCTCGCCGGCCACCCAGCCGGGCACGTCGGGCGCGGGCACGGCGCTGAGCAGGCGCAGCAGGCGGCGTTGCATGCCGGTGCAGTCGTCGTAGCTGAGCTGCACCGACGCCCGCACGCTCGACTCGACGGCGGGGGCCAGTTCGAGCTGGTCGAGGCGGCGGCGGGTGTCGGCCAGGCGGCCCGCCATCTCGCGCAGCGTCCACTGCTCGCGGGTGGCCAGGCGGCCGCCGCAGATGCCGATCGCCAGCGGCAGGTGGTCGCACATCCGGACGATCTCCTTGGCGGCGTCGAGGTCGTCCACGACTCTCGCCCCGCCGGCCAGCCTGGCCAGCAGCTCGACGCCGTGCGCCTCGCTGAGCACGCCGAGGCGGGTGTCGTACGTGCCGCCGAGGAACAGCGGGGAGCGTGAGGTGACCAGCACCGCGCAGCCGGGCGCGTTCGGGATCAGCGGCCGGACCTGCTCGGCGTCGTGCGCGTTGTCCAGGCCGATGAGGATGCGGCGGCCCTTGGTCCAGGTCAGCCAGAGGTTGCGCAGCTCCTCCAGGCCGCCGGGATCGGTGGTGAGGCGCACGTCCAGGGCGCGCAGGAAGCCCGTCAGGACCTCTTCGGGGCGGACGGGGGCGTCCACGGTGCCACGCAGGTCGGCGTAGAGGCGGCCGTCGGGGAACCAGCCGGCGAGCTCCTGGCCGAAGCGGGTCATGAGGGCGGACTTGCCGACGCCGCCGCGGCCGTAGACGGAGATGACGAGCGGCGGCGCGAGGTCGCCCGCCCGGCGGCGGGCGGCGGCGACACGGCGCAGCTCGGCGAGGGCGTCGGCGCGCCCGGTGAAGTGCTCGAGGACGGGCGGCCACTGGTCGGGCGGCAGGCCGCCGGCGTCGCCGCCCGGGTCGCGGCGCCTCGGGGCCGACTCGGTGGTGGCCCAGGTGGTGAGGCCGACGAGCACGGCCGCGGCCACGGTGACGCCGATCTTGGCGAGCGGCGGGATGTCCCACTCGACGCTGGCGGTCAGGACGCTCGCCGCGGCGGCCGCCAGCCCGGCCGACACGGACGCCGCCCAGGGCACCTTCCGCCGCCTGGGCCGCGGCGTGTCGGGTAAGTGCCCGCTCTTGTCGGGAAGGTCCTCGCTCACCCCGGCAACCCCTTCCTCCTCGGCCGGCCCGGCGTCCCACCGAGAAGGTAGCGCAGCGGTACGACGGTCCCGCCCCCGTTCCGCCGGGGGCGGGACCGCCGCGGTCAGCGCCCGCCGTCAGTGCCCGCCGTCAGTGCCCGCCGTCAGAGGCCGATGACGTGGCAGGTGGCGGTCATCGTCCTGGACGGGTCGCTCTCGGAGGTGGCGGTGAGCTTGACCTGCGCCAGGCGGTCGCCGCCCGAGGCGCGCACCGCGTTCACCGTCACGGTGTCGTGCTTGCCGAAGGCGACGGCGGCCAGGGCGTTCGGGACCTGGGCGGTCCAGCCCTTGCCCGTGACCTCGGCGCTCAGCCGGTAGACGTCGGAGCCGAGGTAGGCGCTGACGTCCTCGGGGTGCGCGCCCTGGGGCGGGGCCGCCCGGCCGGTGTTGAACAGCGGGAACTTGCAGGTGGAGACGTTCTTGCCGGTGGGGACGCCGGCGGCGGGCAGCAGCTTGACGCCGCGGCGCTGCGGGCCGGAGCCGTCGAGGGAGCGCACGGCCACCTTGTACGACAGCTCGCCCGCACGGTCGCGCTTCAGGTCCAGGACGTAGAAGTGCAGGCGGTTGGCCTGGTCCACGTACTCGTACTGGCTGCCGGAGCCGGTGCCGGCGTGGAAGAGGGCGTCGGAGAGCTGGCGGTAGTCGCCGATGGTGATCGGGACTTTGGTGCCGTCGGGCAGGACGTAGTCGGTCATGCCGATGTCCTGCGGGTTGGCGTCGATCACCCACTCGAACGGGGCGCTGGCCTGGTCCTTGGTCTTGGCCAGCAGCACGCCCGAGTCGGGGGTGAAGGAGTCGCTGCCCATGCGGTCCACGACCTCGATCGTGTAGTTGTTGTAGCCGCCGCCGTCGCAGAGCGGGTCGGCCCGGTCGCAGGAGCTGTTGTCCTGGCCGTCGAAGGCGACGTTCACGCCGGACAGCTCGCCCTGGCCCGGCTGCACGGCCCGGGCGACGACGTCGGCGACGACCAGGCCGGAGTCGTCGAGCGCGGTGCGCGACAGGCGCAGCACGTTCTGCTCGTCCACCATGTTGAGCGCGACCTTGTTGCGCAGCATGTGCTGGGCGCCCATGGACGCGCCCGCGGTGGGCGGGATGAGCCAGCGCGAGTGGGGGCCGCCGGGGCCGTTGAAGCTGCCGCGGCTCAGCATCTCCCAGATGCCGGTGTAGGCCCGTTTCGGCGGCACCGCGTATGGGTTGTTGTAGTTGTCGGGGATGCCGAAGATGTGGCTCAGCTCATGGGCGTAGACCGCCATGCCTGAGCTCTCGGCCTGCACGGAGTCGACGCCGAAGCGGGCGTTGGGCCAGAAGTTGGAGCCGGCCTGCCAGGAGGTCCACTCGACGTAGCGGGTCTTCGACCAGTTGGGCAGGGCGGGGTCGTCCGGGCCCCATTCGTCGGGGACGTCCTCCTTCGCCGGGAACTTCATCATGCCGAACTCCTGCCAGGTGGACGACTCGTCCTGGCCGGCGCTGAGGTAGAAGACGAAGTCGAACTGGTCGGCGACCTCCTGGCCGACGGCGGCGAGCCAGGCGGCGTTGCCGTCGGCGCGCAGGTTCCTGGTGCAGGTGTCGCCCGCGGGGCAGGCGTCCCGCTGGTACTCCATGGCGTACTCGTGGTCCTTGCCCGGCATCGTGTACGGGCCGAACCCGGTCAGCTCCACCCCGATCCGGCCGCCGGAGTCCTCCATCCAGTACTCGTGGATGGTGTGTCCCTTGTTGAGGTCGTTGGGGGTGTTGAGGAAGTCCTGATAGAACCGGGCGACCTGGTCGCGCGGCACGTCGTGGGCCTCGGCGCTGGGGTTGCCGTAGATCGTGGAGCTCTTGGGCTGGGTGACGACGAACGGCTGGTTGGGGTAGTCGAGCAGGACGAGCGCGCCCTTGAAGGTGCGCTGCGAGCCCTTGACAGCCGGGTCGTTCCAGCGGGTGCCGGGCGGCTTCTTGTAGTCCGCCCACGTCATGTTGTCGGGGTTCTCCCAGTTCTGCGGGTCGATCGGCGCGATGCCGGCGGTGGGCCGGCCGCGCAGGGCCTGGGCGTCGTCCATCGAGGCGTCGAGCTGCCAGGGCTGCGTCTGCGGCCAGTGGTCTCGGCGCCAGGGGTGCTCAGGGTCGCTGGGGGGTGCGGCGGAAGCGGGGGTGGCCGCCACCAGCGTGACAGGAATCATCACGATGGTCGCGAGCAGCCCCTTGAGGAGCTTCTTCGGGACAATCACGGCACGACGCTATAGACGTTGTTGACCCAGATCATCGCGCAGTTGTAGGGAAGACCCATAGCGACATGTCCTACAAACGCCGAAATTTCCAGGTAAAGGGGTCTTCGTGGCGGATCTCCAGCGGACCGTGGACGAGCTCGCCGCCCGTCTCGGCCGCCCCCTGCTGCTGGAGGACCGGGTGCAGCGCGTCGTGGCCTACAGCGAGCAGAACGGCGCCATGGACGACATCCGCCGCGACTCGATCCTGCGCCGGCGCACCACGCCCGAGGTCCGCGCCTGGTTACGGTCGGCCGGCGTGCACGAGGCCCACGGGCCGATCCGCACCGCGGGCGCGCCGCACCTCGGCCTGCTGCCGCGGGTGTGCGTGCCGGTCCGGCACGCGGGCGGGCTGCTCGGCTTCCTGTGGTTCATCGACGCCGGCCCCGCCATGTCGGAGGCGCAGGTCGCCGCCGCCGCGGCCGCCGTCCCCGGCCTCGCGCTGGCGCTCTACCACGAGAGCCTGGCCTCGGAGCTGGCCTCGCACCGCGAGCTGGAGGCGGTCACCGGGCTGCTGCTCGGCGAGCCGGACGCGGCCAGGCAGCTCATCGAGGCGGGCGCGTTCCCGCAGGCGCGGGCGGTCACCGTACACGTGGCCAGGCCGCTCGCCGCGGAGCCGTCGGACCCGCTGCGGCTGGCGCTGGAGCAGGGGCTGCTGGCGCTGCGGCGGCGGCTGAGCGGGCACCATCCGCTGCACCTGGTCCGCTACGACCACGCGGTGCTGCTCACGGCCGGGCCCGCCCCGGCCGCCGACGAGCTGCACGCGGCCATGCCGGTGCCGGTGGTCGTCGGGGTGGGACGGGAGCGGCCGGCGCTGGCGGAGGCGCCCGGGTCGTACCGGGAGGCGCGGCACGCCGCCGAGGTCGCCGCGCGGGTGCCGGGCCTCGGCCGGACCGCGGAGTGGGCGCGGCTCGGCGTCTACCGCATGCTCACCCACCTGCCCGCGCAGGAGCTCCACCCGGGGCTGGAGGAGCTGCTGGCCGACGCCCAGCACCTGCCGCTGCTGGAGACCCTGGAGACGTACCTGGACCTGGCGGGCAGCGCGGTGGCCACGTCCCGGGCGCTGCGGCTGCACCGCACCTCGCTCTACTACCGGCTGCAACGGGTGGAGGAGCTGGCGCACACGGATCTGAAGGACGGCGAGGAGCGGCTGGCCCTGCACCTCAGCCTGAAGCTGGCGCGGCTGTCGGGACGCTACCTGCCTCGGGATTTGCCCTAGCCATTTGCCCGCTTCGACCTGATTGATTACCTGGCCCGGCTCACGTTTAATGCCGTGCAGGGCAACCGGACGGGGAGTGCTGATGCCGCTGGCGACGCGTGCTGGACCGACGCCCGGACGTCCCGCCCGGCCGCCACGAGGACGGCGCGCGCCGGTCCCGGTCGTGCTCCACTCCGCGCCGCTCGTGCTGCCCGTCTGCGTCGAGCCGATCCGCGACGGCGCCGTGGTGGTGCGCGGCGACCGGGTGCTCCAGGTGGGGGCGCGGGCGGACCTGCTCGCCTACTTCCCCGTCACCGCCGAGCACCGCTGGCCGGGGATGATCGTGGCCGGGCCGGTGGACGCCCGCGCCGCCGGGGCGGCAGGGGAGCCGGGGGTGAGCGCGCGGGCCACGGTGGCGCGTGACCTGAGCGATCCGGCCGCGCCGCCCGGCATCTCGTACGTCGAGGTGCGGAGCGCCGGCGAGCGGGAGTGGGAGGAGCGCGAGCGGGACGCGGTGATCACCGCCATCCGCGAGGCGGAGCGGCCCTGCGTGGCCGGCCTCTCCGTGCGCACCCGGGACCCGCAGGTGCTGGAGGACGTGGCCGTGCTGGCCCGCACGTTCGGGCTGCGGCTGCTCGCCGACCTCGACGAGCACTCCCCCGCCGCCCTCGACGAGGCCGGGGTGCTCGGGCCGCTGTGCCACGTCACCTGCACCCGCCCGCTCGACCCCGGCGAGCGCAAGCTGCTCGCCCTGCGCGGCGCCGCGCTGGCCGTGACCCCCGCCCAGCCCGTCGCGGACGTGCTGGCCCTGCTGGAGGAGGGCAACGTCGTCGCGCTCGGCTGCCTCGGGCGGCCGGGCGGGCCCATCGGGCTCGCGGCGGAGGTGCGGCGGCGGGCCCGCGAGCTGGGCCTGCGGCAGCGCGGGCTGGACCGGCGGCTGGTGACCGCCGCGACGCTCGGCGGGGCCCGGGCGCTCGGCATGGACCGGGGGCCCGGCCGGATCGGGACGCTGGGTCCGGGGGCGCGGGCCGACTTCGCGGTGCACGACGCGCGCGGGCGTTACCCGTACGCGGCGCTGCTCGCCGGGCCGCCGTGCGCGGGCGCGGTGACCGGCGGCGAGGTCACCTGGGGGACGCCTCTGTAGCCGGGGCGGCGGGCAGGCTCAGGCGGGGCGGGACTCCGCCGCGCGGGCCGCCGCCTCCACGGTGTCCAGCAGGTCGCCCAGGTGCTCCCGCTGCTCCGCCGAGAGCACCGCGAACAGCTCCTCGCCCGCCCGCCTGCGCGCGTCGCGGGCCCGCTCGGCCGCCGCGCGGCCGGCGGCGGTGATCTCCACCAGCGTCGAGCGCCGGTTGCCCGGATCGGTGCGCCGGCGCACCAGCCCGGCCTCCTCCAGCGCGTCGACCACGGGGGTGAGCGAGCGCGGCACGATGCGCAGCTCCTCGGCCAGGCGCACCATGCGCAGCGGCCGGTCCGGCTCGGCGGCGAGCACCCGCAGCGCCCGTGCGTGGCTCGGGCTGAGCCCCAGCGGCTCCAGCCGTCGCAGGTATCCGTGCCGCAGCCGCCGGTTGACCAGGTGCATCAGCTCCGCCAGCTCCCTCTCACCCATGCAGATAGTTTAGCCGGAACAAATATGAGTTAACCTCTGTTTGAGTGGACATCTGAAAGGAGCACCACTTGGCGGAGGAACGCCGGGCGCCGCTGCGGCGCATCATCACCCTGTTCCGCGCCTACCGTGGCCGGCTGGCCCTGGTGGGCTCGCTCATCCTGCTCTCCTCGCTGGTCTCGCTCGCCTCGCCGTTCCTGCTGCGCGAGGTGCTTGACGTCGCCATCCCGGCCAGGGACGCCGGCCTGCTGGCGCTGCTGTCCCTCGGCATGATCGCGGTGGCGGTCACCACCAGCGTGTTCGACGTGCTGCAGACGCTCATCTCCACCACGGTCGGCCAGCGGGTCATGCACGACCTGCGCATCGCCGTGTACGCCCACCTCCAGCGCATGTCGCTGGCCTTCTTCACCCGCACCAGGACCGGCGAGGTGCAGTCGCGCATCGCCAACGACATCGGCGGCATGCAGGCGGTCGTCACCTCGACCGCCTCCTCGCTCATCTCGAACCTCACCACCGTGCTCGCCACGATCGTCGCCATGGTCGCGCTCGACTGGCGGCTGACGGTGATCTCGCTCCTGCTGCTGCCGGTGTTCGTGTGGATCAGCCGCAAGGTGGGGGCCGAGCGCAAGCGCATCACCGCCGACCGGCAGCGCAAGCTGGCCACGATCGCCTCGATGGTGCAGGAGTCGCTGTCGATCAGCGGCATCCTGCTCGGCCGCACGATGGGCCGCTCCGACGCGCTGACCGAGCGCTTCGGCCGGTCCTCCGACGAGCTGGCCGACCTCGGCGTGCGTATGAGCATGTCGGGGCGGTGGCGGCAGGCGTCCATCCAGATCGTGATGGCCGCGATGCCGGCCGTGGTCTACTGGGCGGTCGGCTACACGGGGGCGATCTCGGTCGGCACGCTGGTGGCGTTCACGACGCTGCAGACGAGCCTGTTCCGGCCGGCGGTGTCGCTGCTGCGGCTGGGCGTGGAGGTGCAGACCTCGCTGGCGCTGTTCGGGCGCATCTTCGAGTACCTGGACCTGCCGATCGACATCCGGCCCGGCACCCGGACGCTGGAGCGGGTGCGCGGCGAGGTGCGCTTCGAGGGCGTCGAGTTCTCCTACGGCGACACGCCCACGCTGAGCGGCGTCGACCTCACCGTGCCCGCCGGGTCCAGCGTGGCCGTCGTGGGCGAGACGGGCGCGGGCAAGACCACGCTGAGCTACCTGCCGCCCCGCCTGTACGACGTCACCGGCGGCCGGGTGACGATCGACGGCGTGGACGTGCGCGAGCTGACGTTCGAGACGCTGAGCGCGACCGTCGGCGTGGTCTCCCAGGAGACCTACCTCTTCCACGCCTCGATCGCCGACAACCTGCGCTTCGCCAAGCCGGGCGCGAGCGACGAGGAGCTGGAGGCGGCGGCGCGGGCCGCGCGCATCCACGACCACATCGCCGCGCTGCCCGAGGGCTACGACACGCTGGTCGGCGAGCGCGGCTACCGGTTCTCCGGCGGCGAGAAGCAACGCCTGGCCATCGCCCGCACGCTGCTGCGCGACCCGCCGGTGCTGATCCTCGACGAGGCCACGAGCGCCCTGGACACGCGCACCGAGCGGGCCGTGCAGGAGGCGCTGGACGCCCTGGCCAGGGGCCGGACGACGATCACGATCGCGCACCGGCTGTCCACTGTGCGCGACGCCGACCAGATCGTGGTGCTCGACCAGGGCCGCGTCGCCGAGCGCGGCACCCACGAGGAGCTGATGGCCGCCGGCGGCCACTACGCGACGCTGGTCAGCCGGGACCGGCCGGAGCTGCTGTCCGCATAACCGCGTTTTAAACGTGTTCTGCCTCACATTTCGGTCAGACCGGAATGTGCCTCCCGGAGCCGCATGTTCGGTCCTCCGGTAGATCTCCAAGGCTAGGACCCGTTTTGTCAGCGACATCCTCCACGTTCCGCGCCCTCCGCCACCACAACTACCGGCTGTGGGCAGGAGCGGACATCATCTCCGTGACCGGCACCTGGATGCAGGTGCTGGGCCTGAACTGGCTCATCCTCACGATCACCGGCTCGGCGACGAGCGTTGGCGTCAGCCTCGTCGTGCAGGCGCTGCCGACGCTGCTGCTCGGCATGTGGGGCGGTGCGCTGGCCGACCGGCTCCCGACGCGGCCCGTCGTGATCGCCGCGCAGCTCGCGCAGGCGGCGCTGGCGGTGGCGCTGGCCGTCATCGCGTACACCGGGGCCGACGACGTGGCGCCGATCTACGGAGTGGCGCTGCTCAGCGGCATCGTGGGCGCGCTCGGCGGGCCGTCGCTCGGGCGCTTCGGCGCGGAGGTCGTGCCGCCGGACGACCTGCCGAACGCGATGGCGCTCGGCTCCATCCTCAGCTCGGGGGCGCGCATCCTGGGCATGAGCCTGGCGGGCGTGCTGCTGCCGTTCACCGGCGACGGCGGCCTGTTCGTGATCAACGCGGCGACGTTCTTCGCGGTCGTCGCGGCGGTGCTGGCGATGCGGCGCGAGGAGTTCCACCCGCTGGCCGCCGCCGGGCGGCAGCCGGGCGCGGTGCTGGCGGGCCTGAAGTACGTGCTGCGCACGCCCTGGCTGCTCGTGGTGCTGGGCCTGTGGTTCGTCTCGGGCAGCGTCGGGCGCAACTTCCAGGTCACCATGGCCGCCATGAGCGCCGGCCCGCTCGGGACCGGGGTGGCCGGCTACGGGCTGCTGTCCACCGTGTTCGCCGTCGGCACGGTGCTGGGGGGCTTCCTCGCCGCCTCGCGGCCGGCCCTCACCGTGCGGCTGCTGCTGATCACCGCGTTCCTCATCGGGGTGGCGCAGGCGCTGAGCGGGCTCATGCCGGAGCTGTGGTCGTTCGCGGCGCTGATGCTGCCGATCGCGGCGGGCGCGGTGACCGTGGACACCACCGTCAACGCGCGGGCGCAGCTCGACAGCCCCGAGCCGATGCGCGGCCGGATCATCGCGGCGCTGTCGATCGTCAGCGCGGGTGCGGGCGCGCTCGGCGGGCCGCTGCTCGGCTGGCTCAGCGACACCTTCGGGCCGGACGTCGCGCTGGAGGCCGGCGGCGTGAGCTGCGTGGCGGCCGCGCTGCTCGCGGCCGTGGCGCTGACCCGCCTCTCGGGCCGGACGATCCGCCAGTCGGTACGGCTGCGCCCCCGCCTGGAGCAGGCCTGACCTTCCGGCCAGATCCGCCTTACCCCCCTTGCCTGCAGTGAGGCCTGTAGCTAATCTGTAATTGCAGTTGGAGGTTAGCTACAGGCCCGACCGCAGTGAGGGGGTTCGGAAATGCTTCTCACCACCATCGATCCGTTCTTCCAGGAGTTCGAGCGGCAGTTCAACCGCCTGACTCGCCAGGCGTACGACACCGGCGCCGTCATGCCGATGGACGGCCTCCGCCGCGACGACGACGTGATCCTGCGCTTCGACCTGCCCGGCATCGACCCCGACTCGATCGAGGTCACCGTCGACCGGGGCGTGCTCAGCGTCAGCGCCCGCCGCGAGGAGGAGGTCGCCGAGAACGAGCGGCTGTTCGTCCGCGAGCGCCCCATGGGCACCTTCACCCGCCGCGTCTACCTGTCGGAGCACCTCGACAGCGAGCGCATCGACGCCGGCTACGCCAACGGCGTGCTCACCGTCCGCATCCCGGTCCTCGACCGGGCCAAGCCGCGCAAGGTGGAGATCCAGCGAGGGGAGACCAAGGCCATCAAGGCCTGACCCCGGCGGCGCGGGGGCGGGCCTCGCGGTCCGCCCCCGTACCATGAGGAGGTCATGATGGCCGAACTGCCTTTCGACGACGAGCACGCGCCGCTCTACTCGCTCGGGCAGGTGGCGGAGATGCTCAACGTGCAGCAGGCCTATCTCCGCCGCCTCGACCAGCACGACGTCGTCACGCCCAGCCGCTCGGAGGGCGGCCAGCGGCGCTACTCCCGGCGCGACATCCGCACCGTCCAGCACGTCACCCGCATGGCCGACGCGGGCATGACGCTCATCGCCATCCGGCGCATCCTGGAGCTGGAGCGCGAGCTCGCCGCGCTGCGCGAGGAGCTACGGCGGGCGCGGGCCCGCCTCGGCGAATCGGCGTGACCTGGCGATTGGGAGGCGAGCCGTTGGGTAGCGCTTGACCTCATGGCAACCGACGTCATCACCCTGATCACCAAGGACCACAGGACCGTCGAGTCCCTCTTCGACCGGCTGAAGAAGGGCGAGGGCGACATCAAGGCCACCGTGGCCGAGCTGCACGCCCTCCTCATCGCGCACGCCCGGGCCGAGGAGGACCGCGTCTACCCCGGCCTCGACGCCCACCACAGCGTCGAGGAGCACAAGGAGGCCGAGGTCCTGCTCGACGCGCTGGTGCGGGCCCAGCCCGGCACCCCGGAGTTCCGCACCACGCTGCAGCAGCTCATCGAGTCGGTGCAGCACCACGTCGAGGAGGAGGAGAGCGAGCTCCTGCCCGCGCTGCGGAAGTCGGCCGGCGAGAAGCGGCTGCAGGAGCTCGGACGGGCCTTCAAGGAGCGCCGCGACGCGGAGCTGAAGGCGCTCGGCGTCCCCCAGCAGGGCTCCGCCGAGGGCGCCACCAAGGCCGAGCTGTACGAGGCGGCACAGAAGGCCGACATTCCCGGACGGTCCCAGATGGACAAGGAAGAGCTGGCCGCCGCCCTCAAGCAGGCCAAGTCCTAGGATTCCGGACCTGTCGGCGGGTAGAGGATCACGTATGAGTGAACTGCCTCCGGACCGGTTCGGCATGAGCGACGAACAGGACATCGAGGTCTCGGAGTGGACCGACGACCTCGGGCTCAACCACGAGGTCGTCCCCGACGACCCCCAGCACCGGGACACGCTCGACGAGCGGCTGCGCCGCGAGGCCCCCGACCGCCTGCACGAGCACCGTCCCCTGCACCGGCTCACCCAGCCGGACGAGGGCCTGGAGCCGGACCGGGACGACGAGGAGCTGGCCGAGGACCAGGGCGCCGACGACGGCGACCTGTCGGCCGAGGAACGGGCGATCCACATCGACCTCGGCGAGGATCTCGGGGAGGATCTCGGCGGCGACGACTACCAGTGAGCCGCCCGGCCCGGCCGGGGCCGCGCGACGGGCGGCCCCGGCCCGCCGCCTACGCCAGCCGCCGGGCGGCCGGCAGGACCGCGTGCAGGTCGTCGACGATCACGTCGGCCGCGCGCGCCTCCGGCCGCGCGGCGTGCAGATATCCCCACGGCCCCCGGCGGAGGAGCGCGGTGCGCATGCCCGCCCGCCCCGCCGGCAGCACGTCGTTGTCCAGGCGGTCGCCGACGTAGAGGATCTCGCCCGGCTCCCGCCCCGCCACCGCCGCCACCTTGGCGAAGAACTCCGGCTCCGGCTTGGACACGCCCCACCCCTCGGAGGTGTGGACGGAGTCGACCGGCAGCTCCAGCGCGACCAGCGCGTCATAGGCCCGGCGCGGCTGGTTCCCCGCGACGATCACCTGGTAGCCCGCCTCGCGCAACGCCCCCAGCGCCGCCCTGACGTCCGGGTAGAGGTCGTCGCCGTCGAAGTGGTTGCGCAGCCCCCGCGGGTCGTCGCGCTCCCACGCGGCCTCCTCGGCCTCCGGGTCGATGCCCGGCCGGACGATCTCGAACGCGTCACGGTGCGGCCGGTCGAGCGCCGCCATGCCGCCGAGCACGCCCATGAGCACGAAGTGGCTCACGCCGAGCCGTTCGGCCCATCGCGCCCAGATGCGCGTCTCGTCGATCAGCGTCTCGCCGACGTCGAACACCACAGCCTTGACGACCATCGATCCCCCTGTACCCGACATTCCATCGCAAAGCGGGATTCTCTCACGCTGCTACGCCCCGTCGAGCTCGACGCGGGCGTCCTCACGGCGTGAGCTTGTCCATCGCCTTGGCGATGCGCTTCTCGGAGATCGGGGTGGGCGTGCCCAGCGTCTGGGCGAAGAAGCTGACCCGCAGCTCCTCGATCATCCACCGGATCTCCACCACGTCGGGGTCACCGCGCCGGGCCGGCGGCAGCTTGTCCAGCAGGTCGTGGTAGTCGTCCTCGACCTTGTGCACCTTGTCCATCCACTCCTGGTCGCGCCACGGGTCCTCGGGCAGCTTGGTGAGCCGGCGGTCGATGGCGCGGATGTAGCGGAGCAGGTCGGACAGGCGGCGGTGGCCGGTCGCCGTGACGAAGCCCTTGAAGACGAGCCGGCCGAGCTGGTCGCGGACGTCGTCGGTGGCGGCGCTCGGGCGCAGCGCGTCCAGGCGGGCCGTCGCCTCGTGCCAGACCGCGAGGATCTGCTCCACCTTCGCCAGCACGGCGGCGGCCGTGTCGTACAGGTTCGCCCGGACGTGCTGGTAGAGGCGGTCGAAGGCGACCGGGTCCCAGGCGGGGCCGCCCGCCTCCTGCATGAGCTGGTCGACGGCCGCGTTGATCACGTCGTCGAACAGGGCCACCGCGCCGCCGTGCGGGCTGCGCGACAGGGCCAGCTTGGCCTGGTTGGTCAGGCCGGCCAGCAGGGACTTGGCCGGATTGGTGACGTTCAGCAGGAGCAGCCGGCGCACGCCGGGCCAGTGGGAGCGGCGCTGCTCGGCCTCGGTCTCGGTCTCGTAGATCTTGACCGAGACGGAGTCGCCGGCGTCCACCAGCGCCGGGTAGCCCTTCATCCGGCCCTGCTCGAACACCTTGGGCAGCCGGCCGAGACTCCAGGTGCGCAGGCCCGTGCGCTCCAGATCGTCGCCGGCCTCGGAGAGCGTCCGGCGCAGGCGCGGGGCCAGCCGCCGCTTGAGCGCGTCGAGGTCCTTGTCCTCGGCCAGCGTGCGCTTGCGCTCGTCGATCACCCGG
Source organism: Actinomadura luzonensis (assembly GCF_022664455.2). Lineage (NCBI taxonomy): Bacteria > Bacillati > Actinomycetota > Actinomycetes > Streptosporangiales > Thermomonosporaceae > Actinomadura > Actinomadura luzonensis. The sequence goes on from NZ_JAKRKC020000001.1 coordinate 5,943,391, forward strand.
TAGGTGATCCGCAGGTGGTCGGGGATCTGGTCGAGCTGCCACGCCTCGCGCGGCACCCGTACGCCGGTCAGCCGGAACAGCTCGCGCTCCACGGCGGCCAGCAGCGGCTCCTTGCCGGGCTCGGCGGCGGCCAGCACCTGCTTGGCGTAGTTGGGGGCGGGCACGAAGTTGCGGCGCAGGTTCTTCGGCAGCGAGCGGATCAGCGCGGTGACCAGCTCCTCGCGCAGGCCGGGGATCTGCCAGTCGAAGCCGTCGGAGCCGACCTGGTTGAGCACCTGGAGCGGCACGTGCACGGTGACGCCGTCGGCGTTGGCGCCCGGCTCGAACTGGTAGGTCAGCCGCATCCGCTGGCCGAGCTGCTTCCAGGTGTCGGGGTAGTCGCGGGCGCTGACGTCGGCGCCCTCGTTGACCAGCATCTCCGGCGAGAACGTGAGCAGGTCGGGCGTCTCCTGCCCGGCCTTCTTCCACCAGGAGTCGAAGTGCCGGGCCGAGACGACCTCGGCCGGCACGCGCTGGTCGTAGAAGTCGAACAGGGCGTCGTCGCTGACCATGATGTCGCGGCGGCGGGCCCGGTTCTCCAGCTCCTCGACCTCGCCGAGCAGCCGCCGGTTGTCCTTGAGGAAGCGGTGGTGGGTGTCCCAGTCGCCCTCGACCAGGGCGTGCCGGATGAACAGCTCGCGGGACAGGTCGGGGTCGATGCGGCCGTAGTTGACCTTGCGGCCGACGACCAGCGGCACGCCGTACAGGGAGACCTTCTCCAGCGCGACGACCGCGCCCTGGCTCTTCTCCCAGTGCGGCTCGGAGTAGGTGCGTTTGACCAGGTGCTGGGCGAGGGGTTCGACCCAGGCGGGCTCGATCTTGGCGTTGACCCTGGCCCAGAGGCGGGAGGTCTCGACCAGCTCGGCGGACATGATCCACTGCGGCTGCTTCTTGGCCAGCGCGGAGCCAGGGAAGATCGCGAAGCGGGCGTTGCGGGCGCCCAGGTACTCCTGGATGGGCCGCCGGCCGCCGTCGGCGGGGCGCTGCTTGTCGAGGACGTCCTTGACGCCGATGTGCGACAGCAGCCCGGCCAGCAGCGACACGTGCACGTGGTACGGGTCGGCGGGCCGGCTGTCGGGCTGGACGCCGAGCGCCTGGCGGAGCTGGCTGTAGATGTCCTGCCACTCGCGCACGCGCAGGTAGTTGAGGAACTCGGCCTTGCACAGCCGGCGGAACGCGCTGGAGGACAGCTCCTTCTGCTTCTCCCGCAGGTAGTTCCACAGGTTGAGGTGGGCCAGGAAGTCGGAGTCGGGGTCGGCGAAGCGCCGGTGCTTCTCGTCGGCCTGCTGCTGCTTGTCGGCGGGCCGCTCGCGGGGGTCCTGGATGGACAGCGCGGCCGCGATGATCATGACTTCGCGCAGGCAGCCGTTCTTCTCGGCCTCCAGCACCATGCGGCCGAGGCGCGGGTCGACCGGCAGCGTGGCGAGCTTGCGGCCGACCGGCGTGAGCCGGCCCTGCGCGTCGAAGGCGCCCAGCTCGTGCAGCAGGTTGACGCCGTCCTTGACCTGGCGGCGGTCGGGCGGCTCGACGAACGGGAACGCCTCGATGTCGCCGAGCCCGATGGAGGTCATCTGCAGGATGACCGAGGCCAGGTTGGTGCGCAGGATCTCGGGGTCGGTGAACTCCGGCCGGCCGAGGAAGTCCTCCTCCTCGTACAGCCGGACGCAGATGCCGTCGGAGGTGCGGCCCGAGCGGCCCTTGCGCTGGTTGGCGCTGGCCTGCGAGATCGGCTCGATCGGCAGGCGCTGCACCTTGGTGCGGTGGCTGTAGCGGGAGATGCGGGCGTAGCCGGGGTCGACGACGTACTTGATGCCGGGGACGGTGAGCGAGGTCTCGGCCACGTTGGTGGCCAGGACGACGCGGCGGCCGGTGTGCGGCTGGAAGACGCGGTGCTGCTCGGCGGCGCTCAGCCGGGCGTACAGCGGCAGGATCTCGGTGTTCCGGAACTCGGCCTTGGCCAGGGCGTCGGCGGCGTCGCGGATCTCCCGCTCGCCGGACAGGAACACGAGGATGTCGCCGGGGCCCTCGGCGACCAGCTCGCGGCAGGCGGCCACGATGCCCTGCGTCTGGTCGTCCTCCTCCAGCGGCCGGTAGCGCACCTCGACCGGGTAGGTGCGGCCGGAGACCTCGATGATCGGCGCGTCGTCGAAGTGGCGGGAGAAGCGCTCGGGGTCGATGGTGGCGCTGGTGATGACGACCTTGAGGTCGGGACGCTGCGGCAGGAGCTGCTTGAGGTAGCCGAGGATGAAGTCGATGTTGAGGCTGCGCTCGTGGGCCTCGTCGATGATGAGGGTGTCGTACTGGTCGAGCAGGCGGTCGTTCTGCAGCTCGGCCAGCAGGATGCCGTCGGTCATCAGCTTGACCAGCGTGCGCTCGCTCGCCTGGTCGGTGAAGCGGACCTTGTAGCCGACGACCTCGCCGAGGCCGGTGCCGAGCTCCTCGGCGACGCGCTCGGCCACGGTGCGCGCGGCGATGCGGCGGGGCTGGGTGTGGCCGATCAGGCCGCGTACGCCGCGCCCCAGCTCCAGGCACATCTTGGGGATCTGGGTGGTCTTGCCGGAGCCGGTCTCACCGGCGATGATCACGACCTGGTGGTCGCGGATGGCGGCGAGGATGTCGTCCTTGCGCTGCGCGACCGGCAGGTTCTCCGGGTACGTGATCGCGGGCACGGCCGCGCGGCGGCGCTCCAGCCGCTGCTCGGCGCGTTCCACGTCGGCGAGGATCTCCGCGACGATCTTGTCCCGGGCGTCGCGGGAGCGGACCCGGCGCATGCCGTCGAGCCTGCGCCGCAACCGCCGCTGGTCGCGCGGCATGAGCTCGGGCAGGCGGGACTGGAGATCGGTGAGCGGAGAGGACAAGGAAGACGTTCCCATACTGCTTTCAGGATATTTGAGCCCCCGCAGGCGCGGGGCCAACGGCCCATCGTGCCCCACCGGCCGCGGACGGCGCATCCCAATATCGTCGGTCCTGATCAACGCCGCCGGCGGCCGCGGCATTCCCGCGCCGCCGGCCCGCGTCGTGAGGTCAGGGTCGTGAGGTCAGGGTCGTGAGGTCAGGGTCGGGCCGCGAGGGCGGCGCCGATGATGCCCGCCTCGTTCTGCAGCCCGGCCGGGACCACGGGCGTGCGCAGCGTGATGTGCGGCAGGAACTTGTCCGCCTTCTTGCTCGCTCCCCCGCCGATCACGATGAGCGAGGGCGAGAACAACATCTCGACGTGCTCCAGGTACTCCTGGACCCGCTCGGCCCACTTCTCCCAGCTCAGGTCGTGCTCCTCGCGCGCCCGCGCGGAGGCCCGGTGCTCGGCGTCCTTGCCGTGCAGCTCCAGGTGCCCCAGCTCGGTGTTGGGCACCAGCTCGCCGGCCCGGAACAGGGCGCTGCCGATGCCCGTGCCGAAGGTCAGCATCAGCACCGTGCCGCGCTCGTCGCGCCCGTGGCCGAACTCCATCTCGGCCACGCCGGCCGCGTCGGCGTCGTTGAGCACGGTCGCGCCGCCGAACAGCGCGGCCGCGTCGACCCCGATCCACGACCGGTCGACGTTGGCCGCCGTGCGCACCACGCCGTCCATGACCACGCCGGGGAAGGTCACCCCGACCGGACCGTTCCACCCGAAATGCCGCTGGATCTCGGCGACGGCCGCCGCCACCGCCTCCGGCCCGGACGGCTCGGGCGTGGGGATCCGCAGGCGCTCGTCGATCAGTTTGCCGGCCTCGGTGTCGACGGGGGCGCCCTTGATCCCCGAACCACCGATGTCGATGCCCAACACGTTCATGCTTGTCCTTTCCCCGCCTGACGCGGCCCAAATTCGCCAGACGATTTTTCCTCACGGCGGAACCTGAACCTGCCTTCGCCCATCCGCGTACCTCCCGTCACAAGCGCTAACTAGGAGGCAACGGATGCGGCCACGCATCATCACACTCTGCGCTGTTGCGGTCGTCATGGGAGCGACTCTCACCACTCCCGCACACGCCACCACCAGGACTCGTTTCGACGTCATCAACCTTGTGTCGGACGTCCAGGGCAAAGCCCCGGTCACCGACGCCAAGGTCGTCAACCCGTGGGGCCTGGCCATGGGCAAGACTCTGTGGGTCTCCAACACGGGCACCGGCACCGCCACGGTCTACTCCGGCACCGGCAAGAAGGAGCAGACCGAGGTGTGGATCCCGGGCGGAGCACCCACCGGCCAGGTCTTCAACCCCGGCGACGGCTTCACCGTCAAGGGCAAGCCCGCCACGTTCATCTTCTCCAGCCCGAGCGGCGCCATCACCGGCTGGAACGCCGAGGTGGACCCGAAGAACGCGATCATCGCGGCGTTCACCCGGGGCGCCGACTACAAGGGGCTGGAGCTCGTCCAGACCGAGGACGACGCGTACCTGCTGGCCGCCGACTTCGCGAGCGGCCGCATCCACGCCTTCGACCAGGACTTCCAGCGCATCGAGCTGTCGCGCTGGCAGTTCCGCGACCGGGCCGTGCCGAGCAGCTACCACGCCTACAACGTGGCCGTCGCGAACGGCAGCGTCTGGGTGTCGTACGCGCTGCGCGACCCGTCCACCGGCAAGCCGGTCTTCGGCAACGGCAAGGGCTTCGTCAGCCGCTTCAACGCCTCCGGCCGCCTCACCGGCCGCATCTCCCGGGTCGGGCTCAACGCCCCCTGGGGCATCACCGCCGCCCCCAGGGGCTGGGGCCAGTACGCCGGCGCGCTGCTGATCGGCAACTTCGGCGACGGCACCGTGCACGCGTACAAGCACAACCGCCACCTGGGCGCGCTGACCACGGCCGACGGCCGGCGGATCGTGCTGCCGGGCCTGTGGGACCTGGAGCCGGGCACCGCGGCCACCGGCGGCGAGAACTCCCTGTGGTTCTCCGCCGGCATCGACGGCACCAAGCACGGCCTGATCGGCATCATCGCGCCGCAGGGCACCAAGCCGACCTCCACCGGCGCGGCGGGCACCCCGTCCGCCACCCCGTCGCACCACCCGTCGGGGCACCGGTCGAGCGCCCCGGCCACCACCTCGCCGTCCTCCCAGAATCCGTACGGCGGGTACTAGGCCGGCGCTCTCGCGCCGCCGTCCCCGGCCAGGCGAGGAGCGCAGCTCGCCGACAGCGCGCCGGGGACGGCGGTCCTGCGTCGTTTCCGGCGCGGCCGGCGCGAGCCGCGCCGGAAACGACCCCCGTCCCCGCTCCCCGGTACGGTGCTCGGTACGGTGCTGATCGTGACGAGCGGATTCAGCGAGTGGCTGCGGGAGCGGTCCGAGCCCGACTGGACGGCGGTGGTGACCCACCCGTTCGCCGAGGCGATCACGACGGGCGCCGTCCCCGACGCCGCGCTGCGGCGTTACCTGGAGCAGGACTTCCGGTTCGTCGACTCCTTCACCGCCCTGCTCGGCGCCGCCGTGGCGAGCGCCGACACCTTCGAGGCCCGGGTGCCCTACGGCCGGTTCCTCGGCCAGGTGGCCACCACGGAGGAGAAGACGTACTTCCACCGGGCGCTGGCCGAGCTGGGCGGCCGGCTGGACGCGCCGCCCGAGCCGGTCACCGCGGCCTTCCGGCGGCTCATGGACGAGGTCCGGGCCCGCCAGGACTACCTGCTGATCGCCGCGGTGCTGTGCGTGGCCGAGTGGTGCTACCTCGGCTGGGCCTCGCGGGCCGGGGAGCCGCTGCCGGAGCGGTTCGTCCACCGGGAGTGGATCGAGCTGCACGAGGGCGCGGAGTTCCGCGCCTGGGTGGCGTTCCTGCGGGGCGAGCTCGACCGGCTGGGCGCGGGTCTCGGCGAGGCGCGCCGCGAGGAGGTGCTGGGCGTCTTCCGCCGGGCGGTCGAGCTGGAGCGGGCGTTCTTCGACGCGTTCTGGCCCGCCGGGACCGGCGACGGCTAGCTAGCCGAGCACGGCCGCGAGGTCGGCCGCGGTGCGGAAGTGCACGCCGGTCATGCCGAGGGCGCGGGCCGCCTCGACGTTGGGCAGCCGGTCGTCGACGAACAGGCAGCGCTCCGGGGGCACGCCGGCCCGCTCGGCGGCGATCTCGTAGATGCGCGGGTCGGGCTTGGCCACCCGCACCCGGTGGCTGCTGACCAGGTCGTCGGCGAAGTAGCGCAGGCCCAGGCGGTCGAGGTGCTCCTCCACGGTGTCCATGGCGTTGGTCACGAGGATCACCGGGACGTGCCGCTGCGCGGCCGCGAGCAGCGCCCTGACCTCCTCGTCGACGAAGAACGGCACCTCCATGAACTCGGCGACCGCCCGCCGGGCCGCCTCTCCCCCGCCGAGCGCCGCGACGATCGACTCCGCCCACTCGGCCTCGGTGGCCTGCCCGAGCGTGGGCGGCCCGATCAGCGCGGGATCGAAGGCGACCTTGCGCAGCGGCAGCCCGTAACGGGCCTCGATGTCGGCCTGGACGGCGTGGTCGAACTGGCGCAGCACGCCGTCGAGATCGGACAGAACCGCGGCGAAAGGGATCGCAGAGGGGATCACAGCCCTCATTGTCGCAGCTCGCCGCATTTCCCGTACCACCGGAAGGTGCCCGGGCGACCGGCGGCACTACCATCTCCGAGACAGGATTCGGTATCGGAACGGTAGGGCATGAACGATCACCGGCTGCCACGTGAGCTGTGCCGGCTGTTCCCCGACGGCGGCAGGGGGCGCAGCCTCGGCGCGCCGCTGCCTCCGGGCGACCTGGTCTGGCCCGACCCCGGCTACACCGGTCAGGGCCGCCCGATCCTGCCCGCGTTCTGGATGAGCGACGAGCCGGCCACCGCCGAGACCTGGGCGCTGATGCGCGCGTGGCATCCGCACAGCGGCCTGTGGCCGCTGCTGCTGGACGAGTCCGCGCAGCCCTGGGCGGTGGGCCAGGTCATGCCGGACGATCCCCGCCAGATCGACCATTTCACCGCCGAGGGCTTCATGGCCGAGGTGTGGCAGGAGTGGGTGGCGCAGATGCCGTCGGACGCGCTGGACGAGCTGGAGCCGTTCGGCGCGATCTGCCCGGGCCCGGCCCCTCCCGGGGCGCTCAAGGCCGACCCGGAGGCGGTCGCCGAGTGGTACGCCGGCCGGCTCGCCGAGAAGAGCATGCCGCTCGGCCTGGTCGCCGCGCCGCGGGGCGCCGACGCGCTGGCCGTGATGGGCTGGCAGGGGGCGCTGCACCACAACGAGTGGATGGTGCCCATGGCGGCGGTGGTGCGGAGCTGGGAGGAGCGCTTCGGCGCCCGGGTGGTGGCCGTCGGGTTCAACACGCTGGAGCTGAGCGTGGCGGCCCCGCCGGTGGACCCCGAGCACGCGCTGCACGTGGCGGCCGAGCACTGGACGTTCTGCCCGGACAACGTCGTGCAGGGGCCGGGCGACCTCCAGGGGTACGCCGAGCAGATCATCGGCGGGCACTCCTGGTCGTTCTGGTGGGACTGACCCGGCCCGGCGCGTCGCCGGCGGCTCACGGCACGCGCGCCACGGCGCCGTAGGTGCCCAAGGCGCGCGGCTCCTCCAGGCAGGCGGCCTCGCGGCCGTCGGGCCGCCACTCCGGGACCCACACCAGCCCCGGATCGACCAGCTCCAGGCCGTCCAGCAACGCCGCCACCTCCTCCCTGGCGCGGATCGCGTGACCGGGCAGCGTCATCGCCAGCAGGTCGTGGATGGCGGGCACCAGCTCCGGCGGCACCCCGTCGAAGGTGGTCTGGAGCAGCGACAGGTAGCTGCCCTCCGGCACCGCCTGCCGGAGGCGTTTGACGACGTAGTGGAAGTACTCGTCGTCGTTGAGGCTGTGGGTGGACACCAGCAGCACGGCCACCGGCCGGTCCCAGTCGAGGAACGTGCGCACGACCCGGTCGTCGAGGACGTCGTCGATCTCGCGCACGTCGCCCTCGACGACGCGGACGAGGTCGGTGACGGGCTCGATGGTCGCCCGTGCCCCGGCCAGCACCATGGGGTCGTGCTCCACGTAGACGACCCGGGGCCGGCCGCCCGCGAGCGCGTCGCGGGCCACGTCGTGCAGCTGCCGGCCGGCGGGCAGCCCGCTGGGCACGCCGCTGCCGACGATCAGGAACTGCTCCACGCCGGCGCCGGCCAGGTGACGCACCACGCGGCACACGTACTGGAGCACGGCCCGCGCGGCCGTGGTGGTGATGGGGGCGGCCAGATCATAACGGCGCACCGCGTCCCGGTCGGCCACGAAATGGTTCTTCCCACCCGCCGCGGCGTCGAGGACACGGGTGGCACTCGCTCGGGTCATCTCCAGCTTCGCCAGGTTTCGGATGGCACGCTGACGCATTGAGTGTTGCCCCTTTCCCCTCGCCCACTATCTCGGGAAAAGTTGATCCTTTCGGACCCCACTCGATGACCCAGACCATATGATCCTCGCCGCCGAGAAGAACACAACACGAAATGCCATTGGTTTTGGGTATAACTGGCTAACCGCCAGAAAAGATCACTTACCGAGCGCGCGCGAGAGCCGCTCGCAGTGCGAGCTGAGCAGCTCGACGGTCTCCTCGCGGGTGGTCGTCGTCACCGACAGCTTCGTGAACGCCTGGTGATAGGCCTCCACCGCGCCGGTGTCGGTGACCAGCTCGTCGCTCTCGACGCCGTGCGCGCAGGCGATGTCGGGCTCGAACGCCTCGGCGAAGCGCCACAGCGTGAAGGGGCCGGTGCGCGGCACGTACGCGGGGTCGTCCATCGGCACCACGTGCAGCGAGACGTTGGGCCGCTTGGCGTGGTCCATCAGCATCTCGAGCTGGCGGAGCTGGACGTGCCGGCCGACGATCGAGCGCATGAGCACGCTCTCGTCGAGGATCGCCCACAACACGATGCCGCTGTCGCGGCTCAGCGCCTCCTGCCGGGCCATGACCAGGGCCAGCGCCTCCTCGACCGTGGGCTGGCCGAGCGTGGCCGGGCCCATCACGGTGATCGCGGCGCGGGCGTACTCCTCGGTCTGCAGCAACGGCGGCACGAACTGCGGGTGGAAGGTGCGGATCAGCGTCGCCCGCCGCTCCAGCGCGTAGGTGGTGGCCAGCCAGACCGGGATGGAGTGGGCGTCGTACCAGGCGGCCTCGCGTTCGCCGCGGGCCAGCGACAGGACGTACTCGCGGACGGGCGGCGAGGCGACGCCGAAGAGGGTGAGCAGGCGCTCCACGGTGATCGGCGGAGGGGCGATGCGGCCCTCCTCGATGGCGGGGATCGCGGCCGCGCCCCTGCCGATCGCGGTCTCGACCTGCTCGACCGACAGCTCGGCGGCCAGGCGCAGGCCGTGCAGGCGGCGGCCGAGCGCGCGGCGCTGCGGCCCGCTCAGCGGGGCGGCGGCCTCGGGGATGCCGTCGGCGGGCTCGGGCTCCTCGGGCAGGCCCTCGGCCTTGCGGGCCATCTCGACCACGCTGCGCAGCACGGCGAGCGACGCCTCGGACAGGCCGGAGGCCGACAGGCCGAGCGTGGCGGCGCGGAGCTGGAGGTCCTCGACCGCGCCCGACTCCAGGTGGTCGTCGCCGACCAGCCAGCCGACGCTCACCTGGAGGCAGGCGGCCAGCGCCCGCAGCACCTGGAGCGTCGGGTTGGTCTGCTTGCCCGTACGGAGCTGGCTGACGTAGGCGCGGGTGATGGGGATGCCCGCCTCCGTCAGGGCGGAGGCGACCTGCGCGCCGGTGAATCCGCGCTTGGTCAGCGCGAGATCGAGCCGCTCGGCGAAGTTCGCCACGGCACACCTCCTACTGCCCGTGAACTTTTCCAGCGTAAGGGACGCGGGGCGTGGTGTCCCCTGCCATGCGGGCAAGCTCTGCCCCGCGGGTGGGTATCAACTTATGCGGAAACTGTCAGTTGACATAGCCCCTCCCGGAAGCAGACTATCGGAGCACGTGGTAAGTGAGGCTTAACAGCCGGAAGATTCTGGAGAGAGTACCCCGACGAGGAGGTGGCCGGCCGTGACCATGGAAGCTCCGGGTGGTTCCTGGTTCCAGGACGATTCGGTCCCCTCGGCACAGGAGCGGGTGGTACAACGCCTCTGCGTCCGGGTGGCCGGAGCCGGCGTGCGCGTCGCGGGCCTGCCGCTCGGCGGGGTCCAGGTCTGGCTCGACGACCCCGGCGACCGCTGGCGCCACTACCACCGGATGGCCCGCGAGCTGCGGCTGGCCGGCTGGCACACGGAGACCGGGCCCGACCGGCTGCTGCTGCTCGGATGGAGCTCGGTCTGCCTGAGCCACCGCGCCAGGATGCTCGGCGCGGCCCTCACGGGACGGCTGGCCGACTTCGACCGCACGGCGTTCACCGCCGTGATGGCCGCCACCCGGCTGCTGCACGAGGGCTTCCCGGCCCAGGACCTCGCCGCCGAGGTGGAGGCGCGCTGCCGCCGCCTGCTGCGCTGGCCCGACCGGCTGGACGACCTCGACGGCCTGCAACGCACGTCCTCGCTGGAGCCGATGCGGCTCCGCCTGGCCCAGGTGGCCGGGCTGGAGGCCAAGGTCGGCCGGCGCTGCGCCGCGCACCTGGCGCTCGCGGCCAAGGTCGCCCGGATGGTGGCGGGCGGCGCGATGCCGGCCCCCGCCCGCCGGCCCGAGCCGAGGACGGCCGGCCGCGCCGGCCTCACCGAACCCAGGACGGGCGGGCGGCCCGACCTGACCGAACCCAGGACGGGCGGGCGGCCCGGCCTGACCGAGCGCATGGTCTGCGCCAGCGTGCCGAACCTGGCGCTCGGCTCCACCACGAGCCGGGCGAGCGCCACGGGCGCGGTGACCGCGCGATGACGCTCGCCTCGCTCCACACGTACGCGCCGCCGTCCGCGAGCGGACGCCGGCCGGCCCGAACCGGCCGGCCCGGCCCGCTCGTCCCCTGGACGGGACCGGCGGCGCGCTTGGCGCTGGCCCCGGCGCTGCCCCGCCCCCCCGGCACCGTGCGGCACGTGCCCGACCTAGTCGGCGCGGTGCTGTCGGCCAGCGCGGTAGCGGCTGGCGCGCTGGCCGAATCGGGGGGTAGCGCCTGGGGTCGGCTTCGTCCGCGTCCGCCGGGGTGCGGGGGTGCTCCCCGCCCCCGGCGGCGCGCGGTGAGGACGACCGGATCAAGAACCATGCGGGACGGGATCGACTCTGGCGGGGGTCCCGTCCCGGGCGGAGGCCGCGCGAGGCGTGCCACCGCCGCCGAGGCCGCCGGCACGAGGGAGAGCCCGGGCAGGGCGGTCGGCGTGACGGGCGCCGCTGTGCTGATCGGCCGGCCGTTCGCGAACGGCCGGGAGCCCGCGCCTGCCTCCACGCCGGTGGCCGTCCTGATGGCCGCCGTTTCGCTCGCCGCCACGGCGCTGGTGCGGGTCGCCGGGGCGTCGGGCCTTGAGAGCGCACGTCGATCTCAGCGCGCGGCGGACGGAGGGCCGGCGGCACCGTGCCGGCCCTCCGCCCAAACGGCGCGCGACCGGTTCCATCAGGTCATTCGTCCAGCCATGCAGCGATAGACAGGAGCGGACATGCTCGCCGACGAGATGCGCAGGTCACAACCACACGAGGTCCGCGCCGCCCGGCCAGGACCGGCTCAGGAGGAGCCAGGGCCGGCGCGCGCCGTCCACCGGCTGCGCCGCATCCGCCAGGTGTCCGCGCGGGCCGTCACCGAGTTCGTCACCGGTGCCGACGCCGGTGCCGACGCCGGGATCGACGCCGGGATCGACGCCCGTGCGTCCTGAACCCGCCGCTGTTGAGGAGACCCCGATGCGCACCCGTTCGGTGGTGAGCCGCGGCCGGGTCGGCGTGATCGTCGCACCCGCCAACCCGTCGGCGGAGCCGGAGCTGACCCGCCTGCTCGGGTCGCGGGCCGACATGCACGTCGCCCGCCTCCCGGTCCGGCGCGGGCTGCCCCTGGCCGAGCGCCTGGAGAGCTACAACGACGACCTGCCCCTCATGGTCTTCGCCTTCGACGGCCTGCCGCTCAACGCCATGGTCGTGGCCTGCAGCGAGCCCCGCTACCTGCTCGGCCCCGACGAGGACCGCGAGCAGTGCGCCCGGCTGGGCGCGCTGGCCGGGACGCCGTTCGCCTCGGCGACCCTGGCCACGCGGGAGGCGCTGGAGCACGTCGGGGTGAGCGACATCGTGCTCGTCTCGCCGTACCAGCCGTGGCTGACGGAGCTGGCCGAGCGCTTCTGGAAGACCGCGGGGCTGACCGTCACCCAGACCGTGCAGGTCCGCGCCAAGAGCGGCTTCTCGTCGTACGCGGTCACCCCGTCGGAGCTGATCAGCCAGGTCGAGCTGGCGGACGTGCCCGGCGACGCGGTGCTGCTGTTCACCGGCACCGGCCTGCCCACGCTGCCCGTGCTCGGCCCGCTGAGCACCGGCAACGAGCGCCTGCTGCTCACCTCGAACCTCTGCACCGCCTGGTGGGCGCTGTCGCAGGCCACCGGCCAGCACGTGACGCTCAGCCGGGTGCCCCACCACAGTCCCGTCCCGCGCAGCCCCGTACCGGCGCAGGGGAGGCGCCCGGCATGAACGGCGTCATCGTGGTGGGAGCGGGGCCGGCGGGCCTGACCGCGGCGCTCTCGCTGGCCAGGACGGGGATCCCGGTCACCGTCCTGGAGAGCGGGAGCGAGCCGCAGCGGCAGCCGCGCGCCTGCACCTTCCACCCGGCCACGCTCGACCTGCTCGACGAGCTGGGCGTGGCGGCGCGGCTGGTCGCCGGCGGGCGCGTCGTGGACCGGGTCCAGTGGCGCGACCGGGCGGGCGCCGTGCTGGCCGAGATGGGCATGAACCGGCTGGACGGGCTCACCAGGCACCCGTACCGGGTGCACGCCGACCAGACCGCGCTCACCTCGCTGCTGCTGACCGTGCTCGGCGTCTACCCGGACGTGGACGTGCGCTTCGGCGCCCGCGTGGACGGCGTGGCCGAGGGCGGCACCGGCATCCGGGTCCGCGTCGGCCACACCTGGACGCGGGCCCGGTACCTGATCGCCGCCGACGGCGCGCAGAGCACGGTCCGGGCCGAGCTGGGGCTGCCGCTCCCCCGGGCGGGGCAGCTCGCGACGGCGCTGCGGGTCTTCACCGACTCGCCGCTGGACCGGCTCATGCCGGGCCTGGCGCCGCTGACGTACGTGCGCGACGTCCAGCAGTCGTGCACGCTGCTGGGGCTGCCCGACCACTGGCGGATCATCTTCAAGATCCCGCTGGACGGGCACGAGCCGCTGTCGGCGGCGAACCTGTCGCTGCTGGTCCGCCGGACGCTGCCGGGCCTCGGCGGGCCGGTCAGGGTGACCGGCGCGGACCGCTTCGCGCTGTCGCGGGGCGTGCTGCCCTCCTACCGGTGCGGGCGGGTGCTGTTCGTCGGCGACGCGGCGCACCTGACCTCGACGGTCGGCGGGCTCAACATGAACGCCGGCCTGCACGACGCCTTCGAGGCGGCCCAGGTGATCGCCGCCGTGCTCGGCGGCCACGCCCGGCCGGCCGCGCTGGAGGCGTGGGCGTGGCGGCGGCGCTCGGTGCTGATGCGGCGGGTGCTGCCACCCGGCGAGACGCGGCCGGCGGGCGTGCGCGAGCACGACAGCGCCCGGCTGGCCGCGGCCATGGACGGGCTGCGGGCGATCGCCGGCGACCCCGACGCGACCCGGGCCTACCTGGCCAAGGCCTCCCTGCTCGACGCCGCGCCGGAGCGGCTCGGCGCGGTGCGGGGCAAGAGCGTGACGTTCTGAGTGACCGTTCCGGCGGGATGGAGGAGGTGACGGCGGATGTGGCGGACGCTGTCCGACGACGCGCGGCAGGCCATCCGCGACCTGTGCGACCAGCACGGCGCGCGCCTGTACGACTACTGCCGCACCGAGCTGGCCGCGGGCGACGCCGAGCAGGCGGTCGCCGGGGCCCTGCTGACGGCCCACCTGTACGCCGACCGCATGACGGACCCGGCGCTGCGCCGCCCCTGGTTGTACGCGCTGGCCCGCGCGCACCGCGCGGTCGTGGCCAAGCCCGCCAGCATCGGCTCGTGGTCGCGTCCCGGCCGCATGTCGGAGCTGCTGCCCGAGGCCCTGCTGTCGCTGGAGCGGCCCCAGCGTGAGCTGCTGGACCTGTCGGTCCGGCACGGCCTGGCCGACGCCGAGCTGGCCACCGTCTTCGAGCTGGACGAGGCCGAGGTGCGCGCGATCGTGGCGCGGGCCGCGGCCGGCCTGGAGGAGTGGTTCGCCGCGATCATCGCCGCGCGCGGCCCCGGCGGCTGCGCCGACCTGACCGCCCGCGTGTCGGCGTGGGTCGCCGCGCCCGGCCGCCGGGCCAGGGCCAGGATCGGCCGCCACATTCAGTCCTGTGCGACCTGCCGGGCCGCGCCCAGGACGATGACGGCCGGGGCGCTGCTGCGCCGCCTGCCGATCGCCACGCTGCCCGGCACGCTACCGAACCGGCTGGCGTCTGCGCAGCCGTTGCCCGGCGAGGGACCTCTCTGGCGGGCTGACGGCTTCCCCGTGCAGGCACGCACACTGGTGGAGACCGGCCCCGCGGAGACTGGCCGCTGGGCCGTCGTCCCGCCGGTCGCCGACGCCGAGCCGTCCGTCCCCGTCGCCGACCCCACGACGGCGACGCAGGGAAAGCCCTGGTCGGCGGCGGGCGCGGCCGCCGCCGACCAGGAGCTCCCGGCCGCTCCGGCGGTGCGCGGGCGGCACCCGTTCGCGCCGCCGAGCCGGACCAGGGCCTTCCGCGGGGGCGCGTACACCGACAAGCTCGTCTACACCACCGCGCTCAAGGGCGAGAGCAACGGCCACGCCAGGACCCCCGACGCGATCATCCGCTACGGCGGGATCACGATGAGCGGCGAGCCGGACGGCGCCGCGGGCAAGCAGTGGCAGGAGTACTGGAAGGAGCCGCCGGACGACGACGCCGAGACCGGCGCGCCGATCCGGGCGGTGGCCAGGCTGGCGCTGCTCATGGGCGTCGGCCTGCTGGCGGCGGGCCTGGTGTGGGCGCTGCTGAACGCCCGCGACCACCCCGCCGTGATCACCAAGGCGGCGGCGCAGACCAGCGTGCTGCTGGAGCGGCCGTCGAAGTGGGTGGCGAAGGTGACGGCGCCCTCCGCCGCGCCCGCGCCCGCCCCTGGCTCGGGGCTGACCAGCGTGGCGCGGGCGGCGGAGCTGCCGCGGCCCGCGCCGCCGGTGGCGCGGCTGTCGCCCGCGTCGGTGTCGCTCGGCGCGGCGCGCGCCGGGTCGTTCGCGCTGGCGTGCACGGGCCGCTGCACGATCATCTCGGCCACCGCCACCCCGGGCCTCGCGGTCTCCGGCACCCGCTTCCGGGTACGGGAGTCCGCGGACCGGGCGAGCTGCGGCGACCCGGAGCGGAGCGGCCGGATCGTGGTCCGCTGGACCGGCACGGCCACCGGCGACGGCGTCCGCACCGGCGGGACGACGGCGGCCGGCGGCACGCTGACCCTCGCCGTCACGTGGACGGCCGGCCGAGGCTGGAGCCCCTGCGCCTAGCAGGAGCCCCAGCCGTGCTTCCTAGAAGAGCCGTGCTTCCTAGAAGAACTGGAACTTCGCCTCAGGCTGCGGCAGCTCGACCCGGTCCGGGCCGTGGAACCTGGCCTTGTCCTGCGGCATGTCCGTCAGCGGCGTCCCGAGCACGAACGGCACGACGACGCTGCTCTTCGCCAGGTCGACCGTGACGGTGGCGCCGGTGCCGCTCTCCTCGCTGTAGGTGGCGTCGGTGCCGGCGATCACCAGGCCGATCCTGTGGCCCTTCCTGAAGGTGTAGTCCTGCGGCAGCGTCAGCCACTTGACCTTGCCGTACGTGCCTGCGGGCAGCGGCGCGGCCTCGCTGAGCGAGTCGCGGTTCTGCACGTCGATCCAGCCGCGGGCGACGACCTCCAGCGGGCGGGTGGCGACGTTCGTGACGACCTTCCGGTAGCAGCCGTCGTCGGCCGCGGTGCTCTCGCCCCAGCAGTCCTCCTCGGTGAGCGTGGTGATGCCCTGGCCGCGCCGCCAGTCGACGCGGGCGCTCTCGCCGAAGTCGACGAGCAGCGCGGTCAGGTTGGCGGTGGGCTTGTCCAGCTTGACCCGCAGGTCGGCGGTGGGCGTGCCGGACAGGCGCAGGTCCAGCGGCAGCTCGCCGGTGGTGAACGCCACCCGGCCGGGGTTGGCGGTGCCGACGTCGGCGACCATGTCGTTCTCGCTCAGCGCCACGTCGGTGAAGGTCGCGGTGCTGTCCTTGGCGGCCGGGCGCAGGCCCAGCGAGCCGTCGGCGGCGGGCCGCAGCGACGCCTTGATCGCGAACGGCGCCGGCCAGTCGCGCTGGCTGATCCACTGCGCGGGGCCGACCTCCACGTCCGCGCGGGGCTCCTGGAGGATGCCGTTGCGCACACCGTGCAGCCAGTAGTCGAACCAGCGGTGCAGGGTGTCCACCCACAGGCCGCGCCGGCCCTCGAAGTCGAACGGGTCCACGTGCTGGGTCTGGCCGACCCAGATCTTGCGCGGCACGCCCCGCTCGGCCAGGGCCTTCCACCAGGTGGAGAAGTTGTCGGGCTTGACGTTGAGGTCGTTGACCGTGTGCACCGCGAAGACGCTGGCCCTGACCTTGGAGGCGTCGCCGAGCAGGCCCTTGAGGTAGTCGCGCTCGGCCCAGAAGGCGTTGTAGTTCCCGGTGTCGTCGCCGTCCTCGGCGTCCATCCGGTCGCGGACCGCCTGGCACTTGGCCTCGGGGTCGGTGTCGACGTAGTTGGCCAGCCAGGAGGCGTAGTCGTAGTTGTAGATCACGCCGTTCGAGCGCTGGTACTTGTACCAGGAGCTGATGGCCGAGATCGGCACGATCGTCTTCAGCCCGTCCACGCCGGTGGCGGCGACGGCGTTGGCCAGGGTGCCGTCGTACGACTTGCCGATCATGGCGGCCTTGCCGGTGGTCCAGTCGGCCACGGCGGGGCCGCCGTCGGCCCTGGTCGCCCTGGCGCGGCCGTTCAGCCAGTCGATGACGGCCTTGCCGCCCAGCACGTCGGCCTTGCCGCCGATGTCGGGGCAGCCGTCGGACCTGGTGGTGCCGAGCATGTCCACGTTGAGGACGGCGTAGCCGCGCGGGACGAAGTAGTTGTCGTAGAAGAGCGGGAACTTGGTGACGTTGCCCGCCGCGTCGTAGACCTTGCGCTCGGCCTCGTTGCCGCGGCCGGAGTTGTCGTAGTAGGGGCTCTCGTCGATGATCACCGGCACCTTGAGGCCCGGGCCGGACTCCTTGGGGCGGATGATGTCGACGCGGACCTTGTCGAGGGCGCCGTCGAGGTCGCTGTCGACCGTGGACTCGACGTACACGTGCTCGCGGACGGCGTCGGCGTAGGAGAAGACCGGCTGGGTGCGGCCGTCCTCGACGGTGACGGCCGGGGTGGCGGCGTGAGCGGGGGGTGCGGTGGCCGTCGCGGTCGCCAGGGTGAGGACGACGGCGGCCAGGGCCGGGCGTAAGGGTGACACGCATGACCTCCAAAGGTGCATCCGGGACAAAACGCAATCTCTCAGAGACCCGGGGAAGGTGACAAGATTCGGGTCATGGATGTTCGGGATCGGGTCCGCGGCTGCCTCCTCGGCGGCGCGATCGGGGACGCCCTCGGGGCGCCCGTCGAGTTCCATTCGCTTCGGGACATCCGGCGCGACCACGGGCCCGCGGGCCTCACCGGATACGTCCCCACCTGGCGGGGCACCAGCGGCCTCGTCACCGACGACACCCAGATGACGCTGTTCACCGTCGAGGGCCTGCTCCGCGCCGCCCACGGTAACCGCTCACCGGACGACGCGGCAGGCGGCGCGCCGGGCGGCTCCCCGGACGGGGACGTACTGAGGTGCGTGCGCGAGGCGTACCTGCGCTGGCTCGACACCCAGGACCACCACGAGCCGCCGCCCGCCGACCGCCCCCACCGCACCGGGCGGCTGCGCGAGGAGGGCTGGCTCTACTCCCGGCGCGCCCCGGGCACCACCTGCCTGTCCGGCCTGCACCGGCCCTTCCCCGGCCCGTCGCCCCTCGGCGAGCCCGGGCCGGTCAATCCCGGCTCGAAGGGCTGCGGCACCGTCATGCGCTCGGCCCCGTTCGGGCTGGCGCGGCGCGCGCCGCGGGAGGCGTTCGAGCTGGCCGCCGCCTGCGCGCAGATCACCCACGGGCATCCCACCGGCTACCTGGCGGCGGGGGCGTTCGCGGCGATCATCGCGTACCTGATGGCGGGCGAGGCCCTGGAGCCGGCCGTGCACGGCGCGCTCGGCCTGCTGGCCGGCTACCCGTCCCACGAGGAGACCACGGCGGCGCTCCGCGCGGCGCTCGCCGCGGCCGCGGCCGGGCCGCACTCCCCCGAGCGCGTCGAGACGCTGGGCGGGGCCTGGGTCGCCGAGGAGGCGCTGGCCATCGGCGTCTACTGCGCCCTCGCCGAGCCCTCCGTCGAACGCGCGCTGCTGCTGTCGGTCAACCACTCGGGCGACAGCGACTCGACCGGCTCGGTCTGCGGCAACCTGCTCGGCACGATGCACGGCGCCGACGCACTGCCCGAGGCCTGGCTCACGCCGCTGGAGGGCCGCAGGACCATCGAACGGCTGGCCGCCGAGCTGAGCTGACCGGCCGTCCGTGACCGCAGCGCTTAGGGTGGACTTCCCAGCCGAAGGAGAAGAGGGCACATGCGCAACGTCGCTCGGACCTCGCTCGTCGACGCCGCGATCGACGAGCTCCGCCGGGAGATCGCCCGCGGCACGTGGCCGGTCGGGACGAAGATCCCGTCGGAGAGCCAGCTCGCGCAGAGCCTCGGCATGAGCCGGCTCTCGGTGCGCGAGGCGGTGCGGGTGCTCGCGCACGCCGGGCTCCTGCACACGCGCCAGGGCGACGGCACGTACGTGACCGCGACCGACGAGTCCCGGGTCGCGCTGCGCCGCCGCCTCGACACGGCGGCCGCCATGGACATCATCGACGTGCGCCGCGGCCTCGACCTCGTCGCCGCCCGGCTGGCCGCCGGCCGCCGCACCGACGAGGACCTGGCCGGGCTGCGCGAGACCCTGGCCCGCAGGGACGCGGCCGGCCGGGCCGGCGACCTCGACGGCTTCGCCGACGCCGACGTCGACTTCCACGTCCGGGTGGCCGACGCCGCGCACAACGCGCTGCTCGCCGACCTCTACCGGGGCATGAGCGACGCGCTGCGCGACAGCGTCCGCGACCAGCAGGAGGCGGCGCTGGTGCCGGACAGCTCCCACGAGGAGCTGCTGCGCGCCATCGAGGCGGGCGACCCCGGGCGCGCGGTCGCGATCTCGGTCGCCATCCTCGACCAGCAGGAACGCGACCTCTGACCGCGCGCGGTGACGTCGGGAGGCGCGGCGGGCGGGTCGCCGGGCGGGTCGCCGGGCGGGGGTGGCTCCTCGTCGTCGCGCCGGCGTCCGGCCGGCCGTAGGCCCGCGCCCGTCAGCGCCGCTCCCCCGGCCGGTGAAGGTTGCAGAGAAGGCGACATTTCCCGATGGGGCGCGCACAATGGAAAAGGCAGGGCGACAATTCGGCGAGGAGCGAGGAGGCTGCCGCCGTGTCCGCCGCCGGACGTGATTACCTCGACGCGATGCTGGACGTGCTCGTTTACGAGAACGTATTGGTGGCGTGGCGACGAACGCCTCTGGGCGGCTACCTGATCGTCTCCCACGAGGGCGAGGAGATCAGGTTGACCACGCCACAGGCGGAAACGTGGGCGCAGGGCGCGTTCGCCGTCTACCTGGCGCTGGTCGACGCCCGCCGCATCACGCCGCGCATCCCGGGCGACACGCCCCAGAAATAACGCGGCCCCGCCCTTTTCACCGGCGGGCCGGCGGCCCATATCGCGTCGCCGTTACCCGGGCGATAAATGGCGGGTCACGCCGCCGGGTTTCGCGCCCGGCCGAGAATGTGGGTCAATGTCGGGGAGGACGGCAGCGGTTTGAAGGGGAAGCGCTCGCACTCCTCGACGAGCAGGCCGCTGTCGCGCAGCGCGCGCTCGGTGTTCCTGTTGGGCCGGCAGCCGCCGGCCGCGAGCCGCCACACGGGCGTGAGGAGGTCCTGGAGCAGGCCGGTCGCGGGGTTGGCGGAGCGCACGTGTTCGAGGAAGCGCACCTCGCCGCCGGGCCGCAGGACCCGACGCACCTCGGCGAGCGCGGCCCGCTGGTCGGGCACCGAGCACAGCACCATCGACAGCACGACCGCGTCGTACCCGCCGTCCTCGGCCGGCAGCTCCCCGGCGTGGCCGGCCACCACCCGCACGGGCACCCGGGTGGCGCCCGCCGCGCGTTCGGCGCCGGCCCGCAGCACGTCGTCCGGCTCGATCGCGACGACCTCGCGCACCTCGGCCGGGTAGTGCGCGAAGTTGAGCCCGTTGCCCGCGCCGACCTCGACGACCCGGCCCGCGAGGCCGGCCAGCATCCGACGACGCAGCGGGCCGGTGGCGTGGGGCTCGGCCTCGACGCTCATCCGCTCGTACATGCGGGCGAAGCGCGGATGCTGGAACCGCGACAGATCCTGCATGCCTCCAACGTAGGTCACGATCGCACGAGGCGGGCGATCGCGTCGGCGGCCTCCTTCACCTTGGCCTCCGCCTCGGCCCCGCCCTTGCGGGTGGCCTCGGCCACGCAGTGCGCCAGGTGCTCCTCCAGCAGGGACAGCGCGAACGACTGCAGCGCGCTGGTCGTGGCCGACACCTGCGTGAGGATGTCGATGCAGTACTTGTCGTCCTCGACCATGCGCTGGAGCCCTCGCGCCTGCCCCTCGATGCGGCGCAGCCGTCGCAGGTGGTCCTGCTTGTTGTCGGTGTAGCCGGCCATCAGGTGGTCCTTCCGCTCGTCACACCGACGGCAACGCCATACCCCCCTACCGTATTCCGGAGCCGGCTCCGGTCAGGACGCCTTGTTGTTCATGAACTGGGTGATCTTCCACTGGCCGGCCTCCTGCGCCAGCAGGAACAGCTCGCGGTAGGTGGAGTTGCCCTGCTTGCTGCGCGAGCGGACGACTGAGTACTGGCCGCCGAGGTCGCGCGACTCCTCGATCGTGTGGGTGGCCTGCGAGAGGTCCTTGGAGCCCTTGAGCTGGTCCTGGAAGAGCGTGCGGATCGCGTTCGCGCCCGTCGCCGTGGCCTCCCCGTCCATGGCCACGACCGCGTCGTCGGAGAACGCGCCGACGACCTGGTTCACGTTGCCCGACTTCAGGGCGTCGAAGTAGCCCTGGACTGCCGAGCGTGCCTGCCCGTTGCCGGCGGTGCCGGTCGGGGAGGAGGTGCCCATGTCCGTGTCGGTCGCGGTGGGCGACTCCATGTCGGTGCCGGTCTCATCCGGCGACATCATGTCGGCGGGCGAGGACGGGCTCGCCGCGCCCTTCATGGCCTGGGTGTCGTTCCCCGCGGCGCAGCCCGCCACGAGCAGAACGGGAACGACCGCGGCCAGCAGGAGTGCCCTGCGGTGAGAAATCTTGCTCATGGCCGCTTTGATGCCCCGGCCGTCGATCACCGAATGCGCGGTTGTGGCAGTTTCGACCTGGCCTTTACCTCGTCCGGTATTACTCAGAGAAATGACCTGATTTGCCGAGACCGTTCAGTGTTTCGATCGTTGCCGCGGCGAGACCAGCCGGGCCGGACCCGCCGATAGCGTCCCTCCAGTGCCGCGAACCCAGGCGAACCCGGACCCTCTCCCCCAGCGCGAGGACGCCGAGCGCTGCGACAGCTCGGAGGCGGGCCGCCGCTGCGTCCTTCCCCTGGGGCACCGCAGCCCGCACGTCTACCCGCCCCCCGAGGAGCCCCGGCACTGACCCGGGGCCGGACCGCCGTGCGAGCGGGCGGCCCGGCCGGCCGGCTCACCCCTGGAGGCTCACCTCCACCGCCCCTCCCGACACCCGCACCGCGTACACCGGCACGGCCACGCCCTGCTCGTCCAGGCACCGGCCGGTGGCCAGCGAGAACACCTGCTTGTGCAGCGGCGAGGCCACCGTCGGCTCGCCCTTCCTGGTGCCGACGATGCCGCGCGAGAGCACGTACGCGCCGCTGAACGGGTCCAGGTTGTCCAGCGCGTGCACCGCGCCGTCGAAGGTGCGGAAGACCGCCACCTGCCGGCCGTCCACGAGCGCGCACACGCCGCGCTCCGGCAGCAGGTCGTCGTAGGCGCACACCGCCGTCCAGGCGGCGGTGGTGGTCAGCGGCTCGCTGATCGTGGCGCTCATCGGGCCATCACCGGCTTGATCTGGCCGCGCTCGGACTCGAACACGATGGACGGGTCGGGCACGCCGGGGGCGTTGACGAAGCTGACGAACCGCCGCAGCTTGTCCGGGTCCTCCAGCGTCGCCGACCACTCGTCGGCGTACGTGGCGACGTGGTGCGCCATCTGCGCGTCCAGGTCGGCACAGATGCCCAGCGAATCTTCCATGATCACCTCACGCAGGTAGTCGAGGCCGCCCTCCAGCGACTCCAGCCAGGCGGCGGTGCGCTGCAGGCGGTCGGCCGTGCGGATGTAGAACATCAGGAACCGGTCGATGGTCCTGATGAGCTCCTCGGTGGACAGGTCGCCGGCCAGCAGGTCGGCGTGACGCGGCTTGAAGCCGCCGTTGCCCGCCACGTACAGGTTCCAGCCCTTCTCCGTGGCGATGATCCCGAAGTCCTTCGAACGGGCCTCCGCGCACTCGCGGGCGCAGCCGGAGACCGCGGACTTCAGCTTGTGCGGCGAGCGCAGGCCCCGGTAGCGCAGCTCCAGGTCGATCGCCAGGCCCACCGAGTCCTGCACGCCGTAGCGGCACCAGGTGGAGCCGACGCACGACTTCACGGTGCGGAGCGCCTTGCCGTAGGCGTGGCCGGACTCGAACCCCGCGTCCACCAGCCGCCGCCAGATCTCCGGGAGCTGCTCCACGCGCGCGCCGAACAGGTCGATGCGCTGACCGCCGGTGATCTTGGTGTAGAGGCCGTAGTCGCGGGCCACCTCGCCGATGACGATCAGCTTCTCGGGCGTGATCTCACCGCCCGGGATGCGCGGCACGACCGAGTACGTGCCGTTCTTCTGGATGTTGGCGAGGAAGGCGTCGTTGGTGTCCTGGAGCGCGGCCCGCTCGCCCTCCAGCACGTGCCCGTTGTGCAGCGAGGCCAGGATGGAGGCCACCGCGGGCTTGCAGATGTCGCAGCCCCGCCCCTGCCCGTGCTCGGCGATGAGCTGCGAGAACGTGGTGATCTCCCGCACCCGGACGATGTCGAACAGCTCGGCCCGCGAGTACGTGAAGTGCTCGCACAGCGCCTTGCTGACCTCGACGCCCGACTTCTCCAGCAACTGCTTGAGCATCGGCACGCACGAGCCGCAGGTGGTCCCCGCGCGGGTGCACGCCTTCAGCCCCGGCACGTCCGTGACGCCCTTGTCGGCGACGGCCGTGCGGATGTCGCCCGCGCACACGTTGTTGCAGGAGCAGACCTGCGCCTCGTCCGGCAGGTCCAGGTTCGCCCCCGCGCCGCTGAAGAGCAGGTCCGACGGCGAGGCCGGCAGCGCCTTGCCGACGAAGGGCCGCAGCGAGGTGTACGGCGAGGCGTCGCCCACGCAGATGCCGCCGAGCAGCGTCCGCGCGTCGTCGCTGATGAACAGCTTCTTGTAGACGCCGCCCACCGGGTCCATGTAGGTGACGTCCAGCGCCCCCGTCATGGCCCCGAACTGCGCGACCTCCACGCCGAGCAGCTTGAGCTTCGTGGACATGTCGGCGCCCTCGAACGTCGCCGACCCGCCCAGGATGCGGTCCGCGGCCACCTCGGCCATCGTGTTGCACGGCCCCACCAGGCCGTAGATCATGCCGCCGGCCAGCGCGCACTCGCCGACCGCGTAGATCGACGGGTCGGAGGTGCGCATGCCCGGGTCGACCACGACGCCGCCGCGCTCGCCCACCTCCAGCCCGGCGGCGCGGGCCAGCTCGTCGCGCGGCCTGATGCCCGCCGAGAACACCACGACCTGTGCCTCCACCAGCGTCCCGTCCGGCTTGCGCAGCCCGGTGACCTGGCCCTCGCCGTCGGTGACGACCTCCTGGACGCCCGCGCCGGCGTGCACGGCGAGGCCCAGGCCCTCGATGTGCTGCTTCAGCACCGCGCCGCCGCCCTCGTCCACCTGCCGCGGCATCAGCCAGGGGCTCATCTCGACGATGTGCGCCTTCAGCCCCAGCGCGCGCAGCGCGTCCGCGGCCTCCAGGCCCAGCAGGCCGCCGCCGACCACGACGCCCTCGGCCGCGTCCTTGGCGGCCTTCCTGATGGCGTCCAGGTCCTCGATCGTGCGGTAGACGTAAGCGTGCTCCGCGCCGGGAACCGGCGGCACGAACGGCGCCGAGCCGGTGGCCAGCACCAGCACGTCGTACGGCTCCACGCCCCCGTCGGCGGTCACCACGTGCCGCGCCTGCCGGTCGATGCCGGTGACGCGGGTGTTCAGCCGGGTGACGGTGCCCTCGGGCACGTCGTAGGTGAGGTCCTCCAGCGTGGTGCCCGACAGGTAGGAGGTCAGGTGCACCCGGTCGTAGGCGGGGCGGGGCTCCTCCCCGATCACGGTGACGCGCCCGTCGAACCCTCTGTCCCTGAGGGTTTCGACGAGCCGGTGGGCCGTCGGCCCGTACCCGACGACGACGAGCTTCCTCATACCGAAATCCCTTCCTGCTCGCACAGCCAGCCGACGATGCCTTCCACGGCGTCGCGGCAGGTGCCGCAGCCGGTCGTGGCGCGGGTGGCGGCGGCCACTCCGGCCACGTCACGCGCGCCGGCCTCCCAGCACGCCCTGATCTGTCCCTTGGTGACGTTGTTGCACTGGCAGACCTTGGCCGCGTCCGGCATCAGCGTCGGGCTGTCGGCCACCGGGGCCGCCGACAGCCCGGGGAACAGCAGCCCGGCCCGGTCGCCGGGCACCGGCCCGCCGCGGTCGAAGAGCTGGGTGAGCGTGCCGACGGCGTCGCTCTCGCCCAGCAGGATCGCGCCGACCAGGCGGCCGTCGCGGATGACGAGCTTGCGGTACGTGCCGCGGGCCCGGTGGCTGAACCTGACCACCTCGGCGTGCTCCTCGGTGAGGTGCGTCTCGCCCATCGCGGCCAGCTCGACGCTCCTCGCCTTGAGCCGGGTGACCAGCCGCGAGCCGCGGTAGAGCGCCTTGCCGCCGGTGATGACGTCGGCGGCGACGGCGGCCTGCTCCCAGGCGGGGGCGACCAGGCCGTAGACGGTGCCGTCGTGCTCGGCGCACTCGCCGATCGCGAAGATCGACGGGTCGTCGGTGCGCAGCTCGTCGTCCACGACGACGCCGCGGCGCACCTCCAGCCCGGCCTCGGCGGCCAGGCCGGTGACCGGCCGGACGCCGCAGGCCAGCACGACGAGGTCGGCCTCGACCAGTTCGCCGCCGGCCAGGCGGACGCCGTCGTCCAGCACGGCCTCGGCGGTGACGCCGGTGCGGGTCTCGACGCCGAGCCCGGCCAGCGTCTCGCCGAGCACCTGCCCGGCCTCGACGTCGAGCTGACGCTCCATGAGGTGGCCGGCCAGGTGCAGCAGCGTGACCGGCAGGCCGCGCCCGGCCAGGCCGCGGGCGGCCTCGATGCCGAGCAGCCCGCCGCCGACGACCACGGCCCGGCGGGCGTCCCTGGCGGCGCCGAGGATGCGCTCGCAGTCGTCGAGCGTGCGGAACGGGACGGCCCGCTCCACGCCGGGGATCGGCGGCACGATGGCGTCGCTGCCGGTGGCCAGCACCAGCAGGTCGTACGGCTCGCGCCGGCCGCTCTCGGTGACGACGTGCCTGGTCTCCCTGTCGAGGTGCGCGACGGCGTCGCCGAAGACCGCCTCGACGTCGTGCGCGGCGTACCAGGAGGCGTCGAGCAGCCGCACCTGGTCGGGGCGGGAGCTGCCGGCCAGCACGTTGGACAGCAGCACCCGGTTGTACGGCTGGCACGTCTCCGCGCCGAATATGGTGATCCTGATGTGGGGGTCGCGGGTGCGCACCTCGCTGACGAGCCGCGACCCGGCCATCCCGTTGCCCACGACGACGAGCCTCATGAGTCCCTCTCCACCCTGACCGCGCAGACCTTGAACTCCGGCATCCTCGACGTCGGGTCGAGTGCCGGGTTGGTGAGCCGGTTGGCGCCCTCCCAGTGGAAGGGCATGAATACGGTGTCGCGCCTGATGGCGTCGCTGATGCGGGCGACGGCCTTGGCCTCGGCGCGCCTGCTGGTGACCCGCACCACGTCGCCGGGGGCGATCTCCAGCCGCTCGGCGAGGTCGGGGTGCAGCTCGACGAACGGCTCGGGCGCGGCCTGCACGAGCGCCGCGATCCTGCGCGTCTGCGCGCCGCTCTGGTAGTGGGCCAGCACCCGGCCGGTGCTGAGGTAGACGGGGTAGTCCTCGTCGGGCTCCTCGGCGGCGGGCCGGTGCCGGACGGGCACGAACCTGGCCCGGCCGTCCGGGTGCGCGAAGCGGTCGAGGAAGGGGCGCGGCGTGCCCGGGTGGCCGGGCTCGGGGCAGGGCCAGAAGACGCCCTTCTCCTCGGCGATGCGCTCGTAGGTGATGCCGGAGTAGTCGGCGGGGCCGCCCCGGCTGGCGCGGCGCAGCTCGTCGAACACCTCGGCCGGGTCGGTGGCGAAGCTGTGGCCGAGCCGCGCGGCGAGGCCCGCGATGACGTCCAGGTCGCTGCGCACCCCGGCGGGCGGGGCGGTGGCCCGGTCGCGGAGCAGGACGCGGCCTTCGAGGTTGGTCATGGTGCCGCGTTCCTCGGCCCACTGGGTGACCGGGAAGACCACGTCGGCCATCGCCGCGGTCTCGGACATCACGAAGTCGCAGGTCACGAGCAGGTCCAGGGCGGCGATCCGCTCGGCGACGTGCTCGGCGGCGGGGGCGGAGATCACCGGGTTGGAGCCGAACAGCAGCAGCGCCCGCGGCCCGCCAGGGGTGCCGAGCGCGTCCAGCAGCTCGTACGCCGACCGCCCCGGCCCCGGCAGCGACGCGGCCGGCACGCCCCACACGCCGGCGACGTGCTCGCGCGCCGCCGGGTCGTCGATCTTGCGGTAGCCGGGGAGCTGGTCGGCCTTCTGGCCGTGCTCCCGGCCGCCCTGGCCGTTGCCCTGGCCGGTCACGCAGCCGTAGCCGGAGCCCGGGCGGCCGGGCAGGCCGAGCGCGAGCGCGAGGTTGATGAAGGCGCTGACCGTGTCGGTGCCCTTGGCCTGCTGCTCGGCGCCGCGGCCGGTCAGCACGTACGCGCTGGAGGCCGCCGCCATGGCCCGCACCGCCTGCCGCATCTGGTGGACCGGCACGCCGGTGACGCGCTCCACCCGCTCCGGCCACCATTCGGCGAGGGAGGTGCGCACGTCCTCGAAGCCGGTGGTGCGGGCGGCCACGTACTCCTCGTCCACCAGCCCCTCGGCGAGGACCAGGTGCAGCAGCCCGAGGGCGAGCGCGAGGTCGGTGCCGGGCGTGGGCTGGAGGTGCAGCCAGGCCAGCTTGGCGGTCTGGGTGCGGCGCGGGTCGATGACGATCAGGCGGGGACCGTCGAGGTGCCGGACGAAGGGCGGCATGGTCTCGGCGACGTTGCCGCCGGCCAGCAGCACGATGTCGGCGCCGGCGAGGTCGGTGACGGGGAAGGGCATCCCGCGGTCCAGGCCGAACGCCCTGATGGAGGCGGCGGCGGCCGAGGACATGCAGAAGCGGCCGTTGTAGTCGATCTGGCTGGTGCCGAGCGCGACCCGGGCGAACTTGCCGAGCGTGTAGGCCTTCTCGTTGGTCAGGCCGCCCCCGCCGAACACGGCCACGGCGTCGGGGCCGTGCTCGGCGCGGATGGCGGACAGCCGGTGGGCGACGTGGTCGAGCGCGACGTCCCACTCGACCGGCTCGCCGTGCAGGAGGGGCGTGGTCAGCCGCTCGCCGTTGGTGAGCAGCTCGGCCGCCGTCCAGCCCTTCTGGCACAGCGCGCCCGAGGCGTTGGCGGGGATGTCGGTCCTCGGCCGGACGGCGAGCCCGGGACCGATCTCCATGCCGCACTGCAGGGCGCAGTACGGGCAGTGCGTCTTCACCGGCCGGTTCACGTTCAGACCCTGGCGTGGGCGAGGCTGGCCACGACCTTGACGCCGACCTTGCGGGTGTAGCACCACCAGGTGAGCGCGAAGCAGGTGACGTAGAACAGCCCGAAGGCGAGGAAGGCGGGGGCGGGCGTGCCGGAGGAGGCGAAGGACATCCCGAAGGCCCGGTTGATGAGGAACCCGCCGAGCGCGCCGACCGCCGAGATGATGCCGATGGCGGCGGAGGCCTGGCGCTTGCCGTACAGCAGGGCCTCCTCGCCCTCGCCGCGTTCGGCCACGGCCTTGGCCTGGAAGATGGCCGGGATCATGCGGTAGGTGGAGCCGTTGCCGATGCCGGCGGTGAGGAAGAGGAGCTGGAAGGCGAGGAAGAACAGCCAGAAGCCGCCGGACTCGCTGGCCGTCCAGACCAGCAGGACGCCGCCGCCCATGGCGGCGAAGTTCCACAGCGTGACGGGGGCGCCGCCCAGCCGGTCGGCCAGCCAGCCGCCGACCGGCCGGATGAGCGAGCCGACGAGCGGCCCGGCGAAGGCGACGGCGGCGTACGGGGCGTCGGGGAACAGGCTCTTGCTCAGCAGCGGGAAGGCGGTGGAGTAGCCGATGAACGAGCCGAACGTGCCGATGTACAGGAACGACATGATCCACGTCTGGGCCCGGCCGGCCACGGCGAGCTGCTCGCGCGGGCTGGCCTTGGTGGTGGTCAGGTTGTCCATGAAGAACCAGGCGCAGGCGGCGGCCACGACGATGAACGGGATCCAGAACCACCCGGCGGCGGCGAGGCCGAAGGCGCCGATCACCAGCGGCATGACGAGCTGCACGGAGCTGACGCCGACGTTGCCGCCGGCGGCGTTGAGCCCGAGCGCGACGCCCTGCTTGTGCCGGGGGTAGAAGTAGGTGATGTTGGCCATGCTGGAGGCGAAGTTGCCGCCGCCGAACCCGGCGAGGGCCGCGATCACCAGGAACAGCCAGTAGGGCGTGTCCGGGTTGCTGACCGCCACGCCGAGCAGCACCGCGGGGATCAGCAGCAGCGTGGCGCTGACCACGGTGAAGTTGCGCCCGCCGAACCTGGCGGGGCCGAAGGTGTAGGGCAGCCGCAGCGCCGAGCCGATCAGGTTCGGCAGCGCGACCAGCCAGAACAGCTGGTCGGTGGTGAACTCGTACGACCCCATCTTGGTCGCGACGATGCTCCACAGGGTCCACACGGTGAAGCCGAGGTGCTCGGCCAGGATCGAGAAGACCAGGTTGCGCCGTGCGACGCGCTTTCCTGTGCTCTCCCAGAAAGCTGGGTCATCGGGGTGCCACTCGGCGATCCAGCGCGCCATCGACCTCTCCTACGCTCGGCGTCCGGAGCTCCCAAGGTAGGAATCGGTCGTTACGCACTTTGACCCTGCGTGGCTGTGCGCCGGTTACATGTGATTCACCTTCGTAACAAGTCACGCACAAGCGTCACGCCGGAAACATGCGCGTAATCATCGGTTACACCTGCCTCCCTGGGGTAACAGCACTCACAGCAAGGGGGGAACAATGATCAAAACGCTGCACAAGATGGGCATCAAGTCCAACCACATGTACCTGGCCGGGATCGCCTCGATTGGTTTGTCCTTCGCGTCCTGGTTCGCGTCGAAGAACGCCGAGCCGGGGGCCGGGCTCGACCGGGCCGACCGCTGGGGCATCTTCGTCGGCGAGTGGGCTCCGACCTTCTTCGCCATGGGTGTCGCGCTGCGGATCGAGGAGACGCACCGCGAGATCGAGGAGTCCGGGATGGAGGGCTACGGCCAGAGCCAGAGCATGCGGAGCAGGTCGCACGCCGGGGTTTAACGTCGCCGTCACGCGGGTCACGTCACCGTGCGTGACCCGCGTGACGTCTTTCAGCGGTCGTTCTCAGGCCCTGCCGGCGAGGCGGCGCAGCGGCTCGTCCGTGAGCCGGTACTTCAGCCACTCGTCCTGACGGACCGCGCCGAGCTTCTCGTAGAAGGCGATGCTGGGCTCGTTCCAGTCGAGCACCGCCCACTCCAGGCGCTGGTAGCCGCGCTCGGCGCAGATCCTGCCCAGCTCCGCCATGAGCGCCAGCCCGAGGCCGCCGCCGCGGTGGCGCGGGCGCACGTACAGGTCCTCCATGTAGACGCCGTGCACGCCCCGCCAGGTGGAGAAGGTCAGGAACCACAGGACGAAGCCGGCGATCTCGCCGTCGACCTCGGCGAGGTGGGCGAAGACGGCGGGCCGCTCGCCGAACAGGGCGGCGCGCAGGCCCTCCTCGGTGGCGCGCACCTCGTGCGCGGCCTTCTCGTACTCGGCCAGCTCGCGGATCAGGCCGAGGATGGCGGGCACGTCGTCGGGGGAAGCGGGACGAATCATGCCCACCAGCGTACGGGCAGGTCAGGACCGGTCCCGGCGGGGGCCGCGGGTTTCCCGGGCCGAAGGTCCCGCCGGGGTCGGACCGTTGGTCCCTGCCCCCGCCGGGGCGGCCCCGCCGAGCATGGAAGTGCACCCGCCGAAGCGGGAACGGGAGGCCGGCCCGGAGAGGCGATCTCCGGCGGGCGGCTCCGTCCGGGCAGCGAGTGGGGCATCGGTGGCCGCCACGGCCACCTGGCCCGCCGGCCGTTAGACGGCGTCTCTGCTGACCTGGGACGGAGCAGCCGGCCTCGGCGGTCATCGCTCGGCGGGTGCCGCCGTGCTCACCAGCGGTGGTGCACCTGCGGCCGGATCAGCTCGTCGTAGACGCCGCGCACCGCCTCCAGCGTCTCAGGAGGCAGCGGCGCGAGGCCGGCGGCGGCCGCGTTGGCGGCGGCCTGGGCCGGGTTGCGGGCGCCCGGGATGACCACCGAGACGCCTTCCTGGTCGAGGATCCAGCGCAGCGCGAACTGCGCCGTCGTCGCGCCCTCGGGCACCAGCGGGGCCAGCCGGCGGACCGCCTCCAGGCCGGTCGCGAAGTCGACGCCGGAGAAGGTCTCGCCGACGTCGAACGCCTCGCCGTGCCGGTTGAAGCTGCGGTGGTCGTCGGGGGCGAACGTGGTGTGCTCGTCGTAGCGGCCCGACAGGAGGCCGCTGGCCAGCGGGACGCGGGCGATGATGCCCACCCCGGCGGCCCGCGCGGCCGGCAGCACCCGCTCCAGGGGCTTGAGGCGGAAGGCGTTCAGGATGATCTGCACGCTCGCCACGTTCGGGCGGGCGATGGCGGTCAGCGCCTCCTCGCAGGTCTCCACGCTGACCCCGTAGGCGGCGATCTTCCGCTCGGCGACCAGCGTGTCGAGGGCGTCGAAGACGGCGTCCGACGAGTAGACCGGCGTCGGCGGGCAGTGGAGCTGGACCAGGTCGATCGTGTCCACGCCGAGGTTCTGGCGGGAGCGCTCGTTCCAGGCCCGGAAGTTGGACATGACGTAGTTGGCGGGGATCTGCTCCACGCGCCGGCCCATCTTGGTGGCGACGGTCAGGCCGGGGTGGCCCTTGGCGAAGCGGCCGACGATCTGCTCGCTGCGGCCGTCGCCGTAGACGTCGGCGGTGTCGATGAAGGTGACGCCCGCGTCCACGGCGGCCTCCAGCGTGGCGACGGCCTCGTCCTCGGAGACCTCGCCCCAGTCGGCGCCGAGCTGCCAGGCGCCGAGGCCGACGACGCCGACCTCTCGACCGGTGCGTCCCAATATGCGGTGTTCCATCAGGGTGGCTCGCTTCCTGTGCGTACTGCCTCGTATTTCACCACGTCGCCTGCTGCTCCTCAGAGTTGAGTAGGGCACTACTCATGCTCGCGGCGGGCGGGCGCGCCTAGCCTGCCGGTGACGGCAGGGAGGTGGCGGATGCGGTACGTGCTGGCACTCCTCACGCTGGTCGCGAGCCTGCTGGCGGCCGGCGCCGGGCCCGCGGCGGGCGCCGCGCCCGCGGAGTCGCCCGAGCCCTCGGCGGAGGTCTCCACCCCCGAGGACACCCAGACCCCGGAGGACACCGCCACTCCCGAGGACACGGCGACCCCCGACGTCACCCCCAGTGACACGCTGACCTGCCCGCCCGTCATCGAGAGCGGCGGCGACCCGCCGGAGGCCCACCCGCCGAACGTCATCGGCCTGACCAGGGACGCCGCGACCGCCGCGCTGGCCGAGGCCCACTTCGGCGTGCGGGCCGTCCCCTCCGACGCGCCGGGCGACGCCGTCGTCACCGACCAGGCGCCCACCGAGGAGGAGCTGGCGGCCTGCCGGTCACCGGTCGAGATCGACCTGGCGGTGACGCCGTCCCCCGTCGCCCCGCCGCCGGAGGCGCGGATCCTGGTGCCCGACCTGATCGGGCTCACCAGGAAGGCGGCCCGCGCGCGGCTCGGCGAGCAGGGGCTCGAACTGGCCGTCGCCGAAGGCGCCTCCGGCCGGGTGAGCGCCCAGGACCCGGTGGCGGGCACCCCCGCCCGCCGGGGCGACACGGTCACCGTGACGCTCACCGGGAGCGGGACGGACGGCGGCTCCCCCGCCCCGGAGGTCACCCCCACCTCGGACGACGTCATCGTCCCCGAGGAGCGGGACGCCTCCGGTGGCCTCACGCCGTCCGTCCTGCTGCCCGTCCTGCTGCTGGGCCTGCTGTCGGCGCTGGCGACGGGCCTCTGGGCGGTGCGCAGGGCCCGCCGCCCCCGGGCCGCGCCGGCCGTGCTCACCTGCGTCGCCCACGCCGACCCGCACCCGCGCGCCGAGGTCCGCGAGCTCGCGCCCGAGCTGCGCCTCGAACTCGTGTGCCACCACGACCCTGGCGTCCAGGAGATCAGGGAGACCGTACGGTGACCGTCACCTTCACCACCCACCCCAGCACCGCCGACCTGCTGCTGTGCGCCGACCCCGGGCGCGCCGCGGAGGAGCTGGCCCGCGTCCTCGACGCCCGGCGGGTGCTCGAGGACGTCCAGCGCGGCCTCCACACCCCGCCCGAGCTGCTGGCGGGCGAGGCCGCACGGGCGGGTGTCGAGCTGCTGCGCGGCATCGACCTCGGGAGCGTGCTGCTCAACGGCTGGGCCAGGTACCGCAGGCTGCGCGAGGCCGCCCGCGAGACCCTGGACAACCCGGGCACCGGCAAGGTGGTGCCGCTGGCCGAGCACGAGATCGTCTCCCACCACGAGCCGTGGATCGAGGTCCAGGTCGACGGGCAGCCGGTGGCGCGGCTGACCTGCGCCGTGGACCTGGTGCTGCACCTGACGTTCGTGCGGGCCGGCGTGCGGGCGGGCCGGCTCGTGCGGCTGACCGGCGGTGACTGCGAGGCGGCGGTGGTGTTCAGGATCGAGGGGGTGGAGGTGGGCAGGGTCCGGCTCGTGACGGTCACGCTGCCGCTCAACCGCGACCTCGGCGAGGGCTACCCCCTGCTCAAGGAGGCCAGGAGCGCCAACTGACCTCCTTGAGCGCGGGCGCACCCCGCCCCCGGGTGGTGGTAGGGCGGGGTGCGGGCCGCGCCGGTGCGGCCGGCCCCTTTCTCCGGACGGGGCCGTCTCTAGCCTGCGGGCGGCAGGACGTCCTCACCAGGTCCGGACAACGGCCGCTCCTCACGGGCAGTGGCCCCGTCAAGGGCGGCGCGGTCGAGGGCGGCGCGCGGCACCTCGCCGCGGACGGTGGTGCCGCCGCCCGGCACGCCGTTGACCGTCAGCCGGCCGCCGATCCCGGCGAACCCGGCCCGCATCACCCGCAGGCCGCGGCCCGCCGTCCGGTGCTCGAAGCCGAAGCCGTCGTCGCTGATCGTCAGCCGCAGCCCGCGCCGGCCCGCGGTCAGCGCGACCGCGACGGTCGCGGCGCCGCTGTGCCGCTCGACGTTGGCGAGCGCCTCCCGCACGGTGAGGAGGACCGTCTCGGCCACGGCGCGCGGCACGTCACCGGCGGGCAGCGCCCACACCTCCACCGCGATCCCGGTCCGCTCCCGCCAGCGCGCGAGGTGGTCCTCCAGCGCCCGCGCGAGCCGCCGGCCGTCCAGCTCCAGTTCCATATGCCTCTCCCCGAGTCTCCGCCACCCGATCCGAGGGCGTTCCACCCGGTTCCATCGCGTGCCGGTCAGCGCGGGCAGGCCCCCACGTGCGTCGGGCCCGACCTCGGCAGCAGCTTGGCGGCCAGGATGTCGGCGGCCACGTCGCGGCCCATGGCGAGGCCGTCGAGGTTGCTGAAGCCGAAGTGCAGGCCGCCGAGCACGCGCGAGCGGCCCGCGTCGGCCGCCGCCGCGGAGAAGCCGGGGAAGCTGCGCGCCCACGGCTGCCCGGTGCCGGGATCGACCGGCGCCGAGTCCGTGACCAGCGTGAACGGGACGCGGTCCGAGCAGAAGAACCCGGCGAGCACGGCCGCGCCCGCGCCGCTGAAGGAGCTGTGACCGGAGATGTACTCGGGCGTGCCGCCGGCGCTGCCCGCCCGCGCGCGCCAGGCCGGGTCGGCCGTCGTGTACGGGTTCCCGTCGGTGTCGGCCTGCTGGATGGCGACCTGCGGACGCCAGTGCCGGTAGGTGTACTTGGCCAGCGTGGTCGGGACGGCCGTGTCCGCCAGCGCCATGCCGAGCAGCGCGAGCAGCCGGGCCTTGTCCGCCAGCGGCAGCGTCCGTCCGGCGGCCAGCGCGATCTGGACCCACGCGCCGGGCGGCTGGTCGCTGCCCGCCGGCAGGGACCAGAACTGGAAGACGGCCGACTTGCCGGCGTCCGGGACGGCGGCGTTGCCGAGCAGGGCGACCTCGGCGAACGCCGCGGCGTAGTCGAGGCTGTCCAGCGCGGGCGGGCCGCCGCCGAGGTGCCGGGCGGCGTCGGCGTCGGCGAACGGGCGCATGTGGCGGTACTGGGCGCCCGGCCACTCCTGGCCGAAGACGCCGGGGCCGGTGCCGGCGGGCTGCGCCTCCACCGGCGAGGAGCCGTCGTCCTGCCGGAGGGTGTAGACGTCCGCGCCGACGGTGGCGCCCCAGGACCGGCCGGCGCTCACCCGGGGGCCCTGGCCGAGGCGGGCCAGGTCGGCGGCGAGCCGCGCGTCCAGCGTCGCCACCGCGTCCGGGTACAGGCGGACGAGCACCGCGTGCGCCGCCGCCACGGCCGCGGCCTGCTGGTCGCCCTGGGGCGGCGCGCCCTTGGCGTCGCGCAGCGCGGGCGTCCTGGCCCGGTCGCCGCGGGCGGTCGCGATGCCGTTGACCGCGTCGTACAGGGCGGCGCCGACCATGGCGTAGGTCCTGGCGGCGTCGGAGTCCGAGGCGCGGTGCGTCCGTATGGCGTCCAGCGCGGCCTGGCTCCACGTCCCCGCCGCGTCCACGTCGGGAGCGGGCGGGGCCGCGGCGGCCGGGAGGGGCACCGCCAGGGACGGGAGGAGGACGAGCAGCATGACGAGCTTTCTCATGTGTACCCCCTGAAGGGTGTTCGGCCCGGTTTCCCTGCACGGTGCTCCTTCGCGGCGGGCGGCGCACTGCCCGGCGAGGTCAGGCGACCGTGCGGCGGCCGTCCGGTTCCGGCCACGCGGCCGTGCCGGAGCCAGGGCGGTGGGTGCCGAGCGTGCGGGTCAGGACGCGGAGCGCGCGGCGCAGCGTGACGCCGTCCAGGTGGCCGTAGTGCAGGACCAGGCCGTTGCGGAGCACGTGCATGCCGCCGCGCCGCTGGTAGAAGGCGGACAGCTCGGCCACCGCGACGCGCCGCTCGCGCAGCGCGCCCAGCACCGCCCTGGCCTCCACCTCGTCGGGCAGCAGCAGCGTCGCCGAGGCCCCGCTGCCCGCGCCGAGCAGGCGGATGCCGGGGTAGGCGGCGAGCGCCTGCCGGACCAGCGCGCGCTTGGCGGCGTACTGGCCGGTCAGCCGGGCCGCGCGGCGGGCCACCGCGCCGGAGGCGAGCAGGTCGGCCACGGCGAGCTGGCAGGTGTGGGACGCCTGCCCGGGCCCGCCGCCCTCCTCCGGCGGCCCGGCCGGCCGCTGCCTGGGGGCGACCGCGAAGGCCAGCCGCAGCGACGGCGTCAGCACGTCGCGGAACGTCCCCACCATCGCGGCCCCGTCACCGGCCCCGGCGGCGAGCACGCTCGGCAGCGGGTTCACCCCGGCGTCGAACAGCCCGTCGAAGGCCGGCTCGATGACCAGCCCGCCGCTCCGCCGCGCCCACGCCGCCAGGGCCCGGCGCCGCTGGAGCGGCAGGCGCGTCCCCAGCGGGGTGCCGCGTTCGGGCAGCACCGCGACCACGTCGCAGCCCCGGGGGACCAGGTCGGGGCGGGCGCCCATGCCGTCCGCGGGCAGCGGCAGCACCGTGCCGAGGCGCGCGTAGGCGGCCCTGAGCTGCGGCGGCGCGGGGTCCTCCAGCGCGATGACCGGCGGGCGGCCGCGGCCCCGGCCGCGCAGCAGCAGCTCCAGCGCCTCGTCCTGGCCCGCCGCGACCAGGATCTCGTGCCGGTCGAGCACCAGGCCGCGGGCCTCGCGCAGGTACGCCGCGATCGCCGCGCGCAGCTCGGGCAGCCCGCCGGGCGGCGGCTCGTCGGCGGGCGGCGCCTGGTGGCCGGCCCGCCGCCACGCCGCCCGCCACGCCGCCAAAGGGAACGCCTGCGTGCTCGGCAGCTCCCTCCGCAGGTCGATGAGGTCGCCGGGCGGCGGAGGCCGGTCGTCCGGCGGCGCCGGCTCGGAACCGGCGACGTACGTGCCCGAGCCGTGCCGTCCCTCTACGGACCCGTCGGCGAGCAGCCGCTCGTAGGCCGCCAGCACCACGCCCCGCGACACCCCGAGCACCGCGGCCAGGGTGCGGGTGGACGGCATCCGGGTGCGGGGCGCCAGCCGGCCGGCCCTGATGGCGTCCCTGAGCTGGGCGGTGAGCTGGGCCTGCAGCGGCTCGGGCAGATCCCGGTCGAGCTGGATCGGCACGGTGAGTCGTTGCGCAGTGCGCATGTGGACGTCCCCCTGACGTGACTGAGACATGACCCGTCACCCAGGGGGCGTGCCATCCCGTTCCATCGCCCGTTCCGCCGCGTGACCGTGCGGGCACCCGTCGCGGGCGCCCGCACGGGGTGCGTTCAGCGTGGCCGGTAGCAGCA
The DNA here is from genome assembly GCF_022664455.2 of Actinomadura luzonensis. Lineage (NCBI taxonomy): Bacteria > Bacillati > Actinomycetota > Actinomycetes > Streptosporangiales > Thermomonosporaceae > Actinomadura > Actinomadura luzonensis. The sequence goes on from NZ_JAKRKC020000001.1 coordinate 5,980,291, forward strand.
TCGCAGCCCGGTCTGCACCGTGGCGCGAAGCTCCTCCCCGATCACCGCGTCGACGGCCGCGATCCGCGACAGCGCCCGCCTGATCGCCTTGCCCACCGCGATCCTGGCCCGCTCCTCGCTGCCCGCGAACGGCCTGGCCCGGCCGCCGATCCCGGTGGCGGCCGTCAGCTCCGCCACCAGCCACTCGCGTTCCAGGCGCAGCGCCGACACCCGTTCCAGGTCGTTCATCTCCTCCAGCTCGTCGATCTCGGCCTGGAGCTGCGTCAGCCGTTCCCGGTAGGAGTCCCTGGCGAGGTCGTCCAGCACCGGCTGGGCCGAGGAGCCCTCGCCCTCCTGCGACCAGGTGCCCGCCGCGAGGTCGGCGGCCAGGATCTCGCGGCCCGGGTTGGCGACGAGCGCGGCCAGGTGGGCCATCCCGACGCTGTGGTCCGCCACCGCGACCCGCCCGCCCAGCTCGATCCGCCAGTGCCGGCCGTGCCGCCGGAACTGGCACGCGCCGCGCGCCTCGTCCGGCCGGCCGATCAGGCCGGGCAGCGTCATCCCCAGCTCCCTGGCCTCGCGCGCGGCGGTCGCCAGCTCGGCGAGCGCGCTCGCGTCCTGCGGCCCGTCGCGCAGCGCCAGCGCCTGCCCCAGCCGGCACCGCGACAGCGCGGCCGCCGGCCAGTGCCCGAGCGCCAGGTTCGCCTGGACGGCGGCGCGCAGGTGCCGGACCGCCCGTTCCAGGTCGCCCATGGTGAGCGCGGCCATGCCCAGCGAGTGCTCCACCGAGCCGAAGCAGACCACCCCGAGGCTGCCGATGACCGGCAGGCCGGCGTACGGGCTGAGCAGCGCGTACGCCTGCGCCGCCGTCCCCGCGTCCTGGAGCAGGTGGGCGGTCTCGGTGACGAAGTACATCGACACCATCCAGGAGCTGGAGCTCGGCAGGTCGGCCAGGTCCCGGCCGCGGACGCGGGCCAGGTTCCCGGCCGCCAGCCGGTGGTCGCCCGCGACGGCGGCGGCCAGCGCCAGGCCGGCGAGGTAGGAGTTGTCGATCGGGCTGAGGGTGGGCGAGCTGACCAGGTCGAGCAGCGCGGGCACCAGCTCGCCGGCGCGGCCCTGGTACCAGCGGATCGCGCCGACCTGGCCGCCGAACCAGCCGGTGGCGTCCATGTCGCCGGCCTTGACGCCCCGTTCGAAGCACTCCCCGGCCAGCTTCTCCGCCTCGTCGAAGCGGCCCTCGCGAATGGCGAGCATGACCTCGATGGCGTTGACCACGTACCCCACCGCCAGGTAGGCGTGCTCGCCCAGCAGCCGGCGCAGCTCCTCCAGGCAGCGTTCCGCGTGCGGGTCGGCGGCGAGGAAGAGGTCGACCGTGCGCCACATCAGGCCCATCAGCAGGTCGCCCCGGCGCTCGGTCACCGCGGCCTGGCCGATCAGCTCCCCGGCCAGCTCGCGCCGCAGGGCCGCGTGCTCGGGGCCGAGCAGGCAGTGGTGGGCCAGGCTGAGCGCCTCCGCCACGGCGAACGGGTCCCCCGAGTCCCGCGCCTCGCGCAACGCCCGCAAGATCCCGGTATGTGTACCGTCCCGATAGTCGTCCTCTCCCCGTAGTCTGACCCGCAGCCGCAACGCCAGCGGCGAGGAGGCGTCGAGCAGCGACAGAGCCCGTAACTGGCGGGTGCGCACCGCCTCCGACTCCGCGCACGTGCGATGCTCCTGCACCCAGCGCCCGCCGAGCCCCAGCGCCGCGAGCCCCAGCGCGATCGGGTCGCCGGACTGCTCGGCCTGGCGGTAGGCGGCGTCGAACCAGCGCCGCGCGGTCTGCAGATCTCCGTTCACGTGCAGCGCCCGTTCCCCCAGAACGAGCGACAGCCTGACATCGAAACTAGGGGCCGGCAGCACCTCCGGCCATTGTGCTACGCCCACGTTCCGCTCCCCTGTCGGTCTACTGGGCTGAGCCTGGGAACGGTCCTCCGAATACCGTTCGAGAATTAGGACGTACGGCGTCTCCGCGGGGTTCAATTCGCTCGAAACTGTCGGTGCCGCGCGGCAGAATGCGGAGCACCATGATTCCTTTCAGCGCCGTACGTTCGCAGGGGGGCGACATCGTCGTCTTCTACGTGGGCTCCGAGCCCCGCATGACCCCTGAGCAGGCTCTCGCCTTCGCCGACCAGCTCCGCGCCCTGGCCGGCGCCGACCCGGCCGCCGCCCTGGCGGCCGTCTGACCCTTCAGAGCGTGCCGGCGAACCGGTCCATCGCCACGACCACGTCCGCCAGCATCCGCGCCGACCTCACCGGCCCGCCGCCCTCCAGCCCGTGGTTCGCGCCGGGGATCTCGACGTACTCGCGGCGAACGCCCGGCTGCCGGGTGAGCTCGCGCGCCACATCCCCGTCCCAGGAGCCGTCCGCGCCGCCGCCGACCAGCAGCGCGGGCTCGGGGTTGCGCCGCAGCCCGGCCACGACCGGCTCGTACCGCAGCAACGGGGTCAGCCAGATCGCGGGCAGCTCCCGCTCGGCGGCCAGCGGGGCGCGAACGTCGCGAGCGACTTGGCCACGACGAGCAGCCGCCGCGCGTCCCGCTCGGCGTCCAGCGCCGCGCGCGCCTGCCCGGCCACCCATCCCCCCAGCTCGTCCGGGTCCCGGGTCGCGGGCGCCTCCCACCAGATCTCCTGCACCGTCCACCCGTGCTGGACGAGCACCGCCCGCGCGAAGTGCAGCAGCGGCCGGGCGGGCACGTACCCCGCTCCGGGCAGCAGCACCGCCACCCGCTCCGGATCGCCCTCGGCCCGCGTCGGGATCCCGAACACCGTGTCAGGAGCCATGCCGGGAGTATAGGCGCGGATCCTGTCGCACGGCCCTGCCGGAGATCGCGCCGTCGCGCACGCCGAGCGCCCTTGCCGCCCGAATGCCGGTGAGTGTCGTACCCGATCTCTATACTCCCGCCCATGCCAGGGTCACCTACTCCACTCGATCTCGCCTTCGGTCTCCTCCAGGAGGGCCGGCTGATCGAAGCCGAACAGATCATGCTCCGGGAAGTGGACACCGCCGAGCGCACGCACGGCCGCGGCAGCCCGCAGTGGGCCGCCGCCCAGTGCGACCTCGGGAACGTCCTGTTCAGCTCCCGGCAGCCCGACCGGGCGGTCGAGTGCTTCCGCAACGCCTGCGACGCCCATCCGCCGACCGGCGACCGCGAGGCGTACCAGGACCACCTGACCTACCGCCTCAACCTCGGCTCGGTGCTGACCATGGCCGGCCGGCTGGACGAGGCCGAGACCGAGCTGCGCCACAACCTCCAGGAGCGGCGCGAGTTCTACGGCCCCGAGCACCCCGGCTACGCCTACGCGCTTGAGCCGCTGGCCGACGTCCTGGCGCAGCGCGGCCTGCTGGCCGAGGCGCGCCAGCTCATCGAGGAGACCATCGCCATCTTCTGGAGCAGCGGCCACGAGCGGGTGGCCACCGCGCTGGCGCTGCGCGCGGAGATCGTGCTGGCCGCGGGCGGCGCCGAGCCCGTCTTCCCGCACCTGGGGCAGCTCCCTGACGAGGTGGTCGAGCAGATCGCGCTGACGGCCACCGACCGCTCCGGCCGCCACCCGGCCATGGGCAAGGCCCTGCTCGCCGACCTGGCGGGGGCGCTGGAGCAGCGGCTCGGGCCCGACCACCAGATGACGCTCAACGTCCTGTCGCAGCTGGCTAACATCAGCCACGACGCCGGCGACGAGGCGGGACGGGTGGAGGCCGTCCGGAGGGTCCTCGCCGCCTACGACCGGCAGGGCAGGCCGGAGGAGGCGCTGATGGCGGCGCTGGGCCTGGCCATGGCCCAGGACGACGCGGGCGACACCGAGGGCGGGTTGCGCACGTACGAGCAGGCGCACGCCCGGGCCGCCGGCCTCGGCCGCCGTGACCTCACCGCTCAGGTGCTGCGCAACTGGGGCCTGGCCCTGTCGGCCGCCGGCCGCGCCGCCGAGGCCGAGCGGCGCCTGCGCGAGGCGGTGGCCGAGGCCGAGCAGGCCCACGACGCCGAGCTGCTCGGCCGCGCGCGCATCGCGCTCGGGCTGTTCCTGCAGCACGAGGCGCGGCCGGCCGAGGCGCAGCAGATGGTGGAGGCGGGGCTGAGCACCCTGGACGTCGCGCACCCCGACGCGATCACCGGCCGCGGCCACCTCACCGCGATCAAGTCGGGCGAGTCCTGCGGCTGCGGCGACCTGGCGGGCGCGGTCGCCGACGCCTTCCGCGCGTTCGTGCTCGGCAAACTGCCGCCCGACCTGCTGGCCCGCCTCGACGTGGCGGTCGAGGACAACGACTTCAAGATCCAGGTCGAGCTGCGCCGCGAGCCGTCCGAGGGCGAGCTGGAGCACATGAACCGGTTGTTCCAGAGCGCCGTCGCGGAGTTCCGTGGCCGCCTCACCTCCAGGGCGTGACGGCAGGGCTCAGCGCGGGGCGAGGACGCAGAACTCGTTGCCGTCGGGGTCGGCCATGACCACCCAGCCGACCTCGCCCTGACCGATGTCGACGCGCTTGGCCCCCAGCGCGACCAGCCGGTCGACCTCCGCCTGCTGGTCGCCGCCGGCGGGCGGAGCGAGGTCGAAGTGCAGCCGGTTCTTGCCGGTCTTGGGGCTGACCGGCGGGCCGCCCCAGGTGATCTTGGGGCCGCCGTGCGGGGAGCGGATGGCGGTCTCCTCGTCCTGGTCCCAGACCAGCGGCCAGCCCAGCGCCTCGCTCCAGAAATACCCGACGGCCTGGGTGCCGTCGCAGGCGAGCGCGCCGACGAAGCCACAGTCGGCGAGGAACTTGTTGCCCGGCTCGATCACGCAGAACTCGTTGCCCTCCGGGTCGGCGAGCACGACGTGGTCCTCGTCGGGGGACTGGCCGATGTCGATGTGCCGGGCGCCGAGGTCGAGCGCTCTCGCCACGGTCTGCCGCTGGTCGTCGAGGGATGTGCTGGTCAGGTCGAAGTGCGCCTGGTTCTGGCCGGTCTTCTGCTCCTGCGAGGGCAGGAACCGGAGCCGGAACCCGGTGTCGTCGTCCGGCAGCAGCGCGATGCCGTCCTCGTGCGGGCTGCGGCTCTCCTTCCAGCCGAGGACGCCGGCCCAGAAGCGGGCAAGGCGGGCGGGGTCGTGCGCGTCGAAACAGAGTGCGTCAAGGTGGCAGGTCATCGTGCTGCGCGCCTCCGATCGGTCGGGGCCCTGGTCAGGACGCCGGCCGGTGGCCGGCCCTGCGAACGTAACCCGAGGCCGTCCGCGCCCGCCACGCGTTTTCCTGCCACCCGCCCGGGCGCTGCCGCCGTGCGGTCAGCGCTGCTGCTTGAGGCGCTGCGCCTCCTTGCGGGCCTCGGCCTGGACCGTCCGCTCGCGCTCCAGCCACTCGGGGTTCTCCGCCTTCAACGCCTCGATCTCGTCGGTGGTGAGCGGCTCGGTGACACCGCCTCTGGCCAGGCCGGAGATCGAGACCCCGAGCTTCGCGGCGACGACCTGCTTCGGGTGCGGCCCGTTGCGGCGCAGCTCGGCGAGCCAGGCCGGCGGCCTGGCCTGCAGCTCGTTCAGCTCGTCCCGCGAGACGACGCCCGCCTGGAACTCGGCGGGAGTGGCCGAGAACAGCACGCCCAGCTTCTTGGCCGCGGTCTCGGGCTTCATCGTCTGGACGGTCTTCGGCTTGGACGGGCTCATGAGGGCAAGCGTAGCCAGTCGGGAGGGCTTTGCTGACATCGGTACCCTGAGGCGGTGACCGATGGAGACAGCGGCGACGAGTTCCGCCTGGCGTACCCGCCCGGGGTGACTCCCGCGAAGTGGGCCGGCATCTGGGCCGAGCGCAAGCCCGAGATCCCGTTGACGCTGGTCGCCGTGCCCGCCGCCGAGGTCGTGGGCCTGCTGCGCGACGGCGGCGCCGACGCGGGCTTCGTCAGGCTGCCGGTCGAGCGCGACGGGCTCAGCGTGATCCCGCTCTACGTGGAGACCACGGTGGTCGTGGTGCCCAAGGACCACGTGGTGGCCGCCGCCGACGAGGTGAGCCCCGCCGACCTGGCCGACGACGACGTGCTGCACCCTCTGGACGACACCCTCGACTGGCCGGTCCGTCCCGGTTCGCCGGCGTTCACCCGCCCGGCGACGACGGCGGAGGCGGTCGAGCTGGTGGCGTCCGGGGCCGGGCTGCTCCTGGTCCCGCAGTCGCTGGCCCGCCTGCACCACCGCAGGGACCTCACGTACCGGCCGGTGACGGACGCGCCGCAGTCACAGGTGGGCCTGGCCTGGCTCACGGACGCGACCACCGACCTGGTGGAGGACTTCATCGGCATCGTACGCGGCCGCACGCCGAACAGTTCCCGCGGCCGTACCACGCCGCAGCAGCAGCCCAAAACCCGCAAACCACCCCAGAACGCCGCGCGCAGCCGCCGCGCCACCCCGCCCCCGCCCCCGCCCGCCGGCCGCAACAAGCGGAAGGGCCCCCGCCCACGCTGACGCGGTCGAGGCGGAGCCGCTACCCCGCCCACGCCTCCTTACCGGTGACGACCGGCGTGCCGCTCCTGGCCGCCTCCCCGATCGCGATCGAGATCAGGTGGTCCTGGCACGCCTCGGCGAGCGGGTACGGCGGCGGCCCCTCCTGCCGGGCCCAGGCCCCCGTCCGCTCCAGGATGTCCGCGACCGCGATGTCGTCGTCCGACAGCCCCGCCCCGTCGAACGGGTTGCGGTAGACCACCCGCCCGTCGAAGCTGATGTGCTTCAGGTCGCGCAGCTCCAGGTTGAGATCGACCCCGGTGTCCCGCCGGATCAGCACGGACTCCACCGGCGTCGTGGGGTCGGCCAGCCGGACCACCCGGTCGTCGGCCAGCTCGCCCCTGGAGCCGCGCACCACGACGCGCCGCATGCGCAGCGGGTTCCACCACTGGTTGTCGGTGAAGTCGTACAGGCCCATCCGGCCGCCGAAGTCGAGGGTCGCGATGGTGGTGGTGCGACGCTGCGGCGTATCGTCGCCGCTCCAGCCGTCGAAGGTCAGCGGGTCGGCGAGCGGCGCCTCGAACGCGCCCGCGCGCACCTCGGCCGCGTCGAACCCGACGCCCAGCAGGCCGCGGATCATCGACACCGCGTGGTACAGGTGCGTCGAGGACACCTGCACCGACGTCGGCTCCCCGATCACGCCCTCCCGCACCAGAGCCAGCCGCGCCGCGTGCCCGGGCATCAGCAGGTACTGCTCCGCGACCTGCACCAGCCCGGTGCCCCCCACGTCCTGCCACAACCCACGCAACCCGGCCAGGTCGGGCGCGGGCGGCGTCTCGGCCAGCACCGGCGTCCGGTGCCCGGCCACCTCGCGGATCGCGTCCGGCATGGCCGCCCACGGCACCGCCGCGGCGACGTAGTCGGGCCGCTCGTGACGCAGCAGCTCCCCGACCGTCCGGAACGCCGGCACGCCCCAGCGGGCGGTCACCTCCTCGCCCCGCTCGGCGCTGCGCGTGACGACCCCGCTGACCCGCAGCCGATCCGGCACCGCCGCCGCCAGCCGCAGGAAGAACCGCGTCCGCCGCCCGCTCCCGATCGCGCCGAACGTCGTGGTCATGGGCGCTCAACCTCCTCGAAGCCGGAGCACATCCGGATCAGCGTACTCGGGCCATGCAGACGGACCACCGCGTACCGCCCCTCATCGGGTGTACCTGGAAGCGTCCTTGGCGCTTCCCGTGCGCGCCGACACCCGCGTGGAGAACCCCTCGGGCCACATCCCGCGACGTGCTGGAGCCGGCCCGCAACAGCGTGGCCCACGGCACCGGCGTGCGCTGCGCCGGCCTCGTCCAGTACATCCAGATCTCCCTGGGCAACAAGGACGACATCGTCACCAACCTCAGCACCGTCCCCGTCCGGGTGACCGGCGGGGAGGGGAACGACCTGGTCAACGGCGGCGCCGCAACGCCCACTTCCGCGGCGGGCCGGGCGACGACGTGCTGCAGGCCGAGAGCCTCGGCGACGGCAAGGACACCTTCATCGGCCGGGGCGGCACGGACACCGTCGACTACACCTCGCGCGTCGGCAAGCCGTCGGTGACTCTCGACGGTGCCGCCGACGACGGACTGACGGGCGAGGGCGACAACATCGCCGCCGACGGGCCCGGGCGCGAACGAGCTGCCAGGACCTTCCTGCGGGACGTGTCACTCTCCTCACCGGGCAACGACGAGTACACCCCGGAGATCCCTCGCGCGTCTTCTTCCCGTCCATGCCCTTCCGCCTCAGGAGCCACGCCATGCGTTTACGCGTCCTCGCCGTCCTCGCCGTGCTTGTCGGAACGTTCCTCGCCGTCCCGCCCCAGGCCGCTTCCGCCGCCACCACCTACCGCGGCGAAGGCGACGACGTGATCCGCATCCCCGTGACCACGCAGCCGTCCCTCGTGAAGGCCACCCACCGAGGCGAGTCCAACTTCATCGTGTGGGCGCTGTCCACCAGCGGCAAGCAGGTGGGGCTGGTGGCCAACGCGGTCGGTGACTACAAGGGCACCGTCGCGTTCAACACCATCTCCCGGCAGAAGGTGCGCTCCCTGGAGATCACCGCGGACGGCGCGTGGACGCTCCAGGTCCTGCCGCTCACCAAGGCCCGTTACTGGGCGATCAACGCCAAGGGCGAGGGCGCGGACGTCCTCCGGCTCACCGCACCCCTCAAGGCGGCACGCCGGATCACCCTGCGGCACGCCGGCGAGTCGAACTTCGTCGTGTGGACTCTCGACAACCGCGGCAGCACCACGAAGCTGCTCGTCAACAAGATCGGCGACTATCGAGGGCGGGTGCTGCTGCCCGCGGGCACCCGCTATGTCACCGTCGAGGCCGACGGCGCCTGGTCGATCAACCGAGGCTGAGAGCGCGACGACAGCCCCGGGAAAGCAGCGGCCCCCCGGACTACCCAAGCCGGGGGGCCTTGATGGTGCCGCCATGTCCGAGGCCAGCAGCGTTTAAGAGAACAGGTCAGTCCTGACGATGTGCGCTCTGCCGTTGAGCCACCGCGGCACGAAGAGCCGCGGGCCGGATTCGAACCGGCATCTCAACAATCATCGCCCGTCCTCGGTCGATCTGGCGCTCGACGGTCAATGCTGAGCTTCGAGCGAGAATCTGAACTTGACCGGCCGCCTCTGCCTGTTGGGCTACCCGGGCCCGAATGCCCGGGGAAGGTCTCGAACCTTCACTTGAGCCGTTCGTCAGCTTCAGCCTGAGCTTCAGCTTTTGCGCTAACGCGCACCCCGCGCTCAACGGGGAGTTCTCAGGTCAGGCGAAAAGGTAGGCGAAGACGGCGTCGCCAACCCGGCGGTCCTCGACCGGCAGGGCGCCGGAGAAGGCCGTCTTGGTCCAGTAGCCGACGACGATGTCCTCGGTGAACACCTGCACCTGCGCCGGGTGCTTGTCGGTCGCCTCGGCCAGGACGTGGTTGCGTCTCGGCCGGATCCAGCGTCGGCAGCTTGGAGATGAGCGTGTGCAGGTCGACGAGCTGCTTCTCGAGGAACAGCAGGTAGGTGACCGGCGCGCCCTCGATGAGCGGCTGCCCGTCCACGACCACGTCGGCCTTGGCGACGGTGTTCGTCCAGTCCTTGGTCGCGGTCACGTCGAACAGCTTCGTCAGCGCCTTGCCGACCTCGGCCAGCACCTCCTCGGCCTTCACCTGGACGCGGGTCGACTCCGGCGGGAGCTGCTCACCCTCGTCGTCGATCGGCTGGTAGGTGCGCGACAGGCCGGACAGCAGGGGCGGCTTCTGGATGGTGTGGTAGGCATCGGTGACCGCGCGCTGGCTGCTGGCCTTGACGCCCTTTTCCACGGCGAGGATCTGGTTCAGCTTCGCCAAGGCGAGGGTCCGTTCATGCGAGGGGTTGGCGGGCACGAAGCAAAGCACAAAGGCCCTGTCGGACGAGGCCCCGCACCTCCAGCTGCTGCGAATCAAACCCGTACGTGTTGCTGACGCCGCCCTCCGGAAAGAGGCCGAGGCCGGCGCCCAGAAAGGGAGTCGCCATCCTTCTCGGCCGCAGCGCTCCCTGGCACGCGTCCCCTCTTCCACCATTCTCTCCCCGACCAAGATGGAGCCGGGCGGCCCATAGCGGGGTTACCGCTTCTGACCATCGACGGTGGATACGGAAATACGTCGCTCATCGACGACAAGAGTCGCTTCGCGCGCCTTGCGAGATATCGCGCCTGGCGCAGTCGGTGCGTCTTCACGCCGGATCGCCTCGGTGCTGCTTGATGTGCAGCCGATCGGCACGACCTGGAAGACGCTTACCCGGTCGCGTGAGAGTGGGGCACGACCACCACTTGATCGTCGTCCTCGTAGATGATCCTGCCGGGATCCGCCGATTCGAGGCGTACGCACTGCACGTCGTGGGCGGCCAGGATGGCCAGGTATCCAGGCACCCGCTGGATCAGGTGACCGGCTGACGCCTTGAACCAGGCCGCCGCTCCCGGGTTGATGTCGCGGTCATAGACAGTGGGGTCCACGGTCGCGGGGTCGGTGAAGTTGGCCTCGTACCAGGCGTTGTTCGCGCGCCTGAACGCCTCCTCCGCCTCCGACAGGAGCCCCTGCCCGGCGAGGCCGTTGAGCAGGCCGAACACCCCCGGGCATGTCCCGCGACGGTTCGGCGTCGGACTCTGGAACCTCACGTACATCAAGGCCCTTCCAAGGGTCGCCTTCTCGCCCGATCCACTTGGACGCACGATCAACTCGTCCAGAGGACGATCTTTCCGAGCAGGATCCCGCCGATCCAGAGAACGAACATCAAGGTCACTGTCGTGCGAGCCTCCTTGCGCTGACGATCAGTGCGACCTGGCCGCCGTGCTCTTGCGAGCAACATGATGGCCACTGCCGCGAGAGCAAGGGTCATCGAGATCTCGACAGTAGTCACGGCGCGAAGATACTACGGCGCCATCCGTCTCTGCAGCTTTCGCCCTTCGGGCAACGGCTCCTGGCCGCTGGCGCAGACCTTCGGCAGGCGCGCGACTCATGATCGCTGCGGGGCTTCCTGATGCAGGTGGGCGGTACTGGGTTCGAACCAGTGACCCCTCGCTTGTAAGGCGAGTGCTCTACCGCTGAGCTAACCGCCCCTGATCGGCACTACACCTTACGACACCAAGGGCACCGATCGCACATCCACTTCCCACCCGGGCCCCAGCTCCGGGCGGCCGGCGGCGCGCCAGCCGAGGAGGGCGGCGCCGAGCATGCCGGCGTCGACGCCGAGCGCGGCCGGGACGAGGGGCGGGGCGTCGCGGAAGGCCAGGCGTTTGACCAGGCGGGTGCGGACCGGGTCGAACAGGGCGGGGCCGGCTTCGGCGAGGCCGCCGCCGAGGACGATGACCGACGGGTCCAGGAGCAGCGTGTACGTGGCCAGCGCCAGCGACAGCGCCTCCACGGCCTCGTCCCAGATCTCGATCGCGATCGGGTCGTCGGAGGTGACCACCTGCTCGGCCTTGACGCCTTCGACGCCGGCGCGCCGGCTGTAGCGGCGGCCCACGGAGGCGGCCGAGGCGTACGTCTCCAGGCAGCCGAACTGGCCGCAGGCGCACTGCTCGCCGTCGGGGAAGACGGGGGTGTGGCCGATCTCGCCGGCCCAGCCGGAGGAGCCGCCGTACGGCTCGCCGCGGATGATGGAGGCGCCGGCGATGCCGGTGCCGATGGGCAGGAACAGGAAGTCGGACACGCCGCGTCCGGCGCCCAGGATGCTCTCGGCGAGGCCGCCCGTGCGGACGTCGTGGCCCAGCATGACGGGGATGTCCAGGGTGGTGAACGCGGAGGCGGGGACGTCGCGCCAGCCGAGGTTGGTGGCGTAGATGGCGGCGTGCTCGGAGACCAGGCCGGGCACGGCCAGGCCGACGCCCGCCGGCTCGCCGTCGCCGGCCGCGGCCAGGTGGCTGATGAAGTCGGAGACGGCGGCCACGACCGCCTCGCCGCCCTCGGTGCGCGGCGTGGGGCGCCGCTCGCTCAGCAGCACCTTGCCGGAGTCGCTGACGAGGCCGCCCTTCATGGAGGTGCCACCGACGTCGAGCGCGACGACGAACGATGACCTACTCGCCGGGCTGCTCGACGTACTGCTCAATGCGGACACGGTAGGAGACGATAGCGCAGGTGGTACGGGCCCCGGGAAGGGGCGGTGGGGGCCGGGCGCGGGTCAGGCGCGGCCGAGGACGCGGTTGAGCGCCGCCTCCACCTCCACCGCGAGGTCCCTGGCCGCCGGGGGCGGGTCGGGCGCGGCCGCGGACGGGCAGGCGAGCGGGTCGTCCGCCCGCGCCAGCCACACGGCCCCGCAGGCCCGGCACTCCACCTCGCCCAGCCGGCAGATGAGCGCCGTGGAGCCGCAGGTGCCGCAGTGGTCGAGGTCGAGGTCGTGCAGGCGTTGACAGTCCGGGCAGATCAGCACCTGGGACTCGTGGCGCACCCCGCGCTGCCACGGGCTGGCGCCGCGGACGGGGTCCGTCTGCCGGGCCCCGCAGCGGTAGCAGGGCATCGTTTCCTCCGAAGTCTGTGCCGGTGTGTCACTGGATGTCGGCGAGCGCCTTGACGTAGTCGGCGACGTCGCGCGCGGAGGAGATCGGTCTGATCACCGACCACCGGATCACACCCTCGCCGTCGATGATGAAGGTCCCCCGCTGGGCGAGCCCCTTCGTCTCATCGAACACACCGTACGCCTGAGCGACCTGTCCGTGTGGCCAGAAATCAGAGAGCAGCGAGAAGGGGTAACCCTGACGATCCGCCCAGGCACGGAGCGCGAAGACGGAGTCGACGGACACCGTGAGCACGCGCACGTCGTCGCCGAGCGGCGTGTCGCGCAGCGCGTCGAGTTCGTTGCCGCAGATGCCGCTGAAGGCAAGCGGGTAGAAGACCAGCACGACCTTGCCGCCCCTGAGCCGGGACAGGCGCACCGGGGCGCCGTGCTGGTCCTGTAGCTCGAAGTCCGGAGCCGGGGCGCCGACCTCGGCAGGATGCGCGTCCAAGCGGTTCACGCCTTCATCCTGCCGCATGAGCGGCGCCGGAGCTCCCTGGGTCACAGCTTCGGCGGGTCCTTATCGCCCCCGGCCCTTCGGCGTCACGAGCCTGGTTCCCGACCAGTCGGGGGCCGCGGAGACACTGCTGGTCTGCGACAGACCCGCGGTGGCGGCGTCCTCCCCGATGTCACTCGGCTCCACGTGGCCCTCGCGCCCGGCCTTGGGGGTGAGCAGCCAGATCTGGCCGCCTTCGGCGAGTGCACGCATGGCGCTGGTCAGCGTGTCGAAGAGGTCGCCGTCGCCGTCGCGCCACCACAGCAGCACCACGTCGACGACCTCGTCGCTCTCTTCGTCCAGCAGCTCAGTGCCGGTCACGTTCTCGATGGAGTCGCGGAGATCGTCGTCGACGTCCTCGTCCCAGCCGATCTCCTGCACCACCTGACCCGGCTTGAGGCCGAGTCGTTCGGCCAGGCCGCGCTCGCCCTGCGCCTGACCCGCGGTCGCGCTCACGTTTATCCCTCCTGCTTGAGTGGCCCCGCTTATGCGGTTTATCGCTTCGGGACAGTCCACACGCTGTGACCCTCAGTCGTCAACGGTCGCCACGGGTACGGCCGTAGTCGGCCAGATTCAATCAGACAAAAACGACAGGCGAACCTGACGTTGCGGGTTGTCGACGTTCAGGTCGACGAGGGCGATGGACTGCCAGGTGCCCAGCGCCAGCCGCCCGCCGAGCACCGGCACGGTGGCGTACGGCGGGACCAGCGCGGGCATGACATGTGACCTGCCGTGACCGCGCGAGCCGTGGCGGTGCCGCCACCGGTCGTCGGCCGGCAGCAGGTCGCGCAGCGCCGCCAGCAGGTCGTCGTCGCTGCCGGAGCCCAGCTCCAGCAGGGCGACGCCGGCGGTGGCGTGCGGCACGAAGATGTGCAGCAACCCATCCTCACCCTGACCGCGGACGAAATCGGCGCATTCGCCGGTGATGTCATGCACGGTCTCTCGCGAACCTGTGGCCACAGAGATGATTTCTGATCTCACGAAATAATCTTACTGACGCACATCGACGGCATCAGGGCCGGCAAAGACCGGCCCGGTGCGCCCGTCGCCGGACCGCACCGTACGCGGCGGCCCGCCGCACGGGCCGCGCATCTCCGCGATGACGCCGCTCCTGTCCCTTTTCCCAACGGCATACCCGTGTACCAGGAGACGGTCTCCTGCCGTCGCATTCATACCTCCCACATTGGTACGCAGAAAGCCGGACGAAAAGACCGGATCCCGAGATCGGACGATTTTTACCTCCCTCTTCCGGGGGAGGACCGGGCATGACGGGATCGTTACGCTGCGAGGAATGTGGGGTCTTGGGCTGCGCGGGCGGATGGCGGCCTCGTACGTGCTGGTCACGATCACCGCCGTGCTCCTGGTCGAGGCCGCGGTCGTCGCGGTGTTCCTCATTCCGCAGGCCGCCGCGTCCGACCTGGCGGGCGTGCTGGAGGAGCGGGCGGCCGGCGACGCCAAGGCGATCACCCAGGAGGCGGACCGGCTGGCGGCCACCGGCCGCGACGCCGACGCCCTGCTGCGCGACGCCGACGCCCTGCTGCGCGACGCCGCGGCCGCCAGCAGGGGCCGCACGCTCGCGGGCGGCGCCAGGCCGCACGCCGAGCCGGGCCTCGCCATGCTGGAGACCGTCGTGAACCGCGACGGCCTCATCCTGGCCAGCTCCGCCCCCGGCATCTACCGGCCCGGCACCAGGCTGGACCTGCCGTTGCCGATACCGGCGCCGAGACAGGCGCGCCCGCCCGTGGCCCCGCCCGTCCCGCCGCTGCCCGAGAGAAACGGCGACGGCGGCGGAGGCAACGGCCGCACCAGGACCGGGCCGACGGTCTGGCACCTCAGCCCGGTGCAGATCAAGAACCCGGACGGGCCCGGGGTGATCGGGTTCGTGCACGTCCAGGCCCCAGCCGACGCCGATCCGGCGACGATGCCCGACCTCACGCCCATGGTCGTCCTCACGCTGCTGGTGCTGGCGCTGGTGGTGCCGGTGGGGCTGGTGTTCGGGCTGCTGAGCACGCGGCGGCTGATCGGGCGGGTGCGCAGGCTGGCCGACGTCACGACGGCGGTGGCGGCCGGCGACTTCCGGCCCAGGGTCGCGGTGTCCGGCTCTGACGAGGTGAGCACGCTGGAGCAGTCGTTCAACGCCATGACCGACCGGCTGGGCGCGGCGGTCGAGACCGCCAGCCGCACCGCGCGCACCGAGGCCAGGCAGGCCGAGCGCGGCCGAATCGCGAGGGAGCTGCACGACTCCATCTCCCAGGACCTGTTCTCGCTGAGCCTGCTGGCCGCCGGCATGCGCCGGGCCGCGCCGCGCGAGCTGCGCGGCCAGGCGGAGGCGATGGAGCGGACCTCCGCGCGGGCGATGCGCGAGATGCAGGCGCTGCTGCTGGAGCTGCGGCCGGTGGCGCTGGAGGACGCGGGGCTGACGCCCGCCCTGGAGGAGCTGTGCCGGGCGTACGAGACCCGGCTCGGCCTCCGGGTGGAGGCGGTGCTGGAGGAGGTGGCGCTGGAGGCGGCGGCCGAGCACGCGGTGCTGCGGCTGGTGCAGGAGGCGCTGGGCAACGCGGTCAAGCACGCGGCGCCGTCCGAGGTCGAGGTGCGGCTGTGCCGGGACGGGGACGGCGCGGTCGTCGTCTCGGTGACCGACGACGGGACCGGCTTCGACCCGGCGGACGTGGCGGGGCGGCACGGGATGGGGCTGACGCTGATGCGCGAGCGGGTGACGGAGCTGGGCGGGCGGCTCACGGTGAGCAGCGGCGAGGGCGGCACGACCGTGACGGCGAGGCTGACGTGACCGGTCACGGGAGCGGCGACGAGCCGAGGACGCCCGTCCGGGTGCTGATCGTGGACGACCACGAGGTGGTGCGGCAGGGCCTCCGCTTCGTCCTGGAGCAGGAGGACGGCATCGAGGTGGCGGGCGAGGCCGCCGACGGCGAGGCCGCCCTGCGGGCCGTGCGCGCCCTGCGTCCCGACGTGATGCTCCTCGACCTCGTCATGCCCGGCACGGACGGCCTGGCGGCGCTGCGGGCGCTGCGGGAGGGCGGCGACGCGCCGGCCCCGGCGGTCATCGTGCTGACCTCCTTCCAGGAGGAGGACCGGGTGGTGGAGGCGGTGCGCCTCGGGGCGCTGTCCTATCTGTCCAAGACGAGCGCCGTGGACCGGGTGGTCGAGGCGGTCCGCGCGGCGGCGCGCGGCGGCAGCGTGCTGGAGCCGGGCATCGCGGCGCTGCTGGTCAGGCAGGTACGCCGGGCCGAGCGCCCCCGCCCGCTCGACACGCTCACGCCGAGGGAGCGGGACGTGCTGGCGGCGCTGGCGAGGGGGCGCTCCAACGCCGAGATCGCCAGGGACCTGCGGATGGGCAGGGAGACGGTCAAGTCGCATGTCAGCAGCATTCTGGCCAAGCTGGGCGTGTCCGACCGCACGCAGGCCGCCATCTACGCGCTCCAGCAGGGGCTCGTCCCGCTCGACGAGGCGCTTTGACCAGGCTGTTCGTGCCCCTGCGGAGGCCGCTGCCAGGATCGGCCGCTAGACTCGCCCGGCCGTCCTGGTGACGACCGTCCCCGTTCGGGGGAGGGTGCAGGTGCGGCAGGGGACGCCCCGGGGACAGGCCCAGGCATTCGAGCGAAATTTCGTTCATTTTCCTGTCTTGTTAAATTGCTCCCGGGATGTAACCTTTGACTGCGATTCGTCCTACCATCGGTGGTCTAGGCCATCGGAGCGCTCCCTGCCAGCAGGGACACTCTGGTTACCGGCCAGTAGAGATGCGTTTTCTACGGCTAGCGACCAGGATGGAAGGCGACCCAGACCAGACATCAGTCATTCTCGGAAGGCGAGACCCAGTGGCTTCCGGACGCCAGCGATTCTCGATCATCAGCGACGGCCTACCCAGCCAGCTGCCTGATGTCGACCCCAGTGAGACCAACGAGTGGCTCGAGTCTCTCGACAACGTCGTCAAGACCGAAGGCCGCACCAGAGCCCGCTACCTGATGCTGCGCATGCTGGAACGGGCCCGCGAGCACCAGGTCGGCGTGCCGGGCCTGCGGAGCACCGACTACATCAACACCATCCCGCCGGAGCGCGAGCCCTGGTTCCCCGGTGACGAGCACGTCGAGCGCCGCATCCGCGCCTACATCCGCTGGAACGCGGCGGTCATGGTGTCCCGGGCCAACGCCCGCACCAACGTCGGCGGCCACATCGCCACCTACGCCTCGGCGGCCTCGCTCTACGAGGTCGGCTTCAACCACTTCTTCCGGGGCAAGGACCACGGCGAGTCGGGCGACCAGGTCTTCTTCCAGGGGCACGCGGCGCCGGGCATCTACGCCCGCGCCTACCTGGAGGGCCGGCTCAACGAGTCCCAGCTCGACGCCTTCCGCCAGGAGCTCTCGCACGGCTTCCGCGGCCTGCCGTCCTACCCGCACCCGCGGCTCATGCCCGACTTCTGGGAGTTCCCGACCGTCTCCATGGGCCTGGGCCCGATCGGCGCGATCTACCAGGCGCGGTTCAACCGCTACCTGCTCAACCGCCAGATCAAGGACACCAGCCGCAGCCACGTATGGGCCTTCCTCGGCGACGGCGAGATGGACGAGCCCGAGTCGCTCGGCGCCATCGGCCTCGCCGCCCGCGAGGAGCTCGACAACCTCACCTTCGTCATCAACTGCAACCTGCAGCGGCTCGACGGCCCGGTGCGCGGCAACGGCAAGATCATCCAGGAGCTGGAGTCGTACTTCCGCGGCGCCGGCTGGAACGTCATCAAGGTCGTGTGGGGCCGCGACTGGGACCCGCTGCTCGCCGCCGACGTCGACGGTGTGCTGGTCAACCAGATGAACACCACCCCCGACGGCCAGTTCCAGACGTACTCGGTCGAGTCGGGCGCCTACATCCGCGACCACTTCTTCGGCTCCGACCCGCGCCTGCGCAAGATGGTCGAGCACCTGTCCGACGACGACATCCGCAAGCTGTCGCGCGGCGGCCACGACTACCGCAAGGTCTACGCGGCCTTCAAGGCGGCCCGCGAGCACGTCGGCCAGCCGACGGTGATCCTCGCCCAGACCATCAAGGGCTGGACGCTGGGCAAGGACTTCGAGGCGCGCAACGCCACGCACCAGATGAAGAAGCTCACCAAGGCCGAGCTCAAGGAGTTCCGCGACCGGCTCTACCTGCCGATCCCCGACTCGGCGCTGGAGGGCGAGCTGCCGCCCTACTTCCACCCGGGCGAGAACGACCCCGAGATCCAGTACATGAAGGAGCGCCGCGCGGCGCTCGGCGGCGTGCTGCCCAAGCGGGTGCAGCGGGCCAAGCCGATCAAGCTGCCGGGCGACGAGGTCTACAAGACCTTCGGCAAGGGCTCGGGCAAGCAGCAGGTCGCCACCACCATGGCGTTCGTGCGCCTGCTCAAGGACCTCATGCGCGACAAGGAGATCGGCCACCGGTTCGTGCCGATCATCCCGGACGAGGCCCGCACGTTCGGCATGGACGCCATGTTCCCGTCGGCGAAGATCTACTCGCCGCACGGCCAGACGTACGAGGCCGTGGACCGCGAGCTGCTGCTGTCGTACAAGGAGGCCGTGCAGGGCCAGATCCTGCACGAGGGCATCAGCGAGTCGGGCTCGATGGCCTCGGCGATCGCCGCCGGCACCGCGTACGCCACGCACGGCGAGCACATGATCCCGATTTACATCTTCTACTCGATGTTCGGCTGGCAGCGCACCGGCGACCAGATGTGGCAGATGGGCGACCAGATGGGCCGCGGCTTCCTGCTCGGCGCCACCGCCGGCCGCACCACGCTCAACGGCGAGGGCCTGCAGCACGAGGACGGCCACACGCCGCTCATCGCCTCCACCAACCCGGCCGCGGTCTCCTACGACCCGTCCTGGGCGTTCGAGGTGGCGCACATCGTCAAGGACGGCCTGCGGCGCATGTACGGCGACCAGCCGGAGGACGTCTTCTACTACCTGACCGTCTACAACGAGCCCTACCTGCAGCCCGCCGAGCCGGCGAACCTCGACGTGCAGGGCCTGCTCAAGGGCCTGTACAAGTTCGCCGACGGCCCGCAGACGCAGGGCCCGAAGGCCAACATCCTGTCCTCCGGCGTGGCGGGCCCGTGGGCGGTCGAGGCGCAGCGGCTGCTCGCCGAGGACTGGGGCGTCTCGGCCACCGTGTGGTCGGCCACGTCGTGGTCCGAGCTGCGCCGCGAGGCCCTGGCCTGCGAGGAGCACAACCTGCTCAACCCCGAGGCCGAGCAGCGCGTCCCGTACGTGACGCAGGCCCTGTCCGACGCCCAGGGGCCGTTCGTGGGCGTCAGCGACTACATGAAGGCCGTCCAGGACCAGATCGCGCAGTGGGTGCCGGGTGACTGGTCCTCGCTGGGCACCGACGGGTTCGGCCTGTCCGACACGCGCTCGGCGCTGCGCCGCCACTTCCACGTGGACGCGGCCTCGATCACGCTGGCGGTGCTGACCCAGCTCGTCAGGCGCAAGGAGCTCGACGGCGAGGTGCTGCGCGAGGCCATCGCCCGCTACCACCTCAAGAACGGCGTCACCGAGGCCGGCGGCGCGGAGAGCAACGACACGCAGTCGATGGGCGTCTGACACGTGGGCGTCTGACACGTG
Organism: Actinomadura luzonensis; assembly: GCF_022664455.2. Classification (NCBI taxonomy): domain Bacteria; kingdom Bacillati; phylum Actinomycetota; class Actinomycetes; order Streptosporangiales; family Thermomonosporaceae; genus Actinomadura; species Actinomadura luzonensis. The sequence continues at coordinate 5,999,845 of NZ_JAKRKC020000001.1, forward strand.
GGCGTCTGACACATCCGGACGGGGCGCTCCCGCGAATGTCCTCGCGGGAGCGCCCCTGTGTTCGGGGGGCGGGTGAGGCGGCACGTCAGGAGGGGTACGGGCCGCCTCACCCACATTTGGTGCGCAGTCGCGTATTGTGGGCACTCTTCCCCCCGGATGAACGAGGGGAAGTTTGTGCTATGCGACGTGTCCTAGCCGCCGCGCTGCTCGTCGGGGCCGCCGGCTGTTCCACAGCTCCCGCCCAGCCGGTCACGCAGGCCGCCGGAGGGCCCAGCGAGGCCGCCGGCCAGGTCGATTGGGGCCCCTGCACCGACATCAAGCGCCCGGACGGCGAGCCGCCGGCCCGCCAGGACGGCTCGGTGCGGTGCGGCAAGCTGACGGTGCCGCTGGACTACGACAAACCGGGCGGCGACACGATCGAGCTGGCGCTCATCAAGCTCCCGGCCACCGGCAAGGGGCAGCGGCTCGGCTCCATGGTGTTCAACTTCGGCGGCCCCGGCGCCTCCGGCGTCGACACCCTCGACCAGGCGGCCAAGGCCCTCGCCCCGCTGCGCACCCGCTACGACCTCGTCAGCTTCGACCCGCGCGGCGTCGAACGCAGCTCCGGCGTGCGGTGCGGCAGCGGCGCCGAGATGGACCGCTTCACCGCCCTCGACACGCTGCCGCCCGACGACGAGACGCACCGCCAGAGCGCGCAGATGAACAAGCAGTTCGCCGCCCTGTGCCAGCAGAACTCCGGCAAGATCCTGCCCTACGTCGGCACCGTCAACGCCGCCCGCGACATGGACCGCATCCGCGCCGCCGTCGGCGACCCCAAGCTCAACTACGTCGGCATGTCGTACGGCACCCAGCTCGGCGCCGTCTACGCCACCCTCTACCCGAAGAACGTCGGCCGCATGGTGCTCGACGCGCCGCTCGACCCGACCGTGACCTTCGAGCAGCGGACGCTGGCCCAGACGCGCGGCTTCCAGCAGGCCTACGAGAGCTTCCTGAAGTCGTGCGTCAAGGACGGCTCGTGCGCGGTGGGCAAGGACCTCGCCACCGCCAACGCCAACGTCGAGAACCTGATGAACGAGCTGACCGCCAAGCCGATCAAGGTCGGCGGCCGCGACCTCACCCAGGGCCTCGCCTCGACCGGCGTGGCCGCCGCGCTCTACTCCGAGCTGACCTGGCCGTTCCTGGAGCAGGCGCTCGGCGACGCGCTCAAGGGACGCGGCGAGGCGCTGCTGTACCTGGCCGACTCCTACACCGGGCGGTCCGAGGACGGCTCGTACTCGACCCAGATGACCAGCTTCCCGGCCATCACCTGCGTGGACACCGCCGAGCGGCCGGACGAGAGCGTGCTGCGGCGCACCGAGCAGCAGGCGCTGAAGATCTCGCCGCTGTTCGGCAGCGAGGGCTCCGGCGGGCTGTGCCGGGTGTGGCCGGTCAAGGGCAGCGACCAGGCCAGGCACGTCAACGCGACCGGCTCAGCGCCGATCGTGGTGATCGGCGGCCGAGGCGACCCGGCGACGCCTTACGAGTGGGCGCCCAGGCTCACCGCCCAGCTCAGGACCGCGACGCTGGTGACGTACGAGGGCGAGGGGCACGGGGCGTACCTGTCGGGCAGCAAGTGCGTCCAGGGGCTCGTGGACGGCTACCTCATCAACGGCAAGGTGCCGCAGAAGGGTGCCACCTGCCCGGCCGCCTAGGCTGTGCCGCGTGGACTACGAATCGCTCATCGAGCGGGAGACCGAACGCCTCGCCGGGCTGTCGGGCGACCTGACGGTGCCGGTGCCGACCTGCCCCGGCTGGACGACGGCCGACCTGATCACGCACGTCGGCCGGCTGCACCGCTGGACGGTGCACCTGCTGCGCAACCGGGTGCAGGAGCCCCTGTGGTCCCGCCAGGCGCCCGTCGAGCTGCCCGAGGGCGGCGCCGACCCCGGCTGGCTGCGCGACGGGGCCGCCGAGCTGGTGCGCGTGTTGCGCGAGACCGACCCCGCCATGGAGATGTGGACCTGGGGGCCGGACCGGCGGGCCTCCTGGTGGGCGCGGCGGATGGCGTACGAGCTGGTGGTGCACCGGGTCGACGCCGAGCTCGCGCTCGGCCTCGACCCGGTGGTCCCGGCGGAGGTCGCCGTGGACGGCGTCGAGGAGCTGCTGCACAACCTGCCGTCGGCCACCTGGGTGACCAGGCCGCTGGCGGAGCTCGGCGTGGAGGGGGCCACGATCCACCTCCACGCCACCGACACCGCCACCGACACCACCACCACCGCCACCGCCACCGACAGCGAGGCCGAGGCCGAGGCCGGCTCCGGCGAGTGGACCATCACCCAGGGCCCCGCCGGGAGGATCGACTGGGCGCGCGGCCACGCCAAGGGCGACGTCGCCGTTCGGGGACCGGTCGCGGACCTGCTGCTGCTGGTCTACGGCCGGCGCTCGCCCGACACGCTCACGGTCTTCGGCGACCGCGACCTCCTCACCCGCTGGCTCGCCGCCGCCTCCCTCTGACCCGCCCGCCGGCGAGACGCGGCCCCTGTGCGCCCGCCCGGCCCCATGAGCGCGGACGGGCGTGGCCGGGGTGTGGCCCTGGACGCGCCGCCGCTCGGCGATCGGCGGCGTGTCCAGGGCGAGGGGGTGACCCGCGCCGCCCCGCCGCCCCCGGAGGTGAGCCCTGTGGGGAGCGGCGGCGCGGGCGGCCCGTGCGCGGGCCGGGCTGTGCGGGGAAGGCGCGATCCCGGCCCGCGCACGGGTCATCACCTGCGGTGGAAGATCCCGAAGAGGCTGCCCGAGGTGTCCTGGAGGTAGGCGAAGTCGGTGCCCGCGCCGTCGTCGATGACCTTGGCGATCACCTTGCCGCCGAGGGCCTCGCTGCGGGCGCAGGTCTCCTCCACGTCGGCCACCCGGACGTGGAAGACGGCGTGCGCGGGGAACTCGCCCTTGGTGTTGTAGAGGCCGCCCGCCGGCTGCTCGCCGCCCGGGTAGCCGATCATCCGGTAGTCGAGCGGGCCGTCGCCGGGGGCGAACGTCCAGCCGAACAGGCCGCCGTAGAACCGCTGGGCGCCTTCGGGGTCGTCGGTCGCGACCTCGAACCAGGTCACCGTGTTGTCCATCGTCGTCTCCTTGGTTTCTCGAACAGGACAACGATCTGACGCTTGGGCGACAACCCTATGTCGGTGTTTCTTCTTGACTTTTCGAACATATCGCCGCACTCCGCTCGCTCGCTCAGTCGAGGACCGTGCCGTGCACGACCATCTCGGGGACATCGGTGGCGAAGCCCTCGAGCGGCCGGTCGGGGCAGCGCTCGCCGGTGACGGTGGCGGCGGCGATGCGGTCGAGACGGAAGACCCGCACGTCGTCGCGCAGCCGGCACCAGGCCACGAGGTACCAGAACCCGCCGCGCCCGCCGAGGAAGACCCCCGGCTCGACGTCGCGGGAGGTGAGGGCGCCCTTGGCGTCGGCGTAATCCAGCCGCAGCACGCGCCGGCGCAGCAGCGCCTCCTCGATGGCGCGCGAGACGTGCTCGGAGCCGAGCGGCCGGGCCTCGTCGTCGCGGTCGGCGGGGTGGCGCACGAGCTGCACCCGCCGGGCCAGCTCGCGCGCGAGGTCGCCCTCGGGGCCGGGCATGGCCGAGACGACCTTGCGCAGGGCGCTGCGGGCGTGGCGGGCGAACGGCTGGTCGCCCGCCTGGCTGAGCGCCACCGCGATGGCCACGGCCTCGGCGGGGCTGAAGTTGAGCGGGGGCAGGGACATCTTCTTGTCGATGGCGTAGCCGCCCTTGCGGCCCGGCTCGGCGTAGATGGGCACGCCCGACTCCTGGAGCGCGGTGATGTCGCGCTCGATCGTGCGCACGCTGACCTCGAACCGCTCGGCGAGCGCGCGGGCGGAGCGGCAGCGGGGCGCGATGGCGCGCAGGTCCTCGACGAGCGCGTAGAGCCGGTCGGTACGGTTCACAGCCGGAACGCTACGTGCCGCCACTGACAATCGCGCCACGCGGGCCACACTCGCCACATCCTCCTGTCCCTCACGACAGGGAACTCTGACCTCCGAGGGGAGGGTCAGGGCGGCTTGCGAGCGGAGAGCGCCTTTCACGGCGGGGAAAACGATCGTATTTTCTCCCGGCCGGTGACCCGCGCGGGGCGGCACCGCGCCGTCCCGCGTCGCCCGCATCGCCGACGAGCAGCCGCACGGCCTGCTCGTGTGGGTGCGCGACGGCCGGTCGCGCGAGTGGACGTACACGACCGGCTCCTGCAACCGCACGGTCACCTGCTGAGCGAGGAGCCCCCAGGCGTCAGCCCCGGGTCCACTCCAGCAGCCGGTCGAGCGGCCAGGTGTTGACGACGCGCTCGGCCTCGATCCCGCATCTGGCCGCCCGCTCGCAGCCGTACCGCTGCCAGTCGAGCTGCCCGGGCGCGTGCGCGTCGGAGTCGATCGCGAACAGGCAGCCCATCTCGTACGCCAGCCGCATCAGCCGCTTGGGCGGGTCCAGCCGGTCGGGCCGCGAGTTGATCTCCACCGCCACCCCGAACCGGCGGCACGCCTCGAAGACCAGCTCCGCCTCGAACTCCGACTCCGGCCGCTTGACGCCTCGCTTCCCGCCGCCCTGCACCACCCGGCCGGTGCAGTGCCCGAGCACGTCCACGAGAGGATCGGCGATGGCGGTGACCATGCGGCGGGTCATGTCCTCGCCGCCCATGCGCAGCTTGGAGTGCACGCTGGCGACCACCACGTCCAGCCGGTCCAGCAGCTCGGGCTCCTGGTCGAGCGAGCCGTCGAGGTTGACGTCCACCTCGATGCCGGTGAGGATCCGGAACGGCGCCAGCCGCTCGTTGAGCTTCGCCACCACGTCGAGCTGGCGCTCCAGCCGCTCGGCCGTCAGGCCCTTGGCGATCGTCAGGCGCGGCGAGTGGTCGGTCAGCGCCCAGTACTCGTGCCCGAGCGCCCGCGCCGCCTCGGCCATCTCCTCGATCGGCGAGCCGCCGTCGGACCAGTCGGAGTGGCTGTGCAGGTCGCCCTTGAGCGCGGCGCGCAGCCCGGCGGTCTCGGCGTCCAGCTCCACGCCCTCGGTCGCCCGCATCCGCCGCAAATACGTCGGAACCTGGCCATCGAGGCTTTCGTTCACCACAAGGGCGGTGACCTTGCCGATGCCGGCGAGGTCGCCGAGCCCGCCGCCGCGGGCCAGCCGCACGAGCTCGTCCCTGGGCAGCTCGGCGACGACCGCGGCGGCGCGGCGGAAGGCACGCACGCGGTACGTCGGCTCGCCGGCGCGTTCCAGCAGGAACGCGATCTCGCGCAACGCCTCGACCGGGTCCATGTGTCCCTCCTACCCACCCGCGTTGAGTGAGGAGCGTTTCCGGATTGAACGCGGCCGAGAGCCACCGATAGGCTGATCGGCCACTGAAAGCAGGAGCTAGATGGCAAAACCGCCCCACAACCAGCCGACGCCGCCCCAGGAACGCAAGTCCTCCAAGGCCATCCAGTTGACCGTACTCGGCGTCCTGTCGGTGATGCTCGTCGGCTACTGCGCGGCCACCGCGGACGACGACGACGTCACCGCCGACTGCGTGGTGCAGCTCGACGACGGCACCTACGAGGTCGTGGACGACGACTACTGCGACGAAGACGACGGCCACACCTCGCACTACTACGGCGGCTCGCGCGGGGCGTACCTGTGGTACTACGGCGGCACCAGGGTCGGCAACAAGATCCGGGGCGGCACCACCTACCGGCCCTCCGACGTGGACATCACCTCCCGCAGCGGCAAGTCCATCCAGCGCGGCGGGTTCGGCAAGAGCTGGAGCGGCGGGAGCTGAGGCGTGCGCCGCGAGCATGGCACTCCCAGGCCCGGCTGGGAGAAGACGATCGAGGGGCAGGGCCTGGCCTACCACCGCGCCGCCCACCCCGCGGGCCTGTCCAGGCCCTACTGGGACGAGTCGGTGCACTACGTCTTCTCGATGGAGGAGGTCGAGGCGCTGGAGCAGCAGGTCGAGGAGCTGCACGGCATGTGCCTCAACGCCGTCGAGCACGTGGTGACGACCGGCCGCTTCGCCGACTTCGCCGTCCCCGAGTGGGCGTGGGAGGAGGTCGCGCGCTCGTGGGAGCGGCGCGACCCCCACCTGTACGGCCGCTTCGACCTGCGCTACGACGGCACCGGCCCGGCCAGGCTGCTGGAGTACAACGCCGACACCCCGACCTCGCTGGTGGAGTCGTCCGTGGTGCAGTGGTACTGGCTGCAGGACGTCCACCCCGGCGACGACCAGTGGAACTCCCTGCACGAGCGGCTGCTCGACCGCTGGCGCGAGCTGCGGCTGCCGTCCGGCCCGGTGCACTTCGCCTTCACCAACGCCGACGAGACCGGCGAGGAGGCCATGACGGTCGCCTACCTCCAGGAGGTCGCCGAGCAGGCGGGCCGGCCCACCGTCTCGGTGGCCATGGAGGACATCGGCTGGGACGAGCTCAACCACCGCTTCGTCGACGCCCGCGACGGCGTGATCCGCTCGGCGTTCAAGCTCTACCCGTGGGAGTGGATGCTCTCCGACGACTTCGGCCGGCACGCCGTGCGCCACGCCACCTGGATCGAGCCACTGTGGAAGGCGCTGCTGTCCAACAAGGCGCTGCTGGCCGTGCTGTGGGAGCTCTACCCGGGGCACCCCTCGCTGCTGCCGGCCTACCTCGACGGGCCCCGCGAGCTGACCTCGTACATCACCAAGCCGCTGCTCGGCCGGGAGGGCGCCGCGATGCGGGTCGTCACCCCTGAGGGCACCCTGGAGACGCCCGGCCACTACGGCCGCGAGGGCTACGTCCACCAGGGCTTCGAGGCGCTGCCGGAGTTCGGCGGGCAGCGGCCGGTGCTCGGCGCGTGGGTGGTCGCCGACGAGGCCGCCGGCCTCGGCATCAGGGAGAGCACCGGGCTGATCACCGACGACACCTCCTCCTTCGTCCCGCACCGCATCGCCGACTGACATCCCCCGCACCTGAACCAAGGAACAGACGTGACCCTTCTGGAAACCCTCGCCCGCGGCGCGGGCGCCATCGCCTCCTACGCCGCCGTCGGCGTGATCCTCATGATCGTGGGCTTCTACGTGATCGACTGGGCCACGCCCGGCAAGCTCAGCCACATCATCCGCAGCGAGCGCAACCCCAACGCCACCCTGCTGGCCACCTCCGCCCTGGCCGCGGTCGGCCTGATCGTGGCGGCCTCCATCTGGGCCTCCGGCGGGCGGCTGGCCGAGGGCCTGGCGGGCACGGCGGTGTTCGGCCTGGTCGGCATCGTGGTGCAGACCGTGGCGATGCTGGTCTTCGACCGGATCGTCGGCATCTCGGTACGCGACCTGGTCAAGGAGCCCGACCTGCAGCCCGGCGCGCGCCTGCTGGCGGTGACCCACGTGGCGATCGGCCTGATCACCGCGGTCGCCGTGATCTAGCGCCGGCGCGGCGGACGCCGACCGGCGTCGCGGTCACCGGGAGCCACCTGGCACTCTAGAGGGCGTGACAGACCGGACCCGGGAGGACACCACGCGCAGGCTGGAGCGGGCCATGGGCTCGCTCGGCACCGCGGCGATGGCCCGCATGGACGAGCAGCTCCCCTGGTTCCGCGCGCTCAGCGCCGAGGACCGCTCCTGGGTGGGGCTCGTGGCGCAGGCGGGCATCGCGGCGTTCGTCGAGTGGTTCTCGACCGCCGGGGAGGACCGGCCGACGCCCAGCATCGAGTTCTTCGGCACCGCGCCGCGCGAGCTGAAACGCTCGATCTCGCTGCAGCAGACCGTCGACATCGTGCGCGTCGTGGTCGAGGTCGTCGAGGCGCAGACCGACGAGCTGGCCGCCCCCGGCGGCGAGGACCAGCTCCAGCAGGCCATGCTCCGCTACACCCGCGACGTCGCCTTCGCCGCCGCGCACGTCTACGCCCGCGAGGCCGAGGCCAGGGGCTCCTGGGACGCCCGGCTGGAGGCGCTCATCGTGGACGCCCTGGTCCGCGGCGAGGTGGACGACGGCCTCCACTCCTGGGCGGCGGCGCTCGGCTGGACCTCCTCCCCCGTGGTCGTCATCGCGGGGCACGCGCCCGAGGGCGACCCGCGGGCGGTCATCGACGGGCTGCGCGAGCGGGGCCGCCGCATCGGCATGGACCTGCTGGCCGGCGTCCAGGCCGACCGGCTCATCGTGATCGTCGGCGGCGCGGAGAGCGTCAACGACGCGGCCAGGCAGGTGGTGGCCCGCTTCGGCATGGGCCCCATCGTGGTCGGCCCCGAGGTGCCCGACCTGCACGCCGCTCCCCGCTCGGCGCGGGCCGCGCTCGCCGGGCTGAAGGCCAGCGCGGGCTGGCCGGACGCGCCCCGGCCGGTGCACGCCGAGGACCTGCTGGCCGAGCGGGCGCTCGACGGCGACGAGGACGCCAGGGAGCAGCTCATCGAGAACGTCTACCTGCCGCTGGCCGGCACGCCGCTGCTCGACACGCTGGCCACGTACCTGGAGCAGGGCACCTCGCTGGAGGCGACCGCGCGGCTGCTGTTCGTGCACCCGAACACGGTCCGCTACCGGCTGAAGAAGATCACCGAGCTGACCGGCTACCAGCCCACGGAGGGCCGTTCCGCCTTCACGCTCCAGGTCGGCCTCATCCTCGGCCGCCTCGCCGAGACAGCCGTAACGTGGCGGGCCCTAACGTAATCAGGCCGAAATCCCCACTGTGGGTTTCCTACAAATCGGCCTGGACAAAGTTCGTATGGATCTCCATCCGCGTGTCGAAGTTCTACAGGGCAAGGTGGAATGCGTGCTTGTACTCGTCGCTCCGGGCCAAGGCGCCCAAACCCCAGGCTTCCTCACCCCCTGGCTCGAGCTGCCCGGCCTCGCCGACCGGCTCGGCGCCTGGTCGGAGGTGGCCGGGATCGACCTGATCGCCTACGGCACGACCGCCGGCGCCGACGAGATCCGTGACACCGCGGTGGCCCAGCCCCTGCTGGTGGCCGCCGCGCTGGCCTCGGCCGAGGCGCTGGGCGCCGCGCCCGACGTGCTGACCGGGAACGTGCTGGCCGGGCACAGCGTGGGCGAGTTCGCCGCGGCCGCGCTGGCCGGGGTGCTCACCGCCGAGCAGGCGCTCGCCCTGGTCCGCGAGCGGGCCCAGGCGATGGCCAAGGCCGCCGCGGTGACCGAGACCGGCATGACGGCGGTGCTCGGCGGCGCCGAGGACGACGTGCTGGCCGCCATCGACAAGCACGGGCTCACCCCGGCCAACATCAACGGCGCCGGCCAGATCGTCGCCGGCGGCACGCTGGAGCAGCTCGCGGCCTTCGCCGCGGATCCGCCGGCGCGCGCCCGGCTGCGTCCCCTGTCCGTGGCGGGCGCGTTCCACACCCGCCACATGGCCCCGGCGGTCGAGAGCCTGCGCGCCGCCGCCGCGGCCGTCGTGCCCGCCGACCCGCGGGTCACGCTGCTGTCCAACGCCGACGGCCAGGCGGTCGCCGGCGGCGCCGCGTTCGTCGAGCGCCTGGTCAGCCAGGTGAGCAGCCCCGTCCGGTGGGACGCCTGCATGGAGACGATGGCCGGGCTCGGCGTCACCCGGATGATCGAGCTGCTGCCCGGCGGCACGCTGACCGGCCTCGCCAAGCGCGCCCTGCGCGGCGTCGAGACCGTGGCACTGAAGACCCCCGACGACCTCGACGCGGCCAGGGAGCTGATCAAGTGAGGATCCCCGACATCGCCCCCGGCGCCCGGGTGCTGGCATTCGGCCACTACCAGCCGGCCAACGTCGTCACCAACGACGACCTGGCCAGGACCATGGACACCAACGACGAGTGGATCCAGTCGCGCGTCGGCATCAAGGAGCGCAGGGTCGCCGCCGCGGGCGAGTCGGTCGAGGACATGGCGACCATCGCGGGCGGCAAGGCGCTGGCCGCGAGCGGGCTCGGGCCCGACGACGTCGACCTGGTGATCGTCGCCACCTGCACGCTGGAGACGCAGATCCCCAACGCCTCCGCCGTCGTGGCCCACCGGCTCGGCATCACCGCGCCGGGCGCGTTCGACGTCAACGCCGCCTGCGCGGGCTTCTGCTACGCCCTCGCCACCGCCAGCGCCGCCGTGCGCGGCGGGTCGGCCAGGAACGTGCTGGTCATCGGCAGCGAGAAGCTGTCGCAGTGGGTCGACTGGACCGACCGCTCCACCGCCGTGATCTTCGCGGACGGCGCGGGCGCCGCGGTCGTCGGCCCCGCCGAGACGCCCGGCATCGGCCCCGTCGTGTGGGGCAGCTCGGGCGACAAGGCCGAGGCCATCTCCATCCAGGATCGCACCACGTTCCTGCACCAGGAGGGGCAGACCGTCTTCCGCTGGGCGACCACCGCGCTGCACCCGGTGGCCCTGGAGGCCTGCCGGCGGGCCGGCGTCGAGCCGTCGGAGCTGTCGGCCTTCGTCCCCCACCAGGCCAACCTGCGCATCGTCGAGGCCATCGCCCGTAAGCTGGGCGCCGACAAGGCCGTGGTGGCGCGCGACATCGTCCACGCGGGCAACACCTCCGCCGCCTCCATCCCGCTCGCGCTGTCGCGCATGCTGGAGCGGGGCGAGGTGCGCTCCGGCGGCCTCGCCCTCGTGCTGGGCTTCGGCGCGGGGCTCACGTACGCGGGCCAAGTGATCGAGATTCCGTAGGATCACCACCCGCGGCACCCACAAGGCTTGTGCGGCCCACGGCCGCACGGATCCCAGGAAAACCCTAAGGAGAGACAACGACATGGCTGCCAACGAGCAGGACATCCTCGCCGGCCTCGGCAAGATCATCAACGAGATCACCGGCATTCCGGCCTCCGAGGTGACCCCCGAGAAGAGCTTCGTGGACGACCTCGACATCGACTCCCTGTCCATGGTCGAGATCGCCGTGGCCGCCCAGGACGAGTTCGGCGTCGAGATCCCCGACGACCAGCTGAAGAACCTGAAGACGGTCAAGGACGTCCTCACCTACATCCAGGGCTGAAGAACCCGCCGGCCGAATCTGATCAGCAAGGAGCGCGAAACGTGAGTGCGAACCGGGTACGTGTCGTCGTCACCGGGCTTGGCGCGACGACGCCCGTCGGTGGAGACGTCACCTCGACCTGGGCGGCGCTCCTCGCCGGTCAGTCGGGTGTCGAGACCCTCACCACGGACTGGATCGACACCGTCCCCGTGAAGTTCGCGGGGACGGCCGCGGTCGATCCGGCCGAGGTGCTGCCCCGTCCCGAGGCCCGCAGGCTCGACCGCAGCGAGCAGTTCGCGATGGTGGCCGCCAGGGAGGCCTGGCAGGACGCCGGCGCCCCCGAGGTGGCGCCAGAACGGCTCGGCGTGGTCGTCTCCAGCGGCATCGGCGGCATCACCACCACCCTCAACGCCTACGACACCTACCGTGAGCGGGGCTGGAACCGCCTGTCGCCGTTCACCGTGCCCATGCTCATGCCCAACGGCCCGGCCGCCTGGATCGGCCTCGACCTGGGCGCGCAGGCCGGCGTGCACGCCACGGTCTCGGCGTGCGCCTCCGGCGCCGAGGCGATCGGCAGCGCCATGGACATGATCAGGGCCGGCCGCGCCGACATCGTCGTGGCGGGCGGCACCGAGGCCGCGATCCACGGCCTCAACATCGCGGCCTTCGCCGCCGCGCGGGCCATGTCCACCCGCAACGACGACCCGGCCGGCGCCTCCCGCCCGTGGGACCGCGACCGTGACGGGTTCGTGCTCGGCGAGGGCGCCGGCATCATCGTGCTGGAGTCCGAGGAGCACGCCAAGGCGCGCGGCGCGCGCATCTACGCCTACTGCGCCGGGGTCGGCTACTCCGCCGACGCCCACCACATCACCCAGCCCGAGCCCGAGGGCCGCGGCATCATCATGGCGATGACCCAGGCGCTCAACGACGCCGGCGTGACCGGGCAGGACGTCCGGCACGTCAACGCGCACGCCACCTCGACCCCGGCCGGCGACGTCGGCGAGGTGCAGGCCATCGCCAAGGCCATCGGCACCCACCCGCTGGTGACCTCCACCAAGTCGATGACCGGGCACCTGCTCGGCGGCGCGGGCGGCATCGAGTCCGTCTTCACGATCAAGGCGCTGCAGGAGCGGGTCGTGCCGGCCACCATCAACCTGGACAACCCCGAGGACGGCATCGAGGTGGACCTCGTCCACGGCGAGAACCGCAAGCTGCCGGAGGGTGACATCGCCGCGGTCAACAACTCGTTCGGCTTCGGCGGCCACAACGTGTCCGTCGTGTTCAAGGGGGCCTAGATGACCGTGCTCGACAACGGGGTCGCCACGCGCGGCCCCGACGAGGAGCCCGCCGATCCCCGCGACCCGCTCGTCCGCCTGACCGCCCTGCTCGACGCGGGCTCGCTGCGGCCCATCACGCCCGACGACGGCAGCGGCGTGCTGGCCGCCATGGGCCGGGTCGAGGGCGTGCCCGTCGTCGCCTTCTGCAGCGACGCCCGCTTCCAGGGCGGCGCGATGGGCGCCGAGGGCTGCGAGCACATCGTGCACGCCTACGACGTGGCCGTCCGCGAGCGGGTGCCGGTCATCGGCGTCTGGCACTCCGGAGGCGCGCGGCTCGCCGAGGGCGTCGAGTCGCTGCACGCGGTCGGCACGGTGTTCGCCGCCATGACCAAGGCGTCCGGCGTCGTGCCGCAGATCTCCGTGGTCGTCGGCCCGGCGGCCGGCGGCGCGGCCTACGGGCCCGCGCTCACCGACCTGGTGATCATGTGCGACACCGGGCGCATCTTCGTCACCGGCCCCGACGTCGTCCGCAGCGTCACCGGCGAGGACGTCGACGCCGCCGCCCTGGGCGGCCCCGAGCCGCACGGCCGGCGCAGCGGCGTCGTACACGTCGTCGCCGCGGACGAGACCGACGCCTACGTCAGGGCGCGGCAGCTCGCCACGCTCCTCGGCCACCAGGGACGGGTGCGCGCGGGAGAGGTCGACGAGGTCGACTTCTCCACGCTGCTGCCGGAGTCCGCGCGGCGGGCGTACGACGTCAAGCCGCTCGTCAACGGCCTGCTCGATGAGCCCGGCATCGAGCTGCACCCCAAGTGGGCGCCGAACGTCGTCACGTCGCTGGGCCGCCTCGGGGGCCGGACGGTCGGAGTGATCGCCAACAACCCGCTGCGGCTCGGCGGATGCCTCGACGCCACGTCCGCCGAGAAAGCCGCCCGCTTCGTACGTATGTGTGACGCCTTCGGCGTGCCATTGGTTGTCCTGGTGGACGTGCCCGGTTATCTGCCGGGCGTCGGGCAGGAGCACGACGGCGTGGTGCGGCGGGGAGCCAAGCTGCTGCACGCCTTCGCCGAGGCGTCGGTGCCGCGCGTCACGCTGGTGACGCGGAAGGCGTACGGCGGGGCGTACATCGCGATGAACTCGCGCGCCCTGGGCGCCACCAGGGTCTTCGCCTGGCCGACCACCGAGGTCGCGGTCATGGGGCCGGTGGCGGCGGTGCGCGTGCTCAAGCGGCGCCAGCTGGCGGCGGCGCCCGAGGAGGAGCGCGCCGAGCTGGAGCAGCGGCTCGCCGAGGAGCACCGCAAGGAGGCCGGCGGGCTGGAGCGGGCGCAGCGGCTCGGGGTCATCGACGAGGTGATCAAGCCCGAGGAGACGCGCGGCGCCATCGCCCGCGTCCTGGCCCAGGCCACCCCGGCCAGGGGCGCGCACGGCAACATCCCGCTGTAGATCGTCTTCGCCGAAGGCCCGCACCGGTCACCGGTGCGGGCCTTCGCGCTGCGGGAGGACCGTGCGCGGAAGGGCCCCGCACCGGAACCGGTGGGGGGCCTTCGTCGGCGGGAGGCGGGCGCGCGGGGCGCGGTCAGGCGGTGGTCAGGCGGTGGTCGGACGGCGGTCAAACGGCGGTCAGACGGCGGCGTGCAGCCAGCGGACGGGGGCGCCGTCGCCCGCGTAGCGGAACGGCTCCAGCTCCTCGTCCCACGGCCGGCCGAGCAGCTTGTCCAGCTCCTCCTCCAGCACGCACCGCCCCTGGGCGGCCAGCATCATGGCGGCGCGCAGCCGGTCCTCGGGGATCATGATGTCGCCGTTCACCCCGATGGTGGCCGTGAAGGCGCCGAGGGTGGGGGTGTAGGCGTGGCGGGAGCCGTCCACGCCGGGCGAGGCGTCCTCGGTGATCTCGAACCGGAGGCGCTGCCAGCCCATGAGGGAGGAGGCGATGGCGGCCGCGATGCCGGGCCGGCCCTCCCACTCGGCCTGCGCCCGCACGACGTTGGGCGCGGCGGGTTGCGGCGTCCACGTCAGATCTACGGGCACGCCAAGGACACCCGCGACCGCCCATTCGATATGAGGGCACAGCGCGGGCTGAGCCGAGTGGACGTAAAGGACGCCACGAGCAGACACCGGACCTCCCGTTCGGTACGAGGTGCGCCTTCCCCAACGGCCTCGCACATAGGGATGATCACAAGTGACTAGGGAGAGACTACCGTCGGTCGTTACCCGGCACCAGAGGGGGGCCATACCAAGTTGGTGCCGGAGTGTCGCGTGACACCTGATGCACACGGGGAAACATACGTCGCCATGAACTTCCACTCTGTCGGCGCGGCGCTCGTCCGGCCAGGTCAGATCCTGACCGACCGGAGCGCGTTGTCGGCCGTCGCGCGCTGGACCCAGGCCGTCTCCGAGGCGGACGGGGTCTGCGTGGCGCACCTGGCGCCCGGCGTCGATCCCTGCGAGCTCACCGCGGAGATGCGGGCCAAGGGCCTGCGGGCCTCCCCCAACCACGTCTTCCGCGGTCAGCCGCTGTTCTTCGGCGGCCCGGCGTCGCGGCCGTTCCCCGCGCCGCCGATCCCGTACCGGCCGGCGCGGACGCGCTCGCCGGTGACGGTGGCCGTGCTCGACACCGGCGTGGCCGAGCATCCGTGGTGGTCGGGCGCGGAGTGGTACGCGAGGGTGGCCCCCGAGGACGCCGACGCGGCAGAGGGGCAGCAGGCCGGCCATGGAACGTTCATCGCGGGCCTGCTGGCGCGCCTGGCGCCGGGCGCGACGCTGCGCGTGCGGCGGGTGCTCGACGGCGACGGCGTCGGCGACGAGGCGGGCGTGATCCGCGCGCTGCACCGCATGCGCGAGCGCCCCCCGGACGTGCTCAACCTCTCCTTCGGCGGCCACACCTTCGACGACCGGCCGCCGCGCCTGCTGCACGACGCGATCGCGGCGATGACCGACACGGTGACGGTGGCCTGCGCCGGCAACACCGCCTCCGACCGCCCGTTCTGGCCGGCGGCGCTGCCCGGCGTGGTGGGCGTCGCGGCGCTGGACGCCGGCCAGCGGCGGCGGGCCGTCTACTCCGGGTACGGCACCTGGGTGGACGCCTGCGCCCGGGGCGACTGGCTGGAGAGCAGCTATCCGGACACCGGCGAGTTCGGCGGGTACGCGGCGTGGAGCGGCACGTCGTTCGCGGCGGCGCTGGTGTCGGGGACGATCGCCGGGGAGGCCGCCGGCCGGCCGGCCAAGGACGTGCTGAAGGAGCTGCTCGACGGGGGCGGTCACCGGCAAATTCCCGATCTGGGAGTTCTCGTCCCGGCGAGTCTGTAGAGTTTACGGACAGTCCCCGGTCAATCACGTGGAGGAATGATCGCCTCCTCGTCACCGCCGCGAAGGAGGCCGCGTGCACGCCCAACGCGCTCCTGAGGAGCTGTTGCGAGCCGCGGCCGACGGCGACCGGTCGGCGTGGGACGCGCTGGAGTCCAGGTTCGGGCCGCTCATGTGGGCGGTGGCGCGCGCGTGCGGCCTCGGCGCGGCCGATGCCGCGGACGTGGTCCAGGGCGCGTGGCTGCGGCTGCTGCAACACCTCGACGACATCAGGGAGCCCGAGCGGGTGGGGGCCTGGCTGGCCACCACGGTCCGCCGCGAGGCGCTGCTGGTGCTGCGCGAGAGCCGTCCCGGCGTGCACTGGGCGGCGGAGGCCGGGGAGCCCGAGCCCGGCGCCGCCGTCCTCGGCAGCCATGAGCGGCAGGCGCTCTGGAGCACCGTCTCCACGTTGCGCGAGCCCTGCCGCACGCTGCTCCAGCTGGTCGCGATCGACCTCGGGAGCAGGCAGACGGCGGCCCGGCTCGGGCTGCCCCTCGGCAGCGTCGGCCCGACCCGGGCCCGCTGCCTGGAGAAACTGCGCACTCTGATCTCACCACAGGAGCCGGCGCAATGATCAACGACGAGTACTTCCTGGCGGCGCTCCGGCTGACCGCCGGGACCGACCCGATCCCCGCCCACGTCTCCGCCGCCGCGCGCGAGGTCTACGGGCTGCGGATCGCCGGCTCGGTGACCGCCGCCCCGGTCGCCGAGTCGGCCGCCATCCGCACCAGCTCGGGCACGCGCGGCGACGACGGCTCGCACCTGGTGCGGTTCGTGGCCGCCGGGCTCACCTTCGACCTGGAGGTGACGGTGGGCGACGGGCTCATCGACGTCGCCGGGCAGGTGCTGCCGCACCCCGGGGAGGGCGCGCTCGTCGACGTGCGGACGCCGCACCTGACGCTGACCCGGCGCGTCGGGCAGCACGGTCACTTCGCGGCCACGGGGCTGCCGCCGGGGTGGCTGAGCGTGGTGTGCCACCGGCCGGGCCACGCCCCGGTGCAGACCCGGTGGGTGCGCATCCGGCCATGACCCCACGACGCCCTGTACGCCACGGAAAGCCCCAGACGATGCGCAACAGCCCCGAACATGCCCGAACCTCCCCGAGGGGCCCTGAGAGCCCTCTGAGGCCGTTCCCGGCCCCCTCCGCCTCCTTCTGACCCGTCGTCCCGCCGGGAGGGACATGTCCTTAACCGACCGTTGCGAACCAAGGCCGGCCATGAGCGACACCTCCGACATCCCCGTCCGCCCCACCGCCCCCTGTCCCCTCGTCGAGGCGGCCGAGGCCGCCCTGCTGCGCTCGCTGGTCGATCCCGGCGACGCCGACCGCGCCGCCCGCGTGGTCCTCTCCGCGGCCGGCCGCAGCGGCGCCCCCGAGGCGGCGGCGGTGGCGCTGCGCGCCATGGCCCTCGCCGCCCGCGAGCTGGGCGACCTCGACAGCGCCGAGCGCCACCTGCGCGCCGCCATCGCCGTCCCCGGCGCCCCACGCGAACGGGTGGCGCAGGCACGGCTGTCGCTGGTCACGGTGCGCACCGAGCTCGGCCACCCGCTCCAGGCGCTCCGGCTGGCCGCCCTGGCCTGGGCCTACCTGTGCCCGCTCGACCGGGCCAAGCTCGACACCCAGCGCGCCGTCGCCCTCGCCCACCTGGGCCGGCACCAGGAGGCCATCGCCTCCTGCGACCGGGCGCTGCGCTGCCTGGCCGAGGCGCCGGGCACGGTCGACGACCAGCGGTTCCTGGCGGGCGGGCTGCTCAACCGCGGCCTCGTCCGCTGCTGCCGGGGCGAGTGGGACGCCGCCATGCGCGACCTCACGGCCTGCCTGCAGATCTCCCGGCAGGCGGGCCTGCCGCACCTGGCCCGGCTGTCGGCCGCCAACCTGCCCTTCCTCGCGGTACGCCGGGGCGACGTCGCCGGGGCCTTCCACTACTACCGGGAGGCCGAGGACACCCTGTTCGGCTATCCCGAGCGGCTGGCCACCATGCGGGCCGACTTCGCCGGCGCGCTGCTGGCCGCGCACCTGCCCGGCGAGGCGCGGGCCATGCTCGACCTCGCCGTCCCCGAGCTGGAGGCGTGCGGGGCCCGGGTGGCGCTGGCCGAGGCGCGGCTCAAGCTGGCCCAGGTCGAGCTGCTGACCGGCGACCCGCACCGGGCGCTCCAGGTGGGCGAGCGGGCGGCGGAGGAGCTGGCCGCCCAGGAGCGCTCGGCGTGGCTGCCGCTGGCCAGGGAGGTCGTGCTGCGCTCCCGTCTCGCGCTCGGGCCCGTCACGGCCGAGCTGGTCGCCGGCCTGATCGCCTGCGCCGACGAGCTGGAGGACGGCTTCGCCCAGCTCCCGGGCGCGGCGGCGCTGCGGCTCACCGCGGCCGAGGCGGCGCTCGCGGTGGACGACCACCCGGCGGCGTCGGCGCAGCTCGCCCGGCTGACCCGGCACGCCGCCGTGGCCGGGCTGCCCGGCGAGCCGCCCGCCGACGGGCCGCTCGCCGGGGAGTGGCAGGTGCCCGCGCCGGTGCGGCAGCACGCGCTGGCGCTGGAGGCGGCGTTGCAGGAGGACGTGCCGGGCGCGTTCCGGGCGGTGCTGGAGGGGCTGGCGGAGGTCGGGGAGGGCGTGGAGACCTTCGACGACCCGTCGCTGCGCGCCCACGCGGCGCGGGCCGGGGAGCGGCTGGCGGCGTTCGGGCTGGCGCTGGCGGTGCGTGACGGCCGGCCGGGCGACGTGTTCGAGTGGGCCGAGCGGTGGCGGGCCGTCGCGGCGCCCGCGCACGGCCGCGCCGCGCCCGACGCCGGGCGGGTGCGGGCGGAGCTGGCGGAGGCCGGGCAAGCGGCCCTGGTCGAGTTCGTGATCGACGGTGACTCGCTGCTGGCGGTGCTGGTCAGCGAGGAGCGGGTGCTCCTGCGCTGGCTGGCGGGGGTGCGGGCGGTCGAGGAGGCGGTCGTCCGGCTGCGGTACGCGCTGCGCCGGCACGGGGAGGCCCGCGACTGGCTCGGCGCGGGCCCGGTGGGCGCCCCCCGTGCCGCCGGGCCCGTCGGCGGCGGCGCGGCGCTGGAGGCGGTGGCGCGGGAGGTGGAGCGGCTGCTGTTCCGGCCGCTCGCCGCCGAGCTGGGCGACCGGCCGCTGGTGCTGGTGCCCGTCGGCGCGCTGCACACGATGCCGTGGAGCGCGCTGCCCTTCCTGCGCGAACGCCCGGTGGACGTGGCGGCGAGCGCGGCCGGCTGGTCGCGGGCCCGGGCCAGGACCCGGGCACGGCGGGGCGACCGCGGCCGCCGCCCGCCCCGGGTCGTCGCGGCGGCCGGGCCGGGGCTGACGCACGCGCAGGCCGAGGTGGCGCACGTCCTGGCCTGCCACCGCGACGCCCGCGAGGTCCCCGGCCGCACCGAGCCGGTCCTCGCCGCCCTGGCCGGCGCGGACGTGCTGCACCTGGCCGCGCACGGCGTCTTCCACGCGCGCAGCCCCCTGGTCTCCGGCATCACCCTGCACGACGGGCCGCTCATGGCCTACGACCTGCTGGCCCTGGAACGCGCGCCGGAGCTGGTGGTGTTGTCGGCGTGCAACTCCGGCATGTCCCGCGCCCCCGTCGAGGGCGCGCCGCTCGGGCTGCCCGGGACGTTCCTGGCCCAGGGCGCCTCGTGCGTGGTCGCCGGGATGGTGCCGGTCGCCGACGAGGCCGCGCGGGCGGTGATGAGCGCCTTCCACGAGCTGGTCGCGACCGGGCAGCCGCCGGACGCGGCACTGGCCGCCGCCTCGGCCAAGACCGGCGTGTACGAGTTCGTCTGTTTCGGCGCGGGCGACCGCCCGCTCCGCTAGGCCGCTACTCCCCCGTGGCCACCGGCCTGGAGGGGTCGGCCACCCAGTGGGACCAGGAGCCGACGTAGAGGGCGGCGGGCAGCCCGGCCAGCTCCAGCGCCAGCACCTCGTGCGCGGCCGTCACGCCGGAGCCGCAGTACGCCCCGGCCCGCACGCCCTCGCCCACCCCCAGCGCCGCGAACCTGGCCCGCAGCGCCGCGGGGTCGAGGAACCTGCCGTCGGGGCCGACGTTCGCGGTGGTCGGCGCGCTCACGGCGCCCGGGACGTGCCCGGCCACCGGGTCGATCGGCTCCACCTCGCCCCGGTAGCGCTCCCCGGCCCTGGCGTCGAGCAGCACGCCGTCGGCGGCCAGCGCCGCGGCCTCGGCGGCGGTCAGGAGCGGCAGCCCGCCGGGGCGGGCGGTGAAGTCGCCCTCCGCCGGGCCGGGGACGTCCTTGGTGAGCGGCCGGCCTTCCGCCGCCCAGGCGGGCAGGCCGCCGTCGAGCACCCGGACGTCGCCGTGGCCGAAGTAGCGCAGCGTCCACCAGGCGCGGGCGGCCGTGGTGGAGCCGGCGTCGTCGTACACGACGACCGGCCGGCCGTCGCTGACGCCGAGGCGGCGCATCGCGGCCTGGAACGCCTCCGGCTCGGGCAGCGGGTGCCGGCCGGCGGCGCCGGGCGGCGCGGCGAGGTCGCGGTCGAGGTCGCAGAAGACCGCGCCCGGCAGGTGGCCCTCGCGGTAGAGGTCGAGGCCGGGCGGGCCGCCGAGCCGCCAGCGCACGTCGAGCAGCGTCACCTCGCCGTCGAGCGCGGCGAGAGCGGCAGGGGTGATGAGCGGGCCCGTCACGGGCGTACCTCCAGGAGCGGGACGTTCTGCTCGGCCGGTGTCAGCGAGCCGTGGTAGCCGGTGAACAGGGCCTCGACGCGGTGGGTCGAAGGGGCGGTGATGGCCAGGCCGTCGTGCGGGACGGCCACGACGTCGCCGATGCGCTCCAGCCACGCGTCGCGCACCCGGGGCCCGAACCAGCCGGACTCCACCGCCTCCTCCCGCGAGACCACCCACGCCCGGCCGCGGAAGACCTCGGCCCACGCCTCCAGGACGCGGCCGGCGGCGCCCGGCTCGGCGTACACGTGCCGCGCCCGCGCCTCGCCGCCGAGCAGCGCCACGCCCTCCGTCAGCTCGGGGACCTGCTCGGCGTCGACCTTCTCGGTGGCGTTGACCATGCCGTGGTCGGCGGTGACGTACATCGCGGCGCCGGGCGGCAGGCCCTCGGCCAGACGCCGGGCCATGTCGTCGACCAGGGCGAGCTGCCGCAGCCAGTCGGCGCCGCCCCAGCCGGAGAGATGGCCGGCGGCGTCGAGGTCGCCGTAGTAGACGGTGACGTGGGCGTGCGGCTCGCGCAGCGCCTCGTGCGCGCGGGCGACGCGCTCGTCGACGGTGTCGGCCGGCAGGTAGCGGACGCCGCGGAAGACGGCGCTGGTCAGGCCCGTGCCCTCGAACTCGGCGGGGGCGACGTAGCTCGGCCGCACGCCGGCCTTGGCGGCCCGCTGGTAGACGGTGGCGGCGGGCTGCCACTGCTCGGGGTCCATGGTCAGGCCGCCGGGGAGGGTCCAGCGCAGGCAGTTGAACAGGTAGCCGGTGCCGGGGACGGCCAGGGTGAGGCCCAGCATGCCGTGCTCGCCCGGCGTCATGCCGGTGCCGAGCGAGCACAGGCTGGTGACGGTGGTGGCGGGGAAGCCGGCGGTGAGGGTGCGGCCCGGCAGGGACGACAGGAACGGGGCGGCCCCGGGGTGCGCCCGCAGCAGGTCGGCGCCGAGGCCGTCCACCAGGAACAGGCAGACGCGGTCGGCGGGCTCCAGGGTCAGCGCGCCCTCGGGACGGGCCGGCTCGGGGACGCCCAGGGCGGCCAGCAACGCGCCGGGCAGGTCGGCCAGCGACCCGCCACCGTATCCTGGCAGCAGCATGCCCTCATCCTAGCCGCCCGGCCGTCGCCGCCCCGGCCGTCCGACGACGCGGCGACCGACCGGCCGTACGCCGCCGGGAGGGGAATGCGGGCAACCCGGACGGGGAGTGCGGCTCACGGCCGGGAGGGCGACGGGCGTCTCGCGGGGGCCGGTCGGAGGGGCGCGGTCAGGCGGCGGCTCGGGCGGTGGCCTCGGACAGGGCCTTGGCGAAGGTCAGGACGTGGGCGACCGCCTCCGGCCCGTCGGCGGCCTCGCTGACCCGCAGGGACAGGTCGTCGGCGGTGACGGCGCCGGTGTAGCCGTGGTCGGCCTCGCAGTTCTCGTCGCCGCAGGTGGCGGGTTCGAGGTCGACGTGGGCGATGGCGCCCCAGCCGATGGTGAGCGTGGCCTCCGTCGGCGGGACGCCCGGCACGTAGGAGGCGGGGTCGGGAACCACGCGGGTGACGGCCACCGACTGGATGCGGCTCAGCCGGACGGCCTCCGTCGTCGTGGAGGCGTGGGAGGCCGAGACGCCCTCGACCGCCGGGTGCTCGTCGGTGTGGCAGACCAGCAGCCGCGTCGCGGTCAGCACCAGGACCGTGACGTGCCTGCGCACCTCCATCGCCGGATCGAACGTGGCCTCGTGATGCACCACGAAAGCGGTCACGGCCTCCTTGCCCAGCGCGGATTCGACCGCATCGGTGACGAGGTCGGGATAGTAGCCGCTGCGCTCGATCGCTTCACGCAGGCCCGCGGCTGAGACTCGGGTTTCCCTCATGGCTCCATCCTGCCAGGGGTCGGCGGTGCACTCACCCGCCGGACATAACGCTCTATAACGTCTTTCAGCGGGGCAGCAAGGGTCAGGACAGCCGCCGGGGGCCGCCGTCGAGCCGGGGCCCGGCCGGGGTGCGCAGAGTGGCGCGGGCGCCCAGGATCAGCACGCTCGACTCGCCGACGAGCACCTGGTCGAGGTCGAGGCGGGCCAGCTCGGGCAGGTCGTTGGCCAGGCGGCCGACGCGTACCAGGAGGTCCTCCAGGGCGTCCACGGCGACCGGCGGGTAGCCGTACTCGCCGAAGAGCAGCGGCGCGGCGCGTACCGACCGGATCAGCGCGGCGGCGTCCTCGGCGGTGAGCGGGGCCAGGCGGTAGCCCTGGTCCTGCAGCAGCCGCGCCGTCACCTCGCCCAGCCCGAACGACACCACCGGCCCGAACGCGGGGTCCTCCACCACGCCGACCACCGTGGGCACGGCCGGCTGGGGCGCCATCCGCTGGACGGCCAGCGACACCTTCTCGCCGAGCCGGCCGGCGAACTCGGCGTAGGCGTGCCGGACCATCTCGGGGCCGGTGAGCCCGAGGCGTACGGTGCCGGCGCGGCGGGAGGCGCCCGGGTCGGCGACCTTGAGCACCACGGGCCAGCCGAGACGTTCGGCGGCGGCGACCGCCTCCTCGGGCGAGCCGGCGACCTCGGCGGGCCAGACGGTCAGGCCGTAGCAGGACAGCAGCTCGGTCGCGTCGATCTCGACCGGCGGGCCGGGCTCGGCGAACACCGCCGACCGCGCGCCGCCCCCCTCCCGCACCGGCCCGTCGGCCTGCGGCGAGGCCGGGTCCGGCTGGGCCGCGTCCGACGGGGCCGCGTCCGGCGGGGTTCCGTCCGACGGGGTCCCGTCCGACGGGGTCCCGTCCGGCTGCGACGGGGCGGTCGGGGTGAGCAGGGCGCGGGTGAGGGCGCGGGCGCGGTCGGTGTCGAGGTCGTCCAGGCCCGGCGGCGGGGCGGCGGGCTGGGCGCGCCAGGCCGCGTACCTGACCACCTGGGCGAGCGCCCGCACCGCCTCCTCGGGCGCCGCGTACGAGGGGATGGACCCCCGGCCGGGCGTGGGCCGCGACCGCGACGCCTCCGGGTCCTCGACCTGGAGCGCCGGATGCATGCCGAGATGCCCCTGGAACGTCGTCAGCACCGGCTTGCCGGTGTCCTTGGAGACCCGCAGCAGCTCGGCGGCCACGGCGGCGGCGTCGCCCGGCAGCGGCGGCATGTAGATCACGACGGCGGCGTCGACGCCGTCGGAGGCCAGCTCGCCGGCCAGCGCCGTGCCGAACTCCGCCGCCCCGGCGGCGGGCCCGAGGTTGACCGGGGCGCGCGGTTCGAGGCCGGCCGCGAGGCAGGCGTTGGCGGCGAGCAGGCCGAGCGCGTCGGAGTTGGTGACGAGGGCGACCCTGGGCCCGGCCGGCAGCGGCTGGTAGGCCAGGAGCTGGCCCACGTCGAAGAGCTGGATGAGGTCGTCGACCCGGATCAGCCCCGCCTGGGCGAACAACGAGCTGATCGCGGAGTCGGGCAGCCCCAGCTCCTCGGCCGAGTGGCCGGAGGGCGTGCCGCCGCTCTTGACCACCACGACGGGCTTGCTGCGCGAGATGCGCCTGGCCAGGCGGGTGAACTTGCGCGGATTGCCCAGGGACTCCAGGTAGAGCAGGATCACCTCGGTCGCGTCGTCCTCCTCCCAGTACTGCAGGAGGTCGTTGCCCGAGACGTCGGCCCGGTTGCCCGCCGACACGAACGACGAGATGCCCATGCCGCGCTGCGCCACCCGCTGCAGCAGCGCCGTGCCGAGGGCGCCGGACTGGCTGAAGAAGCCGACCTTGCCCCGCCCGGGGATGGTGGCCGCCAGCGTGGCGTTGAGCCGCACGGCGCGGTCGGTGTTGGCGATGCCGAGGCAGTTGGGGCCGACCACGCGCAGCCCGTACGCGCGGGCGAGGCGGGCCAGCTCGTCCTGCCGCCGCCGGCCCTCCGCGCCCGTCTCGCCGAACCCCGACGACACCACGACCAGCCCGTGCACGCCCTTCTCGGCGCACTCCCTGACGACGTCGAGCACGCTCTCGGCGGGCACGGCCACCACGGCGAGGTCGACGTCGCCGTCGATGGCGGTGACGCTCGGGTAGGCGCGCACGCCCGCCACCGCCCGCACCTCGCGGTGCACGGGGTAGACGGGGCCGGTGAAGTCGGCGGCCAGGAGGTTGCGCAGCACGGTCTGGCCGACGCCGCCGGGCTCGCGCGAGGCGCCGACGACCGCGACCGAGCCGGGCGTGAGGAGCCGGGCGATGGAGCGGGACTCGGCGCGGTGCTCGCGGGCCGTCGTCACCTCGGCGGAGGTCTCGGTGGGGGTGAGGTCGAGCGTCATGCGGACGACGCCGTCGGCGAACTGGCTCTGCGCGGTGTAGCCGGCCTGGCGCAGGACGCCCATCATGCGCATGTTGGCGGGCAGCACGTCGGCGACGAAGGTCTCGATGCCGTTCTCGCGGGCGGTGGCGGCCAGGTGCTCCAGCAGCACGGAGGCCACGCCGCGGCCCTGGTGGGCGTCCTCGACGAGGAAGGCGACCTCGGCCTCGCCAGGACCGGTCCTGTCGTAGCGGATGACGGCCACCATCTCGGTGCCGATGGTGGCGATCAGGGCCACCCGCCCGACGTAGTCGACGTTGGTGAAGCGCTCCACGTCGCGGTCCGACAGGCGCGGCCGGGGGCCGAAGAAGCGGAAGTAGATCGACTCCTCGGACAGGCGCGAGTAGAAGGCGCGAAGGCGGTCCGCGTCGGCGGGCCGGATGGGACGGACGTGCGCGGTGCCGCCGTCGGCGAGGACGACGTCGGCTTCCCAGTGGGCCGGATACTGTGCCTCCACAGCAACGAGCGTAGACCCGCATCCCAAATGCCAAGACCAGAGGCCCTTTTGGGCAACGCTTGTGCATCGACTCCGGCCTGGTGTCACCGGTCAGCCCCACGACCGGCCCGGAAGCTGTTAGTTTTGCCGTGGCCAGGGTCGTTCTGAAGGCAGCAAGGTGGTGGCATCATGACGCGGGTCGTCGTGGTGGGCGATCTCATGACCGACGCGGTCGCGCGCGCCCGTTATGCGCTCGCCCGGGCGAGCGACACCCCGGCGATCGTCACCATGCACGGCGGCGGCTCCGGGGCCAACATCTCCTCCTGGCTGGCCGTCGAGGGCGCCGAGGTCGCCTTCATCGGCCGCAGGGGCGCCGACATCACCGGCCGCAACCGCGACATGGAGCTGATGGGCTACGGCGTGGACGCCCGCCTGGTGATGGACCCCGAGCGGCCCACCGGCACCTGCGTGGTGCTCGTCACGCACAAGGGCGAGCGCACCATGCTCTCCGACCCCGGCGCCAACGCCGCCCTGTCGCCCGAAGACCTGCCGCGCGACCTGTTCGCCTCGGGCGCCCACCTGCACCTGTCCGGCTACACGCTGATCAACGAGGGCTCGCGCGAGGCGGGCCTCGCGGCGCTCGACATGGCGCGGCGCGCCGGCATGTCGATCTCGGTCGACTGCGCCTCGGCGGCGCCGCTGGAGCGCACCGGCGCCGAGCCGTTCCTGGAGTGGACCAACGGCGCCAAGCTGCTGTTCGCCAACATCGACCAGGCCAAGGTGCTGACCGGCCGCGACGAGGCCGAGGCGGCCGCCAAGGTGCTGACGGCCTGGTTCCCGCAGGTCGTGATCAAGATGAACAAGGAGGGCGCGCTGTGGTACGGCAACGGCCGCCCCGAGCCGGTGCGGGCCGCCGCCGAGCCGGTCGAGAAGATCGTGGACGGCACGGGCGCGGGCGACGCGTTCTGCGCCGGGTTCCTGCCGCCGTGGCTGGAGGGCAAGCCGCCGGCCGAGGCGCTGGCGTCGGGCTGCCGGCTGGCCGCCAAGGCGATCATGCACCTGGGCGCCCGGCCGCCGTTCTAGCCTCCTCCTCGCGCGGGCGGCGGCGCTAAGGTGGGCGCGGGAAGTACCCGAGCCGCCTGACGCGACACGAGGAGCCGGATGCGCGGCGTGCGTCCGTTACGGCCAGGCGACCCCGCGTCGGTCGGCCGCTACGAGGTCACCGCGTTCCTCGGCGAGGGCGGCCAGGGCAGCGTCTACCTCGGGGTGTCCCCCGAGGGCGAGCAGGTCGCGATCAAGCTGCTGCACGCCAGGTTCGCCGAGGACGAGCAGGCGGTGCGCCGCTTCCGGCGCGAGGCGGACGCCGCCCGGCGGGTGGCCGAGTTCTGCACGGCCCGCGTCCTGGAGGCGGGGGCGTTCGACGGGCGGCCCTACCTCGTGGGCGAGTACGTCGAGGGGCCCTCGTTGCAGCACCGGGTCACGGCGGAGGGGCCGCTGCGCGGGGCGGCGCTGATGCGGCTGGCGATCGCGACGGCCACCGCTCTCGGGGCCATCCACGAGGCCGGGGTGGTGCACCGCGACTTCAAGCCGAGCAACGTGCTGCTGGGGCCGGACGGGCCGCGGGTGATCGACTTCGGCATCGCGCGGGCGCTGGACGCCAGTCAGAGCCTGACGACGGGGGTCGTGGGGACTCCCGCCTTCATGGCGCCGGAGCAGTTCCTCGGCGAGACGGCGCCGGCCGGGGACGTGTTCGCCTGGGCGGGCACGGTGGTGTTCGCGGCCACCGGGCGCGGGGCGTTCGGAGTGGGGCCGGTGCCCGTGCTGATGCACCGCATCCTGCACCTGGAGCCCGACCTGGGCGGGCTGCCGGGCGAGCTGGTGCCGCTGCTGCGGGCGGCGCTGGCGAAGGACCCGCGGGCGCGGCCCACGGCGGGGCAGCTCATCCACGGGCTGATCCGGGCAGGCTCCCCGCCACCCCCGCCCGCCCCCGCGCCACCGCCCGCCCCCGCGCCACCGCCCGCCCCCGGGACGGCGCCCGGCCCCTTGGCGGCGCCCGGCCCCGCGAGGACGCCCGCTCCTTCGCGGCCCGCGCCCCCGTCGCCCGCGCAGCGGGTGACGGGTCCTCCCCCGCCGGCCGGGGCGGGGAGCTCCGGCGGGCGGGACGGCCGGTGGTGGCCGATGTCGCCGCGGGCCCTCGGCTTCATGATCGACCTCCTGCCCCCGCGCAGGCGGCTGACGATCGGCGCCGGAGCCGTGGCCCTGCTGGCCGGCGTGGTGGTGTGGCTGGTGACGCAGGGCCCGCCGCTCTCCGCCGGTCAGGCGCGCGGTCCCGCGACGTCCTCGGTGACGGGGTTCGGCGCGGCGATCGGCACGACGGTCAACCGGTCGGCGCGGACGGGCGGCACGGTGCGGCTGGTGTCGGTCTCGTCCCTGGAGTCCACCGACCCCGGCGACATGTACCTGCCGGAGTCGTTGTCCCTGGTCCGCCTGTACGGCCGCGCGCTGACCATGTTCCGCCCGGCCCCGGGCGCGCCGGGCACGCAGGCGGTGCCGGACCTCGCCGAGGCGCTGGGCACGCCGCGCGACGGCGGCAGGACGTGGACGTACCGGCTGCGCGCCGGCCTGACCTACCAGGACGGCACCCCGATCAGGGCACGCGACGTCAAGCACGCGGTGCTGCGCAGCATGGACCCCGCCCTGGTCAACGGGTCGAGCCTGTTCGACCTCCTGCTCGACCTGCCGGCCGGCTACCAGGGCCCCTTCACCGGGCCGGGCGGCGAGCCGGACTCGGCGATCGAGACCCCCGACGACCGGACCATCGTCTTCCACCTCAAAGCGCCCTACGCCGCCTTCGACAACGTGGCGCAGCTGCCGGAGACGGTCCCGGTCCCGGCCGGCCGGGACACCCGCGCGGAGTACGCCAGGAGCGTCCTGGCGTCCGGCCCGTACCAGCTGGAGAGCGTCACCGAACGCCAGGTGGTGCTGACCCGCAACCCGCGCTGGGACCAGGCCACCGACCCCAACCGCCGGCCGCTGCCCGACCGCTACCAGGTCGACTTCGCGGTGGACCCCGGCCAGGCGCTGGCCCGGCTGCGCGACGGCGGGGCCGAGGCCGCCTCGCCCCTGGCGGACGCGGACGTGCGGACGGTGCTCGGCGACCCGGCGCTGAAGGCGCGGGCGGACGCGCCGCTCACCGGGCTGGTGCACACGCTGTCGATCGATCCGCAGGTCGAGCCGTTCGGCGACGTCGAGTGCCGCCGCGCGGTGGTGCGCGCGCTCGACCTGAACGCCCTCCGCGCCGCCTACGGCACCGACCTGACCGGGACGCCCGTGCCGACGTCGCTGCTGCCCCCGACGATCCCCGGCCCCCGCCAGGCCGACCCCGACCTGCGTCCGGACGGCGACGAGCGGGCCGCCCGCGAGTCGTTGCGCCGGTGCGGGCGCTCCGGCGGCTTCACCGCCACCTACCTGTACCGGGACGTCGGGCACGAGCGGCAGGCGGCGGAGGCCGTGCGGGCCGCGCTGGCCAAGGCGGGCATCACCGTCACGCTGCGCCCGGAGCCCGTGGTGGACTTCCACCAGAAGTACGGCGGCAACCCGGCCTGGCTCAGGAAGAACAAGGTCGGCCTGGTCGCCAAGGCGTGGAGCGCCGACTGGCCGGACCCGGAGCCGTTCCTGACGCCGGTCGCGGACAGCTCGGCGATCACCAGCACCTCGTCGGTCAACGTCAGCGTCCGGGTGCCGGCGATCGACGAGCTGCTCGTGCGGGCCAGGTCCGAGCCGGACCCGGCGGCGCGGGCCGGCCTGTGGGCGCGCGTGGAGCAGCGCCTGGCGGCGGAGAAGGTGCTGGTGCCGCTGTCGTGGCAGAGCGCCCGCTGCTGCGCGGCCCGCGCGCGACGAACCTGCACGTCGACCCGGTGCGCGCGGGCTACGACCCGCTGCCGATGGGCGTCAGCTGACCGTGGCCAGGGCGAGCGGCAGCACGGCCGGCGCGCCCGCGTGCCGGACCAGGGCCGTGGCCAGCGTCATCGTCCAGCCGGTGTCGACGCGGTCGTCGACGAGCAGCACCGGGCCGCCGCACTGGGCGATGCGCCCGCCGAGGTCCTTCGGCATGGCGAGCGTGGCGCGGATCGCCTGCACCCGCTTGGCGCTGTTGAACTGCTGCCCGGGCGAGCCCGCGCGGTAGCCCAGCTCGCCCAGGTAGGTCAGGCGGCCGATCTGGGCCAGCCGCTCGGCGAAGGAGCGCACGAGCTGCGGGCGCGACCCGGACGGCACGTTGACCACGGCCACCGGCCGCTCGCGCCACTCCCAGGCGGCCAGCACCTGCACCACGGCCCGCAGCAGGTCGTCGCCCACCGGCCCGTCGCCGCCGTGGAACAGCTCGCGCAGCCGGTTGCCCCAGCCGATGTCGGTGAGCCGGCCGAGCGCGCGGCCCGGCTCGGCGCCCAGCTCGGGCTTGATCCGGCCGGACAGGTCGGGCAGGCCGGTGGGCCACTGCCTGCGGGCCTCCAGCTCGACGCCGGGCCGGCTCAGCCGCTCGCGGGCCTGCTCGATCGCCTGGGGCGCGATGTCGGCCGAGCGGTGCCTGCCGGTGCAGTTGTCGCAGCGGCCGCAGGGGCGGGCGGCGTCGTCGTCGAGGTGGCGGCGGAGGTACTGCTCGCGGCACTCGCCGGTGGTGAGGTAGCCGAGCATGGCCTCCTGCTCGGCGCGGCGCTCGGCGGCGATGCGGGTGTAGCGCTCGGTGTCGTAGGCCCACTCCTCGCCGGTGGCCTCCCAGCCGCCCTTGACCCGCCGGACGGCGCCGTCCACGTCGAGGACCTTGAGCATCATCTCCAGCCGGCTGCGGCTGAGGTCGACGGCGGTCTCCAGGGCGGGGGTGGACATGACGCCGCGCTCCGCCAGGGCCGCGAGGACGGCGCGGACGACGGGCTCGGGCGGGAAGGCCAGCGAGGCGAAGTAGGCCCAGATGTCGCGGTCCTCGGTGCCGGGCAGCAGGATGACCTCGGCCCGCTCGACGCCGCGCCCGGCCCGGCCGACCTGCTGGTAGTAGGCGACCGGCGACTGCGGCGCGCCGACGTGCACGACGAACCCCAGGTCGGGCTTGTCGAAGCCCATGCCGAGCGCGCTCGTCGCGACCAGCGCCTTGATCTTGTTGTTGAGCAGCGCCTCCTCGGCCGCCAGGCGCTCGGCCGGGTCGGTCTGGCCGGAGTAGGCGGCCACCTCGTGGCCCTGCTCGCGCAGGTAGCCGGCGACCTCGTGGGCGGCGGCGACGGTGAGGGTGTAGACGATGCCGGAGCCGGGCAGCTCGCGCAGCGTCTGGGCGAGCCAGGCCAGGCGCTGCTCGGCCGACGGCAGCCGGACCACCGACAGGTGCAGGCTCTCGCGCTCCAGCGGGCCGCGCAGCACCAGGGTGCCCTCGCCCATCTGCTCGGCGACGTCGCGCGTCACCCGGGCGTTGGCGGTGGCGGTGGTGGCGAGGACGGGGATGCCGGGCGGCAGCTCCTCGAACAGCCGGGCCAGCCTGCGGTAGTCGGGCCGGAAGTCGTGGCCCCAGTCGGAGATGCAGTGGGCCTCGTCCACGACGACGAGGCCGGCGCTCTCGGCCAGCTCGGGCAGCACGTTGTCGCGGAAGTCGGGGTTGTTGAGCCGCTCGGGGCTGACCAGCAGCACGTCGACGAGGCCGTCGGCGACCTGGCCGTAGACCTCCTCCCAGTCCTCCGGGTTGGCGGAGTTGATGGTGACGGCCCTGATGCCGGCCCGCTCGGCGGCGGCGATCTGGTTGCGCATGAGGGCGAGCAGCGGCGAGACGATGACGGTGGGGCCCTCGCCCAGCTCGCGCAGCAGCGCGGTGGCGACGAAGTAGACGGCCGACTTGCCCCAGCCGGTGCGCTGCACCACGAGCACCCGGCGCCGGTCGACGACCAGCGCCTCGATGGCGGCCCATTGGTCGTCACGGAGCACGGCGTGCTCGCCGGCCAGCGCCCGCAGGCGCTCCTCGGCCTCGTCGCGCAGCACCTCGGCGTCGGGGGCATCAATCATGCCTCCTTGTTACCAGCTTCCCCCGACGTTTCGCGCCTACTTGTCGGCGTGCTCGGGGAAGGCGTTGATGGTGACGCGGTGCATGCGGCGGCGCTGGGTGTAGTCGGCGACCGCGTAGTGCTGGGTGGGCCGGTTGTCCCAGAAGGCCAGCGTGCCCGGCCGCCAGCGCAGCCGGCACTGGAACTCGGGCGAGCGGATGTGGTCGATCAGCAGCGGCAGCAGCGCCTCGTTCTCGCGGTCGGTGAGCCCCACCAGGCGGGTCGTGGACGAGCGGTTGACGAACAGCGCCTTCCTGCCGGTCTCGGCGTGCACGCGCACGACCGGCCGCTCGATCGGCGGCCACTTGGCCTGGATCTCGGCCAGGTCGAACGGGTGCCCCTTGGAGATGGCCTTCTTCATCGACATGGTGATGTCGTGGACGGCGGTCAGCTCGTCGCACAGCCGCTGGAGGGGCTTGGACAACGACTCGTAGGCCAGGTACGTGTTGGCCCAGCAGGTGTCGCCGCCCACCTCGGGGAGCTGGACGCAGCGCAGCAGGGAGCCCATGGGCGGGGTGGGCTCGAAGGTGTTGTCGCTGTGCCACTCGTCGCCGCCCTCCCCCCTGGGCGAGGTCTGGTCGAGGACGTGGATGGGGCTGTCGGCGTCCTTCTTGAAGGCGGGGTGGTTGAGCGTGCCGAAGTTCAGGGCGAACTGCAGGTGCTGCTCGTCGTCGATGTGCTGGTCGCGGAAGAACAGCACGAGGTGCCTGAGCCAGCCCTCGCGCAGCGTGGCGACCTCCTCCTGCGACAGCGGCTTGCGCAGATCGACCCCGGTGACCTCGGCGCCGATGTGCTTGGTCACGGGATGGAACTCGATCATGACGTCTCCGGAGTCAGGGGAACCGGTGCCCCGAACGTACGACCCAAGCAATTGCTTGGTCAAGTGGGGAGAAAGCGCGCGTATCGCCTGTAGGTCGCGGGCACCCGAATACCTTCGGCACAATGTTCGACATGGCCCGACGCACGACAGCACCCCCGCCCGAGGACTTCGAGGAACGCATCGTCGACATCGACGTCTCCTCCGAGATGCGCACGAGCTTCCTGGAGTACGCCTACTCGGTCATCTACCAGCGGGCTCTGCCCGACGCGCGTGACGGCCTGAAGCCCGTGCAGCGGCGCATCCTCTACTCGATGGCCGAGATGGGCCTGCGCCCCGACCGCGGCCACGTCAAGTCCTCGCGCGTCGTCGGCGACGTCATGGGCAAGCTGCACCCCCACGGCGACTCGGCGATCTACGACGCCCTGGTCCGGCTGGCGCAGCCGTTCTCCATGCGGCTGCCGCTCGTCGACGGCCACGGCAACTTCGGCTCGCTCGACGACCTGCCGGCCGCCATGCGCTACACCGAGGCCAGGCTGGCCCCGGCGGCCATGCTCATGGTCGAGTCCATCGACGAGGACACCGTCGACTTCAAGCCCAACTACGACGGCCAGGAGACCGAGCCGGTCGTCATGCCGTCGGCGTTCCCCAACCTGCTGGTCAACGGCACCAGCGGCATCGCGGTCGGCATGGCCACCAACATGGCGCCGCACAACCTCGTGGAGATCGTCGCCGCCGCCCGCCACCTGATCAAGAAGCCGGACGCCACGCTCGACGACCTCATGGAGTTCGTGCCGGGGCCCGACCTGCCCACGGGCGGCACGATCATCGGGCTCCAGGGCGTGCGCGACGCCTACGAGAGCGGGCGCGGCACCTTCCGCATGCGGGCCAAGTGCACGGTCGAGCAGATCACCCCGCGGCGCAAGGGCATCATCGTCACCGAGCTGCCGTACAACGTGGGCCCCGAGCGCGTGGTCACCAAGATCAAGGAGCTGGTGACCAGCAAGAAGCTCCAGGGCATCGCCGACCTCAAGGACCTCACCGACCGGCACAAGGGCCTGCGCCTGGTCATCGAGATCAAGAACGGCTTCATCCCCGAGGCCGTGCTGGAGGAGCTCTACCGGCTGACGCCGATGGAGGAGTCGTTCGGCATCAACAACGTGGCGCTCGTCGACGGCGAGCCGCGCACGCTGGGCCTGCGCGAGCTGCTGCAGGTCTACGTCGACCACCGCGTCGAGGTCGTGCGGCGCCGCTCGGAGTTCCGCCGCCGCAAGCGCGAGGAGCGCCTGCACCTGGTCGACGGCCTCGTCATCGCGCTGCTCAACATCGACGAGGTCATCCAGGTCATCCGCTCCTCCGACGACTCCGCGCAGGCGCGCGGCCGCCTGATGGACGTCTTCGACCTCACCGAGATCCAGGCCGCCTACATCCTCGACACGCCGCTGCGCCGCCTGACCCGCTACGACAAGCTGGAGCTCGACCGGGAGAAGGAGACGCTGACCGACGAGATCGCCAAGCTCACCGAGATCCTGTCGTCGGAGGCCAAGCTGCGCCAGGTCGTCTCCGGCGAGCTCGCCGACGTGGCCAAGAAGTACGGCACGCCGCGCCGCACGGTCCTGCTGGACGCCGCGGGCGTCAGCCGTACCGCGGTGGTGGAGCTCCAGGTCGCCGACGACCCGTGCCTGGCGCTGCTGTCGTCCACCGGGCTGCTGGCCCGCACCGCCGACGCCGCGCCGCTGCCCGGCGAGGGCGAGCGGTCGGCGCACGACGTGCTGGTCTCGGCGGTGCGCACGTCCGTACGCGGGGAGGTGGGCGTCGTCACCTCGCTCGGCCGGCTCATCCGGGTCCAGGTCGTCGACCTGCCGACGCTGCCGGCCACGGGCGCGCCGCCGTCGTTGTCCGGCGGCCATCCGGTCTCCGAGTACGTCTCCCTGCAGCCCGACGAGAAGGTCGTCGGCCTCGGCTCGCTCGACCCCGAAGGGCCGGGGCTGGCGCTCGGCACGGCGCAGGGCGTGGTCAAGCGGGTGGTGCCCGACTACCCCGCCAACCGCGACGACTTCGAGGTGATCACGCTGAAGGACGGCGACACCGTGGTGGGCGCCGCCGAGCTGGAGTCGGAGTCGCACGACCTGGTGTTCATCTCCTCCGACGCGCAGCTCCTGCGCTACCCCGCCTCGCTGGTGCGGCCCCAGGGCCGGCCCGCGGGCGGCATGGCCGGCATCCGGCTGGACGGCGGGGCGCGGGTGATCTGGTTCGGGGCGGTCGATCCCGAGCGGCCCAGCCTGGTGGTCACGGTCGCGGGGTCGTCCACGGCGCTGCCCGGCACGCAGGTGGGCGGCGGCAAGGTGTCCGACTACGCCGAGTTCCCCGCCAAGGGGCGGGCCACCGGCGGCGTGCGGGCGCAGCGCTTCCTCAAGGGCGAGGACGAGCTGCTGCTGGCGTGGGCCGGGCCCGCGCCGGCCAAGGCGGTCTCGGCGGTCGGCAAGCCGGTGCCGCTGCCGGAGGAGCTGGGGCGGCGCGACGGGTCCGGCGTGCGGCTCACCCACACCATCGGGGCCGTCGGCGGCGCCCTCGCCGGCGGGCCGGGCACCCCGCCGAGCGCCGCCTCGACGGCGGCGGCGGGCCCGGAGGCGGCCGACGGCGACTGACCGCCGGGGGCCCGGGTGGGGGGCGGGGCACGTACGCTCACTGGAGTGACGTCCTGGAAAGAGCATGCGATCTGGTGGCACGTGTACCCGCTGGGCTTCACCGGCGCCGAGACAGCCGCCCCGCCGCCCGGCGCCCCCGTCGCGCACCGCCTGCGCAAGCTGGAGGGCTGGCTCGACTACGCCCGCGACCTCGGCTGCTCGGGCCTGCAGCTCGGCCCGGTCTTCGCCGCCGAGACCCACGGCTACGACACGCTCGACCACTTCCGCATCGACCCCAGGCTCGGCGACGACGCCGACTTCGACCGCCTGGTGGCGGCCGCCCGCGCCCGCGGGCTGCGGATCGTCCTGGACGGCGTGTTCAACCACGTGGGCCGCGGCCACCCGTTCTTCGGCGACCCGGCGTACGCGCACTGGTTCGTCCGCGAGGGCGACGGGCACCGCGTGTTCGAGGGCCACCACGGGCTGGTCACGCTCAACCACGACCACCCCGACGTGCTCGACCACGTGGTCCGCGTCCTGGACCACTGGCTGGCGCGCGGCGCGTCCGGCTGGCGGCTGGACGCCGCGTACGCGATGCCGGCCGCCTTCTGGCACAAGGCCCTCGCCCAGGTCCGCCCGCTGCACCCGGAGGCGTGGTTCGGCGGCGAGGTGATCCACGGCGACTACGCCGGCTACGTGGCCGAGAGCGGCCTCGACTCGGTCACCCAGTACGAGCTGTGGAAGGCCCTGTGGAGCTCGCTCAACGACGGCAACCTCTTCGAGCTGGCCTGGGCGCTGAAGCGGCACGACGCCCTGCTGGAGACGTTCGTGCCGCTGACCTTCGCCGGCAACCACGACGTCACCAGGCTCGCCAGCCGGCTCGACGACGAGCGCCACGTCGGCCACGCCCTCGCGGTGCTGTTCACGGTGGCCGGGCTGCCGAGCGTCTACTACGGCGACGAGCAGGGCTTTCGCGGCGTGAAGGAGGACCGGGCGGGCGGCGACGACGCGGTCCGGCCCGCCTTCCCCGACCGGCCGGAGGAGCTGAGCCCGGCGGGGTGGCCGGTCTACCGGCTGCACCAGCGGCTGATCGGGCTGCGCCGCCGCCATCCGTGGCTGGTGCGGGCGCGCACGAGCCTGCCCCATCTCACCAACACCACCGCCGCGCTGGAGAGCGCCGCACCGGAGGGCGCCGGGCCCGGTCGCGTCCTGACGCTGCTCAACGTGGGTGACGAGCCGTACCGGTTCCCGCTGCCGGCCGCCGGGCTCGCGGTCGCGGACGCCTCGGAGCCGGGCGGCGACCCCTGCCTCGTCCCGGCGCACGGGTGGAAGATCCTCACGTTGGCCTGATCCGGCCAGTGATATGGGCGCGGTTTTGGCCGATCATAGGCAGAGAGCGCTCTCTGGATCGGGAGGTATCCCCGTGTTCCGCAGCAGACCCCCGTTATGGGCGGCGGCCCTTTCCCTGCTGGTGCCGCTGCTCGCCGTGCCGGCCGGCCCCGCGCGGGCCGCCGCCTCCCCCACTCTGGCCGACTTCGAGTCCGCCGGCGTCCCCGCCGGCGTGTCCGCCTGGGGCAACGACGCCGCCTCCACCCCCGTACTCACGATCGAGCCCGGGGCCGG
This sequence comes from Actinomadura luzonensis, assembly GCF_022664455.2. Classification (NCBI taxonomy): domain Bacteria; kingdom Bacillati; phylum Actinomycetota; class Actinomycetes; order Streptosporangiales; family Thermomonosporaceae; genus Actinomadura; species Actinomadura luzonensis. Next base: position 6,035,883 of record NZ_JAKRKC020000001.1, read on the forward strand.
CCGCCCCGGCGCCCCCGACACCAACCACGTGCTCAGGAGCGGGTACGCCATCAGCCAGTGGGGCGGCTGGTCGCAGGACCTGGCGACCGCCCAGGACTGGTCCCCGTACGAGGGCTTCTCCTTCTGGGTGAAGGGCGAGGGCTCCGGCCGGCGGATCTTCTTCGAGCTCAAGGACGGCGGCTCCGGCCCGGGCGCCGCCGAGCTGTTCGAGTCGTCCTTCACCGACGACGCGGCAGGCTGGCGGCAGGTCAAGGTGCCGTTCGCGGACTTCACCCGGCGCGCCGACTACCAGCCGGGCGGCGCCCCCACCGACGGCGAGCTGGACCTGGTCGCCATGTGGGGCTACGCGATGCGCCTGCCCACCGCCTCCGGCACGCTGGAGTGGGACGACGTGGCCCTGTACGGCACCGCTCCCCCGCGCCCGGCCCGCCTGAGCACCGACCGGCCGGTCTACCCGGTCGACGAGAAGGCGGCGGCCAAGGTGAGCGTCACGGTCACCACGGCCACCGGCGCGCCCCTCGCGGCCGACCTCGCCGTCACGTACCGGACCGGAACGGGCACCGCCACCCCCGGCAAGGACTACACCCCCGCCGAGGGCACGCTGACCTTCCCCGCCGGCACGCCGTCCGGCTCGGCGCGGTCGTTCACCGTCACGATCCTCAAGGACGGCGAGGACGAGGTGGCCGAGACCATCCCGGTCGAGCTGTCCGCCGCCGGCGCCCGCCCGCCCGCCGAGGCCCCCGTCATCGTCGTCAACGCGCACGGGCTGCCGTACCTGGACGCCCGCCGGCCGGTCCGCGAGCGCGTCGCCGACCTGCTGGGCCGCATGACGACGGAGGAGAAGGTCGGGCAGATGACCCAGGCCGAGCGCCTGGCGCTGGCCAAGCAGAGCGACATCGCCGCCTACAAGCTCGGCTCGCTGCTGTCCGGCGGCGGCTCCACGCCCACCCCGAACACCCCCGAGGCGTGGGCCGACATGGTGGACGCCTTCCAGCTCCAGACCCGGCAGACCCGGCTGCAGGTGCCGCTGATCTACGGCGTGGACGCGGTGCACGGCCACAACAACGTGGCCGGCGCGACGATCTTCCCGCACAACGTCGGCATGGGCGCCACCCGCGACCCCGATCTGGTGGCGCGGGAGGGCGAGGTCACCGCCCGCGAGGTCAAGGCCACGGGCGTCCCGTGGGACTTCGCGCCGTGCCTGTGCGTCTCTCGCGACGACCGCTGGGGCCGCGCCTACGAGTCGTTCAGCGAGGACCCGGCGCTGGTCAGCCGCATGACCACGATCATCGACGGCCTCCAGGACCACGGCGTGCTGGCCACCGCCAAGCACTACGTCGGCGACGGCGGCACCGCCTACGGCTCCTCCACCAGCGGCGACTACACGATCGACCAGGGCGTCACCAGGGTCACCCGGCAGGAGCTGGAGGCGATCCACCTGGCGCCGTTCGCCGCCGCGGTCCGGCGCGGCGTGGGCAGCGTGATGCCGTCGTTCTCCAGCGTCGACCTCGGCGACGGGCCGGTGAAGATGCACGCCCACAAGGAGCTGATCACCGACGTGCTGAAGGGCCGGCTCGGCTTCAAGGGCTTCGTCGTCAGCGACTGGCAGGCCATCGACCAGATCCCCGGCGACTACCCGAGCGACGTGCGCACCTCGGTCAACGCCGGCCTCGACATGATCATGGTGCCGTACGCCTACCCCGACTTCGTCGCGACGCTGCAGGCCGAGCTCGCGGCCGGACGGGTGCCGATGTCGCGGGTGGACGACGCGGTCGCGCGCATCCTGACCCAGAAGTTCCGGCTGGGCCTGTTCGAGCACCCGTACGCCGACCGCACCCACCTCGGCGAGGTCGGCTCCGCGGCGCACCGCGCGGTGGCCCGCACCGCCGCCGCCCGGTCCCAGGTGCTGCTGAAGAACAACGGCCGGCTGCTGCCGCTCAGCCGGAACGCCAAGGTGTACGTGGCCGGCTCGAACGCCGACGACATCGGCAACCAGAGCGGCGGCTGGACGATCACCTGGCAGGGCTCGTCCGGGCCGATCACGCCCGGCACGACCATCCTCCAGGCCATCCGGCAGCGGGCCGCCTCCGTGACGTACTCGCGCGACGCCTCGGCCGGCCTCGCCGGGCACGACGTGGGCGTGGTCGTCGTCGGCGAGACGCCGTACGCGGAGGGCTTCGGCGACGTCGGCCGCCAGGGCCGCACGCTGGAGCTGTCGGCCGCCGACCGGGCCGCCGTGGACAAGGTGTGCGGGGCGATGAAGTGCGTCGTGCTCGTCGTCTCCGGCCGGCCGATGCTGCTGGGCGACCTGTCGGGCGTCGAGGCCGTGGTGGCCGCCTGGCTGCCCGGCACCGAGGGGGCCGGCGTGGCCGACCCGCTGTTCGGCGCGGTCCCCTACACCGGGCGGCTGCCGTTCACCTGGTTCCGCTCGGTGGACCAGATCCCGATCAACGTGGGCGACGCCGCCTACGACCCGCTGTTCCCGTACGGGTGGGGCCTGCGCACCGACCCGGCCCGCGACCGGCTCAAGGCGGCGCGTGACAAGCTGGCCGCCGGCGACGGCCCGGCCAGAGCCGCCGCGGCGGCGCTGACGCTCGCCCTGGCCGGGCGCCTCTGGAACGCCGACGGCTCGGTGCGCGACGCCCGGGCGGTCCTCGCCGCCGTGGGCGCCGCCGCGTCCCTGCTGGAACGCTCGCGGACGGCCGCCTTCGCCCAGCAGGACGCCGTCGTCTCGGTGGCGCGGGACCTGGCGCAGGACGCGGGCCGGCGGCCCGGCCTGCAGGCCACGGCCGACCACGAGCTGGCCGCCGGGCACCTGAGGAAGGCGGTGGACCTGCTGGCCCAGGCCGCCCGCTGACGCCTTCCCGGCTCAGCTCACGCAGAGGCAGAACGGGTGACCGGCCGGATCGAGGAAGACGCGGAAGTCGTCGTCGCCCTCGTCCGGCTGGTGCTCGTGCTTGACCGCGCCGATCTCCAGCGCCCGCTTCTCGGCCTCGTCCAGGTCGCTCACCAGCAGGTCGAGGTGGATCTGCTGCGGCCGCTCCGGATCGGGCCAGGTGGTGGGGCGCAGGTCGGGGGCGAGCTGGAAGGCCAGGCGCTTGGGCGCGCCGCCGTCACTGATCACCACCCAGTCGTCCTCCACCGACGTGATCGGCCAGCCCAGCAGCTTGGAGTAGAACTCGGCCAGGCCCTTGGGGTCGGGCGTGTCGAGCACGACGGTGCGGAACTCCGCGATGCCACTCATCATTCACCTCTGAGACGTCGAAGGGGGTCGTGTCGTCCGGGCGCCCGGGGACGAAGATGGTGCCATGGCCGTCAACTCGCACATGGTCCCGCTCGGCACCCCCGCGCCCGCCTTCGACCTGACCGCCGTCAGCGGCGGCAGCGTGTCCCTGGGAGACCTCAAGGACTCCCCCGCCACGCTCGTGGTCTTCCTGTCCAACCACTGCCCCTACGTCCGGCACATCGAAAAGGCTCTCGGCGCGCTGGCCGCCGAGTACGGCGCCCGGCTGTCGATCGTCGCGATCTGCAGCAACGACGCCGTGAACTACCCGGACGACGACCCGACACACCTGGCCGAGCAGGCCGCGCGGGCCGGCTTCGGCTTCCCGTACCTGCTGGACGACACGCAGGAGGTGGCCAAGGCGTACCGGGCCGCCTGCACGCCCGACTTCTTCCTGTACGACTCCGGGCTCCGCCTGGCCTACCGGGGCGAGTTCGACGGGTCGCGGCCCGGCAACTCCGTGCCGGTGACCGGCGCGTCGCTGCGGGCCGCGATCGACGCCGTGCTGGAGGGCGAGCCCGTGCCCGGGGAGCAGCGGGCCTCGCTCGGGTGCGGCATCAAGTGGAGGCCGGGCAACGAGCCCGCCTAGGAGCCGTCAGGCGGCCATCGCGGCCGGGAGGGCGAGCAGCAGCTCGTGCGGCTCGCCGCCCTCCCACCGCCGCACCAGCCTCGCGCCGGCCTCGCCGGGATCGAACGTCCCCGACGCGAAGCAGCCCACTTCCGCCAGCATGAGGATGAGCGGGTCGTCCTCGGGCAGACCCGCCGCGTACGCGGCGGTGTCGAGGAGGGCCAGCGCGCTGCGGGCGTTGCGGCCGCCGTCGTTGGCCTCCACGCGGTCGAGCTGACGCCGGGCCTGGGCACGGAGATACGCGGCGAGCGATTCGGACCTACTCACGACAAACCTTCTTCGATCACGTACAAAGGGCTACGACATCATCACGCATGGTGACATGATTTCGTCGGAGGTTTGCGAAGTCCGGCCCGTGTCGCCCTCCCCCCGGTGTCCGCGCACCTGCTGACATGGGGGATCATCGGTGCCATGAGTGCGTTCGACGACCTGTATGCCGCCAACGCTGAGTTCGCGAAAGACTTCGCCGGCTCCGACCTCACCGGCCGCGCCGCCCGCGGCCTCGCCGTGGTCACCTGCATGGACTCCCGCATCGACCCCCTCGGCCTGCTCGGTCTCAAACCGGGCGACGCCAAGATCCTCCGCAACGCCGGCGCCCGCGTCACCGACGACGTGCTGCGCACCCTGGTGCTGGCCGTCTGCCTGCTCGGCGTCGAGCGGGTGCTCGTCATGCCCCACACCGACTGCGGCATGACCAAGGCCACCGACGCCGACGTGCACGCGCTCGCCGCCCAGCGCGGGGTCGACACCCGCAGCCTGGAGTTCCACACCATCGCCGACCAGCAGGCCACGCTCCGGCACGACCTGACGCGCATCAGGACGAGCCCGTTCCTGCCGGAGGGCATGCCGGTGGCGGGCGCGGTCTACGACGTGCACTCGGGCCGCCTCGCCCCGGCCGACTTCTGAGGCCGACCGCCTTGTGAGGCCGACCGCCTTGTGAGGCCGACCGCCTTGTGAGGCCGACCGCCTTTAAGGCCGATCGCCGGGAACCCCCGGCGGCACGGCGCCTCAGATCATCCGTCCCCTGTCCGAGATCCCTCCGGAGGCCTCGTAGCGCCTCCAGAGGCCCGCACACGCGCGAACGGCCCCTTCCCCATACCGGGGGAGGGGCCGTGGCGTTTCGGCCGTCCTGAAGCCGCTTTCAGGCCCTCGGCGGCCTTCCGGGCGCTCTCAGGCGTCGATCGCGTCGCGGTCGACCTCGGCCGCGCTGGTGACGAGGAACTCCCGGCGCGGCGCGACGTCGCTGCCCATGAGCAGGTTGAAGATGTGCTCGGCCGCCTCGGCGTCCTCGATCCGCACCCGGCGCAGGATGCGGTGGCGCGGGTCCATCGTGGTCTCGGCGAGCTGGTCGGCGTCCATCTCACCGAGGCCCTTGTAGCGCTGCACCGGGTCCTTCCAACGCCGGCCGCGCCGCTCCAGGTCGCGCAGCACCTTCTGCAGCTCGGCGTCGGAGTAGCAGTAGATGTACTTCTCCTTGCCCCGCCCGGGGTTGGTCAGCTCGATGCGGTGCAGCGGCGGCACCGCGGCGAAGACCCGCCCGGCCTCCACCATCGGCCGCATGTAGCGGTAGAAGAGGGTGAGCAGCAGGCAGCGGATGTGGGCGCCGTCGACGTCGGCGTCGGCCATGAGGATGACCTTGCCGTAGCGGGCGGCCTCGATGTCGAACGAGCGGCCCGAGCCCGCCCCGACGACCTGGATGATGGCGGCGCACTCGGCGTTCTTGAGCATGTCGCTCACCGACGCCTTCTGCACGTTGAGGATCTTGCCGCGGATCGGCAGCAGCGCCTGGAACTCGGAGTCGCGGGCCAGCTTGGCCGTGCCCAGCGCGGAGTCGCCCTCGACGATGAACAGCTCGCTGCGGTCGACGCCCTCGCTGCGGCAGTCGACCAGCTTGGCAGGCAGCGCGGAGCTCTCCAGCGCGCTCTTGCGGCGCTGGTTGTCGCGGTGCTCGCGGGCCGCGATGCGGGCCTTGGCCGCGGCGACGATCTTCTCCAGGACGGCCCGCAGCGGCTGCTTGTAGCCGCGCGGCGGGTTGGCGAAGATCTCCTTCAGCTCGCGGGAGACCACGTGGGAGACGATGCGGGTGGCCGCCGAGGTGCCGAGCACCTCCTTGGTCTGGCCCTCGAACTGCGGCTCGGGCACCCGGACCGTGACCACGCCGGTCAGGCCCTCGGAGATGTCGTCCTTGGTGACGGGGTCGTCGCCGTTCTTCAGCAGCCGGGTCTCGCGCAGCACCTCGTTGACGGTGCGGACCAGGCCGCGCTCGAAGCCGGTCAGGTGGGTGCCGCCCTTGGGGGTGGCGATCACGTTGACGAACGAGCGCACCGTGGACTCGTAGCCCTTGCCCCAGCGGATCGCCACGTCGACGCTCAGCTCGCGCTGGACCTCGGTGGGCGTCATGTGGCCCTGGTCGTCGAGGACCGGGACGGTCTCGTGGAAGTGGCCGACGCCCTGCAGCCGCAGCACGTCGCAGACGGCCTCGTCGCGGGCCAGGAACTCGGCGAACTCGGAGATGCCGCCCTCGAAGCGGAACTCCTCCTCGATGCGCTCCTCGTGCCTGCTGTCGTAGACCACCAGGGTGAGGCCGGGCACCAGGAACGCGGTCTGCCGCAGCCGCACGTGGATCTCGTCGAGCGAGACCTCGGCGTCAGGCAGGAAGATCTGCTTGTCGGCCCAGAAGCGGACGCGGGTGCCCGTGACGTTCTTGGGGAGCTTGTCGCCCAGGCGCAGGCCCGACTTCTTGCGGAACTTGGCCGTGGGCCCCTCGCCGTCGAAGACGCCGGGGACGCCGCGGCGGAAGCTGATCTCGTGCACCCGCCCGTCGCGGTCGACCTCGACGTCGAGCCGCGCCGACAGGGCGTTGACCACCGACGCGCCCACGCCGTGCAGGCCGCCGGAGGCGGCGTAGGAGCCGCCGCCGAACTTGCCGCCCGCGTGCAGCTTGGTGTAGACGAGCTCGACGCCGGCCAGGCCGGTCTTGGGCTCGACGTCCACGGGGATGCCGCGGCCGTTGTCGCGCACCTCGATGGAGCCGTCGGCGTGCAGCTCGACCTCGATGCGGTCGCAGAAGCCCGCCAGCGCCTCGTCGACGCCGTTGTCGACGATCTCCCAGAGGCAGTGCATCAACCCGCGACTGTCGGTGGACCCGATGTACATGCCCGGGCGCTTGCGGACCGCCTCCAGGCCCTCCAGCACCGACAGGTGACGAGCCGTGTAACCCGCCTCCACTAGCGTCACTCCAGCTCCCCTGGTGTTAAGCATCGAACACGTGTGCGTAGCTTACCGTTCTTCCCTTGCGGACGCGTACAAGCTTGCCATGGCGGCACGTTTGCCGTTACCAACCGGCTGATCGTCATTACTTTCGGACACATTCCGCTCTGGGCGTACAGAGGAGGAGGTTGGGAAGCCCCACGTCCGGTTAGATGTTGTTCCAAGTGACTGACCGCCAGATCCTCGCTTCGGCGGGGGTGACCCGAAAGGCGATACGTGACTGGAGCTCTCGCCCCCGTTAAGCCGCTGACGGCCCTCGACCGCTGCGACCGCTGCGGCGCCCAGGCTTACATTCGCGCGACCCTGCCCGTGGGCGGGGAGCTGCTGTTCTGTGCCCACCACGGGCGTCAGCACATTGCGGCGCTGCGCGACAAGGGCGCCGACATCCTGGACGAGTCGGCTCGCCTCAGCAAGACCCCGACGATTGCCCCCAACGACGAACGCTGACCCGCAAGCGGCGCTCGCCGTGTTGAGATAACCACATAAAGCACAACCGGACGGCGGCCCTGGGCATTGCCCGGGGCCGCCGTTTCGCATGCCCGGCGCCGCTCCCACCCGCTGCGGAATCGTTACCAAGGCATGACCGGGGCCGCCTTTCCTGGAGGCTCCCTTCACCTGACCCGGTAGTGGTAGCGGGCCGTGACCTCGAAGCCCTCGCGCCGGTACAACGACTGCGCGGCCTGGTTCGGGGCGGTGACCACCAGGTAGGCGGAGCCGGCGCCGGCGTGGCGGGCGAGCGCCCGCAGGATCGTCCGCGCCAGGCCGCGCCGCCGCGCCTCAGGGCGGGTGGCCATGCAGTAGATCCCGAGCGTGCCGCCCTGGGGCACCGCCCGGCCCACGGCCAGCGTCTCGCCGTCCTCCTCGTAGGCGGCGTACCAGGCGGGGACGCCGGCGCAGATGCGGGCGGCGTGCGCCAGGCCGCTCTCGTAGCGGCCGTCCACCGACCACCAGGTGTCGAGCCAGCCGGCCCACGGCCCGTCCTCGATCCTGACCCGCCCCTCGGCTCCGGCCTGCTCCTCGGCTCCGGCCTGCTCCTCGGCCCCGGCCCGCTCCTCGGCCCCGGCCCGCTGCGCCTGGCCGGGCGGCACGAGCGACGGGGCGGCCATCACCAGCGTCGGGTCCACCCGCTCGTACCCTCTGCGTTCCAGCTCCTCGTCCAGGCCGGGCGTCGCGCCGGGCCCCATGGAGAAGACGCAGCGCTGCCCGCGCTCGCCGTAGAACGCCTCGGCCGCCCCGATCGCGGCCCGCAGATCGGCGGGACGGCCCAGGGGCAGCACCGAGTTGGCCCGCTTGGTCACCCCGCCCGCGTACCGCAGGATCCATCCGTCGTGCGCGCGCTGTTCGTACGCCGGCCACGCTTCATGGACAAGCAGGTCGAAATCCACCCGCGCAGCGTAGCCGACGGGTCACGACCGAGGCCGGGCCAGGCCGCCCATAAGCTAGTGACCTGTGTTGATACTGCTGCCCCCGTCGGAGGGGAAGGCGCCGGAGGGAAGCGGGCCGCCCGTCGGCGAGCTGTCCTTCCCGGCGCTCGGCCGGGCCCGCAAGCGGGTGATGAGCGCGCTCGTCCGGGCCTCCAGGCGCCGCGACGCTCTCGACGTGCTCGGGCTGACGCCCGGCCTGGCCGGCGAGCTGGCCAAGAATGCGGAGCTGAAGACCGCCGGCACGCTGCCCGCCGCCGAGCTCTACACCGGTGTCCTGTACGACAACCTGGGGCTCGGCACGCTGGACGGCGAGGCGCGCGAGCGGGCCGAGGCGTCGGTGCTGATCTTCTCGGGGCTGTGGGGCGTGGTGCGGATCACCGACCTGATCCCGCCGTACCGGCTGTCGATGGGCGTCAACCTGCCGCCGCTCGGCGGGCTCGCCGCCTTCTGGCGGCCGGTGCTCGCCAAGGCGCTCGACCCCGTGCCGGGGCTGGTGGTGGACCTGCGCTCGGCCACGTACGCGGGGGCGTGGCAGCCGGGCGAGCGGTCGGTGACGGTGCGGGTCTTCCGGGACGGCAAGGTGGTCAGCCACATGGCCAAGGCGACCCGGGGTGAGATCGCCCGCGCCCTGCTGCTGCACGGGGCGGCTCCGTCCGCGCCGGACGAGCTGGCCAAGCTGCTGGCCGACCTCGGCTACACCGTCGAGCTCACTCCCCCGCCCCGTCCCGGCCGCCCGTGGGCCCTGGACGTCCACCTGACGGAGGACACCCCGGGCCCCGCCTGACCACACGCCCTGACCCGCCCACCCCGAGCGAACCGGAGGCACTTGGGACCCCCTCACGAGGCCCCGAAGCGAAGGGCCTCCAGGCGAAGGGCCTCAAGGCGAGCGGTCCAGGCCCGCAACGCGGCTGAGCGAAGGCCGGCCCGGCCCGCCGACCAGCTCGCGAAGCAGATCTCCAACCGAAGCGGCGAAGCCCGGCCCGGGGGCGGATCTTCGACCCGAGCGGTGAAGCCCGGCCCGGGGCGGGCAGCCCTAGGCTAAGCAGCCCGACCACCAGCGGAAAGGCGGCCCATGCGGGGCGGGGAAAGCACCCGGGGGTCGAGCAGCCCATCCGACCAGCGGAAGCCGGTCCCGGCAGCGAACCTACGCCCAGTGACCGAGGCAGTCCGGGGAGCGGGCCTCTGGTCCGAGCGGCGAGGCCCAGCCCGGGGAGCAAGATCGGCGGCCCGCATGGGCGGGAGCCGGGCCGGAAGGCGAGCCGGAGCCGGGAGGGCGGGTCAGGGGATTTGGGGGTGGGAAGCGGGAGGGCCCCGGTCCGAGGGGTGCTCGGAGCGCGGGGCCCTGCCGGTGGTGTCGCGGTCTGCGGATCAGTCGAGGTAGTCGCGCAGGACCTGGGACCTGGACGGGTGGCGCAGCTTGGACATGGTCTTGGACTCGATCTGGCGGATGCGCTCACGGGTGACCCCGTACACCTTGCCGATCTCGTCCAGCGTCTTCGGCTGCCCGTCGGTGAGACCGAAGCGCATCGACACGACGCCCGCCTCCCGCTCCGACAACGTGTCGAGAACGGAGTGCAACTGCTCCTGGAGCAGCGTGAAGCTGACGGCGTCGGCCGGCACGATGGCCTCGGAGTCCTCGATGAGGTCGCCGAACTCGCTGTCGCCCTCCTCGCCCAGCGGCGTGTGGAGGGAGATGGGCTCACGCCCGTACTTCTGGACCTCGACGACCTTCTCGGGCGTCATGTCCAGCTCGCGGGCGAGCTCTTCCGGCGTGGGCTCGCGGCCGAGGTCCTGCAGCATCTGCCGCTGGACACGGGCCAGCTTGTTGATCACTTCGACCATGTGGACCGGGATGCGGATGGTCCGCGCCTGGTCGGCCATGGCGCGCGTGATCGCCTGCCGGATCCACCACGTGGCGTAGGTGGAGAACTTGTAGCCCTTGGTGTAGTCGAACTTCTCGACCGCGCGGATCAGGCCGAGGTTGCCCTCCTGGATCAGGTCGAGGAAGAGCATGCCGCGGCCGGTGTAGCGCTTGGCCAGCGAGACCACGAGCCGGAGGTTGGCCTCCAGCAGGTGGTTCTTGGCGCGGCGGCCGTCCTCGGCGATCCACTCCAGCTCGGCCCGGACGTCGACCGGCAGGCCGTCGGCCTCGCCGCTGCCCAGCTGCTCCTCGGCGAACAGGCCCGCCTCGATGCGCTTGGCCAGCTCGACCTCCTGCTCGGCGTTGAGCAGGGGGACCTTGCCGATCTGCTTGAGGTAGTCCTTGACCGGGTCGGCGGTGGCGCCGGCGGCGGCGACCTGCGCGACCGGGGCGTCGTCGTCGTCGTCGGAGAGGATGAGGACCTCGTCCTCGGTCTTCTGCGCCGCGGCGATCTCGGCGGGCTTGGGCTCCTCGGTGTCGTCGTCGTCGCCGTCCTCGCTCTCGCCCTCGGCGTCGGACTCCTCCTCGACGATGTCCTCGACGTCGATGTCCTCGAGGTCCTCCAGCTCCACGTCGCCGTCGAGCTCGAGGTCCTCGTCGTCGTCCGACTCGCCCCGCGGGGCGTCGGGCGCCTTCGGCTTGGTGGTGTCGGCAGGCCCAGCGGCGATCTTCGGCTCGGCCTTCTTGGCGGCGGCGGGAGCCGCGGCCTTCTTGGCCGCCGGGGCGGCCTTCTTCGCGGGGGCCGCCTTCTTGGCGGCCGGCTCGGCTTCGACGGCCCCGACGACCGCGGTCACGGTCTCGGGCTGCTGCTCTTTGGCGGCCGCCGCCGTCTTGGTCTTGACGGGGGCGGCGGTGCGGCGCTTTGCTGGACCACGAGACTTCTTAGGCGCAGCCGAATCCGCGGCGGTCACCACCACGGTCACGCCCTCTTTGCTGAGGTTCCGCAAGAACGCGGCGGCGTGCGACATGGGGATGTCCGCCTCCTCGAAGGCCTGACGGACATCCTCAGACTCGAGGAAACCCTGCGAGCGCCCACGCTCGAGCAGTCGCTGAATGACGGGCTCGTTCAGCTCTTGTGGCTTCGAGCGAGTCGAACTTGCAGGCGACACGAACACCTCTCGAACGAACGCGTGGCGACAATGGACCCAGATGCCCGCTGGGGGGCTGTTGCCTCTCTCGGAGATCGGTGAGGCCGTGCGGACCGCGACGGACCTGCACAGCATTGTGGCACGTCCCCGCACTCCATACGGCCACCTCCCGGCGGTTGACCTCCACCCTAGGCCGACCGAAGCAGTAGTGCGTACGTAAGCGGGGCACTGATACCCGAAAGCAACCGTTATGACTGTTTCATTCAGTCACTCTTCGTGGCTGGTGGGACGTGGATTGCGAGCGCGGTAACGTCATCATCCTGTTCATATCCAGACAACATCCGGTCAACCAGGAAGTCCAGCAACATGTGAGGACTCTTCACCACCTCAGGCGGCGCTTCGGTCACAACACTGCAAAGGTCGGCGAGTCCGGCGTCGAGTCCGCGCTTCCTGTTCTCCACCAGACCGTCGGAGTAGAGCACGGCGGTGTGGCCGGGCGGCACCACGAACCGGAACTGCCGGCGGCTCGTCGGCCAGCCCAGCGGCGTGCCGGGCTCGGCGTCGCACAGGATCGCGGTGCCCTGCGGCGAGACCAGGACGGGCGGCGGATGGCCGGCCAGGGCCAGCGTGCCCTCGCCCGTGACGGGCTCGACGACCATGTACGCCAGGGTCGTGACCTGCTCCTCCTCCTCGGTGGCCTCGAAGACGCGGTCGAGCCCGGTGAGCACGGCGGCGGGCGGCGGGTTGGTCAGCGCGAGGGCGCGCATCGCGTTGCGGATGCGGCCCATGCCGGCCGCCGCCTTGACGCCCTTGCCCATGACGTCGCCGACGACCGCCGCGACGCGGCCGTCCTGCAGCACGAACGCGTCGTACCAGTCGCCGCCGACCTGGACGTGGCGGCTGCCCGAGCGGAAGCGCTGGGCGAGCTCCAGGCCCTTGATCACGGGCAGGCGGTCGGGCAGCAGGCTGCGCTGCAGCGTCTCTGCGGTGCGGTGCTCGCGCTCGAACAGCGTGGCCCGCTCCACCGCCAGCGCGCACTGGCCGGCCAGCGCCTCCAGGAAGACGCCGTCCTCCTGGGAGATCTTCTGCGGCCGGGTGAAGGAGAATCGGAGCGCTCCCAGCGCGCGGCCCGCCGCGAGCAGCGGCAGGCCCACCCAGGCCCGCTCGTCGCTGCTGGCGAGGTAGTTGGCCAGGACCTCCTCGTCGCCGCCCGCCTCGAGGAGCTGGGCGCGCAGGCTGTCGGGCGACTCGGCGAAGACCGGGCGGCGGCTGTTGACCGCCATGGTCATGACGCTGGAGCTGGACAGCGGGATCTCCTCGCCGGAGGCGCCGGACGCCTCGGGGATGCCCTCGCCGTTGATCAGCTTGAGCGCGGCGCGGTCGGTGTCGAGCAGCGCCACGGCCGAGCGGTCGGCGGCCAGCGCCGTGCGGCCCACGTCGATGATGACCTGCACGACCTGCTCGACGGTCAGCGCCTCGGCCAGCATGGCGGTGGCGCCCTGCAGCCGGGCGGTGCGCAGGGCGGCGGCGCCGAGCTGGTCGGTGAGCCGGCCGCGCATCTCCTCGGCCTCGCGCTGCGGGGTGACGTCGGTGTTGGCGCCGACCCACTCCACGACCCGGCCGTGCCGGATGATCGGCACGGCCCGCACCTCGAAGTGGCGGTAGCCGCTGGCCCGGGTGCGCACCCGGTAGTTCCACTCGAACATGGTGCGCCCGCGCAGCGCCTCCCGCCAGGCCTCCTCGGTCTGCTGGCGCTCCTCGGGGTGGACGACCTCCAGCCAGCCGTTGGCGAGGTACTCCTCCAGGCCCTGGCCGGTGATGGCGCGCCACTGGGGGGCGTCCTCGACGACGGCGCCGGTGGGCGAGGTGATCCACACGAGCTGGGACTGCGCCTCGACCAGCGAGCGGTAGCGCTCCTCGCTGCGGCGCAGCGCCTCCTCGGTCTGGCGGCTCTCGGTGACGTCCATGCCGACGAGCGCGACCGCGCGCAGCTCGCCCGCCTCGTCGTGGACCGGCGAGAACGACAGCGACCAGTGCCGGGTGTCGCCCTCGGCCGAGCGCACCCGCACGCGCCCCTCGGTGACGGGCGCGTCGGACTCGATCACGGCCTGCACGGCGTGGGTGATGATCTGGCTGAGGTCGGCGGTCAGCACCTCGACCGGCGGCCGGCCGGTCAGGCGCTCTGCCGGCACGTTGACGACGACCTCGCAGAAGACGTCGTTGACGCGCTGGATGCGGCCTTCGGCGTCGAAGAACGCGAAGGCGAACTCGGCCTCGGACAGCATGCCCTGGAACAGGGCGGAGTCTGAGATGTCCACATCCGACTCCCGGGGACGGGGAACGGAGGTCTCGGCGCTCATCGTCCGCACCTCCGTCGCGTGCCAGGGTCTCCCACGCGGCACATCTCCATAGTCGTGTATAGGTGTAGCGCGGCTCCGGGCGACCGGATCCTGAAGTACATCATCGGCGATGGGCATGTGCGGACGGAAGCCCCCGCCGCGGCCCGGTCGCCTCTAAGGTCAACGCATCCTGTCAAAATCGCTCCACGTCGCGCAGCAAGATCAGGTTACAGCGCAGCTACTCGGCCTTGGCCTCGCGCTTGGCCTCCTGCTTGGCGGCACGTACGCGGACCAGGCTCTCGGCGTCGACGACGTCGGCGACCGAACGGTGTGACCCCTCCTCGCCGTAGGCTCCGGCTGCCTCACGCCAGCCCGGAGGCTGGACCCCCAACTGCTTCCCCAGCAATGCCAAAAAAATCTGGGCCTTCTGCTTGCCGTATCCCGGGAGGGCCATGAGTCGTTTCACCAACTCCTTGCCGTCCGCGACGCCGGCCCAGATGTTCTCGGGCTGCCCGTCGTAGTGCTCGACGAGGTAGGCCGCGAGCGCCTGGACCCTGGCCGCCATGGACTTGGGGTAGCGGTGCACGGCCGGCTTCTCGGCGAGCAGCGCGGCGAACGCCTCAGGATCATACGAGGCGACGCGCTCGGCCGTGAGGTCGCCTCCCAGCCGCTGCGCGATGGTGTGCGGACCCGTGAACGCCCACTCCATGGGGATCTGCTGGTCGAGGAGCATGCCGACGAGCAGGGCGAGCGGATTGCGGGCGAGGAGCTCGTCCGCGTCGCTCTTCTGGGCGAGCTGGATGCGCATGGAGACAGCTTCGCATGAATGGGCAGTGGGTGAAGTGAACACAGGCGTCGTGGAGCCTTGACACTGGTCCATGAAAGGATGAAATGAGAGCGCAAGTCGCCCAGCACACATTCCTGAGGGTTTGCCCCCAGGTCTCCAGAGGAATCTGACATCTATGCTCGCTCTGGCCACACGGTTCCTGCGGGAGCCGGTCAGTCTCCGGCTGGCCGAAGAGTTCCTGACCGTACCCGTGGACACGATCGACCGCTGTGTAGCCGACGTGTGCGCGTGTGCGCAGCATCTGGGCATCTCCGCGACGCCCGAAATCGTGGAGCGCATCGCCCGGGAGCGCCTGCTCGCCATCGTCAACTCGGCGCCGCCGCCGCGCGGCCTGCGCTGAGCGGCCGCCCGCGCCGGATTCCCCGATAACATCGGGGTTACCAGGCCGAGTTCTCCGCACCGTTTGCGCCTGGAATACGAGAGAGTGAGGGCGTGCGCCGACACCGACGAGATCCCCGGGAGAGCACCCCGCCCGACGACGTGTTCAAGGAGATGGTGACGGCGGCCCGCGAGCTGCTGGCCGTGCGCACGCCTCTCGACGCGGAGCTGATGGTCTCCGACATGATCGGGGCCTGGTGGGGCAGGCGGGTCCGGGGCGGCGACGTGGAGCAGGTGCTCGGCGAGGGGCTGGTCGACTACGCCGCCAAGGCCGGCACCCCGGCCTCGCTGACGCTGCTCATCTGCCTGGCCTATCTCGGCACGGCCCGCCAGGGCGCCAAGGCCGAGGGCGCGGCGCTGGCGATGATGGAGTCGGGCGTGGCCAGGCCGGGCTGGGCCGACAAGGTGGGCGCGGTCAAGCCGGCCGGCTGCTACGTCTCCCGCGACGCCTACGGCGACCAGGACACGGTGATCTGCACCTTCGCCTACCGCTGGAACGAGGCATCCCAGCCCACCGACCGGCACGCGCTGGTCATGGTCGTCGACTACAACATGAGCGGCATGGCCCGCGACGCCTGGGTGTCCTCGCAGGTCGACAAGCTGCTGGAGCAGGCCAGGGCCGAGGCGGCGGGCAACGCGATGCTGCTGTTCGAGGAGATCCAGCCCGAGCAGGCCAGGGCGCTGCTGGAGTCGGCGATGAAGGCCACCAGGGAGCCCAAGACGCCGCCGCCGGTGAGCGACAGCTACAGCGCCTACCACGCCTTCGCCCGCGCCCGGCTGAAGGCGCTGCCGCCGGGCCGCAAGCGCCCCGCCCCGCTGCACATCGAGGCGCCCTACAGCAGGGAGCGGCGGGCCATGCTGGCGGCCGAGTTCCTGGCCTCCGACGCGGCCGAGCACCTGTCCGACCCGTCGGCCGCCTCGCGCTGCGCCGACCACATCATCGACTACGGCTGCGAGCAGGACTTCAACCGGCCGCTGCGGGTCAGCCCCACCAAGTGCGAGACGTTCCTGCTCGACTGGCTGCCGCGCAAGGTCATGCTGAGCGTGGCCGAGCAGGAGGCGATGCCGCACGTGCTGTCGGCGTGGGTGCGCTTCGCCGCCCGCCGCACGGCGCTGCCCGAGCAGGGGCTCAAGGCCACGCTCGACGCGGTGTGGGAGGCGACCGGCAAGTTCCCCGGGGCCTACCGCGACCCGACCTCGTTCGGGCTCGACCGGCCGCTGCTGGAGCGGCTGCTGCCGGACGGCGACCTGTCGGCGCTGGCCAGGCGCGCGTTCGCCTTCCCCTATCTCCAGGGCGTCCACAACGGCGTCGACCTCGACCGGCTCAACCCGGCCGACGAGGCCGACCGGCGCACGTTACTCGAGATCGACCACGGCGGCGCCATCGACCAGGAGCACCTGGCCTGGCACGAGGAGATCGCCACCCGCCTCTGGGAGGGCGACCCGCCGCAGCTCTGGGAGGCCGCGCAGCGCCTGCTCGACCTCGGCCACGACCGGCACGACGTGCTGCACGTGCTCATCGAGATCGCCGAGCGGATCGGCGGCGACCCCGACGAGCTGGCCGCCGCCCTCGACGACATCGCCGACATCCCGGACGAGTTCTGACCTCCCGGGCCGGCCGGCCACCGCGTTCGCCGCGCCGGGGCGGCCGCGACTTAGCATGATGGTGCCATGGTGATTGACCTCAACGCGGATCTCGGCGAGAGCTTCGGCATCTGGCGGCTCGGCGACGACCTCGCGCTCCTCGACATCGTCACGAGCGCCAACGTGGCCTGCGGCTTCCACGCGGGCGACCCGGTGACGATCAGGCGCACCTGCGCCGCGGCCGTCGACCGGGGCGTGGCGATCGGCGCCCAGGTGTCCTACCGCGACCTCGCCGGCTTCGGCCGACGGGCCATGGACGTCGAGCCCGAGGAGCTGTGCGCGGAGGTCCTCTACCAGCTCGCGGCCGTCGACGGCATCGCCAGGGCGATGGGCGGCCGGGTGTCGTACGTCAAGCCGCACGGCGCGCTGTACAACCGCGTC
Organism: Actinomadura luzonensis; assembly: GCF_022664455.2. Classification (NCBI taxonomy): domain Bacteria; kingdom Bacillati; phylum Actinomycetota; class Actinomycetes; order Streptosporangiales; family Thermomonosporaceae; genus Actinomadura; species Actinomadura luzonensis. Next base: position 6,053,086 of record NZ_JAKRKC020000001.1, read on the forward strand.
TGCCACGACAGGGAGCAGGCGGCGGCCGTGATCGACGCGGTCGCCGACTACGACGTCGCGCTGCCGGTGCTCACGCTGCCCGGCTCGGTGGTGCACGAGGTGGCCGCCGCGGCGGGCGTGCCGACGGTGAGCGAGGCGTTCGCGGACCGGGCGTACACGCCGGAGGGCACGCTCGTGCCGCGCAGGGAGCCCGGCTCGGTGCTGCACGACCCCGGCGAGGTCTCCTCGCGGGCCCTGCAGATGGCGGTGAAGGGCACGGTGACGGCCGTGGACGGCAGCCAGGTGTCCGTCGGGGCGCGCTCGATCTGCATCCACGGTGACACGCCGGGCGCGATCCGGCTGGCGCAGGAGGTCCGTGACGGGCTGCTGGCGGCCGGGGTGGTCCTGCAGGCGTTCACGTGATCCGCCTGGCGGGCGAGCACGGGCTGCTGGTCGAGACCGGCTCGCTGGAGCTGTCGCACCGGATGGACGCCGCCCTGCGCCGCGAGCGGCCCGACCGGGTCGAGGAGATCGTCCCCGGGCCCGACACGGTGCTGGTGGTGGCCCCCGGCGGCGACCGGGAGCGGCTGCGGGCGCGCCTGGAGCGGCTGCTGGCCCGCGAGCGCGACCGGAGCCTGGCCGCGGAGCCGGCGGCCGCGGCGCCGGTGGTGACGATTCCCGTGGTCTACGACGGCGCCGACCTGGAGCCGGTGGCCGAGCTCGCCGGCTGCGGCGTGGACGAGGTGATCGCCAGGCACGCGGGGCGCGAGCTGGTGGTGGGCTGGCTGGGGTTCGCGCCGGGGTTCGCGTACCTGACCGGGCTGGACCCGGTACTGCGGGTGCCGCGGCTGGACACGCCGCGCACCTCGGTGCCCGCCGGGTCCGTGGCCGTCGCCGGGCCCTACTCGGCGGTCTACCCGACCGCGTCGCCGGGCGGCTGGCGGCTGCTCGGGCGCACGGAGCTGCGGGTGTGGGACGTCGCGGCCGACCCGCCGTCGTTGTTCCGGCCGGGCACGCGGGTGCGGTTCGAGCCCGCATGATCGAGATCATCGTGCCCGGTCCGTACGCGACCGTCCAGGACCTCGGCCGGCCCGGCTACGCGCACCTCGGCGTGCCCCGCTCGGGGGCGGCCGACCTGGAGAGCCTGAAGCTGGCCAACCGGCTGGTCGGCAACCCCGAGGGGCTGGCCGGCGTCGAGCTGACCCTCGGCTCGGCGCGGCTGCGGTTCCTGCGGGGGGCGTGGGCGGCGCTGGCGGGCGCGCCCGTGCCGGTGTCGGGGCCGGCGCGGGGCGCGGGGATGGGCGTGCCGTTCTGGGTGCCGGCCGGGGCGGAGCTGCGGCTCGGGCTGCCCGCGCGGGGGCTGCGGACGTACCTGGCGGTGCGCGGCGGCATCGCCGTGGAGCCGGTGCTGGGCAGCCGCTCCACCGACTCGTTGTCGGGCCTCGGGCCTGAGCCGCTGCGGGCCGGCGCGCGGCTGCCCGTGGGGCCGGCGGCGGGCGTGATCGCGGCGGACGTGGCGCCGCTGCCCGAGCCGGGGCCCGCCGTGCTGCGGCTGCTGCCGGGGCCGCGCGACGACTGGTTCGTGCCGGAGGCGCTGGAGGAGCTGTGCGCATCCCCGTACGCGGTGACGCAGGACAGCAACCGGGTGGGGGTGCGGCTGCGCGGCCCCGAGCTGGTGCGGGCCAAGGACGGCGAGCTGCCGAGCGAGGGCATGGTGACCGGCGCGGTGCAGGTGCCGCCGAGCGGGCAGCCCATCGTGTTCCTGGCCGACCATCCGCCGACCGGCGGCTACCCGGTGATCGGCGTGGTGCGGGCGGCCGACCTCGGGGTGGCCGCGCAGCTCCGGCCGGGCGACGAGGTGCGCTTCAGCACGCGGCTCAGAGCGTGACGGTTCCCGTGACGCAGGTGACGGAGGAGCCGCCCACCCACACCTCGCCGTCGTCGCCCGTGCTGATGCGCACGCGGCCGGAGCGGCCGAGCGCGGTGCCCTGGGCGGCCGTGTAGGGGGCCTTGACGCGGCCGGTGCGCAGCAGCCACTGGGCCAGGGAGGCGTTGAGGCTGCCGGTGACCGGGTCCTCGACGGTGGCGCCCTGGAGCGGGAAGAACGCGCGCACCTCGTACGCGCACTCCGCCCCGTCCGGGTGCGGCCCGGCCACGCCCACGTCGCACGGCACCGTGCCGGGCCGCAGCGCGAGCACGGACGCGGCGTCGGCCAGCAGCAGCGCCACCCAGCCCGGCCCGTTGTCGGCCCACTCGGCGTCCACGACGTCCTCCCTGGCGATGCCGAGGGAAGCGACGATCCTGGCCAGCAGCTCCTCCTCGACCGGCCCGGACCGGATCAGCGGCGGCGCCTTGAACGCCAGGCCGCCGCCGGTGCGCCGCACCCGCACCAGCCCGGCGCCGCACTCCTGGACGATCTCGCCGGGCTCGCGGGGCGTGCCGCCGGCCTCCAGCCAGGCGTGGCAGGTGCCGAGCGTGGGGTGCCCGGCGAAGGGCAGCTCCTGGGACGGGGTGAAGATCCGCACCCGGTAGTCGGCCCGCGGGTCCTCGGGCGGCAGGACGAAGGTGGTCTCGGACAGGTTCGTCCAGGCGGCGAAGCGCCGCATCTCCTCCGTGCCGAGCCCGTCGGCCGCCAGCACGACCGCGAGCGCGTTGCCGTGGTAGGGCGTGGTGGTGAACACGTCGACCTGGGTGAAAGGGCGTGACATATCCCGGAGTCTGGCAGACAGGGCTTTTCCCGTGGACTCCCTGACCGCAGACTGGACGCTGTGGCGGACTTTGACGTTGTGGTCCTGGGCTCCGGCCCAGGCGGGCAGAAGGCCGCGATCGCCGCGGCGAAGCTCGGCCGGCGCGTCGCCGTGGTCGAGAAACGGCACATGATCGGCGGCGTGTGCATCAACACGGGAACGATCCCCTCCAAGACCCTGCGCGAGGCGGTGCTCTACCTCACCGGCCTCAACCAGCGCGAGCTGTACGGCGCCAGCTACCGCGTCAAGGACGAGATCACGGTCACCGACCTGGGCATGCGCACGCAGCATGTGATCGGCCGGGAGATCCAGGTGATCCGCAGCCAGCTCGCCCGCAACCACGTGACGGTGCTCCAGGGCACCGGCCGCTTCCTCGACCCGCACACGATCGGCGTGCGCGGCGACGACAACGCCGAGCAGAAGGTCACCGCCGACCGGGTGGTGATCGCCACCGGCACGTCGCCGGCCCGGCCGGACAGCGTCGAGTTCGACGACCGCACGGTGATCGACTCCGACGCGATCCTGCGCCTCGACCGGGTGCCCGAGACGCTGGTCGTCGTGGGCGCCGGGGTGATCGGCATCGAGTACGCCTCCATGTTCGCCGCGCTCGGCACCAAGGTCACGGTGGTCGAGCGGCGCGAGCGCATGCTGGAGTTCTGCGACCTGGAGATCGTCGAGGCGCTGAAGTACCACCTGCGCGACCTGGCGGTGACGTTCAGGTTCGGCGAGCACGTGGCGGCCGTCGAGCGGCGCGGCAACGGCGCGCTGACCGTCCTGGAGAGCGGCAAGAAGATCCCCGCCGACTGCGTCATGTACTCGGCCGGGCGTCAGGGCAAGACCGCCGAGCTGTGCCTGGAGGCCGCGGGTCTGGCGGCCGACCCGCGCGGCCGGATCAAGGTGGACGACAACTACGCGACCGAGGTGCCCCACATCTACGCCGTGGGCGACGTGATCGGCTTCCCCGCGCTCGCCGCCACCTCGATGGAGCAGGGCCGGGTGGCCGCCCAGCACGCCTGCGGCGAGCCGGTGCAGGAGCTGTGCGAGCTGACGCCGATCGGCATCTACACGATCCCGGAGATCAGCTTCGTCGGGAAGTCGGAGGACGAGCTGACGCGGGAGAAGGTCCCGTTCGAGGTGGGCATCTCGCGTTACCGGGAGCTGGCCAGGGGGCAGATCATCGGCGACTCGTACGGGATGCTCAAGCTGCTGGTGTCCTCGGAGGACCGGCGGCTGCTCGGGGTGCACGTGTTCGGCACGGGGGCCACCGAGCTGGTGCACATCGGGCAGACCGTCATGGGCTGCGGCGGGACCGTGGACTACCTGGTCAACGCGGTGTTCAACTATCCGACGCTCGCGGAGTCGTACAAGGTGGCGGCGCTGGACGCGATGAACAAGATGCGGGTGGTGGCCCGGCTCACGGCGGAGATGTAGGCGGAGCTGCAGGCAGGGCTGCGGGACGGCCGCGCGGCGGGCTCAACCCAGGGTCAACGGAACCTCAACACGGCCGGCCGCAGGATGGGCGGCGGTCGGGCGGTCTATGCTCTCCCGACGCCTCCCCCGCCGCCGACGTCCGGGACGAACACCGACATGTCACACACGATGCTCCCCCTCACCCCGTCCGACCCGCGGCGGCTGGGCCGGTACCTGCTGGCCGGGCGGCTGGGCGCGGGCGGCCAGGGCGTCGTCTACGAGGGCTACGGCGAGGCGGGCGAGCGCGTCGCGGTCAAGGTGCCGAGGTACGACGGCGCCGACTCGCGGGACCGGCTCGCCAGGGAGGCTGCGGCGGCCCGCCGGGTGGCCTCGTTCTGCACCGCGAAGGTGATCGAGGCGCAGGTGGAGGCCGCGCCGCTGTACATCGTCAGCGAGTTCGTGCCGGGGCCGAGCCTGAAGCGGGCGGTGGCGGCTTCGGGGCCGTACGGGCCCGACGCGCTGCGGCGGCTGGCGATCGGCGTGGCGACCGCGCTGACCGCCATCCACCGGGCCGGGATCGTGCACCGCGACCTCAAACCGGACAACATCATCATCGGCCCGGACGGCCCCCGGGTGATCGACTTCGGGGTGGCCCGCGAGGTGGGGCCGACGACGGGCGGGCCGCTCGTGGGGACGCCGGGGTACATCCCGCCGGAGGTGTTCCAGGGGCGGGGCGCGAGCGAGGCCGCCGACCTGTGGGCGTGGGGCATGGTGGTGCTGTTCGCCGCCCGGGGCGAGGACGTGATCGCGGCCGCGGACCCGGCCGCCCTGGTCGGGCTGGTGCTGGGGTTCGAGCCGGACGTGCGCGACCTGCCCGGGCCGCTGGGGCCGCTGGTGGCCGCGGCGCTGGCGCGCGACCCGGCGGCGCGCCCGTCCGCCCGGCAGGTGCTGCTGCGGCTGCTCGGCGACCCCGGCGGCGATGACAGCGGGGCCGGCGACGGCGGGGACGATCTCCTCGTCCGGGGCGGCACCCTGGCGGGCGCGCTCACCGCGCGTCCCGAGCCGGGCCTCGGCGCGATCGCGGAGGAGCTCTACGGCGAGCTGACCGAGGCGGAGCGGGCGGTCGTGCCCGAGGTGTTCCTGCGGATGATCGACGGCGACGAGCTCCGGCCGGTCGCCAGGGACGAGCTGCCGGAGACCCGGGCCGTGGACTCGATGCTCACCGTGTTCGGCGCCGCCGGGCTGGTCACGGCGACCGGCACGGCCGACGACGGCACGGCCGACGACACGGCTGACGGCAGGGTGGGCGGCAGGGTGGGCGGCACCGTGTACGAGCTGGCCGCGCCCGGCCTGCTGCACGCCTGGCCCCGGCTACGCGAGTGGGTGCGCGGCAACCGCGAGGGCCTGCCCGTGCACCGGCGGCTGGCCGACGCCGCCGCCCTGTGGGAGGCGAACGGCAGGCGACCGGCCGACCTCCTGCACGGCTCGGCGCTGGAGGCGACCCTGCAGTGGGCCGCCACCGCGCGCAGGGACCTGAGCCTGGGGCGGCGCGAGCGAGCGTTCCTGGACGCGGCGGCGGCCCAGGCCCGCCGGAGGGCGAGGACCCGCCGGCTGGTCGCGGCCGCCCTGGCCGTGCTGCTCGTGGCCGCGCTCGGCGGGCTCGGCGCCGCGGAGTACCTGCGCAGGGAGACCGGCAGGCAGCGGGACGACGCGCTGGCGCGCGAGCTCGCGCTGCGGGCCGCGGACCTGCGCGAGAGCGAGCCCCGGGTGGCGATGTTGCTGAGCGTGGCGAGCTGGCGGCTGAACCCGGCGCCGGCCGAGACCCGCGGCGCGCTGCACGACTCGCTCTCCCAGGACACGACCGCCGTCTTCCTCGACCCCGGCTACGCGGCCGGCACCGTCCAGGCCCTCAGCGGGGACGGCCGCGCCCTGGTGTCCGTGACGGGCGGGACCGCCACGATCTGGGACGTCCTGACGCGGCGCAGGACGGCCGTGCTGCCCGGCGTGGGCGCGGACGTCCGCCAGGCCGCGCTCTCCCCCGACGGGCGCACCCTCGCCCTGCTGACCGACGCGGAGGCGCGGCTGTGGGACGTCCGCGCCGGCGAGCCCGTCGGCGCCCCCGTCCCGCGCCGCGGCGAGCAGTCGGCCGGCGAGCTGGGCTTCGACGCCACCGGCCGCCGGCTCGGCGTCCCGTGGGGGAACCGGGAGCTGTGCGAGTGGTGGGACCTCGCCACCCGCGAACGGCTCACCACGCCCTCGGGGGCGCCGCTCAACGCGGTCACCCGCGACGGCCGCCACGGCTACGTGGCCGCGGGCCGCGACGCCGGGCTGTGGGACCTGCGGCGCGGCACCCGGACGCCGATCCCGCCGCTGAAGCCGGCCGGCGTCGTCGAGCAGGCCGCCTTCAGCGACGACGGCAGGGCGCTGGTGAGCACGGAGCTGCTGGAGGCCAGCGGCAAGCACCGGCTCCGCGTGTTCGACGTGCCGTCCGGCACGGAGGTCTTCGACGAGGAGGGCGACGTGGGCGGCGAGGCCGCGTTCGTCTTCGGCGACGCCTTCGTCGCCGCGTGGGGCGATCCCGGCCCGCTCCTGCTGCGGCGGCGCTCGTCCTTCGGCGGGGTGTACCAGCGGGCCCTGCCCGAGATCACCGGCCGGCTCCGCTTCGACCTCGCCGGCCGGGCGGTGCGCTACCTGGACGGGCGCGGCGCCGTCCGCACCGAGGACGTCTCGATGGTGTTCGACCAGCCCATGAACAGCGGCACCGAGGGCGGGGACGTGCGTCTGGACCCCTCCGCCCGGGTGCTGGCCGCCATCTGGGACGACTGGATCGAGGTCAGGGACGCCGCGACGGGCCGCGCGCTGATGAAGCCGCTGAGCTGGTCGGGCAGCAGCGGCGCGACCGCGTTCAGCGCCGACGGCCGCCTGCTCGCCCTGGCCGCCGACGACACGGTCACGGTCACCGTGCTGGAGCCGGCCGGGCCCCGGGTGACGGCCACGCTCCGGCTCGGCGGCGGGCGCCCCCGGAGCCAGGCCGGGGACCAGGCGACGGCCAGGCTCAGGGCCGCCGCCGGCGGGGGCGGGCCGGGCGTGGTCGCCATGGCCTTCAGCCCGGACGGCCGCACGCTGGCGGTGTCGCGTTACGAAGAGCAGGACAGCGCCCCGCGGGACAATGGCGGGCAGGCTCTCGTCGAGCTGTGGGACCTCGCGCGCGGCACCCTGCGCGCGGCCGCCGGGACGAGCGCGAACGACCTCGCCTTCCGCCCCGACGGGCGGCTGCTGGTGACCGTGGACCCGTTCCAGCTCGTGGACCCGGCCGCCGGCGTGACCCGGCCGCCCGCGCCGGGCACCGGGCAGCTCGGCGGCGCCTTCGCCTTCAGCCCGGACGGCCGGCAGGCGGCCTTCTCCGGCCCCGACCGGCTCACGCTGTGGGACGGCGACATCACGACGAAGCTCGCCGAGTTCCCCGTCGTGGCGGGCCAGGAGGTGAGCATGCTGGCCTGGTCGCCCGACGGGCGGCTGATCGCGACGTACGAGCAGGGCGGCCGGGTCCGGCTCTGGGACGTGCCGGGGCGCCGGCCGCTCGGCGTCGTCTTCGACGCCAGGCAGCCGGTGAACGGCACCGACACCGGGTGGGTGGCGTTCTCGGCGGACGGCGCGACCCTGCGCTCGGTGGCGCAGGACGGCACGATCCGGGTGCACGACGTGGCCGAGCGGCGGGTGGCCGCCGCCGTGTGCGCGCGGGCCGGCCGGCCGCTGAGCGCCGCCGAGTGGGCACGCTACCTGCCGGGCGTCGAGCCGTTCACCGTGTGCCCGTGAGCGCCGGGGCTCAGCTCATGGTCCACTTCTGGTTGGCCGCGCCCGTGCAGGTCCAGATCTGCAGGCGGGTGCCGTCGGCGCTGGTGTTGCCGGTGACGTCGGCGCACTTGTTCGCGGCCGGGTTGACCAGGTCGCGGCCGGAGGTGTAGGTCCACTGCTGGTTGGCCGCGCCGGTGCAGCTCCAGAGCTGGAGCTTGGCGCCGTCGGCGGTGCCGTGGTCCACGACGTCCAGGCACTTGCCGAGCGCGCGCAGCGTGCCGTCGCCGGGGCGGGTCCACTGCTGGGCGGCGGTGCCGTTGCAGGTGTAGAGCTGGACGGCGGCGCCGTCGGCGCTGCTGCCGCCGGCCACGTCCACGCACTTGCCGCCGAGGCCGGTGATCCGGCCGCCGCCGCCCGTGCCCTGGCTGCCGGACCAGGTGAAGGTGGCGCTGGTGCGGGCGGGCAGGGTGTAGGTGAAGGACTGGGCGCCCCAGTTCACCCGCAGCGAGCGGGCCGTGGTGCCGCCGTTGTGGGCGATGAGGGCCTTGGAGCCGTCGGGGTTGCGCCAGGCCACGTTGGGGATCGCGGTGCTCGCCGTGGAGTCGATGCGGTACGCGCCCGGCCTGACGAACTTGGTGAGGTGGCCGGTCGTGTAGTACTCGATCGTGTAGTCCACCTGGCCGGCTCGGCTGCCGCCCTCCTGGACGGTGACGAGGCCGGTGCAGGTGCCGCAGCCGCCGTTGTGCGGGCCCATGTTCTGGTTGACGCCGAGGCTCCACTTGACCAGGCTGCGGCTCCAGTTGCGGGCGTAGGTCACGATGTCGGCCATGTCCTCGTTGTGCTGGTTGCTGACCCAGGTGCCGCCGGAGTGCTCGGTGCTGAACTGCGGCACCGCCGGATACTGCCCGTGCACCTGCGTGCCGACCGCCGGGTCGCCGTAGTACCCGTGCCAGGCGATGCCGCCGAACAGCGGGTCGCCGCGCAGCGCGGCGTCGGCGAGGACGGGGCCGCCGATCTGGCCGTAGTCGCCGTAGTTCCAGTCGTGGACGAGGACCTTGGTGCCGATCCCGGCCGCCCGGAAGGCCGGGTAGACGAAGTTCTTGGTCAGCTCGATCAGGCCGGAGGCGTTCCAGTTCATGCCGGGGTAGTCCATGGCCGTGGGGTTGGACGCCTGGCAGCAGTTCGGCTCGTTCTGCACGGACAGGTACATCACCGGGACGCCCGCCGCCTGGTAGCTCTGGACGTACTTGGTGAGGTACTGGGCGTAGGTGGCGTAGTGCTCCCACTTCAGCCAGCCCATCTGGTCCATCCGGCCGTTGTCCTTCATCCAGCCGGGCGCGCTCCACGGCACGCCCATCACCCGGAGCTGCGGATTGAGCTGCCTGGCCTGGACGGTGAGCAGCCGGACGTCCGTGTCGTAGCCGTTGGCGCCGAAGTCGGCGAGGTCGCAGCAGGTGTCGTCGAGCGAGACCATGCCGGGGCGCGACAGGTCGGAGGCGCCGATCGGGTTGCGGACGAAGGACAGGCCGATGCCGTCGGACGGGGAGAACAGCCGGCGCATGACGGCGTCGCGGGTCGCGGCGCTGACCGGGCCGCCGCGCAGCAGGTACGCGGTGGTGTCGGTGATCGACGCGCCGCCGCCCTCGAACGGCTGGTACGTCGTCGCCTCGTCGACCGTGATCGTCTGGTCGGCGGCGCCGCCCGCCGGGCCGAAGGCGACCGGCGTCTGCTGCTGGAGGCCCCGGGTGACGGCCCGCCCGCCGGAGTCGGAGGTGGTGGTGAGCCAGATGTTCACCTGCTCGCCGGCGGCGTAGGCCGGGGCGGGCGCGGCCAGCCCGCACAGGGCGGCGGCGCAGGCGAGCGCGAGGAGGATTCTGGGCACGGCGCAAGTCCTTTCGGGCTGGGGGGTGATGCCCATGTAACAAATGAAACAGTTAGGAAACTTAACTCCGCACCCAGCAGCAGAACATGGGTCAATTGCCCCGTCAAGGCATGTAACAGATGAAACAATCAGCGCGGCGCGGGGCCGGTGGAGCCCCGCACGACCAGCTCGGTGGCCAGCGAGACGTGCAGCGCCTCGACGGTGTGCCGGCTGAGCAGCCGCATCAGCAGCGTGACCGCCATCCGGCCCATCTCCTGCAACGGCTGCCGCACGGTGGTGAGCGGCGGCGTGGTGGCCCGGCTGACGTCGATGTCGTCGAACCCGGCCACCGACAGGTCGCCGGGCACGCGGAGGCCGCGCTCGGCCGCCGCCCACAACGCGCCGACCGCCATCTTGTCGTTGAACGCGACCAGCGCCGTCGGCCGCTCCGGCAGGTCGAGCAGCTCGCCCGCGGCCCGGTAGCCGTGCTCGGCGCTCGGCTCCGGCACGCTGCGCAGCAACGCCGGCTCGGGCAGCACGCCCGCGCCGGCCAGCGAGGCGGTGTAGCCGGCCAGCCGCGCCTCGCTGGGCAGCCAGCGGGTGGGGCCGCCGATGATGCCGACCCGGCGGTGGCCGAGCTCGGTCACGTGCGCCATCAGCGCCCGTCCGCCCGCGAAGTGCGCGGCCGAGACCGCCGGGATGTCCTTCGGCGGGCGCGTGCGCGGATCGACGACCACGAACGGGAAGCCGCGGTCGCGCAGGCGCGCCAGCTCCTCCTCCGGCTCGGGCGGCAGGACGAGGATCGCGCCGGCCACGCCGGGCCGGGCGGGCAGGCCGGGCAGCACGGCGGCGTCCTGGGCGGCCTCGCCGGCGCCGAGGATCATCTGGCGGCCGTGCAGGTCGATGGTCTCGCCGACGGAGGAGACGATGAGGCCGAAGTAGTCGGTCAGCAGGTACGGGCAGCGCACGTACACCGCGCCGGCGAGCGGCTGCCGGGGGCCGGAGGCGGCCCGGGGATCGGCACGAGGGTCGGCCCGCTGGGCGGCCCGGGGATCGGCCCGGGGATCGGCCCGGGGGTCGGCACGGGGGCGGGGCGCCTGGTCGCCGAGCCGCTCGACGGCCGCCAGCACCAGCTCGCGGGTGTGCGGGGCGACGCCGGCGCCGCCGTTGAGCACGCGTGAGACCGTGGCGATCGACAGGCCCGTCTCGGCCGCGACGTCGCGCACCGTCGCGCGTGCCCTGCCCGCCCTCGCCATCGGCGCCCCTCTCGACGCCGCCAGGATAGCCAGCCGTACGTCCGCGGCCCGAAGATAGGGATATATCCCTACGCATCCGGGCGATATGGTCGCTACGCTCCTGCCGGGTTCGTCGACCGGAGGGGTGCGCGTGCGCGCGAAGACCGTGGGGAGATGGCTGCCGGGTTTCCTGGCCCTCGCCGTCATCTGGGGGAACAGCTTCTTCTTCATCAAGATCGCGGTGGGCGCGCTGCACCCGCTGCAGGTGTCGTTCGGGCGGATGGCGATCGGGGCCGCGGTCCTGCTGGCCGCGCTCGCCGTCAGCCGCCGGCCCCTCCCCCGCGACCCGCGCCTGTGGGGGCACTTCTTCGTCGCCTCGGTGGTGCTCACCACCCTGCCCTTCACCCTTTTCGCCTACGGCGAGCAGTACGTCTCCTCCGTCGTCGCGGCCATCTGGAACGCGACCACGCCCCTCTGCACGCTGGCCTTCACGCTCGCGCTGCGGGCCGAGCGGGCCACCGCGGGCCGGGTGAGCGGGCTGGGGCTCGGGTTCGCGGGCGTGATGGTGGTGCTCGGGGTGTGGCAGCCGATGGACGGCGGGCAGCTCGGCGGAAGCCTGGCCTGCTTCGGCGCGGCGCTCTGCTACGGCGTGGGCGGGGCGTACATGGGCCGCTTCATCACCGGGCGGCGGCCGGAGCCCGCCGTGGTGCTCGCGGCCGGGCAGCTCCTCGCCGGGACGGTGCAGCTCGCCGTGGTGACGCTGGCGGCCGGCGTGCCCCTGGCCGACCTGGACGCGCCCGCCGGGGTGTGGTGGAGCCTCGCGGCGCTCGGCGGGCTGGGGACCGGGGTGGCGTACCTGCTGATGTACTGGGTGCAGCGGCGGATCGGGGTGACGACGACCTCGACGGTGACGTACCTGCTGCCGGTGGTCGCGGCGGCCTCCGGGGTGCTGCTGCTCGGGGAGGGCATCAGCTGGAACCAGCCGGTGGGGGCGGTGGTCATCCTCGTGGCCATCGCGCTCACGCAGGGGGTGCTCACCCGGCGTCGCGCCGCCGCCCCGGCGGCCTGAACGTCACTCGGACGTGCTGCGGCGGGCGCGCGGCGCGGGCTTCTTGCGCCCCGCGACCAGGGTGTCGCCCGGCGCGGGCACGGGGTCCTCGGCGCGCTTGGGCGCCGGGGTGCGCGGGCGCGGGTGCGGCGCGGTGTCCTCGGCCCCGGGCGTCTGCGGAGCGGGCTCCTCCTTGTCCGCGACGGGCCGCGCGGGGCGCTCCTCGGGTGAGGTGGCGGCCTCGGGCTCGCGGGCCGGCTCGCCGGAGGAGCCGGGGGCGCCGGCGGCGCCGGGGTCGTCAGGGTCGTCGGGGTCGCGGAAGGACGCGAGGACGCGCTCCACGTCCTTGTCTGCGGCGAACTCGTCGGCCGCCTCCGCCTCCCGCCGCCGGATCACCACCATGTGGTCGACCGAGACCCGCCCGGCCCCCACCACGGCCAGCAGCAACGACGCCGCGCCGAGCAGGATCAGCTCGTTCATGGTGATCGGGTTGAGCGGCGGCGCGACGAGGAAGACCGACAGCGCCTCGGCGAAGAGGATCAGGCCCGTGATCGAGACCGCCAGCCCGGCGATCAGCAGCGCCCCGCCGATCAGCTCGGCGAGCATCGTGACCGTGGCCCACGCCTGCGGCGCGGGCGCGCCCTGCTCCAGGAACTTGGAGCCGGTGATCTTCAGGCCGTCCTCCAGCTTGGTCCAGCCGTTGGCGAAGAAGATCCCGCCCACGCCGAGGCGGGCGACTAAGGCCGCGACATCACGGAGGACCTGTTTCACGGTAGTTGTCTGCCCGGTTCGGGACATGGCACACCTCAATCACGGCGGAGCAGCACGGCCACCGCGACGGCCGTCAGGCTCAGCAGGACGACGCTCACGACGACGGTCGTGTGCAGGGCGTTGACGAAGGCCCACCGGGCGGCGTCGAGCAGCGCCCCTCCGGCGGAGCCGCCCACCTGGTGCGCGACGTGCGCGGCCGAGGCGAGCGACTGGCGGGCCTCGTCCATGCCGGCGGCGGGGACCCCGGCGACGGCGGGCAGGCCGGGGGCGTAGGCGACGGCGGTGATCGTGCCGAGCACCGCGACGCCGAGGCCGGCGCCCAGCTCGTACGCGGTCTCCTCGATGGCCGCCGCCCCGCCCGCCCGGGACTCGGGGACCGCGGACATGATCGTGTCGGAGGCGGCCAGCAGCGCCACCTGCACGCCGAACCCGATGCCGACGAAGCACACGGCCAGCATCAGCGGGTGGCCCTCGACGCCCCAGCTCAGCGTGGGGCTGAGGGCCAGCGCGACGAGCCCGAGGCCGCCGCTCATGGTGGCCCGCAGGCCGACCCGCGGCAGGATGTGGGCCGCGGCGAGCCCGCCGCACACGGCCGAGAGCACCAGCGGCAACATGCGCAGCGCCGCGCGCACCGGGCTGTCGCCGAGCACGAGCTGGAGGTACTGGGCCAGCATGAGCTGGAGCCCGACCAGCGCGAAGACGCCGAGGAGCACCCCGGCCACGCCGGTGGCGAACTCCCGCCGCCGGAACAGGCCGAGGTCGAGCAGCGGCACGGCCAGCCGCCGCTGCCGCCGGACGAAGGCCACCAGCAGCCCGGCCCCGGCCAGGAACACCAGCACCGACGCCCACCTCGGCATGAGGGTGCCCGAACCCGCCTCCTTGAGCCCGAAGGCCAGCAGGAGGACGCCGAGCACCGAGAGCGCGGCGCCGGCGCCGTCCCAGGGGCGCCCGCGGCGCACCGGCGAGTCGGGCAGCAGCCGGGCGGCGGCGGGCAGCAGCACGAGCAGGATGGGCACGTTGATGAGGAAGACCGCGCCCCACCAGAACCCGACCAGCACGCCGCCGATGAGCGGGCCGACGGCGGCGCCGGCCGCGGCGACGGCGCTCCAGACGCCGAGGGCGATCGCCCGCTCGCGCCGGTCGGTGAAGACCTGGCGGATGAGCGAGAGCGTGGCCGGCATGATCATCGCGCCGCCGACGCCGAGCAGCGCGCGGAACAGGATGAGCGTCAGCGGCGTCGGGGCGAACGCGGCCCCGGCCGAGGCCAGCCCGAACAGCACGAAGCCGCCGAGGACCAGGCGCTTCCTGCCGTACTTGTCGCCGAGGGTGCCGAACATGATCAGCAGCGGCGCGACGACCAGCGAGTAGACGTCGATGATCCACAGGAGCTGGACCGCGCTGGGTTCGAGCGCGGCGGTGAGCGCGGGCACCGCGATGTGCAGGACCGTCGCGTCCACCGTGATGAGCAGCAGCGCCAGGCAGAGCAGCACCAGGATCGACCAGCGGCGGTCGCCGGGCCGGCGGGCGGTGATCTTGACGAGCGGTGCGGCCTGTGTGACGGTCATGGGCCTCCTAGCAGGCCGATCCGTTGACAGGGCCCGCACGTGCAGATGGTCGGCCGCGTGCGAACCGCGGCTTCACGCCCGCTCCTGGTGAAGGAGGACGCCCCGGCTCGTGCGCTCCGGCTTGCGTGGCAGCTTAGGCCATGGGCCGCGCTTGTCATAGCGGTATCGCCTGATCCACGGTCTGACCGCACCTCTCTAGAGAGATACAGCCATATGTCGGCATCTATCCAACATCCACCGCCGAACCGATCATGGATCCGTGGGGACCGATCCAAGTGGCAGAAATGGTGACATTCAGGATAGGTCCTCACGCGAGTGGTGCGACGAGGCCCTGACCAGGCTCAACGCCGGCCGCCCCGAGTCCGCGCTGGAGGCCGCCCGCTGCGCCGCCGACCTCGACCCGGGCGCCGAATGGGCCTACCGGCTGATCAGCCTCGCCCACGAGCGGCTGGGCCGCGACGCCGACGCGCTCGCCCCCGCCGAGCGGGCGGTGGAGCTGGCGCCCGGATCCTGGCCCGCCCGCGTGCGGCTGGCCGCCGTGCTGCGCAGGCGGCCGGGCCGCTGGCGGGCGGCCGTCGAGCACGCCGAGCTGGCCAGGAGGTTCGCCCCCGAGCAGGCCGGCCCCGAGGTGCTGCTCGGCGACCTCGCGCTGCTGCGCGGCGACCACACCCGCGCCGAGGGGCTCTACCGGTCGGCGCTGGCCGTCGCCCCCGGCGACCCGCAGGCCCGCACGAACCTCGCGCTGGCGCTGCTGCGCTGGGAACGGCCGCGCCCGCACCACGACCCGGCCTGGCCCGTGGACCCGCGCGAGACCGGCCGGGCCAGGCGGGCGCTGGAGGTCTGGTCGCGGCAGGCGCGGCTGCTGGTGGCCGTGGCCACCGTCGCCGTCGCGGCGGCGGCGCTGCTGCTGGACCGGGGGACGGAGGCGCGGCTCGGCGGGTTCGCGGTGCTCGCGCTGCTGGTGCCGCTCACCGTCCGGCAGGCCCGCAGGGTCGGAGTCTGGCGGTACGTGCCCGGGATGTTCGGCAGGGACCCGTGGCTCGGGGCCGGCGTCGTGGCGGCCGCTGCGTCGGTGCCGGCCTTCGCCGCCTGGCTGGTGCTGGGGACCTCCGCCGCGGTGCCGCGCGCGCTCGACCCCGTGTGGGCGGGGCTGGCCGGCGTCCTGGTGCTCGGCTGGCCCGCGCTGGCGCTGGTGCGGGGGGTGGCGGAGTCCTGGCGGGGCCGGCCGCTGCCGGCCCTGGAGCAGGCGGTGCTCGCGGGCCCCGACCGGGTCGCCCGCCGCGACGCCGGGGTCATGCTCTGGATCGTGCTCATCAGGACGTGGACGGTCCTGGTGCCGCTGGTGGGCGGGGCGCTGGCGGTCGAGCCGCGGGCGGCCGTGGCGGCGCTGGCGGTGCCGTACCCGGTGGTGCGGGGTTGCCTGCGGGCCCGCTACCGCGACGACGTGTGGCTCCTGGTCGCGGCCGCGCTGGTGGTGCCGGCCGCGGCGGCCTGCGCGGCGGGCGGCCTGCTGGGGTCGGCGTGGGCCTGGCGGGCCGGGCTGGGGGCGCTGGGCGCGGCGGTGGCGGTGTTCGCGGCGCGGGCGGCGCGGGCCTGGTGGCGGGGCGGCCCGGGCCCCTGGCGGGCCTCGCTGGTCATGTGCGACCTGCCGATGGGGGCCGAGCCGTCGGTCGCGCTGACCGCCGAGGTGCGCCAGGCCATCTCCCACGCGCGCGGCGTCGTGCTGTCCTACGGCGACGGGCTCGGCCCCCGGGCGGCCGGCGCCGCCGCCACGGTCACCTCGACCGGCGAGCTGCGCCTGATCGCGGGCGCCGAGGCGTGGGAGGCGATCGCGGCCGACCCTCGGGTGGCGGTCTTCGCCGCCGACCCGTTGCAGCGGCGGTTCTGGGTGGAGGTGCGCGGCGTCGCGCTCGCCGACTCCGGCGTGCTGCGGGTCACGCCCACGCGGGTGCTCGTCGGCGAATACCCTGGGCGGCACCAGCGCCGGTGACTAGAGTTTTGTTCTATGCGGATTCTGCGTACTCCCGAGGAGCGCTTCGCCGCCCTGCCGGACTTCCCGTACGAGCCCCGCTACGCCGAGGTGGGCGACGGCCTGCGCATGGCGTACGTGGAGGCCGGCCCGGCCGGCGGCGAGCCGGTGGTGCTGCTGCACGGCGAGCCGAGCTGGTCCTTCCTCTACCGCCACGTCATGCCCGAGCTGGCCGCGGCCGGGCTGCGGGCCGTCGCGCCCGACCTCATCGGCTTCGGCCGCTCCGACAAGCCCGCCGACCCCGCCGACCACACCTACGCGCGGCACGTCGAGTGGACCCGCGCGCTGCTGCTCGACGCGCTCGGCCTGCGCGGCATGACGGTGGTCGGCCAGGACTGGGGCGGGCTCATCGGCCTGCGGATCGCCGCCGAGCACCCGGAGCGGGTGGCCAGGATCGTGGCGGCCAACACGGGCTTGCCCACGGGTGACATTCCCATGCCCGAGGTGTGGCACCGCTTCAGGCAGGCGGTGCGCGCCGCCCCCGTGCTCGACATCGCCCGGCTCGTGCAGGCGGGGTGCAGGAGCGAGCTGCCGCCGGAGGTGCGGGCGGCCTACGACGCGCCGTTCCCCGACGAGTCGTACAAGGCGGGGCCGCGGGCCATGCCGGGCCTGGTGCCCACCTCGCCGGACGACCCCGCCGCGCCCGCCAACCGCGCTGCCTGGCGGATTCTCACCACACTGGAGCGCCCGTTCCTGGTGGCCTTCTCCGACGGAGACCCGATCACGGGAGGTATGCGGCCGATCCTCCTCAAATCGATGGCAGGGGCCTCCGGCCTGGAGCATCCCGTGATCCACGGCGCCGGACACTTCCTCCAGGAGGACGCCGGAGCCGAACTCGGCCGTCAGATCGCCGTTTTCGTGACCTCCGCGCAGCGTGTCAGGACCGCCCAATAGTCCGTCCGGTGCGGTATAACCGGGGGCGGACCGGGGAGGCGTGATGCGTGAGTCCGACAGGGCCCAGGCCGCGGGGCGGGCCGCAGCGCGGGATCTGTTCGAACAGGTGCGGGAGCGCTACTTCCGGGTCCCCCCGGCCGTGCGCCGGGTGCTCTACGTCGTCGTGCTCGTCGCCACCATGGGCGCGGGCGCGGCGCTCGGCTGGAACCTGCTCACCACCTTCCCCCTCGTCCTGCTGGCGCTCGCCTTCGTCGCGCTGACCATGCGCTTCCCCCGCGCCGCCGCCACCACGCTGGTGGTGGCGGGCTGGGCGGTGCTGGCCGTGCAGGTCTTCGGGCGGCTCTACCCGGCGGGCTCGCCGGCCCTGCACCTCATGGTCGGGCTGGCCCTGCCGGCGGCCGCCGCCGCGCACCTCATCCGCTGGGTCACGCCGTGGGTGACCACGCTGGCCGCGCTGCTGCCCGCGGGCCTGCTCGGCGCCGCCGTCCACCTGGTCTCCGTCACGGCCTCGGTCTGGGCCGCGTACGCCGCCGCCCTCGCCGTGCTCGTCTACCGCTTCCTCCAGGCCCGCCAGGCCAGGGCCGAGAGCGCCGCCGTGGAGGAGCAGGTCCGGGTCAGGGCCCGCGAGGGCCGCGCCGAGGCGCACCACGACAAGGCGAGCGGCCTGCCCCAGATCTCCGTCGAGGACGCGCTCGCCGAGCTGGAGGGCATGGTCGGGCTGGCCCCGGTCAAGGAGCAGGTGCGCTCGATCGCCGCCTCCATCGAGGCCTCCCGGCTGCGCGCCGAGGCCGGCTACACCAGCGAGCGGCCCACCCGCCACTTCGTCTTCGTCGGCCCGCCCGGCACCGGCAAGACGTCGGTGGCGCGCGCGCTCGCCAAGATCTTCTACGCGTTCGGCCTGCTGGAGACCCCCTACGTGGTCGAGGCGCAGCGGGCCGACCTCGTGGGCGAGTTCCTGGGGGCCACCGCGATCAAGACCAACGAGCTGGTCGACCGGGCGCTCGGCGGCGTGCTGTTCATCGACGAGGCGTACGGGCTGGTCAACTCCTCCGACGGCCAGCCCGACCGGTTCGGCGCCGAGGCCGTGCAGACCCTGCTCAAGCGAGCCGAGGACGACCGCGACCGGCTCATCATCATCCTGGCCGGCTACGAGCAGGAGATGAGCGGCTTCCTGTCCAGCAACCCCGGCCTGGCCAGCCGCTTCGCCACCCGCGTGCGCTTCCCCGGCTACTCCCCGCAGGAGCTGGTCGAGGTCACCGAGCTGCTCCAGCGCCGCCGGGGCGACCAGATGAGCCCCGAGACCCGCCGGGTGCTGCTCGGCCGGTACGAGGACGTCCACCGCCGCGGCCTGGTCGACGAGCTGGGCAACGCCCGCTTCGCCCGCAGCCTGGTCGAGGCGGCCGCCCAGGCCCGCGACGTGCGCGTGGTGGGCGCCGGCGGCACGCCGAGCACGCAGGACCTCGTCACCACCACGACGGCCGACGTCGCCAAGGCGTTCGACGACCTCACCGCCCGCTTCCGCGGCTACGTCGCCACCCCCACGCTGGAGGAGGCCCTCGCCGACCTCGACCGCATGGCCGGCCTCGCCCCCGTCAAGCGGCAGGTCCACGCCATCGCCGCGCAGCTCCAGGTGGCCCGCATGCGGCAGGAGCGCGGGCTGCCGACGCCGCAGCAGATGCGGCACTTCGTCTTCGTCGGCCCGCCCGGCACCGGCAAGACCACGGTGGCGCGGGTGCTCGGCCGCATCTTCGCCGCGCTCGGCCTGCTGGCCCGGCCCGACGTGGTCGAGGCGCACCGCGCCGACCTGGTCGGCCAGCACCTCGGGGCCACCGCGATCAAGACCAACGAGCTGGTCGACCGGGCGCTCGGCGGCGTGCTGTTCATCGACGAGGCCTACAGCCTGGTCAACCCCGGCTACCAGGGCGGCGACGCGTTCGGCTCCGAGGCCGTGCAGACCCTGCTCAAGCGGGCCGAGGACGACCGCGACCGGCTCGTCGTCGTGCTGGCCGGCTACGAGCGCGAGATGGACGCCTTCCTCGCCACCAATCCCGGCCTGGCCAGCCGGTTCAACCAGCGCGTGGCCTTCCCCAGCTACTCCCCCGCCGAGCTGAGCGAGATCGCGGTGCTGCTCGCGGGCAAGGCCGGCGACACCTTCGACGAGGGCGCCCTGCGCAACCTCGACGAGGTCTTCACCTGGGTCTGCGCCGAGCGGCTGATCGACGGGCTCGGCAACGGCCGCTTCGCCCGCTCGTTGTTCGAGCGCGCCGCGATGCGCCGCGACGTGCGGCTCGCCGCGCAGGCGGGCGCGGGGGCGGCGGCCAGCGCCGCCGAGCTGACGACGATCACCAGCGAGGACGTCGCCGCCGCCGTGGACGAGCTGTCCGGCCGCTGACCCCCTCCTCTGAGGGGGCTTCTCCCTGCGCGAACTTGGGGCGCTTCTTCTCCCGGCTGCGTGCGCCTTCCGGCCACATGGTGTAGCAATATGACTGCATAGCGTGCACCCGCGCGAGAGGGAGGGCGATGGCCGGGTTCCTGGGCCGCAGGCTGCTCGGCTACGCCGTGCTCGTCGTCGTGGCCACCAGCCTCGCCTACGTGCTGGCCGCCGTCGCCCTCGACCCGCGCTCCAACTACGCCGACCGCACCCCCAAGCCGCCCCCGGCGGTGGTCGACGCCCAGCTCACCGCGCTCAACCTCAACGACAGGACCCCCCTGCTGCAGCGCTACGCCACCTGGGCGTCGGGCGTGCTCGAGGGCGACTTCGGCAGGACGATCACCGGCTCGCCGGTCGGCGACGACCTCCGGCGCCGCATGGGCGTCACGTTCCGGCTGGTCATCCTGGGGCTGCTGTTCGGCAGCCTGATCGGGGTGCTGGCCGGGGCGCTCGCGGCGGTGCGGCAGTACGGCTGGTTCGACCGGCTCTCCACCGGCCTGTCCTTCCTGGTGCTCGCGGTGCCGGTGGTCGTGGTGGCCAACATGCTGATCCTGCTGGCGTCCTGGGCCAACGAGCGCGTCTTCGGCCACCAGGTGCTGCTGGTCAGCGGCGAGTACAGCGACGGGCTCGCGGCCGGGTTCTGGGGCCAGGTCCTCGACCGGCTGCAGCACCTCATCCTGCCGACCACCTCGTTGTCGGTCGGGCTCGCCGCCGTCTTCAGCCGCTACCAGCGCAACATGATGCTCGACGTGCTCGGCGCCGACTTCGTGCGCACCGCCGTGGCCAAGGGGCTGAGCCGGCGCAAGGCGCTGGTCCGGCACGCGCTGCGCACGGCGCTGATCCCGGTGGCCACCTATTTCGCGTTCACCTTCGGGGCGCTGCTGACCGGGGCCACGTTCACCGAGAAGATCTTCGGCTGGCACGGGCTGGGCGAGCAGCTCATCAACTCGATCTTCACCAACGACGTCAACACCGTCGCGGCGATCTCGCTGCTGGCGGGCGTGGCCGTGCTGTGCGCCTCGCTCGCCGCCGACCTGCTGCACGCGGCGCTCGACCCGAGGGTGCGGTCCTGATGACGCTGTCGCAGGAGGAGCAGGCCGAGGAGCTGTCCGACGGCGGCGTCGCCCGCGTCCCCTCGCGGCTGCGGGTGGTGGCCGGGCGCTTCTTCCGCTCCCGGCAGGGGCTCGCGGGCTTCGCGGTGCTGGCGGTGCTGTTCCTGCTGGCCTTCGCCGGGCCGCTGTCGTCCCCGTGGAGCTACACCGACAAGGACTTCACCGCCTTCCTCCAGCCGCCCTCGCCCGCCCACTGGTTCGGAACGCTCCAGACCGGCGCCGACGTCTACGCGCTGACGTTGCGCGGCATGCAGAAGTCGCTGGTCGTGGGCCTGCTGGCGGCGCTGGTCTCCACCGCGCTGGCGGCCGTGGCCGGCGCGTTCGCCGGCTACTTCATGGGCTGGACCGACCGGGCGCTGAGCTGGCTGACCGACCTGCTGCTGGTGCTGCCCGGCTTCCTCATCCTGGCGATCATGTCGCCGCTGTTCGGCGCCGGGCAGTGGCCGCTGTTCGTGGTCATGCTGGCGCTGTTCCTGTGGATGGTGACCTCGAAGGTGGTCAGGGGGATGACGATCTCGCTGAAGGAGCGCGAGTTCATCCAGGCGGCCCGCTACATGGGGGTGCCGCCGGTGCGGATCGTCTTCCGGCACGTGATCCCCAACCTGTCGTCGCTGCTCATCGTCGATGCCACGCTCAACGTCAGCGCGGCCATCCTCACCGAGACCTCGCTGTCGTACTTCGGGTTCGGCATCCAGCCGCCCGACGTGTCGTTCGGCACGCTGATCGCCGACGGGTCGAAGACGGCGACGTACGCGCCGTGGACGTTCTGGTTCGTGGCCGGGCTGCTGGTGGTCACGGTGCTGGCGGTCAACCTCGTGGGCGACGCGCTGCGCGACGCCTTCGACCCCTCGTCGGGGAGGGGCCGGTGAGCCTGGAGAGCGTCGTGAGCGCGGGCGGCGCCGGGGCCACGGTGAGCCCGGTGCTGGAGGTCGCCGGGCTCGGCGTGTCGTTCGGCGGGGTGCCGGTGGTGCGCGGGGTCGACTTCGCGGTGCGGCCCGGCGAGGTGCTGGCGATCGTCGGCGAGTCCGGGTCGGGCAAGTCCGTCACCTCGGCCGCCGTCATGGGGCTGCTGCCTCCGGGGGCGCGCGTCACCGGGTCGGTGCGGCTGCACGGCGAGGAGCTGATCGGCGCGCCCGAGCGGCGGCTCGACGCGCTGCGCGGCAAGGCGATCTCCATGGTGTTCCAGGACCCTCTCTCGGCGCTCACGCCGGTCTACCGGGTGGGCGACCAGATCGCCGAGGCGGTGCGCGCGCACCAGCGCGTCGGCAAGGAGGACGCCCTGGTCAAGGCCGTGGAGCTGCTGGAGCTGGTCGGCATCCCGCACCCGTCGGAGCGGGCGCTCGCCTTCCCGCACGAGTTCTCCGGCGGCATGCGGCAGCGCGTGGTGATCGCGATGGCCATGGCCAACCACCCCGACGTGATCATCTGTGACGAGCCGACCACCGCGCTCGACGTCACCGTCCAGGCGCAGGTGCTGGAGGTGCTGAAGACGGCGCAGCGCGAGACAGGCGCCGCGATCATCATGATCACCCACGACCTGGGGGTGGTGGCCGGCTTCGCCGACCGGGTCCTGGTCATGTACGCCGGCCGCCCGGTCGAGGTCGGCGACGTGGACGACGTCTACTACCGGCCGCGCATGCCGTACACGGCGGGGCTGCTCGGCTCGGTGCCGCGCATCGACCGCGACGGCGTGCGGCGGCTGGTGCCGATCGAGGGCAGCCCGCCCTCCCCCGCCGCGCTGCCGCCCGGCTGCCCGTTCGCGCCGCGCTGCCCGCTGCACGTGGCCGCCTGCGACGAGCGCGAGCCCCCGCTGGTCCGAGGTCGGCGCCGGGCACCGCGCGGCCTGCGTCCGCAGGGAGGAGGTGCGCCCGGTCGCCGCCGGCGGCGAGGCGCCGCAGCCGCCGCGCCCGCGCGCCCGCCCGGCGCGCACGGTGCTGGAGGTCAGCGGCCTGGTCAAGGACTACCCGCTGTTGCGGGGCGCGGTGTTCAAGCGCCGGGTGGGCACCGTGCACGCCGTGGCCGGGGTCGGCTTCGACGTCCGCGAGGGCGAGACGCTGGGCCTGGTCGGCGAGTCCGGCAGCGGCAAGACCACCACGCTGACCCAGATCCTGGAGCTGACCGCCCCGCAGGCCGGGCGCGTCGTCGTGCTCGGCCGCGACACCGCCCGGCTCGGCCGGGCCGAGCGCACCGCGATCCGGCGCGACATGCAGGTCGTCTTCCAGGACCCGCTCGCCTCGCTGGACCCGCGCATGACGGTCCACGACATCCTGGCCGAGCCGCTGCGCACGCACGGCGTGCCCGGTCCGGGGCGGCGGGTGGCCGAGCTGCTGTCGCTGGTCGGGCTCGACCCCGCGCACGCGGCCCGCTACCCGCAGGACTTCTCCGGCGGGCAGCGGCAGCGCATCGGCATCGCCCGGGCGCTGGCGCTGGAGCCCCGGCTGCTCGTGCTGGACGAGCCGGTCTCGGCGCTCGACGTGTCGATCCAGGCCGGCGTGATCAACCTCCTCGGCGCGCTCAAGGCCAGGCTCGGGCTGTCCTACCTGTTCGTGGCGCACGACCTGGCCGTCGTGCGGCACCTCGCCGACCGCGTGGCGGTGATGTACCTCGGCCGGATCGCCGAGATCGGCCAGGTCGACGCCGTCTACGACACGCCCGCGCACCCCTACACCCAGGCCCTGCTGTCAGCGATCCCGCTGCCCGACCCGGCGCGTGAGCGCGCCCGGCGGCGGATCCTGCTGGAGGGCGACCTGCCCAGCCCGGCCAACCCTCCGACGGGCTGCCGCTTCCGCACCAGGTGTCCCAAGTTCCGTACCGAGCTCACCGGCGAGGAGCGCGAGCTCTGCGTCGGCCTGGAGCCCGAGGTGCGGACGCTGGAGGAGGACCACGGCGCGGCCTGCCACTACGCCGAGAGGCGTGTCGTCGTATAGACCAGGAGGATCGCTCGATGAAAGCAGCACGTCTCGCTCTGGCCCTGGCCCTGGCCGCGCCGCTGGCCCTGGCGGGCTGCGGCGGCGCGCCGGGCGGCGGCGCGGGGGGTGCCGGCGGCGCCGGCGACGACCGTACGATCAAGGCCTTCGACATCAACCTGCAGCCGCGCGACCGGGTCAAGGACGGCGGGACGCTGCGGTGGGGCATCGGCGAGTTCCCCTCCCAGTGGAACCGCAACCACGTCGACGGCAACCTGGCGGTGGCGGCGGCGGTCAGCAACGCGCTGCTGCCCGCGCCGTTCGCCTCCGACGAGAAGGCCGAGATCGCGCCCGACCGCAACTACGTGCTCAAGGCCGAGGTCACCGCGCAGCGGCCGCGGCAGGTGGTGACGTACACGCTGAACCCGAAGGCGCACTGGTCCGACGGCAAGCCGATCACGTGGGCCGACTACCAGGCCCAGTGGCAGGCGCTCAACGGCAGGAACCCGGCTTACCGCATCGCCTCGGCCACCGGCTACCAGGACATCGAGAAGGTGGCGCGGGGCAAGGACGACCATCAGGTGGTGGTGACGTTCGCGCGGCCGTTCGGCGACTGGCAGGCGTTGTTCGGGCCGTTGCTGCCGGCCGCCACCAACTCCTCGCCCGAGGCGTTCAACACCGGCTGGCTGAACAAGATCCCGGTGACGGCCGGGCCGTTCAGGTTCGGCGGCTTCGACCAGACGGCCAAGACGATCACGCTGGTGCGCGACGAGTCGTGGTGGGGCGAGCGCGCCAAGCTGGACAGGATCGTCTTCCGGGCGTCGGAGCAGGACTCCCTGATCGGCGCGTTCAGCAACGGCGAGCTGGACATCATCGACGTGGGGCCGTCCGCGCCGGGCTACGCGCGGGCCAAGGCCACCTCGGGCGCGCAGGTGCGGCAGGCGGCCGGGCCGGACTTCCGGCACTTCACCTTCAACGGGTCGAGCGAGCTGCTGCGCGACCGCGGCGTGCGCCAGGCGCTCCAGCTCGGCATCAACCGGCAGGCGATCGCGCAGTCCGACCTGCAGGGGCTGGACTGGCCGATCGCGCTGCTGGACAACCACTTCTTCATGAACACCCAGGAGGGCTACCAGGACAACGCGGGCGATCTCGGGGCGTACAACCCGGGGCGGGCGCGGCAACTGCTGGACGCGGCCGGCTGGCGGCTGAACGGGGCGGTGCGGCAGAAGAACGGCAGGCCGCTGGAGCTGCGGTTCGTGGTGCCGTCGGGGGTGCAGATCAGCAAGCAGGAGGGGGAGCTGGCGCAGAGCATGCTGGCCCAGATCGGGGTCAAGCTGAACATCCAGGCGGTGCCCAGTGACGACTTCTTCACCAGCTACATCATCCCCGGCAACTTCGACATCGCGCCCTTCGCCTACATCGGCACCCCGTTCCCCGTCTCCAGCAGCTACGGCATCTACGCGAACGCGCCCGACGGGAAGTCGTGGAACGCCAACTTCGGGCGTACCGGGTCGGCGGCCGTCGACCAGGCGATGAGCCGGGCCGCGCAGAGCCTCGACCCGGCCGAGGGGCGCGCGGCGGCCAACGCCGCCGACCGGCTGCTGTGGCAGGAGGTCAACGTGCTGCCCCTGTACCAGCGGCCGCAGAACGTGGCGGTGAAGGAGTCGCTGGCGAACGTCGGGGCGCGCGGCTTCTACGACCTGCGCTACGAGAACATCGGCTTCATGCGCTGACCGCGCGGCCGTGCCCGTCCCCCGCCCGCTGCCGCGTCCTGGGATGTCGGTGGGAGCGTGTAGAAAGGGCGGGTGACGATCCGGGTGAGCTGGGGCCAGATCCTGGCCTGGCGGTTGCGCAGGCAGTTCGTGAGCGGGGCCGACGGGCCCGACGCGGTGAGCGTGGCGCGCCGCCTGTGCGGGGTGCAGGCGCAGGTGGCGTCGTCGGCGGAGCTGGCGGTGGCGGTCCGGCGGGCGCGGCCCGACCGCGACGAGATCACCCGGGCGCTGTGGTCGGAGCGCACGCTGGTCAAGACCTGGCTGATGCGGGGCGGCACGCTGCACCTGGTCCCGGCCGACGAGCTGGCCTCCTACTGCAGCGCGCTCGCCACCTTGCGGTTCTGGGAGAAGGGCTCGTGGCTGCGTTACCACGGGGTGACGGCCGGCGAGCTCGGCGAGATCATGGAGGCGGTCCCCGAGGCGCTGAAGGGCGACCCGCTCACCCGGGAGGAGCTGGTCGAGGCCGTGGTGGCACAGACCGGCAGGAGCCGTCTGCGCGAGCCGCTGACGTCCGGCTGGGGCGCGCTGCTCAAGCCGCTGAGCCGGCTCGGCGAGCTGTGCTACGGCCCGCCCCGCGAGGGCAGGGTCACCTTCACCACGCCGGCCGGCTGGGTTCCCGGCTGGCCGGACGGGCTGCCGCCGCAGGAGGAGGCGGGCGTGCGGGTGGCGCGGGCCTTCCTGGGGGCGCACGGCCCGGCGACGCCGGAGATGTTCGACGCCTGGCTGTTCGGCGGCACGGCGCGCAAGGCGGTGCTGAAGGGCTGGTTCCGCGAGCTGGCGCCCGAGCTGGCCGAGGTCGTGACCGACGACGGGCACCGGCTGCTCGCGCCGGCGGAGCACGTGGACGACCTGGCCGGCACCGCCCCGTCCGAGGCGGTCCACCTGTTGCCCGGTTTCGACCAGTACATCCTGGGCGCGCCGCGTACGCTCGCCCCGCTGATCCCGCCCGGGCTCAAGGCCAAGGTGAGCCGGCAGGCGGGCTGGATCTCCCCGGTCGTCGTGCACGAGGGCCGGGTCGCGGGCGTGTGGGAGCACCGGGACGGCGAGATCGTGCTCGACCTCGCCGCGCCGGTCCCGGCCGAGCCGCTGGCGGAGGCCGTGGCGCGGCTCCGCCCGCTGCTGCCCGAGTAGCCCGTGGGCGGCGTGGTGGCGGCCTCAGGTGGTGGTGCCGGCCATCACGCGGTCGACGATGCCGTCGTTGCCCTCCTGGCGGGCGCAGTGCGCGCAGCAGTACCAGTGCTCGCCCGACTGCACGCCGTGCCCGATGACCTTGGTGCCGCAGTGCTCGCAGATGGGCGCCATGGCCTCGATCGCGCACTGGAAGCAGTCGAAGGTGTGCACCGCCCCCTGCGCGTGCACCTCGAACGCCATGTCGTAGTCGTTGCCGCAGGTCTCGCAGACGGCCATGGTGATCCCCTTTGCAGTCGATCCGCCCGGGGGATACCCGGTTCCGGGGCGCGTTCTCCCCAAGGAACCACCATTTCCGCCCCTTGCCAATACGGTCAAGTCACAGTAAAGATCTTCGATGTCCTTATTTCCGCCTGACCGATGAAGGGATGACCGTGTTCACGCGAGCCGTCATCGCCACCGCCCTGGCCGCCGCCGGCCTGGCCGCGCTTCCCTCCTCCGCCTACGCCGCCACGGCCGCGTACACCCCGGAGCGCGTCTGCGGCCCCGGCTTCCACCGGGTCAAGGACGGCCACCGGGCGATGAAGACGCGCGACGGAGCCGTTTTCGGGCACGTCTATCTGATGTACAACAAGCGCAGCGGCAAGAACTGCGTCGCCGCGATCAAGACCGCGTTCCGCGGGGTCCGCTCGGTCACGGGCGCGTACCTGGAGGTGCGCGGCGGCGGCAAGTCGGAGGACGTGCAGAAGTACCGCTACTACGCCGAGACCGGCCACCTCGACGGGAGCTGGAAGTGCGTGCGGTACGCCGGCTGGACCCGCGACCCCGACAACCGCGTGGAGGCGTGGGGCGGCCGCCAGAGCTGGGGCAACTGCAAGGGCTGAGATTTCTCACCCGGGAGCTGTCACATCGTGGCGGCCCGCTCCGTCCACTACCCGTAAGCACCTGAAACGGCTACGGGAGACAGTCATGACCCAGCGGATCGACCTCACCCAGCACATCCCCGGCATCTACCACCATTTCCTGGCGGTGGAGAAGATCCTGCACGAGGGCGGCCTGCCCGTGACCACGGTCGAGCTGATGAAACTGCGGGCCAGCCAGATCAACGGCTGCGGCTTCTGCGTGGACATGCACAGCCGCGACCTGAAGAAGTCCGGCGAGAGCGACGAGCGCGTGTGGATGGTCGCGGCCTGGCGCGAGGCCACGGTGTTCACCCCGGCGGAGCGGGCCGCGCTCGCGCTCACGGAGGAGGCCACCCGGCTGGCCGACCGGGAGGCCGTGCCCGACGCGGTGTGGGAGCAGGCCCGCGAGCACTACGACGAGCCACAGCTCGCGCTGCTGATCGCGGCCATCGCGATGATCAACGCCTGGAACCGGATCGGGGTCACCGCCCGCCTCACGCCCGGCGGCTGAGCGCGGTAAGCCGGGGTGCCAGGCCGTAGAAATGCATTGAGCGGGCCCGGCGCCCCGGCTAGGTTGGCCCGCATGACGGCAAGCTTCCGTCAAGCCGCCGCCAAGCGGACCGGCGCAGTGTGAGGAAGGAGAGCGGCGCGCTTCCGAAGGGGGAGATCATGAAACGCGTCCGAGTCACCAAGGCGAGCGCCAAGCGGCGTCCGCGTCCGGCCCTGGAGCTGGACCTGCGGTCGCCCGGGGGCCGCACGCTGCCCTATTGACCTGCTCCTTACATCAGCCTTACGGGGGTATCGGTAGATAACATAAGTCACAGGAACATCACGGGGGGCTCACGATGAACAGGCTTGTGGTGGTGCCGCCACACATCGCCAGGCACAAGGTCCGCGACATCCGTTCGGCAGACCGCCGCAGGCCGCCCGCAGATCCCAAGGTCGTCGACCTGCGGGCCTACACCGGCAGGAACGTCATCCGCTTCCCCGGCGGCCCGGCGCCCGCCGCCTAGGAGGCGTACAGCTTCTTGAGGTATCCCTCGCCGTAGTACGTCTCCAGCTCCTCCAGGCTCTCCTCGACCTTCTGCACGTCCTTGGTGATGACGGCGTGCGAGGGCAGCTCGTCGCCCCAGGTCTCGGGCTTCCACAGCGACGAGCGCAGGAACGCCTTGGCGCAGTGGAAGAAGATCTGCTCGATCTCGACGACGACCGCCAAGCTTGGGCGGTGGCCCTTGACGACCAGCTCGTCGAAGAACGGGGCCTCGCGGACGAGCCGGGCGCGGCCGTTGACGCGCAGCGTCTCGTTGCGGCCGGGGATCAGGAAGATGAGCCCGACGTGCGGGTTGCGCAGGATGTTGTGGAAGCCGTCGGCGCGGCGGTTGCCGGGACGCTCGGGGATGGCGATCGTGGTGTCGTCGAGGACGTGCACGAACCCGGCCGGGTCACCCTTGGGCGAGACGTCGCAGTTGCCGTGCTCGTCCGAGGTGGCGATGAGGCAGAACGGCGAGGCCGCCAGCCACTGCCGGTCACGCTCGTGCAGGCGCACCCGCTCCTTGGTCGCCGCCCTCGGCATGACCTCGCCGAGCAACTCCCGCAACTCGGCCTCGGACGCGATCTCGGCCCAGCTCATGTGATCTCCCTTCGGGGGTTTCCCCCATCTTGTCAGGGATCGGGACCAGCATCCGGTGGGGCGTCCGCAGGGCGAGACTGACCAGGTCGTCCCGCGTGTCGTCACGCAGGCCCGGCCCGGGGCGCACCTCGACCTCCTCCAGGGACACGAGCCGGCCGCAGGCGCCGCAGACCGAGGTGGGCTCCAGCCGCGCGCCGCAGGTCGCGTGGTGGAAGAGCCGGCGGGGGCCGCGCTCGGACAGGTGGCGCTCGCCCCACTGGGCGAGGGCCAGCATCGGCACCCACAGCTCGCGGCCCATGGGGGTCAGGACGTACTCGTCGCGGGGCGGGGCGTCCTGGTAGCGGCGGCGTTCGAGCACGCCGGCCGCGACGAGGGAGGCCAGCCGCTGCGACAGCACCGCCTTGGGGATGTCGAGGTGGGCCTGGAAGTCGGCGAAGCGGCGCACGCCGTACATGGCGTCGCGGACGACGAGCAGCGTCCAGCGCTCGCCGAGCACCTCCAGCGTCCTTGCGAAGGAGCAGTCCTGGCCGTCGTAGTTCTTGCCGAGCGCCATGCCCCCATGTTAGTTCATTCACCGAACCGTGATAGCGTCCGGCGCATGAGTTCAGTGATTGAACCGACAAGAGTGACGCAGGGCGCGACCCTGGCCGTGACCTCGGCGGCCCCGCTGCTGGTGCTGGCCAACTTCACCGCGCCGATGGTGACGCTGCCGCAGATGGCGCGGTCGCTGGGCGCCGGGCCGACCGGTCCGGTGTGGATGCTGGGCGCGATCGCGCTCGGGCTGTCGTCGCTGCTGCTGGTCTCCGGCGGGCTGGCCGACGACCACGGACGCAGGCGGGTGCTGGTCGCCGGCTCGGTGGTGCTGGCCGTGGCGAGCGTGCTGGGCGCGGCGGCCCCGTCGGTGCCGGTGTTCGTGGCGGCGCGGCTCGTCCAGGGCGGGGCGAGCGCGGCGATGCTGGCGGCCAGCCTCGGGATCCTCGGTCACGCCTTCCCGTCCGGGCCGGAGCGGGTGCGGGCCACCGGCCGCTACGGGGCCATGCTCGGCCTCGGCACGCTGCTCGGGCCGCTGGTGTCCG
The DNA here is from genome assembly GCF_022664455.2 of Actinomadura luzonensis. Lineage (NCBI taxonomy): Bacteria > Bacillati > Actinomycetota > Actinomycetes > Streptosporangiales > Thermomonosporaceae > Actinomadura > Actinomadura luzonensis. Next base: position 6,083,377 of record NZ_JAKRKC020000001.1, read on the forward strand.
GCGCGCTGGCCGCGCTCACCGGCTGGCGGGCGGTGTACGCGCTGGTGGGGGTGGCCGCGGCGGCTCTCGCGGCGATCGCGGCCCGGACGCTGGAGGAGTCGCGCTCGCCGGCGCCGCGCCGCTTCGACGTCCCCGGCGTGGTGCTGCTCAGCCTGGGCGTGGCGGCGCTGGTCGCCGGGGTCACCGAGGGCCGGGCGGGCTGGTCGCGGCCCGTGGTGCCGGCCGCGTTCGTGCTGGCGGCGGTGCTGCTGGCGGCGTTCGTCGCGGTGGAGCGGCGGCGGGCGGAGCCGCTGCTGGACCTGACGCTGTTCAGGCGGCCCGCGTTCCTGCTGGCCACGGGGTCGGCGCTGGTCGTGGGCGGGGCGATCGTGGGGCTGCTCAACTACCTGCCGACCGTGCTGCAGGTCGCGCACGGGCTGACGCCGCTCGCGACGGCGCTGCTGTTCGCCGTCTGGTCGGGGCCGTCGTTCGCGGGCGCGCTGCTGACCCGGCACGTCCGGCTGGGCTCGGCCGCGCGGCTGGCGGCCGGGCTCGGGCTGACCGCCGCCGGCTTCGCGGCGCTGCTCGGCGTGGGCGCGACGCTGTCGCTCCCGCTGGTCGTGGCCGGGCTGGTGGTGAGCGGGGTGGGCTCCGGCCTGATCAACTCGGCGATCACGCACCTGGCCGTGGAGAGCGTGCCCGCGCATCGGGTGAGCATGGGGTCGGGGGCCAACAACACCGCCCGCTACGTCGGCTCGTCCCTGGGCGCGGCCGGCGTGGCGGCGGTCGTCGGCGCCCTCGGCCGGCGCGCGGCGCGGCGGTGGCCGTGGGGCCTGCGTCCTGCTCACCGCGGCCACGGCCGCGGCGGCCTGGGCCTTCCGCCGCTGACCGCGGCGCGCCTGGGCCATCCGTCGCTGATCCGCGTCACCAGCGGCGGGCCTGGGCCATCGCGCCCAGGTACGCGTCCCGCTCCACCGCGAACCTGACCGGGTCCAGCTCCTGCCGCTCGGCCCGCAGGTGGAGCATGGTCAGCTCGGTCGCGGCCTGCTGGTAGTCGCCCATGGCCCGGCCGAGCCCCGCGCGCCGCGCCCACTTGCGGGCCGCCTTGCGGGCCGGGAGCGTGGTCAGCATGCGCACGTCGGCGTCGGAGATCAGCCCGGTGTGCTGGTAGGCGGGCAGGTAGTGGGCCATCTTGCCGACCAGCAGGCGGCGCTCGTTGACGGTGACGGCGACCAGCGCGACGAGCGTCGTCATGATCACCAGGTAGGCGCCGCCCAGCCAGTACAACGAGCCGGTGCTGGCGGCGCCGTTCCAGAGCGCGTGCAGGACGACGGCGCCGAGGTAGCCCAGCGGGATCATGGCGTAGCGGTGGGCGGTGCGGCGGGTGATCGCGTAGGCGACGCCGAGGCCGATCAGCGAGGTGTAGATCGGGTGGCCGAGCGGGTCGATCAGCCCCCGCACCACGAAGAGCTGGATCGCCGCGCCGGGGCCCTGCTGGCCGAACGCGATCAGGTAGTAGCCGACGTTCTCGACGGCGGCGAAGCCGAGGCCGGCGAGCGAGGCGTACACGATGCCGTCGGTCAGGCCGTCGATCTCCTGGCGGCGGCGCAGGAGCAGCAGCAGCGCCGCCCCCTTCAGCGCCTCCTCGATCACCGGGGCGAGGAACACGGTGCCGACGTTCTCGGCGACGGCGGCGCCGTAGCCGGTCTTCACCCATTGCTGGCCGACGAACGTCAGCGCGATGCCGAGGACGATCGCCACCCCCGCGCCCCACGCGAACGCGAAGGCGAGGTGCAGCTTCGGCTCGGGCTCCAGCCGGTCGAGGGAGAGCACCGCGGCCAGCAGCACCGGCAGCGGCGCAAGCGCCAGCAGCACGGACAGCCCGAACCCGGCGGGGCCGCCCACGACCAGCATGACCGTGAGGGTGACCAGCGCGAGGAGCCCCGAGACGACCAGCCCGATCAACAGTGCCACGCTGGGGCGCTGGGCGAGCGACGGTGCGGTCATGGTGGTGCCTCTCTTCCCGTTGGTCCGCCCACTATGCGCCCCGCGCATCGGCAGACGCTCAGCGGTTATGTGATTCCCGGTAGTACGGGTCCGCCATCACGCCCTCACCGTCGGTGTACGTATACACCTCACGTCCGGAGATGAACACCCGCAGCGCGCGGCTCATCACGTCCAGCGGGTCGCCGGACCAGATCACCACGTCGCCGTCCAGGCCGGGCCGCAGCGCGCCGACCCGGTCGTCCAGGCCCATGATGCGGGCCGGGTTGACGGTGATCGAGCGCAGCGCCTCGGCCGCGTCGAGCCCTTCCTTGACCGCCAGGGTGGCCTGGTGCACCAGGAAGTGGATCGGCACCACCGGGTGGTCGGTGGTGATCGCCAGCTCGACGCCCGCCCGGGCCAGGATGCCGGGGTTGCGCAGCGAGCGCTGCCGCAGCTCCACCTTGGAGCGGCTGGTGAAGAGCGGGCCGATGATCACCGGCACGTTCCGTTCGGCCAGGACGTCGGCGAGCAGGTGCCCCTCGGTGCCGTGGTTGATGATCAGCCGGTAGCCGAACTCGCCTGCCAGGCGCAGCGCGGTGGCGATGTCGTCGGCCCGGTGGGTGTGCTGGCACCAGGGCAGCTCGCCGTCGAGCACGCGGACCAGCACCTCCATCGTGCCGTCGCGGTCGAACGGCTTGTCCTCGCGGGCCGCCGCCTCCTTCCTGGCCCGGTAGTCCTGGGCCTTCATGAACGCGTCGCGGATCACCGCGGCGACGCCCTGGCGGGTGGAGGGCAGCTTCTTCTGGTCGCCGTAGACGCGCTTGGGGTTCTCGCCGAGCGCGCTCTTGACGCTGGCCGGCTCCTTGAGCAGCATCTCGTCCACGGACCGGCCCCAGCACTTGACGGCGACCGTCTGGCCGCCGATCGGGTTGCCGGAGCCGGGCTTGATCACGGCGGTGGTGACGCCGCCGGACAGCGCGTCGGCGAAGGCCATGTCGGCGGGGTTGATGGCGTCGAGCGCGCGCAGGCGGGCGCCGTTGGGATCGGTCATCTCGTTGGTGTCGCTGCCGGCCCAGCCCTCGGCCTCCTCGTGCACGCCGAGGTGGCCGTGCGCCTCGACGAAGCCGGGCAGGACCCAGGAGCCCGCGGCGTCCACGATCGTGCAGCCCTCGGGGATCCGGACGTCCGCGCCGACCTCGGCGATCTTCCCGTTCGTGATGAGCACGGTGCCGCCGTCGATGGGGTCGCCGTCTACCGGTACGACATATCCGCTGGTAATAGCAAGATTCACGATTCGTAACCTACCGGCCAAGGGGTAGTGGACTTCTATGATCGCCGAACTGTACGAACGCTGGCTGCTGGAGATGTGGAACGGCGACTTCGCGCTCGCCCACGAGCTGGTCACCCCCGCCTTCGTCGGGCACTGGCCCGGCATGGACGTGCACGGCCCCGACGGGCTCGCCGAGGCGCTGCGGCAGGGGCACGCGCCTTTCAAGGACGTCAAGGTCACCCTGGACGTGGGGCCGCTGGTGGACGGCGACCGGGTCGCGGCCCGGTGGACGTTCGCCGGGACGTACCGGGGCGGCCTCCCCGGCGCGACCGCGGAGCCGGGCACCAGGATCGCCTTCAGCGGGCACGACCTGCTGCGGGCCGAGAACGGGCGGTTCGCCGAATACTGGGTGATCTCCGACGTCCAGACCTTGAACCGCCGGCTAGGGATAGGGTGATACCTCCGCAATCCGGACGGGGGGATGGCAGGTGCCGGAACAGTACCGGACGGGCGCTCACCCGCTCACCGAGCCGACCGGGCCGCAGGGGGCAGGCGGGCCGCCCGGGGCCGGCGAGGCGCCGCTCCCGCCGTCCGGCCCGCACGGGGCCGGGGCCGGTGAGGAGCCGCGGCCGCTGACCGACGCCGAGCTCTCCGCCCTGCTCGACCGGCAACGCTTCGGCGCGCTCGCCACGCAGCAGGACGGCGGCCGCCCCCACGTCTCCACCGTCCGGTACCACTGGGACCCCGAGCGGCGCGTGGTGCGGATCTCCACCGTCGCCGACCGGCTCAAGGTGCGCCAGTTGCACGCGGACCCGCGCTGCGCGCTGTACGTCACCAGCGACGACTTCGGCGCGTACGGGGTCGCCGAGGGCGCGGCCGAGCTGTCGCCGGTCACCGCCGAGCCCGGCGACGAGGTCGGCCTGGAGCTGCTCGCCATGCAGGCGGGCCTCGCCGACCCGGCCGGAGAGGCGGCGTTCCTGCGCCGGATGGTCGCCGACCGGCGGCTGGTGATCAGGATCAGGGCGTCACGGCTGTACGGGACGGCGCTGCCCGCGCCCTTCGGGTAGCCCGCCGCCGGTTGTAGGCCACCGTCGCGAGCACCACCAGGATCAGCCCCAGGTCGATGACGGCCGACCAGCGCATGGCCGCGGCGTGGCCGCGGTCCGCGGCGACCGCGAAGAACACCGCCCCGATCACCGCCACCCCGCCCGCCCCCGCGAACTGCTGCGCGGTGATCAGCATCCCGGAGCCGATGCCCGCCTGGTGCGGGGCCACCTCCACCAGCGCGGCCCCGATGAGCTGCGGCAGCACCAGGCCGTTGCCCGCGCCGACCAGCGTCATGGCGGCGATCACGTACGGGGTGCCGGCCCCGGCCGCGACCGCCAGCAGGCCGAGCCCGAGCGCCGTGACCGTGCCCCCGGCCAGGAGCACGGCCAGGCCGTACCTGGTCACCAGCCGGGTGCCCAGCAGCGAGGTGGCGGTGAACATGACCCCCATCGGCGCGAACGCCAGCCCCGCCCGGAACGCGTCCAGCCCCGCGCCGCCCTGCAACAGCAGCGTCAGCGTGAACATGAACGCGGCGAAATAGGCCATGAACGCCACGATCGCCCCCACGCCCGCCAGGTAGGAATGGACCTTGAGCAGGTTCAGGTCCAGCACCGGCTGGCCGCCGCGCGCGCCGAGCGCCCGCTGCCTGCGCCAGGTCAGGGCCAGCACCGGGACACTCCCGGCCATGCATGCCCACGTCCAGGCGGGCCAGCCGAGACCGTTGCCGAGCCCGAGCGGCACCAGCACCAGGCCCAGCCCGGCGGCCAGGCCCGCCGCGCCCGGCAGGTCCAGCCGGGCCCGCCTGCCGGTCTCGACCTCGGGCAGGAGCCAGGCGGCCAGCAGCACGACGGCCAGGCCGACGGGCAGGTTGACGAGGAAGGCGCCCCGCCAGCCCAGGCCGAACACGTCGGCGGTCAGCAGCAGGCCGCCCAGCACCTGGCCGGCGATGGAGCCGAGGCCGCCGGCGGCGCCGTACCAGCCGAGGGCCCTGGCCCGCGGACCCGGCGGGTACACGGCCGAGATCGTGGCCAGCACCTGCGGCACCATGGCGGCGCCCGCCAGGCCCTGGAGCAGCCGGGCGGCGACGAGCTGCGCCGCGTCCGCGGCGACGCCGCACAACACCGAGGCCGCCGTGAACGCGGCCACCCCCCAGATGAACACCCGCCGGTAGCCGTAGCGGTCGCCCAGCCGGCCGCCGGTGATCATCCCGGCCGCGTAGGTGAAGGCGTAGCCGCCGACGATCAGCTCCAGCGCGGCGGGCCCGGCGTGCAGGTCGCGCTCGACGGACGGCGCCGCGACGTTGACCACGAAGAAGTCGAACTGGGCCATGAACCAGGCGGACAGGAGAACGGCCAGCACAGCGGCATGCTTCACGCCGATCAGGCTACGTGGGTCAGATGTGCTCCATGATGATGACCCCGCTCGTGCCGGGCTCCAAAGCCTCGAACAGGTGCGGGACGTCGCCCGGGTAGCCCAGGTAGTCGCCGGGCCCGAGCTCGACCGGCTCGTCGGACGGACCCGCGAGCGCCCGGCCGGCGCTGATGACCAGGTGCTCGGCGGTGCCCGGCTGGTGCGGGTCGGACACCTTGGCCGCCCCGGGGGCCGCCTCCACCCGGTAGAGGTCGCGGCGCGCGCCCGGAGGGCAGGCGGCCAGCAGGGTGGCCGCGTACCTGGCCCGGCCGGAGCGGAGCGTGCCGCCGTGCCCGCCCTCGTCCGAGCCCGCCACGGGTCCCTCCCCCGCCCTGATCAGCCGCACCGGCGGGCGCGGCGGATCGATCAACCGGCTCACCGCCACGTCCAGCGCCATGCTGAGCGCCCAGAGCGTCTCCAGGTTGGGGTTGCCGGTGCCCGACTCGAGCTGGGAGAGCGTGGACTTGGCCAGGCCGGAGCGTCTGGCCAGCTCGGTGAGCGAGAGGCCGGCGCGTTCGCGCTCGCGCCTGATGGCTGCGGCGATGCGGTCGAAAGGCGGCTTTCCATGATCAGTCACTGCTGTTCGCTCTCTCGGTACGTCTGTTCGTTTTGACGAACGAGGTGCGGACGTTCATCATGGAAACCGATCGTACCGACAGAACGAACAGGAGCCCGCTCCATGAACCACCCCACCGTTCACCTCCGCGCCGGCCATCACCCACTCCAGCCCCTCACCCCGGCCCAGGCCCTGACCGACCACGCCCCTCCCCCTCACGCCCCTCCCCCTCGCATCCCTCACCTCACAGCCACGAGCCAGCACACCCCTCACCACCAAGGCATGCCATGAACCAGCACGCCTCCCCACCGCCGGCCCATGCCACGGGGCCAGCAGACCCCGAGCACGCCGAGCACCCCCACCCCCAACACCGCGAGCACCCCGAGCAGCCGTCGAACCTCATCACACCCGCCACGGGCACTACCGACCCCACCCCCGACCCCGCCCTCACCTCCACCCCTGGCCCCAGCTCCACGTGGCACCACCTCGGCATCCTCGCCCACAGCACCGAAGGCGCCGCGCTGAGCTTCCTCTCCTTCTGCCAGGAGGGCTTCCACCGCCTCGGCGACCACGACCACCCCGACGTGACCCTCGACTACATCCCCTTCGGCCGCAGCATGCCCGCCTGGGACGCGGGCGACCACGACACGGTCAGAAGGACGCTCGCAGCCAGCGTCACCCGCCTGGCCCGCACCGGCGCAGCCTTCTTCATCTGCCCCGACAACACCGCCCACCTGGCGCTCGAACGCCCCGGCGACGCCCTGGCCCTGCCCGGTCTGCACATCGCCGAGGTCGTCGCCGACCAGGCCGCCCGCGACGGCCGCACCCGCGTCGCCGTACTCGGCACCGCCTACACGATGGCCGGCGACGTCTACCCCCGCGCCCTCGCCGCCCGCGGCCTGACCGCCGAACTCCCGTCCCCACAGGACCGCCGGACCATCAACGACATCATCTTCCGCGAACTGGTCAACGGCGTCTTCACCGACCACTCCCGCCGCGCCTACGTCGACATCATCGAACGCCTGGCCACCGAACGCGGCTGCGACGCCGTCGCCCTGGCCTGCACCGAGATCCCCCTCCTCATCACCCCGGCCGACTCGCCACTGCCCACCCTCGACTCGACCCGCCTGCTGTCCAGCGCCGCCTTCGAGGCGGCGACCGGCGCCCGCCCGTTCCCGACCTGGCGAGGCGGCCCCACAACCCCCCGCGAACCATGACGTACCGCGACGCTGACCCACCCGGCTCGGCATGTCGGCGCGTCGAATGCTCACGCCCCGGGCACCGCTGGTCTACTCTGCACTCAACTCGTAGTCACGCTCACTTGTCACCGTCGGTTCATAGGCCTCTCCCCGACGGAGGAGACCCATGCCCCGACACCTCACCTCGCCCCACGCCCACACCACCCCCGCGAGCTCAGCCCTACTCCCTGCTCAGCCTGCCGCTCGCCCCTCCGCCCTCGACCGCGTCCTCCGCGCCACCACTCCCTTCGTCCTCCCCCAGCGCCGCCTCTTCCCACCGGACCGCGCCCTCCCACTGCGCCACGCCCTCCCATCGGGCCCCACCCTCCGACTCGGCCGCATCCTCCCGCTGGGCCGTGCCCTCTCACTGGCGCTGGTCGCCGTCCTGGGCCTGGCGGCCACCACGACCACCACCCCTGCCCTCGCCCGAGCACAGACATCGGCCGCCCTCTCCCTCGCCCCCACGACACACCTGCACCTTGCCGCGCCCGCCGAGCCTGTGGACGTCGCCCACCGAGGCGCCTCCGCCTACGCCCCCGAGAACACCGTCGCCGCCTTCGAACTGGCCGACCGCATGGGCGCCGACTACTTCGAACTCGACGTCCAGGAGACGAAGGACCACGAGCTGGTCCTCATGCACGACACCACCCTGTCGCGCACCACCGACGTGGAACGCGTGTACCCGTCCCTGTCACCTTGGCGAGTAGGCGACCTCACGCTCGCCCAGATCCGCCGGCTCGACGCCGGTTCCTGGTCCGGCTCCCGGTACGCGGACGAGCCGGTGCCCACGCTCGACGACGCCCTCACCGCGATGGCCGACTCCGGCCTGGGCCTGCTGCTGGAGGTCAAGGCCCCGGAGCTCTACCCGGGCATCGAAAGACGCGTCGCCGACGAGCTGCGCCGCCACGCCGCCTGGCAGGCTCCCGGCCGGCTGATCGTGCAGTCGTTCAACTGGGAGTCCATGCGGACCTTCCACCGCTACCTGCCGGACGTCGCCATCGGCCTTCTCGGCACCCCCACCACAACCCAGCTACCGCAACTCGCGAAGTTCGCCGACCTGATCAACCCGTCGTACACCACGTTCAGCCCCGCGTACGTCCGCCGCGTCCACGCTCTCGGCATGCGCCTGCTGGCCTGGACGGTGGACAGCCCGAGCACGATGCGCCGGATGCTGAGCTACGGCGTGGACGGAATCATCACCAACCGCCCAGACGTCCTCAACGAAGTCCTCAGCTCCTGAACCATCCGCCCCCGTCCCCCTCCCGCGGCCGCTTCGGGGCAACAGCGCCCGACGCAGTCGCACCCCCTCCGACGCCACGGTCCCAACGGCATGAAGCACCGCCGAGCCCCACCCCATGACCAGGGAAACGCGACTCACCCGCCAACCAGCGGAAACCCCGCGACTCCCCAACCACCAGCCGAGCCCGACGGCTCACCCCCTCGACCAGCGGGGACGTGGCCACTCACCCCAAGGCCAGCGGGGTCCGGCTCACCCCGCCGCCGGCCGCCGAACCGCACCCGCTCCGGCCCGCTCACGGGCCGCCCGCAACGCCAGCCCGAACACCACGCCATAGCCGACGAACAGCACCACGTACACCGCGATCAACGCCTCCAGCGGCAGCCCGGTGGCCAGGTAGGTGTAGTCGATCACCGCCACGTAGTCACGTTCCGCGTAGTGCCACACCAGATACACGACGAGCTGCAGCACCGGGCTCACCGCGAACAACGTCACCGCGACGGTCGTGAGCCCCCACGTCGGGCCGCGCCGAGCGGCCAGCAGGGCGATCGCCGTCCAGGCGACCACCTGCGTGCAGATCACCCCTGACAGGGCGATCAGCACGTTCGCCCAGGGATCGGGCGCGTTCCTGTGGTAGTCGACGCAGCAGTCGAGCCCGACGATCATGTCCGTGTTGCCCAGCAGCCAGGCGACCAGGACCATGCCGATCCGATGCCACAGGTACCCCAGCGCCGCGACGATCATGGCGCATACCGCGATCCGCCCCCTCATGACCGGAAGCATGCGGGAGCGACCGCGCCTGATCCAGCCCGCGCCGCGGATCTGGCCGCACTCGGTCAACTCCGCGACGGAACCCCTCCCACCCGGCCGGGCACGGACCTGGCGGCCACGGACCTGACGGGTACGGGCCGGGCCAGCACGGCGGCCCCGATCACCAGTACGAAAGCGCCCAACCCGGTCAAGGTGCGCAGCGAGTGGAACAGCTCCCACCGCTGGAAGACCTCGGCATGATCGCTCGCGACCGGCCCCGCGGCCCACTCCCGGAAGCGCGCGTGCAGCGGCACGTTGCCGAACACGGTGATCAGCAGCGACGTCACCGCCAGCGCACCGGCGCGTCCAGCCGCGCCCGGCGACCGCCAGGCCGAAGGTGGTGAGAACGGCCAGCGCCATCGCGCTCTGCATCACCGGTTCGTTGACCTTCATCATCGTGGTGTGAAAGGTCAGGCGGACCTCCAGCGGCACGGCGTCGAACGTGGGGATCACGTTGACCGCGCCGTACCCGAAAGCGCCCGCGAGCAGCCCGGTGGCCAGCAACGCGGCCCCGTGCACGTACCTGACTGTGGTGGTTCCCATGACCGGCAAATCGTCGTCCGCAGGGCCCCCGCCTGCGTCCCACCTACGGCGTCTTCCCCTGCTACCGCGCCAGGAGCACAGGCCGGCCCGGCTACGACGCCGGAAGTACTCGCGCCACGGCAACCCGAAGCTCCACGGGCCGCGCCCTCATGGCGCGAAGCCCCGCCCGCCGCCGATCACGGTCCGACGGCGAGGCTCCGCCTGCCCGGCAAGCAGCGAAAGGTCCTCGCGCAGCCCAGGTCCTGTCCGACCCCGAGCTCACCAAGATCCCGATGTCAGCGACCCGCGCCAGGAAGGAGACCTCCAGAGCCACTTGCTGCTCAAGCAGCTCAACCCGCGAGACCACCGCCTCCGCACAGCGATCCACGCCAAGCCCCACGCAGTCATGCCCGGCCGAGCGGCCAACGCCGCCGGACCACCGTTCAGTGGCGTGACCGCCGCCCTCCGGCGACGGCGACGGTCACGCTCACTCACCGGTCGTCAGCTGCAGCCGCTGGTGGAGCCGCAGCCCTCGCAGACGTAGCAGCTCCCCGCAGGGCGCATCTTGGTGCCGCAGGTCATGCAGAGCGGGGCGTCGGCGGTGAAACGCTGGTGGCTCTCCAACGTCAGCTCCCGTCCCGCTGCGATCGCCGCCGGCTGCTCCGCCTCGGCGGCGGACGCCTCCTTCGGCTTCTTCTCCTCGATCGGCGCCGACTGGGCCAGCGCCTCGCGGTCCACGGCCTCCTGCAGCGCCGCCGGGTCCTCGCCGCGCTGCTGCGCGGCCCGCTCGGCGGCCGAGAACAGGCCGAGCGCGGCCCGCTCCTCGTACGGCAGGTAGTCGAGGGCGAGGCGGCGGAAGATGTAGTCCATGACGGACGCGGCCATGCGGATGTCCGGGTCGTCCGTCATGCCGGCCGGCTCGAAGCGCATGTTGACGAACTTGGAGACGTACGTCTCCAGCGGCACGCCGTACTGGAGCCCTATCGAGATCGCCACCGAGAACGCGTCCATGACGCCCGCGAGGGTCGAGCCCTGCTTGGACATCTTGAGGAACACCTCGCCGAGCCCGTCGTCGGGGTAGGACGAGGCGGTCATGTAGCCCTTGGCGCCGCCGACCGTGAAGCGGGTGGTGGTGCTCGGCCGCTGGTTGGGCATGCGGCGCCGGGTCGGCCGGTTGACCTCGATGACCTTGACCTCGGGCTCGGCGACCTCCTGCGGCTCCTCCTTCTTGGCGGTGCCGCCGGCCGAGAGCGGCTGGCCGACCTTGCAGTTGTCGCGGTAGACGGCCAGGGCCTTCAGGCCGAGCTTCCAGCCCTCCAGGTAGACCTGCGCGATGTCGTCGATGGTGGCCGACTCGGGCAGGTTGACCGTCTTGGAGATCGCGCCGGACAGGAACGGCTGCGTGGCCGCCATCATCCGCACGTGACCCATGGGCGCGATCGCCCGCTCGCCCATCGCGCAGTCGAACACCTCGTAGTGCTCCTGGCGCAGGCCGGGCGCGTCGACGACGTGGCCGTGCTCGGCGATGTACTCGACGATGGCCTCGATCTGCTCCTGCTGGTAGCCGAGCAGCTTGAGCGCCCGCGGGATCGTCTGGTTGACGATCTGCATGGAGCCGCCGCCGACCAGCTTCTTGAACTTGACGAGCGCCAGGTCCGGCTCGATGCCGGTGGTGTCGCAGTCCATCATCAGGCCGATGGTGCCCGTGGGGGCGAGGAGGCTGGCCTGGGCGTTGCGGTAGCCGTTCTTCTCGCCCAGCTTGAGGCACTCCGACCACTGGCGGGACGCCTCGGAGTGGATCTTGGCGTCCATGGTGCCGACCGTGCGCAGGTTGTCGTTGGCCGCGGCGTGCTTGCGCATGACGCGCTTGTGCGCCTCGGCGTTCCTGGCGTAGCCGTCGTACGCGCCGACGACGCCGGCCAGCTCGGCGCTGCGCCGGTAGGACACACCGGTCATCAGGGACGTGATCGCGCCGGCGACGGCGCGGCCGCCGTCGGAGTCGTAGGCGTGGCCGGTCGCCATGAGCAGCGCGCCCAGGTTGGCGTAGCCGATGCCGAGCTGCCGGTAGGCCCGCGTGGTCTCGCCGATCTTCTCGGTGGGGAAGTCGGCGAACGAGATCGAGATGTCCATCGCGGTGATGATCAGTTCAGTCAGCTTGACGAAGTCGGCGACGTTGAAGGAGTTGTCCTCCTTCAGGAACTTCAGCAGGTTGATGCTGGCCAGGTTGCACGAGGAGTTGTCCAGGTGGACGTACTCGCTGCACGGGTTGCTGGCGGTGATGCGGCCCGTCTCGGGGGTGGTGTGCCAGTCGTTGATCGTGTCGTCGTACTGCAGGCCGGGGTCGGCGCACTCCCAGGCCGCCTTGGCCATCTTGTGGAACAGGTCCTTGGCGTCGATCTCCTCGATGACCTCGCCGGTGAGGCGGGCGCGCAGACCGAACTTGTCGCCCTTCTCCACCGCGCGCATGAACTCGTCGGAGACGCGCACGGAGTTGTTGGCGTTCTGGTACTGGACGGAGACGATGTCCTTGCCGCCCAGGTCCATGTCGAAGCCGGCGTCGCGCAGCGCGCGGATCTTGTCCTCCTCGCGCGCCTTGGTCTCGATGAACTCCTCGATGTCGGGGTGGTCGACGTCCAGGACGACCATCTTGGCCGCCCGGCGGGTCGCGCCGCCCGACTTGATCGTGCCCGCGGAGGCGTCGGCGCCGCGCATGAAGCTGACGGGGCCGCTCGCGGTGCCGCCGCTGCTCAGCAGCTCCTTGGACGAGCGGATGCGGGACAGGTTGACCCCCGAGCCCGAGCCGCCCTTGAAGATCACGCCCTCTTCCTTGTACCACTCCAGGATCGACTCCATCGTGTCGTCCACGGAGAGGATGAAGCACGCGCTCACCTGCTGCGGCGACTGCGTGCCCACGTTGAACCAGACCGGCGAGTTGAACGCGAACACCTGGTGCGCCAGCGCGTGCTTCAGCTCGTGGTCGAAGATCTCGGCGTCCTCGTCGCCGGCGAAGTAGCCGTGCTCGATCCCCGTACGCGTGTAGACGCCCACGACCCGGTCGATCAGCTGCTTCAAGCTCCACTCACGCTGCGGCGTGCCGACCGCGCCGCGGAAGTACTTGGTGGTCACGATGTTCGCCGCGTTGACCGACCAGAACTCGGGGAACTCGACGCCCCGCTGCTCGAAGTTCACCGATCCGTCGCGCCAGTTGGTCATGACGACGTCGCGGCGCTCCCACTGGATCTCGTCATACGGATGCACGCCGGGCTTGGTGAAGATCCGCTTCATCTTGAGCCCCTTACGCGGACGCTTGCCCCCGCGCGCGACTGAACCGCTGGCCGTCTCCGTCATGACTCCCCCTTCTCCGCCTTCAACTGCCTGATCTCGGCCTCGAAGTCCGCCAGGCTCTCGAAACCGCGATACACCGATGCGAACCGCAGGTACGCCACCTCGTCGAGCTCGCGCAGAGGGCCCAGGATGGCCAGGCCCACCTCGTTGGAGGGGATCTCGGCCGCGCCCTTGGCCCTGATGGCCTCCTCCACCCGCTGCCCGAGCTGGGCCAGCGAATCCTCGCTGACCGGCCGGCCCTGGCACGCCCGCCGAACCCCCGCGACGACCTTGTCCCGCGAGAACGGCTCCGTCACCCCGCTGCGCTTGCTCACCATGAGCAGCACGGTCTCCTGCGTGGTGAAGCGGCGTCCGCACTCGGGACAGGTGCGGCGCCGCCTGATGGCCGCGCCGTCGTCCGTGGAACGGCTGTCGATGACCCTGGTGTCAGGGTGGCGACAGAACGGACAGTGCACGCGCTCGCCTCCTAGACCTGCGGCCACCACAACACACCGCTCGCCGAACCGTCGTGACGGGACGCTCGCGCACACCCCACGGCCAACCATGGAGCGGTCACGGAAACACAAGGTGTGGTGAACTACATCGGTGTAACTACTAGATGTTGTGGTCCAACCGTAGAAGCGCGCGACCATGAACGCAAGTTGAGCGGCGCCTTCCCGCAGAAGTCGCTGATCAGCACGCGCACGCCCGAGGGCGCACGGCGTGTCGGCCGGGCCGGCGTCACACCCATTGCTGACCGCCACGGTGGTGAACAAACCTCACAACGGTATCGGACACCACGCACCACTCGACCGCCCCTCCCCCACCCCAGCTCAGACCCCTTTTCGCACCTCGTGCCCGCCCCACCCCACCCCGTCCCGCACCACTCTCTCCTCGCGCCCACCGCGCCCACGTCCACCCCGCGCCACTCGCCCCCACACATGCACCCGGCGCCGGCCGCGACACTGCCACCCGGCTCTGCCGCTCCGCCTCCACCCGGATCCGGCCGCTTCACGTCCACCCGGATCCGGCCGCTTCCCGTCCACCCGGATCCGGCCGCTCCCCGTCCACCCGGATCCGGCCGCTTCACGTCCACCCGGATCCGCTCGCTCCCGTCCACCTGGCTCCGCCTGCTCAACGCCGCCGACCCCGCAGGTCCGCCCACGACGCACTGAGCCGCCCATCACATGCCGCCCCTGTGCGGGCGCCCGTGAACCACCACGCCTGGCCGCGACGCGGGTATGGGCCACCGCCCCCGCGACCACCCCAACGGACTCACCGCCCTTCCCAGGGCGGCTCCGTACAGGGGCGGCGGTCAGTGGACGACTGCGGCGATGTCCCTCGGCACGAACAGCCGCGCACCGGGCTGAATGATCGAGTCCGGTAAGCCGTTGAGCCGCTTGATCTCCTCCACCACGGCCCCGGGGTCCTCACCCCCGGACAGCACGTCGGCGATCTCCCACAACGTGTCCCCTTGGTGAACCTCCACCCAGGGCAGCCCGGCATGACTCGGCACCACGACCTTCACCGCCGCATGACCGGCCGCGCGGGTACCGAGCCAGAACCCGCCCAACGACAACAACGCCACCGCCACCACCAGCACGGCCCGCCCGCGCCGCGTCAACCGCAGCGGCGGCGCACCCGTCCGCCCGGAGTCCGCACTCGCCTGTGCGCCCGTCCGGGCGGCAGCCCCAGCCGGGCGCCCGGGCAGAACGGCCGCATCCCCGATCTTGGCGTTCCGGCCTTTGACGTTCCGGGCTCCGCCGTTCGCCGCCTTGAGGTTCCTGCCCCGTCCGTCCCTGGCCCGCATGTTGCCGGCTCTGCCGGTTCCAGCATCACCATTGCCCGCCCTGCCGTTTCGCGCACTGCCGTTGCGGGCCTTGCCGTCTCTGTCACGGAGGCTTGCGACCGTCGCATTCCCGGCTTCACGGTCTCTGCCTCGGAGGTTCCCTGCTCGGGCACGCCTGGTTGGGTAGCCCTCGGTCTGGGGGCTTCTCGCTCGGACGTGTCCGCCTTCGTCACGCCTGGCCCGGGAGTCCTCTGTTCGCGTGTTCCCGGCTTCGGCACTTCGAGCCCTTGCGTCCCTGGCGGCCGTTACGTTCTCGGCCGACAAGTCGCGCTCCACAGCGCGCAGCTTCACCGGCTGTGTCACCTGCTTACCGCGCTTTCGTCCCGCCTTCGCCTCCTTCGTCTTACGGGGGCGGCGCTCGACCGAGCCGTCGCGATCTGCTGAGCCGTCCCTGCCACGGGAGCCGTTCCGCCAGCTCGTGTCGCCTCGCGCAGTACGACCGGCGGCACCGTCCAGAGCACGTATGCCAGCACCACGCCGCGCTGGGAGAGCGCCGTTCCGGCCTGCGTCACCGCCGTCCGGCCTCGCGGTGGCGTCCGCGGTACCGGTGTCGATGCCTTCGCGCCCGGTCGCGTCGGCCTTCTTCGAGGCGGTTCGCGTCAGGAAGCGGGGGCGCAGGCGGAAGAGGGGGCGACGCAAGGTAAGGCGGAGTCGTCTGCCGGTCCCGGGCCCTCCCCGACCCGTACCGGCTGCCGTCTCCGCTCCGTCTCGCCCGTCACCTTCGCCGAGGGGGCCCGGTCTCCGCGTCACGCTCCCGGAGGCGCGTGTCGCCGCTCTCACCCAGTCCGGCTCGGTGACGGACCTGTCGGCCGTACGCCTCGCGACCGGCGTGGGGCCACCGGGCGGCGGGCCTCGCCTGACCGTCTCCAGAGCCTCGCGCGTCTCGGACGAGTCCCCGTCCGCACCCGCACGGCGTCGTGTGGACCGGCCGGTCTTCGACGCGGCGCGCGGCCCGGAACCAGAGCCGAACCTGGCGTCGGCGCCGCAGTCGGGGCCGGCGCTGCAGTCGGAGCCGACGCGCGAGCCGGAGCCGACGTGCGAGCCGGAGCCAACGGTGGGGCCGGAGCCGACGCCGGAGCGCGAGCGGGACCCAGCGCTGCTACCGGAGCCGGAGCGCGCCCCAGAGCCAGCGCTGTGGCCGGAGCCAGCGCTGTGGCCGGAGCCAGAGGGCGGGTCGGAGTCGGCGTCGGGGCGGGGTGGGGGGACCAGGCGCAGCCGGGGCCTCCCCTGCCCCGGGCCGCCACCCGAACCGCCTCCGGATGAGGATCCTCCACGCCTTCCCGAACCACCTGCACGGAGCCCCAACCTCTTGCCGGGATTTTCGCGGGGGCCGAGACCCTCCCGCGTATTGTCTTCACGTCGGCCCTTACTCTGCGTGGCGTCGGCGATGAGGGTGAGGCGTTTGGCGTCTTCGCTGGTCGTGTCCGTGTTTGTGGTCGTTCGCATGGATGACCTCCCGCCGTGTGGCCTGAGGAAAAGGCCGAATAAGATCAGCAAATCGAACACGGTGTCGATCGAACTCCCGTACGATGTTGTACACCACACTGGCGACAAATTCGAGGAAGACTCGAACAATTGTTTGAAGATGATCTTCAAGCGAGATACGGTCGCGGTGTGCGACGTCGAGACCACAGAACGGGAGGCCCGCCGGTGAGGCAGGCGTCCGGGCTAGGAGGAGCAGCATGACCGAGCGGGATGACACAAACGGGGTCAGCGACCTCGCGGTGCGCAGACGCGACTCCCTGGGCCTGACGCCCAGGCAGCGCAAGATCCTGGAAGTGATCCGCGACTCGGTGCAGCAGCGCGGATATCCGCCTTCCATGCGCGAGATCGGCGAGGCCGTGCAGCTGACGAGCACCTCCAGCGTGTCGCACCAGTTGACGGCGTTGCAGCGCAAGGGCTACCTCAGGCGCGACCCGCACCGGCCGCGCGCCCTTGAGGTGCGCCTGCCCGGTGAGCCCGTGATGTGGGTCGACCCCGACGCCACCGACGAGGAGCCCACGGTCAGCCGGCCCACCGCCGCCTATGTCCCGCTCGTCGGCCGCATCGCCGCCGGTGGGCCGATCCTCGCCGAGGAGAGCGTCGAGGACGTCTTCGCGCTGCCGAAGCAGCTCGTCGGCGAGGGCACCCTGTTCCTCCTGCAGGTCGCCGGTGACTCGATGATCGAGGCCGCCATCGCCGACGGCGACTGGGTGGTCGTGCGCCAGCAGCCCGTGGCGGAGAGCGGCGACATCGTGGCCGCCATGATCGACGGTGAGGCCACGGTCAAGACGTTCAAGCGCAAGGACGGCCACGTCTGGCTGGTCCCGCACAACCCGAACTACGAGCCGATCCCGGGCGACGAGGCCAGCGTCCTCGGCAAGGTCGTGGCGGTCCTGCGCCGGCTCTGAGAGCGGCGATGATCGGCGGGTAGGGCGCGCGTCACTCGCCTGCGCCGCGTCACGGCGCGCGCCAAAGAAGACAGAGACGATGGGCGACGAAGACGAGCGAGGACGGGGTACGGCACCGCATCGCCGACCCCGGGCCTGGATACGGCACCGACTCGCCAACTCCGAGTCCATGTCCCGGTCCGCACCACGACTCCGCCTCACACGATCCGGCCTTCACACGATCCCGCTCCCAGTACGACCACACCCTGATCTGATGCAACCCCGACCCTGACCTGGTCACTCCCCGAGCCTGCCGCCCTACGCCTTAGCTGTTCCGGGCTGGCTTCGTTGTCGCCGTACGCCGCGCCGCGCCACAGGTGGCCCCTCGCCTTGGTCCAACTCCTCCACACAACGCCCGGGGTCTCCGTGGGGGTGGCTTGTCGGGGATGCATCTGAGCTCGCCGGTTCTCGGAGTTGGGTCCGGACCGGTGCAGGGCGGGGGCTTCAGCGGGCGGTGTAGAGGGCGTGGGCGGCGTCGATGGCTTCGGCGGCGAAGCCCAGGACGTCCTGGCGGCGTTCGAAAGGCGAGCCGTACAGCGAGCGCCGGGGCGTGCCGAAGTCGTCGCCGAGGCTCGACAGCAGGCCGCCGAGCGACGGCCGCGCCGCGTCCTCCTCGCGCAGGCGCAGCGCCTCGCGCACGACGCGGCGCCAGCGCTCCGGGAACGCCTGCAGCGCGTACCGGGCGGCGCCCGTCTTGGAGGTCAGCTCGCCGGTCGCCAGCGTGTAGTGCAGCCGGGAGATGCCGGTGACGATCCACACGGTCGCGTAGCCGCCGAGCGCCGCGAGGCTCCAGGCGCGCACCGGGCTCGCGGCCCGGCTCACCAGGCGGCGCCAGTAGCGGTCGAGGTTGTCGTCGGTCCACGCGGCGAGGACCGCTGGATCGCTCCAGATCTCGATCTCGCCCGGCTTGGGGCCCCGGCAGGTGACGCCGTGGCGGGCGAGGGTGTGCCAGGTGACGGGGTTGACGCCGCCTCGCGGGTTGAGCTTGCCGGCGTGGGCCTGGGGGCGGGCGCCGAGGCCGCAGGGGTTGCTGCGGAGGTCGTCCCAGGTGAGGTAGACGCCCTCGAACGGGTGCACGCCGAGGTTGGTGTGGATGCGGGTGAGCACCTCGACGGGCGGGGCGGCCGAGGTGACCGCGACGAAGTCCACGTCGCTCGTGGTGGGGTGGTAGTCGTCGAGGGCCGCCGAACCCTCCAGGTAGAGCCCTTCGACCAGCCCCGGTGCCTCCGCGTCGGCCAGCGACAGGTACATCTCGACGATCGCGTCGATCTTCGGGTGGGGGGTCATGGCCGCTCAGCCTGCCACAGGTCGTGCCACCGCCTCATCACAATGCCAAATCTTAGAATGATGCCGTGAATGACGCATACAGCCCAGAAGACCTCAAGGCACGAAATGACGGCTTCAAGTGGTCGAAAGCTGGGCCTGGGGTCATTCCGGCCTGGATCGCCGACATGGACCTGCCCACGGCCCCGCCGGTCATCGAGGCCCTGGCCCGCCGCGCCCACGGCGACCTCGGCTATCCCGCCTGGCTCGACCTGCCCAACGCGGGCCCGCTGGCGGAGGCGTTCGCCGAGCGCATGGCCGCCCGGTACGGCTGGAGCCCCAACCCCTCCCACGTCCGCGCCTTCTGCGACATCAACCAGTCCCTGCAGGTGCTGCTGAACGTCTGGACCCGGCCGGGCGACGGCGTGGCCCTGCACACCCCCGCCTACCACCCGTTCCTGGGGACGCTGCAGGTCATGGAGCGGCCCCTGGTCCCGATCCAGGCCGAGCCGGACGGCGACTCGTGGCGGTTCGTCCTGCCCGGCGACCTGACGGGCTGCCGGGTGCTCCTGCTGGTCAACCCGCACAACCCGACCGGCCGCGTCCTCACCCGGGAGGAGCTGGAGGAGCTGGCCGAGCTCGCCGAACGCCACGACCTGCTGGTCATCGCCGACGAGATCCACGCCGACCTGACCTTCGCCCCGAACCAGCACATCCCGTTCGCCACGATCGCGCCCGAGCGGACGGTGACGCTCACCTCCGCCACCAAGGCGTTCAACCTGGGCGGCATCCGCTGCTCGGTGGCCCACCTCGGGCACGAGGGCGTGCGCAAGGCCCTGGCCGCGCAGCCGCCGTTCCTGTTCGGCTCGGCGAACCTGTTCGGGGTGGAGGCGACCGTGGCCGCGTGGCGGCACGGGGACGCCTGGCTGGGGGAGGTCGTGGCGCTGCTGGACCGCAACCGGCGGGCCATCGGCGAGCGGCTGCCCTCCTCCGTGTACGGGTACCGCATGCCGCAGGCCACCTACCTCGCCTGGCTGCACGTGGGGCGGGAGGGGATGGCGGAGGTCATCGAGCGGCAGGCCAAGGTGCTGCTGAACGACGGGGCGGCGTTCGGGCCGGGAGGCGCGGAGTACGTGCGGCTGAACTTCGCCACCTCCGAGGCCATTCTCGACGAGATCCTGCGGCGGCTGGCGCGGATCGCCTGACGCCGGCCCGCACCCTCCGGCCGAGCGGGGACGGAGGGTGCGGGACAGGACGGAAGCGGGAGCATCCGAGGGTGCGGGTCAGGGCAGGAGCGGAGGGACGGAGGGTGCGGGTCAGGGCAGGAGCGGAGGGGCGGAGGGCGCGGGTCAGGGCAGGGGCGGGAGGGCCGGAGGGGTGGCGGGCGGGTGCTCGGCGAGGGTGGCGAGCGCCAGCTCGATCGCCCGGTCGAGCTGCGGGTCACGCCCCGCCACCCGGTCCTGCGGCGTCGCCACCACCTCGACGTCCGGCTCGACCCCGTAGTTCTCCACCCCCCAGCCGTGTCCTTCCAGCCAGAACGAGTACCGCGGCTGCGTCACCCGCGTCCCGTCCACCAGCTGGTACCGGGAGTCGATGCCGATCACGCCGCCCCACGTCCGGGTGCCGACGAGGGGGCCGAGGCCGCGGTTCTTGATCCCGGCGCTCACGATGTCCCCGTCGGAGCCGGCGAACTCGTCCGTGACGGCGACGACCGGCCCGCGCGGCGAGTCGGCCGGGTAGCGGCGCGGCTCGAACCCGCGCGCCCGCACCCAGCCGGTGACCTTGCGCCCCAGCTTCTCCAGCACCAGCTCCGACAGGTGGCCGCCGCTGTTGTCGCGGAGGTCCACGACGAGGCCGTCGTAGGCCATCTCGGTGCGCAGGTCGCGGTGGAACTGCGCCCAGCCGGAGGCCACCATGTCGGGCACGTGCAGGTAGCCGAGCCGCCCCCCGGACGCCTCGCGGACGTGCGCCCGCCGGCTCTCCACCCAGTCGTGGTAGCGCAGCGCGGTCTCGTCGGCGAGCGGCTTGACCACGACGCGGCGCGTCTCGCCGCCGGAGCCCGGCCGGACGGTCAGCTCGACGGGCTGGTCCGCGGTGCCGGCCAGCAGGGCGGCGGGGCCGCGCACCGGGTCCACGGGCCGACCGCCCACGGCGACGATCGCGTCCCCGGGGCGGACGGCGACGCCGGGGGCGAGCAGCGGCGAGCGGGCCTCGTGGTCGG
Source organism: Actinomadura luzonensis (assembly GCF_022664455.2). Classification (NCBI taxonomy): domain Bacteria; kingdom Bacillati; phylum Actinomycetota; class Actinomycetes; order Streptosporangiales; family Thermomonosporaceae; genus Actinomadura; species Actinomadura luzonensis. The sequence continues at coordinate 6,104,518 of NZ_JAKRKC020000001.1, forward strand.
AGGACTCGCCGGCCAGGATGCGCTCGACCCGCCACACGCCGTCGGCGTCCTTGGCGAGGTCGGCGCCGAGCAGGCCCTGCCGGCGGCGCGGGTCGGGGCCGCCGCCGGGGCCGATGGCGTAGGCGTGGGAGGTGCCCAGCTCGCCCTGCGTCTCCCAGAGGAGGTCGATCAGCTCGGCATGGGTGCCGATGCGCGCGACGAGCGGTTCGTACCGGTCGAGGACGGCCTGCCAGTCGACGCCGTTCATGTCCTCGCGCCAGTAGTGGTCGCGCATGAGCCGGCCGGCCTCGCGGAAGCCCTGCCGCCACTCGGCGACGGGGTCGACGCGCACCGCGACGCGGTCGAGGTCGACGGTGACGACCTCGTCGCCCTCGGACGCGGCGCGGGTCTGCAGGCCGTTCTTGCCGTTGGTGACCAGGCGGGTGCCGTCGCCGCTGACCTCGAACGAGCGGATCTCCTTGCCCAGCTCGCTCTTGGCGCGCTTTTTGAGGTCGTAGCGTTCCAGCACCACCTCGTACGGCGCGTCGCTGCCGTCGCCGAGCTGGCCGGCCAGCGGGTAGCGCAGCCACAGCAGGGCGTCCTTGGCGGTGCGCAGGTTGCCGTAGCGGCCGGCAGGCACCGGCACGGGCACCACGCGCGAGCCCAGCCCTTCGGGGTCCACCTCGGTGCGCGGCGGCGTGTCGTCCTTCTTGTCGTCCTTGCCGCCGCCCGCCTTGTCGTCCTCGCCGTTGAAGCCGCGGCCCTGCAGCGAGGGGTCGAACGGCGAGGGCGTGTCGGCCTTGAGCGGCACCAGGTAGGGCTTGCAGCCCTGCGGGAAGGACATGTCGAAGACGTGGGCGTCGTAGACGGGGTCGAAGGTGCGCACCGACAGGAAGGCCAGGTGCTTGCCGTCCCTGGTGAACATCGGGTCGTAGTCGGCGAAACGGACCGGGGTCACGTCGATGACCGAGGTGCCGTCCACCCGTCCCATCCTGATCTGCGACAGCGGCTCGTCGTGCGGGTGCACCCAGGCCAGCCACGAGGAGTCGGGCGAGAACGTCAGCCCGCTGAGGTCGCCCTGGCTGGTGCGGTCCAGCTCGCGCAGGTTGCCCGACTCCAGGTCCACGACGAGCAGCCGCCCGTCGTGGGTGGCGACGGCGGCGTGCTTGCCGTCGGGCGCGGCCTCCAGCTCCAGCACCCGGCCGAGCTGCCCGGCCGCCAGCGTGCGGACCTCGCCGCCGGGCGTGCCGATCTCCAGCCCTTCCTCGCCGCCGGCGTCGGAGACCCAGATGGCGTGCCCGTCGGCGTTCAGCACGCGCGGCAGGCGGACGCGCACGCCGGGCTCGGCGCGCAGCGTGCCGGCGGGGCCGTCGCGGTGCGGCATCCAGTGGGCGGTGCCGCGGATCTCGACGACGCTGGCCCGGCCGGTGGTGTCCGGCGCGTACGCCCCCACCCGCAGCGGCGCCGGCCGCGAGGCCCGGCCGGGACGCGGGCCGCCGAGCCGGATGTCGAGCGGGCGCGGCTCGGCGTCCAGGCTCTCCAGCAGCCACAGGTCGCCGGCGTGGCTGTAGACGACGCGCTGCCCGTCGCCGGTCGCGTGCCGGGCGTAGAACTCCTCGTGCCCGCTGTGCCGGCGCAGGTCGGAGCCGTCGGGCAGGACCGAGTAGAGGTTGCCCGTGCCGTCGGGGTCGGCCAGGAAGACCAGCCGGTCGCCGATCCAGTTGACGGCCCAGTACTGCGCGGTGCTGTCGGCGAACAGCCGGGCGAACTCGCCGTCGCCGTCGGCGTCCACCCAGATCTTGCCGGCGGTGCCGCCGCGGTAGCGCTTCCACTGCGACGGCTCGCGCCACATGGGCGAGACGGTCGCGACGCGGTCGCCGCTGACGGCGACGTCGCTGACCCAGCCGTACGGCAGCCGGGTCGCGGGCCCGGCGTCGAGCGGCACCGCGTACGCCCAAGTGCGGCTGCGCGAGCCCTGCCCGGTCGCGCTGACGGCCAGCACGCCGCCGTCCGCGCTCCAGCCGCGCACCCGGGTGGTGGCGCTGCCCCAGAAGGTCAGCCGCTCGCCTTCCGGCCCGTCCACCTCGGCCGCGAAGACCTCGGGGGCGCCTTCCCTGCTGCTGGTCCACGCGATGCGGGTGCCGTCGGGCGAGAACCGCGGGTCGCTGACCGGGACGCGGTCGGCGGTGAAGCGCCAGGCCCGTCCGCCGTCGAGGGGGGCCAGCCAGACGTCGTCGTCGGCGACGAAGGTGACCAGGTCACCGTGAAGATGCGGATATCTGAGGTAAGCGCCATTTGTCACAGCTGCACATTAATGCGCGTCACCAAGCGCAGCCCAAGAATTCTCCTCCTGGCGGACCTGCCGCGTACCCGGAACGCCCAAGAACGGGGTGTGCCGGACTTGCGGGGGAAGAGGGCCGGATAACCGATTTCGGAGGAACCATGAGGATCTTCGCCCGCGCCCACCAGCTTCCGCCGCGGCTGGCCGCCGCCGCCATCGTCCTGAACTCGGGGATCGAGATGCTCGGCGCCGACGAGGAGCGCGCCGCCGGCCTGCACGGCATGGCCTGCGGCGCCTATCCGTTCCTCGGCAGGATGGATCCCGTCGAGTTCGCCCGGCTGCTGTCGCGGGCCCAGACGGCGCTCGGCGTCGCGCTGCTGGTGCCGTTCGTGCCGTCGCTGGTGGCCGGGGCGGCGCTGACCGGGTTCGCGGGCGGGCTGGTCGGGCTCTATCTCAGGACGCCGGGCATGCGGCGCGAGCACAGCCTCCGGCCGACGCCGCAGGGGCTGGGCGTGGCCAAGGACGTCTGGCTGCTGGGCATCGGGCTCGGGCTGGTCCTGGAGGAGCTGGGCCGGCGCGGCGAGCGCTGACGAGGATCTCCGCTGGTACGGCACTAAATAGGACATACACGGGTAGCCGTGACACATGGTACAGATCGGCTACACCTTGATGTCGGAACAGACGCCGGCCCGCGAGCTGGTCGACTACGCGGCGGCGGCCGAGCGCATCGGCTTCGACTACGCCGTCATCTCCGACCACTACTTCCCGTGGGTCGAGGAGATGGGCCACTCGCCCTACTGCTGGTCGGTGCTCGGCGCCGTGGCCCAGGCCACCGAGCGCATCCCGCTCATGACGTACGTGACCTGCCCCATCATGCGCTACCACCCGGCCGTCGTGGCGCAGAAGGCGGCCACGATGGGCGTGCTGAGCCAGGGCAGGTTCACCCTCGGCCTCGGCGCGGGCGAGAACCTCAACGAGCACGTCATCGGCGAGGGGTGGCCGCCGGTGGACACCAGGCACCGCATGTTCGCCGAGGCCGTCAAGATCATCAGGGAGCTGTTCGGCGGCGACTACGTCACCTACCAGGGCGAGTTCTTCGACGTCGACTCGGCCAAGCTCTACGACCTGCCCGACGAGCAGGTGCCGATCGGCATCGCCGCGTCCGGCGGGCAGTCGGCCGAGCTGGCCGCCGAGCTCGGCGACGTGCTCGTGATCAACGACCCGATGCCGGAGGTCGTCCAGCAGTTCAACGCCGCCGGCGGGCAGGGCAAGCCGGTCTACGGCCAGCTCGCCCTCTCCTACGGCACCGACGCCGAGGCCGCCAAGCAGCGCGCCCACGAGCTGTGGCGCTGGTCGGCGGTCGGCGGCTGGAAGGTCATGGCCGAGCTGCCCGGCCCGGTCAACTTCGCCGCCGCGGCCACCACCGTCCGGCCCGACGACGTCGCGCAGAGCGTGCCGTGCGGCGACGACGTGGACGCCGTCGTGCAGTCGGTCAAGAAGTTCGCCGACGCCGGCTACACGCACGTGGCGCTGGTGCAGGTCGGCCACGACCAGCAGGAGCCCTTCTTCGGCTGGGCCGAGAAGGAGCTCCTGCCGGCGCTGCGCTCGCTCTAGGGAACGATGTTGACCAGCTTGGGCGCCCGGACGATCACCTTGCGCGGCATGCCGGACAGGTAGGCCGAGACCTTCTCCGAGGCCAGGGCCAGCGCCCGCAGTTCCTCCTCGGAGATGCCGGGCGGCACCTCCAGGCGGTCGCGGACCTTGCCCGCCACCTGCACGACGCAGGTGACCGACTCCTGCACCAGCAGCGCGGGGTCGGCGACCGGCCAGCCGGCGAAGGCGACAGGACCGGTGCGGCCCAGCCGCTCCCAGCCCTCCTCGGCGGTGTACGGGGCCACCAGCGACAGCAGGACCGCCAGCGTCTCGGCGGCCTCGCGCACCGCCGGGTCGGCCGGGCCGCGGCCCGAGTCGATGGCCTTGCGCGCCGCGGAGGTCAGCTCCATCATGCGGGCCACCGCCACGTTGAAGCGCTGGCCCTCGATCAGCTTGGTGACCTCGTCGATGGTGCGGTGGGTCACCTTGCGCAGCTCGGCGTCGCCGGTCTCGAACGCGACGCCCGGCTCGCTGGTGACCTCCGACATCACCCGCAGCGCCCGCGCCAGGAACTTCTGCGAGGCGGCCGGCGAGACGTCGGCCCAGTCGATGTCGTCCTCAGGCGGGCCGGCGAACACCATGGTCAGGCGCACGGCGTCCACGCCGTACTCGTCGATCTGCCGGCCCAGGTCGACGCCGTTGCCCAGCGACTTCGACATGGCCTTGCCGCCGTTGATCACCTGGCCCTGGTTCAGCATGCGCAGGAAGGGCTCGGTGAAGTCGAGCAGGCCCATGTCGTGCAGGACCTTGGTGAAGAAGCGCGAGTACAGCAGGTGCAGCACGGCGTGCTCGATGCCGCCGACGTACTGGTCGATCGGGCCCCACTTGCGCACCTGCTCGGGGTCGAACGGGCCGTCGGTGTAGCCCGGCGAGCAGTAGCGCAGGAAGTACCAGGAGGAGTCGACGAAGGTGTCCATGGTGTCGGTGTCGCGCTGGGCGCGGCCGCCGCACTTGGGGCACTCGACGTTGACCCAGTCGGTGGCGCTGGCCAGCGGCGACACGCCCTTGGGCGCCAGCGCCTCGCCGCGCAGGTCGGGCAGTGTGACGGGCAGCTGGTCGTCGGGGACGGGGACCTCGCCGCAGTCGAGGCAGTGGATGATCGGGATCGGCGTGCCCCAGTAGCGCTGGCGCGACAGCAGCCAGTCGCGCAGCCGGTAGTTGACCGCGCCGGCGCCCCTGCCCTCCTTCTCCAGGATCTCGATGATCCTGGAGATGGCCTCGGTCTTGGTCAGGCCGTCCAGCGGGCCGGAGTTGACCAGGGTGCCCTCGCCGGGCGTGGCCTCGCCGGTCTCGCCGGGGTCGGCCAGGCCGGTGTGCACGACGACCTTGACCGGCAGGTCGAACCTGCGCGCGAAGTCGAGGTCGCGCTGGTCGTGGGCGGGCACCGCCATGATGGCGCCGTGGCCGTAGTCGGACAGCACGTAGTCGGCCGCCCAGACCGGGATGCGCTCGCCGCTGACCGGGTTGATCGCGTGGCGGCCCAGGAAGACGCCGGTCTTCTCCTTGTCGGTGGCCAGGCGCTCGATGTCGCTCAGCCGGGCGACCTCGGCGCGGTAGGCCTCGAACGCGGGCCGCTGCTCGTCGGTGACGATCTCGTCGGCCAGCGCGGCGTCGGCGGCGACGACGAAGAACGTGGCGCCGTACAGGGTGTCGGGGCGCGTGGTGTAGACGTGGACCGGCTCGTCGCGGCCCTCGATCTCGAACAGCACGTCGGCGCCCTCGGAGCGGCCGATCCAGTTGCGCTGCATGGTCAGCAGGCGCTCGGGCCAGCCGTCGAGCTGGGCCATGTCGTCCAGCAGGCGCTGCGCGTAGTCAGTGATCTTGAAGTACCACTGCGTCAGCTCGCGGCGGATGACGTCGGCGCCGCAGCGCTCGCACCGGCCGGCCACGACCTGCTCGTTGGCCAGCACGGTCTGGTCATTGGGGCACCAGTTGACCAGGCCGCCCTTGCGGTAGGCCAGGCCGCGCTCGAAGAAGCGGATGAACAGCCACTGGTTCCAGCGGTAGTAGTCGGGGTCGCTGGTGTGCAGGCGGCGCGACCAGTCGAAGGAGATCGCGTAGCGCTTGAAGGAGTTGGCCTGCGTGTCGATGTTGGCGTAGGTCCACTCCGCCGGGTGGGCGTTGCGCTTGATGGCGGCGTTCTCGGCGGGCAGGCCGAAGGAGTCCCAGCCGATGGGATGCAGGACGTTGTAGCCCTTCTGCATCCAGTAGCGCGCGACCACGTCGCCCAGCGCGAAGACCTCACCGTGACCCATGTGCAGGTCGCCCGACGGGTAGGGGAACATGTCGAGCATGTAGCGCCGCTCGCGGGGGTCGGCGGGGTCTTCGCTCGCCCGGTAGGGCTCCTGCTCCTCCCAGCGCTGCAGCCACTTGGCCTGCAGTGCCTGCGGGTCGTACTCACTCACGGCTACTGTCCTTCTGGCTTGACTCGGACCCATAAGAAAACCCCCCGTACAGACAACGAGGGGTAGCCGCGACGGCGAGATCTCAGGGCCGTCGCGGCCCGCTAAGAAGCAGGGTCGCGGAACGCATGTGTCAAGCCTAGCGCACCTCTTCGGCTGAATGCAGGCGGACGATCGACGCGTGCAGGCACAATGGACGCTTCAGGCTCGACGAGACCTGATGGTGATGTATCCGTTGTGACCTCATTCGTCCCAGAAGATTACCCTTATCGCCGTGGTGTACCCTGCTGAGCCCGATCGACCGGGGGACGGCCTGCCGTTGCAGGACCCGCCCACGGATCCGCACGGCTTCGCTCGTTTCGCTGCGGAAGCACCCGCATCTCTTGGAAAATCCCATGAGATCATGCCTGGTACGTCAAATCCGGATATAAGGGTTGATCCGGACAGAACTTCGGGAGGACCGGCAGCCATGGCAACGGATAACTCCGGACCACACCTGCCCCCGTCCTGGCCGGAGGCGCCACGCCGGGAGACACCGTCGTGGGCCAGCACGCCGTCCGAGCAGGACCCCTCCCCCTCCTGGGCCAGCACGCCCGCGGCCGACATCCCCATGTCGTGGCCCGAGGTCACCCGGCCCGCGGGCCACGACCCGGCCTGGCCGGAGCCGCCCCGCCCGGACGCCTCCTGGCCCGAGCCGCCCCGCCCGTCCGGCCCCGGCGGCGCGTCCGGCCGCCCGAACGGTCCCGGTGGTCCCGGGGGTCCTGGCATGTCCGGGGGTCCTGGCATGTCCGGGGGTCCTGGTGGTGACGGGCGTCGCGGCGGGGCGCCGCAGTCCTTCGGCGCGCCGGAGCCGGGGCCCTCCTGGCCGGAGCCGCCCCGTCCGGACTCCGGCTGGCCCGAGCCGCCGCGCCGCGACGGCGCGCACTCCGGAAGCAGCGCGAACGGCGCGAACCCCATGAACGGCGCGAACCCCTCGCACGGGACGCACCAGGCGAACGGAACACCCGTCGCCAACGGCACGCACCCCGGCAGCGGCGCCCACGCCGCCAACGGCACGCACCCGGGCAACGGCGCCGCGTCCTGGCCGGGCGACCCCGGCGCCAACGGGCAGCACCGCGTCCCCGACCCGGTCCCCGCCTGGCAGCAGCCGCCGACCCCGTCCCCCGGCGCGTGGGCCAACCTGTCGAGCCCCGCCCCCTGGCCGCCCCGCCCCCAAAGCCCCCAAAGCCCCCAGAACCCCCAGAGCCCGCAGAGCCCCGGCGAGCCCCCGGAGCAGCGCCCGTTCGACCACGCCGCGCCGCCCCAGGCCGCCGCCGCGGCCGGGCCCCACGCCGGTCCTCATGCCGGGCCCCATCCCGGGCCTCACGCCGGGCCCCACGCGCCCCCGAACGCCCCGGCGCCGCACCCGTCCGAGGAGCGGACGATCACCTACGCCCAGCACGCCGACAACCTCCTGAACGATCGCGCGGTCCCCAGCACCCCCATGGACTCCACCCACATCGGCACCCCGCCGACGCCCCCGCAGGGACCGCCCGCCGACGACCCGGCCAACCTGCCGCCGGGCGCGCCCCGCCCCGGCTCGAAGCTGAGCCGCGACCCTTCCGACCCGGAGAACCGGTTCGTGACGGCGGGCCAGATCAGCGGCTCCCGCACCCCGCCGCCCGAGCGCCAGCAGGAGCTCTGGAACACCGTCTTCGGCGACAACTACCAGGCCATGGGCGACCAGGAGTCGCTGGACGACGACGACGACCAGGGCAAGCCCGTCTGGATCTACGCGCTCGGCGGCTCGGTGGCGGTCGCGCTGGTGGCGGCGCTGCTGTGGGCGTTCCTGGCCGGGCCGCTGGCCGGCGAGGACCCGGCGAGCACCGCCGTCGCGGCCGCGCCGACGTCCTCGGCCAAGCCGAGCACGGCCAAGTCCTCGACGACGATCGGCGGCCTGCCGAAGTACCCGGGCAAGGCCTCCCCGGTGATCGGCCGGGTGCCGGACGCGGCGGCCGGCATCTCGCTGCCGCGCCTCGGCGGCACCTGGCAGCTCGACCAGCGCACCACGGTCAAGGCCACCTACGGCTACGACACCCGCCAGTACGTCCCGGTCGCCGACGACAAGTCCGCCATGATCATGTCGGGCCCGCTGCCGCAGCGGCTGGCCTCGCTCTACGACCAGGACGACCTGGAGCCGGTGATCAAGCAGGTGGTGCTGGACGCCCGCAAGAAGTTCTTCCCGGCCGACAACAAGGTCCGCAAGAGCGCCCAGCAGGCGATCAAGGTCGGCGCCCAGACCGGGCGGCTGATCGCCTACGAGCTGACGTCGAGCACCGACAAGGCCACGATCGTGGTGATGGCGGTCAACACCGGCGGCAGCGTGCCCGCCATCGTCTACGTGTCGATCCCGGGCGAGAGCAAGCAGCTCCTGCCCGACATCCGCGTCGTGATGAACCAGATGAGGCTGTCGGCGCAGTCCTAGCGACCGGCGAACGGCCCTAGAAGCTGCACTCCATGTGCTTGATGCCGTTGATGAACGAGGAGTGCAGCCGGTCCGGCTCGCCGGCCTCGATCCCGGGGACGCGGCGCAGCAGCTCGCGGAACATGACCGTGATCTCCCGGCGGGCCAGGTGCGCGCCCAGGCAGAAGTGCGGCCCCGGCCCGCCGAAGCCGACGTGCGGGTTGGGGTGGCGGGTGATGTCGAAGCGGTACGGGTCGGCGAACACGGAGGCGTCCCGGTTGGCCGCCCAGTAGAACAGCACGGCCTTCTCGCCCTTGCGGTAGAGGTTGCCGTTCATCTCGAAGTCGCGGGTGACCTTGCGGCGCATGAAGTTGACCGGCGCGGCCAGCCGGACGATCTCCTCGACGGCCCCGGGGGCGCGGCCGTCGAGGTCCTCCAGCCAGAGCGCGCGCTGGTCGGGGTGGTCGGTGAGCAGGCGCAGCCCGGCGGAGATGGCGTTCCTGGTGGTCTCGTTGCCGGCCACGACCAGCAGGATGAAGAACGAGCCGAGCTCCTGCATGGTCAGCCGCTCGCCGTCGATGTTGGCGTTGACCAGGGCGGAGGTGAGGTCGGCCGTGGGGTGGTCGGCGCGGTGGGCGGCGAGGTCCTGCACGAGCTGCTGCAGCTCCATGCCGGCGGTGAGCAGGCGGGTGGCGATCTGTTCGAGGTCGTCGCCGGCGTACTCGGGGTCGAAGCCGCCGAGGATGATGTTCGAGCGGTCGAAGACGAACCGGTAGTCGCGCTCGGGGATGCCCATCATGTCGCAGATGATCTTCAGCGGGAGCCGGGCGGCCACCTCGGTGACGAAGTCGACGCCGGAGCCCTTGGCCAGCAGGTCGTCGACGATGTCGGTGGCAGCGGACTCGACGTCCGCCTCGAACTGCTTGATCATCTTCGGGGTGAAGGCCCGGGAGACGATCCGGCGCAGCCGGGCGTGCCGCGGGTCGTCCATGTTGATCATCGACCCGAAGTACTCGGCGAACTCCGCGGGCATGTCGGGGATGCCGGTGGCGCCGCCGTCGCCCGAGCAGAAGACCTCGGGGTTGCGGCTGGCCTCCAGGATGTCGGCATGCCTGACCAGGGCGTAGTAGCCGGGGCCCTTGGGCGCGATGCCGACGTCCATCTCCTCGAAGAACGCGGGGGTCTCGCGGGCACGCAGGCGGTCGAAGGCCTGCTCGCGCTCCTGAGGGGGCCGGGCCCAGAAGTCGCGGTCCGACAGGTCGAAGTCGAGGACGCTCATGAGGCCATCATTCGAAAAGTGGCCACTTACGTCAATGGTTCTTACGTACGGCGTACGTACGTGCGCGCCGGGGATCGCGGCTAGGATGCCCTCATCATGTACTCGTACTTCTTCCACCTCGGCTAGCGATCCGCCGGCGGGTCGCGGAGCACCCACCGCCGGCGATGCGGGACGGCTGAGCTGCCGCCGTCCCGGGTCGCGACGTGGGAGAAGGACACGTGCATACTTTTGCCGTGGCCAGGGCGGTGCACGGCATCGAACCCCTGGTGGCCACGGAGATCCGGCGTTCGGGCGCGGGCGTGGTGCGCGGGATGCGCCACCGCGAGGTGTGGTTCGAGGCCCCTGACGGATTCCTCGGCGCGGGGCTGCCCGCCCTGCGGACGGCAGACGACGTGCTGCTGGCCGCCGCCGTGGTGGACGGGATCGGGCGCGACCGCTCGGCCCTGCGCCGCCTCGCGCGGGCGGCGCGCGAGCTGGACCCCGGGCTGCTGCCGGTGACGCCGGGCGGCGCCGGGGTGGAGGTGTCGGCGTCGTTCGTGGGGCCGCGCAACTACACCAGGTACGAGGTCGAGGACGCGGTCGGGGTGGAGCTGGCGCGGCCCGCGCGGGTGCCGTACCACTCGCGGCGGGACGGCGGCCGGCCCCCCGGCGAGGCGACGGCCTGGCGGGTCACCATCGAGGACGACCGCGCGGTCATCGCGGTGCGGCCGGCCCGGCGGCCGCTGCACCGGCGGGCGTACAAGACGGCCTCCGTGGCCGGCACCCTGCACCCGCCGCTGGCCGCCGCCATGGCGGAGCTGGCCCGGCTGGGGGACCACGACACCGTGCTCGACCCGTGCTGCGGCGCGGGCACCACGCTGATCGAGGCCCGCGCCCTCGCGCCGCGCGCCCGCTTCCTGGGCTTCGACCACGCCCCGGCCGCGCTGGCCGCCGCCGCGGCCAACGCCCGCGCCGCCGCGATCCCGGACGGCGGGGAGGCGTCGTTCGCGTGGGCGCGGGCCGACGGCGGGCGGCTGCCCGTGCCGGCCGGCGCGGCCGGCCGGGTGCTGGTCAACCCGCCCTGGGGGCGGCAGGTGCCGCCGCTGGGCCTGCTCGCCGGCGGGCTCGGCCCATTGTGGCGCGAGGTGCGGCGGGTGCTGGCCGGCGACGGGCTGGCCGTGGCGCTCGTCCACGACGGGCCGCCGGCGGGCTTCGCCGTGGAGGAGGCCGTGCGGGTGAGCCTGTCGGGCCGCCACCCGCTGCTCGCGGTGCTGCGGAGGAGGCCGATGCCGCGGCGGGGATGAGAGCCGGCGGAGGTGGGTCAGGCGGCCGGGCCGAGCCAGTCGAGGATCAGCCGGTTGACCTCGTCCGGCCGCTCCAGGTGCAGGAAGTGGCCCGCGCCCGGCACCACCTCCGCGCGCGAGCCCTCCGGGAGGTTGGCTGCGGCGTCCTTGGCCAGCGCGGCGCCCAGGCAGCCGTCCTGGGCGCCGTGCAGGTAGAGCACGGGCCCGCGCACTCCCGGCTCCACGGCCGGGTAGCGCCCGGAGGGCGGGGTGGTGCCGAGCATGGCGCGGTAGTAGCCGATGGCGGCCTTCAGGTTGGCCGGGTCGGCGAGCAGGCTGCGGCGCACGAACTCCAGGTCCTGGCCCGCGTCGTAGCCCGGCGACCAGTCGCGCCACAGGCCCTCCAGGAAGCCGGGGCTCCCGGCGGCGGCCTCGGCGAACGGGGTCTGGAAGAGGAAGATGTAGAACGAGCGCCTGAGCTGCTCGTAGTCGAAGAAGGCGGTGCCCAGCGCCCCGGGCGGCGGCACCGCCAGGGCGACGGCGCGGCGGAAGCGCCCGGCGGTCAGGTAGGCGGGGAAGGCGCCCCAGTCGTGCCCGACCACGACCGCGTCCTCGCCGCCGCCGAGCTCCTCGCGCAGCGCGAGCACGTCGGCGACCAGCGCGGCCTCCTCGTACACCTCGTCGGCCGGGATCTCGGTGGGCGCGTAGCCGCGCAGGAAGGGCGCGACCGCCCGGTAACCCCGCTCGGCCAGCAGCGGCAGCAGGTGCCGCCAGGTGTGCGCGGTGTCGGGGAAGCCGTGCAGGCACAGCGCGAGCGGTCCCTCGCCCATGGTCAGATACGCGAACTCCAGCCCGTTGGCGTGGATCGTCCTGATCTCCATGACTGCGAAACCTAGCACCAGGCCCCTTCCGGGAGTACCACTGCAAGGGGCCCCCGATCGACAAGGAGATCCGTATGGGACGGGGATGGGTGCTGGCGCTGGCGTCCATGACGATCGTGCTCGTCGTGGTGGACCTGACCGCCGTGACGATCGCGCTGCCCGACATCCGCGCGAGCCTGGGGGCGAGCCTGCCGGAGACGCAGTGGGTGGTGGACGCCTACGCGCTCACGCTGGCCGCGGTGCTGCTGCCGGCCGGGGTCCTGGCCGACCGGTACGGCCGCCGCAGGCTGCTCGCGATCGGCGTCTCCGTCTTCACCGTGGCCTCGCTGGCGTGCGCGCTCGCGCCCACCGCGCCCCTGCTGGACGTGGCGCGGGGCGTGCAGGGCCTCGGCGCGTCCGCGTTGTACGGCACCACGACCCCGCTGATCGCGACGGTCTACCCGGAGGGCCCGGAGCGGGGCCGGGCGCTCGGCGTCTTCAGCGCGGTGTCCGGGCTGGCCATGACGCTCGGCCCGGTGGTGGGCGGCGCGCTGACGGCGGCGTTCGGCTGGCGGTCGATCTTCCTGATCAACCTGCCGATCGGCGCGTTCGTGCTGCTGGCGCTGCGCCGGCGGGTGGCGGAGTCGCACGGCCGCGGGCACCTGGACCCGGCGGGCATCGCGCTGGTGGCGGCGGCGCTGTTCGCGATCATCCCGGCGCTCATCCACGACCTGCCGTGGCTGCTGGTGGCCGGGGTGGCGCTGCTGGCGGCGTTCGTGGCGGTGGAGCGGCGCGCGGCGGCCCCGATGATCGACTTCGGGCTGTTCAGGAACGGCGTGTTCGCGGTCGGCTCGGCCACCACGCTGCTCATGCTGGCGGGGCTGCTGGGCGCGTTCACCTATCTCACGCTCTACGTGCAGGGACCTCTGGAGACGAGCCCGGCCGAGGCGGGCGTGCGGTTCCTGGCCTTCAGCGCGGCGGCGGTCATCGGCCCTGTCGCGGTCGGCCGGGTGCTGCACCGGTGGCCGATGGGGGTGCTCATCGCCGCCGGTCCCGCCCTGATCGCGCTCGCGCTGGCGGTCATGACGGTGCCGGCCGCCGACCCGTGGACGCCGATCATGTTCGGGCTGTTCCTCGGCGGCCTCGGCCTGGGCGCCGGCAACGTGGTGGCCAACCAGGTCGGGCTGAGCGCGCCGATGGACCGGATCGGCATGGCGACCGGCGTGGTGAACACGCTCAAGCAGGTGGGCACGGCGGTGGGCGTGGCGGTGCTGGCCGCGCCGTACCGGAGCGGCGTGACGGCGATGCTGCTGGCGGCGGCCGGGCTGGCGGCGGCGGGCGCGCTGCTGCCGCTGGTGCTGGCCGCGCCGCCGGTCAGGAGGGCCGGTCAGAAGGTGTAGCGCAGATGCTTGACGCCGTTGATGAAGTTCGACAGCAGGAAGTCGGGCTCCCCCACCGAGCGGATGCCGGGCAGGCGGGTGAACAGCTCGCGGAACATCACGGTCATCTCCCTGCGCGCCAGGTGCGCGCCCAGGCAGTAGTGCGGGCCCGGGCCGCCGAAGCCGACGTGGGGGTTGGGGTCGCGGGTGATGTCGAAGGCGTCGGGATCGTCGAAGACGGCCTCGTCGCGGTTGGCCGAGTTGTAGAAGAGCAGCACCTTGTCGCCCTTGCGGTAGGCGTTGCCGTTCATCTCGTGGTCGCGGGTCAGGGTGCGCCGGAACTGGATCACCGGCGTCGCGTACCTGACGATCTCATCGCAGGCCGGGACGATGTGCGCGTCGAAGTTCGCCAGCAGCAGCTCGCGCTGCCCGGGGTGGTCGGTGAGGAGCTTGAGCCCGTAGGCGATGGCGTTCCTGGTGGTCTCGCTGCCGGCCACCACCAGCAGGATGAAGAACGAGCCCAGCTCCTGCGACGACAGCCGCTCCTCGCCGTTGACCAGCAGGCTGACCAGGTCGCCCGTGGGCCGCCTGCGCCGCTCGTCGCCGAGCCGGGCGGCCAGCCGGTTGAGCGAGAAGCCGGCGTGCAGCAGCTTGGCCAGGCCGCGGGCCACGTTGACGCGGCCGAAGTCGGGCGACAGGCCGGTGTACTCGGGGTCGGCGTTGCCCAGGATGACGTTGGTGCGGCGCAGCACCATGTCGTGGAGGTGGGCGGGGATGCCCATCATGTCGCAGATCACCCGCACCGGCAGCCGGGCCGCGATCTGCGTGACGAAGTCGCCCGGCCCCTCCTCGACGGCCTGCCCGACGATCTCGGCGGCGGCCCGCGCCAGGTCCTCCTCCATCTTGGCCAGGATGCGCGGGGTGAACGCCCGTGAGACGACGCGCCGCAGCCGGGCGTGCCGCGGGTCGTCCATGTTGATCATCGACCCGAAGTACACGCTGAGCCAGCGCGGCATGTCGGGGATGCTGTTGGAGCACGGCTCGCTGCTGAAGACGGCCGCGTTCCTGCTGGCCTCGGTCACGTCGGCGTGGCGGACGAGGGCGTGGTAGCCCGGCCCGCCGCCGACGAACGGCACGGCCTGCTCGGGCACGAACACCGGGCGCTCCAGCGCGCGCAGCCGCCGGAACGCCTCCATGCGCTCGGCCTGCGGCAGGGCCCAGAACGGGAGCTGCGACAGGTCGACGTCGGTGGACAGCGTCATGCCCACCACGATTGTGCAAGTGAACACTTACGTCAAGGGCGGCTCACTCCCCCTTGACGATCAGGTCGGCTCCCTTCTCGCCGATCATGATGGCGGGCGCGTGGGTGTGGCCGCGGTTGAGCGTCGGCATGATCGACACGTCCACCACGCGCAGCCGTTCGACGCCGCGCACCCGCAGCGTGGGATCCACGACCGAGCCCTCGTCGGCGCCCATCCGGCAGGTGCCGGCGGGGTGGTAGAGGGTCTCGGCGCGCTCGCGCACCCACTGGGCCAGCTCCTCGTCGCTCTCCGGCGCCCAGTAGGGGGCCATCGGACCGCCCGCGTACGGCCTCATCGCGGCCGTCGCGAACACCTGCTTGGCCGTCTTCAGCCCCGCCACCAGCCGTTTCACGTCGGCCTCGGCGCTGAGGTAGGCGGGGTCGATCAGCGGGTCGCGGCCGTTGAGCCCGATCCGGCCGCGGCTCTCCGGCTGCAGCAGCACCACGCCGACGGTCAGGCCGTGACCGGTCGGCGGGGTGAGGCCGTGGTCCACGAAGGGGCCGGGCGCGAAGATCAGCTCGATGTCGGGGGCGGGCTCCTCGGCCGAGGTGCGCACGAACGCGACCGCCTCGCCGACGTTGGTGGTGAGCATGCCGGAGCGCAGCACGATGTAACGCAGCAGGTTGCCGATGGACTCGGCCTTGGTGAGCGTGACGGGCTGCTTGCACTCGACGTACACGCCGGAGGAGAGGTGGTCCTGCAGGTTCTTGCCGACCTCGGGCAGGTCGCGCACCACCTCGACGCCGGCGTCGCGCAGCTCGCCCGCCGCGCCCACGCCGGAGCGCATGAGCAGGTGCGGCGAGCCGATCGCGCCGGCCGACAGGATGACCTCCCTCCGCGCCCGGAGCTGCGCGCCGCCGCCGTGCTCGACGCCGACGGCCCGCCGGCCCTCGAACAGCACCCGGTCCACGGTCGCGCCGGTGACCACGGTCAGGTTGGGCCGCTTGAGCGCGGGACGCAGGTAGGCGTCGGCCGAGCTCCAGCGCCGGCCCCGGTTCTGGGTGACGGGGGTCGGGCTGCAGCCCTCGTTGGAGCGGCCGTTCAGCTCCTCCAGCCGCCGCAGGCCCAGCTCTTCGCAGGCGCGGAGGAACGCGGCCGTGGTGACGTTGGGGCTGCGCAGCTCGGAGATGTAGAGCGGGCCCTCGGTGCCGTAGACGTCGCCGCCGTTGCTGCCGACGCGGCGCTCGGCCCGGGTGAAGTAGGGCAGCACGTCCTCGTACGACCAGCCGGGCACCTCCCACTGGTCGTAGTCGAGCCCGCAGCCGCGCACCCACATCTGCGCGTTCAGCGAGGACGAGCCGCCGAGCACCCGGCCGCGGGGCCAGTAGAGCTCTCGGCCGGACATCTCGCCCTGCTTGGCGGTGGTGTAGTTCCAGTCGTAGTCGGTCTTGAAGAGCTTGGCGAAGCCCGCGGGCATGCGGATCTCCAGCTTGTCGTCCTGCCCGCCCGCCTCGACCAGGGCCACCGACACGCCCGGATCGGCCGAGAGCCGGTTGGCCAGCACGCACCCCGCCGAACCCGCGCCGACGATCACGTAGTCGTACTCCACGGTTTCCCTCCATGGGGCAGGTAACTGCCTACTTGCTTACTCCAGGCGGGCGGGCGGCGTCCATACGCAGTTGTGACCTCAGTTACCTACCGGTCGGTATGGCGGTGCTGCGAAGATGGCGGCCAAGCCGGTCTTAGAGGAGGAAGGCGTCATGCTGAATCTGTCGATCGTCCTGGAGGACAGCGCCAGGAACAACCCTGACGGCACGGCCATCGTCTTCGGCGACATGCGCCTGCCGTTCTCCATGATCGACACGGTGGCCAACCAGGTGGCGAACCTGCTGGTGGCGCGCGGCATCCGCAAGGGCGACAAGGTCGCGCTGGCCTGCCCGAACCTGCCGTACTTCCCGTTCGTCTACTACGGCATCCTGAAGGCCGGGGCGACGGTGGTGCCGCTCAACGTCCTGTTGCAGTCCCGCGAGATCGCCTACCACCTCGACGACAGCGACGCCAAGGCGCTGTTCTGCTTCGAGGGCTCGCCCGAGCTGCCGCTCGGCGAGCGCGGCAAGGCGGGCTTCGAGGCGGCCTCGGGCTGCGAGCACTTCTTCGTGCTGCCCGCCACGCCGCTGGCCACCGAGTCGGAGTACGGCGAGTCGTTCTGGGCGGCGCTCGGCGGGATGGCGGGCGAGTTCGAGACCGTGCAGACCGCCCCCGACGACACCGCGGTCATCCTCTACACCTCGGGCACCACGGGTCAGCCGAAGGGCGCCGAGCTCAGCCACCAGAACATGCTGATGAACGCCATCGTCAGCGACCGCATGTTCCCTGCCACCGAGGGCGGCGACGTCTACCTGGGCGTGCTGCCGCTGTTCCACTCCTTCGGCCAGAGCGTGGTCATGAACACCGGCTTCCTGCGCGGCGCGGCCGTCGTGCTCATGCCGCGCTTCGAGCCGGGCGAGGCCCTGGAGCTCATGCGCAGGGAGGGTGTGACGTTCTTCGCCGGCGTGCCCACCATGTACTGGGCCATGCTCACCAAGATCCACGCCGAGGGCGCGCAGGCGCCCGACACGCTGCGCATCGCGGTCGCGGGCGGCGCGTCGTCGCCGGTGGAGGTGCTGAAGGACTTCGAGAAGACCTTCGGCATCGGCATCCTGGAGGGCTACGGTCTGTCGGAGACCTCGCCGGTGGCCAGCTTCAACCAGCCGGGACGCCCCGCCAAGCCGGGCACCATCGGCACGCCCATCTGGGGCGTGGAGATGAAGCTCGTGGACGGCGACTGGAAGACGGTCGAGGGCGAGGGCCCGGGCGAGATCGCCATCCGCGGCCACAACGTCATGAAGGGCTACTACGGCCGCCCGGAGGCCACGGCCGAGGTCATGCGGGACGGCTGGTTCCGCACCGGCGACATCGCCACCCGCGACGCCGACGGCTACTACGCCATCATCGACCGCGCCAAGGACATGATCATCCGGGGCGGCTTCAACGTCTACCCGCGCGAGCTGGAGGAGGTCCTCATGACGCACGAGGCCGTCTCGCTGGCCGCCGTCGTCGGGGTGCCGCACGACTCGCACGGCGAGGAGGTCAAGGCGTACGTGATCAAGACGCCCGGCGCGACGATCACCGAGGACGAGCTGATCGCCTGGTGCAAGGAGAACATGGCGGCCTACAAGTACCCGCGGGTGATCGAGTTCCGCGACGCGCTGCCGATGACGGCCACCGGCAAGATCCTCAAGCGCGAGCTGCGCTGACCGGGCCGGCGGAGGAGCGCGTGGCGCGGCCGCTCGCGCTCTTTGACCTGGACAACACGCTGGTCGACCGGCTGGCGGCGTTCGAGCGGTGGGCGGCGGAGTTCGCCGCCCGCCGCGGGCTCGGGCCGGACGCGGTGGCGTGGCTGGTCCGCACGGACGCCGACGGGTCCGTCCCCATGGACGTCTTCTTCGGCCTGGTCCGCGCGCGGTTCGGGCTGCCCGAGCCGGTGGAGGAGCTGTGGGCGGCCTACCGGGCGCGGCTGCCGCGCCTGGTCACGTGCCGCCCCGAGGTCCTGGACGGCCTCGCGCGGCTGCGGGCGGCCGGATGGGCGGTCGGGATCGTCACGAACGGGATGGCCGACAACCAGACGGGCAAGATCCGGCGCACCGGGCTGGCCGGCCGGGTGGACGGCTGGGCGATCTCCGGCGCGGAGGGCGTGCGCAAGCCCGACGCCCGGCTGTTCGGGATCGGCGCGGCACGGTGCGGCGCGTCCCTGACGGACGGCGGATGGTTCGTGGGCGACGACCCGGTCAAGGACGTCGCGGGCGCGCTGGCCGCGGGCCTGCGCGCGATCTGGGTGGACCGCGGCCGGGCCCCGCGCCCGCCCGGCGCCGAACACGTGGTCACCGACGTGCTCGACGCCCTGGAGCTGTTGATGGGGATGCGCCCGGGCGGCGCCGTCTGATGGGCGCCGTCGAGGAACTTTCGTGACAGGCGTTCGCCTCGGCCGCCCGCGGATTGTAATCTTGCGGTAACCGCATGCAGTCAAGCACGGCAAAGGAGGTCGCGTGGGCCGCCACGAGAAGCCCCACACCCCCAAGGATCGGCCGGAAGATCTCAAGGAAGGCTCAAGGGCCGACGAGCAACGGCCGAGCCGCGGCAAGCACGCCGCTCCGGCCGTCAAGGACAAGAAGTGACGCCGTCCGCCTGAGCGGGCCGCCACCTCGGCGCTGAGGTGGCGGTCACCCGGGCGGCCCCGTCACAGCTCCTTGACCGCGGCGGCGATCGCCTTGCCGTCGTAGCCGCCGGTCGGCAGGGTGGCGCCGCGCGCGAGGCGGACGACGCCCTTCGCGTCCACGAGGAGCGTGCCCGACCGCTGCACCGAGCCGAAGGCCGCTTTCCGCAGCCCGAGCAGCTCGTGCGGGGTGCCGTCGCGGCCGGCCAGCACGCCGAACGGGATCCCCCGCCGCGCCTTCCACGCGGCCGCCACCGGCGGGTCCTCGGGCGCCGCGACCAGCACCCGCACACCGGCCGCCGCGAGCTCGCCGGCACGCCGGACGAGGTCTCGCACGTGCCGGTTGCAGACCGGGCACGTGGTGGAGCGCAGGAAGTAGACGAGCACGGCCCGGCCGTCCCCGGACAGGCGGACGGCTCGGCCGTCGGTGTCCTCCAGCACCACGTCGGGCGCGGGTGAACCGATCTCAAGCATGACGAAATCCCCTTCGACGCACATCAGGTGACGGACGGTCGTCCGGGATCAGGCGCCCAGGTCGCGCCGGACGGCGCTCCTGGCCCGGTGGAGCTGCGACTTCATCGCGGCCTCGCTCAGGCCGAGCCGCGCCGCGACCGTGCGGCCGGGGTGGCCCAGCACGTCCCGCATGATGAGGACCCTGCGCTGGAGGTCCGGCAGGTCCCTGATCGCCTGCGCGACCAGGCCGGCCTCCAGCCGGCGCAACGCCTCCTCCTCGGCCGAGGCCGACTCCGGCTCGGCGCCGGTGGCGCCGGGGGCGTCGTGCGCTTCGAGCAGCAGCCGCGCGCGGCGCAGGCACTCGTTGCGGACGATCCGGAACATCCACGAGGCCAGCGCCCCGGTGGCGCGCAGCGAGCCGATCTTCCGGTAGAGGATGATCAGGGCCTCCTGCGCGGCGTCCTCGGCGTCCTGGGGCGACGCGCACAGGTGCGCCGCGAAACGCCGCACGTGGGAGTGGGCGCCGTGGACCACCGCGGCGATCGACTCCTGGTCGCCCGCCTGCGCGGCCTCGATGAGCCGGGCGCTCGCCCAGCCGCGCTCAGCCACGTCCGCACCTCATCGCGTCTCCTTTCCCCGGACCGACCGTCCCCCATAAGAGGCGGCGAGGGCGGAAAAGGATTCGCGCTCGCGGGAGAGAGCCCGGGACGGGCTCTCTCCCTGCGGGGGTCAGGGCCAGTCGCGGGACGGGCGCAGCGGGACGCCGGAGCGGCCCTCCTGGTCGAGCTTGACGGCCAGCACCTGGTGGAGCTGGACCTTGTTGCGCTCGAAGCCGACGATGCAGCCGGCCATGTAGAGCGCCCAGACGCGGGCGGTGCCCATGCCGACCTCCTGCACCGCGTCCGACCAGTTGGCGTCGAGGTTGTCGCACCAGTGGCGCAGGGTCTTGGCGTAGTGCTCGCGCAGGTTCTCCTCGTGGCGGATCTCGAAGCCGAGGTCCTCCATCTGGCGGATCAGCCAGCCCACCGACTCCAGCTCGCCGTCGGGGAAGACGTAGCGGTTGATGAAGCCGCCCTTGTTGAAGGTCTTCTCCTTGCCCGTCGGGCGGGTGATGCAGTGGTTGAGCAGCCGGCCGCCGGGCTTGAGCTTGCCGTACAGGAACTCGAAGTACGACGGCACGTTGTCCTTGCCGATGTGCTCGGTCAGGCCGATGGAGCTGACCGCGTCGAAGCCGGTCTCCCTGACGTCGCGGTAGTCCATGAAGCGCACCTCGGCGAGGTCCTGGAGACCCGCCTCGGCGATGGCCTTCTGGGCGTACTCGGCCTGCTGCTTGCTCAGCGTGACGCCGAGCGCCTTGACGCCGTAGTGCTTGGCGGCGTGCATGACCATGCCGCCCCAGCCGCAGCCGACGTCGAGCAGGCGCATGCCGGGCTTGAGCCCGAGCTTGCGCGCCACCAGGTCGAACTTGGTGTACTGGGCCTCCTCCAGCGACGAGCCCTCCTCCGGGAAGCAGGCGCACGTGTAGGCCATCGACGGCCCCAGCACCCACTCGTAGAACCGGTTGGAGACGTCGTAGTGGTGGTGGATCACCTCGGCGTCGCGCTGCTTGGCGTGCCGGGAGCCCAGCTTGGCCAGCATGCTCTGCCGCATCTCCTGCGGCGGCGGCGGGACGCGCATGAGCAGCGGCTTGACCCCCAGCGCCCGCACCGCGGCCAGTTTCTCCGCCGTGGTCAGGTCATTGGTGGTGATGTTCCACATCCGGTCGAGCAACGTGTACATGTCGCCGTGGATGTCGATGTGGCCGGAGATGTAGGCCCGGGCCAGGCCCAGCTCACCCGGGGCATGGGCGAGGTAGGCCACCGCGATCGGGGACTTGACCTCGATCGCGAGGTCGGCCCCGTCCGGCCCGGCCTTGCTGCCGTCATAGGCCATGAACGCGATGTTCGCGCTCGGGCCGACGATCTTTTCGAAGATGGTTGCGAGAGCCATCGACTCACCTTCCCCGCACACACTTGTCGTACAGGTCCAGCAGGCGCCCGTTCGGGTCGTATGCCCGCTTGACCGGCCAGTAGGCGTCGCCGTTGTACAGCTGCCAGAACTGCTCACGGGCGTAGAAGGACGTCGAGTAGAGCGACTTGTGGCCGTCGAGATCGTGCACCGCGTTCTCGATCAGCCGGTTGTAGTAACCGTCGAACTGCCCCCGTGGCAGCGGCACCATACCCCAGAAGCCGAAGTTGACGTACAGCCGCCCCGGCTCCAGGGGGTAGAGCGGCCAGCGCGAGCCCGCCCGCAGCGGGCACATCCACACCGGGGTCATGCCGACCCGGTCGTGGAAGACCTCCAGGAACTCCGCGCCGCGCTCGACGGGCACCTCGACGTCCTGGATGACCGACTCGTGGACCGGCTGGTCGCGCCAGCGGTCGACGCGGGCCGTCACGCCGTACCTGCGGTCGAGGGCGACCAGGCGGCGGTAGACGTCGGAGCGCATCCAGCGGCGCGGCATGAGCGAGCGCACGACGGGCTGCTGCACGCCGAAGGCCCGCGAGCACCAGAACCAGTCGGTGTCCCAGCGCCACAGGTAGTCGTGGATGGTCAGCCAGTCGCGGTTGCGCTGCCTGATCGACTGGTAGTAGATGCGCATGCCGGTGTAGTCGGAGACGTAGGGCGCGCGCTCGGCGAAGCGGCCGAGCGTGATGTACATCTCGCCGGGCTCGAAGAAGACGCCGTCCACGA
Source organism: Actinomadura luzonensis (assembly GCF_022664455.2). Classification (NCBI taxonomy): domain Bacteria; kingdom Bacillati; phylum Actinomycetota; class Actinomycetes; order Streptosporangiales; family Thermomonosporaceae; genus Actinomadura; species Actinomadura luzonensis. The sequence goes on from NZ_JAKRKC020000001.1 coordinate 6,126,735, forward strand.
AGTCGACGGGCTCGCCGTCGTGGACCATGCTCTCGCAGATCTCCTGCATGGCCAGCATGCACTTGGCGGCGTCGGTGAACTTGACGTGCGTGAGGTGCACGTACGGCTGGACCTTGCGGAGCTTGATCCTGATGCGCAGGGCGTAGCCGAGCGTGCCGTAGGAGTTGGGGAAGGCCTGGAACAGGTCGCGGTGCTCGTTGTCGGCGCGCGCCACGATCACCCGGCCGTCGCCGGTGAGGATCTCCAGCTCCTCGACCGACTCGTGCGGGAGCCCGTCGCGGAAGCTCGTGGACTCGATGCCGAGGCCGGTCACGGCGCCGCCGAGCGTGATGGTCTTGAGCTGCGGCACGACGTACGGCATCAGGCCGTGGGGCAGGGTGGCCTCGACCAGGTGCTCGTACGTGGTCATGCCCTGGACCTCGGCCGTCATGGTCTCGGGGTCCACGCTGATGACCTCGTCGAGGTCTCTGGCCGACAGCTTGGCGGTGCGGCCCTGGTCGCGGAACCTGAAGAGGTTCGACGTCGACTTGGCCAGCCGCGGCGCGGCTCCGCCGGGGATCTCGGCGTACGACTGCCGGATCTGCTCTACTGCCCGTCGGTGTGTCGACATCGTCGTCGTCACCAAAGCACCCCCTTGAGCTGGTAGAGATCGTCCGTAAGACCGTATCTCCCGGGCGCTCACCGGACCAGACCGGGGTCGTTAAAGACACGAAAACTGTTCATCGTGCCAGGTGAATCCACTATTGGGTAGGTGTTCCGGTAAATCTCCTGTGTACGGCGGGCGGGAGACCGTTCACGACGCCGTGCACCTCGCGGCCCTCGACGGCGGCGAGCAGGTTGTCCACCGTGGCGGCCAGCAGGCGGCCGCTGGCCTCCGGGGTGACGCCGGCGACATGCGGGCTGAGCAGCACGTTGGGCAGCTCACGCAGGGGGTCGTCGGCGGCCGGCGGCTCGGTCTCGAAGACGTCGAGCGCGGCTCCGCCCAGGTGTCTCCCGCGCAGCGCCCGCACCAGAGCCTCCTGGTCGACCACCCCGCCGCGGGCCGCATTAATCAGTAAAGCGCCGGCCTTCATACGGGCCGGATCGACGAGGTTCCTGGTCTGCTCGGACAGCGCGATGACGACGACGAGGACGTCGCTCTCCGCCATGAGCGCGCCCAGGTCCCGGAAGGCGGGGTCGGCGCGCGGGGTGCGGGTCCAGAACGACACCTCGCAGCCGAGGCCGCGGAACAGCTCGGCGCAGGCCGTGCCGATCGGGCCCCAGCCGACCACGCCGACCCGCCGGCCGCGCAGCTCGTACGGCTGCAGGCTCTGCTGCGGCCACTCCCCGGCCCGCACCGCGGCGTCGCCCGCGACGAGCCTGCGCGCCAGCGCCAGCGCGGCGGCCAGGCACCACTCGGAGACGGCGACGGCGCTGACGCCGGGCGTGTTGGCGAGGGGCACGCCGGCCGCCGCCAGCGCGTCGAGGTCATGGCCGTCCACGCCGACCGACGGCTGCTGCACGAAGGCCAGGCGGGGCGCGGCGGCGACCGCGGCGGCGTCGAGGACGAGCGTCCCCGTCCAGTCGCCGAGCACGATCTCGGCCTCCGGCAGCTCCGCCAGCAGGGCGTCGCGGTCGCGGGAGGCGGGCACGCGCACCTCCACCCGGTCGCCGAGCGGGGCGAGCAGGCGGCGGAGCAGCGTCTCGGGCAGCGGCGGGAGAGCGAGCAGGCTCCAGGGGCTCATGCCCCCACAGTAAAGCTGTTGATCACGCGTCGCATAAGACCCCGGCTGCGCGGCCACTGCCGCTCGGCGACCGTCCAGGACAGCACGTAGGCGGTGTCGCCGGCGATCACCGCGCGGCGCAGCTCGCGGTAGCGGGCGCCGGGCCTGACCCAGGGCGCGCCGCCCTCGGCGCCCGCCGTCCAGGTCAGCTCCCACTCCAGCGTCCTGACGCCCTGGTGGACGACCGTGCGGCGGCCCCGGGTGACGACGTCCTCGGCGCTCTGGCGCAGCTCGTCGAGGGTGGTGACCATGAGGTCGGCGGGGTCGGTGTCGCTGTAGACGGCCTGGACGCCGACGTGCGCGCCGCCGTCGCGGCGCGTCCACTCGGTGTACGACTCCTGCCGCGCCCCCCGCCAGCCGACCGGCCGCAGGATCGACCAGCCGTCGGGCGAGCGCCAGACCCGCACCAGCGGCGCGGCCGCCCGCGTCACGCTGGGCGTCGGCGTGGCGGCCGCCGGGGTGGGGTGGCGCTGGGCGCCGCGGCGGGGTGAGCGGCGCGGTCGCCGCGGCGGGCGCGGCGCTGGCGCGCGGCGCGCCCTCGGCGGGCGTGGCGAACCTGAAGTAGCCGAACGCCCCGGCCCCGATCACCACGACGGCCGCCGTGGCCGCCGCCAGCAGGGCCCGCCCGCGGCCGCGCCGCCTCGGCTGGGGCTCGTCGAGCTCGTCGTAGGCGGGACGGGTGGCGGCGAGGCCGGCCAGCAGCCGGTCGGCCTCCTCGGCGCTCAGCCGGTCCTCGGGCTCCTTCCGCAGCAGCCCGCGCAGCACCGGGTGCATGGCGGGCGGGATGCGCCGGTAGTCGGGCTCCTCGTTGAGCAGCGCGTTGAGGGTGGCCATGGGCTCGCCCCGCTCGAACGGCGAGCGTCCCACCAGGCACGCGTACAGGGTGGCGCCCAGCGACCACAGGTCGGAGGCCGGCCCGGCGGCGTCGGCGCGCACCCGTTCGGGGGCGAGGAAGCTGGGCGAGCCGGTGACCATGCCGGTGCGGGTGAGCGAGGCGTCGCCCTCGACCGTGGCGATGCCGAAGTCGGTGAGCACCGCGCGGCCGTCGTCGGTCATGAGGATGTTGCTCGGCTTGACGTCGCGGTGCAGGATCCCGGCCTCGTGGGCGGCGCGCAGCGCGGACAGCACCTGCCGGCCGACGTCGGCGGCCTCGCGGATGGGCAGCGCGCCCGAGGTGAGCACGACCTGCTCGACCGTGGGGCAGCTCAGCAGCTCCATGACGATCCAGGGGCGGCCGTCCGCCTCGACGACGTCGTAGACGGCGACGACGCCGGGGTGGTTGAGCTTGGCGGCGGTGCGGGCCTCGCGGACGGTGCGCATGAGCTGGCGTTCCTGGTCGCCGGCCGACAGCCCGTCGGGCAGGACCACTTCCTTGATGGCGACCTGGCGGTGGAGCAGCGTGTCGCGGCCTTCCCAGACCACGCCCATTCCCCCGCGGCCCAGCTCGCGCACTAACTCGTAGCGCCCTGCGATGAGCCGGTTGTTTTCCGAAACCATGTCCGTCCCCTGTAGAACACCACGAACAGTGGGCAAGTTTCCCATACCTGATGGGGCCTGCGAGGGATGCTCGCGAAGGCCGCTTGCACGAGATCACCGAATGTTGTTCTACTGTCGGTATGACTGAAGACCGTCGCGGCCCGCTGGCCGGTGTGCGCGTGCTGGAGCTCGCCGGGCTGGCCCCGGGGCCGTTCGCCGGGATGATGCTCGCCGACCACGGCGCCGACGTGCTGCGCGTCGACCGCGTCAAGGCGGTCTCCGACCGGCCCCGCACCGATGTCATGGACCGGGGCAAGCACACGATCGGCCTCGACCTGAAGGCGCCGGAGGGCGTGGCGGCGTTCAAGGAGCTGGCGCGGCACGCCGACGTCGTCATCGAGGTGTTCCGGCCGGGCGTGGCCGAACGGCTCGGCATCGGCCCCGACGACCTGCACGCCGTCAACGAGCGGCTGGTCTACGGCCGCATGACCGGCTGGGGCCAGGACGGCCCGCTCGCGCCGACCGCCGGGCACGACATCGACTACATCGCGATCTCCGGCGTGCTGTCGCTGCTCGGCCGCGAGGACGGCAAGCCCACCCCGCCGATCAACATCCTCGGCGACTTCGCCGGCGGCGGCCTCATGCTCGCCTACGGGGTGCTGCTGGCGCTGTTCGAGCGCGAGCGCACCGGCCGGGGCCGGGTGATCGACGCGGCCATGGTGGACGGCGCCGCCGTGTTGTTCTCGATGTTCTACCAGGGCGTGCAGAGCGGCTTCTGGGGCCCGCGCGGCACCAACCTGCTCGACACCGGCGCGCCCCAGTACGACACCTACGAGACGGCCGACGGCGGCTACCTCGCCGTGGGGTCGCTGGAGCCGCAGTTCTGGGCGGCCATGGTCGGCCTGATGGGCCTGACCGACCTGCCCGACCGTGACGACCGCGCGCAGTGGCCCGCGCTGCGCGAGCGCCTGGCCGCCGAGTTCAGGAAGCGCACCAGGGCCGAGTGGGAGGAGCTGTTCGACGGCTCGGACGCGTGCGTGTCGCCCGTCCTGTCCGTCACGGAGGCCGCCGCCCACCCGCACAATGTCGCGCGGGGCACGTTCACCGAGGTCGGGGACGTCGTCCAGCCCCGGCCCGCGCCCCGCCTGCTCGGCGTGCCCGCCCAGGACCTCTCCCCCGCCACCCGCCTGACGGACCTGTCCGGCTGGGGTCTCACGCGGGAGGAGGCGGACAAGCTGCGAAGCCAAGGGGTACTCGCATGATCATCGACTTGCTCGACGGCGACCTGTACGCCGGGGACCCCGGACCGGTCTACGCCTGGCTGCGCGAGCACGCCCCCGCCTACCACGACGAGGCCAACGGCCTGTGGGGCCTGTCGCGCCACGCCGACATCTCCGCCGTCGAGCGCGACCCCCGGCTCTGGACGAGCACCGGCGGCTACCGCCCGCAGCTCCCGTCCGACCCGTCCATGATCGGCATGGACGACCCCGAGCACGCCGCCCGCCGCCGCCTGGTTCACCGCCGCTTCACCCCGCGCCACGTCCGCGACGCCTACGCCGGCCGGGTCCGCGAGGTCGTCGCCGACCAGCTCGACCGGGCCCTGGACAAGGGCGTCGTGGACGCGGTGGCCGAGCTGGCGGCCCCGCTGCCGGCCCGGATGATCGGCTGGCTGCTCGGCTTCCCCGACGAGGAGTGGCCGCGGCTCAAGCACTGGTCGGAGACGACCATCGTGGCGGGCGGCGGCCTGCGCTACGTCACCCACGAGGCCGCCGTCGCGGCCGGCGAGTACGCCACGGCGGTGCTGGAGCTGGCCGCCGAGCGCCGCGCCCGCCCCCGCGACGACCTGCTGTCGCTGTGGTGCGCCAGCCCCGGCTACGACGACGAGCACCTGGCCAACGAGGCCCTGCTGCTGCTCGACGGCGGCGCCGAGACCACCAGGACGGTGATCGCGACGGCCTTGGACGCGCTGATCCGCCATCCGGAGCAGTGGCGGCTGCTGCGCGCCGAGCCGGGCCTGATGGAGGGCGCGGTGGAGGAGTTCGTCCGGTGGACCACGCCCGTGCTCAACATGTGCCGGGCCGCCACCCGCGACACCACCCTGCACGGGCAGGCGATCCCCGCGGGCGGGCAGGTGCTGCTCATGTACGGCTCCGCCAACCGGGACCCGGCGGTGTTCGCCGCCCCGGACGCCTTCGACGTGACCCGGAGGCCCGGCGGGCACATCGCCTTCGGCCTCGGCACGCACTTCTGCCTCGGCGCCGCGCTGGCCCGGCTGGAGCTGCGGATCTTCTTCGAGGAGTGGGTGGCGCGGGTGCGCGAGGCGGCCTGGGCCGACGAGCGCGGGCCGCGCATCCTGCCGAACGCCTTCGTCAGGGGCGTCACCTCGTTCCCGATCGAGCTGCGCCCCTGGTGAAGGGCTCCTAGATCGCCAGGTAGAGGTCCACGCCGCCGGGGTGGTGCACCTCGACGTCGGTGGTGAACGCGCGCGCCGGGACGCCGCCCGCCTCGGTGTGCTTCCACACCTGCTGCCACGCCTCCACCAGCGCCTGCGGCAACTGGCCGCGCGCCTCGACGAGCAGCGCCTGGCCGCCCGGCACCCGGACGGACACCATGCCCTCGGGCAGCCGCGGCGCGGTGCGCACCCCGACGCCGACGATCTGCGTGTAGGCCCCGTGGTGGTCGCTCTCGTAGTCGGTGAGCACCGCGTACAGGTTCTCGTCCAGCCGGCCCGGCACGTGCGCGAAGGCGCCTGGAGCGCCCGCGCGCTGCCACAACGCGGGCAGTTTGGCGCGCGCCGGGTCCATCTCGTCGGCGTTGCTGGTGCGCACCACCCAGCCGACCACGATCAGCTCGCCCCGTTCGGTGACGTTCACGAGACCCCTCCCTCTCGCAAAAGTGTCCGCGCCGATCATAAGGCCCCGCGAATGGGGAAATCCCATGGTGATGCTGTCACCACATAAGATGGATGAACGTGAAATTTCTTAATGACCTCGAACCGCGGCACGATCTGACCTACAGCGACGTGTTCATGGTCCCGTCGCGCTCCGCCGTGGGGTCGCGGCTCGCGGTCGACCTGTCCACCGTCGACGGCACGGGCACCACCATCCCCATCGTCGTGGCGAACATGACGGCGGTCGCCGGCCGGCGCATGGCTGAGACCGTGGCGCGCCGCGGCGGCATCACGGTGATCCCGCAGGACATCCCGCTGGACGTCGTGGCGAACGTCGTCGAGTGGGTCAAGAGCCGCGACCTCGTCCACGACACGCCCCTCACCCTGACCCCGCACGAGACCGTCGGCGAGGCGCTGCACCTGCTGCCCAAGCGGGCGCACGGCGCGGTCATCGTGGTGGACTGGGACAACCGCCCGATCGGCGTCGTCACCGAGGCCGACTGCCAGGGCGTGGACATGTTCACGCAGCTCTCCCACGTCATGTCCTGCGAGCTGCTGACGCTGCCCGCCGGGCTCGACCCGCGCGCCGCCTTTGACCGGCTGCACGGCGGCCGGCACCGCCTCGCGCCCATCGTGGACGACGACGGGCGGCTGGTCGGCATCCTCACCCGCACCGGCGCCCTGCGCGCCACCCTCTACCAGCCCGCCGTGGACGCCGCGAACCGGCTGCGGGTCGCCGCCGCCGTCGGCGTCAACGGCGATGTGGCCGCCAAGGCCAAGGAGCTGCTGGAGGCCGGCATCGACTGCCTGGTCGTGGACACCGCGCACGGCCACCAGGAGAAGATGATCTCGGCGCTGCGCGCGGTCCGGGCCCTCGACCCGGCGGTGCCCGTCGCCGCCGGGAACGTGGTGACCGCGGCCGGCGTGCGCGACCTCGTCGAGGCCGGGGCCGACATCCTCAAGGTCGGCGTGGGCCCGGGCGCGATGTGCACCACCCGGATGATGACCGGCGTGGGCCGGCCCCAGTTCTCCGCGGTGCTGGAGTGCGCCGCCGAGGCCCGCCGCCTGGGCCGGCACGTCTGGGCGGACGGCGGCGTGCGCCACCCGCGCGACGTGGCCCTCGCCCTGGCCGCCGGCGCCTCCAACGTGATGATCGGGTCGTGGTTCGCGGGCACGTACGAGTCGCCCGGCGACACCCACACCGACGCCGACGGGCGCAAGTACAAGGAGAACTTCGGCATGGCCTCGGCGCGGGCCGTGCGGCTGCGCACCGCCGAGGACTCCGCGTTCGAGCGGGCCAGGAAGGCGCTGTTCGAGGAGGGCATCTCCACCTCCAGGATGTACCTGGACCCGAAGCGGCCGAGCGTGGAGGACCAGATCGACGCCATCGTGGCCGGGCTGCGGTCGGCGTGCACGTACGCGGGGGCGGCGACGCTGGAGGAGTTCCACGACAGGGCCGTGGTGGGGCTGCAGAGCACGTCGGGGTACGCGGAGGGCATGCCGCTGCACACCAGCTGGTGACCCCGCCCGCGGCGGCCTTCACAGGGTGCGGTGCCAGCCGCCGGCCGCGTTGATCCCGCCGTCCACGTGCACCGTCGTGCCCGTGACGAACCTGGACAGCTCACCGGCCAGGAACACCGCCGCCCCCGCCGCCTCCACCGGCTCCCCCAGCCGGCCGAGCGGCGGCAGCCGGGCCGGCTCGTACGGCAGGGACCCGGCGGCCAGCATGCGCTCCCGCACGCCCTCCTCGCCCTCGGTGGGGAGGGCGTCAGGGGCTATGGCGTTCACCCGGACGCCCCTGGGCGCCAGCTCCAGGGCCAGGGACCTGGTCAGGCTCTCCACGGCCGCCTTCATGGCCGCGTACACGGCGAACCCCGGCGCCGCCTGGTGCGCCTCGCTCGACGTCACGTTGATGATCGACGAGCCGGCCGGCATCAGCGGCAGCAGCCGCCGGATCATGCCGGTGACCTGGGTGAAGTTCTCCTGCACGAGCGTGTGCTCGCCGCGCGGCGAGGTGTCGGCGAACGGGGCGTGGAAGGTGCCGCCCGCGTTGTTGACCAGCACGTCCACGCGGCCCCAGCGCTCGCGCACCGCCTCGGCGAACACCTGCGACGCCACCGGGTCGCGCACGTCCAGCGTCATGGCCGGCTCCCCGAGGGGCGGCTTGTCGCGGTCGCAGACGGCCACGTGCGCCCCGAACGCGGCGAAGGTCTCGGCGACGGCCAGCCCGATGCCCCGGGCCCCGCCCGTGACGACGGCCACGCGGCCGGTGAGCAGGATCGCGTCGGGACTCAGGGCGGCCATGAACGAAGACGATATCCCGAGCGCATAGAGTCGTCGGGTTAGTCACAACGTCGAAATCGCCAACAGGAGCACTTCGTGGCACTCGAGAAGCCCGAGATCGACTTCCCCGGGGGCACCCCGCCCCAGGACCTTGAGATCACCGACCTGGTCGTCGGCGACGGCCCCGAGGCCAGGCCCGGCCAGAAGGTCCGCGTCCACTACGTCGGCGTGGCCTTCTCCACCGGGGAGGAGTTCGACGCCTCGTGGAACCGCAAGGAGGCCTTCGAGTTCCCGCTCGGCGCGGGGCGCGTCATCGCCGGCTGGGACCAGGGGGTCGCCGGGATGAAGGTCGGCGGGCGGCGCAAGCTCGTCATCCCGCCGCACCTCGGTTACGGCAGCCGCGGCGCCGGCGCCGCCATCAAGCCGAACGAGACGCTCATCTTCGTCGTCGACCTCCTCGGCGTCAGCTAGAGCGCGTCCGCGGCAGCCGGCCCCGCCTCGGCCGGCTGCCGCCGCCCCTTTCACCGGGACGAATCACCCGCCCGGTAACCAGTAGGGTTTGTCGGCCGCGTAGTGCACGATAGGCGTGTGCTTCTGATCGACGTGGTCCGAGTGTCCGAGGCGGTGACGCGCACGTCCGCCAGGCTGGGCAAGGTCGCACATCTGGCGGAGCTGCTGGGCCGGGTCGGCCCGGGCGAGGCGGAGATCGCGATCTCCTACCTGTCGGGCGAGCTGCCCCAGCGTCAGGTGGGCGTCGGCTGGCGCACCCTCGAAGACCTCCCGCAGCCCAAGCTGATCGCCACCGCCACCCTGACCACGGTCGACGAGCTGCTGACCCGCATCAAGGCCGTCGCCGGTCCCGGCTCGCAGGCGGCCCGCAAGGCGCTGGTGGGCGAGCTGTTCGCCGGGCTGACCAGCCAGGAGCAGCAGTTCATGCGCCGCCTGCTGCACGGCGAGCTGCGGCAGGGCGCGCTCGACGGCGTCATGATCGAAGCGGTGGCGAAGGCGTCCGGCGCGCCCTCGGCCGACGTGCGGCGGGCGCTGACGCTGCGCGGCTGGCTGCCCGCCGTCGGCGCGGCGGCGCTGAGCGGCGGCGTCGCGGCCCTGCACGCCTTCCGCCTGGAGGTCGGCCGGCCGGTCTCCCCCATGCTGGCCGGGAGCGCTCCCAGCGTCGCCGCCGCCCTGGAGAAGGCGGGCGCGCCCGCGGCGCTGGAGTGGAAGCTCGACGGCATCCGCGTGCAGGCCCACCGCTCGGGCGGCGAGGTCCGGGTCTTCACCCGCACCCTCGACGACATCACGGCGCAGGTGCCCGAGCTGGTGGAAGCGGTGCTGGAGATGCCGTCCGAGGAGCTGGTGCTCGACGGCGAGGTGCTCGCGCTGCGGCCCGACGGCCGCCCCCACCCGTTCCAGGTGACGGCCGCCCGCGTCTCCAGCAAGCTCAACGTCGGGCAGCTGCGCGAGCAGACGCCGCTCAGCGTGTTCTTCTTCGACGCGCTTCGCGCCGACGGCGACGACCTGCTCGACCTGCCCTACGCCGCGCGCCAGGAGGCGCTGGCCCGCGCCGTCCCGCCCGCCCTGCTCACGCCGCGCCTGGTGACGGGCGACCTCGCGGAGGCGGAGCACTTCTTCACCTCCGTCGTCAAGGCCGGGCACGAGGGCCTGGTGGTGAAGGCGCTGTCGTCGCCGTACGCGGCCGGGCGGCGCGGGGCGGGCTGGATCAAGGTCAAGCCGCGCCACACGCTCGACCTGGTGGTCCTGGCCGCCGAATGGGGCCACGGCCGGCGCGAGGGCAAGCTGTCCAACCTGCACCTGGGGGCGCGCGACCCCGAGGGCGGCTTCGTGATGCTCGGCAAGACCTTCAAGGGCCTGACGGACGAGCTGCTGGCCTGGCAGACCGAGCGCTTTCTGGAGCTGGCCGAGGGCCCGACCGACGACTGGACGGTCCGGCTGCGGCCGGAGCTGGTGGTGGAGATCGCCTTCGACGGGGTGCAACGCTCACCCCGATATCCCGGGGGGATGGCGCTGCGGTTCGCCCGGGTGCTGCGGTACCGGCCGGACAAGCGCGTGGAGGACGCCGACACGGTCGACACCGTCCGCAGCCTCATGCTCTGACGCCGACTGCCGACTTTTCGCTCGCACCCTGCCCTGCCCTGCCCGAAAGAGCACAGGCCAGAATTACGATCACCACATCCGCCCTGATCAAGCCCCATTTCACGATCAAGCCGAAAATCTCGCACATTCACCCGCGAAACAAAGATCAAAGGCGTACTCTAGGCGATTAGGGCGATCTTGTTATCAAAGTGAGATATGTCACTTAATCTATCATTAAGTTGCCTTTACTAGCCGTTTGTCCCGTAGGTTCGTCCTCACCGCGCGGCATCCCCCGCCGCGCCGACGGAAACGGCCACCGCACCCCCTCACCGCGCCCGGCCCGGCCTTTCCCTGCCCTATCCCCTGACTAGGACTGTGGTTTACCTTGGGCCAGCACTCCCACAAGCCGTTCCTCGCCGGCAAGCGCCGCTGGACCGCGATCGCAGCGGGTGCCGCCGTCATCGCCACCGCTTCGACCACCGCGTACGCGGCCATCGCCAACGACGACTCCCCCAAGCGCACCGCGACCGGCGCCAAACCCGCCGAGGCCGCCCTTCCGGCCGCCAAGCCCCTGAACGAAGCGGCCCGCCAGCCGAACCCGGCCAAGACCCCCACCCCGGCCCCCGCAGCCCCCAAACCCCCGGCCGCCGCCGCCCCGTCCCCCTCCCACCCGAACCCCTCCGCGGCGGCCAAGCCCGTCGACGAGAGCGACACCCCGGCCTCCCCCGCCACGAAGACCGCACAGCCAGTCGCCGCCAAGACCGCCAAGGCGTCCAAGGCCGTGACGAAGAAGCCCAAGGAACGTGTCCTGTCCTCCGGCTCCTGCGGCGCCTCGTTCTACGACGAGCCCCAGATGACCGCCAGCGGCGAGCGCTTCAACCCGTCCGCGATGACCGCCGCCCACAAAACCCTTCCCCTGGGCAGCAGGGTCCGCGTGATCAACCCGAACAACGGCAAGTCGGTCACCGTCCGCATCAACGACCGCGGCCCGTACGTCGGCGGCCGCTGCCTGGACCTCTCCGCCGCCGCCTTCTCCGCCATCGGCAGCACCAACGCGGGCGTCATGAACGTGAGATACCAGGTCCTCTCCCGCTGACCCCGCTCCCCCGGCTGCCTGAAGCGCTCCACCCCGGCCGCCTGCCACTATGAAGCCCCCTCACGCCGCCACCACCTCCCATTAAGGCCCAGGCGGCGGCGAGGCCCCAGGCACGAGCCGGTGCGCAACCCGCGAGAAGCCGGGACCAGTCCCCCGATCAACGCCGGAGCCGAAATCCGCACAAGCCGCAACCGCCGCACAACCGGACGCAAGTACCTCCGTCAGAGGGCCTGAGCTCGGGCTCGAACTCAGGCCCGGCGCGGAGCCGGGCCCAGGCTAGGAGCCGGACTCCGTGCCGGAGCGGGGCTCTGTCTCGGAGCGGGGCTCCGTCCCGGAAACGGGCTCCGTCCCGGAGCGGGGGCTCTGTCTCGGAGCGGGGCTCTGTCCCGGAGCCGGGCTCTGGCTCGGAAACGGGCTCCGGTTCAGGACCAGGTCGAGGCCAGCTCCGGGCCTGGGCGGGGTCGGGGCCTGGGCGGGGTCGGGTGGGGACGCACTCAGGCTCGGGATCAGACCAGGCTCGGGGTCAAGCCAGGTTCAGGGTCGGGCTCAGCGCACCACCCGAGACCTCATCCGAACACCAGCCATCTGCGGATAAGCAGGGCCCACCCCGCCCTTCGAATCTGGTCCCCTTCGAGCCGATCCCCTTCGTGGGCGGCGTCGTGGCCTGACCTGCGCCCGGGCTGAGCCCGAGCCGAAGTCGCAATCGAGCGCGGCCCCTTCGAGCAGAGCCCGTGCCGGGTGGCGCTGGAGCGCGAGCCCTGGGTAAGCCCGGGGCTCGATCGCGTCGGAGCGCACACCCCAGTGCGCCGCAGCCGGAGTCCCGACAGAGCACACACTCGGATGCGCCCCAGCCGGAGTCCCAACAAGGCGTCAACCCCGAACGACCCCGAGCCGGGGGTTGCGACGAAGCGCGGCTCCCCGCCAAGCCGGAGCCCGGGGGCGCGATCGCAGCGCGGGCCCCAAACCAAGCCCGAATCCGGGGGCGCGACGAGCGCGGGCCCCAAGCCCAGCCTCGAACCCGGGGGCGATCGCAGCGCGGGCCCCAAGCCCAGCCTCGAACCCGGGGGCGATCGCAGCGCGGGCCCCGAGCCCAGCCTCGAACCTGGAGTGCGACGGAGCGCGAACGCCAGGCCGAGCCTGAGCCGGGGCCCGATCGCCCAGGTCGGGATGGGTTTACTTGACCAGGCGGACCGTCAGCGGGTAGCGGTAGTTGCCTTCGGTGAGGGCGTTCACGCCGCCGACGATGGTGAGGACGAAGGCCGCCACCCAGATGACGGGCAGCAGCACGACGCCGATGACCGTGAACGGGAGCAGGATCGTCGCCCCGACCACCGTCATCTGGAAGTTGAGCGCCTCCACCGCGTGCCGCCTGATGTACGGCGACGTCTTCCCGGCGGCCAGCAGCATGATCAGGGGGCCGATGATCGGGAAGCCGAAGGCCATGAGCAGGTGAGCGGCCGCGGCTCCGAGGCGTTCGTTGCCCTCCGGCATCCGTTCGGGGCGAGCCGGGGCCGCCGCCGGTCGCGGCGCGAGCTGGGGCACCCCTTGCGGGCCGTACAGCTCGGTCATGATGGGCATCAGGTCGCCGTGCGTGCGCGCCGTCATCGCTCGCTCGAGCCGGTCGTCGAACTCGAGCTTGTCGAAGCGGCCCTCCGCGTACGCCGCCTTGACGTGCTCGACCACGTGTTCCCGGTCCTGGTTGGTGACGCGCAGGTGAGCTGGCGGCACCTGTCCCGGCCCGGGGGTTGTCGGTACCCCAGCCATAGTCGCCATGCCTCTCCTTCGGTTATCGATGGTCACTCTCATACTGCGTCGTCGAGCGCGCCGAAGCCATCGGGAGAAACCCGGATGTGTCCCCGAGATCATCCCCGAAAAGATCATTTCCCCACGCGCGAAAGCGCAACACGATATAAAAAGGACCTATGAGATGGCGAGACCGGTACGGCCTTCGTCGATGGCGTGGCTCGAAGGTCACGAGGTTCGACCGTGAGGCGACAGACGCCGACATCGAGGCGCTGATCGCTTTTGCCCGTTCGCGGCGCGGCGTCGAGTTCTATGTCGAGCCGGAGACTTTCGCCACCGACACGACCGCCGTGGCCGTCGCCGACGACGGCGAGTGGACCAGGCGGAGAGTCGGCGCCCCCGCAGTCATTCACAAGGTCGCGCGCGATCTTGCCCTGCCGGTGTACGACGTTCAGCTCACCGGATATCCGCCCCGTATGCGGGCTTACAACGAGCGTCGGCGCAGGGAAGAAGGCTCCCTCTAGTCGATTCGTCGGTTGTCCGATCGGTCGGTCGGTCGGTTGCCCTTCTACGATCGGCGATCTTCTTCCGATCGGTTGACTTCTGACGGGCGTCTCCCCTGGTCGCGCGGGCGTTTCCTTGATCGGCTGTGTCCTCTGGCCGGTGGCGTCTCCTGGTCGGGCGTTCTCGGTCGGTCATTCTTCGAGGTCGGCCGTTTCCCCGTTGGTTGGTCGTTGGATTGCTTTGGGGAGTCGTGCTCGCTGTTCGAGGGCGGGAGATGCCGGGCGGCTGGTGTTCGTGTGCGGGACTGTCTGCGGTGGCGGGTCGTCCTCGTCGATCAGGAGGCCGGCCAGAGGGAGGAGCCAGCCTGCGTGGGCGGTGCCCATCGCGTCGTCGAGCTCGGTGGGGGTCGGCATGCGGCCTTGGATGATCGCGGGTGAGAGCAGGTTCTGTACGGCGTGCATGAGCAGGCCCGCCATCGAGTAGCCGGGGTCGATGGCCAGGGCGCGTTCGAGGGCGACGGTGGCGAGGACGCTGTCGCCCGCCCGCCAGGCGGCCATCGCCAGCAGGGACGCGGCCGGCGGCGCGAAGCGTGGCTCCAGACGGCGGGTCAGGTCTTTCCACAGTGCGGCGTGGGACTCGTGCATGCACGTCCATGCCTCGTCCCGGATCCGGACCACGGCCAGGTCGAGGCCCAGCCGGGCGGCCTCCGCGTCGCTGAGCCGCCGGCCCTCGGTGTGCGCCGACAGGGCGTCGCGTACCCGGGTCAGGCCCTCCGCCACGAAGCGGCGGGTGAAAGCGTCCAGGTTCGGCGTCGCCGCGAGGGCGGTCTTCACCTCGTTGACCGCGTCGGAAGTGGCGCGGCGCATCGCCAGGCGGACGGGGCCGGTCACCGGGGACAGGGTGTGTTCGAGGGTCTCGCGGTCGGGGAGGGCGACCAGGCCGCGTACCGTCGCCTCGGCGGCCACCCGGCTGCTCGTCGAGTCGTACGGCGTGCCCTCGGCGGGGCAGCAGGACGGGAGGTCGCAGACGTACGACCAGTAGCGGCCCTCGTGTGCGCGCAACGCCTCGCCCACGCGTACGCCGGCGCGGGCGGCCGCGCGTCTCGCCTCGTCCATGGCCGGGGTGACGGACTCGCCCGGGCCGTAGCCGATGGCGACCATCTCGGTGACGCCTTCCCTTCTGAACAGGGACTCCACGGGGTCGAGGGTGCCGGGTGGGAGGGGGAGGCCCCAGCGGACCACCATCTTGGCCTGGCCGCCGTCGATGCCCACCACGACAAGGCTGCTCGTGGGGTGGAAGCCGACGAGGTAGGGGATGGCGGCGAGGATGTCGGCCGGGGTTCTGAGGGTGAGGAAGTAAGGGGCGGTGGGGGGTGTGGGAGAAGACGAGGACGGCGGGGAGGGCGAGGGGGAAGGGGGAGGGGAGGGCGGGGAGGTGTTGGTCGTCATGGACCGTAAGGGTGCCTGGCGGGCGGAGGCGGGAACGGGCCGAAGGCGGTTCTGTGGATAACGGGGGCGGGTGAGGTGGGGCTGTGGAGGAGACGCCCGGCGGCTGTGATGGGCCGAGCGGGTAGCGCGAGGGGGTGCGCAGGCAAATCGCAGCCGGAGGTGCGCGGCTGGGCTGCGCGGATGCGCCCCTGCGCGGGAGGTCGAGCGGATGAGCCGGGCGACGGGGGCGCGTGGGCGAGGTGCGCGGGTCGGGTGAATGGGCTGCGTGGAGGGCCGCAAGAGCGGGCCGCTCGGGCCGCCCGCCGGTTGCGCGACCACGCGGTGTGGGCGGGCTTGTGCGGTTGGGCGACCGAACACGTGCGGGCGGGGGTGCGCGAGTTGGGCGAGCAGGCTGTGTGGGTGGGGTGCGCGGCGCGGGTCCAGGCCCGGCAGTGGGTGACACAGGTGCCCAGCGCGGGCTGGCCGACGGGCCTGGCGCGGTCGGCGGACGGGCTGGACGCGGTCGGCACACAGGGGGTGACGCGATCGGCAGACGGGGCCGGCGGGCGGGTCAGGGGGTGGGGGGTGGGGATACGCGGGTGCGGATGAGGAGGGCGGCGCCGGCGACGGCCGCCGGCATCGCGACCACCGCCACGAACGGCACCAGGAACAGCAGGAACACCGCCACCCCGAACCCCAGCGCCACCGGCAGGTTCGCGCGCAGCAGCCGGAAGCGTTCCTTGCGCGCGATCCCCCGCCGCTCCAGCGCGATCGTCGTCAGCTCGACGGTGAGGAAGAAGCCGGACACCGCCGCCCCCAGCACCGGCACCACCGTCTGCCCGACCACCGGCACGAAGCCCAGCACGAACAGCGGCACGGTGAACAGCAGCACGTAGCACAGGGTGACCAGGCTGTCCCTGATGGAGCGCGGCAGGGTACGCCACCACGGCTGCTCGATCTCCTGCTCCAGCGGGTCGGCCGCCGCCGACAGCCGCTCGTAGAACGGCTCGCCGATGGCGAGCGTGAGCGCGGCGAACGTCAGCACCGCCAGCGCCAGCCCGCCGAGGAACAACGCGATCCCGACGAGCGTCCTGAACAGCTTCCGCCACCCCCAGGTGTCGGCGAACGGGGTCAGGAGGTCGGCCACGTCGGTGGCGTGGCGGCCGAGGAGGATCAGCGCCACCACGTACACGGCGAACGCGATCAGCGCCGGGATCAGCCCGAACGCCCACCACCGGCCGTTCCTGGCCACCCAGCCGAACCCCTGGAGGAAGAAACCGACGCCGGCCGCGAAGTCGCGCAATGATCGCATGCCCGGCAGGCTAGCGCCAGAACGACGTCACCGCGTAGCCGAGCTCGGCGAGCAGGTCGCGCAGCAGGGGCAGGGACAGGCCGAGCACGTTGCCGTGGTCGCCCTCGATGCCCTCGACGAACCAGCCGCCGCGCCCTTCGATGCTGAACGCCCCGGCCAGCCCGAGCGGCTCGCCGGTGGCGGCGTAGGCGCGCACCTCCTCCTCGGACGGCTCGCCGAAGCGCACCACGGTGGTGGCGACCTCGGCCGCCTGCCGCCCGGCGGCCACGTCGATGAGGCAGTGACCGGTCACGAGCCGCCCGGTGCGCCCGCGCATGAGCCGCCACCGCTCCACGACCTCCTCCTCGGAGGCCGGCTTGCCGTAGGGGCGGCCGTCGAGCTCCAGGATGGAGTCGCAGCCGATGACGACGCCCTGGTCGAGCCCGCTCGCGACGGCCTCGGCCTTGGCCTTGGCCAGCACGAGGCTGAGCGCGGCCGGACTGTGCGCGGAGTAGGCGTCCTCGTCGACCCCGCTGACGATCACCTTGGGGTCGAGGCCGGCGCTGCGCAGCAGGGCGAGGCGGGCGGGAGAGGCGGAGGCCAGAACGATCACCGGACAAGCCTACCGGTCGTCACCAGTCGGGAAGGGACGTCCCCGGCAGCCCGCCGTAGACGCCGGGACGGGCGGGGCCGGGGCCGAAGATGTGGTCGAGCAGCTCGTCGAGGAGCTCGCGGCGGTTGGCGGGCATGGCGGCGCGCTCGCGTTCGAGGTCGTCGGCCAGGGCGTCGGCGTCGAGGTCGCGGACGGCCGCGCGGGTCGCCAGCAGGTACATGACCATGGGCGCGACCAGCGGCAGCAGCTTCATCATGGCCCCGGTGTCGAGGCCGAACAGGCGGGCCAGCCCGGTGGCGGCCACCTCGGTGCCCTGCCCGCCGAGCACGTGCCCGAGGATGCTGTGCCCGTCGCGGGTGAGCGAGGCCACGTCGCCGTCGAACGGGTCGGCGTCGACGTGGTCCTCCAGCGCGCCGCGCAGGGCGTCGGCCCCGTCCGGGTACTGGACGTTGCGGGCCAGGCCGCCGATGATGACGCCCGTGACGGCCCGCATGACGTCGCGGGCCTTGTCCTCGTCCGTGCCGAGCATGGACGCCGTCTGTTCCATGCCCGGCTCTCCGAGCTGGTCGAGAAGCTGCTGGTCGACACGCTCGTCGTGCAGCGTCACGGCGGTCCCCCGATCCTCGGCGTCGGGCTAGTCACCGCTACTCGTTCCCGCCGCACCCCGGGAACAATGCCCGCTTTGTGCTAATTCTCGGGAAAGTCAGGAGGTCGCGACGGCCTTCGACTGGCTGGTGAGACCGGCGGCGGCGTACGCGTCGGCCTCGTCGAGCGTCTCGTGCTCCAGCAGCGCGGCCACGATGGCGTCCAGCTTGTCGCGGTTGTCGGTGAGCACCTGGACCGCCCGCTCGTAGCACTGCTCGACGATGCGCCGCGCCTCCTCGTCCACGGTGGCGAGGGTGGCGGCGCTGGCCTGCGGCGGGGTGCCGTCGCTGGGGAGGATGGTCAGCGGGCCGACCTTCTCCGACATGCCCCAGCGGCCCACCATGCCCCGGGCGATCATGGTGACCTGTTCGAGGTCGTTCTCGGCGCCGGTGGTGATGACGCCGAAGACGACCTGCTCGGCCGCCATGCCGCCGAGCGCGCCGGTGATGCGGCCACGGAGGTACTGCTCGTCGTAGGCGTACCGGTCGGTGTCGGGGGTGGACAGCGTGACCCCGAGCGCCCGCCCGCGCGGGATGATCGAGATCTTCCTGACCGGGTCGGCGCCGGGCTGGAGCATGCCGAGCAGCGCGTGCCCCGCCTCGTGGAAGGCGGTGCGGGTGCGCTCCTCCTCCGGCATCACGATGCTGCGGGCCGCGCCGAGCTGCAGCTTCTCCAGCGCGTCGGTGAGGTCGGACCTGGTGACCTTGTCCTTGCCGCGCTTGGCGGCGAGGAGGGCGGCCTCGTTGACGAGGTTGGCGAGGTCGGCGCCGGTCATGCCGGGCGTGGTCTTGGCGAGCTGGTCGAGGCTGACCTCGGGGTCCAGCGGCACGCCGCGCGTGTGCACGGCGAGGATCGCGGTGCGCCCGGCGGCGTCCGGCAGCCCCACCTGCACGGTGCGGTCGAAGCGGCCGGGGCGCAGCAGCGCCGGGTCGAGGATCTCGGGACGGTTGGTGGCGCCGATGACGATGACGCCCTCGGCCCCGGAGAAGCCGTCCATCTCGGTGAGGATCTGGTTGAGCGTCTGCTCGCGCTCGTCGTGGCCGCCGATGCCGCCCGCGCCACCCCTGGCCCGCCCGATGGCGTCGATCTCGTCGATGAACACGATCGACGGCGCCACCTTGCGCGCCTCCTCGAACAGGTCGCGGACGCGCGAGGCGCCGACGCCGACGATCATCTCGATGAACTCGGAGGCGGAGGCGGAGAAGTACGGCACCTTGGCCTCACCGGCGACGGCCCTGGCCAGCAGGGTCTTGCCGGTGCCGGGCGGGCCGGCGAGCAGCACGCCCTTGGGCAGCTTGGCGCCGAGCCGCCGGTACTTGCCGGGGTCCTTCAGGTAGTCGACGACCTCGACCAGCTCGTTCTCGACCTCGTCGATGCCGGCGACGTCGTCGAAGGTGACCCGCACCTTGCCGGCCTCGACCGGCTTGGCCGCCTTGGACTTGCCGAGCCCGCCCAGGCCGCCGCCCATCATGCTGGCGCCGCGGCGCATGATCCAGATCCACAGGCCGGCCAGCAGCAGCACGGGCAGCAGCGACAGCAGCAGGTTCGAGAAGAAGCCGCGGGTGAGCGGCTTGGAGGTGATCTCCACCTGGCCGGTGGCGAGCTGCTGGTCGAGCTGGTCGGTGTTGGCGAAGGCGGGGATCTCGGTGGCGAACTTCGTGTACGTCGAGCCGCCGTCCGGGTTCTTCGCCGCGCTCCGCAGATCGCCCTCGACCGACAGGCCCTGGGCGTAGATGTCCTTGACGTTCTTGGCGTTGACCTGCTTGGTGAACTCGGTGTAGGAGATCGTCTCGACCGAACCGCTGTCGACGAACGACGACACCACGAAGAAACCCGCGTACACCACGAGCAGGGTGACGACGAAGCGCCACCAGTTGATCTTGGGCTTGCCTCCGGGCGTGCCCGGCAGGCCTTCCGAGCGCCAGGGCGGCTTGCCCTTGCCCTTGTCGGGTGCCTGCGGCGGTCCAGAGCGTTCCACGGCGTCCACTCCCCACGTCGCCGCAATCATGATCCTTCTAGCCTAGAACACGCACCCCTGCGGCCACGCGGGCGATGTCCCGCCACTGCTTGCGCTGCGCGTCAGGCACTGTGACGAACGCCAGACCGGGCTTGCGCATTCCCCCGTCCACCACCATCACCGCCGCGCGGGAGTGACGCTTGCCGTAGGTGACGCGGTAGACGAGCAGCCAGCCGCGCTTGACCGGCTGTGAGGCGAGCCAGCTGATCCTGGCGCCCTTGGGGTGGTGGTTGAGCGTCCAGCGGGCGGCCAGCAGCGCCGAGTCACGCGGGGAGTCCTGCTCCATGATGGGCAGCGGGCAGGTGACGAACATGCCGCGCACGGCGGAGCCGCGCACCTTCGGCAGCACCTGCTTGGTGGTGAACGGCGCCGCCCCGTACGCCTTCCACGGCCTCGGCAGCTTGGGCACGGCGAGGCCGCTGCGCCGGTCCCTGGTCACCTTCCTGGACGGGGCGGGCAGGGACATCCGCCTGACGGAGCCGGTCAGCCGGGGGACGCGGGGGTCGGCGTACAGGGCCTCCATGGCCGTGTAGCCGGGGGCGAGGGACGCGCCGGGCGTCGGCGTGACCTGGGCGGCGGGCGCGGCCGGGGTGACGGTCTCGGCGGGAGCGCTCGCCGGCAGCGATGCCGACGGGGCGGGCTCGACGGCCGCGGGCGCGGGGCCGGACGAGGGCGGCGCGGCCGGCGGCGCGGTTACCGGCCGCGCGACGACCTCGTCCGGCTCCGACGGGAGCACCACGGCCACCGCCACCGCCACCGCCGTCACCACGACGGCGCCGGCCACGGCGAGGCCTCGGTACACCACCCGCATCCGGATGTCACCGATGCGGGAGCGTTTGGGCGGAGAAGCAAGGGCTTTGGGCTTGGTAGCGGTTCTCACACGGGAACCCTTGATCTCTTCTTCCCCATCGAGCACGACGGGAGCGTACGACATATCCCGCCATTACGTGTGTGATGCGACCGAAGTGCAATCATGGCGTGGTGGAACAGGTAGAACTGCGATTCGACCACGCCTCTCGAGCGTCGCAGACGCACACCAACCTGTCGGCCATCCGGCAGAGCCCCCACGGCATCTGGGTAGCCGGCGACGAGACCGCCTCCTTCGAGCACCTGGCGTGGACCGGTGACCATTTCGGCGACCAGCGCACGTTCCGCCTGGCCGACTACGTCGACCTCCCGGCCGGCCCCGACGACGAGGCCGACATCGAGGGCATGGCCCGCGCCGACGGCCACCTGTGGGTGGTCGGCTCGCACAGCCTCAAGCGCAAGCGGGTCAAGTCGAAGGATCCCGGCAAGGCCGCCGCCCGCCTGGCCACCGTGGTCAGGGAGGACAATCGCTACCTCCTCGCCCGCCTGCCGCTGCACGGCGAGGAGCCGCAGGCCGGGGCGGCGCTGTCCGGCGAGCGCGGCCTCGCCGCCCACCTGCGCGACGACCCCCACCTTGGACCGTTCCTGGCGCTGCCGGGCAAGGACAACGGCTTCGACGTCGAGGGCATCGCCGTCGTCGGCGAGCGGGTCTACCTCGGGCTGCGCGGGCCGGTGCTGCGCGGCTGGGCCGTGGTGCTGGAGCTGCGGGTGGAGGAGGCGGGCAGGCGGCGGCTGCGGCTGCGGCTGCGGGAGCCGTACCGCAAGCACTTCCTGGACCTCGGCGGGCTCGGCGTGCGCGACCTGTGCCCGGACGGCGAGAGCCTGCTGCTGCTCACCGGCCCCACCATGGCCCTCGACGGGCCGGTGCACGTGCGGCGCTGGTGGCCGGGGCACCGGTCGGGCGTGGTGCCGGCCGGCGAGCTGGAGGTCGTCGCCGAGCTGCCGTTCGGGGTGGGGTGCGACCATCCGGAAGGGCTGGCGCGGCTGGCCGACGGGCGGCTCATGGTGGTCTACGACAGCCCGTCGCCGGCCCGGATCACCCCGGCGGGCGGCGTGCTGGCCGACGTCTTCACGATCTGACCCGCCCGTACAACCAGGGAGCCTCGGCGACGAACGTGCACGAACCCGGCTCGATCTCGGTGAACCCGGCGTCCCGGACGACCGGCAGCCCGGCCGCGACCTTGGCGGCGAAGCCGGCCTCGTCGGGGGCGGTGCGCACCGCGACGGCCAGGCCGGCCGCGCGCCAGGCGGCCCGCTCGGCCGCGTCGCTGGCCCACCAGGCGAGCTGGGCGGCGTGCCCGGCCTGCGCCATGGCCTTGCCCGCGGTCATCTCCAGCGCGGGGTTGACCCACAGGACCGGCGGGACGGCGGGCGGCGGGACGGCGGTGTCGCTCAGGTCCGTGCCGCCGACCTGGAGCCGCGCGAGGTCCCTGGGCCAGCCGTCCAGCGGCACGGGCGGATGCACCCGGACCTCGGCCGTGCGGTGCTCGACCGTGCGGCCGGGCAGCGCGACGGCCCGCCGCCACTCGGCGCCGCGCGCCCGGCGCACGACCTTGCGGATCTTCCCGGTGGACTGCCAGGCGGTCAGCTCGGCGGCCCACTCCCCCGGGTCGTCGAGCAGGCTCAGCACCGCCATGGCGGCGGCCTCCAGCGCGTCGGTGCGCTCAGGGGGCGCGGCCCGCTCGATCCTGACGACCAGGGGCAGCACGTACAGCTCGTCGTTCGGCTCGTCGTTCGGTTCGTCGTTCATCGCCCCTTAGCATGCCTGATCGCCATTGACATGCCGGCGGCGAGGAGGCAGAGCGCGCCCGCGCCGTACCAGGCGAGGTCGTAGGCGCCGAGGTGGTCGCGGGTGAGCCCGGCGCCGACCGCGGCGAAGGCGGCCCCCACCTGGTGGGAGGCGAACACCCAGCCGAACACGACCGCGCCGTCCTGGCCGTAGACGCGCCGGCACAGCGCCACGGTCGGCGGGACGGTGGCCACCCAGTCCAGGCCGTAGAAGACGATGAAGATCAGCATGCTGGGCTCGGTGGTGGCCGCGAACAGGCCGGGCAGCACCATCAGGGACAGGCCGCGCAGCCCGTAGTACACGCCGAGCAGCACCTTGGGGTCGACGCGGTCGCTGAGCCAGCCCGAGGCGACGGTGCCGGCGATGTCGAAGATCCCGATGACCGCCAGCAGCCCGGCGGCGACCGGCTCGGCCATGCCGTGGTCGTGCGCGGCCGGGATGAAGTGGGTGCCGACCAGGCCGTTCGTGCTCGCCCCGCAGATCGCGAAGCCGCCCGCGAGCAGCCAGAACGGCCGGGTGCGCACCGCCCGGCCGAGCACGGTGACCGCCCGGAGCGCCGCGTTGGCCGTGCTGCGGGCCGGGCGGACCGCTCCGGGCTCCACGCCGAGCGCGGTGGTGCCGACGTCCTCGGGACGGTCGCGGAGCAGCCACCACACGAACGGCGCCACCGCCAGCGCCGACCCGGCGACCGCGAGCGACGCCCACCGCCAGCCGGGCCCCTCCGCGAGCCGGGCGAGGACGGGCAGGAAGACGAGCTGCCCGGTCGCGCCGGCCGCGGTGAGGATGCCGGTCACCAGCCCCCGGTGCCGTACGAACCAGCGGTCCACCACGGTCGCGGCGAACACCAGCGCCATCGAGCCGGTCCCGAGCCCCACGAAGACGCCCCAGAGCAGCAGGAGCTGCCAGCTCGCGGTCATCAGGACGGTCAGCCCGCTGCCCGCGGCGATCAGCAGCAGCGCCAGCGCGACCACGCGGCGCATGCCGAAGCGGTCCATCAGCGCGGCGGCGAAGGGGGCGGTGAGGCCGTAGAGGACGAGGTTCACCGACACGGCCAGCGAGACGGTGCCGGTGGACCAGCCGAACTCGTTCCGCAGCGGCGTGATCAGCACGCCGGGGGTCGCGCGGAACCCGGCGGCGCCCAGGATCGCGACGAAGGCCACGGCCGCCACGTACCAGGCGCGGTGCGGGCCGCGCCTGGTGGGGAGGGCGGTGGGGACGGGGGTGGTGCTGGACGTCATGCGGCCATCCTGGAGGATCAGCCCACCCGCACACGAGTGGCCTGAAAGCCAATATGTGCAAGAATCCGGCCATGCGTCGTCATCGTGTCGCCGTGGTCGCGCTCGACCACCTCGCCCCGCTCGACCTCGGCATCCCCGGCCAGGTGTTCTGGGCCGCCGAGAGCCCGGACGGCGAGAAGTTGTACGAGGTCGTCACCTGCTCCGAGGGCGGGCGGCCGGTGCGCTGCTCGGCCGGCTACACCGTGCAGCCCGACCACGACCTGTCCGTCCTCGACGCCGCCGACACGGTCGTGATCCCCGGCATCCACGCGGGCCGGGCGCTGAAGGACGGCACGATCTCCGAAGCGCTGCGCGCGGCGCTGCACGGCCGGCCCCGGGTGATGTCGATCTGCACGGGAGCGTTCGTGCTGGCCGCGGCGGGGCTGCTGGACGGCCGCCCGGCGACCACGCACTGGCGGGAGGCGCCGCGCTTCGCCGAGCTGTTCCCGCGGGTGAAGCTGGACCCCGACGTGTTGTTCGTGGACGACGGCGACGTCCTGACCTCGGCCGGCGTGGCCGCCGGGCTGGACCTGTGCCTGCACGTCGTCCGCCGCGACCACGGCAGCGAGGTCGCCAACCGCACGGCCCGCCGGTGCGTGATGCCGCCGTGGCGGGAGGGCGGCCAGGCCCAGTACATCGAACGGCCGCTGCCGGACGGCCCGCAGGGCGGCACGGCCGCCACCCGCGACTGGATGCTCGCCCACCTCGCCGACCCGCTCGACCTGACCGCGCTGGCCGCGCACGCCAGGATGAGCGTGCGCACCTTCACCCGGCGCTTCCGCGAGGAGACCGGGGTGAGCCCGGCCAGGTGGCTGGCCGGGCAGCGGGTGCAGCACGCCCGCCACCTGCTGGAGACCACCGACCTCGGGGTGGAGGAGGTGGCCAGGCGGGCGGGCTTCGGGACGGCGGTGTCGCTGCGCCAGCACCTGCACGCGGCGGTGGGGGTGGCGCCGCTGGCCTACCGGCACACGTTCCGGCGGATGTGACCTATCCGGCGCGCCGGTGGTCCCCCTACAATCGGCCGTCAAGGAGATCGATCAAAGGGGTCGAGACATGACCGAGGCGGACCGGGCACCTGCCGGGATCAACCCCAACGTGCCGAGCGTCGCCCGCATGTACGACTACTACCTCGGCGGCCGCGACAACTTCGCCGCCGACCGCGAGGCCGCCGAGAAGATGATCGAGCTGGGCCGGCGGCTCGGCAACGACGCCCGCGAGATCGCCCTCGCCAACCGCGCCTTCCTCGGCCGCGCGGTGCGCCTGCTCGCCGAGGCCGGCGTGCGCCAGTTCGTCGACATCGGCGCCGGGCTGCCCACGCAGGACAACGTCCACCAGGTCGCCCGGCGGCACGGGCCCGGCTCGCGGGTGGTGTACGTCGACAACGACCCGATCGTCCTCACCCACGCCCGCGCGCTGCTGGCCAGGGACCCCGACGTGCTGGCCGTGGAGGGCGACCTCAAGGACCCGGACGCCATCCTCGACGACCCGCGCGTGCGCGACCTGCTCGACCTGTCGCAGCCGTACGCCGTGCTGATGGTGGCCGTGCTGCACTTCGTCCCCGACGACGCCGAGGCCGCGCGCATCGTGGGCCGGGTGCGCGAGCGGCTCGGGCCCGGCGGCCATCTCGTGCTGTCGCACCTGTACGCGGGCGACGCCACCGACGAGGACGTGCAAGCCGGCCGCCAGGTGTACGCGAACACGCCCTCCGGCGGGCTGGCGCGGCGCGGCTACGAGCAGATCGCCGCCTTCTTCGACGGGCTCGACCTGATCGGGCCCGGCCTGGTGCCGGTCGCCGACTGGACGCCGGACGGCGACCCCGCGGGCGCCTACGACTACGTCAGGTCCGGCATCCTGGCTGGCGTGGGCCGCGTCCGCGGCTAGCTGCCGGCAGGCCGGCATCAGCGCGTTGGGGCCGGCGCCGGCGATGACGACGTCCATCATCTCTCCTCCCGATCCTCGGGACGCGGGGCGGGCAGCCCCGCGGCGAGCTGCTCCAGGGCCTCGCGGAGCAGGGGCACGAGCGGGACCGGCGGGTCGGCGCGCAGCCAGTGCGCGACCGCGCCCTGCACGGCGGCGGTGACCGTGACGGCCACCAGGCCCGGGTACAGGTCGCGGACCGGGTCGGTGCCGGTGCGCGCGGCGACGGCGGCGGTCAGCTCGGCCTCGCCCTCCAGCGCCGTCCGCAACGCCTCGGCCCGCAGCGCGGGCTCGTCGGCCAGCATCCTGATGCTCGCCGGCAGCTCGGGGTCGGGCGCTTCGCCGGCTCGGCCGGCCTGCCGGGCCCAGGGCGCTATCGCTGCCTCGGTCAGCGCCTCCCACAGCGGCTCGGCCGCCGGTCGGGCGCGCAGCGCGGCCACCGTGGCCCGTACGCGGTCGGTGTGGCGGGCGGTGATGGCCGCGTACTTGCTGGGGAAGTAGTTGTTGTAGGTGCGGGGCGAGACGCCGCCGGCGGCGGCGATGTCCTCGGCGCGCACGTTCTCCAGCCCGCGCTCCAGTGCCAGCCGCAGCGCGGCCGTCATGAGCGCCTCGCGCGTCTCCCGCTTCTTGCGTTCCCTGAGCCCGCTCACCCCGGCACTCTACGAATATTCTTGCGGAGCCCGCAAGTTTTCGCTCTCCGCACTTTCCTGGCCGGCGACGAGCCTGGCCGTCATGTTGGCCAGCAGGGAGCGCTCGACGGGCGTCAGGGGGCCGAGGAAGGCGCGTTCGGCCTCCGCCAGGCGCGCCAGCGCCGCCTCCACCGTCCGCGCGCCCTCGCCGGTGACCGCGACCACGTACTTGCGCCGGTCGCCCGCGTCGCGCTCGCGGCGCACGTAGCCGAGGGACTCCAGCTTGTTGACGACGGCCGTCATCGTGGTGCGGTCCATGCGGGACACGGCCGCCAGGCCGCGCTGCGACCGGGGCGCGTCGTGCGCGTACGCGAGCACCCGCAGCTCCTTGCCGGTGAGCCCCCAGCGGGCCAGCTCGCCCTCGACCCGGCGCTGGACGAGCTCGCCGAGGCGCAGGAGCTGGTAGCCGGTGAGGGAGGAGATGCGGTCGGCCGCGCCGGGCGTCGGGGTCATGCCGTCCAATGTAGAGCTCTTGAGCCGGCCAGAAACCGTCAGCTATGCTGACGATATACCTCGTCCGAACGGGAGTCCTCATGCCGTTACCCGCCCGCGCGGAGCCCGTCGCCCGCGTCGTCCTCGTCCTCATCGGCCTCATCACCACGCTGCCGGCCGCCGCACTCGTCAACGCCGGCGTGCTCGACTGGAACTACGGCGTGGCCGACCCCTCCCCCACCACGCTCGCCCTGCTCCAGCACCGGGGCATGTTGCAGCTCCTGCTCGGGGCCGCGCTCGTCTGGGCCGGCCTGCACCCGCCGGTCCGGTTCGCGGCGGCGGTGGCGGCGGTGGCGGGCAAGTCGACGTTCCTGGCGCTGATGCTGCCGGACGCGGCGATCCGGGCGGACCTGTCGCCCTTGAGCGTCTGGTTCGACCTCACCTGCGTCGTCGTGCTGGGGGCGTTCGCCGCCTACCTCGGCGTCCGCCGTCTCACGGGTGGGCTTGCCACTGAGCGTTAGATTGGGAGCATGTCCCTGACCCTCGACTTCGTCAGCACGATCAGGGCCCAGCGTTCCGGGTTGACCGACCAGCTGGCCGACGTCGCCGGCCTGACCGCCTGGGCCCGCGAGCACGCCGCCGCTCTCGATCTCGATCCCGCCTTCAGCGCCACGGAGGAGCTGCGCGCCGAGGCCGTGCGCCTGCGGCAGGCCGTGCGCGCGCTGTTCGCCAGGGCGGTCGCGCCCGGCCCGCCGAGCCGGGCGGACGCGGCCGACCTGCCGGGCTTCGCGGAGTCGCTGGCGCTGGTCAACGCCCGCGCCCTGGCCGTGCCCCGGGCGCCGCAGCTCTCCTGGGACGGCGAGCCGTCCCTCGCCTCGGTGACCGCCGCGCCTGCCGAGCCGGCCGTCCGGCTGCTCGGCGCCCTCGCCACGGCGGCGGTCGAGTTCCTGGCCGGGCCCGAGCGGGAGTTGCTGCGCACCTGCCAGGCCCCGCGCTGCGTGCTCTATTACGTCAAGGAGCACCCGCGCCAGGAGTGGTGCTCGACGTCCTGCGGCAACCGCGCCCGCGCCGCCCGCCACTACCGGGAGCACAAGAAGTGACCCAAATCTAACGCCAAAGCACCAGATTTGCCGTTATATTGCTTCTAACGGCCAATCGGTCGTGCAACCGTTAGACAAGAGGTGCTGCATGTCGTTCAAGACCGGTCACATCGGGCTCAACGTCACCGATCTCGACAAGTCCAAGGAGTTCTACCAGCGCGTCTTCGGCTTCACCCTGGCGGGCGAGTCGGACCACGAAGGACGCCGGTACGCCTTCCTCGCCCAGGACGGCACCCTGGTGCTGACCCTCTGGCAGCAGAGCGAGGGCCGCTTCACCGCCGGGCTGCCGGGGCTGCACCACCTGTCGTTCCAGGTGGCCGACCTCGCGGCGGTGCGCGCGGCCGAGACGGTGCTCAGGGAGATCGGCGCGCGGCTCCACCACGACGGCGTGGTGCCGCACCGCGAGGGCTCCTCCTCGGGCGGCGTCTTCTTCGACGACCCCGACGGCATCCGCCTGGAGATCTTCGCGCCGGACGCCGCCGGCGACCGGCCCGCCCCCACCGCCGGGGCCCCGACCTGCGGGTTCTTCTAAATGGGCCGGCGGCATCCCGGCGAGGTCGCCGTGCAGCGGCGGGCGGGGGTGCGGGCCGGGGACCACGGCAGCTCGCGCGCCCGCCCGGAGATCCCGGAGGTCGCGGCCGGCTTCCTGCGCGGCCAGGACATGCTGGTGGCGGGCGCGGCCGACGACGCCGGCCGCCTGTGGGCCGGTCTGCTGACCGGCCCCGCCGGCTTCGCCGACCCCGTGGACGACCGCACGATCGTCGTCGGGGCCCTGCCCGCGCCTCCCGACCCCCTGCACGGCCTCTTCGAGACCGAACGCGACCTCGGCCTGCTCGCCATCGAGCCGGCCACCCGCCGGCGGATGCGGGTGAACGGCGTCGCGGTGCGGGCGGGCTCGTCCCTGGTGGTGCGGACGGAGCAGGTCTACTCGAACTGCCCCAAGTACATCCAGACCCGCGAGCCCACCGCGAGCCCCGGAGCCGCCCCGGCCCTCGCCGGCCGCGGCACCACGCTCACCGACCGGCTACGGACGTGGATCGCCACGGCCGACACGTTCTTCGTCGCCACCGGCGTCGAAGGGCTCGGCACGGACGCCTCCCACCGCGGCGGCAACCCCGGCTTCGTGCGGGTGACCGGGCCGGCGTCGCTGACGTTCCCGGACTACGTGGGCAACGGCATGTTCATGACGCTCGGGAACCTGGAGCTGAACCCGGCCGCCGGGCTGCTCTTCCTGGACTGGGAGCACGGGGAGACGCTGCACCTGACCGGGCGGGCCGAGGTGTCGTGGGACCCCGGCGGGGTGCCGGGGGCGCAGCGGCTCGTGCACTTCACGCTGACGGAGTACGTGCACGCCACCGGGGTCGCGGCCGCCGGCTGGACCCCGCCCGGGTACCACCGGTTCAACCCACCGGCCGGCTGACCCCGGCCGGTCGTGCCGCTCAGGGGGCGGGCGCGGCGAACCGCACACCACGACCGCGCCCGCCCTCTGCTCGGTCATCCGCTTCCTGGTCCTTGATCTGGTTCCGCGCGAGCAACGCCGCCAGCGCCTCGCCCTCCTCCGCGACGCCGGCTCGTTCGCCGCGGGACAGCTCGCGCAGCGGGGTGACGACCACGGCGCCGCCGTCGACGTGCCAGGTCGCGGCCACCCGGCCGTCCACCAGCACCATGCGCGCCCCGGTGACCGACAGCCCGCGATGCTCGTCCGGGATGATCCGGCCGCGATCGTGGTAGCCGAGGATCGCGTTGTCGAACGCGGGCAGGAACCGCACCGGAGCGGGGACCCCGGGATCGGGGCGCGGCGCGTCCGGCAGGTCCAGCAGCACCCGGCCCCGCTCGTCCCGGAAGGTCACCAGCTCGTCCCGCATCGCCGTCACGGCGGCCGGCAACCCGGCGAGACCGCTCCAGGCCCGGACGTCGGCCACGGCGGCGGGCCCGAACGCCGCCAGGTACCGCCGCACGAGCGCCCGTCCGGTCTGATCGTCCCCCTCGGGACCGGGGTGGCGGTCGAGGTCGCGCCCCAGCCACGCCGACATCAGCACGTTCCGCACGCCCGCCCTCGCCCGCCAGAGCCGCCGCGCCGGGACCGGCGGGCTCCTCGAACGGCCACCGATCGACCACCTCGCGCACCAGCTCGCTCATCGAGCGCGCCTCGCCGTCCGCCATCACGGCCCGCCCGAGCCCCGCCAGCGCGTCCAGGTCCAGCCCGGCCAGCTCGTGACGGTAGGTGCCCAGCACCCGCTGCCGCAACATGCGTCCGCACCACCCGCCGCCCCGTGAGCAGCGCCGAGAGCGCCGCCGGGTCGAAGGCCCGCAACCGCGACCAGAGCCCGACGAACGGCTCCTGCGGCTCCTGCGCCTGCAACCCGCACAGGTGCGCGACGGCGTCGAGCACGGGCAGATCCGCGCGGTCGAGCAGCAGCTGCCGCGCCAACGTCGCCCGGTTCAGCGCCCGCCCGTCCAGAACCCCGGCCATCTCTCGGCCCTCCCATCCGTTCGTCCCGAATGCGCACCAGATCGGCCCCCACGGCGACCGCTCACTTCGACGACGGCCGCCACCAAGGGCGATCGGTCAGGAGGCGCCGTCCGCGCTCGCGGCGACGTCCACGACCCAGGTGACGCCGAAGCGGTCCTTGAGCATCCCGTAGAGGGGCGCCCACTGCGCGGGACCGAGCGGGTGGACGGCGTCGTCCGGCCTCGCCCGGCACTCACGCTCGCAGGCGAAGCGGCCAGGTTGTGTCCCCTTCTCCCACGCCTTTTTCGGAGACCACCAGAACAAGCCCGGCCGCCATCAGTCGGCGAGCCGCTTCTCGAACCAGTGGTGCGCGTACCGCTCCTCATTGAACGGCGGCACCTCCCGGTACCCCGCCGACCGGTACAGCGCGATCGCCTCGGTGAGCGCCCGGTGCGTCTCCAGCCGGACGAGGCCCAGGCCGTTGTCCGCCGCCCGGCGTTCCGCCTCGGCCAGCAGGCGGCGGCCGAGCCCGAGGCCGCGCGTGTCCTGATCCACCCACATGCGCTTGAGCTGGGCCGCCCCCGCATCCGCGTGGAACTTGATCGCCACGCAGCCCACCGGCTCGGCGCGCAGCGAGGCGACCAGCAACATCCCGGCCGGCGGACGCAGCTCGTGCTCGTCGGCCGAGAGGCTGCGGGCCGGGTCGAAACCCTCCTCGAACCGGCGGGACAACTCGGCGAAGTACGTCTGCACGCAGTGGCGGGCCTGCGGATGGCGGGGGTCGCGCACGTCGATCGTGACGGTCGAGGCGAGCAGCAGGCGCTCGACCTCGGCCATGGCGGACACCAGGCGCTCGCGCTGCCGGGGGGAGAGCGGTTCGAGCATGGCCGCGGCCGCGTCGTCGGCCAGGTGGTCGAGCTCCCGTCGTTCGGCCAGGCCGGTCGCCGTGAGGCGGGCCGTGCGGACGCGTCCGTCCGAGCCGTCGCTGTCGCCGTCGTCCACGACGATCAGCCCGTCCGCCTCCAGCGACCGCAGCAGCCGGCTGAGATAGCCGGAGTCGAGTTCGAGCCGGGCCCGCAGGGCGCGCACCTCGCTGCCGTCCGCACCGATCTCCCACAGCAGCCGCGCCTGCCCCAGCGGCCGGTCCCGGGCCAGGAACCGGTCGTTGAGCGCCCCGATGCGCTGCGTCACCGTCCGCTGGAACCGGCGTACCCGCCCGATCGCCACCATGTCCATTCTCTGACCATAGTCAGATAATTCACCTCACACCAGAGGCCTACGACAAGGCGTCCGCCACGGGCACCGTGCTGTAGTCCTCACCCACCACCGGCCGGATGTCCTCCCACGGCACCCAGCGCGCCTGCCCCTCGTGCTCCACGCCGCCGCTGGTGGGCGTGGCCTGCGGCGGCCACAACAGATATCCCCATCGCACCCCTGCGGCGTCATCGCCCCAGGCGAGCAGATATCGCGCCGCACCGGCGCGGAGCACGATCGGCGGCCGCCACAGCTCCGGAAGTTCCTCGGGCTTGAGATCCATGCCTCTATTATACGAACACGAGTTCGATCTTTCTAGGACCGCGCGAAGAAGGCACGCGATGCGGCGGCGACGCGGGCGGCGGCTCCGCGCTCATCGATGGGCGCCTCATGCCCGACCCCGGAGAAGGTGATCCGTTGAGTCTGCGCCAGCGTCGCTTGCAGGGCGTCGAGCGCCCGGTGCAACGGCGGAGGCGTCTTGCCGCCCTCCATGAGCAGGGTCTGCGCCGTGAGGGCGGCGAAACCCTTACTGGTGGACATCTCCTGAAAGATCTGCACATCCATCCGCTGCAAGGGGATGAGCTCGGACAAGGGCTGCTCGTCCGGCCGAGCGGGCTTCGCCTGTCGTCTCAGGTACATGTCGATCAGGGGCACGAGCAGCCGGCGCGGGACGAGGTCGGTCGTCCGGTTGGCCCGCACTCCCTTGCTGAACGTGACCATGGCCGCCGCCAGCCGGCCCTGGTCGAGTTCGCGTTCGAAGCGGGGTATCCAGGACATCGAGAAGGCGCCGTACATGCTGAGCGCCGGCTCGTAGACAGCGATCTTGTCGATCGCGGGTAGCGCCAGGGACGCCTGAAGCGCGATGAGCCCGCCCGAGCTGTGACCGAACAACAGGCGCGCGCCGGTAGCCGCGACCAGCGCCTCGACGTCCTCGCACTCCCTGGCCATGCGGTAGTCGGGACCGGGCGGCCCGCTGCGCCCACGCCCGCGCCGATCGGGGACGTAGACCGTGAAAGCGCGCGAAAGCTCCCGGGCCAGCTCCATGTAGTGCTGAGCGGCCAGATAGCCGCCGCTCAGCAGGATCAACGCAGGCCCGTCGCTCCCGAGCTTGCGATAACCGATGACCGTGCCGTCCGCCGAAGTCACCGATCCCGGGGTGTAGGCCGCGCCCGTCTCCATCGAGGCTCCTTAGCGTTGCTAATGCGCTCTGCGCGCACCGTAACTTAGCAACGCTAAGCCGGTCAAGACGCTCCAACCGGGTTCAGGTGATTGTGGTGGGGCGCCGGGCGGAGGCGTGGGCGCGGTCAGATGTCGTCCGGGAGGGTGGTCATGCGGTTGAGGACGGGGACCAGGTGTTCCTCCTCGTGGTCCAGGTGGGCCTCGAGTTCCCGGGACAGCCGGTGCACCTCGTCCGTCACCGCTCCTCCCTCGTCCAGGAGGACGCGGATGCGGTTGAGGAGGCGGGCCACCACCTGGTGCTCGGCGCGGAGGCGGGTCAGGACCTCGGCGAGTCCGGGGTGTTCGGCGGCCAGGTGCGGGAACAGGGTGTTGTCCTCGCCCTCGTGGTGGGCGTGCAGGGCGTCGCAGAACGCCAGGCAGTGCGTCCGCAGGTCAAGGGCGGGTGGCAGCCCCGAGGGCGGGGCGGCAGGCGGGGTGGACGCCAGCGCGGCGCGCAGCGCGGCGAGGTCGCGGCGGAAGGTGTCGTGGAGCTTGACGAGTTCGTCGCCCCAGGCGACAAGGCGCTGATCACCGGTCATGCGAGGCGGACCTTTCCGTGTACGGCGGCGAAGACGGCGGCGAGCAGGGCCGCGACGGCGGCGAGGACGAAGGCCCAGCCGGGGCCGCCCGACGCCAGGACGACCGCCCCCACCACCCCCGCCAGGCTGCTGCCGAGCACTCTGACCAGGGCGTTCACGCCGCCGGCCGCCGCGGTCCTGGCCGGTTCGACGTGTTCGACGGCCATGGTGCCGAGCGCGGCGTAGCCGAGCCCGACGCCGAGACCGAGCACCGCCGTGGCGCCGTACAGGAGCGGGCCGCCGGCGGGCAGGGCCGCGAGCCACAGCGCGGCCACCGTCACCAGCGCCGCGCCGCCCGCGACCAGCGCGGCCGGGGTGAAGCGCCGCATCAGCGGGCCGGCGAGCACCGAGACCGCGAGCATCAGGAGCGTCGTGGGCAGCAGGTACAGCCCCACCTGCAGCACCGACGCGCCGAGCGTGCCCTGCGCGTACGCCGAGACCGTCGTGATCGCGGCGAACAGCGCGAACCCGATCAGGAACGAGGCGACCGTCGCCCCCACGGTCCCGGGGTGCAGGAGCATCGGGATCTCGATCAACGGGGACGTGGCCCGGCGCGCGGTCGCCACCCAGCACACCGCCACGACGACGGCACAGGCCAGCAGGCCGAGCGTCACCGGTGACGTCCAGCCCCACTCGGGGCCCTTGCTGAGGGCGAGCAGCAGGCAGACGAGCCAGCCCGGCACCAGCACGGCGCCGAGCAGGTCCAGCCGCTCTCGACGGCTCGCGGCGGGCGCCGGCCGGGCGGTGTCGTCCCGTTCCCCGCGACCTCCGGCGGGGGACGGGCGAGCGCTCTCCTCCTGCGAGCCGGCCGGGGATCGCCGGCCGCCGGTCTCGCGTACCAAGGTCGCGACCAGCGCGAGCGCCACCGCCGCCAGCCCCGCGAGGATCCAGAACACGGCCCGCCGGTCCCCGTCCACCAGCCCGGCGACGATCATTCCGCCTCCGCTGCCGACCCCGATCGTGGCGCTCAGCACCCCGATCGCCGACGGCAGCCGGGACGCCGGCAACGCCTGCCGGACCAGCCCGATCGCCAGCGGCAGCAGCGGCGCGGCGAGCCCCTGGAGCACGCGCCCGGCGATGAGCGGGGCCAGGGCGTCCGCGACCGCGCTCAGCACCGACCCTGCCGTCAGCAGGGCGAGGGCGACCAGGGACACCGGCCGCCGCCCGTACAGGTCGCCGAGGCGCGACAGCAGCGGGATGGCGACCGCGCCGGACAGCAGCCCGGCGGTGAGGGTCCAGGAGACGGAGGCGGGCGAGGCGGCGAGGTCGCGGGCCAGGCGGGGCAGCAGCGGCACGACGACGGTCATCTGAAGAGTGCCGACGGCGACGCCGTACGCCAGCGCGCCCACGGCCGGCCACGTCTGCGGCGAGTTTCTATACATGTATAAAAAGTAACATGGCAGGATGCCAGCGCGCACCGGCCGACCGCCGAGGATCTCCAGGGCCGACATCGTGGCCGCCGCCCACCGCGTCATCGCCGCCGACGGCGTCGAGGGCCTGACCATGCGCCGCCTGGCCCGCGAGGTCGGCAGCACGCCCATGGCGCTCTACCACCACGTACGCGACAAGGAGGAGCTGCTGCTGCTCCTCCTCGACGACTACGCGGCGAGCCGGCCCCGCCCGGCCGAGGAGGAGCTGCCCGCCGAGCCGCGCGAGCGCGTGGTCGCGGTGGCCACCGCCATGCGGGAGACGTTGTCCGGCTGCCCGTGGGTGGTGGACGTGCTCCGCGCCGACGACCTGCTGTCCGTCGGCGGGCTCTGGTACCCGGAGAAGATCGTGGACGCGGCCCTGGCGGCGGGGCTGCCGCTGGAGCAGGCGGTCTCGGCGTACCGGATCATCTGGCACTACACGGCCGGCGAGATCGCCGGCCGGGCGGCGGCGGCCCGGCGGCGGGCCCAAGGGGGGAGCACGTACCGGGAGCGGGTGTTCGCCGGGCTGGACGCGGCCGAGTTCCCCCGGCTGGCCGAGGTCGGGCGGCGCTGGGAGGAGCTGACCGCGCAGGACACCTACGACCGGGGGCTGCGGGCCCTCGTCACGGGCCTGCTCTGAAGCGGCCCGACCGGACAACGGTCAGGCGGAGGCCGTCCGCACGGTGAACGCCTTGCGGTACGCCGACGGCGACGTGCGCATCGCCCGGGTGAAGTGGCGCCGGAACGTCACCGGGCTCTCGAACCCCACCGCCGCCCCGATCTCCTCGACCGGCACCCCCGTGGACTCCAGCATCGGCAGGCTGGCCGCCACCCGTTGCGCGATCACCCATCGCAGCGGGCTGGTGCCGGTCTGCCGCCGGAAGTGCCGGATGAACGAGCGCTCCGACATGGTGGCGACCCCGGCCAGGTCGGCCACGGTGATGGGCCGAGCCAGGTGCTCCAGGGCCCAGGCCATGGCCCGCGCCACCGCGTCGTCGTCGCCGACCGGCGTCACGGCGGCCTCGATGAACTGGGCCTGCCCGCCCTCCCGGTGCGGCGGCACGACGAGGCGGCGGGCGACGGTGTTGGCCACGCTCGGGCCGTGGTCGGTGCGGACCAGGTGGATCAGCAGGTCGAGCCCGGCGGCGCTGCCGGCGCTGGTGAGCACGTCGCCGTCGTCCACGTACAGGACCGAGGGGTTGACCCGCGCGGCGGGGAAACGTTCCTGGAGCAGGGCGGCGTAGCGCCAGTGCGTCGTGACCGGGCGGCCGTCGAGCAGCCCGGCGGCGGCCAGCGCGAAGGCGCCGGAGCAGATCGAGACCAGCCGCGCGCCGCGCGCGTGCGCCCGCCGCAGCGCCGCGACGAGGGCGGGCGAGACGGGCCCGCGCACGTCCGCCACGCCGGGGACGATCACGGTGGCGGCCTCGGCCAGCACGTCGAGCCCGTGCTCGGCGCGCATGGTGAAACCGCCGACCACGCGCAGCGGCTCGGCCGTCTCCGCGCACACCGCGAGGTCGTACCAGGGGACGTCGAGCTCGGGCCGGGGCAGCCCGAACAGCTCCACCACGCAGCCCAACTCGAACGGCGCCATGCCGTCGAAGGCCAGCACGGCGACCCGGTGCGGCCGGGCCGGTTCGGGAAGGAGCATGAGCGCATGTTAGCCGGGCCCCTCCAGCGGCAGAGGAGGTATATGCATATTTCGGCGGTACAGACGGTTTTGCCGGATCACCGCTACGAGCAGGCGGAGATCACCGAGGCGTTCGCCCGCCTGACCGACTGTGACGAGGACCTCCTGCGGCACTTCCACAGCGCCACCGGCGTGACCGGCCGAAGCCTGGCGCTGCCCCTGGAGGACTACGCCAAGCTCGACTCCTTCCACCGCGCCAACGACGCCTACGTGGACGTCGCGCTCGACCTCAGCGAGCAGGCCCTGCGGGGCGCGCTCGACCAGGCGGGCGTGGAGCCGGAGAAGGTCGACCACCTGCTGTTCTGCTCGACCACCGGCCTCGCCACGCCCTCGCTGGACGCGCGGCTGGCCAAGCGGGTGGGGCTGCGGCCGGACGTCAAGCGGGTGCCGGTGTTCGGGCTCGGCTGCGCGGCGGGCGCGTCCGGTCTGTCCCGCCTGTACGACTACCTGCGCGGCTGGCCCGACCACGTCGCGGCGCTGGTGTGCGTCGAGCTGTGCTCGCTGACCATCCAGCGGGACGACACCTCGATCGCCAACCTGGTGGCGAGCGGCCTGTTCGGCGACGGCGCGGGAGCCGTCGTGGCGACCGGGCGCGGCCGGGGGCCGGAGGTGGTGGCCACCCGCAGCCGGCTGTACCCCGGCACCGAGCACCTGATGGGCTGGGAGGTCGGCGACCACGGCTTCCGCATCGTGCTCGACGCCGACCTGACCGACTTCGTGGAGCAGGTGCTGGCGGGCGACATCAGGAGCTTCCTCGCCGACTACGGCCTGACCCCCGACCAGGTGGGCACCTGGATCTGCCACCCCGGCGGCCCCAAGGTGATCGAGAAGATCGTGGAGACGCTGGACCTGGCGCCCCAGGCGGTCGAGGTGACCTGGCGGTCGCTGCGCGAGCACGGCAACCTGTCCTCGGTGTCGGTGCTCAACGTGCTCCAGCGGACGCGCGGCCGGCCGGGCTCCCCCGCCGTGCTGATGGCGCTGGGGCCGGGCTTCTCCGCCGAGCTGCTCCTGCTGCACTGGTGAGCGCGTACCTGGTGCTGATCGGGCTGGTCGTCCTGGAACGGCTGGCCGAGCTGGCCGTGGCCCGGCGCAACCTGGCGTGGGCCCGCGCGCGGGGCGGCGTGGAGCACGGCCGCGGCCACTACCCCTTCATCGTCGCCGCCCACGTCGCGCTGCTGGTCGCCGCGCCCGCCGAGGTGTGGCTGCTCGGCCGCCCCTTCGTCCCGGCGCTCGGCTGGCCGATGCTCGCCGTGGTGGTGCTCGCGCAGGCGCTGCGCTGGTGGTGCATCACGACGCTCGGCCGGCAGTGGAACACCCGGGTGGTCGTGGTGCCGGGGCTGCCGCTGGTGAGCGGCGGGCCGTACCGGTGGGTGCGGCACCCCAACTACGTGGCGGTCGTCGCGGAGGGCCTGGCGCTCCCGCTCGTGCACACTGCCTGGCTCACCGCGCTGGTCTTCACCGCCGCCAATGCGGTTCTTCTGATGATTCGGATCACGGTGGAGGACCGCGCGCTGGCATCCTGTAACCCATGAGAGATGAGTTGCTGCCGATGCTGCGCGAGGCCGCCCAGCGCACCGCCGACCTGGTCACCAGCATCCCCGAGGAGGAGTTCGGCCGGCCCACGCCGTGCGCGGAGTACGACGTCAAGGAACTCGTCAACCACCTGGAGTGGGGCGCCTCGCTCTTCGAGTCGGTCGCGGGCGGCGGCCCGTTCCTGCCGCCGAAGGAGTACACCGGCGACTTCCCCGAGCGGGCCGAGCGCATGCTGATCGCCTGGGACAAACCGGAGGCGTGGGAAGGGGTCAGCGAGGCCATGGGCGGCCTGCCGAGGACGGTCCTCGCCCACATGGCGCTGACCGACCTCGTCGCCCACGGCTGGGACCTGTCCAGGGCGACCGGGCGCGGCTACGAGGTGCCGGAGGAGATCGCGGCCAGGCTGCTCGGCTTCGCCAAGGACATGGCGCCGATCGGCCGGGCTCGGGGCGCGTTCGGCGAGGAGGTCGCGGTGCCGGAGGACGCCTCCACGCTGGAGCGGTTCCTCGGCATCATCGGGCGGG
This sequence comes from Actinomadura luzonensis, assembly GCF_022664455.2. Classification (NCBI taxonomy): domain Bacteria; kingdom Bacillati; phylum Actinomycetota; class Actinomycetes; order Streptosporangiales; family Thermomonosporaceae; genus Actinomadura; species Actinomadura luzonensis. The sequence goes on from NZ_JAKRKC020000001.1 coordinate 6,165,300, forward strand.
ATCCGGCCTGGCGACCGTGATCCGTTCCAGGCCCTCGGGCCGCTTGCCGGGGTACAGGCCGGTCAGGAGCGTGCTGACGGTGTAGAGGTGCCAGGCCAGGGCGGGCTTCCTGACCACCGGGTCGGCGAACAGGGCGCGCACCTCGTCGGGGTTCACGATGGGGGCGAGCGCGTCGAGGCCGTCGAGCACCTGCCGGCGCAGCACGTCCGTGAGCACCGGCCCGGGGCTGGTGCGCCAGCTCCAGCCGCCACCGGTCCGCACCGTCGGCAGGTGGGCGGGCGGCACGCGGGTCCAGGGGAGGCGGCGCCGGGTCATCCCCTCCGCGAAGCGCCACGGCTTGCCCTCGATCGGCACGTCCCGCAGGCGGGGCGCGAACCGCAGGACGAGGTGGTAGATCACCTCCTCGGACAGCCGCCAGCCCTGGTCGAGGGCGAGCGCCGCGCGCACCACCCGGTTGTCCAGGAACGGCCGCACCGGGTCGCCGCGCCGCAGCGCCCCCGCCCGCGCGCTGGCCTGCCAGCGGCCGACCTTGTACCAGACGTACATGTGGTCCAGGGCCTCCAGCCGGTCGGCCCGCTCCTGCCAGGGGCGGGCCAGCTCGCGGGCGTGCTCGTTGGCCTCGGCGGTGAACAGCCTCTCGTCCTTGCAGAAGGTCGTGGTGACGCGGCGCAGCAGCGCCTGGTCGGTGAGGTCGGTCTGGAGGAGGTTGAGGCTGCCCGCGCGGAGCGTCTCGCCGCTCTGGCCGGACATGGTGGGCCGGCCCGAGTAGGGCAGGTAGCCGACGATCGACTCGTACGCCGAGGTCATGCCCTCGCAGGTGCGCAGCGTCTCCCAGGCCCGCTCCAGCGGGTGCTCCACCAGCACGGCGTCCTTGGCGGCCGTCTGCGGCGGGGCGATGACGGTGTGCTCCACCTTCAGCTCGGCGGCGATGCGCCGGGCGATGATCACGTCGGGGTGGGTGTCAAGCCCGTTCGTCGTCACCCGGAACGGGACCCGGGCGGCGTGCAGCAGCGCCGCCAGGACGCGGGTGTCGCGCCCGCCGGTGAGGGCCAGGTTGACCGGCTCGGCCAGGTCGCGCAGCGGCGCGACGGTGCCGAGCAGCGCGTCGGCCAGCTCGTCGAGGGCGGCCCGCTTGGCCCGGCGGCTCGCCGGGGCGGGGGCCGCCGCCGGCAGCGGGGTCTCGGTGATCGCGCGCCGGCCCTCGCGCATCTCGATCCGGGCGTTCGGCCGCAGCGCGGAGACCCCCTTGTACGGCGTCTCGTCCGACAGGAAGAACCCCTGCCGGACCATCGACTGCAGCGCCAGAACGTCGTGCTCGACGCGGTCGTGCGGCTGGGCCACCAGGTGCACGAGCAGGGCCCGGCTGCCGATCACGTGCAGGTCCGGCGTCTCGGCGTGGAAGACGGGGCAGACGCGGTTGACGGCGGTGCTCGCGCCCAGCTCGCCGTCGCGCGCCCACCAGGCGGAGAAGCAGCCGCCCACGTCGTCGCCGGGCAGCCGGGTCACGTCGGCGGGGTCGGCGAGGTGGCCGTTCAGCCCGAGGACGCGGCCGCCGTGCTCGGACAGCAGCGGCGGGAGCCGCAGGTCGTCGGGCTCGTTGCTCCACCCGAACAGGGACACGCCCCTGCCGTGCCACTCCCGGCCGCGGATGACCTCCGGAGGCACGGGGAAGGCGAGCTCGATGGCGGAACGGGCCCGGTCCAGGACACGGACGGGTATCTCGCCATGCGTCGCGGCCACACCGAGATAGACGCGCATACCGTTCACATCTATCGCATTCGCCCCAATTGTCACAACTGATCACGCGGTGGTCGCGGTTTGCGCTCGCTTACGTCACCGGCCCGGCGCGCGGCGGGTGCGCGCTCGTCGTAGGGGGCGGAGGTGGTTGAGAGATGAGAATTCGCCCGTCAGCCGTAGGCGCCGGGCTCGTCGCCGTCCTCGTGCTCGCCGGATGCGGGGGCTCCGGCGGCTCCGCGGGCAGCGCGGAGAACGCGCCCAAGTCCCTCACGTCGGACGCCCAGGCCCGGCCGCAGGCGTCGGCGAGCGCACCGGAGCAACAGGACGCGCAGCAACAGGACGAACAGGACACGACCACGGCCCAGATCTCCACGTTCGCCCTCGACGTGGACACCGCCTCGTACGGCTACGCCCGCCGCGCCCTCGGCGAGGGCCGCTGGCCCGAGCCAGGACGGATCCGCCCCGAGGAGTGGGTCAACGCCTTCCGCCAGGACTACGAGCAGCCCCCGGACGACGGGTTCGCCGTGCACGTGGACGGCGCCCTGCTGCCCGGCGGCCGCGACGAGGCCGTCCTGCGGGTCGGCCTGCAGACCCGCGCCTCCGACGCCGCCGCGCGCCGGCCCGTCAACCTCACCTTCGTCGTGGACGTCTCCGGCTCGATGGCCGAGGCCGGCCGCCTGGACCTGGTCAAGTCCGCGCTGGACACGCTGCTCGACCAGCTCGCGCCCGGCGACCAGGTCTCGATCGTGTCGTTCAGCGACCAGGCCGAGGTGCTGGCCTCGATGACCCCGCTCACCGCCCGCGGCGAGCTGAAGGCCGCCGTGGACCGCCTGGTCACCGAGGGCGGCACCAACCTGGAGTCCGGCCTGGTCACCGGCTACCAGGAGGCGTCCAAGGCGTTCCGCCCCGCCGCCACCAACCGCGTCATCCTGCTCTCCGACGGCCTCGCCAACCAGGGCGACACCCAGTGGCAGGGCATCCTCGGCCGGGTCAAGGAGTACGCGGCCCGCCAGGTCGCGCTGCTGACCGTCGGCGTCGGCCGCGAGTACGGCGACGCCCTCATGGAGCAGCTCGCCGACAACGGCGACGGCATGGCCGTGTACGTCAGCTCCCAGGAGGAGGCCGACAAGATCTTCACCACGCAGCTCACCACGACCATCGAGCTGCGCGCCCGCGACGCCAAGGCCCAGGTCGTCTTCAACCCGTCCGTCGTCAGGAGCTACCGGCTCATCGGCTACGAGAACCGCGCCCTGACCACCGAGGAGTTCCGCGACGACAGCCGCGACGGCGGCGAGATCGGCCCCGGCCACGCGGTGACCGCGCTCTACTCGCTCAAGCTCAAGCCGGGGGCGCGCGGGCAGCTCGCCCAGGCCACGGTCCGCTGGCAGGACCCCGACACCCGCGAGGCGTCCGAGGCCGGCAAGGCGCTGCAGTCCGGCGACCTGGCCGAGAACCTGTGGGCCACGGGGACGCCGGTCCGGCTGCAGGTGGACGTGCTGGTGGCGGCGTTCGCCGGGTACCTGCGGGACCGGCAGGGCTTCGGGCTGGACCTGCCGGAGCTGTCCGAGCACGCCGCCCGGCTCGCCTCCCTGGCGGAGGACCCGATGGTGAGCGAGCTGACCACGCTCATCGGCAAGGCGCGCTCGCTCGGCTGAATGGTTTGCGGCTCGGCGGCCGGGCCCAGCAAGGTGTCAGGCATGAACCACCCCGTCCTGATCACCCCGCCGGCCCGGCTCGGCGAGCGGCTTCTCCCTGACGGCCGCCGCCTCGGCCTGGCCGAATGGGGACCGGCCACCGGGGCGCCGGTCGTGCTCTGCCCGGGGGCGGGCACGAGCCGGTGGCTCGGCTTCGGCGCGGAGGTCCTGGACGAGCTCGGCGTCCGCCGCCCTCGGCCTGGACGACCTCCGGGTGGTCGGCTTCTCCCAGGGCGCGCCGTTCGCCCTGGCCTGCACCTTTCTCCGGTCCGTGCGCAGAGTGGCGGTCGTGTCGGGCGCCGACGAGGTCGCCGCCATGCCCGACGTCCTGCCCGACCACTTCAGGAAGCTGGTCAAGACGGTCGCCGCCGACCCGCCTACCGCCGCGCCCTGACCGAGGGTTTCGCCCAGGGCCCGGCCGGCTACGCCCGCGACAGCGTGCTCGCGCCCGCCGCCACCTGATCCCGGACGCGGGCGGCTCCCTCCTGTGGACCCACGCGGAGCCGATCCTGCGGACGCTGCTGTCGTGACGGGTGTCCGCAGTGCTCGCGAAGTCCGATACACTCGTACACGCAGCAAGGGGCTATAGCGCAGTTGGTAGCGCGCCTCCATGGCATGGAGGAGGTCTGGGGTTCGAATCCCCATAGCTCCACAATTCCGAAGGCGGTGTTCTCACGAACGCCGCCTTCGTCGTTCCTATGGGTTCCGGATCGGAAACGATGGACGACGAGGTGTTCATCCGGCCGGTGACGGCCGCTGACGAGACCGAGTTCACCGCTCTCGCCCTCGACAGCGTCGCGCTGCACCGCGGCTGGATCTCGGCCCCCACCACCGCGCCGCGTTTCGCCGGCTATCTGGCCCGGTTCGACGGCGTCACGGCGGTGGGCATGGTGGTCTGCCTGCGGAGCAGCGGCGAGATCGTGGGCCTGGTCAACCTCCGGCAGATCGGCGACGGCCGCGCGACGCTCGGCTTCGGCGCCTTCGCGCGCACCGCCGGGCGCGGCTACCTGCGGCGCGGGGTCGCGCTGGCCCTGACGCACGCCTTCGGCGAGCTGCGGCTGGAGCGGGTCGTGGCCGACGTCCAGCCCGTCAACACGCCCTGCCGGAAACTCATGGAACGGCTGGGCTTCTGCCGGCAGGACGGAATTCGGGTCACCATGGTGATCGACGGGGTCCCCCGCGCGCACGAACGCTGGTTCATCACTCCGGAATTGTTCGCCGGCGCGGTCCGGAACCATTCTCCGGTTGCCGAGGACGGGCTTCGCGGATGAAATAAGGCGGATATCCGAACTCAACCCGCGGAGGCGGATCGTGGGAGAGGAAACCGGGCCGGCCGCCACGGACGGCGGCGTGGAGTGGCCTGCGGATCTCGACGTGGACCGGCTTCTGGAGTCGGGCTGGCGTCCCACGCCGTTCCGGCAGTTCATCCTCAAGCTGCACAGCCGCTGCAACCTCGCCTGCGACTACTGCTACATGTACGAGATGGCCGACCAGGGCTGGCGCAGCCAGCCGCGCCGCATGTCCAAGGCGACCATCGACCGGGTGGCGGCCCGCGTCGAGGAGCACGCGCGGGCCCACGGCCTGGAGACGGCGGACGTCATCCTGCACGGCGGCGAGCCGTTGCTGGCCGGCGTCGAGCACGTGCGTTACGCCGTGACGGCGCTGCGCAAGGCGCTCGACGGCATCGAGCTGACCGTGCGCACGCAGACCAACGGCGTCCTGCTCAACGAGGCGTTCCTGCGCCTGTTCGCGGAGATGGACATCCGCGTCGGCGTCAGCCTCGACGGCGACGAGGAGGGCAACGACCGCCACCGCCGCCGCGCCTCGGGACAGAGCGCCTACGCCCGCGTCACGGCCGGCCTCACGCGGCTGACGCAGCCCGCCTACCGGCACCTGTTCGGCGGCCTGCTGTGCACGATCGACCTGGACAACGACCCGGTGGCCACGTTCGACGCGCTGCTGGAGTTCGAGCCGCCGATGCTGGACTTCCTGCTCCCCCACGGCAACTGGCGCACGCCGCCGCCCGGCTGGACCTCCACCGGCACGCCGTACGGCGACTGGCTCGCCGCCGTCTTCGACCGCTGGTACGCCGCCTCCCAGCGCGAGACGCAGGTGCGCCTGTTCAGCCAGATCATCCGCCTGCTGTGCGGCCTGCCCTCACGCAGCGAGAGCGTGGGCCTGTCGCCGGTGGCGATCGTGGTCGTCGAGACCGACGGCAGCATCGAGCAGGTCGACACGCTCAAGTCCGCCTACGAGGGAGCGGCCGGCACCCGGCTGCACACCTTCCGCGACTCCTTCGACGCGGCCCTGCTGCTGCCCGCCATCGCCGCCCGGCAGATCGGCCCGCTCGCCCTGTCGGACACGTGCGCCGCCTGCGACCTCGCCCGGGTGTGCGGCGGCGGCCTCTACCCGCACCGCTACCGCCCGGGCACCGGCTTCCGCAACCCGTCGGTGTACTGCCGCGACCTGTACCGGCTGATCACCCACATCAGGCGGGCGATCGGCGAGGACGTGGCCCTGCTGACCGGGCCGGCCGGCCGGCCCGCCCAGGCGGCGACGGCCGGCCAGGGCCGGGAGGGTCAGATCGGCGGCGGGTCGAAGTCGCAGTCGAGGTGCCGGTGCTCCTCGGCGACGACGGCGTCGGGGTGCTCGGCGCCCAGCGTCTCCTCGTAGATCGCCCGCGTCTCGGCGAACAGCGCCTCCGCCTCCTCGCGCTGCCCGGACGTCTCCAGGTCGGCGGCCAGGTTGGCGGCGGCGGCCAGCGTGGTCGGGTGCCGCTCGCCGAGCAGGTGGCGCAGGCGCTGGTAGGTGTCCTGGCCCAGCTTGCAGGCCGCCTTGAGGTCGCCGAGCTCGACCAGGTCGGTGGCCAGGTTGACGGCGACCAGCAGCGCGTAGTGGTGGTCGCGGCCGAGCCGCCGCTCGATGCCCTCCAGGGCGCGCTCGTTCAGCTCGCGGGCGGCCTGCGGGTTGCCGCGCACCCGGTGCAGGAGCGCGACGTTGCTGGCGCAGCCGTAGTTGTAGGGGTGGTCGGGGCCGTACATGCCGGGGTAGCGGTCCATGGTGTCGCTGGCCAGACTGAAGGCCTCCTCGATCTCGCCGTTGGCGCGCAGGCAGTTGGCCAGGCAGGTGGCGGCCGCGAGCGTGCCCGGGTTGTCCAGGCCGTACAGGCGGTAGTAGCGGGCGTGCACGTCTCTGGCCAGCTCGAGGGCGTCGGCGCCCTCGCCGGACCGCAGCAGCGCGATGGCCTGGTCCTTCATGGCCAGCAGGATGCGCGGATGGTCGGCGTCGAGGTGCTCGCGGCCGTAGGCCAGCGCGTCCTCGCCGACGTCGCACGCCTCCTGGTAGTCGCCGCACAGCCGGACCGCCCGGCCGAGCCCGGTCCACAGGTTGAGCACGGTGCCGCGGCCCGCCGCGGCGCCCGCGGCCTGCGCCGCGCGCAGCGCCTCCTCCAGCAGGGCGCGCGACCCGCGGTAGTCGCTGGTCAGGCCGTAGTCGAGGGCCAGGTTGTTGACGGCCCGCAGGGTGTAGACGTGCGTGGGGCCGAGGACGTCGCGGTGCAGCCGGACCGACTCCTCGTCGTGCTCGCGCGCCTCCCGGAACAGGCCCTGGGCGCGCAGGTCGGCGCCGATGCCGTTGAGCTGGATCAGGGTGTCGGGGTGCCGGTCGCCGGCGGCGGCGCGCAGGGTGCGCAGCGTCTCCTGGTCGAGCTCGTAGGCGTTCTGGTACTCGCCGAGGTCGCGCAGCAGGTTGCCCTTGATGCGCTGCGCCCGCAGCACGTGCAGGTTGCCGGGGCCGGAGGCGGCCGTCCAGCGGCTGACGAACGTGTCGACCAGGCTGCGCGTGGCCCGGTGGTTGCCGGAGGTGCGGAGGTAGGACAGGATGTCGATGGCGAAGTCGCGGACGTCCTCGCGGGTGCTCTCGGCCACCCTGGCCGAGCCGACGTGGCCGAGCAGCGCGTCGTAGCGCGGCCAGTTGGCCGGCTCGTCCGGCGGCTGCGGCGCGGCCCCGATCAGCAGGGTGTGCACCTCCGAGCGGATCTCCTCCTGCGTCGCGCGGTCCAGCTCCTCGCGCAGCAGCGCCTGGATGAGCCGGTGGACCTGGAGGGTGCGCTCGCCGCTCTCGGCCTCGATGCGGACCAGGGCGTACTTGCCCAGCCGGGCGATGGCCCTGCTCAGCCTGATCGGGTCGGCGAGCAGCTCGGCGATCACCGGGCGGAGGGGGCCCTCGACCGGGTAGAAGACGGCCCGGGGAATGGGCTCGGGGCCGAAGAACGCGCAGGTGCGCAGCAGCTCCATGGCCTCGGGCAGGTTCTCCTTGAGCTTGGAGACCGAAAGGCCCCACGCGGCCGTCATCGACAGCGGGTATTCGCTCGGCTTGCCCTCGCTGAGCAGCCGGCCGGTGCGCTCGTTGAGCAGCTTGAGGTAGTCCTCCGGGGTCATCCCGGTCTCGGTCTGCAGCGCGGCGGCCTGCTCCAGGGCGAGCGGCAGGTCGCCCAGCGCCTCCGCCAGCCGGTCGGCGAGCCGGTCGTCGATGGCGCGGCGCGCCATCCGCCGCCGGAAGAACTGGATGCTCTCCTCGCGGGGGAACACGTCGACCGCCACCGTGTCGACCACGCTCTCCCAGCGGTGGTTGCGGGAGGTGATGAGCACGTGGCCGGGGCCGGGCGGCACGATGTCGGCGAGGTCCTCGGGCTCGTCGGCGTTGTCGAAGATCAGTAACCACCGGCGGTACGGCTGGCCGCGCCGCAGCGCCTCCAGCACGGCGGCCGCGGCGTCGTCGATGCCGGTCGTGGTCGGGCCGGGCACGCCCAGCTTGGACGCCAGCTGCGCCAGGGTGGAGCGCACCAGGCCGGGCTGGTCGGCGGGGATCCACCAGACGAGGTCGTACTCGTCGCGGTAGCGGTAGGCGTACTCGATGGCCATCTGGGTCTTGCCGACGCCGCCGAGGCCGTGCAGGGCGTGCGGGACGACCGCCGTGGGCTGGCCGACGATGCCGCTGCGCAGCCTGCTGAGCAGGCCCTCGCGTCCGGTGAAGTTCTTGTTGCGGGGAGGCACTCTCCACACGTCGGGGAAGTCTCCCGCCGACCGCCCCGTGGCGGGCCGCCGTGGCTCGGTCACGCGTTCCGCCCTCCTGTCCGAGAATTCATCGAGGATGGATTGCGCCCTCGGAAAATGGTGGGGAAATGACAGTCGTCATGCTAGCGGCCGGATTCAGGGGGTGGCACCACCCGTCATTTACGGACTTCCCGCTCTCCTGGTTTATCGCGCACCATAAAGGGAGCGCCGTTCAGAGGGTAGGCGCGGGAGCGTGAATGTGATACATGCCTTTTGAGCCCCGTCCGACGAGGGAGTGGCCCCATGCGACCGCAGTGCGACCCAGTCGACCTCTCCGTTCTCCAGCGCCTCCGTCCTGATGACCTCGGCGGGTCCGTGCTCGCCGCCGAGCTGCGCGATATGTTGCGCGATCTGGGCGAGGAAGGAGTTTATGCCGGATTTGACAACGATTGCGCGTTGCCTCGCGAACGCGCTCGGGCGTAACCGTTCTGCCATACCGGTGGAAGTGGACCCGTCGCCGCCGAGAAGGCATGTCCTATCATGAAGGAACCATGCCGAGAGGTGCGACGCGGTGACGGAGGACGAGCTCCTTCCGGTGCGGGGCGAAAAGGCAAGTGACGCCCCGCTCCTACGCGCGTCTCAAGGTGGACCATTGATTCCGGCTCGCCTGTCACCCGGTTTCGACCCGAACGTGAAACGTGGTCATCCACCATGAGCGAGGTCTAGCCCATGGCAGCTTCCCATCCGCTGACCGGCCCCTTCGTCGGAGCCCGCCCCTTCGACGAGCGCGATGAGGCGCTGTTCTTCGGACGACTCGACGAGGCCGCCGAGTTGGCCGGCCTCTGGCAGCGCAACCGGCTGACGATCCTGCACGCCGACCCGGCCTCGGGCAAGACGTCCCTGCTGCGGGCCGGCGTGATCCCCCGGCTGCGGGCGGAGCGCGCCCGCGTGCTGCCCATGGGGCGCGTCCTCGGCGAGCGCGTCTGGCCCGTCGCGGCCCTGCCCGAGCACAACCCGTACGTGCTCGGGCTGCTGTCCTCGTGGGCCGGCCTGCCCCCCACCGCGGTGGCCGGCCTGTCCGTCGAGGACTTCCTGCGCAAACGGCAGGGCTTCGACCGTTTCGGCGCGCCGGCCCCGACGCTGGCGGTGATCGACCAGGCCGAGCGGTTCCTGCGCCAGTCCCCCGCCGACGAGCACGCCCGGCTCTGCTTCCTCGACGAGCTGTTCGAGGCCGTCGCCCAGCGCCCCGACCTGCACCTGCTGCTGTCGGTGCGCACCGACTACCTCGACGACCTGCTGCGCGTCGTCAAGGGCTACGACGGGCCCGCCTACACCGAGTTCGGGCTGCGGCCCCTCAGCCCGAAGGCCGCCGCCGACGTGGTGCGCCGCTCGATCCAGGCCACCGGCCACCCCACCGACGACGACCGGATCGAGGAGCTGGTCGAGGAGGTGCGCACGGTCAGGGACGACACGGGCCGCGTACGTGAGCGCACCGACGACGTCGACCCCCTCCTGCTGCAGATCGCCGGCCGGGGCTTATGGGGCGACCCGCCCGACCCGCGGCGTTTCGCCGAGGCGTCCCTGCGCGACGAGACCGACCAGGCGCTGCGCGACTTCTGCGGCGCGCGGCTGGCGGAGATCGCCGAGGAGCACGAGCTGCCGCCCGCGCGCTTCGCGGCCTGGATGCGGCGCGCGATCCTGCTCGACCCCGGGGCGCGGCAGGCCGTGCCCGCCCCCGTGACCGCCGCCGCGCTGTACGCGCTGGAGGACGACCACCTCATCGCGGCCCCGCAGCACAACGGCCTGCGCCTGCACCGGCCACGCCACCCGCGGCTGATGGCCCCGCTGCGGCAGCTCGACCCGGCGTTCTGGCCGCGCGAGCCCGCCGGCGCCGCCGCCCACCTGCGGGCGGCGGTGCGGGCCTGCCAGGAGGGTGACACCGGCCGGGCGCTCAGGAGCACCCGCAAGGCCGCCGACGCGTGCCCGCCCACGGCGCTGCGCCTGCGCGGCGACATCGAGACGATGTTCGGCAACATCGCGGCGACGTCGGCCGCGACCGCCCACGAGCGGACGCCCCCGGAGCAGGCGCCGCTGGAGGACGCGGCGCTGCGGGACACGCCGCCGCAGGACGCGCTGGAGAAGGCGCCGCTGCAGGACGCGCCGCTGGAGGAGGCCGTCGCGCACTACCGCGAGGCCGCGCGCATCCACGAGGCGCTGGGCGACAACGCCGCGGTCGGCTGGCTGCTGACCGCGATCGGCCGCATCGCGCTGGACCGGGGCCGGCCCGCCCAGGCCGTGGAGGAGCTGCGCTCGGCCGTCGGCCGGGTGCCCGGCGACCCCATCGTGCAGACGGCGCTCGGGCAGGCGCTGTGGCAGGCCGGGCAGCCGGACGCGGCACTCGCCGTGCTGAGCGACGTGCTCCGCCGGGAGGCCGACACGCCCGAGGCGCGCCGCACGCGCGGCGAGTTCCTGGCCGACCTGGGCGACGCCGAGTCGGCGCTGCGGGACATCGGGCGCCTGCGCAGCCGGCGCGCCGCCCTTCCACCCGCGCGGCCCGCGCGCTGGCGCTGGCCAGCCTGTCGCGGCCCGAGCCGGCGGGCGGCGAGCTGGCCGCGGCCGTGGCGGACGCCGAGGACAACGGGCCGGTGCTGCTGCGGGCCGCCCGCGTGCACGAGCTCAGCGGCGACGTCCACGCGGCGGCCGAACTGGCCGACCGGGCGATCTCCGCGCGGCATCCGCCGCTGCCCGAGCACCAGCGGCGGGCGGCCAGGCAGATCCTGGAGAACGGTTGATCGCCGACACCGCGATGGTGGCGATCATCACCGGCGGGGCGGCCATCGTGGCCGCGCTCTCGGGCGCGGGCTGGACCATGGCGACCGAGCGGCTGAAGGCCCGGCAGGCCGCCAGGGCCGCCGCCGAGCAGCGCGAGGAGGCCCGGGCGGAGAGCCGTGACGCCGCGTTGCGGGCCGCGTTCGCCGACGGCCAGTCGGCGGTGCTGAAGCTCGGGCTCACGGTCGGCATCTCGCTCGACATGCGGCGCGACAGCACCGCCCGGCTCGACGGCGAGGACCTGCCCGCCCAGTTCCGGCAGGCGCGCTCGGACTACTTCGCGGCCAAGGTCGCGCTCGAACGCCTGTGGCCGCTGTGCCCGCAGGAGGCGCACCCCCGGCTGGCCGAGCTGAGCGACGCCGTCACCGCGGCGTTCAGTTACGCCCGATCTGTAGCAGGTCCGCACGCGCGGCCCGAGGACGTGGAGGGCTCGCTGCAGCGGAGCCTGCGCGCGCTGAGCGACCAGATCTTCCCGCCCGTGCCACCGCCCACCACCGGACCGCCCGCCACCGGACCGCCCGCCAACGGGCCGGCGGCTGGGGAAGGCGGCGACCGGCCGGCCTCATCATGAACGACACCATGACGGCGAGCGCCCCGATGACCACGGCGATCAGCGAGACCGCGTCCTCGGTGCCGAGCCGGGCGATGAGGTAGCCGCTGGCCAGGGCGCCGAGCGGCACCGCGCCGCCGGAGAAGAAGCGGCTCGCGCCGGTCACCCGGCCCTGGAGCTCCTTCGGCACCTCGTCGGCCTGGTAGACGGCGAGCGCCACGTTGATGTGCGCGCCGGTGAAGCCGATGCCGCCCCAGGCCAGCGGGAGCACGACGGCGACGTACAGCAGGCCGCCGTGGTCGAGCACGGCCAGCGCGAGGGTCATGGCCAGCCACGACCAGACGCACACCACGATCACCCGGCGGGCGCTCGACGTGCGCTGCAGCCGGGAGGCCGTGACGGAGCCGAGCACGCCGCCGCAGCCGGTGGCCGCGATCAGGCAGCCGATCACCAGGCTCGGCAGGTGCTGCTGGTGGGCCAGCAGCACCAGGACGAGGCCGAGCGTCTGGAAGAAGAAGTTGGCCAGCGCGCAGACCAGCAGCACCCGGATCAGGAAGCGGTCGCGGCGCAGGAACGCGAAGCCGGCGCGCAGCTCGCGCAGCAGCGTGGCGGCCTGCAGCGCGGGCCTGGCCGTGTGGGGCTGCACCCAGTCCTTGCCCATCCTGAGCAGCGCGGTGACCGACAGGGCCGAGACCAGCGCGTCCACGGCGAACGACAGCGAGCGGTGCAGGTCGAACAGGAACCCGCCGAGCGGCCGGCCCAGCAGCGCGGCCACGTGCACGCGGACCTCGTTCCTGCCCATCGCGCCGGGCAGCTCCTCGCGCGGGACGATCCGCGGCACCACGGTCGTCTGGGCCGTGGTGAAGAAGACCAGGCAGACGCCCTGGGCGGCGACGACCAGGGGCAGCAGGACCGTCACGCCGCCCATGGCGAAGACGCCGACGGTCAGCAGCGCGGCCAGCGCCGCCCGCGTCGCGAGGCTGACGATCATGACGCGGCGCCGGTCGAGGTAGTCGACCAGCACGCCCACGGGCAGCGACAGCAGGATGCGCGGCAGGGTGGCCGCCGCGGTGACCCAGCCGGCGAACACCGGCGAGCCCGTCAGCGACAGGGCCAGCAGCGGAGCGGCGAGCAGAGCGTTGACCGACCCGAACTGCGTAGCGGCGGACGCGCTCCACAGCAGGTTGAAATCGCGTCTCCAGGGTGCGCGCCCGCGTGCGGCGGGCGGCCCGCTCTCCGTGCTGCCGGTCACCTCTATCGTTGCTCCCAAGGCGCCCAAGCAGTGTGCGCTGGCCAGGATGGATCGTCGGTGTGCCCTCTCAGGGAACACCCCGGCGCGGGCACCTGGCAGTGCCCATGGACGGTGATCGTACAGGTATTTGGTCCTTGGCACATCGGTGTCTCAGCTCTTGCCGGGTCAAGGTTCTGCCTGGCCGTCGGAGCGGGGCGGCGCCCGTTCCCATGCCCATGACCTGCGCGATCAGTCCTGCCGTCGGCCTCGGCCAGGAACGCCCGTGTAGTCGAAGGTGTAGGAGTGGCCGCCGTCGGGCCCGATGACGATGGACATCTCGCCGCGCAGCCCGGCCAGCTCCCCGGTCGCCGAGTCCGGCACCACCGACACGCGGAGCGACTGCTCGCCCCGGTCGCTGACCGCGTTGTGCTGCACCACGAAGCTGCCCGGCCGGCCGTCCAGGGTGCCCTCGATCCGCTCCAGCGCCACGTACGAGCGCGACTCCTCCACCGGTGTGGAGGCCACCATGAGGGTGACGAGGCTGGTGCCGGTCAGGTCTCCGTGGAAGGTCTTGGTCATGGTCACGAGGCCGAGCGAGACGCCGTCGCGGTCCTCGTAGGGGGCTTTGGCGTCCCAGTTCGCGGTGTCGAAGGTTCCTTTGGCGGTCATGGTGACCATGGTGCGGGAGGTACCTGTCAGATCCCGTCAGGTTCCGGCGAGGAGTTCCACGACCGGCGCGAACGCCTCCAGGTACTGGGCGTTGACCGACACGTACGACACGCCGAGCCGGTCCCGGCGGCGGCGCAGCGTGTCGGCCATCTCGGCGGGCGTGCCGCGCAGCAGGCCGGTGGCGTCGGGGCCGAGCGGGCCGAGCCAGGCGGGCGGCTCGCCGCCGGCGGACACCAGGTTCATGGCCAGCTCCAGGCCGTGGAAGCGGTCGCCGGCCAGCTCGTACAGCTCGTCGAGGCGGGCCGCCACCTGCTCCTCGGTGAAGTGCGGCGGGACGCCGAGCGCGATCGTGGCGGCCTTGGCGGCGGCCAGCCGCAGCAGCCGGGTGCCGGAGGCGGCGATGAGGACCGGCACGTCCTTGGCCGCGGCGGCGACGGCGTCCACGGTGTCCTCCAGCCGCCTGATCCGCTCGCCTGGGGTGCCGAAGGGCAGGCCCAGCTCGGTGGCGTCGTGCTCGGCGTCCGGGCGGCCGGCGCCGAGGCCCAGCTCGAAGCGCCCGCCGGAGAGGGCGTCGAGGGTGGCGGTCTCCCACGCGACGGCGCGCGGCGTGCGGTTGGCGACGCTCAGCACGTACGTCCCGACGCGCAGCCGGGTGGTGGCCGCGGCGGCGGCCGCCGCGGCGCTGAACGGCGAGAACGTGCCGAGCGTGTCCGGCACCAGCAGCGTGGCGTAGCCCAGGGCCTCGGCCCGCCGGGCCAGGCCGCACCAGTCGGGGGCTCGTCCGGCGACCGCGCCGAACCTGAACGGGTGATCGGTCATGCCCCAACGATCGCCGACGGGCGGCCCCGGCACATCGTCCCGGGGACCGGTGACCGGCTACGCCCGCGGACGCAGCCCCGGCCCGCCCCGCTACTCCCCCAGCAGTACGCGGGTGAAGTCGTTGCCGAACTTGCCCGCCGGGTCCAGCCGCCGGACGAGCGATCGGAACCGTTCCGGGCAGGCCGGCCACCGGGTGAACAGCTTGCCCCAGTGCGGCCGCGGCTCGAACGGCGCCAGCGTCTCCTCCACCAGCTCCAGCACCGGCCGCACGGCCTCGGGGTCCTTGACCCAGGTGAAGTGGATGCCGACGCTGTCGCGCCCGTGGAAGGGGCTGAGCCACAGGTCGTCGGCGGCGATCGTGCGCACCTCGGAGATCTGGAGCACCGGCCGGATGCGCTCGCCGATCGCGTACAGCTCGCGCAGCGCCTTGACGGCGTGCTCGCGCGGCAGGATCAGCTCCGACTGCAGTTCGTTCCCCGCGCCGCTGGGCTCGAAGTCGGCGCGGAAGTGCGGCAGCCGCTCGTGCCAGGGGCCGGGCACGCCGAGCTGCTGGGTGCAGGGGTCGGCGGGCATGGTCGGCAGCGGGTGGCGGGGCCGGTCGGCAGGGCGGGTGCCGTACCAGTCGGCCTCGTCCAGCGCGTCGGCGCGCTTGAGCCAGACGCGGGTCTCGCGCCAGTCGGTGAAGAGGCTGACGCTGTGGCCGGCGGCCATGATCTCGTCGAAGTGCGCCAGCGCCTCGACCGGCAGCCCCTCGCGGACGTACTGGCGCAGCTCGAAGGCGGGCACCAGGTCGAGCGTGAGCGAGGTGACGACGCCGAGCGCGCCGAGCGCCACCACCGCGCCCGGGAAGTCGGCGTCGCCGCGCGCGAGGGTGAGGGTCGAGCCGTCGGCGGTGACGAGGTCGAGCGCGGACACGGCGGCGGCGAGGCCCGGGATGCGGTCGCCGGAGCCGTGGGTGCCGGTCGCGACCGAGCCGGCCACGGAGATGTGCGGCAGCGAGGCCATGTTCGCCAGCGCGAAGCCGTGCTCGTTCAGGTGGGCGGCGAGCCGCGCGTACGTCGTGCGCGCCGGCACCCGCACCCGGGCGGCGGCGCTGTCGATCTCGACGGCGTCCGGCATGCGGTCGAGGATCACGAGGTCGCCGGTGGTGTCGGCGACGTCGTTGAAGGAGTGGCCGCTCCCCAGCGCCCGCACCCGGGTGCCGGCGGCGACGAGCCGCCGCAGCTCGTCGAGCGAGGAGGGGTGATGAACAGCACTTGCCCGGAATGCGGTGTTTCCTGCCCAGTTGGTCAGCGTCACGGCCTTACCTTCCCACAGATCACGCTTGTCAGCCCGGCCGGGTGCCGCTAGTTTCGTCTGGCCGCTGACGGAGGTCCGCCATGCTGTACCTGTACGAGGCCATCAGCCTCATCACGCTCGTGCTCTGGCTCTACTGCCTCTTCGACGTGATCACCACGCCCGAGCCGCTGTGCCGCAACCTGCCCAAGATGCTCTGGCTGGTGATCGTGTTCCTGGCGCCGCTGGTGGGCTCGCTCGTGTGGCTGGCCGCCGGCCGCCCCGAGCGGCGCCCGCAGGAGCGGCCCAGCGCCTTCCCCGAGTACGACCGCCCGGGCCGCTTCGCCGCCGCCAACCCCGACGACGACGAGGAGTTCCTGCGCCGCTGCCGCGAACGCGCGGAGGAGCAGCGCAGGAACGCCCCGAAGAGGCCCGCCGAGGAGGGTTAGAAGCCCTGGGCCAGGCGGTAGTACGCCTGGTTCCAGCGCAGCTCCTTGGTGAAGCGCTCGGTGGTGGTCTCGGCGTCGATGACGACCAGCTCCACGCCCAGCATCTCGGCCAGGTCGGTCAGCTCCTCGCGGCTGACGGCCATGGTGAGCACGGTGTGGTGCGGCGCGCCCGCCGTGAGCCACGACTCGGTGGACGTGCGCAGGTTGGGGCGGGGGCTCCAGACCGCGCGGGCCACCGGCAGCTTCGGCAGCGGCTGGGGCGGCGCCACGACGTCGATCTCGTTGGCCACCAGGCGGAACCGGTCGCCCATGTCGGCCAGGCCCACCACGATGCCGGGGCCGGGGGCCGCGTCGAACACCAGCCGCACCGGGTCCTCCCGGCCGCCGATGCCGAGCGGGTGGATCTCGCAGGACGGCGTGTCCGCGGCGATCGACGGGCAGACCTCCAGCATGTGCGCGCCGAGGATCAGCTCGTTGCCGGGCGTCAGGTCGTAGGTGTAGTCCTCCATGAACGACGTGCCGCCCGGCGACATCGACTTGAGCGTGCGCAGCAGCACGGAGGTCTTCCAGTCGCCCTCGCCGCCGAAGCCGTAGCCGTCGGCCATGAGCCGCTGCACGGCCAGGCCGGGGAGCTGGCGCAGGCCGCCGAGGTCCTCGAAGTTCGTGGTGAACGCCCGGTAGCCGCCGGCCTCCAGGAAGCCGCGCAGGCCCAGCTCGATGCGGGCCGCGTAACGCAGCGACTCGGTGCGCTCGCCGAGCAGCTCGGGGGCCACCCGGTACTGCTCCTCGTACTCCTTGACCAGCGCGGAGACGTCCGCGTCGGCCACCTCGTCCACGGCGGCGACCAGGTCGTTGACGCCGTAGGTGTTGACCGAGACGCCGAAGCGGAGCTGCGCCTCGACCTTGTCGCCCTCGGTGACGGCCACGTCGCGCATGTTGTCGCCGAAGCGCACCAGCTTGAGCTGCCGGACCTCGGCCAGGCCCTGGGCGGCGCGCGTCCAGGACAGGATCCGCTCGCCCACCACCGGGTCGCTGACGTGCCCGGCGACGGTCTTGCGCGGCACGCCGAGCCGGGTCTGCACGAACCCGAACTCGCGGTCGCCGTGCGCGGCCTGGTTGAGGTTCATGAAGTCCATGTCGATGGTCGCCCACGGCAGCTCGACGTTGGCCTGCGTGTGCAGGTGCAGCAGCGGCTTGCGCAGCGCGTCGAGGCCGGCGATCCACATCTTGGCCGGGGAGAAGGTGTGCATCCAGGCGATCATGCCGGCGCACGAGTCGTCCGCGTTGGCCTCCAGCATCACGCGCCGGATCGCGGCGGCGTCCGTGAGCACGGGCTTCCACTCGACCGGGACGGGAAGCTGCTCGGCGATGCGCTGGGACTGCTCGGCCACCTGGCGGAGCGTGTCCTCGCCGTACAGCCCCTGGCTGCCGGTCAGAAACCAGATCTTCAACGCGGGCTCCTCTGTCCGTAGACGTTCTGGTAACGGTCGTACAGGCGGTCGATGTCGTCCTGCGCGATGGGCAGCGGCTCGCCGAGCTGGCGGGCCACGTGGACGGTGCGGGCCACGTCCTCGCACATGACGGCGGCCTTCACCGCGGCCTTGGCGTCCTTGCCGATGGTGAACACGCCGTGGTTGCGCATGAGGACCGCCTTGGAGCGGTGTCCCTTGAGCGTCTCGACGATGCCCTGGCCGATCGAGTCGTCGCCGATGAGCGCGAACGGCCCGACCGGGATCTCGCCGCCGAACTCGTCGGCCATCGCGGTCAGCACGCAGGGGATCGCCTCGCCGCGGGCGGCCCAGGCCGAGGCGTACGTCGAGTGGGTGTGCACGACGCCGCCGACCTCGGGCATGTTGCGGTAGACGTAGGCGTGCGCCGCGGTGTCGCTGGACGGGGCGTGCTCGCCCTCCACGAGGTTGCCGTCGAGGTCGCACACCACCATGTTCTCGGGCGTCAGCTCGTCGTAGGAGACGCCGGAGGGCTTGATGACGAACAGGTCCTCGCCGGGGACGCGGCCGGAGACGTTGCCGGCGGTCCACACCACCAGGTTGTAACGCACCAGCTCGGCGTGCAGAGCGGCGACGTGTTCTCTGATGTTCACGCGTGGGCCTCGTTCCTGATCGCGCGGAGGGTGTGCAGCATGCGGCCGTCGCCGAAGAAGTCGTGCAGCCTGCGGTACTCGGCGTAGAGCCGGTCGTAGGCGTCGGCGCGCTCCGGGTCCGGCGTGTACGCCGCCTCGGTGCGCTTGCCCATCGCCGCCGCGGCCTGCTCGATGCCGTCGTAGGCGCCGGCGGCGACCGCCGCGTGGATGGCCGAGCCGAGCGCGGGCCCCTGGTCGGAGCCGATGACCGACAGCGGGCGGCGCAGCACGTCGGCGTAGATCTGCATGAGGAAGGGGTTCTTGAGCAGCCCGCCGGCCACGATGAACTCCTCGACCGGCACGCCGGCCTGCTCGAACGTCTCGACGATCATGCGGGCGCCGTACGCGGTGGACTCGATGAGCGCGCGGTAGACGTCCTCGGGCCTGGTGGCCAGGGTCTGGCCGACGATCACCCCGGAGAGGTTGTGGTCCACCAGCACCGAGCGGTTGCCGCCGAACCAGTCGAGCGCGACCAGGCCGTGCTGGCCGACGGCCTGCTTCTCGGCCAGGGCGGTCAGCTCCTCGTGGCCGCGGCCGCAGGACTCGACGTACCAGGCGAAGATGTCGCCGACCGCCGACTGCCCCGCCTCGTAGCCCCACAGGCCGGGGACGATGCCGTCGCGGACGACGCCGCACATGCCGGGCACCTCGGCGAGCCGGTCGCTGGGCATGATGTGGCAGGTGGAGGTGCCCATGATGGCGACCATCTGGCCGGGCCGGACGGCGTCCGCGGCGGCGGCGGTGACGTGCGCGTCCACGTTGCCGACGGCGACCGCGATGCCCTCGGGCAGGCCGGTCCACTTGGCGGCCTCGGCGCTCAGCCGGCCGGCCAGGCCGCCGAGCGGGGCCAGCGTGACACCGCCGGTGTCGTCGCCGACCCGCCCGGTGGCGAGCTTGTCGACGAAGTCGGCGAAGCCGGGGTTGAGCTCGGCGAGGAACTCCTTCGACGGGTAGGAGCCGTCCTGGAAGACGCCCTTGTAGCCGACGGTGCAGATGTTGCGGCTCTCGACGCCGGTGAGCCGCCAGATGATCCAGTCGGCGGCCTCGATCCAGCGCTCGGCGCGCGCGTAGACGTCGGGGGCCTCCTCCAGCACCTGGAGGGCCTTGGCGAACTCCCACTCGGAGGAGATCTTGCCGCCGTAGCGGGGCAGCCAGCTCTCGCCGCGGCGGGCGGCCAGCTCGTTGATGCGGTCGGCGTGCGGCTGGGCGGCGTGGTGCTTCCACAGCTTGGGCCAGGCGTGCGGCAGCTCGGGCGTCTCGTCCGACAGGGGCGTGCCGTCGGCGGTGGTCGGCATGACGGTGCAGGCGGTGAAGTCGGTGCCGATGCCGACGACCTGCTCGGCCGGGACGCCGGCGGCGGCGAGCGCGGCGGGCACGGCCCTCTTCAGCACCTCCAGCCAGTCCTGCGGCGACTGCAGCGCCCAGTCCGGGCCGAGCCGCACGCCGGAGCCGGGCAGCTCGTGCTCGATGACGCGGTGGGCGTACTCGTGGACGGCGCTGCCCAGCTCGGCGCCGTCGCTGACGCGGACGACGACCGCGCGGCCGGACAGCGTGCCGAAGTCGACGCCGACCACGTAATTGTTAGCGTTCACATTGCTCTCCAGGGGAATTCCGGGGGCATGCCCATCATCTACCGGCGGGGCGTCCAGGGAAGGGGGCAGGGGCGGGGACACGGGCAGAGACGCGGGCAGAGTCACGGGCCGAGTCACGGGCAGGGTCGCGCGCGGGCGCGCTGCTGGACCGCACCACGAAGCCCGGCGGCACGACCAGGCGCTGGTACCCGCCGCGTCCCGAGTCGATCTGCCGCAGCAGCACCTCGATGCAGTGCCGCCCCACCGCGTCGAAGTCCTGCCGGACCGTCGTGAGGGGCGGCGAGAAGAACTCCGACTCGGGGATGTCGTCGAAGCCCACCACGCTGATCTGCTCCGGCACCCGCACGCCCGCCTCGCTGAGCGCCCGCAGCACGCCGAGCGCCATCTGGTCGTTGGCCGCGAAGACGGCGGTGACGCCCTCCATCGCGGCCAGGCTCCGGCCCGCCTCGTAGCCGGCCCGCGGGCTCCAGTCGCCGGCCAGCGGCTCGGGCACGGGCCGGCCCGCCTCCTCCAGCGCGGCGCGCCAGCCCTCGATCCGGCCCTCGGTCTCCATCCAGTCGGACGGCCCGGCCACGTGCCAGACCGTCTCGTGCCCCAGCTCCAGCAGGTGGCGCGTGGCGAGCCGGGCGCCCACGGCCTGGTCGATGCAGACCACCGAGACGCCGGGCCGGTGGTAGGTGCCCTCGACGGCGACCGCCGGCATGCCTGCCGGCAGGCTCTCCAGGGCGCGGGCGGCCGAGCGCTGCGGCGCGACCACCACGACCCCGTCCACGCCCTGCTCGGTCAGGTAGTCGATGGCGTCGCGCACGCTGTCGGCGTCGATCGACTTGAGGCTGACGATGCTGACGAAGTAGCCCGCCGTCCTGGCCGCCTGCTCGATGCCGTACACCGTGCTGGCCGGCCCGTACAGGGTGGTGTCGAAGCTCACCACGCCGAGGGTGCGCGACCGCTTGGTGACCAGGGCGCGGGCGACCAGGTTGCGCCGGTAGCCCAGCCGGGTGATCGCCGCCTCCACCCGGGCCCGGGTGTCGGCCCGGACGTTCGGATGGTCGTTGAGCACCCGGGAGACCGTCTGGTGCGACACGCCCGCCTCCTTGGCCACGTCGGCCATGACCGGAAGGCGGCGCTTCGGCGTCGTCACAGGCGTCTCTCCTCTCGCTGGGCTCCGATGATGATATTCAGCGGGTGGCGCCGGCCCGTCGCTTGGTCCAGACGTCGAACGCGACCGCGGCGAGGAGCACCGCGCCCTTGACGAGCATGACCCGCTCGCTGGGCGAGCCGATCAGGGACATGCCGTTGTTGATGACCGCCATGATCAGGCCACCGGTGATGGCGCCCGCCACCTTGCCGACGCCGCCCTGGACGGCCGCGCCGCCGATGAAGGCCGCCGCGATGGCGTCCAGCTCGAAGCTGTTGCCCGCGGTGGGGCCGGCCTGGTTGAGCCGGCCGGCGAAGATGATGCCGGCGATCGCCGACAGCACGCCCATGTTGACGAAGATCCAGAAGACGACCGACTTGACCTTGACGCCCGACATGATGGCCGCCTGGAGGTTGCCGCCGATGGCGTAGATCTGCCGGCCGAAGACCGTGCGGCCGGCCAGCATCGAGTAGCCGAGCACCAGCACCGCGAGCAGCACGAGCACCCACGGCAGGTTCTTGAACCGGGCGAGCTGCACCACCAGGAAGAGGATCAGCGCCGCGCCGGCCGCCATCTTGAGCACGAACAGGCCCATCGGCTCGACGGCCTGGCCGTAGCCCTTGCGCGCGTTCCTGGTGCGCCACTGCGCGGTCACCATGCCGGCGATCGCGACCAGGCCGATGAGCAGGCTGAACAGGTCGGCGCCGCCGAGCGGGCCGAGGCCGACGTTGCCGAGGTAGCCGTCGGTGAAGCCGTTGGCCAGGGTGCGGACCTGGTCGGGGAACGGGCCGATGCCCTGGTTGCCGAGCACGGTCAGGGTCAGCGCCCGGAACAGCAGCATGCCGGCCAGCGTCACGATGAACGCCGGGATCCCGAAGTAGGCGATCCAGTACCCCTGCCAGGCGCCGATGAGCGCGCCCGCGATCAGCGTGATCAGCAGGGCCAGCGGCCACGGCACGCCCATGTTGACCATGAGCACGGCGGCGAGCGCTCCCGTCACCGCCACCACCGAGCCGACCGACAGGTCGATGTGCCCGGCGATGATGATGAGGATCATCCCGATCGCGAGGATCAGGACGTAGGAGTTCTGGACGATGATGTTCGAGATGTTCTGCGGCTGCAGCAGCGCGCCGTCGGTGAGCACCGAGAACAGCACGATGATCAGCGCGAAGGCGATGTAGATGCCGCTGGAGCGCAGGTTGAGCGACAGGCCGCCGAGCGACACCCTGCCCGGCTGCCGTGGCGCCTCCCCGTCGCCGCCCTTGGCGCCGACCTCCACGTCGGCAGGCGTGATGCTGCTCATGAGAGCTTCTCCTGTCCCTTGGTCATGAGGTACATGAGCCGTTCCTGGGTGGCGTCCTCGCGCGCCACCTCGCCGGTGATGCGACCCTCGGAAAGCGTGTAGATGCGGTCGCACAGGCCCAGCAGCTCAGGCAACTCACTGGAGATCACCAGCACGGCCTTGCCCTGGTCGGCGAGGCTGTTGATGATCGTGTAGATCTCGTACTTGGCGCCGACGTCGATGCCGCGGGTGGGCTCGTCGAGGATGAGCACGTCCGGCTCGGTGAGGATCCACTTCGACAGCACGACCTTCTGCTGGTTCCCGCCGCTCAGCTTCCCGACGATGCTGTTGACGGTGGGCGCCTTGATGTTCATGCTCTTGTGGAAGCCCTCGGCGACCTTGTACTCCTCGTTCTCGTTCACCCAGCCGCGCCTGGCCAGGCCCTTGAGCCCGGCCGCGCTGATGTTGCGCTTGATGTCCTCGATGAGGTTGAGGCCGTACCGCTTGCGGTCCTCGGTGGCGTAGGCGATGCCGTGCCTGATCGCGTCCTGCACGTTGCGGATCTCGATCGGCTTGCCGTCCTTGAAGACCTTGCCGGAGATGTGCACGCCGTACGTGCGCCCGAACACGCTCATCGCGAGCTCGGTGCGGCCCGCGCCCATGAGGCCGGCCAGGCCGACGATCTCGCCGCGGCGCAGGGTGAGCGCGGCGCCGTCGACGACCTTGCGGCCGGGCTGGCTCGGGCTGTAGACCGTCCAGTCCTCGATGCGCAGCACCTCCTCGCCGATCGTCGGCTCGTGCGGCGGGAAGCGGTTGTCCAGCGCGCGGCCGACCATGCCGGAGATGATGCGGTCCTCGGTCACGTGGTCGTTCGCCATGTCGAGGGTCTCGATCGTGCGCCCGTCGCGGATGATCGTGACGGAGTCGGCGATCGCGGTGACCTCGTTGAGCTTGTGGGAGATGATCACGCAGGTGATGCCCTCGTCCCGCAGGCCGCGCAGCAGGTCCAGCAGGTGGGCCGAGTCGTCGTCGTTGAGCGCCGCGGTCGGCTCGTCGAGAATGAGGAGCTTGACCTCCTTCGACAGCGCCTTGGCGATCTCCACGAGCTGCTGCTTGCCCACGCCGATGTCGGCGATCGGAGTGGTCGGGTTCTCCCGCAGGCCGACGCGCTTCATCAGCTCGGCGGCCTCGTAGTTGGTGCGGTTCCAGTCGATGACGCCGCGCTTGGCCCGTTCGTTGCCGAGGAAGATGTTCTCCGCGATCGACAGCTGCGGGGAGAGCGCCAGCTCCTGGTGGATGATGACGATGCCGGCGTGCTCGCTGTCGCGGATACCGCCGAACTCGACCCGCTTGCCCTCGAAGACGATCTCGCCTTCGTAAGTGCCGTGGGGGTAGACCCCGGACAGCACCTTCATCAGCGTCGACTTGCCGGCGCCGTTCTCGCCGCAGATGGCGTGGATCTCGCCCCGCCGGACGGACAGGTTGACGTCCTGCAGCGCCTTGACGCCGGGGAACGTCTTGGTGATCCCGATCATCCGCAAGATGTGCTCGGTCATATGCCCCTCGCTCAGCTCAGGGAAGCCCCCGGGGACCGCGCGGGTCCCCGGGGGCGAAGCCCTTACTTGAGCTGGTCCTCGGTGTAGTAGTTGCCGCCGATGATGATCTCCTTGTAGTTCGACTTGTCGACGATCACCGGGTCGAGCAGGTACGACGGGACGACCTTGTTGCCGTTGTCGTAGTCCTTGGTGTTGTTGACCTCCGGCTGGCCGCCCTTCAGCACGGCGTCGGCCATCTTCACCGTCTGGTCGGCGAGCTTGCGGGTGTCCTTGAAGATCGTGGAGTACTGCTCACCGGCGATGATCGACTTGACCGAGGCGAGCTCGGCGTCCTGGCCGGTCACGATCGGGTAGGGCTGGCCGCTGGTGCCGTAGCCGGAGCTCTTCAGCGCCGACAGGATGCCGATGGACAGGCCGTCGTACGGGGAGAGCACGCCGTCGACCTTGGCGCTGCCGTAGGTGCTGGTGAGGATGTCCTCCATGCGCTTCTGGGCCGTCGCGGGGTCCCAGCGCAGGATGGCGGCCTGCTTGAAGTCGGTCTGCTTGCTCTTGACGACGATGGTGCCGTCGTCGATCTTCGGCTTCAGCACCGACATGGCGCCGTTCCAGAAGAACGTGGCGTTGTTGTCGTCGGGCGAGCCGCCGAACAGCTCGACGTTGAACGGGCCCTTCTTGCCGTCCTCGACGCCGAGGCCCTTGAGCAGCGAGGTGGCCTGCTGGACGCCGACCTTGAAGTTGTCGAAGGTGGCGTAGTAGTCCACGTTCGGGCTGTTGCGGATCAGCCGGTCGTAGGCGATGACCGGGATCTTGTTGTCGGCGGCCTGCTGGAGCTGCGAGGTGATCGCGGTGCCGTCGATCGAGGCGATGATCAGGAGCTTGGCGCCCTTGGTGATCTGGTTCTCGATCTGGTTGGCCTGGGTGGGGATGTCGTTCTCCGCGTACTGGAGGTCGACCTTGTAACCCAGCTTCTCCAGAGCCGACTTGACGTTGTCGCCGTCGTGGATCCAGCGCTCCGACGACTTGGTCGGCATCGTCACGCCGATCAGCGCGCCGGCGTTGCCGGCGGCGGAGGACGCGGAGGCTTCGGTGTCGACCGTCTTCTGACTGGAGCCGCAGGCCGTCATGGTCGCGGCGAGCGCGATGGCCGAGACCACGCCACCGATTCGTCCCAACCTCATGTCATCTCCTTGCGATGGGGGTCGCGGCAGCGCTGGACGCGGCGGCTGCCGATGTAGCGACAGATTCGATCACTGAACGTGACGAATCAGAACAAAGTTCGCGTTCGTATCCGCCGATTGTTATCGCTAACAAAGACTATGTCAACGGCGGGGGATAACCTGTCGGAAACTTTCAGGTAACTTTCATCCAGGGTATCTCCCCTAGTCAGCGCCTCGAACGGGCCGAGAACAGGCGCTGCAGGAGGATGAAGACGAAGAGCAACAGTCCAATAAAGATCTTGGTCCACCAGGAGCTGAGCGTCCCCTCGAAGCTGATGACCGTCTGGATCAGGCCGAGCACCAGAACCCCGAGGACGGTGCCGAGCAGGAAGCCGGTGCCGCCGGTGAGCAGCGTGCCGCCGATCACCACCGCCGCGATCGCGTCCAGCTCCATGCCCACGGCGTGCAGCCCGTAGCCGGAGAGCATGTAGAACGACAGCAGCACGCCGCCGAGCGCCGAGCAGAAGCCGCTCACCGTGTAGACGGTGATCTTCGTCCGGGCCACGGGCAGCCCCATCAGCAGCGCCGACTGCTCGCTGCCGCCGGTCGCGTACACCGACCGGCCGAAGCGGGTGTAGTGCAGCACGTACGCCGCCACCGCCACGACCACCACGGCGATGATCACGCTCGGCGAGATCCACAGATCCGCGAACAGGTCGATCCTGGTCTGCGCGAAGGCCACGAACGTCGGGTCGTCGATCGGGATCGAGTCGGTCCCGATCGTGTAGCACAGCCCGCGCGCCAGGAACATGCCCGCCAGCGTCACGATGAACGGCTGGATGTCGAAGGCCTGGATGATCCAGCCCATCACCAGCCCGAGCCCCGACCCGATGAGCAGCACCAGCGGCACCACCACGTACGGCGGCCACCCCGGCCCCTCCATCAGGCTCGCCGCGATCATCGTCGACAGCGCCACCACCGACCCCACCGACAGGTCGATGCCCCCGGTCAGGATCACGAACGTCATCCCCACGGCCACGACCAGCAGGAACGCGTTGTCGATGAACACGTTGAGAATGATCTGCCCGCTCGCGAAGCCCTCGTAGCGGAACCCGCCCGCCACGAACATCGCCACGAACAGGACCCCCGTCACCAGGACAGGCAGGTACTTGGCCGGCACGGAGGCCCGGCCGACGGTCAGCGCCGTCACGCTGTCACCCGCACTTTCTCCTCCGGAGCAGGGCTCGGAGGCGTGGTCCGGCCACGGCGGCGGAACGCCTTGGCCCGGAAGGACGGCGACTGGATGAGGCAGACCGCCGTCACGACCAGCGCCTTGAACAGCAGCGTCGTCTCCGGCGGCACGCCGATCGAGTAGATCGTGGTGGTCAGCGTCTGGATGATCAGCGCGCCGAGCACCGTGCCCGACAGCGAGAACCGGCCCCCGGCCAGCGAGGTGCCGCCGATCACCACGGCCAGGATGGCGTCCAGCTCGATCCACAGGCCGGCGTTGTTGCCGTCGGCGCTGGAGACGTTCGAGCTGATCATCAGCCCGGCCACGCCCGCGCACAGGGCGGCGAAGGCGTAGACCATGATGACGATCCCGCGCGACCGGATGCCGGCCAGCCGGCTCGCCTCGGCGTTGCCGCCCACCGACTCGATGAGCATGCCGAGCGCCAGCCGCCGGGTCAGGAACGCGGTGATCGCCAGCACCGCGAGCACCACGAGGATGCCGAACGGCACCGTCAGCCAGTAGCCGCCGCCGATCACCTTGTACGCCGGGCTGTTGACCGTGATGATCTGCCCGTCGGTGATGAGCTGCGCCAGACCGCGCCCGGCCACCATGAGGATGAGCGTGGCGATGATCGGCTGGATGCCGACGGCGGCCACCAGGAACCCGTTCCAGGCCCCCAGCACCAGGCACAGCCCCAGCGCCGCCGCCACGGCGGTGAACAGCCCGGCGTCCTCGCTGATCTGCAGGCAGGCGAGCGCGCCCGAGATCGCCACCACCGAGCCGACCGACAGGTCGATGCCGCCGGTGGCGATGACCAGGGTCATGCCGATCGAGACCAGGATGAGCGGCGCGCCGAAGCGCAGGATGTCGATCAGGCTGCCGTACAGGTGACCGTCCCTGACCTGGACGGAGAAGAAGCTCGGGGTGAAGAACAGGTTGAGTGCCAGCAGCAGCACGAGGACCACCACCGGCCACAGCAGGCGTCTCATGACTCACGGCCTCCGCTGGCGATCGTCTCCATCAGCACGTCGGTGGTCAAGCTCTCGTCGTTGGGCAGCTCGGCCACCAGGCGGCGGTCGCGCAGCACCTCGACCTTGTGGCTGAGCCGCAGCACCTCCTCCAGCTCGGCGGAGATGAACAGCACCGCCATGCCGCCGTCGGACAGCTCGGCCACCAGCCGCTGGATCTCGGTCTTGGCCCCGACGTCGATGCCGCGGGTGGGCTCGTCCAGGATGAGCAGCCGGGGCTCGAGGATGAGCCAGCGGGCCAGCACCACCTTCTGCTGGTTGCCGCCGCTGAGGTTGCGCACCGGGATCTCGGGGTCGGGCGGGCTGATCCGCAGCGCCTTGACGTACCTGCCGACCAGGTCGTCCTGCTGCTCGCGGGGCACCGGGCGGGTCCAGCCGCGGACCGCCTGGAGCGCCAGCACGATGTTCTCGCGGACCGTGAGGTCGGGGATGAGCCCGTCCTCCTTGCGGTTCTCCGAGCAGAAGGCGATCTTGTGCGTCATGGCCGCGCGCGGGGTGCGCAGCGACACGGGCGCGCCGCCGATCGTGATCTCCCCGCTCCCGGCGTGGTCGGCGCCGAACAGCAGCCGGGCGACCTCGGTGCGGCCCGAGCCGAGCAGCCCCGCCAGGCCCACCACCTCACCCTCGTGGATCGTCAGGCTGAACGGCTCGATCGCCCCCGCCCGGCCGAGCCCGCGCGCCTCGACCAGGGGGCGGTCGAAGACCTTGTGCTCGCCCTGGAGGCGTTCCAGCGCGGCCAGCTCCTGGCCGATCATCTTGGCCACGAGCTGGACCTGGCTGAGCTCGCGGGTGAGGTACTCGCCGACCAGGCGGCCGTTGCGCAGGATCGTCATGCGGTCGGAGATCTCGTAGATCTGGTCGAGGAAGTGCGAGACGAACAGGATCGCGATGCCCTCCTCCTTCAGCCGCCGCATGACCCGGAAGAGCTGCTCGACCTCGCCGGCGTCCAGGCTGGAGGTGGGCTCGTCGAGGATGAGCACGCGCGCCTCGACGTCCACGGCCCGCGCGATCGCCACCATCTGCTGGATCGCCAGCGAGTACGCCGACAGCGGCGCCGACACGTCGAGCGCGATGTCCAGCCGGGCCAGCACCTCCCGCGCCCGCGCCCGCATGCGCTTCCAGTGGATGCGGCCCCGGCGGCGCGGCTCGCGGCCGAGCAGGATGTTCTCGGCCACCGAGAGGTTCGTGCAGAGGTTGACCTCCTGGTAGACCGTGCTGATGCCGGCCTGCTGCGCCTCCAGCGGGCTGGCGAACGCGACGGGCCGGCCGTCCAGCTCGATCGTGCCCGCGTCGGCGGGGTGGACGCCGGTCAGCACCTTGATCAGGGTGGACTTGCCCGCGCCGTTCTCGCCCATGAGCGCGTGCACCTCGCCGGGGAGCAGCCGCAGGTCCACGCCGTCCAGGGCCCTCACCCCCGGGAACAGTTTGCCGATCCCGCTCATCGTCAGGACCGGCGCGGGTGTTGCCATGAAGCCTCCATCAGGGCAGGCCGGGCCGGCGCGGAGCCGGCCCGGCGACTGCGGGTCGTGCGTCGATCAGTACTGCGTCGATCAGTACCGGGTCGATCAGTACCGGGTCGATCAGTACTGGCGGCTGGAGAGGGCCTGCTTGGCCTGCTCCTGCGTGAACGTGGTCTCCTCGGTGACCACGCGAGGGGGCACCTGCTCGCCCTTGACGACCTTCTTGGCCAGGTCCATGAGCTGCGGGCCGAGCAGCGGCGAGCACTCCACGATGTAGTTGATCTTGCCGTCGGCGAGGGCCTGCATGCCGTCCTTCACCGCGTCCACGGTGATGATCTTGATGTCCTTGCCCGGCACCTTGCCCGCGCCCTCGATCGCCTCGATGGCGCCGAGGCCCATGTCGTCGTTGTGCGCGTACAGCACGTCGATGTCCGGCTGCGCCTTGAGGAAGGCCTCCATGACCTCCTTGCCCTTGGCCCGGGTGAAGTCACCGGTCTGCGAGGCGATGATCTGGAACTTCGAGTCCGCGCTGATGACCTGCTGGAAGCCGGCCTTGCGGTCGTTGGCCGGGGCCGAGCCGGTGGTGCCCTGGAGCTCGACGATCTTCACCGGGTCCTTGCTGTCCTTGTACTCCTCGACCAGCCACTGGCCGGCCTTCTTGCCCTCCTCCACGAAGTCCGAGCCGAGGAACGTCTTGTACAGGGAGGTGTCCTTGGAGTCCACCGCGCGGTCGGTCAGGATGACCGGGATCTTGGCGTTCTTCGCCTCGTTCAGCACCGGGTCCCAGCCCGACTCCACCACCGGCGAGAAGGCGATCACGTCCACCTTCTGCTGGATGTAGGAGCGGATGGCCTTGATCTGGTTCTCCTGCTTCTGCTGGGCGTCGGAGAACTTCAGCGTGATGCCCGCGTTCTTCGCCGCGTCCTGGATGGACTTGGTGTTCGCGGTGCGCCAGCCGCTCTCCGCGCCGACCTGGGCGAAGCCCATGGTGATCGAGTCGCCGCCGCCACCGCCGGTGCCGGC
The DNA here is from genome assembly GCF_022664455.2 of Actinomadura luzonensis. Lineage (NCBI taxonomy): Bacteria > Bacillati > Actinomycetota > Actinomycetes > Streptosporangiales > Thermomonosporaceae > Actinomadura > Actinomadura luzonensis. Next base: position 6,195,214 of record NZ_JAKRKC020000001.1, read on the forward strand.
GCTGGTGGTGCCGCCGCCGCTGCCGCCGCAGGCCGTCACCGACATCGCGGTGAGCCCGGCGAGGACCAAGGCCGAGATCCTCTTGAACACTTGGGGGGTTCCCTTCTGATGTGAACGCTAACAACCCTGGTCGGAGCCCAGGGTCCGCGGCCGACCTGGACGGCCGCTAGCGACCTTCCGGAGGCCGGGCCGTACTGGCCCGGAGCACGAACTCCGGCGGCACCACAAGCCGCTCCCGCTCCTCGGGACCGTCTTCCAGCAGCCGTACCAGCACCTCGATGCTGTGTCTGCCGACCGCGTCGAAGTTCTGCCTGATGGTCGTGAGCGGCGGCGAGAAGAACTCCGACTCGGGGATGTCGTCGAAACCGACGACGCTCACCTGGCCGGGCACCCTCACCCCCTGCTCGGTGAACGCCCGCAGCACCCCGAGCGCCATCTGGTCGTTGGCGACGAAGACCGCGGTCACGTCCGTCATGCGCGCCAGGCTGCGGCCCGCCTCGTATCCCGAGCGCGGGCTCCAGTCCCCGGCGAGCGGTTGCGGGGCCTCGCGGCCCGCCTGCTCCAGCGCGGCCCGCCACCCGGCCACGCGCCCTTCCGCCTCCAGCCAGTCGGAGGGACCGCTGATGTGCCAGACCGTCTCGTGTCCCAGGGAGAGCAGGTGCTCGGTGGCGAGCCTGCCCCCCGCGAACTGGTCCACGCTGACCACCGACACCTCGCCCGCCTCGCCGCCCTCGACGGCGACGGTGGGGATGCCGGGCGGCAGCTCGGCCAGGGCCTGCGCGGCCGAGCGCTGCGGCGCGACCACCACGGCCCCGTCCACGCCCTGGTCGGCGAGGTAGTCGAGAGCGTCGCGGACGCCCCCCGTGTCGATGGACTTCAGGCTGACGATGCTGACGAAGTAGCCGGCCGACCTGGCGGCCTGCTCGATGCCGTACACCGTGCTGGCCGGCCCGTACAGCGTGGTGTCGAAGCTCACCACGCCGAGCGTGCGCGACCGCTTGGTCACCAGGGCGCGGGCGACGAGGTTACGGCGGTAGCCGAGCTTGTCGATCGCCTGGAGCACCCGGGCGCGGGTCTCGCTGCGCACGTTCGGGTGATCATTGAGGACGCGGGACACGGTCTGGTGCGACACGCCGGCCTCTCTGGCCACGTCGGCCATGACCGGCAGGCGGCGCCCCAGGCTGGGTCCCACAGCCGTGCTCCTTCCTTGGCTTGGCACCGACTGTGAGCGCTAACAAGGGTCGCCGTCAAGAGGTGACGGGATTACGGTCGGGTCACGCGAGAAGGCCCTTGACGGGCAGCTCAGGTGGACTTAACGTGACGCGGATCGTAGTTGTTAGCGCTCACCTACCTGTTAGCGCTAACACAACGTGAGGAGCCCCCGTCGTCCATGACACGCATCGCCCTGTCGGCCCTGCTGACGCCCGTTCCACGGCCGGCTGGTTCTTCGCCGAGCTCACGAAGCGGTGACCACCCGGTAGTGCGTGGTCATCCGGCCCTCGTCGTCGAGCACGTGGAAGGCGAACGACGGGGGCAGCGCGTAGTCGACGCAGGTCTCCCACGTGGTGCCGCCCTCCCACGGCAGCAGGGCCGTGGAGACCACGCCGGGGGCGACCAGAAGCGGCCGGCCGGCGAACGTGGTGGCGGCGGCCGTGTGCGCGTGGCCCACCAGCACCGCCGCGACATTCGGATGCCCGGCCACCAGCTCCTCCAGGCGGGCGCTGGCGCGCAGCCGGATGCCGTCCACCAGCGGGACGTGCAGCGTCACCGGCGGATGATGGAAGGCCACGAACACCGGGCGGTCGCTGCCCGCCAGCACGCCCTCCAGCCAGTCGAGGGTCTCCTCGTCGAGGTGGCCGGGGTTCTGGCGGGGCGGGATCGAGGAGTCGCACATCGCGTAGATCGCGGAGGGGGTGCGCAGCACCTGGTTGACCGGGCCTGGGCCGGGGTCCTCGTCGCCGAGCAGGACGCGGCGGAACTCCTCGCGCACGTCGTGGTTGCCGGGGCCGATCAGCACCGGGTGGCGGGAGGTGAGCAGCTTGCGGGCCTCCTCGTACTCCTCGGCGGTGCCGTGGTCGGCGATGTCGCCGGTCACCAGCACGGCGTCGAGGTCGGCGGGCAGCGCGTCGAGGTGGCGCATGACGGCCCGGGTGCGGCCGGCGCTCTCGGGCGTGGCGCCGAGGTGCACGTCGCTCAGGTGCGCGATCACGATCATGCCGGGGTCCTTTCCTGGTGGCGGTCCCCTCACCGTATCCGGGGGGACCGGACCAGCCGTAAGATCCGGTCACGTGCGCGAACATTGGGCCGGTCGCGGAGTCGACCTGCTGCTGGAGGTGCCCGCGCGGGGCGGGCGGCGGCGGGCGCTGGAGGAGGCGCTGCGCGCGGCCGTCCGTGACGGGCGGCTGCCGCCCGGGGCGCGGGTGCCCTCGACCCGGGCGCTCGCCGCCGAGCTGGGCCTGGCCCGCGGCACGGTCGCCGCCGCCTACGACCAGCTCGTCGAGGAGGGCTACCTCACCGCTCACCCCGGCGCCCACACCCAGGTCGCCCCCCAGCCCCCGCCGCCTGCCGGTCCCACCCTCGGCCCCGCCCTCGGCCCCACCCTCGGCCCCACCCTCGGCCCCACCGCCGCGACGACCGCCGCCGCCGAACCCGCCCCCTTCGAGCCCGCGACCCCCGAACCCACCGCCCCCGAGCCCACCGGCCCTTACGGCCCCGGGACGGGGGTGGCCGCCGGCTACGGAAGCGCGGCCGGGGCGGACGCGGACGTGCCGCGGCACGATCTGCGGCCCGGGCGGCCGGACCTGGCGGCGTTCCCCGCGCGGGCCTGGCTGCGCGCCGTGCGGCACGTGTTCGCCACCGCGCCCGCCCACGTCCTCGGCTCGTGCGACCCGCGCGGCCGGATCGAGCTGCGCGCCGCCCTGGCCGCCTACCTGGGCCGCACCCGAGGCGTGCGCACCACGCCGGAGCAGGTGATCGTGACGACGGGCTTCGCGCAGACCCTCGGCCTCCTCGCCGCCGTGCTCCCTCCTGGCCCGTTCGCCATGGAGGACCCCGGCCACGACTTCTACCGCGAGGTCGTGCGCCGGGCCGGCCGCGCGGTCGTGCCGCTGCCGGTGGACGAGCTCGGCGCCCGCGTCGACACGCTCACCCCGGACGTGGCCGCCGCCGTTGTCACCCCCGCCCACCAGTACCCGACCGGCGTCCCCCTCGACCCCGCCCGCCGCCGGGCCCTGCGCGCCTGGGCGGCGGCCCACGACCGGCTGGTCGTGGAGGACGACTACGACGGCGAGTTCCGCTACGACCGCCGCCCGATCGGCGCGCTCCAGGCCACCGCCCCCGGCCACGTGCTCTACGCCGGCACCACGTCCGAGTCGCTGGCCCCCGGCCTGCGCCTGGCCTGGGCGGCGGTGCCCCCGGCCTGGCTGGGCCCGCTGGCGGAGGCCAAGCTGTACGCCGACGCGCACACCGAGGTGCCCGGCCAGCTCGCGCTGGCCCGGATGATCGAGGCCCACGACTACGACCGGCACGTCCGCGCCGCCCGCCTGCGCTACCGCCGCCGCCGCGACCTCCTGGTGGCCCGGCTGGCCGGCCCCGGCCGGCCGCTCCCCGGCCTCACCCTGCCCGGCGTGCCGGCCGGGCTCCGCGCCCTGCTCCTCCTGCCCGGCGACGGGTTCAGCGGCGGGCCCAGCGGCGGGCCGGGCGACGGGCCGGGCGAGGCCGAGGCGCTGGCGGCGTGCGCGCGCCGGGGCGTCGCGCTGCGGCCCGCGTCGCCGCTGTGGCATTCGCCCGGCCGCGCGGCGGGCCTGCTGATCGGTTACGCCGCCCCGTCCGAACGCGGCTACCCGCCCGCCCTGGACGCCCTCTGCGCGGCACTGGCGGAACTCCGCCGTCCCCCCGCTCGTTCAACCGGCTGAACACCGGAGGAGGAACCTTGGGCTGGCAGTACCACAAGTCGATCAAAGTAGGACCGTTCCGGATCAACCTCTCGCGGCACGGCGTCAGCCACAGCTTCGGCAACCGGCGCTTCCACGTCAGCACCACCCCCGACGGCCGCCGGCACGTCTCCGTACGCCTGCCCGGCGGCTTCCACGTCGGCAAGACGTTCGGTGGCCGCCGATACCACGGACATTACTGAACCCTGATACAACACGCGCTTTGCGGGTAGTTGACGGTCCTCGCGATCTCAATGGAGGAGTTCGATGGGCTGGAGCTACCGTAAGTCGATCAAAGTGGGCCCCTTACGGCTGAACCTGTCCCGCGGCGGTGTCGGGCACAGCTGGGGCAACCGGATGTTCCGGGTGACGAAGACGGCGGACGGACGCCGCACGCTGTCGGTCAACCTGCCCGGCGGCTTCCACTGGCGCAAGACCCTCAGCGGTCGCTGACCGCTTCGCCATAGCACGGACCGGAGGCCGGCGGCCTCCGGTCCGTGCTCTTTCCGGCGCCGCCCGCGCTTGCCAGAGTGGGCGGATGAGCGCTCACATGAGCCCGGAGGAGTTCCGCCGGCACGGCAGGCAGGTCGTCGACTGGATCGCGGACTACCTGGCCGAGGTCGAGTCCCACCCGGTCAGGTCGCGGGCCGAGCCGGGCGAGGTCCGGCGCGCGCTGCCGGACGCCGCGCCCGAGCACGGCGAGCCGTTCGAGGCGGTGCTCGCGGACGTGGAGCGGATCATCCTGCCCGGCCTCACCCACTGGCAGCATCCCTCCTTCTTCGGCTACTTCCCGGCCAACACCAGCGGCCCGGCCATCCTCGGCGACCTGCTGTCCGCCGGGCTCGGCGTGCAGGGCATGATGTGGGTGACCAGCCCGGCCTGCACCGAGCTGGAGACCGTCGTGGTCGACTGGCTGGCGGGCCTGCTGGGCCTGCCCGGCCGCTTCCGCACCGACGGCCCCGGCGGCGGCGTGATCCAGGATTCCGCGTCGAGCGCGAGCCTGATCGCTCTCCTGGCCGCGCTGCACCGGGCGAGCGGCGGCCGGGTGGCGGCGGAGGGCCTGCGCGGGCGGCACACGTTGTACGTGTCGTCGCAGACGCACTCGGCGCTGGAGAAGGCGGCGCGCATCGCGGGGCTGGGCAGCGCGAACGTCCGGGTGGTGGACGTCGATCCCGGCACGCTCGCCATGGACCCGGCCGCCCTGCGCGCGCTGCTGGCCCGCGACCGCGCGGAGGGCGCGGTCCCCGCGATGGTGTGCGCCACGGTCGGCACCACCGCGACCACGGCCGTCGACCCGGTGGCGGCGATCGGCGAGGTGTGCCGCGAGCACGGGGTGTGGCTGCACGTGGACGCCGCCTACGCGGGCGTGGCCGCGATCTGCCCCGAGTTGCGTGGGCTGAACGACGGCGTCGCCGAGTACGCCGACTCCTACGCCACGAACCCGCACAAGTGGCTGCTCACCACCTTCGACTGCGGCCTGCTGTGGGTCGGCGACCGGGCCCCGCTGCTCGGCGCGCTGTCGGTCCTGCCGGAGTTCCTGCGGAACGCGGCCTCGGCCGGCGGCTCGGTCGTGGACTACCGCGACTGGCAGGTGCCGCTCGGCCGGCGCTTCCGCGCGCTGAAACTGTGGGCGGTGCTGCGCTGGTACGGCGCGGAGGGGCTGCGCGCGCACATCCGCGCGGGCGTGGCGCTGGCCGCGGAGCTGGCGGACCGCGTCGCGGCCGACCCGGAGTTCGTCCTGTTCGAACGCCCGCGCCTCGGTCTGGTGTGCTTCCGCCCGGCCTGGCCCGGCCTGCCCGCCGAGGACGCCGACCGGGCCACGCTGCGGCTCATGGAGACGCTGAACGCCGGCGGCGCGCTGTTCCTGACGCACGCGCGCGCCGGCGGCCGGGTGGTGCTGCGGATGGCGATCGGTGGGACGGCCACCGAGCGGCGGCACGTGGAGCAGGCGTGGGATCACGTCCGCCGCGAGCACTCCGCGCTGAAAGTGCTCATGAGATGAGCACTTTGCCGAGCAGAATCCTTGGTGTCCGCAGGAACGAGAAGGGACCGGACATGCTGCGAGGATTCGCCACGCTCACCCTGTACGCCGCCGACCTGGAGGCCGCCGAGCGCTGGTACGCCGACCTGCTCGGCGTCGAGCCGTACTACGAGATCCCGGGGGCCTACGCCGAGTTCCGGGTGGGCGACTACCGGCACGAGCTGGGCCTCATCGACGCCTGCTTCGCCCCGGGCGGCGCGCCCGGCGGCCCCGGCGGCGCGATCATGTACTGGCACGTGGACGACCTGCGGGCCACGGTGGACCGGCTGCTCGCCATGGGGGCGCGCGAGCACGAGCCGATCACCGCGCGCGGCGAGGGCACCGGGTTCGTCACCGCCTCCGTGGTGGACCCGTTCGGCAACGTGCTCGGCGTCATGAGCAACCCGCACTACCTGGAGGTGCTGACGGGGAAAGATCGGGCATAGGGTACGCGTCCGGAACGCGGGAGCGGGAGGGGTCGTGGGCGAGGGACGCGCGCTGGAGGTGCTGCGGCGGCTGCGCGCCGGGCGGGAGGCGTTCACTCCGGGCCCGGCGCTGCCCATCGTGGACCAGGTGGTCGCGACGGTCCTGTCCCAGGCCACCTCCGACGTCAACTCCGGCCGCGCCTTCGCCCGGCTGAAGGAGCGCTTCCCGGTGTGGGAGCAGGTGGCGGACGCGCCGCCCGAGGAGGTGGCCGACGCCATCCGCTGCGGCGGCATCGCCGACATCAAGGCCCGCCGCATCCAGGACATCCTGACCGCCGTGGAGGAGCGCGAGGGCGCGATCGACCTTGACCGGCTGAACGGGCTCGACGACGAGGCGGCGGAGGCGTACCTGACCTCGCTGCCCGGCGTCGGCCCGAAGACGGCCGCCTGCGTGCTGGTCTTCTCCATGGGCCGGGCGGCCTTCCCCGTGGACACCCACGTGCACCGCGTCACCACCCGGCTCGGCTGGATCCCGCCGGGCACCTCGGCCGCCGAGGCCCACCGCCTGCTCGCGCCGATGGTGCCGCCGGAGCTCCGGCACGAGCTGCACGTCGCGCTGATCAGGCACGGGCGCGCGGTCTGCCAGGCGCGGCGGCCGCGCTGCGAGGAGTGCGTGCTGCGCGAGGTCTGCGCGTACGGGAGCGCGATCGCGGGCGACGTCAGCCGAAGAAGCGGCCGACGGTGAACCGGCGCACCCGCAGCGGCACGGCGTACCGGCCGACCACCTTGATCTTCCTGATCCACGTCCTGTGGTCCATCGTGACCCGCACGCACCGCAGCAGCACGTCGTGGTCGCCGGGCAGCGCGTAGTACGAGACGGACACGGCGTCGCGGCCGAGGCCGCGGTCGGAGAGCGAGACCCCGACCTCGCGGTAGAGCCGCCGCGACCCCTTGAGCGCGAAGGCGGTGGAGCCGACGATCGCGTGGTTCGCCGCGGGCGGGCAGTGCACGAAGAGGCGCACGAAGTCGTTCTGCCGGGGCCGGTCGGGCACCACGCGCAGGGACGTGCGGTGTTTCCAGGCAGGCGGGATGTGGTCGCCGCCGAAGGCCGGTGCGGCCACGGCGACCTGCCCGATCACGAGAGCGGTGATCGCTCCCGCGCTGATGGCGGCACGCACGTCCGCCACGTTAGGCGGAGGTGGCGGGGAGCGGCGGAAGCCACGCCGGGTGGCTCGCGGAGAGGGGTGGAGCTATGGGGATTCGAACCCCAGACCTCCTCCATGCCATGGAGGCGCGCTACCAACTGCGCTATAGCCCCTTGCGATCAGCAAGTGTATCGGACTTCAGGGGCGCGCGCGTCACACCAGACCTTTGTGCTACGTCTATACGTCATGTCCACTTTCGAGGAGCACCGCGCCCTGCTGCTGGGCGTCGCCTACCGCATCCTGGGCACCGTGGCGGACGCCGAGGACGTCGTGCAGGAGGCGTGGCTGCGCTGGTCCGGGGTGGACGAGGCCACCGTGGCGGACCCGAAGGCGTACCTGATCAGGGTGACCTCGCGGCTGGCCATCGACCGGCTGCGCTGGGCGAAGTCGCGGCGCGAGGCGTACGTGGGGCCGTGGCTGCCCGAGCCGCTGAGCACCGAGCCGGACGTCGCCGAGCGGGCCGAGCTGGCCGACACGGTGGAGCTGGCGCTGCTGGTGGTGCTGGAGACGTTGTCGCCGCTGGAGCGGGCGGTGTTCGTGCTGCGGGAGGCGTTCGACCTGCCGTTCGCGGAGATCGGCGAGATCGTCGGGCGCAGCGAGGCCGCCGCCAGGCAGCTCGCCCGGCGCGCCCGCGACCACGTGCGCGACCGGCGGCCCCGCTTCGACGTGGACCGCGCCGAGCGCCGCCGGATCACCGAGCGCTTCGCCGAGGCCGCGATGAAGGGCGACCTGGACGGGCTGATCGAGCTGCTGTCGGCCGAGGTCGAGCTGGTCAGCGACGGCGGCGGCAAGGCCAGGGCGCCGCTGCGGGTGCTCACCGGCGCCGCCGACGTCAGCCGGTTCCTCACCTCGATCGCCACCCCGGCGAACATCGCCAAGTTCCTGGTCTCGGTCGGCCAGGCGGGGACGGCGGGCCTGTCGGTCGGGCTGGCGGAGCTGAACAACGCGCCCGCCATGGTGATCTCGGCGGAGGGCCGGGTGGTCAGCGTGGCCTCCCTGCTCGTCGCCGACGGCCGGATCCAGGCCGTCTACCTGATGGCGAACCCGGACAAGCTGGCCCGCCTGACCCCGGCCTGACCCGCGCGCGGGCGCGGGTCAGGCGCGCTCGTCCTCCAGGTAGCGCTCGCGGCCGGCGTACAGGCCGGTGGCGAGCTGGGCGGCGAGCACGACGAAGATCAGCGCGTACGGCAGCGACCAGCCGCCCGAGACGTCCCGCAGCACGCCGACCAGCAGCGGCCCGCCGCCGGCGATGAGGTAGCCGGCGCTCTGCCCGAAGGCCGACAGCCCGGCGGTCACCTCCGGCGTGCGGGTGCGCAGGCCCAGCATCATCAGCGCCAGCGGGAACGAGCCCATCCCGACGGCGATGAGCGTCACCCACACCAGCGCCCAGGACGCCGGCCCGATCCAGAGGCCGGCGAAGCCGACGGCGTAGAAGGCGACCAGGCCGACCACGACGGGCCGCTGGTCGCGGAAGCGCGCGGCGATGATCGGGACGGCGACCGAGACCGGGATGTTCAGCGCGGTGAACACGCCGAGGAGCAGCCCGGCCTCGGAGGTGCTGTAGCCCCCGTCGGTGAGGATGGTGGCGAGCCAGCCGAACATGATGTACGCGATCATCGACTGGGTGCCGAAGTAGATCGCGATCATCCAGGCCAGGCGGCTGCCCAGCAGGCGGCGGATGCCCGCGTCCCGGCCTCCCGTGTCCCGCTCCGGCTCACTGCGCAGCAGCGCAAGCCACGGAATGGCGGCCACGGCGGCCAGGGCCGCCCACACGCCGAGCGCGACGTGCCAGTCCCCCGAGGCGCGCTCGATCGGCACGGTCGCGGCGGCGGCCAGCATCGTGCCCGCCGCCAGGGCCGTGGTGTAGACGGTGGTCATGATCCCGGTCCTGGCCGGGAAGTGCCGCTTGATCAGCGTCGGGATCAGCACGTTGCCCACGGCGCCGCCGGACAGCGCGACCGCGCTGCTCAGCAGGAACACGGGGGCCGAGCCGACCAGCGACCGGACCAGCAGGCCGACGCCCAGCGTGACCAGGGCCAGCAGGAGCAGCCGGTGTTCGCCGACGCGCCGGGCGAGTGTCGGCGTGATCGCGCCGACGCCGGCGAAGGCCAGCACCGGGAGGGTGGTGAGCAGGCCGGTGCCGACGCTCGACATGCCGAGGGCCGCGGCGAGCTGGTCGAGGAGGGGGCCGACGCTGGTGACGGCGGTACGGAGGTTGAGTGCGGCGAGGACGATTCCCAGCACGAGGAGCCAGGCGAGGGGGGTCGTTCTGCCTCTGGACTCTGAAGCCAGCACGCTCATGCCGGGTCGGGCCTCCACTCATCAAATCATGGGACGAATCACCACCTTAACAGGACCGAAATGCCGCTTTATTCCGGCCACTACTCCCCGGACGCGCGACAGCGGCCACCCTCATGGGCGGCCGCTGTCGCGCTGAAACGGATCCGGTCGGGGGTCAGAGGACCGGACGGGGACCCTGCGGGGGCTCGTCCGGAGGGGGCAGCGGGCCGCCGGGCGGGACCGCGCCGGGCGCGGGCAGGCCGCCGGCCGGCGGCAGGGTGGGGTCGTTGCCGCCGATCGTGCCGGGCGGGACCTGCTGGGCGCCGCCGTAGGTGGAGCCGTGCTCGTGCGTGCCGGTGCCGACCGTGTCGTCGCGCTGGTGGGGGCCGGGCACCTCGCCGCGCCAGCCGCCGGTCTCGGCGCCGCGTGACTCGATGAACTCCTTGAAGCGGCCGAGGTCGCCGTTGACCCGCAGCCGGACGATCTGGAGCCAGTCGCCCACGGTCTCGACGAAGCCCTCGGGGTCGTACTCCATCTGGAGCGTGACCTTGGTGCGGTCGTTGTCGATGCGGTGGAAGGTGACGACGCCCGCCTGGTTCGGCTTGTCCAGGCTGCGCCAGGCGACCCGCTCGTCCGGGTGCTGCTCGGTGATCTCGGCGTCGAACTCGCGCTTGACCCCGGCGATCTCCGTCACCCAATGGGTGCGGGTGTCGGTGACCTGCTTGACCGACTCCACGCCCTCCATGAACTCGGGGAAGCTCTCGAACTGCGTCCACTGGTTGTAGGCCACCCGGATGGGGACCTCGACGTCTACAGAGTGCTCGATCGTGCTCATGGGTTCAGCCACTTCCCGGGCGGGCCGGAGGTTAACGCCTCCGCCGGAGCAGCCAGTAGAGGCCGACGAAGGGAAGCACGAGCGGGATGAACAGATATCCCCTGCCGTAGGCGGACCACACGGTCTCGTCGGGGAAGGCCGCCGGGTCGACGACGCTGGCGGTGCCGACGATCAGCACGCCGGCCAGTTCGACGCCGAGCGCGACCAGCGCGAGCCGCCGCGCGCCGCGCCACAGCGCGACCGTGAGCAGGATGTAGACGGCCGCCGCGAACGCCGACAGCGCGTACGCCAGCGGCGCCTCGGCGAACCTCGTGGCGATCTGCACCCCGGCCCGCGCGCCCGCGGCCAGCGAGAACAGGCCGTACACGGCGATCAGCGCCCGCCCCGGCCCGCTGCCGATGGCGCGGGAGGCGTCGCCGCTCATGCCCCGCCCTGCCAGATCTGCAGCAGCCGGGCGTTCATGACGGCGATCGCGAACCCGGCGAGGACCAGGATCGCCGACCCCCACCGGGACCGCTCGGCCAGCGCGAGGAACACCCCCGCGGGCGGGATGACGACCTCGCCGGCGAGGTAGCCCCACAGCGTCGCCTTCTCCTGCGGCCCCGCGCCCCCGGACAGCGCCGCGATGACGAAGCCGACCTGCACCAGGATCGCGACCTCCAGCGCGGCGAAGCCGATCAGCAGCACCATGCCCATGGGCCGGTCGCGGAACGCGTTGACCAGGCTCGCCAGCATGAGCAGCAGCGCGCCGGTGATGACGATCGCGGAGACGGTGGTGTTCATCGGGGGTAAGGCTATCGCCCGGGTGCGGCGCCCCCTACTCCGGCGACAGCTCCCGCTCGATGCCGTCGAACAACCAGCGCAGGCCCTGCTCGAAGGTGTCGCCCGCGCCGGCCACCCCCTGCTCCAGCAGGGGCGCGAGGTGCGGCAGCGCGCCCTCGCCGATCAGCTCCCTGACGTACGGCTCGGCCAGCGCGGCCCGCTCGGCGTCGCTGACCCCCTCGTGCCGGGGCGCGCCCCGCTCCTGCGCCTCGCGCACCAGGAACCCGGTCATGTAGTCGGTGTAGGCGGCCAGCACCCGCCAGGCGGCCTCCGGCGCGGCGCCGAGCCGGGCGAGGACGGCGAGCTTGCGCTCCACGTGGCGCAGCGCGTTGGGCCCGACGGCGACGCCCTGCGAGAGGAGGTCCACCCGCCACGGGTGGCGGCGGACGAGGTCGCGCTCGCGGCGGGCGATGTCGAGCAGCGCCTCGCGCCAGTCGTCCGGCGGGGGCCCGGCCGGGCGCAGCTCGCCGGCGATCTCGTCGAGCATGAGCGCGAGCAGGTCCTCCTTGCGCTCGATGTAGGAGTAGAGCGTCATCGTGCGGGCGCCGAGCTCGGCGGCCACGCGCCTGATGGAGACGGCGGCCAGGCCCTCGGCGTCGGCGAGCGCGATGGCCGCGGCCACGATGGCCTCCCTGGTCAGGGCCGGGCGGCGGGGCGGCGCGGGCCGCGACCAGACGGAACTGCTCACGCCTCCGATCCTAAGGCAGCCGCTACACCGTACGAGGGTGATACGGTGTACGACATGCGATACGCCGTACGAACCCCGCTCGCGGCCACCGGCCTGGTGGTCCTGCTCGGCGGCGTCATGACGATGCTCGACTCGACGATCGTCAACGTGGCGCTCACCACGCTCGCCCACGACTTCCACACCACCCCCGCCACCGTCCAGCAGGCGGTCACCGGCTACCTGCTGGCCATGTCGATGACGGTCCCGGTCACCGGCTGGGCGGTCGGCCGCTTCGGCGCGCGCCGGGTCTGGCTGGTCTCGCTCGCGCTGTTCGCGGCCGGCTCGGCGCTCTGCGCCGTCGCCTGGTCGGCCGGCAGCCTGGTCGCCTTCCGCGCCGCGCAGGGCCTCGGCGGCGGCCTGCTCATGCCGGTCGGCCAGGCGATGCTGGCCCAGGCGGCGGGCAAGGAGCGCATGGGCCGGGCGATGGCGCTGATCTCGGTGCCCGCCATGCTGGTGCCGGTGCTCGGGCCGCCGCTCGGCGGGGTGATCGTGCAGACCCTCGGCTGGCGCTGGCTGTTCCTGGTCAACCTGCCCCTCAGCGTGGTGGCGCTGGCCGCGGCGGTCCTGCTGCTGCCGCGCGCGGCGGCCGGCGGGACGGCCCGGCAGCCGCTCGACGTGCTCGGCCTGGCGCTGCTCTCCCCCGGGCTGGGCGCGCTGGTGCACGGCCTGTCGGCGGTCGGCGACGGCGCCTCGCCGCTGCACCCGGCGCTCTGGATCGGGCTCGCGCTGGTCGCGGCGTTCGTGGTGCGGGCGCTGCGGATGCCGGGGGCGCTGGTGGACCTGCGGCTGTTCGGCGACCGCGTGTTCGCCGTGTCCGTGGGGGCGATGATCTGCTACTCGGCGGCCATGCTCGGCTTCACCGTGCTGGTGCCGCTCTACAGCCAGCTCGCCCGGGGCGGCAGCCCGCTGGACGCCGGCCTGCTGCTGGCCCCGCTGGGGATCGGCGCGGCGCTCACGCTGCCGATCGCGGGCCGGCTCACCGACAGCCGGGGCGCCCGCGGGGTCGCCGCGGCCGGCGTGACGGGCGTGGTGGCGGGCATGGCGGCGTTCGCGGCCTTCCCCGGGCCGCTGCCCGTCCTCGTGGTCGGGCTCGGGCACGGGCTGGTGTCCACGTCGGTGCTGGCGGCGGCGTACGCGACGCTGGAGCGCGCGGCCATCCCGGCGGCGACCACGCTGAGCACGATCTCGCTGCGGCTGGGCTCGTCGTTCGGCGTGGCGGTGCTCGCGGTGCTGCTGCAACTGGTCACCGCGGCGGGCGCGGCGCGGCCCTTCACCGTCGTCTTCTGCTGCGCGGTCGGGCTGGCCGCCGTCACGCTGGTGCCGGTCGCGCTCCTAGGATCGAAGGCGTGGAGAAGATCCTCGTCAGCGCCTGCCTGATGGGCCGCCGGGTCCGCTTCGACGGCGGCGCGAAGACCAGCCAGTCCGCCCTGCTCGCCGGGTGGCGCGAGGAGGGGCGGCTGGTGCCGTTCTGTCCCGAGGTGAGCGGCGGGCTGCCGGTGCCGCGCCCGGCCGCCGAGATCGAGGGCGGCGCGGGCGGGGCCGCGGTGCTCGCGGGCGAGGCCCGGGTGGTCACCGCCGACGGCTCCGACGTGACCGAGGCGTTCGTGGAGGGGGCGCGGGCGGCGCTGGAGGCGGCCCGGTCGGCCGGGGTCCGGCTGGCCGTGCTCAAGGAGGGCAGCCCGTCGTGCGGCTCGCTCGCCGTCCACGACGGCGGCTTCCAGGGCCGCCGGGTGCCCGGCCAGGGCGTCACCACGGCGCTGCTGGAGCGGCACGGCATCCGCGTGTTCAGCGAGGAGCGCCTCGCCGAGGCGGCCGGCTACCTCCGCACCCTGGAGACGTAGAAGGCCGCGGCCAGCCCGGCGGCGAGGAAGGCCGCGATCGTGCCGTGGTACCACACGAGCCCCGTCCCTGCCGGCGCCCCCGGCACGAACGCCACCGCCAGGATCCCGAGCAGCACCCCGGACAGCGCGCCGGCGTGCGTGTAGATCAGCCCGTCCCAGGCCCAGGGGCGGGCGCTCAGCGCGCCGTACGCGCCGGCCAGCATCGCCGCGCAGCACAGCGACTCCACGACCACGGCCGGCACCGTCACCGGCTGGCGCAGCGGGCCGAGCACGACCCCGGCGTGCAGCAGGCAGGCCACCAGGAAGACCAGCGCGTACAGCAGGGAGAGCCCGCCCAGGGCTCTGCGGAGTGCGTCGTCCATGCGCCCACGGTCTCACCGGAGCGGCCGCGGGCCATCGTCCCCCGGGAGGCCGTCAGCGTACGTCCTGGGCGGTAGTGCCGGTCAGCATGCGGCGCACCAGGCGGATCACCTCGTCGATGGTCTCCTTGGCCTCCTCCTCCGACTCGCACACCGCGACCTCGCGGCCCGCCTCGCCCATCATCGTCGTGAGCAGGAGCACGAGCACGTGGCTCGCCCGGGTGTCGGCGAGGCCGAGCAGCTTCTTGTTGCCGCCGATCCAGTCCCAGCCGCGCTGCCTGCGCAGCGCGGTGAACTCGGCCGGGCCGTCGCTCTCCAGGAACAGCCTGGCCACCTCGCGCTGCTCCCACGAGCCCTCCAGGTAGGCGCGCGCCCCGGCGAGGAACCGCTCGGGCGCGCCCGCGGCGACCGCCTTGGCCGCGCGCGAGGTGCGTTCCTCCTGACCGCGCATGAACTGCTCCCACAACGCCAGGAACAGCCCCGGTTTGCCGCCGAAGTGGTGGTACAGGCTGCCGACGCTGATGCCGGAGGCCCCGACGAGGTCGGCGACCGTGGCCTCGGCGTACCCCTTGGCGAGGAACACCTCGCGGGCGGCGCGCAGCAGCGCGTCCCTGGTGTCGCCCGACCTTCCCCAACGGCGGCTCTTCACTCAGTGCTCCCAGGTGTCGGCGCGCTGCTCGTGGGCAATTATGTACGGCCGACGCTGACGGGAAACTTTCTCCGCCTCCCAGGAGTCCTAGACATGGGGGCTCGGAACTTCATTTCCGACGGGGAAAGGGACTCGGCCATGCCAGTCGACCTGAACAACGCACGACCCCTGGCCTGGGACTCGGCCACGCTCGACGCGGACACCAAGGCGATGCTGGACAACCTCCAGCCGAACATCCTGCGCGCGCACGTACGCGAGCACCTGTCCGTCCTGTTCGTCCGGTTCAACGACGCGGCCGAGGGCAAGGCGTTCCTCCGGCACGTGGCGACGACGCACATGAAGTCGGCGCGCAAGCACCTGGAGGAGGTGCGCGACTTCGCCACGCGGGGCCGGCGCGGCACGCCGTACGTGGGGATCGGCATCAGCAAGGCCGGCTACCGCGACCTCGGGCACACCGTCCAGGACGTGCGCAAGTTCGGCGACCAGGTGTTCCGCGACGGCATGAAGCAGCGCGTCGCCGAGGTCGACGACCCGCCCGTCGACCAGTGGGACCGCACCTACCAGCGGGAGATCCACGCGGTCGTCCTGATCGGCGACGACCGGCCCGAGCCGGTGGCGAAGCTGCGCCAGGAGATCCGCGCCGCGCTGCCGGCCAGCGCCAGGGTGCTCGGCGAGGAGACCGGCCAGGGCATGCGCAACCCGGCCGGCGACGGCATCGAGCACTTCGGCTACGTGGACGGCCGCAGCCAGCCGCTGTTCCTCAAGGACGAGGTGGACCGCGAGCCGAAGAAGCGCTGGGACCCGGCCTTCCCGCTGTCCAACGTGCTCGTGCCGGACCCCTTCGCGCCCGACCCGCGCCGGCACCACGGCAGCTACCTGGTCTTCAGGAAGCTGGAGCAGAACGTGCGGGCGTTCAAGGAGATCGAGCAGCACCTGGCCGACGCGTTAGGGCTCAAGGGCGCCGACCGCGACCGGGCGGGCGCGATGCTCATCGGCCGCTTCAAGGACGGCACGCCGCTGACCAGCAAGGGCAAGGCGGGCGGCGGCCCGGTCTCCAACGACTTCACCTTCGACGGCGACGAGGGCGGCAAGTGCCCCTTCAGCGGGCACGTCCGCAAGACCAACCCGCGCTCGTTCGGGCGCGAGGTGCTCATGGCCCGGCGCGGGCAGACCTACGGGCGGCGCACCGACCACCCGTGGGACGACGCGCCGCCCGAGACGCGGCCCAGCGGCGAGGTCGGGCTGCTGTTCATGGCGTTCAACGCCAGCCTGGAGAACCAGTTCGAGTTCACCCAGCGCACCTGGGCGAACAACGAGGACTTCCAGAACCCGGCGACCGGCCACGACCCGGTGATCGGCCAGGGCCGGCGCGAGATCAAGGTGACCTTCCCCAAGGTGTGGGGCAAGCCCGAGCTCTCGCCCCCGCAGGCCCAGGTGGCGCAGACGATCACGATGAGGGGCGGCGAGTACTTCTTCGCGCCCTCCCTCGCCTACCTGCGTGGCCTCTAGCGGGCCGGCCGGCCTGCATCGAAGGATGTACGCCTGATTCGGCCCGGTGGAGGAGGCGGCGAGCCGCCGCTGACCAGCAGGATCGTCCTATGACGCTCGCTCTGGCGCTCACGCTCGCCGCCCTCGCGCTGGTCGACAGCACCAGCTTCGGGACACTGGTGATCCCCGTGTACCTGCTGCTGTCCGGCGGCCGGTCCAGGACGTCCGGGCTGCTCGTCTACCTGGCCACGATCGCGGCGTTCTACTTCCTCGTCGGGGTCGCGCTCATGCTGGGCCTGTCGGCGGCCCTGGACGGCTTCGGCGAGGCGCTGAGCAGCCCGGCGGCGTACTGGACGCAGCTCGTGCTGGGCGCGGGCCTGTTCGCGCTGAGCTTCCCGCTCGGCAGGAGGCCGCCGCGCCGCTCCGCGCCCCGCACCGGCGGCCCGGGGACGATGGTGCTGCTCGGGCTCACCGCCGGGGCCGTCGAGGTGGCCACGATGGTGCCCTACCTCGCGGCCGTCGGCCTGATGACCACCTCCGGGCTGCCGGCCGCGCAGTGGCTGCCGCTGCTGGCCGGGTACGTGCTCGTCATGATCGCGCCGCCGCTGGCGCTCATGGCGCTGCGCGGCGTCGCCGGCGCCTGGCTGGAGCCCCGGCTGGAGCGGCTGCGGGCCTGGCTGACCCGGCACTCGGCGTCGATGGTGAGCTGGGCGGTCGGCATCATCGGGTTCCTGCTCGCCCGCGACGCGGCGGCCCACCTGTTCTTCGGGGCCTGAGCCTTCCCCGCCTCCCGCGCGTCCCGGACGCCCCTCTAGGATCGGAGTCTCCGCGGGGGAGGAGTTCCGGACCGATGTTGCGTGCCTTCTTCAGGACCGAGGCAGGCAGTACCAGCGTGTTGCTGGTCGCCACCGCCGTGGCCCTGCTGTGGGCGAACTCGCCCTGGGGCGGCGCCTACGAGGCGTTCTGGCACACGCCCATGGGCCTGTCGTTCGGCTCCGCCGACTTCTCGCTCGACCTGCGGCACTGGGTCAACGACGGGCTGATGACGGTGTTCTTCTTCGTCATCGGCCTGGAGGTCTCCTACGAGGTGCGGCTCGGGCAGCTCCGCGACCGGCGGCTGATCGCGGTGCCCGCGGTCGCGGCGTTCGGCGGCATGCTGGTGCCCGCCGGCATCTACCTGCTGCTCAACGCGGGCGGGCCGGGCGCGGCCGGGTGGGGCGTGCCGATCGCCACCGACACCGCGTTCGTGCTCGGCGTGCTCGCGATCGTCGGCGCGCGGTGCCCCGACCCGCTGCGGGCGTTCCTGCTGACGCTGGCGATCGTCGACGACGTCCTCGCGATCATCATCATCGCCCTGTTCTACACCGCCGAGCTGTCGGTGCCCGCGCTCGTCACGGCGGCGCTGCTGCTGGCGGCCATCGCGACGTTGCGGCGGCTGCGGATCTGGCGGGCGCCGGCGTACATCGTGCTGGGGTTCGCGCTGTGGGTGGCCACGCTGGAGAGCGGCATCCACCCCACGCTGATCGGCATCGCGCTCGGCGTGCTGGTCTTCGTCTACGCCCCCTCCGACCAGAAGCTGCTGCTGGCCGGCGAGGCCGTGCAGGAGTTCACCCAGGAGCCGAGCGCCCGCGCCGCCCGCGAGGCCACCCGGCGGCTCCAGCACGCCGTGTCCGTCAACGAGCGGCTGCAGCTCCGCCTGCACCCGTGGAGCAGCTACGTCATCGTGCCGGTGTTCGCGCTGGCCAACGCGGGGGTGCGGCTGGACGGCGAGACCCTGCGGGCCGCGCTCACCTCGCCCGTGTCGATCGGGGTGGCGGCGGGCCTGCTGGCCGGCAAGTTCATCGGCATCTCGCTCGGCACGTGGCTGCCGCTCCGCCTGAAGTGGGGCATCCTGCCCGGCAACCTGGTGTGGGGTCAGCTGCTCGGCGGCGCGGCGGTGTCCGGCATCGGGTTCACGGTGGCGCTGTTCATCGTCGACCTCGCCTTCCCCGACCCGGCGGTGCGCGCCGAGGCGAAGATCGGCATCCTGGCCGGGTCGCTGCTGGCCGCCGCGCTGGGCTGGGTGGTCTTCCGGCTGGCGTGGGACCGGGGCGGCGTCTGCGCCCCGCCCGAGGCCGAGCCGGACGAGGAGCTGCCCGAGCTGCTGTCGGTGCCCGTGGGGCCGGACGACCACGTGCGCGGCCCGGCCGGCGCCCCGATCACCATCGTCGAGTACGGCGACTTCGAGTGCCCGTACTGCGGCCGCCTGCACCCCGTGCTGGAGGAACTGCTCAGGAAGAACCCGGACGTCCGGCTCGTCTTCCGCCACTACCCGCTGCGCACCCTGCACCCGCGCGCCGCCCCCGCCGCGATCGTCGCCGAGGCCGCGGCCGACCGGGGCCGCTTCTGGGAGATGCACGACGTCCTCTACGACAACCAGCGCTTCCTCACCGACGCCGACCTGGAGCACTACGCCGCCCAGCTCGACGTGCCGCCGTGGGACGACGTCCCCCGGCACGTCTCCAGGATCGCCCTGGACGAGGCGTCCGGACGCGACAGCGGCGTGCGCGGCACCCCCACCCTGTTCCTGAACGGCGTCCGCTACCAGGGGCGGCTCGACCAGGAGTCGATCAGCCGGGCGATAGCGGATCTCCGCCGATCCCCGTAGCCTTCTTGACCAATGTCCGTCAACCCCGCCGGAGTCCTGCCTTGGTAAGCAGCTCGCTCACCGTCATCAGCCTGATCACCGCGTTCCTGAACGTCATCCTCCTGATCGGCGGCGTCGTCCTCATCGCGATGCGCCGGCGCGAGCAGGGGCGCGGCGCCGTGCTCGGGATCTCCGGCTGCGTCGTGCTCCTGCTCGGGGCGGTCTTCAGCCTGCTGCAGGGTTTCCTGCAGTCGGCCCTGGTCGACGTGCTGGGCATCGGCGGCGCGGTCGGCCTGTCGGTCCTGGTCTCCTCGATCTTCCACCTGATCGGCGTGGCCCTGCTGATCGGCGGCGTGGTCGCCCGGCGTGACCCGCCGCGGCCCGCCGGTCCGCAGGGCTGGCCGCAACAGCAGCCGCCGGCGGCGCCGTGGGAGCAGCAGCAGGGCTGGAACCAGCCGCCGCAGCAGCCGCCGTACCCGCAGCAGCAGCCGGGCTGGCAGAACCCGCCGCAGCCCCCCTTCGGCCAGGGCCCGCAAGCCTGACGCGCGTCGACCGGGACCCGCGCACCTGAACCGGCCTTCGACCAGCGCCCGCGCCTGACGCCCGCGTCTTCGCTACTCGCCGCGCAGGTACCGCGCCCACGTGATCTCGCCGGCCGGCTCGGCGGTCGTGACCAGGCCGCCGGCGCGGCAGGCGCGGCCGAGCCCGCCCGGCACCCGCAGCCGCAGCACCGGCCGGCGCAGCCCGCGCGCCCGCAGCCACGTCCCGGCGGCCTCGGCCATGGTCAGCACCTCGGGCCCGCCGAGCTCCACGATCTCCTGCCGGGGCCCGTCCTCGATCAGGTCCGTCAGGCGGCGGGCGACGTCCCTGACGTCCACGGTCTGCACCGTGATGCCCGGATCGGCCACCACCGCGCCGAGCCGGGCCATGCCGCGCAGCGCCAGCTCGACGAACTCGTGGAACTGCGTGGCGCGCAGCACCGTCCACGGCACCCCGCCGTCCCGGACCAGCCGCTCGGCCCGCGTCTTGAGGCGGAAGTAGCCCCAGGGCACCCGGTCCGCGCCGACGATCGAGACGTACACCAGGTGTCCCACGCCGGCCGCCCGGGCCGCCGCGAGCAGCGCCGCCGTGCCGTCCAGCTCCACCCGGCGGCTGTAGCGGCCCCGGTACGGCGCGGTGGCCAGGTGGACGACCGCGTCCACGCCGGCCACCGCCTCCTCCAGGCCGCGCCCGGTGGCCAGGTCCGCGGCGAACCAGCGCACGCCGTCCGTGGAGGGGCGGGCGGAGCGGCTGGTCGCCCGCGCCTCGTACCCCTCGTCCGCCAGCCTCTCCAGCAGCGCGCGGCCGGCCCGGCCGCTGCCTCCCGTCACCAGTACACGTGTCATGCGATCTGGACGGGGCAGCAGGCGTAAGTGTGACAATGTCGGCGGAAAACCCCGACACTCCGCAGCGCCGCCACGAGGGACCCATGACTTCGCACCACTCCGGACGCCAGGAACCGGACCCCGAGCAGACCGTCCAGCACCGTTCACCCCACCCTCGCCCGTCCACCGACCCACCGGTGACGCGGCGGCTGGAGTACACCCCTGACATGCTCCCCGACGTGCAGCTCTACGAGGCCAAGCCGGCCCGGTCGGGCTGGTGGTGGGTGATCCTGGTGGGCGGGCTGGTGCTGCTGATCGCCGCGCTGGCGGTGGCCGCCGTCCTGTGGGTGCGGAGCACGCAGTCCACGGCGAAGGCCCTGCCCGTCCCGGCCTCGGCGGTCGTCACGCCCGGGTGAGCTCCATGACCCAGTTCGTCTCCCAGTCCTCCTCGCGCTCCCCCGCGCCCGCCTCGGCGAACGCCTGCTCCCACCGGGCGCGGCCGGGGCCGGGCACCGTCCAGACGAACCGGCAGCGGACCGTCCGCCCCTCCACCGTCTCCTCCCCGTAGAACAGCCCCCGGTCCCCCTCGAAGGCGCCCACCATGGGCCGGGTGTCGAGCTCGCCGCGCGCGCTGCTGGCCCAGTAGATGGACCACTGGCGGGTGCCGGGGTGGTAGACGCGCACGGTGAGGCCGTTCCAGCCCTTGGTCGGGAACGTGATCTCGTCGACGCTGGCCGCCCCGTCGAAGTGGCGGGTGGCGACCGAGCGGCCGGGGAACTCCTCCCATTCGGCGGCGCCGGACAGGGGCCCGGACAGAGGCCCGGACAGAGGCCCGGACAGTGGCTCGGTCAGCCGGCGGTTGGCGACGTTCCAGTGACCGGCGAGAAAGTCGAAGTCGTTCATGCGCGAGAACCTACGGCCGGGTCACTGACAGGTAGTGTCAGTGGTCGTGCGCGCCTCCCGCCTGGTCTCGATCCTGTTGCTGCTCCAGACCCGGGGCCGGATGACCGCGCGCGAGCTGGCCGGCCGTCTGGAGGTCTCGGTCCGCACGATCTACCGCGACGTCGAGTCGCTGCACGCCGCCGGCATCCCCCTGTACGGCGACGCCGGCCCGCGCGGCGGCTACCAGCTCCTCGACGGCTACCGCACCCGGCTGACCGGCCTGACCCAGGACGAGGCCGAGTCGCTGTTCCTCGCCGGGCTGCCCGGCCCGGCGGCCGAGCTGGGCCTCGGCGCCGTGGTGACGGCGGCGCAGCTCAAGCTCATGGCCGCGCTGCCGGCCGAGCTGCGCGACCGCGCCGGGCGGCTCCAGGAGCGTTTCCACCTCGACGCGCCGACCTGGTACCGGGACCGGGAGCCGGTGCCGTACCTGCCGGACGTGGCCGACGCCGTGTGGAACGAGCGGCGGGTCCAGGTCACCTACCGGCGGTGGAAGGAGCCGCAGGAGGTGGAGCGGCTGCTGGATCCGTACGGGCTGGTGGTCAAGGCGGGCCGCTGGTACCTGGTGGCCGGCGCGGACGGCGGCGCGCGGACCTACCGGGTCTCGCAGATCCTCGCCCTGCGTGTGCTGGAGGAGGGGTTCGCCCGGCCCGAGGGGTTCGACCTGGCGGCGTACTGGGCGGAGCACCTGGCCGCGTTCGAGGCCGGGCTGAGGAGGGGCGAGGCGGTGGTGCGGCTGTCGCCGCGCGGGCTGGAGCGGCTGCCCGACCTGATGACGCCGGGCGTGGTGGAGGCGGCCAGGCGGACGGCCGGGCCGCCGGACGCGGAGGGCTGGACGCGGGTCACGGTGCCGATCGAGTCGGTCGAGCACGCGCTGGCCGAGTTCCTGCGGCTCGGGGTGGACGCCGAGGTGGTGTCGCCGTCCGAGCTGCGGGCCCGCCTCGCCGCCACCGTCACCGCCCTGGCCGCCCGCTACTCCGAAAGTTTCACGGAGCCGTCGCCCTAGTACACGCTTGTTCCCAGCTCAAAGCACTCGGTCTTGACCCGATCAACCTGGCCCATTGCAGGGCTGAAACTTTCTCAACACACTCGCAATGTTTCAGGCGATCGAGAGGAGCCCGGATGAAAGTGACAGCTCGCCTAGCCAGTGCCGCGGTCGCCGCGGTGACGCTCGTCGTCGCGATGCTGATCTCGGCGCCCCCTGCCGCCTCGGCCCAGCTGACCGAGGTGACCGGCTTCGGCACGAACCCCACCAACCTGCGCATGCACCTCTACGTGCCCGACGGCGTCGGCTCCCGCCCGGCGCTGCTCGTGGCCGTCCACTACTGCACCGGCTCGGGCCCGGCGTTCTACTCCGGCACCGAGTTCGCCTCGCTGGCCGACCGGTACAAGTTCATCGTCATCTACCCGTCGGCGACGCGGAGCGGCTCCTGCTTCGACGTCTCCTCGCCGCAGGCGCTGCGCCACGACGGCGGCAGCGATCCGGTCGGCATCGTGTCCATGGTCCGGTACGTGCAGCAACGCTACGCCGCCGATCCTGATCGCACGTACGTCACCGGCGCCTCCTCGGGCGCGATGATGACGAACGTGCTGCTCGGCGACTACCCCGACGTGTTCAAGGCGGGGGCGGCGTTCATGGGCGTGCCGTTCGGCTGCTTCGCCACCACCGACGGGTCGAGCTGGAACAGCACCTGCGCCAACGGCCAGCTCATCAAGACCCCGCAGCAGTGGGGCGACCTGGTGCGCGGCGCCTACCCCGGCTACAGCGGCCCGCGTCCGCGCATGCAGGTGTGGCACGGCACCGAGGACACGACGCTGCGCTACCCGAACTTCGGCGAGGAGATCAAGCAGTGGACGAACGTCCACGGCCTGAGCCAGACGCCGACCACCACCGACCAGCCCCGCTCGGGCTGGACCCGGACCCGTTACGGCGGCACCGGCACGACCGTCGCGGTCGAGGGCATCAGCATCCAGGGCGTCGGGCACAGCCTGCCGCAGAGCGGCATGGCGGCCATGGCGATCGCCTTCCTCGGCCTGGACACCCCTGGCCCGTCGCAGACCCCGACCGCCACCCCGACCGTGACCCCCACCGTGACCCCGACCGTCACCCCCACGTCGCCCGCGGGCGCGTGCAAGGTCGGCTACACCATGAACACCTGGAACAATGGCTTCACCGCCAGCGTCACGATCACCAACACCGGCGCGTCCCCGCTCTCCACCTGGTCACTGGCCTTCACGCTGCCCGCCGGCCAGACGGTCACCTCCGCCTGGAACGCCACCGTCTCCCCCGCCTCGGGCGCGGTGACGGCCAGGAACGTCAGCTACAACGGCAATGTGGCGCCCGGCGCGTCCACCCAGTTCGGTTTCCAGGCCACCCACAGCGGCAACACCGCCGCCCCCTCCTCCTTCACCCTGAACGACGCCCCCTGCACCACCTGACCGCCCCCTTCCGGAAGGGCCGGCCGCTCCGCGGACCGGCCCTCCCTCATCCACAGCCCACCCCGACCGCACCCCTCATCCACAGAACGCCGCTCGCCCCCGCCCACCCCGCGCGCCCTCCGCCATCCTGACGTCCAGCCTTCTCCCCCCCAGAAAGGACGGACGACATGCCCGGAGGCCCGCCCACCCTAGGCTTCACCCTGATCATCTACGCCGCGGTGGCCCTGGTGTCCCTCCTCCTGAGAGGGCGCCGCCGATGACCACCCGAGCCACAGCGCCACCGCTGTCCGCTCCCGCGCTCACCCTCACGGTGATCATCCCCGCCCACGACGAGGAGCAGAGCCTCCCCGACACCCTCCGCTCCATCACCGCCCAGACCTCCCCGCCCGACAAGATCATCGTCGTCGGCGACGGCTCGACCGACCGCACCGGCGCGATCGCCGCCGCCTTCACCGGCGTGACGGTCCTGCGCCCGCCCCACCACCTCGGCGGCAAGGCCCGCGCCCAGAACCACGCCCTCCCCCACTGCGACACCGACCTGATCCTGGCCGTCGACGCCGGCACCGTCCTCGCCCCCGACTACATCGAACGCGTCAAGCCCGCCTTCGCCGACCCGGACGTCGGCGTCGCCGCCGGCAACGTCCAGACCCGCTTCACCCGCACCCCCTGGGAACGCGGCCGCTCCACCGAATACCTCTTCGGCTTCCACTGGCACCGGCCGATCCAGCAGCTCGCCGACAGCCCGATGGTCTGCTCCGGCTGCTGCTCGGTCTTCAGGCGCACCGCCCTGACCGCCGCCGGCGGCTTCCCCGAACGCACGATCGTCGAGGACATGGACTTCACCTGGACCCAGCAGGCGGAGGGCCGCAAGGCGGTCTACGTCTCCGACGCGGTGGCCTGGGCCGCCGACCCGGAGACCCTGCCGTTCCTGCGCAAGCAGGTGTGGCGCTGGATGGCCGGCTTCATGCAGAACGTCCGCCTGCACCTCCCGCGCCTGCTCGTCCGCAAGCCGATGCTGGCGACCTGGGTCGTGCTCGCCCTGCTGGAGATCCTGCTGGCGCCGCTGTGGTGGCTGACCCCGCTGATCGCCGTCCTGACCCTGCACGACCCCTTCCCGCGGACGATGTTCTGGTGGGCGGGCAGCGACCTGCTCCTGACCGTCCCCGCCCTCCTGTACGCGGCCGGACGCCGCCGCATCCCGACCCGCCTGGTCCTGCTGAACCTCCCCTTCGTCTACCTCAACAAGACCGTCAACCTCTACTACGCCTGGAAGGCCCTCCTGGTAGAGCTGGTCCTCGTCCCCCTGGGCCTCTCCCGCGGCCTCCTCGTCCACGAGAAGGGCCGCTGACCCGCCCTCACGACTCGGCCGGTCCGCTCCCCCAGGTGCGGCGGTGTGTGCGGGGTGGTCGGCCCACCACACGGAGTTGACCAGGCCGCCCTCGACGAGGCACCAAGCGCCCGCAACCCGCCGCCGCCGTCAGCGGCTTTTCTGAGGTCGCCGTCAGCGACGTTCCAGGGGTCGAGGCCAACGTGGACCGGTGACGAAGAAGACCACGAGTGCGGCCAGGCACAGGAACCCGGCCGCGCCGAGGCTGGCCACGTTGAAGCCGTGGACCGTGGCCTCGGCCGGCGTGTGGCCGGAGTGCCGGGCCGCGGCCGTCCCGGCCACCGTGCTGAGCAGCGCGGTGCCCAGGGACGCGCCGATCTGCTGTGAGGTCATGACCATGGCCCCCGCCACGGCACTGTCGGCACCGGCGCCGAGGGTCGCCGTGCTGTTGGCGGTGACGAGTACCCATCCCGTGCCGAGTCCCACCAGCAGGAACACCGGCAGTACGTGGAACCAGTAACCACTGTCGGCCCGCAGGAAGCCGAGCAGGGTGAGCCCGGCCGCGATCGTCAGGAGCCCGGGACACAGCAGCGCCCGCACCGGGACGCGGGACATCAGCGGGCTCGCCGCCCGGACCCCGATCATGAGACCGGCGGTCAGCGGCAGGAATCCCAGGCCTGCCCGGATCGGGGAATAGCCGAGCACGTTCTGCAAATGGAAAGTGAGGAAGAACAGCGCGGCGAACATGCCCACCGCCAGGCTGAACACCGACAGGTACGAGCCGCCGCGCGCCCGGTCCAGGACGACCCGCAGCGGGAGCAGCGGCCCCTTGACCCGGGCCTGGACCAGGACGAACGCGACCAGCCCCAGAGCTCCGGCGACCAGCGGGCCCAGGGTGGTCGGCGCGTCCCAGCCGTCGGGCTCGGCCCGGGCGAACCCGAGGACCAGGGCCATCAGGCCGGTGGTGGCCAGGACCGCACCGGTGACGTCGATGCGGGCGCCGGCCGCGCGGGAGGAGGGGCGCACGGCGTACAGCACCCCCGCCGCGGCCAGGGCCGCGATGGGCAGGTTCACGTACATGCACCAGCGCCAGTCGAGGGAGTCGGTGAGCACTCCGCCCAGCAGCACGCCCAGGCCGGAGGAGCTGCCCATCACGGTGCCGTAGACGCCGAAGGCCTTACCGCGTTCGGCGGGCGAGGGGAAGGCGGTGGCCAGGGTGGCCAGCACGGCCGGGGTGAGCAGCGCGCCGGACACGCCCTGCAAGGCTCGGCCGGTGAGCAGCATCGCCGGGCCGGTCGCCGCGCCGGCGAGCGCGGAGGCCGCGGCGAAGCCGACCAGCCCGGTCAGGAGGATCCGCCTGCGGCCGAGCAGTCCCGACAGCCGCCCGCCGAGCAGCAGCAGGCCGCCGTAGCAGAGCGCGAAGAGCGTGATCACCCACTGCCGGGCCGGGTCGGACAGACCGAGTGCGCGCTGCACGGAAGGCAGCGCGATGTTCACGATCGTCAGGTCGATGCCGACCATCAGCTGGGCGGTGGCGACCGTGGCCAGCGCCCACCAGCGCCGGGGGTCGGGCAGGGTCGGGTCGGCGGGATGCCGTCCGGTACTGGTGCCGGTGGTCACGGCTAGAACATCCCGTTCTGGTTCTCGGCGGTCTCGGGGATCGGCTGCATGACGTCCCAGTGCTCGACGATCCTGCTGTCGTCGTCCAGCCGGAAGATGTCGACGATGGCCGTGCCGGCTTGCCCTGGCACGCGTACGCCGTGGACGTGCGCGATGACGAAGTCGCCATCCGCGAAGATCTTCTTGACCTCGGCCCGCAGCGCGGGGAAGTCCGCCCGTAATTGGGCGATGAAGCCTTCGAGGCCCTTGATGCCGTCCGCGATGCGGGGGTTGTGCTGGACGTACCGGTCGCCGATGAGCCTGGACGCGGCCTCGAAGTCCTTCCGGTTCAGCCCGGCCTCGTAGAAGGCCAGAACGGTCTGCTTGTTGCCCTCACGCCTCGACTTCATGATCCCTCCGTTGCTTAACGGATGTAGTCCTACATCCGTAGGGCTACGACTGTAAGGCAACGGTCGTCGTAATACAATGCGGGCCATGGATGCCACCTCTTCGGCCTCGCCGTCGTCCACGCGGGGCCGCAACCGGCGAGGCCAGGGGGAACGGCTGCGCCGCGACATCATCGACGCCACGCTGCGCATGCTCGACGAACTGGGCGACGACGAGGCGCTGTCCCTGCGCGCCGTCGCACGCGAGGTGGGCATCGCGGCGACCTCGGTCTACATCCACTTCGCCGACCGCGACGCCCTGGTCTTCGCCGCCCTTGAGCAGTGCACGCACGACCTCATGGAGGACCTGGACCGGGCGGAGTCCGTCCACGACGACCCGGTGTCCCGGCTACGGGCACGCCTGCTGTTCCTCGGCACCTGGGTCCGCGACCACGCGGGCCTGTACAAGGTGCTGCACGAGAGCACGCTCAACCAGCGGATGCGCCTGGTGTTCAAGGAGGAGCTGACGGTGCGCACCACGGCCGCCGTCCAACGGTGCCTGGACGCGGGGCTCGCGCCCGCCGGCGACGCCGCCACCCTCGCCTTCGACCTGCGCGCGGCCGTGCACGGCTCCGTGTCGATCCGGGTGAACGAACCGGGCCTGACCTGGCCGCCGCTGGAGGAGCAGATCGATCGCTTCCTCACCAAGCTCGTCGGCGTGAGCCTGACGGACAGGTGACGGCGCAGGCGCCGCCATCGGCCGGCGGCCGGAGTTGCCCGGTCGCGAGGCACCCCCGTCGCCGCCGAACGCTTCGCCCCGTTCCGCCCACGCTCGCGGCCGCGAGCCCGCTCTGACCGACGAACACCACCGCCCGAGAACACCGTCGCCGAGAACACCGTCGCCGAGAACACCGTCGCCGAGAACACCGTCGCCGAGGACACCGTCGCTGAGTACACCCTCGCCGCCGTCGAAGCGTCCCGCGGGCGCGCCTTCGCCGTCCACCAGGCCGAATCGGGCGCGCCCGGGTGACGCCGAAGCCCTGTGGGCCGCCTTCGACGCGCCCGCCGACGGGCTGGACGTCCTGGCCGGCAACGCGGGCGTCCTCAGCGGCCGGAGCGGGAGCGACGGCGTCACCCGGGCGGGCCTTGAGCGCCTGTTCGCGGTCAACGCCACCGCCCCGGCACGGCGGCGCGACGGCGGGCGGACCGTCACCGTGGGCACCATGCTGCCCCGCCAAGCGGCCCTGCTCAGGGCGATCGACTCCGCGCTATCAGGGCGAGGGGGTGATGGCCTTGGGGTCGCGCGGGATACGCGCCACCGGCTCACTTGGCCCAGCAGGGTGGCTGCCCGCTGACGGTGTCGCGGGTGCTCCACCGCGCGCGGACCTCCGGAGAGGCCAGCAGGCCGTCTCAAGGAAACCCAGGAGTGGAGCTATGGGGATTCGAACCCCAGACCTCCTCCATGCCATGGAGGCGCGCTACCAACTGCGCTATAGCCCCTGGTCACCGCTACGAGTCAGCCCGTTGCGGCGCTCCGAGAGCATATAGCCATCCGCCCCGATTCGCCTAATCGCGGCGACCGGCCCGCGCCCTCGCCACCAGGACCGCGATCCCGTCGAGGTGGTTGCGCAGCCCGAACTCGAAGACCGAGTCCAGGTCCAGGTCGATGTCCGGTTGCCCGAGCACCTTGGCCAGGGCGGGAAACGCCCCGGCCGCCAGGAGAGCGCCCAGCTCCGCCTGCCGGGCCCGCATCCACTCGTCCTCCGTGATGCCGGTCTCCGTACGCGCCTGCAGCTCGGCCTCCAGGCTGACGGCGGTGCCGTGCACGAAGTTCATGAGGGACACGACGGCGTGCAACATGGTCCGGGCGTCGAGCCCGAGGCCGTCCAGGGCTTGGAGGACGCGGTCGGTGTGGGCCATGCCGTTGGGGACGAACTGCGGACGGGTGAGGGAGACGGCCTGGGCGAGCCAGGGATGGCGGCGGTGGATGCCCCACACCTGCCGGAGCGCCAGCTCCAGCCGGGGCCGCCAGCCGCGTGGCACCGTCGCGGCCGGCGGGTCCTCCCCGTACACGGCGTCGGTCATCAGGTGGACGAGGTCCTCCTTGCCGTCCACGTGCCGGTACAGGGACATGGCGGAGGTGGTGGAGCCCAGCTCGGTGGCGATGCGGCGCATGGAGACGGCGGCCAGGCCCTCTCCGTCGGCGATCCTGATGGCGGTCTGGACGATGCGCTGCCGCGTCAGGTCGGCCCCCGGCGGGCGTTCGTCCCGCCCGGCGACCACCGTCCCGACCCCGGGCACGGCCCGCGCCAGCCCCTCCTCCTGCAACCGGCTCAGCACCTTGCTGGCGGTCGCCATGGCGACCCCCCACTCCCGGATGATCTGCCGGGTCGAGGGCAGCAGGTCGCCGGGCGTCAGCTCCCCGGCGACGATCCGCCGTCGCAGCTCGTCCACGATGTGCGGCGCCTTCGTCATGCGCCCGCTCACCGCCCTCCCACCCGATCCGCCGATGTCCGCTCCAGCCGCGCCCACGATCCGGCCCTCCCTGCTCCCGTCCCTGACCATCCCACGCCGCGGCCGACGGACCGCCGTCCCGCAGGCGCGAGCGCACTAGAGCGGCAAGCGCCGACGAGGATCCCGCCAGGCAGGAGCTCTTCACCGCACTAGTGCGCGAAAGCACCGTATTGCCGGGGCAGG
Organism: Actinomadura luzonensis; assembly: GCF_022664455.2. NCBI lineage: Bacteria > Bacillati > Actinomycetota > Actinomycetes > Streptosporangiales > Thermomonosporaceae > Actinomadura > Actinomadura luzonensis. The sequence continues at coordinate 6,225,174 of NZ_JAKRKC020000001.1, forward strand.
AGCCCTCTGCCTATGGTCGCGCATACGCAGTAAACACTGCACTACCCACCACGCGCCACGACGGAGGAGACCCCCATGCGCGGCCTGAACGTTCTCATCTCCGGCGGAGGTATCGCCGGCCCCGCCCTCGCCCACTGGCTCACCCGCGACGGCAACCACGTGACGATCGTCGAACGGGCCCCGTCGCTCCGCCCCGGCGGTCAGGCCGTGGACTTCCGCGGCGGACCACAGCTCAAGGTCCTGGAGCGCATGGGCATCCGCGGCACGGTGGAGGCGCACCAGACCCACATGGGCGACATCACGATCGTCGACGCGACGGGCAGACGCCTGTCGAGCCTCCCGTCAGCGGTCTTCAGCGGCGACGTCGAGATCCTGCGCGGCACGCTGAGCCGCATCCTGCACGACGCCACGGGCGACGTCGAGCGGATCTTCGACGACTCCGTCGCGTCGCTGACCGAGACCTCCGACGGCGTCCGCGTGACCTTCGAGAAGGCGCCGCCCCGCACCTTCGATCTCGTGGTGGGCGCCGACGGCATCCGCTCGGCGGTCCGCGAGCTGGCGTTCACGCCGGGCGAGACCGAGATGCGTCACCTCGGCCTGTACCAGGCCATCTTCCGCGTTCCGGGCACGTACGGCCTGGACCGGGCGGGCCTGATGTACAGCGTCCCCGGCAGGTGCGCCACCGTCATGCGCACGAACGGCGAAACCAGGGCCGCTCTCGACTTCGCCTCCCCGCCGATCGCCTACGACCACCGCGACCGCCGCCGCCAGCGCGAGCTCGTCGCGGCCGCCTTCGACGGCCTCGACTGGGAGGTCCCGTCCCTGCTCAACGCCATGTGGACGGCCGAGGACCTCTACTTCGCCCCCGCCGCGCAGATCGTCCTGCCCGCCTACTCCAGAGGGCGGGTGGTGCTGCTGGGCGACGCCGGGTACGCGGCGGGGCCGGGCGGGATGGGCACGGGCCTGGCCATGATCGGCGCGTACGTGCTGGCCGGCGAACTGGCGGCGGCCGACGACCACCGCACCGCCTTCACCCGCTACGAGAACGTGCTCCGCCCCTACGTCACCACCTGCCAGAAGCAGGCCCAGGGGGCGGAGAAGTACCTGGTCCCGCAGAAGCGGTCCCAGATCTGGGTGCGCAACCAGACCATGCGGACGCTGCCGTACATGCCGTGGAAGAACGCGGTGAAGAGGATGACGTCGAAGGCCGCGAGCGCCATCCGTCTGCCGGACTACACGAGCCCTTCAGCACGCCCCCACCCGGACCCGGGCCGCAAGCGGGAACCGGCCTCCGGACCGGATCCAGACCCCCGAACGGGCTCCGCCCGATCAGCGCCCCGGGTTCGCCGACGGGCTCAAGCCGGCACGTGACCTCAGGCCGGTGGCCGGGCTCGCGCGGGCAGGCGGCCACCGCGCCCGAGCCCCGAGTCCACCGGCCCAGGTCTAGACTTCGGCGTCCGGTTTGTCGTCGCTGCTGATCGGCTCCGGCAGCGTCCCGGCGTTGTGCTCCAGCAGCCGCCAGCCCTTGCGCCCTTCCTGCAGCACCGACCACGAGCAGTTGCCGAGCCCGCCGATCGCCGGCCACAGGTCCTCGGGCAGCCCGAGCAGCTCGCAGATGCCGAGCCGCAGCGCCGCGCCGTGCGAGGCCACGACCAGCAGGCCGTCGTCCTCCAGCTTGGCCGCCCAGCGACGCATCGCGGTGGCCACGCGGCCGGCGACGTCCTGCACCGCCTCGCCGTCGGGCGCCTCCCAGTCGGCGTACTCCTTGGGCCAGCGGGCCGCGATCTCCTCCCGCGTCAGGCCCTCCCACTGACCGCCGCCGCGTTCGCGGAAGTCCTTGTCGACGTGCACGTCGAGCCGGACCAGGCGGCCCAGCGCGAGCGCGGTGTCGTTGGCCCGCTGCAGGTCGGAGGAGACGATGAGGGTGGGCCGGAGGGAGGCAAGGAGCGAGGCGGCCCTGGCGGCCTGCGCGACGCCGGTCTCGTCGAGTGGAATGTCGGAATGGCCCTGGAAACGTTGCTCAACGTTCCACAAAGTCTGCCCGTGACGCAGACATACGATGCGCTTGCTCAAGTGCGCGCCCGCTGAAGGTTGGCCTGCAGGACGCTTTCCGGCAGCGCGATGGCCGGGCAGTCCTTCCACAGGCGCTCGAGGGCGTAGAAGGTGCGGTCCTCCTCGTGCTGGACGTGCACGACGATGTCGATGTAGTCGAGCAGCACCCAGCGGCCCTCGCGCTCGCCCTCGCGGCGCACGGGCTTGGCGTCCGCCTCGGTGCGCAGCCGCTCCTCGATCTCGTCGACGATGGCGCGGACCTGGCGGTCGTTGGTGGCGGAGCAGAGCAGGAAGGCGTCGGTGATGACGAGCTGCTCGCTCACGTCGTAGGCGAGGATGTCATCGGCCAGCTTGTCGGCCGCGGCCTCCGCGGCGATGCGCACGAGCTGGACGGCTCTGTCAGATGCGGTCACGATGCGGGTCTGTCCTCCTGTGTCGGCAGCATGCCCATATGTTGAGGGTACCCGTCCAGGCCGAAACCCCTCACGTACGGCACGGATCCCCTCACCCGCGGGCGTGGTACAGCCCGCGCTTGTTGATGTACTGCACGATCCCGTCGGGAACCAGATACCAAATCGGCTCCCCCTTCGCCACCCGCTGGCGGCACTCCGACGAGGAGATGGCCAGGGCGGGGATCTCCAGCAGCGTCACCCGTCCCTCCGGCAGGCCGGGGTCGTGCAGCGTGTGCCCGGGCCGGGTGCAGCCGACGAAGTGCGCCAGCTCGAACAGCTCGTCGGCCTGCTGCCAGTCGAGGATCGCGCCGAGCGCGTCGGCGCCGGTGATGAAGAACAGCTCGACGTCGGGGCCGTAGATGTTGGCGATGTCGCGCAGCGTGTCGATGGTGAAGGTCGGCCCGGGGCGGTCCACGTCCACGCGACTGACGGAGAAGCGGGGGTTCGACGCGGTGGCGATGACGGTCATGAGGTAGCGGTCCTCGGCCGCCGAGACCTCGCGCCCGGACTTCTGGTACGGCCGTCCGGTGGGTACGAACACGACCTCGTCCAGCTCGAAGTGGTGGGCGACCTCGCTGGCCGCGACAAGGTGGCCGTGGTGGATGGGATCGAAGGTCCCACCCATCACGCCCACTCGCCGCATCCCCTGCACACCAGGCGCGTTAATCATGAAACGGACCTTACGCGGACCCAGTACCACAACTCGATGGCACCCCCCTTCGTGATGTCCGCGCGCCACTTCGGTTGCGGACGTAGCATGCCGGGCATGACGACCACCCCGGACCGCAATCGCGTCCAACTGCCCGGCATCTCGTCCCGAGCCTACGAACACCCCGCAGACCGGTCCGCCCTGGTCGCTCTGCGTAAGTTGAGTGGGTTCGACACGGTTCTGAAGCAGATGTCCGGTCTCATCAGCGAGCGCCGTCTCCGCCTGATGTACCTCGCCTCGGCCGTCCGCGTCAGCGAGACGCAGTTCCGCTCCGTCTACGACATGGGCCGCGACGCCGCCTACACGCTCGACCTGCACCGGATCCCGGAGATCTACATCCAGCAGGACCCGCAGGTCCAGGCCAAGGCCATCGGCTTCGACGACCCGTTCATCGTCGTGACCACCGGCCTGCTCAACCTCATGAACGAGGAGGAGCAGCGCTTCGTCATCGGCCACGAGACCGCCCACATCCTCTCGGGGCACGCGGTCTACCGGACGATGCTCGACATCCTCACCCGCCTCGCCACCCGCGTCGCCTGGATCCCGCTCGGCTACATCGGCCTGCGGGCCATCGTCGCGGGCCTGGAGGAGTGGTACCGCAAGTCGGAGCTGTCCTCCGACCGCGGCGGCCTGCTCGTCGGCCAGGACCCCGAGGCGGCCAAGAGGGCGCTCATGAAGCTCGCCGGCGGCGACTACACCCACGAGATGAACATCGAGGCGTTCCTGGAGCAGTACCAGGAGTACGACACCGCGGGCGACCTTCGCGACGGCTTCCTCAAGGTGCTCAACCTGCTCGGCACCACGCACCCGTTCGCCGTGGTGCGCGTCGCCGAGCTGGACAAGTGGCAGCGCAGCGGCGAGTACGAGCGCATCCTCGCCGGCGACTACCCGCGCCGCGAGGACGACTCCAACGCACGAGTGACCGACGAGATCAAGGCGGCGGCCGAGTCCTACCGCGCGTCCTGGCAGCAGTCGCAGGACCCGTTCATCGGGGTGCTGCGCGACGTCGCCGAGGGCGCGGTCAACGCGGGCGAGCGCATCTTCAACCGCTTCTCCCGCCGCGACGGCGGCCAGGGCTGACCGGCGGCCGTCCGATCGCCCCGCGCGGCCGGCCACCACGGTGAGCCCGCGCGGCCGGTCGGCACGAGTCCCGCGCGGCCGGTCGGCTTGAACGGCCGCGTCCGGCCCGCCCGTCCACGGCGGGCCGGCCCACGCTGCTGAGAACGACGCTGCCCAGAACGACGCTGCTCAGAACCGCGCCGCCCTGAGGATCCGGCTCAGAGCAGCAGAGCGATGGCGCGCACGGCGGCCGCGCACAGGGCGACGAACCCGCCCAGCACCGCCAGCGCCCGCAGCCCTTCCCTGCGCAGCTCGGGCAGCCGGCCGCCGATCCGCTCGATCTCGCGCCCGGTGATGCCGCCGCACAACATGCCGAACACCACGCCCGCCACCGTGACGGGCGCCGGCTGCTGCCACCAGTCGGTGTCGATCTGACCGCCGCCGGTCACCCAGAGCGCGCCGCCCGACGCCACCGCGACGGGCACGCCCGGCCACACCACGGCGGTCGCCGCCGCGCCCACCAGCGCCAACGGGAACAACAACACCCGCAGCGCCACCCGGGCACGGGGCGAGGTGCGGTTCCTGACCATCCAGTGGTTCATCCACAACGTCCTGGTCAGCAGCACGAAGACGGCCGTGATCGCGATGGAGGCGATCGGCCAGATCACCGAGGTCACCACGCACGGCACGGCCAGCACGGCGAGCAGCAGCAGCGCGCCGTTGCCCGCGGGCAGCGTGGTGGGCCCGTCGGACTTGCGTCTGACCTGCGGCCGGGCCGCCGCCGCCCGCGTGCGGACCGCCGCGGCGGCGCGGGCGCGGGGCGCGGCGATCCTGCCGCGCGGGTTGCTGGCCTTGCCGTCGGCGGCGGTCCGGGCGGCGCGGGCACCTTCCGTCCGCGCCCGCGCGGGTGCGCGCCGGGGCGCCGTCCATCCTGCTGCGCGCCGCGCGCCGTCCGCGCCCGTCCTGGTCCTGCCGCGCGCGGCGGCCGTCGGCGGCCGGGCGCCCGCGCGCCGCGGCCCCGTCCGTGGGAACGCGGCCCCGGGCCGCGCCCCGTCCGTGGGAACGCGTCCTCTGGCGGCGGCCCCGTCGCCGGCCGTCCGGCCGCGAGCGGCGCCCGCCGCCCCGTCAGCAGCGGCACGACCACGAGCGGCGCCCGCCGCCCCGTCGGCCGCGGCACGACCACGAGCGGCCGCGGTTCCGTCAGCCGCCGTCCGGCCGCGGGCGGCGGCGGTTCCGTCGGCCGCGGCACGGCCACGGACCTGACCGGCCTTGCCGTCCGTCGTGGCGCGCGTCCGATCGCTCCCGGTACGGCGCGGCGGCGGCACCTTGCTGTCGGCCCCCGTCGGGTTGGGCCGCCCGCGCGCCGACTTGGCCTCGCCCCGGGCCGTGCCCTCCTCCGGGCTCCTGCCCCGGGCCGACGCCTCCTCGGGAGCGTCGGCCCCCGGCTCGGCCTCCGGCGCGCTGGTGGCCTTGACCAGCCGCGACAGCCGGTCGGCCAGCAGCGCGGCGGTGGGCCGTTTGCCGGGCTCGCGGTTGAGTGCCGCGCGCACCAGCGGCAGCAGCTCGACCGGCACGCCCTTGAGGTCGGCCTGCCCGTTCAGCACCGCGTACATCTGCGCCTCGGCCGTCCCGCGCCCGAACGTCGGCCGCCCGGTCGCGGCGAACGCGACCGTCGCCGCCCAGGCGTGCACGTCGGCGGGCGAGTCGACCTGCTCGTCGGCGAAGATCTCCGGCGCGGTGTAGCCGGGCGTGCCGAGGAACGTGCCGGTCATGGTCAGCCGGGTCGCGTCCAGCACCTGGGCGATGCCGAAGTCGATGAGCACCGGCCCCCGCGCCGACATGATGATGTTGCCGGGCTTCAGGTCGCGGTGCACCACCCCGGCCGCGTGGATGATCGCCAGCGCGGCCGCGATGCCCTGCGCCATCTCGACCAGGTCGGCGACGTCGAGCGGCCCGTCCTGGCGCACCTTCTCCAGCAGCGTGGCGCCCTCGATGTGCTCCATCACCAGGTACGGCCGCGCGCAGTTGAGGTCGGCGTCCAGCACCTTGGCCACGTACGGGCTCTCGACCCTGCGCAGCGCCCTGACCTCGCGCTCCAGCCGGACGCGCGAGGTCTGGTCCTCGGTGAGGTCGTGGAGGACCTTCAGTGCGATGCGCTCGCCCCGGCGGGTGGTCGCGAGGTAGACCTCGCCCATGCCGCCCCGGCCGAGCCGCTCGACCAAGGTGTACGGCCCGACCTTGCCGAGCTTGCTCACCGTCCCTCCCCGCCCGGCGCGCCCATAAGGGACACAACCCTAGCGTTGGGACGGGAGTCAACGCTTGCGGCGCGCCGGAGGTCGTCCAGGTTTATCGGCGTGAGTGGTCGGAGAGCATGCTGTCGAGGCCCGTGGTGGGCTCCTCCGACAGCCGCCTGCGTCCCTTGCGCCGCCAGTTGACGTGCCCGCGGCTCTCCAGCCACAGCAGCAGGCGGTCGGCGCCGAACAGCACCGCGGCGGCGAAGGCGAAGGCGACGATGATCTCCATGCCTCCCAGTCAAGCCGCGGTGCGCGCTCCCGGTCAGGCCGACACGCCGGTCAGCCGGCCACCACTGTGCCTTCCGACGTGCGCAAATGCCCTTCGCCGGTGTAAACCCACTTCGTGGAGGTCAGTTCGGGCAGCCCCATCGGGCCGCGCGCGTGCAGTTTCTGGGTGGAGATGCCGATCTCCGCGCCGAACCCGAACTCGCCCCCGTCGGTGAACCGCGTCGAGGCGTTGACCGCCACCGCCGCCGAGTCGACCAGCGCCACGAACCGCCGGGCGGCCCGCTGCGAGCGGGTGACGATCGCGTCGGTGTGCGCCGAGCCGTAGCGCCGGATGTGCGCCACCGCCTCCTCCAGGGAGCCGACGACGGCCGCGGCGATGTCCAGGGAGAGGTACTCGGCGGCGAAGTCGTCCTCGGTGGCGGGCACGACGGCGGCGTCGTAGGCGGCGATCGCCGCGTCGCCGTGCACGGTCACGCCGGCCTCGGCCAGCGCCCGCAGCGCCTTCGGCACGAACGCGTCCGCGACGTCGCGGTGCACGAGGAACGTCTCGGCCGCGTTGCACACCGACGGCCGCTGCGCCTTGGCGTTGACCAGGATCCGCACGGCGAGGTCGAGGTCGGCCTCGGCGTCGACGTAGACGTGGCAGTTGCCGACGCCGGTCTCGATGACCGGCACGGTGGACTCCTCGACCACGGAGTTGATCAGAGACGCGCCGCCGCGCGGGATCAGCACGTCGACCAGGCCGCGGGCGCGCATCAGCTCCTTGACCGAGTCGCGGGTCTGGCCGGGCACGAGCTGCACCGCGCCGGCCGGCACCTCGGTGCCCGCCAGCGCCTCCTGCATGACGCGGACCAGCGCAGTGTTGGAGGAGTAGGCGCTGGAGGAGCCGCGCAGCAGCACCGCGTTGCCGCTCTTGAGGCAGAGCGCGGCGGCGTCGACCGTGACGTTGGGGCGGCCCTCGTAGATGATGCCGATGACGCCGAGCGGCACGCGGAGCTGGCGCAGCTCCAGGCCGTTGGGCAGGGTGCCGCCGCGCACGACCTCGCCGACCGGGTCGGGCAGGTCGGCTACCTCGCGCACCGCGTCGGCGATCTTGCCGATGCGGTCCTCGTCGAGCCGCAGCCGGTCGATCATGGCTTCGGAGGTGCCCTGCGCCCTGGCCCGCTCGACGTCCTCGGCGTTGGCCGTGACGATCCCGGCGGCGTGGGCGACCAGCGCGTCGGCGACGGCGCGCAACGCCCGGTCCTTCGGCGCCCGCGGCAGCGGGGCCAGCTCGGCGGCGGCCTCTCGTGCCGCGCGGGCGACCTTCAGGAACTCCTCGGACATCGCGTGCTCCTCGTTGTGCTGCTAGGCGTGGGCTTCCAGTATGACGATGTCGTCGCGGTGGATCAGCTCGCGTTCATATTCCGGACCGAGCGCGCTCGCCAGCTCCTTGGTGGAGCGGCCGAGCAGGCCGGGGATCTCGGCCGCGTCGAAGTTGACCAGCCCGCGCGCCACCAGGTCGCCGCGCGGATCGCAGAGGTCGACCGGGTCGCCCGCGGCGAACTCGCCCTCCACCGAGGTCACCCCGGCCGGCAGCAACGACTTGCGCCGCGCCACGATGGCCTCCACGGCGCCCTGGTCGAGGTGCAGCCGCCCGCGCCCGGTGGTGGCGTGCGCGAGCCACAGCAGGCGGGTGCCGGGATGCCGGCCGCCCGGGTGGAAGAACGTGCCGACGTCGGCCCCGCTCAGCGCCTGGGCCGCGTGGGCGGCGGCGGTGAGCACCACGGGGACGCCCGCGCCGGTCGCGATCCTGGCGGCCTGCACCTTGGTCACCATGCCGCCGGTGCCGACGGAGGCGCCGTTCCTGCCCAGCTCGACGCCCGCGAGGTCCTCGGGGCCGCGGATCTCGGCCAGCCGGCGGGCGCCGCCCCGGCTCGGCGGGCCGTCGTAGAGCGCGTCGACGTCCGACAGCAGCACCAGCGCGTCGGCCCGGATGAGGTGGGACACCAGCGCGGCCAGCCGGTCGTTGTCGCCGAAGCGGATCTCGTCGGTGGCCACCGTGTCGTTCTCGTTGACGATGGGGACGATGCCGAGCTCCAGCAGCCGGGTGAGGGTGCGCTGGGCGTTGACGTGGTGGGCGCGGCGCATCATGTCGTCGGCGGTCAGCAGGACCTGGCCGACGCGCAGCCCGTAACGGGCGAAGGAGGAGGTGTAGCGGGCCACCAGCACGCCCTGGCCGACGGAGGCGGCGGCCTGCTGGGTGGCCAGGTCGCGCGGTCGCGCGCTCAGCCCCAGCGGGCCGAGGCCCGCCGCGATGGCCCCGGAGGAGACCAGGACGATCTGCGATCCGGCCAGGCGCCGCGCCGCCAGCACGTCCACCAGGGCGTCGACCCGGTCGACGTCGATCGTGCCCTGGGGGGTGGTGAGCGAGGAGGAGCCGACCTTGACCACGACCTTGGACGCCGAGCTGATCTGTTCCCGCACGCTGGCAGCCTATCCAAGGTCTGCCCAATACATCGACTGAATTAATACATTGTGTGTAGTCTCATCCGCATGAGCGAACGCCTCTATGTCGTGACCGGTGCCGCTTCCGGCATCGGCGCGGCCACCGCCGGCCTGCTCGCCGCCGGCGGCGCCCGCGTCATCCGCTGCGACGTGCGCGACGCCGACGTGCTCGCCGACCTCGGCGAACAGGCCGGCCGCGACCGGCTCGCCGAGCAGGTGGCCGAGCTGTCCGGCGGCCGGGTGGACGGCGTGGTCGCCGTCGCCGGGGTGGGCCTCTCCTCGCCGCTCACCGTACGGCTCAACTTCTTCGGCACGCTCGCCACGCTGGAGGGCCTGCGCCCGCTCCTCGCCGCCGCCGAGCAGCCCCGCGCGGTCGCGGTGTCGTCCCTGAGCGCCCTCGTGGCCGCCGACGACCGCATCGTGGACGCCTGCCTGGCCCTGGACGAGGCGGGCGCCGCCGAGGCCGCCGAGGCGGCCTCGGCCGCGGGACGGGGCCGCATCGTCTACCCCTCCAGCAAGCTGGCGCTCAACCGCTGGCTCCGCCGCGCCGCCGTCGGCCCGGCGTGGGCGGGCGCCGGCATCCCGCTGAACGCCGTCGCCCCCGGCGTCGTGGACACCGCGACCGCCCGCCGCACGCTCCTCGCCGACCCGGCGACCGCCGAGCTCGTCGCCGCCACCATGCCGCAGCCGCTCGGCTTCCCGGGGCCGGTCGCCGGGGTCGCCTCGCTGCTGGCCTGGACGGTGAGCGCCGGCAACTCGTTCGTGACCGGCCAGATCCTGTACGCCGACGGCGGCGCCGAGGCCGCGTTGAACCCCTGAGCGGTCAGCCGAGACGGTTGTCGGTGCCGCGCGGGCCCTGCCGGGTCGCCTCGGCGTTCAGCGTGGGCTGCCAGTCGAAGACGTAGCCGCCCTCCATCGGCCCGATGACCACCTCGGCGCCCGCGCTCGCCCCGGCCTTGGCCAGCGCCTCCTCCACGCCCAGCCGCTCCAGCCGGTCGGCGAGGTAGCCGACGGCCTCGTCGTTGGTGAAGTCGGTCTGCCGGATCCACCGCTCGGGCTTCTCGCCGGTGACCTGGAACAGGTTGTCGTTGACCCGCCGCACCTTGAACCCGGCGTCGCCGAGCTGCTTGGGCCGGATGACCAGCCGCGTCGGCTCCTCGACCGGCTTGTTGGCCCGCGCCGCCGCGACCCACTCGCCCATCGCGTACGTCAGCTCCCGCAGCCCGTCGTGCGTGGCCGCCGACACCGTGAAGACCTGCAGCCCGCGCTCGGCGAACTCCGGCGTCACCAGCTCGGCCAGCTCCCGCGCGTCCGGCACGTCCGCCTTGTTGAGCACGACGATGCGCGGCCGGTCCTCCAGCTTCCCGTACGCGGCCAGCTCGGCCTCGATCACCTCGTAGTCGCTGACCGGGTCGCGTCCCGGCTCCATCGTGGCGCAGTCGATCACGTGCGCGAGCATGTCGCAGCGCTCCACGTGCCGCAGGAACTCGTGCCCGAGCCCCTTGCCCTCCGACGCGCCCGGGATCAGCCCCGGCACGTCGGCCACGGTGAAGACGGTCTCGCCCGCGGTCACCACGCCCAGGTTAGGGACCAGCGTCGTGAACGGGTAGTCGGCGATCTTCGGCTTGGCCGCGCTCAGCGCCGCGATCAGCGACGACTTGCCCGCGCTCGGGAAGCCGACCAGCGCCACGTCCGCGACGCTCTTCAGCTCCAGCATCACGTCGAGCCCGTCGCCCGGCTCGCCGAGCAGCGCGAACCCCGGCGCCTTGCGCCTGGTCGTGGCCAGCGCCGCGTTGCCGAGCCCGCCGTGGCCGCCCTCGGCGATCACGTACCGGGTGCCGGCGCCGACCAGGTCCACCAGCACCTCGCCGGTGGCGGCGTCCTTGACCACGGTGCCGTTGGGCACCGGCAGGATCACGTCGTCGCCGTTGGCGCCGTCACGGTTGGAGCCCTGCCCCTGCTTGCCGTTCTCCGCCCTGCGGTGGGGGCGGCGGTGGTAGTCGAGCAGGGTCGCGGTGTTCGGGTCGACCTCCAGGATCACATCGCCGCCGCGCCCGCCGTTGCCCCCGTCCGGGCCGCCGAGCGGCTTGAACTTCTCCCGGTGGATGGAGGCACACCCGTTCCCCCCGTCACCGGCCTTGATGTGCAGGACCACCTGGTCCACAAAGTCCGGCATGCAGCAGCACTCCTCCAGTGCCCCACCAGGGGCGTCTCAGCTCACAGAACGGGCCCTACCCGGGCCCGCGAATGCGAAAAGGGGCGGATCGCCCGCGCGATCCGCCCCTTCAACGCGTTGGTGCAACGTCTCCCGATGGGGAGCGGAGTGACTACTCCGCGACGGGGACGATGCTCACGGCCCTACGGCCGCGCTTGACGCCGAACTGCACGTGACCCGCGGCCAGCGCGAACAGCGTGTCGTCGCCACCACGGCCGACGTTGTCGCCGGGGTGGAAGTGGGTGCCACGCTGACGGACGATGATCTCGCCCGCGTTCACCAGCTGGCCGCCGAAGCGCTTGACGCCCAGGCGCTGAGCGTTGGAGTCACGGCCGTTCCGGGTGGACGACGCGCCCTTCTTGTGTGCCATCTCTCAAACTCCCGATCAGGCCTGGTCGATGCCGGTGATCTTCACCTGGGTGTACCGCTGGCGGTGACCCTGGCGCTTCTTGTAACCGGTCTTGTTCTTGTACTTGAGAATCCGGATCTTCGGGCCCTTGGTCTCGCCGAGGATCTCGGCGCTGACCGTGAACTTGCCCGCCTCGGTGGTCACGTCGCCATCGTCGACGACGAGCACCGTCGGCAGCGAAACCGAAGAGCCGACCTCGCCGGCGACCTTGTCCACCTCGAGGACGTCACCGACGGAGACCTTCTGCTGCCTGCCGCCGCAACGAACGATCGCGTACACCGCGGAACCCTTCCACTGACTAGCTGTTGCCACAGCCGTCCCCGATGAGGACGACCGCCGAATGCTGCGCCTGCAATCCGGTCCTGTCTCGAACCGACGAACCGAGTAGGCGCGCCAACAGGGCACGTCACCTGACGCACCGGTTCACCAGGGTACCGGATGAACGGGCCCCTAGGCGAACCGGACGGATCGTCGGATGTCCGCCGAGAGCTAGTCGGCGGACTTGGCTCGGCGGGAGCGTCGCCGCCCCCTGCCGGAAGTCTGGCCCGCCTGGTCGTCCTCAGCAGGGACGTCATCAAGCGCACCGGTCACGGTATCACGCTTGGCGGAGTCCTTGGCGGCGGAAACCTTGTCCGAGACCGCCTTCTCGACCGCCATCTTGCCCTGCGTGCCCCGCGGCTCCGGCTTGGCCTCGACCGGCTCGGTCGAGACGATCAGCCCGCGCCCGTTGCAGCAGTCGCACGCCGTCGAGAACGCCTCCAGCAGCCCCTGGCCGACCCGCTTGCGGGTCATCTGCACCAGGCCCAGCGAGGTGACCTCGGCCACCTGGTGCTTGGTCCGGTCGCGGGCCAGGCACTCCAGCAGCCGCCGCAGCACCAGGTCCCGGTTGGACTCCAGCACCATGTCGATGAAGTCGATCACGATGATGCCGCCGATGTCGCGCAGCCGGAGCTGGCGGACGATCTCCTCGGCCGCCTCCAGGTTGTTCCTGGTGACCGTCTCCTCCAGGTTGCCGCCCTGGCCGGTGAACTTGCCGGTGTTGACGTCCACGACCGTCATCGCCTCGGTGCGGTCGATGACCAGCGAGCCGCCGCTCGGCAGCCACACCTTGCGATCCAGCGCCTTGGCGAGCTGCTCGTCGATGCGGTACGCCGCGAAGACGTCGCCCTCCTCGCCGTCGTCCCAGCGGGACAACCGGTCGGCCAGGTGCGGCGCGACGTACTTGACGTAGTCGTCCACGGTGTCCCAGGCGTCGCCGCCCTGCACGACCAGGTTCGTGAAGTCCTCGTTGAAGACGTCCCGCACGACCCTGATGGTGAGGTCGGGCTCGGCCGACAGCAGCTCGGGCGGGCTGGCCGACTTGGCCTTCTTCTGGATGCTCTCCCACTGGGCCGACAGCCGGGCCACGTCGCGGGCCAGCTCGTCCTCGGAGGCGCCCTCGGCCGCGGTGCGCACGATGACGCCCGCGTTCTCCGGCATGACCTTCTTCAGGATGGCCTTGAGCCGCGTGCGCTCCTTGTCGGGCAGCTTGCGGCTGATGCCGGTCATCGACCCGTCGGGCACGTACACGAGGTACCGCCCCGGCAGGCTGATCTGCGAGGTGAGCCGCGCGCCCTTGTGCCCGATCGGGTCCTTGGTGACCTGCACCAGCACCGACTGGCCGGACTTCAACGCCGACTCGATGCGCTTCGGCTGGCCCTCCATCCCGGCGGTGTCGAAGTTGACCTCGCCGGCGTACAGGACGGCGTTGCGGCCCTTGCCGATGTCCACGAACGCCGCCTCCATCGACGGCAGCACGTTCTGGACCTTGCCCAGGTAGACGTTGCCCACGTACGACTGGCTCGCCTCGCGGTTGACGTAGTGCTCGACGAGCACGCCGTCCTCCAGCACCGCGATCTGCGTGCGGTCGCCCTGGCGGCGCACCACCATCATGCGGTCCACCGACTCGCGGCGGGCCAGGAACTCCGACTCGGTGATGATCGGCGGACGCCTGCGGCCCAGCTCGCGGCCCTCGCGGCGGCGCTGCTTCTTGGCCTCCAGCCGGGTCGAGCCGCGCACGCTCTGCACGCCGTCGGTGGCCGTCTCCAGCGCCCCCGTACGTCCCGAGCGGGGCGCGCGGATGCGCACCACCGTGTTCGGCGGGTCGTCGCCGACCGGCTCGGCGCCCTCCTCGGTGCCCCGGCGGCGACGGCGGCGGCGACGGCGCGAGGTGGAGGACTCGTCGTCCTGGGCGGCCGGCTCCTCGGCGGGCTCGTCCTCGGACTCCTCGTCCGTCTCCTCGCCGTCCTCGCCCTCGCCGCGCTCGCGCGCCTTGCCGCGCCCGCGGCCGCCACGGCGGCGCCGGCGACGGCGGCTGCCGCCCTCTTCCTCCTCGTTCTCCTCACCCGTGTCGGCGTCGGCCTCGTCCTCGACGACGCTCTCCTCGGCCTCGGCCTCGGCCTCGACCAGGTCCTCGACCTCCTCGGGCTCGACCGGCTGCGGCGGCTCGGGCCGCCGCGTCGCGGCCGGCTTGGCCTGGCTCGGGTCGGGCGCCTGGAACAGCGGGGCGAAGATCGCCGCGGGACGCTGGAACGCGGTGCCCGGCCCGTCGTCGCGGCGCGCCGAGAGACCGAACGGGTCGGCCAGCAGGCTCGGGCGGACGGGCTCCTCGTCGAGGTCCTCGCCGGCGGGCTCGTCGTCGAGCGGCTCGTCCTCGGGGAGGATCTCGATGATGTCCTCGTCCTCGTCCTCGTCCGCGTCCGCGTCCGCGTCCGCGTCCTCGCCGACGCCCTGCGCCGTGCCCTCGGCACCGCCCTGCCCAGCACCGCCGGAGAGGCCCTGCGCGGCACTCCCCGCGACGCCCTGCGCGGCACTGCCACCGACGCCCTGCCCGGTGCCGGCACCGGCTCCACCGACGCCCTCGACGTCGCCGCCGGACCTGCGGACACCTTCGACGCCGCCGCCGGATCCCCGGACGCCCTCGACGTCGCCGCCGGATCCCCGGACGCCCTCGACGCCGCCGCCTGAGGCAGCGGCCTGCGCCCCTCCGGCACCGGCGCCGGAGGCGGCCGCCGTCACGGCACCGGCCTGGCCGGATGCGGCTTCCTGCGTGCTTTCGGCCGTCTCGTCGCCGGCCGCCTGCGCGGCGGTGGCGCGGCGGCTCCGGGTCGTCGTGGCGCGGGTCCGCGTCGTCCTGGCCCGCGTGCCACGACCGCTCCCGGCCGCCCCGGCCTCGGCGCCCGGCTCCGCACCGGCCTGCGCGGCAGGCTCTCCACCGCTCTGTGCGGCGGCCTCGGCGGCGTGCCCGGCAAGCTCCGCACCAGCCTGTCCCGGAGCCTGAGCGGCCGCCTCAGCGGCCGTCGGAGCCGCCGTGGGCGCCTCGTCCTCGGCGGCCTTCTTACGCGTCCTGGTACGCCGCTTCGGCGCGGCCACCTCGGCGGCCTCCGCAGCGGGACCAGCGCCCACGCCGCTCTCCGCCGAACCGGCAGCCCCGCTCCCGGCCCCTTCGGAGGCACCCGCAGGCACACCGCCCGCCTCAGCCGCGGTCGCAGGCACCCCGCCGGCCGTGGCCGAAGGCCCCCCGGCCGCCGCCGCAGCCACGCCCGAAGGCGCGTCGGCCGTCTCGGCCAGGTCAGAAGGCACGCCCGCCGGCTCAGCCGCGCCCGCGGGCGCGCCGGTCACCGCGACGCCGCTGTCCGCCGCCGCCTCTTCGGCCTCGGCGGCCCTCTTCGTCGTACGTCGCCGCGTCGTCGTGGCGGTGGACCGCGTCCGCGACGCCCTCTTCGGCTTCTCCTCGGCCGCAGCCTCGGCCCCGGCCCCGGCCGCCACGTCAGCGGCCTCCGGGCTCCCGGCGTCACCGCCACCAGCAGCCGCACCACCGGAGGCCGTACCCCCAGCAGCCGCGCCGCCAGCAGCCGTACCGCCAGAGGACGCGCCACCAGAGGCCGTACCGCCGGTAGCCGTACCGCCGGTAGCCGTACCGCCGGTAGCCGCGCCACCGGTAGCCGTACCGCCGCCGGCGCCGCTGTCCACGGCCGCGAGAATGTCCGGATCCGGCGCGCCGGGGGCCCGGCGGGCCGCCGACCTCCGCACCGGCGTGGCCTCGCTCACGGAGACCGACGGCGCGGCCTGCGCGGCGGAAACGGTGACCGGCGCGGACGCCGGCTCCTCGGGCAGCTCCGGCGGCGGCCCCGCGGGCCGGCTGGCGGCGCGGCGGCGCCTGGACGCTGCAGTCTGTTCAGTTGTCTCCCCGTCGGGGCCAGTGGCCCCGGCGTTGGGCTCGTTGTCGTCGAGCATGCGGGCGCTCTCCCGTCAGCTCCCGGGCGCGTCGCCGCGCCGCGCAGGAGCCCTCGTGTCTCAGTTGTCCGCCGGCACCTCCATGGCGGAGGCGCCGACGCCAAGTCCTGTCAGCGGTCGTGCCCGGCGCATGCTGGGCGCGTCCTCAACCGCCGACGTGCTCACCCGCCGGTCCCGCCTCGCCGCCGCGCGTAGTGTCGCGGTCCAGGTCGAGCGGGTCGGCAAGCGCACCGGTACTGGCGTCGAGCGGCCCCTGCGCCAGCCTGGTCACCTCGGGGGGAACCGGCGGCGCGAAGTCGGCCACAAGGCGCAGCCCTGTGAGCACATCGTCGGGTCGAACTGCAGGCGTCATGTGCCGAACAACCATGCGCAGTATGACACACGGCCCTCTCTGCACCTGAGCTGCGGTTCTTTCTGTTCCCTCGGACACCGTCAGCCCCAGGACGGCGCCGCGCGCGTCGAAGCGGCGGGGTCCCTTCTTGGTGAGGCGTTCGACCTCCACGGTGCCCGCCGCGAGAAACTTCTCCACCGCCACCTCGGCGAGCTCGCGATCGGCACCGGGCAGGCGCACCTCCCAGTCGGAGACCTCCAAGCGGTCGGCCAGCCCACCCGGACCCGCCTCCACCACGTCGAGCACATCGAGCCCCGGCGGCAACGATCCGTCGAGGTCGGATCTGACCTGTTCGGGGTCGCACGGCGCGGTGACGCCGATCTCGAGGTATTCGGCTTCGCTGGCGACGCCGGTCGGCGCCGCTCCCGCGTAGGAGATCTTCGGGTGGGGCGAGAAACCAGCGCTGTAGGCCACCGGAATGCCGGCACGGCGGACCGCCCTCTCGACGGCCCGCGAGATGTCGCGGTGGCTGGTGAAGCGCAGGCGGCCGCGCTTGGCGTAACGCACACGCAGGCGCTGCACCGTGGGCGCGGGCGGAGGCCCTTCGGGAACAGGTTTCAGAGCTTGTCGTCCTTCCCTTGTAAGAGTTCCTTCGTCTCAGGATAAGCTGCCCCGGCGTGTGTACGTGTACGCCGAGGCACGGCTCGCCCACTGAGAGCGCTAGACCACCGTGAGGGGAAGGAGTTTCCGCCCCGTCGGGCCGATCTGGATCTCGGTGCCCATCGTCGGGCAGACGCCGCAGTCGTAGCACGGCGTCCAGCGGCAGTCCTCGACCTCGCCGCCGGAGACGGCCTCCTGCCAGTCCTGCCACAGCCATTCGCGGTCGAGCCCGGCGTCGAGGTGGTCCCAGGGCAGGACCTCGTTCTCCTCGCGCTCGCGGGTGGTGTACCAGTCGACGTCCACGCCGGCTTTCTCCGCCGCGGCCATCCAGCGTTCGTAGGAGAAGTGCTCGCTCCAGCCGTCGAACCGGCCGCCGTCCTCCCAGACGGCGCGGATGACGGCGCCGACCCGCCGGTCGCCGCGCGACAGCAGCCCCTCCACGATCGAGGGTTTGCCGTCGTGGTAGCGGTAGCCGATGGCCCGGCCGTACTCCTTGTCGCCGCGCAGCGCGTCGCGCAGCGCCTTGAGCCGCCGGTCGACGGTCTCGTGGTCGGCCTGCCCGGCCCACTGGAACGGGGTGTGCGGCTTGGGCACGAACCCGCCGATGGACACGGTGCAGCGGATGTCGCGGCTGCCGGTGGCCTCGCGCCCGGCCTTGATGACCTTCTTCGCCAGGTCGGCGATGCCGAGCACGTCCTCGTCCTGCTCGGTGGGCAGGCCGCACATGAAGTAGAGCTTCACCTGCCGCCAGCCCTGCGAGTAGGCCGTGGTGACGGTGCGGATGAGGTCTTCCTCGGTGACCATCTTGTTGATCACCTTGCGCATCCGCTCCGACCCGCCCTCGGGCGCGAACGTCAGGCCCGAGCGCCGGCCGTTCCTGGAGAACTCGTTGGCCAGGTCGATGTTGAACGCGTCGACGCGCGTGGACGGCAGCGACAGCGACGTGTTGGTGCCCTCGTAGCGGTCGGCCAGGCCCTTGGCCACGTCGGCGATCTCGGAGTGGTCGGCCGACGACAGCGACAGCAGACCGACCTCGTTGAAGCCGGACTCCTTGATGCCGTTGTCGACCATCGCCCCGATCGTGGTGATCGACCGCTCGCGCACCGGACGGGTGATCATGCCCGCCTGGCAGAACCGGCAGCCGCGGGTGCAGCCGCGGAAGATCTCCACGCTGAACCGCTCGTGCACCGTCTCCGCCAGCGGCACCAGCGGTTTCTTCGGGTAGGGCCACTCGTCGAGGTCCATCACCGTGTGCTTGTGGACCCGCCACGGCACCTCGGGACGGTTGGGCGCGACGCGCTTGATGCGCCCGTCCGGGTGGTAGTCGACGTCGTAGAACCGGGGCACGTAGACGCCGCCGGACTCGGCCAGGCGCATCAGCAGCTCGTCGCGGCCGCCGGGCCTGCCCTCGCCCTTCCACTCGCGGATGACCTCGGTGATGGCGATGGAGATCTGCTCGCCGTCGCCGAGCACGGCCGCGTCGACGAAGGCGGCGATCGGCTCGGGGTTGAAGGCCGCGTGCCCGCCGGCCAGGACGATCGGGTCGTCCTCGCCGCGCTCGGCCGCCTCCAGCGGGATGCCGGCCAGGTCGAGCGCGGTCAGCAGGTTGGTGTAGCCGAGCTCGGTGGAGAACGACACGCCGAGCACGTCGAAGGCGCGCACCGGCCGGTGCGCGTCGACCGTGAACTGCGGGACGCCCTCGGCCCGCATGAGGGCCTCCAGGTCGGGCCAGACGGCGTAGGTGCGCTCGGCCAGCGTGCCCGGCAGCTCGTTGAGGATCTCGTAGAGGATCGCCACGCCCTGGTTGGGCAGCCCGACCTCGTAGGCGTCCGGGTACATCAACGCCCACCGCACGTCGGCGGAGTCCCAGTCCTTGACGGTCGAGTTGAGCTCACCTCCGACGTACTGGATGGGCTTCTGCACCTTGGGCAGCAGCGCTTCCAGGCGGTGGAAAATCGACTCGACAGGCATACCGTCAAGGGTAGCGGGGTCCGGACGGTGGCAAATCCGGCACCACCGCTCACCCCGCGTCAGCCCCCGCCCACACCCACCCGCACGACCCACCGTCCGAACCCGCCCGATCCTCCGCCCGCCCAGCACACCTGCACGCGGAAGCCCACCCGCCGCTCAACGCGGCCACGCGCGGGAGCTCACCCGCCCAACCCCCACCGCCGCTACAGGAACGACTGCCCCCGCACCTTGATCGCCTGCAGCAGCCCGATCGCCGTGAGGTTCGCGAACGTCGCCGTGCCGCCGTACGACACGAACGGCAGCGGCAGCCCCGTGATCGGCATGATCCCGATCGTCATCCCGATGTTGATGAACGTCTGGAACGCGAACCAGCACACGATCATCCCCGCCACCAGCGTCCCGAACCGGTCCTCGCACCGCCGCGCGATCCGCAGCCCGCGCACCAGCACCACGCCGAGCAGCACCACGACCGCCGCCGACCCGAGGAACCCGAACTCCTCCCCCACCACGGTGAAGATGAAGTCGGTGTGCTGCTCCGGCACGAACCGCCCGGTCGTCTGCCCGCCGCCGAGCAGCCCCTTGCCGAGCAGTTGCCCCGAGCCGATGGCGATCAGCGACTGCGTCGCGTTGTAGCCCACGCCGCGCGGATCGACGCTCGGGTCGACGAACGCCGTGAACCGCGCCACCTGGTAAGGCTCCAGGAGCTGGAAGTAGAACACCGAGAAGATGCCGAGCGCCGCCGCCAGCACGAGCCCCGCGATCACCCGTTTACGCACCCCGCCGAGCACCAGGCCCGCCGCCGTGATCACCGCCAGCACCATGGCCGTGCCGAGGTCGGGCTGGAGCATGACCAGCCCCATGGTGACCACCGCGGCCAGGATCGCGAGCATCACGTCGAGGCCGCGCGGCCGGTCCGCGCCCTCGGCCGGCTGCGCCAGCAGCATGGCGATGATCAGCAGCAGCCCCACCTTGGCGAACTCCGACGGCTGCACCGCGAAGCCCCCGCCGAGCAGGATCCACGAGTGCGACCCGTTGATCGTCGCGCCCAGCGGCGTGATCACCAGCCCGAGCCCGACCAGCGACACGAAGAACACCAGCGGCGCGTACGCCCGCATCGCCCGGTGGTCGACGGTGGCCACCATGGCGCACAGCACCACGCCGATGGCCTCGTTGAGCAGGTGTTTCTTCACCAGCCCGGTGGACCCGGGCGCCCAGGTGCGGGTGCACGACCACACCAGGAGGGTGCCGATCACGCACAGCCCGGCCACCGCCACCAGCATGAGCCCGTCGAGCCTGCGGACCGCGGAGTTCTCCTGCATGAGCCGCCGCAGCAGCGAGGGCCGCTGGACGGCGGCGGTGCGGGTGGTCATCGCGGCGCCACCGTTCCGTCGGGCCGGAAGGCCGGCAGGTTCGTCGTGAGCTCGCCGCCGGGGACGGCCGGCGCCCGTTTGATGCCGTAGATGCCCTCGTAGATCTCACGCGCGGCGGGCGCGGCCGTGGAGGCGCCGAAGCCGCCCTGCGAGACCATGACGACCACCACGTACTGCGGGTTCTTGGCGGGCGCGAACGAGGCGAACCAGGAGGTGTCCTGTTTGCCCCACACCTCCGCCGTACCGGTCTTGCCGCCGATGCGCACCTTGTTCATCGGGAAGCCGGCGAAGGCCCCGGCCGCGGTGCCGTCCTTGGTGACCTCGCTGAGCGCGTTCCTGATGTAGAGCCGTTCCTTCTCGCTGAGCGGCAGCTTGCCGACCACCGGCACCGGGATCGTCCTGACCACCTTGCCGTCGGGCCGCACCTCCGCCCAGGCGATGCGCGGGCTGCGCAGCTTGCCGTCGCTGACCAGCGCCACGTACGCGCGGGCGAGCTGCATCGGCGTCACCAGCACGTCGCCCTGGCCGATGGAGAAGTTGGCCGAGTCGCCGGGCCGCAGCAGGAACCCCTCCGTGCAGTTCTCCAGCGCCAGCCGCTTCAGGAACTCCGCCCGCGCGCGGTCCTTCACCTCCGGATACCCCTTGCGGGACCGCTCGCAGTTGACCGAGCTGGTCTGGTTCCACAGCTCCTTCTTCCAGGCCCGGTCGGGGATGCGGCCGGCGGACTCGCCGGGCAGGTCGATGCCGGTCGGCTTGCCGAAGCCGAAGCCCCTGGCCGTGTTGGCGAAGATCTCCTTGGCGGTCTTCTTCGGCGCCCGCCCCCCGTCCTTGAGGTACTGCTCGTACGCCGCCCGGTAGAAGATCGAGTCGCACGACTTGACCAGCGCCGTGTGCAGGTTCATCGCGCCCAGGTTCTGGCCGCGGAAGTTGTTGAAGGCCCGCCCGCCGACGTTGACCGATCCCGAGCAGTTGTAGGTGCCGTTCAGCGGGTAGCCGGCCCGCAGCATCGCCGTGACGGACGAGACCTTGAACGTCGAGCCGGGCGCGAACTGCCCGTTGATCGCCCGCGACACCAGTGGCTTGCCCGACTTCTCCGACATCAGCCATTGGTAGCCGCGCGCCGAGATGCCGCCCGCCCAGATCTCCGGGTCGTAGCTGGGCTGGCTGGCCAGCGCCGCCACCCGCCCGGTGCGCGCGTCGAGCACGACCGCCGCCCCGCCGTCGGCGCCCGGCGCCGACTTCATGGCCTTGACCAGCGCCTGCTCGGTCACCGCCTGGATGCGCGAGTCGATGCTGGTCACCAGGTGGTGGCCGGGGACGGGCGCGACCTGCTCCTCCACGCCGAGCGCCTTGCCCATCCGGTCCACCTGCACCCGGCGCAGCCCCGCCTTGCCGCGCAGCGCGTCGTCGTAGACGTACTCCAGCCCGTCGCGCCCGGCCAGGTCGACGCCGGAGAACTCGGCCTTCAGGCCTTCGCGCTTCTCCAGCTCCTCCTCCGTGACCGGCTGCAGGTAGCCCAGCATCTGCGCGGCGGCCCGCCCGCCCGGGTACTGACGCACGGAGTGAATCTCCGCGGTCACCCCGGGGAACTCCTCCTGCCGCTCCAGGATCTGCAGCGCCTCGCGGGTGTCGACCTTCTCGTCCAGCGGCACCGGCTGGTACGGCGACCCCGTCCAGCACGGCTTGGGCACCTGCGGCCCGCACGGGGTGATCTTCTGCTGCAGCTCCTTCACCGGCCGGCCGAGCACCTGCGACAGCTTGGTCAG
Source organism: Actinomadura luzonensis (assembly GCF_022664455.2). Lineage (NCBI taxonomy): Bacteria > Bacillati > Actinomycetota > Actinomycetes > Streptosporangiales > Thermomonosporaceae > Actinomadura > Actinomadura luzonensis. The sequence goes on from NZ_JAKRKC020000001.1 coordinate 6,247,452, forward strand.
CACCTTGAGGCCGCCGTCGGGCGTCCTGGACAGCAGGGCCCGGTCGACCGACACCACCAGCGCGGTCTTGTTGCGCACCAGCGGCCGGCCGGCGGAGTCGAGGATCTGCCCGCGCACGGCGGGCACGATCACCGTGCGGGTCCTGGTCTCCGTCGCCCGCGTCACGAACTCCTGCCCGTGCACCACCTGCACCTGGTAGAGCCGCCCGACCAGCACGACGAGCAGCGCGAGCACCAGCACGTGCAGCACCAGCAGCCGGATGCGCATCTTGATCATGTCGAGTACCTCGGCTGGGCGCTGCGGGTGGTCAGCCAGATGACGATCGGGGACACGAGCAGCGTGTAGACGACAGTGACGGGCACCTCCTCGGTCAACGTGGACATCGTCACCCGAGCGTCGCCGATCAGCAGGCTCACGCCCGCGGCCAGCAGCGGCGCCACCAGCACGCACAGCACCACGGTGGTCACCGGCCCGCCCGCGCCCCGCCCGGCGACGTAGCCGACCAGGGCCAGCACGAACGCGTACTGCCCGACCAGGTGCGCGCCCGGCGGCGCGATGTCGACCAGCAGCCCGGCGACGAACCCGAGCGTCGCCCCGGGGACCGCCCCGCGCATCAGCGCCGCCCCGATCACGGCCAGCAGCACCAGGTCGGGCGCCCCGCCGGCGGGCAACGACAGCCGGTTGACCAGCATGACCTGCACCAGCAGCGCGAGCAGAACGCACAGCGCGCCGATCACCGCGATCCCTCCTTGGGCGGCAGGACCGCGTCACGCGGATCCCGCTTCGGCGCCTCGACCACCACGCCGACGGCGTCCAGGGCGGTCAGGTCGGAGTAGGGCCGGGCGTAGGCGATGCGGGTCAGCTCGCCGGGCGTCGACTCCACCCGCTCGATCACCCCGATCGGCACCCCCGGCACGTACGGCCGCCCGTTCTGCGAGCCGAAGCTGACGATCCGCCCGCCCCGGACCAGCGGCGCGGTGGAGTCGAGCAGCCGGAACTGCACGAGCCTGCCGTGCTCGCCCACCCCGTGGACGACGCCGATCTCCTTGCCGCCCTCCAGCCGCGCGCCCGCCGCCGAGGCGGGGTCGCTGATGAGCAGCACGGTCGAGCTGGTGGTCGAGGCCTGGATGACGCGCCCGACGAGCCCGTCGCCGTTGAGCACGGTCATCTCGGTGCGCACCCCGTCGGTGGTGCCCGCGTCGATCTGCACGGTGTCCTCGAACCCCGGCTGGCCGCGCCGGGCCACCACGTTGGCCGGGACGATCTTGTATCCGCCGGCTCCCGCCAGCCCCAGCAGCTTCTTCAGCTCGCTCGCCCGGCCGGCGTCGAGCCTGCCCGCCGCGATGCCGGCCTTGAGCCTGGCGTTCTCCTCCGTCAGCGCCTTGATGCGGTCCTGGGCGGCGGGCGCGCTGAGCAGGGCCTGCACGAAGCCGCTCACCGGCCGCACCACGCCGCCGCCGAACTGCTCGGCCGAGCCGAACACCCAGGAGCCGGCGGTGCGCAACGGGCGCAGCGGCGAGCCGTCGCCCGTGCGATGGTCGACGGTCAGGATGACGAGGGCCGCCGTGAGCAGCGCCCCGAGGACGAGCCGGGCCCGGCGCGAGTCTCTCATCAGTGTCGCGACTCCGGAACGAGGACCTCCTGCAGCGCCTCGAAGTCCTCGGCGCACTTGCCTGAGCCGATGGCGACCGAGTCGAGGGCGTTCTCCACGAGGTGGACCGGCATGCCGGTCTCCGCCTTGACGCGCTCGTCGAGGCCCTTGAGCAGGGCGCCGCCGCCGGTGAGCGCGATGCCGCGGTCCATGATGTCGCCGGACAGCTCGGGCGGGCACTTGTCGAGCGTGGTCTTGACGGCGTCGACGATCGCGTTGACCGGCTCCTCGATCGCCTTCCTGATCTCCTCGCCGGAGACGATGATCGTCTTCGGCAGGCCGCTGACGAGGTCGCGCCCGCGGATCTCCGCGTGCATCTCCTCGCCGTTGGGACAGGCCGAGCCGATCGCCATCTTGATCTCCTCGGCGGTGCGCTCGCCGAGCATCAGCGAGAACTCCTTCTTGGCGAACGCCATGACCGCCTGGTCGAGCTCGTCGCCGCCGATCCTGATCGACTGCGCGGTGACCACGCCGCCCATCGAGATGATCGCCACCTCGGTGGTGCCGCCGCCGATGTCGACGACCATGTTGCCCGTCGGCTCGTGCACCGGCAGCCCGGCGCCGATCGCGGCGGCCATGGGCTCTTCCACGATGTAGACCTTGCGGGCGCCGGCCTGGTAGCCGGCCTCCTTGACCGCCCGCTGCTCCACGCTCGTGATGCCGCTCGGCACGGCGATGATGATGCGCGGCTTGGCAAAGTGGCGGCGTTTGTGCACCCTTTGGATGAAATATCGCAACATGCGTTCGGTGACGTCGAAGTCGGCGATCACGCCGTCCTTCAACGGCCGGACGGCCACGATGTTGCCTGGCGTGCGGCCGATCATGCGCTTGGCCTCGATGCCGACCGCCACGATCTTCCCCGTAGTGGTGTTGATCGCAACGACTGACGGCTCGTTGAGCACGATGCCGCGGCCACGCACGTAGACCAGCGTGTTGGCGGTGCCCAGGTCGACCGCCATGTCACGGCCGAGGAACGCGAGCTTGCTGCCCATGGGGAACGGAGCCCTCCGTAACGTCGTTCGCGAATGACTACGGATTGAATTCGAATCGTAACGTGACGTACCCGCCGATGAGCGTAGTGAGCCGCCGCGCCCCTCAAAAATCTCCAGCCCCAAGCTCAACCGCAATTTTGCCCAGATAGGCGCACAACGCCCGAACGCCGCCTGGAACGCTCCAAAAGCCCCGACCCGCAACCCTCGACTCTCGCGCCACACGCTACGCGAGCCCACCGACAAAAACGCGCCGACGCGACCCGGGCGGTCACGACGCGCCCCAGGAGCCACCGCGGAAAAACACGCGCGCCCGCACAGCGCGCAGGGCTGTACGGGCGCGAGGACCGCCCCGGACGCCGCCGCTCAGCACGAGCGCGGCGCGAGGCGGTGGCTCACCTGCCGACGGCGGTCAGAACCGGTCCGGGAAGAAGATCTTGATCTCCCGGGCGGCGGACTCGGGCGAGTCCGAGCCGTGCACGACGTTCTCGCTGATCTCCAGCGCGTGGTCGCCGCGGATCGTGCCAGGGGGGGACTTGACCGGGTCGGTGGCGCCGGCCAGCGCACGGAAGGCCTCGACGGCGCGCGGGCCCTCCAGCACCAGGGCGACGAGCGGGCCCGAGGTGATGAACTCGACGAGCTCGCCGAAGAACGGCCGCTCGGAGTGCTCGGCGTAGTGCGCCTTGGCGGTGTCGGCGTCGAGGGTGCGCAGGTCCATCGCCACGACCTTGAGGCCCTTGCGCTCCACACGGGAGATCACGTCACCGATGAGGCCACGCTTCACCCCGTCGGGCTTGATCAGGACAAGAGTGCGCTCGGACACTTGGAGTTCTCCTTCGAACAGAATGGGGTCGCGGCTACCGGCGCCCGGCCTCACCGCGAGGACGCTTCGCCGGGCACAGGGGCCCGCACGTCGCCGTAGCCGGGCCCTCAGCTTACCGTCCCGGGCCCGCACCCTCGTTTCCGACGGCGATCCCGCCCCTCACGGACCTGCCGGCGCGCAGGCGGGACGGTACTCGCGACCACGGACCCGCTCCGCCGCGGAGAGCGGCGTCGTCGGGGCCTCGCGCTAGGGGACGGTGCCGTCCTCCGGCGACTGCCCTTGCGGCGGGATCGCGGGCACCGCCCCTTCCTCACTTCCGGGCTGCTCGAAGGCGTGCCCGGCCGCCACCGGCAGGACCACCCTGGGCACCACCCCGGTCGGCGCGTCCTCGTCCTCCTCAGCGACCGGAGCCCCGGACGCCTCCACGGGATCGACCACGGAATCGACCACGGGATCGACCGCGGGCACGTCGATCACGACGTCCCCCCACTTCCGCACGCCCCCGCCGGCCGGTCGCCCGCCACAGTCCACCGCCTCGCTCCCGCGCGCCGTCCCGCCGGCACGCGCCGTCTCCTCCCGGCCGGACGCCACCAGCACGTCGCCGAGAACGCACGGCGGCTCCTCCTCCTCGGCGTCGCCTGCAGTGCGCCGGGCCAGCACCGCCGCCATCACGATCACCACCACCATCAGGAACCCGCCGACGAGCGCCCACCAGTGCAGCGCCCCCACGAACTTGTCGACCAGCTCCTGCGCCGACCGCACCCCGTCCAGCATGGCCATCTGCACCCCGGTCCCGAGCAGGAACCCGGCCAGCACCCCCGCCACGCAGAGCGACAGCCCGAACGCCGCCACCCCGGCCCCGACCTCCTGCAACGTCGCCGTCACCGCCACCGCCGCGCCCACCGCCAGCAGCGTGAACGGCACCGCGAGCACCAGCCCGTCCGCCGACGGCACCACCAGCCGGACCGAGCACAGCCCCACCACCATGGACAGCAGGCCCAGCGGCCCGAGCCACCGCCCCGCGGCGGCCGCGAACAGCCGCACCGCCACCGCCGCGCCGATCGCGAGCACCCCCGCGATCCCGTACGGGAGCCACAGCCCGCGCAGCCCCGGCCCGCCGAGCCCGCCCATCTCCACCAGCGTCACCTGCGCCGCGCTCGGCAGCAGCACCACGCCGACGGCGACCAGCACGTACGCCGCCCGCCGGCTCTCCGCGGTGCCCATGGACGCCAGCACCAGGAGCCCGGCCACCGCCGCACCCGCCAGCGCCATCACCGGCGCCGCCCGCCAGCCCGCGGTGGCGGTGCTGATCGCCACCACCGCGATCCCGGCCGCCGGCACGACGGTCAGCAGCAGCCGGCTACGTTCCCGCGGGTCGGGAGCGGGCGCGGCGGGCCGGCCGAGCAGCATCCAGGCGACCAGGTGCGCGGCGGCGAGCCCCAGCGCGATCCCCGTGACCAGCGGGTACGGCTGCAGTGTCACCTTCCAGCTGCTCACCTCGTCGAGCGGCCACAGCGCCAGCGCCTGGGCCGCGAGCAGGCTCAGCGCGAACGTCCCGGCCCACAGCGCCCGCAACACCGGCGTACGCTGCCAGACCGCGACGAGCGTGGCGGGCACCAGCAGCCCGGCCCCCACGCCGCGCAGCACCCGGGCGGCGCCGACGACCAGCTCGGTGGCCGCGTAGCCGCCCGCCGCGTCGGACAGCGCCACCAGCGCCAGCCCGGCGAGCATGAGGTGGGCCACCGGCACCCGCCGCAGCGCCACCGCCGCGAGCGGAACGGTCAGCATGAGCGCGGGCAGGGCGAGCCCGTGCGTGCGCATCAGGCCCACCTGGTCGAGGTCGCCGGGCAGCAGCTTGGCGACGACGGAGAGCGTGTTGGGGATCGTGGTGATCGCCAGCGGCAGCGCGGACACGACCAGCAGCCCGAGCAGAGTGTCGAGCAACCAGGGATGTCTGGGCGCAGTCGGACGGAGCGACCGCTGGATCGGGGGGACGGCCATGTAGGCCGACTTTAGCGGGAAGTAGCGCCCTCGACACGGCGAGCGACGATAATCGCGGTTATCCACAGGGCCGCGAAGATCGCGCCGAGGAAGAACATGGACGTCACGAGGAAACCGGCGCCGATCGCCAGCACCTGCACGACACTGCCGAGCACGTACCCCACGGGCTTCTTGAGCAGGCCCGCGGCCACGACGCACAACACCGCGAGCCCGATCCCGACGGTCACCGCCAGCGCGGGCGCGACCTTGCCGATGGTGATCGCGACCGGCGTGATCAGCCCGGCGACGATCGCCTCCATGCCGAGCACGCTGGCCCCCAGCCTGCGCATACCCGGCGTCACCTGAAAGCTCATCCCGAACCACCTGCAATCCCTATAACCGCACCATCCCCGCCACCCCGGACATCTCCGTGATGCCGGACCGGCCCGCATGACCCGCCCCGCCTCGCCGCGCCGCCACCCGCGCCCCGGGCCGCACGCCCGCGCACAGACAGCCCTCGCCCGCGCGCGCCGCCCGGAAGCCCGCGCCCGCCGCCCGCAAGCCTGTGCCCGTCGGCCGCGAGCACATGCCCGCCACCCATGACGGCCGGCCCGGGCAGGAACGGCGAAGTCGCCGTCATCAGGAGCCGTCCGCCTTGAGCAGCCTGCGCGCATCGCCCGCCGTCACGACCGACCCCGTGATCAGCACACCGGTGCCGCTGAACTCCCCCTCGGCGTCGGCGATCCCGATCGCCTTGTCGATGGCGTCGTCCAGCCGGTCCTCCACGTGCACCCGCTCCTCCCCGAAGATCGGGACGGCCAGGTCGGCCAGCTCGTCCGCCGTCAGCGACCGCGGCGACGAGTTGCGCGTGACGACGACCTCCTCCAGGACCGGCTCCAGCAGCTCCAGCAGCGCCTCGACGTCCTTGTCGCGCATGACCGCGACCACGCCGACGACCTTGGCGAAGTCGAACGCCTCGTGCAGCCCCTCCAGCGTCGCCTGCAGGCCACCGGGGTTGTGCGCGGCGTCGATGACCACTGTCGGGGTGCGGCGCACGACCTCCATGCGCCCCGGCGAGGACGCCTGCGCGAACGCCTGGCGTACCAGGTCGGCGTCGAGCGGGTCGTCGCCCCCCGTCAGCGCCTCGACCGCGGCCAGCGCGCACACCGCGTTGCTCGCCTGGTGGGCGCCGTACAGCGGCAGGTAGACCTCGTCGTACACGCCCTTGAGCCCGCGCAGGGTGAGCAGCTGCCCGCCGATGGCGACCTCGCGGCTCATCACCCCGAACTCCAGCCCCTCGCGCGCCACGACCGCGCCCACCTCGGCCGAGCGCCGCATCAGCACCTCGGCCGCGGCCAGCTCCTGCTGGGCCAGGATCGCGGTGGCACCGGGCTTGATGATGCCCGCCTTCTCCCCGGCGATGCTCGGGATGTCGGGGCCCAGCCGGTCGGTGTGGTCGAGCGAGATCGGGGTGATCACGCACACCGTGCCGTCCGCCACATTGGTCGCGTCCCACGAGCCGCCCATGCCGGTCTCGATGACCGCGACGTCGACGGGCGTGTCGGCGAAGGCCGCGAACGCCATCGCGGTCAGCAGCTCGAAGAACTGGATACGCCGCCCCTGGCCGTCGGCCAGCTCAACGTACGGGATGATCTCCTCATAGACCTGCGCGAACCGCTCCTCGCTCAGCGGCTCCCCGTCCACCGTGATGCGCTCGCGCATCGACACCAGATGCGGGCTCGTGAACCGTCCGACCCGCAGATTGCGCTCTCTCAGCAGGACCTCGGTGAGGCGCGCCGTGCTCGTCTTGCCGTTGGTGCCGGCGATGTGTATGACCGGGTACGCCCGCTGCGGCGAGCCGAGCAGATCCAGAAGGGCCGCGATCCTGTCCAGCGTCGGCTCGAAATCCCACTCGACGCCGCGCTCCATGATCGCGCGTTCGACCGCACGATAATCCACCCCTCAACCCTACTGACTGCCCGCAGCGCTTCCGCCGGGGCCCGAACCATGTCGTGTGATGGATGGAAAGTTGGAGGGTACCCAGCCGTTCCCGCTGCTGCGACCTTGGGGACCAGCCTGCCCCACCCCCCGGCAGGGCGTTCTCGAGGAGGAAATCGTGGAAGGCGAGAACACTCGCTCCGGCCATTCCGGCGGCATCAGCAGGAAGACGCTTCTCAAGGCGGCACTCATAGCGACCCCGGTCCCGCTGCTCGCCGGACAGCTGCCGGCTCTGGCCCGCGACGCCGCCGCGAGCGGCCGGCCGCTCACCCCCACCCCCTACTGCGACGACGGCGACGACCCCACGCCGCCGCAGACCGAAGGCCCGTACTTCAGGCCGAACTCGCCGCAGCGCACGGTCCTGCCCGGCATGGGCACCCCGCTGACGGTGAGCGGGTACGTGTTCGGCCTGGCCTGCCAGCCGCTCGCCAACGTGCTGCTCGACTTCTGGCAGGCCGACAACGCCGGGGCCTACGACAACGTCACCTACAACTTCCGCGGCCACCAGTACACCAACGCCCAGGGCGCGTTCAAGCTCACCACCATCGTCCCCGGCCTCTACCCCGGCCGCACCCGCCACATCCACGTCAAGGCCCAGGCCCCCGGCCGGCCGATCCTGACGACGCAGCTCTACTTTCCCGGCGAACCCCGCAACAGCACCGACACCATCTTCGACCCGGCCCTGCTCATGACGGTCAGAACGGTCGGGACCGGCCGGGAGGCGACCTTCGACTTCGTCCTCAACGTCCCGGGCACCCCGCCCACGAACCCTCCGACGAGCCCGCCCCCGGGCGGCGGCACCTGGCAGGCTGGGGTGACCTACCAGGCGGGCGACCAGGTCACGTACGGCGGCGCCACGTACCGGTGCCTGCAGGGGCACCAGGCGCAGGCAGGTTGGGAGCCACCCAACGTGCCCGCCCTGTGGCAACACCTCTGACCACGGTCCCCGAGCACAAGAGAGGGCCACTCCAGCTGCTGGGAGTGGCCCTCTTCCTTGCCCCTGAAACGCAGAAAGGCCCCGACGCGAGGCGTCGGGGCCTTTCCCTAAAGATTGTCCGGCGGTGACCTACTCTCCCACACCCTCCCGAGTGCAGTACCATCGGCGCAGAGAAGCTTAACTTCCGGGTTCGGAATGTAACCGGGTGTTTCCTTCCCGCCATAACCGCCGTAACCCTGAGAAACAACCAAACACACACACAGGCGTGTTTGCTGTCTCAGAATTGCGTAGTGGACGCGAGCAAGATGCTTTGTGGTCAAGTCCTCGGCCTATTAGTACCGGTCAGCTCCACACGTTACCGCGCTTCCACCTCCGGCCTATCAACCCGATCGTCTATCGGGAGCCTTACCCCCTCACAGGGTGGGAGACCTCATCTCAAGGCGAGCTTCCCGCTTAGATGCTTTCAGCGGTTATCCCTTCCGAACGTAGCCAACCAGCCGTGCACCTGGCGGTACAACTGGCACACCAGAGGTTCGTCCGTCCCGGTCCTCTCGTACTAGGGACAGCCCCTTTCAAGTCTCCTGCGCGCGCAGCGGATAGGGACCGAACTGTCTCGCGACGTTCTAAACCCAGCTCGCGTACCGCTTTAATGGGCGAACAGCCCAACCCTTGGGACCTACTCCAGCCCCAGGATGCGACGAGCCGACATCGAGGTGCCAAACCATCCCGTCGATATGGACTCTTGGGGAAGATCAGCCTGTTATCCCCGGGGTACCTTTTAGCCGTTGAGCGACACCGCTTCCACACGCCGATGCCGGATCACTAGTCCCAGCTTTCGCTCCTGCTCGACCCGTCAGTCTCACAGTCAAGCTCCCTTGTGCACTTACACTCAACACCTGATTGCCAACCAGGCTGAGGGAACCTTTGGGCGCCTCCGTTACCCTTTAGGAGGCAACCGCCCCAGTTAAACTACCCACCAGACACTGTCCCCGATCCGGATCACGGACCAGAGTTAGACGTTCAAAACGACCAGAGTGGTATTTCACCAATGACTCCACCCGAACTAGCGTCCGAGCTTCCCAGTCTCCCACCTATCCTACACAAGACGCTCCAAACGCCAATGTCAAGCTGTAGTGAAGGTCCCGGGGTCTTTCCGTCCTGCTGCGCGAAACGAGCATCTTTACTCGTAGTGCAATTTCGCCGGGTCTGCGGTTGAGACAGCGGGGAAGTCGTTACGCCATTCGTGCAGGTCGGAACTTACCCGACAAGGAATTTCGCTACCTTAGGATGGTTATAGTTACCACCGCCGTTTACCGGCGCTTAAGTTCTCACCTTCGCCCCACAAGTGGAGCTAAGCGGTCCCCTTAACGTTCCGGCACCGGGCAGGCGTCAGTCCGTATACATCGTCTTACGACTTCGCACGGACCTGTGTTTTTAGTAAACAGTCGCTTCCCCCTGGCCACTGCGACCCCCACCAGCTCCGAGTGCAAAACTCATCACCAGCAGAGGTCCCCCTTCTCCCGAAGTTACGGGGGCAATTTGCCGAGTTCCTTAACCACAGTTCACCCGATCGCCTTAGTATTCTCTACCTGACCACCTGAGTCGGTTTAGGGTACGGGCCGCCACAACACTCACTAGAGGCTTTTCTCGGCAGCATAGGATCATCCACTTCACCACAATCGGCTCGGCATCACATCTCAGGATACATACGAGGCGGATTTGCCTACCTCGCTCCCTACATGCTTACCCCAGGACAACCATCGCCTGGGCTGGACTACCTTCCTGCGTCACCCCATCGCTTACCTACTACCCGATCGGATCGAGCGTTCACTCTGACCCCAGACCCGAAGGCCCAAGCGAGTTAAGGACTCTTAGCATCACGAGGTTCGATATGGGCGCATTGAAGCGGGTACGGGAATATCAACCCGTTGTCCATCGACTACGCCTGTCGGCCTCGCCTTAGGTCCCGACTTACCCTGGGCGGATTAGCCTGCCCCAGGAACCCTTGGTCATCCGGCGCGAGGGTTTCTCACCCTCGATTCGCTACTCATGCCTGCATTCTCACTCGCACGGCCTCCACGGCTAGATCACTCTGCCGCTTCACCGGCCGCACGACGCTCCCCTACCCACCAACAAGCACCAAGTGCTCGTCAGTGCCACGACTTCGGCGGTGTGCTTGAGCCCCGCTACATTGTCGGCGCAGAATCACTTGACCAGTGAGCTATTACGCACTCTTTCAAGGGTGGCTGCTTCTAAGCCAACCTCCTGGTTGTCTCTGCGACTCCACATCCTTTCCCACTTAGCACACGCTTAGGGGCCTTAGTCGGTGATCTGGGCTGTTTCCCTCTCGACTACGAACCTTATCGCCCGCAGTCTCACTGCCACGCTCTCACTTACCGGCATTCGGAGTTTGGCTGACGTCAGTAACCTTGTCGGGCCCATCGGCCATCCAGTGCTCTACCTCCGGCAAGAAACACGCGACGCTGCACCTAAATGCATTTCGGGGAGAACCAGCTATCACGGAGTTTGATTGGCCTTTCACCCCTACACACAGGTCATCCCCCAGGTTTTCAACCCTGGTGGGTTCGGTCCTCCACCCAGTCTTACCTGAGCTTCAACCTGCCCATGCGTAGATCACCCCGCTTCGGGTCTACAGCATGCGACTCAAACGCCCTCTTCAGACTCGCTTTCGCTACGGCTCCCCCACACGGGTTAACCTCGCCACACACCATAACTCGCAGGCTCATTCTTCAAAAGGCACGCAGTCACATCACAGCATGGCCGCCATGCCACCCGCCTACCCGGCCGCGCACCTTTGGCATTGTTTGTGTTGCCTGTGTCTTCTTTCTTTCCCAGCCCACTGGCCTCCCCCATGCCAGGTTTGTTTACAGCATATGTGCATACACACATTGTACTGCCACAAACTGGGTAGATTGCTGCTAAGGTTGTACGGCTGCGACGGGTGTGGTGCTCGCCTGTCTTGCTTCCCAGGATTTGGTGCTCTCGACAGCATGATCAGTTGCAGGCTCATTCTTCCAAGTGGCATGCTTTCCTGGGCAGGCCAGAGTCGAGACAATAGCTCCTACGGCTTGTAGGCACACGGTTTCAGGTACTATTTCACGACCCCTCACCGGGGCACTTTTCACCTTTCCCTCACGGTACTCGTGCACTATCGGTCATCAGGGAGTATTTAGGCTTACCAGGTGGTCCTGGCAGATTCACACAGGATTCCTCGAGCCCCGTGCTACTTGGGATCCCCTCCAGCAGTCGACAAGGTTTCGCCTACCCGGCTCTCACGGTCTACGGCGCCCCTTCCCAGAGGCTTCGACTACCCCACCGATTTATCACTGCCCGAGACGGCGGCAGCCATCCCAAGAGGGTCCCACGACCCCGGACATGCAACGCCTGCCGGCTATCACACACGCCCGGTTTAGCCTCATCCGCTTTCGCTCACCACTACTCACGGAATCACTGTTGTTTTCTCTTCCTACGGGTACTGAGATGTTTCACTTCCCCGCGTTACCACCAACCGCCCTATACATTCAGGCGGAGGCAACACCACATGACTGGTGCTAGGTTTCCCCATTCGGACATCCCCGGATCAACGTCTGGTTGGCGACTCCCCGAGGCTTAACGCAGCCTCCCACGTCCTTCATCGGCTCCTGATGCCAAGGCATCCACCGTGTGCCCTAAAAAACTTGGCCACAAAGATGCTCGCGTCCACTATGCAAATCTCAAACAACAAACAGCAACCAGCTCCCGACCCGATCAACAGGTCGTTCGCTGGTCCTGTGCACCGAAGAAGACGACCAGCCCAGCTGCCCGTTCCTTCAGGACCCAACAGTGTGTCCGGCAACCCCCGAGCCTCCGAACCGTCGTTCCCACTCCCCTTGCGGGGCGGTACTTGCCGGCCGGCGACCTGGCGGTGCCGAGTAGCCAGTGCTCCACTAGTGAGCTGTCACCCCACCACACGTCCGGTGGTGATGGGTGAGAGTGCTCCTTAGAAAGGAGGTGATCCAGCCGCACCTTCCGGTACGGCTACCTTGTTACGACTTCGTCCCAATCGCCAGCCCCACCTTCGACCGCTCCCCCCCTTACGGGTTGGGCCACGGGCTTCGGGTGTTGCCGACTTTCGTGACGTGACGGGCGGTGTGTACAAGGCCCGGGAACGTATTCACCGCAGCGTTGCTGATCTGCGATTACTAGCGACTCCGACTTCATGGGGTCGAGTTGCAGACCCCAATCCGAACTGAGACCGGCTTTTAGGGATTCGCTCCACCTCACGGTATCGCAACCCTCTGTACCGGCCATTGTAGCATGTTTGCAGCCCAAGACATAAGGGGCATGATGACTTGACGTCATCCCCACCTTCCTCCGAGTTGACCCCGGCAGTCCCCCATGAGTCCCCACCACCGCGAACGGCGTGCTGGCAACATGGAGCAAGGGTTGCGCTCGTTGCGGGACTTAACCCAACATCTCACGACACGAGCTGACGACAGCCATGCACCACCTGTCACCCAGCCCAAAAGGGAAACCCCATCTCTGAGGCGGTCCGGGTGATGTCAAACCTTGGTAAGGTTCTTCGCGTTGCGTCGAATTAAGCAACATGCTCCGCCGCTTGTGCGGGCCCCCGTCAATTCCTTTGAGTTTTAGCCTTGCGGCCGTACTCCCCAGGCGGGGCGCTTAATGCGTTAGCTCCGGCACGGAACCCGTGGAAGGGTCCCACACCTAGCGCCCAACGTTTACAGCGTGGACTACCAGGGTATCTAATCCTGTTCGCTCCCCACGCTTTCGCTCCTCAGCGTCAGGTAAGGCCCAGCAAGCCGCCTTCGCCACCGGTGTTCCTCCTGATATCTGCGCATTTCACCGCTACACCAGGAATTCCACTTGCCCCTACCTACCTCTAGCCGGCCCGTATCCACCGCAGACCCGCAGTTAAGCTGCGGGCTTTCACGGCAGACGCGACCAGCCGCCTACGAGCTCTTTACGCCCAATAATTCCGGACAACGCTTGCGCCCTACGTATTACCGCGGCTGCTGGCACGTAGTTAGCCGGCGCTTCTTCTGCAGGTACACGTCAACTTCGTCCCTGCTGAAAGAGGTTTACAACCCGAAGGCCGTCATCCCCCACGCGGCGTCGCTGCGTCAGGCTTCCGCCCATTGCGCAATATTCCCCACTGCTGCCTCCCGTAGGAGTCTGGGCCGTGTCTCAGTCCCAGTGTGGCCGGTCGCCCTCTCAGGCCGGCTACCCGTCGTCGCCTTGGTAGGCCACTACCCCACCAACAAGCTGATAGGCCGCGAGCCCATCCCCGACCGAAAAACTTTCCACCACCATCCGATGCCGGAGGCGGTCGTATCCGGTATTAGACCCAGTTTCCCGGGCTTATCCCAGAGTCAGGGGCAGGTTGCTCACGTGTTACTCACCCGTTCGCCGCTCGAGTACCCCGAAGGGCCTTTCCGCTCGACTTGCATGTGTTAAGCACGCCGCCAGCGTTCGTCCTGAGCCAGGATCAAACTCTCCAAACAATGACTGTTCGGACAGTACTGTCCAAGCAAGAATCCGTCATGAATGACGGGGTGATACATGTGTGATGCACATGCACTGGCTTTTAACACACTGTTGAGTTCTCAAGAAACGGACGCGTACATCTTCGGAGAAGCTCTACCGAACTTCGCCTTGGAGGCGCTCGTCGTTTCCTTAAGCTTACCAGATCCGGACGATTCTTGTCAAACCGCCCGTTCCGGGAGCTTCCGGACTTGCCCCTCTCGGAGGCAACCCTCGTAACTTACTCCAACTTTCGGCCCTTGTCCAACCGCCAGGTCAGACGCAGCCCGATTGCCGGGAGTTCGTGTGAGGAGTGCCAGGGCGGAACCGCCCTGCGCAGAAAACTGTAGCAGCCCTACGGGCGTGGAAGGTCCATCTTCGGTAACGAATAGACCTTCCCCGCGTCCGTACGGTTCAAACACCGAGCCCGGCGAGCTGTGCCTCCAGCCGCGCGATGTCGGCGGCGGCCTGCTCGGCCCGGCCCCTGACCTTGGCGACGACGTTGTCGGGCGCCTTGGCCATGAACTGCTCGTTGCCCAGCTTGGCGGCCACCTGCTCCGCCTCCTTGCGCGCGGCCGCGAGATCCTTCTCCAGCCGCTTGCGCTCGGCGACGACGTCGATGGCGCCGGCGGTGTCGAGCTCGACGCTCACCCCGCCCACTTCCAAACGCGCCGTCGGCGTGAACGATTCCCCGGGCTCGGTCAGGCGCAGCAGCGACCGCGCGGCGGTCTCCTGCGCCGCGAGCGGCGTGCCGGTCAGGCCCAGCCGGGCCGCCACCTTCTGCCCGGGCTTGAGCCCTTGGTCGGAGCGGAACCGGCGGACCTCCGTCACCAGCTCCTGCAACGCGACGATCTCGGCCTCGGCGGCCGGGTCGGCGTATCGGGGATCGACCGACGGCCACGCGGCCACGACGATCGACTCGCCGCCCGTGACCGCCCGCCACAGCTCCTCGGTGACGAACGGCACCAGCGGGTGCAGCAGCCGCAGCAGCGCGTCGAGCACGTTGCCCAGCACCAGGCGGGTGTGGTCGAGCCCTTCCCCGAGCTGGATCTTGGCCAGCTCCAGGTACCAGTCGCAGACCTCGTCCCACGCGAAGTGGTAGAGCAGGTCGGCGGCCTTGGCGAACTCGAACTCCTCCAGCGCCGCGTCCGCCGCGCCGATCACGGTCTGCAGGCGCGACAGGATCCACCGGTCGGCCGCGGTCAGCTCGGCGCCGTCGAGGGAGCCGGTGGCCGCGCCGTTCATCAGGGCGAAGCGGGTGGCGTTCCAGATCTTGTTGCAGAAGTTGCGGGAGCCGGCCGCCCACTCCTCGCTGACGGCGACGTCCGCGCCGGGGTTGGCGCCGCGCAGCAGGGTGAAGCGGGTGGCGTCGGCGCCGAAGCGCTCGACCCAGTCGAGCGGGTCGACGACGTTGCCGAACGACTTCGACATCTTCTTGCCGTACTGGTCGCGGACCATGCCGTGCAGCGCCACGGTGCGGAACGGCGGCCGGCCGTCCATGGCGTACAGGCCGAACATCATCATCCGGGCGACCCAGAAGAACAGGATGTCGTAGCCGGTGACGAGCACGGTCGTCGGGTAGAAGCGCTCCAGCTCGGGCGTGTGGTCGGGCCAGCCCAGCGTGGAGAACGGCCACAGCCCGGAGGAGAACCAGGTGTCGAGGACGTCCGCGTCCTGGGTGTAGCCGGCGGGCGGGTCCTGGTCGGGGCCGACGCAGACGACCTCGCCGTTCGGGCCGTACCAGACCGGGATGCGGTGGCCCCACCAGAGCTGGCGCGAGATGCACCAGTCGTGCATGTCGTCGACCCAGTCGAAGTAGCGCTTGGCCATCTCCGGCGGGTGGATGCGGGTGCGGCCGTCGCGGACGGCGTCGCCGGCGGCCTTGGCCAGCGGCGCGACGTTGACGAACCACTGCAGCGACAGGCGCGGCTCGACCACGGTCTTGCAGCGCGAGCAGTGGCCGACCGCATGCAGGTAGGGGCGCTTCTCGGCGACGATGCGGCCTTCGGCGCGCAGCGCGGCCACGACGGCGGGCCGGGCCTCGAAGCGGTCGAGCCCCTCGAACGGGCCGTGCGCGGTGATGACGCCGCGCTCGTCCATGATCGTGATGGACGGCAGCGAGTGGCGCCGGCCGATCTCGAAGTCGTTGGGGTCGTGGGCCGGGGTGACCTTGACCGCGCCGGTGCCGAAGGCCGGGTCGACGTGCTCGTCGGCGACCACCGGGATCATGCGGCCGGTCAGCGGCAGCTCGACCATCGTGCCGACCAGGTGCGCGTAGCGCTCGTCGCCCGGGTGCACGGCCACGGCGGTGTCGCCGAGCATGGTCTCGGCCCGGGTGGTGGCGACCACGAGGTCGTCGGAGTAGCGGATCGAGACGAGCTCGCCCTCGTCCTCGCTGTGCTCGACCTCGATGTCGGACAGCGCGGTGTGGCAGCGCGGGCACCAGTTGATGATGCGCTCGGCGCGGTAGATGAGCCCGTCGTCGAACAGGCGCTTGAAGATGGTCTGGACGGCCCGCGACAGGCCGGTGTCCATGGTGAAGCGCTCGCGCGACCAGTCGACGCCGTCGCCCAGCTTGCGCATCTGGCCGAGGATGCGGCCGCCGGACTCCTCCTTCCACTGCCAGACCCGCTCGACGAACGCCTCGCGCCCGAGGTCGTGCCGCGACAGGCCCTCCTTGGCCAGCTCGCGCTCCACGACGTTCTGGGTGGCGATGCCGGCGTGGTCCATGCCGGGCAGCCACAACGTCTCGCGGCCCTGCATGCGGGCGCGGCGGGTGAGCGCGTCCTGGATGGAGTGGTCGAGCGCGTGCCCGATGTGCAGCACGCCCGTCACGTTGGGCGGCGGCAGGACGATGCTGTACGGCTCGCGCGAGCTGCCCGGGTCGGCGCCGAAGTAGCCTTGCGACACCCAGCGCTCGTAGCTGCGGGTCTCGACGTCGGCCGGTGTGTACTGGGTAGGCAGCTCTGGCGTTGTCACAGTGACCAATTCTAGGGACGGCGGCAAGCGGAAAACGCCCCGCTCGCTCGCGGACGGTGTGGGAAAGGCGCCGAAAAGGGCCCTGAAAGCCGGAAGCGCCCGCGTGGCTTGCTGCCACGGGGCGCTCGGCCTGGTCTGACGGGCCCGGTCAGGCCGACTTCTCGCGCGGGGTGCGCTGCTGCTTCACGGCGAGCTGGTCGCGCGGGACGAGCGTCGGGATCGCGTGCTCCAGCACCGATTCGCGGGTGATGACCACGCGGGCGACGTCCTGGCGGGAGGGCACCTCGTACATGACGGACTGAAGCACCTCCTCCAGGATGGCGCGCAGGCCGCGGGCGCCGGTGCCGCGCAGGATGGCCTGGTCGGCGATGGCCTCCAGCGCGCCGTCGGTGAACTCCAGCTCCACCCCGTCGAGCTCGAGCAGCTTGCGGTACTGCTTGACCAGCGCGTTGCGCGGCTCGGTGAGGATCTGGATGAGCGCCTCGCGGTCGAGGTTGTGGACCGAGGTGATGACCGGCAGGCGGCCGACGAACTCGGGGATCATGCCGAACTTCAGCAGGTCCTCCGGCATGACGTCGGCGAAGATGTCGGCGGTGTCGATCTCTTCCTTCGACCGGATGATCGCGTTGAAGCCGATGCCCTTCTTGCCGATGCGCGACTCGATGATCTTTTCCAGACCGGCGAACGCGCCACCGCAGATGAACAGCACGTTGGTGGTGTCGATCTGGATGAACTCCTGGTGCGGGTGCTTGCGGCCGCCCTGCGGAGGCACCGAGGCCGTGGTGCCCTCCAGTATCTTCAGCAGCGCCTGCTGCACGCCCTCACCGGAGACGTCGCGCGTGATCGACGGGTTTTCGCTCTTGCGGGCGATCTTGTCGACCTCGTCGATGTAGATGATGCCGGTCTCGGCCTTCTTGACGTCGTAGTCGGCGGCCTGGATCAGCTTGAGGAGGATGTTCTCGACGTCCTCGCCGACGTAGCCGGCCTCGGTGAGCGCCGTGGCGTCGGCGATGGCGAAGGGCACGTTGAGCATCTTCGCCAGGGTCTGCGCCAGCAGCGTCTTGCCCGAGCCGGTGGGCCCGAGCAACAAGATGTTGCTCTTGGCCAGCTCCAGGCCGTCGTCTCTGCCCCGGTCGCCGGACTGCACCCGCTTGTAGTGGTTGTAAACCGCCACCGAGAGCGCCTTCTTCGCCTTGTCCTGACCGATGACGTAGGCGTCGAGGAACTCGTAGATCTCCCTCGGCTTGGGCAGGTTGTCCCACTTGAGCTCGGAGGACTCCGAGAGCTCCTCCTCGATGATCTCGTTGCAGAGATCGATGCACTCATCGCAGATGTAGACGCCTGGACCGGCAATGAGCTTTTTGACTTGCTTCTGGCTCTTTCCACAGAAAGAGCACTTCAGCAGGTCTCCCCCGTCGCCGATGCGTGCCACCCCAGATACTCCTTTGCGTGGGACCGCCCTGCTCTCGCGAGAGCAGTGTCTCCGGACATCCTCCGGACTTGGCCGAACCGCTCAGGTTTCGACGTTACCGTCTTCTGGGCCCTCAGTGAGCCCCCTAGCGGCGAGTCGCACCGGAACGTGCCCTATTGGGCAGCGCTCCGGTGCGTCACGTCTCGTCTAGGAAGCCACGGCCTGAGCTCGTTTCTTCCTGGACGGGATGATGTCGTCGATCAGACCATACGCCTTTGCCTCGTCCGCGTTGAGAATTTTGTCGCGTTCGATGTCCTTACGGACTTCGGCGGAGGCCTTACCGGTGTGCCGGGCCACGATGTCCTCCAGCAGCGTGCGCATGCGGAGGATCTCGCGGGCCTGGATCTCGATGTCGCTGCCCTGGCCGCCGCCCTCGGTGGACGGCTGGTGGATCAGCACCCGGGCGTTGGGCAGCGCGAAGCGCTTGCCCGGGGTGCCGCCGGCCAGCAGCACGGCCGCGGCGGAGGCGGCCTGGCCGAGGCAGACGGTCTGGATCTCCGGCCGGACGAACTGCATCGTGTCGTAGATCGCCGTCATCGCGGTGAAGGAGCCGCCCGGCGAGTTGATGTAGATGCTGATGTCACGGTCGGGGTCGAGCGACTCCAGCGTGAGGAGCTGGGCCATCACGTCGTTGGCCGACGCGTCGTCGATCTGCACGCCGAGGAAGATGATGCGGTCCTCGAAGAGCTTGTTGTAGGGGTTCATCTCCTTCACGCCGTACGACGTGCGCTCGACGAAGGAGGGGAGAACGTAACGGCTCTGGATGTTCATGTCAGGCTCCCCCTAGGAGACCGGGCCCGCGGAGGGCACCTGTCGCGCGCTGCGGACCACGTGGTCGATGAAGCCGTAGTCCTTGGCCTCCTCTGCCGTGAACCAGCGGTCGCGGTCGGAGTCGGCCTCGATCTGGTCCAGCGACTGCCCGGTGTGGAAGGCGATGCGCTCGGCGAGCGTCTTCTTCACGTAGAGCATCTGCTCGGCCTGGATCGCGATGTCGGCGGCGGTGCCGCCGATGCCGCCCGAGGGCTGGTGCATCATGACCCGCGCGTGCGGCAGGGCGTAGCGCTTGCCCCTGGCGCCCGCGGTGAGCAGGAACTGGCCCATGGACGCGGCCATGCCCATGACCACCGTGGAGACGTCGTTGGGCACGTACTCCATCATGTCGTAGATGGCCATGCCGGCACTCACCGAGCCACCCGGCGAGTTGATGTAGAGCGTGATGTCGCGCTCGGGGTCGTCGGCCGCGAGCAGCAGCAGCTCAGCGCAGATCCGGTTGGCGATCTCGTCGTTGACCTCCTGCCCCAGCACGATGATGCGCTCCCGGAGCAGGCGCTGGTAAAGCTGGTCCTCAAGCCGGAAGGCGGAGCCGTTCTCACGGCCTCGAGACTCAGGCTGATAGAAGGTCGGCGGGCTGGTCACAGCGTCACCTTCCGATGCGTCGTAATCGATTGGCTTTGCTTGTGACCTTAACGCGCGTCGCCCACAGGTCATGCCCGCTCTGCCGGACTGTTCGCTGACGGCGCATGCCCGGCCCCTTGCGAGCCCCGGAGGGAGCGAGGGGCCGTGCGCGGGATGTCCCTGGAGGGCCCTGAGAGGGCGGAGCACGCGGCACGGGCCCGGAGCGGCGGTCCGGAAGGGTCCGGGCCGCCGCGCGTCCGGCAACGGCCGTCTCAGCGCCGCGCCGACGTGGGAGCCGCCAGAGGAAGACCTCAGCCGCCAGAGGAAGACCTCAGAGGAAGACGCGCGCGCGGCCACCGGAAAAGGCGGAGCCCCCGGACGGGTGTCCAGGGGCTCGCGGGGATCGGGTGAGGGCTACGCCTCGGCCTTCTCCTCGGCCTGCTCCTCGGCGGGGGCCTCGTCCTCGACGGGGGCCTCGCCGTTGATCTCGGTGTAGATGGCCTTGAGGTCGACCTCGTTGCCGTCGCTGTCGACGACCTTGGCGGCGTCGCCGATCACGGACTTGGCCTTGTCACGGACGATCTCGACCATGGCCAGCGTGAGCTGGTCGTTGTCGGCCAGGTGCTTGGCCAGCTCGTTGGGCTGGACGCCCATCTCCATGGCGCGGCGCACGACGAAGTTGGTCAGCTCCTGCTCGGAGACGCCCAGCTCCTCGGCCTTGACGATTTTGTCGAGCACGAAGCCGACCTTGAGCGCGCGGGCGGAGTTCTTGTCGAACTCCGCGAAGCGCTCCTCCTCCGTCGTCTGGTAGAGGCGGAAGAAGGCCTCGCGGCTCAGGCCGCTCTCGGCGATCTGGTGGTCGAGGTTGTGCTTGCGGGCGTCGATCTCGGCCTTGAGCGCGCTGTCGGGCAGCGGGATGTCGATCTGGTCGAGCAGCGCGTCGAGCGCCTTCTCCCGGGTCTGCACGACCTGGTCGATGAGCTTGTTGCGGCGGGCCTGCTCGCGGATGCTGGTCTTGAGCTCGTCGAGCGTGTCGAACTCGCTGGCGAGCTGGGCGAACTCGTCGTCAAGCTCGGGCAGCACCTTCTCCTTGACCGACTTGACGTTGATGATGACCTCGGCCTGCTCGCCGGCGTTCTCGCCGCCGACCAGCTCGGTCGTGAAGCTCTTCTCCTCGCCCGCGGACATGCCCTCCAGGGCGTCGTCGAGGCCCTGGAGCACCGAGCCGGCGCCGACCTCGTAGGACACCTCGCTGGCGGCCTGCTCCTCGATGTTCTTGCCGTCGATCTCGGCGCGCAGGTCCATCACGACGTAGTCGCCGCGGGCCGCGGGCCGCTCGACGCCGGTCAGCGTGGCGAAACGCTGGCGCAGCGCGTCGAGCTGGGCGTCGACGTCCTCGTCGGTGACCTCGGCGGAGTCGACGGTGACCTCGATGCCCTGGTAGTCGGGCACGTCGAAGTTGGGCCGGATGTCGACCTCGGCGGTGAACTCGATCTGCTCACCGTCGTCGATCTTCGTGACCTCGATGTCAGGCTGGCTGACCGGGAACACGTCGGCCTCGTCGACGGCCTGGCCGTACAGCTTGGGCACGGCGTCGTTGAGGGTCTCCTCCAGGACGACCGCCCGGCCGAAGCGCTGCTCGATGATGCGGGCCGGGACCTTGCCAGGCCGGAACCCGGGGACGCGCACCTGCTGCGCGACCTTCTTGTACGCCGCATCCATGCTCGGGCGCAGCTCGTCGAACGGCACCTCGACAGTGAGCTTGACCCGCGTGGGGCTGAGCTCCTCGACAGCGGTCTTCACGGAATGGTCTCCTTGATCAAGCTACGAGTGATCGCGGGCGCGTCCATTCGGTCGGCTCACGCGCCGCGCCCACATGTGCGGTGTTGGGCATGCTCCGCCACGGCGGCATCCAACGCCGGTGGTCCAGTCTAGGGCAGATGCACACCCAACCACGACGTCCGCGCGGTCATAGCATTGTCAGAACTCGTCCGCGATCGTCCGCAGCAGCTCGGTCGTCTCGTCCGGCGTGGTGCTGACGGCGCACAGCCGCTCCATGACCTCGCTGTATCGGTCCACGTCCTCGCGCTTGTCCAGGTAGAGGGCGCTGGCGAGCTGTTCGACGTACACCACGTCCGGCAGGTCGGGGTCGGGGAAGCGCAGGATGCTGAACGCCCCTCCCTCCGCGCTGTGCCCGCCGAAGCTGAAGGGCATGATCTGGATCGTGATGTTCGGCTGGCGCATGAGGTCGACGAGGTGCTCCAGCTGAGCCTTCATCACCTCGGCGCCGCCGATGGGGCGGCGGAGCGCCGCCTCGTCGATCACGGCCCAGAAGACCGGCCCGTCCGGCCGGTCGAAGATCCTCTGGCGCTCCAGCCGGAGATCCACCCTCCTGGAGATCTCCTCGGCGCCGATGCCCGCCGCGCCGGCGGTCACCACCGCCCTGGCGTACTCCTTGGTCTGCAGCAGCCCTGGCACGAACTGGACCTCGTAGGTCCTGATCCTGGTGGCGGCCTCCTCGAGGCCGACGTACGCCTGGAACCACGTGGGCAGGACGTCGTTGAACCGGTGCCACCAGCCCGGCTCGTTGGCGGTGGCGACCAGGTCGAGCACGGCGGAGCGGGCTTGCTGGTCCACGACCCCGTACAGGGTCAGCAGGTCGGCCACGTCGCGCTCCTTGAACCCCACCCGGCCCAGCTCCATGCGGCTGATCTTGGATTCGGAGCCCCGGATGAGGTGGCCCGCCTCCTCGCGAGTGACGTTCTTCGCCTCCCTGAGCTTGCGCAGCTGGGAGCCCAGGAGGATGCGCAGCGCCGTCGGCCCGGAACCCGGCTGGTTCTGCGTCACTGTGCCTCCTATCAAGGTCCGCACCACACAGTGACACCACATCGCCTGGTATGACAAGGTCTCAGCCGGGTGTCCGATTCGCTGCTGACAACCCGTAAAACGGTGCTTGCTACTGCACATTGCGTCTGCACGTGCATTTGGGTCTTGCAGCCGCCGCCGTCGTGACCCATGATGGCTTAGTGCATATTGGGCCAAACATGCACTAACCAAGGCTTTACGGGGAGGTATCGGCGGCATGGTAGAGGACCCTCTGGCCACTGCCGATTGCCTGCAGATCACCCGCGAGGTCGGCTTCGACCGGTTGCTCATGGGGCACGCCGGCAAGTCGTTCACCACCTCGTGCCCGCTGCCCTTCCAGGCCGACTCGGTGAAGACCGCCAGGGACGTCACCCGCTCCACCCTCAGGGGCTGGGGGCTGAACGACCTGAGCGACGACGCCGCCCTCGTGGTCTCGGAGCTGGTGACGAACGCGGTCCGCTACGCGATGCGGGCCTCCGGGCGGCGCGAGATCGAGCTGCTGCTCATGCGGGTCACGCCCCACGTGCTGCTGGCCGTGGCCGACCCGAGCGACGAGGTGCCGCGCCGCAAGGAGCCCGACTTCATCTCCGAGAACGGCCGCGGGCTCTACATCGTCGAGACCTACAGCCAGAGCTGGGGCTGGGACCGGCTGGCCCGGGGCGGCAAGGCCGTCTGGGCGCTGTTCCGCACCGAGTCCTGACCGGCCTCCCCGGCCGCCTGTCTCCCGTCAGTCCCCCGTCAGTCGCCCGTCGCGCCGTCGATGCGCTCGCGCAGCAGGTCGGCGTGGCCGTTGTGGCGGGCGTACTCCTCGATCATGTGGACCAGGATCCAGCGGTGCGTGCACTCGCGGCCGTTGCGGTCGCCCACGGCCTCCAGGGGCTTGGCGGCGGAGATCGCGCGGGCCCGCTCGACCTCGTCGCGCCAGGTCGCGAACGCCTCCTCCACCGAGGCGGTGTCGACCTCGTTGAAGTCGGCGTCGTTGTCGCGGTCCTTGTCCCACAGCTTGGGGACGTCCTCGCCGTTCAGCACGCGGCGGAACCACGCGCGCTCGACGTGCGCCATGTGCCGGACCAGCCCGAGCAGGGAGAGCGTGGACGGCGGCGCGCTGCGCAGGCGCAGCTGCTCGTCGCTCAGGCCCTCGCATTTGTAGACGAGGGTGGCGCGGTGCCATTCGAGCCAGTTGCCGAGCACGGTGCGCTCGTCCCCGGTGAGCGGGGGCGGGATACGGGAGTCTGTCACGGGATCCGACCTTATCGCGCGCTCTGAGCACGGTGTCCGGTCTGCAGGACGCGGCAGACCGCCTCGCGCACGCCGTCGTCCCGTACCTTGCCGACGAAGTCCTCGGGCGTGCCGCCGCACAGGCGGCGCAGCTCCGGCGAGGCGTCGAGGAGGTCCTGGATCAGGACGCGTTGCGGGGCGAGCCGCCGGGGCGCGCCCCCGGGGCCGGCCAGGCAGCCGTGCCTGCCGGTGTAGACCGAGACGGGCGGGCGGCGCAGGCCGGACTCCAGCGTGACGGGCCGGTCCAGGAGGCGGCGCTCGTAGTTGGGCTCGGTGAGGTCGAGGGCGGCGAGCTGGCGCTCGTCCAGCCAGAGCACGAACAGCCGGGAGGTCTCCCCCGGCGTGCCGATCGGCGCGGCGGGCACGTAGCCCCACCTGCTGACGTGCGCCGACACCCCCGGCGCGACACCGGGGACGTCGGCGAGCGTCATCGGCACGACCGGGCGCACGGCGTGGCCGCGGAACTTGCGCAGCAGCTGGCCGGGCGCGGCGTTCGAGCCGACCGCGGCCACCGGATGACGCTCGGCCATCGGCGCGAACCCGCCGCCGGCCAGGAGCGCGGCGAGGCTCCGGCCGCCCGCCTCCCACTCCTCCGGGCCGCGCCCGGCGGCGGGGCGCAGCGGCAGGTACGCCGCGTCGAACAGCACGCCCGAGGTCGCCGGGATCCGGCCGGGATAGGTGAGCGGGCGCGCGATCGGGTCGTCCGCGAACAGCGGCGTGCCCACCGGATCACCCGCCCAGCCGGGCCTCGGCGCGGGTCGTCCACCTGTAGACCCACTCGGGGGCGAGCACCCGCTCCTGGACGATCAGCGCCACCCGGTCCACCTCGACCTCGGCGGGGCCGGCGGTCACGGCGCGCAGCGCCTCCTCGTACGGCCCGGCCGACCCCGGGGCGCCCGCGTAGGTGAGGCTGACGTGCGGCCAGAAGCCCCCCGCCGGCTCCGGCACCGGCGTCACGGCGGCGATCCCGGCCCGGACCTCGTCCCTGAGGCGGCGCACCGCGTCGGCGGGCGCCGGCTCCAGGACCACCCCTTCCCCGGCCACCGCCGCCCGGTGGAAGGTCAGCGTGAACGGCGGGAGCCGCCGCAGCCGCACGGCGACCGCCGCCGCCACGGCGTCGAGGCGCGTGGGCGGCACCTCGTCCGCCCAGCCCACGGACTGCATGGTCAGGTGCAGCCAGCGGACCGGGACCGGGTGGTGGCCGGGCACCCGCGCCAGCGCCTCCTGGTAGCGCTCCGCCAGGCGGTGCAGGCGGGGAGCGCGTTCGAAGGTCAGGTGCCAGGTGCAGGCCAGCCGGCCGGGGCGCCAGCCCTCGCGCGGCCACCAGTGCGCGCGTACCTCGTCCGCCACCGGCGGCACCTCCTTCGGCCTGCTCCGGGACGCCGCCATTCTCCCAGCCGCCCGGCGGGTCAGGAGCGGGGCGGCGTGACGTGCAGGACGATCACGCCGGACGGCAGGGACCGGGCCTCGGGGCGGGCCCCTCGATGTCCGGAATCTCAGTTCATCGAGATGTGGACGTGGTCGTAGTGGTTCTCGGTGACGCTGCCGCGGTCGGACATCGCGCGCCAGCCGGAGCCCGAGTTGATGCGCTGCTTCCAGATCACGTACTTGATGCCGAGCTTGTCCTGGTTCTGCAGGGCCCAGGCGGCGATGCGGTCGCCGAGGGCGCTGTCGGCGGCGGTGGGCATGGTGCCGCCGGAGCTCATCATGAAGTCGCAGGCCCGGCCGAGCGGGTGCTCGCCGCTGGAGCCGGCGCGGAAGCAGCCCACGCTGAAC
The DNA here is from genome assembly GCF_022664455.2 of Actinomadura luzonensis. NCBI lineage: Bacteria > Bacillati > Actinomycetota > Actinomycetes > Streptosporangiales > Thermomonosporaceae > Actinomadura > Actinomadura luzonensis. The sequence continues at coordinate 6,273,138 of NZ_JAKRKC020000001.1, forward strand.
GGCAGCGCGAAGTTCTTCTCCACCTGCGCGCGCATGAGGCGGGTGCGCGGGGTGATGTTGTCCGTCCCTGAGGGCAGCTCGGGGGCCCAGCTTCCGTCGGAGTTGCGGCCGGTGCCGTACGGGACGAGGTCGGCCAGCTTCTCCTTGATGTCGTCGATGACGTCCTCGGCCTTCTTCCGCTGCTCGGCGACCGTGGCCGCGTCGCCGCGGATCCTGGTCGCCAGCGCCTGGGCCTCGGCGGCGGCCTTCTTCTTCTCGTCGCGGGCCTTGGCCACGCCCTGGACCAGCGCCTCCTGCTCGGTGATGAGCTGCCCGAGCACGGCCGCGCTGGCGCCGTCCAGCATGAAGCCCGGCACCGGGGGGTTGCCGTTCTGGTAGCGGAGGCGGGCGAGCTCGGCGACGCGCTGCTCAGAGGCGGCCAGCGTGCGCTCGGCGGCGGCCAGGCGCTCCTTGGCGGCGCTCGCGGCCTCCTGGGCCTTGGCCAGCTCGACGCGCTTGAGGTTGTACTGCTCGATGAGCTTGTCGACCTTGGTGTTGAGCTGCTTGAGCTGGGCCCGCAGCTCCGACTCCTCGGGCTTCGGCGCGGCGGCCGCCGTCCGTGCCCCGGCGAGGGCCGGAGCCGCCGGGAGGACGGCGAGGGTGGCGAGGACGGTGACGAGGCCGGTCACCAGGCTGATGGCAAGGGGCGCGGGGGACGGAGCCGCCACGTGCTGATGTTCCTCTCCCTGAGCCGGCCGGGTTAGCTGACGGGTTCGGGCGTGAGAGTGTCGTCCCTACCACCGAAGTGGATTCACCCCAGGTGCGGTGGGTCCCCGGCTCCCGGGCGACGCGCCCGGGATTAGGCGTGCAACGGCTGTTACCGCCGGTACATATGGGGATATTAATGGTAGATCACGAGTCATGCGACCCCAAGTAGAAATCCATTAGTGATCAAGTTGTGATCGGAGCAGGCGCGCCGCCTCCTCCGGCAGCACGTCGTTGACGAAGGCGCCCATCGCCGACTCCGACCCCGCCAGGTACTTCAGCTTCTCCGGCGCCCGCCTGATGCTGAACAGCTCCAGGTGCAGGTACGCCAGGTCGCGCCCCTCACGCACGGGCGCCTGGTGCCAGGCCGAGATGTACGGCATCACCACGCCGAACAACCCGTCGAAGGCCCGCAGCACCGAGGTGTAGAGCGGCGCGAACGCGGCCCGCTCGGCGTCGCTCAGCGCGGGCAGGTCGGGCACCTGCCGGTGCGGATACACGTGCACCTCGAACGGCCAGCGCGCGGCGGCCGGCACGAACGCCGTCCAGTGCTCGTTCGCGGTCACGACGCGGGTGCCCGCCGCCCGCTCGGCGGCGAGGACGTCGGCGAACAGGTTGCCCGCCCCCCGGTGCCGGGCGGCCGCGCCGAGGTGCAGCTTGGTGCGCGGGGTGACGTACGGGTAGGCGTAGATCTGCCCGTGCGGGTGCGCGAGCGTGATGCCGATCTCCGAGCCCCGGTTCTCGAAGCAGAACACCTGCTCCACGCCCTCGATGCCGGACAGCTCCGCGGTGCGGTCGGCCCACGCCTCCATGACCAGCTCGACACGGTCGTCGGACAGGCGGGAGAAGCTGGAGTCGTGGTCGGAGGTGAAGCAGACGACCTCGCAGCGGCCGGCGCCGGGACGGACCGCGCTGAGGCCGCCGACCTCCTCATAAGTCCCGAAATTTCGGGAGAAGGAGGGGAAACGGTTCTCGAAGACCACCACGTCGTAGTCGTCCGCCGGGATCTCCGTCGACCGGCCCTCCCTCGACGGGCACAGCGGGCACTCGGCGGCCGTGCCCGTCGGCTGGAACGTCCGCGTCTGCCGGTGCCCGGCGATCGCGACCCACTCCTCCGTCAGCGGGTCGTAGCGCAGCTCGGAGGCCACCGGCCGGGGGCCCAGCTCGCGCCGGTCCACCGCGCTGCGGTCGGCGTCGTCGCGCCGGTCGAAGTAGATGAGCTCCCGGCCGTCGGCCAGGTGGGTGATGGTGCGCTTCAAAGCGAGCCCTCTTCCGCGATGATGAGTTCTCCGGCCCGGTCGGCCAGCTCGGTGCGTGCGTCCTGCGGCAGCCCCGCGTCGCTGATGACCACGTCGGCCTCGCTCAGCTCGGCGATGGTGCTGATGCCGACCGTGTTCCACTTGGTGTGGTCGGCCGGGACCACCAGGCGGCCGGCCGCCGCCACCAGCTCCCTGTCGGTCTCCGACTCCAGCAGGTTGGGCGTGGTGAACCCGGCCCGCACGCTCATCCCGTGGACGCCGAGGAAGAGCGTGTCCACGTGCAGGCGGCGGATCGCGGCCACCGCGACCGGGCCCACCAACGCGTCGGAGGGGGTGCGCACCCCGCCGGTCAGCACGACCGTGCGGTCGGCGCGCGGGCTGCGGTGGAAGACCTCGGCGACGGGGATGGAGTTGGTGATCACGGTGAGCTCGGGCACGCTCACGAGGTGGTGGGCGAGGGCCCACGTGGTGGTGCCGGCCGACAGCGCGACGGCGGTGCCCGGCCGGACGAGGCGGGCGGCGCGGCGGGCGATGGCCTGCTTCTCCGGCTGCTGGCGGGCGGACTTGGCGGTGAAGCCCGGCTCCTCGGTGGAGCCGGGGCCGAGGGCGGTCGCGCCGCCGTGCACCTTCTCCAGCAGGCCGCGCTCGGCCAGCACCTCCAGGTCGCGGCGGATGGTCATGTCGGAGACGCCGAGCTCGCGGACGAGGTCGGCCACCCGTACGCCGCCGTTGCTGCGTACGCGCTCCAGGATCGCCTGCTGACGCTGCTGTGCGAGCACCCCAGCTCCTTCCAACAGATTCCACCAAATTATGACACGAATATGTTGGGGGAATGTTAGTTCGGCAGGACCCCTTGCCTGGTCGGCGCGGCGGCGGGACTGTGGGGATCACTGCCGGACCCCGAGCGCGGGAGGCGAGCTTATGGCCAGGCGGGCACGCAAGGGCAGGGCGCGCAAGAAGAAGAAGGCGAACCACGGCAAGCGCCCCACCGCACGCTAGGAGCCGGGTGGCCGCCCGGCGGCCACCCGGTCCCGTCAGCCGGGAAGCTCGGTCAGCGCCTGGTCGATGCGCTCCTGCGGCAGCGTGTGGTCCTCCATGCGGTCCCCCATGAAGCGGTCGTAGGCCGCGAGGTCGAAGTGGCCGTGGCCGCACAATGCGGTGAGGATGACCTTCTCCTCGCCGCTCTCCTTGCAGCGCAGGGCCTCCGCGATGGTCTCGGCCAGGGCGTGGGTGGGCTCGGGCGCCGGGACGATCCCCTCAGTGCGGGCGAAGCGGACACCGGCCGCGAAGCACTCGTTCTGGGCGCGGGTGACGGCCTCGAACAGGCCCAGCTCGTACATGTGCGACAGCAGCGGCGACATACCGTGATAGCGCAGGCCGCCCGCGTGGATCGGGTCCGGCACGAACGAGTGGCCGAGCGTGTGCATCTTGAGCAGCGGCGTCAGGCCGGCGGTGTCGCCGAAGTCGTAGGCGTACACGCCGCGCGTGAACGACGGGCAGGCGGCCGGCTCGACCGCGCGGAAGACGGTGCCGATGCGGCCGGCCAGCTTCTCGCGCAGGAACGGGAACATCAGGCCCGCGAAGTTGGAGCCGCCGCCGGTGCAGCCGATCACCAGGTCGGGCATCTCGGGAAGCTGCTCCAGGGCCTCCTCGCCGATGAGCGTCTGGTGCATGAGCACGTGGTTCAGCACCGAGCCGAGCGCGTAACGGGCGTCGGGGGTCGCGGCGGCCACCTCGACGGCCTCGCTGATCGCGATGCCGAGGCTGCCCGGCGAGTCGGGGTCGCCGGCCAGGACCTTGCTGCCCGCGCCGGTCACCGGGGACGGGCTCGCGTGCACCGTCGCGCCGTACACCTGCATGAGGGAGCGGCGATAGGGCTTCTGGTCGTAGGAGGCGCGGACCATCCAGACCTGACACTCCAGGTCGAACTGGGAGCAGGCGAACGCCAGCGCCGACCCCCACTGCCCCGCCCCGGTCTCGGTGGTGAGCAGCCGGACGCCCTCGCGGGCGTTGTAGTACGCCTGGGGCACGGCCGTGTTCGGCTTGTGGGAGCCGGCCGGGGAGACGCCCTCGTACTTGTAGTAGATCCTGGCCGACGTCCCGAGGGCCTTCTCCAGGCGGCGGGCCCGGATCAGCGGCGTCGGCCGCCAGAGCCGGTAGACCTCCAGGACCTCCTCCGGGATCGGCACGAACCGCTCGGTGGCGACCTCCTGGGCGATCAGCCCCATCGGGAACAGTGGGGCCAGGTCGTCGGGCCCGACGGGCTCGCGCGTGACGGGATGCAGCGGCGGAGGCGGCGGAGCGGGCAGGTCGGGGACGATGTTGTACCAGTTGCTGGGGATCACCGTTTCAGTCTGCGCCGGTCACGCACCGCGATCCAGTGGCGCGCCGGGGATCAGCCTGCGACCAGGACCGCCGGCCGGTCGGGGTGATCGGCCCTGACGACGACGTCGGCCGCCTGCTGGGGGCGGGCCTCCCGCTCGTAGCGCTCGTAGGCGGGCAGCCGCCACCGCTCCTCCTCAGGCGTGCGGCGGGCGAGCGCGCCCGGGGACAGCCACAGGTGCACGGCGACGTCGAACGCCAGGCCGTGCCCCAGCAGCAGCGTGCCGTCCAGCAGCACCACGCCGCCCGGCGGCAGCTCCTCGTACGGCGTGCGGTAGGCCCGGTCCACCCGGCTGTCCCACAACGCCGGCAGCACCCGCCCCGAGCCGCCCGGGTCCAGCGGCTCCAGCACCTCCCGGCGCAGCGCCTTGACGTCGAGCCAGTCCTCGTAGAACGCGTCGGGGTCCGTCCTGCCGTGCTCCAGGCGCAGCGAGGCGGGACGCAGGAAGTCGGCGGCGGACACGCGCAGCACGGGCCGCCCGCGCAGCCGCAGCGGCGCCACCAGGTCGTCGGCCAGCGCGCCGGGCCGCGCGGCGGGAGCTCCGTCGACGGCCACCCGCACCCAGGCGTCGCGGGGCCGGGCCGCGATCAACTCGGTCAGCTCCTCCACCAGGACGTCATGGGAGATCGGTCGCGCGCGCATCATCCCCTCCACCCTACGATCACCGCGCTCCGGCCACCACGCGAACGGCCCGGCCATGAGCCGGCCGGGGAATGGGCTCCATGCCCTGATCACGCACGCAGGGCCAGGCTCCCGGCGACGGGACGACCTGGCCCTTCGGACATCTGGAGCGGACGACGGGAATCGAACCCGCGTAGCTAGTTTGGAAGACTAGGGCTCTACCATTGAGCTACGTCCGCGCGAACCGGTCGAACTCTGGTCTAGACTTCATCCGGTCGTCAGGGCGTAAGCGTACCGGAGTCGCGGGGCGCATGCGCACTCGGCGGTGCGGGGCGTGGCGCAGCTTGGCAGCGCGCTTGCTTTGGGAGCAAGAAGTCGCAGGTTCAAATCCTGTCGCCCCGACCAGCCGGAAGGCCCCTCCCGAGCCGGGAGGGGCCTTCCGTCGCGTGCGGGGGCGTCAGCCGGTGAGGGTGAGCGGGTTGACGAGGTCGGCGTAGACCAGCAGGCCCGCCATCACCATCATGACCAGCGCGATCGCGTACGTCAGCGGCAGCACCTTGGCGATGTCCACGTACTTCGGCTCCGGCCGCCGCATGATCCGGGCGTAGGCCCGCTTGATGCCCTCCCAGATGCCGCCGGCGATGTGGCCGCCGTCCAGGGGCAGCAGCGGGATGAGGTTGAACATGCCGATCGCGAGGTTGAAGCCGGCCAGCAGGTTGACGAAGATGGCGATCTTCTTCTCGTTGGACAGGTCGCTGGCGAGGATCTCGCCGCCCATGCGGCCCGCGCCGACGACGCCGACCGGGCCCTCGGGGTCGCGCTGCTCGCCGGAGAAGGCCGCGTGCCAGACGCCGACCATCTTCTCCGGCAGGTTGAGCAGGGAGCCCGCCACGCGGCCGGTCAGCTCGCCCATGTAGCCGATGACCGCGCCGATGCTCTGGCGCTGCATGACCTCGGTCGGCAGCACGCCGAGGAAGCCGACGTTCCTGTCGATCTTCTTCGGGTCCTGGAGGTTGGGGCGGTCCTGGGCGATGAGGGTGACGTCGAGCGTCAGCGGCCGGCCGTCGCGGACGACGCCGAGCCTGACCGGGCCCGGGCCGTGCGAGCGGATGAGGCGGGTGGCGTCGTCCCAGGAGCCGATCTTCTGGTTGTCGAAGGAGACGATGCGGTCGCCGGGCTTGAGGCCGGCCTGCGCGGCCGGGGTGGGCCGGTCGGTGGGCTTGCAGGTGTCGCGCTGCTCGCTCACCGGGATGACGCACGTGGACGTCTCGGGCGAGACGATCGGGGCCCAGGTGGGCAGGCCGATGCCGACCAGCAGGATGCTGAAGAAGACGAACGCGAGCACGAAGTTCATCAGCGGCCCGCCGGACATGATGATGACCTTCTGCCACCACTTCTTGCGGTAGAAGACGCGGTCCTCGTCGCCGGGCCGCACCTCTTCCTGGGCGGCGTCCCTGGCCGACTCGATGAGGCCCTGCCAGGGGCCGGTGGCGGTGCTGCGCAGCTTGCCGGGGTCGTCGCCGGGACGCGGCGGCAGCATGCCGATCATGCGGATGTAGCCGCCGAACGGGATCCACTTGATGCCGTACTCGGTCTCGCCTCTGCGCCGGGACCAGGCGGTCGAGCCGAAGCCGACCATGTACTGGGTGACCTTCACACCGAAGATCTTGGCGGGCACGAGATGGCCGATCTCGTGCAACGCGATGGAGAACATCAACCCGAACAGGAAGATGAGGATCCCCACCAGATAGAGCCAGTTCATCTAGGCGCGCTCCAGGGCAAGGCGGACGGTCCCGACAGCTTCAGGGTAGTCGAAGTCGTCCGTCCTCAAGGGTCTGCCGTGTTTTGGGACACCATTGACACTGCGTGATCGTCCGATCACTCTGAGAGGCGACGAAGGGGGACGTCTTGATCAGGATCCTGATTGCCGAACACCTGCCCTTGGTGCGCCGCGGCCTGCTCGCGACGCTGGGCGCCGAGCCGGGCCTGCTGGTGGTGGCCGAGGTCGGGCACGCCGACGAGGTGGCGCCGGCGGCGCGGGCGAGCGCTCCCGACGTGGCGGTGGTCGATCTCGACCTGCCGGGCCCGCCCGTGGTGGCCGAACTGGCCGAGCGCCTGCCGGTCTGCCGGACGCTGATCCTGTCGGCGCTGCCCGACCCCGGTCAGGTGCGGAAGGTGCTGGCGGGGCCGGCGCTCGGGTTCATGAGCCTGCGGGTGGCGCCGGAGCGGCTGGCCGACGCGGTGCGCCAGGTGGCGGCGGGGTCGCGGGCGATCGAGGCGGAGCTGGCCGTGGCGGCCCTGCGCTCCGAGAGCAACCCGCTGACCCGGCGCGAGCTCGACGTGCTGCGCATCGCCGCGGAGGGGGCGCGCTCGACGGAGATCGCCGACCAGCTCTTCCTGTCGGTGGGCACGGTGCGCAACCACCTGTCGCGCATCATGTGCAAGACCGGCGCGCGCAACCGGGTGGACGCGGTGCGCATCGCCAGCGACTCGGGGTGGCTGTAAGGGGCGGGCGGGGCGCCGGTGGAGCCGCGCCGCTCCGCCGGTGCCCCGGTCATTCAGAGGATTCCAGCCCTCCCGGGCCGCGTGCCAGTGACCTTCCTCACGACCTGACCCATGGCGAACGTCACGGTCAGGGCCGCCAGATGAGCACCAGCGCGCAGTCGTCGTTGTGCCCGGAGGCCATGGCGTTGACGAGGGCGCGGGCGCCGTCGCGGAAGCCCGAGGGCAGCAGCCGGTCGGCCTCGCCGAGCAGCCGGTCGAGCCCGGCGTCGATGTCGCGGCCCGGCTGCTCGATCAGCCCGTCGGTGAACAGCAGCAGCGCGTCGCCCTTGCGCAGCGTGCCGGTGTCGGGCTCGCAGTGCAGGTCGGGCACGACGCCGAGCACGACGCCCTTGGCCGAGGCGACCTGCCAGCTGCCGGTGCCGGCGTCGAACTTGACCACCGGCGGGTGCCCGGCCGAGGTGATCGTGTAGTCGCCGGTGGCCAGGTCGAGGCGCAGGTGCACGGCCGTCACGAAGCCCTCGTCGCCCCGCTGCCTGTGCAGGTAGGAGTTGCAGGCGGGCAGGAAGTCGTCGACCGAGCCGAGCAGCCCGCCGAACGTGCCGGACAGCAGCAGCGCCCTGGTGCCGGCGTCCACGCCCTTGCCCGAGACGTCGACCAGGGCGATCTCGACGGTGTCGCCGTCGCGCATGGAGACCAGGAAGTCGCCGCCGAAGGAGGAGCCGCCGGCCTGCTTGAGCACCACCTTGGCGCCCCAGTCCTTGGGCAGCGGCGGCAGCTCGCCCTGGCTCTTGAGCCGGTCGCGCAGCTCCAGCAGCATCGCGTCGCCGCGCAGCCCCTGCACGCCCAGCTTGCCCCGGGTGCGGGCCATGAGCACGGCGAGCACGGTGGTGAAGCCGATCGTCACCAGGAGCCCCAGCCCGACGCGGCCCGCGCCGAGCGTGGCCGCGACGTAGCCGAGCGCGGCGCCGACGGCCACGAGCAGCGCGACGAGGCTGCGCAGGCGCAGCTGCAGCCCGCCGACCAGGGTGACCAGGATGAGCAGCGACGGCGAGAACCACTCGGTGGAGACCTCGGCGGCCAGCACCCCGATGAGCAGCGCGAGCACGGCGAGGGTGATGAGCAGGTTGCGGTCGCGGGCGAGCGGGCCCCTGCGGACGAAGCGGACGGCGGACACGAGAAAGGGCACCCGCACCAGCACGGCGCGGACCCGTGGCGGGATCAGCGGCGCCGGACGGGAACTCATGATGCGCCTGACTGTATCGGTCCGAATCGGGTTTGGGCAGTCCACTTGACCAAGGCCTTGATCACTACGTGGCGATATTCGGTGGCTCTTCCCCTTTGCCCGCTCATACCGTGGACGGATGAGCTTTTCCATCCGCCCGATCGCCGAGTCCGAGTGGTCCGCCTACGTCCGCGTGCTCGACGAGGGCTTCGGCTGGACCACCCCTCCGGGCCTGGCCGAGCGCTTCAAGTCGGAGACCGAGTTCGACCGGACGCTCGCCGTCTTCGACGGGGACGTCATGATCGGCACCACCGGCGTCCTCAGCTTCGGCATGGCCGTGCCGGGCGGCACGACGCGCCCGGTGGCGGGGGTCACGGCCGTGAGCGTGCTGCCCTCGCACCGGCGTCGCGGCGTGTTGTCGCAGATGATGCGCCGCCAGCTCGCCGACGTGCGCGAGCGGGGCGAGGCGGTCGCCGCGCTGTACGCCTCGGAGTCGGCCATCTACGGCCGCTTCGGCTACGGCAGGGCGGCGAGCGAGCTGTCGTTCCGGATCGGCACGCGCGCCTCGGCGTTCGTGGCGGGCGCGCCGTCGGACCCGTCGCTGCGGCTCAGGATCGCCCGGCCGGCCGACGTGCGGGCGGACCTGGAGCGGCTGTTCGCGTCGGTGGTGACCGCCCGGCCGGGGCGCTACGGGCGCAACGCCGCCCTCTGGGACGGCACGCTGGGCGACGAGGAGTTCGACCAGCGCGGCTTGGGCTCGCTGCGCTGCGTGCTGGCCGAGGACGACCGGGGCGTGCGCGGCTACGCGCTGTTCCGGGTCAAGACGGCCTGGGACGACAACGGCATGCCGGACGGCGAGCTGCACCTGCGGGAGCTGGAGGCGGCCGACCCGGCGGCGTACGCGCTGCTGTGGCGCAACGTGCTGGACCGCGACCTGGTCAGCACGGTGCGGGCCGGCAGCAGGCCGGTGGACGACCCGCTGCAGGCGCTGCTGGCCGACCCCCGGCAGCTCCGCGCGACCTGGGGCGACGAGCTGTGGGTCCGCCTGGTGGAGGTGGACCGCGCGCTGACCGGCCGCGCGTACGCGGCCCCGGTGGACCTGGTGATCGAGGTCGAGGACGACGTGTGCCCGTGGAACGCGGGCCGCTGGCGGCTGACCGCCGACGCCGCCGGCGCGGAGTGCAAGCAGGTCGAGGACGAGCCGGACCTCACGGTGCCGGTGGCCGCGCTGGGGTCGGCGTACCTGGGCGACGGCCAGCTCGGCCCGCTGCTGGCCGCCGGGCTGCTGCGCGAGCACAACCCGGGCGCGGTGCGCGCGCTCGCCACCGCGATGTCCTGGAGCCCCAAACCGTGGGCGGGCCGCGTCTTCTAGACGTAGCCTCAAGTCATGGCGTTGCAGAGCTTGCAGATCACCGCGACGATCGCGATGCGCGCCCGCGAGGTGTCGCGGCCGTCGAAGGAGCAGCAGGAGGCCGCCGACCGGCGGCCCCTGCGCGACGAGATGCCCCGGCGCGAGGCCAGGCGGAGGCCCCAGGGCTAGCGCCCGCTACGGCAGCGGCGGGAGCTGGCCGATCGTCTCGTAGGAGGCGAGCTGCGCGATGCGCCGGCTGTGGCGCTCGCTGCCGGAGAAGGCCGTGCCCAGGAACACCTCGGCGAAGCGGGTGGCCTCGTCGAGGGAGTGCATGCGCGCCCCGATGCTGACGACGTTGGCGTTGTTGTGCTCGCGCGCCAGCTGGGCGGTCTCCTCGCTCCAGGCCAGGGCGGCGCGGATGCCGCGCACCTTGTTGGCGGCGATCTGCTCGCCGTTGCCCGAGCCGCCGATGACGATGCCCAGGCTGGCCGGGTCGCCGGCGACGCCCTCGGCGGCGCGCAGCACGAACGCCGGGTAGTCGTCCTCGGCGTCGTAGACGAAGGGACCGCAGTCGGTCACCTCGTGCCCGTGGTCCTTGAGCCAGGACACGAGGTGGTTCTTGAGCTCATAGCCGGCATGGTCGGCACCGATGTAGACACGCACCCGCCCAGTCTTCCACAGCCACACGGATACGGCTCGCTCGCTAGAGTAAGGACCAGACCCGAGATCCAGTCCTTACGTGAGGCAGGAACCATGCGAGAGATCCGCGTCATCGGCGATCCCGTGCTGCGCACGCCCGCCGAGCCGGTCACGGACTTCGACCGCGAGCTGCGCCGCCTGATCGAGGAGATGTTCCAGGCGATGTACGCGGTCGACGGCGTGGGCCTGGCCGGCCCGCAGGTCGGCGTGTCGCGGCGGTTGTTCGTCTACGACGTCAACAACCGCAAGGGCCACGTGATCAACCCGGTGCTCACCGTGGACGACCCCGAGGAGATCGTGGACGAGGAGGGCTGCCTGTCGGTGCCCGACCGGCAGACCGGCCGGCCGATCTACGCGCCCGTCGCGCGCGCGTCCGGCGTGACGGTGGAGGGGCTGGACCGGCTGCAGCGGCCGGTGCGCGTCCGGGCCAGGGGCACGCTGGCGCGCTGCTTCCAGCACGAGTGCGAGCACCTCGACGGCAAGCTGTACGTGGACCGCCTGCCGCGGAACGACGCGCGCAAGATCATGCTGCGCGCGTAGGTTGGCGGCATGAGCGTACTCGCCGGGAAGGGCGCGTTGGTCACGGGAGGCTCCAGGGGCATCGGCAGGGCCGTCGTGGAGCGGTTGCGCAGGGACGGCGCGGAGGTCGTCTTCTGCTACGAGCGGTCGGAGGAGGCCGCGCGGAGGGTGGCGAAGGAGACCGGCGCGGTCGCGGTGCGCGCCGACCTCGCCGACCGGGGCGACCTGGAGCGGCTGTTCGCCGAGGCGGAGGCGCGGCTGCCGGGGCTCGACGTCCTGGTCAACAACGCGGCCTCCGCCGCCGGGCAGAAGCCCATGGTGGACGTCACGGACGACGACTACGAGCGTTCGTTCGCGGTAAACGTGCGCGCGGTGTTCCTCGCCATGCAGTGGGCCGCCAGGGTGATGCGCGGCGACGGGCGCATCATCAACATCTCCTCGGTCAACACCCGGGTGCCCGCCCCCATGCTGACGCTCTACTGCGGCGGCAAGGGCGCGATCGAGCAGTTCGCCAAGGTGGCGGCCAGGGAGCTCGGCGCCCGCGGGATCACCGTCAACGTGGTCTCCTCCGGCGCCACCGACACCGACATGCTGCGCGGCGCCAACCCGCCGGAGGCGCTGGTGCAGACGGAGGCGTTCACCGCGCTGCGGCGGCTGGGCCGGCCGGACGACATCGCCTCGGTGGTGGCGTTCCTGGCCGGGCCCGACGGGCGGTGGGTGACCGGCCAGAACATCATCGCCAGCGGCGGGCTGCTGGTCTGACAGTGATGCCCGCGCGTCAGAGCTGCAGCGACTTGATCTCCAGGAACTCCTCCAGGCCGTGCTCGCCGAGCTCGCGGCCGATGCCCGACTGCTTGTAGCCGCCGAAGGGGGCAAGCGGGTTGAACCGGCCGCCGTTGACGGCCACCTGGCCGGTGCGGAGGCGCCTCGCGACCTCGACGGCGCGCTCCTCGCTGCCCGCCCAGACGGCGCCGGCCAGGCCGTAGCGGGTGCCGTTGGCGATCTCGACGGCTTTGTCCTCGGTGGTGTACGGGATCAGCGACAACACCGGGCCGAAGATCTCCTCCTGCTCGATCGTCATGCCCGGCTCCACGCCCGCGAACACGGTGGGCTCGACGAAGTAGCCGCGCTCGTAAGGCCGGTCGGTGCCGCCGGCCACCAGCCGGGCGCCCTCCTCCTGGCCGCGGTTGATGAAGCGGACCACCCGGTCGCGCTGGACCTGCGAGACCAGCGGGCCGACGCGGGTGGCCTCGTCGAACGGGTCGCCCACGGTGTAGCCGCGGGCGGCCTCGACGGCCAGGCGGACGGCCTCGTCGTACTGGTCGCGGTGGACGATCATCCGGGTCCAGGCCGAGCAGGTCTGGCCGGCGTTGACGAAGCAGTTGGCCACGCCCACCTTGACCGCGGCCTTGAGGTCGGCGTCGGGCAGGATGACGTTGGCGGACTTGCCGCCCAGTTCGAGCGCGACCCGCTTGACCGACTCGGCGGCGAGCGCGGAGACCCGGCGGCCGGCCGCGGTGGAGCCGGTGAAGGAGACCATGTCGACCTCGGGGTGGGCGGCCATGGCCTCGCCGACGACCGGGCCGCGCCCGCTCAGCAGGTTGAACACGCCCGGCGGCAGGCCCACCTCGGCGAGGATGTCGGCCAGCGCGTACGCGGCCAGCGGCGCGACCTCGCTCGGCTTGAGCACGACCGTGCACCCGGCGGCCAGCGCCGCGCCCACCTTGCAGACGATCTGGTGCAGCGGGTAGTTCCACGGCGTGATGGCCGCGACCACCCCGATGGGCTCCTTGACCACCAGGGAGTTGCCGACGCGCTCCTCGCGAGGATGGCTCTCCGCGAGGCGGGCGAAGGAGGCGAGGACCCCCGCGGGCATGAGGGTCTGCACCTTGAGCGCGAAGCCGAGCGGCGACCCCATGTCGGTGGCGATGGTCCTGGCGATGTCGTCGGCGCGCTGTTTCAGCAGTTCGGCCGCGTCGGCGAGCAGTTTGCCGCGTTCCGCGGGGGCGGTGGCGGACCAGGAGGGGAAGGCTCTCCTGGCCGCGGCCACCGCCGACTCCACGTCGTCGGGGGAGCCGGCGGGCACGCGGTCGATGACCTCTTCCGTGGCCGGGTTCACGACCTCGATGGGCTCGTCGGACGCCGAGGCGATCCAGGAGCCGCCGATGTACAGCTGACGCATGGCCCCCATCCTGACAGTGGTTCGCGGCCTTAGCGAGGGCGCGTCCTGAGCCGGGGATAAGGATTCTCCACCGCCATCAGGTTCTTTCCCACCGTCGAGTGCGTCAAATGCGCTGACAGGACGGATATGTCAGTCGAATTGCGGACGCCGGGTGCGGGTGCGCTTCAGCTCGAAGAAGTCGTCGAACTCCGTCACCGCCAGCACGCCGTCCCAGAGGCGGCCGGCGTCCTCGCCGCGGATGATCCTGGTGATGACCGGCCCGAAGAAGGCGTTGGGGCCGACGCGGATGATCGGGGTGCCGACCTCCTGGCCGACGAGCGTGATGCCCTCGTCGTGGGAGGCGCGGATCCGCTCGTCCCACTCCTCGGAGTCCATGGCGTCGGCGAGGTGCGGGTCGAGGCCGACGGCCTCCAGCGCGGCCTCGTTGACCTCGCGCAGCCTGGCCGGGTCCTTGATGCCCTGGTCGTGCAGGCGGGTGCCGAGCTCGGTGTAGAGCCGGCCGACGTACTCCTCGCCGTGCTTGGCGGCGGCCGCGGCCACGACGCGCACGGAGCCGTGGGCCTTGAGCGCGCGTTCCTTGTATTCCGCGGGGACGTCCTTGCCCTCATTGAGGTAGTGGAGCGACATGAAACGGAAGCGGGGCTCGATGGGCCGAACCTTCTCGACTTCGAGCAGCCATCGTGACGTTACCCATGCAAAGGGACAGGAAGGATCGAACCAGAGGTCCACGGGAGTCTTCTCAGCCATGTGTGGCCATAACCTGAGGTGGTTCGGATCCTATTCCCGGCGTGACAGGATACCGACAACCCCGACGAAGCGGTTGAAAAGGAGCGGAACTTGGCAGGCAACCTGACCCGGGACGAAGCGCGCGAACGCGCCCGGCTGTTGAAGGTCGAGTCGTACGAGGTGGCCCTCGACCTGACGGAAGGGGACGAGCGCTTCGAGAGCGTCACCACGGTCCGCTTCGCCGCCGCCACCCCCGGGTCGTCCACCTTCATCGACCTGCACGGCGCGCACGTCCGCCAGGTCACACTCAACGGCGAGGACCTCGACGTCTCCGCCTACGACGCCGAGAAGGGCCGCTTCCCGCTCCCCTCGCTCGCCGCCTCCAACGAGCTGCGCGTGGACGCCGACTGCTCCTACATGCGCACCGGCGAGGGCCTCCACCGGTTCGTGGACCCGGTGGACCAGGGCGTCTACCTGCACAGCCAGTTCGAGACGGCCGACGCGCACCGCATGTACGCGTGCTTCGACCAGCCCGACCTCAAGGCCACCTTCCAGCTCACCGTGCTGGCCCCGGCCGGCTGGGAGGTCGTCAGCAACGCCGCCGCGACCGAGGTCGAGGACCTGCCCGAGCAGGCCGGCCGGCACGGCACCGTGCAGGCGGCCAAGCGGTGGACGTTCGCCACCACGCCGGTCATGTCCACCTACATCACCGCGCTGGTCGCCGGGCCGTACCACAAGGTCACCTCCGAGCACGACGGCATCCCGCTCGGCCTGTACTGCCGCGCCTCGCTCGCCGAGCACCTCGACGCGGACAACATCTTCGAGGTCACCCGGCAGGGCTTCGACTTCTTCCACCGCGTGTTCGGGGTGCGCTACCCGTTCGGCAAGTACGACCAGCTCTTCGTGCCCGAGTTCAACGCCGGCGCGATGGAGAACGCGGGCTGCGTCACGTTCCTGGAGGACTACGTCTTCCGCTCCCGCGTCACCGACGCCGTCGTCGAGCGGCGCGCCGAGACCATCCTGCACGAGATGGCCCACATGTGGTTCGGCGACCTCGTCACCATGCGCTGGTGGGACGACCTGTGGCTGAACGAGTCGTTCGCCACCTACATGTCCGTGCTCGCCCAGGCCGAGGCCACCCGGTGGGGCGGCGGCGCGTGGACGACGTTCGCGAACGTGGAGAAGGCCTGGGCCTACCGCCAGGACCAGCTCCCCTCCACCCACCCCATCGCCGCCGACATCCCGGACATGCAGGCGGTCGAGGTCAACTTCGACGGCATCACGTACGCCAAGGGCGCCTCGGTGCTCAAGCAGCTCGTCGCGTACGTGGGGCTGGAGAACTTCCTGGCCGGCGTCCGCGACTACTTCGCCGACCACGCCTGGGGCAACACCGAGCTGAAGGACCTGCTCGACGCCCTGGAGCGCACCTCGGGCCGCGACCTGTCCGCCTGGTCCAAGGACTGGCTGGAGACGTCCTGGGTCAACACGCTGCGCCCCGACTTCGACGTCGAGGACGGCCGCTTCACCCGCTTCGAGGTGCTGCAGGAGGCCCCGGCCGACTACCCGACGCTGCGCTCGCACCGCATCGCCATCGGCCTCTACTCGCTCGACGGCGGCACGCTGACCCGCACCAAGCGGGTCGAGCTGGACGTCGTCGGCGCGCGCACCGCCGTGGCCGAGCTGGTCGGCGCGGAGCAGCCCGACCTGGTGCTGCTCAACGACGACGACCTCACCTACGCCAAGATCCGCCTGGACGACCGGTCGCTGCGCACGCTCGTCGACGGCGGCATCGCGAAGTTCACCGAGTCGCTGCCGCGGGCGCTGTGCTGGTCGGCGGCCTGGGACATGACCCGCGACGGCGAGATGCCCGCCCGCGACTACGTCAAGCTGGTCGTCTCGGGCGCGAGCGTCGTCACCGACCTGACCGTCCTGCAGACGATCCTGCGCCAGGCGCGCCAGACCGCCCAGCAGTACGCCGACCCGGCCTGGCGGGCCGAGGGCCTGCGGCTGCTGGCCGCCGAGCTGCGCTCGCTGCTGGCCGGCGCCGCCCCCGGCTCCGACCACCAGCTCGCCTACCTCCAGGCGTTCGCGCCGGTCGCCACCTCCGCCGAGGACCTCGACCTGCTGGCCGGCATCCTCGACGGCAGCGCGGTGCCCGAGGGGCTGACCGTGGACGCCGACCTGCGCTGGAGCCTGGTCCTCGCGCTCGTCTCCGCCGGGCGGATCGACGAGGCCGGCATCGCGGCCGAGCTGGAGCGCGACCGCACGGCCACCGGCGAGCGCTCGGCCGCGACGTGCCGGGCCGCGCTGCCGACCGCCGAGGCCAAGGCCGCGGCCTGGGACCGCATCGTGGGCGGCGAGCTGGCCAACCACATCGCGCGCGCCACGATCGCCGGGTTCCAGGACCCGCGCAACGCCGAGCTGCTGGCGCCGTTCCGGGACAGGTACTTCGCCGAGGTCGGGCGGATCTACAAGGAGTGGACGTTCGACCAGGCGTCGTCGTTCGCGGTGGGCTGCTTCCCCGCCCTGCTGTTCGAGGAGGCGACCGTGCGCGCCGCCGAGGACTACCTGACGGTCGAGCAGCCGCCGCAGGCGCTGCGCCGGCTGATCCTGGAGGGCGCCGACGGCGTCCGCCGCGCCCTCCGCAACCAGGAGCGGGACGCCGCCTCCTCCTGACGCGCGCCGCCCGGCCCCCCGTCCGCCCCCCTCCCGACGGGGGGTCGGACGGGAAGGTGAGTGTTTCCTACCTGCGCCGATCCCGGCGACGCCCGGACGGGCGGGGGCGTCCGACACCTCCGCCGACATGGCCTGGTCACCCGGGAGCCGGTGTTAGCCTCGACTACGTGCTAGGCGCGGGGACCACGCTCAACGACCGCTACGTGCTGGCCGGTCGCCTCGGCGGCGGCGGCATGGGCGAGGTCTGGCGTGCCGACGACAAGGTGCTCGGCCGCGCCGTCGCGGTCAAGGTGATGACGCCCGCGCTCACCGAGAACGCCACCTTCGCCCAGCGCTTCCAGAACGAGGCCAGGGCCATGGCCACGCTCACGCATCCCGGCGTGGTCGACGTCTACGACTACGGCACCTGCGAGGTCGCCGGGCGGCAGATCACCTTCCTCGTCATGGAGTACGTCAGGGGCGAGTCGCTCGACCGCGTGCTGCGCCGCGGCCCGCTCGACGTCGCCGCGGCCGTGCGGCTGGTCGCCGAGGTCGGCGACGCCCTGGCCGCCGCGCACGCGCAGGGCATCGTGCACCGCGACGTCAAGCCGGCCAACCTCATGGTCCGCGAGGGCGGCGGGGTCGCGCTCACCGACTTCGGCATCGCGCACTCGGTCTCGGCCGGGCACCTGACCGCCACCGGGCAGATGCTCTGCTCGGCGGGCTACTGCGCGCCCGAGATGGCCACCTCCAGCGAGGTGACGCCGGCGGTCGACGTGTACGCGCTCGGCGTCGTGGCCTACGAATGCCTGACCGGGCGGCCGCCCTTCCAGGGCGAGACCCCCGTGCAGATCATCTTCAAGCACCTCAACTCACCCGTGCCCGAGCTGCCCGAGGACGTGCCCGCCGGGGTGCGGGCCGTGGTGACGCGGGCGTTGCAGAAGACGCCCGAGCAGCGCTGGCCGTCCGCCGCCGCGATGGCCGCGGCCGCCCGCCAGGCCATGGCCGCCCCGGCACGGTGCCGCCCGGCGCCGTCGCCGTGCCCGGCGGCGTTCCGGGCCGGGCGCCGCTTCCGGGCTGGGCGGCGTTTCCGGCCGGGCGGTCGCGCCGGGCGGGCCACGCCGCCGTCGGGGTGGGCGCCGGGGCGAGCGCCGGGGTCGCCGCCGGGACGGCCGCGGGCGGGTTCGGCCCGACCGCGGGCGGGTTCGGGCCGACCGCGGGCGGGTTCGGATCGACTGCGGGCGCGTTCGGATCGACCGCGGGCGCCGGTGGCGGCGCGACCGCCGGCGGGGCCGGCGCGGGCGGGCTGCCCGGCACCGTTCCCGGCACCCTGCCCGGCGACGGCGGGCGACGGCGGCGCAGGACGACGCGCGTGGTGCTCACCGTGGCCGCCTCCGTGCTCGTGTCGGCCGGGGTCGCCGGGGCCGTGTGGCTGCGCTCGTCGCCGACGTCCGGCCAGACCACCGTGACGCCGACGAGCGTGGCCGACACCACCGCCACCACCAGCCCGAGATCCCCGGCCACCACGAGGTCGCAGAGCCAGCCGCCGGTCCGGCAGGTCCCGACGGCCGCGCCGACGCGCGGCGCCACCCCGGCGCCCACGCCCTCGGTGACGGTCACCCCCACCACGTCCGTCCCGCAGACGCCGACCTCGCAGCCCACCACGCCCGCGCCGACGACGAAGGAGCCGTCGCAGGAGCCCTCAGCCGAGCCCACCCAGCCCGGCCCGGAGGAGCCCACGGCGGAGCCGAGCGTGACGGCCCCGGCAGGTGAGGTGCAGTGCGTCCGCGAGCCCTGCCCGTGACGGTCCCGTGCCGCCGCGGCGCCGGGTACGTGGGCGCTTCGCGATCGTGAGAAAGTCGTCGCGTGGATACGACTCGTGACCTGCTCATCGCCCTGGCCCGCCGCTACGCCTTCGCCGACCTCGGTGCGCTCGCGCCGGCGGCGGAGATCGCGGACGTGTGCGAGTTCGGGCACCGGCTGCTCTCCCTCGACGCCGAGGACTTCGCGGCCGAGGCCAGGAGCGTGCCGGCCGAGCTGCGGCGCCGGGCGCGGGCCTGCCACATGCCGCAGACGCCCCGCGAGCAGCCGCGCGGCGCGCTGGAGTCGCTGCGGCCGGCGTACGGGCTGCTACTGGAGGTGATCGCGGTGCGGTGGCACCGGCGGGAGCTGAGCCCGATGATCGCCGCCGTGCACATCGCCAGCGAATACCTTCCGCTGCTGGCGTTCGAGCCGCATCTCGGGCACGCGGGCGACCCGGCCCGCTGGCCGGCCGGGCTGAGCGCGCCGGGCAGCAGGTTCGGGGTGATCGGCGACCGGGAGTGCGACCACACCAAGTCCGAGCAGTCGGCGACCAACCGCACGCTGCGGGTGTCGGTGGAGCCGGGCGAGGGGTGGCGGGCGTACTTCGACCGGCAGCACAGCCAGGTGGCGGGCGCGCTCGCGGTGTGCGTGGCCGCCTGCCGCAACCCCTGCTCGGCGATGGACTGGATCGATCCCGAGCCGCGCGCCGACCTGCACGTACGAGCCCGCACGGCGCTGGCCTTCGCCGAGACCCCGCTGGTGCGGCTGCGGCACGCCGCGCCGGTGGGGCACGGGTTCGGGGTGCCGTCGCCGGAGGAGGTGCTGGACGCCTGGGAGCGCAGCCGCCTGGCGCTGGACAAGAACCCGGTCGGCACGGCGGCGATGAAGGACGACGGCTTTCCGCTGCCGGGCCTGCCCTCCCTGTTCGCCGCGGTGGCGGAGGCGGCCATCGAGCCCGCCACGCTGCTGCGCGGCGTCAGCGACCACGTCGTGCGGCTGCTCGAGAGCCCCGGGCTGTCGCTCTGACCGGCAGGAGCGGCACGGGCCCGCCGCCGCCGGAGCGTCAGCGGCGGGCGGTGGCCTGCTCGCCCAGGGCGTTGATGCCGTAGAGGATGCCGCCGACCAGGTCGCCGACGCTGAAGGCGGTGGCCATGGACATCGCGGTCAGCCGGCAGGCGGCGTCGCCGAGGCGGCGGCGGGCGCGCTCGCCGGTGACGATCTCCAGGCCGCGGCCCTTGAGGTCGACCAGCAGCACGACGGCGTCGGGGGCCTCGTCGCCGAGCGCGGCGTGCAGGCGCTCGGCGAAGTGGCGGCGCCCGCCGCCGGCGGGCTCGCCGAGGAAGAGCCCGAACCGCAGCCCGCTGCGCCCTTCGGCGGCGTGCAGGGCCTGGCGGATGTCGTCGGCCTGGGCGCTGGTCAGTCCGCGCATCGTCACCTCACCATCCGGCCGAGGCGCCGCCGACGTGCCTGCTCGGCTCCGCCGTCTCGGCCGCGGCCACCCAGTCGTTGTCGGGCACCGCGCCCCAGTGCGCCGCCCGTTCGGCGAGGACGAGCCCCGACGTGCTCACCCCGCGCTCGCTGCCGTGCGGCCCGCCGAGCCACACCGGGCCGGACCCGACGCGCCGCTGCGCCCCGCGCCCCGGCACCATGACCAGCAGGCTGATCAGCACGAACAGCCCCATGGACACCCCGATGAGAAAGAGCAGGATCTCTGCCGCGCTGTTCACACCCTGAACGTAGACCTCGTGCGCGAGTCCGGCCAGACCCCAGGCGCCCCGGGAGTTATGATCTTGCGAGAGACCTGAGAGCTCTCTAGAGAAGAACGATGTTAATACCCCGAAAACGGGCGCGGAACACGATGAGCTGGGCCATAAAACTATGGACAGGGCAACACTAGGATTCGGCAAGATTCCCGGGCTACGGTGAGTTGCGTGGACACCGACAACCAGCGAGAAGACGGCCACGACGCCTCGCCCATCTGGGTGGACGAGCGGCCAGAAGGCGAGCGAGCCGCCGCCGCGAAGCCCTCGGCGCCCACCTCCACGTACGCGCCGGTGCCCCGCGCGTCCGTGCGCGAGCTGCTGATGCAGCCACGCTTCCGCCGGCTGCGCACCCGCGTGCTGGTCGGGCTCGCCGCGGCGATCGTCGTGGGCGTCCTCGCCAAGGACTGGCGGATCGGCGTGACCGCGGGCGTGATCGCCGCCGTCCTGGAGGCGGTCTACCGGGCACGTTCCAACTCGTCCGTGCCGGCGTGGCGGCGGGCCTCCGTCGCGGAGCGGCGGACCGAGGCGCAGCTCCGCAAGCTGGAGCGCCTGGGCTACCGCACGCTGCACGCGCGCGCGATCCCCGACACCGAGCAGCAGATCGACCACCTCGTGGTCGGGCCGACCGGCGTGTACGCCGTCGACTCCGAGAAGTGGGACAAACGCCTGCCGGTGCGCGTCCAGTCGGGCAAGAAGCTCTTCCACGGTCCCTTCGACCAGAAGCAGCGCCTGACGCACGCCAAGTTCGAGGCGTCGAAGGCGAGCGAGCTGATCAGCGCCGAGTTCGGCCGCGAGGTGCCGGTGGTGCCCTCGCTGGCGATCTACGGGCCGGCCGTGCCGTGGAAGATCATGACGATCCGCGGCGTGGACGTCTACCAGGGCGACCGGGCCCGCAAGTGGATCACCAAGCGGGAGCGGGCGCTGACCCCGGCCGAGATCGACAAGATCTACGCCATCGCCGCCCAGGTGCTGCCCGCCCGCTACGGCGAGGGCTGAGCGCTCAGCGGTACATCCGCGGGATCTCCTCGCACCAGGGGAAGAAGTCCTGCTTGGCCGCGGCGGCGATGTTGCCGCAGGCCCCCACGTGGGCCGGGCGCGCGGCGCCGCGGGCGTGCAGGATCAGCACGGCCTTGTCCACGGGGTACTGCCGGGGCGAGTCGGAGCCGAAGTCCAGCGCGCCGGTGGCGCCCTCGATGGCGTGGCCGCTCTGGCCCGGCACGTAGAGGGTGCCGAGCTGGCGCCAGACGGTGTAGGAGTTCACCGGCACGTGGTGGCTCTCCTTGCCGAGGCGGCGGATCGCGGTGATCATCGTCTCGGTGGCGTCGTAGGAGAGCGCGGCGTGGCCGTCCAGCGTGCGCCCCGGCCCCGGCTCCTCGCACTCGAAGCGGAAGGTGGCGAACAGGTCGGTGCAGAAGTCGTGCCGCTGCTCCTCGTCGCACCGGTTGGGCGCGGCGGCGAACGACTCGTAGGAGTAGCCGACCTGGCTGACGGCCGAGCGCAGCCGCACGTCGGCGGCGTAGCGGGTGACGTCGTCGCCGCCCAGGATGACCGGCGGCGCCTGCGCGCACCGGTCGGCGACGCCCTTGACGAACTCGGCGAAGTCGGGGATGCCGCGCCCGGCGAAGTACACCGGCCCGTCGAAGCCGCAGGCCGACACGCCCGCGTCGCGCGGCTCTCCCGCGTACGGGTCGGTGCTGCGGTCGGCCGGGCCCGGCTTGGCCAGTTGCCGGCCCTGGCCGGGGCGTCGAGCGTCAGGTAACCAACGTCCGAACCGTGGACGGTTGTCTCAGGTGCCGGGCAAGGGTCGTACCATGTGAAGACTCGACAGCGACGGGAGTAGCACGATGCCGACCCTCAGGTCACGTACGGTCACCCACGGCAGGAATATGGCCGGTGCCCGGGCCCTGCTCCGGGCGACCGGCGTAGCCGGGAGCGATTTCGGCAAGCCGCTGGTGGCCGTGGCCAACAGCTTCACCCAGTTCGTCCCCGGTCACGTGCACCTGCGCGAGGTCGGCGACGTGGTGGCCGCCGCGGTGCGCGAGGCGGGCGCCATCCCCCGCGAGTTCAACACGATCGCGGTCGACGACGGCATCGCGATGGGCCACGGCGGCATGCTCTACTCGCTGCCCTCCCGCGAGCTCATCGCCGACGCGGTCGAGTACATGGTCAACGCCCACTGCGCGGACGCGCTCATCTGCGTCTCCAATTGCGACAAGATCACCCCGGGCATGTTGCTGGCCGCCTTCCGGCTCAACATCCCGACGGTCTTCGTCTCCGGCGGCCCCATGGAGGCCGGCAAGACGCCGGGCCGCAAGCTCGACCTCATCGACCCGATGATCGCCTCCGCCGACGACTCCGTCTCCGACGCCGAGCTGCTGGAGATGGAGGAGAGCGCCTGCCCCACCTGCGGCTCCTGCTCGGGCATGTTCACCGCCAACTCGATGAACTGCCTGACCGAGGCCATGGGCCTGGCGCTGCCCGGCAACGGCACGATCCTCGCCACCCACAAGGCCCGCAAGCAGCTCTTCGAGGACGCCGGCCGCGCGCTGGTGGAGATCACCCGCCGCTACTACGAGGAGGGCGACGAGTCGGTGCTGCCGCGCTCGATCGCCACCCGCGAGGCGTTCGAGAACGCGATGACCCTCGACGTCGCCATGGGCGGCTCGACCAACACGATCCTGCACATCCTGGCCGCGGCCCGCGAGGCCGAGGTCGACTTCGGCCTCAAGGAGATCAACGAGATCTCGCTGCGGGTGCCCTGCCTGTGCAAGGTCGCCCCGGCCACCGCCAAGTACCACGTCGAGGACGTCCACCGGGCCGGCGGCATCCCCGCCATCCTGGGCGAGCTCGACCGGGCCGGGCTGCTGCACCGCGACGTCTCCACGGTCAACGGCGGCACGCTGGGCGACCTGCTGGCCGCCTGGGACGTCAGGTCGCCCGAGGTGCGGCCGGAGGCCGTCGAGCTGTGGCACGCCGCGCCCGGCAACGTGCGCACGGTCAAGGCGTACTCGCAGGACAACCGCTGGGACGACCTCGACCTCGACCGGGCCACGGGCTGCATCCGCGACCTGGAGCACGCCTACAGCGCCGACGGCGGCCTGGCCGTGCTCTACGGCAACATCTCGCGCGACGGCGCGGTGGTGAAGACCGCCGGCGTGGACGAGTCGATCTGGACCTTCAGCGGCCCGGCGGTGGTGTTCGAGTCGCAGGAGCAGGCCGTGGAGGGCATCCTCGGCGGGCGGGTCAAGGCGGGCGACGTCGTCGTCATCCGCTACGAGGGCCCGAAGGGCGGCCCCGGCATGCAGGAGATGCTCTACCCGACCTCGTTCCTCAAGGGCAAGGGCCTCGGCAAGGTGTGCGCGCTGGTCACCGACGGCCGCTTCTCCGGCGGCACCTCGGGCCTGTCCATCGGGCACGCCTCGCCCGAGGCGGCCGAGGGCGGCGCGATCGCGCTGGTCGAGGACGGCGACATCATCGACATCGACATCCCCAACCGGTCGATGGAGCTGCGCGTGCCGGAGGCCGAGCTGGCCGCGCGGCGCGAGCGGCTGCTGGCCGACCTGGGCGGCTACCGGCCGCGCGACCGCCAGCGGCCGATCACCGCGGCGCTGCAGGCGTACGCGGCGATGACGACCTCCGCCTCGACGGGCGCCTCGCGGGACCTGTCGCAGCTGTCGAAGTGAGGTGCGGCCGGCGCGGCGGGCGACAGGGTTCTCGCCCGCCGCGCCGGAACGTCCGGGCACCTGTCCTTCCGGACAGGTTTTCGAAAAATGTCGGTCGTCGTCCGTATTCTTTGGGTATGACGACAGTCGTGAAGCACGATACTCGCCCGCTGACGACCGCCGAGATCGCCGCCCTCGCACTCTCCCTCGCCCACCTCGGCGCGGGTCCCCAGGCCGTCACCGCCCGGCGCGGCCTGCAGCACGCGCTCCAGCACCTGGAGCTCGACGACGACGTCATCGCCACCACGCTCACCACGCTGACCGAGCCGCTGCCCCTGGAGGTCGCCTCCCGGGCCCGGCTCATGGCCGACGCCATCACCAGCCGCCTCATGATCCGCCTGCACTACCGCGACGCGGGCGGCAACATCACCGTCCGCGACGTCGAGCCGGTGACCTGCCTGGTCCACCGCGAGTACTGGTACCTCGTCGGCGTGTGCCGGATGCGGCGGGCCATCCGGGCCTTCCGCTTCGACCGCATCCTCGCGGTCGAGCCGACCCTCACTCCCGCGCGGCCGCACCTCGCCGACCGGTTCCTGCCGTTCCAGCGCCGCAAGCGGGCCAAGGCGGCCTGACCGGAGCCGCGCGGCCGAAACTGGGCGACACTTGACCGCCCGCCGCCTCGGCTCTTGGGGCGGCGGATGGCAGGCTCCCCGACATGCGCGTACGGGGGATCTCGCTCATCGCCGCCACCCTGCTGGCCGCCGCGCCGGGGTGCGCGGCGCCGCGCCAGGGAGGCGTGCGCCCGGCCGCCGGGGCGCAGCGTCCCGAGCCCGTGGTGGAGAGCGCGCTGCCGCCCGCCGACCGGCGCGCCCTCGACCGCGCGTTGCGGCGCTACCTCGCCGGGCGGCCCGGCCGGGCGGCGCTGGCGGTCCACGACCGCACCACCGGCGCGCGTTACTCCTTCGCCGAGCGGTCGCCGTTCCTGCTGGCCAGCGTGGCCAAGGTGGACATCCTGCTGGCGTTCCTGCTGCAAAGGCAGCAGGCGCGGCAGCCGCTGACGGCCCGCGAGCGGCTGCTGGCCGCGCGGATGATCCGGCACAGCGACAACGACAGCGCGCACGAGCTGTACCGGCGCGTCGGCGGGCCGCACGGGCTGCGGCGGGCGCTGCGCGCGCTGGGCGTCCAGCACACCGAGCCGGGCCCGGGGCCCTACTGGGGCTGGACCCGCAGCCGGCCCTCCGACCAGGTCAGGGTGCTGGAGCAGCTCACCGACCCGGAGGGGCCGCTCACCGCCCGGCACCGGCGCTACGCGCTCACGCTCATGTCGACGGTCGAGCGGTCGCAGGCGTGGGGCGTCGGCGCGGCCGCCCCCGGCGGGGAGGCGGCGCTCAAGAACGGCTGGCTGCCCGTCCACGACCACGGCGGCCTGTGGACGGTCAACAGCGTGGGCCGGCTGGCCGTCCACGGCCACGAGCTGCTCATCGCCGTGCTGTCGGAGCGCAGCCCCGACCTCGCGACCGGCGTGGCCACCGTCGAGCGCCTGGCCGAGCTGGCCGTGCGCACGCTGTCGCGCACCGGCGCCGGTCTCAGCGCCGCCTGACGGGCCTCCTGCGCGCCCCGCACGACGGGAGTACGCTGTCGGGACACGGTCCGGAGGCGCGGCTGCGACCGATCACCTTCGCCCAGGTGAGGTGAGCCATGGTTCTCGCCCTCCAGACCCAGGCCCAGGGCCGCTGGACCGTCGTGCGTCTGCTCGGCTGCGTCGACGACCAGCGGGCGCTCGCCCTGCGGGCCCGGCTGTTCCGCGCCGTGGACGCCTGCCCGCAGGTCGCGGCCGACCTGTCGGGCTGCCGGGTGACGGGCACCCGGTGGATCGGCGTGCTGCTGGACGCGGGCGAGCGGGCGCGGGCGCACCGGCACGCGTTCGCGGTGATCAGCCCGCGGCCGCACGCCGTGCGGCTCTGCCTGCCGGTGCTGGCCCGGGGCGGCCGGCTCCTGCTGTGCGAGTCGGCCGACGAGCTGCCCGGCCAGCCCTAGCGCCGGGTCAGGAGCAGCAGCCCCCGCCGCAGCAGCCCCCGCCCCCGCCGGCCGGGCGCGGGGCGGCGGCGCCGCCCGTCACGGCGACCGTGGACAGCAGCTTCACCGTGTCGTCGTGCCCCTCGGGGCACGCCGCCGGCTGGTCGGCGGCCGACATGGGGCGGGACACCTCGAACGTGGAGCCGCAGGCGCGGCAGCGGAAGTCGTAACGCGGCATGGCTCAAGCGTAGGTGATGTGCGCGTAGTCGGACACGGGCTCGTACCCGATGGCCTGGTAGATCGCGTTGCTGGTGGGGTTGGCCAGGTCGGTGAAGAGCACGACCTCCTCGCACCGCCCGGCCAGGCCGGCGGCGCTGGCGTACGCGGTGACCGCGGCGCCGTAGCCCCTGCGGCGGCGGGACGGCGGCGTGTACACCGGCCCCACCCGGCAGACCCCGCCCGCCGCCGGCGACAACGCCGCCAGGGCCACCGGCGCGCCGTCGTCCTCCCACACGAACAGCTCCCGCCGGGTGAGCCGCTGGGCGACCCGCTCGGCCGGGTCACCGCCCTCGCCGAGCCCCACCTCCTCGCCGAACGCCTGGTACCAGCTCACCAGCAGCGGGTAGTCGGCGGGCGTGGCGAGCCGGCCCTCCCCGGGCACCTCCGGCCGCCGCAGCGTGCCGAGGCGGTAGAGCCGTTCGGAGACCGTCCGGGCGGGCGGCCCCATCAGGCGCACGACCTCGTCGGTCAGCTCGACCCGGCCGACGATCGTGGGGAGGTCCCGGCCCAGCGCCTCGACCAGCGGCTCGACGGCCTCGACCGGCATGACGGCGAGCCCGACCGGGTACGGCGGCGTCCTGAAGGCCGCCCCGCGCACCTCGCCGCCCACCGTCCACCAGCCGAAGCGCGGGTCCGTGGCGGGCAGGCCGGCCCGCAGGTCGACCAGCACCGTCAGCGGGACGGTGTTGCCCACCGGGTCGCCGAGCAGGAAGGGCTCGGCGACCGCGGCGTACTCCTCGGGGTCGGAGGTGAAGGTCCACATGCCTGGCATGGTGCCAGGCCGGGACCTATCGGTTCAAAGCGGTTGTCAGGCCGCCGCCTCCAGGTAGGGCGCCCACTGGGGATCCCCGACGAGGGACGCGCCGATCAGCCTCCAGTGGGCGCCGCGTGGCACCGCCGGGCTGACGCTGAGCGTCCACCCCAGTTCCTCCAGGTACTTGTCGGCCTTGCGGTGGTTGCAGGTGGTGCAGGACGCCACGCAGTTCTCCCACGTGTGCGTGCCGCCCCGCGAGCGCGGGATGACGTGGTCGATGGTCTCGGCCCGCTGGCCGCAGTAGGCGCAGCGGTAGTTGTCGCGGCGCATGAGCGCCGCCCTGGTCAGGGGGATGCGCGACCGGTAGGGAATGCGGACGTATCTGCGGAGCCGGATCACCGAGGGCACGTCGAGCGTGCGGCTGGCGGAGCGCAGCACGGCGCCCCGCCCGTCGCGGTGCACGACGTCGGCCTTCTCCCGCAGCACCAGCACGATGGCGCGGTGCAGCGAGAGCGTGGTGAGCGGCTCGTAGGTGGCGTTCAGCAGCAGGACCTGGCGCGTCATCGGGCCTCTCCCCGCCGCGTGCGTATCAGAGGGGACATGCCGCGGCATGTCCCGGTTATCGGCCCCTCCTGGGGCACTCGTGCTTCCGTCACGTGGACCTCCGCCGGACGGCCCAGCGGATGGTCACCACGGCACCGTCCTGTCACCAAGTCTGGCGTTAGCAGTGCCGTCCCCGCCACCCCAAAACCACCCACCGGGCTGACTAGAGGGACGCACGGTACGTTTTATGCCCGCTTCACCAGCGCTTTACGCCACCTCCTTGGCAGTAGGGTTCCGAGCATGACGCGAGAGCCGTACCCGACCGCACGACGCGAAGAAATCATCGAAGACCTGCACGGAACACCCGTCCCCGACCCCTACAGGTGGCTCGAGGATCCCGACAGCCCCGAGACCAAGGGGTGGCTGCTCGCGCAGGGTGAGCTGTTCGGCCGTCGGAGGGGGCCGCAACGGTTCAAGAGCCGCATCGCCGAGCTGCTGAGGTCCGGCTCGGTCGGCGTGCCGACCTGGCGCGGCGAGCGCTACTTCTTCAGCCGCCGCACGCCCGACCAGGAGCACGCGGTCTACTACGTCGTCGAGCCCGACGGCACCGAGCGGCCGCTCGTCGACCCGATGGCGATCGACCCGTCCGGGCTGACCACGCTCGACGCCGTGCAGCCCGACAAGGAGGGCCGCCTGCTGGCCTACCAGCTCTCGGTGGGCGGCAACGAGGAGTCCGTGCTGTACGTCATGGACGTCGCCACGGGCGAGCGCGTCGAGGGGCCGATCGACCGCTGCCGCTACTCCCCCATCGCCTGGCTGCCCGGCGGCGAGGCTTTCTACTACGTGCGCCGGCTGCCGAGCACCGAGGTGCCGGAGAACGAGAGCCAGTTCCACCGCCGCGTCTACCTGCACCGGGTCGGCACCTCCACGGAGGACGACACGATGATCTTCGGCCAGGGGCTGAAGATGACCAACTACTACGGCGTCGGCGTCTCGCGCGACGGCCGCTGGCTGCAGATCTCGGCGCACGAGGGCACCGCGCCGCGCAACGACGTCTGGGTGGCCGACCTCACCGCGTCCAGGCCCGACAAGCCCGACCTCAAGGTGGTCCAGGAGGGCGTGGACGCGCAGTCGGGGCTGGTCTTCGGCCGCGACGGCCGCCTCTACGTGCACACCGACCGCGACGCGCCGCGCGGCCGGGTGTGCGTCACCGACCCCGCCGGGCCCGGCTACGACACCTGGCGCGAGCTGATCCACGAGGACCCCGAGGCCGTGCTGAACGACTTCGCCATCCTCGACGACCTGGAGCGCCCGGTCATGCTGGTGGGCTGGACCCGCCACGCGATCAGCGAGATCAGCGTGCACGACCTGGCCACCGGCGAGCGCCTCGGCGACGTCGCCACGCCCGGCCTGGGCTCGATCGGCGGCATCGCCGAGCGCCCCGAGGGCGGCCACGAGGCGTGGTTCGGCTACACCGACAACACCACCCCGCCCACCATCCAGCGCTACGACGCCCGCACCGGCGAGACCACGCTGTGGGCCGCCTCGCCGGGCGCGGTGCGGGTGCCCGAGGTCCGCACCGAGCAGGTCGTCTACCGCTCCGCGGACGGCACCGACGTCCGCATGCTGATCATCTCCCCCGCCGGCGAGGCCACCGGGCCGCGGCCGACCATCCTGTACGGCTACGGCGGCTTCGGCCTGTCCATGACGCCCGGCTACTCCGCCTCGATCCTGACCTGGGTGGAGGCCGGCGGCGTCTACGCCATCGCCAACCTGCGCGGCGGCGGCGAGGAGGGCGAGCAGTGGCACCGCGACGGCATGCTGGCCAACAAGCAGAACGTCTTCGACGACTTCCACGCCGCCGCCGAGCACCTGATCGCGACCGGCGTGACCACGCGCGAGCAGCTCGGCATCTCCGGCGGCTCCAACGGCGGCCTGCTCGTGGGCGCGGCCCTCACCCAGCGGCCCGACCTGTACGCGGCCGTGGTGTGCTCGGCCCCGCTGCTCGACATGGTCAGGTACGAGCTGTTCGGCCTGGGCGCGACCTGGAACGTCGAGTACGGCTCGGCCGAGGACCCCGAGCAGTTCGGCTGGTTGTGGGGCTACTCGCCGTACCACCACGTCAAGGAGGGTGTGGAGTACCCGGCGACGTTGTTCACCGTCTTCCAGTCCGACACCCGGGTGCACCCGCTGCACGCGTGGAAGATGTGCGCCGCCCTGCAGCACGCCACGGCCTCCGACCGGCCGGTGCTGCTGCGCAACGAGACCGAGGTGGGGCACGGCGCCCGCTCGATCAGCCGGTCGCTCGACCTCGCGGCCGACACGCTGACCTTCCTCGCCGCCCACACCGGGCTCTAGAGTCGGACGCGTGAGCACGCTGGGGCCGGTCATGGTCGAGGCCGCCCCCAGCCCTGCCCTGCGGCCGTACGTCACCCGCCTGACCGCCTACCGCGAGCGCCCGCCCGGGCCGCCGGTCACGCGGTCGGAGGCAGCGATCCCCGGCGCCGTGCTCATCCTGGCCTTCGGCACGCCGATGGAGGTGGCCGGGCGGCGGCTCACCGCGTTCACCGGGGGGCTGGGCGACCGCTTCACCGTCACCCGCACGCCGGGGCCGACGGAGGGCGTGCAGGTGGTGCTCACGCCGTTCGGCGCCAGGCGGCTGTACGGGCTGCCGATGCGCCACCTGACGAATCTCGTGCTGCCGGCCGCCGACCTGCTCGGGCCGTGGGCGGATGAGGTCGTGGAGCGGCTGGCGGGCACGCCGTCCTGGCGGGAGCGGCTGGCGCTGGTGGACCGGCTGCTGGTGGCGCGCGTGCACCGGGGGCCCGAGCTGGGGCCGCAGGTGCCGTGGGCGTGGGCGCGGCTGCTGGAGTCGGGCGGGCGGGTGAGCGCGCCGGAGCTGGCCGCGGCCCTCGGCTGGAGCCACCGGCATCTCGTGGCGCGCTTCCAGGACCAGGTGGGGCTGCCGCCGAAGACCGCGGCCCGGGTGATCAGGTTCGGCCGGGCGGCGCGGCTGCTGCGGGCCGGGGCCGCTCCCGCCCGGGTGGCCGCCGAGTGCGGCTTCTACGACCAGCCGCACATGAACCGCGAGTTCCGGGTGCTCGGCGACACCACGCCCGGTCAGATTCTTCCAAGACCCCGGGGCGCCCGCGCGGCATCCTGAGCCGCATGCAGCGAACCGTTTACGCGCTCGCCCGCTACCACGACTGCGGGGCGGCGCTCGACTTCCTGACCGCCGCGTTCGGCTTCCGGGCGCACGAGGTGTCCAAGAACGACGAGGGCGCGGTCCACCACGCCGAACTGCTCGTGGGCGGCGACCTCATCATGATCGGCCAGGGCCCGCCCGGCGGGCCGGGGATCTACGTGGCGGTGGACGACGTGGACGCGCATCATGACCGCGCGGTGGCGGCGGGGGCCGTGGTCACGATGGCGCTGGTGGACCAGCCGTACGGGTCGCGCGAGTACGGCTGCCGCGACCCCGGGGGCAACCTGTGGTGGTTCGGCACCTACCGGCCCTGAGCCGGGTTCACCGGGGGAAGACCACCGTCTTGTGGCCGTCGAGCAGCACCCGCTGCTCGGCGTGCCACTTGACCGCGCGGGCCAGCGTCACGCACTCGACGTCGCGCCCGATAGCCGCGAGGTCCTCCGGCGAGTGGCTGTGGTTGACCCGCGCCACCTCCTGCTCGATGATCGGCCCCTCGTCGAGGTTGGAGGTCACGTAGTGGGCCGTGGCGCCGATGAGCTTGACGCCGCGGTCGTGGGCCTGGTGGTAGGGCTTGGCGCCCTTGAACGACGGCAGGAACGAGTGGTGGATGTTGATCGCCCGCCCGGCCAGCTTCTCGCACAGGTCGGGCGAGAGCACCTGCATGTAGCGGGCCAGCACCACCAGGTCGACCTGGTAGTGCTCGACCAGCGTCAGCACCTCGGCCTCCTGCTTGGGCTTGGTCTCGGGGGTGATCGGCAGGTGGTGGTAGTCGATGCCGTACGACTGGGTGAGCGGGCGCAGGTCGGGGTGGTTGGAGGCGACGGCCACCACGTCGATGTCGAGCGTCTTGGCCTTGACCCGGTAGAGCAGGTCGTTGAGGCAGTGGTCGAACTTGCTGACCATGATCAGCACGCGCGGCTTGCGCGCCACGTCGCGGACCGTGAACTCCATGGCGAAGTCGGGGGCGAGCGCCGCGAAGGCGGAGCGCAGCTCGTCCTCGCCGAGCGGCCCGGCGAACTGCACGCGCATGAAGAAGCGCTGCGCGGCCCGGTCGCCGAACTGCTGGCTCTCGATGATGTTGCAGCCGTGACCCGCCAGCAGGCCGGAGACGGCGGCCACCACCCCTGGGCGGTCGGGGCAGGAGAGCGTCAGGATGTATTCGGCTGAGCTGGTCATGCGGTCACTCTCGCGGGCGTCGGGTCGTGGGTGCGGGTCGGGTGTCGGTCCGGGGCGTCTGGTGCCGGTACGGCTGGTGCTGGTCTGGGCAGGTTACCGGGCCGCGGGGGGGCTCACCGCCATCCCGCCCGCCACTCCTCCGTTGCGGCGGCCGGACCTGCAGCGTACCGGGCCGTCCCGTGGTGCTGAAGGGAGCACTGGGAGGCCGAATCCAGGGTATGTATCGGGCATTACGGACAATCGCTGGAACTCGGACATGGCCCGTCCTGCCCCGCAGGGCGGGCGGGGGTGGAGCGCGTGCCTTTGGACGCCGTCGTACTGGTCGTGGTCGCGGGCCTGTTCGCCGTGGTGTCCGGGGTCAACGACGGCGGCGCGGTCCTCGCCACCGGGCTCAAGCTGCCCACCGTGCGGCCGGCGTCCGGCGTCCTCCTCCTGACGGGCATGGTGGCGGCGGTGCCGCTGCTGTCGCACCAGGTGGCGCTGACGTTCGTGGACCGGCTGGCGCAGGCCGACCGGCCCGGCGGCCGGATCGCGGCGGCGGCGGCCGTGCTCGCGGCGCTCGGCGTGGTGGCCGCGCTCAGCGCCAAAGGCCGCCCGACCAGCCTCACCCTCGCCGTCGTGGGCGGGCTCACGGGGGCCGGTCTCGGCTGGGGGCTGCCGGTCTCGGCGGGGACGGTCGCGCAGGTGCTGGCGTTCGGCGTGGCGGCGCCGGTCGTGGGCGGGCTGCTGGCGTGGGCGCTCATCCGGGTGCTGGTGCTGGTCACCACGGCCCGGGGGCTCGGGCAGTGGCACCGGGCCGGGTTCCTGCTGCAGACGGTCGCGTACGCGGCCAACGACGCCCAGAAGATGCTCGCGCTGTTCATGATCGCGATCGGCTTCCGTGACGCGCCGGCCGCGTACACGTCGCTGGTCGCCGCGCTGTTCGCCCTCGGCGCCCTGTACGGGCTGCCCAAGGCCGGCCGGACGCTGGGCCGCGAGCTGATCGCCTCCCGTCCCGCGCACGGCGTCGCGGCCGAGCTGGCCTCGGGCGTGGCGGTGATCGGCTGCGCGGCGGCCGGGATGCCGGTGAGCATGACGCAGGCCGTGGCGGGCGGCCTGATCGGCGCGGGCGTCGCGCAGGGCAGCGGCCGGGTCCGCTGGCACGCGGCCGTGAAGATCGTGTCGGCCTGGACGCTGACGCTGCCGGCGAGCGCGCTGGCGGGCTGGCTCCTGGCCCTGGCGGTGAAGGGACTGATGGCGTGGTGAGCGGACACCGGCCGCCGCGGGCGGGTGGACCATGAAACGGCTGCGGCGGCTCAGGGACCTCATGACCGGCCGCATGGACACCGGCGTCACCGAGGCCCTGCTCGGCCAGCTGCAGGCCACCAAGGAAGGGGCCTGGCTGGCCATGGCCATGATCGGGGGCGAGGTCGGGCGCACCGGGGCGCACGAGCAGATGCGCGCCATCGAGCACCTCGGCGACGAGGAGCGCGCCCGCCTCATCGACGAGCTCAAGTCCGCCCTCGTCACGCCCATCGACCGGGAGGACCTGTTCCGGCTGTCCCGCTCGATCGACGACGTGCTGGACTCGCTGCGGGACTTCGTCCGCGAGTCCCACCTGTACCGGGTGCCGGACCAGATCCGCTTCACTCCCCTGCTCGACCAGGTCATCGTCGGCGTGGACGCGCTGGAGCAGGCGGTGCGCGACCTGGCCGCGAGCCCGTCGGCGGTCGCGGTGGACGCGCTGGAGGCGAAGAAGGCGGGCGGGGCGATCCGGCGGATGTACCAGTACGAGATCTCGCGGATCTTCTCCGGCGGCGAGCTGACGCCCGAGGCCATGAAGGAGCGGGAGCTGGTGCGGCGGCTGGAGATCGTCGGGGTGGCGATCGGGGAGGCGGCCGACGCCATCGCGGACGGCGCGATGAAACGCTGAACCCCGGCCCGGTGCTCTGAGCGGGCCGGCCGGTGCTCTGGAGGCGTTCGGCCGGTGCTCTGGCCAGGTGGGAGCATGGGGGCATGACGGGGCGAATGGGGCGGGCAGCCGCGGTGTGCGCCGCGCTCGGGGTGTTGTGGTGGGCCACCGTCCGCGTCGTCTGGCTCGGGGTGGGGTGCGAGGACTGGGGGTGCCTCGCGCCCTCCGTCGGGCTGCTGGTGGTGATCAGTCTGGTGCTGCTCGCCGGGTCCGTACGGGTGCTGGACCGGGTGGACGTACGGCCTGGGCGGCGGGTCGCGGCGGCGGCGGCCGGGACGCTGGTGGTGTTCCGGCTGGCCGGGGAGGCGCTGCCGTCGTGGACGTCGCAGTGGGCCGACCTGGCGGCGGCCGGGGCGGCGTTCGCGGCGGCGGGGGCGGTGGCCGCGTTCGTGACGGAGACGAAGGTGGCGCGCGGCTGGCGGCTCGCGACGGGCCTGGCACTGGTCGCGCTCCTACCGATCGCCCTGGCCATGGCCCTCGCCCGCGCAGGCCTCTGACCCGCCCCACGCCCCGCCCCCTGCCGCGCTCTGCCCCTCGTGTGGGCCGCCCCCGCTCGTGCCGCCCTTGACAGGAGGGCGGGCGCGCGAGACCGTTCCGTATACGGAACAGCAACCCTCACACGGAAGGCGCGCCCCATGGTGCGACCCAACTCCCGCTTCACCCACGTCCAGCCGTTCGACATCGACAAGGTGGCCGCCGCGGCCGGCGCCGACCCGGACGTGCTGCGCATGGAGAACCTCGACACCGACGTCCCGCCTCCGCCGGCCGCCGTCGCCGCCACCACGGAGTCGCTGCGGGCGGGCACCGGCAACAGCTGGCTGCCGTTCACCGGCCTGCCGGTGTTGTGCGAGGCCGTCGCGGCCGACCTGAGGAGCCGCACCGGCCTCGACTTCGACCCGCTGCGCCAGGTGGCGGTGACCTCGGGAGGCACCTCGGCGGTCCTGCCGACGCTGCTGGCGACCACCGAGCCCGGCGACCCGGTGGTGCTCACCGACCCCACGTACGCGGGCCTGCTCCAGCGCGTGCGCCTGTCCGGGGCCCGTCCGCACCTGGTGCCGCTACGGGTGGAGGGCGGCCGCTGGCGGCTCGACCGCGACGCGCTCGCCGCCGTGCCCGCGGCGGCGGCCCTGCTGCTGATGAGCCCGTCCATGCCGTCGGGCGTCGTGCTCGACCGCGACGACTGGGCGGCGGTCGCCCGGCTGTGCGAGCGCACCGGCGCGTACCTGATCTACGACGCCGCCATGGAGCGCCTGGTCTTCGACGGCCGCCCGCGCGTCAACCCCTGCCAGGTGGACGGCCTCGCCGAGCGCACGATCATCATCGGCTCGGTGTCCAAGGAGTACCGCATGATCGGCTGGCGGATCGGCTGGGTGGCGGGCCCGCCGGACGTCATGGCGCGGATCATGGTGGCGACCGTCTACAACACCACGGTCGCCGGCGGCTTCCAGCAGCACGGGGCCGCCGCGGCGCTCACCGACCCGGCGGGCGGCGGCGTGGCGGAGGCGGCGGCCGAGTACCAGGCCCGCCACGACACGGTGATCGCCCAGCTCGACGGGTTTCCGGTGGTGCGGGCGGACGGCGGCTGGTCCTGCCTGGTGGACGCCGAGGCCCTGGGGCTGGGCGCGGGCGAGCTGTCGGCCCGGCTGCTCGACCGGGGGCGGATCGCCGCCACCCCGATGACGGCCTGGGGGGCGACGGTCGCACCCCGGTACGTGCGGCTGGTCTTCAGCAACGAGCCGGTCGAGCGCCTGTCCGAGCTGCGCGCCCGCTTCACCGCCGCCCTCCCCTGACGTTCGCCCTCGCGGGAGCGCGTTCCGTTCCGGCCGGGCGGGTGGTCAGGGGCGGAGCAGGGTCTTGCCGACGACCGTGCGGGCCTCGATGGCCGCGTGCGCCGCCGCCGCCGACTCCAGGGGGACGACCGAGCCGATCACCGGCCGCAGGCGACCGGCCGCGGCCTCCGCCAGCGCCGCCCGGGCCAGCTCGCGCAGGTCGGCCGCCGGCCAGGCGACCGCCTTGACGCGCGGGTCGGGGACCGTCATCGGGCCGCCCGCCATGCCGTACACGCTGATCCGCCCGCCGTCCTTGAGCAGCCCCTGGGCAGCCGCCCCGATGTCGCCGCCCACGCCGTCGAAGACCACGTCGAGGCCGCCGGTCGCGGCGCGCACCTCGCCGGTCCAGCCCGGCCGCGTGTAGTCGACGGTCAGCTCCGCGCCCAGGGCGGCGGCCATCTCACGCTTGGCGGCGCCGCCGGCCGCGCCCACGACGCGCCCGGCGGCGCGGGCGAGCTGCACCAGCAGGCTGCCCACGCCGCCCCCGGCCGCCTCGACCAGCACCCACTCTCCCGGCGCGGGCGCGGCGCGCGCGTCAGGCCGAGCGCGGTGCGCCCGTCGGCCAGCAACGCCACCGCGTGCTCGGCCGGCACGCCCGCGGGCACCGGGATGACGTCCGCGGCGTCCGCCACGGCCAGCTCCGCGTAGCCGCCCTGGCCGCCGAGCGTCGTGACGACCCGGGCACCCGCGAGCGCGGGGTCGGCGCCCTCGCCCACCGCCACCACGGTGCCCGCGACCCCGTTGCCGAGGACGGCGGGCAGCTCGGCCCGGCGCGGGCCCCGGTCGGCGCGCACCTGCGTCTCCACGAAGGTCACGCCCGCCACCGCGACCTCCACCAGCACCTGCCCCGGCCCGGTGACCGGGTCCGGCACCTCCTCCACGGCCAGTTCCTCCGGCCCGCCGTACCGCCGCAACACCACCGCGCGCATGTCGTCCCCCTTTATCGGAGCAATACGCTCCGGAATCTATACCGGAGCGAAACGCTCCGCAATCCGGCTATCGTGGGCGCATGGCCAGACGCGGCAGGCAGGCCGAGGCGGCGCGCAACGATCTGCGGCTGCTACGGGCGGCGCACGAGGTGTTCACCACGCAGGGCTTCGACGCGCCGGTCTCGGCCATCGCCCGGCAGGCGGGCGTCGGCATGGGCAGCCTCTACCGCCGCTACCGCACCAAGGAGGAGCTGCTCCAGCGGTTGTGCCTGATCGCCATGGAACGCGTCGCCGAGGCCGCGGAGAGCGCGCTGGCCGAGGAGGACCCGTGGACCGGCCTGGCGGGGTACGTCCGGGAATGCGTGGCCCTGCGCTCCGGCGCGCTCGCCCCCGTCGCGGGCACCATCGAGGTCACCGACGCCATGTGGCGCACCTCCCGCCGCGCCACCGAGCTGGCCGGACGCCTGATCACCCGGGCCCGCGAGGCGGGCGCGCTGCGGGCCGACGTGACCGCGCTCGACGTCTCGCTGCTCATCGAGCAGTTCAGCCGTCCGGCCCCCGGCGCGCCCGACGCCACGCACGAGCAGGTCAAGCAGCGCCTGCTCGCCATCGCGCTCGACGGCCTGCGCGCGCCCGGCCGCACCGAGCTGCCCGGCGAGCCGCCGAGCCCCGAGTGGTACGAAGGCCGCTGGGCGAGGCGCCCCTAGGGTCTACGGTGGGGTGCGTGGCGTTCAACCTGCTGCTCGACGACCTTGACCACAGCGCCGCGGCCCAGGCCGCCGGGATCCGGCGCGGCTACGGCGGGCCCCCCGCCCGCACGGTGAGCGCGCGCGCCGGCCTGACCCGGCTGCGCTGCGCCTCGCTGCTGAAACCCCTGTACGCCTGGGTGAGCGCGGCCCGCATCCCCGACCACGCGCGCTGGCGCCGCCACGCCGAGCCCGCCGTCGTCGTCTCCTCCAACGCCGACACGCTCGGCCTGTGGCTCGCCGTCGGACCGAAGGTCATCCTCGACGACCTGCGCGAACGCACCGGCGTGTCCTGGGCCCCGCCCAACGGCGACCCCTCGCGGTTCGGCTCGGTCGAGGTGTCGGCCGACGAGGTCGCGAGCGCGTACGCGGCCCTCGCCCAGTCGGCGTCGGCCGGCGACCCGGTCGCCTCCGACGTGCTGCGCTGGATGCGGCTCGTGGAGGGCGAGCAGACGTTCGGCGCGCGGGAGGCGC
The DNA here is from genome assembly GCF_022664455.2 of Actinomadura luzonensis. Lineage (NCBI taxonomy): Bacteria > Bacillati > Actinomycetota > Actinomycetes > Streptosporangiales > Thermomonosporaceae > Actinomadura > Actinomadura luzonensis. Next base: position 6,311,134 of record NZ_JAKRKC020000001.1, read on the forward strand.
TGGGCTCGGCCGAGGCGGCGGTCAAGTGCGGCTGGTACGGCGCGCCCGACGAGACCTGCCTCCGCACCCACGCCGTGGCCGTGCTGCCGCGCGGCGGCACCCGGGTGACGGTCGTGGTCGGCATGACCGCGCTGCCCTTCACCGACGCGGCCGATCGCGAGCTCTACCGGGAGCGCGTGGCCAAGGGCCTGCCGGTGGAGCACGTGCACGACAAGCTGGCGGGCGGGCTGCTGCGCGAGCTGATGGCGACGACCCTGGCCGAGCTGGGCGGCACCGCGGACCGCGCGTCGCGCCGCCCCTGACCCGCCTCGTCCGCCCCCGCGCTCACCCTTCGAGAGCGGGGGCGGTGAGCCGGCGGACGACCTCGGCCAGCTCCGGGGGCTCCACCCCCGCGGGCAGTTCCCCCTCCGCCGCCCACAGATGCCCGAGGTACGCCTCGCGCTCCTCCTCCGTCAGCCCGCCCGGCCGCACCTCCGGCCGGGCCCCGGGGAAGCGGGCGAGGTAGAACGGCTCGTCCTTCACGTACCGGACGCCGTGCCACCGGAAGTCGCGCCCCACCTCGACGGACAGGTCCAGCACGGCCGAGCCGGGCAGCCCGGTCTCCTCCGTCAGCTCGCGCCGGGCGGCGTCGAGCGGCGTCTCGCCGGGGTCGATGCCGCCGCCGGGCGGCTCCCACACCTCGGCGCGGGCGACCCGGTCGTACCAGTGCAGGAGCAGCACGCGGCCGTCGCGGTCGAGGCAGACGACGCGGGCGGCGGGCCGGGCGCTCACGGGGGCGTGATCCACCCGCCCGAGGCTACCCGGGCGCCGGGACGTGGTTGCGCAGCCGCAGCCCGTCGGGGTAGGGCGAGAAGTAGGTCTGGTCATGGACGTACTCGGCGGCCTCGCCGCGCGCGTGGTGGCGCAGCAGCGTCGTCGGGACGCTCAGCGGCACCAGCCCGGCCCGGTAGGACTCGATCACCTCGACCAGGTCGGCCCGCCGGGTGGGGTCGAGGGCGAGCATGCCCATGCAGTGCTGCAGCACGTTGACGTTGCGGCCCAGGGTGGCCTTGGCGGCCAGGGCCTGCCGGAAGAGCTCGGCGTAGCCGGCGGCGACCTCCTCGCGCGGCCGCACGCCCGCCACGGCGACCACCCGCCCGGCCTCGCGGTAGCGGATCGGGTCGTGGGCGAGCAGTTGCATCTTGTGCCGCGCATGGAAGGCGACCAGGTCGCGCGGCCGCCAGTCGCCGGTCAGCAGCGCCCGCAGCCGGGCGTGCGCGAAGACCCGCTCCACGAAGCTCTCGCGCAGCAGCGCGTCGTGCAGCCGGCCCTCGTCCTCGACCGGCAGCAGCGGGTGGGCGTCGATGATCGCGCCGGCGAACAGGCCCTTGTTGCGCCGGTCGGCGGGCGGCCCGTCGGCGCGGTAGACGGGCACGCCGTGGATGCCGCAGGTGGGGCTCTTGGCCTTGAAGACGTAGCCGTCCACGTCGAGCGCGGCGGCCCGCTCGGCGGCCAGGCCGCGCATGCGGTCGGTGAGGTCGGCGCGGGTGGTGCGGGTCATCAGGCGCGGGCCCTCGTCGGAGACCTCCAGCCGCAGGGTCTCGCGGGGCGCGCCGAGGCCCGCCTCCATCTCGGGGCAGATGCGGACCCAGTCGACGTACGGATCGAGCGCGTCGGACAGGAACCGGTCGCGGCTGTGCCCCCCGTTGTACCTGACCGGCTCGCCCAGCAGGCAGCTCGACACCGCCACCCGGGGCCGCGCGTCCGGCATGCCCGTGATCATCTTTCCATCCAAGCTCGTCAGGGAAACGCGGGCAACCAAGCCCGGGAAGATCAGTCGCAAGCGACCTGCCCGGATCGTCACCGATCATGCGCCTTCACCTCCGTCCCCGCGCGCCGGAGCGGCCAGTTGACCTGGAGCGCGCTCCACTTCGTAGCGTGGGAGCCATGACCACGGCACAACACAAGATCGGTTCGGGGTTCGGCGCGAGGAGCACCGCCGCGGACGTGCTCGCCGGGATCGACCTGTCCGGGAAGCTGGCGATCGTCACCGGGGGCTACTCGGGGCTCGGGCTGGAGACCACGCGCGCCCTGGCCCGCGCCGGCGCCCGGGTCGTCGTCCCGGCCCGCCGCCCCGAGGCCGCCCGCGCGGCCCTCGGCCACCTCGCCGAGGAAGCGGGGGCCGAGGTGGACGAGCTGGACCTCGCCGACCTCGGCAGCGTCCGCGCCTTCGCCGAGCGGTTCCTCGCCACCGGCCGCGACGCCCACCTCGTCATCGCCAACGCCGGCATCATGGCCTGCCCGGAGACCAGGGTCGGCCCCGGCTGGGAGGCCCAGTTCGCCACCAACCACCTCGGTCACTACGCGCTCGTCAACCACCTCTGGCCGGCCGTCGCCCGGGGCGGCGGCCGGGTGGTGTCGGTCTCGTCCGCCGGGCACCGGCAGTCCGCGATCCGCTGGGACGACGTGCAGTTCGAGCGCGGCTACGACAAGTGGCAGGCCTACGGGCAGGCCAAGACCGCCAACATCCTGTTCGCGGTGCACCTCGACGCGCTGGCCCGGCAGGCGGGGGTGCGGGCGTTCGCGCTGCACCCCGGAGCGATCCTCACGCCGCTGCAGCGCCACCTGCCCAAGGAGGAGATGCTCGCCCTCGGCTGGATCGACGAGGCGGGCAACGCCCTGGACCCGAGCTTCAAGACCCCGGAGCAGGGCGCGGCCACCCAGGTGTGGGCGGCCACGTCGCCGCAGCTCGCGGGGATGGGCGGCGTCTACTGCGAGGACTGCGACATCGCGGAGGTCGCCACGGCCGACGAGCCCGGGGTGCGCCCGTACGCGGTGGACCCGGAGCAGGCGGCCCGGCTGTGGCGGCTGTCGGCGGAGCTGACGGGCGTGGACGCGTTCTCCTGACCCGCCTTCCCCTGATCCGCCTTCCCCTGACCCGCCTTCCCCCGACCCGCCTGCTCCTGACGCGCCCTCCTGTCGGAGCCGGAGCCGCCCGTCAGGAGAAGGCGCTGGCCCGGCGTTCGTCCGCCTCGGCCTCGGTGACGCGGCCCAGGGCGCGCAGGGCGACGGCCCGGTTGGCGTACAGGTCGGGCTGGGGCTGCAGGTCGAGGGCGCGGGTGAGGTCGGCGACCGCGCCGTCGAGGTCGCCGTTCGCGTAGCGCAGCACCCCCCGGTTCCCCCACGCCGCCGCCAGGTCGGGCGCGGCCGTCACCGCGCGGTCCAGCGCCGCCCTGGCCGCCGCGAACCGCCCCGCCGCCGTCTCCAGCTGGCCGAGGACCGTCAGCAGGTGCGGATTGCCCGGCGCCAGGGCGAGCCCCGCCTCGACGTCGGCCGCCGCCTCCTCATCGCGCCCGCAGGCGGCCAGCAGCCCGGCGCGGTTGATGTAGGCGTCCAGGTAGCCGGGGTCGAGCTCGACCACCCGGGCGAGGTCGGCGAGCGCTCCCGCGGTGTCGCCGCGCGTGACGCGCAGCTCGGCCCGGTTGTAGTGCGCCTCCGGCAGCGGCGGCCCGGCCCGCATGGCGCGCTCGTAGTCGGCCTGCGCCTCGTCCCGCTGCCCGAGCTTGAACAGCAGGTTGCCGCGCTCCAGGTAGTAGTCGGGGAAGGCGGGGTCGAGGGCGATCGCGGCGGCGTAGTCGTCCAGGGCCTCCTTGTGGCGGCCGAGCGCGGCGAGGAGCTGGGCCCGGTTGGCCAGCAGCACCATGCGGTGCAGCGGGTGCCGCGCGCCCAGCTCGCGCGCCAGCTCCAGGGCCGACTCCACCAGCGCCAGCGCGGCGGCGGGCCGCCCGTGCCGCAGCTCGATCAGGGCCAGCCCGTTGCGGTCGAAGCCGAGCTTGAAGGCGCGCTCGGCGGGGTCGGGCAGGATCGTGGAGATCGCGATCGCCAGGTTGATCCAGCGGCGGGCCCGGCCGAGGTCGCGCTGTCCGGGGTCGGGGTGGCGGGCGTCGAGCATGGCGGTGCCGTACGCCGCCGCGGCGTGCATCTTCGGGTCCTGGCTGGCCTCGCGCACCCGCTCCCACACGGCCAGCGCCTCGGCGGTGCGGCCGAGGCCGCCGAGCGCGGTCGCGGTGCGCTGCGCGAACCGCCACCACGCGGCCCCGCCCGGCTCGGTGCGGGCCATGCCGCGCTCGCCCAGCTCGGCGGCGGCGTGCAGGAACCCCTCGCGCATGGAGCGGTCCACTGCCGCCCACAGCTCGTCGGCGTCGCGGGTGTCGGGAGCGGCCGCCGGGCCGCCGGTGCACAGCAGGAGCGTGAGCGTGGCGGGCGGGACACGCCGCGCCATGACGTCGAGCAGCTCCAGGTCGGTGGGGTCGGCCTCGGCGAGGTTGCACACCGCCAGCGCCAGGCCCGCGGGCACCGCCTCGCGGACGAACTCGGTCAGGCCGTTGGCCAGCCGCAGCGTACGCCGGGGCGCGGGCACGAGGATGCGCTCGTCGTCGGAGAGCCCGGCCTCGGCCGTGACCCGCCGGGCGGGGACCAGCCCGGCCAGTTCGGGCGCCGCCGCGCGGATCTCGATGTCGTGGGCCGCCACCAGCTCGGCCGAGCGTTCCAGGGCCGGCGGCACCAGCCGGCGCAGCAGCGCCGCCGCCACGGTGTAGGGGCCGCGGGGCCGCCGATGCGCGTCGATCATCGGCATCAGCAGCCGCGCGGCCCCCCAGCGGGCGGGTGGTTCGCCCTCGACCCGGAGGTGGGACCTTCCCTCAGTCACCCCTTGTGAATGACGCTGGAGGTCCCAGCCAGCCTCGCGGTTCCAGGCTTGCGGACGACGATGCGTTTCATGACGTACCTCTCACTCGGGGTTGACTCCCTATTATTAGGGCACCCCTACGAATATCAAGGCTGACGGTAAATAAGCCGGTTGAACGGGGATAAGAAGTAGTTGCCTTTTGACTGGCTAATGTCACCTATTTGGCGCGGAACCAGTGCGGCGACGCCGGGATGCGCGTATGTTCGGATTCTTCCATCAAGTCGCACAGACAGCGACCCAGCAGCGTGACCGATCGGCAGCACCCCGGGCCCGGCAGGTTTCTGGTGCGAAGAATGGTGGTGGCGCGTTCTATGAGCCGTTCGAGGCTCGGCTCGCCACCCCCTTTCAACGAACGGGTGTGCCAGGGACAGGAGGCGACGTCCACGCACGCGCTCTTGACGATGTACGGCGTCGGCCCCTCCCCCGCCCGCGGCGGTTCCTCACGTCTGATCCGCCGCTCCGCCAGCGCTCTCGCCGCCATTCGGGAAAGGTCGAGGAGTTCGCGGCGGCCGCGTTCTTTTCCCAGCACGGCGGCCCGGGCCGGCACGGCGAGCAACATCGCGGCGGCCATCAGCCCGCCGCCCACCACCATGCTCCAGCCCACTTCCTCGTTGAACCAGATCACCGCGATGAGCGCGACCCAGAGGGGCTGCGACGACATGAGGATGGCGCTCGGCACGGCGGGCACGTGCGCCTGCCCGTACGAGCGGGCGAGGAACCCGAGCGCGCACGACACGACCGACAGGTGCGCCAGCAGCAGCCAGTCGGGCATGGTGGCGGGCAGCGTGATGCCGTCCCTGGCGCCGACCGCCCCCGTGGTGAGCCCGATGGTGGCGAGCTGGATGAGCGTCAGCGCGTACGGATGGAAGGCCGGCTGCTTGGACAACTGCCCGAGCATGAGCGTGTGGCCGGAGTAGAGCGCCGCCGCGGCGAGCGTGGCCGCGAGCGCGATCAGCGAGACCTCGTGCTCCTCGACCCCGCGCATCAGCGTGAACGTCGTCATCCCGCACAGGGCGGCCACGACGCCGTACCAGATGCGGCGCTGCACCCGCGCCTTGTAGACCACGAGCGCCAGGATCGGCGTCATCACGACGCTGCAGCCGACGGCGAACCCCGACACCGCCGACGGCAGCCCGTGCAGCGCCACGGCCTGCGCGGTCTGCCCGACCCCGAACATCACCCCGAGAACGACCCCGTTGACCCACGTCTCGCGTGGCAGCCGCCGCAGGCAGCGTGGCCTGATCAGCAGGAGCGTCAGCGCCGCGATCAGGTAGCGCTCGGCGAGCAGGTCCTCCACCGGTAACCGGTGGATGAGATCCTTCATCAGCGGGAACGCCGACCCCCAAGCGGCGCTGACGAACAACAGAAGCACGGCTCCCAGGAGGGGTCGGGGAGCGGGCACGACTGCCATGTCAGAAGCATCTCACTACTATTCGCAGCCGTAGATGTACAGCCAGCAAGCCAGTGAGGTTCCTCTACCACTCGGAGTTAAGAGCATCACCCGCGGGTTCGTACATCCATACCGCGCGCGCGAAGGAACGGCCATTTCCTACATATCCCGATACGGGAAATAGGGGGCGTCCTGTCCGGCCGGCGGGACGGTCACGCCGGCGGGCCCGGGAGTCGTCACCGGGAGCACCGCGAGGCGGCGGAGGGAACGGGCCCCAGGAGGGGGATCGATGGGGCCGTCGTCGGAGCTGCCAGCCGGCCGGGCTACCTCGTGCCGGGCTGTTCTTCCAGGACCGCGGGCGGGACCAGGCGTTTCTCGCCGTAGACGACGGTCAGCTCGCCCACGCGCTCCCTGGACAGCTCACGCCAGCCCTGACGGGCGTACAACGCGAGCGCCGCTCCCTGGTTGAGGGTCGTGTCGCCTCTGACGCTGAGGAACCCGAGCTCCACCGCGCGCCGTTCGAGCGCGCGCAGCATGGCCGCACCGAAGCCACGCCGCTGGAACCCGGGATGGACGCGCAACCGGCACACCTCGGCCGTCGCGCTGTCGACGGGTCTCAGCCCGCCCATCGCGACCACGCGCCCGCCCGTCTCCCCGACGAGGAAGTCGCCGCCGCACGCCAGGTAGATGTCCTGGATGCGGGGGAAGTCGTCGTCGTAGTAGACGCCGTCACCCGGGAACAGGCCCACCTCCGCGAGGCAGATCTGATGGAGCGCGAGGATGGTGTCGAGGTCGGACCAGCGATAGCGACGGATCGTCAGCTTCACGCACCGCCCCCTTTCAGCTGAGCGCTCGGCCGCCGCCGCAGCGCGGCGCGGTACTCGTCCAGACCGGGAGCGTCGGGATCACGGGCCATGACGGCCTGCTCCAGCGCCGTGGCCGGGCGCATGATGAAGTCGGTGAGGTACTCGTTGCCGACGAGCAGCAGCGCCTTGGTGCCGATGGCCAGCGCCTCGGGGATGTCGCCGTCGATCAGGCGGCACTGGGCCTGGTCCAGCCGGATCAGCGTCTGGTCGAGGATGTGGTCCTCGTACGCGCTGAGCGCCTGGTCGAGCACCACCTCGGCCTCCAGCGTCTGCCCGAGCTTGGTGAGCACGTCACCCTGGTAGAAGTAGAGCTGCTTCTCGGTGTACCCGAAAGCGAGGTCCTCCTTGTCCTCGTCCTGCATGTGGGTGAAGGCGTTCCTGGCCCGCGCCAGCGCGCGCTTGGCCTGGTCGACGACCTCCTTCTTGCTGTCGGTGCCCGACATCATGGCCAGCGCCCTGGCCTCCACGACCGGGGCCATGGCCTGGGCCACGCACGGCGTGGAGCCGGCCAGGTCGCGGCTCTTCTTGGCCAGGTGCAGCGCCTCGCGGGCGTCGCCGAAGTAGAGGGGGACGAGCGATTCGCGGGCGCAGATCCAGGCCCGCAGCGCGCGGTCGCCGGTCTCGTCGGCCGCCGTGCGCCCGGTGCGGAAGAACGCGCGCGCCAGGCGGTGGTCGCCGAGGTTGATGAGGATCATGCCGCTCAGGCCGGCGAGCTGGGCGGCCATCCGGCACAGCCGCTCCTGCAGGTCGGTCGGCTGACGCCGGGACATCGCGGTGCGCACGGCGCTCAGTTCGAGCAGCACGTCGCACAGCAGCCGCAGCGGCGCGACGCTGGTGTACTGGCGGCCGAAGCTGACCGTCGCCTCCTCCCACTGGTCGAGCATCTGGGCGGAGACGGTGGTCGACACGAGCGTCTCGTCCATGCGGCGCCTGATGCCCTCGCACGCGCCGAGCACCGGGCCGTCGAGCTGCTCGGAGAGGTTCGTGTCGGTGTTGAGCAGATTTAACAGCGTGCGGCGGAGGATGTTCTCGTCCTCCTCCGTCTGGGGGTCGGGCGTCATCGGATGGATCATGAGGCCGCGCTCCAGCGGATGCGGCGGCATGCGCCGGTCGGGGTCGCCGAGCACGCCGGGCATCCGGTGGCCGTGGCCGCAGATGCACGGCGCTTCGAAGCCCAGCGCCGCCGGCTCGACCCGGTAGACCGTGCACAGGTAGTGCAGGTATTCGGGCCCTGGGCGCTTCAGCCCGCTCTCGTAGGCCGACAGCAGCGTCTCGCCGATGCCGGGCTGGGGTTTCTGGTCTCTTTCGAACAGGGCTCTGACCTGCTCGATCACGTCGGCGAGCGCGATGCCGTGCGCCAGCCGATGCGCCTTGATCCGGCTCGTGCTGAACTGCGACGCGCATGCCTCGTGGATCTCGTCAGCGATCTGGGCGGACGTGCGCCCGGCGGCCAGGCCCTTGGCCCGGATCCGTCGCGCGATCTCCGTCTCCCTGTGCTGTCTGCCGGACATCCCGGCCCCTCTCACGCAAGTACCGACCGGTCCGCAACTGATGACAGATCGTAGTCGTCAAGTCGCTGTGCGCCTACCCATGATGATGAAGCAATCAGGGCTGGAAGGAAACGCTTCGCGACCAGACTACGGTTAAGGATCGTCCTCCCAGGGGCTGTTTCTTACAACCCATGAGGGAGAAGCAACTCCCTGTAGCCGGATCCGGCTCGTTGCGCGCGCCGCCGTCTTGAGCCATGTTTGGCCCACCAGCAGCGATTCATAGGAGGACGAACGGTGGGGGACGACGACTACGAGCGGCTGGAGCGCCTCGTTGAGGAGCTCGGTGCTCGCGGGTTGCTCGCGCGAGTGGTCCGGACCCAGAGCGGCCGCAAGTTCGTGCGGGTGATCAACCCGAATGCCACGAGCCTGACCGAGAACGTCACCTGCCGGCCGACTGAGGTATCCGACATGCCGGACTGGTGGTACTGCTGGTCCTGGGGTGAGCGGATGCACACGGCCGACGACCCGGCTGGTGCGGCGACCAAGGTCGCCCGAGTGCTAGCCGCCGTGGGGGAGTGACCACAAGGTGAACCGGGTGGAGCGCAGCCACCCCGGCTCACCGCACCCACGGCGGCCCCTGGGAGCCGGCGGGGTGGCCGGTGCGGAGGGCTACCCGTGCTACGGGGCCCTGGCCATCCCGCCGGTTCCGCCCTTCATGGGCGTGACCGGCACCCGCGCGGCTCGCACCCGCGCGCGGGAACTGAGCCACCCGTCCGGTCCGCCGGGCGGGTGTTCGGGGGATCCCTCCCGGAACCGGCGCGGGACACGCTTCCGGGTGTGTGTCCCGCTCCGAGCCGTCCGTCATCGGAGCGCAGTCTCTCTCCCTCCGCGGCCCAGAGAGCCTGCGACCCCGTCTTCCCCGGCGTGATGTGACGGCGGGCGGTTCGGTCGGCGGTATTTTGGATCCGAGCTAGATCAAATCGGTCCAAAGCCGATCGAACCGCTTCCGGAGGGGGATCCACCCAGTGCTACTGCTGGTGACGCCGTCGCCACAGCCTTCATCGACATCCACGGGGCTGCCCGACTTGGACCAGCTCACGAACGGCATGAGCACGGTCTGCCAGAACGACACGGTGCTCTGCTCTACGCTTGCGGCGATGTTCAACAACGCGCCCTGGGCGCCGCTGGTGGCCACCGGGATCACGATCGTGCTGATCCTGGTGATCGCGTTCCTGCTGCGCAACCTCGCGCACCGGCTGATCACCCGCGTGGTCAACCGGGCCGCCTCGGGCGGCTCCATCACGAGCAGGTTCCGCAAGGGCGCCCCTCCCGACGGCATCGACGTGCTGCTCCACGAGCGGCGCAAGCAGCGGGCCGAGACCATGGGGTCGGTCCTCAAGTACATCGCCTCCATCGTCATCCTGGGCACCGCGGTGCTGACCGTGCTCGACCGGCTGACGATCCCCATCGCGCCCGTGCTGACCAGCGTCGGCATCCTCGGCGTGGCCATCGGCTTCGGCGCCCAGGAGCTGGTGAAGGACTTCATCGCGGGCCTGTTCATGCTGCTGGAGGACCAGTACGGCGTCGGCGACGTGATCGACGCCGGCGCGGCCGTCGGCACCGTCGAGGCGGTGACGCTGCGCGTGACCCGGCTGCGCGACGCGGACGGCCGCGTCTGGTACGTGCGCAACGGCACGATCACCCGGGTCGGCAACGAGTCGCAGGGCTGGTCGCGCGCCTACGTCGACGTCCCGGTCTCCTACGACGCCGACGTGGTCACCGTCAAGGTGCTGCTGGAGCACGTGGCCGAGGAGATGTGGGCCGACCCCGAGCTGCGCGAGAGCAAGATGGTCGAGCCGCCCCAGGTGTACGGCGTGGAGCAGCTCTCCAACAGCGCGCTGGTGTTCCGCGTCACGGTCAAGACCCTGCCCGCCGCGCAGGCCGACGTCGCGCGCGAGCTCCGGCTGCGGGTCAAGGCGGCGATGGACGCCGCGGGCGTCGCCATGGTCGCCATTGCCTAAGCTAGTGCTGTGACTGAGACCTCCTTCTACGATGCCGTCGGCGGCGAGGAGACCTTCCGGCGCCTCGTCCACCGCTTCTACGAAGGGGTCGCCGAAGACCCGGTCCTGCGGCCGCTCTACCCCGAGTCCGACCTCACGGGCGCCGAGGAGCGGCTGCGGGGCTTCCTCGTCCAGTACTGGGGCGGCCCCAAGACCTACAGCGAGCAGCGCGGCCACCCCCGGCTGCGGATGCGCCACATGCCGTTCGTCATCGGCGAGCCCGAGCGCGACGCCTGGCTGCGGCACATGCGCGACGCGGTCGACTCCCTCGGCCTGCCGGAGGAGCAGGAGACCCGGCTCTGGGACTATCTGGTCTACGCCGCCCACAGCTTGGTGAACTCCCCTGCTTGATGGGGCATGAGAGGCCACATGGAGATCCCCTGGTGGCGTGACGCCGTCGTTTACGAGATCTATGTACGCAGCTTCGCCGACGCCTCGGGAGACGGCGTCGGCGACCTGGCCGGGGTGCGGCAGCGGCTGCCGTACCTGAGCCGGCTGGGGGTGGACGCCGTCTGGCTGACCCCGTTCTACCCCTCCCCCATGGCCGACGGCGGCTACGACGTCGCCGACTACCGCGACGTCGACCCGCTGTTCGGCTCGCTCGCCGACTTCGACGCGCTGGTCGCCGAGGCGCACGAGCTGGGCCTGCGGGTGATCGTGGACATCGTGCCCAACCACAGCTCCGACCGGCATCCCTGGTTCCAGGCCGCGCTGCGGGGCGAGCACCGCGACCGCTACATCTTCCGCGACACGACCAACAACTGGCAGTCCACCTTCAGCGGCCCGGCCTGGACCCAGGCGCCGGACGGCCAGTACTACCTGCACCTGTTCGCCCCGGGGCAGCCCGACTTCAACTGGCGCAACCCCGAGGTGCACGAGGAGTTCCTCGACGTGCTGCGCTTCTGGCTGGAGCGCGGGGTCGACGGGTTCCGCATCGACGTGGCGATGGGCCTGTACAAGGCGGAGGGCCTGCCCGACGTGGGCGACCAGTCGTTCAAGGCGGCCTCGCCCATCTGGGGGCAGCCCGAGGTGCACGGCGTCTACCGCGAGTGGCGGCGGCTGCTCGACGGCTACCCGGGCGAGCGGATGGCCGTGGGCGAGGTCTGGACCGACAGCCCCGAGGACCTCGCCCGCTACGTGCGCCCCGACGAGCTGCAGCAGAGCTTCAACTTCGCCTGGCTGCAGGCGCCGTGGTCGCCGACGGCGTTCAAGAAGGTGATCGACGACACGCTGGGCACGGTGCCGTTCGCGACGTGGGTGCTGTCCAACCACGACGTGGTGCGCCACCGCACCCGCTACGAGACCGCCGACCCGGGCACCGGCCTCGCGCGGGCGCGGGCGGCGCTGCTGACGATGCTGGCCCTGCCCGGCTCCGCCTACCTCTACCAGGGCGAGGAGCTGGGGCTGCCCGAGGTCGTGGACCTGCCGGCCGAGGCCAGGCAGGACCCGGTGTTCTTCCAGTCGGAGGGCAAGCTGCCGGGCCGCGACGGCTGCCGGGTGCCGATCCCGTGGACGGTGGACCCGCCCTCGTACGGGTTCTCGCCCGACGCGGTGGAGCCGTGGCTGCCGCAGCCGCCGTCGTTCGCGGAGCTGAGCGTGGAGAAGCAGGAGGGCGACAGCGACTCGACGCTGGAGTTCTACCGCCGGGCCCTGGCCACCCGTCGTGACCTGGTCCGAGAGATTCCTTACACCTTGGAGTGGCTGGATTCTCCCGAGGGTGCGCTTTTCTTCACCCGCGGCGACCTGATCTGCGCGATCAACTGCGGCTTCCGCGCGGTACGCCTGCCCGAGCACGACGCGGTGATCCTGGCGAGCGGCCCGGTCAAGGGCGGCCTGCTGCCCCCCGACACCGCGGTGTGGCTGCGCCGCGCGTCATGACCGCGCCGCCCGCTCCCCCCGCCACGGCACCACCGGCACCGACAGCAGCGTGCAGGCCAGGCCCACACCGAAGCCCGCCCAGAAGCCGGCGCGTTCCATGAGCACGCCGGCCAGCGGGGTGGCGGCCAGGGAGACGGTGTTCTGCAGGGTGTTGTGGGTGCCGAGCACCCGGCCGGCCCAGGCGGGCCCGGCCAGCTCGCCCGCGGCGAGGTAGGCGAGGCCGTTGCCGGCCACGGTCGCCACGGCGGCCAGCGCCAGCATGGCGGGGCCCGGCCAGGTGCGGGTGAAGGTGCCGGCGACCAGCAGGCCCAGCACGACGAGGCTGGCGAAGGTGATCAGCAGCAGGGGCCGCATGCGCAGCCCGACCCGGTCCGACCAGCGGCCGACGGCGATGCGCACCGCGGCCCCGCCGATCGCCGCCGCGCCGAACAGCCGGCCCGCGTCCACGGCGTCCCACCGGTAGAGCTCGACCAGGCAGGTCACGCCGTACGTGCTGACCACGATCTGGGGCACCACGTGCAGCGCGCTGGTGGCGTGCACCCGCCAGAGCGCGCGCTGCCGGTACGGCGAGCCGTCCTGCGCCGGGCCCTGCCCGGCGAGCCCGTGCGGCGGCTCGGCCAGGAACAGCGCGGCGAGCACCGCGGCCAGCAGGCTCACGCCCGCGCAGACGAGCAGCACCCCGGGCAGGCCGTGGGCCCGCGCGACCGGCGGCAGCACGAACGCGCCCACCGCCATGCCCAGCGTGAAGGAGACCTGCCGCAGGCCCATGGCGACCCCGCGCTCGGGCGGCCGGAACCAGCGCAGCACGATCCGCCCGCCGCCCACCATGGCCGCCGAGCCGGCCGCGCCGGCCAGCGCGAGCAGCGCGACCACCGCCCAGGCCCGCTCGACGAAGGCCACGGCGGCGAACAGCACGGCCGCCAGGCCGACGCCGGTGCCGAGGATCACCCGCTCGCCGTGCCGGTCGGCCAGCGCGCCCCACCCGACGAGCGCCGCCAGGATGCCGAAGGCCGGAGCGTTGGCGATGACGCCGGCCACCGGCAGCGAGACCCCGAAGTGGCGCTGGATCTCCGGCATGACCAGGGGTAAGCCGAACAGCCCGAGGGTCACGCCGGCGTGCGCGTTGACGCCCAGGGCCAGCATCCACCAGCGTCTCATCGCGCCCGCTTCAGCCCGAGAAGCGTTTCAGGTAGGCCAGTTCGTCCTCGCCGAGCCGGCGCGGCGCGGCCCGCTCGACGTCGTAGGCGGCGATCACCGAGGAGGCCGTCACGTAGAGCTCGGCGTCGTCGCGGATCTCGTAGCGCAGCCGGAATCGCACGGCCCTGACCTCCTCGACCCACGTCTCCACGCGCACCGGGTCGGGCCGGAAGCCGAGCGGGCGGCGGTAGTCGACCTCGTGCCGGGTGACGACCAGGCCGCCGAACGGCTGCTCCCCCGCCTTGTGCAGGTCGATGGCGAACATGGCGAAGCGGGCGTCCTCCAGGTAGTCGAGGAAGCGGACGTTGTTCACGTGCCCCTGGGAGTCGACGTCGCCGAAGCGCACCATGCGGAGGTGGACGTGCCGTCGGGGACCGTTGCGTTCAACCACCTGGCCACCGTACCGGGTCCCGGTCAGGCCGCCCTGCGCCGGGCCAGGCAGGCCAGCACGGTCAGCACCGAGATCGCGGCCATGGTGCCGAGGGCGTAGCGGTAGCCGGTGACGAGCTGCCCGACCGCGTCGGCCGAGAGCCGGGCCAGCGTGCCGGCGAAGACCTGCTGGTGCAGGGCGGCCGGGAGCGGGGCGGTGATGACCGACAGGACCAGGCCGGTGCCGACGACGTTGCCGGTGTTCTGGAGCATGAGGCGCATGGCGTTGACGATGCCGAGCCGGTCGGAGGGCAGGCCGTCGAGGATGGCGGTGGTGTTGGACGGCAGGAACACGCCGGAGCCGAGCCCGATGAGCACCAGTCCGGCCGCCATGGCCGGGTAGGGGGCGTCGGTGGAGACCACGGTCAGCATGACCAGCAGCCCGCACGTGGTGGTCGCGGCCCCGCCGACGGCCAGCGTGCGCGCGCTGAGCAGGCGTTGCAGGAAGCCGGAGACGACGGAGGCGGTCATCGCGGCGATCGCCAGCGGCAGCACCTTGAGCCCGGCCCGCACGGGGTCGTCGCCGTGCACGGCCTGGAAGTAGAGCGCGACCAGGAACACCATGCCCATGCGGGCGACCGCGTTGAGGAACGAGGCGAGCGTCCCGAAGGCGAAGGCCCGGTCGCGGAACAGCCCGAGGTCCACCACGGGGTGGGCGGCCCGGCGCTCCCGGGCCAGGAAGAGCGGCAGCCCGGCGGCGAAGGCCACCAGCCCCGCCACCACGACCGGGTGGTTCCAGCCGAGCCGGGTGAACTCCGACAGGGCGAGCAGCAGCCCGCCGAGCGTGACCAGCACGAGCAGGCTGCCGGGCAGGTCGAGGCCGCTCTCGCGGCGGCCGGGGGCGGGCCTGCGCAGCACGAGCGCGCCCCAGACCAGGCAGATCGCGCCGATCGGCACATTGAACCAGAACACCCAGCGCCAGCCGAGGGTCTCGGCCAGGAAGCCGCCGAGCGTCGGCCCGATCAGCCCGGCGATGGAGAACGAGGCGATGTAGACGCCCATGCCCTCCCCCAGCCGCTCGCGCGGGAAGGCGTCGCTGACCAGCGCGGCGCTGTTGGTGAGCAGCATGGCGGCGCCGGCGGCCTGCACGACCCGCAGCGCCACGATGACCCAGGCGTTGGGGGCCATCCCGGCGAGGAGCGCGGCGACGGTGTAGGTGCCCAGCCCGAGCAGGTACATCCGGCGCCTGCCGAACATGTCGGCCAGCCGCCCCAATACCACCATGAGGACGGTCGTGGTCAACTGGAAGCCCAGGAGGATCCAGCCCGCGGCCGTGGCGTCGGCTCCGGTGTGCCGGGCGATCTCGGGCAGCGCGACGTTCATCGAGCTGCCGCCGAGACCGGTCAGCACGCTGGCGAGGCTCACGACCGACAACGTTCGCCAGGCCTGGCCCATGGAGGTGGTGGGGGTCGTGAGCGTCAAGAGACCCTGTCCTTTCTAGATTTTAATACTAGAATCCAGTTCGCATCGTCAGCCGGTCAAGGATCGAGGTGTCGGATGAGCGGGATAGTCGACGGCCGCGTGGTCATCGTCACGGGCGGAGCGCGGGGCATCGGGCGAGGTCACGCGCTCGAGTTCGCCCGGCAGGGCGCGAAGGTGGTGGTCAACGACCTGGGCGCGGAGGTGGACGGCACCGGCTCCTCCGGTGCCGCGGCCGAGGTGGTGGCCGAGATCGAGGCCATGGGCGGCCAGGCGATCGTCAACGGCGAGGACGTCTCCGACTTCGAGGGCGCAGAACGCCTCGTGCGGGCCGCGATCGAGCACTTCGGCGACCTGCACGTGCTGGTCAACAACGCGGGCATCCTGCGCGACCGCATGCTGGTCAACATGACCGCCGAGGAATGGGACGCGGTCATCAGGGTGCACCTGCGGGGAACGTTCGCGCCGCTGCGCCATGCCGCCGCCTACTGGCGGAACAAGGCCAAGGCGGGCGAACCGGTGGATGCCCGGATCATCAACACGACCTCGTCCTCCGGCATCTACGGTAACCCGGGACAGGGCAACTACGGCGCGGCCAAGGCCGGCATCGCGGGCCTGACCGTCATCGCGGCCAGGGAGCTGGAGCGTTACGGCGTCACCGTCAACGCCGTCGCCCCCGCCGCCCTGACCCGCATGACGGAGAACCTCATCCCGGCCGGCGTCAAGGGCGCCGACCCCGACGACATCGCGCCGCTGGTGGTCTGGCTGGCCAGCGCCGAGGCGCGCGGCATCACCGGCCGGGTCTTCAACGTGCGCGGCGGCGCGATCAGCGTGGCCGAGGGCTGGCACGCCGGCCCCGGCGTGGACAAGGGCTCGCGGTGGGACCCGGCCGAGCTGGGCGCGGTCATCCCCGCCCTGGTCGACAAGGCCGCGCCGAACGCCCTCACCAACGGCCGCATACCGGGACGGGAGGACTGACCATGGGGCTCGACCACGGCGTCGTCGGCCACGAGGGGCCGGCGTACGAGCACACCTGGACCGCCAAGGACACCATGCTGTACGCGCTCGGCGTCGGCGCGGGCACCTCGGAGCTGGAGTTCACCACCGAGAAGGGGCAGCGGGTGCTGCCCACGTTCGCGGTGCTGGCCGCGCAGTCGCCGGGGCGGCGGCTCGGCGACTTCGACCGGGCCATGCTGGTGCACGCCGAGCAGGCGTTCGAGCTGTTCCGCGAGCTGCCGGCGGCCGGCGGGGTGCGCACCTCCAGCACGGTCACCGGCATCTACGACAAGGGCTCCGGCGCGCTCGTCACCTCCGAGGCGCGGGCGGTGGACCTGCGGACCGGCGAGCCCGTGATCGTCAGCAGGAGCGCGGTGTTCATCAGGGGCGAGGGCGGCTTCGGCGGCGAGCGCGGGCCGCGCGACGACTGGGCGCTGCCCGACCGGGCCCCCGACCACAAGATCACCTACGCGACGCGGCCCGAGCAGGCGCTGATCTACCGCCTGTCCGGCGACTACAACCCGCTGCACAGCGATCCGGAGTTCGCCGGGCGGGCGGGCTTCGACCGGCCGATCCTGCACGGGCTGTGCACGTACGGGGTGACCGGGCGGGCGCTGCTGCACGTGCTGGCGGGCTCGGACCCGTCGCGGTTCAAGGCGATGTCGGGCCGCTTCACCAGCCCGGTCTTCCCCGGCGAGTCGCTGACCGTGTCGATCTGGGCGGACGGGCCCGAGGTGCTGTTCAGGACGGCGAAGGACGACGGGACGGTGGTGATCGACCGCGGCCGGGCCACGATCACGCCGGGCTGAGGCCGGGCTCAGCCCTCGTCGAGCACCTTCAGGGGGTCGAGGCGGCGGATCAGCGTCATCGCCGCCTCGATGACCTCCTGGGCCTCCTCCTCGGTGTCGGAGGTGGCGACCTCGCGGGCCGCCTCGCCGATGATGCTGGTCAGCACGGCCACGGTGAAGCGGTCGAGCGGGTCGCCTCCGGCGCCGAGCAGGACGGCGTTCTGGCGTACCCACTCGCGGCCCCGGGTGCGGCGGATCAGCTCGAAGCCCGGCGGCCCGTCGCCGTCGATGAACAGGCGGACGAGGTCGCGGCGCTCCCAGGCGCCGGCGAGGTAGGCGCGGGCCCCGGCGATCAGCAGCTCGACCGGGTCGCTCACGCCCTCCTTCTTGGCCTTGGAGACGCTGGAGGCGGCGGCCTGCTCGTGGGCCGCCTGGTGGTCCTCGTACAGGGCGAGGAACAGCTCGGTCTTGCCGCCGAAGTGGTGGTAGAGGCTGCCGACGCTGGAGCCGGCGCGGGCCACCACCTCCGAGACGTTGGCCTCGGCGAAGCCGTGCTCGCTGAAGACCTCGCGCGCCGCCTGGAGCATGCTCTTGCGGGTCTGCGCGGTGCGGCTCCACTCCCACGAGGACTTGCGTGCCATGCGTGCCATCGTATCGCTCCTAAATTCTAGAATCTGATTCTTGACACCGGCCGCTCGCGCCTAGAATGTATTCCTAGAGAAAGATTCTAGAAATTTCCGCAGGCAGGAGGCGGCCGTGGACTTCTCGCTCACCCCCGAGGAACGGCAGATCCGCGACACCGTACGGTCCTTCATCGAGAAGGAGGTCATGCCGCTGGAGCCCGAGGTGCTGCGCAACGAGCGCGAGGGCCGGCCGGGGCTCGACCGCGACACGCTGCGCGACCTGCGGGCCAAGGCCAGGAAGTCGGGCTTCTGGGGCATCAACACGCCCGAGGAGTACGGCGGAGCCGCCCTCGGCCCGATCATGTCCGCCATCATCGCCATGGAGGTCGGGCGCACCTTCGTCCCGTTCAGCTTCGGCGGCAGCGCCGACAACATTCTCTACGCCGGCACCGAGGAGCAGAAGCGCCGCTACCTGCTGCCCACCATCGAGGGCGAGCGCCGCTCCTGCTTCGCGATCACCGAGCCGGGCGCCGGCTCCGACGCCCGCAACATCCGCACCAAGGCCGTCCGCGACGGCAGCGAGTGGATCATCAACGGCGAGAAGACCTTCATCACCAACGGCAGCGAGGCCGACTTCGTCATGGTCTTCGCGGTGGCCGAGGAGCACGGCGTCACCTGCTTCCTGGTGGACCGGGACATGGGCTGGAAGTCCGAGCCGATCCCGACCATGGGCGAGTGGGGCCCGGCGTCGCTGGTGTTCCAGGACGTCCGGGTGCCGGAGGAGAACATCCTCGGCGAGCTCGGCAAGGGCTTCGAGCTGGCCATGCAGTGGATCGGCCAGGGCCGCTACATGATCCCCGCCCGGGCGATCGGCTCGGCCGAGCGCATGCTGCAGATGGCCGTCGACTACTCCAGGATCCGCAAGTCGATGGGGCAGACGATCTCGGAGTACCAGGCCATCCAGTGGATGATCGCCGACTCCCAGGTGGAGATCGAGGCGGCCAAGTGGCTGACGCTGTACGCGGCCTGGCGGGTGCAGGAGGGCATGGACGCCCGCCACGCCTCCTCCATCGCCAAGCTCAACGGCGCCGTCATGGCCAACCAGGTCGTCGACCGGGTGCTCCAGATCCACGGGGGTATGGGCTACACCAAGGAGCTGCCGATCGAGCGGTGGTACCGCGAGCTGCGCCTGCTGCGCATCTTCGAGGGCACCGACGAGATCCAGCGGCGTACCATCGCCCGCAACCTGATCAAGGGGCACGCGCGGCTCGGTCTCATCGGGGAGTGATCGCATGTCGGTCGAGGCATCATCGGTCAGGGAGCTGTTCAATCCGCGCTCGATCGCGCTGGTCGGCGCCACGGACAAGTCCGGGTGGTCGGTCAGCACCCTGCTCAACCTGCGCACGCACGGCTTCCCCGGCCCGGTGCACCTGGTCAACCCGCGCGGCGGCGTGGTGCACGGGCAGCCCGCGTACCGCAGTCTCACCGAGATCCCCGAGCCGGTCGACCTGGCCTACGTCATGGTCCCGACCCCGGCGGTGCTCGGCGTGCTGAAGGAGGGCGCCAAGCTCGGCATCCGCGCCTACGTGGTGCTGACGGCCGGCTTCGGCGAGTCGGGCGAGGAGGGCGCGCGGCTGGAGGCCGAGGTCGCCGGCTTCGCCCGCGAGCACGGGCTGACCGTGCTCGGGCCGAACGGCAACGGCTACATCAACGCCGCCGCCGGCGTCACCCCGTACGGGCTGCCCATCCCCGAGCCGCTGCTGCGCGGCTCGGTCGGCGTGGTGCTGCAGAGCGGCGCCCTGGCCAGCTCCGTGCTGGGCTTCGCGCTGGCCCGCAACGTCGGCGTCAGCCTGCTCACCTCGATGGGCAACGAGTCCGTCCTCACGGTCACCGACGTGATGGACTACCTGGTGGACGATCCGGCCACCAAGGTCATCGCGCTGTTCCTGGAGACGATCAGGAACCCGGCCGAGTTCTCCCGGGTGGCGCGGCGGGCGCTGGAAGCCGGCAAGCCGGTCGTGGCGCTGAAGATCGGGCGCAGCAAGCTGGCCTCGCGCACCGCCCAGGCCCACACGGGCGCCCTGGTCGGCGACGACGACGTCATCGACGCGGCCCTGCGGCAGCTCGGCGTGCTCCGGGTGCGCTCGCTCGAAGACCTGATCATCACGGCCGGGCTGCTGGCCGCCACCGGGCCGCTGCCCGGCCGCCGGGTCGGCGTCGTCACGCCGTCCGGCGGCGCCTCGGAGATCATCGCGGACCGGGCCGAGGACGAGGGGCTGGAGCTGCCGCCGTTCGCGCCCGCGACGGTGGCGAAGCTGGCCGGGATCGTCCCGTCCTTCGGCACCGTGCAGAACCCCCTGGACGTGACCGGGTACGTGCTCATCGACCGGACGCTGCTCGGCCGGGCGCTGGAGGTGGTGACCGCCGACCCCGGGATCGACGTGGTGCTCCTGCTGTCGGAGCCGCCGAAGGCCGCGCCGCCCGACCCGGCGCCGGTGTTCGCGCTCTACTCGGCCACCGCGCGGCGCATCGCCGAGTCGCCGGTGCCGGTCGTCGTGGTGAGCAACGTGCTGACGGACGTGACGGAGTTCGGGCGACGGGTGCAGCAGGAGACCGGCTACCCGTACGTGACGGGCGGGATCGAGCACGGGCTGCAGGCCATCGCCGCCGCCGTCCGCTGGTCGGAGACCAGGGAACGGGTGCTGGCCAGGCCCGCCGCCGAGCCGGGGCCGCCGCCGGCCGTGCCCGAGGGGGCGCGCGGGGTGTGGGCCGAGCACCGCGCCGCCGCCCTGCTGGAGGCGGCGGGGCTGCCGGTGGTGCCGTCCGCGCTCGCCGCGACGGCGGAGGAGGCGGTGGCGGCGTCCGACGGGTTCGGCTATCCCGTGGTGCTCAAGGTCGCCGCCGAAGGGCTCGGGCACAAGAGCGACGTCGGCGGGGTGCGGCTCGGCGTGCGCGACGCCGCGGAGGTGCGGCGGGTGCACGCGGAGCTGATGGCGGCGGTGCCCGAGGCGGCGGGCGTGCTCGTCCAGCCGCAGCGCGGCGGCGGGGTCGAGCTGCTGGTCGGCGTCGTTCGCGACCCCGCGTGGGGGCTGACGCTCGCCGTCGGGCTCGGCGGGGTGTGGGTGGAGGTGCTGCGGGACGCGGCGCTGCGGGTGCTGCCGGTGGACGCCGCGGAGGTCCGCCTCGCGCTGTCCGAGCTGCGCGGCGCGGCGCTGCTGCGCGGGGCGCGCGGCGCCGAGCCCGCGGACCTGGACGCGGTGGCGGAGGTGGTGGCGCGGATCGCGGCGTTCGCCGGGAGCCTGGGCGACCGGCTGGAGTCCCTGGAGATCAACCCGCTGCTGGTCACCGGCTCCCGCGTCGAGGCCCTGGACGCGCTGGTGACCTGGCAGGACGGCTGAACCCGACGCCGGCCGGGGTCCGCAGCCCCCGGCCGGCGTCCCCCTCATTCGACCTCGACGGGCAGCTCGTAGATCTCCGTCGTCGGGTGCCCCGCCTTCTCGTGCACGCGCAGCACCGCCTCCTTCGACGGCCCGGACGACAGGCAGAACACCTTGCCCGAGTCCGGGTCGAGCCACGCCCGCTCGAAGTGCACGCCCTCGGAGTCCTCGATCGCGAGGTCCCGCTCGTGCGCCTCGCGCAGCTGTTCCTCGGTGACGCCGACGAACCCGCTGTGGACGTCCATGAACTTGGGCATCGCACCCTCCTTACGATCTTCGTTGTCGTGAGGAGGGGCGTTCCATCCCGTTCCACGGCGTTCCGCCGCGGCGCTCAGGGCAGGCGGTTGGCGAGCACCAGGGTGGCGGCCGAGGCGAACATGCCGCCGTTGCCCAGCACGACGCTCAGCTCCACGCCGGGCACCTGGGCGGCGGCCTCGCCGCGGAGCTGGCGCACCGACTCCTGGATGGCGAACATGCCGTACATGCCGGTGTGGGTGTAGGACAGGCCGCCGCCGTTGGTGTTCAGCGGCAGCCGGCCGCCGGGCGAGGTGTGTCCCTCGGCGATGAACGCCCCGGCCTCGCCGCGGCCCACGAACCCGAGGTCCTCCAGGCCGTAGATCGGCACGTGCGCGAAGGCGTCGTAGATCATCAGGTGGTCGACGTCGTCATGGGTGATCTTGGCTTCGGCGAAGGCGGCCTCGCCGGACAACCGGAACGCCTTGGAGGTGGTGAAGTCCTCCATCTGCGAGATGATCGGCGACTCCGCGGACTCCCCCGAGCCCAGCAGGTAGACCGGGGAGCGGCGGGCGCGCTCCTCGGAGGTGACGATCAGCGCGCCGCCGCCGTCCGTGACCAGGCAGCACTCCAGCAGGTGGAAGGGGTAGGCGACCAGGCGCGAGGCGAAGACGTCCTCGACCGTGATGAGGTCGCGGAACATCGCGCGCGGGTTGCGGCTGGCCCAGCGGCGCTGCGCGACGGCCACCTCGGCGAGCTGCTCGTGGGTGAGGCCGGTCTCCTTCATGTAGCGCAGCGCGGTGATGGTGAACGACGTCGGCGGCCCGACCACCCCGTACGGCAGCTCGAACTGCCCCAGCAGCGAGTCCGCGCCCATGCCCCAGCGGCCGGCGCCGACGCGTGAGCGGCCCGACTCGCCGTGCGTGATGAGCACGGTGTGGCACAGCCCGGCGCGGATGGCCGCGGCGGCGTGGCGGACGTGGAACAGGAACGACGAGCCGCCCACGCCCGTGCCGTCCAGCCAGGCGGGCGTCATGCCGAGGGCGTGGGCGACCTGGATCGGGCCGGGCGTGCCGACGGTGGCGATGCCGTCGACGTCGTCCTTGGTCAGGCCCGCGTCGGCCAGGGCGTTGCGGGCGGCCTCCAGGTGGAGCTGGAGGGTGGAGTGCTGCGGCAGGCGGCCGACCTCGTCGGTCTCGGCGGCCCCGGCGATCACGACGTTCATCGCGGCTCCCCCGCGGGCTCGAAGAGCGGCACCGAGACGTCCCCGCGCCGCTCGAACACCACCTGCAGCTCCATGTCCAGGGGCAGCTTCTCCGGGACGTTCTCGACGCCCACGATGTTCGTCATCATGCGCACGCCCTCCTCCAGCTCCACGACCGCGATCGCGTACGGGCCCGCGTCCTCGAAGCCGGGGGCCGGGCGGTGGTTGATCACGTACGAGTACAGGGTCGCGCGCCCGCTGGCCCGGACCCATTCGACCTGGTCGCTGCCGCAGTGCGGGCAGCTCGGCCGGGGGTAGAAGTAGTGGCGCTCGCACGACTGGCAGCGCTGGATCCTGAGCTCGCCCGCGGCCGTGCCGTCCCAGAACGGCTGGGTCTCGGGCGTGGGCTTAGGTGCCGGCTTCATCGGCCTCCCCAATCTGGTTCTAGAATTTCACTCTAAGACTGGGGCGTGTGCGGAGGGAAGGGGTCTCAGGGGCTCGGGACGCCGTTGCCGTTGCGGCCACGGCCGGCGAGCACGTCCTCCAGGTTCGGACGCGGCTCAGCGGGGTCGCGGAAGCCCGGCTGGGCGAGCTGGATCAGCACGCCGTGCGCCTCCTTCGGGTGCAGGAAGACCTCCTGCCAGCGGGTGTCGGCCCGGTTGAGCCCGTGCAGGCGGTAGCCGCGGGCGGTGAGCCTGGCGACGGCCGCGCCGAGGTCGTCGACGTGGAAGTTCAGGTGGTGGACGCCGCCCCGCCCGCGGGTCAGCTCGAAGAAGCTGTCGAAGAAGGCCGAGCCGGGCAGCGGCTCCATCAGCTCGACCTTGCCTCCGTTCGCGTAGGTGAGCTGGAGGGTGCGGTAGCCGCTGACCCGGTTGTCGCCCCCGCCCCCCAGATGCCGCCCGCCGAGCAGGTCACGGTAGATCGGCAGCAGGTCCCTGATGCGGGGCGCGGCCACGGCCGTGTGGTCGAAGCGCACCTCGAGGCCGTCGAGTTCCAGGTCCAAGGGGAGACTCCTTGCTCGGGAGGGAATCCTAGAATTTGATTCTAGCGCGAGGCCGGCGGCTCACTCTTGACGGCGGGGCCGCGTGAGGAGCAGCATCGCAGAAATAGATTCTAGAGCTAGCTTCTAGAACCTTAGGCGGGGGCCCAGCCCGACCAGAAAGGCCACCCATGAGGCTGTCCTACGTCCGTGAGCTCGACGAGTACCCGACCGGCGCCCGGCGCATGAAAATCCTGACGATGGCCGTCCTGGCCATCCTCATCGGCTCCTACGAAGGGCAGATCGCGCCCGTCGTGCCGCTGCTGCTCAAAGATCTGGACATGACGCTGGCCACGTACGGCGCCGTCTCCGGAGCGGCCGCCGTGGCCGGCGCGATCGCCTCCATCCTCGGCGGCAGACTCACCGACCGCGTGGGCCGGGTGCGGCTGCTCATCCCGCTCATGGCGCTGACCGCCGTGTGCTGCTTCGCCATGACCCTCGTGCACAGCCCGCGCGACCTGCTGATCGCCAGGATCGTGCTGGCGTTCGTGGACGGCGTCGCGATGGCCAGCACCGCGCCGCTCATCCGCGACTTCTCGCCGCGCCTCGGCCGGGCGCAGGCGTTCGGCTTCTGGACGTGGGGGCCGGTCGGCGCCAACTTCCTGGCCGCCGCCGTGGCCGGCTGGACCCTGCCGATCTTCAACGACTCGTGGCGCTCGCAGTTCGTCATCATGGGCTGCTTCTCGCTGGTCATCTCCGTCGTCATCGCGCTCAACATCGCCGACCTGTCGCCCGAGCTGCGGGCCAGGATCCAGCTCACCGAGCGCGCCGCCACCCACACGGTCGAGGCCGCGCAGCCCGTCCGGGTGCGGGCCCTGTTCGCCCGGCGCAACATCTGGGCGCACGTCGTCGGCATCTCCCTGTGGCTGGTCCTCTACATCACGCTGTCGCTGTTCGGGCAGACCATGCTGGTCGGCGCGCTCGGCGTGAGCAGCGCCGAGGCGTCCACGATCATGGCGGCGTTCTGGAGCCTCAACCTCATCACGCTCATCGTCACCGGCCGCCTGTCCGACCGCTTCCAGCTCCGCAAGCCCTTCACCCTCGGCGGGACGCTCGCCGCCGTGCTCGTCACCGCCTTCCTCGCCGTCCTGCTCGGGCAGCCCGGCGTCTCCGCCGGCACGCTCATGCTGGTCGGCGCGCTGCTCGGCGGCTCGCTCGGCGTCGCCTACGCGCCCTGGATGGCGAACTACTCCGAGGACGCCGAGGACGCCGACCCGCGCCTGCAGGGCACCGCGTGGGGGCTGTTCGGCTTCCTGTCCAAGGGCATCGCGGTGATCGGGCTCATCGTCATCCCGCGGGTGGTCGAGGCCACCGGGTGGCAGACGTGGCTGTTCGTCGCGCTCGGCTGCCTCGTGCTGTTCATCCCCGCCATCGTGATGTTCAACGGGCCCTGGCGGCGCGCCGCCCGGACGCCCGTCAACGTCCCGGTGGAGGCCAAGGGATGAGCGACCCGGCCGGGCCGGCGGGGGTGCGCGGACTCTACCCAGCTCTACAAGCGCTACCTGCGCCGGCGCCGGGACGTGTGCGAGCCGGACGTCACCGGCCGGCGTGAACGCACGGCGACCGAGGAGCGCGACGCCTTCGCCGGCATGCCGGGCGGCGCGGTGCAGGAGGTGCTGATCGCGTCGTCCGCGCACGTCCGGGCTGCTCACCTGCCAGGCCGACGAACTGCGCAAGGACCCGGAGGACGCGGCGGCGCGCGTCCCCGCACCCCCTGGCCGCCCCACCACCACGCACGTCGCCCCACGTCCCGGGCCCGGAGCCCATTCCCCCGCCCTCCCGACCCCCCGCCCTTCCGACCCCTCGCCCCCAAAACCGTCACCAACGACAAAGCGGCAGGCCGACAGCCTGCCGCTTGACGTTCCTCAACCTCGTCCTGCCACCCGCTACAAGCTCAGTCGCGGTGCAGCTTCCGATACGTCACCCGGTGCGGGCGAGCCGCGTCGGCACCCAGCCGCTCGACCTTGTTCTTCTCGTAGTCGGCGAAGTTGCCCTCGAACCAGAACCAGTTCGACCCTTCCTCCCACGCCAGGATGTGCGTGGCGATGCGGTCGAGGAACCACCGGTCGTGCGAGGTGATGACCGCGCAGCCCGGGAAGTCGAGCAGCGCGTTCTCCAGCGACGACAGCGTCTCGGTGTCGAGGTCGTTGGTCGGCTCGTCGAGCAGCAGCACGTTGCCGCCCTGCTTGAGGGTGAGCGCCAGGTTGAGCCGGTTGCGCTCGCCGCCCGACAGCACCCCGGCCTTCTTCTGCTGGTCGGGGCCCTTGAACCCGAACGCCGCGATGTACGCGCGGGACGGCATCTCGACGTTGCCGACCTTGATGTGGTCGAGCCCGTCGGAGACGACCTCCCAGACGTTCTTGTTCGGGTCGATGCCGCCGCGGCTCTGGTCCGCGTACGAGATCTTGACCGTCTCGCCGACCGTGATCGACCCCTTGTCGGGCGTCTCGCTGCCGGTGATCATCCGGAACAGGGTCGTCTTGCCGACGCCGTTCGGGCCGATGATGCCGACGATGCCGTTACGCGGCAGGTCGAACGTCAGCCCCTCCATCAGCAGCCGGTCGCCGAAGCCCTTGGTCAGCTCGTCGGCCCGGATGACGGTGGTGCCGAGGCGCGGGCCCGGCGGGATCTGGATCTCGTCGAAGTCGAGCTTGCGGAACTTGTCGGCCTCGGCCGCCATCTCCTCGTAGCGCTGGAGTCGCGCCTTGCTCTTGGTCTGGCGGGCCTTGGGGTTGGAGCGGACCCACTCCAGCTCGTCCTCGAGGCGCTTCTTGCGCTTGACGTCCTTCTGGCCCTCGACCTTGAGCCGCTGGGCCTTGGCCTCCAGGTACGTCGAGTAGTTGCCCTCGTAGGCGTAGGCCCGGCCGCGGTCGAGCTCCAGGATCCAGCCCGCCACGTTGTCCAGGAAGTAACGGTCGTGGGTGACGGCCAGGACGGTGCCGGGGTACTTCTCCAGGTGCTGCTCCAGCCACTGGACGCTCTCGGCGTCGAGGTGGTTGGTGGGCTCGTCGAGCAGCAGCAGGTCGGGGGCCTCCAGCAGCAGCTTGCACAGCGCGACGCGGCGGCGCTCACCACCGGACAGCTTGGACACGTCGGCGTCGGGCGGCGGGCAGCGCAGGGCGTCCATCGCCTGCTCGAGCTGGCTGTCGAGATCCCAGGCGTTGCGGTGCTCCAGCTGGTCCTGCAGCTTGCCCATCTCGTTCATCAGCTCGTCGCTGTAGTCGGTGGCCATCTGCTCGGCGATGTCGTTGAAGCGCTGGAGCATCGCCATCGTCTCGGCGACGCCCTCCTGCACGTTCCCGAGGACCGTCTTCTCCTCGTTCAGCGGGGGCTCCTGCTGGAGCATGCCCACGGTGAAACCGGGCATGAGCCGCGCCTCACCGTTGGACGGCTGCTCCAGGCCGGCCATCATCCGGAGCAGCGTCGACTTCCCGGTGCCGTTCGGCCCCAGAACACCGATCTTGGCTCCGGGCAGGAACGACAGCGTGACGTCGTCAAGGACCACCTTGTCGCCATGCGCCTTACGCACGCGCTGCATCGTGTAGATGTACTCCGGCATGCTCTCTAGCTTAGGGGCTCCCGGCCCGGGCTTCCGCCGCTCCTCCCCACCGTCCGCCGAACCCCCCTCCCCTCCTCCTCCCCCGAACGGAGGACGGGCTCACCATCCGCGAACCTCACCCCTCACCCTCCGCCGACCCCAGGACAAGCCCACCACCCTTCAAACCCGACCCCTCACCCCCGCCGAACCAAGCACAAGCTCATCACCCGCAAGCCCCCATCCCCTCACCCTCCCGCCGAACCAAGCACAGCTCACCGCCCGACCGCCCGCCCGCCCGCCCGCAGGGCGATCCCTCGCCCCCTCGCCGCGTCGAGCACAAGCTCAACACCGACCCGGGCCGGCACCCCATCCCCCAGCCCCAACCCCCCGAGCGCCCGCGTCCCTGCCTCAACAGTTACGTCATTGGGCCTACATTCGGCCGTCACCTTCAGGTCGAATGATTCATGTGACATCACGGCAAGCACGGCGGCTGCGGGCCCTGATCTGGTCGATCAGCGTGGTCGTCATCACCGTCATCACCACCGCGACCGTCTACCTGCTCGCCCCGGCGGCCTACCGGCTCGCCCTGTCGGCACCCGCCGACTCCTGGTGGCAACCGGCCCTCAAGTGGCTCCCCCGCTACCTGCTGCCGCCGTACTCCGCAGCGGACCTGCCTCCCGTGGCGCTCACCGTCCTCGCGGCCGTCACCCTCCTGGCGGTCACCACCCGCCGGCTCACCCCCACGCTCCACCGCCGCCTCACCCCGGAGCCGGCTGAACCTCCCGATTCCGAGCCCTGCCCGCCCGACGAGGGCTCCCCTTCCACCCGTGGCCCGCATCTCAGCCGGCTGGGCACCTGGGCCTCGGTCCTCGGCCTGCTCCTGGCCGCCGGCGGCCTGGCCTACACCTCCAGATCGACGGGCCCGAGTACTCCGCGCGACAGACCAGGCACCGACACCTACACCGAGGCGGTGAGCCAGCTCGCCTCCTCCAAGCTCGAAGTCCGCCTGAACGCGATCCACACGCTGCGACGCCTCGCCCAGCAGTCCCCGCACGACCGCGTGACGACCGCCGACCTCATGGCCGCATACGTGCGCCGGCACGAATCCACGTTCAAAGCCCCGCCCTCCGCCCGACCGGCCACCGACGTACAGATGGCCCTGAACGTCCTCGGCAGCGTCTACGACACCCCGAGCACCGAGCCCGGACACGACTGGGTCTGCGCCTGCAACCTGGCCCGCATCCGTGTCCCGGGCGCCGACCTGACCGGCCTGAACCTCGACACCGCCGTCCTGACCAGGGCAGACCTGCACGGCGCCCGCCTGACCGGCGCCGACCTCACGTACGCGGATCTGTCCGGCGCCGACCTGAGCCGCGCACACCTCGGCAACGCCGACCTCCCGAACGCGGTCCTGTTCACGGCCAACCTCCGCGAAGCGAACCTGACCGCCGCCGACCTCAGCGGCGTCGACCTGTTCGAGGCCGATCTGCGCGGCGCCAGCTTGAGCTGGGCGAACCTCAGCGGCGTCGACCTGTTCAACGCGGACCTACGCGGCGCCGACGCAAGCCACGCCAACCTGTCGGGCGCGAACCTGAGCGGTGCAGACCTACGCAAAGCCCGCCTGATCGGGGCGACCCTTCACAGCGCCGACTTGACAGGTACGAACCTCAAGGGCGCAGACCTGACCTCCGCAGACCTGACGGACGCCGACCTGCGCGGCGTAGACCTCAGCCAAACCACCCTGGACCCGACCGCCCTGTCCAGAGCCAAGACCAACGAATCAACCAAACTCCCTGCGGAAGCCCCCACGCCCTGATCAGCCGACACCCCTCACCCTCCGCCAACGCCCCCGCCCACCCACGCGATCCAGCCCTTCAATCCCGCACCAGGCCCCAACGCACGCAGCTCCGGAGCAAACGACACCCAAAGCTCCAAAGCCCCACAATCGCCGGGATTCCGACCCGCCCGAATCCCGAACCACAGGAGTCCGACCCCAAACGCCGACCCCCGCAACACCGAGC
Organism: Actinomadura luzonensis; assembly: GCF_022664455.2. NCBI lineage: Bacteria > Bacillati > Actinomycetota > Actinomycetes > Streptosporangiales > Thermomonosporaceae > Actinomadura > Actinomadura luzonensis. Next base: position 6,340,469 of record NZ_JAKRKC020000001.1, read on the forward strand.
CGCCCTAACACCCAACCCCCCGAACGCCAAGGCCCTGAACGCCAAGGCCCCGACCACCCCGCCGCCCGAACGCCGAGCTGCCCGAACGCCGAGCTGCCCGAACGCCGAAACGCTCATATGCCAAGCTGCTCCGGCCTCGAACCCTCCGAGGCTTCTGGCGGCTCCGGCCGGGAACGAGGCTGGGACTGGAACTGGGGCTGGGGCTGGGGCCGAGGTTGAGACTGGGACTGGGACTGAGGCTGAGACTGGAACTGGGGCTGGGACTGCGGCTGGGACTGGGGCTGGGGCTGGGGCTGAATGGCAGGCAGGCAGACCCGATCGCGTCCCAGCTCCTTGGCTCGGTAGAGGGCCAGGTCGGCGGCGGCCAGGAGCTCGATGAGATCATCCCCGTGGACGCTCATCAGGGCGACACCCGTCGAGATGGTGACCCTGATCAGCGTGTCGTCGGCGGGGATCGCCATGTGACCGATGCGGGCGCGCAGCCGTTCGGCGACGCGCCGGGCCTCGCGGGCGTCGGCGCCCGGCAGCAGGACGACGAACTCCTCCCCGCCGAAGCGGCCGACCACGTCGTACTCTCGGAGCTGGCTCCGCAAGGTGGACGCGACGCCGACGAGCACCTGGTCGCCCGCCAGGTGCCCGTGAGCGTCGTTGACCCGTTTGAAGTGGTCGATGTCGATGATCAACAAGGCCAGGGTGTCGCCGGTGCGGCGGGCACGGACGATCTCCGTGTCGGCCTCGCGCTGCCACGCGGCGGCGTTCAGCAGCCCGGTCTTGGCGTCGGTGCGCGCCGCCGCCTGCAACTGGGCGTGCAGCAGGCTGCGTTGCAACAGGACGACCGGCGGCAGGGCGAGCAGGAGCAGGGCGAGGTTGAGGCCGCAGCCGATCGCCACGGTGATGCCGAGGCACAGCTCGACGATGTCGAGCAGCAGGCTCTCCTTGTTCCACAGCACCTCCCGCCAGCTCATGTCGGGGTCGGCGGTCAGCGCGGCGATGGCGATCAGGGCGATGTTGAGCAGCGCGAACAGGACGGCCGCCGCGACCGCGTACATGATCGGCGGCCCGCTGCCCCGCGAGAGCACCCCCGGATCATCGACGAAACGGTGGAACAACACCGAGGCCGTGCATCCCGCCAGGCCGATGGCGGCGGAGCTGGTGACCCGGCGGTAGAGCACGGTCGCCCGGACCCGCATCTGCAACAGAGCCTGGAGCACTATGGGCGCGAACAAGGCGTACAGCGGGGGCAGGAGCAAGGCCACCGGCAGCCACCAGGCCGACAACAGGTCGCGCGAGACACCGGCCGGCACGCCCAACCGTCTGGTGGCCTCGATGCACACCGCACCGCACGCCATGAGGGCGCTGAACGTGTACACGTCCGACCATCGGAACTCGACGGTGATGGAGAACACCATGATCGCGACAAGGTCGAGGGCGACCATGGCAGACAGGTAGATCACGAGTGCGCGGCGTTGCCCGAGCAACGGCCAGCGGCCGACCAGTGTTGACACACCGTCGCGAGGCTGGATAGAGGCGTGACTGGTCGCCGCCATCTCGTCTCCTCCCTAACTAACGATGTGTAACACAATAATTGCGGAGTGTGCGTTGTGCGATGGGAACCGATACGTTGATAAGGACCGTGCCTGCTCACTCCGCGAGCGGGCCGTGCCGGAAAGGAGCAGCCATGGTGCGGGGCGTGACCTGGACCTGATCGATGCCTCCTAGGGATCTGTAGCGGGTGAACACGCCATCGGCCACCTTCGGGGTGAGCAATTGGGAAGGCCGGTGCCCCCTCCCCCACTCCCTCTCCTCCCGCTTCACCACCGCATCTTTCTCGCTCCACCACCGCATCTCTCCCGCTCCGCTGCCTCGTCCCTCTCGTTCCGCTGTCCGTCTCTGAGCTCGGGGCTCCGCTGCCTCGTCCCTCTCGTTCCGCTGTCCGTCTCTGAGCTCGGGGCTTCGCTGTCTCGTCCCGGTCGCTCCGCCATCGCGCGTTCCCCTCGTCCTGCCATCGCGCTGGTTGGCTGGGCGTCGCGCTTCGGGGGTGGGTGTGCGGGGACGGTGGAAGTGGTGGCGTCCCCGCACACGGCTATGGCGTGCCGGTCATGCGGCCGCCGCTGCGGGGCGGTCTTCCTCCGCCGGGAGCGGGTCCGATTGCTGGTCGCCGTCCTCGGCGGACGGCTCTGGGCCGGCCGGGCCGAGGACGCGGACGGCGGGACCGTCCGGCGCGGGCGTGTACGAGCGGCCGGGGCGGGTGGCCATCGCCCAGTCCTGGGTCTCCTCGTCCAGGCGCTCGCGCATCTCCTTGCTCATGGTGGTCACTCCGCCGCCGCGCTCCGGCTTGGTGAAGACGCCGGTGCCCCAGCGCAGGTCGTGGCCCACGGCGCTCGCCTCGATCTCGGGCATGAAGCGGCGGTCGCCGTCGGGGCCGAACTCGCGGATGCGCAGCCGGCCGGACACCACGACCGGCTGGCCTGCCCGTACGGAAGTGGCGACGTTCTCGCCTAGGGCACGCCAGCAGCGGACCGTGAAGCAGACGCGGTCGCCGTCCGTCCATTGGCCTGTCTTCTTGTCGAAGTAGCGGTGTGAGGTGAGGACCTTCAGCGAGGTGACCCGCAGGCCGTCCTCGAAGGCGTACTGCCTGGGCTCTGCTGCGACGTTGCCGGTGAGTGTGATGTAGATGTCGTTCATCTCGTGCCTTCCCTGCGGCGGGCGGGCGGAGTGCCCGCGACCTGGGAACAAGGTGCCGGAAGGCGGGGTGGGCGGGGGTGGGCGAGCGGGATTCTGTGGATGGAGGCGTGTGGAGGGATGGCGCACGCCCCGTGTTCACGCCCTTTCGGATGCACACTCCTCGGTACGTGTGCGCGCACGCATTTGTGCTGATGTCTGTCGAGTCGTCGCCTTGCGGCGAGCGGCGAGCGGGCTCTGGGACGGTGGGCGGGCTGTGGCGGCAATTCGAGTCGGAGGGCGACAACTGTCCTGAGGTGGCCGCGCGTGTCTTGTGGCGGCATCCCACGTTGAAGGGCGGCACAGCCTGCGGCACAGCCTGTGACGCATCCGGCGCGCCTCGCACCTCGGGTCTCGCGTCTCGCGTCTCGGGTCTCGGGTCGCGGAAGAGCGCCCCCTGCGTCTCGGGTCACAGAGCGGCATGCCCCCGTGTCTCGGGCTGCGAGCGGCGCGTGTCCTGCGACTCGCGCCTCGTGTCCCCGGGGGTTGGTGCCTGTCGCAGGCGCAGAAACCGCGGTCGGTGGCGTCGGTCTCGCGTGCTCGCCCTCGTCAGGGGGCCTGGGGAGGCGTCAGGGGGAGAGGCCGCGGAGGGCGGTGTAGAAGGCGTGGTGGCGGGTCAGCTCGCGTTCGACCGGCTCGATGACCATCGTGGCGGACACGGCGGCGACGCGGCGGCGCATCTCGCGTTCGAGGCGTTCCCGCTCCCGCGAGGCGCCCAGTTCGACGAAGTTGCGGGAGGCGATGCCCGACAACGCGCCCAGCCCCAGGACGGAGGCCATCATCAGGCCCACCCACGGCAGTGTCGCGCTGTCGCCCAGGAGCTCCAGCGACGGCGGGAGCGAGCCGGGCATGAGGAGCCCGGCCGCCAGCCAGACCGCGCCCGCCAGGAACGCCGCCACCAGCACGTACTGCCACACCTTGAGCGCCCACCACCAGCCGGGCACGCGGTCGAGGCGCGGCGCCACCTCCGTGAGGTCCTCGGTCAGCGCCTTGGGCAACTGCTTGGCCCTGGACCTCGCGGCCTGGTGGACGGCCGCCCGCCAGACCGGGTGCATGTTCATGGACAGCCCGTCGGCCAGGGCGTGCACGGCGTTGGCCACCTCGGCGGTCTGCGCGCTCACCGAGCCCGTCGTGATGCCGCGGATCTCCTCGCTCACGTCCTCCAGGCGCAGGCTTTTCAGCGGGTCGGCGCGGAACTTGGCGACCCAGCGCGGGAAGGGCCATCCCACCCACTGGCTGGAACGCTCGGCGTAGACGTTCTCCATGGCCTCGCCCACGGCCGGGACGCCGACCGCGTCGCACAGCGCGTCCGTCAGCCCCATGCGGCGGGCCTCGTCCACGGACGCGGGCGCGGACAGCGCCTCCCCCACCGGCATGGCCTCGGCGATGCGCTGCTCCAGCCGGTGCAGGTCGGCCTCCAGCTTGTGGATGGCGGCGCGGCGGCGGGAGACGGCGGTCGCGATGACGCTCTTGAGGCTCTCGACGCCGCGCCCGGTGACCGCCGAGGTCGGCACCACGCTCGGGTGCTCGACGCCTTCGCGGCGCAGCAGGTCGTTGAGGTCGATGAGCAGCTCGGCCAGCTCCGCGGCGTCGAGCTTGTCGGCCTGGTTGAGCGCGAACACGGTCACCGCGTCGTGCCCCGCCAGCTCCGTCACGTAGCGCCGGTGCGTGGAGGCGTCGGCGTACTTCTGCGGGTCGAGCACCCACACCACCAGGTCGGCCTGGCCGATGAGCCGGTCGGCCTCGGTGTCGGTGAGCGCACGAATCGAGTCGTGGTCGGGCAGGTCGAGCAGGACGAGCCCGTTGAGCTGGGTCTCGGCCTTGTCGAGCGCGCTGGCCCGGGAGAAGCGGTGCCGCGCCTGGATCTGCAGCCAGTCGAGCAGCGGCCCCGAGCCCTCCACCCCCCACACGCACGCGTGCGTACGGCCCGTTGTCGGGCGGCGCACGCCGGTGGGCGACAGCTCCAGCCCCGAGATGGCGTTGAACAGCGACGACTTGCCGCTGCCGGTGCCGCCCGCGAGCGCGACGACGGTGTGGTCGGAGGAGAGCCTGAGGCGTTCGCCGGCGCGTTGCAGCAGCGTGGTGGCCTCGTCGAGCAGCTTCTTGTCGAGCCGGCCCGGGGCCTGCTCCACCAGCTTGGTGAGCGCGGTCAGCCGCGGGGCGAGGCCGGGACGTGGGGTGGTCGTGGTGGTCATCGAGCGACCTCGAGGTTGTACGTTGCCTGGTAGAGCCGGGTGGCGACGGACTCGTCGGGGATGCCCGCGGAGTCGAGCGCCTGCACGTAACGCATGGCCTCCTCGTCGAACAACATGCTGATCCTGGCCCGCAGATCGCTCAGCGCCTTCGCGCCGATGCCGCGCAGCGACTCGGCGCCGAGCAGGGCGTTGACCAGGCGGTGCGGGACGTCCTCGCCGTTCGCGCCGCTGAACATCGCCACCGTGAAGATCAGGGACAGCGAGTCGGGGTCGAACGAGACGAGCTTCGACACCGAGCGCTTGGCCACGCCCTCGGTCCGTACGAGCTCGCTCAGGTGCTCCTGCCAGGACGCGATCGCCCGGCCGGCGTTGCGGACGAGGGTGTCGGAGGGCCGGTCGAGCCCTTCGCCGAGCTTGCCGCCCAGCTCGGCGCGGTGCCGCCAGCGCGCGACCACCTCGGCGGTGGCCCGGTTCGCGGCGGCGACGATCACCGACTCCAGGCCGGTGCGGATCGCCGTCTTGAACGCGACCACCCGCTCAGGCGCCTGCCGCGCCGCCCGCCCGCGCCTGCGGAGCTGCAGCGAACGCATGAGGTCGCCGGAGCCGGCGAAGTCCTGCCAGCGGGCCAGCACCTCGCCGTGCAGCAGCGAACCGCCCCTCGCGGCCTTGTCGATGTCGCTCAGCGCGCCGAAGAAGGCCGCCTCGACGTCCCTGCGCAGCTCGGCCCGGAACGCCACCTGCGCCTCCAGGTGCTTGGCCAGCGCGGGCACGCGGGTGCGGAAGCTGTCGAGCACGCCGTTCAGCGTCTCGCGGACGGCCTCGGCCCGCCGCCCCTCATCCACGGACAGCTCGGCCAGCCACAACCGCAGGTCGGTGACCTCGCTGTCGGGCAGCCGGCCGTCGGTGACCGTCGACTCGTGGATGACGAACCGGTCGATGTCGCCCAGACCGTATTCGGTGAGCATGCGGACGAAGTGCTTCAGCACGACGTCCACCGACTTCGGCTGCACCCGGGACAGCACGATGGCCAGCCGGGCGCCGCGCTCCTTGGCCAGCTTGAGCAGGCTCCAGGCGGGCGCGTCGGCGTAGCGGGCCGCGGTGGTGACGAAGATCCACAGGTCGGCGGCGTCGAGCATGCGGTGGGCGACCTCGTGGTGCTCCTCGACGACCGAGTCGATGTCGGGGGTGTCGAGCAGCGCCACGCCCTGGGGCAGCTTCTCGGTCGAGACGACGACCAGGCCGTTCTTGCCGGAGGCTCCCGTCTGCGCGCTGGGAGTGGGGGTGGGGGGTTCGAGGCGTTGCAGGGTGGCGAGCAGCTCGCCCTCGGCGAACCACTCGCGGTCGTCCGGATGGCACACCAGGACCGGTGTGCTCGTGGTCGGGCGGCGGATGCCGGTGCGGGAGACGTTGCGCTCGGCGAGGCTGTTCACCAGCGTGGACTTGCCCGCGCCGGTGGAACCGGCGATCACGATCAGGGCCGGGGCCGTGCTGGTGCGCACCCGGGGCAGGACGTAGTTGTCGAGCTGGGCCAGGAGGTCTGTGCGGGCCTGCCTGGCCTCCTTCGCGCCCGGGAGGTCGAGGCCGAGGCGTAGGTCGGTGATGCTCTCGCGGAGCTGGGCGAGGGCTGTGGTGAGTGCTTCGACCAGCTCTGGGGGGAGGGCTTCGGTACGGGTGCCTTCGGTGTCCCCGGTGCCGTCGGTGTCCCCGGTGTCCTCGGTATCCCCGGTGTCCTCGTCGTCGTCCTCTAGGTCGTCGAGGGTGGTGGCCTCGGCCTGGCGGAAGGTGGCCTCGGGGTCGTCCTGTGGTTGGGGCTCGGACGAGGGCTCGTCGTCGTCGGGGGCTTCGGCTTCCGTCGAGGACTCGTGGGAGGGGTGGGCGTCGTCGGGGTCGAGGGCAGCGGGCTCCTCGGTGGAAGCGTCGGCGGGCTGCGGGGAGTCGGCGGGCGGCTCCTCCGCGGGCGGCTCGTCCTCGGACGGGGGGTTGTCACGTGGCTGGTCGGCCTCAGCCTCAGCCTCGGCTTCGGGCGAGGGCTCCCGGTCGCGCGCGGGATCGGCGGCGCTCGGCTGATTCGCGGTGCTCGGTTCGTCCGTGGTGCTCGGTTCGTCGGTGTCGCCCGGTGGCTCCGTCGTTCGGGAGGGCTCCGCGTCGGACGGGCGGTCGGTGGTGAACTGGTCTGTGGCGGGTGCGGGGGTGGGGCCGGCCGGTGTTGGCGCGGGCTCGGTGGTGGAGGGGGTGTTCAGGGAGGCGGGCCTGGTGAAAAGGGAGGGCTCGCCGGAGGCGGCCGGGTCGGCTGCGGCGGCGGACCGGGCCGGTGAGGTGCCGGCGGCCGGGGCCGGGCGGGCGGACCGGTCGGGCGCGAAGAGGGCCGTTCGGTCGGTTGCGGGACCGGAGGTCGGGTCAGCGGTGGGACGGGGGTCCGGGGCTGGGGTGGCGCTGGTGTCGTCTGAGGTGGGGGTGACGGGCTTGCGGGGGGTGAAGAAGTCGATGCGCGCGGCCGGGTCGCCGTGCTCGGTCGTGCCGTGGGGTGCGGCGCTGTCCGGCTGCTGGTCGGGGGTGGGGCGGCTCGTGGCGGCGGGGCGGCGCCTCGGCAGAGGGTCGCCCGCGCGCTGCTGCTGCGGCCGGACGGCCCGCTGCGGGCCCTGGTGAGGGTCGGCAGACCGCACGAACGCGGCATCGTCGCCGCGCCGACGGTCAGCCGGCTGCTCGGCGGCGGGCTGCTCGGCGGCGGGCTGCTCGGCGATCGGCTGCTCGATAAACGACTGCTCGCCGGGGGCGGCGTCGGACCGCTCGTCGGACGCGGCAGCGGGCCGCTCGTCGGACGCGGCAACGCACGGGTCATCGGAGCGGCCGTCGGAGCGATCGTCGGAGGGCTTGCCGGACGAGCCGTCGGAGGGCTTTCCGGACGGGTCGCCGGAGGGCTTTTTGGGCTCCCCGGCAGGGGTGAAGGCGTCGAAGGTGTCGTCGTCGCGTATCGCGGGGAAGCTCAACGTCTGCTCCCCCAGCGACTCCTGCCGCCCGTCATCCATGGCCGTGTTCACGGCAGGCGCTCCGCTCGAACCATCTCGACCTCCTGGCCGACCCTGACGACGTCCCCGACGACGACGATCGCCGGCGGTCGTATCCCAGCCGCGGACACGCGGTCGGCCACGGTGGAAAGCGAAGCGCTGACCGCCCGCTGGGTCGGAAGGGTACCGTCCTGCACCACCATTACGGGAGTATCCGGCGAACGTCCGTCTCGAAGCAGCGCCTCGGCCACCTTCGCCAGCCGCTCGACGGCCATCAGCAGCACCAGCGTGCCCTGGGAACGGGCCAGGCCGGGCCAGTCGACGGTGGACTTGGGGTCATCGGGCGCCACGTGCACCGAGATGACGTGGAACTCCTGGCTGACGCCCCGGTGCGTCACCGGCACCCCGGCCATCGCGGGCACCGCGACGGCGCTGGTGATGCCGGGCACGACCAGCACCGGGATGCCGGCCTCCGCGCAGGCGATCATCTCTTCGCCGCCCCGCCCGAAGACGAACGGGTCGCCGCCCTTGAGCCGCACCACGAACTTGCCCTGCCTGGCGCGGTCCACGAGCACGTCGTTGATGGTCTCCTGGGACAGCGAACGGCCGTAGGGGACCTTGGCGGCGTCGATCAGCTCGACGTCGGGGGCGAGCTCGTCGAGCAGGGCGCGCGGCGCGAGCCGGTCGGCGACGACCACGTCGGCCTGCGCCAGGAGCTGCCGCCCCCGCACGGTGATGAGCCCGGGGTCGCCGGGGCCGCCGCCGACGAGGGCGACGCCGACCGGCTTGGTGCGGTTGCGGCGGGCCTCGACGGTGCCGTCGCGGAGGGCCCCGACGACGGCGTCGCGGATGCCGGCGGCCCGCCGGGGGTCGCCGCCCGCGGTGACGGCCACGCTGATCTCGTCGACCCGGCCGGTGGCGGGGGTCCAGGCGGCGGAGGCGTCCTTGTCGTCGGCCCGCACGCACCACACGCGTTTGGCCTCCGCCTCGGCGGCGACCGCGGTGTTGACGGCCCGGTCGTCGGTGCAGGCCTGGACGAGCCAGGCGCCGTCGCAGTCGCCGACCTCGTAAGGCCGCTCGTGCCAGATCACTCTCCCGGCGGCGATGAGGTCGTCGAGGGCCGGGGTCACGTGCGGGGACACGACGGTGACCTCCGCACCGGCCTCCAGGAGCGCGGGCACGCGTCGCTGGGCGACGCGACCGCCGCCGACGACGAGCACCCGGCGGCCGGAAAGCCGCAGGCCGAGGAGGTAGGGACCCATGAGGGGAATCTCCCATTCGCGCAGGTTGTGTTAAGAGGTAAACCTACCGGCTTCGCTTCCGTCATTTGCTGCGCATGGGTTAACGCATGGGTCAACGGCCGTCGAGGAGAGGCTGGCGCGGGTCCCAGCGCGGCCCGCCCTGATCGTCCCTGCGGCGTCTGGCCATCGCTGACAGTGCCTCAAGGATAACCCGGTTGCCGAGGTAGGCGGTGATGTCGGCGTGATCGTACGGCGGCGCCACCTCCACCAGCTCCATGCCGGCGACGGGCAGCTCGTAGCAGATGCGGCGCACCGCGTCGAGGAGCTGGCGGGCGGTCAGGCCGCCGGGCTCGGGCGTGCCGGTGCCGGGCGCGTGGCCGGGGTCGCAGACGTCGATGTCGACCGACAGGAAGATCTGGTCGCACTCGTCGAGGGCGATCGCGAACGACTCGGTCAGCACCTCCTCCAGCCCGCGCGCCACGATCTCGGTCATCTCGTACGAGCGCATCCGCTGCCCGGCCATCCACGACAGCGTCTCCGGCTCGGGCCAGTAGCCGCGCAGCCCGATCTGCAGGAACCGGTCGCCGCGGATGGCGCCGGACTCGATGAGGCGCCGCATGGGCTGCCCGTGGCCGTACAGGTGGCCGAAGGCGATGTCGCCGGTGTCGGCGTGCGCGTCGAAGTGGATCATCGAGGTGCGGCCGGGCGCGTACGCCCGGGCGGTGCCGCGCGCGTCGGGCAGCGCGATCGTGTGGTCGCCGCCGAGCACCAGCGGCATCGCCCCGGAGGCGGCGACGCGGTGCACGGCCTCCTCGATGGCCCGCAGCGAGCCCTCCACGTCGCCGGAGTAGCACTCGACGTCGCCGGCGTCGAGCACCCGCAGGTCCTTGAGCGCGTCCACGCGCAGCGCGAGGCTCGGCCGCGAGCCGTCGTGCGGCAGGTAGCACGCCTGGCGCAGCGCCTGCGGCCCGAACCTGGCGCCCGGCCGGTTGGAGGTGCCGCCGTCGAAGGGGGCGCCGAGGATGACGACGTCGGCGCCCTCGTAGGACGCCGGGTCGCCGACGTCGCAGCGGTCAACTCCAAGGAACGTGCAGTCCGGGCCGTACATCGCGCCGTATCGGGACACAGCTCACCTCCAGTGAGCACCATCCTTACACGGGCTTCTCGGTGACCCCGGCCGAGTCGAACGTGGCCACCTCGTGCATCACCCGCACGGCCGCGCACACCATCGGGTGGGCCAGCAGCGCGCCGGTGCCCTCACCGAGCCGCAGCCCGAGGTCCACGAGGGGACGCAGCCCGAGGCGGTCGAGGGCGGCGGCGTGGCCGGGCTCGGCCGAGCGGTGCCCGGCGACGCAGTGGTCGAGCGCGGCCGGGTCGAGGGCGGCGGCGGCGAGCGCGGCCGCGCCGGCGATCACGCCGTCCAGCAGCACCGGGACGCGGGCCGCCGCGCCGCCGAGGATGAACCCGGCGATGGCGGCGTGCTCGAACCCGCCGACGGCGGCCAGCGTCCGCAGCGCCTCGCTGGCGGAGGAGGTGTCGGCCGGCAGCCCGTTGACGCGCAGCGCCTCGCGGACGACGCTGATCTTGCGTCCGTGGGTCTCGTCGTCGATGCCGGTGCCCCTGCCGGTGACCTCGGCCGGGTCGGCGCCGGTGAAGGCGGAGATCAGGGCGGCCGAGGCGGTGGTGTTGGCGATGCCCATGTCGCCGGTGATGAGGCAGCGCGCCCCGCCGGCCACCAGGTCGCGGGCCACGGTGATGCCCGCCTCCAGCGCCCTGACGGCCTGGTCGACGGTCATGGCGGGGCCGCGCGACAGGTCCGCGGTGCCGTACGCGATCTTGTGCTTGACGAGGGCGGGCGCGTCGGGCAGGTCGGCGGCGACGCCGACGTCCACGACGGTCACCGGCACGCCGGCCTGGGCGGCGAAGGCGTTGGCGACCGCGCCGCCGGCCAGGAAGTTGGCCACCATCTGCACGGTGACCTCCTGCGGCCAGGGCGTGACGCCGGCCGCGTGCACGCCGTGGTCGGCGGCGAAGATGGCCAGCGCGGCGGGGGCCGGCAGGGGCGGCGGGCAGGCGCCGGCCGCGCCGGCCAGCCGGACCGCGACGTCCTCCAGCGCGCCGAGCGAGCCTCGCGGCTTGGTGAGCCGGTCCTGGAGGGCACGGGCCTCGGCGATCGCGGCCGGGTCCGCGGCGCGGATCGCGGCGAGGGTCTCAGCCAGCACGGCGTACCTCCACATGGGTTCGGGGGACTTACGGGACGAGCTGGAGGGCTTCCTCGTAGCGGTCGATCACGACGTCGGCCAGGGTCTCGCAGTCGCCGATGACCTCGGCGCAGCGGATGTCGAGGTCGGGGTGTCCCGCGCCGTACGCCAGCGCCTGCGCCCACACGCGCTCCAGCATGCCGCCCGCGAACAGCAGGTACGGCACCACGATCACCCGCTTGGCCCCGAGCCGGCGGCAGCGTTCGAGCCCGCCGGGCACGCCGGGCGGCGTGACCGACACGAACGCGGTCTCGACGGTCATGAAGTCGTAGGCGTGCGTCTCCCAGAACAGCCGGGACACGCGGTGGACCTCGGCGTTGGCCGCCGGGTCCGTCGAGCCCTCGCCGACCAGCACGATGCCGGTCTCGCCCGGCTCGACGTGCGGGTCCTCGACGACGGGGGCGTCCACGGCGCGCAGCCGGGGCCGGGCGCCGACCAGCTCCAGCGGACGCGGCCGCGACAGGTCGGCGGCGGCTTCGAGCATCCGCTCGGCCAGCAGCGACAGCACCCGCGGGTCGGGGCCGAGTGGCCGGCCGTGGTCGTACATGAGGGTGGGGTGCCGCTGCTGTTCGAGCGCCATGGCGGCGCCGAGGTCGTCGCTGGTCCTGCCGAGGCTGAGCGGCAGCGCGACGAGACGGTGGTGGCCCCTCGCGACCAGCGAGGCGACGGACTCGCTGAGCCGCGGCGTGGCGCGCTCCAGGTAGCCGCCCGAGACGTCGGCGGCCGTCTGGTCGAGGCGGCAGCGGAGCCGGTGTACGAACCTGCCGAACTCCGCGGCGTAGGCGTCATCGTGCGAGCCCTGCCCGATCAGCAGGAGCGGCGGCTTCATCGTGAGGGATTCTCCGGTGCGTTGGACAAGGACACGCGAGGATAACCGATGCGCACCGGTAGGGAACAGGTCACGGTGCGTGCGCGGGCGTCGCGTGCACGACGAAGACGGGGTCGGCGGCGCTCAGGCGGTGGGATCCGTCGGGGTTGACGGTCAGCTCGGCGGTCAGGATCTGCGAGCCCTCGCCCCGGTAGCCGTGCTCGCGCAGCCGGTCGAGCACGGCCGAGACCTGCTCGACGGTGCGCAGCGCGCACACCAGCGAGCGGGGCCGGCGGGCCGCGCAGGCCGCCACCACGTCGGCGCCGCCGCCGCCGACGAACACCGCGTCGGGGTCGGGCAGGGGCTCCAGCGCGGGCGGCGCCTGGCCGCGGGTGAGCGCCACCTTGACGCCGTGTTCGAGCACGTTGGAGCGCAGCAGGGCGCAGCGGGCCTCGTCGCGCTCGACGGCGACGACGGCCGCGCCGTGCCTGGCGCACTCGACGGCGATCTCGCCGACGCCGGCGCCGACGTCCCAGATCAGGTCGCCGAGGCGCGGGCCCAGCTTGGCCAGCACGTACGCCCGCACCTGCGGCGGCAGCCCGGCCCCTTCGAACGGCAGCGCCCACTCGGCGGGCCCCGGCTGCGCCCCGGCCACCCAGCCCGGCTCCTTGGCCTGGTGGTGGAGCGGGTCGACGACGAGGACGACGTCGGGGTCCTTCCACGGCCGGGTGGTGGCCTCGCCCATGCGGCTGTGCGTGACCCGCTGGTCGGGGCCGCCGAGGTCCTCGCAGACGATGAGCGCGCGCGGCGTGGTGGGGGCCAGCTCGCGGGCGATCTCGCCGGGGCCGACGCCCGGGGCGACCAGCAGCGCGACCTTGGGGTGCGCGCGGCAGGCGTTGACCGCCCGGTTGAGCTGGTGGGGGCCGGCGGGCGCGACGACGAGGGCGTCCTCCCAGTTGAGCCCGGCGCAGGCGAAGGCCCGGGTGACCAGCGACGTCGCGGGCAGCACGTCCGGTTTGAGGCCGTGCGCGCGCAGGGCGCGGACGACGCCGAAGAAGCCGGGGTCGCCCTCCGCGATCACCACCGCGGGGCCGTCGCCGTGCTCCAGGTGGTCGTCCAGGGTCTCCAGCAGCGAGCCGTCGGCCGCGGTCGCCGCGGTGAGCTTGAGCTGGCCGAGCACGGGGTCCGGCCCGACCACGAGCCCGGCCTCGCGCAGCCGGTCGAGTGCCCCGGGCGAGAACTCCGTTCCGTCCCAGCCGACAACCGTGATCATCGCGCCTCATCCTCCTCCCCTCCAGAGTGACGGTTGCCGAGAGGTTTCACAAAGGGTGGGAAGGTCAGGACGGCGTGCCTTCCGGCCGGCCGGGAAAGGCCAGGTCGGACGGTATGAGGCTGAAGACCACCAGGTCCTCGCCGGCGAGCGCCGCGCGGGCCACGCCCTCGCGGGTGAAGCCGGCCTTCTCGGCCACGCGCTGGGACTGCGGGTTGTCCACGGCGGCGCGGAGCTGGAGCCGGCTGAAGCCCTGCCGTTCGAACAGCCAGCGGGCGACCCCGAGGACGGCCTCGCCGGCGTAGCCGCGGCCGCGCGCCCAGGGGGCGGTCATGTAGCCGATCTCGGCGGTGCGGTTGGTCCAGTCGAGGTCGCGCAGGTCGACGTTGACGGCGAAGCGACCGGTCGCCGACTCGACGGCGGAGAAGGCGATGCCCGCGCCGCGGAGGCGCACCCGTTCCGCGCCGTCGATGAAGGCCAGGGCGTGCTCGACGCCGTAGCCGCGCGGCACGCCGGTCCTGGCCTGGGTGAGCGGGTCGGCGCCGGTGGCGGCGAGGTCGGCGGCGTCGGCGGGCTCGGGGGCGCGCAGCAGCAGCCGCGCGGTGCGCAGCTCGGCGCGCGGCAGCGCGACGGCGGGGCCGCGGCCGTCGCCGCGCAGCAGGCCGAACACGACCAGGTCGTGCGGGCCGTCGTCCTCCATGACCGCGCCGCGCAGCACGCCTTCCCAGGTGAAGCCCGCCTTCTGGGCGACGCGGAGCGACGGCAGGTTGTCCAGGTTCGCGGTGAGGTCGATGCGGCGCAGCCGGGTCTTGTCGAAGACCCACTCGACGAGCCCGCGCAGCGCCTCGGTGGCCAGGCCGCGGCCCCGGTAGAGGGGGTGCACGCCGTAGCCGACCTCGGTGGTGCCCGCCTCCCAGGAGGTCTTGAACAGGCTGATCGCGCCCACGATGACGCCGTCCACGTCGGTCATGGCGAGGTGGATGCCCTGCCCCGACCTGCGCAGCTCGTGCACGCCCCGGTCCAGCCAGGCGGCGACGCCCGCGGCCTGGGCGGGGGCGCCGGGCGGCAGGAACCGGGCGCCGGACTCCACGACGGACCGGACGCGCACGGCGTCCTGAGGGCCGAACGGCCGCAGGGTCAGGCGGGCCGTGGCGATGGCGACATCCGCATCGAACACGGTCGGCAGGGTACACAGCGGCGATGTTTGCCCACGAAAGCGGGGGTAGGGGCGCTGGGGAGAGGAGTGAGGGAATGATCGAACGTGGGAGCGACAAGCACGGACCCCGCCTGGACGCCCAGCAGAAGCACGAGACCGAGGGGCTGGTGCGCGGTGGCGGCACCACGCACGCCGAGGAGTGGAAGGAGCCTGAGTCCATGCCCGCAGCAGGTGAGGAGCCGATGCAGTCGTACCCGCCCGGCCACGAGCCCGGCGTGCCCGAGGGAATGACGCAGCAGGACGTGGACGTCCGCGCCGACCTGGCCAAATGGCTGAGCGACACCCACTGGCCCAAGTCGAAGGCGGACCTGTTGCGCCACGCCGACGAGTCGGGTGCCCCCGACCGGGTGACCGACATGGTGCGGTCCCTCCCGGAACGCGAGTTCACGAACATGGCCGACGTGGGCGAGGCCCTCGGCCTCGGGGTGGAGAAGCGGAGGTGGTGACCGGTGCGGCTCGACTTCATCCGGCCGCTGTACGAGCGGCGCGGCCCGTACGCGTCGGTGTACCTGGGGGCGCTGACCGGCCCGGAGCGTGAGACGCACTGGCACAGCGTGCGCGACTCGCTCGACGGGGCGGACCCGGCGACGGTCGCGGCGCTGGCGGAGCAGGCCGAGCGGGCCGCTCCCGGCCAGGCGTTGTTCGCCACGCACGGCGAGGTCGTGCTGGCCGAGCCGCTGCCGCGGGCGCCGTACGAGCAGGCCACCTGGTCGCCGCTGCCGCACGTCGCGCCCATGCTGCTGGAGCGCGGCGAGAACGTGCCGCACCTGCGGGTCATCGTGGACCACGCGGGGGCGGAGCTGACGGCGTACGGCGGCGGCGCCCCGCGCAGGTCGGTCGTGGAGGCCGCGTCGTGGCCGCTGCAGAAGACCGCGCAGGGCGGCTGGTCGCAGCGGCGCTACGAGCAGTCCGTCGAGAACGCCTGGGAGCAGAACGCGCAGGCCGTCGCGCACGAGATCGACGAGCAGGTGCGCCGGCTCGGCGCGGAGCTGGTCATCGTGGCCGGCGAGCCGAAGTCGCGCTCCTACCTGCTCCAGCACCTGGGCACCAAGTCGGCCGACCGGGTGCTGATGGTCGAGCACGGCAGCCGCTCCGACCACGGCCAGTTCGAGCAGGACGTGGAGCAGGCGCTCGACGACTGGCTCGACCGCCGCCGCGCCGAGCTGCTGGAACGCCACCAGGAGCAGTCCGGCCCGGTCGGCCTCGCGGAGGTCGCGCGGGTCCTGCGCGACGGCCGGGCGCACGCGCTGCTGCTGCCCGGCGAGCTGCCGGAGCAGGTCTGGGTCGGCGAGGGCGGCGCCCAGCTCCACACCGACGAGGGCGAGCTGCGGAGCTGGGGCGTGGAGCAGCCGCAGCGCGACCGCGCGGACGCCGCCCTGGCCAGGGCCGCCGCGATGACGGACGCCGAGCTGTGGTTCAGCGACGCCGTCAAGGACGTGGCGGCCGTGCTCAGGTACTGATGATCACTTCGAGGGTGCGGGGGCCGTGGACGCCCTCCACCCGGTTGAGCTCGATGTCGCTGGTGGCCGACGGGCCGCTGATCCAGGTCAGCGGCCGGGACGGGTCGAGCCGGGCGATCGCCTCGGGCACCGAGGAGACGATCTGGTCGGCCCGCACCACGCACAGGTGGTAGTCGGGCACCAGCGTCTGGGCCCTCGCGCCCTGGCCGGGGCCGTGGTCGAGGACGATGGTGCCGGTCAGGGCGATGCCGACCGCGCAGCCGGTGACGACGCCGTCGGCGGTGTGGAGGTCGTCCCAGCTCTGGTGTCCCGGCAGGTCGAAGCCGTCTGGGACGATCATGCGCCGGCCGGTCACGAGCTCGGCGATCCTGCCGGGCACCTCGGCGGCGGGCAGCACGTGCACGACGGCCCGGTAGTCGTCCACCCGCTCGGCGAACAGCCCCACGAGGTCGCCGGTCGCGGCCGCGACGCGGTAGCCGCGCGGGATCTCGACGTCCGCCGCGCCCGCCACGGCCTTGGCGACCCGGGCGAGGATCTCCTCACGCGCGCTCATTCCGCTCCCACCAGTCTCTGAACGATTCTTCCGGGATGTCCGGCACGTCCCGGGTGTCGGTCCAGGCCGACGCCGGGCCGGGCAGCCGCTTCCTCGGCACCAGCCTGCGCAGCTTGCCGGCCACGCGCTGGGCCGCGGCGAGCCGCCGGTGGTCGTCGAGGATCCAGCCGGCGACCTTCATGCCGGCCCGCTCCGCGGCCGCGTGCGGGGCCTTGGCGCGCAGGTCCACCAGGACCTCGGGGATGTCGATGGCGACCGGGCAGACGTCGTAGCAGGCGCCGCACAGGCTGGAGGCGAACGGCAGCGAGGCGTCCAGCTCGGAGCCCATGCCCCGGAGCTGCGGGGTGAGGATCGCGCCGATCGGGCCGGGGTAGACCGAGCCGTAGGCGTGGCCGCCCGCGCGCTCGTAGACGGGGCAGACGTTGAGGCAGGCCGAGCAGCGGATGCAGCGCAGCGCCTGGCGGCCGACCTCGTCGGCGAGCACGCCGGTGCGGCCGTTGTCGAGCAGCACGAGGTGGAAGTCCTGGCCCTCGACGGCGCCGGTCCACATGCTCGTGTACGGGTTCATCCGCTCGCCCGTGGAGCTGCGGGGCAGGAGCTGGAGGAACACCTCCAGGTCGCGCCAGGCGGGCAGCAGCTTCTCGATGCCGACCACGCTGATCAGCGTCTCGGGCAGGGTCAGGCACATGCGGCCGTTGCCCTCGGACTCCAGCACGACGAGGGTGCCGGTCTCGGCCACCATGAAGTTGGCGCCGGAGATCGCGACCTTGCTGCGCAGGAAACGTTCGCGCAGGTGGAGCCGGGCGGCCTCGGCGAGCGCGGGCGGGTCGTCGGTCAGCCCTTCGGGGGTCTGCGGCATCTTCTCCAGGAAGATCTCGCGGATCTCGGAGCGGTTGCG